>NZ_CP046653.1:0-3629561 GCF_009759805.1 Bacillus sp. ms-22
AATGAGCCAATTTACCTTTAATATCCCAAAGTGCCATATCAATTCCTGATAAAGCATTGTTCATGATTGGGCCATTCCTCCAGTAACCGCTTACATTTGCAGACTGCCATATATCTTCGATTCTCCTTGGATCTTTTCCAATAAGAAATGGCTTTAAATAATCCTCAATTGCTGATTTCACAGCAAATATCCGCTGTGTAAACGTAGCACACCCTAAACCATATAGACCTGGTTCATTTGTTTCGATCTTTACAACGACTAAATCAATATTTCCAGGTGCGGTTAAAATTACTTTGACATCGCGAATAGTTAAATCTCTCATGGTCAAATGCCTCCTATCATAATTCCCTTTATTACAATCTTGTTAGTTGTCCTACAAGATTACGAAAAAATACTACCTCTTTTTAAAGAGGTAATGTTCAATCCTTGATCATGCTCATTTTCTCAATGTTATTTTCCATCGCATGATTCAGTATCTCCTTCGCTTTTTCTGCATCTCTACTTTGAATGGCTCTAAATAATTGCAGATGGACTTCGATACTTTCCAACGTAACACCAATCACCCGATTTAGTTCCTCTAAATAGCGGTAATACATATCCCGAATAGAGTGGACGACACTATAAAACACTTTGTTATTTGAAGCCTTCGCAATAGCTAAATGGAAGTTAAAGTCGGCTTCTGAATATTTTTTATAGTCATCACGATAGCGAAACATCGCATTGAGTGCATGCTCCATATTCTCAAAGTCCTCATCTGTAGCATGCTTAACAGCCAAATCAATACATTTGTATTCAATAGTCTGTCGAAACTCCATCATGTCCAAAAATTCTTTCTCACTTAAATGCAGAATCATTTCAATATCATGTATATCAAATTGACCAACTTTCTCTGACACGAATGATCCCTTTCCATGATGAGTCACAACAATTCCTTGATCCCTTAAACGCTGAATAGCGCTCCGAACACTTACCCTGCTCACATTAAACAACTTCTGCAGCTGCGGTTCAGATGGAAGTTTACTTCCTGGCTTCCAGTTCCCCTTTGCAATATTGTCTTTCAGTTGTTCATATACCATATTCACAATGTTTTGTTTGTCTATAGAATCAAATTCCAAATCTAATCCCTCTCTTGTAACACGTCATACAAGTTATAACTGATCATAGCACATAATCAACAACAAGTAAACGCTTTCTTTTTAAAACTAAAAGAACTGACTACCTGATTCTATGAATACTTCTTTGCCCTCTTCAAAAAATAGGTCCCCGATTTGTTTTGATGTTATCTACACTCAATAAAAGAAGTTGGTGCTATGGTAGCCGATGCAATATCGAGGCTTTTGCAAGTAAAGTTATGCGATCCCAACTCGATCCCAATCAATAAAAATAAACACAAAAAAAGCCTTCTCATCTTTGAGAAACCTTGTCAGATCAATATTTAGAGGAAAGCTTCCAAGCGGGCTCGAACCGCTGACCTCTTCCTTACCATGGAAGTGCTCTACCTACTGAGCTATGGAAGCATGGCTCCGCAGGTAGGACTCGAACCTACGACCGATCGGTTAACAGCCGATAGCTCTACCACTGAGCTACTGCGGAATGGATAAAGTAACTTCTTCCATTGGAAGGATATAAACAAAAAGCTTGGCGGCGTCCTACTCTCACAGGGGGAAACCCCCAACTACCATCGGCGCTGAAGAGCTTAACTTCCGTGTTCGGTATGGGAACGGGTGTGACCTCTTCGCTATCGCCACCAAACCTGATGGAGAGAATGTTCTCTCAAAACTAGATAACAACGTTCATGCTTCACATTAAATATAGGTTAAGTCCTCGATCTATTAGTATCTGTCAGCTCCACGTGTCACCACGCTTCCACCTCAGACCTATCAACCTGATCATCTTTCAGGGATCTTACTTCCTTGCGGAATGGGAAATCTCATCTTGAGGGGGGCTTCATGCTTAGATGCTTTCAGCACTTATCCCGTCCGCACATAGCTACCCAGCGATGCCCTTGGCAGAACAACTGGTACACCAGCGGTGCGTCCATCCCGGTCCTCTCGTACTAAGGACAGCTCCTCTCAAATTTCCTGCGCCCGCGACGGATAGGGACCGAACTGTCTCACGACGTTCTGAACCCAGCTCGCGTACCGCTTTAATGGGCGAACAGCCCAACCCTTGGGACCGACTACAGCCCCAGGATGCGATGAGCCGACATCGAGGTGCCAAACCTCCCCGTCGATGTGGACTCTTGGGGGAGATAAGCCTGTTATCCCCGGGGTAGCTTTTATCCGTTGAGCGATGGCCCTTCCATGCGGAACCACCGGATCACTAAGCCCGACTTTCGTCCCTGCTCGACTTGTAGGTCTCGCAGTCAAGCTCCCTTGTGCCTTTACACTCTGCGAATGATTTCCAACCATTCTGAGGGAACCTTTGGGCGCCTCCGTTACATTTTAGGAGGCGACCGCCCCAGTCAAACTGCCCACCTGACACTGTCTCCCTGCCCGATAAGGGCAGCGGGTTAGAAGGTCAATACAGCCAGGGTAGTATCCCACCGATGCCTCCACCGAAGCTAGCGCTCCGGTTTCCAAGGCTCCTACCTATCCTGTACAAGCTGTACCAACATTCAATATCAGGCTGCAGTAAAGCTCCACGGGGTCTTTCCGTCCTGTCGCGGGTAACCTGCATCTTCACAGGTACTATAATTTCACCGAGTCTCTCGTTGAGACAGTGCCCAGATCGTTGCGCCTTTCGTGCGGGTCGGAACTTACCCGACAAGGAATTTCGCTACCTTAGGACCGTTATAGTTACGGCCGCCGTTTACTGGGGCTTCAATTCGCACCTTCGCTTACGCTAAGCGCTCCTCTTAACCTTCCAGCACCGGGCAGGCGTCAGCCCCTATACTTCGCCTTACGGCTTCGCAGAGACCTGTGTTTTTGCTAAACAGTCGCCTGGGCCTATTCACTGCGGCTTCTCGGGGCTTTAACACCCTAAGAAGCACCCCTTCTCCCGAAGTTACGGGGTCATTTTGCCGAGTTCCTTAACGAGAGTTCTCTCGATCACCTTAGGATTCTCTCCTCGCCTACCTGTGTCGGTTTGCGGTACGGGCACCTCTCACCTCGCTAGAGGCTTTTCTTGGCAGTGTGGAATCAGGAACTTCGCTACTAAATTTCGCTCGCCATCACAGCTCAGCCTTATGGGAAACGGATTTGCCTATTTCCCAGCCTAACTGCTTGGACGCGGATATCCATTACCGCGCTTACCCTATCCTCCTGCGTCCCCCCATTGCTCAAATGGTGAGGAGGTGGTACAGGAATATCAACCTGTTGTCCATCGCCTACGCCTTTCGGCCTCGGCTTAGGTCCCGACTAACCCTGAGCGGACGAGCCTTCCTCAGGAAACCTTAGGCATTCGGTGGACGGGATTCTCACCCGTCTTTCGCTACTCATACCGGCATTCTCACTTCTAAGCGCTCCACCAGTCCTTCCGGTCTGGCTTCACAGCCCTTAGAACGCTCTCCTACCACTGTTCGTAAGAACAGTCCGCAGCTTCGGTGATACGTTTAGCCCCGGTACATTTTCGGCGCAGAGTCACTCGACCAGTGAGCTATTACGCACTCTTTAAATGGTGGCTGCTTCTAAGCCAACATCCTGGTTGTCTAAGCAACTCCACATCCTTTTCCACTTAACGTATACTTTGGGACCTTAGCTGGCGGTCTGGGCTGTTTCCCTTTCGACTACGGATCTTATCACTCGCAGTCTGACTCCCAAGGATAAGTCATCGGCATTCGGAGTTTGACTGAATTCGGTAACCCGGTAGGGGCCCCTAGTCCAATCAGTGCTCTACCTCCGAGACTCTTACCTTGAGGCTAGCCCTAAAGCTATTTCGGAGAGAACCAGCTATCTCCAGGTTCGATTGGCATTTCACCCCTACCCACACCTCATCCCCGCACTTTTCAACGTGCGTGGGTTCGGGCCTCCATTCAGTGTTACCTGAACTTCACCCTGGACATGGGTAGATCACCTGGTTTCGGGTCTACGACCACGTACTCATGCGCCCTATTCAGACTCGCTTTCGCTGCGGCTCCGCATCTTCTGCTTAACCTTGCACGGGATCGTAACTCGCCGGTTCATTCTACAAAAGGCACGCCATCACCCGTTAACGGGCTCTGACTACTTGTAGGCACACGGTTTCAGGATCTATTTCACTCCCCTTCCGGGGTGCTTTTCACCTTTCCCTCACGGTACTGGTTCACTATCGGTCACTAGGGAGTATTTAGCCTTGGGAGATGGTCCTCCCGGATTCCGACGGAATTTCACGTGTTCCGCCGTACTCAGGATCCACTCTGGAGAGAATGACATTTCAGTTACAGGGCTGTTACCTTCTCTGGCGGGCCTTTCCAGACCTCTTCGCTTATATCATTCCTTTGTAACTCCGTATAGAGTGTCCTACAACCCCAAGAGGCAAGCCTCTTGGTTTGGGCTGTTCCCGTTTCGCTCGCCGCTACTCAGGGAATCGCATTTGCTTTCTCTTCCTCCGGGTACTTAGATGTTTCAGTTCCCCGGGTATGCCTTCTCATACTCTATGTATTCAAGTATGGATACTACTCCATTACGAGCAGTGGGTTTCCCCATTCGGAAATCTCCGGATCAAAGCTTGCTTACAGCTCCCCGAAGCATATCGGTGTTCGTCCCGTCCTTCATCGGCTCCTAGTGCCAAGGCATCCACCGTGCGCCCTTTCTAACTTAACCATTTCTTACTTTAGAAAGAATCACTATGTGTGATGAACTTTGCATTGCATTCAATGTGAATGTATTACTTATTGTTATCTAGTTTTCAAAGAACAATCCTGTCTCGCTAGAGACATGTTTTGAAGGAATGATCCTTCAAAACTAAACAAGACCAAAACGCACACTGCTCCATATATCCTTAGAAAGGAGGTGATCCAGCCGCACCTTCCGATACGGCTACCTTGTTACGACTTCACCCCAATCATCTGCCCCACCTTCGGCGGCTGGCTCCATAAAGGTTACCTCACCGACTTCGGGTGTTGCAAACTCTCGTGGTGTGACGGGCGGTGTGTACAAGGCCCGGGAACGTATTCACCGCGGCATGCTGATCCGCGATTACTAGCGATTCCAGCTTCACGCAGTCGAGTTGCAGACTGCGATCCGAACTGAGAACAGATTTGTGGGATTGGCTAAACCTTGCGGTCTCGCAGCCCTTTGTTCTGTCCATTGTAGCACGTGTGTAGCCCAGGTCATAAGGGGCATGATGATTTGACGTCATCCCCACCTTCCTCCGGTTTGTCACCGGCAGTCACCTTAGAGTGCCCAACTGAATGCTGGCAACTAAGATCAAGGGTTGCGCTCGTTGCGGGACTTAACCCAACATCTCACGACACGAGCTGACGACAACCATGCACCACCTGTCACTCTGTCCCCGAAGGGAAAGCCCTATCTCTAGGGTTGTCAGAGGATGTCAAGACCTGGTAAGGTTCTTCGCGTTGCTTCGAATTAAACCACATGCTCCACCGCTTGTGCGGGCCCCCGTCAATTCCTTTGAGTTTCAGTCTTGCGACCGTACTCCCCAGGCGGAGTGCTTAATGCGTTAGCTGCAGCACTAAGGGGCGGAAACCCCCTAACACTTAGCACTCATCGTTTACGGCGTGGACTACCAGGGTATCTAATCCTGTTCGCTCCCCACGCTTTCGCTCCTCAGCGTCAGTTACAGACCAGAGAGTCGCCTTCGCCACTGGTGTTCCTCCACATCTCTACGCATTTCACCGCTACACGTGGAATTCCACTCTCCTCTTCTGCACTCAAGTTTCCCAGTTTCCAATGACCCTCCCCGGTTGAGCCGGGGGCTTTCACATCAGACTTAAGAAACCGCCTGCGAGCCCTTTACGCCCAATAATTCCGGACAACGCTTGCCACCTACGTATTACCGCGGCTGCTGGCACGTAGTTAGCCGTGGCTTTCTGGTTAGGTACCGTCATGGTGCAAGCAGTTACTCTTGCACTTGTTCTTCCCTAACAACAGAGCTTTACGATCCGAAAACCTTCATCACTCACGCGGCGTTGCTCCGTCAGACTTTCGTCCATTGCGGAAGATTCCCTACTGCTGCCTCCCGTAGGAGTCTGGGCCGTGTCTCAGTCCCAGTGTGGCCGATCACCCTCTCAGGTCGGCTACGCATCGTCGCCTTGGTGAGCCGTTACCTCACCAACTAGCTAATGCGCCGCGGGTCCATCTGTAAGTGACAGCCGAAACCGTCTTTCATCCTTGAACCATGCGGTTCAAGGAACTATCCGGTATTAGCTCCGGTTTCCCGGAGTTATCCCAGTCTTACAGGCAGGTTACCCACGTGTTACTCACCCGTCCGCCGCTAACATCCGGGAGCAAGCTCCCTTCTGTCCGCTCGACTTGCATGTATTAGGCACGCCGCCAGCGTTCGTCCTGAGCCAGGATCAAACTCTCCGAGGTATGCAGGATGCATATCACACATGCGTTGCTACACGATGTAGCGAACTTAGCATGTGATCATTTCCTGCCTCGTCAGTTTGACTGACTACCTATGATGTTTCATAGGATTTTTTTATTAAAACTCGAATTAACAGGTACGTTTTGTCTTGTTTAGTTTTCAAAGATCATCTCCGCCGTTCTTAGCGGCTTTAATAATATAACATTTCGCTTCATCTTATGTCAACAACTTTTTTCAAGTTTATTTCCCGAAGCGTTTCATGTTTGTCACTGTGTTTCAGCGACGATTAATAATATATCACGAAAATATTCTGCCGGTCAACGTCTTTTCGAAACTTTTTTTGAAATAGTTTTATTGTGCATGTCAAACCCTTGTCCTGCATACAATCAAGTAACAATCTTGGACAAGGCAGGAGTGTTTGAATTGAGTCGATTATATGTGTTGCCTATTAAACGGCTGAAACAAGTCGTCATTATTCTTGTAGCAGCCCTTGCAGCCGCAACCTTTTTTTATGTACAAAAGGCACCGCCGCTGTCAGTATTTAAAACAGAACAAGGACCCCGGGCGATTTATAAAGGAGAAACCTCATCAAAACATGCTTCCCTTACTTTTAATATTGGCTGGGGAGATGAAAAGGCCGTTCCTATTTTAAATGTCCTCCGAGAGCACGATCTAAAGAACGCTACTTTCTTTCTGTCGGCTTCTTGGGCTGAGCGTCACCCTGATATTGTGAAAAGGATTAGAGAGGACGGCCACCAAATTGGCAGTCTTGGCTATGCGTATAAAAATTATAGCCAGCTTGAAGAAAACGAAATCAAGCGTGATCTTGTCCGTGCACAAAATACATTTCAAAAGCTTGGACTAGATGATATTCAACTATTAAGACCGCCAACGGGGCAATTCAATGAAAAAGTATTGAAAATTGCAACACAGTACGGCTATACCGTTGTACATTACAGCATCAACTCTCAGGATTGGCTGAACCCAGGCGTCGATCAGATTGTTCAAAATGTAAATGATCGAATGAAAAGTGGAGACATCATTCTCCTCCACGCCTCAGATTCAGCCACCCAAACCGCTCAAGCCTTACCAGCGATCTTAAAACACTTAAAAGATAAGAATTTAAAAAATGTGACCGTTGGCGAACTGATTTCAAATACAAAAACGAAATCAGCTGAAGTTAAGTAGATTTCGCCTTTGAAAACCGGGGCATAGCTAAAAGCTGAAACGCATTACAGCCCAATAGCGGGAAAAGCATTAAATACAGCCAGTCCTCTTCATTGACTCTAAGCGCAGGAAACCATTCTAACGATGTGATGACGACCATAAGAAACATGGCAGAAATAAATGTTTTCTTAGAGGACTGCTGCTGTTTAAAATAAGCGACGATCAATGCAAACACACCAATAAAGACAGGCAGCCACAAGTACGGAAGAAACGATTCATTTTCCCCGAAAAACAAAAATCGCAAATACGCTAAATCAAACAGCACAAAAATCACAAGAAACAACTGAATGGTATTCCATAAAGAATGTGACCGGAAAATCTCAAGTGCAAACCGGTGCACTGTTAAGAAAACGACAAACCCCATCTGACTAATCACACTAAAGATCATTCCCACACCAATGAACCAAAATAACACAGATGCGATCTCTAAAATCTCAAACGATACAAACAGCTTCTGATACTTCCCCCACTCCAGCGCAAAACCTACCACGCTTGTAATGACCGCTCCAACAGCCAGCACAGAGAAGAAAAAACGAACTAAATCCCGACTTTTCATTGAATTGATCCAACCCCTATTTTTGTTATGTATAAATTTACGTGAAACATTCATATTAAAAGTAAGACATGTAACGAAAGGAGCCACAGTATGTCAAAAGGCATCTTGCGTATAATGAGCTGTTTTCTTCTTTTATCTCTAACAGCTTGTGCTCCCAAAACCCAATCTTCATCTAATATGGACTATGACGAAACGAAAAAAATGGTCGTCGATATTTTGAAAACAGATGACGGTAAAAAGGCCATTCAACAGTTATTAAATGACGAGGCAATGAATGAAGCTTTGGTAATGGATGAACAAACTGTGAAAAAAACAATAGAGAAAACACTGACTTCTGATAAAGGCAAAGAGTTCTGGAAGAAGGTCTTTGAGGATTCTAAATTTGCCGAGACTTTCGCAAAATCCATGCAGCAACAGCACGAAAAGATGTTAAAACAATTAATGAAGGATCCTGACTATCAACAAATGATGATGGATATTCTCAAGGATCCTGAGATGGAAAAAAAATACGGTGAACTCGTGAAAAGCAAAGAGTTCAGAAAACACTTAGAAAAAGTCATTACAGAAACATTAAGCAGCCCTCTCTATAAGAAGAAATTCGAAGATGAGCTAAAAAAAGCAGCATCTGAAAGCAGCAGTGATTCAGGATCACAAGGAAACGAAGGAAGCGGTAGTTAAACATGACCCGAGTGGTGTAGAGTCCACTCGGGCTTTTATTATGCTTTCACTGCTAATTGTTCAATGACTTTACTCGCAATCTGTTGATAGACTTCTCCTGTCGGATGACTCGCATCATAGACGGAAGGAGCAAAATCATCTTCATTCCAATCAGGCTGTCTTAAAGGAATTTGACCAAGAACCGATACTCGCAGCTCTTCAGCCAGCTTGTCCCCGCCACCTTTTCCAAAGACATATTCTTTTTCACCTGTTTTCTTGCTTTCGTAATAGCTCATATTCTCAACGACCCCAAGCACCTCGTGATCTGTCTGCAGTGCCATTGCACCTGCTCTGGCAGCAACAAAAGCAGCTGTTGGATGCGGTGTTGTCACAATGATTTCTTTACAGCTAGGCAGCATTGTATGAATATCAAGCGCCACATCACCTGTTCCCGGCGGAAGGTCTAATAGTAAGTAATCTAATTCTCCCCACTCTACTTCGTGGAAGAAGTTATTTAACATTTTACCAAGCATCGGTCCTCTCCAAATGACCGGTGCATTTTCTTCAACAAAAAAGCCCATTGAAATCACTTTGACACCAAAGCGTTCCACAGGAATAATTTTTTCCCCTTTCACTGTCGGCCTGACGGTAATTCCCATCATATCCGGTACACTAAAGCCGTAAATATCAGCATCAATCAGCCCAACTTTTTTCCCTAAACGAGCCAGTGCCACAGCAAGGTTAACAGAAACGGTTGATTTACCAACGCCGCCCTTTCCACTTGCAATGGCTAAGAACACTGGTGGATTTTTAGAGTTGAGCAGGTTTTCTTCCTCATCCTGTGACGGCATAAATTTTTCAAGTGTTTCCTGAGGCAGTTCTTCAAAACGAAGTCCTACTGTGTTAGCGCCCGCTGCTTTTAAAGCTTGTACGATGTCTTGCTGCAGCTTCATTTGCTCAGCGGTACCTGTTTTGGCAATGGCCACCTTTAAGCTCACATGCTCTTTTTCAGGCTTTAGGCTGATTTCCTTGATGGCATCCAGCTCACCAAGCGGTATATGAAGGAAAGGTTCGTCCATCTTCCCAACTAGTTTTCTCACATCATCTTGTCCGATCATAGCAGAACCTCACCCTTTATTGAATTCGTTTACAAACCAAGTATATCATACATATCCTTACAATGTCTGTCCTGTTTGCCTGCGATCAAAAGGAAAAAGCCCCTTATTCAGGCGGCTCTTTTTGCTCTGTTAAATATCTGAGAATGCCTTTATAAATGGAGGCAGCAATTTGATCCTGATACTTAGGTGTTGCCAGCTGACCCGCCTCTTTTGGATTAGAAAGAAAACCGATTTCTACAAGAGCTCCTGGCTTCGTGACATTTTGCATTAAATAAATCCCATTGATTCGCTTCGCTTTACGGTCCGTGTTTTCAAGGTTTTTGCGCAATTCATCTTGAATGAACTTCGCTGCTTTTTCATTCTCTTCATACTTTCCGTAAAAGAACGTCTGTGCTCCGCTCCATTTATTCGAAGGAATGGCATTTAAATGAATGCTTAAATAGAGATCCGCTTCAGACTCATTGATGACTTTTACGCGGTTCCTTAAATCCTCCGCTTTCTTTCGGGCATATCCCCTTGTATTCTTTGATGATAAATCAGAATCATCCTCTCGGGTCATGAGCACAAGCGCACCCTGCTCCTGCAAATAGTCCCGTATCTTCATGGACACATCCAGTGCAATCTCTTTTTCAATCAGCTCGCCGCCAACAGCTCCGCCATCTGGACCACCATGACCCGGATCTAGATAGATGATCTTCCCACTTAGAGGCAAATTCCACGATTTCCATGAATCATCATTTAGAAATTGAAATCTGAATAAGAATAAGAGGACAATAAACCCAATTAAAAACCCTGTCCACTTCAGCTTTCTTTTCATCCCTGTCCCTCCCATACACCATTATTTTATAGATATGGGACAAGGGCTGGAAATATGCTTAGTGCAGCCGAAGCTTGTGTCTTTTTTCTGATTCACGAAAGCCTTCCTGCCACCACATGCTTAAAAAATCTTTCGCAAATGGATAGAGAGCTGATGTCTTTTGCTCCATTCGGAACATAGTGCCCCACGATTGCAAACACCCTGCCAGCCCTTCGATCAGCTCATCCTCTTCCTGAGATGACCGCTTCTTCATATTATCGAACGATTCGCCATATCGACTCGACTCACCGTATCTCCCACCAGCTAAAAACGCTTCAATGGCAAAATCTATACAGCCATCACTCATGATACCGGCTGGATCATCAGCAAACGGAAACAGCTTCTTCGTGAATTTCTCCGAGGCGGCTGTCACCCGCTGAAGAGACAAGGTACGCAACAGCTTCTTTTCAAGCGCGACATCGCGTTTTGTTTTCAATTGATAAAATGAAAGCACTTCTGCCATGGACTGAACTCCTTTTTTCTTTGTATTGTTCGTTGGTTTGAACAAAACATGCAGTTCAGTTAATGGAAATGACAAATTAGCGATCTAACGAAATGGAAAATTGTGATAAAATGGATTCTTGAATATAAAAAGAAGGGTAAAGGGGAAAAATCAATGAAGAAATGGATGTATATCCTGCTGCTATTGACAGTCATTCTATCCGCATGCAGCAGTCAAGCCACTCAAAATGAGAGCGGCATTAAAAGGATAGAAGACATATCTTTAAAACAGCTTTCCAAGCATAAAGGTACGTATCTTGGTGACAACTCAGCCGTGCATCAGATTTTATTAGACCTGCCAGGAGGCGCCATTCGCGAATTTGAAATCATCGATGGAAAAGCATTAGATGTCACGTATGGGATAAAAGAAGATGCCAACTACACAGAAGAACAATTTGATGCATTTTGGTTTGACGAAAAGGACACGATTGAAAAAACGTATTTATACAACGCAATCGCACTTTTTATTCTTATCAATAACGTAGAACAGGTGACCCTCAAAATGAACTCAAACGACGAGCCGTCCGTCACGTTTAAAAGGAAACAGCTAGAAAAAAAGCTCCCTCACCCTTTTAAAAAGTACAAAGACGATGCAGCGCTTTGGCAAAAGGAACTGGTTGATGGGGTTGTGAGGTCAAAAGAGAAACGCCAAGATGTATACAGAGCGTTTCCAATGCAGAAATAATAAAACAGAGGGGTGTTTCCCTCTGTTTTTTGATGTTTATGTAGTGAAAGCCTGTATCAATCGTTGTCGAAAGTTTTGATCCACTGCTGCAGTAAGCATAAATTCGTTGAATACTCCCCCAATCCAGTGAGAATTGTTCGCTTTCGGATCATTGATAAAAAGAGAAATGGATATAGAGGATGTATCTGTTCTTCGATATAAAGCACCTGTGAAAACGAACAATGTTGCTCCGCCTTTATACCAAAGATATTGATCTGTTTCCTTTTTCAATGTTTCTCCCAGTACGATTTGGCTAAAAAGACTCTTTTCTTCTATTGTTAACAGCTCATCCTGGAGACGTTTCATAAAATGTGCATATTGATTGGTTGTAGACTTTGTCAACTTTTGTGTCAGTAATGATTGAATACGCCAGCCTAATAAGTTCTTTTTTTTCATTTTTTCTTCTAACGCCTTTTTATGCTCTGGGTCATTTTTCATGATATTAAAAATCTCATTCATTAGAGATTTGTATTGTTCTTCGGATACACCGCTCATTTTCTTGAATGCATCCCGCCTACGATCAGATACATAAGCGGACCACAAAATCATTGGCGTCAGCGGCATGAGTTCATCAGGTTCTGTAAGACCCGCTTGTTTCATCTGATCATTGATCTTTTCTAAGCCCAGCCGGTCAATCAAATAATCCGTACAAGCATTCGAACTGAATTGCATCATCCCTTTGGCAACATCTAATAAAGTCGCATGCTCAGAAAAATCATTGACCTCCAGCCAGTACGCGTGCGCACCACCGTCTGTTCTATCAATATAAAACCGCTCTATATCAGGCAATGCCACTTTTTCCTCTAGCTTGATGGCGCCGCTCGATACAGCTTTAACAAAATGAAATAAAACCACTAATTTCACCGTACTTGCAAGTGGCGTTTTTTGATCAGCATTCCACTCTAACATCACATCATCATTTTCAATGATTGTCACTGAAACGTCCTTTTTGTTTTTTGCGACAAATGTCAAAAGATCTTCCTTCGTTTTTTTCATATCTCTTTTATACAACAAGACTTGAACCCCTACGTAAAGTACGACCACACCTATAACAACTAGACCGATTTTGAGTAACATGTTTCTCCTTTCCAAATAACAGAGAATTTATATATTGAATATAGAAAATATTTCTAATAAAGGCACAAAAAAGGCAGAGGTACGTGAATCCTCCGCTTCTTGATATCCTTATTCATGGGACAAATGCAGCTTCATTCCTTCATGAGTGGCTTCAAATCCTAATTTCTCATAAAAATGGCGTGCTTCTGGCCTCTGTTTATCTGTTGTCAGCTGAATCATATGACAGCCGCGGTCGCTTGCGCGTTGAATGGCCCACTTTATAAGCATTTATAAGCAGCGAACCGACTCCTTTCCCTCTATGACTCGAAGCCGTACGAACTCTTCGATGGATGCTCTCCATCCCCCTTGATGTGTAAGAAATGGCGTCATGGTTAACTGAAGAACACCAACTGCTTCTTTCTGGTCACACGCAACAATGAGTTCAATATTTGGATCAGCATCGATTGAACGAAAGGCTTTGATATAACTTTCTAATAATGGGCGAGTGTAACGCTCTCTCTTTTGACCTAACTTATCATCTGAAAGCATGAAAACGATTTCACAGCTTCTCTAAATGTCAATTGATTTAAATTCAATGAAAGCACCTCCTAGGATGGACGGAAACTATCTTCACTTACCAAAATACCAATTGCAACCGTTCTTATATAAGATTTGATCAGCTGCTTTTTCATCAAACAGCTGTTGAATCAATTCAACATCACCGTATTCAAATGGACGCTTCGCTCTTGTGGATGGAAGGTCTGTTCCGAACATCAGTGCTTCAGCATTCGTTTGATAAATAGAGGTCAATGCAGACACGTCCAAAGCCTGTTGCTTTCACACGTACTCCTTTTTCAACCAGCTTGAGCAAATGCGGCAAGCCTTCTTCCGATAAGCCTAAATGATCAATAGAAACGGCCGGCAGCTGTTCAAGCGTAGATGAGATGTCAGAGAGGTGCTTAGCATCTATGTAAAGCTCACTATGCCACCCAGCCAGCTCATACACCCTTCTCGCAAAATAATCGAGCTTTGATATATCTTCCGAACCGCCTCTCATCACATTAAACCGTAAAGCTTTTACCCCAAGTTGATCCAAATGAACAATTTCATCATCAGTTGCCGTAAAAGGTAATTGAGTCACACCGTAAAAAGCTGGCCCCATTTCATACAGTGCCTTCAACAAATAGCCTTGATCAAAACCCTGAAATGACCCCGACACATTGTTGGACCGTTAATAGCTATTTCACTCTTTAAATTATCACCATAGATTCTAGTGAAGTTTGTATTCTTTATTTTCTCTCCTAGTAAAGAATTAATCAGATCAAAGCATTCTATAATAGTCTCGTTATCGCAGAGATTCAATGGATATTCTGGATTACTTAAATCACATAACATAACTTCCGGATATCTTAATATATAATTAATTTCCTGAATTCCACATCCATTTCTTAAAGCTTCATTTACTTTTTCTCTACTGGTTGTTTTTATTCCGTTAACTGTTCTGTTATAGTGAGCCATACTTTTTAAAGTTACTGGAGATATATCATTTATTGTCATTTTCATTCTCACATCTCCTTTATTGTATTTAATATTATCTATTCTATATCCATTGCAGTTTCAGAGTTTATTTGCAAATCATTTTTATTAAAAAAAGGGACTGAAAAAATAGATATTGCTATCAAAATTACAGAGATATAAAAAAACAAAGATGTAGTTCCTATTTGACCATTGAATAATGTGGCGGCAATTGTACATAATGGAGCTATCACAGAATAAATCGCCCAATTAAAACTTTCTACTCTTCCAATATAGTTCTCATCCACCAATTGCATTATCAGGCTTTTTCTACACGCACTCTCCATTAAAATAGATACTCCTAACAAAAATAGGCCAATTGCAGCAATGAAAAATGAACCTGCGATAGAAATTATTAGAAACCCTATTCCCATTATAAAAAAACTAAATGTGATTAATCTTTGCGGATTTACATTATTTACAAACGTCATCAACACACCTATAAACAGAGCCCCTATCGCAAAAATTGCATCTAACATTCCATATGCATCTACACCTAATCCCAATGATTGATTCGTATAAACACTTAGTAGAGAATTGATTATTTGTATAATAGCAGCAGGTAGAATTCCTATTAAAAATAAGTATACTAGAACTTTTTTGTTAAATATGTATTTCAAACCTGAGAGAAAATCTTTTAAAAAGTAATCTATAACTAATTTTGATCCTTTAATGGATTCTGGCTTGTTATGGATGTATTTCACATTCAATAGAATTAAAGCAGAGACTAAAAATGTTGCTCCATCTATTAAAAAAACAATCATGATAGAGTAGTTGGCTATTAATAATCCTGCTACACCGGCACCAACAATAGTTCCTAATTGTAACATTGAACTATTTGCACTTATTACTTTTAAAAACAGTCTTTCTTGTACCACACTTTTTACAACACCTGAAAAAGCCGGATAAAAAAAGTTATTAGATATAGATATCAGTATAGTCAATAAATATATAACATATATATTCATTTCATTCAGTAAGTACATTAAAGGTATTATCAACACAAAAACACATCTTAAGACATCCATACTAATGACTATTTTTTTCCTATCAAATCTATCTGCAATTACCCCTGTAAAAGGAAAAGTCAACAACGTAGGAAGTGTTGTTAATATTACTAACAATGCTACTGACATTGGATTCCCCGTATACTGATAAATTAACCAGGATACTGCAATAAAATGCATTCCATTCCCAATAAAGGTTATCCCTGAAGAGAAAATTAAAAGCATAGATTCTTTACTTTTCCATATATTCATTTTAATCCCTCCCGACCCACATATAAAAAGTATAATAGTTCACCACTTTTTTTCAATATCTAATTATTAAAATTATTAAAAAATTTACACTTTAGGAAATTTTACATCTATTATTATTTTTTGTGCAGTTATAATGGAAATCAACTAAAAGATAAGAGCTATGAATTCATAACAAAGAGCCCGAAAACTAAATTCAGGGCTTTTTGTTATATTATTCTAATTTTTAACTTTATATATATTCCTTTCTCCGCTCTATATTTTGCTTCTTTGTTTTTTTGATGAACTTTGGGAGAGAGCTTAGAAGCTTTTAATAATCCAGCTTCTGATTGTACTAAAGGATCTATTATCCTTAGTTTTTTCTATGAAAAATATCATAATCATCCTTGAAACTACTTTTTGGATTTGTTGTTACTAATTTCATTTAATAAACTTTGCACATATGAATCATTACTCTCTTTAAAACATTCCATAATCTCATCATCAGTAGTTAACAATTGTTCCAGACGAACAATCTTATTTTTTATTGTATATTTCAAAATTCTCTTTATTATATCGTTTATATATACATTTAGTGGATTTAAAAAGTAGTCTATTACTTCTTTGTAATATAATTCTACAAACCACTCTGCTTGATCAATATCGTTTATGTAAATTATACCATTTTTAACTCTTAAACTATTAATGAAGTTATCCACTTCAAACGAAGTTATATTTCCATGGCGATACATATCCCTTAAAGTGTAATCAATTCTATCGGCACATAGATGAGGGGCTTTTCTTTCCAATAAACTGTATTCACGATTATCCAATAATAATTCCTTATACAAGTAACCATCTTTATTTAAAATATTAGATATTTCTGAATTTTCAATTACATACTTATATATTAATTCGTGTATATCTTCATTTTCATTATTAAACACATAATCAATTACATGCGAAAAAGTCGTATGAGATATATCATGAAGTAAGGCTGCGATTTGTTCTTCTTTTTGTCCCCCTAATTTTTTTACTAAAAGCATTACACCTAATGAATGTTCATATCTATTTACATTCCAGCTCTTATTTATAAGGTAACCGGCCCCACCTTGGTGTACACCTTTTAATCTTTTAATCTCCTTTGTATTTAATAAATCAATAAAAATATCTTCCAGAATAAACTCCCCGTATAATTCATCTATGACTTTCATGAATTTTACCATCTTCTCTTTGCTGTTGTATATCCTGCCAAAGATTTTGATTTTTAAATTTTTTATTGTAAGTTATATCCTGTCCAAACCATTCAAGTCCATGATATTTACTTGCTTCTATTTCTGATTCAAATTCAATTTCTACAGTCATTAAATTAGACACAGGATAATTTAAATAAACATCCAAATCATAACATTGATTTTCAATTTCAAATCTTGTTCTTTTCTTAATTAAAGGAGTTACTTTTTTATCTATTAATAATTGTTGATAACTTTCTTTAGATATTTCAATTTCGAACTCATTCCTTGTTAAGCCACTCCCCTTTTTTATAGTCAAAACAAACTGCTCAAAATCTGGATTAATAATCTTTCTTAGTCGTACTTCTTCTTTACCTATTGCCAAATATGTTTGGTGTATCTCCCTTGAATCCCCTATTGATAAATATTCTGGAATTTCACTGACGATATATTTTTTTTCCACTTCTTTTTTCATTTTTCACCAATACCTCCAATATCAAGAGTGTGTTGTTAAATTATTTTAAAACTTCTTGTAAAATTTTTCAACATCTAAGCTAACTAGATACTGATTTTTTTAACAAGTACATACTCAAGATTTTTTCTTTCTTTAAGTTTCGACTGAAAATGTTAAAAGTAGGTATTAGATGAGTTAACGCTTTTCTAAAAATTCTAATAATAACCTTCTGTTGCCTACAGTCTTACTCATTTCTTTATATGAATGTCATTATAGATTAGAGCAATAGGAAAGCTGATCTTTAGGCATTCTATAAGAATGAAAATTATTAAGTAGAATTCAATGAATCATGTCACCTGAACTAAAAAGTGAAAATGAATATAATGCAGAAGAGGAGAATTAAGATGCTTTCAGAAAACGATTCAGGACGATGACAGGCTTGTACTTTCGAATACTCACCTTCACAGTATTGAACATGGGGTTAAGGCATACCTTGCATTGAAAGGGCATTGGTTTTGTTCATAAAAAATCAGTTTAAAAAGACACTGATTCACGTGAACGAAAAAAGCAGATTCAGACATCAAAAAAGAGGCTTCTCAACGTATTGTTAGCGTAATTTGAAAAACCTAGAAATTTTAAAAAAATGGCGTGGAAAGCAACTACAACGCTATTGACGTTACAACTTAGCTACTCCTTTTCAACCTGATAATAAACAACCATTCTTTTCAGTCTATTATTAGTCAAAGCATTAAATGGATTATTGTCGACTGCATACTTAAATGGAAAGGTCAAGCGAATTTATCTAAATAATTCTGAGCATCACAAAAAATACCCATGCATTCGGTATACATATGCTATTTTTTGTTTGCAGCCAATGCTCCCATTAAAGATATACAAACCCAGTTCGATAAAATTACAAAGGATTTTATCACTCATATGACCGTTGAAGTGACAGAAAAACAGCCAAGATGATCCAAAGGATAAGTTGGAATAATCAAGGAGTATTCAACTTCATATTTGGACATAAAAAACCTCTTTGCTCAATATGAGCAAAGAGGTTGAAAATTGATATACCAAGTGATTAACGTTTTGAGAACTGGAATCATTGTTTTTTAAGAACGATAATCTATATGAATCCTTTTATATCAACTTTCTGAAGGCTTTCACTATGGACTAAAACGGATAAAAATGGACTCTTGTAGATAGCATTTGAACCAAATTGAACCATGATAGATGATAGTTGAATACAATCTACTTTAAAAATCATCAAAATCAACAAAATGATTCTCAATATTGTATCCTAAGTCCCACATAATATCTTTAAATTCAATTTCTTTTGGCTTTCTAGATTCATCATGAAGTTCGCAATTTATTAACTTATCTCGTATTTGATTAGTTAAATTATTTTCGATTTCTTCTCCTGATTTAAAAAATTTTACATCTCCAATAACAGTTATTCCTAATACATCTTCAGGTCTCTCTAGTGAGACTATGATCTCATCTGAGTATAATAGTTTTTCTTTACTTTGAAAAAAACTTTGCCATGTTCTTTGTAACTCTCTACTATCAAATATTAAGTCTCTTGGATCAAACCCTGCAATCTTAAATAATTTATAAATATACCTTAACTTATCAGTCCTATTTAATCTAGTTCCCAATAATATTTCAGTATCTTGATCTAAGAACAATTTTGTATATGAATTAAAAGTTGAGTTTAATTCTTCATGTTTAGTTGATATACACGGCAAGTCTCTTAAATCCTTGTATCTTAAGCCTTTCATATTAATTACTGTGATAAATACTTTTTCCATCATTTCTTTCTGATTGTTTAAAGCATACTCATTACCGAACAAGTAAATGCAATTTTTTCTTCTTTTGAAAAATATACTTCTTTAAATGTTTTAATCTCATTCGCTATGTGTTCTTTAGTAACTTCATCTTCCTGACTAAAGTATTCAATAAAATCTTCAACCTTCATTAAATCTAATAGTTTACCCGTTTTTTGGTAGAACTCTATCTTTAATTGATCATGTACTACTCTATCTTTTCCTAACTTTATTCTCCAATCTGATTTTTCATTTGACAAACCATCATTTGTTACAATTACAACTTTAGAGAATTTCTCTTTTTTTTCTTCATCAACTTGTAACAAATTTATTAAATCTTTCCATAGGATAAGATCTCCTGCTTTATCAGGAATAACTAGATCTCCGAATAACTTTTCTTTATCACCTTTACTTTCATCACAGAACCCTGGCGGGATATTCTTTGCATACCTATCATCCATATCTGATATATATTCATTAATATTTTCTTGAGTATACATTTCTCCAACAACATTTGTACTTTCAAACAATTTATCAATTCGATCTGTAAGAACGCCTATTTTTTTTTCATACTCTGCTATCTTAGGTAGACTCTTTTCCGATTCAGAAAATTCTTTTAATTTTTCATTAAGTATATTCTCTATCTCAATACACTTATTTTCAACTTCTATTATAGAACTTTCAACATATTCATTTATAATTTCTTCTATATCCTTTTTGAGTAAATTATTTAATTGGTCATAATTCTTCGATTTGTTTCTAAAACTCTCAGACTTTAGCTTTTGCTTAATTGCTGGAATATCAAATATCTTTACTTCTTCAGCAACTGAATTAACATAGTTTTCTAAAATCTTAATATCATTTTTCAAGGAACTGGTTACAGAATTTATATTGGATAGGAACTCTATATACGTCATAAAAGGAATATATACATCCTTCTTTTTATTCTCTAATGCTTTTATATAACTGTCTCCATTAGAGTAACTTTGATAGGCATATAAGAAATAATTAGTATCAAAGACAAATAAAGTATCCTCTGAATCTTCTTGCTTATATTTGTAGTTCAATGCGGACAAATAACTCATAATAAGCCTTCTTTCAGCTCGAAAAATTTTGCACTAATGCTAAACAAGTGCTAATCTATAAAAGTCTGATTATATCAATTATCAATTTATATGATGAATTAACATCTAACTGTTATATTAGCACCTTAACCAATTTGAACCACATTTCAAAATTGGTGCTAGTTGAATACATTCCTTTTTATTTTTCTAATGTTGTTACGTTATAAATAATAATTTGCACTTTAAATTAACATATTAATTTTGAATCTAAAACCTTTTTTTCACAACCTTTTCATTAAGTGATTGTATAAGGTATGGTTTTATAGAAGATACAATAATACCTCTTATTTTTTTCAACTGTCTTTCAGATGGCTCGCTTCTCATATTAAACATTTTCAGCATAAAATTAAAATCATTTTCTGCATTAAAATTATTGTATTTATTAGGCGTGAATGCACCTTGATCAAAAAGATACTTTAATACTTTTCTTGAGAAGTATTTAGAATTTAACGAGATAAATGCATTTGCTTTCACAGCATGAAATAATTTAAACAATTTTTCGTTAACTAAAGTAAGCTCGTTTAAATCTTCACGTTCAAACTTCTTAATACAAGAACTTCCAATAGGAAAAAGTGTGTTTTGATTATTGATATTCTTAATTGTAAATAAATATCTAATATTTTCTTTACCACATATACAAGAAGATTCATTATCCTCATCTTCAATAACATCATCAATTTCCCATTCCAATACAGCATTATTCCATGACTTACTTACCGATTTTTCAATGACTGTTTTAATTAAATTATTTACATAAATTGAACTCATATTATCCCCCCTCTTTTTTATTATTTTTTTGATTGCTAAAATTCATATGTCGCATTTATCGCGTGCAAGTTACATAAAATTCAAATAATTTTCGAGGTGCTCATTCATATAATTGATTAGGGTGTTTTTTTAATGTCGTAGGATTTAGAAATACACACACTTCTTAGTAACTAAGCACCTTCGCATCATCCGGTTGCAATTGCGCATCTGGTCTCGAAGCTAACCAGATGTGCAATTGTTTTCTAACACTGCAATAGAAACAACCAGTCTATCTATTTACTAAAATAACATGTTAGACGCAAGCCATAAGTATCTTTTAAATAGGCATCAGTTGCCAAAATAATTTGTTTCATTGAGTCTGTAATTTTCATTATAGAGACTCCCGGCTGAACAATTGATATTTCAAATTCTGTTTCAAAACCAGATTTCACCATCTTCTTTAACATCTGAAGAATTTGTAAGTCTCCCTTTTCAAACCGAGTTTCACCATAGTCTTTCTGTCTCGAATTTTCTCGTACAATCATTCGTTGAATAATTTCTAAAACATTATCATTCCACATAATTGATTTTTCAGCTTGACCACATACTTCATATAAGTCTTTAACACGAGCACCAGGAAGTTCTCCGCCTGAGTATTTACAGTGATATAGATGAAATATGATTTTTGAATGTTCCTTATCAATTTTGACCGCAACAACATCTGCAATTTCTCCCGATCCATCATCATCAAAAATGATATCTGATGTCTGATCTACAATGTTATGTATTGTAGCGTATTGAATAGAATCAGTCTTTCTTCCTCTACCTTGAGATTCAGATTTAATATCGACTCCAAATTTGTTCCAATCGATATCAAAAAAAGTGTCTACTGGCAATTCAATGCCACTTTTAGGTTTGATAACTGTTTTTAAATTTTCTTGGACTACTACAATAGTTCCATCGCTTTGTATGAACGAAACTTCCGGTGAGTATTCATGCAAATAATCTGTCATTTTAACATTTCTATTACCGGATTTCACTATTAGCTCTTCACCTTCGATTTGCTTGAAACTATATGATGTTTCATTAATAATCTGTTCGAAGATAAATTTCCGTTCATTTATCCAAAATTCAAAGCGAAGATTATCATTAACTAAACCGGGATTCTTTAATTCTGTTCTAAAAAACGGAAATTCCTTTTGTTCTTTAGGAATGTATAACTGTTTGGCGACAGAATTAGAAACCTCAATTATTTCTGGCATCGATATTTTATAAGGAACACCCTCTGGAAATTCCTTAATAACTTCTAAAGTAAGGGAATTATTTAATATATTATTCGTACTAATAGTATCATCCAATACCTTATTCCCTATTTTCTTACACCAGTCTGTCCAAAAGTTTATCCGCTCTACCCAACGCATCCAAACTTTCCCTTTATATGAACAACCAATACTAATTCGTCCTCCGTCTTGATAGCCATAACCGAATAAATTAGACTTAGTTGAACCCGATGCAACTGCCTCACTAATTCCAGACTTAATATCTGCACCAGCAAACATTCTGAAGCTAATCCTTCCGCTAGGTTTTTGCTTTAATCCCAGCGTTCCAATCATCAATCGATTAATTCCATCTAAGCTTCGATAAATTGAATCTCCCTTAATTGCCGATGCTTCTGGAAACATACTGTCCACAAGCCGATTTCCTTTTCCAGCATCAGTTTCGTTTATATGAACAATTCCATTATCCTCATCAAAGAACAACACAAAGAAATCATAATCATATTGAACAATATCCTTTTGATCTGACCAGACAACCTTTGTTTCAATTTCCTCAATGAAAACATAAACAAAATCTTCTTCATTTATTAATGATGTAGTTCTATTTGAATCCAAAACTTGTTTCCACCCATTTACATAAATTCTTTTTGAAGGGTGTTGAAACATCCTGGTACTCACTTTCATCTTTAATTGGGATAAATCTATCTCCTTTACATGGCCTTTTTCAAACCTATCAATGAATTCACCAAGCTCAACTTCCTTATTGATAGCTTGATTTGAATGGATATTAAGAAGTTGATTCCAATCAGAATTTTGATTATATAGCTCTTCAATCGCTTGCTTCAAATCCTCCATTGCCACATTCGTGATGAGCTTTGCATTACCCAACTTATTACCACTTGTTCGGGCAAAACGTCCAATGAATTGAAGTGTAATCGGAAGCGATTTATATTTATCATGGATTGCGGCAATTTTTAGTGTGGGAATATCTATGCCTTCGCCAAACATATCTACACATACCACAATTTTTGCTTTACCATCTTTAACTTGCTGCAAGTTTTCCTTCCTCTGGGCAGGGCGAATGCCAGTATGAATAACAACTGGATTATACTTTTTATATTGAGAGTAAATTTTTTCATACAACTCATCAGCTCGTTTTCGACTATTTGCTCTCGCTAAAAGTACATGCTCATATCCTTTCTCCAAATCTTCATCTAATTGCTTGATGGCTATTTTTGCGATTTCTCCGTCAGACTTTTGCTCATCAAATTCTTGAATTGGATAAAAATCGATAGGCTTGAAATACCCAGCTTTTTGCGCTAATGCCAAACCATAATTGAAAATTATCTTACCATCGACTTTTTTTCCATCATTTCTAAATGGAGTTGCAGTAAATTGGAGAATTTTTTTTCCTATAAATCTTTCTCTCACCATTCCCCAGTCGGGAGCGGCAAGATGATGCGCTTCATCAAATATTACAACCTCTACTTTTTCAAGCAGTTTATCCCAAACAGTAGAAGTCATGTTTTTAATCATCCCAGGAGTTGAAACAATTATATTTGCCTCCTCAAGCACATCAATCAGTATATTTTCATCCTCATCTTTTACTTTTGACTTATAAAGAAAAGTCGTTGGATAAATAGCTTCCTCTGATATCATTTTTAATTTTGGAAGTATACCAAAGTGCCTCGCTCCTTCAAAAATTTGTTCCCTCAATAAATTAGACGGTACAATAATAAGCGTTGAAGTAACTCTCTCAGAAATAATCGTAGTATACATTGTTTCAGACTTCCCTGTTCCAGTCGGTAAAACAATAGTTGCTGGAGAATTTGATATTGCCCAATGTGCACGAATTGCAGATAATGCTCCAAATTGGGGCAAGCGTAGACCGATCTCATCTTCATTTCGTGAAACCCTCTCATGATATGACTCTTTCCAACTATTAACGATTTCTTCTCGGTTGAAGATTCTATCATCAGCATCCGCACATCGACTTAACTTGTTATCACGACCGATTGTTGTAATTATATTTTTATACTTTCCCAAACAACCACTTCTTTCTGTTGTAATATTTTACATTTTTACTAATATTATAACAGATGCAAAAGGAATCTTTATATAAGGATTATATTATTTACAGTGATTAATGAGTTCGTTTCTTATGCTTTCTTTCAAGTAATTTTTTGCATCAATTCTAAAGCCTAAGGGATAGCTATCTTTATCTCCAACCATTTCAAGAGGGTTGGCAAAACCATATTCTAAAGAACCAGAAACTAGGTATTGAGATACGTCATACTTAAGTTTTTCCATATCGATCAACTGATTAATCACAATATGCAGCAACTGTTCTCTTACGTTTTCTACATCTTCCTTTGTCATAATAGGATATCTTTCTTCTTGTTTTTTCTTATATTGAGTGATAGGAATTCTCTTATTATAAATATCCTCTTCAACTTTCAGACCCAATGCTGAAGCAATAGTTTCAAAAGCTTTAATAGTATCATGATCAACAGTTGTTTTTCGGTTACTATTAAATTGTTTTATGATTTGGTCCTTACGGAAACCAATGACTTCTGTAACAAAGTCCTCTCGATATTTTGTATATCTATTCCCACCAATTATTTTGTTTTCATAACTACTCATATACTCAGTCTCATAAATCTTTTCTTCAAAAAACTCTCTTACATACTTATTCCATGTTTTCTTGCTAATTAAATGATCATCTCTCTCCTTACCCCCAAAATCATACCCAAACTGTTTATCGATAGTATCTAAAATCTCATTAACGTTTAAAAACTTCACTTTCAATCACCCCTTTATAGATGGAGTATAGCACAAAACAAAAAAGAAATATCCATATAAACCCTCTTTTTATGCCGTTTCATTGCTCTTAATTCAATAATTAAAGTGTTATAAGATTAACTTGCAAGTATAAATATCCATAGAAAGGAGGCGATTTAATCATGTTTTACCAAATAAATCATCCGAAAATGGTCATCCCGAAATGGTCACAAGTAGATGCATCAAGTCTTGATATCCTTCTGGAAAAATTCATGTTGAGGGAAAGAATGGTCCAAGACAGCATTAGGCTGTTAAAGGACCATAAGAAGCCTAAAGTTTTAAACCTAGGTGGTTTCCGGATTAAGATCGAAGACACTAAAGAAGAAGCTTTGGTTATCAAGAGCCTTGAGTATGTATTAAGAAATTACTCTGACAAAAAACACAATTAAAAGAAAGAGGTTTTGCACTATGCCGATCGCAAATGCATGGGTATTCACAGAAACTAAATTCAAAGCAGATGAATTTTTAAGAAACACAGGAAATATGTACAGATTAGTTTCACAACGACCATACGTAAGTAAAAAAGAGCCAGATGAAAAAGGTGTTACTTTAACTTTATCCATTACCAAAGACAATACTGATTACGGTTCCGACAAGAAAACTGGACTAAAGCGAGATAACAACATATTAAATACTTTTGACGTGACCGTCTTGAATGGTCAGGAACATATCAGTGTTCAAAAAGGCGAATATGTACGTTTAATCGATTTCATTCAAGAAAAATCTTTTGTTATAGGCTTTGACTTGATCCTTCGATTTAAAGGCGTGGAAAAAATCAATGTTCAAACAAAGTAAATTAAGAACACAAAGACAACAAAACGGGATTTTCATATATAGCACATGCTTTATGCTTACTGTGATTGTTTTTTGTGTGAATTTTATCGACTCCCAACTTAAGTTGGGAGTTGTTTTCACAAAACACGTTAACGAGTTATTTATCGGATTTCTGCTAGTAATATTTTCGATTCAAATGGCTGCATGGCTTATTCGAAATAAGGCTAATAAAGGCATAAAACACGCTATACACCATTATCTTACCGTACTAAAACTAAGAAAGTCGTTCCTAGATGCTAATTACTTCAACAAAAGATTTTACTTCAATACCGAAATAGCAGACCTACCGAAAATTAAATTGCAATTTACCGCCAACTTTTCAAAAGCTACATTGTTCATTGAAAACATAAATATTAACAAAGATATTGGCGATGTAAGGATTTCTTTCACATTGAATCATTTCATTGTAGACAGAGCCTATTTATCAAATGATGAAAACTACCATATTTTTGAGATATACGATAGTAACATTGACCAGCAACTTAATTTTAATGGTCTTTGCGAATTGAAAAGACAAACTTCCCAAGTAGATGATTATACTTTGATAATTGATAAGTCTATATCAATTTCGTTATATGGAACTTTGCTTGTGGGACAAACAGGCTCGGGTAAAACGTATGCGCTCTACTCGCTAATTCTTCAAATGCTAGCCAAAAACGTACAATACAACATTTATTTTGCCGACCCAAAAAACTCAAGCCTTGCTGTTCTTGGAGAAAGAATTTCAGCGGAAAATACCGCTACTAATATGGAAGATATTATTAGGCTACTACAAAGTTTCAATGAAATGATGGAAGTCAGAAAAGCAGAGATTAAAGATAAACTTAACACGAAATTAGAAGCAACCTATGCTGACTTTCAATATGAACCTTATATTTTTATCTTTGATGAATTCGCTAGTTTTCAAACTGTTTTACAGACGCTAGAAAAGAAAACACGTGATGAAGTAATGAAGCTGTTGTCACAAGTCGTTTTACAAGGTAGACAACTAGGCTTTTTCTTATGGATTGTCATGCAAAAGTCAGATGCAACATTATTACCAACCAATTTACGAGAAAACCTTCCTGTAAAGTTCGTGCTCGGTAATGCGGAAAGGCAAACTTATACAACGGCATTCGGTACTGGAGTAGATATACCAGAGAAGAATTTTGCATTAGGTCAAGGTGTCTTTACTTGTCCAATCGTGGCTAACACGCCGAAGATTTGTCACTTTAGTTATTTAGATTTTGACATATTAGAAGCTGTGACTCACTTAAGATCGTGAGCGGGGGTTATGTAATAACCCCCGCTCCGCAAAACAAGAAGATCACAACTAGAGCTGATGTATCAATGTTTCACGACTTGAAAGGAGTGATAATTTTGTTAGACGTTCAAGTCGATGAATTTACACTAGTCCTACAATCAACGAAGAGACCTAGCCAAATTGAAGGCTGGGAAGGCATGGCAATCAATATCATTAATGAATTTGTTAGACTGTCCAAATTAGAAACCGTATTAGGCAAACTAAAAGAAACAACATATTCATTACCTCAAGGTTATTCAAATGGTTTAGTTTGCGATGATGCTCCATATTATTTCGCAATCGCTTATCATACTGATTTTATTCAGATGGGCATTTGTATAAAATTTTCTGCGCACGCATGGATGCAATACAGAAAGCAATATGAATCATTATTCACTAGTCCGATACAGATAAATCAGTTTTTCACGAACATAAGCAACAGCACCTTATATACTTCCAGACTATCGAGAATTGACATTGGAATCGATTTCATCAATGAAAAAGTAAATGTAAACACAATTTATAATCAGCTTTCTAAAAAAAAACAAATCGTTAGAACTGCAACTGGTCGAAAAAACCATTCGGTTATATCGGCAATAACTAAAAATAATATCACCTCAACTTTTTATCTGGGCTCGAAAGGCAAAAATATTAAGGCTTTATTGAGGGTTTATGATAAGAAGAAAGAACAAATTGAAACGATGGGCGTTAGATATGAAGAGGCTATACAATATGATAATTGGGTACGCTTTGAAGCAGTTTTTAAGGGCGCTTATGCTCATAACCTATCAGAAAAGCTAGAAGACATAAGTAATGATACAGAGTTAAAAGATTTATTAGTATCAGCTCTAACTGATCGTTACCAATTTTATTATGACACATCTAAAAGATTAACAACTTACACTAGAAAAATGCTTAATTTGCTTAATCAGAGAAATTTTATGTTCAGTTCCCCTTCGCCACGAATGAACCTGTTAGAACAATCACAGAAGCATATTTTAAATGGGTCAGGATTATTTCCTTACTTATTCAAAGTTTGGCGTATCTGGGGCGATGAGGGGTTAAAGAAGTGTTTAGCATTTCTTTACGATGAATTTGAAAACTATGAACCTAATGACGATGTCATAGCTTGGTTAAAAAAGTATTCGCCATTATATACAAAACAAAGTTATCCGTTTAAATAAGAAATTCACAAGGAGATGATGTCTTCATGAGCATTGATATAAACTCACAGGACTTTCCATACCTTTTAACTAGAGAACAAGCTGCTCGTTTTCTAGGTGTAGACCCAAAGTCATTTGATAAATATATACGACCCAATGAAGGGCTTGGACGTTTCATGATTGGTCGGCATGAACGATACACAATGAAATCTTTAATACAATTTATTGAAAAACACTCGGTTTAATTTATTGACAGTTGATAAGATGTTAGGTTCGGAATACAATACAGGTGTATTCAACTAGCATCTATCAACTGTTTTTATGAAGGGAATTGATAGCATGGCTAGTATTATTAAAAGAGGAAAATCATATCGGGCGCAAGTTTCCTTATACAAACAAGGGAATCATAAAAAGCTTGCGAAAACTTTTTCAACAAAGAAAGAAGCACAGCTTTGGGCATTAGAAATGGAATTAGCGAAAGGAGAAGGTAAAGAACTTGCTCACAGAACAACAACATTTGCGGATTTTTTCGAGAATTGGATTTATCTTGTAAAGGTCAATGATGTTAAAGAAACGACTTTTCAAAATTATGTTCGTACTTCAGGAGTCATTAGAAACCTTTTTCATGATATTCAATTAAAAGATTTAAATGATATCGTCGTTCAAAAGAAAATTGATGAGTATGCGAAGACACATTCACGAAAAACAACGCATGAAGTACTTCTTAAAATAAAGACATCCTTACGTGATGCATATGCACGGGGCTATATTGCAAATGATTTTGCTCGATTAGTGAAAACACGTGGAGAAAACCCACCTAAGCGAAATAAAGCCTTATCCATTACTGATTTTAAGAGGCTTCGTAATTACGTTTTACAGAATCCAGAAGATGAATTTAACGTACTTGTATTACTAGCATTAGAAACAGGTATGCGACGCGGAGAACTACTAGCTATACGACCAGAAAGCCTTTATGAGTATGGAATAAAAGTTAGACACTCAATCAGTCCCACTTCTGACGATACTTCATTAAAGACACAAAATGCAAAACGTGATGTTTCTATAAACAAAGAAGTCTATGAGCTTTTACGTAAAATTCTCGTGAAAGAGAATGGATATATTTTCGGCTTTGGTGGTTTTAAACAGTCCGAACTATTAGCCGAGTTATTAACGGAGCTAAACATTAAAAGAACAACCTTTCACGGTCTAAGAGATACGCACGCATCATTTTTATTTGCCCAAGATATAGATATTGCATATGTATCTAAACGATTAGGACACATAAATATTCAAACCACTCAAAATTATTATCTCGAATTAATGCCAGAAAAAAAGCACCAGCAAGATGCCGATGCTTTAAATCTGTTAAGTTCTTTATAAGTTCTAAGCTGATTTGAACCAACTTGAACCAAAAAACTTTTGTAAACGTTGATGCAATAAGAAATTGATTAACGCTTCGAGAACTGAGGAGCTCTACGTGCGCCTTTAAGACCGTATTTCTTACGCTCTTTCATACGAGAGTCACGAGTAAGAAGTCCAGCACGTTTAAGTGGTGTACGGAACTCAGGATCTACTTCTAGAAGAGCACGAGAGATACCGTGACGAATTGCTCCAGCTTGACCAGAGAATCCACCACCGTGAACATTTACAAGAACATCGTAGCTGTTAGCTGTTTCTGTGATGTTCAAAGGCTGTTTCACGTCTTCGATTAAAGCAGCGAATGGAATGTATTCAGTAATTTCACGATTATTAACGACGATACGGCCTTCACCTGGAACTAAGCGAACGCGCGCTACAGAACTTTTACGACGACCTGTACCGTAATATTGAACCTGTGCCAAATTGTTAACCTCCCTTATAATTAACCGCGAAGTTCGTAAACTTCAGGTTGTTGTGCTTGATGTGGATGCTCAGAACCACGATACACATTTAATTTTTTGAACATTTGACGACCTAGTGGACCCTTTGGAAGCATACCTTTGATAGCAAGCTCCAACATTTTTTCAGGGTAGTTTGTACGCATCTCAAGAGCAGTTCTTTGTTTCAAACCACCTGGGTGCATTGTGTGACGGTAGTAAATTTTGTCCGTCAATTTCTTACCAGTTAATTCGATTTTCTCAGCATTGATGATGATGACGTGATCACCTGTATCAACGTGTGGTGTATAAGTTGGTTTGTGCTTACCGCGCAAAAGTGATGCTACTTCAGTAGAAAGACGTCCTAGAGTCTTGCCTGCCGCATCAACCACTAGCCATTTGCGCTCAATTGTGCTTGCGTTCGCCATTGGTGTTGTACGCATGAGTTTCCCTCCTAAATAAATCAATGAATTTTCCTGAATCAAATGCTACGTTCTATTTCAAAACACAGATAAGTCTTCCGGGGCTTATTTGTGGGGTTGAAATACATACCATATGATATCTTATAACTTTCTGCTTCCTGTGTCAAGAACATGTTACACCTGGTTTAGTTGTCATAGAAAACTTCCCATAAATACAGTCCGTGACTAGGCGCAGTCTTGCCTGCCGCTTCGCGATTTCGGGCGGCAAGCATGGCTTTTATCTCCTCAGGGTGAAATTTACCAGCACCGATTTCAAGTAACGTGCCGGCCATAATCCGCACCATGTTGTATAAAAAGCCATTTCCTCTCACACGCATTTCAAGCCCGTCTGAGACGTTTTTCCACTCGAGGGCGTAAATAACCCTCACCTTGTCCTGAACCTCTGTATTGGCCGCACAAAAGCTTGTGAAGTCATGTGAGCCAATCAGATACTCAGCAGCTTCTCTCATTTTGTCGACATCCAGTGGATAAGGATAGTGGCAGGCATACTGTCGCGTGAACACATTTTGGTGCGTTTCCGTTGAGACCTTGTAACGGTACTCCTTTGAAGCAACACCAAACCTGGCATGAAACGACTCATCCACTTCCTCAGCCTTTAGAACACGAATGTCATCTGGCAGCAAGCTATTGAGGGCAAAAGGCCACCTCTCCATCGGGATAGCGAGCGGGGTATCGAAATGGATGACCTGTCCCTTTGCATGAACACCACTGTCCGTCCGGCCAGAAGCCACAATCGGAATCAGTTCGTCCTGTTTATGCATTTTTGCAAGGGCAGACTCTATCTCCGTCTGAACAGTTCGCTGCCCTGGCTGCACCTGATAGCCTTTAAAATGTGTCCCATCGTATGATACAGTGCATTTTACTTTCATCTAGGCATCACCTAATTTCTAAGCAGCACAAGGAGTGCTGTTAACAGGATGAATAGAAGCAACGTGAACGTGTCCTTCATACCCCAGACAAGCTGACGGTATTTCGTCCGTCCTTCTCCTCCGCGGTAGCCTCTCGCTTCCATCGCAGTCGCCAATTCCTCCGCACGTTTAAACGCACTGACGAAAAGCGGAACAAGCAACGGAACAATCGCTTTTAGACGATCTTTCACTGGTCCGCTTGTAAAATCAACACCTCTTGCCATTTGTGCTTTCATGATTTTGTCTGTTTCTTCGAGTAAAGTCGGAATAAATCGAAGGGAGATAGACATCATAAGAGCAAGCTCATGAACAGGTAGCTTGATTTTACGGAAAGGATGTAGCAGCTTCTCCATACCGTCTGTCACTTCAATAGGCGTTGTGGTCAGCGTAAGAAGTGTTGTCATCATGATGAGATAGACAAAACGGAGTGAAATGAATATCCCCTGCTTTAGACCTTCTTCATAAATATTCAAGAAACCAAAGTGAAACAGCAAAGCGCCATCCTTTGTCATGAAGATGTGCAGAATAAAGGTAAACAGGACAATCCATAGGATCGGTTTCATTCCTTTGAGAATAAAGTACAGCGGCACCTGAGACACCATCACCACAAGGATCGTAAAGACACCTAAAAGCCCGTAAGTGATGTAATTATTAGCAAAAAAGACAATAAAGACGAAAAAGAAAATTGATAACAGCTTTGTCCTTGGATCAAGACGATGGACAAAGGATGAACCTGGCACATATTTGCCGATAATCATACTATCCATCATGATGTCGTTTCCTCCTGATAAAGAGCTGTTAAGGCTTCTGCCATTTCATCCATAGTCAGAAGCGGCCTTGGAAACGTGATACCTAGCTTTTCTTCGATAGCCTGCTGGAATTTAATCGTTTCAGGGAGATCGAGACCGAAAGAAGACATATCTGTACGATTGGCAAATAGCTCTCTCGGCGTACCTGTCGCCTTCACTGTTCCTTTATGCATGACAATCATTTGATCCGCATAATGGGCAGCATCCTCCATACTGTGTGTCACAAGGATCGTGGTCAGGTTTGCTTTTTGATGAAGCTCATAGAACATGTCCATGATTTCTTTCCGCCCGCGTGGATCTAATCCTGCAGTCGGCTCATCAAGCACAAGCACTTCTGGCTCCATCGTTAGTACACCTGCAATCGCCACACGTCTCATTTGACCGCCGCTTAGTTCAAAGGGAGATCGAGATAATAGGGATTCAGGAAGACCAACCAGTTTCAGCATCTCCTTCGCCTTCGCTTCTGCCTTCTCTTGAGGAACGCCGAAGTTCATCGGGCCAAAGCAGATATCCTTGAGGATGGTTTCCTCAAAGAGCTGATGCTCAGGAAACTGAAACACGATGCCTACCTTTTTCCGGAGGGGTTTCATATCCTTCTGCTTTTTATTGGCCTGTAAAACTGTCTCTCCAAGCGCAATGCTCCCTTTCGTTGGTTTGAGCAATCCATTTAAGTGCTGCAGCAATGTAGACTTGCCAGAACCCGTATGACCAATGACAGCGACATAGCTGCCTTCTTTGATGGAAGCATTGACATCATACAAAGCGAGACGCTCAAACGGCGTTTTCATTTGATAACGATGCTCTAATTCTTTGATCGTAATGTCCATAGCTCTTTCACCAATCCTTCTTGTGTCAAATGAGCATTTGCAAGTGGCACACCTTGCTGCTTCAATTGCTTGCTCAACCGATAGGAAAATGGCAGATCAAGTCCAATCTGAACCAGCTGTTCATCTAGTTCAAATACTTCCTCTGGTGTTCCCTCAGCAAATTTCTTCCCACCATTCATCACAATAACGCGGTCTGCCTTCGCAGCCTCGTCTAAATCATGTGTGATGGAAATGACTGTGACTGTTCCTTGTTCCTTCAGTAGTCTAACAGTCTCTAACACTTCTTCACGGCCAATCGGATCAAGCATTGATGTTGCTTCATCCAAGATCATGATGTCAGGGCTTGCGGCAAGCACTCCTGCAATGGCTACTCTCTGCTTTTGCCCGCCTGATAGATGGTGCGGCTCTTGATCAAGAAACTCCTGCATATTGACCTGTTTAACAGCCCAATCTACACGTTCTATCATCAATTCCCGCTCAACCCCGTTATTTTCTAAACCAAAAGCCACATCATCACGAACCGTTGAGCCAACGAATTGGTTATCTGGGTTTTGAAAGACCATGCCTACCTTTTTACGAATATCCCAAACACTTTCTTCCTTCAGCTCAATCTCACCAACCTTGACCGTTCCAGCATCCGGTAAAATGAGCCCATTCAGTACACGGGCAAGTGTGGATTTACCAGAACCGTTATGGCCAACAATGGCAAGCCATTCATTTTGATTCACATGCAATGACACTTGATCTAAAGCGGGCTTGTCCGCATCTTTGTGATAACGAAATACAATGTCTTTTACGTCAATTAGTGTCTTCCCCATCTCTACCGGACCTCCTCTCAGCTCAACCTCTACTTTGCTTATTCCTAAAAAGCCGTAGTATCTAAAAAAGGGCATAGATCCAGTTATGAACTGTCCCGCCCTTTCTTAGATACACGATATGTGATTAAACTAATTCAATGACAGCCATTGGTGCGCCATCGCCGCGACGAGGTCCAAGCTTCATGATACGAGTGTATCCACCTTGGCGATCTTCGTAGCGAGTTGCAACGTCAGCGAATAATTTTTGAAGTGCATCTTGGTTTGTTTCAGCGTTAGCTACTTCATTACGAATGTAAGCTGCAGCTTGACGGCGAGCATGAAGATCTCCGCGTTTGCCAAGAGTGATCATTTTTTCAACTACAGAGCGAAGTTCTTTCGCACGTGTTTCAGTTGTTTCGATGCGTTCGTTGATGATCAAATCAGTCGTTAGGTCACGAAGCATTGCTTTACGTTGTGCACTAGTGCGTCCTAGCTTTCTGTATGCCATGTGATGTCCCCTCCTTAATTAGAGATACTGTATGAATAAAAAACACACGAAAATCCTAGTTCACAATGAAACTAGTCAATCGTCTTTACGAAGACCCAGTCCAAGTTCTTCTAGTTTCGCTTTCACTTCTTCAAGAGATTTACGTCCAAGGTTACGAACTTTCATCATATCCTCTTCTGTCTTGTTAGCAAGCTCTTGAACAGTATTAATACCCGCACGCTTCAAACAGTTGTAAGAACGAACAGAAAGATCAAGCTCTTCAATTGTCATTTCAAGCACTTTTTCTTTTTGGTCTTCTTCTTTTTCAACCATGATTTCTGCATGCTGAGCTTCGTCAGTTAACCCAACGAAAATATTCAAGTGTTCAGTTAAAATCTTAGAACCTAGAGCGATCGCTTCTTTCGGTCCTGTGCTTCCATCAGTCCATACATCTAGTGTTAGTTTATCATAGTTTGTGATTTGCCCAACACGGGTGTTCTCCACTTGATAAGTCACACGGGATACAGGTGTATAGATTGAGTCGATCGGAATCACGCCGATAGGCTGATCGTCTCTTTTGTTTGCATCAGCAGGATTATACCCGCGACCTCTTTGTGCAGTCAAACGAACACGGAAGCTCGCATTTTTGCCAAGAGTTGCGATGTGAAGATCTGGATTTAAGATTTCAATATCGCTGTCGTGTGTAATATCAGCAGCTGTTACAGTTCCTTCATCTTGTACATCAATTTCAAGCGTCTTCTCTTCTTCAGAGTAGATTTTGAGTGCAAGCTTTTTAATGTTTAAGATAATCGTTGTAACATCTTCAACCACGCCTTCGATCGTTGAGAATTCGTGTAAGACACCATCTATCTGGATCGATGTTACAGCTGCACCAGGAAGTGAGGATAAAAGGATACGACGAAGGGAGTTCCCTAAAGTGGTACCATATCCACGCTCAAGTGGCTCTACGACAAACTTGCCATACTTGGCATCGTCGCTGATTTCAACCGTTTCGATTTTTGGTTTTTCAATTTCGATCATCTAATAAAACCCTCCTTCAAAACGTCGAAACCTCGAATAGAATCATATGAGATTCCATCCGAAATTCCTCATTGTTTAGTCCCGTATGTGCTCAGGCAACGAGTCGTGTATTCGTCTCATAAATAACTGTATCATAACCCATTATTGACAGGGACACAAAATCTATACAAACAAATTACACGCGGCGACGTTTTGGTGGACGGCATCCGTTATGAGGAACTGGAGTTACGTCTCTGATTGCTGTAACTTCAAGACCTGCAGCTTGAAGCGCACGGATTGCAGCTTCACGACCAGAACCAGGACCTTTAACAGTTACTTCAAGTGTTTTAAGACCATGTTCGATAGAACCTTTAGCAGCAGTTTCAGCAGCCATTTGTGCAGCGAAAGGAGTAGATTTACGAGAACCTCTGAATCCTAATGCACCAGCACTTGACCAAGAAATTGCGTTTCCATGAACATCAGTAATCGTTACAATCGTGTTGTTGAAAGTGGAACGGATATGAGCGATTCCAGCTTCAATATTCTTTTTCACGCGACGTTTACGCGTATTTGATTTACGAGCAGCAGCCATTCTTTAACTACCTCCTTTACTTATTTTTTCTTGTTAGCTACAGTACGACGCGGACCTTTACGAGTACGCGCGTTGTTTTTTGTGTTTTGTCCACGAACAGGAAGTCCTCTACGATGACGGATTCCGCGGTAGCTTCCGATTTCAATTAGACGCTTAATGTTAAGTGAAACTTCACGACGAAGGTCACCTTCTACTTTAAGTTTGTCAATGATATCACGGATTTTACCAAGTTCGTCTTCAGTTAGATCGCGAACGCGAGTGTCTTCAGAAACACCTGCTTCTTTAAGGACTTGTTGCGCAGTCGTACGACCAATTCCAAAAACATATGTTAAAGAAATGACAACACGCTTATCACGTGGAATATCTACACCAGCAATACGAGCCATGATTTGGGCACCTCCTTGTTATTAGCCTTGTTTTTGTTTATGTTTTGGGTTTTCACAGATCACCATTACTTTTCCTTTTCTGCGAATCACTTTACATTTTTCACAGATAGGTTTAACAGATGGTCTCACTTTCATGTGTTTCCAACCTCCTTCTTCCGGAGTTGCTTTATTTGTAACGGTACGTAATTCTACCACGAGTTAAGTCATATGGAGATAATTCTACCGTAACTTTGTCTCCAGGTAAAATGCGAATGAAGTGCATACGGATTTTTCCTGATACATGAGCCAAAACTGTATGACCATTCTCTAGTTCAACTTTGAACATTGCATTTGGCAAAGTTTCTGCTACAGTACCTTCCACTTCAATTACATCGTCTTTCGCCATTCAAGTGTTCTCCCTTCTTCAAATCAGTAACTTGCTCTCTGATAAATGTCCAAATGAGATCATCTCAATTGTTCATCTATCACCCGACCTGTTTTGAATATACTGTTCTGAACTTCCGGAGATACGCAATCATAAAAGGTTAAATGATTGATATTTTTTCTTAGGAGAATGAATTTACGCTTTTCTCCGTCTGCGATTAGTACATGGCAGGCATCGAACATGCCGATGACAACTGTATACTGATCTTGTTCTTTCTTTGGACTATACAGACAACCTGCCCGATTTGGGCCTGAAAGGCTTCAGTGAAGACCTAAATCTTAGTCAGTATATCAAAACCTGTATCTGTAATCGCAATCGTATGCTCAAAGTGAGCACACTTTTTCCCATCAACCGTTACAACCGTCCAGTTATCAGCCAGTGTTTTCACATATCGGCTGCCTGCGTTCACCATCGGTTCGATGGCCAACACCATTCCAGGTTTTAGCCGTGGGCCTTTGTTCGGCGGACCATAATGAGGAATTTGAGGGTCCTCATGAAGATCCTGTCCGACCCCATGTCCAACATATTCTCTAACAACTGAGAAATTCTCACCTTCAACATACGTTTGTATGGCATGGGAAATGTTTGACAGACGTTCACCTGGCTTTGCTTCCTGTAAGCCCTTATATAGAGATTCCTCTGTGACTTCCAGTAGTTTGCGGTCCTCATCACTGATTACCCCAACTGGATAAGTCCAAGCAGAGTCACCATGATAGCCATTTAACTTTGCGCCGATATCGATACTAATGATGTCTCCATCACGTAAAACCCGTTTACCAGGAATACCGTGAACGAGTTCTTCATTCACCGAAACGCAAATGCTCCCGCGAAAACCATTATACCCTTTAAAAGATGGGATTGCACCCTGCTTTGTAATAAAACGTTCGGCAATTTGATCCAATTCTTTTGTCGAAATACCTGGTTTTATGTGTTTCTTCAGCTCTTCATGAGTCAGTGCGACAATGCGTCCAGCTTCTCTCATAATTTCAAGCTCGCGAGGAGTTTTACAGATAATCATTTATTTAATCCCCCAAGCAGGTCCTTGATATCAGCGTAAACATCGTTAATTTGCTTCGCACCATCAATGTTTACAAGATATCCTTTTTCTGAATAGAAGTTCAGTAAAGGTTCAGTCTGCTTTAAGTTTACTTCAAGTCTAGTCGAAACGGTTTCTGCATTATCATCTGCACGTTGATAAAGCTCGCCTCCACACTTGTCGCAAACATTTTCTTTCGCAGGTGGATTGAATACTAAATGATAAGTTGCTCCGCAATTTTTGCAAATTCTTCGGCCAGTCAGACGCTCCAACAAAGCATCTTTATCGACTTTAATATTAATGACATAATCAATCGTTCTGCCAAGGTCCTTTAGAATGTCTTCTAAAGCTTCAGCCTGAGCGACTGTTCGCGGAAATCCGTCCAGAAGAAAACCTTGTTCACAATCATTCTTGCCAAGTCTTTCTCTAACAATACCGATTGTGACCTCATCAGGAACAAGCTCTCCTTTATCGATAAAGGATTTTGCTTCGAGCCCAAGTTGTGTCTCCTCTTTCATAGCAGCACGGAACATATCTCCTGTTGAGATATGAGGGATCCCATAATCATCAACAATTCGTTCTGCCTGAGTGCCTTTACCAGCACCCGGAAGCCCCATTAAGACTAAGTTCATTTCGGATTTCCCCTTCCTTACTTAGAGGAGTTGGGCAGAAGCCCAGCCCTCTGTTTTATTTCATAAATCCACGGTAGTTTCGTTTCACTAATTGGCTTTCAAGCTGTTTCATCGTTTCAAGTGCAACACCTACAACAATGAGAAGACTTGTGCCGCCAATTTGTGCAGCGGAAGGTAATCCAGCGAATTGAATGAAAAAGATAGGAAGTATTGAAATCACGGCTAAGAAAATGGCGCCCACAAACGTGAGTCGGTACAAAATGCTCGTAATTCTATCTTGAGTCATTTTCCCTGGACGAACTCCCGGGATATAGCCACCCTGCTTTTGCAGATTTTCAGCCATTTGTTCAGGGTTTACTTGGACAAAGGCATAAAAATATGTGAAAGCAACAATCAGTGCTACATAAATCGTCATACCGATTGGCTTAGTATAGTCAAAGTTGTTAGTTATCCAGGTTGTCACATTATTTGTTCCGAAGAACGATGCGACCGTCTGCGGAGTAATAATGAAAGAAACGGCAAAGATGACTGGAATCACCCCTGCTGGATTCACTTTCAACGGAAGATGCGTTGCTTGACTAGCAGACATTTGTGCACGGCCATTTCCTTTTGAATATTGAATTGCAATCTTTCTCACTGCCATTTGAATGTAAATAACACCGATAACAATGACAAGAATAGCAATTACAATAAGGGCAATTTTAAGGATTTGCATGAACAGCTGTCCATCTCCACCTACAAATTGCTGAGCGTACACTTGTTTTAATGTTTGAGGGATACCTGCGATGATTCCGGCAAAGATAATAATCGAAATACCGTTACCAACACCGTGAGCAGTAATCTGCTCTCCCAGCCACATTAAAAATGCTGTACCCGCAGTGAGTACGACCGCAATTAAGAGATACGTTGAAACACCTGGGTTTTCAATCAGCAAGCCTCCTGCCATATTGTTGAATCCATATGACATTCCTATCGCCTGGATAAATCCTAGAACAATTGTAAAATACCTTGTGAATTGTGCTAATTTTCGGCGGCCAACCTCTCCTTGCTTTGACCACTCAGTAAACTTCGGAACAACATCCATCTGCAAGAGCTGGATGATGATCGAAGCCGTGATATACGGCATAATCCCCATTGCAAGAATGGAGAATTGGAAAAGTGCCCCGCCCCCAAACGTGTTGAGGATTCCGAAAACACTCATTTGATCCTGTGCCTGGAGAACTTCTGCGTTCACATTAGGCACAGGGATGAAAGCACCTATACGAAAGACGACTAACATTAATAGAGTGAATATAATCTTATTCCGTATATCTTTCACGCGCATAAAATTGGAGATTGTCTTAAACAAGTTAGATCACCTCGGCTGTACCGCCAGCAGCTTCAATCGCTTCTTTAGCAGAAGCAGAGAATTTATTGGCTTTTACAGTTAATTTTTTCTCTAATTTACCGTTGCCAAGAATTTTTACTCCTGCTTTTAACTTGCTTATTGTACCAGTCTCTAGAAGAAGTTCAGGAGTGACTTCCGTTCCTTCGTCAAAACTGTTTAATCTGTCTAAGTTGATTACCGCATAATCTTTACGGTTAATGTTTGTAAAACCACGTTTTGGAAGGCGTTGGAATAAAGGCATTTGACCACCTTCGAATCCAGGGCGTACACCGCCTCCAGAACGAGCGTTTTGACCTTTATGACCTTTACCAGAAGTTTTACCGTTACCTGATCCAATACCACGACCAACACGGTTGCGTACTTTACGTGAACCTTCTGAAGGCTTCAATTCATGAAGTTTCATTTGGGCACCTCCTTATCGATTAAAAATGTATTATTGTTCTTTAACAGAAACTAAATGAGACACCTTGTTAATCATGCCGCGGATCGCTGCATTGTCTTCATGTACGACTGTTTGGTTTGTTTTCTTAAGACCAAGAGTACGAACAGTGACACGCTGATCTTCTGGGCGACCGATTACACTGCGTTTGAGGGTAATTTCTAATTTATTTGCCATTATTGTTCCCTCCTTATCCTAACAGGTCTTCTACAGATTTTCCACGAAGCTTCGCTACATCTTCAGCACGTTTAAGTTCACTTAAACCTTGAAGTGTTGCGCGGATCATGTTGATCGGTGTATTAGAACCTAGAGATTTAGAAAGGATATCAGCTAGACCAGCAAGCTCAAGTACCGCACGCACTGGGCCTCCAGCGATAACTCCTGTACCTTCTGAAGCAGGCTTCAATAGAACGTTTCCTGCACCGAATCGACCGATGATTTCATGTGGAATTGTAGTTCCAACCATTGGTACTTCAATTAAATTCTTTTTCGCGTCTTCAACAGCTTTGCGGATCGCTTCTGGTACTTCTTGTGCTTTACCAGTACCGAATCCTACATGACCGTTTTTGTCACCGACAACAACTAAAGCTGCAAAACGGAAACGACGTCCACCTTTAACAACTTTCGCTACGCGGTTAACCGTAACTAAGCGTTCTTCTAACTCTAATTTGCTTGGGTCAATACGACTCATTCGGATGTGTCCCTCCTTCTTTTATTAAAATTTCAGTCCAGCCTCACGAGCAGCTTCAGCTAGAGCTTTTACACGTCCATGATATAAGTATCCTCCGCGGTCAAATACCACGTTAGAGATGCCTTTTTCAACAGCACGTTTTGCAACAAGTTCGCCAACTTTCGTAGCAGCTGCAGTGTCAGAACTATTCTCGATCTTTAACTCTTTATCAAGAGTAGAAGCACTTACAAGTGTTACACCGTTAACATCATCAATTACTTGAGCGTAGATATTCTTGTTAGAACGGAAAACGTTAAGGCGAGGTCTTTCAGCAGTACCTGAAAGTTTCGCACGAACACGAGCATGTCTTTTAAGACGAGTAGCGTTTTTGCTAGTTTTCGTAATCATCCGAGTCACTCCTTTCTTCACTTTAAGCGATCTTACTTACCAGTTTTTCCTTCTTTACGGCGAACGAATTCACCTTCGTAACGAATTCCTTTACCTTTGTAAGGCTCTGGAGCACGGACAGCGCGGATGTTAGAAGCTAGAGCTCCTACACGCTCTTTATCGATACCTTTAATGATTACTTTCGTTTGAGATGGAACTTCGATTTCAACTCCAGCCTCAGGTACGATTTCAACTGGGTGAGAGTATCCAACGTTAAGAACAAGTTTGTTTCCAGATTTAGCTGCACGGTAACCGACACCGATAAGTTCTAAACCTCTTTCGAAACCTTTAGATACACCTTCAACCATGTTAGCAATCAAGCTACGTGTTGTACCATGTAATGCACGGTGTTCTTTATTTTCAGACGGACGGCTTACAGTTAAGACGTTGTCCTCAATTTTAATTTCCATATCAGGGTGAAATGTACGAGTTAGTTCACCTTTTGGTCCCTTTACTGTCACTGTGTTGTCGTTGTTTGTCACAGTTACTCCTGAAGGGATCTCGATTAGTTTTTTACCTATACGAGACATACCAAGCACCTCCATTCATCTTAAACTTTTTTTACCATACGTAAGCAAGTACTTCTCCACCAGCTTGTTTAGCACGGGCTTCTTTGTCCGATAAAACGCCTTGTGATGTAGAAATAATTGCGATTCCAAGTCCGTTAAGTACACGTGGTACTTCATTTGATTTCGCATATACGCGTAAACCAGGTTTACTGATTCTTTTAAGACCAGTGATAACACGTTCGTTGTTTTGACCGTATTTAAGGAACAAACGGATAATACCTTGTTTGCTGTCTTCGACGTACTCAACGTCACGGATAAAACCTTCACGCTTTAAGATTTCAGCAATTTCTCTTTTGATTTTTGAAGCCGGTACTTCTAGCTTCTCATGACGTACCATGTTCGCATTGCGAATACGAGTCAGCAAATCTGCAATCGGATCTGTCATAACCATTATTTAATAACCTCCTTCCCATTTATGGGGATTACCAGCTGGCTTTTTTAACGCCAGGAATTTGTCCTTTATATGCAAGTTCGCGGAAACAAATACGGCAAAGTTTAAACTTACGAATAACTGAATGTGGACGTCCACAACGTTCGCAGCGCGTATACTCTTGAACTTTAAACTTTTGTTTGCGTTGTTGTTTCGCAATCATAGACTTTTTAGCCACGATTTCGCCTCCCTTTCATTGATTATTTCTGGAACGGCATACCTACTTGAGTTAATAACTCACGTGCTTCTTCGTCCGTATTGGCAGTCGTAACGATAACGATATCCATACCGCGGACCTTTGTTACTTTATCGTAATCAATTTCTGGGAAGATTAACTGTTCTTTAATACCAAGCGTGTAGTTTCCACGTCCGTCGAAAGATTTCTTAGAAATCCCGCGGAAGTCACGTACACGTGGTAAAGATACAGAAATAAGTTTATCAAGGAAATCATACATGCGCTCTCCGCGAAGTGTTACTTTCGCACCGATTGGCATTCCTTCACGTAGACGGAATCCAGCAATAGACTTCTTCGCACGAGTAACGACAGGTTTTTGACCAGCGATAAACGTTAATTCTTCAACAGCAGTATCGATTGCTTTAGCGTTTTGAACTGCGTCACCAACACCCATGTTGATCACGATTTTTTCGATTTTTGGCACTTGCATTACTGAAGTGTATTCAAACTTAGAAACTAATGCAGGTGTAATTTCTTTTATATACTTTTCTTTAAGGCGGTTCATGAGAAAGACCTCCCTTCCTTATTTACTATTTATCTAGAACTTGCCCAGATTTTTTCGCTACACGGACTTTCTTTCCGTCCTCAACTTTATACCCAACACGTGTCACTTCACCCGTTTTAGGATCAAGCGGCATTACGTTTGATACGTGGATCGGCGCTTCTTGTTCAGAAATTCCGCCTTGAGGGTTAGCTTGGGTTGGTTTAGAGTGTTTTTTCACAAGGTTAATACCTTCTACTAAAACACGTTCCTTTTTAGGGAAAGCAGCAAGGATGACACCTTGTTTACCTTTATCTTTACCAGAGATAACCACTACTTTATCGCCCTTTTTAACATGCATTTAATCGCACCTCCTTGAGTCGCGGATTGTATTCATTAAAGTACTTCTGGTGCTAGAGAAACAATTTTCATATAGTTGTTTTCACGAAGTTCACGTGCTACTGGTCCGAAGATACGAGTTCCACGCGGGCTCTTGTCGTCACGGATGATGACACATGCATTTTCATCAAAACTGATGTAAGATCCATCGTTTCTGCGAGCTCCGCTCTTTGTACGAACGATAACTGCTTTCACAACTTCACCTTTTTTGACAACGCCTCCTGGTGTTGCTTGTTTAACCGTACAAACAATGACATCACCGATGTTAGCCGTTTTACGTCCAGAGCCACCAAGAACTTTAATCGTTAGTACTTCGCGTGCGCCAGAGTTGTCAGCTACTTTTAAACGAGTCTCCTGTTGAATCATTAATGTTACCTCCCTTCGGAAAAAGAAATCCGAACTTTATTAGATAATAACAGCTTCTTCGACAACTTCAACTAGACGAAAGCGTTTAGTCGCAGATAATGGACGAGTTTCCATGACCTTTACGATGTCTCCGATTTTTGCTTGGTTGTTTTCATCATGTGCTTTGAACTTTTTAGAGTATCTTACACGTTTGCCATAAAGTGAATGCTTTTTGTATGTTTCAACAACAACAGTGATGGTTTTATCCATTTTGTCAGAAACAACACGACCTTGATACACTTTACGTTGGTTACGTTCGCTCATGTTTGCGGGGCCTCCCCTCTAATTATTATTTATTAGCAGCGATTTCTCTTTGACGAATCACAGTTTTCATGCGTGCGATTGATTTACGCACTTCACGAATGCGAGCAGTGTTTTCAAGCTGCCCAGTCGCTAATTGGAAACGAAGATTGAAAAGTTCTTCTTTAAGAGACTTTACTTTTTGTTCAATTTCAGCAGTGGTAAGGTCACGAATTTCATTAGCTTTCATTTGATTCACCACCAATTTCTTCACGTTTTACGAACTTCGTTTTAATTGGCAATTTGTGAGATGCAAGACGAAGAGCTTCACGAGCCACTTCTTCAGACACACCAGAAATTTCAAATAAAACTTTGCCCGGTTTTACTACAGCTACCCAGCCTTCTGGAGCACCTTTACCGGAACCCATGCGGACCTCTAGAGGTTTAGCTGTGTATGGCTTAGAAGGGAAAATTTTGATCCAAACTTTACCGCCACGTTTCATGTAACGAGTCATAGCAATACGAGCAGCTTCGATTTGACGGTTAGTGATCCATGAAGCTTCAAGAGCTTGGATACCGAACTCACCGAAATGTACTTCAGTGCCGCCTTTTGCACGACCACGCATTTTTCCACGATGTTCTCTGCGATACTTCACGCGTTTTGGCAATAACATATTATTTTCCTCCTTCCGCAGTATTCTTCTTAGTTGGAAGGACTTCTCCACGATAGATCCATACTTTTACGCCAAGCTTACCATAAGTAGTATCAGCTTCAGCAGTAGCATAGTCGATATCAGCACGAAGTGTGTGCAATGGAACAGTACCTTCACTGTAATATTCAGAACGAGCAATATCTGCACCGCCAAGACGACCAGAAACCATTGTTTTGATTCCTTGTGCTCCAGCACGCATTGTGCGTTGGATTGTTTGTTTTTGTGCACGACGGAATGAAATACGATTTTCAAGTTGACGAGCGATGTTTTCAGCAACTAGCTGAGCATCAAGATCTGCTCTCTTGATTTCAAGAATGTTGATGTGTACACGTTTGCCAGTTAGGCTGTTAAGAGCTTTACGAAGTGCTTCAACTTCAGATCCGCCTTTACCAATGACCATACCTGGTTTAGCCGTGTGGATTGTGATATTTACGCGGTTTGCAGCACGTTCGATTTCTACTTTAGAAACAGACGCGTCAGACAAACGCTTGCTGATGAATTCACGGATTTTCAAGTCTTCATGTAAGAAGTCAGCGTAATCTTTTCCTGCGAACCATTTAGATTCCCAATCACGAATGACGCCAATACGAAGACCTACTGGATTTACCTTTTGACCCACGGATTATCCCTCCTTCTTTTCTGATACAACGATTGTAATGTGGCTAGTACGTTTGTTAATTGCGCTCGCACGACCCATAGCACGTGGACGGAATCTCTTAAGTGTTGGACCTTCGTCAACGAATGCTTGAGTAATCACTAGGCTGTTAGCGTCCAACTCGTAGTTGTGCTCAGCGTTTGCGATAGCAGATTTTAATACTTTTTCAATAATTGGTGAAGCAGCCTTAGGTGTAAGGTTTAAGATAGAAACTGCTTCTCCTACTTGCTTACCTCGGATCAGGTCCATTACTAGACGTGCTTTACGAGGAGCAATACGGACTGTTCTTGCGACAGCTTTAGCTTGCATTTAAAAGCCTCCTCTCATTAGCGTCTTGTTTTTTTATCGTCACTAGCATGACCTTTGTAAGTACGGCTTGGTGCGAATTCGCCCAATTTGTGACCTACCATATCTTCAGAAATGAAAACAGGTACATGTTTGCGTCCGTCATAGACAGCGATTGTGTGACCGATGAATTGTGGGAAAATTGTAGAACGACGAGACCAAGTTTTTACGACTTGCTTTTTGTCAGTTTCATTCAATTTCTCGACTTTAGCCATCAAATGATCATCAACAAATGGTCCTTTTTTTAAGCTGCGAGCCATTGTGGAACCTCCCTTCGTGATTGAACTACGGTCCTAAATGAACCGTAGACAACCCCGTTACTTATTTTTACGACGACGTACAATGAATTTATCAGACTTGTTGGTTTTCTTACGAGTCTTGAATCCAAGAGTCGGTTTACCCCATGGAGACATTGGTGATTTACGTCCGATTGGAGCGCGTCCTTCACCACCGCCGTGTGGGTGATCGTTAGGGTTCATTACAGAACCACGAACTGTTGGGCGAACGCCTTTCCAGCGAGAACGTCCAGCTTTACCGATGTTGATTAGTTCGTGTTGTTCGTTTCCAACTTGACCGATAGTCGCACGGCAAGCAGAAAGGATCATGCGAACTTCACCTGAGTTCAAGCGTACAAGAACGTATTTACCTTCTTTACCAAGAACTTGAGCAGAAGTACCAGCAGAACGAACTAATTGTCCACCTTTACCTGGTTTTAATTCAATGTTATGCACAACTGTACCAACTGGGATGTTGATAAGTGGAAGAGCATTACCTGGTTTGATGTCAGATTCTGGTCCAGAAGTGACTTCAGTACCAACTTGAACTCCTTTTGGAGCAAGAATGTAACGCTTCTCACCATCTGCATAGTTTACAAGAGCGATGTTCGCTGAACGGTTTGGATCATACTCGATTGTAGCAACGCGTCCAGGTATACCGTCTTTATCACGCTTAAAGTCGATGATACGGTATTGACGTTTGTGTCCGCCACCTTGATGACGAACAGTTAATTTACCTTGGTTGTTACGTCCGCCTTTTTTGTGAAGCGGCGCAAGCAACGATTTTTCTGGTTTGTCAGTCGTGATTTCAGCAAAATCTGAAGTAGTCATGCCACGACGACCATTACTGGTTGGTTTATACTTTTTAATCGCCATTTTGAATTTCCCTCCTTCTTTTTAAGATTTATGCTTCAAAAATTTCGATTTCTTTGCTGTCAGCAGTTAATTTCACGATCGCTTTTCTGCGACGGCTAGTCATACCAGTGTAGCGTCCAACGCGTTTAGATTTTCCTTTGTAGTTTTGAACGTTGACTTTCTCAACTTTCACTCCAAAGATTTCTTCAACAGCGTCTTTCACTTCTGTTTTGTTAGCTCTGATATCAACTTCGAACGTGTACTTCTTCTCTGTCATTAGATCAGCAGAACGTTCAGTAATGATAGGGCGCTTTAGAACATCACGAGGATCTTTCATTATGCAAGTCCCTCCTCTACTTTTTCAACCGCTGCTTTAGTGATCAGAAGTTTGTCGTGGTTGACAACGTCAAGAACGTTGATACCTTTAGCTTCAACAACTGTTACTCCAGGGATGTTACGAGCAGATAAAGCAACTGTTTCGTTTGCATCCGCAGTGACGATCAACGCTTTCTTCTCAACAGATAATCCCTTAAGGATGCCTGCGAATTCTTTCGTTTTCACTGCATCAAGAGTAAGATCTTCAAGAACGATGATGTTGTTGTCGATTACTTTAGATGACAATACTGACTTGATAGCCAAGCGGCGAACTTTTTTAGGTAATTTATAAGAATAGCTGCGTGGTGTTGGACCGAATACGATACCGCCTCCGCGCCATTGTGGTGAACGGATAGAACCTTGACGAGCACGACCAGTACCCTTCTGTCTCCAAGGCTTACGACCTCCGCCACGTACTTCAGAACGAGTTTTTACTTTGTGAGTTCCTTGACGTAAGGAAGCTCTTTGCATAAGAATAGCATCGAATACTACGCTTTCGTTTGGCTCGATCCCAAACACAGAAGCGTTTAATTCGATTTCACCGTTAGTAGAACCGTTTTGGTTAAATAATGCTACTTTTGGCATGACTTGTTTCCTCCTTTCCTAAGAGAGTTATTTAGATTTAACTGCACTCTTTACAGTTACTAGAGATTTTTTAGCTCCTGGTACGTTACCTTTGATCAAAAGAAGGTTGCGTTCTGCATCCACTTTAACGATCTCAAGGTTTTGGACAGTGATTTGCTCTCCACCCATACGACCTGGAAGAAGTTTACCTTTGAATACACGGTTTGGATCAACAGGTCCCATTGAACCAGGACGACGGTGGTAACGTGAACCGTGAGTCATTGGTCCGCGTGATTGTCCGTGGCGTTTGATAGCCCCTTGGAATCCTTTACCTTTTGATGTTCCTGTTACATCTACGATATCTCCATTTGCGAAAATATCAACTTTGACTTCCTGACCAACTTCATACGCATCTAACTCCACACCGCGTAATTCTTTTACGAAGCGCTTAGGAGCAGTTTCCGCTTTAGCAACGTGGCCCTTCTCTGGTTTGTTAGAAAGCTTTTCACGTTTGTCGTCAAAGCCGATTTGGATTGCTTCATAGCCATCCGTTTCAGCAGTCTTCTTTTGAAGAACAACGTTTGCAGCAGCCTCAACAACAGTTACAGGGATAAGATCACCGTTTTCTGCGAATACTTGCGTCATACCAATTTTTCTACCTAAGATTCCTTTGGTCATTCGTCACACCTCCTATAATATGTGTTTTCTATTTGAATTAAAGTTTGATTTCGATATCTACACCAGATGGTAAATCTAAACGCATAAGTGCATCAACTGTTTGCGGAGTTGGATTCACAATGTCGATTAGACGTTTGTGAGTACGCATCTCAAATTGCTCACGAGAATCTTTGTACTTATGCACCGCACGAAGGATTGTGTAAACTGATTTTTCAGTTGGAAGCGGGATCGGACCAGATACACTAGCACCAGAACGCTTAGCCGTTTCAACAATCTTCTCAGCAGATTGATCAAGAATTCTATGATCATATGCTTTTAAACGAATACGAATTTTTTGTTTTGCCATTATTTTCCCTCCTTTTCGCCTACTTACGTTAGACAGTTCTCCGTGAGAAAAACCTGATCACCTTGCCATGGCAAAGCGGCCGGGTGTGTCAGCAACCTCTCACTTCATCGCAGTCAAAGACCAACATGCACTATTGTACCAAATTGGCCTGTGTGTTGCAATAATAAATCGGATAAATTTATGATTTGCACACTTTTCATATTATACAGGGGTTGAGCCTATAAATCAAGCCTTCCCTGAAGATGATGTATAGCAGTCTTTCTAACGATACGAATAAATTCATCCGGCTCTTCAATATGCGGGGAATGAGCAGATTCTTTAAAGATGAACCATTCTTTTATTGGAGCTTTTAATTGATCAACATATGGTTTTGATACAGCAGCTGGTGTAATCATGTCATGTTCCCCAATGATAAAGTAGCACGGTATTAATATAGAAGAAACTCGGTATTGAATCCTCTCATTCATCAGCTGATCCCACAGTTTGACTTGGCTATACTTCTGCCCTTTAAGGAATTTCCACTTGTCTTTCAGCTGATAATGCTTACTACGGAGAAAAGCATGCGCCATTTGAAAAAGCGGCTTCCACCTATGCGTGAGTCCCACTTTTGCAATCTCTTTATATAGAGAGAACAAAGCATGAGCAGAGGTTCGTTTCCATGGAGGTGGTGTAAGTAATTGCAGACAACGTGTGAAGAGTCGATTGCGATGGTATTTTTTGAGAAGAAGTTCATACGACACAATATCTTCTTTTAATACATCGACCACCTGACTAATTCCATAGTACGCATGATACAGGTCAGGACGTTTATGTACTGCTTGTATGCCTATTAATGATCCCCATGAATAACCTGCAATGTATACCTTCGTTTTGCCAGTATAGGAGAGCAGTTTTTCTGTGAGCTCAATCGTATCCTCTACAAATTGCTGTATGGTCATCGACGAATCAGAAATATTTTTTTGATAAGACAGTCCTGCACCACGTTGATCCCAATGCACGACGGTAAAATCTTGATCAAGTTCCTTATGAAAGGAATCAATATAACTGATTTGAGCTGAGCCGGGCCCACCGTGTAAAAATAATAGAACGGGCTTTGTTTTTGAATGATCCTCTTTTATCATAATCCATTGCTCAAGCCCGCCAATCATCCATTTTTTTAAATTTGTCTTCGCCATTCCAGTGATCCTCTCGGTTCCATTTAGATTCTATAGCTTATAGTAGCCGTTCTGCTCTGGAAAAGCAAAAAAAGAGACCCTTTTGCAAGGAGTCTCTTTTATAAGTTTATTACTTAATGATAGTAGAAACGACGCCAGAACCTACAGTACGTCCACCCTCACGGATAGAGAAACGAGTTCCTTCTTCGATAGCGATAGTAGAGATAAGTTCAACTTCCATCTCAGTGTTATCGCCAGGCATTACCATTTCAGTACCTTCTGGAAGATGTACGATACCAGTTACGTCAGTTGTACGGAAGTAGAACTGCGGACGGTAGTTAGTGAAGAATGGAGTATGACGTCCACCTTCTTCTTTAGAAAGTACATAAACTTCAGCTTTGAAACGGCTATGTGGAGTGATTGTACCTGGTTTAGCAAGTACTTGACCACGTTGGATTTCTTCACGAGATACACCACGAAGTAGTGCACCAATGTTGTCACCAGCTTCAGCATAGTCAAGAAGCTTACGGAACATTTCAACACCTGTAACAGTTGTTTTACCGTTTTCTTCTTGAAGACCGATGATTTCAACTTCGTCACCGACTTTAACTTGTCCACGCTCAACACGACCAGTAGCAACTGTTCCACGACCAGTGATTGAGAATACGTCCTCAACTGGCATCATGAATGGCTTATCAGTGTCACGCTCTGGAGTTGGGATGTACTCATCAACCGCATCCATAAGTTCGAGGATTTTCGCTTCGTACTCAGCATCTCCTTCAAGAGCTTTAAGAGCAGAACCTTTGATAACTGGTACATCGTCACCAGGGAAGTCATAGTCAGAAAGAAGGTCACGAACTTCCATTTCAACAAGTTCAAGTAGTTCTTCATCGTCAACCATGTCACATTTGTTAAGGAATACTACGATGTAAGGAACACCTACGTTACGAGAAAGTAGGATGTGCTCACGAGTTTGTGGCATTGGACCGTCAGCAGCAGATACTACTAAGATCGCGCCGTCCATTTGAGCAGCACCAGTGATCATGTTTTTAACGTAGTCAGCGTGTCCCGGGCAGTCTACGTGTGCATAGTGACGAGAATCAGTTTCATACTCAACGTGTGCAGTTGAGATTGTGATTCCACGCTCGCGCTCTTCTGGAGCACCATCGATTTGGTCATAAGCCATAGCCGTACCTTTACCAGATTTCTTATGAAGAACTGTTGAGATAGCAGCAGTTAGAGTTGTTTTACCATGGTCAACGTGTCCAATTGTACCAATGTTAGCATGCGATTTGGAACGGTCGAATTTTTCTTTAGCCATTCTAAAAATCCTCCTTAAAGGTTCATTGTATTTGGTATAAGTGATAGAAAGTGAAAAGTTACCTCTCACTTTCTGATCTTCAATAGTAGTTATACTTTAGTTTAAAGGCAAAATCAATTATTCACCTTTATTTTTTTTGATGATTTCTTCACTGATGCTCTTAGGCACTTCTTCGTAGTGATCCATGTGCATAGTGAAAGTACCGCGTCCTTGTGTGTTAGAACGGAGTGCAGTTGCATATCCGAACATTTCAGAAAGTGGAACCATCGCGCGAACAACTTGAGCGTTACCGCGTGCTTCCATACCTTCTACACGTCCACGACGAGATGTGATATCACCCATGATGTCTCCCATGTATTCTTCTGGGATAACGACTTCTACTTTCATCATTGGCTCAAGTAGAACTGGGTTACATTTGCTGGCAGCATTTTTCAATGCCATAGATGCAGCAATTTTGAACGCCATTTCGTTAGAGTCAACATCGTGGTAAGATCCATCAAATAATTTTGCTTTGATGTCGATTAATGGGAATCCAGCTAATACACCATTTTCAAGTGAATCTTCAAGACCTGCTTGAATAGCTGGGATGTATTCACGAGGAACAACCCCACCGACGATTGCATTTTCAAATTCAAAGCCTGCGCCTTCTTCGTTTGGTTCGAATTCGATCCAAACGTGTCCGAACTGACCGCGTCCACCAGACTGACGTACGAATTTACCTTCAACTTTTGCACCAGTACGGAATGTTTCACGGTACGCAACTTGAGGAGCTCCTACGTTAGCTTCAACCTTGAACTCACGCTTCATACGGTCAACAATGATATCAAGGTGAAGCTCACCCATACCAGAGATGATCGTTTGACCAGTTTCAGGGTTTGTTTGTGTACGGAATGTTGGATCCTCTTCAGCTAGTTTAGCTAAAGCGATACTCATTTTATCTTGGTCAGCCTTAGATTTAGGCTCGATTGCTACATCGATAACTGGCTCTGGGAATTCCATAGACTCAAGGATAACGAGATTTTTCTCGTCACAAAGAGTATCACCAGTAGATGTATCTTTAAGACCTACAGCTGCTGCGATATCCCCTGCGTATACAGTAGAGATTTCTTCACGGCTGTTTGCGTGCATTTGAAGGATACGTCCAACACGCTCACGCTTGTTCTTAGAAGAGTTCTTCACGTAAGAACCAGAATCAAGTGTTCCAGAGTATACGCGGAAGAATGTTAGTTTCCCAACATAAGGGTCAGTCATAACTTTAAATGCAAGTGCAGAGAATGGTGCGTCGTCAGAAGACTCACGTACTACCTCTTCATTTGTATCTGGCAGGATACCTTTGATTGCAGCAACATCAGTTGGTGCAGGAAGGTAGTCAAGCACAGCGTCAAGTACAAGCTGAACACCTTTGTTTTTGAAAGCAGATCCAACAAGAACTGGGAAGAATTCAACATTCAACGTTCCTTTACGGATGGCAGCTTTCAATTCAGGAATTGTAATTTCTTCACCCTCAAGGTATTTTTCCATAAGCTCTTCATCAAGCTCAGCGACAGCTTCAATTAGGCTGTTGCGAAGCTCTTCAGCTTTGTCTTTATACTCAGCAGGGATTTCTTTCGCATCAGAGCGAGTTCCAAGGTCATCTTCGTAGAAGTATGCTACGTTTTCTACAAGGTCGATGATTCCTTCGAATTGATCTTCAGCACCGATCGGCAATTGAATTGCATGAGCGTTCGCTTGAAGACGATCTCTTAATGTACCTACAGAGTAAAGGAAGTCCGCACCTGTTTTATCCATTTTGTTAACGAATACGATACGAGGTACTCCGTAAGTTGTTGCTTGGCGCCAAACTGTTTCAGTTTGTGGCTCTACACCTGATTGTGCATCAAGAACAGCAACCGCACCATCAAGTACACGTAAAGAACGTTCAACTTCAACAGTGAAGTCTACGTGTCCTGGTGTATCAATGATGTTTACACGGTAACCTTTCCATTGTGCTGTAGTAGCAGCAGAAGTGATTGTAATACCACGTTCTTGCTCCTGCTCCATCCAGTCCATTTGTGAAGCTCCTTCGTGAGTTTCACCAATTTTATGGATACGACCAGTGTAGTACAAGATACGCTCAGTCGTTGTCGTTTTACCGGCATCAATGTGCGCCATGATACCAATATTACGAGTTTTGTCTAAGGAGAACTCTCTTGCCATTGGGTAATTTCTCCTTCCTTATTAGGGAATAGTTTTTTTAGTTTGGTATAAATCCTACCAGCGGTAGTGAGCGAATGCTTTGTTCGCTTCTGCCATTTTGTGTGTATCTTCACGTTTCTTAACAGCAGCACCAGTGTTGTTAGCTGCGTCAAGGATTTCGTTAGCAAGACGCTCTTCCATCGTTTTTTCTCCACGAAGACGAGCGTAGTTTACTAACCAACGAAGACCTAAAGTTGTACGACGGTCTGGGCGAACTTCTACAGGAACTTGGTAGTTAGCTCCACCTACACGACGTGCTTTAACTTCAAGAACTGGCATGATGTTTTTCAAGGCTTGTTCGAAAACCTCCATCGCTTCATTACCAGTACGTTCTTTGATGATATCAAATGACTTGTAGAGGATTGTTTGAGCTTTTCCTCTTTTACCGTCGATCATCATTTTGTTGATCAAACGAGATACAAGTTTAGAATTGTAAATTGGATCTGGCAAAACGTCTCTTTTTGCTACAGGACCTTTACGTGGCATCTGAATAGCCTCCCTTCTCTTTTAAAAGGATTTCTATCTGTCTTTCATCTCAGTTTCATTGTCAGTTAATAGACTCCACTGATCTGACATCAACTTCTAAAAACCCTTATGTTTGTTTATATTATTTGCTTTGTTTAGGGCGTTTTGTTCCGTATTTAGAACGTCCTTGCATACGACCGTCAACTCCGGCAGTATCAAGCGCACCACGAACGATGTGGTAACGTACACCCGGTAAGTCTTTTACACGTCCGCCACGGATAAGTACTACACTGTGCTCTTGTAGGTTGTGTCCGATACCAGGAATGTAAGCTGTTACTTCAATCAGGTTAGATAAACGTACACGAGCATATTTACGTAGTGCTGAGTTTGGTTTCTTCGGTGTCATTGTACCGACACGAGTACAAACCCCGCGCTTCTGTGGAGATGTTACGTTAGTGTGCTCTTTTTTGAAACTGTTGTATCCTTTGTTAAGTGCAGGAGACTTTGAGTTTTCAACTTTACTCACGCGTCCTTTGCGTACTAGCTGATTAATTGTAGGCATGTTGTTATTCCTCCCTTCATTACTTTTTTTATAACCCACATACCCAGGTGGTTCATCAAAAGGCAAAAAACAATGCTTTTGCATTTTAGGCATGCAAAAACAAAACAAGTACGTTATAACATAATGGCAACAGCTGCTGCCCCAACTTCAATTCCGCAGGCTTTGCCGAGCTTTTTCATGGAATCTACCACTAAAATGTCTACACCCTTCTCTTGCGCTAGTTTTATTACACCAGCTGTTAAAGCAGGATCAGCATCTTTCGCTACGACAATTTCCTTCACCGAATCTCGTTTTAGAGCTTTTACTGTTTGCTTCGTACCAATAATAATGGATTGAGCCTGTGATACTTTATCATAAGACATCGAATATCCTCCAAAGTAACAGGTTTTATTTTGAGCACCTTGGTTATATTATCATCATGGCAGAAGGATGTCAATATCGTATAACAGATAATCTTGACATCCTTCACCATTTTTTGATGATTTTTATAGAAATCTTAAGAGAAAGATTACTCTACAGGAACCATGTCGTCAGACGGTTGCACTTGCGAAACCGGCTTAACTTTACGGTAGTTTGGCATTCCCGTTCCAGCAGGAACAAGTTTACCGATGATAACATTCTCTTTCAAGCCAAGCAGTTCATCACGTTTTCCTTTAATCGCCGCATCTGTTAGGACACGAGTCGTTTCTTGGAAGGATGCCGCAGACAAGAATGAGTCTGTTTCAAGCGATGCTTTTGTAATACCAAGAAGAACTGGACGGCCTGTTGCAGGACGTTTGCCTTCAAATAGTACCTTTTTGTTCGCTTCAGTGAATTGGTGTACATCAAGAAGTGTGCCTGGCAATACGTCTGTATCCCCTGCATCAGCGACACGCACTTTACGAAGCATTTGGCGAACCATTACCTCTACGTGCTTATCTCCAATTTCTACCCCTTGCATACGGTATACCTTTTGTACTTCATGAAGCAGATATTCTTGAACAGCTGTCATGTCAGTCACTTTAAGAAGTTCTTTCGGATCGATTGAGCCTTCTGTCAGTACTTGACCACGAGTGACTTTGTCACCTTCAACAACTTTCAGACGTGCATTGTAAGGAGCTGTGTAAGAACGAGTTTCAACTTCGCCTTGAACCACAATTTCCTGCTGCTTGTCACGAACATCGTTAATTTCAGCAACGACACCATCAATTTCAGAGATGGTTGCCTGCCCTTTCGGATTACGCGCTTCAAATAGCTCTTGGATACGAGGTAAACCTTGTGTGATATCGTCTCCTGCTACCCCACCAGTATGGAACGTACGCATTGTAAGCTGTGTTCCAGGTTCACCGATTGATTGTGCAGCGATGATTCCAACTGCTTCACCAACTTCAACGTCAGTACCAGTTGCAAGGTTACGGCCGTAGCATCGTTTACATACACCATGAGGCGTGTTACATGTAAATGCAGAACGAATCCATACTTCCTCAATACCTGCTTCGACTATTTCAAGTGCTTTATCTTCATCAATTAGTTCGTTTTCGCCAACAATGACTTCGCCCGTTTCAGGATGAACAATTGGTTTTCTTGCAAATCGTCCGATGAGACGTTCTTCAAGTTTCTCAATAATTTCATTTCCTTCTTTAATGGACTTCGCCAAGATTCCGCGGTCTGTACCGCAATCTGTTTCACGGATAATGACATCCTGTGCAACGTCAACGAGACGACGCGTGAGGTAACCTGAGTCAGCTGTTTTAAGGGCTGTATCGGCAAGACCTTTACGCGCTCCGTGAGTGGAAATAAAGTATTCCAATACGGTTAAACCTTCACGGAAACTAGATTTAATCGGAAGTTCAATGATACGTCCAGCCGGGTTAGCCATCAGACCACGCATACCAGCCAGCTGAGTGAAGTTAGATGCGTTACCACGCGCTCCAGAGTCACTCATCATGTAGATCGGGTTGACTTCATCAAGGGACTTCATCAGTTTACCTTGGATGACATCTTTAGAAGAACTCCAGATTGAAATCACTCTCTCATAACGCTCTTCTTCTGTAATCAAACCACGTCTGAATTGCTTCATGACGTTATCTACTTTCGCTTGTGCTTCTTCAAGGATTTGCTGTTTATCATCTAATACGACGATATCAGATACACCAACCGTAATACCGGCTTTAGTAGAATATTTGAAACCGAGATTTTTCATGCGGTCAAGCATTTTAGATGTCTCAGTGATATGGAATCTCTTAAAGATTTCCGCAATGATTTTTCCTAAAATACCTTTTTTGAACGGCGCATTGATTTCTTGCTTCTCGATCGCAGCTTTGACATCCTCACCTTTTTCAAGGAAGAAACGATCAGGCGTTTTTTCTTCAATATTGCTCTTAGTCGGCTCATTCATGTATGGGAATGATTCCGGTAAAATTTCGTTAAAGATCAGTTTTCCAACTGTTGTAATCAACAATTTAGAACGCTGTTCATCAGTGAATGTGACATTCTTCAACGAGCTAGCTGCAACAGCTACACGTGTATGAAGATGTACATATCCATTTTGATAGGCTAGAAGGGCTTCGTCAGTATCTTTGAAGACCATACCTTCTCCGATAGCACCTTTACGCTCAAGTGTGAGGTAGTAGTTACCAAGCACCATATCCTGAGATGGCGTAACAACAGGTTTTCCATCTTTCGGGTTCAAAATGTTTTGAGCAGCAAGCATTAAGATACGAGCTTCAGCTTGAGCTTCAGCAGATAATGGTACGTGAACCGCCATTTGGTCACCGTCAAAGTCAGCGTTGTAGGCTGTACATACAAGTGGATGCAGACGAATTGCGCGGCCTTCCACAAGTGTAGGTTCAAACGCTTGAATACCAAGTCTGTGAAGAGTTGGTGCGCGGTTTAGTAAGACTGGATGCTCACGAATCACTGATTCTAAAACATCCCAAACTTCCGGCTGCACACGCTCAATCTTACGCTTCGCACTCTTAATGTTGTGAGCTAATCCTTTTTCAACAAGCTCCTTCATCACGAATGGTTTAAATAATTCAAGAGCCATTTCTTTCGGAAGTCCACACTGATACATTTTCAAATGTGGTCCTACGACGATAACGGAACGTCCAGAATAGTCAACACGTTTACCAAGCAAGTTTTGACGGAAACGTCCTTGTTTCCCTTTCAGCATGTGAGAAAGAGATTTCAATGGTCTATTTCCTGGTCCTGTTACTGGTCGGCCTCTACGTCCATTATCAATCAAGGCATCGACAGCTTCTTGAAGCATACGCTTCTCGTTCTGTACGATGATGCTTGGCGCGCCAAGATCTAATAAACGCTTCAGACGATTGTTACGGTTAATGACACGACGATAAAGGTCGTTCAGGTCAGAAGTAGCAAAACGTCCACCATCAAGCTGAACCATTGGACGTAATTCTGGTGGAATCACCGGAAGTACATCAAGGATCATCCAAGATGGCTTATTTCCTGAGTTACGGAAGGCTTCCAACACTTCAAGGCGTTTGATCGCACGTGTACGACGCTGTCCTTGAGCTGTTTTCAGCTCTTCTTTGAGTGTATCTACTTCTTTCACAAGATCAATGTCTTGAAGAAGTTTGTTAATCGCTTCTGCGCCCATAGCTGCTTGGAACGTATTACCGTATTTATCTAAATAAGCACGGAATTCTTTCTCAGAAAGAAGTTGTTTCTTCTCAAGCGGAGTGTTGCCCGGATCTGTCACGACGTAAGAAGCGAAGTAAATCACTTCTTCTAACGCACGTGGTGACATATCAAGAACAAGACCCATACGGCTTGGGATACCTTTGAAATACCAAATATGGGAAACTGGGGCAGCCAGTTCAATATGCCCCATTCTCTCACGACGGACTTTTGCCCGTGTTACTTCTACACCACAACGGTCACATACAACACCCTTATAACGAACGCGTTTATACTTTCCACAATGACATTCCCAGTCTTTTTGCGGTCCGAAGATACGTTCACAAAAGAGACCATCTTTTTCAGGTTTCAGTGTACGATAGTTAATCGTTTCAGGCTTTTTCACTTCACCAAAAGACCAAGAACGGATTTTATCAGGTGATGCGAGACCGATGTTCATATACTCAAAATTGTTCACATCTAGCAAGGGGCCTACCTCCCTTTTAATCTTCGGGTTATACCCTAGTCACTTGCTCTAATCGTTTCTGCTATTCTTTTGTGACTGCGTCACGTTCAAGATCGACAGGTGCGAGGTCTGCAGCATCTTCGTCATTAGATAACGCTAATCCGTCTGCTTTCTTCGTTTCCTCATCGTCTTCTAAATCTCTCATTTCTATCTCTTCTTCATCGCCAGATAGGATTTTCACATCCATACCTAAACTTTGAAGTTCTTTAATTAATACTTTGAATGATTCAGGGACACCTGGTTCAGGTACGTTATCCCCTTTGACGATGGCTTCGTATGTTTTCACACGACCCACAACGTCATCCGATTTAACAGTTAAGATCTCTTGAAGTGTGTATGCTGCACCGTAAGCTTCAAGTGCCCATACTTCCATCTCTCCGAAACGCTGTCCGCCAAACTGTGCTTTACCACCAAGTGGCTGCTGCGTAACAAGTGAGTATGGTCCAGTTGAACGTGCGTGAAGTTTATCGTCAACCATGTGAGCCAGTTTGATCATATACATGATTCCGACAGATACACGGTTGTCGAATGGTTCACCAGTTCGACCATCATAAAGGACTGTTTTCGCATCACGGGACATACCTGCTTCTTCAAGCGTTTCCCACACATCTTCCTCACGAGCACCATCAAATACTGGTGACGCAATGTGGATGCCTAGGTAACGTGCAGCCATACCCATATGAAGCTCAAGTACCTGACCGATATTCATACGAGATGGTACCCCTAGAGGGTTTAACATGATATCAATCGGTGTTCCATCTGGAAGATACGGCATATCTTCTTCTGGAAGGATTTTAGAGATAACCCCTTTGTTACCATGTCGTCCGGCCATTTTGTCACCTTCAGAAATTTTACGCTTCTGAACGATGTATACGCGGACTAACTGGTTTACACCTGGAGGTAATTCATCTCCATCTTCACGGTTAAAGACTTTGACATCGTGAATGATTCCGCCGCCGCCGTGTGGTACACGTAGAGACGTATCACGCACTTCACGAGCCTTTTCACCGAAGATTGCATGTAATAGACGTTCTTCAGCTGTCAGTTCTGTTACACCTTTAGGCGTTACTTTCCCTACAAGAAGGTCTCCGTCTTTTACTTCTGCACCAATACGGATAATTCCACGTTCGTCAAGGTTGCGTAAAGCATCTTCCCCAACGTTTGGAATATCACGCGTAATTTCTTCTGGTCCAAGCTTTGTATCACGAGCTTCTGATTCATATTCTTCAATATGAATAGACGTGTAGACGTCATCTTTTACAAGGCGCTCACTCATAATGATCGCATCCTCATAGTTGTAACCGTCCCAAGTCATGAAGCCGACCATGACGTTACGTCCTAGAGCCAATTCACCTTTTTCCATAGAAGGACCGTCTGCAAGGATTTCTCCTTTCACGACCTCATCTCCAACACTTACGATTGGACGCTGGTTGTAGCAAGTCCCTTGGTTAGAGCGGACAAATTTCAGCAAGCTGTATTTGTCTAGGTTTCCTTTGACTTTTTGTCCGTCAACATCTTCATAACGGCGAACCCAAATATTCTTCGCTTCAACACGTTCTACGACACCTGGGTAACGGCAGATAACAGCAGCACCAGAGTCTTTACCTGATACATACTCCATACCTGTACCAACAATCGGTGATTCCGGCTGCATCAAAGGCACAGCCTGACGTTGCATGTTCGCTCCCATTAGAGCACGGTTAGAGTCATCGTTTTCTAAGAATGGGATACATGCTGTCGCTGCAGAAACAACCTGCTTAGGCGAAACGTCCATGTAGTCAACGCGGTTTCGAGGCACAACGGTGTTTTCCCCTCTGAAACGAGCGATAATGTTATCATCGATAAACGAACCATCTTCAGCTAACTGAGCGTTCGCTTGTGCTACAACGTAGTTATCCTCTTCATCAGCAGTTAAGTAATCAATTCTCGGTGTCACTTTACCTGTTTCAGGGTCAACCCGGCGGTAAGGTGTTTCAATAAAGCCAAAACGATTCACTTTCGCAAATGAAGATAGAGAGTTGATCAAACCAATGTTTGGACCCTCTGGTGTTTCAATTGGACACATACGGCCATAGTGAGAATAGTGAACGTCACGAACTTCCATTCCTGCACGCTCACGTGTCAAACCACCCGGTCCAAGCGCTGACAGACGACGTTTGTGCGTCAATTCAGCAAGCGGGTTTGTTTGATCCATGAACTGAGAAAGCTGAGAGCTACCAAAGAACTCTTTGATAGAAGCGATCACAGGACGAATGTTGATCAGCTGCTGAGGCGTGATCGTGTTTGTGTCTTGAATTGACATTCTTTCACGAACAACACGCTCCATTCTGCTTAAACCAATACGGAATTGGTTTTGCAGAAGCTCACCTACAGAACGCAGACGACGATTACCAAGGTGATCGATATCATCTGTGTCACCTACTCCATGAAGAAGGTTAAAGAAGTAGCTGATCGATGCAATGATGTCAGAAGGCGTGATATTTTTCACAGTTTCCTCTACATATGCATTTCCGATCACGTTGATCACTTGTTCGCCTTCTTGATCAGTCGGTGCATAAATCTTGATAGATTGAAGTTCTACTTCATCCTCTACTACGCCGCCATTCGGATATAGCTTTCTAAATCCGATGCCGTTTTCTAAGTATGGAAGAACTTTATCAAGCACTCTTCTATCTAAAATTTGACCTTTTTCTGCTAGGATTTCACCTGTTTCAGGATCAACTAGCGTTTCAGCCAATTTTTGATTGAATAGTCTATTTTTAATATGAAGCTTCTTATTAATCTTGTAGCGTCCAACATTTGCTAGGTCATATCTCTTCGGATCAAAGAAGCGAGAGTCTAGCAAGCTTTTCGCATTTTCAACAGTTGGCGGCTCTCCAGGACGAAGACGCTCGTAGATTTCGAGAAGGGCTTTATCGGCATTCTCTGTATTGTCTTTTTCCAACGTGTTGCGTAAGTATTCATTCTCGCCAATGAGGTCAAGAATCTCTTGATCAGAGCTAAAGCCGAGAGCACGCAAAAGAACCGTAACCGGCAACTTACGTGTGCGATCGATGCGTACATAGACTACATCCTTCGCATCAGTTTCGTATTCTAACCATGCGCCACGGTTTGGAATGACAGTCGCAGTAAAACCTTTTTTACCGTTTTTGTCTACTTTACCACTGAAATATACACTTGGAGAACGTACTAACTGAGAAACGATTACACGTTCCGCACCATTAATAATAAAAGTACCTGTGTCAGTCATGATTGGGAAATCACCCATAAACACATCTTGGTCTTTTACTTCTCCAGTTTCTTTGTTAATTAAACGAACTTTTACTCTTAGTGGAGCAGAGTAAGTTACATCACGTTCTTTTGATTCTGCTACAGGATACTTAGGATCCCCTAGGCTGTAATCAATGAATTCAAGAGAAAGGTTACCAGTAAAATCCTCAATTGGGGATATATCTTGAAACATCTCTCTAAGACCCTCATCAAGAAACCACTGATAAGAAGAGGTTTGAATTTCAATGAGATTTGGTAATTCTAACACTTCGCTTATGCGTGCGTAGCTTCTGCGCTGGCGGTGTCGTCCATACTGAACTAGTTGACCTGTCAACTGATTCACCCCTCAAATCATGCGTATTATATGTGTAAAAAGTATTTCTGTCTTTCAAATGTCAGTAAAGAAATACTTTTACAAGACAAAAGAAAAAAGGGTTTCTAAAATAAGAAAACCACATCCAAAAACAAATACCGATTTTATTAGTTTTCCCAAGTATGCATAATTTATACAAAATAGTTGTTTTTTAAGCCTATCAAGCAAAATATACACATTGGCATTTTATAATGTTAACACAGCTAGGAAACTGCGTCAAACTTTTTTAGCTTTGATAATATAGTAGCCCTTTTTTTTCATAACGACCGTGACTTCTCCAAAAAGCTGCTCTAATTTCTCAATCGCAGATGGTCCACCTTGCTTTTTTTGAATAACCACCCACAACTCACCTTCCGGCAATAAATGATCAGCACTTTTTTCAAAGATCGCATGTACAACTTTCTTCCCTGCCCGTATTGGGGGATTGGTCAGTATAGAGGCAAAAGCAGCTGATGAATGAACATTCGAGAACAAATCACTTTGATAGATGCGGACATTATCAATGCGATTATGTTTAGCGTTTTCCTTTGAAAGTTCGACTGCTCTTTCGTTCACATCAATCATATGAATGGTGCGGCCTGTCATTTCGTTTGCTAACGATAGGCCGATCGGTCCATAACCGCAACCGACATCTAAGACGTCGCCATCCAAGTCAGGTTCTTCAAAAGCTTCAATTAAAAGCCTTGAACCATAGTCGACTTCTTTCTTAGAAAACACTCCACTGTCACTTGTAAAAGTAAAGGTACGGTTTCTCAAGGTGAAGTCCCATGTCTGTTTATCGCTTTTCACTGATGGCTTTTCCGTATAATAGTGGTCACTCATGGTGAATGGACCTCCTCTGGATTCAATCGTTTCAGGAGATTAGAAAAGAAAAAGCCCGCCAGTAAAAGCGAGCTTTCCCAAAAGATTAGGCGAAGATTACTTAACTTCTACAGAAGCGCCAACTTCTTCAAGCTTAGCTTTAAGTTCTTCAGCTTCTTCTTTAGCAATACCTTCTTTAAGTGGTTTTGGAGTGTTGTCAACAAGTTCTTTAGCTTCTTTCAAGCCAAGACCAGTGATTTCACGTACCACTTTGATTACTTTGATTTTTTGGTCTCCAGCACCAGCAAGTACTAGATCAAAATCAGTTTTTTCTTCAGCAGCAGCACCGCCACCAGCAGCTACAGCTACAGGAGCAGCAGCAGTTACGCCAAATTCTTCTTCGATTGCTTTTACTAAGTCGTTTAACTCAAGTACAGTTGCTTCTTTAACTGAAGCAATGATTTCTTCGATATTTAAAGCCATTTGTAATTCCTCCATTTTAAGTTTTTTTACGTCAAGTACGCATTAAGCGCCTTGTTCTTCTTTTTGTTCTGCAACTGCTTTAGTAGCAAGAGCAAGGTTACGAACTGGAGCTTGAAGAACGCTAAGCAACATAGAAAGTAAGCCTTCGCGAGACGGAAGTTCCGCAAGAGCCTTCACTTCTTCTACAGTCGCTACGTTTCCTTCGATAACACCAGCTTTGATTTCTAAAGCTTCGTGGCTTTTCGCAAAATCGTTGATGATTTTCGCAGGTGCGATAACATCTTCGTTACTGAATGCGATAGCGTTTGGACCTGTTAAGAAATCGTTTAAACCCGTTAGTTCAACTTGTTCAACTGCGCGGCGAGTCATAGTGTTTTTGTAAACTTTGAATTCTACGCCAGCTTCACGAAGCTGTTTACGAAGTTCAGTCACTTCAGAAACTGAAAGACCACGGTAATCTACGATTACAGTAGACACACTGTCTTTAAATTTAGAAGTAATTTCATCAACGACAACTTTTTTAGTATCGATTGCATTGCTCATGGTTACACCTCCTGTACATTCTTTGTGTAACACTTATACCGATCAGGCCATCACGTTCCTAACGAACGGTTCTCCATATAAAAAGCCTCCATTAAGACATGGAGGCTGTATATACAAGCATACGTTAACGTAAGACTGTGACATATACACCTCGGCGGGTTATTTAAGCCATAAGGCCCCTGCTGTCTACGGTATAAATGGACATTATTTTATTTTACAACATTTTGATATTATCAAAATGGTTGTGATAAGTCAAGAATTATTTAGCAGAGAAAGAAGATGGGTCCACTTTCACGCCAGGGCCCATAGTAGATGTAACAGAAACGTTTTTCACGTATACACCTTTAGCCGCTGCAGGTTTTGCTTTAAGGATTGTGTCATAGATTGTTGCAAAGTTCTCAACAAGCTTTTCGTCCTCGAAAGAAACCTTTCCGATTGGCGCGTGGATGTTACCAGCTTTATCAACGCGGTATTCAACTTTACCAGCTTTGATTTCATTGATTGCTTTTTCTACTTCGAATGTTACAGTTCCTGTTTTAGGGTTTGGCATAAGACCTTTTGGTCCAAGTACACGACCGATCTTACCAACTTCACCCATCATGTCAGGTGTCGCAACGATGACATCGAAATCGAACCAACCTTGTTGGATTTTAGTGATGTAATCAGAATCTCCAACGTAGTCTGCTCCAGCAGCTTCTGCTTCTTTTGCTTTTTCGCCTTTAGCGAACACAAGAACACGTTGAGTTTTACCAGTTCCGTTAGGAAGTACAACTGCACCGCGGATTTGTTGATCGTTTTTACGAGGGTCTACGCCCAAACGAAAAGCAACTTCTACAGTCGCATCAAATTTCGCTGTATTTGCTTTTTTTGTAAGAGAAACGGCTTCAGCTACATCATACGCTTTTGTACGATCGATTAGCTTAGCAGCTTCTACATACTTTTTACCTTTTTTAGCCATTATAAAAATCCTCCTTATGTGGTTTTAGCGGAATAACCTCCCACGAATAAGGGTTGCGAACTTGTCAAAACCAAACTCGCAACCCAACAAGACAAAAAATTAATCTTCGATGACAATACCCATACTGCGTGCAGTACCTTCAACCATGCGCATAGCTGATTCAACGCTAGCAGCGTTTAAGTCAGGCATTTTTGTTTCCGCGATTTCGCGTACTTTATCACGCTTAACAGTTGCCACTTTATTACGGTTAGGTTCACCAGAACCAGACTCAATACCAGCTGCTTTTTTAAGTAATACTGCAGCAGGTGGAGTTTTAGTAATAAATGTAAATGAACGGTCTTCAAAAACCGAAATTTCAACAGGAATGATAAGACCAGCTTGGTCAGCTGTACGAGCGTTAAACTCCTTACAGAATCCCATGATATTAACACCGGCTTGACCTAGTGCAGGTCCAACTGGTGGAGCTGGGTTAGCTTTTCCAGCAGGAATTTGCAATTTAACAACTTTTACTACTTTTTTAGCCACGAGACACACCTCCTTAAAGTCCGTGATGTGGTAATAGGGGAATCCCCCTCCCACTCAACAACTTCATTCTTTATATGAATGACGAAATAACTAGCTAGCGATCTTGAGTGAACTCAAGACGTACCTTTGCTATATTACCACTTCTATACACTCATTTCAAGCTCTTTTGAATTACAATTTATCGATCTGTGTGAACTCAAGTTCAACAGGTGTTTCTCTACCAAACATATTAACGAATACTTTGACTTTGCTTTTATCGTAATCAATCTCTTCGATAGAGCCTGTGAAGTTAGCAAATGGTCCATCGATGACTTTGACTGTTTCTTTTAGTTCAAAGTCGATTTCTGTCTTGCGCTCTTCAAGTCCCATTCTCTTCAGAATGGTTTCCGCTTCGCCTGGCAGCAGCGCTGTCGGCTTAGAACCTGAGCCAGCTGATCCAACGAATCCTGTCACACCTGGTGTATTACGAACGACATACCAAGAGTCGTCAGTCATGACGATTTCTACTAGCACATATCCAGGGAATACTTTCTTTTTGACGACTTTTTTCTTACCGTTTTTAAAATCCGTTTCTTCTTCTTCTGGTACGACGACGCGGAAGATTTTATCCTGCATGCCCATTGATTCAACACGCTTTTCCAGATTTGCTTTTACTTTGTTTTCATAGCCAGAGTACGTATGCACAACATACCAATTCTTTTCCATTTTCGTTCAGGACTATTCAGTCCTTCCCTCCCCACATTTCGTAATGTCTATTTGACGAATCTCGAGTACCGGTAAATATTTTCAAGCAATTGAAAAAACCCGTAAAACGGGTTTTTTGGCAAGTCATATTATGATCTATTATAGCACGTTCAGCAGACCATTATTCAAGTATTAATGAATTAATTCGATTAATTGTGAGATTCCTATATCAAGAAAAGAGAAAAAGATGGCAAAAAATACGACTGTTAGAATAACAGTGATCGTGTAGCGGACCATTTCGTTTTTCTTTGGCCAGCTGACCTTTTTCATTTCTTTCCCGACACTTTTTAAGAAACTGATAATACGCATGTAAAAGACCTCCACAGATTAAAGAACGCAAATCCTACTTCGTTTCTAAATGTGTTTTATGTGAATTACAAGTCTTGCAATATTTCTTCACTTCTAATCTTTCAGCTGCTGAAGCAACACTTTTCATTGTCGTATAATTGCGGCTTCCGCAGTCTTTACAGGCTAGAGTAATCTTTTTCCTCATATTTACACCTATTTTCTCGACATCATTTCCTTAGTACCTTATCACAGTGTCGAAAAAGCTGTCAATATAGGTTTGATTAGAGACTGATCTCGCGCAGTTCTAAATATTTCTCTAATTTTCTCTTTACTCTTTGAAGTGCGTTATCAATTGATTTCACATGACGGTTTAAATCTTCAGAAATCTCCTGATAAGATCTGCCATCAAGATAAAGCACAAGTACCTTTCTTTCCAGCTCGCTTAGTAATTCACCCATTTTCATTTCAATATCATCAAATTCTTCTTTGCTAATGATTAAATCTTCTGGGTTAAGCGCTTTAGCGCCGGAAATGACGTCCAATAATGTTCTGTCCGATTCTTCATCGTATATCGGCTTGTCTAATGATACATAGGAATTTAACGGGATATGTTTTTGGCGAGTAGCTGTTTTAATTGCGGTGATAATTTGGCGGGTAATACATAATTCTGCAAAAGCCTTAAATGAAGTAAGCTTGTCCTCTCTGAAATCGCGGATAGACTTATAAAGTCCGATCATTCCCTCTTGGACAATGTCCTCTCGATCCGCTCCAATCAAGAAATAAGATCTTGCTTTCGCACGTACAAAGTTGCGGTATTTCGTTATTAAATAATCTAGCGCATCACTATCTCCGACATGAACCCTTTCAATGACTTGTTCATCTTCCAACTGGCAAAATTGCTCTCTGATGGACTTACCCTTGCTGTTGTTTAGATTCACTTCGATCCCCCCGACCGCACCTAGATAGCAATATTATACAATAATGGTTGAAATATCGTCAAGCTATTCCAAATTCCCCCGCCGCCATTTTTCAAACGTTTTCAATACATCTTCTGACAATTCAATTTTGGATGAAGGTTTATCCGACATAATCTTTTTGACACGCGTTTCAATTTTTCGTTCAATCACTTCTATCTCTCTTAAAAGCTCTCGAGCCGACTTACGAAGTGCACCCTGTCCAAAAATGGCCCATTGTTCTGTATAATCAGAGGTCGCCACATGAATTTGCGTCCGAATATTATTCAAATCTTGAGCCAGCTTTTCAATCCGCTCATCAGCCGTTTCATTCTCTCTCGTAAAGATGACCTCTACTCGGTGGTTTGTCCGCTTTTTTTCGATTCCTTTGACCATATGGGCATCGAATACAACAATGACTCGATACCCTGTATATGCTTGATATTCTGCTAAATGTTGAATCAGCACGTCTCTGGCTTCTTCAAAGCTGTTTTCCTTTAAGTGCTGCAAACGAGGCCATGCACCTATCATGTTGTACCCATCGACTAAGAGGATGTCCATCTCTATTCTCCTAACGGATAACGTTTTCGATAAACTTCATACATCAATAAACTAGCTGCAACGGATGCGTTTAATGAAGTGACCTTCCCGGCCATTGGCAATTTAATCAGAAAATCACATTTTTCCTTGATCAATCGGCCAATTCCTTTTCCTTCACTGCCAATCACAAGGGCGAGAGGCATGGTGCCATCAAATTGTCTGTAGTCCTGCTTAGCAGACGCATCTGTTCCTGCGACCCAGATTCCTCTTTCTTTCATCTCATCAAGAGCTCTTGAAAGATTGGTTACTTTCGCGACAGGGATATGTTCAATGGCCCCAGTGGATGCCTTCGCAACAGTTGTCGTCAAGCCAACCGCTCGTCGTTTTGGAATGACAATCCCATGTGCACCAACAGCATCTGCCGTACGCATAATCGACCCTAAATTATGCGGATCTTCAATTTCATCTAAAATAATGAAAAATGGCTGTTCGTTACGCTGTTCGGCAATTTGATACAGATCGTCCAATTCCGCATATTCATATGCTGCTACTTGTGCAACGATTCCCTGGTGCTGTCCTGATACCATCTGATCAAGCTTTTTCCTCGGAACATACTGAATGGTGATATTTTGCTTTTTAGCGAGTTCAATGACCTGCTGGGCTTGTCCTTTTACAGTGTTTTCTGCCATCCAGAGCTTGTACAACTCTCGATCTGACTTCAGTGTTTCAATCACTGCATTTTTCCCAATCACATAATCATGTTGCTGACTCATTTGTCTTCCTCCCTGACGTTCCGATTTCAATCGCCTGACTAATCAGCTCTTCTAAGCGTTCGTCCTGCTTTTCAATAAACAAATAACCCATGAGCGCTTCAAACGCTGTACTATAACGATACGTTTGAACGTCTGTGTTTTTAGGCACTGTGCCTGATTTTGCATTTCTTCCTCTTTTCAGCACCGCTTCTTCCGCTTCTGTGAAAAAGCCCTTCTGCTGCAGCTCAAATAAAATGGCGGCCTGAGATTTAGCTGAAACGATCTTACTTGCTCGTTTATGAAGTTCATTTGGTTTGGTCGCCCCCGTTTGGAGGAGGTGATGCCTCACATATACTTCAAAAATGGCATCACCCATATAAGCAAGCGCCAGTCCGTTCAACTGTTTTCCGTCTTTCAGCTTTTCAAAATTCAACATGACCTACTCTCCTCTTTTCCAGCGCGTACCTTGAGGAGTATCCTCCAATACAATATTCATGCTCTTTAACTGGTCACGAATTTGATCAGACAATGCGAAGTCACGATTTCTTCTAGCTTCATTCCGCTTCTCGATTAACGCTTCTACCTCTTCGTCAAGCGTGTGCTTTTCTTCTAATGAAAATCCAAGGACGGATGTGATTTCTTGGAACAAGCCAATAAATGCTTTGATCACTTCTTCAGAAGTATGATCATGTTCCATGTAGTAATTCGCCTGCTTCGCTAGTTCAAATAAAACAGAGATGGCATTTGCCGTATTGAAGTCATCATTCATTTCAGAAATAAATGTCGCACGCTGTTCTTCAATCTTTGTCAGCCATTCGGCGTTATCCTCTGTTAAATTGGTACTGCTCTCAAGGCGGTGATGCAGATTAGCATAGGATGTTTTCAGTCTGTTAAACGCACTCTTTGTACTTTCTAATAAATCAATTGAGTAATTAATGGGATGACGATAGTGAACAGATAACATAAAGAAGCGAAGCACATCTGGATCCTGTTCTTTAATAATGTCATGCACCAGCACAAAGTTACCAAGCGATTTTGACATTTTTTCATTCTCAATATTAATATACCCGTTATGCATCCAATACTTCGCAAAAGGTTTCCCTGTCAAAGCCTCGGATTGCGCAATCTCATTCTCGTGGTGAGGGAACGTTAAATCCTGTCCGCCCGCATGAATGTCGATCGTATCGCCCAAATATTTTTTGACCATGGCCGAGCACTCAATGTGCCAGCCTGGACGTCCTTTGCCCCATGGGCTATCCCACGAGATTTCCTGATCCTTTGCAGCCTTCCATAAAGCAAAGTCCAGTGCGTCTTTTTTCTTTTCACCTACACGAATGCGAGCACCCGTCTTCAGTTCATCAATTGATTGGTGAGAAAGCTTTCCGTAGCCTTCAAAAGAACGTGTGCTGTAATATACGTCACCATCCGCTTCATAGGCGTATCCTTTTTCGATCAACGTAGCGATAAACGCAATGATATCATCCATATTTTCCGTCACTCGCGGGTGAAGGTCTGCCTTTTTGCAGCCGAGTGCACTGACGTCCTCAAAGTATGCTTGAATAAATCGATCAGCAATCGTTGGAACATCTTCCCCTAATTCATTGGCTGCTTTGATGAGTTTATCATCCACATCCGTAAAGTTTGATACAAAGTGCACATCATAGCCGCTGTATTCTAAATACTTACGTACTGTGTCATATACAATGGCCGGTCTGGCATTCCCGATATGAATGTAGTTGTAGACGGTTGGTCCGCACACATACATTTTGACCTTTCCTGGTTCAAGCGGGACAAACGCTTCCTTCTTACGTGTCAATGTATTATAAATATTGATTGTCATGATTGTTCTTCCTTTCTGCTCAATGAAGCCAGCTCACGTTTTAGCTTTTCCATTTCTCGCTCCAATTCTTTGAAACGATCAGAAACTGGATCTGGCAAATCTTGATGATTGAGATCACGATTGATTTTCTTTCCATTTTGAACGACCACTCGCCCAGGTATACCTACAACGGTGGAATGGTCTGGGACGTCTTTTAACACAACAGACCCCGCACCAATCTTGGACCCTTTTCCAACGGTAATGGAACCAAGCACCTTAGCACCAGTCGCAATCAGGGCATCGTCTAAAATGGTCGGATGACGCTTTCCCTTTTCTTTCCCTGTTCCCCCTAAGGTCACGCCTTGGAAAACGGTGACGTTATCGCCAATTTCACATGTTTCTCCAATCACGACGCCCATGCCGTGATCAATGAAGAACCGTCTGCCGATTGTCGCTGCTGGATGAATTTCAACCCCTGTGAAAAACCGGCTGACCTGAGAAATGACCCGCGCAATAAAATAGAGCTTACGCTTATAAAATGCGTGCGCGATACGATGAGCCCAAATCGCATGAAGCCCTGAATAGGTTAGCACTACTTCAATATAGCTTCTAGCAGCAGGATCTTGATCAAACACAGTATCAATATCTTCTTTCAGCATTTTGAAAAACACATGCTCCCCCCGTTCTTCCCCATCAATCTCTCTTAGGACTTGCTCTCTTTTTTTGGACAAATAAAAAAACGCCTCTGCCATATGACAGAGACGTTTTGAAAACGCGGTTCCACTCTGTTTAGAAAGCCTCTTATCACAAGCTTTCTCAACTCAATCCCATAACGGAGGGTACCGCCCTTGCATACTAACCTGCGTGTTCCTCAAGGGTCTTGAGGGTGCATTTCCAACGTCTGCCCATAAGTCTCTTTCAGCCGATGAAGACTCTTTCTGTGATGGACGAAAACATTGTACTTCTCCCTCGCAACGATTTTCCTTATATTTGTTTAATACGGTTTAATACCGTTTCTTTACCTAGCAGTTCAATACTTTGTGGAAGCTCTGGGCCATGCGTTTGTCCTGTGACAGCCACACGAATTGGCATGAATAGTTTCTTGCCTTTATGCCCGGTTTCTTTTTGTACCGCTTTAATGGCCGCTTTGATTTCATCAGATGTGAAAGACTCAAGACGTTCAAGCTGACCTGCAAACGAGGCCATCACTTCTGGCACCTGCTCCTCTGCAAGAACTTCCTTTGCCTCTTGATTATACTCAATTTGCTCCTTAAAGAACAACTCTGTTAACTCAACAATTTCTGCTCCGTAGCTCAATTGCTCATGATATAGAGAAATGAGTTTGCGTACCCATGTGTTTTCTTCTTCTGTCAGCTGCTCGCTTACTTTGCCTGCCTTTTGAAGATGTGGAAGTGTTAATGCCACAACTTGATCGAGATCAAGTGCTTTCACATATTGGTTATTCACCCATTTTAGTTTATGCATATCGAATAGAGCTGGTGACTTAGAAAGTCGATTGACATCAAAAATATCGATGAATTGCTCTTTTGTAAATAATTCTTCTTCGCCGACTGGAGACCATCCAAGTAATGCAATGAAGTTAAACAGAGCTTCTGGTAAATAGCCCAAGTTCTTATATTGCTCGATGAATTGAATAATGGATTCATCACGCTTACTTAATTTCTTGCGGTTCTCGTTTACAATCAGCGTCATATGTCCGAACAGCGGAACATCCCAGCCAAATGCATTGAAGACCATGATTTGTTTAGGTGTATTCGAAATATGATCCTCTCCGCGAAGAATGTGAGTCATTTTCATCAAATGATCATCCACTGCTACAGCGAAGTTATAAGTCGGTGTACCATCTTTCTTCACAATGACAAAGTCACCAATGCCGTCAGTTTCAAACGAAATATCACCTTTGACCATGTCGTTAAATTTGATCATTTCTCCTTTTGGAACACGGAAGCGAATGCTTGGCTCTCTTCCTTCAGCAATGAGCTTGTCCTCTTCTTCTTTTGATAAATGACTGCATTTACCAGAATATCGAGGCATTTCACTGCGGGCGATTTGTGCTTCACGCTCTTCTTCTAGTTCTTCAGCCGTACAATAGCACTTATACGCCAAATCCTTCTCTAGCAGCTCATCATAATATTTTTTGTAAATGTCATTACGCTCTGATTGTCTATAAGGACCGTAGCCGCCATCTTTATCAATGCTTTCATCCCAATCAATACCGAGCCACTGCAAATGACGAAGCTGGCTTTCTTCTCCGCCTTCTATATTACGCTTTTGATCTGTATCTTCAATTCGAATAATAAATTTGCCGCCTTGGCTACGTGCGAACAAATAGTTGAAAAGAGCCGTTCTAGCATTCCCAATATGTAAATGACCAGTTGGACTCGGTGCATAACGAACACGCACTTCATTTCCCATGAGTTTAACTTCCTTTCATCTGCATCATGTTGCCTGACACCATTTTTTATAAACGTATTTTATCATCAAAACCCATTCTCATCAAAATGGATTTTACTTTTTCTGAAGAAGCACTGTTGCCTGAGAGGCAATTCCTTCGCCTCTTCCTGTAAATCCAAGTTTCTCTGTCGTTGTTGCTTTGACATTCACCTGTGTGACATCCGCCTCAAGGGCTTCCGCGATTTTCTCACACATTGGCTGAATGTATGGTGCCATCTTTGGCTTTTGCGCCATAATGGTACAATCGATATTCACAAGTGTATAGCCTTTTTCTTTCACAAGTGCCCATACATGCTGAAGTAACTTAAAAGAATCTGCATCCTTAAACTCTGGATCCGTGTCTGGGAAATGTCTACCGATATCTCCTTCAGCAATCGCACCAAGGCAGGCATCTGCCACAGTATGAAGCAGTACATCAGCGTCTGAATGCCCAAGCAGTCCCTTTTCATAAGGAATGGTCACACCGCCGATAATAAGAGGCCTTCCCTCTGTTAATTGATGTACATCAAAGCCTTGTCCTATTCTAAACATGATCTAGTACCCTCTTTCCGCATCCATAATTGCCTTGGCAACCAATAAATCATCCGGTGTTGTCAGTTTAATATTGGTATAGTCTCCTTGGACAATATACACATCCTCACCGTGTAATTGTTCAACAAGGCTGGCGTCATCTGTTCCAAGAAAGCCTGTCCGCTCCGCATATTCATGCGCCTCTTTTAAAATAGAATGACGAAAAGCTTGTGGGGTCTGGACTGCCCACAAGCTCTGACGTTCAATGGTTTGTTCCACTCTGCCTTCTTGAACGCGTTTGATTGTGTCTTTCACTGGTACCGCTACGACTGCGGATCCTTTTTCAATCGCTGCTTTAACGAGCAAATCAATCTGTGTATGCTTAATAAAAGGCCTTGCACCATCATGAACAAGCACGATGTCCGCATCTTGCACAGCCTTCAATCCTTCATATACACTTTGCTGCCGTTCTTCACCGCCAGTGACAAGTGAAACAGGCGTTTGAAAAGCGTGTACCTTTAGTAGCCTTTCAAAGTCACGACGCTCCTCTTCATTGATCGCTAAGATCATGCGTTTGCATTGCGCGTGAGCGTCAAACACCTTCAGTGTGTGGATGATGACCGGCATTCTTTTCAACTCAATAAAAAGCTTATTGCGGCCGGCCTTCATTCGCTTCCCCTGCCCCGCAGCCGGAATAACTACTTCATAATACATGTTCGTTCTCCCTTTAGAGCGCCTTCTCCAGAAGTTTTGGCTTCGCAAAAATCATTCTTCCAGCAGCAGTTTGCAGCACACTTGTGACCAGCACATCAATGTCTTTCCCAATGTAATTGCGCCCTTCTTCAACCACAATCATCGTACCGTCATCTAAGTAAGCAACACCTTGGTTATGCTCTTTTCCATCTTTAATGACCTGTACCTTCATTTCTTCCCCAGGCAACACAACCGGTTTGACCGCATTGGCTAGATCATTGATGTTTAACACTGCTACTTTTTGAAGTTCGCATACTTTATTTAAATTAAAATCATTTGTCACAACAACACCTGAAGTTAACTTAGCGAGCTTCACAAGCTTGCTGTCAACCTCTTGAATGTCTTCGAAGTCACCCTCGTAAATTTCAACTTTGATATCCAATTCTTTTTGAATACGATTTAAAATATCAAGCCCTCTTCGGCCTCTATTTCTCTTTAATACATCAGATGAGTCTGCAATATGCTGCAATTCCTCTAGCACAAATTGAGGAATGACCATGACTCCTTCTAAGAATCCAGTTTGGCAAATATCTGCGATTCTTCCATCAATAATAACACTTGTGTCTAAAATTTTCAGCTTTTTATCTTCTATTTCAGGTTCGTCATCAGCCGCTCCTTTTTTCTTGCTGACCTTTGCAGATCGAGAGAACAGCCCCATCATTTCATCCTTCTTCTTAAACCCTACCTGAAATCCAAGGTATCCTAAAAAGAAAGCCAGGAAAATCGGAATAATGGTACCAAAAATATGATATGGGATATTGTTTAGCGGGATCACGTTTACAATAAGATATGCTAGAATAAGTCCAAATACTAAACCGAAACTTCCAGATATAAGATCAGGAAGAGGCGCCTTCAATAGAGAATCCTCGATCCATTTCACCCAATTAACAACATAGCCTGTGCACCATTTACCGATGATAAAAAACACAGCGGCTCCTATTAGTGCTGAAGAGTAAGCATTTGTTACGAAAGGTATGTCCTTTACATTTAACAGCAGAAATAACTCTGGAATAATAAAAATCCCCACAACTGCACCGAAAATGATAAAAAACGCCTGAACGATTCTTTTTAACATACCTTCACCTCCTTTATTTTCCATCTGTCAATCCACCTTCACCTGACATTGATATATGTTTAAGTTTCCTATTATGATAAACAGAAAACAAAAAGCATCATTAATATACCCATATTCATCCATTTTTAACCGTGATTGAGAAAAATTTCTCGTTTTATAGCTGTCGGTCGATATAATGTTTTTCTTGCAGTCTTTTTAATCCTTTTTTTATCTTTTTCGCTCTTACTTCTCCAATTCCTTCTACTTCATCCAATTCTTGCACATCTGCTTCCATAATTCGATCTAACACACCAAACGCTTCAACCACGTTTTCAACGATTGGCATAGGCAGTCTAGGGATTTTGTGAAGTAATCTGTACCCTCTTGTGTACACATAATCGTCAATATTTGTAGATGCTGGATAGCCGAGTAACTTGTACAAAATGGCATCATCTAAAAGTTCAAAGCTAGACATATCTTGGAGCTGTTTAAGCAAAACATATGGATCTTTGATTTTTTCTTTCACGTAATCTTTAATAAATAAGGCCGCTTCCTGCTCCATATCTGTAATCAGCTCATTGACCTGCAGACGAATCAAGTGTCCTTCTGTTCCGAGCTCTTTGATATACATATTGATTTCATTTTTGATTCTAAGCACCATTTCATAGCGATGCAATACAGATAATACATCACCAAAGGTCACAAGCTCTTCAAATTCAAGGGCACTTAACGCAGAAATGGCGTGATCTAAAATGGTTTTATATTTTTCAAGCGTTTGTATGGCTTGATTGGCCTTTGTTAAAATAAAACCAATATCTTTCAGCGTATAACGACGATTCCCTTGGTATAAGGTAATGACGTTTCTCCGTTCAGAAATGGCAATGATTAAGCAGCCTGTCTGCTTGGCTACACGCTCAGCTGTTCGGTGCCTCATGCCGGTTTCTGATGAATGAATGGTTGCATCTGGCATTAGCTGTGTATTCGCATACAAGATTTTTTGACCAGAATCGCTTAAAATAATGGCCCCATCCATCTTCGCCAATTCATATAAATGTGCTGGGGAGAATGCGGAATTAATATGAAATCCGCCATCTACCACACTTTTTACTTTGTCGTTATAACCAACAACAATCAGTCCGCCAGTATTGGCTCTCAGGACGTTTTCAATCCCTGCTCGCAAAGGTGTCCCTGGTGCCACAAACTGTACGATATCTAAGAGATCGACTTCTTTCGCTCCTTTTTTCTCTTTTTCCATTTCTATGCTCCCCCTAGTGAAATACGAAGTGCCTCCGCTACATTTTCTACACCGACTAACTCAATCCCTCTCGGCTTTTTCCATCCATCTATATTCGCCTGAGGAATAAACATTCGCTTAAATCCTAGTTTAGCAGCTTCCTGCACACGCTGTTCAATTCTTGAAACTCTTCTGACTTCTCCCGTCAGACCAACTTCTCCTATAAAGCAATCCGCTTGGTGCGGCGCTGCGTCTTTAAAGCTTGATGCAATACTGACGGCAATGGCCAAATCAATCGCTGGTTCGTCAAGCTTTACACCACCTGCGACCTTTAAATATGCATCTTGATTTTGCAGAAGCAGCCCTACACGTTTTTCTAACACAGCCATGAGCAATGACACACGATTATGATCAAGGCCTGTGGCCATTCTCCGCGGGTTTCCAAAGCTTGTCGGCGAAATTAATGCTTGTATTTCCACAAGAACGGGTCTTGTTCCTTCCATTGAGGCAACAACACACGATCCAGATACACCTGCTGACCGCTCTTCTAAGAAGATTTCTGATGGGTTTAAAACTTCTGAGAGCCCTTCCTCTCTCATTTCAAAAATCCCTAATTCATTCGTTGAACCAAAACGGTTTTTTACCGCTCGTAAAATGCGAAACGTATGGTGCCGCTCCCCTTCAAAATAAAGAACCGTATCCACCATATGCTCTAACAGGCGCGGGCCTGCAATCGAGCCTTCTTTGGTCACGTGACCAACGATAAAAATCGGAATACCATTCGTCTTAGCAATTTTCATCAGCTGTGCTGTGCATTCCCTCACCTGAGAAACAGATCCAGGTGCTGACGTAATATCGCTTTGATAAACGGTTTGAATTGAATCCACCACCACAAAAGCGGGTTTCATCTCTTGTATAGCAGACGTTATATACTCCATATCGGTTTCAGCCAAAACATGTAAAGAGGCACTTTCAATGCCAAGGCGGTCCGCTCTAAGCTTCGTTTGTTTAATCGATTCCTCACCAGATATGTATAACACATTCTGATTCTTGTCTGAGAGCTGTGCTGAAACTTGTAATAATAGTGTGGACTTTCCAATCCCAGGATCACCGCCAATAAGAACGAGAGAGCCTTTGACAATTCCACTTCCTAATACTCGGTTAAATTCTTCTAAATTCGTTTTAATTCGGGGTTCTTCGGATGTTTCAATGGCAGATATAGGTGAAGGTTTTTGAATGGTTTGAACAGAATGATTAAAAGCACTTCGACGGTTTGCCGGCTCTTTACGAACGACCTCTTCTGTCATACTGTTCCACGTGCCGCAGCCTGGACATTTCCCCATCCATTTGGCTGACTCATAACCGCACGATTGGCATATAAATTTTGATTTTGTCTTAGCCATAGATTGAAGAATACAACTCCTTATACTGGTCAGAAAATAAGTAAAGGGAGGCATACAATTTACTGGTATGCCTCACGCTTTTTTCTTACTATATTAGTTCGTAGCAGCCGTAGCTTTTACGACAATTTCCCCATCTTCTACATCTAATACAATATGTTGACCCTTTTCAATATTGCCCTTCAGCAATTCCTCAGAAAGTCGATCCTCAACGTGCTTTTGAATCGCTCTTCTTAACGGACGAGCACCATACTCAAGGTCTACGCCTTCCTCAGCAATCTTCGCTTTTGCTGCTTCCGTCAATTCGATTGAAAGGTCTTGCTCTTTTAATCGTTTTGTTAATTGATCAGACATGAGAGACACAATCTCTTTTAGATGTTTCTTTTCAAGTGAGTGGAAGACAATGATTTCATCAATACGGTTGATGAACTCTGGTCTAAACGCACGTTTCAACTCGCCCATCACTTTGCCTTTCATATCTTTGTAATTTTGACCTTCATCCTGCACGTTAAAGCCAACATATTTATTGCGCTTCAATTCACTAGCTCCAACGTTTGAAGTCATGATCAAAATTGTATTTCTAAAGTCAACAGTACGTCCTTTAGAATCAGTGAGACGGCCATCTTCTAACACTTGCAGTAAGATATTAAACACATCAGGATGCGCCTTTTCAATCTCATCTAACAGCACGACAGAATACGGCTTTCTTCTCACTTTTTCAGTCAGCTGGCCGCCCTCATCATAGCCAACATAGCCTGGAGGTGATCCAACAAGTCTTGAAGTAGAGTGTTTTTCCATGTATTCAGACATATCAATACGGATCATCGCTTCTTCATCACCGAAAATAGACTCGGCGAGTGCTCTTGCAAGCTCAGTCTTACCAACACCTGTTGGACCTAAGAAAATAAAGGAGCCAATCGGACGCTTCGGATCTTTTAGACCAGCACGGGCACGTCTCACTGCTTTTGCTACAGCGACAACCGCTTCATCCTGTCCAATGACGCGGGAGTGGAGCAATTGTTCCATATTTAGAAGCTTATCTGTTTCCGTTTGGGCAATTTTTGAAACAGGCACTCCCGTCCAGCTAGAGACAACCATCGCAATATCATCTACAGATACCTCTGAATTCTCTTGTCCCTGCTTTTCTTTCCACGATTTCTTTGTCACTTCTACTTTTTCACGCAAGCGCTGCTCTGTATCACGAAGAGAAGCTGCTTTTTCAAATTCCTGACTTTGAACAGCCGCATCCTTTTCCTTACGAACTTCATCCAGCTTTTGCTCAAGTTCCTTTAGGTTCGGCGGTGTTGTGAAAGAACGCAAACGGACTTTCGAACCTGCCTCATCAATTAAATCAATCGCCTTATCTGGAAGGAAACGATCAGAGATATAACGGTCAGAAAGCTTTACCGCCGCTTCAATGGCTTCATCTGTAATCGACACACGGTGATGTGCTTCATAACGGTCTCTAAGCCCTCTTAAGATTTGAATACTTTCTTCAACAGACGGTTGATCGACTTGAATTGGCTGGAATCGGCGTTCAAGCGCAGCATCCTTCTCAATGTATTTACGGTACTCATCTAACGTTGTAGCCCCGATACATTGAAGCTCACCACGTGCCAAGGATGGTTTCAGAATATTAGACGCGTCAATCGCACCCTCTGCTCCACCTGCACCGATCAGTGTATGAAGCTCATCAATGAAGAGAATGATATTTCCAGCCTGACGAATTTCGTCCATGACTTTTTTCAAACGATCCTCGAATTCCCCGCGATATTTCGTTCCCGCAACTACGGTTCCCATATCAAGTGTCATCACTCGTTTATCACGAAGGATTTCAGGCACTTCGTTGTGAATAATTTGCTGCGCCAGACCTTCTGCAATGGCTGTTTTACCAACACCAGGCTCCCCAATCAGCACAGGGTTATTCTTTGTTCTTCTACTTAAGACCTCAATAACACGTTGAATTTCTTTGCTTCGTCCAATGACAGGGTCCAAGCTGTCCTCTTTCGCAATAGCCGTTAAGTCTCTTGCAAGACTATCTAAAGTTGGTGTATTTGCATTGCTATTAGATCCTGCCGCAGATGCACCCGTTTCATTGCTGCCAAGAAGCTGCAATACTTGCTGGCGTGCTTTATTTAAGCTCACTCCGAGGTTATTTAAGACACGGGCAGCTACACCCTCTCCCTCGCGAATAAGACCTAAAAGAATATGTTCTGTCCCTACATAGGAATGACCAAGCTTTCTTGCTTCATCCATAGAAAGCTCAGTGACCTTCTTCGCTCTAGGCGTATAATGAGGAATCGCTTGAGACACCTCTTGCCCTCTTCCAATCAAGCTCTCGACTTCTTTTTGGATTTTATCTGAAACAAGGCCCAGTGCTTCTAATGCTTTTGCGGCGATGCCCTCACCTTCACGTACAAGACCAAGTAAAATGTGCTCTGTTCCAATATTCTTATGGCCAAGGCGAATGGCTTCTTCTTGTGCAAGTGCTAATACCTTTTGAGCTCTTTCAGTGAATCTTCCAAACATCATATCGTTTCATCCTCCTGTCCATTCCTATGCATTTCTAGACGCAGCCTTTCTCTAATAATGGCTGCTCGTTTTATATCTCTTTCATTTGGTTCCAAGGCTCCCCCTGAATATTGCTGCAGGAAGCCAGGCTGTGTCAAAATCATGAGTTCATTCAGTATATTACTTGAAAGCCCCTTAATGATACCTAAATCTATTCCAAGCCGCACATCTGACAAACACTTCGCCGTTTCCTTGGATTCAATCATGCGGCAATTGGCCAAAATCCCCAAGGAACGGTACACTCTGTCCTCAAGTTCAATTTTAGACGTTTGATATAATGCTTTTCGTGCAGATCGCTCTTGCTCAATAAGCTGTGCCGTCACACTATTCAAATCATCGACAATATCTTCTTCTGATTGACCAAGTGTCATCTGATTTGAAATTTGAAAGATGTTCCCTATTGCTTCGCTACCCTCACCATAAATTCCTCTGACCACAAGACCTAATTGATTAATTGCAGGAATAATACGATTCATTTGTCTTGTCAGAGCCAATGCCGGCAGGTGCATCATGACTGAAGCCCTAATACCTGTACCTACATTGGTCGGACAGCTCGTTAAGTATCCTCGCTTTTCAGAAAACGCATAATCGACTTGCTCTTCAATCCAGTCGTCTATCTGATTAGCCACTTTTAGTGCATTAGCCAGCTGGAATCCTGGGAACAAGCATTGAATACGAATATGGTCTTCTTCATTCAGCATCACACTGATTTCTTCATTTTCTGAAAGCAAACAGCCGCCAAATCTTGATTCAGCTAAATGGGGGCTAATCAAATGCTTTTCAACAAGTACCCTCTTGGCCAAAGGCTGCGTTTCATTCATTCGAATCAGAACAAAATGTCCAATGTCCTTTACTTTCTGGCTCGCAAACTTTTGCTCGAATTGCTGGAGAACAGCTTCAGCCTCCTCCTGAGAAAACTGAGTTGGGAAACGAACATGCTCTAGATTGCGTGCCAGCCGAATACGACTGCTTAGAACAATGTCACTTTCTGGTCCTTTTTGTTTCATCCACTGACTTAATGCGTCTTGAATAAAATGTTGGAGCGACATGTCGTTATTCTCCCTCCCTCTGCTGAGATTGCTCATGCTCTAATGCACGAATTTGATCTCGAACTTCCGCTGCTTTTTCGAACTCTTCCTGTTCAATCAGCTGCTTCAGCTCTTGCTGCATTAACTCAAGTTTCCGGCGAACATGCAGACTGCCGGCAATCCGTTTAGGGATTTTTCCATTATGGACTGTATTTCCACTATGGACTTTTCGCAGAACAGGATTTAAATACTGATCAAATGTTCCATAACATTCTGAACAGCCAAAACGGCCTGTTTTTCTGAACTGCTGAAAGGTTAAGCCACACTTAGGACATTGATCCACTTCTCTCGCTTCTTGAAAAATAGATGATCCTTTATTAGCACTTGTGGTAAAGCTAGGATCAATATTCAATAAGCCCGATAATAAGTTGTGAATCGAGAAACCTTGGTTTCCACTCATAGCATATGAATCACTGTTTTCTTTTGCACATTGTTCACATATGTGCATTTCTTGTTTTTCTCCATTTATAACTTTCGTAAAGTGAAAAGTGGCTGGTCTCTCATTGCATTCTTGACAAATCAATCTTTTCACCCGCTTTACTTTAATTTTAAAGCATTTAACATCGCTTTCATCATCCTAGCCCGCAGTTCATCTCGTTCAGGTAAATCAATGTGTAGAACAGAACGGTCCATGACACTAATCATCATCTTTGCTTCTCTTTCGGATAAAATGTTGTTTTCAACAAGACGCATGATGATATGATCAGATGCAGCTTGTGATAAACGATGACGTATTTGGGAAATGATGTTGTTCAATAAATCGATTTCATCATTCATTTTGACTTTAATGATTCGGATATAGCCACCGCCGCCACGCTTACTTTCGACGATATAACCTCTTTCGCTCGTAAAGCGTGTATTGATAACATAGTTAATTTGTGAAGGTACGCATTGAAACTTATCTGCAATCTCATTGCGTTTAATTTCTAATATTTCTCGACCATTCTGATCCAAGACTTCCTTCAAATACTGTTCGATGATATCAGAAATATTTTGTGCCACTCCGCCTCCTCCTCCATTGACTTTGACTATATTTGACTTTAATCTTACTATAAATTTTTTCGGTCGATTTTTCAAGATAATCGCTCAACTAACAATATTATTTCCACATTTATCTGGTGCCAAACCTTCCAAAAACACAAAAAAGACCAGTTCCAGACGGAACTGATCCTTAGAAAAGCTTGGCGGCGTCCTACTCTCACAGGGGGAAACCCCCAACTACCATCGGCGCTGAAGAGCTTAACTTCCGTGTTCGGTATGGGAACGGGTGTGACCTCTTCGCTATCGCCACCAAACCTGATGGAGAGAATGTTCTCTCAAAACTAGATAACAATGTTCATGCTTCACATTAAATATAGGTTAAGTCCTCGATCTATTAGTATCTGTCAGCTCCACGTGTCACCACGCTTCCACCTCAGACCTATCAACCTGATCATCTTTCAGGGATCTTACTTCCTTGCGGAATGGGAAATCTCATCTTGAGGGGGGCTTCATGCTTAGATGCTTTCAGCACTTATCCCGTCCGCACATAGCTACCCAGCGATGCCCTTGGCAGAACAACTGGTACACCAGCGGTGCGTCCATCCCGGTCCTCTCGTACTAAGGACAGCTCCTCTCAAATTTCCTGCGCCCGCGACGGATAGGGACCGAACTGTCTCACGACGTTCTGAACCCAGCTCGCGTACCGCTTTAATGGGCGAACAGCCCAACCCTTGGGACCGACTACAGCCCCAGGATGCGATGAGCCGACATCGAGGTGCCAAACCTCCCCGTCGATGTGGACTCTTGGGGGAGATAAGCCTGTTATCCCCGGGGTAGCTTTTATCCGTTGAGCGATGGCCCTTCCATGCGGAACCACCGGATCACTAAGCCCGACTTTCGTCCCTGCTCGACTTGTAGGTCTCGCAGTCAAGCTCCCTTGTGCCTTTACACTCTGCGAATGATTTCCAACCATTCTGAGGGAACCTTTGGGCGCCTCCGTTACATTTTAGGAGGCGACCGCCCCAGTCAAACTGCCCACCTGACACTGTCTCCCTGCCCGATAAGGGCAGCGGGTTAGAAGGTCAATACAGCCAGGGTAGTATCCCACCGATGCCTCCACCGAAGCTAGCGCTCCGGTTTCCAAGGCTCCTACCTATCCTGTACAAGCTGTACCAACATTCAATATCAGGCTGCAGTAAAGCTCCACGGGGTCTTTCCGTCCTGTCGCGGGTAACCTGCATCTTCACAGGTACTATAATTTCACCGAGTCTCTCGTTGAGACAGTGCCCAGATCGTTGCGCCTTTCGTGCGGGTCGGAACTTACCCGACAAGGAATTTCGCTACCTTAGGACCGTTATAGTTACGGCCGCCGTTTACTGGGGCTTCAATTCGCACCTTCGCTTACGCTAAGCGCTCCTCTTAACCTTCCAGCACCGGGCAGGCGTCAGCCCCTATACTTCGCCTTACGGCTTCGCAGAGACCTGTGTTTTTGCTAAACAGTCGCCTGGGCCTATTCACTGCGGCTTCTCGGGGCTTTAACACCCTAAGAAGCACCCCTTCTCCCGAAGTTACGGGGTCATTTTGCCGAGTTCCTTAACGAGAGTTCTCTCGATCACCTTAGGATTCTCTCCTCGCCTACCTGTGTCGGTTTGCGGTACGGGCACCTCTCACCTCGCTAGAGGCTTTTCTTGGCAGTGTGGAATCAGGAACTTCGCTACTAAATTTCGCTCGCCATCACAGCTCAGCCTTCACGGGAAACGGATTTGCCTATTTCCCAGCCTAACTGCTTGGACGCGGATATCCATTACCGCGCTTACCCTATCCTCCTGCGTCCCCCCATTGCTCAAATGGTGAGGAGGTGGTACAGGAATATCAACCTGTTGTCCATCGCCTACGCCTTTCGGCCTCGGCTTAGGTCCCGACTAACCCTGAGCGGACGAGCCTTCCTCAGGAAACCTTAGGCATTCGGTGGACGGGATTCTCACCCGTCTTTCGCTACTCATACCGGCATTCTCACTTCTAAGCGCTCCACCAGTCCTTCCGGTCTGGCTTCACAGCCCTTAGAACGCTCTCCTACCACTGTTCGTAAGAACAGTCCGCAGCTTCGGTGATACGTTTAGCCCCGGTACATTTTCGGCGCAGAGTCACTCGACCAGTGAGCTATTACGCACTCTTTAAATGGTGGCTGCTTCTAAGCCAACATCCTGGTTGTCTAAGCAACTCCACATCCTTTTCCACTTAACGTATACTTTGGGACCTTAGCTGGCGGTCTGGGCTGTTTCCCTTTCGACTACGGATCTTATCACTCGCAGTCTGACTCCCAAGGATAAGTCATCGGCATTCGGAGTTTGACTGAATTCGGTAACCCGGTAGGGGCCCCTAGTCCAATCAGTGCTCTACCTCCGAGACTCTTACCTTGAGGCTAGCCCTAAAGCTATTTCGGAGAGAACCAGCTATCTCCAGGTTCGATTGGCATTTCACCCCTACCCACACCTCATCCCCGCACTTTTCAACGTGCGTGGGTTCGGGCCTCCATTCAGTGTTACCTGAACTTCACCCTGGACATGGGTAGATCACCTGGTTTCGGGTCTACGACCACGTACTCATGCGCCCTATTCAGACTCGCTTTCGCTGCGGCTCCGCATCTTCTGCTTAACCTTGCACGGGATCGTAACTCGCCGGTTCATTCTACAAAAGGCACGCCATCACCCGTTAACGGGCTCTGACTACTTGTAGGCACACGGTTTCAGGATCTATTTCACTCCCCTTCCGGGGTGCTTTTCACCTTTCCCTCACGGTACTGGTTCACTATCGGTCACTAGGGAGTATTTAGCCTTGGGAGATGGTCCTCCCGGATTCCGACGGAATTTCACGTGTTCCGCCGTACTCAGGATCCACTCTGGAGAGAATGACATTTCAGTTACAGGGCTGTTACCTTCTCTGGCGGGCCTTTCCAGACCTCTTCGCTTATATCATTCCTTTGTAACTCCGTATAGAGTGTCCTACAACCCCAAGAGGCAAGCCTCTTGGTTTGGGCTGTTCCCGTTTCGCTCGCCGCTACTCAGGGAATCGCATTTGCTTTCTCTTCCTCCGGGTACTTAGATGTTTCAGTTCCCCGGGTATGCCTTCTCATACTCTATGTATTCAAGTATGGATACTACTCCATTACGAGCAGTGGGTTTCCCCATTCGGAAATCTCCGGATCAAAGCTTGCTTACAGCTCCCCGAAGCATATCGGTGTTCGTCCCGTCCTTCATCGGCTCCTAGTGCCAAGGCATCCACCGTGCGCCCTTTCTAACTTAACCATTTCTTACTTTAGAAAGAATCACTATGTGTGATGAACTTTGCATTGCATTCAATGTGAATGTATTACTTATTGTTATCTAGTTTTCAAAGAACAATCCTGTCTCGCTAGAGACATGTTTTGAAGGAATGATCCTTCAAAACTAAACAAGACCAAAACGCACACTGCTCCATATATCCTTAGAAAGGAGGTGATCCAGCCGCACCTTCCGATACGGCTACCTTGTTACGACTTCACCCCAATCATCTGCCCCACCTTCGGCGGCTGGCTCCATAAAGGTTACCTCACCGACTTCGGGTGTTGCAAACTCTCGTGGTGTGACGGGCGGTGTGTACAAGGCCCGGGAACGTATTCACCGCGGCATGCTGATCCGCGATTACTAGCGATTCCAGCTTCACGCAGTCGAGTTGCAGACTGCGATCCGAACTGAGAACAGATTTGTGGGATTGGCTAAACCTTGCGGTCTCGCAGCCCTTTGTTCTGTCCATTGTAGCACGTGTGTAGCCCAGGTCATAAGGGGCATGATGATTTGACGTCATCCCCACCTTCCTCCGGTTTGTCACCGGCAGTCACCTTAGAGTGCCCAACTGAATGCTGGCAACTAAGATCAAGGGTTGCGCTCGTTGCGGGACTTAACCCAACATCTCACGACACGAGCTGACGACAACCATGCACCACCTGTCACTCTGTCCCCGAAGGGAAAGCCCTATCTCTAGGGTTGTCAGAGGATGTCAAGACCTGGTAAGGTTCTTCGCGTTGCTTCGAATTAAACCACATGCTCCACCGCTTGTGCGGGCCCCCGTCAATTCCTTTGAGTTTCAGTCTTGCGACCGTACTCCCCAGGCGGAGTGCTTAATGCGTTAGCTGCAGCACTAAGGGGCGGAAACCCCCTAACACTTAGCACTCATCGTTTACGGCGTGGACTACCAGGGTATCTAATCCTGTTCGCTCCCCACGCTTTCGCTCCTCAGCGTCAGTTACAGACCAGAGAGTCGCCTTCGCCACTGGTGTTCCTCCACATCTCTACGCATTTCACCGCTACACGTGGAATTCCACTCTCCTCTTCTGCACTCAAGTTTCCCAGTTTCCAATGACCCTCCCCGGTTGAGCCGGGGGCTTTCACATCAGACTTAAGAAACCGCCTGCGAGCCCTTTACGCCCAATAATTCCGGACAACGCTTGCCACCTACGTATTACCGCGGCTGCTGGCACGTAGTTAGCCGTGGCTTTCTGGTTAGGTACCGTCATGGTGCAAGCAGTTACTCTTGCACTTGTTCTTCCCTAACAACAGAGCTTTACGATCCGAAAACCTTCATCACTCACGCGGCGTTGCTCCGTCAGACTTTCGTCCATTGCGGAAGATTCCCTACTGCTGCCTCCCGTAGGAGTCTGGGCCGTGTCTCAGTCCCAGTGTGGCCGATCACCCTCTCAGGTCGGCTACGCATCGTCGCCTTGGTGAGCCGTTACCTCACCAACTAGCTAATGCGCCGCGGGTCCATCTGTAAGTGACAGCCGAAACCGTCTTTCATCCTTGAACCATGCGGTTCAAGGAACTATCCGGTATTAGCTCCGGTTTCCCGGAGTTATCCCAGTCTTACAGGCAGGTTACCCACGTGTTACTCACCCGTCCGCCGCTAACATCCGGGAGCAAGCTCCCTTCTGTCCGCTCGACTTGCATGTATTAGGCACGCCGCCAGCGTTCGTCCTGAGCCAGGATCAAACTCTCCGAGGTATGCAGGATGCATATCACACATGCGTTGCTACACGATGTAGCGAACTTAGCATGTGATCATTTCCTGCCTCGTCAGTTTGACTGACTACCTATGATGTTTCATAGGATTTTTTTATTAAAACTCGAATTAACAGGTACGTTTTGTCTTGTTTAGTTTTCAAAGATCATATTGGTGGAGCCTAGCGGGATCGAACCGCTGACCTCCTGCGTGCAAGGCAGGCGCTCTCCCAGCTGAGCTAAGGCCCCATAAAAAGATGGTCGGGAAGACAGGATTCGAACCTGCGACCCCTTGGTCCCAAACCAAGTGCTCTACCAAGCTGAGCTACTTCCCGATCTTAATGGCGCGCCCGAGAGGAGTCGAACCCCTAACCTTTTGATCCGTAGTCAAACGCTCTATCCAATTGAGCTACGGGCGCTTATTTCATAATGCCGAGGGCCGGACTTGAACCGGCACGGTAGTCACCTACCGCAGGATTTTAAGTCCTGTGTGTCTGCCAATTCCACCACCCCGGCGTGGATGGTATAAGCGGAAGACGGGATTCGAACCCGCGACCCCCACCTTGGCAAGGTGGTGTTCTACCACTGAACTACTTCCGCATTACAGGATTTCTTTATGTTGTTTGGCTATGCGGGTGAAGGGACTTGAACCCCCACGTCATAAAGACACTAGATCCTAAGTCTAGCGCGTCTGCCAATTCCGCCACACCCGCATGAACATGGTGAGCCATGAAGGACTCGAACCTTCGACCCTCTGATTAAAAGTCAGATGCTCTACCAACTGAGCTAATGGCTCGCTTTTAAAGCGACTTGTCTATCTTACCATATGAAAGTGGTGCCGGCAAGAGGACTTGAACCCCCAACCTACTGATTACAAGTCAGTTGCTCTACCAGTTGAGCTACACCGGCTTTATCTATCCTAACATTATGTAAGAATAAATATGGTGGAGGATGACGGGCTCGAACCGCCGACCCTCTGCTTGTAAGGCAGATGCTCTCCCAGCTGAGCTAATCCTCCATATTGTGTCGTTTCGAATGTCTCTCGATCTGACAAATAGTATTATATAACGATAAGATATTGTTTGTAAAGACTTTTTTAAAATAATTTTTGGATTTATTTTAAAGTTGTTTCTTTCATCTCTTCGTTAAGGCACCTAAAGAAGTTTACCACTTGTCTTATCATTTTAAAAGTCTTTTTTTCATTTTTTTATGTTTTTTGCTCTGATGAGGCTCTGCCGTTGTCAAAACATCATTTCAAAAGCTGTCATATGTTTGTTTCTATTCAGAATATCCTCGCATATAGCAGACTCAGCGATCAATTTCTTTTATTATTTTATTTTTCCGAGAAAATATTTTCGTATCAATGATGATCGCCATCACTACGTTTCAAAAAACCGTCTTATCTCATTTTTTCTGTTCCATCAAATGCTGGATGGACTTAGCACCATTATTAAAGTTTTAACAAGAGATACAAGCTAGTACGAACTCATCCTGTGCCTCCTCTCATTAGCAATAATAGATGACCTGTGTTCTCTTTGAGGAACTTAATGTTCTATTGGCACTATACTGCAGTTTTCTTTGTCTGGCTGCCGAACGGGAGAATCCTTTTTAGACATTTTATATTTTTGAGATTGACCATTAACAAGTTGAACTGCGGGCTTAGATGCTAAAAACAATGTTATCCGCTTTGAAATCAAAGTGTAGAGGAAGAAATAATATTTATCAAGAATGCAATGAGAAACCTGTCACTTTTCAATAGATACAGAAGCAAATTTCACGAAACACAAAAAAGACCAGTTCCAAATGGAACTGATCCTTAGAAAAGCTTGGCGGCGTCCTACTCTCACAGGGGGAAACCCCCAACTACCATCGGCGCTGAAGAGCTTAACTTCCGTGTTCGGTATGGGAACGGGTGTGACCTCTTCGCTATCGCCACCAAACCTGATGGAGAGAATGTTCTCTCAAAACTAGATAACAATGTTCATGCTTCACATTAAATATAGGTTAAGTCCTCGATCTATTAGTATCTGTCAGCTCCACGTGTCACCACGCTTCCACCTCAGACCTATCAACCTGATCATCTTTCAGGGATCTTACTTCCTTGCGGAATGGGAAATCTCATCTTGAGGGGGGCTTCATGCTTAGATGCTTTCAGCACTTATCCCGTCCGCACATAGCTACCCAGCGATGCCCTTGGCAGAACAACTGGTACACCAGCGGTGCGTCCATCCCGGTCCTCTCGTACTAAGGACAGCTCCTCTCAAATTTCCTGCGCCCGCGACGGATAGGGACCGAACTGTCTCACGACGTTCTGAACCCAGCTCGCGTACCGCTTTAATGGGCGAACAGCCCAACCCTTGGGACCGACTACAGCCCCAGGATGCGATGAGCCGACATCGAGGTGCCAAACCTCCCCGTCGATGTGGACTCTTGGGGGAGATAAGCCTGTTATCCCCGGGGTAGCTTTTATCCGTTGAGCGATGGCCCTTCCATGCGGAACCACCGGATCACTAAGCCCGACTTTCGTCCCTGCTCGACTTGTAGGTCTCGCAGTCAAGCTCCCTTGTGCCTTTACACTCTGCGAATGATTTCCAACCATTCTGAGGGAACCTTTGGGCGCCTCCGTTACATTTTAGGAGGCGACCGCCCCAGTCAAACTGCCCACCTGACACTGTCTCCCTGCCCGATAAGGGCAGCGGGTTAGAAGGTCAATACAGCCAGGGTAGTATCCCACCGATGCCTCCACCGAAGCTAGCGCTCCGGTTTCCAAGGCTCCTACCTATCCTGTACAAGCTGTACCAACATTCAATATCAGGCTGCAGTAAAGCTCCACGGGGTCTTTCCGTCCTGTCGCGGGTAACCTGCATCTTCACAGGTACTATAATTTCACCGAGTCTCTCGTTGAGACAGTGCCCAGATCGTTGCGCCTTTCGTGCGGGTCGGAACTTACCCGACAAGGAATTTCGCTACCTTAGGACCGTTATAGTTACGGCCGCCGTTTACTGGGGCTTCAATTCGCACCTTCGCTTACGCTAAGCGCTCCTCTTAACCTTCCAGCACCGGGCAGGCGTCAGCCCCTATACTTCGCCTTACGGCTTCGCAGAGACCTGTGTTTTTGCTAAACAGTCGCCTGGGCCTATTCACTGCGGCTTCTCGGGGCTTTAACACCCTAAGAAGCACCCCTTCTCCCGAAGTTACGGGTCATTTTGCCGAGTTCCTTAACGAGAGTTCTCTCGATCACCTTAGGATTCTCTCCTCGCCTACCTGTGTCGGTTTGCGGTACGGGCACCTCTCACCTCGCTAGAGGCTTTTCTTGGCAGTGTGGAATCAGGAACTTCGCTATATTTCGCTCGCCATCACAGCTCAGCCTTCACGGGAAACGGATTTGCCTATTTCCCAGCCTAACTGCTTGGACGCGGATATCCATTACCGCGCTTACCCTATCCTCCTGCGTCCCCCCATTGCTCAAATGGTGAGGAGGTGGTACAGGAATATCAACCTGTTGTCCATCGCCTACGCCTTTCGGCCTCGGCTTAGGTCCCGACTAACCCTGAGCGGACGAGCCTTCCTCAGGAAACCTTAGGCATTCGGTGGACGGGATTCTCACCCGTCTTTCGCTACTCATACCGGCATTCTCACTTCTAAGCGCTCCACCAGTCCTTCCGGTCTGGCTTCACAGCCCTTAGAACGCTCTCCTACCACTGTTCGTAAGAACAGTCCGCAGCTTCGGTGATACGTTTAGCCCCGGTACATTTTCGGCGCAGAGTCACTCGACCAGTGAGCTATTACGCACTCTTTAAATGGTGGCTGCTTCTAAGCCAACATCCTGGTTGTCTAAGCAACTCCACATCCTTTTCCACTTAACGTATACTTTGGGACCTTAGCTGGCGGTCTGGGCTGTTTCCCTTTCGACTACGGATCTTATCACTCGCAGTCTGACTCCCAAGCATAAGTCATCGGCATTCGGAGTTTGACTGAATTCGGTAACCCGGTAGGGGCCCCTAGTCCAATCAGTGCTCTACCTCCGAGACTCTTACCTTGAGGCTAGCCCTAAAGCTATTTCGGAGAGAACCAGCTATCTCCAGGTTCGATTGGCATTTCACCCTACCCACACCTCATCCCCGCACTTTTCAACGTGCGTGGGTTCGGGCCTCCATCAGTGTTACCTGAACTTCACCCTGGACATGGGTAGATCACCTGGTTTCGGGTCTACGACCACGTACTCATGCGCCCTATTCAGACTCGCTTTCGCTGCGGCTCCGCATCTTCTGCTTAACCTTGCACGGGATCGTAACTCGCCGGTTCATTCTACAAAAGGCACGCCATCACCCGTTAACGGGCTCTGACTACTTGTAGGCACACGGTTTCAGGATCTATTTCACTCCCCTTCCGGGGTGCTTTTCACCTTTCCCTCACGGTACTGGTTCACTATCGGTCACTAGGGAGTATTTAGCCTTGGGAGATGGTCCTCCCGGATTCCGACGGAATTTCACGTGTTCCGCCGTACTCAGGATCCACTCTGGAGAGAATGACATTTCAGTTACAGGGCTGTTACCTTCTCTGGCGGGCCTTTCCAGACCTCTTCGCTTATATCATTCCTTTGTAACTCCGTATAGAGTGTCCTACAACCCCAAGAGGCAAGCCTCTTGGTTTGGGCTGTTCCCGTTTCGCTCGCCGCTACTCAGGGAATCGCATTTGCTTTCTCTTCCTCCGGGTACTTAGATGTTTCAGTTCCCCGGGTATGCCTTCTCATACTCTATGTATTCAAGTATGGATACTACTCCATTACGAGCAGTGGGTTTCCCCATTCGGAAATCTCCGGATCAAAGCTTGCTTACAGCTCCCCGAAGCATATCGGTGTTCGTCCCGTCCTTCATCGGCTCCTAGTGCCAAGGCATCCACCGTGCGCCCTTTCTAACTTAACCATTTCTTACTTTAGAAAGAATCACTATGTGTGATGAACTTTGCATTGCATTCAATGTGAATGTATTACTTATTGTTATCTAGTTTTCAAAGAACAATCCTGTCTCGCTAGAGACATGTTTTGAAGGAATGATCCTTCAAAACTAAACAAGACCAAAACGCACACTGCTCCATATATCCTTAGAAAGGAGGTGATCCAGCCGCACCTTCCGATACGGCTACCTTGTTACGACTTCACCCCAATCATCTGCCCCACCTTCGGCGGCTGGCTCCATAAAGGTTACCTCACCGACTTCGGGTGTTGCAAACTCTCGTGGTGTGACGGGCGGTGTGTACAAGGCCCGGGAACGTATTCACCGCGGCATGCTGATCCGCGATTACTAGCGATTCCAGCTTCACGCAGTCGAGTTGCAGACTGCGATCCGAACTGAGAACAGATTTGTGGGATTGGCTAAACCTTGCGGTCTCGCAGCCCTTTGTTCTGTCCATTGTAGCACGTGTGTAGCCCAGGTCATAAGGGGCATGATGATTTGACGTCATCCCCACCTTCCTCCGGTTTGTCACCGGCAGTCACCTTAGAGTGCCCAACTGAATGCTGGCAACTAAGATCAAGGGTTGCGCTCGTTGCGGGACTTAACCCAACATCTCACGACACGAGCTGACGACAACCATGCACCACCTGTCACTCTGTCCCCGAAGGGAAAGCCCTATCTCTAGGGTTGTCAGAGGATGTCAAGACCTGGTAAGGTTCTTCGCGTTGCTTCGAATTAAACCACATGCTCCACCGCTTGTGCGGGCCCCCGTCAATTCCTTTGAGTTTCAGTCTTGCGACCGTACTCCCCAGGCGGAGTGCTTAATGCGTTAGCTGCAGCACTAAGGGGCGGAAACCCCCTAACACTTAGCACTCATCGTTTACGGCGTGGACTACCAGGGTATCTAATCCTGTTCGCTCCCCACGCTTTCGCTCCTCAGCGTCAGTTACAGACCAGAGAGTCGCCTTCGCCACTGGTGTTCCTCCACATCTCTACGCATTTCACCGCTACACGTGGAATTCCACTCTCCTCTTCTGCACTCAAGTTTCCCAGTTTCCAATGACCCTCCCCGGTTGAGCCGGGGGCTTTCACATCAGACTTAAGAAACCGCCTGCGAGCCCTTTACGCCCAATAATTCCGGACAACGCTTGCCACCTACGTATTACCGCGGCTGCTGGCACGTAGTTAGCCGTGGCTTTCTGGTTAGGTACCGTCATGGTGCAAGCAGTTACTCTTGCACTTGTTCTTCCCTAACAACAGAGCTTTACGATCCGAAAACCTTCATCACTCACGCGGCGTTGCTCCGTCAGACTTTCGTCCATTGCGGAAGATTCCCTACTGCTGCCTCCCGTAGGAGTCTGGGCCGTGTCTCAGTCCCAGTGTGGCCGATCACCCTCTCAGGTCGGCTACGCATCGTCGCCTTGGTGAGCCGTTACCTCACCAACTAGCTAATGCGCCGCGGGTCCATCTGTAAGTGACAGCCGAAACCGTCTTTCATCCTTGAACCATGCGGTTCAAGGAACTATCCGGTATTAGCTCCGGTTTCCCGGAGTTATCCCAGTCTTACAGGCAGGTTACCCACGTGTTACTCACCCGTCCGCCGCTAACATCCGGGAGCAAGCTCCCTTCTGTCCGCTCGACTTGCATGTATTAGGCACGCCGCCAGCGTTCGTCCTGAGCCAGGATCAAACTCTCCGAGGTATGCAGGATGCATATCACACATGCGTTGCTACACGATGTAGCGAACTTAGCATGTGATCATTTCCTGTCTCGTCAGTTTGACTGACTACCTATGATGTTTCATAGGATTTTTTTATTAAAACTCGAATTAACAGGTACGTTTTGTCTTGTTTAGTTTTCAAAGATCATTTTCGTTATCGCTCGGAAGCGACTTTAATATCTTATCATTTTGTCTTGGTTAAAGTCAAGAAGTTTTTTCAATTTCTTTTTTAACCTTGTTGCTGTTTTGCGGCAACGAATAATAATATACCACCTGAATTCTCTTCTTGCAATAGTTTTTATAAAAAAAGTTTCATTTTATGAAAAATAAAAAGCGCCACAGTTAAAATGGCGCTTTTGTTGATGTATTAACGGTTTCTCATTTGAGGGAAAAGCAGTACATCTCTGATTGATGGAGAGTTTGTTAGTAGCATGATTAATCGGTCGATACCGATTCCTAGTCCGCCGGTTGGCGGCATTCCATATTCCAATGCTTCAACAAAATCGTCATCCATGAGATGCGCTTCGTCATTTCCTTCTTCACGTTCTTTTAATTGAGCTTCAAAGCGTTCTCTTTGATCGATTGGATCGTTCAGCTCTGTGAATGCATTTGCGTGTTCACGGCGCACAATGAATAGCTCAAAGCGGTCCGTGAAGCGCGGATCTTCAGGGTTTTTCTTAGCTAATGGAGAAATCTCGACTGGGTGTCCGTAAATAAAGGTAGGCTGAACCAGCGTTTCTTCTACTTTTTGCTCGAAGAACTCATTGATAATATGTCCTACTGTCATGTTTTTCGTGATTTCAATACCGTGATCAGCAGCATGCTGTTTCGCTTCTTCTACAGACATCTCCTGCCAGAAGTCTACACCTGTTGCTTCTTTGACCGCTTCAACCATATGAAGTCTCTTCCACTCTGGTTTTAGATCAATTTCATCTTCACCATATTGAATCGTTGTTGTCCCTAACACCTCTTGGGCAATATGAGCAATCAGGTTTTCGGTTAAGTTCATGATGTCTTTATAGTCTGCGTATGCTTCATACAGCTCGATCATTGTAAATTCCGGGTTATGACGAGTAGATACCCCTTCGTTACGGAATACGCGGCCAATCTCGTATACTTTCTCTAGGCCGCCGACAATGAGACGTTTTAAATGCAGCTCGATCGCAATACGCATATAAAGCGGCATATCAAGTGCATTGTGGTGAGTAATGAAAGGACGAGCTGATGCACCGCCAGGGATGCTATGCATTGTTGGTGTTTCAACTTCTAGGTATCCTTTAGAATCTAAGTATCTTCTCATTGATTGAATGATTTTGCTTCGCATGATGAACGTCTGCTTACTTTCTGGATTGACAATTAAGTCAAGGTAGCGCTGACGATAGCGTTGTTCTACATCTTTTAAGCCATGATATTTATCAGGAAGCGGGCGAAGTGCTTTTGTGAGAATCTCAAATCCGGTTGCTTTAATTGAAAGTTCTCCCACATTCGTTTTAAATACTGTTCCTGTCACACCGATGATATCGCCTAGGTCTGAGCTCTTGAATAGTTCGTAAGCTTCTTCCCCTACACTATCTTTACGCACATAGATTTGAATTTGTCCTTCTAAGTCTTGAATGTGCGCAAAGCCAGCTTTCCCTTTTCCGCGCTTTGTCATCATACGACCTGCGATTGTGACTTGAACCGCTTTTTCTTCTAGGTCTTCTTTTGAAAACTCGTCATATTCAGCAATAATTTGCGCAGATTGATGAGAACGGTCATATCGTTCACCGAATGGATCGATACCTTCTTCTCTCATTTTATTCATTTTGTCACGTCTAACTTGAAATTGGTCATTTAATTCTTCGTTATTAAGCCCTTCATTACTCATTTATATCACTCCAATAATGTATTTTGCAGAGAAAAGCAGAAAAACTGCCAGTATGCACTAGCAGTGAGCTACAAAAAGAAAGATAGAGTTATCCTACTTTTATTCTTTGAAGCTCTTTTGCCTCGGCTTCGATCGTAAAGTCATCAAGAACTTGTACAAGCTCCGCTCTCGTTTCACTTTGATTGATTTGGTTTCTTACGTCTGCATTGCCTCGCACACCTTTTAAGTACCATGCTGCATGCTTTCTCATTTCTCTGACAGCGACATGCTCACCTTTCAGATCAATGAGTCTGTCTAAGTGAAGTTTGCACACTGACATTTTTTCACGTATGTTTGGTTCTTCTTTCAGTTCTCCCGTTTCTAAATAATGAACCGTCCGGTAAATCATCCACGGGTTTCCTAGTGCGGCTCTTCCGATCATCACAGCATCCACACCGGTTTCATCAAGCATACGTTTTGCATCTTGAGGGGTTTTGACGTCTCCATTCCCGATAACAGGAATTGAAACAGATTGTTTTACTTCTTTCACGATATCCCAATTCGCTGTTCCTTCGTACATTTGCACACGGGTCCGTCCGTGAAGTGCAACGGCTTGTCCGCCTGCTCTCTCAACAGCACGGGCATTTTCGACAGCGAAAACATGGTCTTCGTCCCAGCCCATTCTCATTTTGACAGTAACAGGTTTATCTACAGCTTCTACGACAGCAGATACCATTTCATAAATCTTGTTTGGATCAAGCAGCCATTTTGCTCCTGCGTCACATTTCGTGATCTTCGGTACAGGACAGCCCATGTTGATATCAATGATGTCTGCCGTTGTATGCTGGTCGACAAACTTTGCCGCTTCTACAAGTGTGTCTTTTTCTCCTCCAAATATCTGAAGGCTCAACGGCTTTTCACGTTCATCAATGTACAGCATACCCATCGTTCTGGCATTATTAATCAAGATCGCTTTATCACTGACCATTTCAGCGCAGACTAAGCCCGCTCCAAACTCTTTCACAGTGAGTCTGAAAGCAGAGTTACACACACCAGCCATCGGTGCGAGCACCACTTTGTTTTTAATCTCGATATCTCCGATTTTAAACATCATGTCCCCTCCTTTCCTCTTCAATTATTGGTGAAAGTTCTTCCACCGTTATATTTAAAGCATCTGCTATTTGACCAACCATTTGGTTTGTTGGTAATCGATTGCCTCGCTCAATTTCTCCTAAGACAGAGACAGAGATACCCAGTCTTTTGGCGAACCCTTCCTGAGTATACCCTTTTAGCTTACGGTATGCACGAATTCTTCTACCCCACATGTCTTTTTCCATATGCTTACACCTTCTTGGTCTGTTACGGCGTTTATCTGAACTTCGCCGATTTCTGGGCAAATCTCACTCATCGGAACAAGAACGAATAAACGTTCGTACATTCTAGGATGTGGAATCACAAGTTGTTCTGTTTCAATATTTTCACGATTATAAAGTAAAATGTCAAGGTCAGCCGTTCGTGGACCCCACCTCACTTCTCTTGTTCTACCTAACTCTTGTTCGATTTTTTGAGTAAGAGCCAAGAGTTCATTTGGACGAAGCGAGGTGGAAATCTTCACTGCCATGTTTAAAAAGTCATCTTGATTTTCGTAGCCTACGGGTGTTGTCTCATATATAGATGAAATTAATTCCACTTGAACATCCGGATGTTCGTGAAGTTTTTTGACAGCTTCTTTTAGGTAGGTTTCTTTTTTTCCTATGTTTGAGCCTAAGGCGATATATGCTGTGTTGTTCATGCGCGCGATCTCGTCATTTCAATGGCAACGGACTGATAGTGTCCTGGAATTGGCGGATCTGGCTTAATCACTTTTACTGTACATTCCTGAACTGCTGGAAAGTCTGTTAACACTTGGTTTGCAATTCTTTCTGTCAGTGTTTCAACGAGGTTCACCGGCTCACCTTCTACAATGTTTTTGCAGATGTTGTAGAGCTCAGCATAGTTAATGGTCTCATTCAGGTCATCCGTTTGTCCTGCCTTACTTAAATCAAGTGAAGCTGTCAGGTCCACACGAAAGCGCTGGCCTAGTTTATTCTCTTCTGCAAATACGCCATGATAGCCGTAAAATTCCATTCCGTTTACATATACTTTATCGATGATAAGCGCCTCCCTTATTCAGCATGGCATCCATCATTTTTGCCATTCTTGCGATTTCTTTCACATCATGTACTCGGACCATTGCACTGCCCTTTTGAATCCCTAGACAGACCGTTGCCCCCGTTCCTTCAGTACGTTCTTCAGGCGGAAGGTCTAAGACTGCCCCTATAAATCGTTTTCGAGATGTTGCTAGAAGCAGTGGATAGCCAAGGCGGCAAAAATGTTCAAGTTCATTCATGACCATCAGGTTGTCTGTTTTATTTTTCGCAAATCCTACACCTGGGTCTAATATAATCATGTCATCACGGACACCCGCTTGTTTGACGATTTGAACACTTTCCTTCAAATCTGCGATCATATCTGAAATCAAATGTGTGTAATTCCGCTCTGGTCGATTGTGCATTAAGATAATTGGCACGTTGTGCCTCGCTGCCACATGCGCCATTTGAGGATCAGCTTTCGCCCCCCATACATCATTAATGATTGAGGCTCCTGCCTTCACCGCCTCATCTGCGACATGGGCTTTATACGTATCAATAGAAATAGGTATGTCCAATTCTTTTGTGATCTTCTCAATGACAGGAATGACCCTTGAAAGCTCCTCTTGCTCTGAGACAAGCGACGCTCCCGGCCGAGTCGATTCTCCGCCAATATCAATAATATGCGCCCCATCTTCCACCAGCTGCTTAGCATGAGCCAGCGCTTTATCGATTTGATTGAATTTTCCTCCATCTGAAAAAGAGTCAGGTGTGACATTTAAAATGCCCATGACCAATGTCTTCTCTTCATAACTAAGGGTATGGTGCTTGGCTTGTATGATTTTAGGCTGTTTTATCACTTGTTGTGTCATTGTGTCCACCTACTCTTTATGTTCTAGACGTTCTTTTGTATATTGTGTTCTCAGCTTTGTTGAGATCGTTCGCTTGTTTTTTGGCAGGATGATGTCTCCGATACTCTTAAAGGGCACAATTCCTTGAACCGAATTGGTCATCCACGCCTCATCAGCTGACAGCAAGTGTGAGAGTGTAAACCTTCCTTCTATTAGCGGAATCCCCAAAGCGTGCAGTGTTTCGATACAATACCGGCGGGTGATCCCATTTAAAATACCTGTATCAAGTGAAGGTGTATACACCGCATCTTCTTTTCGCCAAAATAGATTCGACGTAATCCCTTCTGCCACATCATCTTCTTTTGTTAAAAAGATGCCCTCTACCGATGGATCATTCCCTACTTCTCTTTTAGCCAGCAAGTTGTTCATGTAATGATGCGACTTAAGCCGCCTTAGACCTTCTGGTGTGTTTCTTCTTGTGTCAAGAGTGACTCCCTGCTTTTCATCTAATATAGATTCAGGCCGGAATGGAGAGATCATTACAAAAATGACAGGCTCCTTATAAGGGTCTGCAGAAAAGCCATTACCTCTGCCCGCAGAAACATTGAAGCGAATTCTCGCATGACCATCGGCTATACGATTTTGAGTTAATAATGTATGAATGATGTCGAGTACAAATGGTTTCTCTATTGTGGATTCGATGCAAAGGTCGAGTAATGCTTGATTGAGCCTTTCAAGATGCCAATCTAACAGGAAGACTTGTCCCGCCAGGCTGGTAAATGTTTCAAATACACCGATGCCATATAGAAAACCATGATCAAAAGGAGAAAGAGTCGCGTCTTTCTCCTCTATATACTGACCGTTCAGGTAAATGATCATGCGTTTACTTCATTCCCCTTTTTACGATAGGTTTCAATGAAATTCTTGAGCATTTCTTTACCGAAGGACGTCATAATCGATTCGGGATGGAACTGAACACTTTCAATTGGCAGTTCTTTATGGCGAATGGCCATGAGTTCGCCTTCCTTTGTGCTGGCTGTTCTGATAAAGCACTCAGGCAGCGTCTCGTCTTTGACAATTAATGAATGATATCTCGTTGCGACGAGTGGATTTTGGAGTCCAGTGAAAACTCCTTTGCCGTCATGTTCAATCTCTGACGTTTTTCCGTGCATTAACCGCTCTGCGCGAACCACATCTCCACCAAATACTTGTGCAATGGATTGATGACCTAAACACACACCAAAAATCGGAATCTTCCCAGCAAAATGCTTAATCGCTTCCATACTAATTCCCGCTTCATCCGGACTGCATGGTCCTGGAGAAATCATCAGAAAGTCTGGCTTAAGCTGTTCGATTTCTTGAATGGTGACTTGATCATTTCGTTTCACAATCAACTCTTCTCCAAGCTCACCTAAATACTGGACCAGGTTGTACGTAAATGAATCATAGTTATCAATCATTAATATCATACTCTGCTCACCTCTAACTCAAAATAGTCTCTTCTTTGCTCAACTGTAATGCTTTTTTCACTGCATAGGCTTTTTTAATGGATTCTTTAAACTCGTGTTTTGCTACAGAATCAATGACAATGCCCGCACCTGACTGCATGAAGGCTTTGCCCTCTGTACAATAAGCCGTACGAATGACGATATTGAAGTGCATATCTTGATTGAATCCAAACCAGCCTATAGATCCAGTATAAAGCCCACGTCTTGTTGGCTCAAGTTCTTCTATGATTTCCATTGTTCTCACTTTTGGCGCACCTGTGATTGTTCCGCCTGGGAATACAGCTCTCATGACATCGACCGCATCACAATCATCACGGAGTTCCCCTTGTACATTCGAGACAATGTGCATCACGTGTGAATATTTCTCAATGGCCATGAATTCGTTCACCTGTACGGAGCCGTAAGTAGACACTCGGCCAAGGTCATTCCGCTCAAGATCAACGAGCATGACATGTTCTGCGCGTTCTTTTTCATTTTCAATGAGTTCTTTTGCCAGCGCTTGATCCTCTGCGTCGTCCTTGCCTCGTGATCTTGTGCCAGCAATCGGTCTTGTTTCTAGATGAGTGCCTTTTTTCTTAATAAGCAGCTCTGGAGATCCACAAACAATCTGGAAATCTGGCGTGTGCAGATAGGACATATAAGGAGATGGGTTCACTTGACGTAATGTTTTGTATAAATGATATGGGTGCGTATGAAGCTGTTCATCTTGTCTAATGGACAGGTTCACTTGGAACACATCACCGCTAGCGATATATTGCTTAATTTTCTCTACAGCTTCCCCGAAAGCTTCTTCAGTAAAAGGCGCAGCCGGTACAAATTCCGAAGAAGACACGTTGACAGGTGAATGATGTGCTGATTCTTCTGATGTGCTTGTCCAGCTTCGCTTCCATTCTTCTAGTCTTTGATGAACTTCACTCACAGGTTCGTCTCCCTCTGTATGAGTGATCAGCCAGAGCACGTTTTCTTTATGATCAAAGACCGCAACATCATTAAACACGAGAAAATACAGATCCGGTGTTTTGAGATCATCAATTGACAGCATTTTAAAATGCTCGATATATCTTGCATAATCATAGCTTAAAAACCCAATCGCTCCGCCTTGAAAGTCAGGATATTCCTCATTCGTTTCCGTTTGAAGGGTTTGAAACCAATCTGCAAAGGCTCTAAATGGGTCGCCTTCTTTGAACAGAACCTCATCTTGATAATGAATGGTTGTCATTCCATCTTTCCCTTTCGCTTTAGCGATCGGGTGAATGCCAGCAATACTGTATGCTCCGCCACGTGCACTTTCAAGAAGAACATGGTGCGTTTCACGCGCCGTTAATTGTTCGTATCTTTTCAAGAATGCATCTTTCGTAAAAGGAATTTTGATGCCCATCGGCCTGCGTTGTGTCATGTTATCATCCTTTTTCATTTTCATTAATCTTATTGTAATGCAATCCTATTTATTTAGAAAATAGTATTTGCTTTCCATCTTCAGAATTCATGAAAAAACCCCAGCAAATGCTGGGGTGTATCGTTTAATCGAATTGATAAAGAGGAGTACTGAGGTAACGCTCTCCGTTACTTGGGATGATCGCTAGAACCTTTTTCCCTTTACCAAGCTTCTTCGCTGTTTGAAGCGCTGCGTAAATGGCTGCTCCTGAAGAAATACCGCCAAGGATTCCTTCTTCTTTTGCTGCCTTTCTTGAAAGCTCAAATGCATCTTCGTTTTTCACTTGGATAATGCCGTCATAAATTTCCGTGTTCAAGATGGAAGGCACAAATCCTGCTCCAATTCCTTGGATTTTATGCGGACCTGGCTTTCCTCCTGATAATACAGGGGAATCTGTTGGTTCTACCGCATAAAGCTGAATAGATGGGATGGCTTCTTTCAGAACTTCACCAGCACCCGTAATCGTTCCGCCCGTACCAACTCCTGCAATAAATGCATCAAGCTCGCCATCAAACTGTTCAAGAATTTCTTTCCCCGTTGTGCGGCGGTGAATTTCAGCATTAGCTTCGTTGCTAAACTGCTGCGGCATGAAATAACCATGCTCTTCAGCGAGTTCCTCTGCTTTTTTGATCGCACCTTTCATTCCTTCAGCACCTGGTGTTAATACAAGCTCTGCACCATAAGCACGTAATAGGTTGCGGCGCTCCTGACTCATGGTATCAGGCATAACCAAAATCGCATTGATTCCTTTCGCTGCGGCTACCATTGCGAGGCCAATTCCTGTGTTTCCACTTGTTGGCTCAATGAGCGTGTCGCCAGCTTTTAATTTACCTTTCGCTTCAGCATCCTCGATCATAGCTAACGCAATACGATCCTTTACACTGCTGCCCGGATTCATATATTCGAGTTTCAAGTAGACATCCGCACTGTCTTCATCTACTATACGGTTTAATTTAACGACTGGTGTATTTCCTATAAGTTCAAAAATTGAATTTGCAATACGAGCCATCACTAACACCTCTATCTCCGAGTAATTTTATTGTATTAATATTAAATTATCAATTTCGAAAAATTTTGTCAATGCTTTTAGTCCTGCTCTCCATCGTAAAACCATGTGACGTTTGCTTCTTTCCACAGGGTTTTGACATTCGCCTTTTCACCTAGATCTTCCATTGCGATCTGTCTTTTGATCTGATCTTTGACCTCTTTATAAGAGAAGGAGCGGCCATTTAATTTTTCTTTTAATTGTATGATGGCATAGCCATTTTTGATCTTTATTGGCTCTTTCGTCCATTCATCTAGTTGAAGCTTTTGGGCTTCTTGTATGTATAGGGCCGGGATGCTCTCTTGTTCTTCTGTCACAAACCCAAGATCTCCACCGTAAGGAGAGGTATATCGGTCGATGGATCGTTCAGCTGCCACAGCTTCGAAGCTAGATCCTCCTTTTAAATCCTTCAATACACTTTCTGCCTCGTCCTTTGTCTTCACGACAATATGGCGAATACGGTATGAGTCATCATATTGATATAAGTCCTTATTTTTTTCATAAAAGGATTTGGCTTCTTTTTCAGAGACGACCGCATCTCTTGTTAAGAGCTGCTCTAATAAAATTTGATAACGAATCTGCTCTTTCCATTCCTTTTCACTCGTATGACCATCTTCGTAGAAATTATTAGACACCGCTTTAAGCATCAACAACTCACGATTGATCTCTTTTGAAGACACCTCCAGCTTGTTTTCTTTCGCAAGCTGATTGACTACCTTCTGATTAATCATTTGTTCAAGTGTTGCCTTTCCATAGCGGTCTTCCATTTTCTTTAACCATTCTTGACGTGTTACCTTCTCTTTTCCAATGGACGCGATTTCTTCACCGCTCTTGCCGTTTGAAGAAGCCTGCGACATTTGTGACTTTGTTAATACATATGCAATGACAACGGCATTGATCATGAGCAAAACGAGGATAAATGTCCATACCACTCTTGCTTTCAGTCTCATCTTTCGTCTCCTTTCCATTCTAAAAAGAAAACCCGCTGCTTAGAGCTTAGCGGGTCATTTCTTCACGTAGCTCTTCTAGCTCTTCTTTTGTAAATACATACGTTTCGTTACAAAAATGGCATTGAGCTTCTGCTTGTCCGTCTTGTTCAATCATATCGTCAATTTCGTTTTGTCCTAGGCTGATAATGCCATTAGCAAACCGTTCTTTTGAGCAGTTACAAGAGAATTCGACAGGTACAGTTTCTAAGATTTGAGGTTTTTCACCGAGCACTTCTTCTAAAATTTCTTCGGGGGTCATTCCTTTTTCAATGAGTTTAGAGATCGGTTCGATGGTCGATAATCGCTGTTCGAGTCTATCAATGACAGCGTCTTCTGTTCCAGGCAGCAATTGAATGATGAAACCGCCTGCTGCGAGGATCGAGTTATCTGGATTTACAAGAACACCTACACCTACAGAGGACGGTACTTGCTCAGATGAGACGAGGTAATAAGTGAAGTCATCTCCAATTTCACCTGAAACGATTTCTGTTTGTCCTGTAAAGTGTTCCTTCATTCCGATATCTTTGACAACACTTAATGTTCCATTTGTTCCAACAGCACGTCTGACATCCAGTTTACCATGTTCATTTAAGTCAAAGTGAACTTGTGGGTTTGAGACATATCCGCGCACCTGACCTTTTGCGTTTCCATCAGCGATGATGGCTCCGATTGGTCCACCGCCTTCAATTTTGACAGTTAGCTTATTCTCGCCTTTCAGCATAGCTCCCATCATGACTGTAGCTGTCATGGTTCTGCCAATTGCTGCTGAGGCAGTTGGCCACGTATGGTGTCTTCTCTGTGCTTCGTTGATTGTATCTGTTGTGTTTGCAGCGTATGCACGGACTTTCCCGTCATATGCTAACGCTTTAACTAAGTAATCCATTTCGATTAAACCTCCTATATTACACCGACACGGTTACGTTCATAAATTAATTGAAGTCCTTTTAATGTTAGGAACGGATCGACAACATCAATACAGTCTGATTCCTTTCCAATCAATGTAGACAAACCGCCTGTTGCAATAACTTTCGGTGTTTGTTTGGCTTGCTGCTTCATCCGTTTCACTATTCCCTCGACTTGGCCAACGTATCCATATAGAATACCTGATTGCATCGCACTGATGGTGTTTTTTCCAACGATATGATCCGGGCGGACGATTTCAATTCTTGGCAGCTTAGCCGCTCTTGTATATAAAGCCTCAGTTGAGATGGTAATACCCGGTGCAATGGCTCCACCCATGTATTGTTTTTGTTCATTGATATAGCAGTAAGTTGTCGCTGTTCCAAAGTCTACCACAATGAGAGGTGCACCATATAGATGAATGGCTGCTACCGCATTGACAATTCGATCGGCGCCGACTTCCTTTGGATTGTCACACATGATGTTTAATCCCGTCTTCATTCCAGGCCCTACGATTTGGGGTGTAATGTGAAAATACTTTTCACACATTCTTTCTAGTGCAAACATCATTGGCGGGACAACAGATGAGATGATAATCCCTTCTATTTGGTCAAACATCAGCCCTACATAGTCGAATAAGGACCTGATCGACATACCAAATTCATCTTCTGTTTTATGACGGCTTGTTTCAATTCGCCAATGGTAGTTCAATTCGCCATTATGATAAACACCTAAAACGGTATTTGTGTTTCCTACATCTATCACGAGTAACAACTTCATCACCACTTTGAATAGTTTCTCAAAAAGAGCATTTTTCGACTTTCTATCATACCATACACGAATGGAGTTCCATTTGTAAACAATTCGAAACCGATCCATTCATGAATCGAAATAAAAAAAGCCGCCGGTGATCCCGACAGCTTTCACAGAAGGAGATTAGATCTCCTCATCTTCTTTTTTCTTGATGTTGACTTTCACATCATCGTTTTTCTCTTCGTCATCTGCGTATACACGCTCTGGAAGCTTTCCAGTTTCGTAAAGAGATTTAATTTGCTCAGCATCTAATGTTTCAACTTCTAGAAGAGCTTGTGCGATGATTTCTAGCTTATCTTTATTCTCAGTGAGAATTTGTTTCGCACGTTCGTAGCTTTCTTTAATGAAACGCTGAATTTCTTGGTCAATTTCGTAAGCGATCGCTTCACTATAATTCGGCTCGTTGTTGAAATCACGGCCAAGGAATACTTGACCTCCTTGTGATTGACCGAATTGCAGCGGACCAAGTTTATCAGACATACCAAATTCTGTTACCATTCTTCTTGCAATGCTTGTTGCACGCTGGAAGTCGTTGTGTGCGCCTGTACTTACTTCACCAAACGTAATTTCCTCTGCAACACGCCCGCCGAGCAAGCCGACAATTTTATCAAGAAGCTCTGGCTTCGTTTGGAAATAACGGTCTTCTTTCGGAAGCATGACCGCATATCCGCCTGCCTGACCACGAGGAACGATCGTTACTTTATGCACCATGTCTGCTTCGTCAAGGACAAGTCCAATGACGGTATGACCCGCTTCATGGTATGCCACGATATTACGTTCTTTCTTCGAAATGACGCGGCTTTTCTTCGCCGGCCCAGCGATGACACGGTCAGTCGCTTCGTCGATATCACGCATATCGATTTTCTTTTTGTTTTGACGGGCAGCAACGAGCGCTGCTTCGTTTAGTAAGTTCTCAAGATCTGCTCCAGAGAACCCTGGTGTTCTGCTTGCAATGGCTTTCAAGTTAACTGTATCATCAAGCGGTTTGTTTTTCGCATGAACCTTCAGTACTTCTTCACGGCCAATGACATCTGGGCGGTCAACCGTAATTTGACGGTCAAAACGTCCCGGACGCAGCAACGCAGGATCTAGGATATCTGCACGGTTCGTCGCAGCAATGATAATAATACCTTCGTTAGCACTAAAACCATCCATTTCAACAAGAAGCTGGTTAAGCGTTTGTTCACGCTCATCATGACCACCGCCAAGACCTGCTCCACGCTGACGACCTACTGCATCAATCTCATCAATAAAGATTAAGCAAGGTGCATTCTTTTTCGCATTTTCAAACAAATCACGTACACGTGATGCACCGACACCGACGAACATCTCGACGAAGTCAGAACCACTGATGCTGAAGAAAGGAACGCCTGCTTCTCCTGCAGATGCTCTCGCAAGCAATGTTTTACCTGTACCTGGAGGTCCTACTAGTAAAACCCCTTTAGGGATTCTTGCGCCAAGCTCCGCAAATTTACGAGGATCCTTCAGGAATTCAACCACTTCTACGAGCTCTTGCTTTTCTTCATCCGCACCGGCAACATCTTTAAATTTCACACGTTTCTTCTCTTCTGTGTAAAGCTTTGCCTTACTCTTACCAAAGTTCATGACACGGCTTCCACCGCCTTGAGCTTGGTTCAATAAGAAGAAGAACAGGATAAAGATGATGATAAACGGAATGATGGTTGTCAGAACTTGCAGCCATCCATTTGTTTCAGGTGCTGGTTCTACTTTTACATCTGTATTCTTCAGCGCACTGTAAATTTGGTCAACACCTTGACCATCTGGAACATGGGTAATGAAGTATTCATCTTTTTTCGCGCCATTTAATTGACCACGAATTTCATAAACCCCTCTTACAGGCTGGATGGAGATACTCTCCACTTTTCCCGCACTTAGATTTTGCGAAAATTTGCTGTAAGACATGTTCTCAGGCTTTTGATTAGGGGACCCTAAATAACTCACAACCCCTATCACAAGTAATAAAATAAGTATATAAAAAATCGTATTACGAAAAACCCGATTCATTCCTTACCTCCTCCCACAGTAAGCACAACTATGTTCAATAGTATCATAGAAAATCATTCCAACACAACCAATAACCTCATGTATACGTATGCTGATTAGCCTTCGTAAACAGATGGTTTTAACACTCCAATATACGGGAGGTTTCGGTAACGTTCAGCGAAATCCAATCCATAGCCGACAACAAATGCATCTGGTACTTCAAACCCAACATAATCTGCTTTGATGTCTGCTTTGCGGCCGCTTGGTTTATCAAGCAACGTCACAATTTTGATGGAGTTTGCTTTACGGTATCGGAAAAGCTCTACCAGATAGCTCAAAGTTAACCCACTGTCGATGATATCTTCCATAATTAGAATATCTCTTCCTTCAACAGAAGTATCTAAATCCTTAATGATCTTCACTTCTCCAGAAGATACGGTAGATTTTCCGTAGCTAGATACATCCATAAAATCGAGCTCTAAATATGTATCAATGTGTTTGATCAGGTCTGCCATGAATGGAAGAGCCCCTTTCAAAACACCAATAGCCAGGGGAAATTTACCATCATAATCGCTGGTTAATGTTGCGCCCAGTTCCTTTACTTTTTGCTGGATCTCTTCTTCTGAGATCAAAATCTTTTCAATATCTTGTTTCATGCTTTTGCTTGCCCCCTACAAATTTTCGTGCTGTCTATATTGTAATACAATGAGATCGCTGTTTGTCATATCAATTTCTTCAAAAACGGATTTTTTCAGACCTGGGATCCAGATGATTTGATGATCCGAGTCAGTGACGATCGGCCAGCTGTCTCTTTCTGCAAGAGGCACTTTTTTATCAATAAATATATCTTTCACCTTTTTTGATCCATTCATCCCTTTAAGTTTGATTCGATCACCTTTTTTTCGTGAGCGAATGATCAAAGGGAATCGAACATGATCTTTTTGAAGCAAGAAAAAATGGTTCCCGTTCCGTGCATCCTTCGGAACATGATTTGATACCACGATAGACTGTCCATTCGGGAGAAAAAGTTCTTCGCCGATCTCACCCTTTAAAAGATGAGCATAAGACTGATCTATGACTAGCGAGCGTTCAAAGGTAAACATACAGTGATCATAAGATTTGACAGCTTGTAAACCTTTTGGCAGATCTAATGATCCAGACGGTTGATCAGTATGAGATAACCAGTCCAAAGTCCCTAGAATATGCTGGTTTGAAAACGCTGATTGAGTGTTTTCATAAAGATAGTTTAATATTAGTTGAATGCCTCTTCTTTGTAAAGGCAAAGGCAGGTCAAGCAAAGGCTTCGTTTTGATCTCAATTTGCTTAGGCGTTTGACTCGTAATGACTTGGTTCATTTGCTTCTTTGTTAATGCCTGCAAGTAATGCTCATCCTCAGTCAGCATGTCACTTACAAACTGAAAGCTTTCATGCACATGAGGTGCCTCTTCTTTTAACACGGGAAGAATGTGTCTTCTTATCCGGTTTCTCAAGTAGTCATCTGTGTGATTGCTTTGATCAATGACATAGGGAACATGTTCTTTTTCGCAAGCTGTGAGCACGTCGTCCTTAGAATATCCAATGAGCGGACGAATGAGCCAACCTTCTTGAAAAGGACGTTTTGCTTGAATACCTGCGAGCCCTATTCCAACAGTCCCTCTTGTCAGCCTCATCATCATTGTTTCTACTTGATCGTCTCCATGATGTGCAAGCGCTATAAATTGAGCGTTGTACTGTTCCATCAATTGACGAAAGAAAGCATATCTGCACTCTCTTGCAGCTGCCTGTTTGTTTAAGCGGTTTTCTTTTGCATATTGGGTGACCTGTATGCGTGCCGATTCAAAAAGGATCTCATGCTCTTTACAGTACGCTTCAACAAATGCCAAATCAGCAAAGGATTCTTCTCCTCTGAACATGTGATCTACATGGGCTGCAATCAGCTGAAAGGAACCTTTTTGACGCTTGTTTAGTTCATGCAGCAAGAGCATAGAATCTGGTCCGCCAGAAACCCCGACAATGACTGTCGTATTTTCAAGGGAAACATCATGTTTTTTCAAAAAAGATTCAATTCTATTCACAACTTCCTCCTCACAAAGAGCAGGTAATTTAAAGATATACATATCCTATCACTTTCAGTAGCTCCAAGCAAAGAAGAAGCCTGCTTTTTTACAGCTCTACAACAGGAATAAAACCACATATGCACAGTAAAGAGCGAGTACACTGCAAACGATGAGAATGGTTTCAAAAAGTCCGCCTGATTTTTTGCGTACTGATGTTCTTTTCGACGAAGCCACTCTCGATCGTGAAGTCACCTGCTGGTTTTGATGAACAGCAGGCTTTTGTCTGTTTGGCTGCGTTTGCTTCTTTTGGCGTGTTTTGCTTGAAGCAAGCAGCTGGCCTTCTCTCAGCATCGCACGTTTCATATCTTCCGCTGATAGATACTTACCTTGAAGAGCAGCCTTTAACACCCTCTCATATCGCTTTAATAAAGGTTGTCCCTCAATAGCCCGATAAAGCTGTTTTTCTGGTTCTGTCCCTTTTTTGAATTCTTTTTTATAGGCACAGTTCACCATGATCATACTTAAGGCAAATAGATCATAAGATGGTTCTGCTTTTCTTGTACCGAATCCCCAGTAGCCGCGGTCAAAAAACTCTGTATACTCCTTAATTGCCCTTCCTGCCTTCGTTGTTCCTCCAACATCAATACATCGAATCGTGGCTGGGGGACCTGAAACGATGAGATTATCAGGTTTCAAGTCACCGAATATCCAGCCTTCTTTATGTAGGTGAGACAGGTTAGACAAAAGTTGAATCATAAGAACAATGATCCACTCATCGCCTTTTTGTTTCACAAATTCGAGCAGTAACGGTCCTCTGACATACTCCATCACATAAAACGAACGCTTTTGTAACATGCCAGGATAAAGGGCATCATCCATATCATAAAAAGAAGGCCCCATGGTTTTCACAGGAGCCTTTGAAAAGGATTTTAATACATTGACTTCAGATGCAATGAGCATACTGTCATCACTCACTTTAAGGGCCACTTGCCCATTTGGCGATTCGGCCAGATAGACAACACCGTTCGCCCCTTTTCCCAGCTCTTTTACAATGCGGTAATGATGGTGATGCCATTTCCCTTTGATCATCGTACCTAGCGGGATGTTAGAAGCCGAATTCATCATCATGCTCTTCCTTTGCTTCAAGCAGCCCTTTACGTGAACGAACTGATTTGAAATGCTGAAGTGCTTCTCGGATTGCTGGCCCAGTTGGTGTAATCCCTCCGGTAGTCAGCTTTGGAAAAATAGATGATAACGAATCGAACCGAGGCGTCCAGTTCAACACAATTTCTGCATCTGAGTGTTTCCCGGGAAATACACACATCCCAAACTGATTTTCACCAATTCTCGAATTTAAACTAATAGAGAGATCAATCAGTGCTTCTTTGACAGTTGGCAGCTTCGGTTTCATACTTGCACTTGTATCTACAAGCACGAGCACTTGAAGATGAACAGTCTCACCTAACTCATCGACAACTTCCATCACTTCTCCACGCTTATCTGGCGGAAGCTCTTCAATTTCAGTATCTTTGCCAAGAATTTGCTGCAATTCTTTATTCACAACACCTTGTAACGTTTGTGTCATCGCCTTTTTTGTGACCATTTGTACCGTTTGAGACAATTGCTGGACGTAGACAACCTGATGGATGCCTCCGCCTGCGAGAGCGATCCCCTCTACTTCTTTCATCGCTTCATGATCGTGTCTGTTTTCTTCCATAATGCCAATGACATTGACTGTGATCCCTTGTTCCTTTGCCAATGCGGCAATCGCAAGTGGGTCTTCCCCATGATTTGAGCAGCCATCTGTAATCAATAAGATTTGGTTTACGTGACCTTTTCGCATCTTCATTCCTCCTGGGATTGTAACTGAATGCTTATATCCCCATCATCGCCAGAAGAAATTCATATTATACGATATGTTAAGAAATCTCTTGTTTCTCCAGATAGAATGTACCTGTCGGAATGGATGCCCATTTTGGTGTGTTATGGTCGAGCCTAATGACGACAACCGTCATATCGTCATCAATTTGACCTGATCTTGTTCGAATGACTTCCTCCATTAATAAATCAGCAATCTCTTGTGGATCCTCTGTTTTAAAACTCTTCATTTTTCGTTTGACCCATAAATCATGATTTTCGATATGCTTTGGCCCTTCAAAAATACCATCGCTCATCATGATGAGCAGATCTCCAGCCTTCATCTGTTCACTCACAACCTCTAATTCGAACTCATCAATAATGCCAATAGGCAAGTTGCTGGCTTGTACTTTCATCACTTGATCACCCCGTTTAATAAAGCTAGGGGTTGAACCAATCTTTAGAAACTTACAGCTTGCATCCTGTAAATCAATGATTGATAAATCTAACGTTGAGTAGATTTCATCTGTCGTCCGTAAAGATAAAATGCTATTAATCGTTTTAATCGCCACTTTTTCATCGATACCAGACGCCAAGATTTTTTCTAACAGCTTGATCGTTTCATTGCTTTCAAAGTGAGCTCTTGCTCCATTTCCCATCCCATCACTAATCGCTGCGGCATATTTACCTGCCCCCAGCTCCATCATACTGTAGCTGTCTCCAGATACTAACCCTCCGCCTTTCGCTGCATGCGCTACGCCTGTAGCCACTCGATACGATTTAGCTGAACCAAATACAACATGACAATAGCCTGTTGGATGCTCGGCGCATTGCTCTGTTTTCACTAAAATCTGTTCTTCTAAAATATCTGAAAGCATTGGGGCGATGATTTTTTCGCATTCCCCATGACCTTGGCAATACGGGATTCTCATTTCTATATCGACATTCCCCTGTTCTAAGCTATAGATTTCTACTTGCTGAATCTCAATGCCAAAATGCTGAAGTGCTTCTATCATCTGCTCTTCCTGAATAAAATGCTGTTCTCTTTCTCGTTTTATTTCCCGGGAAAAATCCTCCATGACTTGTGAGACCCCCATAAGCTGTTCTGCCACAAGACGCCTGCTGTCTTGGACCTTTTTCTTCAAGGTCTGGTTCGCTTTGTAGTAAGCGATCTCCTCTTCAATCAATTCTTCGACATGCTTTGATTTTGAGCAGTGCTGACTGAATTTCTTTTTTAACTTCCGGTTATGCTCATACGTTTTTTCATCAGATTCATGCATAACTTGTTTCATGAGTTCATAGGTTGTATCAAAGTTCTGCACCCAGCATTTATTTTTCTTATAGCACGTTTGACAGGATCGTTCTGTGATCGTACTTAAAAAAAGATCTACATCCTCTTCCTGCTTCTTCTCCTCAGGAATGGACTCGTAAAATGTCGCAAAACTCTCAGACAGCGCATGAAATACATGAGAAAATTGATCTACTTTTTTGGCTGTCACATCTCGTACTTTTCTGGCATATTGCTGCTGTTCCTGCACATGCTCTACCGTACCAGGAATATATTTTGCCACCTTGGACGTCACCGACTGCGGTGTGAGCAGAAACAGCGCAACTGCGATGAGTGATTCATATAGCGTAGTCATGAGCCCCGCTGACCCTTCTCCGTAGAGGGAGATCAGTAAAGAACCTACAATTAAGCCAATGGCTGCTCCTGCCTTCTTTCCTTCTTTTAATAATCCGCCTAATAAGCCTGAAAAGGCAAGAAGACTCATCTGATAAAGGTTGCCAATGTTGGCGAGACCGAGAATTAAACCAGTGACTACCCCCACCGTACAACCAATACTGGCCCCGCCAATAAAGGCAAAAGTCAGTACTACATATCGCGACAAAATATGCTCTGCCTGCATCCCTTGATAGGTAATGCCTGCTAGGCCTGTCAAAACCGATGCAATTAAAATCATAAAACAAATGATTTCTTCGACCTTTAAAGAGTGTTTTATTTTCCTGACTGTAAAAATAGGGAGACTTTGCAGGAAAATCAGTGTCAGGATGAAGGCTAGTCCTGCTTCGACCCCAGCCATCACATAGTCATAGCTTTGTACAGCACCCTGCTCTAAGTAAACAAAAGCTCCCCTAGTCATCAGCATCGAAAGCACAATCACAACCGGTAATGTTTTCACCGGGTCTTTGATGATGAAAGACGCCACTTTCGACATGATCAGGAACACGATCAATGACGCAAACACGAATAGTGCATTTTGAGGTGATATCGTCATCGCCCCAGCGAGTAAAGCAAGACAGGCAAGCATGGCCTTATCCCTTTTAATGAGCAGCATGGAGCCAAAGAAAGGCAAAGCAAACGGCATAATTTCAGATAAGATAAAGGCTCGTCCTAATAAAAAGCCAAGAACAACATAAATAAACCCTTTATAGAAAAAAAGAGAATGTGTATGATGAAGAAACAGGTTTTTCATCTTTTTCAAACCTGCACTGATTCTTTCAAACCCGGCTCCAGTTAAATCAGTTCTTCTTTCTAGTTTTTCCATCTTCTCATCCCCCACCTAATATTCGTTGCTTGTCATTATAGCGAAGGTGAAAAAGAAATTTTGTCAAAAGAAGTTGTCGTTTCCATAAAACGTTCGACGCTTTATTCGTCAAAGAGGCATACTTTCATGAAAGTCGATGTCTTTCATCAGAATCTTACGGAAGCACAAAAAAACAGCTTTCTATAGAAAGCTGTTTTGAAGATGACCCGTACGGGATTCGAACCCGTGTTACCGCCGTGAAAGGGCGGTGTCTTAACCGCTTGACCAACGGGCCTTGCTTAATGTTCTATTTAAAAGGATAGCGGCGGAGGGGATCGAACCCCCGACCTCACGGGTATGAACCGTACGCTCTAGCCAGCTGAGCTACACCGCCATAATGAAATATGCGCTAAGAAGCACAAGAACTATAATACAAAGGATTCGCTTGTCCGTCAATAGAAAGTTTTAAATTAAATGGCGAAATCTCAAAAAACGTTGTATTTGTATCGAAAGAAAAGCACCCACTGAACAGCAGGTGCTTTGTTGTGAAAAATATATAGAAAGCAGCAACAAGTTAACCTCTTCTTGCTCCGCGCCCCCCACGTTTTGATTCCGTGTTTCGTTTTAAAGATGTTAAGCGATCTTCGCTATCTTTTAAGAATTTGTTCATTTTTTGCTCAAACGATTCCTTCGGACGGAAATCATTTCTGCTCGGTCTTGATTGTTGTTGAGGACGATCTTTTGCTTTTTTAATGGACAAGCCGATTTTACCGTCTTTTTCAACGTTAATCACTTTCACTTCAACTTGTTCACCGACTTTTAAATGCTCATTAATATCTTTTACATAGTTATCGGCTACCTCACTGATATGAACGAGACCAGTTGAACCGCCTGGCAACTCCACAAAAGCTCCAAAATTTGTAATGCCCGTAACTTTCCCTTGTAACTTGCTGCCAACTTCAATCGACATAAAAAAAGTGCTCCTCCTTAGACTTATAAAAAAATCTCATTTGTTCAATTATACATAAACTGAATTTTAAGTGTCAACAAGGCTAATCGCTCTTATTGCCCACATCAAAGATTTTTTCGCCTTTTTTGGACATATAATAGTCCCGTCGTGCCAGTTCGAGTACGTATTCTTTGCTTTTCAGCTTCTTAATTTCATCAGAAATATCTTCCTGCTTTGTTTGTAATTGCTTCAATTCTTTTTCTAGCGCAACCTTCTTCTCTTCTTTTTCTTTCAATGCAGACGATTGCGACCAGAGGGCACTTGTCACCAAGACAGCAAACATGAGCACGATCACACCAAACACGGTCAGCCTTCTAAGGAGTCCGCGGCGTTTGCGTTTTAGGCGCTGTGCTTGCTGTTCCATTTGTTTTTGATAATCGTTTTGAATTTGTGCGATATTTCTTTTTCTCTCGTTCAAGGATGAAGGCCTCCTCTCTTACTTTGTCCAGAATTGTTTCCATTTCGTTTTGATGATACGAGATAATTTCTTGATCCCTTGTAAAATTCCTGCTCCTTTTGAGAAAAACAACCTTAATGATGTTCGCCATTTTTCGGGAATCCGATGAATAATGGTCACATTGAGTAACCAAATAAGCGGATAACAAACAATTGACAGCACCTTCCACACGAGTCGAAATGTAAAATGAACAAGACGTAAGAGCGAGTGGAACAAGAACAGAATAGCACTTATGACCAATGTAACGATCCAGCGAATTGGCTGGAAGACGATCAACATGATCAGCCTTTTCAAGACGAGAACAGTCTGATTTATACACATCATCATAAACTTGAGGATGCTGATATACAGCTGTTTCATCAATGCCTGGTACATCGAGAAACCTAAAGCAACAGCTAGAAAAATATAAAACCTGAATTCTCCCTCATTTGTGAGCAGCAGCACATAAAAGAATAAGAGCCCCTGCACCATCCAAAAAATGAGATCGTGAATGACCAGAAGCCATTTTGCTGTTTTTTCCCGATTCACAAACAGCTTGTACGTATCCAGCGATGCGCCCAGCCAGATGCCCATCGCCGCCATCGAAAGCATCGTATAAAACTGGACTGTCAGCGTCATTTAAACAGCTTGCTAAAAATCCCTTTAGCTTTCTCCCCGTGCTGTTCATCTACATAGATTAAGTCAAAGACACGCCCTTTGATGGACACTACACCTTTTTCTACGTCTAAGTTTTTCATTTGCAGATTTTCTCCGCGAATGGCGAGAACCCCCATGACCGTCTCAAGCAGAAACTCTTCATTATCGAAGCTTTCTACTTGTTTGACCCCGGTAATATCTAAATGCTTTCTGTTGCGCATTGTGATATTGTGCTCCGCTTCTGATGACAGCTTCGTGCCTTGAGGTTGATTATAATATTGATTCATTTATACATCCCCCATATCTCATACTTGCATTGTTACTGCATTGTATGTGACAGGCGGGATATTTAGAACAAGCCCTATTCTGCTGTTTTCTCTTCTTTCAGCACGGTATACATGCCAGCAGCTTCTTCTTTTTTCGTTGTGTCCTTTAACTCGTTGACTTGAACGGTCACAAGCTTTTGACCAAAACGGATTTGAAGCTCGTCCCCTTCTTTGACGTCAGAGCTGGCTTTCGCCTGCGTTCCATTAATGGAAATTCTACCTTGATCGGCTACTTCTTTTGCCAATGTTCTTCTTTTGATCAAACGAGACACTTTTAAAAATTTATCTAGTCTCACGTGTGTTCACCTCTTTCAATGCGTTTGGCATCGTTCCACAGTTCGTCCATTTCTTCTAGCGTCATGTCCTCTAGTGAACGTCCCATGTCCTTTGCTTTTTGTTCGATATGCTGAAAGCGCCGCATGAATTTTGTGTTAGCAGATGAGAGAGCCGTTTCAGGCTCTAGCTGATAGAACCTACCTATGTTGACGAGAACAAACAAAAGATCTCCAAATTCATCTTTCATGTGCTTTGTTGCACCTTCCTGCGTCTTCTCTGCCACTTCCACAAGGAATTCCTGCTTTTCTTCTTCGTATTTGTTCCAAATATCTTCTACTTCTGTCCAATCGAAGCCCACCTTAGCAGCTTTCTTTTGGAGCTTATAGGCTTTTGTTAGAGCGGGAAGTGTCGCTGGGATGGACTGCAAAATAGATGCTGCCCGCTCCGGCTTCTCCTGCTGCTTAATTTTTTCCCAGTTGGCTACCACATCTGATGCTTCAGACACATTCGTATCACCAAACACATGCGGATGTCGTCGAATCATCTTTTCTGTCACCTGCTGGATGACGTCATCAATTGAGAAATAGCCATCATCTTCACCAATTTGAGCATGGAGTAAAACTTGAAGCAGCACATCTCCAAGCTCCTCTACCATATGATCTGGGTCGTCTTCATCTATGGCTTCAAGCAGCTCATAGCATTCTTCAATTAAGTAAGGCTTGAGCGACTCATTGGTTTGTTTTTGATCCCACGGACAGCCGCCTGGTCCCCTTAATGTACGAATGACTTCGCGGAAAGTGTCAAATTGTTGATAGAGCAGCTTTTCATCTTGAATCGGAGGTACATAAACACTCGTTAAGTTATTTATCGACACATCTCGATCAAGTTCAAATAAAGGAACAGCTTTCAGCTGCTCCTGACTGCTTCCCGCCGCAGTCACGATGTAGACTTCATAATCGTCTGGCAATTTTTCCATAAGTGTGAGCTTCACATTGGAAGCTGTCATTTGATCATACACCTGACAGATCAGCACGTGCTGGGTGAACTTCAGATCATCCGCTTTCATATCCCCTGCATCAACAAATTGCAGCCCTTCAATCGGGTCAATTTGCAGTAAATTAAAGGTCGCATCTAGAAAACTTTGTCCACCAGCAACATACACCTCAACCCCGCGCTCCTTCTGCTGCGAGACGAGCAGCTGCACTGTCTTTTCCGCTACAAACGGGTGTCCTGGTACTGCATAGACAATATCTTTTTCCGCAGCCTCTGCGAATAGAATATCTGTGATTTCCTCATACACCGAATCAAACTCATCGTGTTTTTCATAAATCTCGTCAAAAAAGATCAGAGACGGGACCTCCTGCATCAACTCTGCTGTGAGCGGATGATCCTGTGTTCTCATGTATACTTCTTTCGCCTGCTTCAACTGCTTATATACACCGAGCGTCAGCTGATCCATGTCGCCTGCCCCAAGACCGACGACTGTCATCTTACCTGCCATTTTGATTCCCTCTCATCTGTTTAAAATATAAAATCTTTTCTCCTAATGGAATGAGTCTCCATTCCTCGTCCGTAAATACTTCTAGCTTAAGAATACTATATAAAAAGGCGAAACCACCAATAAAAACTGATGTCAGACTCTCCAAAACGGAAAACGGACGTTTTTCAAAGGGAATGACCCAAGAAAACAATACCTGATATCCTATTAAAACGATGGCCATAAAAGCCGCTGATAAAAGAATTTTTACCGGGAACAGCTCTCTGATTGAAATCCATCCTTTATGCTTCAAATAAACCGCATTGAGCACAGCCGCGGCGAAAAAACCACAGACAGTTGACCATGCAGCACCGTAAATACCGAATACCGGGACAAGGGCAAGCGTCAGCCCCCATTTCACCATCACACTCAGAATCACCACAACAGCTGGATACACGGTATGCCCTAGTCCTTGAAGTAAAGCTGTTTGCGTGATCGCAATCGACGTAAATGCGATTGATATACAAAATATTTGCAGTGCGCCTGTCCCTAAGTCATTACGAAAAAGCATTGTATTGACTGACGATAAAATACAAATAAGCCCGACTGCCGAACCAATTCCCAGCACCGCCGTTGTCTTAAACGACGTACGAACTTTTTGACGAATCGCTTCGTGCTGTCCTTTCCTCAAAGCTGACGACAAAAATGGAACAAGAGAGGTTCCGATACTAATCGCAAACACCGTCCCTAGTTGCAAAAATGGCTGACCTCGGTCATACACGCCTTTTGCCGCCTTTGCAGCCGTTTCACTCAATCCCTCGCTGCGCAGCAAAGCATAGAGGTGAAAGGCATCAATCATTTGCATCCATAGGATAAGCAAACCACTCACACAAATCGTCAATGTATACAGCACCAGACTCTTCAGCACATCTTTTTTCCGCAGCGCAGCCTGTTTGAATATCTTGCCCGATGCAGACCGCTTTCGATAGGTCAGCCAAAGGAAAAGAAGGAGAATGAGTGAGGCCGCACTTCCCGCTATAGAGGAGAACACCGCACCCGCTCCTGTTTCATAAAGCGAATAGCCGTGTCTCACAAAATAAAAGGATAAAACAAGCAGGACGCCTACTCTGATTAGCTGCTCAACCAATTGGGAGACCGCAGTGGGAAGCATCATGCCGTCACTCTGAAAAACACCCCTCAGCATAACGGTAAGCGGCAAAAATAGAAAAACAAACGCACTCATCTGGATGAGCAAAATTAATTGGCTGTCTGCCATGAGGTTCGCAATGCTGCCTGCTCCTATGTATAGACAAAGAAATAAGACCAAGCTCAGGAAAGTGATATACACCAAGGATACCCTTGTAATGATTCGGCGATTCTCTTCACCATGCTCGCTCAAGAGCTTGGACACCATGACAGGAAACCCTGTTGTTCCGAGCATGATCGCAATGCCAAGAAAGGGATACACCTGCTGATAAATATAAAAACCTGTGTCTCCTACGATGTTTTGAAAAGGGACACGATATACGGCACTTAGTACCTTTGATAACAAGCCTGCGATGGTTAAAATCACCGCACCTTGTAAAAGCCGATGCGACTGATTCACAGCATTTTTCATGGATGACTCCTTTATGTTCAATCAAAAAATAGATCTGCATTTAAACGCACTCATTATATCATACGTCAATCACAAGCCGTTTCTTTCTAAGGAGTAGACGACACATTCGCCCTTTTGTTTCACCTATATAAAAAACGCCGATAAAATCAAATGATTTTATCGGCATTCTTCGTTTCATCAAAATGATATAGAATTATTAGACCTAATGTTCCATTTGACGGGCTAAGAAGCCAGCTGCCGTTTCTGCCGCTTTATGCTCCACTTCCCCCATTGAACGCTCTTTAGAAAATAAGACGACGGCGCCAATTGGATCTCCGTTTGCAACAATAGGTGCAATGGTATAAGCAGATACGTCATCATCAATACCATCGACAAGTTGAATCTCTTTCTTGCTGTCCTCTAACACAGAATTTCGCTGATCTATAGTTCGTTCAATTAAGTCACTAATGGATTTGTTTAAGTATTCTTTTTTCGAACTGCCAGATACAGCAATATACGTATCACGATCACAGATGAGGATGGAATGGCCCAAACTGTCGAATAATGCATCAGCATATTCCTTCGCAAAGTCTCCTAGCTCACTAATCGGTGAATACTTCTTCAAAATCACTTCTCCATCGCGGTCGACAAAAATCTCAAGCGGATCTCCTTCCCGGATACGCAATGTTCTGCGAATTTCCTTCGGTATAACCACTCTACCTAAATCATCGATACGGCGTACAATTCCAGTTGCTTTCATTCACTGCTGCCTCTCTTTCGTTTGATGATGTGTTGGGTGAATGGAACAAAAGCGTCCACTTTATGCAACATTCACCACTTGACCCTGAGTTTAGTATCCGTCACATCAAACGTAATATACATGAGAGACCAACAAAATTTTATGAAGATGGAATGGTTTCTTTTTTCACATCTTGAAGACCTCGAAGCATACGAAGAACCATCTCAAGCCACTCCTCGGTTTTCTTCCCTTTCGTTTGGACAGAAATAATCAGCTTGCTGCCTTCCATTCCAAGACCGATATCACGTCCATATTGGCTGCCGAGCTCAAATAATTTTTGACCATCGATTTCACTGCTTGCTTTCTCATCAAGGGTGAGTCTGACAATCCCTTTCTCCATCTTGATCAGCTCGACACGTTCTTGCACAGCGTACACTTTCATCGTCGCGATCGTGAACAAATCAGCCACTTCTTGCGGATATTCACCGAATCGGTCAATCATTTCTTCTTGAAGCTCTTTCCGTTCTTCAATGGAACTAATCGCTCTAAACTGTTTATACATCTCGATCTTTTGCTTGCCATCCGAAATATAGCTATCTGGAATATAGGCATCAATTTGGAGGTCAATTTCCGGCTCAAATTTTTCTTGAGCAGTCGTATCGCCCCTTCTTTCTTCAATCGCTTCTTTCAGCATTTGAGAGTAAAGATCGAATCCAACAGAATCAATAAATCCATGCTGCTGTGCACCAAGTAAGTTACCTGCTCCACGAATCGTTAAGTCACGCATCGCAATCTTAAATCCTGATCCAAGCTCAGTGAATTCTTTAATGGCCTGAAGTCTTTTCTCTGCTACTTCAGAAAGCACTTTGTCTTTTCGATAAGTGAAATAAGCATAAGCAACACGATTCGAGCGCCCAACTCGTCCTCTTAACTGGTACAGCTGAGAAAGCCCCATTTTATCTGCATCATGTACAATGAGCGTGTTCACATTTGGAATGTCTACGCCCGTTTCAATAATCGTTGTACTGACGAGTACATCCGATTCACCTTCAAGGAAATTGATCATGACGGATTCCAGCTCGTTCTCACTCATTTTCCCGTGTGCATAGCTAACTTTCGCGTCTGGAACGAGCATTGAGATTTCATCCGCTTTCCGTTCAATGTCCTCCACACGGTTGTAAAGGAAATACACTTGGCCACCTCGTGCTAGTTCCCGCTCTATCGCCTCTCTGACTAAAGCGCCATTGTACTCGACAACATAGGTTTGAACAGGAAAACGGTTTTCAGGCGGCGTTTCGATAACGGATAGGTCACGTACGCCAAGCATTGACATATGGAGCGTACGCGGAATGGGCGTTGCCGTTAATGTCAGTACATCAATATTGGCTTTCATTTGCTTAATTTTCTCTTTATGCGTCACACCAAAGCGCTGCTCTTCATCAATGATCAACAGCCCTAAATCCTTGTAGACGATGTCTTTTGAAAGAAGACGGTGTGTCCCGATGACCATATCAATCGTTCCGTTTTTCAGCCCTTTTAATGTTTCTGTTGTTTCTTTTCGTGTACGGAAGCGGCTAAGTTGAGCGATTTTGACAGGGTAGTCTTGGAATCTGTCCATAATCGTGTCAAAATGCTGCTGCGCTAAGATCGTTGTTGGTACAAGGAGTGCTACCTGCTTCCCGTCTGCAATGGCTTTGAAGGCCGCTCGAATCGCCACCTCTGTTTTTCCATATCCCACATCTCCACAAAGCAGGCGATCCATTGGACGCTCCCGCTCCATGTCTTGTTTGATTTCATGAATCGAACGAATTTGATCTTCTGTTTCTTGGTAAGGGAACGCAGATTCAAACTGGCGCTGCATCTCATGATCAGGCGAGAAGGCATACCCTTTGCTCGCTTCACGTTCTGCATACAGCTTAATGAGATCATCTGCAATGTCCTGAACAGATGATTCCACTTTTTTCTTTACGCGTTTCCAGTCACTGCCGCCCAATTTGTACAGCTTGGGCTCTTTTCCTTCAGATCCTACATACTTCTGCACCTGATCAATTTGTTCAACCGGTACATAAAGCTTGTCGCTTCCTTGATAATGAATATTTAAATAATCCTTATGAATGCCGCCGATTTCAAGCGTTTCAATTCCTAAATACTTACCGATCCCGTGGTTAATGTGCACCACATAATCGCCCACTTGAAGCTCTGAGTAGCTTTTGATTCGCTCTGCGTTCGTCAGCTTTTGCTTGCGTGCCTGCTTCTTCACACGTTTCTTGAAAAGCTCACCTTCTGTGATGACTGCAATTTTTGATAAAGGCAGTTCAAAGCCTGTTTGCAGCTCACCTTGTAAAATATACACTTGCCCGCTTACAAGCTCAGCGTCCGGTTTGGCAAGAGCCGCTTCAATGTCATAATCATGTAAGACAGATGACAGCTTCTCTGTGCGCTCTTCATCCGCACCTAAAAAGACAACCGTATAATTCTGCTTTTTGTAGCGTTCGATTTCGCTTGCAAGCACATTCATCTGCCCATGGAAATTCTGCATTTGCTTACTAGATACATTGACGATATTTTGCGGATTCGTCTGCTGAACATGTCTCAAAAACAAGGAATAGTACAGAATCGATCTTGATTGCTGATTGATCAGCTCTTGGAATGGGAAGGAAAGTGTTAAATCATGCAGAATGTTCCCTTCTTCAAGCAGACCAATTGTCCAATCTGCTTCTTCCTGTTCAAGCTGTTCTTCCATCTCCTGAATTCTGCTGATTTCATCTAGAATAATAATCGTATCCTGCGATGTATAATCTAGCAAACTAGCAGGCTTTTCATAGAAATAGGACAGGTACTTCGTCATTTCTTGTGTCACAATGCCTTCTAGCAGCTTCTCTCGATCAGCAGAAATATTTTGATGCAGCAGCTCTTTTTGTTTATCAGAGTTGAATTTCTTTAAGCTTTTCGCAAGTCCTTCGTCAAGCTGTTCAATCGCTCTCACTCGTTCTGGACCTCTTACAATCAGCTCTTTCGCTGGACCAATATTGATTTCCTGAAGGGACTCCAGTGAACGCTGCGTGTCAGAGTGGAAGGTCCGAATAGAGTCCACTTCTGTATCAAACAGCTCAATACGAATCGGATGATCTTCCGTTAACGCATAAATGTCAATGATTCCTCCGCGCACACTAAAATCTCCAGGCGCAGCAACCATAGATGTCCGGTCATAACCAATTTGAACAAGCTGTTTTGAAAACGCCTCCAAATCAATTTCTTCACCGATCTTTAAATGGATCTGACTCTCCTTCCAGAGTTCAACTGGCGGAAGCATTCTACGCACCGCGGCTACCGGAGCAACGACGATCGGGTTTTCTCCATTTGCAAGCCGATTCAGGACATCAAGACGCTGTGCTCTAAGCTCAGGACTTGCCACAGCAATCTCAGATGCAATAAGTTCATTGACAGGATAAAGAAGAACTGAGCGATCCGGCATCACACTTGTGAGATCATCTGTCACCTTCTGCGCCTGATATAAGTTGTGGGTCACAATAAACATCGGCCGCTTTAGTTCGTCTGATATGGTGGCTGTAAATAAAGATCTGACGGAGCCTGATAATCCGGCGAGCAGCTGTTCTTTTAACCCTTCCTTTAGCCCATTAAAAATGGACTGAAAATCATCACTTTGTTTGATAAATGTTTGTATGTTTTTCATTTGGCTCCTCCTCCCTGCTTGTTTAAAACAGAAAAACGCTTTGGTCTAATATCTACACCAAAGCTTTTTTATTGAATAAAGGTATGATACTGATGGTAATCAGGATTTCTTTCGAGCGCCTCTTGGCAATCCTCACAAATGGTTTGTACATGTAAATCACCATTTTCCCTATAAGAAATCATATCGTTTCTTTCCTCATTTGTTAAGTGATGAAATCCAAGTGCTTCACTTTGGACAGCAGATTCATCTAGACTGCCAACCTTTACACCACAGTGCCGGCAGTAATAGTGCAAAGCCATACGTGATCCTCCCATGCTGAGATTTTATGATCAGTATGTGCTTTGCTTATCATTCTTATACCTTCTTGTTAAAATCATTCATCACTTCTAAAAATGGCTTTGTTAAAGCCGCCTCACAAGCCTCAACAGACGCTTGAATAGCTGATGAGATGTCAGGCTGTTCCTCATCAGAGAATCGTCCTAGTACGTAATCGACGACCTTCATGCCGTTTTGCGGCCGGCCAATGCCAATGCGAAATCGGTCAAACTCAGGTGAACCTAAATGCTGAATCAACGATTTGATTCCATTATGTCCGCCTGCACTTCCCTTTGTACGCAAACGAATCCGCCCAGTTGGCAAATCAAGATCATCATAGATGACCTTCAAATTCTCAAGGGGAATATCATAATAATCCATCAGCGGACGCACGCATTCCCCTGATAAGTTCATATATGTAAGAGGCTTAACAAGTAGAACCTTTTGCCCCGAAACAAACCCAGTTCCATATTGTCCATGGAATTTTGATTGATTTAATGGGATGTCCCATTTTTTTGATAGTTCATCTATTGTCATAAACCCGACATTATGTCTTGTTTTTTCATATTCTCTTCCTGGATTGCCCAATCCGACGAACGCAATCATGAAACCAACAACCTCCTTTGTCGCACATGCACACGCCTAAAAAATGAGCCAATGTGATTGCCTCATCCAAAAACGTATGAATTCTTTTCATTCTAGCACAAAAGACGCAACCGCGGGAGGGTTACGTCTCTAATTGACCAGTTATTCTTCGTTGTCGTCTTTTTCTTTAATTGCCTCAGGCTCTTGCGTTTCATCTTCGCTATCTGGCTCTGGAACCTTGGATTGCTGAGGCGGTAAGATAGAAGCAACAACTTCTTCTGGATTATTATTAATTTGATACGTAGACTGAACAGGCAGATCACCGACTGTTAGTACGTCATTTACTTCTAAGTTTGTAATATCAGCTTCGATATTTTGCGGGATATCCTTTGGTTTCGCTGTAATAGATAACTCAAATAGTGGCTGCTGAAGCACACCGCCATCTTTTACACCTTTGGATTCACCAATGAGTTGTACCGGTACATCTGCCTCGATTTCCTGCTGTAAGTCGACCACTTGGAAATCGGCGTGGACGAGCTCATTTTTAAGCGGATCTGTTTGTAATTCTGTGACCATCACAGATTTTGTTTCACCGCCAACATCTAATGTGATGATTGTATTTTTCCCTTCATCACGTAATGTCTTTAATAAATCAATGCTGTCTAATGAAACAGCTAGGTTGTCTGTATTTTTTCCGTATATGACACCAGGAACATGTCCTGAATGACGGATTTTTTGCAGTGTGGAACGTTTGAAATCAGTTCTTTTATTTGCTTTTAAAGTTGCCATATTCAGCACCATCCTATTTCTTTTTTGTCACTACTTTCATAAATACCCATAACTGAATCATTTTAAACATGTTTGGCTTTCATTTATTAAAGCAAAAAGACCCTAAGTTTATCCCTAGGGCCTTTTTGATAAGAGAATTAGCTGAAAAGGTAGCTAACAGATTCTTCTTCATGCACACGGATGATGGCTTCTGCAAGCAAAGGCCCAACTGAAAGTGGAATGAATTTATCTACTTTCTTGTCATCTGTTAAGTGAATACTGTTGGTGACAACCAATTCTTTGATTTTAGAGTTTGTGATGCGTTCTACCGCTGGTCCAGACAATACTGGGTGAGTACAGCAAGCATATACTTCAGCCGCTCCATTTTCAACGAGCGCATTTGCTGCTAGTGTAATCGTTCCAGCTGTGTCAATGATATCATCAATGAGAATCGCTGTTTTGCCTTCGATGTTACCAATGATGTTCATCACTTCAGCAACGTTTGGCTTCGGACGGCGTTTGTCGATAATGGCGATTGGCGCTTTCAGGCGGTCTGCCATTTTACGTGCACGCGTCACACCACCGTGGTCTGGAGACACGACGACGATATCATTCAAGTTTTTCTGTTCGAAATAGTTTGTTAAGATTGGCACTGCCATTAAGTTATCGATTGGAATATCAAAGAAACCTTGGATTTGCGGCGCATGCAGGTCAAGTGCAATCACACGTGTAGCACCTGCTGTTTCTAGTAAGTTTGCAAAAAGCTTCGCAGTAATCGGCTCACGAGGTTTTGCCTTACGATCTTGACGTGCGTATCCATAATAAGGGATGACAATGTTGACAGTTTTCGCAGACGCACGTTTTAGGGCATCAACCATAATAAGCAGTTCCATAATGTGCTCATTCACTGGCGCACTTGTTGATTGAATGACATAACAGTCACAGCCGCGAATACTTTCTTCAATATTAATTTGGACTTCACCGTCACTAAAACGTTTAACAGAGCTCTTTCCTAGATCAACTCCGATACGCTCGGCAATTTCTTTAGCAAGTTCAGGGTTTGAATTCAAAGAGAAAATCTTTAAATTCGCATCAGCATAACGATTAGACATGGTAAACCTCCGGGTATTTGGATTATTTTTTATGAATATTTTTCACATAATCTTCTTTATTGACTTGTCTTGCTCTAGCAATAGACAGTGCATCCTGCGGAACATCTTCTGTTACCGTTGAACCGGCTGCAACATATGCCCCTTTTCCGACAGTGACTGGTGCAACGAGATTTGAATTGCAGCCAATAAAGGCGCCATCTTCAATCTTTGTTAAGAATTTGTTCTTCCCATCATAATTAACTGTAATGGATCCACAGCCAAGGTTTACATCCGTTCCGACCTCTGCATCTCCAATATAGCTTAGGTGAGACGCTTTGCTTCGGTCACCGAAAACCGTTTTCTTGATTTCGACAAAATTCCCGATCTTCACTTCATTGCCAATTTTCGACAATGGGCGAATATGAGCAAACGGTCCAATTGTCACATCTACTCCAACTTCACTATCGCAGACAACAGATTGCTTAATCACTGTCCGATCTCCGATTATGCTATCAACAATTTCAGTATTCGGCCCAATTGTGGCGTCTGTACCAATTTTTACATTCCCTTTGATAACCGTCCCAGGATAAATGATTGTATCTTCACCGATGACAGCATCTGGCGAGATATACGTGTTCTCAGGATCAATCAAGGTCACACCATTCTTCATATGCTGATGATTAATACGGCGCTTCATGAATTGCTCTGCTTGTGATAGAGCGATACGATCATTGACTCCAAGTGTTTCTTCAAAATGCGGTGTTTGATAAGCTGCAACTGTTTGCCCTTCATTTTTTAAAATCTCAATGACATCCGGCAAATAGTATTCACCCTGTGCATTTTCATTTGACACCTGCTCAATCACACGGAAGAGATCTTCATTTGAAAAGCAATAGGTCCCGGTATTAATTTCATTCACTTGACGTTCCGCATCATTTGCGTCTTTATGCTCCACAATTTTCACAACAGCACCGGTTTCATCACGAATAATACGACCATAACCTGTCGGGTCTTCCGCACGCGCTGTTAAAATAGTGACTTTCGCTTGATGCTTTTGATGCTCGCTTAGCATGGCTTCCATTGTTTCCGCTGTCAATAATGGCGTATCTCCACAAATGACAATGGTTGTTCCCTTTTCCTTTGCGAGAAACGACTTTGCTTGTTTGACGGCATGTGCTGTTCCCAGCTGTTCTTCTTGAAGTGCATATTCACTTCTATCCCCAAGCTGCTCTTTGACGTCCTCTGCCCCATGACCGACAATCGTCACTAGCTTGGCTAAAGAAAGCTTTAACACTTCATCAGCCACATGCTCGACCATTGGCTTTCCGCAAACTGGATGAAGTACTTTGTATAGCTTTGACTTCATTCTTGTTCCTTTTCCCGCTGCTAAAATCACTGCGAACCGCTTATCCATTGATTGGCCTCCAATATCCCTATTATCCATAGAAAAATATATCCTAAATAAGGACTGATTTCAAGGATACAAGAGGAAGTACAATAATTTTCTAACGGTTCAAAACCAGAAGAAATATGAGGAAAAACGCAAAAAAGACAGCATTTAAAAGAAACATTCCATTTTCTCTTAAAGCTGTCTTTTTAGATTCACATATGATTAAGAAGCCCCAGCTTCTTCATATTCAATTGTTTCTTCTTCTTCGCCTAAGCGATGATATTCATTTAAAACAGCATCCTGGATTTTACCCCGAGTGCTTGAGTTAATTGGATGTGCAATATCACGAAACTCTCCATCAGGCGTGCGTTTGCTAGGCATTGCAACAAACAACCCATTATTTCCATCAATCACACGAATATCATGAACAACAAATTCGTGGTCCAGCGTGATGGATGCAATCGCCCTCATGCGACCATCGGTATTCACGCGGCGTAATCTTACGTCAGTAACTTCCACAGTAGTTCACCACCTTTTCCCAATATAAAAGCATTAATTAGGTATTCAACGATTGTAGTGATTCTCCTGCTCTTTTTTTAAACTTTTTTTGAAATATCGGGATATTTATACATTTTTTGTCATTTTGATGACGGCGCTTACATTTTCTGTGCAAAAAAAGACATCATGATGATGCCTTTTCGTGCATAAAATCAAACCAAGCGGCTTTTATTGAGACTGCCTGTTTATTTCACTAATGCGACCACTTCAATTTCTACAAGCGCATCCTTTGGAAGTCTTGCTACTTCTACACATGAACGAGCTGGCTTATGCGTATGGAAGTATTCACCGTACACTTCATTCACTTCAGCGAATTGTTCCATATCCTTAATGAAAACCGTTGCTTTCACGACTGTTTCAAAGGAAGCACCCGCTGCTTCAAGGACGGCTTTAAGATTATGGAACACTTGATGTGTTTGTTCTTTAATATCTCCATTTACAAAATCTCCAGCTGGCGTTAATGGAATTTGGCCTGAGCTGTAAAACATGTTATTGACGATGATTCCTTGAGAGTAAGGTCCAATGGCTGCTGGTGCGTTTTTCGTTTGAACAACTTTTGTCATATCAATCTCTCCCATTCAAATACATGTTTGATTTAATGCTTAAGCTTTCGAATGAAAAAACTCGTGAAAATTGCCTTCATTGATCTCAATGATCTTCTGCTTCATATCAATCGTTGAAAGTTTTAATAGCGATACATATTCATCAACCAGGCGTTCATCTACGCCCTCATCTTCTAAAAGAACACCGATCCCTGCAACATTCGCATTAAATTCCTCAAGCAAATTCATCATGCCATTAATGGTTCCGCCCGCTTTCATAAAGTCATCAATGATCAGGACATTCGATCCTTTATCTAAGCTTCGCTTTGCAAGTGACATGGTTTGAATACGGTTAGAAGAACCTGATGCGTAGTTAATACTAACAGTCGATCCTTCGGTTACCTTATTGTCTTTTCTCACGATCACAACAGGCACATTTAAATAACCTGCAACAGAATAGGCAATTGGAATGCCTTTCGTCGCAACGGTCATGACCACATCAATCGCACGATCCGCAAAGATGGTCGCAAAAAGCTTACCGATTTTCGCAAGAATTGATGGATTCCCTAAAACATCGGTTAAATATAAATAACCGCCAGGAAGCACACGTTCAGGAGTTGATAAAGCCTCTCCGATATCGTTTACTACTTCGTCTGCTTCTTCTAGGTGAATCTTTGGAATATATTTCACTCCGCCAGCAGCACCAGGTACAGTAAGCAAAGTTCCTATTCCCTGCTGCTCGAAGGTCTGTTTGATAATCGTTAAGTCTTCACTAATGGAGGACTTCGCAGATTGATATCGTTCTGCAAAAAATGTTAACGGCACTAGTACGTGCGGGTTTGTTAGCAAATAATTTGTTAAGTCCACCAATCTGCCGCTTCGACGAAACTTCATGAACTTACCCCCAGAATCCGAATAATTTATGAATAATATAACTTAATATACGGATTTAATCAAGGGCATTTTGTTCGCCGATCAATCGGACAGCGTAAACTTGATCACAAAATCCTCTCAGTCCGTTATATATTCTTTGCACCTTCGATTCATATTGAATCAAGCCAAACACAGTGGGTCCGCTACCACTCATTAATACAGCATCTGCTCCGAAACGTTTCATCTGTCTCTTAATCATATCGACTTCTGGATACATCTTTAATGTTACAGATTCCAGAACGTTACCGAGTGAGTTACACATCTCTTTATAATCTTTCGCTTCAATGGCTTCAATCATACGCTGTACATTTGGGTGTTCTACTTTGCTTGCGTCATATTGTCTGTAGACCTCAGCTGTAGATACCCCTATCACCGGCTTCGCTAAAATCACCCAGCAATGCGGTGGTGTCGCAATATGTTTCAGTTTCTCTCCACGTCCTGTTGCTAGCGCTGTCCCTCCGTGTACACAAAAAGAGACATCTGAGCCGATCTCCGCTCCAAGCTCAGCTAGTTCATCTAACGTAAGATTTAACTTCCACAAACGGTTTAAGCCGCGAAGTGCTGCAGCGGCATCACTGCTGCCCCCAGCTAAACCTGCTGCGACAGGAATTGCTTTTGTGATGACAATCGATACGCCTTTTTGGATACCGAATCTCGTTTTTAGTAATTTAGCCGCCTGATAAGCCAAATTCCGTTGATCATCCGGCACAAACCGATTATGAGATGATACACGGATTTCGTCTTTGTCCAGCTCCGTCAGCTCTAGTCGATCTGCAAGATCTATTGTTGTCATCACCATCTCCACTTCGTGATATCCATCCGGTCTTTTTCCATGAACATCAAGTGAGAGATTAATTTTTGCCGGTGCTTTTTCTAAAATACGCAAACATTTCACCTACTTCTCCATCTAAACATAAGTATCAATATTGTATCACATTTGATGGTTCTGATGAATATTGGCTTTTACGCCTTAGCACACTTCATTTTCAACAAAAAAGGCCAGAGACACCCAAGGTATCCCTGACCAGTTCTTTATCGTTGATTCTCATCCTGAGCCATGTGCTGTTGAGCTAATTCGATGGCACGTTTGACCATATTACCTGCGTCACGCGCGCGAATGTCTCCCCAGCCCCCATTTTTGACGGTATCATAAAATCCAAGATCCTTCGCCAGCTCGTATTTGAACTCTTCTGACATAATGCCTCGGCGTCTACCCAAACGAAACAGCCCCTTTAGTCGAGAATTCGAATCATTGCCACTGAGGTCGTGGCTTTCTTATTTTGTATCGAACCCTTTCTTTTACCCCTTTCAAATAATGGACAGAGTCCCATACGAAAAAAGGCAAAACAAAAAGCAGTAAACAAGAAGTTTACTGCCCATTAATAGGCGACTGAGCTAGCGGTATCATCGAACGTTAATTCGACCGTCTCAGTCAGTATATCTGCATAACTGTAAGAAACTCTTTCAAACGAATTCTCATCTTGATCTAATTGAATCACAAAAACAGAAGGGTACGTTTCAGCTAAAATGCCCGAACGCTCAATTGTTTTTCGGCGGCCTCCGTTAGCCTTTAACGTCAAACGTTTACCTAAGTTACCATCAAGCGATCTTTTGATGTCGGACAAAGTCTTCGCCATTGCATCCACCTCACTGAGATAATTATACAACAACGGCCCATTTTTGTCAAATAAAAATTAAATTATATCAACCAACACGAGCCATTGTCAACAAAATATTTTTGACAAACTTCTACCTTTTCTTCTCCCTATTTTTCTCAAATTCCGGTGAATTATGTATTGATATGAAATTTCTTTTAGAACATAAAAAAAACCAGACTGAAATCAGTCAGGTTATGTCGATTCATGGTCTCTTTTATATGGCATACCTACCCTTAAAACACCCCTCGTTTCAATTCCTCCGAGGCCTTTTTCTCTTGTTAACGTATTTCGGAGCACATCCCACACGTTGATTCGATCTACAAATGGAGTGAAGCTGATCTTCGCAACAATATAGACGGGATCGAGTGCATGGATGTTAACACGTGAGGGTGAGCTTGCAAAATTAGCACCAGCTTGGATTAATGATTCAAAATGAGATTGACAGGCTCCTGCAAAGATCACGAGCTGATCTAAATGTGGAACCTTCCTTCTTGCCTTTTGAACCGTTTCAACAAAATGACGAGAATGACGATATGCACCGATATCTTGTACGCCGCCCTTTTGCTTGGAATATGCATCATGTCCTGTGATGACCAAAATATCAGGTCGATATTGATCAATTAACGAGTCAATCATGCTTGGCATTTTCTTCTCGTGGCAATGCACACCATACACAGGTACACCAATTCTCTCATATACATCTAAGCATTTCTTTAAGTATGAAGCATCTCCATCTAAATGAAGGACCTTTCCTGGCATGTGAAAATACTGTTCCTGATGCTGATATTGTCCAGACGTATAATACTCTTGTTTTTCACGAAGCAGCTGATAATCCTGCCTGAGTAAGTCGAGCGATTCGTTAATTTTCCGTTCATCGTCCTTCTCTCTTGTCAGCTGCTCCTCTTTTTGAATCAAGACCAAGTCTGACATCTTTGCATCCGCAATCAGCCTTACTTCATTCCCATGCAAAATGGCGGTGGCTTCGTGCTGGTCTGTCTCATCAATTCGAATAATACGAAACATAATATCCATCTGATAGGATGCCCTCGTCACCATATCTCCTATTTGAAATTGCATGCTTTTCACTCCACAATCAGGCTCATATCCTGTTGGTATCGTCTTGCGCTAAACATGTTCGTCTTTCATGTGTGTTGTTCTTTCTAGCCTATGCCCGAACAGCTGAAGTGGTGAAAACCAAAAGAAAAAAGCCCTTAAAATAGGGCTTTGTGTAGAACGTTCGATAAACGGGCAAATTCATCAATGGATAATGATTCACCGCGGCGCTTTCCATCAATCTCGGCTGTTTGTAGCGCTTCTTCAATGATGGCTTTATGCTTCTTACCATCAGGCAGATTGTTCATCAGATTATTCATCAATGTTTTCCGGCGCTGGCCAAAGCTCGCACGAATCAATTGAAAGAAAAACGCATCATTGTCTACTGAGACAGCAGGTGTTTCACGAACGGTTAGTTTGATAACAGCTGAATCCACATTTGGCTGTGGGACAAAAACCGTTTTCGGCACAACCATCACTGTTTTCGCTTCCGTATAAAATTGAACCGCAATAGACAACGAGTTATATTCCTTTGATGAAGGGGCAGCTGCCATCCGATCTGCTACTTCTTTTTGCAGCATGACCACAATCCCTTTTAATGGAAGGTTTTCTTCAAGCAGTTTCATAATAATCGGTGTTGTCACGTAATATGGAAGGTTTGCTACGACCATGACTTCTTTACAGTCAGCAAACTGTTCTTCCATCACCTTTCTTACATCCGCCTTCAACACATCTTGATGAATGATGGTGACATTATCATATGGAGAAAGCGTGTCGTTTAAAATCGGCAATAGGCGCTGATCAATTTCGAACGCTGTGACTTTTTTTGCCCGCTTAGCGAGCTGTTCTGTCAATGCACCGATACCAGGCCCAATTTCAATCACGCCGGTCTCATCCGTAATCTCTGCATGATCGACAATGCGATCCAAAATATTCGTATCAATTAAAAAGTTCTGTCCTAAGCTCTTTTTAAAAGAGAAACCGTACTTCTTCAGTATTTCCTTCGTTCTGATGGGTGTCGCAATATCTTTATTCATCGGCTTCCTCCTGCATGACGGTCTTTAAGGCCGCAATAAAATCCTGTTTGGTTATTTGAAACATGTGAAGGCGCTTTTGCAGCTGCTTCGCATTGGTATATCCTATATTTAAAAGCACACCTAGTCGTTCACGGCGACGTTTCGATGCATCGCTTCCGATAAGGCCTGCGTCAAATAAGTCGTCTAATGTAATGTCGCTCTCGGATTCTTCCATTTCCTCATGGACATGGGCAAGACAATCCCGAATACTGTCCAAGGAAGCATGTTCGACACCAATTCCTTTGTCCCGCTTCGCTTTTGCAAGGTGTTTTGGCAAAAAAGCGTGCTTACAGCCAGGAACCGCTTCTGCGATGGTTTTACGGATCTTCTCACCAGGAAAATCAGGATCTGTTAAAATAATGACCCCTCTCGTCTTTTGAGCAAGGCGCACTTGTTGAATGACGGCATCGCCAATGGCAGATCCGTTTGTCTCGATCGTATCTGCATCAACCGCCATCTTCACTCTAGCAGTGTCATCACGACCCTCCACCACAATAATTTCTTTGATTTTCATTTATTCCTCCGCTTGCAAAAACAATCTACATTTTTTTGTCAAAAAATGAAACCTTCCATGCTGTTTTTGCGTCTAATTAATTAGAAAACAGTGCTTCTATTATAACCAAAAAAACAGAGGGTGCGCAAAGCCCTCTGTTCATATAAATGATTTGATGCGTTTATTTGAGCACTCTAATTTTCACTCGTTTATTTCCCCATTGATAAGCTGCCGACTTACTTGGAACGAACACATCAATTTTATTTCCTTTTATAGCAGATCCAGTGTCTGACGCAATGGCATATCCATAGCCTTCCACATACACTTTAGAGCCTAGCGGAATGACACTCGGATCAACTGCTATAACCTTTGCACCTGGATTTGCTTTTAAATTATAACCTGTAGACGTTCTGCCCGTACATCCAGCACAGCTCGCTGTATAGGCTGTTGACGCCACATAAAACTCTTTTCCTGACGATTCATTACTTCTTGAAACCGCAGGGGACGCTTTAGGCTCCTTCTTGGACACTTGTGTACCAATGGCCACTAAACGATCCTTACTGTCTTTTTCAGTTACTTCTTTCATTAATTCTTTAGACACCACTTTGCCGTTTTCTTTCACAATGGCATAGTGCTTCTTCAATTTACCTTCTTCACCTTTTTCAAGTACCTTCTCTTTTCCTTGTTCTAGAGATTGATCCTTTTTATGTTTGGTATCAAAAGCAATTTTCTCTTCCACTACATCGGTGACTTTTTCCACCCGAGTGATCTGAACATCTGCGCTTTTTTTAGAAAGACTGCTATGTAACGCAGGTTTGATCTTATCGTGCTTCTTGAGCCTCAGCTCTTGTTGCTTTAAAAAGTCAGCGACCGTAGTCGAAGTGGTCCACACTTTTTTATCCTTCCCTCCATCATTTAAGCTGACCTGAAAGGCCTGCTGAACCACAAGATCCATATTCTTTTTAATCTTGTCATTCTTTCCTGGAGTGACTTGATCGTGCTCCCCAATATCTATCTTCTCATTCTTCAATAATGCTCCAACCGTCTGATCTGTTGTCCATATCGTTTTCTTTTTCCCATCTAGGGTAAGATGAACCGGTATAGCCGCATCATACACAATGTTCATGTTGTCTTTAATCTTTGTATTTAGACTTGGAGAGATATGATCCTCCGCCCTGGTCCTTATTCCAAGGTCTGAAAGCAGCTGTGCTACTGTCTCTTCATGTGTACGAATTGTCTTCTCTTTGCCATTGATTGAAATGGTAATAGACTGCTTAGTGAACTCATGCGCACCGTAAGCCGTCCCAGTTCCAGCTAAAAGCAAGCAAGCGACTAACAATAAAACCTTGCTTTTTCCTAGCCTGACAGAAAACAGATTTTTCATTTTTTGTACGATGAAAAACGCCTCCTTCTCCTCGGAGAGATTATATAGAGTATCTCAAAACCTGTCAACCCTTCCACCCACTGTACAAAAATGCACGATTGTAAACCTATTATGGGAGATTTATGGAAGGAAGGGAAGAAAGACTTATCGACAACTTATCCTATGAGGAGGCGCAAACGTGTAGAACTTTTTGGTTATGTTTCACCAATGGACAAGCTTAAACAAGGATTGACATCATATACTGTCAGTTTATACGGAAAACTTTTTTCGCATTTTCTGTTGTCAATTCAGCAAGCTCTTCAAAGCTGATGTCTCGTAATTCCGCAATTTGTTCTGCGATATATTTCACATAGCTCGGCTCATTGCGTTTCCCTCTAAATGGCGCCGGAGTTAAATACGGACAGTCTGTTTCAATCAATAGACGATCACTTGGTATGTCCTTTACAACTTCCTTCGGTTTTTTGGCATTTTTAAATGTCACAGGTCCACCGAATGAAATATAAAAGTTCATTTCCATACACGCTTTTGCAATTTCAAGGCTTCCTGTAAAGCAGTGCATAATACCTCCAACTTCCGCTGCTCCCTCTTCTTTTAAGATCGTCACCACATCTTCCGTAGCGTCACGGTTATGAATGATGATTGGCAAGTTCACTTCCTTTGCAAGAGCAATTTGACGTCTAAAGACTTCTTTTTGCACATCTTTTGGCGACTTGTCCCAATAGTAATCTAGACCCATCTCTCCAATGGCTACGACCTTTTCATGTTGAGATAATTCTTTGATCCAAGCCAAATCTTCATCTGTCATATCAATGGCATCAACGGGATGCCAGCCGATAGCAGCATAAATAAAGTCATACGCCTCAATTAATTCCATCGCTCTCGTAATGGTTGGTCGATCAAACCCGACTACCACGATTTTCTCTACCTTTTCACTTTTTGCTCTTTCAATCACCTGTTCTAAGTCTTCTTTATATTGTTCAGCATTTAAATGGGCATGTGTATCAAATAACATCGTTGATGGCTCCTTTCGACAATTCCCCTAAAAAACAAAAGGTGTTCGACGAAATGTTACACGTGGAACACCTTTGTTGATTTATAAAATTTTTGTTCCATTTGCTAGAGATTGATCCACTTCAAGAACCTGCAATTTACCACCAGTTTCTCCGGTTAAAATCATTCCCTGGGAAATTTCCCCTCTCAACTTAACCGGCGTGAGATTCGCTACGCAAACGAGCTTTTTCCCTACCAATTCATCTGGCTGATAATGCTTGGCAATCCCTGAAACAATTTGTCTTTTTTCAAATCCAAAATCAAGCTGAAGCTTTAAGAGACGATCAGCTTTTTTAACTGGGGCTGCTTCCAATACTTGTGCGACCCGGAGATCGACTTTCGAAAAATCATCAAATGCAATTTCAGCTCCCAGCTCTGGTAATTCTGTTTCTTCTATTTCAATCTTCTCTTCTTCTACCTTAGGTGCACTTCCTTGCATTTTCTCTTTAATGTATGCCACTTCTTCTTCAACCTCTAAACGAGGGAACAATGGCTCACCTTTTTGCACCGTCGTTTTTTGGATCGCACCGAAAGAAAGAATGCTTTCCCAGCTTTTGAGTTTTTCATCTTCAACTCCAAGCTGGAAGAAGATTTTCTCTGGTGTTTTTGTTAAGAATGGTGTTAATAGCACTGCTGTCATTCGAAGGGACTCTGCTAAATGGTACATCACAGAATGCAGTTCTTTTCGTTTTGTTTCATCCTTCGCTAACACCCATGGAGCTGTTTGATCAATATATTTATTCGTTCTGCTGATTAATGTCCAAACATTTGAAAGAGCCACCGAGAATTCGAGGTTCTCCATCGCTTCTTCATAAGCTTTCACCGTTTGTTCAGCCACAGCCTTCAGTTCTTCATCAAACTCATTGATAGGACCCTTATAGCTGCTTAATGTACCGTCAAAATATTTTTGCACCATCGCCACTGTGCGGTTAAGCAAGTTGCCTAAATCATTGGCAAGGTCATAGTTTACACGTTCCACGAATCCTTCGGGTGTAAACACACCGTCAGCGCCAAATGGGACTTCACGAAGCAGATAATAACGAAGGGCATCAAGACCATAGCGGTCAATTAATGTGACCGGATCTACGACGTTCCCTTTTGATTTAGACATTTTGCCATCTTTCATCAGAAGCCAGCCGTGTGCGAAAATTTGTTTCGGCAGCGGCAGATCAAGTGCCATCAGCATAATCGGCCAGTAAATGGTATGGAAACGTACAATTTCTTTCCCTACAAGGTGCACGTTGGCAGGCCAATATTTTTTATATTTTTCATCCTGGTCGGTTCCATAGCCAATCGCTGTTAAATAGTTGAATAGCGCATCAATCCATACATAGATGACGTGTTTCGGATTATTAGGTACTTTAATGCCCCAATCAAAGGTTGTTCTTGATACAGCTAAATCCTCTAATCCCGGTTTAATGAAGTTATTGATCATTTCATTCTTTCTTGATTCAGGCTGAATGAACGATGGGTTCTTTTCATAATAGTCCAGTAAACGATCCGCATACTTGCTCATACGGAAGAAATATGACTCCTCTTTAATCAATTCAACAGGGTGTCCACTGTCTGGGCTTTTCCCGCCAATGACTTCCCCTTTCTCATTTCGCTCAATATCAACAAGCTGTGTTTCCGTATAGAACGTTTCATCAGGAATACTGTACCAGCCCTCATATTGATCTAAATAGATATCTCCTTGATCAAGCAGCTTTTGGAAGACTTGTTCAATGATTTTCGTATGTCTTTTTTCCGTTGTACGAATGAAATCATCATTTGAAATGTCGAGTTTCTTCCATAAAGATTTAATATCTGCAACGACTGGATCTAAATACTCAATCGGTGTAATATTTTGTTCTTCAGCTTTTTGCTGAATTTTTTGTCCGTGCTCATCTGTACCAGTTAAATACATCACATCATAGCCTTGAAGACGTTTATAACGAGCCAGGGCATCCCCTGCCACCGTCGTATAGGCATGTCCAATATGTAATTTTCCGCTCGGATAGTAAATAGGTGTTGTCAGATAAAACGTTTTTTTCTTTTCCGGCATGTCGGAACCTCCTGCGTGTGTAAATGTCAAAAACTCCCGCCCAATGGACGAGAGCGGTTATCATTACTTGATTAAAATGTGGCAGATCATTTCATTATGTTTTGAACTTGTGCTTTCTCTATGATACCATCTTAGCCTTTAAGATCAAGCATATATACATAGAAGAGAATGAAATGATCGAAAAAGATGAGTTTTTCGAAAAAAACGACAAACCGCTCGACATTTTGTCGAATATTGTCGTATGATATCTATTTCCAGATTTACAATTGTCTAAATTAGGGCAAAAGTCTCGTTAATCTGTTATCGTCATTTATCATATTTTTATTGATGAAGTTCAAAAAATCCTTATAAACCAAGAGTTTCACGGTCCTTTAACTTTAAGAGTCATATTTTACAAACAATAGTAAACAAAATGATTGACGATTTATGGAAACCTTGTTATGCTAGGAATGTAAGGAATTTGTCGAATAATGACGAAGATAATATTATATTAAGAATAAGAACTTTTTGGGAGGAGAATGAAGATGAAATCTACAGGTATTGTACGTAAAGTTGACGAATTAGGGCGCGTGGTGATTCCAATCGAACTTCGCCGTACGTTAGGAATTGCTGAAAAAGACGCTTTGGAAATCTATGTTGATGATGAAAAAATTATCCTAAAAAAATATAAGCCAAATATGACTTGCCAAGTAACAGGTGAAGTATCAGACGATAACCTTAAACTTGCTAATGGTAAATTAGTTCTTAGCCGTGAAGGTGCAGAGCAAATCATTAACGAAATCCAAAATCAACTTCAATCACAAAAATAAGTTTCATATAAAAAGGTTCTTGCACCGTTTGCAAGAACCTTTCTTTATTGTTCAATATGATAAGCATCGTATAGTGTGCGCTTTGGCACACCACGTTCGACTGCTGCACGTTTTATGGCTTCCTTCGACGTTAATCCTTCCTCTATGTAATGGATCACGTGTTCTTTTTCAGATAAGGACTTCCACCAAGCTTCTTCATTCAGCTCTTCTTCATCCTGATCATTCCCTTGTACAACAAGACAGAACTCACCTCGGATTTGATGCTCCGCCGCCCATGTCAGCACGTATTCTAAATCTCCACGAATAAACTCTTCGAATTTTTTCGTCAGTTCTCTCGTAATGGCAATATTTCGGTTTCCCCATACTTCCTTCATCACAGTCAGCGTTTCTTTTAACCGGTGGGGCGCTTCATAGAAAATAATCGTTTCTTTTCGTTTCTTCAATGCTTCCAGTTGTTTTTTCTTTTCCTTTTTTTGTCGATCAAGAAAACCGTAAAAGAAAAATGGCTGTGGTGCGATCCCTGATGCAATGAGCGCCGTTAGTGCTGCGTTTGCACCAGGTAACGGAATGACATAGCCTCCGATGCTTGTAAAGTCTCGAACCACTTCAGCTCCTGGATCAGAAATCGTCGGCAAACCCGCATCGCTCACGAGTGCAATATTTTTTCCTTCTTTTAACCATTCGATTAACTTGTGGCCGCTGCTCTCTTTATTATGCTCATGATAACTCGTTAACGGTGTATCAATTTCATAGACGTGACAAAGCTTTTTCGTTTGTCTCGTATCTTCTGCGGCAATATAGTCTACATCTTTTAACGTTTGTATCGCTCGAAACGTCATATCTTCTAAGTTCCCAATCGGGGTTGGAACGAGATAAAGAATGCCCATCTCTGATTGACCATCAAAGCTTTTCTGTGTCTTGTTCATGTGCCGCCTCCTTTTTCATTCGCATGTCCTCTATATACATGTCTTTCTTTCGACGTGTCCAAGTCTTAAAACGATATTCCTGCTGCATGGCTTCTCTTTTGGTTGGAAAGCATTCATGGTAATAAAGCTCGACCGGCCGTCTCGCTCTTGTATACTTTGCACCCTTTCCGCTATTATGGGTAGTCAGTCTTTTTTGTAGATCATTTGTATACCCAGCATACAAACTGCCATCTGCACATTTCAATACATAGAAGTAATGATTATGCTTCTCCATACAGTATCGTCCTGATTTCTTCTGTATACTCTTGGTCTTCTCCATAAACAAAAAGCGGTGGCAGGATTTTCAAATCTGGTTTTCCATCCTTTATGCCTTCTACTAAGATGGTATTGGCTTCTTTTCCTTGTTTAGGGTAAACAAATTGAATTCGTTTTGGCTCAATTCGGTATTTCTTCATCATTTCAACAATTTCAAGCAACCGTCCAGGGCGGTGAACCATTGCCAGTTTGCCCCCTTGCTTCAGCAACGTGGAAGAAACACGAATGACATCCTCTAATGTACAATGAATCTCATGTCGTGCGATCGCCAAATACTCATTTTCATTGATTTCATCCTTAGAAGGCGTTTTAAAATATGGCGGGTTACATGTAATCACGTCTACTTTGTGGTTTCCGTACCGTTTTGGCATATCATTCAAATCACCATGAATCAATTCAATCTGATGCTCTAGTTGATTATGCTCAACAGACCTCTTGGCCATATCAAAAAGGCGCTCTTGAATTTCAACCCCTGTAATAGAAGCTTTAGATCGAGTCGAGAGCAGCAATGGAACGATGCCATTTCCTGTACAAAGATCGATGATCTCCCCTTTTTGAATCGGCACATACGCAAATTTTGCTAATAATACCGCATCCAATGAAAAGGCGAACACTGTTTTACTTTGAATAATTTTCATATCTTCTGCAAGCAAGTAGTCTAAACGTTCATCTTCTCTTAACGAAACCATGATGTATCCTTTCTTTTCCTGTGAAAAAGGCTCCCGATTCAGCGGAAGCCTTTTCTCATTTTTTATTTAAAAATGACAGACAGAACAAACAGTCTCCCTCTTTGCGAATGCTCCCATAATGTACATTACAAATATGGAAGCCCTCCTGATATAACCGAGCCAGGTTATCATGACCTTCTCCTATATCAGAATGACTTGGCTTCTGGGCAGGATCATCCCCCGCCTCAGACGATTTGTCTCGATCGGATTGATCCAGACGTTCACGCAAATGCTGATTCTCCATCTGAAGCTGATGATTTTCTTCAATCACTTCACCAATATGATTTTTCAAATCACCTAGCTGTCGATAAAGAGAACCGATTTGTTCTTCTAGATTAATCACCGTATCAAATAGTTCCTTTTTATCCAAGGTGGCACACCTCGTTACTCAGTTGTTTGTGCAGATACAACGCCTTCTTGTAATAATTCTTCCCAAGTATATTCTATCACTTTTTCTTGCCCGGTTAATTCAACTTGCAAAATTCGTTCTAAAATATTGAGCCCTACTACCTTTGCAGAGCCATTAGACGTCTGAATCGTTTCACCGATATCCGGTAATTGTTCTTTTGCTGTTTCATACTCATCATTCTCATATTTCAAGCAGCACATCAAACGGCCGCAAAGTCCTGAAATTTTCGTAGGGTTTAACGAGAGGTTTTGATCTTTTGCCATTTTAATGGACACAGGTTCAAAATCTCCTAAGAATGTTGAACAGCAAAGCATTCGTCCACAAGGACCAATACCACCCAGCATTTTCGCCTCGTCTCTTACACCGATCTGGCGAAGTTCAATTCGCGTCTTAAAGATAGATGCAAGATCCTTCACCAGCTCACGGAAATCGACTCTGCCGTCCGCTGTGAAATAGAAGATGACCTTGTTTCTGTCAAATGTAAATTCGACATCGACTAGCTTCATTTCCAGGCCGTGTTCACTGACCTTCTGAAGACATGTATCAAAGGCTGCCATCGCTGCTTCTTTGTTCTCCTCAACGATGAGCCGGTCACGTTCATCAGCTACACGAATCACCTTACGCAAAGGGAGCACCACATCATGTTCATCTACTTTTTTATTCGCGATGACCACTTGTCCGTACTCAACACCTCTGACCGTTTCTACAATGACACAACTATCATTTTCTATATGAAATCCATTAGGATCGAAATAATAGATTTTGCCCGCTTTTTTAAAGCGAACACCAATTACGTTGTACAAGCTTATCCCTCCTGCAACATCAACACCAATTGCTCCATTAGCCCTTGGGCATTCACGTTGGATTGAAGTCTCTTTTTCGCTTCTAATACAGCGAGGATCTGATTCGTCACCATCTGCTGTGTGGAATGCAGCGCGTGCTGCTTCATTGTCTGGAATAAGTCTTGATAAATGACTTTATCTTCATTTCCTATTTGAATCGACAATACATCACGATATATAAATAAAAGCATATCCAGACCTGTTTCTTGAAGGTCTTTCTCTTTGAAAAAAGGCACCCATTGATCTTGTATATAAAAAAATGCATGTTCTTTTCGCTGGTGTAAGACTTCATACAATTTTATCACTTTCGCTCTAGACTCTGCAAACTGATCATTTCGACTTAATTCGAGTGCTTCTGCCAAATTATTGGTTAAATTCGACAAAAGCCTTGCAAGATGCTGAGATACACCTTCCTGTAAAAGCTGCTGCTCTAAGGATTGTGGCTGAAGCGGCTGAAAGCTAAGCATCTGACACCTTGAAATAATCGTATCCAGCATTTTATGCGATTGCTCAGTGATTAAAACCGCCATCGTTTCCCGGTTAGGCTCCTCTAGGAACTTTAATAAACTGTTCGCGGCATTGACCGTCATTTTGTCCGCATGAAGAATGATATACATTTTTCGGTGCGACTCTACACCTGCTTTTGTAAATTCCTCCTGCAAAGCCTGCACTTGCGCTTTCTTAATTGATTGGCCATCAGGCTGCACTAGATGTAAATCTGGATGGTTACCAGACTGAATCCTTTTGCAGTTTTGACAGGACTCACATGGTTTCACTCCTGCTTCCAAGCAAAAAAAGCTCTTAGCCAAAAGCAGCGCAGCATCTAGCTTTCCTGTCCCTTTCTTCCCTTCAAATAAATAAGCATGAGCCAGTCGGTCTTTATCAATACTATTAAAAATCAGCCGCATGACGCGCGGCTGCAAATCATTCATGTCATCCCAGCTAATTGCCATGTTATCACTCTCTATGTGTAAAGGTTAATCAATAAACCTTTTATTTCTCCAATACGTTCAAGCAAATCAAGAGAGGGCTTCTCTTGATTCATCATATCCTCTGTTAATTCAATAAGTTTTTCATCTAATGCTTTGACTAAAGCAAGTGTTCGCGTGTTGCCATAAAGGTCAAAGCTCCTTGATGTCTCTATATTTAATCCATTATCGACTGTCTCTTTCACAAAGCGCTTCACCAGCCCTTTAAATCTGGCTAAATCCTTTAGATTTCGTGACTTTGTCAGCTTTTTACCGAACACTTCGATATCACTCAGCATGACGGTCAGCTGCTCTAAACGCATCTTTCCGCTTTGTGTTTCCATAGATGATTTAAATGAAGAGGAAGTTTGGCTTCCTTTCATCGCCTGAAGTTCACGTTTTTCCAAAAGCAGCCGCATATCTTGATTAATTTTCACAGCAACCCATCCTTAAAATTGATGAAATTGTTCAACTGGTAGAACAAAGACTGTGGCTCCACCAACTTCAACTTCAACAGGGTATGGTACGTATGAGTCAGCATTTCCACCCATTGGCGATACAGGTGCGATCATTTGATCACGTTTACGGCAATTTTCCTTGATAAGCTGCAATGCTTTATCTACTCTGACATCATCACAACCAATGATAAAAGTCGTATTTCCAGACTTTAAAAACCCGCCAGTTGAAGCTAATTTTGTCACGCCGAATTGATGTTCAGTCAATATCTTCAACAACTTGCTGCTATCTTGGTCCTGTACAACGGCAACAATTAATTTCATTTGATTGGCCTCCTTCGTTTTAGGCACAGGTGACATGCCGATGTCTTCCTCTATATTATAACAACGATTGGGAATCAGGTCATATTTGATTTTTCTTTAATGTGTCCTGAATCAACTGAAGGACTTCTTCAAAGACATCCTGTATCGGCAGAGACGCATCTACTACACGGAATCGTTCTGGTGATTGCGCAATGAGCAATTCATAACCTTCTCTGACCCGCTGGTGGAAATTCAGCGTCTCCAAATCTAATCGATTTTTTTCTCTTCCTTGATTGGCGTTAATTCGCTTTAGACCTTCCTCCGGTGTAATGGAAAAGTAAATGGTCATTTGCGGCATCGTGCCATTAATGGCAAACTCGTTAATTGATTTGACTTCTTCAATTCCAAGCCCTCTCGCATAGCCTTGATAAGCAAGGGAGCTGTCTACAAAACGATCACATAAGACAGTGTCCCCGCGCTGCAATGCCGGTTCTACTTTCTCAGCCAAATGCTGCCTTCTGGCTGCTGCATAAAGCAATGCCTCTGTTTTTGCGTCCATTTTTGTATTGTTTTCATTTAAAATGACTTCACGAATCTGCTCTGCAATGTCAATACCGCCCGGCTCACGTGTTGCCATCACTGCATATCCTTGGCGTTCCATTTCTTCGTATACTTTTCGAATCACTGTCGTTTTTCCAGCACCCTCCGGCCCTTCAAACGTAATAAACATACCGCTCATAGTGTCTCCTCTTCTATATAAACATATAATTTTCTTTGGTGAATCACCTGACTTGCTTGCACATGAACTTGATGCCCTAGCAAACGGCTTAACGTCGCAATTTGATTTGATTCAATCGGTTCTCCCTTAATCATCAAAGGAATGCCAGGCGGATAAGGAATGACCGATTCTGCACTGATCCGGCCTGCTGCTTTTTCGAAAGGAACGACTTCTACACCTTGCTTTTGCTGATCGTCGTCTATTAAGGCCGATCCCTTTTGAAGCTGCTCTTTTTTTTCAAGCAATAAATCACTTTGCTGAAGAGCCCGCTTTATGGTTGTAAAAGGAATATCCTTTGTCTGTCCTAGACCAAAAACGAGTAAGACTTGATGTTCATCCGCAAGCTCTGGATGAACATCCACCGATTCAAGCACCTTTTTTAGTTCATAGCCTGTCAGCCCTTTTGTTGAACGAATGACGCATTTTAATGGATCAGTAGATAACGAGTCAGACTCGACCACTTCGAGACTAGGTATCCTGTTAAACTGTTCTTTCAGCCTTGTCAGCCCTCTTATGATTCCGTCCACATTCCCTTTTCCCTTGATCTCCTCCACATAAGCTCTCGCCAGATCTAACGAGGCCATAATTGGATAAGATGGAGAACTGCTTTGAAGCATCGTTAACAATGTCTTCATACGCTTCGCATCGATCCGATCTCCTTGAAGATGGAGATAAGAACCCATCGTCATCGCAGGCAGGGTTTTATGTGCTGATTGTACCACCACGTCTGCTCCGTAGGAAAGGGCAGATGGAGGAAAGGCACCGCCTAATACAAAATGCGCGCCATGCGCCTCATCAACCAAAACAAGGATGCCCGCTTCATGACACATTTGAATCAGCTTTGATAAATCAGCTGCATGTCCGTAGTAGTTCGGATACGTCAAAACGATTACTCGGCAGTTAGGATGTTGCGCAATGGCTTTTTCGACTGTTTTGTCAGTAACATGGGTTGGGACGTGCAAGTATGGATCGCTCTCAGTTTCTACTATAATAGGCGTTGCTCCTGCAAGCTCAATCGCATGGAAAACAGACTTATGACAATTTCGCTGAACAAAAATCTCGTCTCCAGTACGGCATGCCGCCATCACCATCGCCAAATTTCCAACTGTTGTACCATTCACAAGGAAAAAACTTTGTTTTGCCCCATATAACTTTGCCAACAAGTCCTCTGCATCTTCTATCACACCAGTCGGGTGATGGAGGTCATCTAGACCTTCAAGCTCCGTTACATCCAGCTGAAGAATGGATGCATAGTAGGACCGTGCCTCATCAAAAAAGACATCTCCATTGTGATGTCCTGGAACGTGAAAAGAATAGGGCTTCTTTTCCGCATGTTGTGATAATGCTGTATATAAAGGTGTTTTCAAACAAATCGACCCTTTTCACTTAAACGATATCTTATGTCTATTATAACGTTCAAACAAGTGAACTGAAAGGTGGATTCTCATTCCTTTATTGGTTTATGATTCACCAGCTTCTGCTCTGCCTCGTACATGCTATTTTTTAATTGAGCTCGCTCTTGGCTTCCATGTTCTTTCACCTGTAACGTTTCCTGTAATGTTTCGGCTAATTGGAGTTGAACCTTTTTCAGCGCATCTATCGGCGTTAATGAGGCGTCTTCAAGAAGCTGTCCTTGCTGCTTGGAGACCTTTTCATACGTTTGCTGAATACGCTGCTCAAGCGCTGAATTGGCTCGCTGCTGAATATGAGTAAACGCAATCGACATTTGGTTGATCCATAAAGGAATCGATGCGGAGACAGTTGATTGAATATGGTTGGCTAATGTATGGTTTGTATGCTGTATCATTCGAATTTGAGCATTACATTGCAGAGCAATTTGACGGCTTAACAGCAAATCATACTTCCTTTCTTTCAATCTCTCCATATATTCTTCCTCATTGACTTCCTGACTCATCAATTGCTCCTCTAATGTCCGATCATTTGACCGTTTCGTTCCTGATAGGGCCTGCTGCTGCTCTAAAAGTGCCAATTTTGCTTCAACTGCTGCAACCTGTAACGTCATCTCTTGAAAATATGATTGATTTTCTTCAAATAAACGCTCTAATAACTTATGGTCGGAAATCAATACGCCCCTTGCGTATCGGAGTCTCGCTGACAATCTCTCTATCTGTGCTTCGGCTTGTTTAAATCGAGAAATGATCTCCTGTGTAGAACGTCTTTCTCGCTGAAACAGCCTTAAAAAAAAGCCCCGTTTCTTTGGCAGCAAATCCTCTGGTTCCACTAAATGCAGCTGCTGTAAAAAAGCCTCAAGAATGTCTCCTATTTGATCAATATCTTTTTTCTCAACATATTGCATCATTTGCTTTGATTGTTCTAATAATCGTTCCTGCACACGTGTGCCATAGAAAAGCAGTTTTTGTGGATGATCAGGAATCTTTTCAGCACGCTGTAAAGCCTCCTGTTTTTCCTCATCAGATAAGGTATCAAACACCCGAAACTGAAGATCTGTAGTAGATGGTGATGGTGGTGTGACTGGATCTTCTGGTTTCATCTGAGTTTGACTCCTTTCATCTATTTTTTGATCATTTTATCGGCCACTTCAAGTTCGATATGAAGTGCTTCTATGTCTCTTCCTAAAATTTGCTGTAAATCATTCGTCAATTGTTTTTGCAGCTCGGTCAGTGTGACTCGAGTCTGGCTTAGTGTCATTTCAAGCTCATGACTGCGATTAGGCTGATTATACAGCAGTGCATATTTTTCAGTTAATTCAACAACAGAATCCAAACTTTCGAAATAAAATCGCTGAGCATCATAAAATCGGTTCGGCTCCTTTTTGGTTATCGTATAAATGCGGCGCGCAAGCCGAAGGATTTCATAATTATGTTTGATCGTCTGTACGTTCTTCACAGCAAATAAAGCTTTCTTCAAACGAACCAGCTTTTGCCCTGCTTCTTTCAAGTGCTGTTTAATATATACATAATCACTGCGAGACAATCCATGTTTCTTCAAAAATAACTGGAAGGCAGCCCATCGACTCCCTGCAAACATCACACCCCACCCAATCATCGCATACAGTATCGACAATCCAACATGGTGATGGAAAACCGCAATACTGACAGTTAAAATCACCAGCGAAAAAAAAGTAGAGAGAACGGCCCATATAAATGTATAAAAAATTGATTTCATGTTCATCGACTCCTATGAATAATCAGGCTCTCTGTTTATCTTATTATTTATTACGGTTGATGTCCAAACTAAGTTCCAAAAAACAGGCCCCATCCTCCATAGGTCATAAAAAAAGACCATCTAATGGTCTATGAATACAAAGGCGGTGTATGAAGATTTTTAAGCTTTCTTACATAGTCGGCATAGCTAGGATCCGAGGTCGATGTAGAAATTAACTTTCGCTCACAATCTTGGCACAAAAACTGATGATATAAATAAATTCCCTTTGTTTTTTTCTCTTCACAAATCAAACAAATCGCTTCTCGCTCTTTTTTGCTCATTGTGACACCTCCACTTATAGCTTCAGTATGCCCTAGCGCTTTCAATTGTATACAAAATTAAGAATGTTTTAGATGGTAGTTTAGTATATGTATCCATACCAGATCGAGTGTTTGTTCCTTTTTTAAAACACAAAAAAGACCAGTTCCAAATGGAACTGATCCTTAGAAAAGCTTGGCGGCGTCCTACTCTCACAGGGGGAAACCCCCAACTACCATCGGCGCTGAAGAGCTTAACTTCCGTGTTCGGTATGGGAACGGGTGTGACCTCTTCGCTATCGCCACCAAACCTGATGGAGAGAATGTTCTCTCAAAACTAGATAACAATGTTCATGCTTCACATTAAATATAGGTTAAGTCCTCGATCTATTAGTATCTGTCAGCTCCACGTGTCACCACGCTTCCACCTCAGACCTATCAACCTGATCATCTTTCAGGGATCTTACTTCCTTGCGGAATGGGAAATCTCATCTTGAGGGGGGCTTCATGCTTAGATGCTTTCAGCACTTATCCCGTCCGCACATAGCTACCCAGCGATGCCCTTGGCAGAACAACTGGTACACCAGCGGTGCGTCCATCCCGGTCCTCTCGTACTAAGGACAGCTCCTCTCAAATTTCCTGCGCCCGCGACGGATAGGGACCGAACTGTCTCACGACGTTCTGAACCCAGCTCGCGTACCGCTTTAATGGGCGAACAGCCCAACCCTTGGGACCGACTACAGCCCCAGGATGCGATGAGCCGACATCGAGGTGCCAAACCTCCCCGTCGATGTGGACTCTTGGGGGAGATAAGCCTGTTATCCCCGGGGTAGCTTTTATCCGTTGAGCGATGGCCCTTCCATGCGGAACCACCGGATCACTAAGCCCGACTTTCGTCCCTGCTCGACTTGTAGGTCTCGCAGTCAAGCTCCCTTGTGCCTTTACACTCTGCGAATGATTTCCAACCATTCTGAGGGAACCTTTGGGCGCCTCCGTTACATTTTAGGAGGCGACCGCCCCAGTCAAACTGCCCACCTGACACTGTCTCCCTGCCCGATAAGGGCAGCGGGTTAGAAGGTCAATACAGCCAGGGTAGTATCCCACCGATGCCTCCACCGAAGCTAGCGCTCCGGTTTCCAAGGCTCCTACCTATCCTGTACAAGCTGTACCAACATTCAATATCAGGCTGCAGTAAAGCTCCACGGGGTCTTTCCGTCCTGTCGCGGGTAACCTGCATCTTCACAGGTACTATAATTTCACCGAGTCTCTCGTTGAGACAGTGCCCAGATCGTTGCGCCTTTCGTGCGGGTCGGAACTTACCCGACAAGGAATTTCGCTACCTTAGGACCGTTATAGTTACGGCCGCCGTTTACTGGGGCTTCAATTCGCACCTTCGCTTACGCTAAGCGCTCCTCTTAACCTTCCAGCACCGGGCAGGCGTCAGCCCCTATACTTCGCCTTACGGCTTCGCAGAGACCTGTGTTTTTGCTAAACAGTCGCCTGGGCCTATTCACTGCGGCTTCTCGGGGCTTTAATACCCTAAGAAGCACCCCTTCTCCCGAAGTTACGGGGTCATTTTGCCGAGTTCCTTAACGAGAGTTCTCTCGATCACCTTAGGATTCTCTCCTCGCCTACCTGTGTCGGTTTGCGGTACGGGCACCTCTCACCTCGCTAGAGGCTTTTCTTGGCAGTGTGGAATCAGGAACTTCGCTACTAAATTTCGCTCGCCATCACAGCTCAGCCTTCACGGGAAACGGATTTGCCTATTTCCCAGCCTAACTGCTTGGACGCGGATATCCATTACCGCGCTTACCCTATCCTCCTGCGTCCCCCCATTGCTCAAATGGTGAGGAGGTGGTACAGGAATATCAACCTGTTGTCCATCGCCTACGCCTTTCGGCCTCGGCTTAGGTCCCGACTAACCCTGAGCGGACGAGCCTTCCTCAGGAAACCTTAGGCATTCGGTGGACGGGATTCTCACCCGTCTTTCGCTACTCATACCGGCATTCTCACTTCTAAGCGCTCCACCAGTCCTTCCGGTCTGGCTTCACAGCCCTTAGAACGCTCTCCTACCACTGTTCGTAAGAACAGTCCGCAGCTTCGGTGATACGTTTAGCCCCGGTACATTTTCGGCGCAGAGTCACTCGACCAGTGAGCTATTACGCACTCTTTAAATGGTGGCTGCTTCTAAGCCAACATCCTGGTTGTCTAAGCAACTCCACATCCTTTTCCACTTAACGTATACTTTGGGACCTTAGCTGGCGGTCTGGGCTGTTTCCCTTTCGACTACGGATCTTATCACTCGCAGTCTGACTCCCAAGGATAAGTCATCGGCATTCGGAGTTTGACTGAATTCGGTAACCCGGTAGGGGCCCCTAGTCCAATCAGTGCTCTACCTCCGAGACTCTTACCTTGAGGCTAGCCCTAAAGCTATTTCGGAGAGAACCAGCTATCTCCAGGTTCGATTGGCATTTCACCCCTACCCACACCTCATCCCCGCACTTTTCAACGTGCGTGGGTTCGGGCCTCCATTCAGTGTTACCTGAACTTCACCCTGGACATGGGTAGATCACCTGGTTTCGGGTCTACGACCACGTACTCATGCGCCCTATTCAGACTCGCTTTCGCTGCGGCTCCGCATCTTCTGCTTAACCTTGCACGGGATCGTAACTCGCCGGTTCATTCTACAAAAGGCACGCCATCACCCGTTAACGGGCTCTGACTACTTGTAGGCACACGGTTTCAGGATCTATTTCACTCCCCTTCCGGGGTGCTTTTCACCTTTCCCTCACGGTACTGGTTCACTATCGGTCACTAGGGAGTATTTAGCCTTGGGAGATGGTCCTCCCGGATTCCGACGGAATTTCACGTGTTCCGCCGTACTCAGGATCCACTCTGGAGAGAATGACATTTCAGTTACAGGGCTGTTACCTTCTCTGGCGGGCCTTTCCAGACCTCTTCGCTTATATCATTCCTTTGTAACTCCGTATAGAGTGTCCTACAACCCCAAGAGGCAAGCCTCTTGGTTTGGGCTGTTCCCGTTTCGCTCGCCGCTACTCAGGGAATCGCATTTGCTTTCTCTTCCTCCGGGTACTTAGATGTTTCAGTTCCCCGGGTATGCCTTCTCATACTCTATGTATTCAAGTATGGATACTACTCCATTACGAGCAGTGGGTTTCCCCATTCGGAAATCTCCGGATCAAAGCTTGCTTACAGCTCCCGAAGCATATCGGTGTTCGTCCCGTCCTTCATCGGCTCCTAGTGCCAAGGCATCCACCGTGCGCCCTTTCTAACTTAACCATTTCTTACTTTAGAAAGAATCACTATGTGTGATGAACTTTGCATTGCATTCAATGTGAATGTATTACTTATTGTTATCTAGTTTTCAAAGAACACGTTGGTGGAGCCTAGCGGGATCGAACCGCTGACCTCCTGCGTGCAAGGCAGGCGCTCTCCCAGCTGAGCTAAGGCCCCGATTTATAGAAGATGGTGGGCCTGAGTGGACTCGAACCACCGACCTCACGCTTATCAGGCGTGCGCTCTAACCAGCTGAGCTACAGGCCCATCTTTCATATCGAAGATATGATGTTGTAGGATCTTTTCCAAGTTCCTTCAAAACTAAACAAGACCAAAACGCACACTGCTCCATATATCCTTAGAAAGGAGGTGATCCAGCCGCACCTTCCGATACGGCTACCTTGTTACGACTTCACCCCAATCATCTGCCCCACCTTCGGCGGCTGGCTCCATAAAGGTTACCTCACCGACTTCGGGTGTTGCAAACTCTCGTGGTGTGACGGGCGGTGTGTACAAGGCCCGGGAACGTATTCACCGCGGCATGCTGATCCGCGATTACTAGCGATTCCAGCTTCACGCAGTCGAGTTGCAGACTGCGATCCGAACTGAGAACAGATTTGTGGGATTGGCTAAACCTTGCGGTCTCGCAGCCCTTTGTTCTGTCCATTGTAGCACGTGTGTAGCCCAGGTCATAAGGGGCATGATGATTTGACGTCATCCCCACCTTCCTCCGGTTTGTCACCGGCAGTCACCTTAGAGTGCCCAACTGAATGCTGGCAACTAAGATCAAGGGTTGCGCTCGTTGCGGGACTTAACCCAACATCTCACGACACGAGCTGACGACAACCATGCACCACCTGTCACTCTGTCCCCGAAGGGAAAGCCCTATCTCTAGGGTTGTCAGAGGATGTCAAGACCTGGTAAGGTTCTTCGCGTTGCTTCGAATTAAACCACATGCTCCACCGCTTGTGCGGGCCCCCGTCAATTCCTTTGAGTTTCAGTCTTGCGACCGTACTCCCCAGGCGGAGTGCTTAATGCGTTAGCTGCAGCACTAAGGGGCGGAAACCCCCTAACACTTAGCACTCATCGTTTACGGCGTGGACTACCAGGGTATCTAATCCTGTTCGCTCCCCACGCTTTCGCTCCTCAGCGTCAGTTACAGACCAGAGAGTCGCCTTCGCCACTGGTGTTCCTCCACATCTCTACGCATTTCACCGCTACACGTGGAATTCCACTCTCCTCTTCTGCACTCAAGTTTCCCAGTTTCCAATGACCCTCCCCGGTTGAGCCGGGGGCTTTCACATCAGACTTAAGAAACCGCCTGCGAGCCCTTTACGCCCAATAATTCCGGACAACGCTTGCCACCTACGTATTACCGCGGCTGCTGGCACGTAGTTAGCCGTGGCTTTCTGGTTAGGTACCGTCATGGTGCAAGCAGTTACTCTTGCACTTGTTCTTCCCTAACAACAGAGCTTTACGATCCGAAAACCTTCATCACTCACGCGGCGTTGCTCCGTCAGACTTTCGTCCATTGCGGAAGATTCCCTACTGCTGCCTCCCGTAGGAGTCTGGGCCGTGTCTCAGTCCCAGTGTGGCCGATCACCCTCTCAGGTCGGCTACGCATCGTCGCCTTGGTGAGCCGTTACCTCACCAACTAGCTAATGCGCCGCGGGTCCATCTGTAAGTGACAGCCGAAACCGTCTTTCATCCTTGAACCATGCGGTTCAAGGAACTATCCGGTATTAGCTCCGGTTTCCCGGAGTTATCCCAGTCTTACAGGCAGGTTACCCACGTGTTACTCACCCGTCCGCCGCTAACATCCGGGAGCAAGCTCCCTTCTGTCCGCTCGACTTGCATGTATTAGGCACGCCGCCAGCGTTCGTCCTGAGCCAGGATCAAACTCTCCGAGGTATGCAGGATGCATATCACACATGCGTTGCTACACGATGTAGCGAACTTAGCATGTGATCATTTCCTGCCTCGTCAGTTTGACTGACTACCTATGATGTTTCATAGGATTTTTTTATTAAAACTCGAATTAACAGGTACGTTTTGTCTTGTTTAGTTTTCAAAGAACTTGTTTACCGCTTCAGAAGCGACTAGAACATCTTAACATCTCCAAATTGTTAGTGTCAACAACTTTTTTTGTTATTATGTTTTTTTGTTTCTTCGTCATCAGCGACGTATATTAATTTACCACCATATATAATCAAAGTCAACAATATTTCGCATTAAATAATAAACTTTTCAATTACGACTAAAGCCGCTACGCCTGGAACGCCCAATAAACCACTAATTCCGCTCGTTACAGGATTAATGGAGACATGAAGCCCTAAGCTCTCACCGAATAAATTGAGGCAAAATAAAAAAAGAGCACCTGCTACAAATTTAACTCCGATAAGTCCTAACCATTTGAATGGATTCGCTTGAACACCTGACATAAACAACAATAATACAGCTAGCAGAATTGAACCAATCACAATAACAGGTTCCATAATCCTCTCATCTCCTCTTCATATGAATAGTACAAGCATATGAGAGGACTATGTAAAATAGACCTGCTATCTCCAGTTGTTTAAACGTATATTCCTCTTTTTCGCTTCTCTAAGATAGAAAAAGTACTTTGCTTGAGCAAGCTTTAATTCGAATAGAATGTCCGGTGAAGGCTCAACGCTGTTTGCGACAAGCTTTTTTTGTCTGTTCCATTCTTCCTTTTGCTTAAAAAGCTGTTGAATTAATTTCTCATCGAATTCTTTTCGAATTGATTTTCTGCGAAGAAAACCCATGTACCGTACTTCTCCTTCCTACATCTCACGTCTGCCTTCTAGAGCCTTAGAAAGTGTGACTTCATCCGCATACTCTAAATCTCCACCTACTGGGAGTCCGTGAGCAATACGAGAGAGTTTAATTCCTGATGGTTTCAACAATCTAGAGATATACATGGCTGTCGCTTCTCCTTCAATGTTTGGGTTGGTTGCAAGAATGACCTCTGTTACTTGATCGTCTTGCAATCTTTTTAATAGATCAGGGATTTTAATATCCTCTGGTCCAATCCCGTCCATTGGTGAAATGGCACCATGAAGCACATGATATAAGCCGTTGTATTCTTTCATTTTTTCCATTGCAATCACATCTTTTGGATCCTGTACTACACAGATAACCGATTGATCTCTTCTTGTATCTTCACAAATATAGCAAGGATCCTGATCAGTGATATGGCCGCAAACAGAACAATAAGTTAAATTACGCTTTGCATTTACAAGCGCCTTCGCAAAATCTAGTACGACATCTTCCTGCATACTAAGAACAAAAAAAGCCAGACGGACCGCGGTTTTAGGTCCGATTCCTGGCAATTTCATAAAGCTATCAATCAGCTTTGATATTGGTTCAGGATATTGCATTTTCAGTTATTCCTCCTAGAATAAACCTGGCATGTTCATTCCTTTTGTGAATTGACCCATTGTTTCATTTGTTAGCTCATCAACTTTTTTCAATGCATCATTTGTCGCTGCAAGCACAAGGTCTTGAAGCATATCGATGTCTTCAGGATCAACAACTTCTTCATTAATTGCTACATCCACGACTTCTTTTTGTCCATTCACTTTTACAGTGACCATACCGCCACCTGCCGTACCTTCAAGGACTTTTTCTGCAAGCTCTTCTTGAGCCTTAGCCATATCCTTTTGCATTTTTTGCATTTGTTTCATCATTTTTTGCATATTTCCCATTCCACCGCGCATATGAACACCACTCTCTTTCAATTTGTTAATCTTTAATTTCAATCAAATCGGTTCCTACTAACTTCTTTGCTTCCGCAATTAATGGATCCTCTTCAGCAGAAGCGGCCTGACCATCTGCCTGTTCATCCGGCTGATGATCTCTTAAAAATTCTTCTCTTATTTTACCCCATTGAGCGTCAGGAACGCCAACTAATTCCACTCTTTTTCCTAGCATAGATTCTAGCAGTTGCTCAAGGTTGGTCCGAACACCACTTTTATCTTCAGCCACCATCTTACAATGTATTTCAAACTTAAATTTTAAAACAAAGGCATGAGATGCAGCCGCAACAGGTTCACTGTCTGTTAATAGCGCAGCGTGAGATACCTTATTTTGCTGTTTCAATTGGGCAAGAAGCTCTCCCCATTTGCCTTTTATTTTTTCTAGCTCCGGCCGCTTCGCTTCTTTTAAAATCTCATGAATGCGGCCGACAGGTGCACGATAGCCATTTTTGTTACTCGTTTGCGGTCGAGGGGCTTCCCTTTTTTCTTGAGGGCTTTGAGCCTGAGACATCGGTACACCCTCAGCTCTTAGCCTAGAGAGCTCCTGTTCCAGTCTGTCTATTTTATCCGTTAACGCTGTTAAATCAGAATCAGCATAAGATGGTGTCGCACCAGCCGTTGACTGGCAAAGCTTCACAACAGCAACTTCAAAGAAAATTCTTGGATGATTTGTCCATTTCATTTCTTGATGGCTCTTATTCAGTACTTCAATCGTCTCATAAAGAAACTGAGGTGTCACACGTTCTGAAAGCGAAACGAACTTTTCGTCGACCTTGACTTTTTCAAGGACACCTTCAAGGTCTGGTGCTGTTTTATAAAGAAGCATATCTCTAAAGTAAAAGATCATATCCTCTATTAATTTTGCAGCATCTTTCCCCTGTTGAAGCAATTCATTTAATGTATCTAACGCTATCGCGATATTTTGTTCGAAAATCGCTTCAGCAAGCTGACTAATGAAATGCTGAGATACAGCACCTGTAATGAGTAGTGCATCATCAATTGTCAGCTGTTCACTACTAAATGAAATCGCTTGATCCAAGAGGCTTAGTGCATCACGCATACCACCATCTGCTGCACTAGCAATAATCTCGAGTGAACCCTCTTGTACATTTAGGCTTTCTGCATCTACAATTTTCTCCATTCTTCCAACAATATCTTTTGTCGTAATCCGTTTGAAATCAAATCTCTGACACCTTGATATGATGGTAAGAGGAATCTTATGAGGCTCTGTGGTAGCCAAAATAAAGATACAATGAGCTGGCGGTTCCTCTAGCGTTTTAAGGAGTGCATTAAATGCCCCAATAGAGAGCATATGTACCTCATCTATAATATAAACCTTATATGTAACCGCTGAAGGAGCAAATTTCACTTTATCACGTATATCTCGGATTTCATCTACCCCATTATTCGAGGCAGCATCTATTTCAATCACGTCTGAAATCGAACCGTTTGTAATTCCTCTACAAGCATCACATTCATTACATGGTTCACTAACAGGTGACTTTTCACAGTTCACTGCCTTTGCAAAGATCTTGGCAGCACTTGTTTTACCTGTTCCTCTAGGACCTGAAAATAAGTAAGCATGAGAAAACTTTTTCTGCAAAAGGGCATTTTGCAACGTTTTTGTGATGTGTTCTTGTCCAACAACATCCTCAAAAACTTGAGGTCTGAACACTCGGTATAAAGCTTGATAACTCACAAATACGCCCTCCTCCATTTATCATCATTTTCATTATACATGAAGCAACGATCAATTCAAAAGTACACCTTTATTTTCTAATAAACGAAAAAGGGCGTTCCATGTAAAGATTCTTTACTTTTCTCGAATGAAAAACGTATTTTCCAAATTTCTGACATGACTCGTCAGACCAACAAGAACACCAGTTCTCTTTGTGGTTGTTGAAAAAATAGCTCACTTCAAAAAAGACTTTTTCGCTATTTGTTTAAACAAAGCAAAAGATGTATTCTTTCAACAGCAACAAAAAACTCACCTAGATAAACTAGATGAGTTACATTTAATATTGATTTACCGTGCACCTTCTGTCGATTCGCTACCCCAAGCGTTACTTAAACAGTTAGCTCGGCCCAGGCAACCCTGCGGCACATGAGAGATTTCACTTAATGCTGCTTCCTTCCGGACCTGACATGGTTCATGAATTCCCATTGCGCAGGACCCAGACGTCAACACCACTTATTTAAGGCAGACCTTGAAGTAAACGAACCTCGAGAAGGGATTCGGCCTCGCTAGAGCGGATTGCGAGTACAGGGCACCGCTACCTCCCCGCTTAGCACGGCAAAATGAATATTAAATTGTTAATGACGCAGACATAAGTATACCTTCTTACTGCTGAAATTGCAAACGACATCCATTCATTTACTTTTCGCCTGCTTCTTACGCTGACGGAGGTCTCGAAAGAACTGACTTAACAGCTCACCACATTGATTTTCAAGCACACCACCAACGACTTCAGACTGATGATTGAATCGCTCATCATCCAATAAATTCATTAAAGTACCTGCACATCCACCTTTAGGATCATATGCGCCAAAAACGACCTTTTTCACTCTAGAAAGTACAATAGCGCCTGCACACATTGGGCATGGTTCAAGCGTAACGTAAAGTACAGCATCTTCTAGACGCCAGCTTCCGATCGTTTTACACGCTTCATCTATGGCAAGTAATTCTGCATGGGCAATGGATCGCTGCTCACTTTCCCTTAAATTGTGAGCACGGCTAACAATTTGATCATCAAGAACGATAACGGCACCGATTGGCACTTCTCCTATTTGTCCTGCTTTCAAAGCTTCAGAAATGGCTTCTTGCATAAACTGTTCATCTTTCGTCATGGCACAGCTCTCTTTTCATGTTTTTTTAAAGGATATTGAGGTTAACATATTACCACAATCTTTTGAAGGGGGTCTTATATTGTCAAAGCACCAAAAGGCGCTGCTTATTATCGACATGATCAATAATTTTGATTTTGACATGGGACATGTGCTCGCTGAAAAAACAGAGCATATGACCAATAAAATTTTAGCCCTTAAACAGCACGCTTTCAAGAAAAATTGGCCAATCATCTATATCAACGATCACTACGGACTCTGGAAGGCTGATATTCAAGCTGTCATACAAACATGTAAAAACGAAAGAAGCGCCCCTATTTTAGAGCAAATGGCACCATCAAACGATGATTACTTCTTAATAAAACCTAAACACTCTGCCTTCTATGGTACAGCACTAGAGACACTCCTAAATGAACTAGGTATTCAAGATCTTATTTTAACTGGAATTGCTGGAAACATTTGCGTTCTGTTCACCGCAAATGACGCTTACATGCGAGAATATAACATGATTGTACCTAAAGATTGTATTGCTTCAAACGATGAGAGAGATAACGAGTACGCTTTAACGATGATGGAGAACGTTCTTCTTGCAAATATCACAACTGCTAAAGAGATCACGAATGAAAATCAAACATGATTTATCCATCACCCTCATAAATTGTTAGCAATAACAAAGGGGGCGTTGACTATTCAAATTTATGTTGTCAAAAGAGGAGATACTTTAAATGAAATTGCCATGCGCTATAAAACAACAGTAAATGAAATTATCCGTACCAACGACATCGAAACACCTAATCAACTTGTCGTTGGACAAACAATTGTAATTCCAATTAGAGGTCAATTCTACGAAGTTAAACAAAATGACACACTTTATCAAATTGGGAAGAAATTTCAAATTTCAGTGGAAGAATTGGCACGAGTGAATCGGATTCGACCTGAAGCGATACTGCCTATTCGTTTCTTGCTTTATATTCCACAAAGACCGAAAAGAAACATTAATTCTAATGCTTATATTGAACCACGTGGAAATCAAGTGAGCGAGAATTTAAAACAAGCAGCCAGAGAGGCATCTCCATATTTAACGCACCTAGGCGCCTTTAGTTTTCAAGCGCAAAGAGACGGAACACTTCGAGAACCGCCGTTAGATCAACTACCTCAGATTGCCACTCAAAACAGAACTGTATTATCCATGGTGGTCACAAATCTAGAGAATGAAAAATTTAGTGATGAACTTGGACGAATTCTTTTAACAAACCAATCTGTCAAAACGACATTTTTAAATGAAATCGTCCGCGTTGCTCAAAAGTATCAATTAAAAGAAATCCATTTTGACTTTGAATATTTACGTCCTGCTGATAAAGATGCCTATCTTCAATTTTTAAGAGAGGCAACCACTCGTTTTCACCAACAGGGATGGACCATTTCCGTTGCACTTGCCCCTAAAACAAGTAGTGAACAGAAGGGAAAGTGGTATGAGGCTCATGACTATGAAGCGATCGGTAAGATCGTCGATCATGTTGTGTTGATGACCTACGAGTGGGGATACAGCGGCGGGCCTGCACAAGCCGTTTCTCCGATTGGACCTGTCCGTCAAGTCATTGAATATGCACTGACTGTCATCCCAGCCAATAAAATTGTGATGGGTCAGAATTTATATGGGTATGATTGGACTCTTCCTTATGTTCAGGGTGGCCCTATCGCCAAAGCTGTCAGCCCTCAACAAGCAATCGCAATTGCTAGAGAGAATAATGTATCCATTCTATACGACGAAACAGCACAAGCACCTTATTTCCGCTATACCGATGCCAACAACAAAGAGCATGAGGTTTGGTTCGAAGACGCAAGGTCCATTCAAGCCAAGTTTAATCTCATCAAAGAGTTAAACTTAAATGGGATAGCTTATTGGAAATTAGGTCTATCTTTCCCACAAAACTGGCTCTTGTTATCAGATCAATTTAATATTGAAAAAAGAACGACAACGTAATTCATTCGCTCTATCTCTCAGAAGGGGTATGGTACAATATACATTGGTTTGACAACTTTACAGATAGAGGAGAACGCCTATGTATCCTGCCCCTTTTATTGCAGTGGAAGGCCCAATCGGAGCCGGAAAAACAACTTTGGCTACAATGCTTTCGAAGGAATTTCAATTCCCTTTAGTGAAAGAGATTGTAGAAGAAAATCCATTCTTAGATAAATTTTATGAAGATATGGAGCAATGGAGCTTTCAGCTTGAGATGTTCTTTCTATGCAATCGGTTTAAACAGTTAGAATCTATAGAAGAAAACTATGTGAAAAAACAGCAGCCGATCGTCACTGATTATCATGTCTATAAAAATATGATATTTGCAGAAAGAACCTTATCAAAAAAACACATGGATAAATACAGAAAGATCTATCACTTGCTAACAGATGATCTTCCTAAACCCAATGCCATGATCTATATAAAAGCCAGCCTTCCCACCTTACTGAATAGAATAAAGATGAGAGGACGCTCTTTTGAAGAAGACATTGACCCAGCGTATTTAAAGACCCTGATTGAAGATTATGAGCTGGCCATTGAACATTTAAAACAAACTGAGCCAGAGCTTCCTATCATTACAATTGAAGGAGATCATACAGACTTCGTTTCCTCACAGCAAGATTACCAGCAAATTTTACAGAACATAAAGGAGCAAGTGCTATGAAAAATATCGAAATTCCAAAAGATGCGGTCATTACAATTGCCGGGACAGTCGGTGTCGGAAAATCAACCATGACGAAAACAATAGCGGACAAGCTAGGATTTCAAACCTCTCTTGAGAAAGTAGATGATAATCCATACTTAGAGCCTTTCTACTCAGATTTCCAACGATGGAGTTTTCATTTACAGGTCTATTTCCTAGCTGAACGCTTTAAGGAGCAGAAGAGAATCTTTGAGTCGGGTGGAGGATATGTACAAGATCGGTCCATCTATGAGGACACTGGCATTTTTGCTAAAATGCATGCTGACAAAGGCACAATGTCAGAGGTAGATTATGAAACGTATACGAGTCTATTTGAGGCAATGGTGATGACGCCTTATTTCCCTCATCCTGACGTCCTTATTTATTTGCATGGGGATTTAGATCATATATTGCATCGTATCGAAGAGCGCGGAAGAGAAATGGAAACTCAAACCGATCGAGCATATTGGGAAGAAATGTACACTCGATATACAGAATGGATTGAACAATTTGATCTGTGCCCAGTGATTAAAATTAATATCGAAGATTATGACTTATTTCATGATGAAAGCTCACTTGATCCCATTCTTCACGAAATTGCTTCTGTTATTCAAAAAAATCGTTCTAAAACAAAATAAAAAAACCGCTGCATTTCGAATGCAGCGGTTTGACAATTTCCAATTTTTATGCTTGCGTTTCAATTCAACTAAGGTAAAATCAATATGGCGGAGGAAGAGGGATTCGAACCCCCGCGGGCTTTGACACCCCTGTCGGTTTTCAAGACCGATCCCTTCAGCCGGACTTGGGTATTCCTCCGTATCGACAAGAGTTAATATATCATATCATCTTATTTGAAGTCAACATCTTTTCAAAAAAAATTAAAAGGTTATCCTGACTTGATCAATATCATAAAAAAACAACCCACTAGGGACTGACCCCCGTTTTTGAGACAGGGATCAAAACACCTTTACGAAACAGCCAGTTGCCGATAGTTTATCGGTGATTGGTTGTTTAGTTTCGTTTGAATACGAATGTTGTTATAATAATAAATGTATTCTTTGACAGTGCGTTCTACGATGGTGTTCGTAGTTCGATCAATCCTGTTAAGATAGAACGTTTCAGACTTTAGTGAGGAATGAAACGATTCGATGGAGGCATTATCAGCGGGCGTCCCTTTACGGGACATGCTCATGGTAATGCCTTTCTTATGAACAGCTTTCTGATACTCGTAAGATGTATACACAGAACCTTGGTCGCTATGTAACACGCAGTTCTCAGGCAGTGATGGGAGCTGATTAAGTGTGTTTAAGATAAAGTCTGTGTCCTGCTTATCACCAATATTAAAAGCAATCACTTCTCCATTATATAAATCCAATATACTGGAAAGGTACAATTGTTTCTGTCCATAAGGCAAATACGTGATGTCCGTTACTAGTTTTTCAAGAGGGCGATCAGACTGAAAGTTCCGATCCAGTATATTACCAGCCACGGCATAGGGCTGTCCATTCTTCTTACGCTTTTTCATTTTAACTCGGCACTGCCACTGGTTTTTCTGCATGATACGTTGAACAGTTTTATGGTTAATACGCATGCTCATTTTTAGTATGGCGGTGATTTTTCGATAACCATATCGATACTTGTGCTCTCGGCACAACGTGCCGACCTGTTTCTCTAGTTGTCTTTTAGAGTGATTCTGAGTCAGATCCTTTTTCCATCTATAGTACGAAGTGCGTGAGATACCTAAATGGAAACAGATGTCCTGTATCGTCATCGTTTCGCACAATTCTTCTACCAGTTTGATTGACGTTTCCTTATCAACTTCCTTTCCAATTCGTTGTACTTTTTTAAAACTTCATTCTGTTGACTCAAATAGCGATTTTCTGCCTGAAGTCTCTCTAATTCGGAAGAGTACTCAGGACCCTTTCCATAGGTATATTGTTTTCCAACAGGCTGTTCAAACCGGTGTGTATCCCCAGCCTTATGCCACCTCACCCATGTCTGAACCTGCGTCTTATTCTTGATATTCAATTTTTGCATAATCTCTTTCATAGGTACGCCTGCCAATCTCATTTCTACAGCCTTCTGTTTGACTTCAACCGGATAACTCACTCTTGTCCCCATAGAAAAAACACCTCCATGTTTTATTTCGGATCACAACGATCCATTTTCAAACTTGAAGGTGTTTTTTATTTGTCTCATCTGATGGGGTCAGTCCCCTAGAGGCTGCTTTTTATATTCTGTAAATATAAATACATTATAAAACGACACCTTCACCAAAAATATCTGGAATTTGCAGAAGTTCGAAGATATCTTTCACTTCTTTCTGAACATGAGAAATGGTAACTTTTGTCCCTTTTTCTCCAAGTGATTGGACTGTATTCATTAAAAGTCCAATACCAGATGAGTCAACAAAAGGTACTTGCTCGAAGTTTAAGTTAACTGTTTGATAAGTTTCTAAAAGCGGGAGAAGTTGCTCATCAAAAATTTCGGTACTATCAATGTCAAGATCCCCCTGAATTTTGACTTCAAGATCCCCATTTTTTTCTTCTGTTGAATATATAATCATGACGCATTCCTCCAAGAACTAATTAATAATGTAGTACGAGCTTTCCATCTCTATCCAGTCGAGCACAAACGTTGTCAGTTGTTTGATTAAAAATGTGTTTCATGGTTCCAAGTTGAATGACGGTGCCTTCCATGGCCTTTTTGATGATGATTGTTTGATCGTCTGGAACAGAAATAAGAGTTGGTCTTCCACTTTCTGCACCGACTTCATTCACTTCTACTCCCAATCTTCCATAGGCCTCCCCTCCACGAATATTACCGCTGATCATTAATTTGCCTCCTGAATGAATTTTGGAGTTCACCGTTCCTTGTCCATGTACCATGATATTGCCGCTACAATATAATTGGCTGTTTAAAACATTAGGAATCGCAATATACGTGTTAGAATCTACTGTGTCCTGACTTTGTTCGTAGAGTTCTTTCATTTTTAATGTTAAATCTTTTATTCTATCTATAGATATCACTTCTTTGGTGATTGACAGAAATAACTGCGTCATCGCCAAAGATACCTCTTTCCAGTCATCATCGAACAGGTCATTTTCATTTTGGCGTACCATCTCGACATAATTTTTAGCTCTCAACTGAAAATTCTTAAACTTCTTTTCGAGCAGTATACGAATCAATGGCTGCAATCCACCTCTTGCGAAATCACTTGATTTGAATCCTGGTGATAAGGTTAGCTGCTTGATGACAGAAATAATCTGTTCTGTATCTCGATAAAGAATTCCTAGCAAATCGCCTAGCTCAACTACTAAAAGATTGTTTTTGCCCGCTGAAACTTCGGAACTAATGATGTTACTATAAGTGACGATCGCTCCAGCGGAAGTGATTGTAGCGTTTGTAATGGTCTTATGAACCGTTACGTCCCCTTCTGCTTTCACAACCATCCGTTCATCCACTTCACCAAAAATTTCAACGTCTCCTTTAAACCGAATATTCCCTGATGCCAAATCGACATTCCCTTTATGAATCAGTTTTGGAAGAATAGCTACTCGAACCAATTTACCCCGTTTTTCTAACAGAGGACGTCCAGATAAAGTCGCGACTATTTTGTCATCTACCACGTTTATACCATTACCCGCACGCACGGTAATTGGATGTGTCTGTTTTGCCGGAAGCGGCTCATTGGTAACGGTATAACCCATTTTTCCAGGTTCAGGAGGATGGATGATTGCCACCACCTGTCCTCGTTCCACACTTGAAAGCGTCTTGGTTTCACGAAAATCTACTCGACCACCTGTTGTCTCCTTAGGTCCTTCATCTATATCGTCTACATTCACTTTTAACTCAACCCAACCATCTTTTCCTGGCTGTGCTTTAATCCCTTCAGCAATGAGAAACGTTCCTTCAGTATTGGTCTGAGTTGCTTTGATGATTTCATCTTGATAAAAACCATGGATCACTCGTAGTTCTTCAAGCTTCTTCATAATATCAGCATATTGTAGAGTGTTGACAATCTCTTTCTTTTCTTCTACCTTAAGATCAATATGTTGTTCGGGCGCAGTATCTTTAATTGATCTTCTAAGCGTATATCCAGGATCTATCTTCAATTCTACTATTAATTTACTAGCATCCATCTTGATGGACCAGCGGGTTTCTCTTGCTTCATCTTCCACTTTCACAGCATAGTTGTTCGCTTCTGAAACAATGAGTGTTTTGTCTTTTACAAGTTGATTATCTTTAAATAATTGAATACCTTCTCCAATGGTAACCATTGGAAAATTGTTAGGGGAAGATTTGCATTTAAGTTGACCTTCTTCCACCCATACTTTTCCTGATAATTCCTCCATTTGAAGTTTTCTCTTTCTATATATCTCAAGCTCAGATAATGGAGATGATTCCTCCTCAATTCCCTTTTCAAATTCCGGTAACGGAGACTGTTCATTTTCAATCATTTTTTCAAACTCATCCAACACATTCAGTTCAGGTTTCGGGGTTTTTGCGGTCATCCGTGTCAATTTGACAACAGCTTGTTTTCCTAAAATGCCCATGAACCCCTTGGTCTCTTGCTGAAGTATTTCAATATTCACTTCTTGTTTTGTCGCATCCATTAGTTCGAGCCCAATCGAGATGGCTTCCTTTATATTTTTCCCTTTTGATATGATGTTTTGCACAAAATCACCCCCGTTTATTTCCTACATTTAGATGCATTCAGACTGGGATTGTCTGATTGTTCTCTTTCAACTTTTAAAATGACCATTGTGATATCATCTTTCTGCTGCGTACCATTAGTAAATTGATGAATTGAATTCATCACGCATTTCTCTATCTCACTCACAGGCTTTTTCTGATTCTCAGTTAACGTTTCAATCAATCGTTCGATCTGATACTGCTCACTGCTACCATTTTGGGCTTCTACAATTCCATCTGTATAAAAAAAGATCGTATCGTGGTCACCAAGTTTTATAGATTCTTCTTGGTACACTTGATTCGGAAGGCCTCCAACCATTATTCCTTTTGTTCTCGGAAGTTCAGAGACCTTTTTTGTTTTAGCACTTATCCACAACGGAATATTATGACCGGCATTCGCATACGTCAGTATTCTCGTATTCGGATTCCAATCTGCACAAAATAACGTAACAAATGACTTTAGAGCACGTAAATCCTTATAAATTGCCTGATTCATCGCCGTAAGGTTATCACCTGGTCCTTGAGTTCTTTCGGCAGCACTTCGAAAAGCACCACGAGTTAGAATCATGAGCATTGCTGCGGGAATGCCTTTTCCCATCACATCTCCAATCACAATTCTTATTTTCCCATTCAATAGCGGATAAAAATCATAATAATCACCGCCTATTAGCCGTGCAGGTACCGTTGAACCAACTACTTTTCCTCCTGCGAAAGAAGGAACCTCCCCATTGAGGAGAGTCGATTGAATGTTTCGCGCCATATTTATTTCACGCTGGAGCGTTCGATCTTCAGCATCTTGCTCTTTTTTCTTATGGGAGCTTTTTAGTTTATTCATATACGACTAAACAACCTCCCCGTTGAGGGCTTCTAGAATCTGATACAGCCCGACCATTTCAAACACTTGATGTGTGAGTTCATCAACACCTTGTAGCCGCAAAGTAAAATCTTTTTCTTGTGATAGATATATCGCATTCATGATTGAACCTATTCCAGTAGAATCAATGAAATCTAGCCCACTGAAATCAATCACTAGCAGTTTAACCATTGTCATATCCTCTAAGAAAGGGTCAATCGAACCTGTCGTAGAGATGTCCAATATACCGTGTAAATACAAAGTAGTCGTCGATTCATGCACTTCTTTTTTAATTTGTAATCCGGTCACCAGTATCTCCTCCTTATAATTTAAATTTGCCCATATAATCAAGTAGTGACCTAGAAATATCTGATAACTCACTCGCCTGTTCATGCAGCGATTGAATAAGGTCAGAAAGTGTAATTGTCATATCTGTTGTAGCTGCCGTTTTATCTTTTGCGATTTTCTTAAGCTCATCCACTTTATCTAGTATCTCTTTTACATTTCCTTGTTGAGGTGCATTTTTCATAAAAGTTCCTATTTCATCAAGGAAATTCATGATTTCATTTAGCTGTTCTCTGGACTTAATCGTTGATTCCGTCGATAATGTATACATTTTTTCTACAGAATTAGACGCTTCCGATTCAAGCATCACAGATAGTCGTTGAGTCTTGTTAGCTTGTTCTCGGGTGTCAGTGATCAGTTTATTAAGTTTATCTACCATCCGATTCGTGCTTTTAGATAAAACCTCTAGTTCACTGCCGTCTTTGATCTCACTTTTCACCGTCAAATCCCCTTCTTTAAGTGAGGCAATCTGCTTTTCAATCTTTTGAATATTTTCATATATTCGGTTAAAAAATCTAGCTGTTAAAAGGAAGAGCACGACAAGTGATGCAAGACCGGAAATAATGAGAATGATTGAATAACGGTAAAGAGGTCCACTCATTTTGTTATAGTCGAGTGCAATATAAATAACACGATTTTCATTCAAAGGGATAAACATTTTATACAATTTTTTATCTTTCACAGTCTCAATTAAAGTTTGCGTTTTCAAATTGGATTGTGTCAGCATTTGCGTATCTTTCTCTGTGGCAAATTTAAAATTTCCAGCTTCGATTTTTTTTAATGGAGGATATATTTGCTTTTCAAGAGAAGGGTTAGCAATTACTTTTGGATTCAAGACGCCAATTTCTTCAACAAATTCACTGTCTTTCACCAATTTCTTGATTTCTGTGTCAGGTCCCACATTCTCCATGTAGTGATTGACTTCATTCGCTTCTATAAACGGGTTAATAATAAAATCAGTTCCCTCTTCATAGTAGTATGCATATTTGAAAAACTTTGATTGATCAGTGTGAGAAGCTGATTTGGCAATTGGCAATACAAGTGTATATGGATTGGTATACGTAGCTCCCGGTACTTCAGGTAATTTACCGCTCATCAAGAGCTTTCCAACTTCGAAGTACCCATATTCTTTAAAACTAAAGCCAATCTCTGCTTTCTGGGTCGATTGAATGGCAACAAAATCGTCTGGTGTCTCTTTTAAAATTGAAATTCCAGCTAATCCGAGCTTTTTTTTGATTCGATTTAATTCATCTTGTTTGATTTCTTTTGCCTTTTTCCCCTTTAAAAGAGTACCGATATGACTCGCATAAGAAACCAACTTTGAATCAATCTGGTTTTCAATTGTAGATGTTGCCAAGTCCGTTTGTTCTAACCCTCTTATCATTGTATTTGCTACTGCTGTCGCCTGAATATGTGACTGTTTAACGATTTGCTCTTTCATATAGTAAAGTTGTGCTAGTCCAGATATGATGGCGATGATAAACAAAATGGAAAGCACTTTTATTAGGAATTGTTTCCTTAAGGTGATCTTTTTACCTTTCATCATTGCTCCTCTTTCATGTTGAATTCTCCTGAAAACCAGCTACAGGCAATGTCTCTTATTTCTTTTAGCTTGTGATTGCATACATGTCCTTCTTCTTTATATTCAACCAACCATTTTTCAGACGAAATATTTTCATAAAGTCTGCTAAACTCATTTTTGGTGATCATCATATCCTGACTTCCGTAAAAAACAAGTACAGGTGCTCTATACTTGATGTCATCGAATTTTGGAATCGATCTTTCTGTTTCCTCTTCGTCGTTGTCATCTACTATGCATGAACATTCCATACGTTTCATGAAATAACTAGGCATATTCATCCGCTCTAGTTCTACTGCTGGACTAACAGCTACAACTTTATCTACATTTTTATTAGAGCTCCCGTATAGCACCCATGATGCTGCTAGGCTTGTTCCAAATAAATAGATAGGCAGATGAGGATAGGTTTTCTTAGCATGATCGATCACTTGATGAATAAAATTCTCCCATCTGGCTCTTGTTCCGATTACACCATTCACCATAAACGTCTCTCCCTGACCAGGGCCATCAAAACTCATAGTGATAAACCCCTTTTGCAAGAAATCCTTTTCATACAAATAAAGCTCTTCCTTCGTTGAATCGATAGGGTTTACAATGATGATGACCCCTTTTTGGTTTTTCGGAACCCTAATTCGGCCAGAACAAATGATATGATTTTTTAATAACAGTTTCTGATACACTGTTGTTGTATCTGAAAGAGAATCTGCTTTCCTCATAAAATCTAAACTTTTTTGATACCAACCCATTTTAGCGTCTGAGTAAGAGGGATCGATCCAATAGTTTAGAATGTAATAAAGTGCTGCTTGGCGATAATTCTTTTCCGCTTCCCTATAGTTTTGTAGCACTTCCAATTCTCTTCCTCTTTTTTCTTTGTCTTCTGCAAGCTTTGACCATGTCGTATACCATCCTTCTAAAGAATGGATATCGGATCTGGCCCCTTGCAGATCATTTTCATCTAAACCATGCACGAGCCATCTTTCCCAAAAAACATCAAATAATCTTGCCGTTTTCAATGTTCGATGAATGGTTTTTGAAATGACAACGGAATCCATCTTTATCATTCATCTTCACTCCTTTTAAAATATGATAGGGATAGGCAGTGTGCTCTATCCCTCTACCTTTACATCCCCTGAAAATTCTTCTCTATTAAAAGATAGAATGATCGTGGAGCCTTCAGATGTCGTATACAAAGAAACCTGTTTTGACATTTTCATCATTAATGTAAAGCCTTGTCCCATTGATTTCTTAGTAGAATAACCAGCAAGCAATGTCATCTTAGGTAGTTCTTTTAGTGAAAATCCGGGTCCGCGATCTTCAATGATAAACCGAATTTCATTTTGATCTTTATCCTCTATAAGTGTCATCTTTCCTTCTTCACCGTGCTTAATTGTGTTGGTAATGGCTTCTGAGAGAACAAGCAGCCATCCCATAGTCGTAGAATTTTTATACCCCATGGCTTCAAGGCTATCCCGAGCCATATGGCGACAGTTCGGAATATCAGAAAGCTGTTTGATTTCTCCTTCACAAAATATCCTGCCTTTTTTAAAACCTACGAGGTCCTCTTCTGAAGCCAGAAGAAATTTCCCTTGAGTAGAAGCCAAGATGACATCTCTGTATACTTTCCATTCTTCCCACATGGAGGACTGAGGTGCGGGTCCACTTTTTTCAGGTGCTAACAAATCTTCTTTAAATATTTCATAGGCCTTTAACATCGCATTTTGAAAATTGGCCTTAACATTCATCCTTAAAATGTTCTCTCGTATATTGTGATCTTTCTCTTTTGCCCATGTCAGCATCTGTTCGCTCATAAAAAGAAAGTATTCTTGTCCATCGCTTTCCTCATCACACACAGAACGCGCCAGAGATTTATAAAATACATCCTCACCATCTGCCACCTTTGTACCTGTGTAGTAACAAAGTTTTCTGGCGAGAAACCCCCTCTTCGTTCGATACTCAACCTCTTTATATGAAAGATCGAGGGGAAGAGACTGAAATCCTCTTTCAACCGTGTGATCTTTGAACACTTTATCTATCAGCCGCCTCATAAAGCTCCCTCCCTATAGAATGCCTAATGGTGGCATAATCGTGATTTCATCAACGTATGCACCTGGAGGCTGAGCAATTAAGCCGAGTAGATAAGCTGCCACCGTTTCAGTCGGAATCATAGCATCGAGATCTGGTTTTGGTTCAATGTTTTCCCAAAAATCACTACTGACAGCGCCGGGAATGATGGCCGTTACCTGCACACCATGCTTCCTCCATTCAGCTTGCATCACTTTCGTTAAACCAAGCAAACCAAATTTAGAAGAGGAATATCCACCACAGTTTGGAAGAGCCGTTGTACCTGCTACAGATACAAGATTGATGATATGACCATTTTTTCTTTCTACCATATGTTTTCCTATACATTTGGACATGAGAAAAGATCCTCGTAAATTGGTTGATATCATTTGATCAAATGCTTCAATGGACGTATCAAGAATACTGTCAAATACACCCAATCCTGCACTGTTAATCAGGACATCAATACAACCAAATTCATGAATAGCCCTTGCTGCAAATTGTTGAACAGACTGTTCATCCCTTACATCAAGCGGTAGTTCGAGTACGTTTTGTCTACGTTTTTCTTGATAATTACGACTTCCAAGTACAAGATTTGCTCCCTCATTTTCAAGGAGAAGAGCCGTTTTCTGTCCTATTCCTTTACTGGCACCTGTGATTAAAATTGTTTTACCTTTTAATCGTTCATCATGCGCCATACTTCATATCCTCTTGTGGGCCGCAATATTCAAAGTAATTCTTTTCTGTTTCATAAAGACCAATCTTAAATAAATTAGTCAGTTGGGGAGATAACAGATCCCAAATTACGACAGCTACATTCTCAGACGTCGGATTCAGGTCTTTAAATTCTTCCGTATCTAAATTCAAATGTTTATGATCAAATTTCTCCATGATCTCTTTCTCTACGACACTGTCGATGTCACTTAAATTTGCGATCATTCCTGTCACTGGATCAGGCTCCCCGTTTACAGTGACTTCTAAATAATAGTTATGACCGTGACCGTATGGATTGTTGCACTTCCCGAAGAGTTCCTGATTTTCCTCTTCGCTAAGTTGTTCACTATGCAAACGGTGTGCTGTACAGAAATGATATTTACGTGTTAATCGGACCATTTGTCCATCCTCCTTTTCGGAATATAAAAAGTTGTTTTCATGAAGGCGAATTTTATGAATCTGACAGTGATCGATTTTCCCGTCTAAAGATTCCCAAAGATAGGTTGCGATATTTTCAGTTGTAGGAATGTGATGTTTAAAATAATCGTTCTCCATGTTCAGAAATTTCCCATCTAGATTTTCAGCTACAAATGATTTAACTACCTTATCAATATCTGTGATATTCACGACAATCCCGGATTGTCTATTAAGTTTCCCTTTGACCATTACTTCAAGTGTATAATCATGGCCGTGTCCGTTTGGGTTACTGCAAGGGCCAAATACTTGCTGATTATATTCATCACTCCATTCTTTCACCCTATAGGAATGAAGTGATGAGAAATACATCTTCCTAGATAAATAAAGCATGTGATACCCTCCTTTTAATCTCTTATCAAAGCCTGCTCAAACTCATGAACCAAAGATTGTTGTTCTTTGAATAAACCTTTTTTAATAGTTGTGACTGTGGAACTACCTGGTTTTTTCACTCCCCTAGCGCACATACATAGATGTTGTCCTTCCACACTTACGATAACGCCTTCTGGCTGCAAGACATTCATAATGGCATTCGCCATTTGTTGTGTCATACGCTCCTGAACTTGCGGGCGCTTTGAAATCAATTCGACCAGCCTTGCAAATTTGCTTAATCCTACGACTCTCCCTTTTGGAATATAGCCAATATGTGCTTTTCCAAAGAACGGTATAAGATGATGCTCACAAAATGTGTAATAATTGATGTCTTTGACAACTACCATACCTTCATATTCTTCTTCAAATGTTGTTGTTAAAGCCGTTTCAGGATCTACTCCGATCCCTTCAAACACTTCTTTATACATTTTTGCTACTCTCTTCGGTGTATCACGTAAACCCTCTCGAGTTGGATCTTCCCCGAGCAATTCCAGCATGTTTCGAATCTGATCCTCCAATAGACCCATTCTCAAATCATCATTCATAGTACTTTCCTCCTATTTTTTACGCACAAAAAAGACCCGACTAAAAGATTGTCGAGTCTCTCTGAAGAGGAGTAGCAATTTGTCATGCTATTCCTCTCACTTCTCAATCCTTTTTCGGTAACCCGGCGATCGTAGCTTTTCAGCCTTAGACCCGTAGCTTTGCGTCCTTATCTTTCAACAAGTTTGCCATTATCGAAGGTATTCTTCTCTAATATATTTATTTATAATTTTATAGAGACGTTAGAACACGTCTTTTTATTCAATCGCTCTATCTCCCTTGGCACTAAAATCATCAATTCAACTACTATGACAAAAAACAGCAATTAATAGGTATAAAATCCTGTTTAATCTTATTTTTAAAATAGGCCTATAATCCCATTATCCGATCAATTATAGAAATAATCAAGAAAAAATTGATTTTTTTAGTTTTTTTTTAAAAAAATGCAAAACTGACTTCATATATTTATTCTAGATTTTTCTCCATATCTCATCTTTCCCTTCATTTAGCACAAAAAAAAGATCGTCAATTCAATGACGATCTTTTTTAAAAGGCATAGATATTCATGCTCATTATATTAGGTTGCAATGATTCTCACGTGATGATTGATCTATTTCGTATCCTGTCTAATTTCTTCAATAAAATGATTCATCTCTTCTTTAAAATCATTTAATGATTCGATAATCTTAGTAAAGTCTGTCACTTGTTTGGCCTGTTCGTTTGTTGAGCTGCTGATTTGTGAGATGTTTTCAGACAAAGTTCCTATGCTGTCTTGGATTTCTTTTAAAAATGTATTAATGGTTTCAGCTGCTTCCTTCGATCCATCTGATAACTTACGTACCTCATCTGCAACAACAGCAAAGCCTTTTCCATTTTCACCTGCTCTTGCCGCTTCAATTGCAGCATTGAGCCCTAGCAGGTTTGTCTGTCTCGCGATCCCGCCAATGGTTTTGACGACTTCTTCAATATTCGCCGATTTCTCTTCTGCTCTTCCAGCCTGCTCGCTTATTTCTAAGCTCGTAGCAGCCAGCTCTTGTGAATGTGCAGCAATTTGCTCAATTCCACCTTGTAGTTCTTTCGCTACTTTATTGATATGTTCCATATAGCCGCTTAATTGCTTTTCACGATGATGTGAAAAAGCCACTAAAAAAGAACCAATCACCTTTTTATCTTCATCAAAAATAGGATAACCTTTTACAGCAATTTCATAGCCATATAAAGACTCCGGTAAATAACCGTCGTATTCTTGTCCACTTAATGTTGTCGCCACGTTTTGGTCTTCTGGGTTCAATGGGTCCCCTGCTTTAATGCCAAAATCTACTGTACTCGACGGGTAATAACAAAGCACCTTTTCTGTATCAGAGATGCAGAAAAGGATACTGTCATCTAGAACTTTTCTGAGTAAATGCGCCATTTCAACATAATAGTCAAGCCTATTCAAGATTATTCCTTCTTTCCTAGAAGCTTTTAGTCTTTTTATCGGCTTATTTTATAAAAGCTGTAGAAGTTTAGGTAAAAAGAATAAGATGCCAAGGCGGCATCTTATTTGATCACATCTTTATTACCCATATAAGGACGTAGTACTTCAGGAATAATCACTGTTCCATCCTCTTGTTGGTAGTTTTCTAAAATGGCTGCCACTGTTCTTCCTACCGCTAAACCAGATCCATTTAATGTGTGGACGTGTTCTGGCTTTGCTTTAGGTTCTGGGCGGAAACGAATATTTGCTCGTCTTGCTTGGAACGCTTCGAAATTACTGCAAGAAGAAATTTCACGATACGTATTTTGGCTCGGAATCCATACTTCGATGTCGTATTTCTTCGCAGCTGTGAAACCTAAGTCTCCCGTACACATGCTCATGACACGGTATGGCAGGTTCAATAATTGAAGAACTTTTTCTGCCTGATTTGTTAGTTTTTCTAATTCTTCATAAGACTCTTCTGGTCTGACAAATTTCACGAGCTCTACTTTGTTGAATTGATGCTGACGAATGAGTCCTCGTGTATCTCTGCCGGCAGATCCAGCTTCAGATCTAAAGCAAGCACTGAATGCTGCATAATTGATTGGTAGCTGATCCCCTTCAAGGATTTCGTCACGGTGCATGTTGGTAATTGGCACTTCAGCCGTTGGAATGAGGAAATAATCTTCTTCCCGAATTTTAAAAGCATCCTCTTCAAATTTTGGAAGCTGTCCAGTCCCCGTCATGCTTGCTCTGTTGACCATGTAAGGTGGAAGTACTTCAGTAAAACCAAACTCATCCACATGTAAATCGAGCATAAAGTTATAAAGTGCACGCTCTAAACGTGCGCCCAGTCCTTTATAAAAAACAAAGCGGCTTCCTGTCACTTTTCCTGCTCGTTCAAAATCCAAAATATTTAGCTCATCTGCTACGTCCCAATGCGGCTTTGGCTCAAATGAAAATGCTGGCTGTTCGCCCCATTTTCTCACTTCAATGTTGTCGTCTTCTGTTTCACCAACTGGTACAGAGTCATGAGGGATATTTGGAATGGAGAACAGGATGGTTTTCAGGCTTTCCTCTACTGTTCTTAATTCATCATCCAGCTTCTTAATCTCATCGCCTACCTCGCGCATTTCTTGAATAATGTGATCGGCGTCTTTCTTTTCTCTTTTTAGAACAGCCACTTGCTGTGATACTTCATTTCTTCGGCTCTTCAATTCTTCTGTTTTACCGATTAATTCTCTTCTTTTTTGATCCAGCTCACCAAATTTATCAAAATCCGCCAAATCTTCGCCTCGGTGTGCTAATTTTTCTTTGATTTGATCAAAGTCCGTGCGCAGTTGTTTAATATCCAGCATGTGTTACACTCCTTTTTTTATCGAAAAATAAAAAGAGCCCTCATCCCATGAAAGGGACGAGAGCTCTCGCGTTGCCACCCTGATTGAAAACATGCAAAAGCATGCTTTCCTCTTTCCTCTATAACGGCATCACCGTAAATGCTTACTTCTCGTGTTTCAGCATTTCGCTCAAGGATGGATTCAGAATGCATCTTTCACCGATTCACACCAACCATCGGCTCTCTGAGAAAGAGGGGCTTCTTACTATTTCCCGTCAACGCTTTTTCGATCTTTGATTGTGATTTTAATGTACTATAAGTTTTATCTCTTTTCAACCGTTTTATACAGCTTGCTTCGTTTTGTAGGACTTCACCATCTCAACAAACAGCTTTGTTAACCGGGGGTCGTCTGTCAGCTCTGGATGAAAAGAGCAACCTAAAATATTGTTTTCTTTCGCCATTACAATCCTGCCATCGTACTTAGCCATGATCTCTACGCTGTCATCTGCGCTGATAATATGAGGCGCACGGATGAACACCCCTGTAAACGGTGCATCCAGCCCTTTCACTTCTACATCTGCTTCAAAGCTGTCTACCTGTCTGCCAAACGAATTACGAGCAACAGATACATTTAACAGTCCAAGATGAGCATCTTCTCGATCTTCTATATGTTTTGCCAGCATAATCAAACCAGCACATGTCCCAAAAATCGGTTTCCCTTGAGCTGCGAACGCTTTGATCGGTTCAATAAATTGGTACGTATCCATGAGTCTTCTCATCGTCGTACTTTCTCCACCAGGGATAATCAGACCGTCAACAGTTTCTAGCTCCTCTACTCGTTTGATGACCTTTCCCGCTGCGCCACAAGCTTCAATCGATTGAATATGCTCTCTCACCGCTCCTTGAAGCCCTAGTACACCAATTGTTAGCATGTTCATTTGCGCTCCCTTACTTACCAGCCACGTTCTTGCATACGTTCTTCTGGCAGTAGATTTGAAATTTCAATTCCTTTCATAGCTGTTCCCAGCTCTTTAGACAGTTCTGCAATGAGACGATAATCTGTGAAATGAGTCGTTGCTTCTACAATCGCTTTTGCGAATTTAGCAGGATTTTCTGATTTAAAAATTCCTGATCCGACAAATACACCATCTGCCCCTAGCTGCATCATTAACGCCGCATCAGCTGGTGTCGCAACGCCTCCAGCTGCAAAGTTCACGACTGGCAGCTTGCCGTCTTTTTTAATCTGAAGCAATAATTCATAAGGTGCTCCCAGATTCTTTGCTTCAGTCATCAGTTCATCTTCACTCATCGCCGCTACTTTTCGAATTTGAGCGTTGACCTTTCTCAAATGACGTACAGCTTCTACAATGTTTCCTGTTCCTGGTTCACCTTTTGTACGCAACATGGATGCGCCTTCTGCAATACGGCGGGTTGCTTCGCCTAAATCACGACATCCACATACGAAAGGTACTGTGTATTCCTTCTTATTTAAATGGAATTCCTCATCTGCGGGCGTTAGCACTTCACTTTCATCAATATAATCGACACCAAGTGCTTCAAGAACACGAGCCTCCACGATGTGGCCGATACGTGCTTTTGCCATGACTGGAATCGTTACTGCATTCTGCACTTCTTCCACGATTCTTGGGTCTGCCATACGGGCAACACCGCCTGCTGCACGGATATCAGCTGGCACTCGTTCTAGCGCCATCACTGCCACTGCACCTGCTTCTTCTGCGATTTTTGCCTGCTCAGCATTGACGACATCCATAATGACGCCACCCTTTTGCATTTCTGCCATTCCACGTTTTACTCGTTCAGTTCCCTTATTGCTCACAATTGTTTCCTCCCATTTGTCTATTCGATTGATTCAACATCTTTATCATACAAGCGAGGTAGTATAACAATAAAGAGAATAGTATAACAATTCAATTAGCTGATAAAAAAGGATAAACCTTTATATATCAAGGTTTTAAAGCTATAAAGGTATCATTTTCTCTTTTAAGTGTGATTTACATGCTATAATGCAACTATAACAATCCAACACAATGTATAACAATTTTGCACTCATTGGAGGATTCTCATGCATATTGATATCCATCGACACTCAGATACATCTCTTTCAAATCAGATTTACTTTTCCATTATTGATCACATTCAATCTGGACTTCTTCAGCAAGGAGATAAGCTGCCAACTGTACGTGATTTAGCAAAACAGCTCAATGTGAGTCTTGTCACGGCAGCAAAGGCATATACACGGCTTAAGGACGACGGATATTTAACGACTGTACAAGGGAAAGGAACATTTGTAGATGAACTGCAAGAGCACACAGACACCCCTGTTCAACCATCTACTTCTTTCGATTGGCAATTGTCGATTCCAGATTATTTACCAAGGTCTCAATTCGCTCAGTATCACTATGTAGAAGAAGCCATTAACCTTTCTTCCTCTATGATTGATCCTGGTCTTTTACCTAACCGTTATCTAGAAAAAGAAATGCAGCATGTACTGGCACGCCATCCTCAAATTATGTCGAAATACGGGGAAATACAAGGTGATCTTCAGCTTCGTCAGGTCATTCAATCTTTTTTAGAAAAATTAGATGTGCCTTCTACTCCTGACAATATTCTTGTGACGAGTGGTTCTCAGCAAGGGCTTGATTTAGTAGCCCGGACGTTCATCGGACCGGACGATGTCGTCGTCATGGAGGCACCAACCTATCCAGGCGCGATTGACGTCTTTATGGGCAGAGGGGCAAGAATCATTACAGTTCCTGTAGATCATGAAGGAATGAACATGAAGCAGCTGCAAAGCATTTGTGATAAATATAAACCGAAGCTCATCTATACAATTCCTACTTTTCACAGTCCAACAGGCGCCAGTATGTCCATGAAACGAAGAAAACAGCTTCTCTTATTGGCACAAAGCATCGATTGTCTTATCGTAGAAGATGATCCCTACCGTGAACTTTATTTTGAGAAAAAGCCGCCGGCTCCTATTAAAAGTCTGGATCACGATGGACATGTCATTTATTTAAGAGGCTTAAGTAAGACATTGGCTCCAGGGTGCAGAATTGGAATTATTACAGCGTCAGGTTCTATATTTAACCGTTTACTTGCTGCAAAGGCCAATAATGATTTAGGCAGTCCACTTCTCACACAGAAGGCCATTTTACCGTTTCTCACATCGAAGAAAATGATTGATCATACAAAAAAATTAAGAACAGCCTTGAAGGTCAGACGTGATTTAATGATGGATGTTTTAACGAAGCATGCGCCAAAGGACGTCACTTGGCAAATTCCTCAGGGCGGGCTCAATTTGTGGCTCAGCTTTCCTTCCTGGGTCGATACACGTGCATTGTTACATGAGGCACGAAAGAAGCAAATTACCTTCCTGCCAGGCTCTGTCTGCTATCCTGGGGAACCAAAACAGAATTATATCCGCCTCAGCTTTTCATATGTGAATGAAAAGGCACTGACTGAAGGGGTGGAAAAGCTATGTGGTATTTTTCAGCAAGCCTTGTCCACACCTCATAACCACAAACAGTCCCTTTTCTTTTAATATAAAAAAAACTGCCCTCCATGTAGACTGACATAGCAGAATGAGACACAAATAAAACACCCTTATTAGGCTGACATGCTACCAAATGTTTTTGGTGCGTGGTAGCCTAATTTTTCTTGGATACGCTCTTCATTATCATATTTGATGTAACGGTCGACTCGTTGCCTGACATCTTTTTCTGATATAGAGTTGAATTTAGTAAACATAAATTCCTCTGATTTTAAGCTAGAATGGAATGATTCAATCACTGCGTTATCCCAACAGTTACCTCGCCTAGACATACTGCTTGTGAGGTTCCTTGCCCCCAGCTCCTTTTGATATGCATACGAACTGTATACACTCCCTTGATCTGAATGTACAAGTACACCTTTAGGCAAATTCCTTTTCTCTAAAGCTGCCCTCAATGTGTCCAATATGAGTGATGTCTGTTGGTGATCATCTAGGGTATAGGCAACAACTTCGTTGTTGTACAAATCCATAATGGTCGAGAGGTAGAGCGTTCTCGGTCCATACTGAATATAAGTAATATCTGTTACCCATTTTAAATTCGGATGTATTGCAGTGAAGTTTCGATTTAATATATTTGGGGCAATGACGACAGATTCCCCTTGTGATTTCCATTTCCTTTTACGCTTCACACGACATTGAAGATGGTATTTTTGCATGATGCGCTGTACAGTATTTCGGTTTCGTTTGATATCATATGACACTGAAGCAGCTTTCGGATTTTACGGTGGCCGTACCGGAACGACGTTTCGGTGCATAAGGAAATAACAGCCTTCTCCACTTGTGATTTTTTACATATTCCTTCGGGTACCCAACGATAATAGGTCGATCTGGCGATCTGCAAAATACTTAAGACAGACGTTACTGTATAGTTCTTCCGTAATCCCTCGATCAAACACAAGGCTACTCCCTTTTCAACTCCTCTACGATCTCCAAATACTTTTTTAGAATGTCATTCTCCATCTTAAGGTGTTCAATCTGCCTATTCACTTTTTCCTCTTTGGATACATTGTCAGGTCCATGCCCAAAGCTATATTGTTTTCCAATTGGCTGATCGAATCGATGTAGCTGATTTCCTCGATACCACTTCATCCATGTTTTAATCTGAGATACATTCTTTATATGATATTTATCCATAATTTGTTGATTGGTAAACTGTCCGCTTAATTTATCTTTTACAACCGCCCATTTTATTTCAGCTGAATATCTGTTTTTTTTCATAAAAAATACCCTCCAAATTAGCACTTAGTTTAAGTGTACCACTTGAAGGGTGTTTTTTTATGTCCCATTTGACTAGGTTAGTCTAATGCATGAGAGCAGTTTTTTATTAGAACCAACCTTTTACTGTGTCAACGATTCCGCCCCAAATGCCGGCGAAAAATCCACCTACACCGCGCATTGCAAGGATAAACCAGTTTGCTTTTTCATCGCCTGTTTTCGTCACAAGCTCGACACCTGATTGGTCTTTATTCAAATAGCCGTAGTCCTTCTCATCACCAGAATAAGAAGTCGTCAGCATGCCAACTTTCGTTCCTTTTTTAATAGGAGCTTCTAAGTTCTTTTGATCAAAATTCACTTTTGCTTTATAGCTCTTCTCGTCTCCATTTTTGACTGGCACAGAGAAAGCTTCTTTCGTGACAACGGGCACTTCTTTATCTTTCCCTTTATCGACTTCGATGTTTTCATGTCCTTTGATCTGTTGACCTTTTTTGTACATTTCTTTCATCGTAAAGTTTTTAAAAGCATAGTCGAACAGTTTTTTCGCCACGTCGAAACGAGCTGTATGAAGATTACCTTTTGCATTCAGAATAACTGCGATCACGCGCATGTCACCGCGTTTTGCTGTACCTGTGAAGCTAGAACCTGCTGAATCAGTAGAGCCTGTTTTCAGACCGTCTACTCCTTCATATTCTTTCACAAGTCCTTTCAGCATGAAGTTCCAGTTTGGCATGTCCATTTCATCATCTGTGCCTTCTCTGAACTTTGTTTTTGCGATGCTTGCTGTTTTAAGAATTTCTGGATGGTCTTTGATGAGATGCTGTGCAAGCAATGCCATATCCTTTGCAGATACTTCACTTTCTTCATTAGGACCCGTACCCTTTGGCTGTTTGCCATGCAAGTCTTTATTTTCTAGTCCAGTTGCATTCACGAATTTGTAATTGGTTAAACCAAGTTCTTTCGCTTTTGCGTTCATTTTTTCAACAAACTTCGATTCTGAACCAGCGATCACCTCTGCTAAACCAATTGCTGCGGCATTTGCTGAATAGATAGCCGTTGCTTGATAAAGTTCTTTCACTGTATACGAGCCGTCTTTTCTCAAAGGAACATTTGATAAACTGCGATCCTGAGAAATTTCGTACACATAATCATCTGGCGTATATGTTTGATCCCATTTCACTTTGCCTTCAGAAATAGCCTCTAGCAATAGATACTCTGTCATCATCTTTGCCATACTTGCAATAGGCAGTCTTTGTTCTGCGTTTTTACTATAAAGAATTTTACCTGTAGAAGCTTCAATAAGGATGGCTGCTTTCGCATTCACATTGAATGGATCTTCAGCCGCTTTTGCTTTGGACATTGGTGTAAACGCTGTAACAATCAATGTCAGTGCAAGGATAGAGACCATAAGCTGTTTCAACATCTTGCTGTTCAATCGTCATACCTCCGTATTCATCTTTTTTCGACGTTTTTCATATATATTTAATCCACAAGGGCTTATTTCAACACAACAGTATAAATTTTATCACAATAAAGACAAAAAAAATAGACAGAGTCATAGACCCTGTCAAATGTAATTTGATTGTCACAATTTATCAAGAAATTGTGTAGTTTGGTGATTCTTTTGTAATTTGTACATCATGTGGATGGCTCTCACGAAGACCAGCACCAGTCATGCGAATGAACTGAGCTTCTTCTCTAAGTGAGCGTAAGTCCTTTGTTCCACAATAGCCCATACCAGAACGAATTCCGCCAACAAGTTGGTACACAGTATCAACAACTGGTCCTTTGTATGGTGTACGGCCTTCGATACCTTCTGGAACGAATTTTTTATTATCTTCTTGGAAGTAACGATCTTTACTGCCTTTTTCCATTGCAGCCACAGAACCCATACCGCGATAAACTTTGAAGCGTCTACCTTGGAAAATTTCTGTTTCTCCTGGGCTTTCAGATGTACCAGCAAGAAGGCTTCCTAACATAACAGCATGTCCACCAGCGGCTAATGCTTTCACGATATCACCTGAATATTTAATTCCACCATCTGCAATAATAGCTTTACCATGTTTTCTTGCTTCTGTTGCACAGTCATAGATCGCTGTGATTTGTGGCACACCAACACCTGCAACAACACGTGTTGTACAAATGGATCCTGGTCCGATACCAACTTTCACAATATCTGCTCCTGCTTCAAACAATGCTTTTGTTGCTTCAGCTGTTGCAACATTACCAGCAATGATGTTAAGAGAAGGATACGTTTCACGGATTTTCGATACAGTGTCTAGGACACCTTGAGAATGACCGTGTGCTGTATCAATAACAATCACATCAACATTGGCTTCTACTAATTTTTTCACACGAGTCATGGTATCGCCAGTGACACCAACAGCGGCACCAACAATTAAACGGCCATGTGCATCTTTAGAGGAGTTAGGGAATTCAATCACTTTTTCAATATCTTTGATGGTGATGAGACCTTTTAACGTTCCTTCGTCATCTAAAAGAGGTAATTTTTCAATTTTATATTGCTGTAGGATTTTTTCAGCTTCTTCTAATGTTGTTCCAACAGAAGCTGTCACAAGTTCCTCTTTTGTCATCACGTCGCTAATCTTCATTGAATAATCCGAAATAAAACGAAGGTCACGGTTCGTAATAATCCCAACAAGCTTTTGATCCTGTTCGTTATTGACAATCGGTACACCAGAAATACGATATTTACCCATTAAATGTTCTGCGTCGAATACTTGATGATCTGGTGTTAAGAAAAATGGATTGGTAATAACGCCACGCTCTGAGCGTTTTACTTTGTCCACTTGTTCTGCTTGCTGCTCAATGGACATGTTTTTATGAATGATTCCAAGACCACCTTGACGTGCCATTGCAATCGCCATTTGTGATTCGGTCACAGTGTCCATTCCCGCACTAATAATCGGAATGTTCAGCTTTAAAGTGCTTGTTAACTCAACTGATAAATTGACGTCGCGCGGAAGCACCTCAGATTTTGCTGGAACAAGCAACACATCGTCAAACGTCAAACCTTCTTTTGAAAATTTACTTTCCCACATTAGTAAATCCCCCTCTTTTCGGCAAAATATTATATGTAGATTATCAACTAGGAAACAGCATGTCAAGGAAGCAACAAACAGTTGCAATTTTTAGAAAATAATTAGAGAGTTGAGGAAGAAGATGAACAGTTCAGGATGGAAGGATTTAAAACGTTTTTACTCACTCGAAACTTCCCAAAAGTTTCTATTTCAACAGTACGAGAAACGGAACATTCAGGATGCAAATCAACACGCCTATAAAAACTGTGAACGATTTATTTACTTTTTAAAGCATGGCCATACATTTTATGACCAAGCCGCATCAGCTCCACTTGAACTAAAACCGATTTTATTATTTTATGGAATGGCACAGCTGTTAAAGGCATGTTTACTGACAGTAGATCCCTACTATCCATCTCAAACCTCTGTCTTAGCTCACGGTGTAACCTCAAGAAAAAGAAAGAAGCAACATTATCGTTTTAGTGAGGATGAAGTAAAGATTCAGCGAAACGGATTATGTATGCATGTATTAAAGCACTTATTTCATTTAAATGGTCTTGAAGATGAGCGATTTACGATGATCAATCTCCTTTCAAAAATACCAGAAATGAGTCATGTTCTTGAGTTCCAAAAGCAGCCCTCAACATTAGTGAAGGTAGAACAAGCAAATGGCATGTTGATTCAAGACCATATTCCATTGCTTTATAACATGTCGGCTGAACGCTTTATTGAATATTTTGAGTTTCATACAAGTTGGAAGCTTAAACAGAGAGAAGCAAAGAAACTGACATTTGACGTATTTTCAGAAGAAAATCCTGCTCTTGCTACTCATCTTCATTATGATTTAGAAATGAATCAGTGGTTTATCCCATCAACACGAGATGCCTTTTTAGGGATTCCTGAGATCATCAGCCATTACTTGTTAATGTATAACCTCAGTATGATTGCCCGCTACGAAACAGAATGGTGGTACGAGCTTTTATCTCAATACATTAGTGATGATTACGTCATGATTGAACGCTATATGGAGATTGCAGAGGACAAGTTTCCAGCTTATATCATGATGCTGCTAGAAGAAAACACAAAAAAGACCAGTTCCAAATGGAACTGATCCTTTTCCAAATGGAACTGATCCTTAGAAAAGCTTGGCGGCGTCCTACTCTCACAGGGGGAAACCCCCAACTACCATCGGCGCTGAAGAGCTTAACTTCCGTGTTCGGTATGGGAACGGGTGTGACCTCTTCGCTATCGCCACCAAACCTGATGGAGAGAATGTTCTCTCAAAACTAGATAACAATGTTCATGCTTCACATTAAATATAGGTTAAGTCCTCGATCTATTAGTATCTGTCAGCTCCACGTGTCACCACGCTTCCACCTCAGACCTATCAACCTGATCATCTTTCAGGGATCTTACTTCCTTGCGGAATGGGAAATCTCATCTTGAGGGGGGCTTCATGCTTAGATGCTTTCAGCACTTATCCCGTCCGCACATAGCTACCCAGCGATGCCCTTGGCAGAACAACTGGTACACCAGCGGTGCGTCCATCCCGGTCCTCTCGTACTAAGGACAGCTCCTCTCAAATTTCCTGCGCCCGCGACGGATAGGGACCGAACTGTCTCACGACGTTCTGAACCCAGCTCGCGTACCGCTTTAATGGGCGAACAGCCCAACCCTTGGGACCGACTACAGCCCCAGGATGCGATGAGCCGACATCGAGGTGCCAAACCTCCCCGTCGATGTGGACTCTTGGGGGAGATAAGCCTGTTATCCCCGGGGTAGCTTTTATCCGTTGAGCGATGGCCCTTCCATGCGGAACCACCGGATCACTAAGCCCGACTTTCGTCCCTGCTCGACTTGTAGGTCTCGCAGTCAAGCTCCCTTGTGCCTTTACACTCTGCGAATGATTTCCAACCATTCTGAGGGAACCTTTGGGCGCCTCCGTTACATTTTAGGAGGCGACCGCCCCAGTCAAACTGCCCACCTGACACTGTCTCCCTGCCCGATAAGGGCAGCGGGTTAGAAGGTCAATACAGCCAGGGTAGTATCCCACCGATGCCTCCACCGAAGCTAGCGCTCCGGTTTCCAAGGCTCCTACCTATCCTGTACAAGCTGTACCAACATTCAATATCAGGCTGCAGTAAAGCTCCACGGGGTCTTTCCGTCCTGTCGCGGGTAACCTGCATCTTCACAGGTACTATAATTTCACCGAGTCTCTCGTTGAGACAGTGCCCAGATCGTTGCGCCTTTCGTGCGGGTCGGAACTTACCCGACAAGGAATTTCGCTACCTTAGGACCGTTATAGTTACGGCCGCCGTTTACTGGGGCTTCAATTCGCACCTTCGCTTACGCTAAGCGCTCCTCTTAACCTTCCAGCACCGGGCAGGCGTCAGCCCCTATACTTCGCCTTACGGCTTCGCAGAGACCTGTGTTTTTGCTAAACAGTCGCCTGGGCCTATTCACTGCGGCTTCTCGGGGCTTTAACACCCTAAGAAGCACCCCTTCTCCCGAAGTTACGGGGTCATTTTGCCGAGTTCCTTAACGAGAGTTCTCTCGATCACCTTAGGATTCTCTCCTCGCCTACCTGTGTCGGTTTGCGGTACGGGCACCTCTCACCTCGCTAGAGGCTTTTCTTGGCAGTGTGGAATCAGGAACTTCGCTACTAATTTCGCTCGCCATCACAGCTCAGCCTTCACGGGAAACGGATTTGCCTATTTCCCAGCCTAACTGCTTGGACGCGGATATCCATTACCGCGCTTACCCTATCCTCCTGCGTCCCCCCATTGCTCAAATGGTGAGGAGGTGGTACAGGAATATCAACCTGTTGTCATCGCTACGCCTTTCGGCCTCGGCTTAGGTCCCGACTAACCCTGAGCGGACGAGCCTTCCTCAGGAAACCTTAGGCATTCGGTGGACGGGATTCTCACCCGTCTTTCGCTACTCATACCGGCATTCTCACTTCTAAGCGCTCCACCAGTCCTTCCGGTCTGGCTTCACAGCCCTTAGAACGCTCTCCTACCACTGTTCGTAAGAACAGTCCGCAGCTTCGGTGATACGTTTAGCCCCGGTACATTTTCGGCGCAGAGTCACTCGACCAGTGAGCTATTACGCACTCTTTAAATGGTGGCTGCTTCTAAGCCAACATCCTGGTTGTCTAAGCAACTCCACATCCTTTTCCACTTAACGTATACTTTGGGACCTTAGCTGGCGGTCTGGGCTGTTTCCCTTTCGACTACGGATCTTATCACTCGCAGTCTGACTCCCAAGGTAAGTCATCGGCATTCGGAGTTTGACTGAATTCGGTAACCCGTAGGGGCCCCTAGTCCAATCAGTGCTCTACCTCCGAGACTCTTACCTTGAGGCTAGCCCTAAAGCTATTTCGGAGAGAACCAGCTATCTCCAGGTTCGATTGGCATTTCACCCCTACCCACACCTCATCCCCGCACTTTTCAACGTGCGTGGGTTCGGGCCTCCATTCAGTGTTACCTGAACTTCACCCTGGACATGGGTAGATCACCTGGTTTCGGGTCTACGACCACGTACTCATGCGCCCTATTCAGACTCGCTTTCGCTGCGGCTCCGCATCTTCTGCTTAACCTTGCACGGGATCGTAACTCGCCGGTTCATTCTACAAAAGGCACGCCATCACCCGTTAACGGGCTCTGACTACTTGTAGGCACACGGTTTCAGGATCTATTTCACTCCCCTTCCGGGGTGCTTTTCACCTTTCCCTCACGGTACTGGTTCACTATCGGTCACTAGGGAGTATTTAGCCTTGGGAGATGGTCCTCCCGGATTCCGACGGAATTTCACGTGTTCCGCCGTACTCAGGATCCACTCTGGAGAGAATGACATTTCAGTTACAGGGCTGTTACCTTCTCTGGCGGGCCTTTCCAGACCTCTTCGCTTATATCATTCCTTTGTAACTCCGTATAGAGTGTCCTACAACCCCAAGAGGCAAGCCTCTTGGTTTGGGCTGTTCCCGTTTCGCTCGCCGCTACTCAGGGAATCGCATTTGCTTTCTCTTCCTCCGGGTACTTAGATGTTTCAGTTCCCCGGGTATGCCTTCTCATACTCTATGTATTCAAGTATGGATACTACTCCATTACGAGCAGTGGGTTTCCCCATTCGGAAATCTCCGGATCAAAGCTTGCTTACAGCTCCCGAAGCATATCGGTGTTCGTCCCGTCCTTCATCGGCTCCTAGTGCCAAGGCATCCACCGTGCGCCCTTTCTAACTTAACCATTTCTTACTTTAGAAAGAATCACTATGTGTGATGAACTTTGCATTGCATTCAATGTGAATGTATTACTTATTGTTATCTAGTTTTCAAAGAACACGTTGGTGGAGCCTAGCGGGATCGAACCGCTGACCTCCTGCGTGCAAGGCAGGCGCTCTCCCAGCTGAGCTAAGGCCCCGATTTATAGAAGATGGTGGGCCTGAGTGGACTCGAACCACCGACCTCACGCTTATCAGGCGTGCGCTCTAACCAGCTGAGCTACAGGCCCATCTTTCATATCGAAGATATGATGTTGTAGGATCTTTTCCAAGTTCCTTCAAAACTAAACAAGACCAAAACGCACACTGCTCCATATATCCTTAGAAAGGAGGTGATCCAGCCGCACCTTCCGATACGGCTACCTTGTTACGACTTCACCCCAATCATCTGCCCCACCTTCGGCGGCTGGCTCCATAAAGGTTACCTCACCGACTTCGGGTGTTGCAAACTCTCGTGGTGTGACGGGCGGTGTGTACAAGGCCCGGGAACGTATTCACCGCGGCATGCTGATCCGCGATTACTAGCGATTCCAGCTTCACGCAGTCGAGTTGCAGACTGCGATCCGAACTGAGAACAGATTTGTGGGATTGGCTAAACCTTGCGGTCTCGCAGCCCTTTGTTCTGTCCATTGTAGCACGTGTGTAGCCCAGGTCATAAGGGGCATGATGATTTGACGTCATCCCCACCTTCCTCCGGTTTGTCACCGGCAGTCACCTTAGAGTGCCCAACTGAATGCTGGCAACTAAGATCAAGGGTTGCGCTCGTTGCGGGACTTAACCCAACATCTCACGACACGAGCTGACGACAACCATGCACCACCTGTCACTCTGTCCCCGAAGGGAAAGCCCTATCTCTAGGGTTGTCAGAGGATGTCAAGACCTGGTAAGGTTCTTCGCGTTGCTTCGAATTAAACCACATGCTCCACCGCTTGTGCGGGCCCCCGTCAATTCCTTTGAGTTTCAGTCTTGCGACCGTACTCCCCAGGCGGAGTGCTTAATGCGTTAGCTGCAGCACTAAGGGGCGGAAACCCCCTAACACTTAGCACTCATCGTTTACGGCGTGGACTACCAGGGTATCTAATCCTGTTCGCTCCCCACGCTTTCGCTCCTCAGCGTCAGTTACAGACCAGAGAGTCGCCTTCGCCACTGGTGTTCCTCCACATCTCTACGCATTTCACCGCTACACGTGGAATTCCACTCTCCTCTTCTGCACTCAAGTTTCCCAGTTTCCAATGACCCTCCCCGGTTGAGCCGGGGGCTTTCACATCAGACTTAAGAAACCGCCTGCGAGCCCTTTACGCCCAATAATTCCGGACAACGCTTGCCACCTACGTATTACCGCGGCTGCTGGCACGTAGTTAGCCGTGGCTTTCTGGTTAGGTACCGTCATGATGCAAGCAGTTACTCTTGCACTTGTTCTTCCCTAACAACAGAGCTTTACGATCCGAAAACCTTCATCACTCACGCGGCGTTGCTCCGTCAGACTTTCGTCCATTGCGGAAGATTCCCTACTGCTGCCTCCCGTAGGAGTCTGGGCCGTGTCTCAGTCCCAGTGTGGCCGATCACCCTCTCAGGTCGGCTACGCATCGTCGCCTTGGTGAGCCGTTACCTCACCAACTAGCTAATGCGCCGCGGGTCCATCTGTAAGTGACAGCCGAAACCGTCTTTCATCCTTGAACCATGCGGTTCAAGGAACTATCCGGTATTAGCTCCGGTTTCCCGGAGTTATCCCAGTCTTACAGGCAGGTTACCCACGTGTTACTCACCCGTCCGCCGCTAACATCCGGGAGCAAGCTCCCTTCTGTCCGCTCGACTTGCATGTATTAGGCACGCCGCCAGCGTTCGTCCTGAGCCAGGATCAAACTCTCCGAGGTATGCAGGATGCATATCACACATGCGTTGCTACACGATGTAGCGAACTTAGCATGTGATCATTTCCTGCCTCGTCAGTTTGACTGACTACCTATGATGTTTCATAGGATTTTTTTATTAAAACTCGAATTAACAGGTACGTTTTGTCTTGTTTAGTTTTCAAAGAACTTGTTTGTCACTCTCTCAAAGCGACCACTTAAATATATCATATATCTCTATTAACAGTCAATGTTTTTCTTGAAAAACATTTTATTTTTTTAAGAAGTTTTGCTGTGAAAGAGATAAAAAATAGAGCCTCTTTTTGCTCCTTTGAAAGATTAACACATATCTATGAAAAAAGCATTATAAATTTCAAAAAAAATCATGTTTCTTCAAAAAAAATAAAGCCGGTGAAAACCCGGCTTTATTTTTACTCAGATTGCTCTTGATCTGACTCTACATTTTCTATGTTTTCTTCAGTGTTCTCTTCAGTGCTTTCTTCATCGTCTTCTTGTGATTGTTCAACTAATGCCACTGTAGCGACATGTTCATCATCACCTAGACGGATCAGGCGGACACCTTGAGTGACTCGGCCTGTTGTGGAGATATCTGAAACGGCCATACGGATGATGACACCGCTGCCTGTAATGATCATTAAGTCTTCTTCAGCTTCAGCGTTAGTCGCCTTCACTGCAACAAGCGGACCGTTGTTGTCAGTGATCTTGCATGTTTTAAGACCTTTACCGCCACGGCTTTGAACACGATATTCTTTTTCAGGCGTTAATTTACCATAACCTTTTTCAGTTACGATCAATACGTTTGCATCTGGCTCAAGGATTTCCATTCCAACGACGATGTCGTCTTCAGAAAGTGTGATCCCTTTAACCCCAGCTGCCGTACGTCCCATTTCACGAACATCTGTCTCGTCGAAACGAATGAGCATGCCCTTTTTCGTTCCGATGATGATTTGTTTTTCACCATTGGTTAAACGAACGGCCATCAGCTCATCTTTTTCACGCAGGCTCAGTGCAATCAAACCGTTGTTCCGGATGTTTGCAAATTGAGACAATGATGTTCGTTTTGATACACCGTGTCTTGTTGTAAAGAAGAGATACGAATCTTCATCAAATTCGCTCACCGGAATGATGGCGTTAATCCACTCTCCCTTTTCTACTTCAAGAAGGTTAATAATCGGAATTCCTTTGGCTGTTCGTCCGAATTCAGGAATCTCATATCCCTTCGCTCGATAGACCTTCCCTTTATTAGAGAAGAAGAGAATCGTATCGTGCGTAGATGTTGAGATCAGCTGTTCAACGAAATCATCCTCGTTGGTTCCCATTCCTTGGACACCTTTACCGCCTCTTTTTTGACTGCGGTATGTTGATGCAGGTAGGCGTTTAATATAACCATTATGAGTCAGCGTAATCACAATATTTTCAACAGGAATCAAGTCCTCGTCTTCGATTGTTTCTATACCCGCTGTCACAATTTCTGTTCGACGCGTATCATTGAAGCGTTCTTTGATTTCTGTTAATTCTTCTCTAATGATTTCAAGAACTTTCTCATTATCTGCTAAAATGGCTTTCAATTCAGCAATCAATTCAACAAGTCCTTTGTATTCATCTTCTATTTTCTCTCTCTCTAAACCAGTCAGACGCTGGAGTCGCATATCGAGAATAGCCTGTGCTTGTTTTTCAGACAAGGTATAGTTTTCCATCAAACCATTTCTCGCGATTTCAGCAGTTTGAGAGCCTCTAATTAAAGCAATGACCTCATCTAAGTGATCAAGAGCGATTCTTAAGCCTTCTAAAATATGAGCTCTTGCTTCTGCTTTACGCAGCTCATACGCTGTTCTTCGACGAATGATCACTTTCTGATGTTCGAGATAATATTCAAGACATTGTTTGAGAGACAAAACTTTCGGCTGTCCATCAACAAGTGCAAGCAAGTTAATACCGAATGACGTTTGAAGTGTTGTTTGTTTATAAAGATTGTTTAATAGAACATGAACATTCGCATCTCTTCTAAGTTCAATGACAATACGCATTCCATTACGGTCAGATTCATCACGAAGATCTGTAATGCCATCAATCTTTTTATCGCGTACAAGGTCCGCAATTTTTTCGATCAAACGAGCTTTATTGACCTGATAGGGAATTTCATTGATGACGATTCGTTGTTTACCGCTAGATGTTTCTTCGATGTCTGACTTTGCACGTAATGTAATAGAGCCACGCCCGGTTTCATAAGCCTTACGAATACCGCTTCGGCCAATGATTTGTCCCGCAGTTGGGAAGTCTGGGCCTGGGATAATCTCCATTAATTCTTGCGTTGTGATTTCTGGGTTTTGACTGACTGCCAGTACCCCATCAATGACTTCACCTAGTTGGTGAGGCGGGATGTTGGTGGCCATCCCAACAGCGATTCCTGTTGCTCCGTTGACTAATAAGTTCGGGAATCTAGCTGGCATGACGACTGGCTCTCTTTCACTGCCATCGTAGTTATCTTGATAGTCAATCGTGTCCTTTGTGATATCACGCAGGATCTCCATTGAGATTTTAGAAAGACGTGCCTCGGTATAACGCATCGCGGCTGCACCGTCTCCATCGACTGAACCAAAGTTTCCGTGACCTTCAACCAGCATATTCCGATAGTTGAAATCTTGCGCCATCCGAACCATTGCTTCGTATACAGCGCTATCACCGTGAGGGTGGTACTTACCAATAACTTCCCCAACGATACGTGCAGATTTCTTAAATGGTTTATCACTTGTCATACCTAGGTCATTCATCGCATACAAAATTCTTCGATGGACGGGCTTCAATCCGTCTCGTACATCTGGTAATGCACGCGAAACAATAACACTCATTGCATAATCTAAAAAGGACGTACGCATTTCTTGACTAATATTCACTTCACGTACATTTGGTGTATGTTGTTCACTCACTATAAGAACCTCCCTTTACGTATCACATGAAATAAATTATGTGGGAGTAAAATATGTATTTATCTTCTCAAGACTATTCTCCATTATATCAATAATCTTGCCTTTATACACATTTATTTACTAGAAAATCAGCGAAACGTGGAAAACCAGGACATTCGTTTCACGCCCCTGTTTCTTGAAAAACAACCTTATTCCAAACAAGAAATAAGGTTGTTCTTAAGGGGGTACCTATCTAAATATCAAGATTTTTCACGTATTGTGCATTTTCTTCGATAAAGTTTCGTCTCGGCTCTACTTTATCTCCCATTAGCATTTCAAATGTCTCATCAGCATCGATTGCATCCTCAAGCGTGACTTGAAGAAGTGTTCTTGCGTCAGGATCCATTGTTGTTTCCCAAAGCTGAGAAGCATTCATCTCTCCAAGACCTTTATAGCGCTGAAGTCCAGGCTTTGGTGTTTGAGGCAGTGTCTTTAACAGCTCATCTAGCTGTTTATCGTTATACACGTATTCAACACGTTTTCCTTGCTGCACTTTATATAAAGGCGGCTGCGCAATGTACACATAACCGTTTTCAATGATTTCACGCATGTAACGATAGAAGAATGTTAAGAGCAGCGTTCGGATATGCGCTCCATCAACATCGGCATCTGTCATGATCACAATTTTGTGATAGCGTGCTTTCTCTAAATTGAAGTCTTCTCCGATTCCAGTCCCAAGCGCTGTAATCATTGAACGAACCTCGTTGTTAGATAGAATTTTATCTAATCGTGCTTTTTCAACGTTTAGGATCTTCCCTCTTAGCGGTAAGATCGCTTGGAAGTGGCGATCACGACCTTGTTTAGCAGACCCGCCCGCAGAATCTCCCTCTACGATATAGAGCTCAGAGATGGAAGGATCTTTAGAAGAACAGTCTGCCAGTTTTCCAGGCAAACTGGAGACTTCAAGTGCACTTTTACGTCTTGTAAGCTCACGTGCCTTTTTGGCAGCCATTCTTGCACGAGCTGCCATCAGTCCTTTCTCCACAATTTTCTTCGCGGCATCAGGATTTTCTAATAGAAATTTTTCTAATGCTTCAGAGAAAAGAGAGTCTGTAATGGTTCTCGCTTCTGAGTTCCCAAGCTTTGTCTTCGTTTGTCCTTCGAACTGAGGGTCTGGATGTTTGATCGAAATAATCGCAGTTAAGCCTTCTCTCACATCTTCACCGCTCAAATTCGAGTCTCCATCTTTGAATACGCCATTTTTACGAGCATAATCATTGATGACACGTGTCAGACCCGTTTTAAAGCCCGCTTCGTGTGTTCCGCCTTCATACGTGTTGATATTGTTGGCAAAAGAATAGATATTGCTTGTATAGGAATCGTTGTATTGCAGCGCAACTTCAACAGTAATTCCGTCTTTTTCACCCTCGATGTAAACCGGTTCTTCATGAACGACTTCTTTCGAGCGATTTAAATGTTCTACATAGCTCTTAATTCCGCCTTCGTAGCAGTATTCGTTTCTACGTTCTTTGCCTTCACGTAAGTCTTCAATAACGATGTTCACGCCTTTTGTTAAGAAAGCTAACTCACGTACACGATTGGCCAGTGTATCGTAATCAAATTCAGTGGTTTCAGTGAAAATTTCTGGGTCTGGCACAAAATGAGTGGTTGTCCCCGTTACGTCTGTTTCGCCAATGACCTTTAAATCTCCAACTGGCACGCCGCGTTTGAATTGCTGATAATGAATTTTTCCATCACGGTATACTGTCACGTCTAAGGTAGTAGATAACGCATTTACAACAGATGCCCCTACACCATGCAGACCGCCAGATACTTTATAACCGCTGCCATCGAACTTACCGCCAGCGTGAAGAACAGTCATAATGACCTCTACGGCAGGACGTCCCATTTTCTCATGAATCCCAACAGGAATCCCGCGGCCGTTATCTTTCACTGTAATGCTATTATCTTTTTCGATTTGCACTGTAATGTCTGTACAATACCCAGCTAATGCCTCATCAATACTGTTGTCGACAATTTCCCATACAAGATGGTGAAGTCCTTTTGCATTGGTTGACCCAATGTACATTCCTGGACGTTTTCTAACAGCTTCTAGTCCTTCGAGCACCTGTATCTGATTTTCATCATAACTATTATGTTGCTGTTCCATTGCCACGTACATTCACCTACACTTTTCTTAAACGATATATTTATATGAATTGAGCTTTTAGACTTCAATTTCAATCACAAATGAAGCACGTTTTTTGAGCGTGCTTGAGGAAAGAGGAGAGTAATACACGGATTCAGTTGTGACGACGATGGATTTGGGTGTTCCTTGTGATAACGAAATGATTTGCTCCTCTTGTTTTTGAAGAAATTCCTCTACGACAGAAGATGACCTCATTTTGTAATCAACAATTGCGACAATCTCTCGTGTAGAAACAACACAATCATCACCTAAATGAATATACAAGACTCACACCTCATTTATCAGTCAATTACTTTTCCACTGGCTACTCTGAAAATTTCCGCTTCTTTCAGGGTGGCGTGATCAATGCCTTCAACACTTGTTGTGGTGACGAAGGTCTGTACACGTCCCTGAATGGTATGGAGCAAATGAGACTGTCTGTAATCATCAAGTTCAGATAACACATCATCGAGTAGAAGAATTGGGTATTCACCGATTTCTTCATGGATCAGATCAATTTCTGCCAGCTTTAGTGAAAGAGCTGTTGTTCTTTGCTGCCCTTGAGAGCCATATGTCTGAACATCACGACCATTCACAAAGAAAAGAAGGTCATCTCTGTGAGGTCCCCACAGCGTCACCCCTCGGTCTATTTCTCTGTCTCTTAATTTTCGAAACGATTCTTCATAGCTATTCTTTATTTTCGACAAGTCTGACGCTTCTGATACCTCTATCGCCGTCTGGTATTGGAGCGTGAGTGTTTCTAGTTCTCTAGAAATCCCAAAATGCAACGGCTGCGCCCATTTTTCAAGTTGTTTCGTAAAAGTAAGTCGTCTTTTGACAACCTTCGCTGCCGCATCAATCAATTGCTCTGTTAAAACCTCCAGCATCGCTTGATCTGTTTGCTTTCTTGTTTGCAATTGTTTCAAGTAATGATTTCGCTGAGAGAGGATTTTTTGATAGAGCGATAAATCATGTAAGTAGACAGCAGAAACTTGTCCAATCTCCATGTCGAGGAACCTTCTGCGGATTTGCGGGCTGCCTTTCACAAGACTGAGATCCTCTGGTGCAAACATGATGGTGTTTAAAGCACCAACATAATGACTGAGTTTCTGTTGTTCAATATGATTGACTTTTCCCTTTTTTCCTTTTTTTGAGATCACAAGCTGCATGGGGAGTGGACCGTTTTTTTTGATGACTCTACCTTCTATTTTAGCATAGTCTTCGTCCCATCGGATAAGTTCTTTATCATTTGACGTACGATGAGACTTTGCCATCGACAATACATAGATTGCTTCCATCAGGTTCGTTTTACCTTGGGCGTTCTCACCGATCATGACATTCACCTTATTGTCGAATTGAAGCTCGGTGTGTTCATAGTTTCGGTATGAAGTTAACGCCAGACTTTGAATGTACATGTATTGTCACCCGTTTCTAATTCACAACTTGAAATGTGCCATAACCTTCTATCTCGACAACATCTCCTGGGTATAATTTGCGCCCCCGTCTATTATCTGGCTCTTGATTAATGAACACCTCATGTTCACTCAAAAACCACTTCGCCATCCCGCCAGATTGAATGACTTCAGCTAATTTCAAAAACTGCCCTAATGTAATCATTTCTGTTTCAATGGTTATAAGATTAGGCATTGTATCGACCTCTTTCAATATCACTAATATCTAATTGTACTAAAAAACAAGACAAGAAGGAAAGGGGGAAAGCGAACTGTGATGAAAGAAAGCATGGGAAACGAGAAGAAAAGCTGCTGTGCACTCACACAGCAGCCATTTTAGATTGATTTAATATGTTCTCACCGGAAGAATTAATTGCAAGATAGAATCATCATTCGGTGTGCGCAAAAGAAATGGTCTCATTGCGCCAGTGAAGCTTACATGAATATCTGTTCCCTCTAATACTTTTAAAGCATCAAGCATATATTTCGGACTGAAGGAAATTTTTAGGTCTTCCCCCTTAATTTCATCGGCTTCAACAGTTTCAACCACTTTACCGATTTCCGGCGAATTAGAAGAAATTTCAAGACTTTGCGCAGGATCAGCAGACAGCTTCACGACGTTATTACGTCCCTCTCTTGCTAAAAGCGAGGCGCGATCAATGGCTTGAAGAAACTCTTTCGTATTCACGACTACATCCGTTTTACTTTCTTGCGGGATCAGGCGAGCTGTATCTGGATAGTTCCCATCCAGCAACCTTGAGAAGAACAGTACGTTCTGTGCTTTAAAGAGAACTTGTGTCTCTGTAATGACGATGCTCACAAGGTCTTGTACATCATCAAGAATTTTACTGAGTTCTGTTAAACTTTTCCCTGGAATGACCACATTATACGAGCTATCCTCGTTAATATCTAATTTCGCTTTTCTTAAAGCGAGACGATGGCTATCCGTTGCAGTGCATATTAATTCACCCTTTTCGACCTTCCAGTTTACACCTGTCAAGATAGGTCGTGTTTCTGAGGTGGACACTGCGAAAACGGTTTGGCGAATGAGGTTTTTAAGCAAATCTGTTGGAATCTGAAATGCATGATGCTCTTCAATTTGTGGCAGATGCGGATATTCTTCAGCATCTAAGCCATTTAAATTAAATTCTGCCGAACCAGAGCGGATGATTGTTAGATGATTTTGTTCTACCTCAATTTCGACAGTAGACATTGGCAGCTTCTTAACGATTTCGCTAAAGAAGCGGGCCTGCAGCACAATACTTCCTGGTCGATCAATTGTAATGACTTCTAAATCTCCATCTCTTTGAGGAATAAAAGATTCAATTGAGATATCAGAGTCGCTCCCTGTTAAAGATACCCCTTCATCAGATGCAACAATTTTAATTCCCGTCAAAATAGGAATCGTCGTTCTAGAGGATACGGCCTTTAATACATCTTGGACACTTTCAACAAGACGATCTTTTTGAATCGTGAATTTCATAGTGGTCCTCCTAATTTTTCTTAGTGACATGTATATATATTTATTTAATAAAAATAGTAGAAGTAATAGTAGGGCTTGTGAATATGTGGATAAGTCGGTAAAAAGAAAGGAAAGACAGCCTATCCACATGTGGACAGACTGTGTATGACTATGCTGAAGTTATTCACATTTTCCCGTACTAACAATATCAGCGTATTTATTTTAATTGTTCTTTGATCTCTTTCACATGCTGCTGAAGTTGTTCATCTTCAACGATTAATTTCGAAATTTTCTCGTGAGCATGAATGACAGTCGTATGATCTCGTCCGCCAAATTCTTCTCCAATTTTAGGTAGAGAGGAATCGGTCATTTCTCTAGAGAGGTACATGGCAATTTGTCTTGGATAAGCAACTGATTTCGTACGTTTCTTCGCTTTGAAATCCTCTAATCTAATATTAAATTGCTGTCCTACAATTCTTTGAATATCTTTAATCGTAATAACCCTTGGTTTCGATGAAGGAATGATATCTTTTAGAGCTTCAGCTGCTAGATCAGCATTAATGTCTTTATTAATTAAAGAAGAGTAAGCAACGACACGAATCAAAGCACCCTCCAGCTCACGGATATTGCTGTCGATTTGATTGGCAATATAAAGCATGACTTCATTCGGAATGTCTAAACCTTCTGCCTTTGCCTTTTTTCGTAAGATCGCGATACGTGTTTCTAAATCTGGCGGGGTAATGTCTGTAATTAAGCCCCATTCGAATCGAGAGCGTAATCTGTCTTCAAGTGTCGGAATTTCTTTTGGCGGCCGGTCACTAGAAATGACGATTTGCTTACTTTCTTCGTGAAGTGTGTTGAATGTATGGAAAAACTCTTCTTGTGTTTGTTCTTTTCCTGCTAAAAATTGAATATCATCTATCAAAAGCACATCTACATTCCGATAGCGATTACGAAAGTCGACTGCTTTGTTGTCTCGGATTGAGTTGATAAATTCATTTGTAAATTTTTCAGATGATAGATAGACCACTTTTGCTGATGGATTATGGTCTATGACGTAATGACCAATTGCATGCATCAAGTGAGTCTTTCCTAAACCAACGCCCCCATAAATAAAGAGCGGATTATATGCTTTTGCTGGTGCTTCTGCGACTGCAAGTGAAGCGGCATGAGCAAAACGGTTACCTGAACCAATAACAAAAGTGTCAAATGTATATTTTGGATTCAGCATATTTTGTGGAATTTCAACAGGTTCTTCTTTCGACATTTTTTTGATTGGAGACTTTGGCATTGCTTCCTCTTCGTCCTGATTTTGAGGAATAATGAATTTGATGCTGAGCTCTTCGCCTGTCAGTTCATAGATGGTATCTGCAATTAAGTGAAGATATCTTGACTCCAGCCAGTCTCTAGCAAATTCATTAGGTGCAGTGATAGTCAGCGTATCTCCTTGAAGAGAATGTGCTTTTGTCGACTTCATCCATGTTTCAAAACTAGGTTTGCTCAATTTTGTCTCAATTTTTTGAAGTGCTTTATTCCACAGATCCAAAATATTTTCCATAAGGCTTCTCCCCCCTCCTTTTCTTTTTAAAATGACCAGTATCAAACTGTTATAGAACACGAAAAAGAGAAAATGGTCAAGACCATTCGTGCACATATTTTGTTGAAAACAATTAATATAGTAGAAAAACGTCTTTTCGACAAATTACACAAGTTGTGGATAAACAATTCAACAAGCTGTGTAATAACTTTCCACAGGTTATCCACAAATTGTGGATAATATAAATAGGTCAGATAAGTAATTAAGAGTTAAAACACAAATATAATATCAAAATAAACAAGATGGTGCAATGGGTGTTGCAAACTTATCCACATACTTTACATCCTGTTGAAAAATAATTATCCACATAGGTGATTTGTGTGAAAAAAATGTCGATAATGAGTGTGGATAGTCTAAATATGCTAGAAAAATATCCACACCCTTGTTGAGAAGGTCTTTTAGGAAGAAAAAAAGAATAAAATGCTGGAAACTGAAAAAGAAGGTTTCTTCGCTTGATAACTTGTGTTATGCTAATAAGGTTGATAATAAGAGTTTTATCATTGATATTGACAATCGATGGGTTACACAAATATAATGAGTTAGACTGTCTTAAACAGCTATTCCTCAGGGAGGTGTCATAAATGAAAAGAACGTTTCAACCAAATAACCGTAAGCGTAGTAAAGTTCATGGCTTCCGCAGCCGTATGAGTTCTAAAAACGGACGTCTAGTTTTAAAGCGACGCCGCAGCAAAGGTAGAAAAAAATTATCAGCTTAGGCCACTGAATAATGTCAGTGGTCTTTTTTACATAAAATCGTAAATGAACTGTCAGTTTTTATCGGAGTGGAAGAAAACATGAAGAAGCGAAACAGGCTAAAAAAAAATGAAGAGTTTCAAAAAGTGTTCAAAAAAGGTCAATCAATGGCGAACCGCCAATTCGTTATTTATCAGCTGGATCAACCAAATCAAGATGAGCTGCGTTTAGGATTGTCTGTCAGTAAGAAGATAGGTAATGCAGTGATACGAAATCGAATTAAACGACTGATCCGCCAAGTGTTTTTAGAGGAAGGTCATAAGTTAAAGCAAGAAAAAGACTACATAGTCATTGCACGAAAACCAGCAAGCGAATTGACCTTTGAGGAAACTAAGAAGTCTCTCCAGCATTTATTTAGAAAATCCGCTGTTTATCAACAACAACCGAAAAAGTCTTCGTAATAGAAACTTTCGTTGAATCAATTTTTAAAAGCGCTTCCTTCATCTAGTGAATTAAAATGAAACCACCACTTTGTAATGAAAAAATGTTACCATACTGATTAGGTGAGTCACTTTCGTAATCAATTCCAACTTAAATAAAGTTTGAAGTAATGGGAGGAATCTTGTTGAAAAGGCGATTATTACTAATATTTAGCTTGATTGGTGTGTTGGTTCTATTGGCAGGATGTACACAAATCAATGAACCAATTACATCAGATAGTAAGGGATTCTGGAATTCTTATATTGTTTACCCGCTATCTCAATTAATTACGTACATGGCAAACTTGACTGGTGAAAACTATGGTGTAGCGATTATTATCGTGACCATTTTGATCCGTTTGCTCATTTTACCATTAATGATTAAACAGTTAAGAAGTACAAAAGCAATGCAAGCACTGCAGCCAGAATTGAAGAAGCTTCGTGAAAAATATAGCTCAAAAGATCAAAAAACGCAGCAGCAGCTCCAACAGGAAACAATGGCTCTTTTCCAAAAGAATGGTGTAAACCCATTAGCAGGGTGTTTCCCAATTTTGATTCAAATGCCAATCCTCATTGGTTTTTATCATGCGATCATGAGAACAGCTGAAATCAAAAAACATACTTTCTTATGGTTTGACTTAGGTAGTCCAGATCCATTATTCCTATTACCGATTATTGCGGGTGTAGCTACTTTTGTTCAGCAGAAGCTGATGATGGCTGGAAACCCTTCGGACAACCCTCAAATGGCGATTATGCTTTGGGTTATGCCGATCATGATCGTTGTATTTGCCATCAGTTTCCCGGCTGCACTTTCACTGTACTGGGTTGTAGGTAACATTTTCATGATCATTCAAACATTGGTCATTCGAACACCTCAAGTACAAGTTGATACAAAAGAAAAAGCCGGCGGGAATAAAAAATGAAGGAAATAACTGCTGTCGGTCGCACAATCGAAGAAGCAGTAGATTCCGGACTTAAACAAATTCAGCTACTACAAGAAGAAGTAGATATCACAATAGTAGATGAAGGTAACAAAGGCTTTTTAGGATTATTCGGTAAAAGACAAGCTGTTGTCAAATTGGTAGAAAAGAAAGATGCTCTAAAATTAGCCACACAGTATTTGGATAGAATTGTTAAATCAATTGATCCTAAAGCAAAAATTGTGTCGAAAAAAGAATCGAAAAAGATTTCTTTCCACATTGATGGAGACAAAACGTCATTAATGATTGGGAAAAGAGGACAAACGTTGTACTCTTTAGAAACATTGGTACAGTTAGTGTTTAATCGTTATTCCGATCAGTATCATCATATTACGATTGATATTGGAGATTATCGGAAGAAACGTCAAGAAGCACTCGAACAATATGCCATCAAGACGGCAAACCGTGTTTTGAAAACGAAGAGAAAGGTTCATTTAGAGCCTATGCCTTCAAATGAACGAAAAGTCGTTCATGATACGATTGCCGCATTTTCTAAAGAACTCGCTACGGCATCTGAAGATACAGGCAGCAAACGTCATGTTGTTGTGATGTATAAAAAATAGCAGAAAGGCTAAGATTCAGCAAAGCTGGATTTTAGTCTTTTTTTATTGAAAAATACTCTTTCTATAGAAGATTCATCCTCAATTTCTAAAAAATTAGTGTATGAATTGCGTGGAAAATGTTATTTTCCGCAGCTAGTAACGGGATCAAGACGTTTTAATTTATTGGATTTAGGTGTAAGATGTGAAGACAAGTTTAGAACGTCGTTATTCACATGTGGATAAGTTAAGTGTTAAAATAGACAGGGTGCAAAGCTGTGGATAATTAGATGTGGGGCACTTTCGCTTCGCATTCATTTGTGGTATCTTTAAATTTTGGATTAAGCGTTTTTGATATAGAGATGGACAACGTCCATTTAATAGATAAAAGACTGTCTATTAAGCAGAGAAAGAGGTGAACGTTCGGTGGATACAATTGCAGCAATTTCTACGCCAATGGGTGAAGGGGCAATTGCAATTATTCGTTTAAGTGGGCCTGATGCGGTACAGATTGCTGATCGTATGTATAAGGGGCCTAAGGAGAAAAAACTTGTATCGGTGGATTCTCATACCATTCATTATGGTCATATTGTGGATTCGAGTACTGAGCAAGTGATAGAAGAGGTCATGGTGTCTGTTTTAAGAGCGCCAAAAACATTTACGAGAGAAGACGTTATTGAGATTAACTGCCATGGCGGAATTGTGACGGTCAATAAAGTATTGCAGCTTGCTTTAAGAGAAGGAGCAAGGTTAGCGGAGCCAGGTGAGTTTACAAAACGTGCTTTCTTAAATGGGAGGATCGACCTTTCACAAGCAGAGGCAGTAATGGACTTGATTCGTGCAAAGACAGACCGTGCGATGAATGTAGCGATTACTCAAATGGAGGGACGTCTCTCCGGTTTGATTAAACGACTCCGTGGTGAGATATTGGAGACACTTGCCCATGTTGAAGTGAATATTGACTATCCAGAGTATGACGACGTCGAAGAAATGACACATCGAGTCTTAGTTGAAAAGGCGACATCTGTGAAAAAGGAAATTGAATCGCTGCTAATGACTTCGCAGCAAGGGAAAATTCTACGTGAGGGCTTATCCACTGTTATTATCGGAAGGCCGAATGTTGGGAAGTCATCCTTGTTGAATAGTCTTGTACAGGAAACAAAGGCGATTGTGACGGATATTCCTGGAACAACGAGAGATGTCATCGAGGAATATGTGAATGTAAGAGGTGTACCTCTCCGTCTAGTAGATACTGCGGGTATACGTGAGACTGAGGACATAGTTGAGCGTATAGGAGTTGAACGATCAAGACAGGTCTTAAAAGAAGCTGACCTGATTTTACTTGTGCTCAATTATAGTGAGGAATTATCTGAAGAAGATATTAAGCTTTTTGAGGCTGTCTCAGGTATGGATGTCATTGTGATTATAAATAAGACAGATCTTGAGCCTAAACTCGATGTAGAAAAGGTCAAGCAGTTAGCAAAGGATCGTCCAGTCGTGACGACAGCATTATTACAAGAAAAAGGGATTGATGAGCTCGAAATGGCGATTCAATCATTATTCTTCACAGGTTCAATTGAAAGTGGAGATTTAACGTATGTGAGCAATACGAGGCATATTGCGCTCCTTCAGGCAGCAAAACAATCCATTGAGGACGCTCTTGAAGGAATTGAAATGGACGTACCGATCGACATTGTTCAAATAGATTTAACGCGCTGCTGGGAGCAGCTAGGTGAAATTATTGGGGATGCTGTTCATGAAAGCTTAATTGATCAGTTATTCTCTCAATTCTGTTTAGGAAAGTAAAGGGAGGAACATAAGAAATGGGTTATGAAGCTGGCCAATATGATGTAATCGTCGTCGGTGCCGGTCATGCTGGTGTTGAGGCTGCTCTTGCTTCTGCAAGACAGGGCGCCAAAACACTTGTATTGACCATTAATCTCGATATGGTTGCTTTTATGCCATGTAATCCGTCCGTAGGTGGTCCCGCAAAAGGGATTGTCGTCAGAGAAATTGATGCGCTGGGCGGAGAAATGGCACGAAATATAGATAAGACGCATATTCAAATGCGCATGCTGAATACCGGGAAAGGACCTGCTGTCCGTGCGTTAAGAGCGCAAGCAGATAAGTTCCAATATCAGCACGAAATGAAAAAAACAATGGAAAATGAACCAAACCTGACAATGTTGCAAGGTATGGTAGATCATTTAATTGTAGAAGATGATCAATGTAAAGGTGTCGTGACTCAAACAGGCGCGAATTATCGTGCGAAAGCGGTTGTCCTAACGACAGGAACTTTCTTAAAAGGCCGCATTATTTTAGGGGACCTTTCTTATTCAAGCGGTCCTAATAACCAGCAGCCTTCCATTAAATTATCGGATCATCTAGCAGAATTAGGATTCGATTTGGTTCGTTTTAAAACAGGAACACCGCCTCGAGTGAACAGCCACTCGATTGATTATAGTAAGACAGAAATTCAACCAGGTGACGAGGTACCACGTGCGTTTTCCTATGAAACTGTTGAATATATTACAGACCAATTGCCATGCTGGTTAACATACACGAGTTTAGAGACACATCAAATTATTGATGAGAATCTTCACCGTTCTCCAATGTATTCAGGTATGATTAAAGGAACTGGTCCGAGATATTGCCCTTCCATTGAAGATAAGGTGGTTCGTTTTAATGATAAACCGAGACATCAAATTTTCTTAGAGCCAGAGGGCCGTAATACGCAAGAGGTGTATGTTCAAGGCTTATCTACAAGTCTTCCAGAGGATGTACAGCAGCGTATGCTTTCAACCATCCCAGGACTTGAAAATGTACAAATGATGCGGGCGGGTTATGCGATCGAGTATGATGCGATTGTGCCTACACAACTTTGGCCGACACTTGAGACGAAGAAAATTTCCGGTTTATATACGGCCGGCCAAATTAATGGTACGTCTGGTTATGAGGAAGCAGCAGGTCAAGGAATTATGGCAGGGATTAATGCAGGAAGAAAAGCATTGGGTAAAGAAGAAGTCATTTTAAGCCGATCTGATGCATATATCGGTGTTCTCATTGATGACCTTGTCACGAAGGGGACCAATGAACCTTACCGCCTGTTAACCTCTCGCGCAGAGTATCGTTTACTTCTACGTCATGACAATGCTGATTTAAGATTAACTGAACTTGGATATAACATTGGTTTAATTTCTGAAGAAAGATATCAAGCATTCATGCAGAAAAAAGAAGCTATTGAAGCAGAGAAAAAACGTTTATATTCTGTCATCATTAAACCGACAGCAGAAACACAAGAATATATTCGTTCACTTGGCGGAAGTGAATTGAAGGACGGGATTCGTGCAAGTGATTTGATGAAACGTCCAGAGATGAACTATGAATCTGTTGTGAAACTAGCGCCTGCTGAAACACCGCTTCCTGCTGACGTGTGTGAGCAGGTAGAGATTCAAATGAAATACGAAGGTTATATCGAAAAGTCGCTCCAACAAGTTGAAAAGCTGAAAAAGATGGAGAACAAAAAGATTCCGGATCGAATCGATTATGATGCCATCAAAGGGATTGCAACTGAAGCGAAACAAAAGCTGAAAGAAGTCCGACCGCTTTCTGTTGCACAGGCTTCTCGTATTTCAGGCGTTAACCCTGCTGATATTTCTATCCTTTTAGTGTATTTGGAGCAGGGACGTATTGCGAAGATAGCAGAGTAGAAAGGATGTCGGCATGAACATTGATCAATTTACAGCAGCACTAGAGGAGAAAGGGATCACTCTTTCTCCAGTGCAGCTTGAACAATTTGAAACATACTTCCGCATGCTTGTAGAATGGAACGGGAAGATGAATTTAACGTCCATTACAGAAAAGGAAGAAGTGTATTTAAAGCATTTTTATGATTCGATATCAGCAGCATTTTTTATTGATTTTCACAATGTGACAACGATTTGTGATATTGGAGCTGGTGCTGGTTTTCCAAGCATTCCTCTTAAAATTTGTTTCCCTCATCTACATGTGACCATTGTTGATTCTCTTCAGAAACGCATTACGTTTCTCAATGAGTTAGCAAAAGGGTTAAACTTACAAGATACTACTTTTTATCATGATCGTGCGGAAACCTTTGGCCAACGTAAGGACCAGCGTGAAAGCTACGACCTTGTCACTGCTAGAGCGGTTGCGCGTTTATCTGTCTTGAGCGAACTCTGCCTGCCCCTTGTGAAGAAGGACGGATTGTTTGTGGCATTAAAAGCATCTGCAGCTGATGAAGAAATGCAAGCAGGAAAAAAAGCCGTCACTGTCCTTGGAGGAGAGGTTGTTGAAAAGCATTCCTTTGTTCTTCCTTTAGAAGAAAGCGAACGGAACATCATTGTCATTGAAAAGAAAAAGCAAACACCAAAAAAATATCCTAGAAAACCAGGAACACCTAATAAATCACCAATAGAAGGTTGATCATGTAAAAGGTCGGTTTTTCTTCAATATTTAAGATTTTACAGAAGGAAAAAACATGAGAAAATAGAATTATAAAAAGGTAGTTTTTAAAGGTGGTGTAGGTTCATGAAGCATTCACTCTCACGCTTCTTCGGGCTTGGTGACAAAGAACATCCTGAGCATGAAACCGAATTAGAGGCAGAGATTGCTGAGCATGATACATTAAAGGAAGAGATACAGGAGCTCCCGGTCGACACAATTATGCCAAACCGTTTTCAGCCACGCACCATTTTTTCACAAGAAAAAATACAAGAGCTGGCCACGACGATTCATACCCATGGCATTATTCAACCGATTGTTGTTAGACCAACAGAAGAAGAAGGAAAATATGAACTGATCGCCGGCGAAAGACGTTGGAGGGCGGTACAAACTCTTCAATGGGAGAAGATCCCCGCTATTATAAAAGATTTTACTGATACGGAAACGGCATCTGTGGCATTGATTGAAAATTTGCAAAGGGAAGAGCTATCTGCAATTGAAGAGGCTCATGCTTATGCACGTCTTTTAGAGCTTCATGATTTAACGCAAGAGGCGCTTGCTCAGCGTTTAGGTAAGGGACAATCGACAGTTGCAAACAAATTAAGACTTTTAAAGTTACCTGAAGAGGTACAACAGGCTATTTTGGAGAAGAAAATCTCTGAGAGACATGCACGTTCACTTGTACCCCTAAAGCTGCCAGAATTACAAATCACGCTATTGCAGGAAATCATCGAAAAGCAGCTGAATGTGAAACAGACTGAAGAGCGTGTAGTGAAAATGCTTGAACAAAAAACAGATCGCAAACCGAAGCCAAAACGCAAGGCATTTAGCCGTGACACACGAATTGCGATGAATACCATTCGGCAGTCTCTCCACATGGTAGAAGACAGCGGACTTAAAATAAATACCGAGGAAGAAGAATTTGAGGAATATATCCAATTAACCATTCGAATTCCTAAATAGAAAGCAGCTGATGAGATCCACTCGTCAGCTTTTTTTGTATGCCTTTCTTCTAAATGCATCATATTTACTTATTATTCATTAATTGGTAAAATATGATTTTCATAGTAGAAAGGAGGTGACATTTAACTGATGAAGTTGAAAAAGACTATTTTTTCTATTATCTGTTATTTACTATTCTCTTTTTCTCTTTATTCAAATGAAACGACCGTATTTGCTGTGAGTACGTCAGCGAGACAGGATGCTCATTCAGATGGTGAAACGATCACGAAGGAAGAACTGAACGTTCTGAAGAAAAAAGGCGTGGTTTCTAAAGATGTGACGGTTCAACAATTAAATCTGGATCAGGGGTCTCAGGGTGATGCGATCGATGTGATCACGGCTGATGATGCTTTGAAAAACTATGGCTTACGGCAAAACAAACAGGATGAGGTGGTATCTGATGAAAAGCCGCATACTGTTCGCCATCTTTTAGGTAAGCCGTATCCTGGTACCGATATTATGCCTCAAAAAGGGGATATATTGGTGACAAGCACTGGTGCTTTGAATGGTCTAATTGGTCATGCAGGTATCGTCATTAACGAGAAAAACTATGCATCTATTCCTGGGTTTAGACAGCATCCAAATATTGATTCCATCCATAGCTGGTTTCGTTATAGTGCCAATACAAAGGTGATACGGGTCAATCATCAGGAAAAGGCGAGTCTAGCAGGGGATTGGGCGCACGATTATGTGAAAGACCATCCGAAGGCTCGATATTCGATCACAATGTCTATTCAATCGTTGGACCCGACGTATTGTTCAAAGATTGTCTGGCAGGCCTACGCCAAAACAGGTGATGCTGTTGGTCATGCGACATTTACCATTAAGGCGCCCTATGGATTTTTGAAAAAGAAAAACTATAAAACAGTGACCCCTAAAGTCATTGTGAGCGAAGGACGTAAAATTGGCGGGTTACATTTTTGATATGGATCTCCCTCACTTTTAATGAAAGTGAGGGGTTTTTTATATATATTCATTCCTCTTAAAAAATATATTAATATACCTTTTGTGTGTATTTTCATTCATCCGTCCATGTACGAAAATAGATATTCACCGACGAATTTATAATGGAGAAACAAAAAAAGCAAACGTTTCATACTTTTTTTGATAGAATAGAAAGTATGAATGAATGAGAAACTTGTTAAGTTGAAAGTGGGTGACATCGTGGGGAAAATCATAGCGATTACCAACCAGAAGGGCGGCGTTGGGAAGACGACGACTTCTGTTAATTTGGGTGCGTGTTTAGCATACATAGGAAAACGAGTGTTGTTAGTTGATATTGATCCGCAGGGCAATGCCACGAGTGGTATTGGGATTGAGAAGGCCGACGTAGAGAAATGTGTGTACGATATTTTAGTTGATGATGCAGATGTACTTGATGTGATTAAGACGACAGAGGTCGAAAATCTTGATGTCATTCCTGCGACAATACAGCTTGCAGGGGCTGAAATTGAGCTTGTGCCTACGATCTCACGTGAAGTGAGGCTGAAGAGAGCACTTGAATCTGTTAAGCAAAATTATGATTATATGATTATTGACTGTCCTCCATCACTTGGATTACTGACGATTAATGCGTTAACTGCATCCGATTCCGTTTTAATACCGGTTCAGTGTGAATATTATGCGCTTGAAGGATTGAGTCAGCTGTTAAACACAGTTCGTCTTGTGCAGAAACATCTAAATACCGATCTTGCCATTGAAGGTGTCTTGCTGACAATGCTTGATGCAAGAACAAATCTTGGGATTCAGGTTATTGAAGAAGTGAAGAAATACTTTAGAGACAAAGTCTATCAGACCGTCATTCCGAGAAATGTGAGACTGAGTGAAGCGCCTAGTCACGGGAAGCCTATTATCTTGTATGATCCACGTTCAAGAGGTGCAGATGTCTATTTAGACTTAGCAAAGGAAGTGGATGCGAATGGCTAAAGGTCTTGGAAAGGGTATTAATGCACTATTTACAAACGTAGACTCAAATGAAGAAACTGTCGAAGAAATCAAATTAAAGGATTTACGTCCGAATCCGTATCAGCCGAGGAAAACATTCGACGATGATGCATTGTCTGATCTCAAAGAATCAATTCAGCAGCACGGTGTTTTACAGCCAATTATTGTTCGAAAGTCGATTAAAGGATATGACATTGTAGCAGGAGAGCGACGTTTCAGAGCAGCACAACAAGCTGGCCTGACAACGATTCCTGCGATTGTCAGAGAATTTTCAGAAACGCTGATGAGAGAGATTGCGCTTTTGGAAAACTTACAGCGCGAGGATTTATCTCCTTTAGAGGAAGCGGAAGCCTATGCCTCCTTGCTGGAACATTTAAGTGTGACTCAGGAGGAATTAGCGAAGCGGCTAGGGAAGAGCAGACCGCATATAGCGAACCATCTTCGTCTATTGACATTACCAGAAGAAGTGCAAAAACGAATTGCGGATGGAACGTTATCCATGGGACATGGACGCACATTGCTTAGCTTGAAAAATAAGAAAAAGATTGCGCCTTTGGTAAAGAAAATCGTGGACGAGGGGTTAAATGTACGTCAGGTTGAGAAGCTTGTTCAGCAATTAAATGAAAATGTTCCACGTGAAACAAAGAAAAAAGAAGCACCAAAGGATCGAGTGTTGAAAGAAAGAGAGTCCTTCTTACAAAATTATTTTGGTACTTCAGTGACGATCAAAAAACAGAAGAAAAAAGGGAAAATAGAGATTGAATTTCTCTCAAATGAAGATTTAGAAAGAATTCTTGAATTACTGTCTGCGAGAGAATCATCCGAGTGACCATCTTGATATGAGATGGTCTTTTTTATATTCTCCCAGTGATATTTTGAATAGGACTGAAGAGAGAACGGCTTTTTTCTCTTGTCCAATCCATTTGATCAATGTGAGATAGACTTTCAGAAAGTGTATTGGCCATAGACATGACAAGATGAAGACGTGTATTTTGGAGAACGAAGTATTCCATAAACCCACTCACGTTGACAATCCCATTGATATGAATATCTCCTACCTCCGGGAGCTCCTTTTGCACACCTGCCCCAGGCTTTAACGGTCCTTCTCCAATTTGGAACGAACCTACACTTTTCACTCTTCCTAAGCAGGCATCAACCGCTACGATAAATGGATGTTTATGAGCTTGTTCAATTTCGGCGAGCTTTTCCTTTAAATTGACAGCGTGTACTGGGTCAGAGAGGGTTCCGTATACATGAAGCTTTTTCAAATCGAGACCTGAAAGCTTTGTTCCAACAAGTGGACCTAGAGAGTCGCCAGTTGAGCGGTCTGTTCCAATGCAGACGATGGCAACGGGTCTTTTCCCTGCTTTCTGAAGATGCGAGAATAAAATACTTTTAAGCTGCTGAATGGCATTTGTATCCGTATGGGACACGTATTCTTTCACCCTATTTCTAAAAAAAAGACCGTTCTTGCTATTCATAGGTCTCACTTCCTTGTCATAGTAGTTAGTAACAGTATACGGAAACAAGCTTAATTCTATACCTATGAGGTGATGATTGTGTGGAAGGCTGGTTCAAGGTGGACACTTTTAATATTAGGAAGCTTAATAGGAGCGGGATATGCTTCCGGTCAAGAAATTTGGCAGTTTTTTGGCCTTGATAGTGGACTAGCCATTCTACTGTTTACGCTGATGTTTATGCTGTCTACCTATGTGGTGTTAAAAATTAGCTATGAGGTGCGTGCCGATCACTTTGTGCCAGTGCTAGAGCGGCTTGTAGGTCCATGGCTGGCTAAGGTGTATGACATTTTAATTGTCCTTTATTTATTCACGACCACAACGGTCATGATTGCTGGCGGCGGGGTCACACTTGAGATGTATCATGTGCCATTTTGGATTGGAATCGGAGCGTTTTGTTTCTTTTCATTTATGATTTTTTTCTGGGACGTGAAAGGGCTCTTATCTGTGAATGCTTTCATTATACCAATTTTGGTTGTGGGGCTCATCTATGCGTTTGTTTTTTATTATATGAATCATGATCATATGTGGAGAATTGATTTCGGTCAGCAGTACAATTGGCCTGCCAGTATTGTCTTTGCCTCTTTGAATATATTATCTGTTGTGGCGGTGCTGTCTTCGGTTGGAAAAGAAATGAAGGGGCTTGGAGAAGCCAAGGTTGCGAGTATACTAAGCGGTTTGATTTTTGGCGTCATCTCTTATGTATATAATGAAATACTGGTCGATATTTCTGGCAGTCTTTCAGCAGAGGGAATTCCTTTGTTTACAGTATTAGAGGGGGCGCCAACGTCATTGTTTGTGTTTATGACCATTGTCCTTTGTTTAGCCATTTATACAACAACAGCTGCGGGTTTATTTGGGTTATCCAGCCGGATGCTCTCTTTTGTACGAATGCCTCGATGGTTTATTGTATTCGTTATGCTTCTTTTGATGGCGCCTTTAACCTCGCTAGGATTTGCTGATTTGATTGCTTTTTTGTATCCGATTTATAGCTTGTTAAACCTTTATTTGCTCGTTTGTTTAATGCTGTATCCGATTTTAAGTAAAAAGATATTCTCTCGGTCTAAAAATTATATTGATAAAATAAAATAAGCACCTCTCTTACCAAGAGTAGTGCTTATTTGATCCGAATGGAATCGATGGCTTCTTTGATATCGTCATATACGGGCATGTGCTGAAGACGCTGAAGACGTTCCTCTAATTCTGAGATGGCTTGTCCCTTTAAATGCTGGGATAGATGTTGTTTGACAATGGTTGTCTGGTTCATCATATCCTCTGTTTTGGACAATTGGTACTCCAAGTGCACGCGGGTGTTTGCCAATTCGTCATGCAGCCGCATTTTCAGCAATCGCTTTAAATCCTTTCTCTGTCCCTCTCTGCGCATAGCCTGGATGGCGGCAATTTCTTCAGGAGATTGCGATTGTGCTTGAGGTGCGGACTGATTTTCGAATACAGACATCGAGCGGTGGGCACTCACATTTTGCAGAAAACGCTGGGCGTCACTAGGAGGTTTATTTTGGTTGATCATACGTTGACTCCTTTCTTACCGAATACCCATTTGCATCGCAAGGCGTCGATCTGCCTTGGCATAGTCATCACCCATTGTGTACATATGTCTTGAAAGGGTAGAAAGTTCTTGTTCATAGTCTCTCAGGGTGTACAAGGCATTCAGTTGTTTTTCATGTGAATAAAAGGATGAATGGTGCTGCTCCATCCTGACTTCTTCTAACAGTGATTCTACATCGCTATGACTTAATAGATCATAGTGGCCAAAGCCAACAAGGCCTTTGAGCTCTTGTTTTACATGATGGACAGCGTCTTTTACACTTTCATCGATCCCATCTATTTTTTCAAATATCGTTTGCACCTCATGATCAATAATGCTTTGTAGGTCATACGATGAATTTTTTAGTAAATGGGATTTTATGATAATTTCAAGCCCGTTTTGTGCATATGCACGGCCTGAATTGATTTCTTGCAAAAGCATGGTCGTAAAGCTTGTATTGTGATCAAGCTGTTCATCTAAAATACGAGCAGCTCCATTCGAATGGAATGAATACCCATTTACCTTGAAATCTCCTGATACGAGAGCTAAAAATGCATTTGTATCAAATGATGGGTTCCATTCTATATTCATAGACGCAAAAGCTGATTTTAAAAAGGTGTCCATTTCTCTTTTGTTATATTGATTGGAGTCTTGGACTGTGCCTTGGTCCCGAGGCGGTACAGTGTACTTCACTTGTCCAATCCCATGATCGTGGCGATTAAGTAAACCTACGTAATGATTGGGTTGAATATATTCCGTGAGAACATGAGTATATTTTCCTTGCAGCGCCTGTTGCTGAATCATTGGAGACAGGCTGCTCCATATATTTGGGCTATCAAATGTGATCGCTTTTTTGACAGCTGGCTGTTCTGTCGCAATATAAGCACAAACAGCACCGGCAAGAGCTTGTCCAGTGAGATAGATGGCTGCATTTGGGTGCTTCTGACAGACTTGCTCAATGTATTCTTTTCCTTTAAAAAAGACATGATCTTGATTCCCAGCCAAGGACTTCCTTTCAATGGGATAGACATAATCCGTTTTGAGCAATGAAAGGGCGGCCGTGTGAACATCTTGTGAGGATGTGACCTTCATTTGCTTTGGCAGCGGACAGTGAAAAGCGACAATATATTCATCTGAACGCTCATGCTGCATTGTTAAACCATATAATTGATGATCGATTTGTAGAAAATCGTGGACAGTGAGCGTTTGCTGACCTATTTCTATCGTATGGTGCTGCTGGTAATTGTCTGCGTTTCCAGCATGATCGGATATGATTTTATATTCTTTATCGGTTAATCTATCCTTTCGATTGACCATCGTACCTGCTCCCTCACTTAACATTTATGCAGATATCATAAATCAAAAAATATGGAAAAACCACAGCGTTCTACCAATAAAAACCTTTTGGCCTACAGTGTTTGTGACAATATTGAAAAAAAGCGGAGTTTAAGTAACTATCGGTCACAAATAAAATGATCTAAAAGGAGTATTTTTTTATAAAAAAAGAACGGGACTGACGCAAGAAAGTATCTCTTTATTTTGTTCATTGCTCTCCGTCACCGTTTTTTTGTACAATAGATTCAATGAAGTGAGCAAGAGAGGTGAAGGCTGATGGCAGACAAAGCGTTTGGGTTACATGACGTCGTTGAAATGAAAAAACCCCATCCATGTGGTGCCAATCGGTGGAAAGTCATTCGTTTGGGCATGGATATTCGCATTAAATGCGAAGGGTGCGGGCACAGCGTGATGATCCCAAGAAGAGATTTTGAACGAAAAATGAAGAAAATTCTCGTCAAGCATGAAGAGCCGACTGCTTAAGTAGGCCTCATGCTTTTTTTAATTAAATTTGTCTTTTGTATAGAGAAACAGATGCAATATTCCGTTTTAAAGTTCTGATTTAGTCTTTTTGGTGATGTTTCTACTATTGAAAATACATAATGGTTAGCTTGTCTTTTCATGTAAACCTACTTATAATTGCTCTAGGTTCATATTACGCAGTATAACGAGCACGTTTCATATAGAGGAGATGAAAGAATGGCTTTAACAGCTGGTATTGTTGGCTTACCTAACGTCGGGAAGTCAACGCTATTTAATGCAATTACACAGGCTGGAGCGGAGTCTGCTAACTATCCGTTCTGTACCATTGATCCAAACGTCGGAATTGTAGAAGTTCCAGACGAACGTTTACAAAAGCTGACAGAATTGGTGCGGCCGAAAAAGACAGTTCCGACTGCTTTTGAATTCACTGATATTGCTGGTATTGTCAAAGGTGCCTCTAAAGGTGAAGGGTTAGGAAATAAATTCCTTTCTCATATTCGCCAAGTAGATGCGATCTGTCATGTGGTAAGAGCTTTTGCCGATGATAACATTACACACGTATCAGGTAAGGTTGATCCAGTATCAGATATTGAAACGATTAATTTAGAATTGATTTTGGCTGATCTAGAAACGGTTGAAAAGCGATTAACTCGTGTGAGTAAGCTTGCGAAACAAAAGGACAAGGAAGCTGTAGCTGAATTTGAGATTTTGACGAAGCTAAAGGACGCGTTTGAAGCTGGGAAATCTGCAAGATCTGTAGAATTTACAGATGAGCAGCAAAAGCTTGTGAAACAGCTTCATTTACTAACGTCTAAACCCATTCTTTATGTAGCAAATGTGAGCGAGGATGAAGTTGCGGATCAGGACGGTAATGAATATGTGCAGCAAATTCGTGAGTTTGCCTCTGGCGAAAATGCTGAAGTGATCGTTGTTTGTGCTAAGATCGAGTCTGAAATTGCAGAGCTTGAAGGAGAAGAGAAGCAGATGTTCCTTGAAGAACTCGGCATCAAAGAATCAGGACTAGATCAGCTGATTAAAGCGTCTTATTCACTTCTAGGCTTAGCTACGTATTTCACAGCAGGTGAGCAGGAAGTACGTGCCTGGACATTTAAAAAAGGAATGAAGGCACCAGAATGTGCTGGAATTATTCACACGGACTTTGAGCGTGGATTTATTCGTGCTGAAACGGTTGCTTATGAGGATTTACTAGCTGGCGGAAGCATGTCTGCTGCGAAAGAGGCAGGGAAAGTTCGTTTAGAAGGTAAAGAATACGAAGTGAAAGATGGAGACGTCATTCATTTCCGTTTTAACGTATAGGTTCTTGTCATAGACCAAGTGATTTGTTATAATATACAATTGTGAGTAATATAATTTATTGCTCCTTGCCCGTTTAGGGCCGCTTAGACCAAAAGGAGGTGCAATCAGATGAGAAAGTACGAAGTTATGTACATCATCCGCCCAACAGTTGACGATGAGGCTAAAAAAGCAGTTATCGAGCGTTTCAATAACGTGTTAACTTCTAACGGTGCGGAGATCACTGGAACAAAGGATTGGGGTAAACGTCGTCTTGCATACGAAATCAACGATTTCCGTGACGGTTTCTACCAAATCGTAAACGTTCAATCTGACGCTGCAGCAGTTCAAGAATTTGACCGCTTAGCTAAGATCAGTGACGATATCATTCGCCACATTGTTGTGAAAGAAGAAGAATAAATCATTGAAATATATATCTAAAGGTGGTCTTTCAATATGCTAAACCGTGTTGTATTGGTCGGAAGACTAACAAAAGACCCTGAGCTTCGCTACACGCCTAATGGTGCGGCTGTAGCCACGTTTACTCTAGCGGTGAATCGTACGTTTACGAATCAATCTGGAGAGCGTGAAGCCGATTTCATTAACTGTGTTACTTGGAGAAGACAAGCCGAGAATGTGGCTAACTTCTTGAAAAAAGGAAGTCTTGCCGGTGTAGACGGTCGCTTGCAGACAAGAAACTATGAAAATCAGCAAGGACAGCGTGTCTTCGTGACAGAAGTTCAAGCTGAAAGTGTTCAATTTCTTGAGCCGAAAAGTGGCGGTGCTGGTTCAGGTGGATACAGCGGCGGTGGCAATAGCGGAGGCCAGTATTATGGCGGCAGCCAAAACGATCAGAATCCATTTGGAAATGAACCAAATCAAAGTCAATATGGCAATCAAAACAACCAAAATCGTAATCAGGGGAATAGCTTCAATGATGACCCATTTGCGAATGACGGTAAACCGATTGACATCTCCGATGATGATTTGCCATTCTAATTGAACTGAAAAAATAACTAAAGGAAAGGTGTGAAAACAAATGGCAGGTGGACGCAGAGGCGGTCGTGCGAAACGTCGTAAAGTATGTTTCTTTACTTCTAACGGTATCACGCACATCGATTACAAAGATGTTGATCTTCTTAGAAAGTTTGTTTCTGAGCGTGGTAAAATTTTACCTCGTCGTGTAACAGGAACTAGCGCTAAGTATCAACGTAAATTGACTTTAGCGATCAAAAGATCACGTCAAATGGCATTACTTCCATACGTGACTGGTGAGTAAGTCGTTGACTTAAAAGCGAAGAGCCTTGAGCTCTTCGCTTTTTTTATTAAATAAAATAGATCAAAAGAAAAGCAGGTCTGCTATTTGTATAGTGACCCTGTTTTTTTAAAAAGAAAAAACAAAAATCGTTGACATTTATTTAAAAACATCATATCCTTAATTCGAGATAAATATATTTTTTTGGTTTAATATCTCGAATTCGAGATAATATAAAGGCATCAGTTAAGACATAATGAATAGAGTTACTTGTATTAGGAGGTCATTAGAGGTGAAGAAAACAGAAGGAATTCACCATATTACAGCCATCGTGGGTCATCCTCAGGAGAACGTTGATTTTTATGCAGGTGTTTTAGGTCTCCGTCTTGTGAAGAAGACCGTGAATTTTGATGATCCTGGCACCTATCATTTATATTTTGGGAATGAAGAGGGATCTCCAGGTACCATTATTACGTTTTTCCCTTGGCCAGGCGCACAAAAGGGACAAATTGGAGCAGGCCAAGTCGGTGTGACAACCTATGTCGTACCGACAGGCGCGTTCTCTTTCTGGAAGGAACGTCTTGAGCAGTTTGATGTTTCTTATCAAACGGTTGAACGCTTTGGTGAGGCCTTTCTCTCATTTGAAGATCCGCACGGCTTGTTGATTGAGCTTGTAGAGCGTGAGGAAGGAAAGCCAAATGAGTGGACATTTAATGGGGTCACTCCAGATGCAGCGATTAAAGGGTTTGGGGGAGCTATTTTATTCACATCACAGCCGGAGCAAACAATGCAGCTGTTAGAGCAAACGATGGGGCTTGAACGAGTCGGCGAAGATGAGGGTTATGTGAGATTCCGTTCGTTCGGTGATATTGGGAATGTTATTGATGTGAAAAAGACACCTGTTGCACGAGGCCGTATGGGCGTGGGTGTTGTACATCATATTGCGTGGAGAGCAACAGATGATCAGGATCAATTAGATTGGCAAAGACATATTGCGCAAAGCGGGTACCAAGTGACACCTGTGCAAGACCGAAATTACTTCAATTCCATTTATTTTCGAGAGCTTGGCGGCATATTATTTGAGATTGCGACCGATCCCCCAGGTTTTGCACATGATGAATCTGTGGAAACAATGGGTGCAGCGTTGAAACTGCCGCCGCAATATGAGGAGCAGCGCAGTCAGATTGAACAAATCGTGCTTCCGATTGAGGTAAGAGAAATAAAAGGGAAAGGAGATTCATGATGAAGCATCTTTTTCAAAAAGGAAAGAATGAACAAAAACCGGTCCTGCTCCTGCTGCATGGAACTGGCGGGACAGAACATGATTTATTGCCGCTTGCAGAGGTGGTAGATCCTGACGCATCTGTTCTTAGTGTAAGAGGAAATGTGTTAGAAAACGGCATGCCGCGCTTTTTCAGGCGTTTGGCAGAGGGTGTTTTTGATGAGCAAGATTTAATTGAGCGTACAGAGGAATTATATACATTTATCGGGGAAGCAGCAGATAAGTATGGATTTGATCGTCACAATGTTGTAGCCATCGGCTATTCAAACGGGGCGAATATTGCTGGAAGTCTGTTATTCCATTACGGAGATGCGCTGAAAGGAGCGATCCTGCATCATCCAATGGTCCCAAGACGAGGGGTTTCATTACCTTCATTAGTGGGGAAACAAGTCTTTATAGCAGCTGGTGAAAATGATCCAATGTGCCGTCCAGAGGAATCTCAGGAACTGGAGCAACTGCTTCAGGAGGCGGGAGCATCCGTAACGCTTCATTGGGAAAATCGTGGACATCAGCTAACGAGAGAAGAAGTCGATGCTGCGGCATTGTGGTATCGTCGTCAATTTAAATAAGGTGGGGAATACAGGTGGGATTTTTACAGAAGCTTTTTGGGCAAACCAAACAAAAGGAGATGGAACAAGTGGAAAACGTAAAACTAGCGATTATTTATTATAGTTCAACAGGTACAAACTATCAGATGGCGAAATGGGCTGAGGCTGGTGCGAAAGAAGCTGGCGCTGAAGTCAAAATATTAAAGGTTCCTGAATTGGCACCAGAATCAGTTGTTGCATCAAATCCAGCATGGAAAGCACATTTAGATGAAACAAAAGATGTCCCTGAGGTTCAGTTAAGTGACTTAGAGTGGGCAGATGCCATTATTTTCAGCATGCCGACACGTTTCGGTAACTTACCGGCTCAAATGAAGCAATTCTTAGATACAACAGGCGGTTTGTGGTTCCAAGGCAAATTGGCAAACAAAGCAGTGAGTGCGATGACATCTGCACAAAATCCAAATGGCGGACAGGAGCAGACAGTTCTAAGCCTTTATACAACCATGTTCCACTGGGGAGCTATTATTGCCGCTCCTGGATACACAGATGATTCCCTATACGGCGCAGGGGGTAACCCTTACGGTGTGAGTGTCACTGTGGACCAAAATGGCAAGATTCAAGAGGATGCAGAAGCTGCCGTGAAACATCAGGCGAAACGTACAGTGAATGTGGCAGAATGGATCAAAAAAGGTCAAAACGCTTAATAGATGTATAAAAAAAGAATGCAGCCTTGCGGGACTGACCCCCGTTTTTGAGACAGGGATCAAAACACCTTTACGAAACAGCCAGTTGCCGATAGTTTATCGGTGATTGGTTGTTTAGTTTCGTTTGAATACGAATGTTGTTATAATAATAAATGTATTCTTTGACAGTGCGTTCTACAATGGTGTTCGTAGTTCGATCAATCCTGTTAAGATAGAACGTTTCAGACTTTAGTGAGGAATGAAACGATTCGATGGAGGCATTATCAGCGGGCGTCCCTTTACGGGACATGCTCATGGTAATGCCTTTCTTATGAACAGCTTTCTGATACTCGTAAGATGTATACACAGAACCTTGGTCGCTATGTAACACGCAGTTCTCAGGCAGTGATGGGAGCTGATTAAGTGTGTTTAAGATAAAGTCTGAGTCCTGCTTATCACCAATCGTAAAAGCAATCACTTCTCCATTATATAAATCCAATATACTGGAAAGGTACAATTGTTTCTGTCCATAAGGCAAATACGTGATGTCCGTTACTAGTTTTTCAAGAGGGCGATCAGACTGAAAGTTCCGATCCAGTATATTACCAGCCACGGCATAGGGCTGCCCATTCTTCTTACGCTTTTTCATTTTAACTCGGCATTGCCACTGGTTTTTCTGCATGATACGTTGAACAGTTTTATGGTTAATACGCATGCTCATTTTTAGTATGGCGGTGATTTTTCGATAACCATATCGATACTTGTGCTCTCGGCACAACGTGCCGACCTGTTTCTCTAGTTGTCTTTTAGAGTGATTCTGAGTCAGATCCTTTTTCCATCTATAGTACGAAGTGCGTGAGATACCTAAATGGAAACAGATGTCCTGTATCGTCATCGTTTCGCACAATTCTTCTACCAGTTTGATTGACGTTTCCTTATCAACTTCCTTTCCAATTCGTTGTACTTTTTTAAAACTTCATTCTGTTGACTCAAATAGCGATTTTCTGCCTGAAGTCTCTCTAATTCGGAAGAGTACTCAGGACCCTTTCCATAGGTATATTGTTTTCCAACAGGCTGTTCAAACCGGTGTGTATCCCCAGCCTTATGCCACCTCACCCATGTCTGAACCTGCGTCTTATTCTTGATATTCAATTTTTGCATAATCTCTTTCATAGGTACGCCTGCCAATCTCATTTCTACAGCCTTCTGTTTGACTTCAACCGGATAACTCACTCTTGTCCCCATAGAAAAAACACCTCCATGTTTTATTTCGGATCACAACGATCCATTTTCAAACTTGAAGGTGTTTTTTATTTGTCTCATCTGATGGGGTCAGTCCCTTGCCGCTGCATTCTTTTTTCATTAATAAGGATCTGAAGGTGTGCTGTTGTTGATCGCATCGTTTACAGCCTGTGCCACGCCTGTTGATCCAATTGGTCCGCTTGGTTCCTCTTGTTTGAAGGCTTTTAAGCCATCGGCCACACGTTTTCCATAGTCAGGATCAGCTTTTGTAAAGTTTTCGATCATTTGGTCTTGGATGTCTTTTTGGCAGGTAGCTAAGGTGTTGACTAAGTTTTTAATCAGTTCCTCACGTTCCCAATCATTGAAGCGGCGATAGGTTTCTCCCGCTTGTCCGAAATTGTTCGGGCGGTCAATGGCTTCTCGTTTGACTTCACCCTCTACAAAAGGCGTATGATCCTTTCCATCTTGCTGCGCTTCTTTTAATCCTCCGAGAATGGACGGTTCATAATTCACATGGGGGTTTTGTCCTTTTCCTTGATCCACATGATATTCCATTTGCCCATCTCGCTGATTGGTGGCAACATTCTTTTTCGGGGCATTGATCGGCAGCTGTAAATAATTTGGCCCGACACGATATCGCTGCGTATCAGAGTATGAGAAGGTACGTCCTTGCAGCAATTTATCATCTGAGAAATCTAATCCGTCTACAAGAACCCCCGTCCCAAAGGCAACCTGTTCCACTTCTGCAAAATAATTTTCTGGATTTTTGTTTAGCACCATTCGTCCGATCGGTTTCCATGGATAATCATCCTTGTACCAGAGCTTTGTCGGATCTAGTGGATCAAAGTCTAGATGGGGGTGGGTGTCATCTTCCATGATTTGCGCGTATACTTCCCATTCAGGATGATCCCCTTGTTCAATGGCTTCATATAAATCCTGTGTGGCATGATTAAAGTTTTCCCCTTGAATGGCTTGGGCTTGTTCTTGTGTCAGGTTCCGAATCCCTTGCTTCGGTTCAAAGTGATACTTGACCAGTACTGCTTTTCCTTCATGATTCACCCATTTATAGGCATGGACGCCAGAGCCTTGCATGTGCCGGTATGTGGCAGGAATACCCCATGGTGAGAAGAGAAATGTCACCATATGTGTTGCTTCAGGTGATTGTGAAACGAAATCAAAAATGCGCTCTCCATCCTGACGATTGGTGACAGGGTCAGGCTTAAAGGCATGAACCAAATCAGGGAATTTCAAAGCATCTCGAATAAAGAAAATTTTGAGATTGTTCCCAACGAGATCCCAGTTGCCGTCTTCTGTATAAAATTTGATCGCAAATCCCCGCGGATCGCGTAAAGTTTCTGGTGAATGTCCGCCGTGAATAACAGAAGAGAATCGAACGAAGACAGGGGTCTTTTTTCCTTTATCTTGAAATAATTTGGCTCTTGTATAAGTGGAAATGGGTTCGTCACCGAATGTACCGTAGGCTTCAAAGTATCCGTGTGCGCCGGCACCTCGTGCGTGAACGACACGTTCAGGGATGCGTTCACGATCAAAATGACTGATTTTCTCTAGGAAATCGTAGTTTTCAAGCGTAGTCGGTCCTCTATTCCCAACGGTTCTCATGTTTTGATTATCTGTTACCGGGTGACCTTGTCGATTCGTCAAGGTTTCTTCTGACTCTGAAGATGATGTAGGCTGTTGTTCTTCTTTCAAGGTAGAATCCCTCCTTCAATTTCTCCCTAACAATATGGCCATGTTGCTCCCTATTTCATACAAGGATTGATATAATGAGTGAAAACTTTTATGAGGAGCGGACCTAATGATTCGATTGCACTGCCTTCACGCACATCCATCTAATATTTCTTACATTGACGACGCTTTCTATGACACAGGATTTGATCTGCATCACATCGTCGATTCATCATTTATGGAACGGGCCAAACAAGATCCCGATTTTGATGTTCACAAGCAGCAAACCTATGCCATCAGCAGCTTGATGCAAGAGCGGGAGGCGGATCTGATCTTATTAACGTGTACTCAATACATTGCGGCATTGGGGGATCAGCAGCACTTTTTTAAACAACCGATTGTTCCGATAGATGAGCCGTTATTCGAGCAGATTTGTGAGAAAAAAGGGACGCTTCAGTTAGTGTTTTCAAACCCAGATACAGTAGAAGGCACGATGAATCGGCTGTATTCATATGCAACAGAGCGGGAAAAGCAGGTTGAAGTAGAAATGGTTGTGATGGAGGATGCCTTTCATCTTTGCCTAGATGGTCATATGCAAGCTTATGACGAGCGAATCAAGGAGCAGCTGAAAAGATGTATGAAGCAAAAAAACGGAGATATTTGTGTGATGCAGCTCTCGATGGTTCACGCTGCCCAGCAGGTGGAGGAGGAGACAGGCATTTCTATCATTCATCCGCTGTCTCCACTAAAATCCTTTGTTCATCAAACAATAGCGGCTACGAAAGAGTGAACCCAACAGGTTCGCTTTTTTTGTATAGAAAGATATACTTTGACATGGTAAAAATAATCGAGCGCAAACTATTTTGAAAGAGTGCACGTCTATCCGATGTAAGAAATAACAGATGCGCATTTAAGATAAAGGAGCTCTTTGTAAAATGAAGAAACGAAAAATAGACGATCAATTTGCGGATTACGTCATGGAGCATAAACACAGTTTTTATCGGTTGTCCTATAGCTATGTCAAAAACCCGGAAGATGCGATGGATGTCGTTCAAGAGGCTATTCATAAAGCACTCAAATCTGTCCACCGACTAGAGGATGCAAGCAAAATGCATAGCTGGTTTTATAAAATCGTCGTGAATGCTGCGCTAGACTTTTTACGAAAGAAGAAGCGGGTGCAGGTGACAGATGATGACACACTTGAATTCTTATCAAAGGGCGAATCGGATGTCTATGAGGATCAAGATGTCAGACTGGCCATAGAAGATTTGCCGGAGATGTATCGGGTCATCATTATATTGAGATTCTTTGAAGATTTAAAACTAGAGGACATTGCTCATATTCTCGAAGAAAATGAAAACACCATTAAAACAAGATTATATAAGGCGTTGCGGCTTTTAAAAGTAGAATTATCCCAGGAGGAAATATAAATGGATAAGCATTTGGAACAGTTAAAAGAGGGATATTTAGAAATACCTATCCCGCCAGAATATGATGCTATGGTTGAACGAACATTGAAGCGAAAAAATAAAAGACTACACTTTCAGCAATGGGCCATTGGACTCGCCGCTGCGGCTGCTCTTTTTGTGACCACTGTGAATGTCAGTCCACAGGCAGCAAGAGCGATCTCAGAGGTACCTGTCATTGGTGAGCTTGTGAAAGTCGTGACGTTCACAGAATTTAAAAAGAGCAATCAGGGAACAAATATTGATCTCAAAACACCACACGTTTCAGGGCTTGGGGACGGGACATTACAAGACAGCCTGAATCAAAAATATTTAGCTGAAAACAAAAAGCTGTATCAAGATTTTGAAAAGGAAACCAAGGGCTATCAAAATGGCCATTTGAGTGTGGAGAGCGGGTATGAAGTGAAAACGAACAATGATCAAATTCTCTCAATAGGCCGGTACAAAGTGACCACTGAGGCTTCAGCGGCAGAAGAAATGACGTACGATACGGTTGATAAGAAGAACCATGTACTCCTTACATTACCAAGCTTGTTTAAAGATGAGCGTTATATTGATGTAATTAGTGAGAACATTAAAGAACAAATGAAAAAACAGATGAAAGAGGATTCCAATAAGATTTACTGGATCGGCAAAGAGGATATGGACCCATTTAAGAAAATCCAGCCGGAACAAAGCTTCTATATCAATTCGAAAGGCAAGCTCGTGATTTCCTTCAACGAATATGATGTGGCGCCTGGCTACATGGGGGTGGTTGAATTCACGATTCCAACAAGTGCTCTAAAGGATATTCTCGTCAGTGATGTATATATTCATTAAAAAGAAGACATACAAAAAAGGCTGCTGAACGGGGGTCAGTCCCCGGGTCAGCAGCCTTTTTTTATTGATTAAGAAAGAGCGTCCGTAAGTGCAGGCACGACTTGTTTCTTTCTTGATACGACACCTTTGAGTAATGCCGTGTTGTTTTCAAGCTTGACGTTAAATGCTTTTTCTACTTTTGCTGCTTCAGCACCAAGTGCAAGCGCAAGAGAGTCATTTTCTAGAATGTCTGTGATCACTAGAACAAATAGATCAAGGCCTTTCGCTGTAATGACTTCATTGATTTTTGCTTCAATGTCAGCTTGTCTTGCTGTGACTTCAGCGATATCCACTGTATTCACTTGAGCAATTTCGACTTTGCTGTTCCCAAGTGCAAATTCTTTTGCATCAAGTGTGATTAATTCTTGAACCGTTTTTTGGCTTAGGTCAGCGCCTGCTTTCAGCATGTCTAAACCGTATACTTCAGGGTCAACTCCTGCGATTTTTGCCAGCTCATGCGCAGCATCAATATCTTGCTGTGTGCATGTTGGGGATTTGAAAAGTAAGGAATCAGAAATGATCGCAGATAAAAGCAAACCAGCGATTTCTTTTTCGATTGTGACTTGATGCTCTTTGTACATTTTGTTTAAGATCGTTGCTGTACAGCCAACTGGCTCAGCACGATAGTAAAGAGGTTCACTTGTTTCAAAGTTGGCAATGCGGTGATGGTCAATGACCTCGGTTACTTGTACTTGATCAATATCGCTTACACTTTGCTGGAATTCGTTATGATCGACAAGAATGACTTGTTTTGTTTCGTTGGCAGCCGTTTCAATAAGACGCGGTGCTTCTTGTTTAAAGAAATCTAATGCATATTGTGTTTCTCCATTGATTTCTCCAAGTCTGACAGCTTCTGCCTCAGTGCCGATTTTGTTTTTTAGATCAGCGTAAGCGATAGCAGAGCAAATCGTGTCTGTGTCAGGATTTTTGTGTCCGAATACGAGTGTTTTTCCCATGTGAATTCTCCTTCTTACATTTATTGATGATGTTTCTATTCTAACAGCTTTTGACCTTGAATTCAGGGTTTATAGCTAAGAATAATCTAAAAAATTGTAACATGCTGTCTGAAAACTTGCATGCACTCATCCATATAAGTGTTCCACGTGAAACGTTCCGAGAATAGCCTGCATTTTACTTGCGATTTGCCGCTATGGTAAAATAAAGGTTGGGGCAAGATATGACGGAGCTTACATCGCACGTATACATAGAAGTACACATTGAGCAAGATATAGACAAATGATTGGATAGAGGTGAAGGTGTGAAACAAACAAAAGCGTTAGTAGAAGGCGCTATCATGATCAGCATTTTTGCGGTGATGACGTTGTTTTATTTGTATGTGCCGCTATTATCCATTATTTTCTGCCTAGCTGCTCCGATTCCGATCATTCTCTATACAATCAGGCATGGCTTGAAAAAAGGAATTGCGGCTGGCGCTATTGGCATAGTGATCAGCTTTTTAATTGGGTCTATTAACGGGCTGATGAGTGCACCAATACTGATCGCTGTCGGAATAGGAATGGGTGTTTTCTACAGCAGGAGGCAGCCAGGTAATGCCATCATTACCGGTGCGCTGATTTATTTATTCAGTTTTCTCATCTACTTTGTCGTCAGTGTCCAGCTTTTCCAGATAGATATACTTGGTGCTGCTAAAGAATCAATTGACCAAATGATGCCGATGGTAGAGAGTGTCTTAAAGCAATCCGGCGCTTCTGAACAGGACATAGCGAAACAACTCAAGCAGTTTAGAGAGATGCAGGATACGGCATTAAGTGCTTTACCTGTCACGCTGCTTATTTTTGTCACGATGGTGTCTTTTGTGAATCATTGGTTCGTTCGTCCCTTGCTCAAACGGTTTGTTCCAGACATGCCCGTCCTGAAGAAATTTAAGGATATGCGTCTGCCAAAAAGCATGGTATGGTATTATTTACTCACACTGCTTTTGATGCTGATTCAGTCAGAGAAAGGCAGCTTTTTATGGCTCGTGCAAACGAGTGCGTTTCAAATTTTATATATACTGGTGCTTATTCAGGGCTTTTCTTTTATCTTCTATTATTGCCACGAAAAAAACATCTCAAAAGCGGTACCCATTTTCGCTGTCGTGTTAACGGTTTTCTTTCCGCCGATCGGTGTGATTGTGCGAATTATAGGGATTGCTGACATAGGCTTTGATTTAAGAGAAAAAGTAAAAAACAAATAATTCACTCTGAATGTTGAGGAGTTGATATCAGTGCCAAGCTTCTATAGAAAACCTGTCATCAAGTATCCGATCTTCGCGTTAATTGTTCTTGCGGTGGTCACAGTCCTCCTCAACCTTTATTTTAATTGGATCATAGGAGCGGTTGGTCTTTTAGTCCTTGCAGGTGTGCTTTACTTCTTAAAGTGGGCAGATACGCAAGTGCAAAAAGAGATTGATTCATATATTTCAACATTATCCTATCGAGTCAAAAAGGTTGGAGAAGAAGCATTAATGGAGATGCCAATTGGTATTATGCTGTTTAATGACCAGTATTATATCGAATGGACCAATCCATTTCTCGCTTCGTGCTTTCATGAAAGCACACTTGTCGGCAGATCCTTGTACGATACATTTGAGTCAATTGTGCCTCTGATTAAACAAGAGGTCGAGACAGAGAATGTGACGCTGAATGACCGGAAATTCAAAGTCATTATTAAACGGTCCGAGCGCCTTTTATATTTCTTTGATGTCACGGAACAGGTGCAGATTGAAAGGCAGTACGAAAATGAACGAACGGTGTTATCGTATATCTTTTTAGACAATTACGACGATGTCACGCAAGGTCTTGATGATCAAGTGCGCAGCGCCATTAATAGTGAAGTGACATCGCTGTTAAACAATTGGGCACAAGAATATGGCATTTTCTTGAAAAGAATTTCATCTGAACGATTTATGGCGGTATTAAATGAGAGCATCTTAGCAGAGCTTGAAGCGTCGAAGTTCTCCATTTTAGACGAGGTTCGTGAGAAAACAGGGGCACATAGCGCAACGCTTACCCTTAGTATCGGAATCGGTGCGTCGGTTCCATCTTTAAAAGAGCTTGGAGCGCTTGCCCAATCGAGTCTTGACCTTGCCCTCGGACGAGGCGGGGATCAGGTAGCCATTAAACAGCCGAATGGGAAAGTGAAATTCTACGGCGGGAAAACCAATCCAATGGAAAAACGGACACGAGTGCGCGCGCGGGTTATTTCTCATGCATTAAAAGAAATTGTATCTGAAAGCGGTAATGTCATGATCATGGGGCATAAGTTTCCCGATATGGACTCAATTGGTGCATCAATTGGTATTTTAAAGGTCGCTCAGGCCAATGGGAAAGAAGGCTATATCGTCATTGATGCCAATCAGATTGGGGATAGTGTTCAACGCTTAATTAGTGAAATTAAGAATTATGAAGAGCTTTGGTCACGTTTTATCACACCAGAGGAAGCCATGGAGCTTGCAAAGGATGATACATTGCTGGTGGTCGTCGATACACACAAGCCGTCTCTTGTCATGGAAGAACGACTGCTCAATAAAATTGAAAATGTCGTTGTCATTGATCACCATAGACGTGGTGAGGAGTTTATCCGTGATCCTTTACTTGTCTATATGGAGCCTTATGCTTCATCTACAGCAGAACTTGTAACAGAGCTGTTAGAGTATCAGCCGAAGAAATTGCGGATTAACATGATTGAGGCCACCGCCCTTCTTGCTGGGATCATTGTGGATACGAAAAGTTTCTCACTGAGAACAGGGTCAAGAACTTTCGATGCAGCTTCTTACCTGCGTGCAAAGGGGGCAGATCCTGTCCTTGTACAAAAGTTTCTCAAAGAAACCGTCGATCATTACATCAAACGGGCAAAACTCATTCAGCATACAGAGCTGTATCAAAACCAGGTAGCGATCGCTTCATTGCCGTCTGACAGCTCTGAATATTATGATCAAATTACGATTGCACAGACAGCTGATTCTCTCTTGTCAATGAGTGAGGTGGAAGCGTCATTTGCTGTCGCTAGACGAGATGACGACACCGTATGCATTAGTGCAAGATCATTAGGGGATATCAACGTTCAAATTATTATGGAAGCATTAGACGGCGGCGGTCATTTGACTAACGCTGCGACCCAGATTTATGGTATAACCATTGAAGAAGCGGTAGAGAAGTTAAAAGCTGCCATAGACGAATATTTCGAAGGAGGGGTTCAAAGATGAAAGTGATCTTTCTAAAAGACGTAAAAGGCAAAGGGAAAAAAGGCGAAGTGAAGAATGTAGCTGACGGATACGCTCACAACTTTCTCATCAAACAAGGGTTAGCTGTTGAAGCAACTCCAACGAACCTAAGTGCATTGGAAGGGCAGAAAAACAAAGAGAAAAAGAATGCCATCCAGGAGCTTGAACAAGCGAAACAACTCAAAGAAACACTTGAGGCGTTAACAGTGGAACTCACTGCAAAATCAGGTGAAGGCGGTCGTCTGTTTGGATCGATTACAAGCAAACAAATCGCTGATAAATTGCAAAAAGATCATCAAATCAAACTCGATAAACGCAAAATCGAGCTGAATGATGCGATTCGTGCGTTAGGATACACAAATGTACCGGTGAAGCTTCACCCAGAAGTACAAGCAACGTTAAAGGTGCATGTGACAGAACAAGCATAAACAGAACAGACCCCGTCTCCTCGTGAGACGGGTTCTGTTCTGTTTAAGAAGGATCGGATATAGAGACATTTCGCCCGGCACGCATGCCTGATAAGAACATGAAGAATAAAATGACGATAAAGATGATAATGGATGGTGTCCATGAATGGCTGAAATCAAAGAGAATACCGATCATGGAAGGGCCAATAGCGGCTAATAAATAACCGAGAGACTGCGCCATTCCAGAAAGGGCAGCTGCTTGTTCCATATGGGTAGTCCGTAGTCCAATAAGTGTGAGGGCAAGACTAATACTGGCCCCTTGTCCAATCCCGATCAATAAGACAGAGATCACAAGAATAGGCGTAGATCCTCCGAGAAGAAGACCGATCATGCCTAATAAATAAACGAGCACAAGGCCGCACACAAGCGGTCTTTGCGTTTTTAATTTTTCTGCAAAAACGGGTGTTAAAAAGGTCGATGGCAGACCAGCGAACTGCATAATAGACAGCATCCATCCAGCTGTTGAGAGGTTCATGCCATGAGATGTCAAAATATCAGGAAACCATGCAATGCTGCTATAGAAAAGAAATGATTGCAAGCCCATAAAAAAGGTCACCTGCCATGCGACACGTGAACGCCAAATCGGCTGCTCTGTGAGCGAAATGCTTTTCGTAGCTGCTGTGTTCTGATGAAGAAGCTGAGGCGCCCAAAACATCATGGCCACAAGCGCAAGTCCAGCCCAGACAAGAAATGACGTATTCCAGCCGCCGGGCAACGCATGACTGAGCGGAACACTGACACCTGATGCAAGTGCAGCAAAGACGGACATCGAGGTTGTATACACGCTTGTCATCAATCCAGCATGTGCAGGGAATTTATGCTTCACGAGCCCCGGTAAGAGCACATTACAAATCGCAATTCCTACGCCGACTAGCGCCGTTCCCATCATTAAAAAGGTGATTGTGCCAAACGAACGAATGACAATCCCAAAGAGCAGGACAGCAAGCCCAAGCCAAAGTGTTCGTTCATTCCCAAGACGTTTTCCCATTTTAGGTGCAATGGGAGATAGCAATGCGAATGAGAGCAGTGGTAATGTCGTGAGGAAACCAGCAAGTCCATTTGAAAGCTGTAAATCGGAACGAATGGCGCCAATCACAGGGCCAACGGACGTAATGGCAGGGCGCAGGTTAAAGGCAATGAGTAAAATCCCGGCAATCAGCAAAATGGTTTGCCCTGTACTGCGAGGATGTCTGTTTGATTGTTCTAGTGGTTGTTCCATAAATATAAACTCCTTTATGTCTTTAAGAAGAACGATCTTTCTTCTGTTCAAGCTCCGCTAATTTAGCTAATAAAATATGCTGCGGCATATGCATGATTTGTTCAATCGGCACATTGAGTGATGCGGCAAGCTTCTGTGCGGTATCGGCTGAGATTTGTAAAGGTCTCATATGTTAACCTCCCTTTTCCAATCTATACGATTCAATATATCATATATGAAGATAGCTCTATAAGTAACTAGGGAACAATTTTTTATCATGGAGGGAATATGATGAAAATTCACAAAGTGGATGATGTACCAAAAAAAATGATAATAGATTTTTTTAGAGCACACTGGGGAAGTACAGAAATGGTCATTTCGAGTGGAGTTTATGATTGTCGCGCATTAGATGGATTTATTGTTATCAATGAAAATGGAGAAATCACGGGGGTCATTACATACGTAAAAAAGGGTCAGGAATGCGAGATCATCTCAATAGATAGCATTATAGAAGGTAAAGGAATAGGGACCGCATTAATTCAGGAAGTCGAACAACTTGCTACTAAAGAAAAATGTAAGCTCATGAAGCTTGTCACAACAAATGATAATTTATCCGCATTAAAGTTCTTTCAAAAAAGAGGCTTTGTTTTGTCCCACATCATCAATCATGCAGTTGAGAAAGCACGAATGCTAAAACCAGAGATTCCGTTAATTGGATATCACGGGATACCAATTAGGGATGAAATCGTTTTGATCAAGAGATTGTGCAGAGAAGAGTAAAAGCCTAAAGTGAAACACTCTTGATTCCTTAGACGAACTAGATCATGATGACTGTCTTTTGTAAACTTGTTCATTTCTTTCGTTTAACTTCCCATAGATAGACATATTTTGGAGACGAGGCTTGTTCCAAAAAAGGATAAAGTTCATCTGAGAATCAGCTTTTATCGATCTTTTCTTTTAACAGCTCTATGATGAGTTCATTTTGTTTTTCAATTCTTTTTAAACTTTTCTCAATCATGGTACTTGATAAGAAAAGCACAATTAAAATGGCAATCCCCACAAATAGCAAATAAAGCCCTCCTCAACTTGAAAAATCAATTTCATACTTCTATGTCATTCTTGTTTTGTTGAGGGAATCCTTCAAATATGTTTAGAAAGACAGACATAAACAAGGCGCTGTGATCGTTTTGTCATAGCACCTTGTTTACAGTTGATTTTTATACATGATTCAAGCCCTCGTTTAGTGAACTTCAGCCAATGTCATATAAAGCCCCATTTTCATAACCAATAGATAGCACCAAATCGGGGATAGAATCAAACCCGTTTTTGGCTAAAGCAAATAGTTGTGCCCCGTAATGTGAAGCGGCAATGCGGGCATTTTCTGCTGTGTATGGGTTTTTCAGAAGTTCTTCTTTGTAGATATCAAAAATATTCGCTCCGGTATCCGTTACAAATTGACCGTTTACAATGCTTAAATCTTTTAAATTGTAGCCTGTCACCGTTTTGATTTGATTGACAAGGTGGAACTTTGCAAGTGAATCCGGCGTGAATTGAGTCGAATCATCATTTCTACTTTTCATAATATGAAAAAATAGTTCTCTTGTATTGTTACTTGTATTTAATATGTCTTCTATTTGTTTGATCAGTGATTCATCAGTTGCTCCACTCACCACTAATTTGAAATGATTTGGGTCAATGGTAAAAGTTAAATTGGCGTTTTTAGGAATGTTCAAACCATTGGTAGAAAACAAAGCTTGCAGTTGTTCATTCACCTTTTGACGATTTAATAGTTTCTTTTCTACACTTTCTTGGGTAGGATCGTACCGTTTTTCATTACGGAAGATAGCATCATTGAAGTCATATTGTCCGCCTTTATTATTCCTTGCCCAACTCATTTCCATCGTATAAGCAGCTTCTCTCTCCACTTTAGTTAGATCACTTCTGAAATAAGAAGAGTATGGATTTCGATACTTATCATATATATGACTCTGAGGATCTTTGAATCGTTTATTTTGTTCATTTATTTTTTTGTATTTTTCATCTAATATTTTCATCCGTCTATCAGATTCGGTCATCACTTCATTTGTACTTTTAATAGCTGATTGGCCTTTAGAATCTATTTGGTTCAGATTGTTCGAAGAACTGGCTGTATATGACGTATTAATATTCATTTTGATTCTCCTTTTTTAAGAAAATAGTGATTATTAAATATATCGGCAATTCAGTTAAAATTTGTTAGTTTAATGTCGATATAGTAATTATTACAAGGAGGGTTAATATATGACAATTACTATCTTTAAACGTTTATTATTACCAGCATTATTATTGGCGCTTGTTACTAGTTTTTTTGCACCTACTTCAGCGGAAGCAGCAATTACGGGGAATAACAGTCCTAACACTGCAAGTTCAATGGGATATTGGAAAAATAGTCGTTCAGACACGACAATCTTACCTGAAGGTGAAAATGAAGCGTATTATCAGTTTACGATCAATAAAGGGGAAAGAGTTTATGTCAGAAGTTCGTATAATAAGCAATATACAGGGATGAATATCGAGGTGTATAATTCGAAATATTCTAGGACAGGATCCGAAGTTATAAATCCTGATTCAGTAACGCCTTTTATTTTTGCAAATACTGGTGACGTGACTTCAACTTCAGAAACTTATTTTGTGAAAGTAACCCGTGGTACATATACCGGTAACATGTATTTTACTGTTTCCATTCAAGATCGTATTAAATCTGGAAATGGGACATTCAATTTTACAGGGACTGCTACGAACTTAGGGAATTCTTCTTTAAATTTTTTAGGAGTTGACTCTTCAGTCATTACAATGGATTTAACGAATAATTCCACAGTTCCTAAACGCGCTGTAGTTAAATCAATTACGACAACTAGCACTCAAACGCCCAACCAAGGGAATGTCACACACAAACTGATGGCTAGTGAAAGTGATATGTGGTATCAATCCCTTTATTCATCTGCAACAAGTGGTTCTTATCGTATTTCTCTAGAAGATCAACTGAAAGTCGCTCAAAAATGGAGCTTTAAATACAATGCAAAAGCTACAGCGAGATCTACTATGAGCAATGTCAAAGCCGATATCCGTTACGAATATGATGTCACAGACGGGTTCTAATCGTTTGAATTAAAAATGAGCTCAAACATTCATGATGAGTGCAAGTGTTAAAGAAAATAGATCGAAAAAAGGCAAGGTGTATTGCGCTTTGTCTTTTTTGTTACGTCCAGATTCATGCGTTTAGTTTTTCATCCATCTACTTCTCCCCATATATAAAAAGACACTGTTCAATCATTTCTCCTCATGGTAATTTTGACTATAGTCGATGTTTTTCACTTTTTTATTGCTGAAAATGTTAAAATGATGAGTAGCGTATTTTTTTATGAAAGGACGGTGCTTGGCATGACGGAACTTCTCGATGACCGGCTGCCGCCGCAAAATATAGAAGCCGAGCAGGCCGTATTAGGTGCTGTTTTTTTAGAACCATCTGCGCTAACGCTCGCTTCTGAAGTATTAATTCCAGAGGATTTCTATAGAATGTCGCATCAAAAGATTTACAATGCGATGCTTGTACTTGGTGATAGAGGGGAACCGGTCGATCTTGTCACGGTGACATCAGAACTTGCCAATACAGACTTACTAGAAGAGGTAGGCGGAATTTCGTATTTAACGGATATTGCAAACTCTGTTCCAACTGCTGCAAACATTGAATACTATGCAAAAATTGTAGAAGAAAAATCCATTTTAAGACGTTTGATCCGTACAGCGACAACCATTGCACAGGATGGGTATACGCGTGAGGATGAAGTAGAAGATCTATTGAGTGACGCTGAAAAAACCATTATGGAAGTGGCTCAGCGTAAAAACTCAGGGGCTTTTCAAAACATTAAAGACGTTCTTGTTCAAACATATGATAATATTGAACAGCTTCATAACCGAAAAGGTGATATTACAGGGATTCCAACGGGTTTCTCAGAGCTTGATCGGATGACAGCTGGATTCCAGCGAAATGACTTGATTATTGTAGCGGCTCGTCCGTCAGTAGGGAAAACAGCCTTCGCCTTGAACATTGCACAAAACGTCGCAACCAAGACAGATGAAAGTGTCGCCATCTTTAGTTTAGAGATGGGTGCTGAACAGCTGGTCATGCGTATGCTTTGTGCAGAGGGGAATATCAATGCACAAAACCTAAGAACCGGTAATCTGACTGAAGAGGACTGGGGTAAGCTGACAATGGCGATGGGCTCGTTATCAAACAGTGGGATTTTCATTGACGATACACCAGGCATTAGAGTAAGTGAAATTCGTTCGAAATGCCGCCGTTTGAAGCAAGAAAACGGGCTTGGCATGATTCTGATTGACTACTTGCAGCTGATCCAAGGAAGCGGACGATCAAGCGATAACCGTCAGCAAGAGGTATCTGAAATCTCTAGGGCTTTAAAGTCACTCGCAAGAGAACTTGAAGTGCCAGTCATTGCCCTATCTCAGCTTTCCCGCGGGGTAGAGCAGCGTCAGGACAAACGTCCGATGATGTCTGATATTCGTGAATCAGGAAGTATTGAGCAGGATGCTGATATTGTGGCATTCCTTTATCGTGATGATTACTACGACAAAGAATCAGAGAATAAGAACATTATTGAAATTATTATTGCGAAACAGCGTAACGGTCCAGTTGGCACGGTATCACTAGCGTTCGTCAAAGAATATAACAAATTCGTCAACCTGGAAAGAAGGTTTGACGATGCGGGTGTTCCGCCTGGTGCTTAAAGCCCAGCTCAAGAAGCTGGGCTTTTTTTTGATCCATCTACATCGAAAGAATGACTGAAAAACCATCGAAATGAGGAGGAGAGGGAGAAAAAGAGAGCGTATACTAAAAGGAGAAAAGGAGTGATAACGGATGAAATTTCAACTGTTCGAAGCCGCTCAATTACGCATCGCACGCCCCACCGTCAACATGAAAGAGGCTGTTTCCTTTTATGAAGAAGGTTTAGGGCTTAAACGAATAGGCTCATTTGATCAGCATGAAGGGTATGATGGGGTCATGCTTGGGCTTCCTCACCAGCATGTCCATCTAGAAATCACAAAGCATGAGGAGGAAGAGACCCTTCCCATTCCGCATCCTGAGCAGCTGCTTGTGTTCTATATTCCTGATGAAGATGAGTTTCAGCAGATGAAAGAGAAGCTGATCACATTTGGCGGACGCCGCGTGATCTCTGCTAATCCGTACTGGGATCGAGGAGGAGTGACCATTGAAGATCCAGATGGATATCGAGTGGTGCTCATGAATACAGAAGGCATTACACCTGTTTAAAAAAGACTCCCACGACCGGGAGTTTTTTAGTTGGTTGATAAAGGGCTGTCTGCTTTTCTTCAATGATGTCAGAAAAAATTTCGATCATCCCAGCTTCGCCTTAATCCCGCATGTTCTACCATGCAACATGTACCGTTTCTATCAGCATTTGCAGGAGCATAGAGGGTCAGACAGCCATTTTAAAGAAGTTGCAGGGTCAAAGCCTGACCCGCCAATTTGTGATTTCTGTTTATGTTGGAACAGCTGAGGAAAGGTAGACCCCATTCACCGGACGTCATGGCAAGCCCAATGATTCAAATGACTAAAAATCAATAAGCAGTGTGAAACGATAAAACAGTTGTTTTGCTCGAAATCTCCCTTTTTAAGCGTGGAAGGAGCCATTAAAGCGCTTTTCTTCACATGTAAAACGAACAAAATTTGATTTCGAGATATTAATGTTCGGATTTCGCGTTGACTTTTTCGTTGTGCATTGATAAAATAAATGTGTTTGAAAGAGATAACGTTTTGAAAGGTTAACGGAGGTGCACGATATGTCTTCAGTAGTCGTAGTAGGTACGCAGTGGGGTGACGAAGGGAAAGGGAAAATTACCGATTTCCTTTCAGAAAATGCAGAGGTGATTGCCCGTTATCAAGGGGGAAACAATGCAGGTCACACAATCAAATTTGATGGAGTGACTTACAAGCTACACCTCATTCCGTCTGGTATTTTTTATAAAGAGAAAACTTGCGTCATCGGTAATGGAATGGTGGTTGATCCTAAAGCGTTGGTCACTGAGCTTGCGTATCTTCACGAACGGAATGTGAGTACAGATAACCTCAGAATCAGCAATAGAGCCCATGTCATTCTGCCTTATCATTTAAAATTGGACGAGGTAGAAGAAGATCGGAAAGGGGCTAATAAGATCGGTACGACGAAAAAAGGAATTGGACCAGCTTATATGGACAAAGCTGCCCGCGTCGGAATCCGCATCGCAGATCTATTAGACCGTGAAGTATTTGAAGAGAAGCTTGCACGTAATCTAGAAGAGAAAAATCGTCTTTTAGAGAAAATGTACGACACAGAAGGCTTCAAAATTGAAGATATTTTAGATGAGTATTATGAATATGGTCAGCAAGTGAAAAAATATGTCGTGGACACATCTGTTGTATTGAACGATGCTCTAGATGAAGGCCGCCGTGTTCTTTTTGAAGGGGCACAAGGCGTTATGCTTGATATCGATCAAGGGACATATCCGTTCGTGACGTCATCTAACCCAGTGGCTGGAGGCGTGACGATTGGTTCTGGTGTAGGTCCTACGAAAATTCAACATGTGGTTGGCGTATCAAAAGCTTACACAACTCGTGTTGGTGATGGCCCATTCCCGACAGAACTTCATGATGAAATTGGCGATCAAATCCGTGAAGTTGGCCGTGAATACGGTACGACAACTGGCCGCCCGCGCCGTGTTGGCTGGTTTGACAGTGTGGTTGTCCGTCATGCGCGCCGTGTGAGCGGAATTACAGATTTATCTCTTAACTCCATCGACGTACTGACAGGGATTGAGAAATTGAAAATCTGTGTCGCTTATAAATTAAACGGAGAAATCACTGAAGAGTTCCCAGCAAGTCTAAAGGAATTAGCGAAATGTGAACCTGTCTTTGAAGAAATGCCAGGTTGGACAGAGGATATTACAGGTGTGAAGAATTTAAGTGAACTGCCTGCAAATGCCCGCCATTATTTAGAGCGCATTTCACAATTAACAGGTATTCCACTTTCTATTTTCTCAGTCGGACCAGACCGTTCCCAAACGAACGTTGTCCGCAGCGTGTACCGTCCATCATTATAGACTGATCAGACACCAGTAAAATCACACATTTTACTGGTGTTTTTTTGTTTAAATGTTCCTTAATTTCAACGGAACGGACTTCCCGTCATTACCAAAATATGATAACTGTATAAAAGGGAAGGAGCGTTCTAGTGAAAGAAAGAATACGATTATTAGATATTTTACGAGGTTTTGCGATATTAGGCACATTGGGTACGAACGTCTGGTTTTTCGCATACGCAGGGGATACCTTTGCAACAGATCAGATTGCGGATGAATATGAGAATGGCAGTTTTCTTGAAAGTCTTGTCTCTATGTTCGTTTATGGCAAAATGCTATCGCTGCTCACGATCATGTTTGGTGTAGGGCTAGAGCTGAAATATCAGCAGGCGAAAAGAAAAAATACGACTTGGCCGGGTACATATTTATGGATTCTTTTATTTTTATTGATTGAAGGCTTTGTCCATTTTGCGCTAGTGATGGAATATGATGTGCTCATGAGTTACGCCATCACGGGTTTGCTTGTGGCGTTTATTGTCCGTGGAGGGAGTCGGCGCATCAAAAAAGGCATGATTGTCTCGGGTGTCATTCATTTGTTGGTGACGGCTTTTCTCGTTGTATTTTCTTTCTCTGAATTGGAAACTGAATCCTATGACGAGAGCAGTGAACCAGCGTACGAAGAACAACTGCCGGAGACATGGATATCTCAAGTTCAAGACCGATTACAGCACTTTTTGATGTACCGAGAAGAAGCAATCTTTATTATCCCAATGAATACCTTTTTGTTTTTATTAGGTGTGCGGATGATGAGAGCCGGTGTATTTTATGCAAATGAGCGTGGGCAAACTCTGCGGAAAACATTGTTCAGAATGGGTTTGTGGATTGGACTGCCGCTGAATGCGCTCGTCTTCGTACCAAATGAAATAGTGGAATTCGTGGTGCGCTATGTGTTCTCTCCATTCCTTTCTATTTTCTATATCGCTGTCATGGCGAAGCTTTTGGCGCGAACGGAATCTTGGTTCATGTGGACTTGGTTTGAATATGTAGGGAAAATGGCACTTAGCTGTTACATCCTGCAAAATGTCATCTGCTCTATCCTTTTTTACAGCTGGGGATTGGGGCTTGGCGGTCAAATCAACGCACCTCTCATCGTCTTGGCATGGCTGTTGATCTCCTTGCTGCAAATTGCCATTTCGGCATGCTGCTTAAACGTCTGGCGAATGGGACCAATGGAATATATTCGATCGCGGGCACTTCGCCGGGTGACGATGAAGAAAGCATCATAAAGGAGATAGACTCAATGTTTTTTAAAAAAATGACGAAAAGAGAAGAAGTGAACGCACATCAAGCAGCAGTGCCGGCGTTTGTTTTTTATCTTCTGGCATTAGGAGGACATGCGTTGTACGCTTTTTTTCAAGGTGACAGACCACCCGTCACGTTTGTGATTTTAATGGCGGGTCTCCTTGTGTTTTTCGCCGCAGATTGGCTATTTAACAAAAGACATTCATAAAAAAGAAGCCCTCTTGATGAGAGCTTCTTTCTTATTTTAGGCTTTTATATTGGCCTTTTAAGTTTTTGCGAATGTATTGAATGATTTTGCGCAGTTCGTTGGCATGCGGTCTGCCAAACGGACTTGTTTGTCTTTGTTGATAGAGGACTTGCCCTTTTTCATTTAATAAGAAGTAGGCAGGTTCTCCGTGCACCCCATGATCTTCGTATGGGGCATCTTCCCCGTGATAGAAGACTTCATAGGCTTTTAATGAAGTGAGGTCTTGGTCAGACATGACTGGGAAAGAAAGTCCCTCTTTGTCTGCAAGTTCCTTCAAGTTTTCAGGGGTATCCGTTGAAATCGTCATTAAGTGAATATCCTTGTCTTGAAAATAGGATTGCTGTTTTTCCAGCTCTTTTAATTCCTCTACACATACCGGGCACCAAGATCCTCTAAAGAAAACGATCAGATGCCAGCTTTGGTGCTCCTCTAAATGTTTGTAAAAATCAATGTGATCGCCCTGTACGGTTGGCAGTGAAAAATCAGGCATTTTGTCTCCTAATTTAAATGAACTCATCCTGTGCTTCCTCCTTTTTCAATCATCATGCTGTTTGTACCTTGTATAACCATTTTCGATTGGAAGCAAACGTTTCTGTGTGCTGAATAGGAATTGACCATTCATAGAAAGGATTCATTGAAGGCGATTGCAGGAATAGGTAGTTCGACAGAAGAGATACAGTCCAACACTTTTTTAAAAAAAATGTCGAAAAACGTATTGCCATATGTAATGACTCTATGATATTATAAATCTCGTTGTTGCAAAGGTCTCTGAAACTTGTTAGCATGCGATGTTCCAGCTTTTTAAAGCGATTGGTTTGGCGCAATACAGCTTCTTCAGATTCACTTTTCACAAACCGAGAGCCATTAGCTCAGTTGGTAGAGCATCTGACTTTTAATCAGAGGGTCGAAGGTTCGAGTCCTTCATGGCTCACCATGTGTTGGCCCGTTGGTCAAGCGGTTAAGACACCGCCCTTTCACGGCGGTAACACGGGTTCGAATCCCGTACGGGTCATTGATTTACTTTAGCGTTAAGCTAAATTTTTCCTCACTTGCTTGAAGGAGCACCACGATTGCTTTTTCGGGCAAGTTACTGAGGTCCGGTAGTTCAGTTGGTTAGAATGCCTGCCTGTCACGCAGGAGGTCGCGGGTTCGAGTCCCGTCCGGACCGCCATTTATACATATTCATCTTTTTGATGATGGCTCGGTAGCTCAGTTGGTAGAGCAACGGACTGAAAATCCGTGTGTCGGCGGTTCGATTCCGTCCCGAGCCACTTCCAAACGCATCTGCAATCGCAGGTGCGTTTTTATTATGAAAAGAAGGCATAAAAAGGGAGAAGCCGGACCTAGGTAGGGCCCGGCTCCATAAGAAGAAGACGTTACATGTATATAGACGATTGACGATTGGAAAAGTTTCAATAAAAAAGGAAAAAGTCATCAAATTTTTTGAACAGGGTCCTTCTTATCCAACGTTTACTAGAAAAGAAAGCCGTTATTATTTTTAACTTTGCCTCGTAAAACGTTATAATAGACAGTGAGCCTTTTTTTCACAAATGAAAAAGGCATAATGAGACATGCAAAATCGAATGATATAGATGCTAAACATGCAGGAGGAAATCACAATGGAAAAAAAGATTCTTGTCGTAGATGATGAAAAGCCGATTGCGGATATATTGGAATTTAACTTAAGAAAAGAGGGCTATGAGGTTCATTGTGCGTATGACGGAAATGAAGCCCTTGAAATGGTAGAAGAAATGAAGCCGGACATCATTTTGCTCGACATCATGCTGCCAAACAAAGATGGCGTTGAAGTATGCCGCGAAGTGCGAAAGAAATATGATATGCCGATTATCATGCTGACAGCAAAAGACTCTGAAATTGATAAGGTCATCGGTCTTGAGCTTGGCGCAGACGATTATGTCACAAAGCCATTCAGCACACGCGAGCTGCTTGCACGTGTAAAAGCGAATTTAAGAAGACAGACTGCTACTCCTCAATCGGAGGAAGAATCTGAATCAAATGATATCGAGGTTGGATCACTTGTCATCTATCCAGATGCGTATGTCGTGTCTAAGCGTGACGAAACGATTGAATTGACGCATCGTGAGTTCGAATTGCTTCATTACTTAGCGAAACATATTGGACAAGTCATGACACGTGAGCACTTACTGCAAACGGTTTGGGGCTACGATTACTTTGGAGATGTCCGTACAGTAGACGTGACAGTCCGCCGTCTTCGTGAAAAAATTGAAGACAACCCTAGCCACCCGAGCTGGATCGTGACAAGACGAGGCGTCGGCTACTATTTAAGAAACCCAGAGCAGGACTAAGATTCTTATGAGTAAAGTAGGTTTTTTTCGCTCGATTCACTTTAAATTGACCTTGATTTATGTGCTGCTGATCATTGTCGCCATGCAGATCATTGGCGTGTACTTTGTGAAGCAGCTAGAGCAGTCCTTAATTAATTCATATGATAATTCCTTGAATCAGCGAATCTACTCGTTATCGTATTACCTAGAACAAGATTCATCGAAAAGCAAGGCAGAATTAAAAGAGGATGCTCAAAAGATATTAAACGATTTTAACAATAAAGATGAGTCTAATGAAATTTCTGAAGTCAGTTATATTGACGAAAGCAGAGAGGTTATTGCCTCTGTGAACAACGGAAATCAAGAGATTGCCGGTAAGAAAATCACCGATCAAATCATTAGCCGTATTTTTGCGGTCGGCAAAGACTATGAAAAGAAGTTTTATGACCCAGAATCAAATAAACGGGTGCGTATTTCAGCGACAGCCGTGAAAAATGAGAACCAAGAGACAGTTGGCGTGATATATGTGGTCTCTTCTATGGAAAGTGTTTTTAACCAAATGCGGACGATCAACACCATTTTGGCGACTGGTACACTGATCGCACTTGGGACAACCGCTCTCCTTGGTATCTTCATCTTCAGAACGATCACACACCCAATTTCGGATATGAGAAAGCAAGCGATCGAACTCGCCAAAGGGAACTTTTCCAGAAAGGTTCGAAAGTATGGACATGATGAAATTGGGCAGCTTGCGACGACTTTTAATCATCTGACGAGAGAGCTGGAGGAAGCGCAGCTGATGACGGAAGGGGAGCGGAAAAAGCTTTCTTCTGTCATTGCCTATATGACAGATGGTGTCATCGCAACGAATCAAAACGGCGCCATTATTCTATTAAACAGCCCGGCATTAGAGCTTTTGAATGTTTCACGTGAAACAGCACTAGAGATGCCGATTACGTCCTTACTTGGTTTAGAGGACACTCATACATTTGAAGATTTAGTCGAAAATCAAGACTCCATGCTGCTAGAAATTGAACGCGAAGATCAGCTGTCAGTTTTGCGTGTTAATTTCTCAGTCATTCAGAAAGAGCATGGGAAGATTGATGGTTTAATTGCGGTCATTTATGACGTAACAGAGCAGGAGAAAATTGATGCTGAACGCCGTGAATTCGTGGCGAACGTATCGCATGAGCTGCGCACACCGCTCACGACGATGCGAAGCTACCTTGAAGCACTCGCTGAAGGGGCGATTGGTGATAAAGAGCTTGCACCAAGATTCCTCAGTGTCACGCAAAATGAAACAGAGCGCATGATCAGGCTTGTCAATGACCTGCTTCAGCTGTCTAAGTTCGACAGCAAGGATTATCAATTCAACCGGGAATGGACGAATTTTATCAGGTTTATCTCGCTCGTCATTGATCGTTTTGAAATGACGAAGGAGCAGCATGTCGAATTCATCCGCAACCTGCCGCAGCGTGAAGTGTATGTTGAAATTGATCAAGATAAAATCACACAGGTGCTCGATAATATCATTTCCAATGCCTTGAAATACTCACCAGAGGGTGGACACATTACGTTCACTGTCGATCTCGATGAGGAGAAAGGTCTTGTGTTATTCAGCGTCAAAGATGAAGGAATCGGTATTCCGAAGAAGGATATGGATAAAATCTTTGAACGTTTTTATCGAGTGGATAAAGCGAGAACAAGAAAGCTTGGCGGAACCGGCCTAGGCCTTGCGATTGCAAAAGAAATGGTTCAGGCTCATGGCGGAGATATTTGGGCTGACAGCATTGAAGGAAAAGGAACAACGGTAACCTTTACCCTTCCGTACAATGAAGAACAAGAGGATGATTGGGATGAAGCGTGAGACCTTTAAAACCATTATATTGACAATCCTAATTGCGATCAGTCTTGTGTTTACGTGGAATATCTGGATGTTCCAGCCCGTCATGCAGGACCAGGCAGATGCCGGCACACAGGTCGTGGAAACGAAGAAGATTTCAAGCGACGAGCCTCGAAGTCTCATTGATGTCGTAAAGCCGCGTGAGATGTTCATCCATTCGAATGGTGAGCACTTCAAAGTGGATCAAAAGGAACTCTTCCAAAACTTTTGGAATGATGTGAGCCTGTGGGATGTTAAAGAGATTTCCGACGTGTCGGATCAATATTCCGAGCAAAGATTTAAGAATTTCTTCTATGGACGAGGAGGACAAGGGAAGACATTGGATCTTGTGTTCAATGATTCGATCCCGATTGATATTTTCCAAGCCCTGTTTAAATGGCCGAATAAATCCATTGAATATAACTCGTTTGATCGAATGATTGTGCCGTTCTCCCAGCAGGATAAGGCCAATAAGAAAGTCTATTTGGTCTCATACAGCAAGGAAACGGTGCTTGAGCTGACGATTGAGTCGGCCAACTATCGTAATCTGATGGATAGCATCGCAGCTGCTCAAAACGAGATGCCGCGCTATGATCTTTATACATTCTCTGCGAATTCGAAACGAGATTTTCTCCTGCCGCAGAAACAAAAGCAGCTTGAAGCGAAAATGTTCTTTATCGAAACGATTAAGACAAGCAAATTCAAGGACGCTTTGTTTACAGACCCAAGTCTTGTTGGGGAGGAGTCTAATTTAAACCGGACGGTGTATACAGATGGAACAAGTCGTCTTGAAGCCAATCAAAAAGACCACCGCATCCAATATCAGCACCGCAATATCAATTCCAGTAACGTATTCCAAACGGGGGATTTGATCAAGCGGAGCGTGAAGTATTTCAATGATACCGGAAGCTTTACCGATGATTATCAATACTTTGGCATCAACAGCAACCAGCAGCTGTCCTTTAATATGTTTATGGATGGTCTGCCGATCGTTAACAGCACAAAGCATCCATTTGGAATGACCTCCCTTGAAGTACAATGGGCGAATGATGACATCTTGAGTTACAAGCGTCCAAACTACATTCTTGGCAACAAAGCGAGTCAGAGTGAACAGGTTAAGCTGATGAACGGGACAGAGTTGAAGGACTTGATCACCAAGCAGACGAAATATGATGACTTGGAGAAAATTGAACAGATTTTCCCTGCCTATCAAGCAACGTCAACGGCATCAGATCAGGATGAAGCGATGTTTGTCTGGCTGGAGCCAGTATGGTGCATGAAATATAACGGCAAAACCGTGATTTTATCGAAGGATCTGTTGACAGAGGGGAGCGAGAAGAATGGAGTGGAATAAGACCAAAACGATCTTTATCCTAGCCTTTCTCGTTCTGGATATCTTTCTTGGTTTTCAATACTTTGAAAAACGATCAACCGATCATTTCGCAATTATCGAAAAAACGGATACGCTGGAAGAAATGAAGGCAGACGGAATCAAATATGGCAATCTATCAGATGAAGCGAAGATTGGCTACCGTATTACAGCTGAGAAGAAGCAATATACGAAGAAGGATGTGGACGGTTTAGCTGATCAAAAGGCGAAAAGCACATTCCCGAAAACAGAGAAAGATGATCCTGTCACGCTGCTTGAAATGACCTTCAATAAACCAGTCGCATTGCCTAAAAAAGACATGAGTACAGCAGCGACAAACCTCGTGAACCAGCGCTTGCTGGATGGAAAGAATTATAAGCTCTGGAGCATTGATGAAGAGACAGGTGAAATCGTCTTTTTCCAAACGTATAAAGGGAAATACATCTTCCAAGAAGGTCTTGATGACAATGAAACCATCGGAAAAATCACATTGGATTTGAACGATCAAAACGAAGTCGTATCGTATCAGCAGTCGATGGTGACATCCATTAATGAAGTGAGAAAAGAAACGCTTGTCCCGGCGCTTGAAACCGTGAAGGACTTGTATACACAAAACATGCTGAGCCAAAACACGACCGTGAAAAAAGTGGAACTCGGCTACTATACGCAATATCCAGGTGCAAGCACTCAAGTCATGGTTCCTGTATGGCGAGTGGAGCTTGAAGGCGTAGCAGCTGGTTCAAAGAAAAAAACCGAGGAAGAGTATTTGATCAATGCCATTGATGGCTCAACACTTGATCATATAGAGAAAGATGACAAATCTTCAATGGAGTGAGAGAACATGAGCTTGCAGTTCAGTGTACTAGCGAGCGGAAGTACGGGGAACGCTTTTTATTTAGAAACAGACAAGCATGCCTTTTTAGTAGATGCGGGCTTAAGTGGCAAACAGATGGTCGAGCTGCTTGGTCAAATTGACCGTAAGCCTGAAGACTTGGACGGAATTTTTGTGACACATGAGCACTCTGATCATATTAAAGGGCTCGGTGTCATGGCAAGAAAGTACAAGCTTCCTGTCTATGCAAATGCGAAAACATGGAAGGCGATGGAGTCACATATTGGGAAAGTGGATACGGACCAGAAGTTCCACTTTGATATGGAGACCGTTCAATCGTTTGGCGGTCTTGATGTTGAGTCATTTGGCGTGTCACATGATGCGGCAGAGCCTATGTTTTACGTGTTTCATTATGGTGGGCGTAAGCTTGCCCTCATGACGGATACAGGCTATGTGAGTGATCGCATGAAAGGGATTATTAAATCAGCTAATACGTTCGTATTTGAGAGCAACCATGATGTCGGCATGCTGCAAATGGGACGCTACCCATGGAGTATTAAACGCAGAATTTTGAGCGATGTCGGACACGTATCCAATGAAGATGCGGCTCTTGCCATGACAGATGTGATTGGAGATGCCACCTCACGCATTTATTTGGCTCACCTAAGTCAAGACAACAACATGAAGGACTTAGCCCGTATGGCGGTTCAGCAGACGCTTGAAATGAAGGGCTTTGTTGTAGGGGATGGCTTTGATTTATATGATACGGACCCGAAAAAAGCAACCCCGCTTTGCGCCGTATGATTTTTATAATCGTATGATTAAGATAAGAGCTTCTTACCAACACTATATACATCATCTATTCACTGAAAGGAAGGAAACGTAGTGGATTATCGCGATGTAGAGTGGAAGCCGAGACGAAGCAGAAAAGGATATTTCCTATCTGGTTTGATCGGTGTATTGGTAGGAGCTTTTTTAATGGGATTCTTTTTCCCTTATGTATCTGGACAGAGCGGCAGTCCATTCAGATGGCAGTCCGCCGGAGATCAGCAAGCATCAGAAGGCACTTTAAAGACCGTCAATGTAAACGTCAATGATGCGGTGACAAAAGTGGTGTCGAGTATGTCGGATACGGTTGTCGGTGTGATTAACATCCAAAAGTCTAGCTTTTGGGAAGAAGGCGGAGAAGCAGGCAGCGGGTCAGGTGTGATTTATAAAAAAAGGGGTGACACCTTTTATATCGTGACCAACCACCATGTCATCAAAGGCGCTAACCAGCTTGAAGTGAGCCTTCAGGACGGAACAAGGATTGGGGCAAATCTTGTCGGAAGCGACCAGCTCATGGATTTAGCTGTACTCACAGTCAAAAGTGATAAGATCAAGAAAACTGCCGCCTTCGGCAATTCAGACCATGTGAAACCAGGTGAGCCTGTTATCGCCATTGGAAATCCATTAGGGCTTGAATTTGCAGGCTCCGTCACACAAGGTGTGATTTCTGGAACGGAGCGTGCGATCCCTGTTGATTCTAATGGCGATGGACAGACGGATTGGAATGCGGAAGTTTTGCAAACAGATGCGGCCATCAATCCTGGGAACAGTGGTGGAGCCTTGATCAATATGGACGGCAAAGTAATCGGCATCAATTCAATGAAAATTGCCGAATCAGAAGTTGAAGGGATTGGGCTGTCCATTCCAGCGAATCTGGTCATCCCTGTCATAGAGGATTTAGAGCGCTATGGTGAAGTCAAACGTCCGTACCTTGGGGTTGGCATGAAATCACTCGCAGATATCGCGAGCTATCATTGGCAGGAAACGTTGAAACTCCCAGCGAAGATCACAACCGGGGTCGTCGTGATGAGTGTCGAGCCTTTGTCCCCAGCAGGAAAAGCGGGACTAAAAGAGCTAGATGTCGTGACTTCATTTGATGGCAAGGATGTAGAAAATATCGTCGATCTGCGTAAATATTTATATCAAAAGAAAGTCGGCGACAAGGTAAAGGTGCAATTTTACCGAAGCGGAAAGAAAAAATCAGTAGAGATCAAACTCTCCCAAACTGATCGATTCGGAGGCTAGCCAGTTCCTATAGGGGACTGGTTTTTTTGGCATGCTCGGCATATGATAAAGGAAAGGGGGAGGTACGATTGGTCACATTACAGCCGATGTCACAGACGGATTATGACGCTTTGATAGAGGAAGCCATTAAACGGTACGCAGAAGAAAAGGTGCTGGCAGGGACATGGGATCAGGGAGAGGCGCAGGAGAACGCAGAGGAACAATTTAATCGGTTGCTTCCTGAAGGCCTCCAGACAGAGCATCATGAGCTGTGGACCTTCTTACATGGAGAAGAAGCCATTGGGTGGGTCTGGCTTTGCTATGATCCAAATCACCCTCAACATGAAGGATTTATTTATAATTTTATTTTGTTTGAAGCTTACCGAGGAAAAGGGTTTGCGAAGCAGGCCATTGCAGCGTTAGAAGCGCAAGCAAAGTCATTAGGTGTGCAAAAACTATCTCTGCATGTCTTTGCTCATAATCAAATCGCCCGCTCACTGTACGAAAAGACAGGATTTGCGGAAACCGGCATTTACATGAGCAAACCTTTATAAAAAAGAAAAAGTACCGTGCGGAAACCGGGACTGACCCCCGTTTTTGAGACAGGGATCAAAACACCTTTACGAAACAGCCAGTTGCCGATAGTTTATCAGTGATTGGTTGTTTAGTTTCGTTTGAATACGAATGTTGTTATAATAATAAATGTATTCTTTGACAGTGCGTTCTACGATGGTGTTCGTAGTTCGATCAATCCTGTTAAGATAGAACGTTTCAGACTTTAGTGAGGAATGAAACGATTCGATGGAGGCATTATCAGCGGGCGTCCCTTTACGGGACATGCTCATGGTAATGCCTTTCTTATGAACAGCTTTCTGATACTCGTAAGATGTATACACAGAACCTTGGTCGCTATGTAACACGCAGTTCTCAGGCAGTGATGGGAGCTGATTAAGTGTGTTTAAGATAAAGTCTGTGTCCTGCTTATCACCAATATTAAAAGCAATCACTTCTCCATTATATAAATCCAATATACTGGAAAGGTACAATTGTTTCTGTCCATAAGGCAAATACGTGATGTCCGTTACTAGTTTTTCAAGAGGGCGATCAGACTGAAAGTTCCGATCCAGTATATTACCAGCCACGGCATAGGGCTGTCCATTCTTCTTACGCTTTTTCATTTTAACTCGGCACTGCCACTGGTTTTTCTGCATGATACGTTGAACAGTTTTATGGTTAATACGCATGCTCATTTTTAGTATGGCGGTGATTTTTCGATAACCATATCGATACTTGTGCTCTCGGCACAACGTGCCGACCTGTTTCTCTAGTTGTCTTTTAGAGTGATTCTGAGTCAGATCCTTTTTCCATCTATAGTACGAAGTGCGTGAGATACCTAAATGGAAACAGGTGTCCTGTATCGTCATCGTTTCGCACAATTCTTCTACCAGTTTGATTGACGTTTCCTTATCAACTTCCTTTCCAATTCGTTGTACTTTTTTAAAACTTCATTCTGTTGACTCAAATAGCGATTTTCTGCCTGAAGTCTCTCTAATTCGGAAGAGTACTCAGGACCCTTTCCATAGGTATATTGTTTTCCAACAGGCTGTTCAAACCGGTGTGTATCCCCAGCCTTATGCCACCTCACCCATGTCTGAACCTGCGTCTTATTCTTGATATTCAATTTTTGCATAATCTCTTTCATAGGTACGCCTGCCAATCTCATTTCTACAGCCTTCTGTTTGACTTCAACCGGATAACTCACTCTTGTCCCCATAGAAAAAACACCTCCATGTTTTATTTCGGATCACAACGATCCATTTTCAAACTTGAAGGTGATTTTTATTTGTCTCATCTGATGGGGTCAGTCCCACCGTACGGTACTTTCTTATGAGGAGATCATGGCATCTTGAGCCGTGACTCGGTATAGATCTACTTTGCACTTCACGAAAGCACGGATGATGGCTGGGACTTGGGCTTCTGAGCGAATCAACAATGAGGTCTCGTCATCACTGATCACAAGGTCTGTTCCCACACTTTGTAAGTACTGCGTGAGAACAGGCCTCACCTCATCATCAATCCATGCATGCTTGAAAATGGCACGAATGGTTGAGGACGTGACGGTTTTCTCTTGAGGATGAGTACTTGGGGACACTAATTTACCTTCAGAAATGAACGCAGTTTTCGTACAAATATGATTGGTGAACCTTGGCTCATCTGCTGTTAAAAAGACGGTTTTTCCTTCAGACTTTAACGATTCAATGACCTGCTGAATCTGCAAGATAGAATCTGAATCAATATTGGCAAAAGGCTCATCTAGTAAAATAAAGTCAGGGCGATGAGCGATGGCCTGCGCCATTCCAAGCCGCTTCTTCATACCAGGTGTAAAGGCACCGACCTTTTCTTGATGATAGCGATGTAAACCAACGAATTCGAGTAATTCTTCATAGTAGCTCGTTTTCTGGCGTGTGCCAGTAATTTTTGATAAATAGGCAATATGCTCAATAGCGGTAAGCGATTCATATAAATCCGTATATTCCGGCAGAACACCGATGTGATGCCGTACTTTTTTTAACGAAGACATGTTCATCATCATAAACGTGCCAGAGGTGGGGCGAGAGATTCCTGTAATGATATTAAAAAAGGTCGTCTTACCAGCACCCTTCGGTCCAATGAGGCCGAAGATATCCCCTTGATGGATATCAAGATCAATATGGTCTATTGCGACTTTTGTCCGATATTTTTTTGTCAGCCCTTTTGTATGTAGCATTTAGACATCCCTCCTCTGAAACAGCAGTGCAGTTCCAATGAGTAAGACAACTGTCAATGTTGCATTCATCAGCACATAGGTCAGCGGTTCACTCCAGCGCGCATAATAATAAGGTGTCACGTATTGGAACCAATGGATCAACCGTTCTGAAGAAAGAACAGACATCATACTGATGATCGGAAAAAGAAAGGAAAACAACATACCAACAAACATCGATTTCTGTGGTGTTGGAAAGAGCATGGACAAAAACAAAGCACAGGAGATGCCAACACTGATAAACGTTAATATTTTTAAGGCATCAGAGAACAGAAAACGATGTGAAATCACCGTATTTAATATATATGTGGTCATAATGCAACTGAGCCAAAACAGCATCAGCCCAAGATATTTCCCGATGACAATGTTCAAACGGGTCGTTTTACTGACGAGAAAACGAATGGTTTTCAAATGAATTTCGCGACTCAAAATATCATGAGACAATAAAAAAATAAGGAAGAAACCAAATAAAGAAATCACTAGTTCATTCCCAATGGAATAAGGGTCCTTTGCATCTTCCCATTTCCCTTGATAAGCAGCTATAAATGGAAGACTTGATACAAAAGTAGATAAAATAAAAATAATAACAATTGTTAAAATGGATTTTGTGCTTTTGAAGAGCTGCTTAAATTCATTCATACAGATGGTCCACACACACTGTACCTCCCTTCATCTTTATTATAACGCTAGAAAAGAAAGACACCATATCTCGCTCTTTAACATTTGTTTAAATTTTATAAAAAGAAGACTTTTCCAGTAAGACTTGATTCATTTTTAAAAATGTTCAGAAAAATATCTTGATTTCTAAAAACACATCATGTATGATAGCTTTAATTCAAAATAGTTGAACAGGCAATGACGAGAGAAAGTACAATCATCAATTTTTCCACAGAGAGCTTCGGCAGCTGAAAAGAAGCAAAAATAATGATTCGAAAAATGGTCTCTGAGCCTCGTACTGAACATATCTTTGATATCAGTAGGTTACGACGAGAGTTGGTACTCGTTATCAAAACCACAGTATATGAGCCAAATTGGAGCTTTGTACTTGTAGAGGCTGTTTAGCGCGAGCAAACAGTAAATAAAGGTGGTACCACGAGACAAATACCTCGTCCTTATGATTCATAGATAAGGATGGGGTATTTTTTATTTTCCACTTTTTTCATACAAATGTTCAAATGTTCCACGTGAAACACCACAACCATTTTTTCAAATGAAAGGGAGATTAACATGAGTGAACATGCATTGGTTTTACAATCAGATTTCGGTATTGATGACGGAGCGGTCAGCGCAATGTACGGAGTCGCAAATACAGTGAGCAGCAGCATCCGCATTTTTGATTTAACTCACAACATTCCCCAATATGACATTTGGGAAGCGTCTTATCGCTTACTTCAGACGGTCACATATTGGCCGGAAGAAACGGTTTTCGTCTCCGTTGTTGACCCGGGCGTTGGATCAGAGCGCAAGAGTCTTGTCGTCAAAACAACAAGCTCCCACTATATCATCACACCAGATAATGGGACACTGACGCACGTTGCGCAGGATATTGGTATTGTGGAAGCCCGTTATTTAGATGAAACCATCAACCGGCTGCCGAAGTCGGGCAAATCACATACATTCCATGGAAGAGATATTTACGCCTATACAGGCGCAAGAATTGCTTCAGGTGTGATTTCCTTTGAAGAGGTTGGGCCAAAGGCGGATATAGAGGATATTATTCATCTTCCAGTTGTAAAGGCTTATGCGGAAGAAGAAGTGATCACAGGGACGATTGATATTTTAGATGTGAGATTCGGCAACCTATGGACAAACATTCATCATACGTTATTTGAAAAGCTTTCAATCAATTATGGGGATGCAATAGAAGTTACCATTGCCAACGGGCCGAAAAATGTGTATAAAAATATCATGACCTATGGACGATCTTTTGCCGATTTAAAGGTAGGCGAACCACTCGTATATGTCAATTCACTCGATCATTTAGGCGTGGCGATCAATCAAGGGTCATTTGCAAAGGCTTATAATATCGGTACAGGCACAGGATGGCGCCTTTCGATTCGCAAAGCTCCGCGCATTATATACGAATAAGAGGAGGAAAACATCATGTCAGGTAAACATCTTTCAACGAAAACTGTCGTTGCCATCGGAATTGGTGCAGCCGTCTTTGTCATTTTAGGACGCTTTGTCTCCATTCCAACTGGAATTCCGAATACACAAATTGAAACATCGTACGCATTCCTTGCGTTAATGGCTGTATTATTTGGTCCTGTTGCAGGCGCACTGATTGGTTTTATTGGCCATCTCATTAAAGATGCCACTACATTTGGTCCTTGGTGGAGCTGGATTATCGTTTCGGGTATTGTTGGTTTATTGATCGGCTTCATTTCAAACCGTTTAAAAATAGAAGAGGGAGACTTTGGCTGGAAAAAGATCGCGTTCTTCAACGCCGTACAAGCTGGCGCACAGGCGTTAGGCTGGTTTGTCATTGCCCCTGTCCTCGACATTGTGATCTATGCAGAACCTGCGAATAAAGTGTTTGTTCAAGGCATCGTGGCAGGAGTTTCGAACATCATCACAGTCGGTGTACTTGGAACCATCATCATTGCGGCTTATGCGAAAACGAGAAGCAAAAGCGGCAGCCTATCGAAAGAAACATCATGAAGCAAGGTGGAACACATAAATGAAGAAACCGATGATTCAATTCGAACATTTCGGATTCAAGTATCGCAGTCAGTCAGAACCGACATTGAAAGATATCAACCTGACCATCTATGAAGGAGAAAAAGTCCTCATCGCAGGCCCGTCTGGATCGGGAAAAAGCACACTAGCCCATTGTATCAATGGGCTAGTTCCTGCGTCTTATAAAGGGTCTATGGAAGGAAGTCTTCACATCGGCGGGAAAGATGCAGAGAAAGAGAACATTTTCTCACTCTCACAGCTCGTCGGAACAGTGCTGCAAGACCCTGATGGACAATTTATCGGGCTGACTGTAGGAGAAGATATCGCGTTCACACTAGAAAATGATCAAGTCACACGCGAAGAAATGAAAACACGTGTCGAGAAAGCGGCAAAATTAACAGAGGTAGACGGCAAACTGGCATCATCCGTGCATGAGCTGTCAGGCGGTCAAAAACAACGTGTCGCTATCGCAGGCGTACTTGTCAACGATGTCGACATTTTGCTGTTTGATGAACCACTGGCAAGCCTTGATCCCGCTACAGGTAAAGAAGTGATCGATCTCATTGACCGTCTGCAAAAAGAAACGAAAAAAACGGTCGTGATGGTGGAACATCGATTGGAAGACGTCCTCTTCCGCCATGTCGACCGCATCATCGTTGTCAATGACGGCACGATTGCAGCGGATATGACACCAGATGAATTGCTCGCCTCAAATGTATTAGAAGCGGCGTATTTACGTGAGCCTTTATATGTGAGAGCGATGAAATATGCAGGAATTCCGATTGCAGCAGGAGATCAGATCGCTAATTTACAGCATCTCACCTTAAATGACGAGGCAAAAGAGAAAATCGAACAATGGATGGAAGCATCTGAGCCATCAGTCGAGCAGAATGAAGCGCCGGATTTACTAGAAGTGCGTGAGCTGAGCTTTGATTATCCGACAAGACCAAACACGCTGAGCAACATCTCTTTTACCGTCAAAAAAGGAGAAATGATCAGCATCGCCGGTGCCAATGGCGCAGGCAAGACGACACTATCCAAGGTGCTCTGCGCATTTGAAAAGCCAACAAAAGGGACAATCCTTTTAAATGGCGATGACATCACAGGAGACACCATCAAACAGCGCTCCGAACGAATCGGTGTCGTCATGCAAAACCCAAATCAAATGATTTCTAAACAAATGATTTTTGATGAAGTCGCATTAGGACTCGTTTTAAGAGGTGTACAGGAAGACGAGATCAAGGAACGTGTGGAGCGGGTTCTGAAAGTGTGCGGACTGTATCCATTTCGGAACTGGCCGATCTCAGCCCTCAGCTTTGGACAGAAAAAACGCGTCACCATTGCATCTATTCTTGTGTTAGAGCCAGAAATCATCATCCTAGACGAGCCAACCGCCGGACAGGATTTTAGACATTACACAGAAATGATGACGTTTTTAGAGCAGCTAAACAAACAAGGCGTCACGATTCTAATGATCACCCATGATATGCATTTAATGCTCGAATACACAACAAGAACCATTGTCATTTCAGATGGAGAAAAGATCGCAGATGATACACCTGCCAAAGTGCTGACAGATCAGTGGCTTGTCCAAAAGGCGAGTTTAAAGGAAACGTCGCTGTATGAACTGGCGCTGAAAGCAGACTGGCCAAATCCAAATGAACTCGTGGATCGTTTCATTGAGGTTGACAGAAAGGAACGAATGACATGGCTGTAGATATGCTGTCTTATATCGATCGCCCGTCGCCGATTCACCGGCTGACAGGGGCAACCAAACTCATTTGCTTTATCCTCTGGTCATCCGCAGCGATGCTCACATATGATACAGGCGTATTAGTGTTTATGCTAGTTGCCAGTATCGTGTTCTTTCAGCTATCAAACGTACGATTTCGTGATATCTCTTTCGTAGTGATTGTCTTGGCGATTTTTCTTGTCATCAATAACATCGCCATTTACGTCTTTGCGCCCCAGCAAGGTGTCGCCATCTATGGAGCGAAGCACGAGCTCTTTCACATTGCAGGCTGGTATAATGTCACACTTGAACAGCTTTTCTATCAATTGAACATTACACTGAAATACGTGACTGTGATGCCAGCGGCGCTATTGTTTATTGTCACAACAAATCCAAGTGAATTCGCCTCATCACTCAGCAGAATTGGGGTCAGCTACCGGATTTCGTATGCGGTAGCGATTGCTTTGCGCTATATTCCAGATATTCAGCGTGATTTTCGCACGATTGCCATTTCTCAGCAAGCAAGAGGCATTGATTTATCGAAGAATGAAAAACTGGGGAAACGAATCAAAAATGCGCTGTCGATTGTGATGCCGCTGATTTTCTCCAGCTTAGAGCGGATTGAAACGATCAGCAATGCGATGGAGCTGCGCGGATTTGGAAAGCATAAAAAGCGCACATGGTATACGGCGAAAGACTTTCAAAAAGCAGATTATGCCGCGCTATTGTTTGTTGGCGTGGTGCTGGTCGTGTCGCTTGTGATTACATTTGTTAGAGGAACGAGATTTTATAATCCGTTTTGATAGAAGGAAGCCTTCACAGGAGTGGAGGCTTTTTTGCTTCGTTTGTGGATAAAAGGTGTGGAAAATGGCAAAACACTATTAACATGTGAATAAATCGGTTATATTGAACAATGAGCGAAATACTTGTGAATAACCAGACAACATATTGGAGGAATCAGAAACTTATGAACAAATCACTTTATGCTTGCGCAGAACATATAGAAACTGTATTAGACATGTACATAGATGATCACGAAACACCGCCAGAATTCAGAAAAATCGAACATACACACAGCTTATCCACAACCTGTGAATTGTGCGATGAACCTGCAATATATATAGTGGGGAACGAATGATCGGACACAAAATACACAAATTTTATCCACAATTGTTGATAACTTATATGAATAACTTGTTCTTAAGGTGGGGATGACCTGTGAATATATCAATTATCACAGTAGGAAAATTAAAAGAGAAATATTTAAAGCAAGGCATAGCCGAATACACAAAACGATTACAGGCCTATGCAAAAATCGACATCATTGAGCTCCCAGACGAAAAAGCACCCGAACACCTCAGCGAGCAAGACATGAAAATCATCAAAGACAAAGAAGGCGAACGCATCCTAAGCAAAATCAACCCAGACGCCCACGTCATCGCCCTCGCCATCGAAGGAAAAATGAAAAGTTCCGAAGAATTAGCCGATACAATAGATAAGCTGGCAACATACGGAAAAAGTAAGGTGTGTTTCGTCATAGGTGGGTCGCTTGGCTTAAGCGACGCTGTGATGCAGCGTGCGAATGAGAAGCTGTCGTTTTCGAAGATGACGTTTCCGCATCAGTTGATGAGGTTGGTGTTGGTGGAGCAGATTTATCGGGCGTTTCGGATTGTGCGGGGGGAGCCTTATCATAAGTAAATGCAAAATTGTTGTAGGTAAGGTGGTAATTCTTTTTATTCGAAGCAGGTCTTGAAAACGTGTGTTCATTATCCGTTTCTCGATATAACGAGTAAATTATGTGTAGTTTAAATAAAACAACTCCAATTATATGCTCTAAATAATTCTGGATCTATCTATTTGTCTAATTGAAATATTAACAATTGTAGTAATTGCTTTTGATATTGTCTAAGTATCTTCTTATAAATCAATAGGAATTTTATAGTAACAAGGCTAAAAACAATAGCCAAGAAATGTTTGATAAAAGTAATGGGTTAGTTAACTAAGAGTTAATTAGCCTACCAAAAGCTCATTGGCGCACTGACGATATAATATACTAAAATAAGTACCAGGTAGTACATAGTACAATAAGTATTAAAATAAAAGAGAATATTGTTTGTAACAGCTGATGTTAGGAATTATTGTAAAAGTTGTGTGAAGGAAATTTTATGGGATGCCTTACATTTGAAAGATATTTTGATGGGGGTTTTTTGTAATGAAGAACAAAATTTCAGCTGTCGTAATCGAACTATTAAAAGAGGCACTATGCAGTATATACTGGTATAAAAGTAACTTGAGGAGCTTTTTAAGTAACTGTATAAATGACCCTGCTATTATTAATCGTTCAGACTGGAACGGATATAAAAGACAAATTGTCTCGGATATTATTGATGAACTATGTAGTGATCAGGAAAAGTACTTGGGTGATATCAGAAGACTAATACACGAAGTGATCAAGATGGATAGTTTTCGTCACCTAGAACAACTTGAAGATGGAAAAAGAAAGGCAGGGAGAGCAAAGCAAGCTGTTGCTGATCTTAAAAGGTTAATAGAAGATCAAACACAGAGAATTAAAGAGGAAGAAGAAATTAAAAGGAGAAGACTTGAAAACCTGGAAAAAATCAGATCAAGTCAAGCAGTATTTAATAAACTAGATGAAATTAAGACAAATTATTTTAGGCTTGTTACTTCTCAGGATTATCAAAAGAGAGGCTTTGAACTTGAGAAAGTTCTATACGACCTATTTGAACTATTTGATTTAGATCCTAAAGCTTCATTTAGAAATATTGGAGAACAACTTGATGGAGCTTTTTCTCTAGAAGGTACTGATTATTTGTTTGAAGCCAAGTGGAAGAATCAATTATCGGATTCCTCAGATTTAGACAGTTTTGCTGGAAAGATTAATAGAAAACTTGATAATACTTTAGGTTTATTCCTATCTATAAATGGATTTTCCGAAGATGCTGTTAAAATACATTCCGTAAGCCGTAGTACCATACTATTAATGGATGGCACCGATCTTATGGCTGTGCTGGAAAATCAAATAGATTTTGTATCTTTAATTATAAGAAAGAGAAGGCATGCGGCACAAACTGGGAATATATATCTTAAAAGTAGTGAGGTTGTATGATTTTTAATTAATATATTTAAGAAGAGCTCTTGGCTCTATTTATGCAAAAATAAAACTTGTAAATAGGGTTAGTTTTTAATTAATTGATCTTAAATTGATGAAAAATGAAAGTTTAAATTTTCTCAATTCAATTATTACTAAATCTTATAGTTAAATCCTTCATTTGGAAATGTTGTGCATGAAGAGGGACAAGCTTAGTATTTAAAATTAATTTCAGACGTTTTAGGCAATGTAATGTATCTAATACAACTAAATATAGATACAACCTACTGATGGAATAAATTTAATATTTTTAACTAAAGCTCTTAAATTAATCTAAGAGCTTTTTGATTTTAAGATTTCCTCTATTTTATAACTAGCACCCCCTCTTTGCTAAAGAAAAGCTATATATTGTATTATACATCATTTAAAACACCCAAATTATTCCGATATATGATGTATAAGGATAATAGAGGGGTGTTAGTATAAATGGCAATTACATTACCAGAAACTATTAAAAATACTGCTACTGCAGGAGAACGAATTTTATTTCGAACATTAAAGGAATATCTACCCGAAGAGTATATTGTACATTATGAGCCTAATATCAATGGGTTTAGACCAGACTTTGTGATAATCGGTCCTGATTTAGGAGTATTAGTTCTAGAAGTAAAAGATTACACCAAAAATACAATAAGAGAGCTAAACGACAATACCTGGGGCATTTTAAATTCTTCTGGTGATTTACATAGAGTGAAGAGTCCCCTAGTTCAATCAAGAGAGTATGCTTTTAAAATAAAAGATATGCTTGAGAAAGACATTGATTTAATCAATACAGAAGGGAAATATCAGTTTAAATTAAAGTTTCCTTATGGTTATGGTGTCGTCTTCACTAGGCTTCATGAAGAACAACTTTTAAAAAATAAAGTATATGAGGTTATTGATCCACATTTTATTTTATCGCGTGATCAGATTGATCCGGATAATGATCATTTTGATCCTGAGATCTTAATAGAAAAATTGTTTGATATGTTTCATGTGCCTTTCAAGTTATATACACCACTATCATCTGACGAATTAGAAAGGATTCGTTATCATCTATACAAAGAAATACGCGTTGGGGCAGATGTTGAACCAGTCCCATACCAAGAAAAACTGTTATTATCTTTTCGAAACATCAAAACGATGGATCTGCATCAAGAAAACTTGGCTAAACAGATTGGGGATAAACATCGGCTAATTAGAGGAGTAGCAGGAAGCGGTAAAACCTTAATCTTAGCGACTCGAGCAAAAATGTTAGCAGAACAACATCCGAATTGGAAGATATTAATACTCTGTTACAATGTAGCTTTGAAACAAAATATTAAACAAATGATTCATTCTAAATTTACAGGACCAGATGATTTTCTGACATCCGATCGTAGAAAAACACCAAATTTAAATAATATACAAATATTAAATTTTCATCACTGGATTAAAAAAGAGCATGGTATTTCAGAACTTGAAATAGATGATTACATTGAAAAAATAGAAAATGATGCTTTAACTCCTGTAAAGTATGATGCCATTTTAATTGATGAAGGGCAGGACTTTGAAGGGAGCTGGCTGCATCTCATCAGCTTATGCTTAGATCAAGAGACGCAATCTTTACTTTTAGTAGAAGATAGAGCGCAAGATATCTATCGGAAAAGTAGAAGCTATGTGAAAGATACGGGCCTTGATTTTAGAGGTAGATCTAGAATCTTAAATATAAATTATCGTAATACGTCACAAATTGTGGATTTTGGATGGAAATTTTACGATAGCCATAGAGCTTTAGATCTTAAATTAAAACAAGAACAGACAGAGACAATCGAAATCATCCCTCCAAAAAAGACGAAACGTAAAGGGCCAGAGGTAGAGCTTTTAAGATGTAATACCTTTAAAGAAGAAATAGAGGAGATTACTAAACAAATAGTGGATCAACATAATGAAAAGAACATACCTTACTCTGAAATGGCCATTTTATATCGTATAAAGGGATATAATAACCATTATATATCAGCGATTCAATCGGAATTTCAAACAAAGAATATTCCTTACAATTGGATAACTGAAAATGGTGCAACCAAACATAAGTTCAATCCAGAGGAAGAGACAGTCAAAATTTGTTCTCTCGATAGTAGTAAAGGTCTTGACTTCCACTCAGTTTTTATTGTGAAGGCTGATCTAATGCCATTAAAGTATGAAGAGGATCAAGAAAAAGAAGTGTCTTTAATGTATATAGGAATGACTCGTGCTAAAGAGTATCTATCAATATCTTATTCAGGCGTATCTTCGTTTACTCAGTATTTTGAAGATATAAAGAAAAAAGAGCCGACATTTAATAAATAATATTTTGAAAGTAAAAGGTGCGGGAATTATTCATTTCTCATACCTTTTTTCATGTAAGAAGAAAAGAAGACTCTTTTTAATAAATATCGTATTATATATAATGAAAACTTAGTTCAAGAAACGATTACAGCAGGTATTGGGAACGATCACATATTCAATCTACAATTACTAAAAGGAGACTTCCATGAATTTCAAAGCCGACTTTAAACATGAAATACGTAACGTAATAAAAGACGTAGAAAAAGAAATAAATAAAACATGGAAAATTGAATATAAAGGGCATTCTATAGAAATTACAAACCAAATAAAAGAAGAGCAACTAATCATTGATGGTGTGACAGTTGATAAAAAACAACGAAAAACTGTATTGTCTCATATAATTCCATATTCAAAATTGTCAGGGATATTGGAACTTCAAGATGGTACAAAACACAAAGTGTCCGTTAAACTTGGTGGGTATGTACGATTTCGTTGTATGGTGAAGGTAGATCACGAAACAGTTTTAGATGAATCAAAGAAGATAGACCTTCTACCATGGGATCATAAAGAGAGAATCGTTCCCTTTATTCAACAACAAATTCAATCACATCATAAAATAGTAGACGACCGTTTACCAGATGAAGACTTTTTATTTGACGAAAATGAACCACGATTGGCTCCAGGTTTATCCGATCATTTTGTAGATGAACGACCTGCCCCTTTTTATGTGAAGAAACTATTGAAGCTTTTTGAAATACAACTGAATCATCCTACAAACGAAACTAGAAAAAAAACATATGAAAAAATCATTTCTAACAATATGGCGAGCCGCAGCAGTGAGTTAATTGAACGATTTCAGCAAACGCAATGGGATGAGTCTCTTGTACAGCAAGAAGCGTTATGGCTTCTTGAACATGCAGCGCATCGGGAGGTCGTCAAATTTGCAGTCATGATACTGGGATGTACAAACTGTGAAAAATACAAAGAGCTTTTATTCACAATAGGTATGCATGAAGAATTTACTTCTTATGTCGTGTTTGCATTGAAGAATGGCACAATTCAAGGAAACGAACATGTTTGGCGTCTTGCAAAGTCCGTCGATGGATGGGGGAAGATTTCGGCTGTTGAGCAATTGGAAGCATCGACGCCAGAAATAAAACGATGGCTCCTAACAAAGGGCTGCGAAAATACAATCATGAATGAATACTTAGCTTATACTTGTGCTCTTAATGGTGATCTGGAAATTGCTTTATCTGAAGATGAAATTTCCAAAGAATTATATGATGGAGCGAGTCTCATCATTCAAGCATTATTAGAAGATGAGGTTTCTATCTACGGAATCGATGAGTATTCAAATGCAAGCTCAGTTCTCTGCCGATTTATTCACCATGCTCATAAACACTGCCAAACAATTGAGGACTTTTATCCAATATTGAAAATAAATGAGTTTTTAAATGATGATCAAGAGATTTGGGAAGACCGATTGAATGATTCATGGAAACAGGACGATTATAAGGCTATCCAGGAAGCTGTTCAACCGTTTATCAATGACAGTAGATGGCCAAAGCTTGCAATCGATTCGTTACACCAGGGTTTTAGCTCCCAAGCACTTGAAATCGCTCTCTTTTATCGTTTAGATGTCATTGAGCATCTATTTGCTTTACTTGAGAAAGACCCGGCAAATAGTGAAATATACTATGCTGTGATGGACACAAATCATCATCAGCATATTAGAGAGCTTTGTACATTTGCAGAAGCACATTTATCGTTATCAAGTCTTTCAGATGATGAAGTGGCTTGTCTACAATATATTGTGCAAGATTTATATGAACACGAAGGTGTAGGATTACCATTGATTCAAGCTGCACTTAGATCAGATGATGGAAATTTACAGTATCATGCTTTAAGTGTATTAAAAGAATGGTCTCCTTTGTATTCGCAGCAAGCGGGCACAAGGGAATTGATTGAACATATTGCTGTGAAGACAAAGGATAAGGAAGATCGAAAGTTAGCCAAATACTTATTAAAGAAATAGGATTCGGTTTACCTTCGCACTAAAAGTATAAAATTTAAATATTAGAAAGCAGGCACACCATGCACACAATCAAAAAAATAGGCAAAACATTCTCCTAAATCACACCAGTATCAAGAACCGACCGCCCCATCCTAGGCATGGTCGAAGGCAATAACAAAACATTAATGATCGATGCTGGCAACTCAGAAGATCATGCGGAATATTTCATCCAAAAAACTTTAAAGCACGAGAACCCCACGCCTGATATGGTTGCCCTCACGCATTGGCATTGGGATCATATTTTTGGTCTGCCGGCGTTGCCTCATGCGGTTACAATTGCTTCTGCAAAAACCAGAAAGGAAATGGAGAAGCTTCTTCCGTTTTCTTGGTCAGATGAGGCGATTGATGAGCGGGTGAGGGAAGGAACGGAGATTGAGTTCTGTGCGAAGGCCATTAAGGAAGAATATCAGGATCATCGAAATATTCAGGTCGTTTTACCGGATGTCACGTTTGATCGTCGGATGGAGATTGATCTTGGCGGGGTCACTTGCGTCGTGCAGCATGTTGGGGACGATCATGCCGCAGATTCAGTGATCGTGTATGTGAAAGAAGAGAAAATCCATTTTCTTGGTGATTGCATTTACGAAAATGTATGCTGAAAACGTACATTATACGGTGAAAGAAATCTTGCGTCTTTTAGATGAGTTAGATGCTTTTGATGCCGAAACGTATATTCTTTCACACCAAAGGCCGTGGACAAAAGAGGAGTTTCGTCAGGAAACAGGCAAGCTGAGGATGATGGCGAAATATACTGATTTTTGTGGTGGAGATAAGCAGAAAATTATGAATGAATATGAAAAATACGTAAAAAGAGAACTGAAAGAAGATAAATTAGAAACCATTGCTTACTTTGTCAATGGCCATTAAATAATTGAGTTAACTAAACGAAAAATTCTCGTTTGAGAGAAATAGCTCAAACGGGAATTTTTTCATTACTATAGCAAACCTACAACATCTTCTTCATCACGTACTGTGACAGACATGTGTTTGGCATTCATAATAATGACATAATCCCAAGTAGGTTTGATGGCTCTAAAATGACCATTTTCTTTTCATTATTTCTCCTTTTATCATCGCTAATATTTCTATTATAACCTGAGACTGACACTGTTTTTTGTACATTCTATTTTTTGGTATAATCAGATATAGGACGGCTCAATTTATTGAACTTAATCGGAGGTACAGATGAAACAACTTTATATGAAACAGAAAGTATTTAGTCTCAGCGGCAGGTTTACCGTCAAAGATCAGCAGGAGAATGATGTGTACGTAGTCGAGGGAAGCTTTATGAAAATGCCCAAGACGTTCACCATTCTAAATACAGAACGACACGAAATCGCTGTGATTACGAAGAAAATGTTTAGTTTTTTACCGAAGTTTTTAGTAGAAGTTGGTGGAGAAGAGGTATTGACCATCAAAAAAGAGTTTACATTCTTTAAAGCCAAATATTCAATTGATGCTGCAGGAATCGAAGTACACGGTAACTGGTGGGATATGCATTTTCAAGTGCTGCAAAGCGGCGAAGTGATCGGTCAGGTGAAGAAGGAATGGTTTACTTGGGGGGATAGTTACAAGGTTGATATTTTGAAAGAAGAGATGGAGCCTGTGATGATTGCATTGGTTGTTGCGATTGATTGTGTGAAAGCGGATGAAGCGGCGTCTAGGTCTTCGTCGACGACAATGAATAATTAATTGGAGGGTTTAAAGTTGGACAATCTCACCCGCATTTTAAGATTAAGAGATGCAGAGATATGGGAGTATGAATTTCTCGATAATAAAGACATCATCGTTTATTTCTCGATTACAGATTTAAATAGAAAAGCAACGATTCATGATAACCCTCTGGCCACTCAAGAAGAACTGGATGAAAGAGATAATTACATATCAATGGATGTGCACAGCCATCTAGATCTCAAGAAAACGCTAGCAGAAGATATATTCGATGATTTTATCACCAATATCTCAGCTTTAGTAGAGCATATGCATGATTTTCACAATGCGCATGTTTTTATTCACATGCATGTTCATGACAAAATCGAATTAACAGATTTTCAGTTAGAAGAAGATGAAGAGATGCATGGCGATGAAAAAGAACAACTCTATACATTTAAACGTTTATGGATTCAGCAGGCATGTTTTCAATTGGTCGAACAACAATTAAATCGAAAAATCACAGACATGTCTAACAGTAGGTTTTGCCAAGATCTAAAGTGAGGTGAGCAAACGAATGACATTCCCATACAAAGTATTTCAAACAGTCGTCGAATGCGGCAGTTTTACAAAAGCTGGTGAGAAGCTTGGGCTGACGCAGTCTGGGGTGAGTCATAATATGGCGAAGCTTGAGTCAGAGCTTGGGATTGTGCTGCTTCATCGGAATCGAAACGGGCTGTCGCTGACAGATGCAGGTGAACGAGTGATGCCCCATATTCGCCAAATCATTCATCATGCGTCATTGCTTGAGCAGGAGGCGGCGTTGATTCAAGGGATGGAAGTGGGGAGTATTAAGATCGGCACGTTCTCTAGTTTTTCTTCAAAAATGCTTCCGCAGCTGATTCATCGTTTTACGAAAAGTTATCCCAATATCCAATTGGAGTTATACGAAGGCGGCTATGAAGAGATTGAAGAGTGGATCGCATCTGGCACAGTTGATCTTGGGTTTTTAACACAGCCATCTAGAGATTTGGAAACTGTTCCACTGTTTCAAGATGAATTGGTGGTGCTCATGCAAGAGGGTCATCGTTTCCATACAAAGAAGGTAATGGAAGTGGCTTCGTTCCAAGATGAACCATTTATTATGCCAAAAGCGGGCTGTGATCAACTCATTAAGAAAATATTAAAAGAAAGAGGCGTAAAACCCCATGTTTTGTTTGAGATTGGGGACAACAATACGATCATCTCTATGGTTCAGGAAGGTCTTGGGCTCACGATCATTCCAAAGTTGATGTTGCCGCCTCAGGTGCCTCAGGCAAACGTAATTCCACTTGAGACCCGTGTTTATCGCGAAATCAATATGGCGTTTAAATCTTTTAACGCGGCCTCTCCCTCTACTAAAAGATGGATTGAAACGGTCAAAGATCATTTTAAATAGATTCAGCTTGAACGAGAGTCTCTATTCAAGCTGATCAATTTATAGCGTGATCGCCCCACGAATGGTAATAACCGCTGCACCTGCTACTTTAATGACCGGCTTTGCTTCATTCGGAATGACCGTGATACGAAGCAATCCTGGTCTGCCGATTGCATCACCTTGAGCAATACGCAGATGAGTGGTTTCTTGCTGAGGAATGATCCCTTCCAAATACAGATATCCGGCTAATGCTCCGTTTGCTGCTCCCGTTACAGGATCTTCGGGTATGCCAATTCCAGGTGCAAAATCCCTTGTATAAAGATCACAGTCTTTTGTGGATTGAAACGTATAAAGATGAGTCGTTGTGATATTCTGCTCTTTATTCATTTTTCCTAAAGCTGCTAAGTTTGGTGCTGCTTGATCAATGTCATTCTGGTGTTTCAGCGGAACCAGAAGATGCCAGTTTCCGGTGTTTGCTAATTTTATAGGATAGGATGGATCAATCCTGTCACTGTTTATACCGAGCATGTCACTAAGCTCTTCTACATCGATGATAAAATCTTGCGTCTTTGGCGTGACCTGTGTCATCTCGACATTCACAACTTTGCCATTCTCTTCGTGCCATACAACGGGAACATGGCCGATCTTTGTTTCTAACACAACCCCTGATTTTTCTTTAGCCATCCCTAGCTCCGTCGCTAAAAGCCAAGTCAACCCAACCGTCGCATGCCCGCAGAAATTGACCTCTTCCGTTGGAGTGAAATATTTCACTCGATAATCGGCTTTCTCATCATGTGCCGGCAGCAAGAAAACGGACTCGGGTAAGTTCAACTCCTTGGCGATATTCTGCATCTCATCCTCCGTTAACCAATCCCCATCCAACACCACCCCAGCGGCATTACCTCCAAATTTCTCAGTTGTAAACGCATCGACATGATACACCCTAATATCTTTCATCTGACGAATCCTCCTAACCATGTTGTTATGTTCATCATAAATGTGTAGGATGCATTCGTAAAATGAATCTTTTGAATGTGATGAATTGGAATTGTTCATGTAATATCAAACAACTAGGCGGTAAGGCTGAAAAAAATAATGATAGTTCAAAAGGCAGGTTCAAAGAGAATCTGCTTTTTGTAGTATGCTTGAACAAAACAAAAAGAAAGCGAGGGGGTCAGCATCGCTTTAGGAGGATATATCAATATTGGATTGGTATTCTATGATGACATTCATTTAACAACCACTTTCCACCAACTGATTGACTATTTAACAAAGAAAGGCATTTCAATAACGAAAGTAAAGTTTAGTCAAGACGCTAATGGCGAAGCATGGATCGAACATGATATAAAAGAGAATAAAATCAAAAACAATTGCTTGGAAGGCTATTATACAGAATTTGAATTGGAGGGAACATGTCTAAAACATACAACCATGAACATACAAAAAGAAGCTGGTTTTGTGGGATTCGTTCTATATTTAAAGTGGACAGAGGTTGTTTCACATGATGTCGTTCGTATTCAACAGGAGATCGTACAGTGTCTTGTAGAACTTTATCATACTCTTCCGTTTGAGTATGCATTCATTGGTCATGAAATGGAAGTCGAGATTCATCCAGATGATGTTGAAAAGAGTCTGCAAGAACATCATGTTTTTCCAGTTGTTCTTATAGGTAAAGGGGATTATTTAGTCACTTTTTATGGTGATACTGCCATTGACGGGCTAACTACTCAAGAGAGAGGGAAGAAATATTTAAAGGTTAAAAGAGAACAGTAGAAAAGCCTCCTGAATGTCTCAGGAGGCTTTTTCCATCCATCACCCATAATAATTATTCGCCTGAATAAAAAATTGGGATTGCATGTAGTTATATGTGATTTTCGAGAAGTCGAAGGGCTGGCCGTTAGTGAGATGAAAGACGGTTTCGACACGAAGAGCAGGATCGTCTTGTTTAAGTCCGAGGTGCTTCGCTTCAGTTTCGTTTAGTTTGCCAACTTGCAGGTACATGTCAGAAAAGCCCACTTTAAGACCAAGGCCTTCACTAATAAATTTAAATACAGAATCGGCTGCAATTTCTGTGTTGAGGTAAGGAATAATGGTTTTCCGGTAATAGGACTCTTCTAAACATAAAGTTTGTCCATTGATGTAACGAATGCGTTTAAGGTAGAAAACATCCTCATCTGGTTCAATGTTTAAATTCAGCGCAGCTTCTTCTGGCGGTTTGACGGTATCTAACGTGAGAACTTCTGATGTCAGTTGAAATTCCTCTAAATCTTTTTTGAACCCTTGGTTGGATAAAAGGCTGATATAGCCTTTGCGCCTGTGCCTTCTCACAAAGATGCCGCTGCCCCTCACCTGATAGACAATCCCTTTTCTTTCGAGTAAATCTAATGATTTGATAATTGTACTTTTGCTCACAGCAAATTGATTCATGAGCGTCTCAAGCACAGGGAGTTTGTCTCCTTGCTGCAGCTCATGTGTGACAATATATTTTTCAATATCGCTCGCAATTTGTTGATACTTTAACATAGCCATTCCTCTTTGTTTTCACGATTTATTGTCTTTGTATTATAGCACATCCCGATTTCTCTTTGATATGCAAACTCAAATTATATATGTATTGATAAATTGTACCGGTATAATTATAATGTACATATACTAGTAGTGATAAAGGGGGGTTTTATATGTCAAAAGTGAGGGATTATCAAAAGCTTGCAGAAGACATCTTAGAAGCAGTTGGCGGAGAAGAAAATGTGGTGAGTGCTGCAAGATGCGCCACGAGGCTGCGTTTGGTGCTGAAGCGTTCTAATCCAAAGGCAAAAGAAGCAGTCAACGCCATGCCTGGTGTCATTACAGTGGTGGAAAACGGTGGTCAGTTTCAGGTTGTGATCGGTCAGCATGTAGGTGAGGTATATGAGCATTTTTCCAACCTTGTTCAGCTCCAAACGTCGGATGATGATCAGCCGAATGAAAACAAAGGAACGATACTGAATCGGGTCATTGCGACCATGTCCGCTGTGTTCGCGCCATTTGTGTATATTTTAGCCGCAGCTGGTATTTTACAAGGTGCACTTATCTTAATAAATTTGATATTTCCAAGCTTCTCGAAAACAGGCACTTATGAAGTGTTTAGCTTTATTTCTTGGGCACCGTTTACGTTCCTGCCTATTTTTATTGCGATAACTGCAGCCAAGCATTTCAAAACGAATATGTATATCGCGGTTGCTTGTACAGCTGCGCTTGTCAGTCCTTCTTGGACAGAGATTGCTGGACGTGTAGCATCAGGGGAAGGTGTGACCTTTTTAGGGATTGCTTTATCTGAAACGGTTTATACATCATCCGTCTTGCCACCGCTTTTCTTAGTATGGATTCTTTCATATGTAGAAAAATTCTTAAACAAACGAATTCATGAAGTCGTCAAACCGCTATTTGTCCCATTTTTATGTATGGTCGTCATGGTTCCGTTAACTATTCTATTAATCGGTCCTCTTTCGACAGCAGGTGCAAATGGAATTGCAAACGGATACAATGTCTTAGCTGAAAATGTACCAGCTCTGGCAGGGGCCATTATCGGCGGTTTCTGGCAAGTACTCGTGATTTTCGGTGTTCACTGGGGCATCACGCCAATGGTACTTGCGAACTTTGAACAATATGGACGTGACTCTTTTCAGGCATATCAAACCATCGCTGTTATCGCTCAAGTCGGTGCTGTGCTGGGAGTTATTTTAAAAGCAAGAAATCGGGAAACACGGAAAGTTGGGGTTTCAGCTGGAATCACAGGACTCTTCGGTATTACGGAGCCTGCGATTTACGGTGTCACCTTACGTTTTAAAAAGCCGTTTATTTTCGGGTGTATTTCAGGAGCGGTCGGTGCCGTTGTAGCCAGCTTCTTTACGCCTTATTACTTTGCATATGCAGGGCTGCCTGGCCCGCTGACCATTGTGAACGGAATCAGTGCAGATTATCCAACGTCTATCATTGGTATTTTGATTGGTGTGGCCATTGCGCTGATTTTACCAGTTGTGCTTATTCAAATGTTCGGATATGGAGAAGATACAGTAGAGCAGTCAGCTGGTGAAACATCTGTTAAAGATCAAGACGGAGAAACGCCAAATACTTTTATGAACAATGAAGAAATGATCACGGCTCCACTTACAGGAAAGGTGCTTTCGTTATCTGAAGTGCCAGATGCCGTATTTAGCTCTGGAGCGATGGGGAAAGGCTTTGCCATTCATCCGACCGATAACAAACTGTTTGCACCGTTTGATGGCAGTGTCGTCATGCTTGCACCAACAAAACATGCGATTGGTCTGCGTTCTGAATTTGGTGTAGAGTTACTTGTTCATGTAGGAATTGATACGGTCTCTCTAGATGGATCGGCATTTACACTCAATATCAAAGAAGGCGACAAGGTGAAAAAGGGTGACTTGTTGATGACATTTGATCAGGAAGCAATTGAAAGCAAAGGATTACAAATAATCACACCTGTTATCATTACCAATACCCAAGCATACGAAGATGTAATTGTAGAGGAACGTTCGACATGTCAGCCAACTGACGTCATGATGACAATTGTGAAATAGGAGGAATAGATAATGACTTTACCAAAAGATTTCTTATGGGGCGGGGCATTAGCCGCTCATCAATTCGAAGGTGGATGGAATGCAGCTGGCAAAGGGCCGAGTGTTGTAGATGTGATGACAGCAGGTGCTCATGGTGTCCCAAGACAGATCACGGAAACGATAGAAGAAGGAACTTTTTATCCAAACCATGAAGCCATTGATTTCTACCATCGTTACAAAGAAGATATCGCCATGTTTGCTGAAATGGGATTAAAATGCTTGCGAACATCGATCGGCTGGAGCCGAATTTTCCCTAAAGGGGATGAAGAAGAGCCGAATGAAGCAGGCTTACAGTTTTATGATGATGTGTTTGATGAGCTGATTAAACATGGAATCGAGCCTGTCATTACACTGTCTCACTTTGAAATGCCCCTTCATTTGGCAAGAGAATACGGCGGATTCCGAAGCAGAACAGTCGCTGAATATTTCGCGAAATTCTCGGAAGTATGCTTCAATCGTTACAAGGACAAGGTTACGTACTGGATGACATTTAATGAAATCAATAACAAAATGGACGTCAACAACCCGTTGTTCCTTTGGACAAATTCAGGGGTATCTGTCAAAGAAGGCGAAAATGCCAAAGAAGTCATGTATCAAGCGGGACATCATGAATTGCTTGCAAGTGCATGGGCAGTGGCAAAAGGAAAAGAGATCAATCCGTCCTTTCAAATTGGAGCGATGGTGTCCCACGTGCCAATTTATCCATATTCCTCAAACCCAGAGGATGTCATGCTGGCAGAAGAATATATGAGACAGCGCTATTTCTTCCCAGATGTCCAAGTGCGTGGCTACTATCCAAGCTACGCGTTAAAAGAATTTGAGCGCGAAGGCTATCACATTCCATTTGAAGAAGGCGATGAAGAAAGTTTAAGAAAAGGAAAAGTAGATTACCTTGGCTTTAGCTATTATATGTCAACAACGGTCAAAAGCGATGCAGTATCTGATCACAACGGAGACATTGTCAATGGAGCACTGCCACATGGTGTAGAAAATCCGTATATCAAATCAAGTGACTGGGGCTGGTCCATTGATCCGACAGGTTTAAGGTATACATTGAATCGTTTTTACGATCGCTATCAAATCCCGCTATTCATTGTGGAAAATGGCTTTGGGGCCATTGATCAAGTGGAAGAAGACGGTTCTATTCATGACCCAGAGCGAATTCAATATCTCGCTTCTCATATTCAAGCACTGAAAAAAGCGATTGAATATGACGGTGTGGACCTCATCGGCTACACACCTTGGGGCATCATTGATATCGTGTCATTCACAACCGGTGAAATGAAAAAACGCTACGGCATGATTTATGTTGACCGCGATAACGAAGGTAATGGTTCAATGAAGCGTCTTAAAAAAGATTCGTTTACTTGGTATCAAAACGTCATCGCAACGAATGGTGAAGAAGTGTAATAAAGAAATGACTGGCCCGGATGAGCGTGGGATGCGCTTGTTCGGGTTTTTTTATTTCCTATGCTTCAATGTGGCCTGAATACAAAGAAAAAAGAGAGTGATCACAATAAAATAATTCATTGGATTGTGGAAGACATTGATACTAAATGCTAATTGAAGAAGAATCCAAAAACCGAATATCACTGTAACAGCTGGGATGATTTTTTTATACACATTGATTCTCCTTTCGAGAGTAGTTTGTTTTTAGGTGGCATTGTCTCATATCATTGTAGAGATGAAAAGAGAGAAAGATATTAATAGGTTCTATTGCACTATTTGGTATAATTGGTCTATAAAAACGATAAATGGTAGATAAAGAATAGGAGTTGTTGAAATGAATCAAACTCTGCAAATGGGTGCCAATACCGTACTAAACTCTCCAAAGGGGCAATTATTCATCAGTTATGAAGTGTCATCTGCAATTGATATTTCTTTAACGGCGTTTCTCTTAACAGATTCAGATCTAGTTCAAGGAGATAATGGCATTATTTTTTACAATCAGCCGGAGAGTACTACGGGTGTCGCAACACTTTTACCAGCAGAGATATCAGATCAGTTGAAAAGACATCAATTGAATTTTGATATGAGCAAAGTGCCTGTCGGAATCACAAAGATGGCTATTACACTAACAGAGGATCGAGGAATCGGCTTTTCTCATGTGAAGAATCTGCAAGCAGAAATTCGAACAGGTGATGAGGTGCTATACCTAACACCAGTAAGCTTTACAAATGAAAAGGGTATTGTCGTAGTAGAGCTATACATAAGAAATAGTGAAACGAAAGCACGATCCATCTGGCGTGGCTTCGATTCTGGATTGGAAGGGCTATGCAAGCTTTATGGGGTGGAGGTTGAACCTGATGAACAGGGTGTTTCTACATCTCCTCCAATGGTTTCTGAAAAACAAATTAATGAGCCTGCTCCAATAAACACAGCCGCTAAAGAGAAAGTCGCTGCACCTATTAGCTTAGAGAAAGTTCAAGGTAAAATTAGTCTAGACAAAGGTCATAAACCGATCATCATTGAAAAAACACCAGAGATCACGGCTACAGTATCTTGGGAGTCTGGAACCGATTATGATATTTACGCGTTGGTCTATACGAAGTCAGGAAAACAAATAGATGTGGCCATGTTTGGCGCAAAAGGTGTTCCCGCTCTCAAAAGTTACGGTAACGGGGCTGTTGAGCATATGGGAGATGTCGGTAGAGATCGTGAATCAATGAAAACAGAAGTCATTAAACTAAGGTTAAATGATGATATCCTTGCAGTGGTACCCGTTGTTTACTCTGCTCAATCAAATGGCACAGGTTCTTTCTATAGATATAGAGTGTCTATGAGTATCGATAATCATCAAGGAACGTCTGTCACGATTCACGCGAAACATGCAAATGACAATGATCGAATTTATTCTTGTGTTCCAGGTATACTTCAAAACACAAATGATGGCGTGATCATCCGTCCCCTAGAGCTTTACAGTAAACCAAACTCTGAGCGTAGACCGAAGTTAAAAATGAAATATTCAAATGAGATCGATGTTTTGATGGATAAAGGACCAATCAATGACTATAAGTAACGTGAACATGTGGCTAGACAGAGTATAATGAACTGTCTGGCCTTTTCTATATCTCTACAATGGATAAACTCGTTTATCCAAATGAGAGGGTAAATTGAATAGAGAGTCCATTCCATTTTTTATGTCATTTAGCCTATTTTTCCGTTTTGGAGGTCACGGTAAAATAGACTTTATGATCAATAATGGAGGGAGTGGCTTCTTCTGGGCAAGATACTTGATGCAAAAGCACTAACCAGTGCCATGGATACAAGGGCAAAACACTATCAGGAACTCCGCGAACAAATGATAGATTTAAAAAAGGCATTACAAGGTGTTGCCAATCTCGGTGACGACTTCACTGGAAAAGGTGCCGATAACATTAAAAGCTTCTACAAAGAACTCGCCGGAAATGTGGACATGTTTATTAGCTTTATTGATAAACAAAAAGCCTTTCATGAAGGTGTTTCTGGGACACTTGATGATACAAACTTTGGCGGCGACACCTTTGTAGAAGAACACTTTTTAGACAACGCTGTACATATGGGAATCAAAAATGCCAAAAGTATTGTAAAGGATCAAAAAAAGGCACTCAAAACGATTTTTCAAGATGTTGATGACCTCATTTCTCTGGAGGTATTTGATAGTAAAACTTTTGACGAAAAGATTGCTGATGCGGAAGATGAACGGAAGAAAACGGTTAAAGATTTAATAGAACTTGATCAAAATCTAAAAGATGAATATGCTTTGTCAGAGACTGAGGAGAAGGCTACAATGGCATTGTACGCAGAAATGATCAATGCCACAAATGACGGAAAATCCATTTCTCCTATGAATTTTGACAAGAAAGCGTATCAAAATAGCGAAATCTACAAGGCAAAAAGCGATATTGAGAAGCAAACTTCTGAATATCTAAAAATCAAAAAAGATCAAGAAGAAGCCCGCAAGATCGCAAAGAAACAAGAAGCGCTCGCCAACCGTCCGTGGTATGAAAAAGCTCTTGATTACGGAGGAAATATCGTCAATGAACTGACAGGCGTAAACGATGCAAAACGTGCCGCAACAGGTGTCGATCCGATCACAGGTGAAGAACTCACCTCAGGACAGCGAGTCGCCGCAGGAGGCATGGCAGCAGCAGGATACATCCCGATCGTCGGTTGGGCAGGACGCATTTTCAAAGGCGGTAAAGCCGTTTATAAAACGACTCAAGCCACGTCCGCCGCAGTCAGAGCAGTCGACATCTATAAGACGTCACAAAAGTCCTTTGATGCTTTAAAAACATCGCAAAAAGGCTTATACGGTCTTACTGCGACCAACGGCTTCAGCGAAGCGATTACGGGTCGAGACATGTTTGGAAATAAAGTCTCGAAAGAACAGCAGGAAGCGAGTATGAATGCGGCTTTGGGGATGCTTTTGCCGTTTGGAGCGAAAGGATTTCATGGGAAGATGGGGATTAAAGGAGATAAAATTGAACATCCGGTAATAGATAGTAAAAGGGTCGGGAGTGCGTTGAAAAAGCCAGATGGTCAACATGGTTTCAATGATATAATTGACAATTACACACCATTGGCTAAAGAGTTTGATTTGGTCGGTGGTGATAAAACAAAGGTTAAGCTGTATCAAATAGAGGGTGGTATGAAATACTATGGCTATAAGGATGTTTATAATAAAGATTTGCGAATAATTGAAAGAGTGTTTTCGGTTAAAGATCAAAATGGTATTTTTGAGTGGATTGTCGATCCAAATAAGGGAGTTACTCATAGAAGGTTTATTCCAGAAGGTGAAATTACAGGATTGCCCAATCAAAATCCTAAGAGATAGGAATGAAGAGAAATGAAATATTCTATAGAGGTCTTAAAAACATATAATATTCACTATGATTGGAAAACTATATATGTAGGAATTAGGCTAGATTTGATCTCATACAAAGAAATAAGCAAGTATGCAGTGGAATACTTATCTAATCATACTGAATGTGAAAATTCTTTAATCCTAGAATTAGCTTGGGGTGCTGGCGATCCAGATGAGGATTATAGAAAACTCCAAATGATATTAGTAGAATTATACAATGATTTGATAGAAGAAGAATCTAGCCAATGGGACATTGAAAAAAGGAAATGGAGATATGGTATAACGTCTCACTTAAAAGAAAAAAATAAGAAGTCACCTGAAGAGTTATTGGATGAATTGTGTGAAGTATACGCTGATTTTGGTTACCCTGAGGATATGGAACCATTTATTCATTATATGCCTCCTTCAGATGGTTATAATCCGTTACTATATTCAAAAGAAGAGAATATAAATAGATTAGTATCTTTTTTTGAAGAGTTTTTACAAAAAGAAAAAGCAGTTGTCTAATTCGGGCAATTTTAATTACTGATTAAAGGTGACTAATGAAAATAAAACTTGAATTCGAACAAAAAGTTACAAACTACTATAAGTGGTTAGATCAAAAAATAAATGAACTTAAACAGTTAAGTGTATATAGTATTAATGGATATCACTTTTTAGATGATGGTGGAATTAAGACTTTTCAAAGTTATTGTCAAAATGAACTAATCGAAATTTTTAACGGTCAATTAACTAATTACCATTTTTATATCTTTCTGAGTAAGAAAGTAACTGATGTACATTCGCGAATAGAGAGATTCCGAAAAGTATGGAAATCGATTGATTCGGAAATAAATACTTCAGGTTTTGAAAAGGGGCCAGAATTACTTTTAGATGAACAAAGAAATCAATTTTATGTCAGTATGGCCAAAGTACCTCAACCTGATTTAGATAAGGCATTGCGAATAATGGATCAGTATCAATCTAGTTTCATGATTGCCAGTAGAAGGGATTCTATGCTCTCAGAGGAATCTATAAAAGATTTGTTTTACTCAGGATTGGATCAGAATAGTCATGAAGTAGATTATCAAGCGCTTTTTTTTGAAGTATGGTTTGAATAGTGAAATTATCTTTAGATGGGGATCTGTTCTAAATGAGGCCGAATTGGCAATGATTTTAAATCAAGATCATACCCAGAAAATACAGGAGCGAATACAAAGCCATTCATAGTATCTCAAAAAGAGAATAATCCGTAATATTTTAAACAATCCCCACATTTGGGACTTGCCCTCCCGTTTTTGTGAGACTGGGAGCAAAACACCGTATGAAACAGCCAGTTGTCGAAACTCTTTCGGTGACTGGTTGTTTCATTTCCATTGAACTCGAATATTGGTATATGTATTTTATAAAATCGTTGTGTAGTGATTGTCAGATGGTGAAGATGATAGAACCCTTCTGATTTTAAATTGGAGTGGAAGGATTCGATGTGGGCAACTTGTTTATGAAAGCGATGATGCTCCCCATAATGTGTAATATTCTTAATTCCTAGCTTATAATGGAAGGTTAGCTGCAAGTCTGTTGTGAGTTGTTCGCATCTATGAATGAAGATGCATTTTAACAAATTAATTAATTATCTAATAAGGTATTTATCGTAAGGATAAATACAAAATGGAAAGGAGATGTTGAACTGGCTAATATGAATAAAAACCAAAAAATAAAAATCGAAACCTTAAAAAGAAAAAGCAGAAGAAAGCACTTAATAAACGAATTAAGCTATATGACACTTCCAGAACCCCCTTTTTTGGAGGTCGAAGAGAATCAATTTTTTTGTCAGAAGGTATTTACTTTCCTGCAATCGAGAGAACATAAAAGTCAAATACATGGAGACAACTATCTAGAGCATATTGAAAAGTCTACACAAATGTTAAATGAAATGGTCGGGAGGATAAAAGAAACTCCTAAACAAGGGAGATTGTTTTTTTTCCGAGATCATGAAATTGAAGCGCTTTTAGTGAATGTGGATGAAGTGTTTCATCATTTAAATCAACTTCTTGAGCAAACCAAATTTTTAAGTGGATACGGAGATTTCATTTTAATAGCAGAGGATTTTCATTTTGGATTATGCATAGAGCGTACAGAATATTTTTATGAGTTTAGTTTTTGGGGAATGTGAGTTTAGATCAAGCTTCATTTCAAAAAATGACAGGGATTTTTCTCTATCACCATTTCCCTCAAATTTAAGCAATTCACTATCATTACCTTTCACATTCATATAAAATAAGACCTAGTGAAAATTTGAAGAAATGCTTGATAAATGAAGGGCATGTAAGCTGTGAGCTGCATGAGATGATGAGATGTTTGCATGTGAAGGTTGTGAAGCTGTTCCTCCTCACGCATGAGATCTTGTAAGCAAAGCCATTATTTGTCACTTCATTGCAATGGTGTTGAGGGGTGTGTCAGTATGAGGAATCCGTATTTGAGAACGGCTTCTAGTCTTTATATCAATTATTTTTTATTAGGTATGGTCAATATTATTTTGGCTTCGAATATGCCGTTTTTAATCAAACAATTAAATACCGATAGTGCAGGGGTTAGTTATATGATATCCGCACTTGGCATTGGCAGGGTGCTCACGTATGGTCTTTCAGGTGTGCTGTCAGATCGTTTTGGGCGAAAGCCGGTGATTTTGGTTTCAGGTGTGCTGATGGCGGTGTTCCTCATTGGAATCCCATTGTCTCCAAATTATCAAATCGCCTTTGCGTTTGCGATTTTGGCAGGGGTGGCGAATTCGGCAATGGATGCAGGAACGTACCCAGCGTTAATGGAGGCTTTTCCGCAAAACTCGGGATCTGCGAATGTGATGGTGAAGGCTTTTATTTCGATTGGGGCGACCATCCTGCCACTGGCTATTTTCTTTTTAGCGGAGCATGATTTGTTTTACGGGATTGCGTTTTTTGTTCCTGCTTTTATCTATCTTGTGAATGTTTTGATGCTGTGGACATTGCCATTTCCCAATCATCGCAAAGTGGAGCAAGTCCAGGTGATGGAGCATGAGGAGCTGCCGCGTTTCTCGTCAGAGCCTACGTTTTGGAGGGAAGGGATCGCACTCATTGTGATCAGCTTTACGTCAAATGGTCTCTACGCCTTGCCGCAAATTTGGCTTCCTACGTACGGTGAGGAAATATTGGGGATGGCTTCTGGCAGTGCTGTGAAGCTGCTTAGTTACTATAGCATGGGTGGTTTGCTGTCTGTGTTATTGCTCACATTTCTTTTGCGCCGCATTGTTCGTCCGGTGACAGTGCTACTTGTCTATCCGATCATTACACTTGTCTCCATCTGTGTGCTATTGGTCGTGAAGTCTCCAGTCATAGGGACCGTTAATGCATTTGTACTTGGCTTTTCAACTGCGGGTGTCTTTCAGCTGACGTTAACGGTGATGGCTGAGTTCTTCTGGAAGAACAAAGGAACGATGACAGGGATTATCTCAACAGCAGGCGGGGTGTCGGCCATCGTCATCCCAGTCGTAACTGGTTTAATCGAAAGCCATTCGACCATATTACAGATCTTTATGTTTGATGCTGTTGTGGCGGTTGCCGCTATTATCGGGGCAATGTACATTCTGTATCGCTACCGTCGTATCATGATACATGAATAAAAAAGACGACTTCCTAAGAAGGAGGTCGTCTTTTTTATATGTTTCGTTTAGAAACGGTCGTTTTCAAACAGAATCTGTTTCACTTGCTCAACTGGCATATCTTCTCCAGTAAAGAGTTTGTATGCAAGAGCACCTTGCCATAGCATCATGCCAAGACCGTTAATCGTTTTGGCGCCAGCTTCCTGTGCTTGAGCAAGAAGCTTTGTTTTTTGCGGGTTGTAAACGACATCTGTCACGATTAAGTCTTTACGCAGTACATCAAGTGTATCATCAATGATGCTGAGCTCATCTAATGGTTTCATGCCAAGGCTTGTTCCATTCGCTAAGATCGCACTTTCAGCTACTTCACGACGGAAAGCGTCTTTGTCTTCAAGTGGGAAAAGGTTAGCTTTGACACCAAATGATTTCATTTCGTTGTTGATGTAATTTGCATTTTCTTCTGCTTGAACAAAGTATTGATCATTACGAGCAAAAATACTAATTTCACGAATACCTGATTGTGCAAGCTGAATGGCAATCGGTGTTGCGGCGCCGCCTGAGCCAACGAGTGTAACCTTTTGTCCAGTTAGTTCAACGCCATGTTCAATCAAGTTTCTCACGTAACCAAGACCATCTGTGTTGTAGCCAACCAGCTTACCATCTTTGTTCACAACCGTGTTGCTTGCACGTGTATATTTCGCAGAATCATCTAGTTCATCTAAGTAATCCAATACTTTCATTTTGTTAGGCATCGATACGTTAAATCCAGCTGCACCCATCGCTTTCATTCCGTTTACAGCTGCTTCTAGCTCATCATTTCCTACTTCAAAGGCTAGGTAAGCATAGTTGATCCCTGTTAATGTATAGCCAAGGTTGTGCATCCGTGGTGACAGGCTGTGTCCGATTGGTGTCGCAAGAAGACCGACTAATTTTGTTTTTCCATCAATATTACGTTCATGTATGTTTGTCATAATTGACATCTCCTTTAATTATCTAAACAATTTTTTCATACGTCCTAGAACAAAGACTGCTAACAATACGCTAATGACCGCAATGATCATATCGAAGAATAAAGTCATTTTAATATCGTACGTGCTGACGAGTCCGCTAGTAATCAGCGGAACAAGAATAAACGCTGAGCTTGCCGCAATGTTGACGTATGATGAAGCCGTTGCTTTGTTTGTAGGGAATAATTTCATCATAATACTCATAGACAGTTGGAAGATCCCTGCTGTAAATAATCCTAAGAAAAAGGTACTCACAATGACAATACCGTACGTTTCGATTTGAAATAGTGAAAGCATGGCAAGGAATGCCCCAATTGGGTAAATAATGGCAACCATAATCGGCGAAATATATTTATCTAGTACGATTGAAAGCAATAGAACAGACACAAGTGCACCAATACTAAAATAAGAAAGAAGCTGTGTTGCTTGTCCAGTGCCAAGCCCAATCAATTTTAACCCGAGCTGTGGAAGCCACGTCTGCCATACCACAAACAATGCAGTAGATGTGAAACCCATGAGTACAACAGCTAAGCCTTCACCAAACATTTTAGGTTCTGCCTTCATCTGCTCCTGTACTGGAAGGTTATTTTGAGAAACAGCTTGCTTGTGATTTGGGAACGGCATAAAGAGCAAGTAAATTCCTACAAGTAAATAAAGAAGTCCTAGTCCAAAGAATGCCCAGCCCCAGAAGATATCATGTGCAACAAGGAATGCCAAGATAAATGGAAGAACAGTTGCACCGATTGAAACGGATGCTTTTACTAATACAGAAGCTGAACTTGCTTTTTTAGGAAATGATTCTGTCAGAGCAGGATATGTCCCTGAATCAAGCAATGAGTTTGCAATCCCTGCGGAAATCGCAAAGATAAAAGCTAATGTATAATTGGTAGTCGTTGGAATCCCAATTAAGAATAATAAGTATAGAAAGTTTCCTGTAATAATGACGGGTTTACGTCCCCAGCTGTCTGCCAGCCGGCCAGAGAAAAAGAGAGCAAGCAGTTTCCCAATTCCGATTGCCGATACAAGCAAGCTGATTTTCGGAATATCCACATGGTAGCGTTCAGATAAGCTTTCCATGTTTGATGCGACAATAATGTTGATCATGCCTAGCATGAAATAGTTTAAATACATGCCAAGTGATGATTTAATATATGGATTTTTCATGTTCCCACTCCTATATTTGAAACCCTTTGAGGGTCAAATTTTCTTTGTTATCCTTTGTTATTTCCTTAAAAGTAAATAATATTAAGGCCATCACAACACCCCTTGTGTGATTAATGAAAAAATAATGAATATTCATCTGTTTTTCAAATAAGTACATCGTTCTACTAGAATATAAAAAATGATAACAGTTATGATAATAAAATGGCATTTCATGACTTGATCAGAATCAAAAAACTTCATTTTCAACCGTCGTTACTAAAAAATAATGATATGTCCAAATAAGTATAACGATATACTAAAAGAAGCAACGAGATAAATATACTCCTGCGTTTAAAATGTGTCAAGTTTATGACTTTGTGATTTAAAAAAAGAAAAATGTAACAAAGAAATAGTTGACTTGGTCAATAAAAAAAAGAAGAATTGCGAAGCCATTCTCCTTTCTTTGTGTAGACAAATCCTCACATTTGGTGGCAGTTCTGTGTACCAATGCTCGTCCTTCCTTGACTTCAAAGGTTTTCAGGTCACGCTGATGCGAAAAAAAGGGCTAAAATCAACATTCATTTTAGCCCTTTTTCTATTCATGAGGATGTAGATGTTTCTCTAATATGAAGTTGTGGCTTTAAGATCAATCGCTGGAACTCTTCATCCTGCCCGTTCATTTTATGATATAAAAGGTTCGCTGCTTTTACCCCGATGGATCGCGGGAATGATGAGACAGTGGTGAGCGGTGGGTGATACATCTCCGCTTCAGGAATATTATCAAATCCAACAACGTCGATGTCTTCACCAGGCTTGATATCGCGTGCTGACAATTCTTGAATGACCCCAAATGCGACTAAGTCGCTAAAACAAAAAATAGCAGTAGGCGGATTGGGCTGATCCATGACTTGGGCAAGTGCTTCTTTCCCGCCTTCACGGGTAGGTTCGATATCGATAATAAGAGATTCATCAATTGTTATGCATTCCTCGTCATGGGCTCTTTGGAAACCTTTCATTCGTTCAATCCAAGTCGATGAGGACTTGATTCCGCCTAAGAAGGCAATGCGTCGATGTCCTTTTTGAAGCAGGTGATGTACTGCCATCCAAGTACCTTGTTCATAATCAGCGCCGACATAATCACAATGGACATCCGCTAATTCACGGTTTGCCAGTACTTTTGGGGTGCGTATGTTGTTTAACTGTTTGACCGTCCGTGTAGAGCTTTTCGAAGCGGGATTTAAGATGATTCCGCCAACTCGGTGCTCTACCATGGTGGAAATGAGCCGTTCCTGTTTATCGACACTGTCAAAGGTTGTCCCAAGCAAAACGGTATAGCCAAGTGATTCAAGTGTGGTTTGCACGCCGATTAAAAATTCAGAAATAAAGGTGTTTGAAATATCTGTAACGATCACACCGACAATATTTGAGCTTTTTGACCGCATGTTGGCGGCGACGCGATCATACACGTACCCTAAATCTTCCATGGATTGCAGCACTTTTTTTCGAGTTGCTTCTGAGATTCTAGGGTTGTTGCGAACAACGAGTGAGGCCGTTGAAGTCGATACACCGGCACGCCGGGCGACTTCCTGTAATGTGACACGCTGCTTGTTCATTTTTTTCATTTTATCTTCACCAACTTCAATGAATTGCCTACCTTTGGTTCATGATCAAGATGGATTTCTCCATCAAACGAGCCGAACATTCTTAGTTTTATTATACCTTAATCAGGGGGTGTTGATGAAGTGATGTCATATTGCATTGTCAAATAGGGGGGATAAAAGTTTAAAAAGATGACCATTGACAGCTTTCTTCTAGAGGCGTAAAATATAAAATTATTCAGATATAGAAACATTTTAAGTAAATATCGAAAGCTATGATTGCTATGGGTCACACTATGGCAGGAGCAGCTTCTGGAGAGACCGCATGTATGTGCGGCGCCGAAGGGTTCACAATCTCAGGCAAAAGGACAGAAGAGTACGAAATATTGTATTTGTGATGCATGGATGTTGCCATGTATTGCTTTTCTCTATTTTGCTATTCTTTTATGACCATGAGATTGGAGCGCATCCAATCTCTTTTTTTATGGACTTTTTGAGCGTTCATTATTTCAGTATAGGATCGTGTCGTAGGAGGGCGTTGACATTGGCACAGCAAGAGTTAAAACGAGATTTATCAAACCGCCATGTACAGTTGATTGCAATTGGCGGAACCATCGGAACAGGGCTGTTTTTAGGCTCTGGAAAGGCGATTCAATTGGCAGGACCGTCAATCATTTTTGCCTATTTAATTGTCGGAATGGCTATCTTTTTTGTCATGAGGGCACTTGGAGAATTGCTCTTATCGAAGACGGGCTATCAATCCTTAACGGATATTGCAGAGGACTATCTTGGCCCATGGGCTTCCTTTGTGACAGGGTGGACGTATTGGTTTTGCTGGATAATGACAGCGATGGCTGATGTCATTGCGGTCGGGGTATATGTGCAGTATTGGTTTGACATTCCGCAGTGGATTCCCGCCATTATTTGTTTATTGATTTTACTAGGGTTTAATTTACTAACGGTGAAGCTTTTTGGAGAAATGGAATTTTGGTTTGCACTGATTAAAGTGATGACGATTCTACTGTTAATTGGTGTTGGAATGGTCCTGTTAATCATTGGTTTTCAAACAGATGCTGGACCTGTGACGGTCACAAATCTTTGGTCACACGGCGGGTTATTTCCACATGGTGTCACAGGCTTCTTACTGTCATTCCAAATGGTGATTTTTGCGTATGTGGGAGTGGAACTTGTCGGTGTATCCGCAGCAGAAACGGCGAATCCTCAAAAAAATATCCCATCTGCGATTAATAAAATTCCATTAAGAATTCTCTTTTTCTATGTGGGTGCGATCTTTGTTTTATTATGTATCAACCCATGGACCGAGCTTGGTGCATCAGAAAGTCCTTTTGTGAAAACCTTTGGACTCATTGGTATACCAGTAGCAGCGGGGATCATTAATTTTGTCGTCCTGACGTCTGCGGCTTCCGCTTGTAATAGCGGTATGTTCTCAACGAGCCGAATTTTGTATAATCTCAGTCACCAAAAGCAGGGACCGGCTTCCTTTGGCCGTTTGAATAAGCATGCTGTCCCAAGTAATGCACTGTTTGTTTCAACGATCGTCGTGTCTGTAGGGGCTCTTTTAAGCAAGCTGATTCCAGAACAAGCTTTTGGAATTGTGACAACGATCAGTGCGATTTGTTTCATTTGGGTATGGAGTATTATTTTAATATGTCACCTGAAATATAAAAAAACACGTCCCGAACTGCATAAGGCGTCTACCTTTAAAGCGCCATTTACACCTTTTGTGAATATTGTTGTTCTGGTGCTTTTTGCAGCCATTCTCGTGATCATGCTCTTCGCTGACGCAACACGCCCAGCGCTGTTATTGACACCAGTATGGTTTGGGTTCTTATTTTTGATTTATGCACGAAAGAAACGTCGATCAGCATCATGAACGAAAAAAGCACAGCCTTCTCCAGTGGCTGTGCTTGATCTATTTACCGATTTCTAATTTTCAACATATAATGTGCATTCAAAATGATCAGAACGAGTCCAATGATGATGATCGAAAAGAGCTGAGAGTGATTGGCTCCAAGAGAATACACAATCAAAATAAACATGGCACCGGTCAATAAAATATTCATCATTTGATGGGTGTGAAATAGCCCATCCAGCATCACATGTTTTTCCCCTTCATCAGAAATGGCGAGTAGCTTTTTGCCATAATCCTTATCGGATGGACTTGGCAGAGGACGATTAGGGTAGACGAGTTTTAGAACAGAGAGCGCAACATACGAACTGATAATGGTGATGATAAACAAAGCGGCATTGATAAGAATAAGCCAGAGTGGCTGCTCAGTCACGATGGCCATACCAATGGCAATAATGGATAAAATGGTACTCACCGTATTAGCTAACGTTACATCAGTAAAAGTTCGATACTGTTTTGCTTCCAGTTCATCCTCCTCATCACCAGATACCGAAAGTGATACTCTTTTCTTCATACGTGAAATGCCTGAAACACAATAAATGATCAATAGGATAGTCAATCCAGTCATGACAAGAGTCGCTTCAAATGCAGCAGCAAGAAGTGTCATCTCAAATTCGGCTGCCAGCAAACAGTAAGCACCGAGAAAACCAAGGAGAGCACCTAACAACATTTTGTATATGGTTTTCATGTGAGTTCATCCTCCTCAAATAGAAAAATACGTTCAATGGGTTCCTGAAAAATACGAGAAAGCCTCATAGCAAGTAAGAGAGACGGCATCAATTCATCTCGTTCCATTAAGCTAATGGTCTGGCGGGAAACCTTTGCTCGTTTCGCAAGCTCAGTCTGATTTAAACCATCACGTGCCCGCAGCTCTTTTAGACGATTTTTCATTCTGTCACCTCAGCTCTGATTAAAATCTTCTCCTAATTGTAAAGTATCATATTCATTTTGACAAGTATAGTTGTCAAAATGATAAAAATAATTGTCAGAAAGATCGCCTTTATTCAAAAGGGAATCAATGATACGCTATTGAAAAGAGAAACGAAAACAGGTGATGCCCATGTTCATTGATCAATTAAAAAATGACTTACATCAATCACAGCCGCTATTTATCGGAGAAGAGACAGCGTTCAAAGCGGCAGTCCTTGTCCCTTTGGTGCAAGTAAACGGGGAATGGCACGTTTTATTTGAAGTGCGATCATTGACGATGAGAAAACAGCCTGGCGATATTAGCTTTCCAGGAGGCAAACTTGACGGCGGCGAAACCGCACAAGAAGCTGCACTGCGAGAAACCTATGAAGAACTAGGCATTCCGCCCGAGTCAGTCAACATGCTTGGACAGCTCAGTCCTTATATTGCCTCTCCATCCTTCGTGGTGTATCCATATGTCGGGATCATTGATGAACAACAGGTCAAACATTCCTATAATCAAGAGGAAGTGGAGGAGACCTTTACTGTGCCTCTATCATGGCTCTGCCAATATGAGCCGTACTTACACCATGTATCGGTTCAGCCAACACCAGGCGAGGACTTCCCTTATGAAAAAATCATGAATGGTGAAAAATACAGCTGGGGCAGTCGCTTGATTGAGGAGTGGTTTTATGATTATGAGCGCTATACCATTTGGGGATTAACAGCCCGTATATTAAAGCATTTTGTGACTGTTGCAAAAAGAAATTCCTAGAGAACTCAGCTCTAGGAATTTCTTGTATAAAGACGCTCTTTTGCGGTTTCTTTCCCTTTTCCAATTGGGATGGTGGTTCTAGCTTGGCTCAATCCATATGAAGGAATGTTCACGTAGATAGATTCATATGAGCCGGCTTGAATTTGATACGTTTCATGATAAATTCCAACTGCATCATTATTTCGTGCTCTTTGGTTAAATCCTTTCCAAGCAGCCAAATGCTTCTCCTTTCCACGCACCAATCAATTCCAGCTTGGGCCACTCTTTTTCCATAATCTAACGTAAACAGCCAATACTTCGCATCAGCTTCATCTGGATACAGCTCTTGAATGTTTTGTTCAATTGAAACGTATGTCTCATAACGGATACGGAGCTGCCTCTCATAATCCTGTAAAAGCGCTATTAGCTGTCACGAAAGAGGAATATAAAAAACAAGCTAAAGCATTTAAAAAGAAGGTAGAAGAAAAGAAAAAATAGGTGATCTTAAAGCAGATGAGTGAATCAACTTATCTGGTTTTTTATGAATTTTTGATGAATGATAAGATGAACTTACGTATCTTGCGGTACATATTCACCGCCTCATTTCTTATCAAGAACTAAAATAAATATGGACCACTTGCCTTGTGATGAGGCAAGTGGTTTTTTGGGTTGTATCGGTTTATGTTCCGATAGGTCGCTCTGTTGGACCAGGATTTGTATCATGTAACGAATTGTAAGACACCGTTTGTCCGACAACAACGATGACTAAAGCGAAAATGAGTAAACTCATTTTTTTCATCATCATTCCTCCATTCGAGTGTGGTTTGTTCCATGTGATAGGCGTCCTTTAAAAAGAGATATGCCTGTTGAATGGAACCCAGATCTTCAAAGTGTTTGGCAGCTAATGCACTCAATTCACGGGCACTTTCAACATCCTTCAATTCTTTTAGAATGCTGATGTCATCGAAACAGGTTTGAGCTTTTTGGGATATGTCTTCAGTGAAATATAGGTGATAGAGAAAATTCATTTTTGCTGTGTAGATGGGGTTTTTCTCCATTTCTTGTTTTTGTTTGACCAATTCAAAATAATAGAGAGCTTGCGACCTTTCATCGATGGAGAGTAGCTCTTTTAGTAACATAAACATGGAGTGTTGGAAATAACAAGATGAAAGGTAGTCATCATCACTAAGAGCCTTTTCTAGGGCATCAATACATTTTTTTGATTCTCCAGCTTCGGCATATAGAATACTGATATTATGATAAAGCTGTGATGTTAGAAAATGATCGTTTAATCGATTTGAGATGTGTAATGCTTTTGTGTAGTAGTTCTCAGCTCTTTTGAAATCGCCAATATCCATGAAGTTGGTGGCGGCGATCACAAAAGCTGCTGCCAGTCTTCTTTCATAGCCATCATGACCTTTGAAAATATCAATAGCATTCTGAATATAGTGAAGTGAAATCAGGCTTTGTCGAAGCAGCATATATAGGTTTGCAACCTTCGTATGGAATTCGGCTACTTCTATTTCATCAGGAATGCTTTGTAGTTTTTTCTCGGCAATTTTAAATAGTCCGATGGCTGATGCATAGTCTCTGTTATATGAAGCGTAAAGGGCTTTGTATAGGTAAAAATAGTATTCAATTAAGTCGTTTGTTTTAGAAGGACATTCTAGCTCTGTCTGTTCATTCAGTTTTTTACCCCTTCGTTCATATAACATGAGCTTAAACTTGCCTTCCAGTAATGAATAGTAAGTCAAGACCTCCTGATTTTCTTCCATTTCTTGAAGTAATTCCTTTAATTCTGTGTAGATTGTCTTTGCATTGTGTACATCATGCTTACGAATGGCAATTCGCCAATCATTTAAACGGTTCCCCACCTGTTCAGCTGAAATGATCGTCATTCAAATTTCACCTCTTTAATATCCTTTCGCCTGTTTCAATAAAAAACGATATCACAATTTTTGGTAAAATATAATCGTTTCTGGGAGGTGATTGACAGGAGGTAATAAAAAGGACCTTATGTCATGAGATATACGATATTGTAATGGTGATTGATTGTTTGTACAAATGACTAAAATCTTTTTTTGAGAGTCTAAAAACGTGGAAGTTACAATTGTTTTTATGTTTATGTTCGAAAATACCATCTGTATATACGAAATAAAGCTATTTTAACTATGGGAGAAGAACAATGAAAGGTCGATCTAGAAGGGAAAATCAGTTATGATGTTGCTAGATCATTTTGGAAAAGAAACTGGTAATTGATGAGAAAGGTGAATAACCAATACAAATGCTAGCCTTTCAGAAAGGATGTTGAAATGAAAAAAAGGTTTCAAATATTAAACTGGAAAATGACAGTTGTGATTACGACGCTTTTACTTGTTTTAGTGACTCTTTATATCTCAAAGAGATACTTTTATAGCAAAGAAATTGAGTTGCTGACAGAATCTTGTCAACAAGCAGACGGCAAAATCATACTAGAAACAAATAGTTTGTCCCTGGATTACTCGTTTGAGTGTAAGGAAAAATAAAACAGGCAGAAAGTTGCCTGTTTTACACCAATTAAAACCCTAAATTTTGTAACCACTTGTTTAACACGGCCTCTCGTTTCTCAGCGTTGAAGCGATCGTATTTTCCTAAATTTAAATGGGATGAAATTTCACCGTCATTCATAAACAGAATTCTCTCAGAGCAAAGGGCGACTTTTGGATCATGTGTGACAAGCAGCAGAGTTGTTCCTTCAGAATGGATTTGAGAAAAAATATCCATGACTTCCTTTGTGGTACTTGAATTAAGAGCACCTGTTGGTTCATCGGCAAAAAGAATGTTTGGTTCATTCATAAGAGCTCGACAGATAGAGGCTCTTTGGAGTTGACCTCCTGATACTTCTGATAAATATCTATCAGCTAAATGATCAATATCAAGTTTCTCCATTAGATATTTAGCTCGTTCATTTACTTCTTTTCTCGGCTTTTTTTTCGCTAAGTAAGCTGCAGCAATAATGTTATCAAATAGATTGAGGTTTTTTAGTAAATGGCTGTGTTGAAAGACGAACCCCATCTCTGTTAAGCGCAAAGCTGTTAACTGTTTGTCTGTCATTTCTGATAGCAGTTGATCTTTATATTTGATCTCTCCTGTTGAGGCTGTCTCTATACCGCTAAGTTGATAAAGCAAAGAGGTTTTTCCGCACCCTGAAGGTCCCATAATGGTGACAAATTCTCCGGGTTTAATCGATAAGTGAATATTTCTAAGAATAGTCTGTTTTTGTCCTTTTAATGAATCAATTTGCAAAGACAATTGCTTCGTTTCAATTAATTGTTCCATGTGAAACATCTCCTTATGAAAGTGTATGACGGCTCATTTTACTAGAAAAAAAGGACTTCAATAACCACGAGATTACAGCTAAATTCACAATAAACAGCCATAGCGGATACACGACCGATACCCATTGCGGGGCTAACCAATGAAGGCTTGATGCTCCTAATGATGCTCCGCCTACACTCATCAACGCCGGACCAATGGTGTGAACAGTGATTGTTCCAATGAAGGCGCCAAAAGAAAGAACGACGATAAAACTTGTTAAGTATTGATATGTTAAATCCTTTTTAGAAAAACCAATCGTTCTTAACATGAGATTACGATTTAAGTCTTTTGCCCTTAACATGTGCAGAAACATCATGAACATTAGGCTGGCTGTTCCAAAAGCTGCGATTGTTGAGTATAATGCAATCACCTTTACTAGAGATGCTGTGCTTCCTATTGTTTGATGAACATATTCTTTCATATCTGTTACTTTTGCAGGAGACATATTTGCTGCAAATGCTGCTTTTTTTTCTGCGATATTTTTTCCTTGTTTTAGTTGTATTTGAATGGTTTTCCAAAGGGATGCTTGAGGAAAAGGCTGAGATAATGCTTTAGCTGTTTTCCCTCCGTTGGTGACATCTTGATAAATGCCGGTGACTAATCTTTGAACTTGCTGTCCATTTGTAGAGAGAGTGACTTTTTCTCCTATCTTTTTCTGAAGTGAGTCAGCACTCAACACCGATAAAGCAATTTCTTCCTCCTTCAACGGTTCCCTTCCTTGTAAATAGGTGAGAGGGAAAGCAGACAGGTCACCTGACTCTAAATAGAGCGTTTCTAATGTATTCTCCATTGTTTTGGACTGTAGAGAAGTTGTTTCATATACAGCAGATGTGCGAATATCTAAATCTTCGCGAATCATAGACTCGATTTTATTTGTATTTTTCTCTAAATCATTTCCTTGCCGTATATCGATTCGAAGATCACTTTTTCCAGAGCCAAGATATGTGATGAAATCCGGTGATTGCAATGTATGCCATAACTGAATCGGCATCAGCATTAAAAATGTACAAAGTGCGATGATACAGATAATCGTTGAATACATTTTCATTCGCGAGAACAGATCTTTCAAACCAAACCAAAGGTTGACAGGGAGGAACATGTTTCTATTGAGATGCATAGGGATTAGTTTTTTATGACTTGGTGAAGAAATGCCACCTTGAAGTGCCTGAGCTGCTGATATTCGGCCAAACTTTCTTAGGACAGCATAGCTGAATGAGATGACGATTATTGCCGTCAAAATAGACACGAAAAGCGGAATCAACTGATGAGTAAAAGATGGATGTTTCCCCATATACCGCTGAATATTGGCCGTAAACAAATCACCAAATATCAGCGTGAACAAATATCCTGCTATACACCCTATACAGGCAAGCACAGCATACTTCCCAACGTATAATTGTTTGATTTTTGATAAAGGGATGCCTAGTACTTTTAAGATCCCAATTTCACGTTCATCCTCTTCTATAGCGGCAGTCATAGCCAGACGGAGAGAGAGGAGGGAAATGCTAATAAGCAGAAAGCAAACAAGAAGGAGAATGGCGATCACCATACCATCTGTCAGAGCATTCAGCATGCGAAGCAGGGGTAATGTGACAGCTGGTCCCTGTTGTGGCAGCTCAGATGATTGATAGAGTGATTGAAAAGCATCTGCTTGCGCAGCATCATGCAGTAAAAATTCAATCAAGTACTCCTTCTTTTGAAACACTTGATTCAGTGCCGCCCAATCCGAATCATGCAGAAGAAATCTCTTTGAGCTGACAAGACTTGGATTCATTTGGGCATCTCGTAAGAACGCTTTGATTTGAAAAGAGAATTGATGAGATCCTTTTGTAATGAGTAATCTTTGGCCAATCTTTAAATGGTATTTTTGTTGAAAATAAATAGGGACTGCTACTTCTCCTTTATTGACCGTTAGCTTTTCATTTTGTTCATTTAAAAGAAAATCAAAAAAGCGATTTTGCTTTACAAATAAATGATCCATCACACCTGCTTGAGCAGGCGTCTGCCCGAACTTGATGCTGACGTGTTCGACCGGAATCATTGGAACAATTTGATGTGCCTTTACCATGGACTGTTTACTTGAAAATGTGTCGACAGCTTGTTCATCTAAGCTGCCATCGTGCATTTGGACAAAATCTGGTGCTTTGGCTGATTGGAGTAAATCTGAAATGGAACCATTCAGCTGTGCCGACATTTGCGCAGCGCTTGTTGCTAAAAATGATGTCATCATGATGCAAATGGTTAAGCCGACTGAAATGAGACGGTGGCGGGTTAAGTCTTTCTTGATAAACGTCATTCTCATGAGGCTGATTCTCCTTCATGTTGAAGCATATTTTTTGTCAAAAAGGCAAGTGCAAACATCAAGGTACTGACTATTAACACGGTCACATACATGTTGGCTGAAAAATTGTTGAACAAGAACCCATACATCATTTGACCGAGCGGAGCGGCACATTGAGAGACCATTGTCAGATTGGCCATGACTTTTCCTAATTGAGCATTTGGTGTTTTCTTTTGTACATGTGAGATGACAACGATCGAAATCATTGTGAGCAGCATGGCAATTGGAAGACATCCTGCTAAAAAGAGAAAATAGGCTGGCCATGTACCAAATTGAAGAGCCATCTTGGATGTTGAGAAAGCGACAGGCAGTAAGATGACGGCAATGATAAGCAGCCAGCGATATAAAGTAGGAATACGCCAATGCTTCGCTACAAGCCCAACTAGCAAGGCACCTGCGATGACGGCAAACTCAATTAAGCCCATTCCTATTCCATACATGATGTCACTGCTTTTCATTGTGACCCTTAAAATAATTGGGCCACCAACGATAAAAAATGGTGTGAGGATGAAATTTAGCAGCGCTGCAAGCAGCATGGCTCTTTTTAAAAATGACTGGCTGCCGATATAGGAAAATCCTTGTTTTATATCTTTCACGAGCACTTTGGTCATCGGCTCTGTGAGAGGGCTAGGTGAGAACGAGATATTTAAACGTAAAAGCAAACATGCTGATAGAAAAAATACGATGCTGCTAACGCCGATAATGGCCTGACTCCCAATGAGTCCGTATAAAACGCCGCCAATGATAGGAGCGACAACACCTGAAAGTGCCTGCACCCCATTAACAATGCCATTCGCTTGTTCTAATCTTTCTTCTTTCACTAGCTGAGGAATGCTGGACATTACAGCAGGAGCATAGAACGTACTCATGACCCCAAGAAGAATCATGACGGCTCCAATGATATATAATGAATCATTTCCTGAGAATAACCAGAAATAAAAAGCCAGAATCATAATGCCAGTAAGAACATCAAATAAGATCATCAAATTTCTTCTGTTAAACCGATCAGCAATGGCTCCTGCTAATGGCGAAAGGAGGAGCGGGATATTGGATAAAGCGAAAAGTAGGGCATATAAATCAACACGGTGTGTCATATCCAGCACATGTAAAGATAGAACAAACCGAATCAAGGAAGACCCAAAAACGGAAATAATCTGTCCGAGAACGAGGTAGATGAAGTGGGTGGAACCTTTTTTGGCTGACAACGACATGAAAATCACTCTCCTTTTAGACCGACCGTCAGTCTATAATGTATGCAGGATTGGTATTGAAGTGACCAATCACTGATTATTGTCTTCCAGCTCTCCAGTTAAACGCTGGAGGAGGAAGGAGAAGCTTCCTTTTTCTGCATGTAATGAGGATTCAAGGATCGAGATAAACGCTAGAGCTCGTTGTGTACTTTCTTCTGCGGTCCATTGGAAAAGACCTTCATCAAAGATGACCTGTGCAGAAGCAAGGAGAAATTCGACCGTCTCTTGCGGATACTCCGTTTGAAATATTCCTTCTTTTACACCTTGTTGAATGACATCTGCCAAAACGGGTGATAGCTCTTTAATGGCTTTGATTAAGCTTTTTTGATGCATTTCAGCATTAGCAGGTTGATGAAATTGTTCGATCATGCCCTCTTTATGACTGCCCTGCTTAGGAGATTGCGCCATGATGATACGAAATAGTTTATCAATCACTGGCAGGTTTGGATCAGTTGCAATGCGCTTTGCCACAATGATATCTGCTTTGATGATCCTGTCGATAATCGCATCCATCACCTCTTCTTTGGAGGTAAAGTAATAATAGAATGTGCCTTTTGCAATCCCAACGGCTTTCAGGATGTCAATAATTGTTGTTTGCTGATAGCCCTTGATTGAAAAAAGCACCTCTGCTGCGTTTAAGATGTCATTTTTGCGTTCTTCAGGATGTTTAACGGTTCTCATAAAGCCATCCTTTCTTTTGACTAGACTGTCGGTCGGTCCCTTGCTTTGATTAAACACTTTTCAGCCCCCATTTGTCAACGGCTGTTTTTTGAGGGCTTTGCATGTATTGTGCAATGACACTATGATACATTGAATGAAAACACCTTCAGGGGAGGTGCTGTGTGACATTTTGACCAATGAATTGGCTCAAGTGATGGTTGAACGTATGATGCATATTTTACATCAAAACATCAATGTCATGAATTCAGATGGTGTCATGATTGGTTCTGGTAAACGAAAAAGGATTGGACAGAAATATAATGAGAAACGAGGGGTGTTTGGATGAAAATTGTGATCGCACCAGATTCATTTAAAGAAAGTTTAACTGCCTATGAGACAGCATGTGCCATTGAACGAGGGTTTCGATCTATTTTGCCACATGCAGAATATATGAAAATTCCTATGGCAGATGGAGGCGAAGGTACGGTTCAATCGTTGGTTGATGCGACTGACGGGTACATTGTCCAGCAAGTGGTCACAGGTCCGCTTGGTCAACCTGTCGATGCCTTTTTTGGCATGCTGGGAGATGGACAGACCGCAGTTATAGAAATGGCAGCAGCATCAGGATTACACCTTGTCCCGCCAGAAAAAAGGAATCCATTATTCACGACGTCTAGAGGGACAGGAGAATTAATGCTTGCGGCGCTGGATAAAGGGGCGAAGCATTTAATCATTGGGCTTGGCGGAAGCGCAACAAATGATGGCGGCGTTGGCATGATGCAAGGGTTAGGCGCTTCTTTTCTCGATAAAGCAGGTCAAGAGCTCACGCCGGGCGGTGGATCACTGAATCAATTAGCTTCTATTGATCTGTCTCGACTCGACCCAAGATTGCAATCGGTCCGTCTGGAAGTAGCGTGTGATGTAGATAATCCTTTAACGGGTGAAAGAGGAGCGTCTGCGGTATTCGGTCCTCAAAAGGGAGCAGATACAGAAATGATTCAAGTGTTGGACAAGAATTTATCTCATTTTGCACAAGTGGCTAAACAGCAGCTTCATGTCCACTTTGGCGATGCAGCAGGTGCAGGAGCGGCAGGAGGACTTGGTGCGAGTTTATTAGGCTTTTTACAGGCCGATCTGCAAAAGGGAATCGATATTGTACTGAAGGCCGTTCACTTTGATGACGTATTAAAGGACGCAGATCTAGTGATTACAGGAGAAGGCCGGATTGATCGGCAGACCATTTACGGCAAAACGCCGATCGGTGTAGCCAACGCTGCGAAACAATATGGACTCCCGGTGATTGGCATCGCTGGCTCCCTTTCAAAAGACAGTGCAGTTGTACATGATCATGGCATTGATGCGCTTTTTAGTATTGTTCCGGGCGTCACCACTCTTGCTGAAGCCATGCAGAATGCTAGTGTTTATGTAGAGAGAACAGCGAGGAATATTGCGGCTGTGATGACATTTGGAAGAGAGAAGTAAATGATGAAAAATGTTTCCTTTTCTATCACATTCCTTTCTATAGAAATGTGGTAAAATTGTTATAAATGAAAAAGAAAGTTGGAGGAAACACAAATGTCTAATCTACCGAATTGTCCTTCGTGCAGTTCACCCTATACATACGAGGATGGCACCATGCTTATTTGTCCCGAATGTGCGCATGAATGGTCGCTAGAACAAGAACAAGTGGCAGAGGAGCAGCTTGTTGTCAAAGATGCGAATGGGAATTTATTAAGTGATGGTGACACGGTCACTGTGATTAAAGATTTAAAAGTCAAAGGTTCTTCTTCGGTCTTAAAAATAGGGACGAAGGTCAAAGGCATTCGTTTAGTGGAAGGCGATCATAACATTGATTGTAAAATTCCTAGCTTTGGCGCGATGAAGTTGAAATCGGAGTTTGTGAAAAAGATATAATGAATGAAAAGAGGCTGATGATCTACAGCCTCTTTTTCATTTCATTATTTATAGGTGAAAGGAATAATCTTAATCAGAATTCCATACATATGTACCTGTTGAACATAATTATTTTTTAAAAAAATCAAGCCTCTTTTCACATAAAAATTCACAGTTTTCTTAACCTCACCTTAAAAAAAGCAGATGATTCTCTAAATTTCGTCTAATCCCCTTCACAACTTTTGGGCATTGCTGTACCATATGGAAGTGTTCTTCTATTTTTGACGGATCATGGTGTTTATCAGGAAATAGATGATAGATGATAATTTGACAAAGAAGGAGAGGTAACGTGACGAACGTTTTAGAACTGCATAATGTATCTAGGCATATTCGCGGGAAAAAGATTGTTCAAGATTTGAGCTTCTCTGTTCAAGCGGGCGAAGTCTTTGGCTTTTTAGGGCCGAATGGCGCAGGAAAAACGACAACCATTCGCATGATGGTCGGTCTTTCTCCCATTACATCTGGTGACATTCTGATTAATGGTCATAGTATTCAAACCTCATATCAGCATGCGATCCAAGATGTCGGTGCGATTATTGAAAACCCAGAAATGTATAATCATTTAACGGCAAGGCAGAACCTTGTTCATTTTGCCAGAATGAATGGAAAAGTGGATGAAGGTCGAATTGATGAGCTGCTAGAGCTAGTCAGTTTGCAGCATGTGAAACATAAGCGTGTCCGTACGTTTTCATTAGGAATGAAGCAGCGTTTGGGCATTGCACAGGCATTGATACATAAACCGAAACTGCTGATTTTAGATGAGCCGACGAATGGACTAGATCCAGAGGGAATTCGAATGATACGAGATTACTTGAGAAGGCTGGCAAAGGAAGAAGGCCTTGCTGTCATTGTTTCAAGTCACCTCATGTCAGAGATGGAATTGATGTGTGATCGTTTTGCTATTATCCAAAAAGGAAAGCTGATTGCGATTGAGGATCAGCGTACGGAGACGAAGCAGGATGATTTGGTCAATTATCGAATGAAAGTAGCATCAAGCGAGCTTGAAGAAGCGCAAAAGCTCATTGAAGCATTTGAGGAAGGTATCACAGTTAGAGAAGAGGAGCAGTACTTATTCTTCTCCATGCCAGAAGAGAACATGCCGCAATTGATTCGTCATTTGAGCGAGGCTTCGATTCATTTGTACGAAATCAAAATAGAAAAACAAACCTTAGAAGATAAGTTCTTAAGCTTAACAGGTAAAAAGGAGGCAGACGTATGATTCGCCTCATTCAAAACGAGTGGATGAAAATCAGTTATCGTGTTGGTACTTGGATTATGGTTGGGCTTCTTGTGTTAGGTATGATTGCGACATTGATTTTTGCAGTTAAGACAAATGACGAAGATCAAGCATCAGGTGATTGGAAACAGCAACTGCGAATGATCAATGATGAAGACAAGAAAGAACTTAAAGAAATGGAAAATGGTTTCTTTAAAAGAAACCTTGAAAAAGAGATAGCTATTAATGAGTATCGCCTGAAGCATAATTTACCGCCAGCTCAACAGTTTAGCGACAATGCTTGGGATTATGTGAAAACAAACGCCAATTTACTTCAGCTTGTCGGTGTGTTTGTGATTATTATTGCTTCTACCATTGTATCTGCAGAATATAAGCAGGGTACAATTAAGTTATTACTCATTCGTCCACCATCAAGGATCAAGATCCTGCTATCTAAATATATTACAGTACAGCTGTATTCTCTGTTACTTGTTGTGGTGCTGTTTATCTTGTCATTCATATTGGGTGCCATCTTCTTTGGACTCAACACTGATTATGTGAATCTGGTATATCAAAATGGTGAAGTGATTGAACGTTCACAGTTTGCAAATATGCTCTTTTATTATCTTGCCCATTGTGCAATGTTTGTCGTTTTGGGGACACTTTCCTTTGCCATTTCAACCGTATTTAGAAGTGAAGCTATATCCATTGCGATTAGTGTGTTAGCTTATGTTGTAGGTGGAACGATTACAAGTATTTTAATGTTCTTCTTTGATTGGGCGAAATACTTGTTATTTGCAAATGATCCATCTCAATACTTTATGGAACAAGTGACTCTTATAGAAGGTATGTCCCTAGGATTCTCATTAACAGTCCTAGTCATCTATTGGGCTATCTTCTTGGCGATCGCCTTCATTGTTTTCCAAAAGCGAGAAGTAAAAACAGGTTAATTTAACTTTTTAGGAGGTTACTATATGATTAAGCGTAAAGGTGAAAAAATTATGGGGATTATTAGTATTGTCCTCAATGTCATTGGTATTGGTTTCGGGGCATTGATGCTCTCTATGGATCAGTCGTTTTATAATCAAATCAATGAAGTGTTACAAGAGGAAGGCGAAACATTGCCAATTGAAACACTTGAGGCTGGGGTGAATGCTTTTGGTATCCAGTTCATGGTGGTTTCCGCCATTGCGGCTGTGTTAACGCTTGTCGGTGTGATTTTCTTGAAAACAGACCGCCGTGCCGTGATCTCTGGTATTCTTTTCTTGGTTTCTGCAGTCACTCTTTTAATTGGAACAGTCGGTCTTGCATTCGTTCCAATGATCTTGTTGATTGTGATTGGATTGATGTCCCTCATTAGAAAGCCGAAAGCAGATGCTTACACAAGCGAATATCCTTCATAAATAAAAGAAAAAGACATGCGCCATATGCGCATGTCTTAGATTGTTGACAAAGGGCTAAAATGATCTTGATTTTAGCCCTTTGTCTTCTTTTCAGCGTGATCTGAAAACCTTTGCAGTCTAGGAAGGACGAGTACCGGAGCGGAGCGAATTTGGCATTCGTGAGCACCGGCACGCAGGACTGACAAAGAATGCGAGGGTTTGTCTACACGCTGAGACATGCGCCATATGCGCATGTCTTTCTTTTTTAAATGATGCCAATTCCCATTGCAATGAACAGGAGGATAATACTGAATCCCCACATCCAGAAGAAAGAGTAGCGGATATGCTTCCCCATATCGACCCCTGCAAGACCGACAGCGAGCCATACAGCAGGCGCAAGAGGACTGACAAAGGTCCCAATGATATTTCCAATCATCATGGCATATGCCGCAGATGTCCCTGGTACGCCCACCTCAGATGTAATCGACTCGACAATTGGAAGCAGTGCATAATAATAGGCGTCTGTACTAGTCAGCATATCAAGCGGCACCCCAAGCATTCCGACAATGATATGTAAAAATGGCAGCAGGAAAGCCGGCAAAATGTGAATGCTGTCAACTGCAATGGCTTTGAGCATTCCCGTTCCTTCGAGAATCCCTAAAAAAGAACCTGCAGAGAAAATAACAGCCGCCATCATGAGCGCACTTGGCGCATGTGCCTTAATTCGCTCCATCTGTAAATTCACATTCGGAAAGTTAATCAGAAGTGCTAGTGAAAGACCAATCATAAACATATAACTAGCAGGTATCACGTTAAGCACAAGAAGGACAACAACAGCTAAAAACAGAATGAGGTTTACCCAGATTAAGTGATAACGCTTTAAAGAGGCGTCTCCTGTTTCGCTAATAGACTGAATGGCACGATCCCAATCGGACCCTTCTAGTTGAACAGCAGCTACTTCGTTTGCAGCAATTTTCACCCGAATTCTCTTTTCTTCTCTTTTTCCTAAGATGAACGCCATTCCCAACACGAGTACGACTCCAATGAGCTGAATGGGAATGAGTGGTACCCAGAGTTCAGATGGGTCCATATTCAAGACACTCGCTGCCCGTCCTGTGGGTCCGGCCCACGGAATCATATTGGTTAATCCGGCACTCGTCCCGATTAATAACAGCAGTAAGTAAGGACTCATATGTAATTTTTTATAAAGCGGAAGCAGTGCAGGTACAGTTAATAAAAAGGTCGTAGCCCCTGCTCCGTCTAAGTGTGCGATCACCCCAATCAAAGCTGTTCCCATCGCAACCGTGACAACATTTCCTTTTGTCAGCTTAATTAATGCTTTAATTACAGGTTCAAAGAACCCTGTATCTTGTAAAATGCCAAAAAATAAAATGGCGAAGATAAACATGGTCGCCACTGGCAATACTTTGATAATCCCTTCTTCAAAAAAGGTTTGAATGTCATTGATACCAAATCCCGCAATGAGCGCCCCTATGAAAGGCACCATGACCATGGCGACAATTGGACTTGCTTTCCCCCAAATCAGCAATACAACAATCGTTAAAATAATCAACAACCCAACAAACGTTAACATAAGCCCCTCCCCCTACAATAAACCGTTTACATTTGATTGTTCTTTGTCCCGCAATGCAGTCCCACATCTGCATTGAAAAAAAGGGTATCAAAAATACGAGTATGAGGCAACCGCTTTCATACCTATAAAATGGTAAAAAAGGATGGTGAAGCCAATCGTGGCGCGGTGTTCAACATGTCAAAAAATTTAGATAAAAAATAACGATTCAAGCGCTTATCTACTGTTATGTGAGTTTATATAGGTATTTAGAATTACTAAAATCAAGAAGCATCCAATCCATGGACGCTTCTTTGACACTATTTTTTCAAGATGACGTATTCGTAAGGATTCAGTTGAAGCTGTTGAGGTATATGCTTTCCAGTCAGCATATTCTCATAGCTATCCGCTGAATCTAGTGAAATGCTCTGCGGCTGTTCTGTAAAATTCATCATAAACACATACTCCTGCGACCCGTCTGTTCGTTTCTGTACACTGACGCCCTCTGGAATCGTCGAGGATAGGACAGGTTTGATGTCCATTCCTGCGATGAGATCTTCGTAAAACTCATCATAAAAAGCTTGCTCATTTTCAGATGCCATATAGTATGCTTTTCCCTCTCCAAATGGACGGACAGTAAGGGCTGGCTGTCCTTCATAGCAGCCATTCTCAAAATGCCCTAACACAGAGGCTGATTCTAGGTGAATGGATTCGCAATATTGACCGACATGGTAAGTGCGTCCATTTCCTGTTGTCATGATGACGTGTTCATCTGGCATCAATGTGTTGATTTCCTCTGCCCAAATGCCAAGTACATGGCGGAGAGGACCAGGGAAGCCGCCGAGGAAACAGAGGTCGTTTTCGTCGACGATGCCGCTCCAGTATGTTGCGACAAAAATGCCGCCTTCTTTGACAAACGCTTCTATCTTTTTTGCCACGCCTGGTTTGATCATGTAGAGCATTGGGCCAACAAGCACTCGATAGGATGAGAAATCCTTTTCCATTCCGACAATATCAACAGGGATGCCCTTTTTCCAGAAACTACGATAGTGAGTTTGACAAGCCTCCACATAGCGCTTGTTTGTATTATTTAAGCCCTGTGCATCATCAATTGCCCAGTGGTTTTCCCAATCATATATGATGGCAACATCTGGTTGAATGGATGTGCCCGCAATCGGCTGGAGCTGCTCCAGCTGTTTCCCTAGCTCAGCCACTTCTTGAAACACACGCGTCTGTTCGTGCCCTGAATGATCAACAACTGCACCGTGGAATTTCTCAGAGGCGCCTCGACCTTGTCTCCACTGGAAATACATCACCGAGTCTGACCCGTGGGCGATCGCTTGCATAGCAGAAAGGTGTGCCATTCCTTTGTGTTTGACCTTATTCACTTCATGCCAGTTCACGAGGCTTGGCGTGCTCTCCATCACAAGAAACGGCTGACCATCCTTTAATGACCGATATAGATCGTGTACGAAGGCAACGTTTGACGCTAATTCAGCAGTGGTTTCTCTGCCGCTATGCCAGGCAGGATAGCTATCCCATGAGATCACATCAACTTCTTTTGCAAATTGATGATAATCCAGTCCAAGGAATGGACGCATATGCGGATAGTCGCCCATAAAGTTGGTGGTCACTGGGACATGTGGCGTTAATTCTCGTAGCGGCTCAATCTCATTTTGATAAAAATTGATCGTTTGTGCGGTAACAAAGCGCTTCCAATCTAGGTTCATGCCGTGAATCATGTGCTCTCCATGCGGTGCGGGTGACTCGATTTGTGACCAATCAGTAAAGGTATGGCTCCAAAATCCTGTCCACCATGCTTGGTTCAAGGCTTCAAGGTCATGGTTGTATTTGTCTTTCAGATAGTGCCTAAATGCCTCTTGGCAAAGATCACAATGACATTCACCGCCGTATTCATTTGAAATGTGCCACATGATCAGCGCTGGATGATCCTTGTAGCGTTCAGCAAGCAAACGGTTGAGTGTATTCGTTTTTTCTCGATATACCGGTGAGGTGAAGCAATGATTATGCCGAAGCCCGTGTAAGTTACGCTGGCGGTTTGCTTCGACGCGTAAGACTTCTGGATATGTTTGTGAGAGCCAAGCAGGTCTTGCCCCGCTTGGTGTGGCGAGAATGGCGTGAGCCCCCTGCGCTGCCAAGCGGTCCATGATATCGTCCAGCCATGCAAAGTCATATTGGCCTTCTTTTGGCTCAAGCTTACTCCATGCAAAAATATTGATGGAGAATGTTTGGCAGTGAGCCAGCTTCATTAATCGGAAATCTTCGTCAATGATCTCCGGCATATGAAGCCATTGATCAGGATTATAGTCGCCACCATGCAAAAAGCCTTTTACATTTGGGTGAACGAGTGGGTAACGCTTTCCCATTTTGTCACGTCCTATCAGTTTAATTACGGTGTCATTTGTTTAAATACATCAAGAGAAGGCAGTGCTTTTCCGTTGAAATCGAACATGGCCTGATTTTCCCAAGCATTCCCGACTGTTCCGGTTGTTTGAATATAAGCGAGCCCGTATTGACTAGACCACGGAGCGCCTTTCGCCGGAATCCAAAGCGGCTCCCAATAAAAGAACCCTTTTCCGCGATTGTTTTTCACTTGTGAAATTTTTTCTGCTAGATCTCGTATAAAAGATGCCTGCCCTTGCGGTGATGCTGGATAACCGGCAGTATTGACAGAATCTTGGTTGAATGAGTTTTCTAGGTTGTCACCATTGGCTGTCGTAAAGCCGTAAGCCGTTTCTACCACGATAACGTCTTTGTTATAGCGGGCGCTAATATCATTCATATTGGTGGAAAGACCGCTGAATCCGCCGTCCCAATATGGATAGTAAGATAAACCGATCGTATCGAATGAGACACCTCGTTTGGTGATTTCATCAAACCACCAGCGGGATGCGCCATTGTCCCCTCCATGTGCTAGGTGAAGCATGACCTTGATGTTTGAGTCGACAGAGCGGACAGCATTTGTGCCAGCCTTTAGTAAAGCAGCGAGCCGGTCGAATTCGCCGCCGCCTTCACCCCAGCTCTTTCCGTTCGGCCACAGCATGCCTGAGTTCAATTCGTTTCCGACCTGTACCATATTTGGCAGGGCATTTTGTGCTCTCATCGCTTTGAGCACATCGCTTGTGTAAGTGCCGACAGTTTTTTCTAAATCGCTTTGGGAGAGATTGGTCCAAGCTTTCGGTTTGAACTGTTTACCGGGATCGGTCCAGAAATCACTATAGTGAAAATCAAGCAGCACTTTCATATTTTGTGCTTTTGCGCGTTTTGATAGAGCGATGGCTGTATTGATATCATTCGTTCCGCCGTTATAGGCACGTCCTTGGTTGTCGTATGGATGGTTCCAGAGTCTGATGCGCACGTAGTTGACGCCTTTTTCCTTTAACAGCTTGAGCGGATCAACCTGCTGTCCGTTCTGATCGAAGTATCTGCCGCCACTTTTCTCGACTTCTGCCAGCATGGAGATATCGGCTCCTTTAATGAAATCACCTTGCAGTCCATTAATCGGTTTCACAGAAATCGTATCGGCTTTTGCTTCAGGCAGAATCCCTAACCCCATCAGAAAGAAAACGACAACCGTGACGAGCACCCATTTTTTCATCAAATCTCCCCTTATCCTTTTGTCCCACCTTGTGTGAGGCCGGATACAAATTGTTTTTGTAAAACAAGAAACAAGAAAGCAACTGGAATCGCAATCAGTAAAGCCCCGGCTGCAAAAGTCGTGTAGCTGGCACCCATTTTGTCTGATACAAGATTGTATAGACCGATTGGGAGCGTATACATATCGGGTGAGCGGACAATGACACTGGAGATGATGAAGTCACCCAGTGGCCCGGTAAATGAGTTAATGGCAACAACGGCTAAAATCGGCTTGGCGAGCGGCATAATAATTTGGATAAAAATCCGAAAATGCCCTGCGCCGTCCATTCTGGCTGATTCATCGAGATCCTTTGGAATCGCATCAAGATAGCCTTTCATTAAATACGTATTCATCGGAATTTGTCCACCTGCATAAATTAAAATCAGTGCGAGGTGGCTGTTAATCAGTCCGAGCATTTGAGCCAATACAAAAATGGCAATCAGCGCTGAAAATTGAGGAATCATCTGCAGCAGCAAAAAGAGCATCAACCCATTTTTCCGTCCTTTGAATCGGAACCTAGAAAAGGCATAGCCTGTAAAGCTGACAAGAATCAGCGTTAAGAGCATAGTCGCAATACTGATCTTCATTGAGTTCCAATACCATTTTGCATAAAGAGCCCCTTGACCAAAGAACAGCTCGGTATAGTGGCTGAACGTTGGGTTCTTCGGAAACATGCTGGTGCTCATCAGACTGTTCCCAGGATTAAAGGAAGCACCGATCGTCCAAAGGAGTGGATATAGAATACAAGCGGAGGCAATGAAAAGGATAAAATAAGTGATACTCAGGCGGATGAGCTTATTCTGTTTTGATCCCATATCACATCATGTCCTCTTCTTTGAATGAATTCGTTCTCTTAAACTGCCAAAGGGCAATGGCAATGACGAAGATTGAAAGTAAGATCGTGACAGCGGCAGCAAGCGCATATTGAGATGACTGCATCGTTAGTTTATAAATCCAAGAAACCAATATGTCCGTCCCCCCAGCTGTTGATCCAGCAACAGGAGGCCCCCCGCCATTAAATAAGTAGATGATATTAAAGTTGTTAAAGTTAAACGTATATTGTGTGATTAATATAGGTGCAATGGAATAGAGGACAAGCGGTAATGTAATGGAACGGAACCTCTGAAAGAAATTGGCCCCATCAATGGTTGCCGCCTCGTATAAATCTTCGGGAATGGCCTGCAAAACACCGGTTGTCATAATGAATACAAAAGGAAATCCAAGCCAAGTCTGCATCGTAATAAGGGCCATTTTGCTCCAAAATGGATCTGTCAGCCAAGGCTTAGGATCAATCCCAATTGATGCAAAAAGGGTATTGTTGATCGCACCAAACGTGTCGTTGAACAATCCTGCAAACACCAAAATGGTCACAAATCCCGGAACAGCCCAAGGCAGAATCAAAATCGTCCTAAAAAAGCGTTTCCCTTTTAAATCCTTCTGATTGAGCAGAACCGCTAGAAAGATGCCGACGGCACATTGAAGGGTTGAAGCCGCCAATGTCCATACAACGGTCCAGCCAAGTACATCAATGAAGGTGTCTCGCCAAATATCGATTGAAAAGATATTTTGAAAGTTCTTGATCCCTACCCAATCAATGAGATTGGCAGGAGGCGAGTGGTATAAATCATAGTTCGTAAAGGCAAGCGCAAAGCTGAACATGATAGGAAAGACAACGGAAAATAGAAGTAAAAAGAAAGCAGGAGTGCTCATTAAGTAAGGAAAGCCTTGGTCGATGAGCTGATGATATTGAGCACGGATGGAATGAAGCGGAACCCCTTGATCACGTTTCTTCCCGTTCATAAATGCATCACGCATCATAAGTACGTAAAAGCCGATTCCAAATCCAGCTGTTAAAAGCGCAATAATTCCCTTTGCTAAAAGGAACACAGAGTTGTCACGAGGCAGCATCGTACCAAGTGTGAACAGCCCCCAGAAGCCAATATTGAATAAATCATAAAACACAATGAGAAAAGAGACGCCGAACAGGAAAAAGAGTGCCCCTTTGCCATACTGTTTGTTGTATAGCTGCCCCATTCCGGGTATAAGGGAGAACATTAACGCCCGTCTCCGGTGTGTCTTTGATTCCACTGTGTGTGTGCGGTCTAGTTCAAGGTTACCCGTCACGTCTAACACCTACTTCATATGAAATGAGATCAAATACGGGCAGCTTGATAAACGATCAGCTACCCGCGCTTGATGTTTATTTGGAGTGATTCGCTTTCATTTGAGAGTCGATTTGTTTGACCGCATCATCAAATGCCTTTTTCACATCGGTACGACCAGTTGCAATCAGCCCTAATGCGCTGTCAATCGGTTTCCACACCTCTGCCATTTCTGGATTGTTCGGTGTCAGTGTGGCATATTTCGTTTGTTTTGAAACAGCATCCGCGTTTGCATTTTCAGTAATGACTGGGTCTTTCATCAGCTTTTTCACTGGTGGAATTTCTTCTGTTACTTCAAAGCGCTTTTTCGAATTTTTTTCGTTCGTGATAAACTCAACAAATTTTTCAGCGAGTTCTTTATTTTTAGAATAAGAGGAGACATTGTAGCTCTTTACACCTAAGAATGAGCTCATATGTTTTCCGTTAGGGAGTGTGGGCAGTTCGGTCACGCCATAGTCAATGCCGGCTTCTTTATATGGTCCGAATGACCACGGACCAGAAATAACAGCCGCTGCTTTTTTCTCTGTGAATAAGGAGTTGAGGACGTTGATTCCTTGTTCACCAATGATACCTTTCGGGAATAGTCCTTCTCTAAAGAATGTCTGAATGTATTTTCCGCCTTCGATGGCACCAGCGTTATTAAGACCAATGTCATTGACATCATAAGAGCCGTCGCTTTTCTGTTTGAAAATATAGCCTCCTGATCCACCTAATACACTTTGTGCGTAATAAATTTCATCCCATTTGGCCACAAAACCGTATTTCCCGTCCTTTGACAGTTTCTTTGAAAGATCATACCAGCCGTCGAGTGTAGTTGGTGCCTTTTTCACAAGATCTTTGTTATAGAAAAGGACAGTGGTTTCGACGGATTTTGGCAGACCATACAGCTTTCCGTTCATTGTTTGTGATTGAATCGATTCGTCTGTGAAGGAATCAATCACTTTTTGATCTGGTTTGATTTCTTGCAGCAGCCCCTCCGTGACAGCTGATCCAATTTGATCGTGAGGCATGGTGATGACATCTGGCCCAGTTCCCCGCTGCTCCATCAAGACGAAGCGCTTCAATTTGGTCGGCATACGCTTTTTCGACCACTTTGATTTTCACGCCGTTTTGTTGTTCAAATTCTTTTACAGCGTCTTGAATCCCATCAGATTTTTTGACATCCTCCCACACTAGCAAGGTCTTTGTCCCTGTAGAAGCCGGCTGTGTACCGCTCGAATTGTCGTCTCCTGGCCCGCATGCTGAAAGCAGCAGCACAGCAGTTCCAACGACTGCCGATAATGTCGCCCATTTTCCCTTTTTCATTGGTAATCCCCTCTCGTTCTTTTTTCACAGATAACAAGAAAACGCTTTCTTAATGTGAGAATATCAACTTAAGTAAAAAAAGTAAACATATTTTATTAAATTTATTAAGTAAACTTTTTTACTCGTGTGAAGCGTAAAGAAGCCCTCCACATGCGGCAGGGCTTCCAGCTGTTTATATGGTGCTTTTTCGAAAGACAGGTTCTGAGGCAATGAGCACGGTTTTTGGTAATGTTCTGCCGTCAACAAGCCTTTCTAAAAGTAAATCGACCGCTGTCTCGCAAAGCAAGGAGGTATGGATTGTGGTAGGTTGTGAGCGGTGGCGAGACATATTGAGAAACGTGAATATCGTTGATACTAAATACACTCACTCGATTTGGTAAAGAAAAACCACGTTCATTTAATGCTTGTAAACAGCCAATGGCAAGCGGATCACTTGCGACGCAAAAAGCAGTGGGCAGGTCATCGCCGAGCTCGTCGATTGCCTTCATCATGAGTGAATAGCCTTCATTTACAGAGAATTGATGCCCGATATAGACCAACCGCTCATCCAGTTTATTGTTTGCTGTCATGTATTGACGGAAGGTTGTTTCACGGATATCTGGAATCCGCCTATTTGTATTGAGATCAAGGTCTGTCCCGCCAATGAACCCAATGGATGTGTGCTGTTTTTCGATAAAAGAATCGATGATCTTTTCAACAATTCGTTTTAGGTTTGGTTTGACAGAATCAAAGCGATCTTCATCTGGTGATGTATCAATAAAGACGATGTGATGTGTGATTGCGTATAATTGGTCAAGCTCTGCTTTTTTAAATCGACCGATGGCAATGATGCCTTCTGTAGAAGGATCAATGGAGTGAAGACCATCAGATGGATTGTAAGCGGAAACATGTAAGCTTCTGGTTTTGGTGAGTTCCTCAATGCCTAGACGAATGGATTTAAAATAAATATCTTCAAGCTCTTCTTTTTCAGTCATCCAATAGAGAAAGGCGATCTTTTTTAATGAATGCTTGAATGTCTTTTTTTGATAGGACAAAGCTTCCGCAGCGGCGTATACTTTCTCGCGTGTTTGATCCGTAACAGAAAGGTTCGGATCTTGGTTTAGTACACGAGACACGGTCGCAATGGATAAGCCAGCTTTTTCCGCAATGTCTTTTATTTTTGCTGCCAAGTCAGCACCTCCTATAGAAAATATCTCCTCTCAGTATAGAGTTTTTAAAAAAATTAGTAAATATTTTATTAAATTGTTTTCGTTTAGGCTGTTCTTTACGAGCTGGAGAGGAATTAGTAAGATATATGTATTGAAGATGTTGGATTAAGATTTCTGATAGGAGAGGGACAGATGTATTACGATGCACTGAAGACATTTGTGACCGTTGTGGAGGAGAAGAACTTTACGAAAGCAGCCCAGAAGCTACGGATTTCTCAGCCGAGTGTCAGTCTTCATATTAAGAACTTGGAGCAGGAATTCCAGACCGTTCTGCTTAATCGTTCGCCAAAGCAATTGACCGTTACACCAACTGGGGATATGCTTTATCATCGATCAAAACAAATCATTCGCTTATATGAACAGGCGAAGCAGGACATTTATGAGCATCATCATCTAGCAAGAGGGAAGCTGACGATTGGAGCGAGTTTTACCATTGGGGAGTACGTGCTGCCGCAAATTTTGGCGGAATTTCACCAGCTCTATCCGCATGTGGATATTGAGGTGGTGATTGATAATACAGAGGCGATTGCCAGACATGTTCGTTTGTTCCATGTCGATATCGGTCTTATTGAAGGTCAGACCAATGACAAAGAACTCTCTGTGGAGACATTTCTAGAGGATGAACTTTACATCGTTGCTCCATTAGATCATCCGTTTGCTAAGAAAAAAGATGTCACAATTGATCAATTGCAAAACGAAACATGGATCACGAGAGAAAAGGGGTCAGGTACAGGTGAATACTTGCAGCACGTGCTGAAATCAAATGGACTGAAAGCAAGGACCTTTGTGACATTTAGCAGCAACCAAGCGATTAAAGAAGCAGTCATTCACGGGATGGGGCTATCAATTTTATCAAAATATGTGCTCCAGCGAGGCAGTATTGGCGGGGAGCTGGCTGTTATTTCTGTGAGAGGAATGGACTTTAAACGGAAATTCTCCTATGTCGAATCACCGATGACAGGCGGGAATAAAAATAAGGAATTGCTTGTTGAATTGTTAAGGAAAGAGAGAAAAGACGCTTCTCCGCAATAGGAGAAACGTCTTTTTTTATAGTCCTTTGATTTTTATTTCATCTACTGGAAGGAAAATTTCACCTGTATCTGTATATTTGATCGTAACCTGATCCCCTTCTTTTAAATAAATCACAAGAGGCTCTTTTTCAGAGGACATGGTGTAGTTTTTCCCGTCGTCGAGCAGGAAGGTGACGGTTGTATAATCACCGGTCTTTTCCTTATACACTCGTTTCACTTTGCCTGACGTATCTTTCTTTTCTTGCTTAGATGAACTGTTGACAGTGCCGCCGCCTTTTTGAAGAGCTGTTTTATAGGCTCGTAGTGCTTCGTTTGGTGTAGAAGCGTATGCAGCGATTTCAGGGTTGGCTGCTGAAACAATAAAGTAGTTTTGCAGGAATCCGTTTGAATCGAGAACAGGTGTAAGCCAGCTGGCTTCTCCATAGAAATTATACAGAATTGGCATGCTGCCTTTCCATTTCTTCTCGATAAATCGCTTCTCAATAATTTGCAATGCTCCTTGAGAATCCATGTAGGATGCTTCAAGATTTCCAGTATAATACGTCGCCTTTCCTGTCCGGGCATTTGTCAGAGCATAGCCGAGCATGGAATCAACGCCCTCTTTTGGACTTGTGAAATCTGTGAAGTAATACATATCTCCTTTAGAATCAAAGACTGGACTCACATTCGCCTCAGTTCCCTCATCTGAAGGCAGCTTCACATCTGATTTTCCAAACATACTGTTCCAGAATCCATGAACATAGTTTCCGAAGTAGCTATTTTGCAGACTGACCGCTTCTGGAGAAACAGCACCATCAATAAAGGCAGGTACTTGATCTAAAGAATATTTCTTCGTTGCGCCAGTTTTGGCATCAACAACGACCACGCCCGAGGCTTTAAAGCCATTTCTTGCAGAGATGAAATCACCATACGTTTGAATGTAATAAGGCTTGCCATCATCATTGATCTCGAGCTGCGTGTCTCCATAGAAAATCAAATCTGGGTACTGAAGACGGATATGCCGCTCAATTTCCTTATTGAAATAGGAAGAAGGCGTATAGACCATCTCGGTTTTCACAAACTTTGGATTGGCAGATGAGTCGGTCGCACTTAATGTAAAGTAACCCGGTGTGCTACCAGAACGAATCCATTTAAAGAAATCGGAGAACTCCACTGGTGCGATGTACACATACTCGCCGTTGACCTTCTGAATTTGCAGGCTGCCAAGCTCATAGTAGCTTGTGTTTGGAACCTGTCCGAACGATTTCTTCATTTTATTGCGCGCAAATTGCGGAGGTACACTCGCGGGTGTTTCCGTCTCATCAAACGCTTTGATTTCTACTTTTTGATCCATTTTAGAGACGTTGAATTTTTCATTTGCATTGAATAGAAAAGCGGTTGCCATATAAACACCGAGCAGCAATAAAATGAGAAATAATACGCCTTTGATCTTCCGCTCTAACCCCACTGATAATAAGGCGCCTGCTGCTGTCACAACAAGTCCAATCAGCCATAATGATGAAGGGTTCCGATCTAAATTGGTGATGTAGTAGAAACCGAAAATTCCGATGATAAATAGCAATGCCAGACCCGCAATCCACGTGAGCGGTACCTGTTGTTCAGTCCCTTTCTTTCTAACGATCAACCTGAGTGGTGTGAGCAAAAGGGTCAAGATAAGACCGATCACAACCGAAAATAGCAAAATATATCCCACAAACAGATCTCCTTTCAAATCAATCACTCTTTTAGTATATACGAGTGAGGCGGGGAAAAGATTCATCGGATGGAAGGTTCATTTAAATGCCGATCGAGTTGATGGCGGAACGAACATCTTCTTTCAGTTCAAAAAACGTCAGCCTTTGCTCGATTTTCTCTGTTAAGGCGTCAATGGCTTGGCCTGACATATGCGATTGGATTTGCTTCTGATGTTTATAGACTTTCATAAGAAGCGTATCGATCTGATCTAAAATGTCTTCCGCTTCTTGCCGATCTTCTGCAAATTCATGTTGAAGCTGATGCCGTATGGCTCTGATCAGCGCTGTTTTCTGTTCTTCTTTGATTTTTGCTTTCAAAGCAGCCAGCTCTGCTGGTGTCATGTCTTTCGTGTCAAAGTTAGCTTGAGAGAAGACGGAGCTTGATGTGTGTGTATCTGTCATTCTTTGCAAAAAACGATCTGCATCTGTTGGTTGTTTTTTTGAAAATTCCATTCTTCGTTCTCCTTACGAAATACCCATATTCTTTGCAAGAGCTGTATCTGCATCGTGGTATTGTTTTCCGAGCTGGCTCATATCATCTGATATTGAGTCGAGCCATCTCTTTAGATTCATCGCGTGATCAATGGCTGTATCATACTTTTTGACTGAGTAGAATTCATTCTCAAGACCTTTTGTTTTTAAGTGGTGAATGACAGCATCAACGTCTCAAGCCGTCAGTTGGTCATACGAACCAAAACCAACAATCTGTTTGTATCTCGAGCGTACTCGTTCTACCGATTGATCCACTTTGTCATCGAGTTTTTCGATTTTGCGAATGATTTGCTGCATATGGTGCTCGGCATATGTCGAGAATTTACGTCCTGTGTTCATGAGCACATGCGACTTAATTAAAATCGCTATCACACTTTGCGGGTGAACATTCGACTGACTCAATTGATGTAACATGGCGGAAGTGAGAGAAGGATTTTTTCTCAACATATCATCAATGGTTTGAACGGAGCCATCTGACGAAAAGGAATAACGATCTAAGCCATGACTGCCAGCGAGGGCTTCAAGGAATAAATTCGCATCCAGTGAAGGATTCACACTCATTGCCCGATTGAGGAGATTTTTTATAAATTGGACGGCTTTTGAGGAGTCCTCGGAGTAATCGACGCCTTCAGGTAGAGCGGCATCATACATCACTTTCACACGACCTATTTCTGTCGTATGTCGATTTAAAAGAGAAAGACCGTCATTGAGATTGATATATTCTGTTAATCTATTGCGATAATCACCTTTTAACGCTTTGGCTTGCAGACCATCCGATAGATTTGGGTAAATATTTGGATTCTCAAATGTGACTCCGCCTTTAATAAAATCATTTTTGACAAGAACATAGGAAGCATTTGACCCGCCAAGTGAATGCCCGGTCACATACATCTTGGCATTTGGCATTTTCTTATGGATCTCTTTCGCATATCGATCTGCTTGAACCATTTGATTTTCCGCACCATGCTCAAAAGGGATATTTTTCATCAAATACTTGGTATCAGAAACCAACCAATCCTGTACAATCTCATTTGTATAGGTAGTTGTCCCCGTTGCCACCTTAGTCGTCACTTCCTTTGACGTCTGTGACTGGTTAAAAGGAGGCAGCTTTGTCAAAATGGTAGAAAGAAGATCATCCGACTCTTTTTTTCCATGTTTTTTAATGGTATCTTTATTTGCCCTGCGCCAATCGGCTCCGACCCGCGATAAGCGATGACGGCGTTTTTGATTTTGGTGAGGTCTTTGCCATTGTTTGAATTACGATAATCTTCTTTTGAGACAAGGGTTAGTGCATTAAGACCTTTTTTCGTTTCTTGAAAATCAACGACATACATTCTTCTACCGTTGCTAATTTCTATCTCTTTTGAATTCTTATAGTTTTCTATACTATAAGATCTTGAAGAAATTAAATTATAGTCCTCATCTGTCATTTTATCTAACCTTAAAGTTTTAGACAAAATCGTCACTCCTGTAATAATATTGATGTTGTAAATTATAATATATAATGGGTTAATTATCTATTTAATGCATAAAAAAGATTGATAGAAAAAATATATATAAATTTAAAAGGTGGATATTATTTATAATGAAAAATACAATTAAAGTTGTGTGTGTGTTATTTCTCATCATAGTTATCGCAGTGATTTTACTCATTTTTCAAAATAAACATCAAAACAATATAAATGATTTAGGAGGAAATGACAGCATGCAAGAAAATGAAAAAAGCGATCAAGAACAAGCAGAAGAGTATGCGGAGAAGATGAAGCCGAAAATTGAGAAACATTTACATAAAAGAGATATCCATCATTTTATCAAAAAAATCACGTTTGAAAATCAAGTGACGATTAATCCGATGGGGCATATCATTATTAGAGGATATATCAATGATAAACCAGAGAGATTTAGTTTCGAAGCATTATTAAGGTACGAATCTGACAAAGTAGATTCGATGAGTTATGACCCTGATTTATCAGACCGTTTCGAGAACTGGGATGATTTTGACCCACAAGTGAAAGAAGATTTTCTAAATAGCCTTTCCAAAAAAGAACGAGAGCAATATCTTAAAGACATTGGGGAAAAAGAGAAGTAACAAGTCGACAAAGCCGATTGATTCCCTAAATCAATTTCAAAAATAATATGCTATCATTCCCCTAACGACACTTTCAAATAAGGGAGAGTTTTCAAACATGGCAAATACAAAGAAATTGATCTTGGATGTTGATACTGGAATAGATGATGCGATTGGCATTTTGCTTGCAGTGAAAAGTAAACGGTTTGATATATTGGGGATTACAACGGTGTGCGGGAATGTGTCTGTTGATGCGGCTACATTGAATACGTGTAAAGTGCTTGAGTTGGTTGAGGCAGATGAAATCCCTGTCATGAAAGGTTCGGCGACTCCTCTTTTAAGAGCACCTCATTATGAACATCGGGTGCATGGTGAGGATGGAATTGGCGGTGCTTTGAAGGATGTCCAGCCTAAGAAGACCGCAGATGCTGGTTTTGCACCTGATTTTATCATTGAACAGGTGTTGCAGTATTCGCAGCAGGTCACGCTGGTGTTGACAGGGCCTTTAACGAATTTAGCCCTTGCGGTGAAAAAATGCCCTGAGCTGATTCATCACGTGAAAGAAGTTATTTTTATGGGTGGTGTCGTGAAGGGACAGGGGAACGTCACACCGGTAGCAGAATTTAATACATATGCAGACCCAGAAGCAGCGAAAGTGGTGCTGGAAGCTGGCTTCCCTTCATTGACTCAAGTTGGATTAGATGTCACGAGACAAGTCTTGTTAACGGATGAGAGAATTGATGCGATTCAAAATGAAACGTTGGCAGATTATATCAGAGAGAGTACAAACATTTACCGCCAGCGCTATTTTGAACGGAATGGGGTGTGGGCGTGCGCCATGCATGATCCGCTTGCTGTGAGTCTTGCAATTGACAATCAGCTTGTGAAAACAGAGGCTTTTCATGTAGAAGTGGAGACGAAAAGTGAGTTTTGTGATGGTCAAATGATATGTGATTTTCAGCATCAATGGGGAAAAGAACGTAATGTCCAAGTGTGTATGGATGTCGATGATGAAGCCTTTTTTGATTTATTGATCAAAGTCATGAATTCTTAAAAAGAAGTCTGTGCAAACAGGCTTCTTTTTTATAAGATGGGGACATGAGGAAATGTATGCGTTCACATGGAAGGAGTGAAGTCGAATGGCTTCTGTCAGTTTAAGTAGTATTGAAAAGATACGGGCATCAAGCAGAGGATTACCGCCAAAACTGAAAGCAATTGCGGAACATATTACGAGTGAACCCCGCGACATCATCCATTTGTCTATTATCGAGCTTGCCAAAAAGACAGCGAGCTCAGAAGCAACCATTTTTCGTCTCTGTAAAAGGCTTGGATTTGAGGGTTATCAAGATTTAAAGATTGCTATTGCCCAGGAAATAGATCAAACAAAGCGTGATTATGTAGATGAAGAGATGAGTCTTGATGATGATACAGCTGTTTTTATGCAAAAGGTATTCCAAGCGAATATATCTGCATTAAAGGATAGTTTTCAATTGTTGAATCCAGAAGATGTAGAAAAGGCTATACAATTAATCCATGAGGCTGAACGCTTAGAGTTTTATGGCAGCGGCGGGTCTGGCCTTATTGCTACAGATGCTTTTCACAAATTTATGAGGACAGGCATCAATTGTATTGTTCATACAGATTCTCACTTTCAAGCGATGTCTGCAGGGCTTCTTGATCATCACAGTACAGTGATTGGTATATCTCATTCTGGCCGAAACAAGGATTTACTCGATGCGATGAGAACAGCAAAGGAAAAAGGAGCGAAAACCATTGGCATTACAAGCTATCAGCGTTCCCCATTGAGTCAGCTTGCAGATGTCACGCTATATACATCGACGCAAGAAACAGCTTTCCGAACAGAAGCGATGTCTGCAAGACTTGCTCAGCTCACTGTAATTGATGTCCTTTATTTTGCACTTGCTCATTTAAGACAGCAGGAAACATTAACCAATTTGAAGAAAATGAGAGAAACCATTTCGCAAAAAAGGGTGTAATGGTTTCAAAAATAAATTTTTCTAATAGGGAAAAATGCTGTTGTGGTAACGATTGTGAGGTTTTGAATGAAAATAATTTTCTTTTGGTCATTGAATGCCGAAAAAAATATTCCTATAATGGGATTTATCAGGTACATCAACACCATGAATTTTATTTCAAATCAATGATTGGGCGTGATACAGATGAAGGGAAACCAAGCAGTAATTGGTTTGGATATTGGGACAACAAGTACAAAGGCGGTTCTGTTTGGACCACAGGGGAAAGTGTTATCAAAACATTCTGTTCCTTATGAACTCATTCACCCGCAGCCGGCATGGGTTGAGCAGAACCCTGAACATATATTAGATGCTGTCATTGCGAGTGTAAGAGGCGCATTGACGAAAGCCGCATTTGATGCAAAAAATCTCATAGGCGTGGGGATTAGTACAGCGATGCATTCCTTGATCGTCATGGATGAGTATGGTAAGGCATTAACGAACAGTATCATTTGGGCTGATAACAGAAGTGCAGAACAAGCGAACCGCATTATCACGGACATGGATGGCTTTCAAATTTATAAAAGAACGGGTACACCGATCCATCCAATGTCACCGCTTTCAAAAATACGATGGATCAAGGAAATGGCACCTGATGTCTTCAAGAAGGCTGCAAAATTCATTTCCATAAAAGAGTATGTTCTTTATCATTTCTTCGGTCAGTATGTGGTCGATTATTCCATCGCTTCAGCAACGGGACTGTTCCAATTGAAAACGCTTCAATGGGACGAAGAGGCACTTCGCATTGCTGGAATTCAAGCCAATCAGCTGTCTGAACTTGTCCCAACGACGCATCAGCTGAGAGGGCTTCAGCCAGAGATTGCGCTGCGAATGGGTATTGCAGAAGAGACGCCTTTTGTTGTTGGGGCAAATGATGGTGTTCTAGCAAATCTAGGTGTCGGCGCGATTGGAAAAGGAGAGGTGGCTGTCACGATCGGGACAAGCGGCGCAGTCCGTACAGTCGTAGAAAAGCCAGTCACAGATGAGCAATCAAGGACGTTTTGCTATGCGCTGACGGACAAGCATTGGGTGGTAGGAGGACCGACCAATAATGGCGGAATTATGCTGAGATGGCTTAAAGATGAATTTGCTTCTTCAGAGGTGGAGGTTGCAAAGCGTCTTGGCGTGGACCCTTACGATTTGATGATTGATATTGCAGAAAAGGTTCCGGCTGGCTCAGAGGGACTGCTATTTCTACCATTTTTAACAGGTGAACGTGCACCTTATTGGAATCCAAATGCGAGAGGCACTTTCTTTGGTATTGGTCTCCAGCATAAGCGTGAGCATTTTATTAGAGCCGTCTTAGAAGGCGTCATTATGAGTGTGTTCTCGATCGGTGTGGCACTAAGAGATTTAACTGGTTCAGCGAAGGATGTTCGGGCTTCAGGCGGATTTGCGAGATCTCCAATATGGCGACAAATTTTAGCGGATACGATGGGCAGAGAAGTGCTTGTTCCAGAAAGCTATGAGGCTTCGGCACTTGGAGCAGCTGTCCTCGCTCTTCATAGTTTAGGTCATATGGGTGAGATAGAAGAGGTTAAAGAATGGATACGAATTTCGGCCCGTCATGAACCAAATATGGAGAACAATGAGACATACATAGAGCTGTTTTATTTATACGAGCGCCTCTATGACAAATTGAAGGATGAATTTGATGTCATTAGTGCGCTGCAATTAAAACAAAATCGTTAAACATCAGGAGAAAGGTGGGAGAGCATGCTCTTATTCATTGTGATTGCGGCGATTGTCCTTTTACTCATTCTCATTACAATCGCTAAGTTGAATCCGTTTGTGAGTTTAATTATTACCTCTATGCTAGTAGGCTTTGCTACAGGTATGGATTTGCAGGAAATCATTCAATCGATTAAAACGGGGTTAGGGAACACGTTATCATTACTGGCGATTGTTCTAGCGCTTGGGACCATGCTTGGGAAAATGATGGCTGAGTCAGGGGGAGCTGAGCGGATAGCTCAAACATTAATTGGCCGATTTGGGACGAAGAATGTGCATTGGGCGATGATGTTCGTTGCCTTTATCGTAGGTATACCTGTCTTTTTCCAGGTCGGATTCGTTCTTCTGATTCCTTTACTGTTTACCATTGCGATTGAAACGGGTATATCGCTCGTGACGATTGGGATTTCTTTAATCGCTGGATTGTCTGTTGTGCATGGGCTTGTGCCGCCTCATCCAGCTGCAATGGCAGCAGTAGGGATTTACCAAGCCAATGTGGGGAAAACCATCTTCTTATCAATTATCGTCGGTTTGCCGACAGCTATCATTGCTGGACCACTGTATGGAAAGTGGATTGGAAAACGGATACATAAACCAGTTCCAGAGATGCTCAAAAAGCAATTCACTGAACGAAATGTAGACCGTAAGCTTCCAGGCTTTGCGAATACGATGTTTACCATTTTGGTACCGGTCATTCTTATGCTTCTTGCCACACTGGCAGATATTATTTTGCCAGAGAACAGTTTTTGGTTTCAGCTGTTTAAATACATCGGAGATCCAATTACAGCCCTGCTGATTGCAACAGTGTATTCTTTCTTCAGCCTTGGCTTTATTCAGGGAATGAGCCGTGACCGGGTACTGTCGTTTAGTAATGAGTGCTTAGGGCCGATCGCTTCTATTCTGCTTGTCATTGGAGCAGGCGGGGCCTTCAATCATATACTGATCGATTCGGGTGTTGGTGAATATATTGCCGATTTAGCCAAACATTCTCCGATTTCACCGATTTTACTTAGCTGGCTGATTGCTGCGGTCATTCGTGTGGCAACGGGATCTGCTACGGTATCCATGATGACGGCCGCTGGTATTGTAGCTCCGATTGCTGCATCCATGCCGGATGTGAGCAGAGAGCTTCTAGTGTTGGCAACAGGAGCGGGTTCGTTGATTTTGTCTCATGTCAATGACTCTGGTTTTTGGCTGATCAAAGAGTATTTTGGCATGACCATTAAAGAGACGTTCTTAACGTGGACGGCTATGGAAACGATCATTTCCGTTAGTGCTCTTGCATTTATTATGATCATTAATATGTTTTTATAGGTTGTATCAAAGTCCAGTTCTGCGGAATTGGGCTTTTTTCAGCTGTTGACGCTGCCACTTTTGAATGATTGGGTTAGAATGATGATATTGAGATGTAGGAGGCGGATAAGATCGAACCATTAAAAAATGTATATCATGAGTCGTTTATTCAAAAGTTAGCGGAGACACTTGCACAAGAGTCCGCTGTATTTGATGCCGGTCATTTTCAACAGCTCGTGTTTCAAGAGGATTGGCAGGAGCTTGAGTTAAAAGGGCGAATGAGAAGAGTTACTGAATCAATGCATGCCTGTCTGCCAGAGGAGTATGAGCAAGCAATCAAGGTACTGCGTCAGGCGGCGCCGCATTTTACAGGGCTCAGTGCGCTCGTATTTCCAGACTACGTCGAGACGTATGGTCTTGACCATTGGGATATCTCGATCAAGGCGCTTGAATTCTTTACCCCGTTTTCCACTGCTGAATTTGCCGTTCGGCCTTTTCTCATTCTAGATCAAGAGAGAATGCTTGCGCAGATGCTCGTGTGGTCAAAGGATCAAAATGAGCATATTCGCCGGCTGGCGAGTGAAGGATGCAGACCTCGTTTGCCATGGGGATTATCAGTTCCTTCGCTTAAAAAGGATCCTTCGGTCACGCTGCCCATTTTGGAAAACTTGAAGTCTGATTCGGCCAAGTATGTGCAAAAAAGTGTAGCGAATCATTTAAATGATATTTCTGCGATTCAGCCTGATTTGATGAAGCAAACGGTCAAAAGGTGGTACGGGGACAATCCACATACGAATTGGATTGTCAAACATGCATCCCGTACGTTATTGAAAAAAGGTGATCCAGATATCTTGGCTATGTTTAGCTATGGAGATGATCCGTCTATTCAAGTAATGGATTTGAAGGTCACGCAAGACCCCATTCGTATCGGAGAAAAAATGACCTTTCAATTTACTCTTCAGGCGGATAAGCCGTTAAAGCTGCGCGTTGAATATGCCATTGATTACGTGAAAGCTCGGGGCACCCGCAATCAAAAGGTATTTAAAATCACAGAATTTGAAACAGGCTCAGCGATACATAAAGAATTCGTCAGGTCCCAGTCGTTTCAATACATGACGACGAGAAAGCACTATGAGGGAACGCATACATTAACAATCATCATCAACGGCATCCCAAAAGCGTCAATTGATTTTGAGGTCGCAGCAGCTCATGAAGAAACCCGCCACTGAGGCGGGTTTCAGCGTATAGACAAACCCTCGCCTTCTTTGTCAGTCCTGCGTGCCGGTGCTCACGAATGTTAAATTCGCTCCGCGCCGGTACTTGTCCTTCCTAGACTGCAAAGGTTTTCATGTCACGCTGAAAAGAAGACAAAGGGCTAAAATAAAAATCATTTTAGCCCTTTGTCAACAATCTGAAACCCGCCCATTGAGGCGGGTTTTGGTGGTTAAGCCTTCTTTTTCATTAAGAATGAAGCAATGATGGCAGCTACTAAGAAACCGATGCTGATAATGGAACTAGGTAAGTTCTCATGTCTGAATAGGAACATTACAAAACTGACACTGAGCACAAGACCAGCAAATAACGTCAAATACGGGAACAGCCAAACTTTGAAATACGGTTCCTGTGAATATGTTGGACGCAGTTTCAAATGTGCCAGGCAGATGCTGATCCAAATAAGAGAAACAGCAAAACCAGGAATAGCCAGCATATAGCTGAAAATTTGGTCTGGATACAAGTAAGCAAAGAATGTTCCGATTAAGAGAAACAGAACAGTCACCCATAAACTTAAAATAGGTACACCTCTTTGATTGACCTGTGCCAGCTTTTTCGGACCGCCGTCTGATTTAGAAAGAGAATGAATCATTCGTGTTGTTCCGTAAATTCCAGAATTGGCAGCAGATAGAACGGCTGTAATTAATACGAAATTAATGAAGTGAGAGGCGCCTTGCATGCCAGCTGCTGAAAAGACTTGAACAAAAGGACTGTTATTGGGATCGATTTGATTCCAAGGAATCAGTCCGCAAATAATTAAAATCGGCAATGTGTAAAATAAAATAATACGCCACATCATACTTTTGACAACACCAGGTAATACCTTCTCCGCATCCTTTGTTTCTGTAATGGTCAGCCCGATCAATTCAGAGCCCCCATAAGAGAAAATAACCACTAATAATGAGGCGAAGACAGCGCCCCATCCGTTCGGGACGAAGTTTTGATAATTGGTGAGGACAGGTGTGCTTTGTTCGTTTGGAATAACCCCAAATAATAGTGCTGCACCAAGAAAAATAAAGACAATAATAACAAAAATCTTCATTCCAGCAAACCAAAACTCAATTTCACCGAAGTATTTTACATTATTTAAGTTAATCCCGATCACTAAGAGTGAGCAAAGTAAACATAGGGACCACAAAGGGACATTCGGCATCCAATATTGAAGTAAACTGCCCGCTGCAATGATTTCAATGACACATACAGTGAGCCACATAAAACAGTACACCCATCCGACAACGAATGAAAAACGTTGACCAAGCGCAATTTGTACGAGGTCGCGAAGGTTATTTCCCGGATAGACGATCGCCATTTCAGCTAAAGCTGCCATGACAATGAGAAGAAGCAATCCAGCAAATACATAGGAAAAGATCACCCCAGGACCTGCTAAGCCGATGGTATCGGCGCTTCCTTTAAAGATTCCTGTACCAATGACACCGCCCATTGCAATCATGCGAATGTGACGCGGCGATAAAAGCTTTTTTAATTCATGTTGTTCCTGACTCGCGCTCATGACGTTCTCCTTTTTTAAAATGCTTATGTTCCATTTTCTTTTTTCGAGACGTCAGTGTCAATATAAAAAAAGAGATTTTTCAGACAGAACAGCCGGTTGATTTTATCAAAAAACCTATTTTTATCCATATATTGCGCCCTATCTCCAAAAATAAAAATCATTTATTGAACGTTACGAAAAAAAAGAAGATTTGCCTTATGGATGACATAAACAATTGTCTGTTGTTGTCGATATATCGTTTGTGATGCTAAAGTCCTAAAAAAGAATGATTTATAAATATAAAATATTTCAATAAATAAAGATTAAAAGGAGTTATGGAAGATGTTTATGAGAAAAGCAAGTGTTTCATCGTCGGGGACCCTTCTAAGAGAAAGCAGTCAATTAGTAGAACGAATAAGGGAGATTTTTCAGCAAGAATAGATACTGCTGCATTTTCTTCTAGTCAAACAATAGAAGCAGTGGTTCAAATAAATGAAGCTTTGCAAAAGATGCAAGAAGCGTATGAAGATATTCAGATGCGCATGAATTTAGTGACAAAAGCCATTAAAGTAGGCTTATGGGATATGACGGTTGTAGCAGGTGATCCTGTGAATCCGAAAAATGAATTCACATGGACGGATGATTTCCGCAGAATGCTTGGCTTTCAAAATGAAAACGATTTTCTGAATGTCCTAGACAGCTGGGCATCTCGAATTCATCCAGATGAGTACGAAGACACCTTGAATGCATTCTCTACGCACTTATTGGATCATTCTGGCCGTACACCGTATGATATTGAGTATCGTTTGAAATTGAAAAACGGGGATTATCGCTGGTTCAAGGCAACTGGCACGACCATTCGAGATCGTCATGGTGTACCTCTTCGTGTGGCAGGGGCTCTTTTTGATATTCATGATCAGAAATTGAAAGAAGAAGAGCTGCAAGCATTCGTGACAAGGTTTGATTTGATCAACCTTGCGCTTGTGGAAGCGCCTTGGGACATGGTGGTAGAGGCGGGCGACCCTGTGAATCCAGACAATGAATTCTGGTGGTCTCCACAGTTCAGAAAAACACTTGGCTTTACGGATGAAAATGACTTCTCAAACATTTTGAGCAGCTAGAGCGATCGTTTGCATCCTGAAGATAAAGAAAGGGCTCTTCAAGCCTTTGCGGAGCATTTAAATGACCACTCTGGCCGCACACCATTTGACACTGATTACAGATTACAGCGTAAAGATGACGAGTACCGCTGGTATCATGCAGGCGGTGAAACCATTCGTGATGAAAAAGGTGTACCTCTTCGTGTAGCAGGCACCATTCGTGACATCACGCTAGAAAAAAATAAAGAGAAAACAGCCAATGAAATGGCTTCCCAAGTAGAGCAACTTTCAAGCTCTATTAGTGAGATGGTTTCGGGCATCAGCTCTGTGACAAACCAAGCGCAGGAGCTTGCTGTCGCTCAAGAGCAGTCAACGTCTGCCGCAAATCTTGCGAAAAACAGTGCAGATGAGACGAAGAACATTTCAGACTTGATCAAAGAAGTGGCAAACCAAACGAATTTGCTTGGTTTGAATGCCGCCATCGAAGCAGCTAGAGCTGGTGAGCAGGGACGCGAATTCTCCGTCGTTGCAGATGAAGTACGCAAACTGGCGCTCCATAGTGCCAATGCCACGGAAAATATCGAATCTAGTTTAACTGAAATGAAAACACAGATTGATCAAATCCTTGAAAATATCTCGAATATGACAGCTCTTACACAAACACAGGCTGCTTTAACCGAGCAAGTGAACGCTTCAGTTGATGAAGTGAATCATATGTCTCAACGTCTTGTGGCGTATTCAAAGAGTATATAATGTAAAAACCGCCTTTTTTTATCAGAAGGCGGTTTTTTGCTTAAGCATGGTCTGCTGGGAACACAATGCCGGCGTCTTTTCTTGCGGCTTCAAGAACTTTCATGACAGAAAGACTTTCTTCAAGCCATGCATAACACTGCTTGTGATTTTCTGTTTCAATGATGTGCTGGAACGCTTCTGCTTCATAAAACAGTCGGTTTGCATTCGTTTGTGCATTCAGTGAGATCACTTGGCCATCCATATGCAACAGCACTTCCTCACATCCATTTGCCCCATTTTTCACATGCATGAATCCTTTTTCTCCTTGAATCAATGCGAAGTTCATGCTGCTTGTATCCTTACTGCCGACACTTGTCGCAATGAAATCATTGTAAGTGAAGGTCAAAACACCAGATGTATCGATACCGTTTGGATGACGGTTCGCCTGATAGCGAATCTGCTCCGGTGGTCCAAAGAGATTCATGATGAAATGGACATTGTAGATGTTAATATCCATGAGAGCGCCGCCTGAAAATTCTGGGTTAAAGACATTCGGTGTTTCGCCGGCTAGCAGCTGATTATATTTACTTGAATATTGACTATAGTTGCATTGAACCAGTTTGATTCTGCCTAATTGATGAAGGTGCTTTTTGATTAAATGATAGTTGGGCATATGAACGGTCGTAATCGCTTCAAATAAGAGGAGCTGCTTTTCCTTTGCGAGAGCGATTAAGGCTTCTAGCTCTTTCACAGTAGAGGTAAAAGGCTTTTCGCAAATCACATGTTTTCCGTGCTTCAATGCAGCTTCGGCATGCTCGCTATGTAAACGATTCGGTGATGCGATATACACCGCTTCGATGTGTGGGTCCTCTAACATAGCGGTTAAATCTGTATAAGTCGTTTGCACCCCAAATTGATCTGCGAGTTTCTTTGCCGTTGCTTCCTTTCTTGAATAGACAGCGTGGCAAGAAGCGCCTTCGAGCTGTTCAATTGCTTGCAGAAAGCCTTCTACAATCACACCTGTCCCTATGGTTGCAATTCTCATTCTACTCAAAACCCCTTCCAAACGTTTGATGTCAAGTAAAGCTGTCTCTAGTATACCTGATGTTTTCATAGAACGTGCATTGGCAACTGGGGGCAGAGGGGTGCCGGTCAAGAATACCGGCACAACTTTGGCAGCCCTTCCAATTAGCTGATGTTGGCTAATGTTTGTTTTGTTAACAATTGAATGGCTGCTTTCCTCTTTTTTAACTCTTGAATGGAGTTTTGAATATCTTCTATTTTTTGTTCGAGCAGCTGTTCAGCTTCGGTTTTGGACTGTTTCTCGAATAGTAACGTGATAATTTCACGAATTTCTTTAAGTGAGAAATCTAGCTTTCTCGCTTCAGTGATAAATGATAGCATCAGTACATATTTTTTATCATATAAACGATAGCCGTTACGAGCTCTCTTAGGCTCAGGGAGCACACCCTCATTTTCATAAAAACGAATGGTTTCAATATGCACACCAGACATTTTTGACAATTTTCCTCTTGTAAATGTCATCATTACCTTCACCTCCTTTCTTTGCTATCCATCATACAATTAGATTTGCTAGTTTCAAAATATTCTCCGATGAACATTTGTTCTTTTCAATTCAGTTAAAGAGAGCAGATCTATTCACAGCAGATTTCATAGAATACGTTATAATAGATGAGGAGAAAGTGATGTTTTGTTACAGATATGAACAAGTAGACAGCTTGAGAAAAAAACGATAGGCTAAAATAGGTAAATAGTATGATGGAACATCATGTGATCATAGAAATGATCGCTTAAATAGTGACAGCACGTTTTGCTGAGAAAAGGGGAGCAGTAAATGTATAAATTAGTCGCAATTGATATGGATGGTACGTTATTAAATGATCAGCATATGGTGCCGGATGAAGTGTTTGAAGCTATTCAACAGGCAAAGGCAGCAGGCGTGAAAATTGTTTTATGTACAGGCCGGCCGATTGGTGGGGTGAACCGCTACTTAAAAGAGCTTCAGCTCGATCAAGAGGGAGATTATGTGATTGCTTACAATGGAGCGCTTGTACAAAACAGCCATACAAATGAAGTGGTGTCAGAATTAACTTTATCCTATGATGATTTGACTTCTTTATATGAACTGAGCCGTCAGCTCGATACACCTATGCATTATTTCGATTCAGCTCATTTGTACACACCGAATCGTGATATTAGTGAATACACGGTGCTTGAATCGTACTTAACGAAATTGCCGCTTAAGTATTTACCTGTTGAAGAGGCAGAGCCATCAATGAGGCTTCCGAAGATGATGTATATTGATCAGCCGGAACGTTTGGAAAAGACGATACAAGCTATCCCGTCTGAAGTGAAGGATAAATATATGATGGTGAAAAGTACAGATTTCTTCCTAGAAATCCTTCATCCTGATGTGAGCAAAGGGAATGCTGTGAAGCTTTTAGCTCATGAACTGGGGATTTCTCGTGAAGAAGTGATGGCGATTGGTGACAATGGGAACGACGTGTCGATGCTTGAGTTTGCAGGCTGTGGCGTTGCCATGGGAAATGCCATTGATGATGTCAAAGCAGTTGCGGATGTTGTGACAAAATCCAATAATGAAGCTGGAGTAGCACATATTCTGCATGAGCGAGTCATCGGAAAATAAAGAAAGAGCGGTCTACCAATGAGGTAGCCGCTTTTTTAAATGTGTGAGAAAAAGTAAACGAGCATACGTCTGCTGCTCAAATTCGTTTTTTGCAGCATCGCCTTTACATGATCATGCACAGTATGGGGCGAGATAAATAACGTACTGGCAATTTCCTTCGTGGATTGCCCTTTTATTAAGCAGTCAAGGACGTTCATTTCTCTTTCTGTCAGGCGATATGTTTTCGCTGCGTAAGGAAGAATGTCACTTGTTTGCGCTCGTTTAATATGAATCATAACTGCTTCTTCTTGCTCTGTTGCCTGCGTTAATCGAAAGGCCTGAAGAGAGAGAAAAAGTCCTGTCGGCATTCTGGATATGCTGACCGCTGTTTGGTCACCGCCACCATATAAAAGCTTAGCGCCTAATGCTCTGAACGGACGGGGCATGACGGCATCGTCGTGAATTTGTTCAAAGGTTTGGAAGGTGTGAAGCCAATGAAGTCCAGCTTCGTTTCCATAAAGAAGATGGTAATCGTGTGAAAGAATGAGGAAGCCTTGATGTTCCTCCGTTTCATCTGCTTCCGTTTCTCTTTTTTTGAAAAGCTCATCCCTCAGATTGGCTGCAAGTGCTGGTGATTGGCGGCTAACCGCTTGTATGTCTTGTTCATGAAAAGGTTCCTTTCCCTTTTTCCGATAAAGGCTTGCGATTCCCCAGCATTCACCTTGGATCACAAGGGCCACCCGCAATTCATCTGCCCATCCGTTAGGTAACAAAATGTGCTGGTATCGACCGCTATTGAGATATTCTCCGCTTTGGACGAGACTCGCAGTGTGTACAGGACCTTTAGCCAGATCCTCATGCTGGTGCACATCCTTTTTTAAAAATTCATTTTGAAACAGCTGGTTATGTATGGATTCAATCGGTTCATCTGTGAAAGAACCCGTCGAGAGGAGGGTCGCTGGATCAATGGTTGTGATACAGGCAGCATCAAAATCACAGATATCGGCAAGTTCGTCTCGAATGTTTTTTCTCAGCTGCTGAAAATGAAGGGCTGGATTGGTCATTTGATCTCCTCCTCAATATCCCCACTTTTAGGGATCGTTTTTTCTCATCTATCTTCTTACAATGAAGATAACATACCGTTAGTGTAAAGGAAACGAAGCAAAGCGAAAACTGGAGGAGAAGACATATGAGTGTAAATCAACATTGGCATGATCCTGTTGCTGAATCTTATGCAGCAACAATTGCGCATAAAGTACCGGGCTATCATCTTTTGCATGAGCTGACAGTGGATAGAGTAGAAATCGAATTAATGGGGGCGGCATCTCGCATTTTGACAGTCGGAGCAGGTGGGGGCGAAGAGATCATCAACATGCTTCAAAGAAATAAAGACTGGCATCTCACAGGGGTTGATCCATCTCAGGCTATGCTTGATATGGCCAAGCGCAGAGTGGCACAGCTTCATATGCAGGGCCGCGTCACTTGGTATGAGATTGCCTTAGACAATGTGCCGGTTGAAAAGTTGTACGATGTAGCGGTGAGTTTGCTTGTCATTCATTTTGTAAAAGATCAGATGACCTTTTTAAAGGAGATCGCCCGCCGGCTTGAGCCAGGTGCACCGCTCATGATGGCGTTTATTCAAGGAGACCCGGAATCGCCTGCATTTCGGCAGGAGCTTCATATGCTTTCTCTATTCATGAAACGTCAAGGTTTGGGAAAAGACGTGTTTACGTCCTTTCAAGAAAGGCTGGGTGTAACAACACATCCCGTGTCTGAAGAAGAGATGACAGGACAATTAACCGAAGCAGGATTTCAAGACATCAGACCTTATTTTCAAGCGGGGATGATCAAAGGGCTTGTCTGCAAGCGAGGCCGTAGAAAGGCGGATGAGAGATGAAGTCAAAGATTATGGTGATAGGCGGCTATGGACATGTTGGACAGCAAATATGTCTTCAATTAAGTGAACAGTATCCTGGTCAAGTCTTTGCGGCAGGCAGGAGCTATGAGAAGGCTGACCAATTTTCACGTCTAACAAAGGGGCGTGTACGTCCCTTTCAAATAGATGTCAAACACCCTTTAAATACGGACTGGATGGATGAAACGAAACTCGTGATCATGTGCCTTGATCAAGAAGACACGTCATTTGCTGAAGCATGTTTGCGATCAGGTGTTGATTATCTCGATATTTCGGCAAAGGGCGCGTATATTGAGCAGGTGGCAAAGCTGGATCACCAGCACATGAACGCAACGGCTTTGCTCAGTGTAGGGCTTGCGCCTGGCCTAACAAATTTACTTGCAGCAAAGGCGGTATCTGAGCTGACATCCGTAGAGCAAATCGATATTAGCATCATGCTTGGGATTGGCGATCAGCATGGAAAAGCCGCCATTGAATGGACAATTGATCATGTGCATACGGATTATGAGTTGACGGAGAATCATCAGCAAAAGAGAGTCAAAAGCTTTACTGGAGGTAAGCCAATAGACTTTGGTGGTAGGCTTGGAAAGCGGTATGCTTACCGATTCCCTTTTTCTGATCAACAGACATTGCCTTTCACACTCCAAGTGCCTTCTGTAACGACAAGACTTTGTTTTGATTCCCGCGTGGCAACGCGTGCACTGGCATTGACAAGAACCCTTGGAATGACGTCATTTCTCACCTCAACGAAGATGAAGGATCGAGTCATTTCATTGATTCAATCCTCTCAAATGGGAACAGATCAATATGCGGTCAAAGTGGATGTGACAGGGAAGGATGGGAGGCAGCATGCAGCGATTGGAATCGAGGGGCATGATGAGTCTCAAGCAACGGCTCAGGTTGCCTGTGCCGCAGCTCTGCACTTATTGAACAGACGATTTCAAGCAGGCGTCTTTCATATGGAAGAATTATTTTCACTAGCGTATTCGAATGGCGTCTTCGCTTTGGTGGATCAAAAAACGCAAGAAGAGTGGGCGTTAGCGATGAGAGCAAGCGTGTTGACATGACAAAAAGAAGACTAGCGACCCTGCTAGTCTCAGCTTGTAGACAAACCCTCGCATTCTTTGTCAACAATCTGAGGCTTCTCCTGTTAACGGAGAAGCTTTTTTCGTTGTAACGAACTCTTTTATACTCAAACCGAAAATCCCTGTCATAATAAAAGAAGAAGGAAAGGGGATGTGTTGAATGAGAACGATTGAAAATGATCTGTTATTGGTCCAAATCAATGAGCGAGGCGCCGAGGTGAGAGCGGTGCTTCATAAAGAAAGCGGACGTCACTATATGTGGTCTGGTGATCCTGCTTATTGGGGCAGGGTGTCGCCCGTCTTATTTCCGATTGTCGGACGGTTGAAGGATGATCAATATAAGATAGGAGACCAAACATATGAACTCTCTCAGCATGGATTTTTGCGTGATGTTGATTTCGATCTATTGAAAGAAGCAAAAGATGATGTGGTTTTTCAATATCAATCAAATGGCCGCCACACTGCACAATATCCGTATGAATTTACAGCACGTATTCGTTATGAGCTGTCGGAAAATGGTCTGACGATTTCCTGGGAAATTGTTCACGACGGTGATGACACGATGTATTTCTCTATTGGCGGGCATCCGGCATTTCATGTCCCGCTTGTTGAAGGGGAGAAGCCTGCGGATTATTCACTCACATTGACACCTTCTACCGAACATGATCCAGTCCAATATGAACTTCAGGATTCACTTGTAAGAGAGAAGAAAAAAGGTGTTCAACTTGAGCCGATTCAGCTTCGCCCAGAGCTTTTTCAGAACGATGCGATGATCTTTAGCCATATCAATCGAGTATCATTGACTTCACAGGCGGGTCACGGGGTTGAGGTCGATCTCAGTGGCTTTCCGTTCGTTGGTATTTGGTCTCCATATGATCAAGAAAAGGGAACGATGGCACCTTTTGTTTGTATTGAGCCTTGGTATGGGATCGCTGATATGGAAGGGACGAATGGGCAGTATAAGGAGAAATTCGGCATTCAAACTTTAGAGAAGAATGAGACCTTTCACGCAGCCTATACCATTTTCTTTAAATGAACATTTGTGCATGATGAGATGAACAATTTGTTATGATAGAAGAAAAAAGGAGGCGTACGAATGGATCGGGAGAAACAGCAATTAAGTATTGAAGCAGCAAGGCTCTATTACTTATCTGATTACAGTCAGCAGGAAATCGCCAAACAGCTTGACCTGTCGCGACCAACTGTGTCTCGGCTGCTTCAATATGCGAAGGAAAAAGGGTACGTCCAAATTTCGGTGATGGACCCGTTTGAGGATTTAAATGAGTTGTCCTCTTTGCTGAAAGAAAAATATGATCTGCTTGAGGCCCATGTGGTATTTTCGCCAAAGGACGACTATCCAACCATCACCGATTACTTGAGCCGGTTTGGTGCTGATTACCTGCAAGACAAGGTAAAAGACGGCGATATCGTTGGGGTGAGCTGGGGAACCACGATGTATCAAATTGCACAAAAGATGCAACCTAAACAAGTAAAGGGTGTAGAGGTGGTCCAGCTAAAAGGCGGGATCAGCCACTCACATGTGAATACATATTCTGCGGAAACAATCCAGCTGTTTGCTGAGGCTTTTCAAACAGCCCCACGCTATTTACCGCTGCCTGTTGTGTTTGATAGTGCAACCGTCAAAGAGATGGTCGAACAGGATAGACATATTCAGCGCATCATTGAAATGGGCAGACAGGCGAATATCGCTGTGTTTACTGTGGGGACGGTAAGAGATGAGGCACTTTTGTTTAGGCTCGGTTATTTCCGTGAAGAAGAAAAGGCACTGCTCAAGGCATCCAGCGTGGGAGATATTTGTTCTCGTTTTTATGATCAAGAAGGACGCATTTGCAGTGAAGCCATTAACAATCGAACAATCGGCGTGGAGCTTGATGATTTAAGAACAAAAGAACGCTCCATTCTTGTCGCTGGCGGACATCGAAAGGTTGCCTCCATCCATGGGGCGCTTAGAGGAAAATATGCGAACGTATTAATTATTGACCAGCACACAGCAAGGGCTCTTTTAAATGTCACAAAATAGTTGAACAAAATTTCATAACTATGTTTACAATTGTTCAATGGTGATTTAAGATGAAAGTATCATAATTAAAAGGAAGTGTGAAGCATGACGATAGCAAAGCTCATTGATCATACAGCACTAAAACCAGATACATCTAAAGCTGCGATCATGCAGTTAATTGAAGAAGCCAAGACCTATCAGTTTGCCTCCGTTTGTGTCAATCCAACATGGGTGTCTCTTGCAGCAAAAGAGCTGGCAGGAACAGGCGTTGATGTGTGTACAGTCATTGGTTTCCCGTTAGGCGCAAGCACAACGGCGGTCAAAGCATTCGAAACAAAGGATGCGATTGAAAACGGTGCAACAGAAGTGGACATGGTCATCAACATTGCCGCATTAAAAGATGGCGACAATGATGTCGTTGAACAAGATATTCGTGCCGTTGTAGAAGCTGCAAAAGGCAAGGCGCTTGTGAAAGTCATTATTGAAACATGTTTACTGACAGATGAAGAAAAAGTACGTGCATGTGAGCTTTCAGTAAAAGCTGGCGCTGACTTTGTGAAAACATCAACTGGTTTTAGTACAGGCGGTGCAACAGCTGAGGACATCGCATTAATGCGTAAAACAGTAGGACCTGACATCGGTGTCAAAGCATCAGGCGGTGTGAGAACAAAAGAAGACGTTGAAGCGATGACAGCTGCAGGCGCTACCCGCATTGGTGCCAGTGCAGGCGTTTCCATTATTAAAGGGGATCAATCAGCTCCTTCGAAAGACTATTAATTCATACGATCCTATGGTAGGATAACATTCATGACTCATTAAATGATGAAAAAGTCATATGCGGAAGAATCTCATTTATGGTAATTTCTTCCGCGCTTTGTTTGCGAAATAGGGTTTGCATCATACAAGCGCATTAATGTAAACGAATTCATTCAAGGAGGAAAAACATGAAATACGTCATTGGTATCTTCGGTTTGCTGGTGATTCTCGCCATTGCATGGCTGGCAAGTAACGGGAAAAAGCGAGTGAAATTCCGTCCAGTCATTGTCATGATTGTACTGCAATTTATTTTAGGTTATATTCTGCTCAATACAGGTGTTGGAAACTTCCTAGTTGGAGGCTTTGCAAAAGGGTTCCAAATGCTTCTAGGCTATGCCGGTGAAGGGATCAACTTCGTATTTGGCGGATTAATGAATGATAATGCATCAACTTTCTTCATCAATGTCTTGCTGCCGATCGTCTTTATTTCTGCATTGATTGGTATTCTGCAGCATTGGCGTATCCTTCCGCTTATCGTACGCGGAATTGGATATTTGCTTAGTAAAGTCAATGGAATGGGGAAACTAGAATCTTACAACGCCGTAGCGTCAGCGATTTTAGGTCAATCAGAAGTTTTCATTTCCATTAAGAAACAGCTCGGATTATTACCTCAACAGCGTCTTTATACATTGTGTGCATCTGCGATGTCGACTGTATCAATGTCTATTGTCGGTGCGTACATGCAAATGATTAAACCAGAGTACGTTGTCACAGCACTTGTGCTGAACCTATTTGGTGGATTTATTATTGCGTCTATCATCAATCCATATGAAGTGTCTAAGGACGAAGATATGCTCGAAGTTGTAGAAGAAGAAAGGCAATCCTTCTTCGAAATGCTTGGCGAATATATTATGGATGGTTTCAAAGTAGCCATTGTTGTTGCTGCGATGTTGATTGGATTCGTTGCATTAATTGCGATGATTAATGGTATTTTCACAGCAACGATTGGCATCTCTTTCCAAGATATACTTGGATATGTGTTTGCACCATTTGCTTTCCTTGTCGGTGTACCTTGGAGCGAAGCGGTACAAGCAGGAAGTATTATGGCGACGAAAATGGTGTCTAATGAATTTGTGGCGATGCTGGCTCTTTCTGGGGACGGTCTCCATTTCACTGCTCGTACAGAAGCAATCATTTCTGTATTCCTTGTGTCATTTGCCAACTTCTCGTCTATCGGCATCATTGCTGGAGCAGTCAAAGGCTTAAACGAAAAACAAGGAAACGTTGTCGCACGCTTTGGATTAAAGCTGTTATTCGGTGCAACACTCGTCAGCTTCTTAACAGCAGTCGTTGTCGGTTTGATTTACTAATTTAAAAAAGGAATGGTGAAAACAATGAGAATGGTAGATATCATTGCGAAAAAACGTGACGGAAAAGAATTATCTTCAGAGGAAATTTCTTTCTTTGTCAAAGGATATACGGACGGAACAATTCCTGACTACCAAGCAAGTGCTTTGGCGATGGCGATTTTCTTCCAAGATATGACGGATCAAGAACGTGCAGATTTAACACTCGCTATGGCAAACTCAGGGGACACAATTGACTTGTCTGCTATCGACGGCATTAAAGTAGACAAGCATTCAACAGGCGGTGTAGGCGATACAACAACGCTTGTACTCGCTCCTCTTGTTGCAGCACTTGATGTACCTGTTGCGAAAATGTCTGGACGCGGCCTTGGGCATACAGGTGGAACAGTGGATAAGCTTGAGGCGGTCAAAGACTTCCACGTTGAAATATCAAAAGACGAGTTCATCGAGCTGGTGAACCGCCATAAAGTTGCGGTTATTGGACAATCAGGCAACCTGACACCTGCGGATAAAAAGCTATATGCTCTTCGTGATGTGACAGGAACTGTTAACTCCATCCCGCTGATCGCAAGCTCTATTATGAGTAAGAAAATCGCTGCTGGTGCAGATGCCATTGTATTAGATGTGAAAACAGGTGCAGGTGCTTTCATGAAAACACCTGAAGACTCTGAAAAGCTCGCAAAAGCAATGGTTCGCATCGGGAACAATGTTGGCAGACAAACAATGGCTGTTATCTCTGATATGTCTCAGCCGCTTGGCTTAGCGATTGGAAATGCTTTAGAAGTGAAAGAAGCCATCGACACACTGCGTGGTGAAGGTCCTGAAGATCTAAATGAACTTGTGCTCACATTAGGAAGTCAGATGGTCGTTCTTGCGAAAAAAGCAAGCACACTTGATGAAGCAAGAGAAAAGCTGATTGAAGTGATGAAAAACGGCAAAGCACTAGAGAAATTCAAAGAATTCTTAGAAAACCAAGGTGGAGACAGCTCCATTGTGGATCAGCCTGAAAAACTGCCGCAAGCACCTTACCAAATCGAAGTACCTGCAAAAGAATCAGGTGTGGTTGCTGAAATCGTCGCAGACGAAATTGGTGTCGCAGCGATGATTCTTGGAGCGGGACGTGCAACAAAAGAAGACGATATTGATCTATCTGTCGGCATCATGCTGAACAAAAAAGTAGGCGATCGTGTAGAAAAAGGCGAATCTCTCGTGACGCTGCATGCAAATCGTGAAGATGTGGCGAATGTGATCGAGAAAATTTATGACAACATCCGCATTGCTGACCATGCCGATGCACCGACTTTGATTCATACGGTTATTACTGAATAAAGAAAAAGGACAAAAGTGATTCGTCGCTTTTGTCCTTTTTTACTAAAAATATTAACGTAGTGTTAAGTTGTACTTATCTAATAAATTCTTTGAATACTTATAAATTATGACTCCAATTAAAGTACCTAAAGTATTTGTTATGATGTCATCAACATCAAAACTTCTATAATTGTAGCCTACAATCAAATCTAAAACAAATTGTATCAATTCAATACTCAGGCTCACTAGGAAACCTATATAAGTAACCTTTCGTAATTGATAAAATGAGAAAAGAATAGGCAGAATAAATCCAAGTGGTATGAATAGAATAACGTTTCCAATGATTTGTTTTATAAATGATGTCAGGCCTAATTCAAGTGTGACAATGATTGTTTTAAAAGGTATTAAATTATGAATAGTACCTAAATTGTCTTCTATCATGAGTTCTATTAACTTCTTTTGATAAGGAAATGGGAAAAAAGTTAGTGAAACAAGACTAGCAATATATAAAGAAAATAATACATAGTATAGAAATAAGATTTTACTTGTAGTACCGCGCATTAATTTATATATGAAGATCACTAAACTAGTACCGCATATAATGAAATAGGGTAGAGAAGGATTTAACATATGAGACTCTCCTTGAATCTAAGATTATCAGTAACTTAGAGAACCTTTACTAGATTTTTCAAATCCTAGACGAGTAACTAACTCATTACTCCACCAATTCTGTTCATATACATGAATGGTGAAATAGGTATCTCCGCCCCAACTTGTCATGTTTATCTTTCCGGTTACAGAATTTTTAGTTGACTTGTATTTACCAATATATAATTGGTGGGTCATATCAAATTTGAAATCTTTAGTGGCTGCTTGAGCTACTATTGGCGTAATCATAATGAAACAAATCATAATAACTGTTAAAAACTTAAGAAAATTCTTTTTCAAAATTATCATCCTTTATTAAATTTTTACTTACTTTTGAAATAATTACATTTTATAGTAATTAAGTCAATATTTTTTGAGTGAAATTTAATACTATCCTTTTTATTTATTTTGGTAGAGTTGAGTTACCTTATGAAACAAACCTCTTGCAATCATGAAACAATGGGTGTATATTAGTTGACGAGTCAATGATTGATATATCAAATAATTGATCTGAATAGAAAAGAGGGGATGGCATTGACTGCATTTTGCTCTGAAGAAGCAGAGGTATTATATCGTTTGCAGTGCGTGAGCCGTATGATGGGTGTGAAGTTCGAAGCATGCACGGGCATCAGCCAATCAAGACTGGAATTGCTATCACTGTTATTCAAGGCCGACGAAATCAGCCAATCAGATTTGCAGAAAAAAGTGAATATTGATAGTGCGGCTGTGACGCGTCACTTAAAGCAGTTAGAAACAAAAGGAATGGTCACGCGCAGAAGAAAGCCAGAAGATAATCGAGTCACACTTGTTCGTCTCACAGATGAAGGCAGAACAAGAATCGAAGCTTCTAAAAAAGAAAAAGAACGATTTATCTCAGAAATGCTTGAAAACGTAAGTGATGAAGAACGAAAGCTTCTCACTGATGTGCTCATCCGTATACAACAAAACATCGAAAAGATTCAAACAACCTGAAGGAGTGTTACACATGGCTACAACATTAAAAACAAACGATTTTATGGACATTATGAAAGGGCGCCGCTCGATTCGTAACTATGATCCATCTGTGAAAATTAGCAAAGAAGAAATGACAGAGATTTTAGAAGAGGCAACTACAGCACCATCATCAGTGAATGCACAGCCTTGGCGCTTCATGGTCATTGACAGCCCAGAAGGAAAAGAAAAGCTTGCACCACTCGCAAAATTCAACCAAACACAAGTGGCAACATCATCAGCTGTCATCGCAGTGTTCGCAGATATGAAAAACAATGAATACTTAGAAGAAATTTATTCAAAAGCAGTAGAAAATGGCTACATGCCGCAGGAAGTAAAAGAAAGACAAATTGCTGCATTAACTGCACATTTTGACGCTCTTCCAGAGCAAGTGAATCGTGAAACGATCTTAATTGACGGTGGACTTGTGTCTATGCAGCTCATGCTTGTTGCTCGTGCTCATGGCTATGATACAAACCCAATTGGCGGATATGACAAAGAGGTCATCGCTGAAACGTTTGGCTGGGATAAAGAACGCTATGTACCAGTCATGCTTCTATCCATTGGGAAAGCGGCTGACGAAGGTTATGCATCTTACCGCTTACCGATCGATCGTATAGCGGAGTGGAAATAATTTTTGAAAAAGGGAGACGATCACATGATCATTATTCATGCAGGGATGACCATTCATCCAGAAAAGGAAAACGTATTTCTAGAAGAGATCAATGGGTTAATGAAAGCTTCACAGGCAGAAGAAGGCAATATATCCTACAAGCTGTTCAAGGATACTGAAAAGGAAAATGCCTTTCTAATGGTAGAAGTGTGGAAAGATGAAACAGCGGTTCAGAGTCATAATGCCAGTGCACATTTCCAAGCTTTCGTAGCAAAGGCAAAAGAATTTTTAGCAGCTCCGCTTGATGTTGTAGCATTTCAAGGAGAGCAGCTTTCATAGAAAAACAACAAACACCCTAGGCGTTTATTGCCTAGGGTTCGTTTATTTTCGATATCTATTTCACTCCCGTATTGTGCATTTTCCACAAAGTTTCTGAAAACAAAATGTTTTTCGGCTTAAGTATATTGGAATATGCTAGAATAAGATATTATTTATTACCAAATTAGGGAGGAAATAATATGAAAAAAAGAAAATGGACGAGCATAGCACTAACGGCTGTCCTCAGTTTAGGCACATTGACAGCTTTCAGCACCCCTCTATCTGCCCACACCTCGGAAAAGTCAACATCCTCAGATGGCGGTCATTATTCAGGTATTCCATTTGACGCAAGTGTTGTGAATGAAGACCGTCTCATCAAAGCCTTGAAAAAGCAAGGGAAAATCAAAAAGAATGCCAATGAAGCAGAATCCCAAAAAGCATTAAAGAAATATCTCAAGAAAAAAGAAGAAGCGGCGATGAAACAAAGCGCAAGCACCTTAACAGAAGAACCTGAATTCCTGAAAGAATACAAACAAAAAGTACATAACAAACTAGCCAAAAAGAAAAAATTAAAGAAGCATCAAGGACAAGTAGAAAATGAAGTGAAACCGGTTAAAAAGGAAAAGTATAAAGGTGAAGTTCGCAATGATAAAGTATTGGTTTTATTAATAGATTTTAAAGATTATAAGCATAATAGTATTAAAAAAGAAGAGACTGATATGTACTATGATAAGTACGATCAGCAGCACTATCAAGATATGATTTTCGGAGAAAATGGCTACATCGGTCCAGATGGTAAACGCAAAGTATCCATGAAGCAATATTATGAAAATCAGTCTGGTGGTAGCTATACCATTAGTGGAACAGTTGCTGGATGGTATACGGCTAAGCATGATGCTGCTTATTATGGTGGGAACGGACCTGACGAAGAAGGCAGTGATGTCAGACCGCGTGAATTGGTGCAAGAAGCATTAGAAGAAGCGGCAAAAGACCCAAATATTGACCTTGGTGAATATGATCAATGGGATCGTTATGATATTGATGAGGACGGTGTTTATCATGAGCCGGACGGCATTATTGACCATCTCATGGTCGTTCACGCTGGCATAGGTGAAGAAGCAGGCGGCGGACAGCTTGGCTCTGATGCTATTTGGTCGCACCGCTGGTCACTTGGTGATGTATTTGAGATTCCAAACACTGAATCTGAAGTGGGTCAAGGTGGAAAGTTAGGCGCTCTAGATTATACCATTGAGCCTGAAGATGGCGCAGCGGGCGTTTTCACACATGAATTTGGACATGATCTTGGTCTTCCTGATGAGTACGATACACAATACACAGGCAGAGGAGAGCCCGTTTCTTATTGGTCTATCATGTCAAGCGGGAGCTGGGCAGGTAGAATACCTGGTACGGAACCAACAGGCTTTAGTCCATATGCGAAAGAAATGCTTCAAAATCTGCATGGCGGCAACTGGCTTTCTGGAAAAACCATTGATGGTACAACTTTAAAGAAAAGTAAAACAGTATTAATCGATGAAGCAGCCACAAAAGGAACCAATTATGATGCGGTTCGGGTCGATTTACCAGATAAAGAGATTGTCGTTACGCAGCCTGCCCAAGGGAAATACGCATACTTTAGCGGAACAGGTGACAATTTGAACGCAACCATGACGACAACAGGGATTGATTTGTCGAAGGGAAGCAAAGCAGAGCTTACTTTTAAAGCATGGTACGATATCGAAGAGGATTTTGATTATGCGTATGTAGAAGTTCGTGAAACTGGGACAGATAAGTGGACAACCATTGCTGGTAATATCACGAATGATCGAAATGAAGAAGGGGCTAATGAAGGCAATGGCATCGACGGAACATCAGACGGCTGGGTAGACGCATCCTTTGATCTGTCGGCTTATGCAGGGAAGAAGATCGATCTGCAATTCCGCTATACAACTGATGCAGGCTATTCACTGCCAGGTTTATTTGTAGATGATCTAAAGATAACAGCTGATGGATCGGAAGTGTGGTCAGATGATGCGGAGGGAACGCCCACGTTCACCTTCAATGGATTCTCTCAATCTAATGGAAAACAATTTGCAGGGCAGTACTATTTACTAGAATGGCGCTCTTATGCTGAAGTCGATAAAGGCTTGAAGCATATCAAACGTGGAGCGAGTCTGATGAGCTATAATAACGGTTTGGTCGTGTGGTATGTTGATCAATCGTATAGTGATAACTGGGTTGGAAAACATCCAGGTAACGGCTTCCTTGGTGTCGTAGATGCGGATCAACAAGTGTTGAAATGGAGTGACGGCACTATCGCAACAACAGGTTTCCAAGTACATGATGCAGCATTCTCTTTGAATCCAAGTACGAAGTTGAATATTGATTATACAGCGACAACAGGCTTAACTTTAGAAGATCGCTATATTCGACCGACCCGTACATTTAGTGACAAAAAGAACTATGTGAATCCAGATAATCCAGATGCAGGACGTGATGTACCAACATATGGTCTATCCTTTAAAGTCGTCGGACAAAGTAAGGATCGTTCTGTTGGAAAGGTATTAATTTCTAAAAGTAACTAAACAAAAAGCCGGTTTCTATCACTGAATCCGGCTTTTTCCTATGTGAAGTCGAGAATTTTTACCCCAAGATCGCTCTTTGATCGAATGTCTGTTCTTTTTTATTTTGATATCCGAATGAAATCATTATATAATAGAGACTGGAAGGTTTTTCTTTCATGCGTAGTTCTTTTTAGCTGTTAAAAAACAGGAAAGGATGAGCGTTACCAATGAGTTGTGTCACTGACAAGCAATTAAGGGTGATTCGAGGGACAATGCAGACTTTTTGCAGCCATTTAGAATATGATGGCCACGGGAAGCTTCATATCAATACCATCATGGCTTTTATTAAAAAGGAATTTGGTGTAAGAAAAATGAAAGATATTCCACAAAGTCGGTTTACTGAAGCGTTAGAACTCATCCAAGACTTTGATTTATACACGGACAAAATACAGATTCATGATCGTCTGCAGAAAGGAATTAACTAAATTGAATATTTTAGCAATGATTTTAGTAGGAATTGTCGCTTTAGAACACATTGTCATCATGTTACTAGAAATGTTTTTTATGGAATCAAACATGGCGAAAAGATCTTTCCGACTGCCTGAACACTTACAAAAGGATCCAAATGTGAAAGTGATGTTTGCTAATCAAGGGCTTTATAACGGTTTTCTAGCTGCAGGACTCATTTGGGGGCTCATTCTTGGATCAAATACTGTTGGATATATGATTCAGCTATTTTTCATTCTTTGTGTGTTGATCGCAGCGATATTTGGCGGTGTGACTTCTAATAAATCCATTTTAATTAAACAAGGTTTACCAGCCTTGCTCGCATTAATTGCGCTCATGCTGGCTATTTAATTCGAAAGAAAGCCGCCCTAGTCGGGGCGGCTTTTATCTTTTTCGAAGACCTATCAAACGAATAATGGATGTGAGACACAGTGCAACAGCAACAGCCAAAATGATTTTTCCGTACATGACCCCAGTTAGGTTCATCAAAAAGACGGCTAATATGATACAGAGCGTGATGATAATCATCACAATCGAATAGGTTTTCATCTCTTTTTCCACTCCTTTAAAAGTCTCTCTAGCACAAGAGGTCTGTCATTCGTTTCTCATATTATATATCACTCCATAACAATTTTACATGAAATTCCCTGCCAATAGAATGTGACAGAATCATTAGATTGAAAGTGATGCCATATTTTTTAGAAAATCGGGTATAACATAAATAGTTGCACCCAAGTATGATTGCTTGAAATTTAATTGCACAAAATATAAAATAGCCACATGATGAATGGAAAGGATGATGAAGTTGAGTAAGAAAGTTTTATTAGTATCAACAAGCAGCTCAGAAATGAACGGACACCCAACAGGCTTATGGTTAGAAGAATTGGCCGAGCCATTTCATATTTTTAAAGAAAATGAACTAGACGTACAAATTGTTTCTATACGGGGCGGAACAGTACCGATTGATAAAAATTCGATTCCCGACGGTGTCCCAGCGCAATATCAAGATGTGTATGAATTACTTCAAGACACAAAGGCACTAACAGATGTGAACCCAGCTGATTATGATGGGATCTTCTTTGCAGGAGGACATGGCCCAATGATCGACTTTGCGTCTAATCAACTGGTAGCCGATGCGATCTTAGCGATTTCAGACAAAAATGGCGCGGTTGGAGCAGTTTGCCACGGTGTTTCTGCCTTTGTTGATGTGAAGGGTCGTGATGGAAAGTCGTTTATCGAGGGGAAGAAAATAACTGGCTTCACGAACGAGGAAGAGGACGCTGTTCAGCTGACATCTAAGGTTCCATTTTTATTAGAAACAAAGCTTCGTGAGCAAGGTGCAGCATTTGAAAAAGGCGAAGCATTTGAGCCATTTGCTGTTGTAGATGGACAAATCATTACGGGACAAAATCCAGGATCAAGTGCAGAAACAGCACGCTTATTTGTCAAAACCATTTCATAAATCACTAAAAACCAGTCGTGACTCATCTCATGCGGCTGGTTTTTTGTTATAAAAATTTTCCAAAAAGACCAAAACAAGTATTGAAAAATGGTAAAATGATCACAGGGTAAAAAACCCAAATAAGGGAAAAGGGGATGTTCCTGTGAGAGCATTTTACGTAAAAATCACCGCTGCCTTACTATCTATTTTATTGGTAACAGGCTTATTTTCACCAGCCATAAAAGCGGAAGATACACCAAAACCAAATGGAAAAATGTCGCCGCTTACAGAAAAAGCCATTCAGCAAGTGCAAGAGTCATTTGTCAAGCAAGATAAAGGAACGGCGATTCAACAAAAGCAAGTGAAAAAATCGTTTAAAGTAGATAAGAAAAACGGGGTGAGTATTAAACGAAAAGCCGCTGCCGATGGAAAGTTGCGTACGTCTGCTGTTCGCTCGATTGATGGACTAGCCATCAATCAATCGTCTGTTTTAAACGAGGAAGATCCAGTTGATTTATGGTTTTTAAGCACATCGTCACCTCAGGCGCTTATTAGCCGGATTACTTCTCCAAATGCTGATTATTTCGTCCAATTATTTGTGGTTGATTTTGAAGCAGATCAAGCCTATCCGACGGATCTCATTCAGCCGGCAGGCAGCCTGCTTGGATTAACCAATTTACCGGCTGGTGATTACGCATTCGGTATCACCAGCGGAGGAGACTTCGGAGACTCCTACACGTTGCAGGTTAATGCGAAAAATCCACCCAATTTCACAGGTGCTGTATCCCTATCGTCAACCTTGCAATACTTTGTCGCTGAGTATGAAAATGGAGACGTCTTTGCGAACGGTGCAAAAGTGTATAACAACCAATCAAAGACGGCCGATTATCAATGGGAGCGTGTATTTTATTTCTCCTATGATGGAAAATATGAACAGAGAACCCATTCTATTTCAAGCGTGAAAGTGAAAAGCATTTCGGCACCAGTGTCGTACTCAGCCCCTTATGCGAGCTCATCTGAGGCCATTCTCGTTTACTTAGATGTGGAGACATTGTTTATGTACCATCAATCTTCGTTTGCTAGCGGACAATACTACCATGATACCTTTGTGGATACACTCGGGAAGACAACGCCAAGGCGTTTAGACATTGATGATCTGACAAATTACGGTGATCATATATTGGCTGTTGATTTAAAAACAGGAAAGCCAATTGATTTCTTCAGTGTCCTGAATTTCTACTATGCTGCAGGAATCGAGAAGCTACCAACAATCAAAACATTGAATTAAGATAGGCGGTTGACATCAAATCGCCACATGTGTAGAGTAAAGATAATTAAATGACAAAAGTCCACTAGGGGAGTCATGTATGACTGAGACAAGAGAAAATCTTGGACCCTTTGAACCTGATCTAGTTTGTACTAGCGGAGGGAAGTGGAGCTGGACCTTGTCTTATTCATGATTGAATCGATAAGAAGGCCGCTCCATTTGGGGTGGCTTTTTCATTTATTCAACTGAAGAAGAGGAGGCTTTTTTTATGACATTTTCAACGCAATTAAGGCAAGAAGCAGAACTATTATTTGAAGCCATTTATCAGCATCCGTTTGTCAGAGGACTTGCAGCAGGAAAGCTGGAAATGGAGCAGATCATTCATTACGTTAAACAAGATGCAGAATATTTAAATGCTTTTATTAAAATTTATGCGGCGGCAATCAGCCGGTGTACAGACAGAGAGGACATTCGCTTTTTCCACCAACAGATGGCGTTTGTACTCGATAGTGAGACGCATCCTCATCAAAACCTTTGCCGAGTAGCAGGTGTAGCATATGATGAGCTTCAGGGTGCTTCTTTGGCGCCAAGCGCTCACCATTATATTCATCACATGCTGCAAGTCGCTCAGGAAGGCACACTTGGAGAAATCATTGCAGTGCTGCTCCCGTGCCCTTGGACTTATTGGGAAATAGGCAAACGAATGCTCTCAGATGTGCAGCCTGACACAGCCCATCCGTTTTATGAGTGGATCACGTTTTATGGCGGGTTAACGGACTCTGTCACAGTGGAGCTTTGCAAACGACTTGATCAGTGTGCAGAAGAAGCAAGTGAGAAAGAAAAAGAGAAAATGAAACAGCACTTCATCTTAAGCTGTCAACTTGAGTATCAATTTTGGGAAATGGCCTTTACTGTGGAAGAGTGGCCAGTCCAAATGGAGGTTCATTCTTCATGACGTGGAAAATGAAAGAAGTCGTTCTTGCTGTCATTTTATCTGTAGCGTGCGGTGTCATCTATTTAGGGTGGTCGACTCTTTATTTACCGATTACAGCACTTGTTGGCCCAGCAGGGGGCAGCATCATGTTCGGAATTTGGGTCATTGCCAGTCCAATCGTTGCTTACATTATCCAAAAGCCAGGAGCTGCACTCATCGCAGAAACAGCTGCCGCCGCCGTAGAATTACTGACAGGCAGCCACTTTGGTCTTTCTGCGCTGCTGATTGGTATATGTCAAGGCTTTGGGGCAGAAATCGCCTTCGCGCTTTTTGGCTATCAGCGATATCGCATGTGGACACTCATGCTGTCTGGTGCCTTTGCAGCAGTAGGAGCGATGGTATATAGCCTGATTGCCAATGGCTTTGGTTATTACACCCCTCAAGTGCTACTCATGACACTTGTCACTCAAATCATCAGTGGCATGCTACTCGGTGGATGCTTAGCAAAGGTTGTAGTGGATGCCTTATCTAAAACTGGTGTATTGAATCAATATGCCATTATGAAAGAAAAACGAAATAAGGGTGAACAGCATGGATTCATTTCTCGCGTGCAGTAACCTTACTGTCCGTTTTTATGAACAGCCGAACCCCGTGCTCCATCAAGTATCTCTTTCTATTCAAAAGGGGGAAAAGGTGCTGATTTTAGGACCAAGCGGAAGCGGAAAATCCACGCTCATTTCGGTGCTTGCTGGAATCATTCCAGAACATATGGAAGCTGATGTACAGGGAGAAGTGATGTTGCAAAGACATACAGGTGTCATGTTTCAAGACCCAGACGCCCAGTTTTGTATGCACCGAGTCAATGAAGAAATTGCGTTTAGCCTAGAGAACCGCTCTGTACCTCGTGAAGAAATGGATGACATCATTCAACATCTCATGCAAAAGGTACAGCTGGATGTCGCTCCAAATACAGATATTCATACATTATCTGGCGGCATGAAGCAGCGGCTGGCGCTTGCTTGTTTACTAGCGCTAGAGCCAGATGTCCTGTTCTTTGATGAACCGACTGCACAGCTTGACCCAGCAGGACGAATGGAGGTATTTCAACTGCTTCAGCAGCTTTCTGTTGATCAGGATCAAACGATGATTTTTGTGGAGCATGTGTTGGACGGTGTGATCGAGTGGATGGATCGAGTGATTTTATTAGACCATCAAGGCCGTATTATAGCAGATGGACTTCCAAAAGACGTGATGAAAGCGTTTGGGGAAGAAATGAAAGAGGCAGGAATTTGGCGTCCGAAAATATTTCCCGAGAAATGGTCCACAGTCGTACAAGATCCATTTCATCCACTAAGCCAAACACTCATGCAAACCTTTGAGGCAAGAAAAGAGCGGCATGAGAAAGTCTCATCAATAGATGGAGAGACAATCCTTCGAACCGAACACCTTCAACTAAGCTACGGGAAAAAAAGGATTATAGATGACCTGAAGCTAGACATAAAAGCAGGCGATTGGGTTGCGATCATCGGTGAAAATGGAAGCGGGAAAAGTACGTTTCTTAAACATGTCATACGTTTAGAGCCATTAAAAAAAGGCCACATTTTCTTAAAAGAAAAACATCTAAAAAAGTGGTCTGACCGATCACTATATGAAGAGGCGGGCTTTGTATTTCAAAATCCTGAACTTCAATTTATACAGGACACAGTGTTTGATGAAATCGCATTTGGTGGAAGACAGCGAAATTGGCCAGAATCAGTGGTGCAAGAAAAAACGAATCAGCTATTAGTAGAGTTCGGCTTAGAGAAGCATGCAAACGCGCATCCATTCACCTTAAGTTTAGGGCAGAAAAGAAGACTAAGTGTCGCCACGATGCTTCTTTTCGATCAGGATGTACTCCTTTTAGATGAACCGACCTTCGGGCAGGACGAGAAAACGGCGAAGGAGCTAATCAGACGTCTGAAAGAGCGTCAACGGCAAGGCACCACTATTATCATGGTCACACATGATATGGAGCTCGTCGATGCGTGCGCTGATCAGGTACTTCTTTTTCATCAAGGGAAGCATGTGTATGATGGGACGCCTTTCGATTTATTTTCAAATCAGGAACTCGTCAATGGTTATCAGCTGAGAGTGCCTTTGCATTACCGCTATGTGGTTGAAAGAAAGGAAGTGCTGACGCTTGCAAAGTAATCATTCCTTTCTATCCACTGTGAATCCAGTCGTGAAATTACTCGCTCATCTCCTTGCGATGTGCTGTCTGATGGCCATTTCTGATCCTAAAACCACATTCATCATCTGGCTTTTGGCCCTTGGCATCGGGCTTGTCTTAGGCGGCTGGAATATCCAATATCTCATCACAAGACTTGTTCCTTATCTGCTCTTTTTTATTCTCGTGTTTTGGATGATGGCGGCTTTTGGTAAGGGGGATCATACTGTGTGGAAATGGGCATGGTTTCATGTCACAGAGGAGAGTTTAAGAAATGGACTCACCATTTCTTTTAGAATGCTTGGCTTTGTGACATTTGGTCTCCTTTTTACATCCACAACTGATTTGACGGCCTTTATGATGAGCTTGATACATCAATGCCGAATGTCACCAAAATGGGCGTATGGAATGCTTGCAGGCTTCCGGTTTATCCCGTTGTTTCAAAGTGAATTAAAGCAAATGAAGGCTGCGCATAAAATCAGAGGCTACAAGCAAAAAAACAGCTGGAAAGCTTTTATGCGTTATGCACTGCCCCTTTTCACGCAGGGCATTCGGAAGTCAGAGCGCTTGGCCATTGCGATGGAAGCAAGAGGCTTCACAGGAACGAGAGAGCGAACGTATTATCATGTCATCAGCACATCATGGATTGACTACATGTATCTCTTTTTCATTAGTGTGAGTGTCCTGTTGTGCATGCTTATTTTTTGATAAACCCCCACATTCTTATGATGGAATGTGGGTTTTTTATGTGACTTAGGTCATTTGGTTGATATTGGGACGCATTACAGGCTGTAATAGATCATATAACGAACCGATATAGAGGGTGTACTGAGAAAAGAGAGGATGAACGTGAGCGAATGTCACAAAGAATTGTTGAAAACATAATAGCCACTTTACCCATCGTTGGACTAGCTATGCGAGAGCAACTCACCTTTTCTGTTTTAGGTAAAGAGAAGGTACTTTATTATCAGCAACACGGGGATATTAACTTAGGGTTTAAAACTGGTGATGCAGTTGATGAGGGATTTCAAAATTTTTCTATGCTGAAAAATGGCCGAGAGGCATCATTTATCCAAGTTCCTCAAGAGGTGTACGGAATTCCATTGGATATCGTAGCCGTACCAATCACAGATGAGACAGGTCAAGTGGTAGCTGTCTTTTGTGTTGCTTATGATCAGTCAAATCAACAACGATTAGAACACATTATGACAGAAAGTAACCAAGCTTCTGAAAAACTAGTCGCGATGGTCCAGCAAGTGGCCGCACATTCAGAGGAACTACAAGCGACAAGTGAACAAATTCTACAAAATACAAAAGCCACTGTCGAAAATTCTTCTAAAATCAATCAAGTGTCCAATCTCATTAAAGGAATTTCTGATCAAACAAACTTACTTGGACTCAATGCATCCATTGAGGCTGCAAGAGTAGGTGAAGCAGGGGCAGGCTTTGGAGTGGTCGCAACAGAGGTCAGAAAACTTTCAACCCACGCCAAGCAAGCCACAACGGATATCGAAGCAGCATTGAAAGATGTGCAGGGCTCGATTAAAGGAATGGAAGAAGAAATTGCACAAATTGTAGCTTCTTCTGAACATCAAGCAGAGCTTGTCAGCACTTTCACAAAAATTATTGAAGGACTTCATGAAACAAACGAAACGATGAAAACATTAGCAGATGACTTAGTAAATTATCAAGTAAAATAAAAACTTTTTGACCAAAACCTCCAGCTAGATCGGAGGTTTTTTAACGTTTTAAGGTGAGGTATTTGTCAGAATATTGACCGGTTGATCGCTGACAGGCAGGGTACACTTCTGTATGATAGAAAAAGAGATACCTGTTTGATCACTAGACCGATTCATAAGGAGGAAGACCATCGTGACACAATCAGCAAAGCTGCAAGAAGTACTAGCGCCTTACCGTACATTGTTAGATCAAACCAAAAAACCAAAGATTGAATTACAAATGAAGCAAGGAAAAACAGGACCTTATGACAGTAAAATAGCAGGTGATCCCTACTTCCCAAAGACCGATGAATATCCAGTGGATGCTGAAGGTCATCCTATGAAGCTATTGGCACAAATTAATTTCGGTCAGCTGCCGAAGCTGCAAGATTATCCAGAAACAGGACTTCTGCAAATCTATATTTCTGTGCATGATGATCTTTATGGCATGAATATTGACCATAAAACAGAGCAAAAAGATTTTCAGATCAAATTCATTGAAGAACCTTTTTTAGCAGAAGAAGAGTTATTCACTGATTTTTCTTTTGTGAAGATTCCAGATGATTTTTATTTCCCTGTCACGAAGGAAGGTGCGATCACAGGTGAATTATCAAGCGAAACCATCAGCGTAGGAGATTTTCGCTTTGAAAAAATCGTAGGCACACAAAGCTGGGACTTATTCGAAGAATTGAGTGATGATGCTGAAGAAGCAGATGCATTGCTAGATGAATTTTATGAAACAGAGAGTGGATTTGGTCATAAAATGGGTGGTTATCCAGGGTTTACCCAAGAGGACCCGCGTACCTATGTGGATCAAGAACATACCGTTCTGTTATTACAAATTGATTCAGATGATGAAGTGGATCTGATGTGGGGAGATTGCGGCATCGCCAACTTTTTTATCAAACCAGAAGATCTCAAACGAAAGAATTTCGAGAATGTCGTCTATAATTGGGATTGTTCCTAATTTTATCAAAAGCACTCTTTTATAGAGTGTTTTTTGTCTGCTTTTAGACTTTTTTGCCTCTATTTCATCATTTCTGAGAGGGAATATGTCATTCTTTCTAGTTGACCGTATCAAAAAAAAATGTAAAATCATCTTAAAGTCCTCTTTTTTGAAAATAATAATAAAATGACATATCAACAATGAAATGCTTGAAAAAGCGGAATGTACTGGGGGGGGATCAATTGATCATTTCGAAAGTAATCAATAATAATGTGGTCAGTGCTTATGATGACGAGCAGCATGAGCTGGTCATTATGGGCAGAGGAATTGCGTTTCAAAAGAAAAGCGGAGATCCGATTGACGAAGAACGTATTGAAAAAGTATTTTCCATTCAAAATAAAGATATATCAGAAAAATTCAAAACCCTGCTTTACGATATTCCAATTGAGTATATGCAAGTGTGTGAGGCGATTATTGATCATGCGAGAACGAGCCTGAACAAAAATTTAAATGACAGTATTTATGTCACGTTGACGGATCATATCACCTTTGCCATTGAACGTCATCAAAAAGGAATGGACATTAAAAATGCTTTGCTTTGGGAAATCAAACGGTTGTATAAAGATGAGTTTATGTGCGGTGTAGAAGCAATTCGCATCATACAGGACAAGCTCAACATCCGCCTTCCTGAGGATGAAGCAGGTTTTATTGCCATGCATATCGTCAATGCAGAGCTCAATGAGGAAATGCCAAACGTTATTCAAATCACAAAGCTGATTCAAGATATTTTGAACATCGTCAAATATCACTTTCAAATTGATTTGGACGAGGAATCATTAAATTATTTCCGTTTTGTCACGCATTTAAAGTTTTTTGGACAACGTCTGTTTAACGAAACACAAATGGAAAATCAAAATGAATTTCTGTATGAAGTGGTAAAGGAAAAAAACACAGCAGCTTTTCAATGTGCTGAGAAAATTAATGATTATGTTCAGAAAGAATACAACCGAAGTCTCATAGAAGATGAGATGTTATACTTAACTTTGCATATCGATCGAGTCATAAAAAGAAAATAAATCAAAAAGAAAGCGTTGACATCACAAAATTAACATGATAATTTATAACTATAAACTCAATAACCCACAATCTTTTAGGATTGTTACTGGTCAAGCAGGCAAAACCTAAATCATTGTCCCTATCTTTGATAAGGCATGATTTAGGTTTTTTGTATCTAAAGACTTATAAAATTAAATAACGATCAATCGCTATGAAGGATTGTTACTGGTTAAGCAGGCAAAACCTAAATATCGATTAATGTCTGAATCGCTATTTTTCGGGCATTAATGGATGTTTAGGTTTTTTCTATAAAATGAAATCAACGATTGGAGGGTAACACAATGAACCACAAACAAACAGCAAAAGAAGTTCTAGAGCTAGTCGGCGGTGAAAAGAATGTCAAGCACGTCACACATTGTATGACAAGACTTCGCTTTAACTTATACGATGAGAGCAAGGCGGATAAGGAGAAGCTGCAATCAACAGATGGCGTCATGGGTGTGAATCAAAGCGGTGGTCAATACCATGTCATTATCGGCAACGACGTATCAAACGTCTATCAAGCGATGGTTGCTGATTCAGGGCTATCAACAGAGGTAAAGTCAGGCGGCACAGAAGAAGAAACAAAACAAAATGTATTGTCAAAACTTTTCGATTTTATCTCTGGTGTCTTCACACCGATTCTTCCAGCCATCGCTGGAGCCGGTATGATCAAAGGAATATTGGCACTCATGCTGACGTTCCAGTGGATATCAGATAAAAGCAGCACATATACCATTTTAACAGCAATCGGAGACGGAGCTTTTTACTTCTTACCAATCCTGCTTGCTGTAAGCGTAGCCAGAAAACTGGGCACAAATCAGTATATTGCCGCAGCCATTGCTGCAGCAGCGCTGCATCCACAGCTAACCGCTTTACTTGGTGCAGGAAATACAGAATTTCTAGGCTTGCCAGTGGTAGCCGTTGTGTACTCTTCATCGGTGATTCCGATTCTGCTCACAATCTGGCTTGGCTCATATGTTGAAAGATTCGCAGAAAAATATAGTCCGAAATCATTAAAAATCATCCTTGTTCCAACTGTAACACTTCTTGTCGTTGTGCCAATTATGCTTATAGCAGTTGGACCGATTGGTGCCATTATCGGAAATGGCCTTTCAGGCGGAATTGATTTATTGTTTAAACATGCAGGTATTTTAGCAGGACTCTTAATCGGCGGCTTCATGTCACCATTGATCATTACGGGTATGCACTATGCACTTGTTCCAATCATGATTAACAACATTACGTTAAACGGTTTTGATTACATTATCCCAATGATGTTTGTTGCCAATATGGCACAAGCCGGTGCAGCATTTGGTGTCTTCTTAAAATCAAGAAACAAAACATTCAAGTCATTGGCAATGTCAACAAGTATCACAGCATTAATGGGTATTACGGAACCTGCTATGTATGGTGTCAACATGAGATTGAAAAAACCGTTCATTGCAGCCCTCATCGGTGCGGCAACAGGCGGCGTGTTCATGTCCATCTTTAAAGTAAAATCCTATGTGGTGTCTGGTTCAGCAGGTATTCCAGGTATCCCAACGTTCATTGGACCAACGTTTGTTTACTCGATCATTGGTTTAATCATCGGCTTTGTCGTAGCAACCATCATGACACTTGTGCTTGGATTTAAAGATGTACCAGTGAAAGATGATACAAAAGCAGACAAACCAGAAGAAAATAAAGATACAACAGCGCTTCAAAATGAAGTGGTACAAAGCCCGCTTGAAGGTCAACTAAAGCCGCTAAATCAAGTAAATGATGCAACATTCTCTAATGAAATCATGGGCAAGGGAGCTGCCATTGTACCAACAGTTGGACGAGTGGTTGCACCGTTCAACGGCAAGGTGGAAACCATTTTCCAAACGAAACATGCCATCGGTTTAAAGAGTGATCAAGGTACAGAGCTTCTCATCCATGTCGGAATTGATACAGTAAAACTTGGCGGAAAGCATTTCACAACTCATGTGCAGTCAGGTGATATTGTCCAGGCAGGAGATGTACTCGTTGAATTTGATATCAACGGCATTCAGCAAGATGGTTATGACGTAACCACACCGATTATTGTCACAAACACAAACGATTTTGCACGAGTTGATGCGAAAACAGATGGTACGATTACAGTGAAAGAAACACTGCTTACAGTCAGTGTGGAAGAAAATGAGGAGGGCATTCAACATGACCAAATTAGAAAAAACATTTCCTAAAGGTTTCTTATGGGGCGGCGCAGTAGCAGCCAACCAAATTGAAGGCGCTTATAACAAAGATGGAAAAGGCTTATCTACAGCTGACGTATCACCGCATGGTATTATGCATCCATTCGATGAGTCAATGAAAGACCTTAACTTATACCATGATGCGATCGATTTCTATCATCGCTATAAAGAAGATATTGCTCTTTTTGCAGAAATGGGATTCAAATGCTTCAGACTATCTATATCTTGGCCGCGTATTTTCCCAAATGGCGACGATGCTGAACCAAATGAAGCTGGACTCGCTTTCTATGACAAAGTATTCGATGAACTGCATAAGCATGGAATCGAGCCGGTTGTCACCATTTCTCATTATGAAATGCCGCTTGCACTTGTGAAAAACTATGGCGGCTGGAGAAACCGTAAGCTTGTGGGCTTTTATGAAACCTATGCCAAAACATTGTTCACTCGTTATAAAGACAAAGTGAAATATTGGATGACTTTCAACGAAATCAACGTCGTGTTACATGCACCTTTCACAGGTGGCGGCCTTGTATTTGAAGAGGGCGAAGACGAGAAGAGTATTCAATATCAAGCAGCACATCACCAATTTGTTGCAAGTGCTCTAGCTGTCAAAGCAGGACACGAAATCATTCCAGATGCGAAAATAGGCTGTATGATTGCAGCTATGACGACATATCCGTACAGCTCAAGACCGGAAGATATGTTTGCTGCGATTGAACAAGATCGTAAAACATTGTTCTTCTCAGATGTACAGGCAAGAGGCTATTACCCTGGATACATGAAACGTTATTTCCTGGAAAATAACATCAACATTGAATTCCAAGACGGTGACGAAGACATTCTAAGAAACCATACAGTGGACTATATTGGGTTTAGTTACTATATGAGCTTCGTGGCAAGTACAGACCCTGCAATCCTTGATCAGGCGGAAGGTGGAAACCTATTTGCTGGCGTGAAAAACCCTTACCTAGAAGCAAGTGATTGGGGCTGGCAAATTGATCCGAAAGGACTTCGTACGACACTGAATCAGCTGTATGACCGCTATCAAAAACCATTGTTTATTGTAGAAAATGGATTGGGCGCTGTCGATCAAGTAGAAGAAGACGGATCCATTCAAGACGATTACCGAATTGATTACCTGAGAAGCCATTTGTTAGAGGCAAGAGAAGCCATCGCAGACGGTGTGGATCTCATCGGCTATACAAGCTGGGGCCCAATTGACCTTGTCAGTGCTTCAACAGCTGAAATGAAAAAACGCTACGGCTTCATTTATGTCGACCGTGATAATGAAGGAAACGGTACATTAGAGAGAAAGAAAAAGAAAAGCTTTGATTGGTATAAGCAAGTGATTGCTACGAATGGTGAGCATTTAGATGCATAAATAATAAAAAACAAAAAACCACTCATTACCATGAGTGGTCAGATTGTAGAGAAACTCATGTTTTTCTACAATCTTTTTTATTTTCAGCGTAAGTATGATGGATAAGATTGAATGAAAAAGGCCTCCCACACACCTAGCCTAACTTCGCTAGGTGTGTGGCAATCTTCTTCATGTTCTGACAGGCAGCTGTGAGAAGCACTTGCTCACTCACATTTTGTTTTCCCCTCAACCGGCAGTAGCGAAGCCCATGCAGTTGTTTTGAATCTGCAAAGCTTCGCTCTATTTTTTCTTTTCTTTTTTTGTATAGCTCTTTTCCAGCGGGAGACAGACGATTTTGTCTGACCTTTTCTTTATGTTCCTCCCACACATGTCTTGAGATGACCTTTTGATGATTTTTAGATCTTGTACAGTTTTCAAGAAAAGGACACGAAGCACATTTTTTGGGATCTGATTTGTAGAACCTATAACCTTTTCGATCAGTTGTGGTATATGAAAGCTTTTCACCATTCGGGCATATGTAGTGATCGTGTTCAGAATCATACTGAAATTTCCACTTCTCGAATAATCCTCTTGTTGGATGAAAGCGTCTATGTGCGATAACACCAAAAATACGTCGATCGGATAAACCTTTACAGATTGGGGTTGTCAAATAACCAGAATCAAGGGCAACAGCTTCTACTTGAAAACCAAATCGTGCGATTTGGTGATCCAGTCGTTCAAGATATGGTACAGAATCGTGGACATTACCTGGTGTGACATGAGCATCAGTGATGATATTGTACTTCATATCTGTTGTACGGTGGTCTAGGTAGAAAAAGCCTTCTGGCTTGTTTTCACTTCCTCTTTTACCTTTAAGGGCTTTTTTCCGTGTGCCATCCGATCTTCTTGGATCGCTTCTTCTAAATCATTTATATAGTTCTGGGTATCTTGTTCAATCGTTTTTCTCGTATATTTATGTTTATTGGCATTGGCTTTAAGATGAGTTGAATCAGTAAAAAGAACGCGGCCTCCTACCATATCATGATTGATAGCTTGAAGCACGATCTCGTCGAAAATGTCTTGAAAAATCGTTGTATCTTTGAATCGAGTGCGACGATTCCAGCTAATGGTCGAGTGATGAGGAACGGGATCATTGATGTTCAAACCTAAAAACCATCTATACGCCATGTTATAGTAAATTTCTTTTTCAAGTTGTCTTTCAGAACGGATACCGTACAGGTATCCGATAAACATCATTTTGAACAAAATAAGTGGATCAAGAGAAGGGCGACCTTTATTCTCGCTATAATACGGTCTTACTTTATCTACGATAAATGAAAAATCAATGTACTGATCAATTTTACGAAGCAGGTGATCCTCTTCGACCAGTTGATCTAGCAATACAAATTCGGCTTCGTGCTGAGAAGAATTTCTAGTGTGGAACATGAGAAAAACACCTTCCTTTAGTAGGCTTTTCTCTATTATAAAATGAGAAGATGTAAATTTTAAGGAAAAAATAAAGCTGTCGAGATTTTCTCGACAGCCTGGCCACTCATTACCATGAGTGGTTTTGTTTTTTTACAATTAACAAATATATATGAATTATATTAAAAGTTTGTGAGGATTGTCGTAATATGTCGATCGATAGTAGTTGATATAAAATTGGTAATATAGGATAATTATCCCTATTGCGGAATAACTGTATCGAGAAATCGGGGGAAGATATGTCTAAATTCAAATTTTTATATCTAGCTATTATTTTTGTAGTTGCATCATCATTATTTTATGTTCAAGATGCTCAAGCTTATAGAGCAGTAAAAACAATTTCTAAGGTAACGGCTAAAGCGGATTTACCGTATTGGTCTGATCTTAAAGGTTGCGGTAAATTTAAAGCTCAAAGTCAAACAACACGTACAGGCTTTAAGAAACTTCACCACGATGTCAGTTTTTACACTGTTGGAGGAAGTGTTTCTGCTCCAGGAACGGGAGCTACAGGAAGTGCATCAAGTAAATCTTATAGTAAGTCAACGAAAGGTAAAATCTACACTACTTCAGGTAACGTTTGTGCAGGCGGATTAGCTATTTATCTTGGTATGTATACGACAACTGAAGTAGATCAAAATAGCAGCAGAACTTACACAGCTACAGCTAAAATCTAAATCTAAAAGTCAATTGATTCAGTTATTCCGCACTTATTTCAATTAGTATTAGGAGAATACAACATGTATAGAATACTAATATTTATCATCTCAATGATCTTGATTGTAACGGGATGTAGTCAAAATGAAAAGATATCTATGCAACGAAAGATATATAACAAAGACTTTTTACGTACTATCCACTCTTATATGAAAAGTGAGTCAGGAGGTCAAGTCTTTGAGGTCAATAGTCAGCAAGAGCAACCATCCGAATTAATTCAAAACACGCTAGCCCTTTACCAAAAAAATCATGGTCACGATCGTAAACAAGTAGAGTGTAGGGAAGAAAAAAATCAATTTTTCTGTAAGGTGGCACTTTCTCGCAGTGTGAATAAAAGTCAATTTTCAAAGAAAGATATTACCGGTATGGATTCCTATTTAAATCTTTTTTTATTATATAATGTTTTTACTGAAATTAAGGATTCTAAAGGTGTTAAACTAGTCAATGAAACTTTCTCCAAATTGGAAAAGCCGTCTCCGAAAGATAAAATAGAGTACCATTATTATTTAATATTGACATCATATTTCCATCATAAGGTACCTTCCTTTTTAGAAAAAGAGATTCAATCTAACTTGGAACAATATACAAGTCTATCTCTTTTTGATTATGACGAGCCTATCATTCTTTACGCATCTCTTATATTGGCGAATATGTTAGAGGTAGAACCAAATGTGAAACATTTAACGAAGATTTATTTTAATGAAGGTAACCAAAAAACCATTTTGTTTAGAGATGAAATTACATATTGGTTTCACTTTCAAATCATTCAGTTATTACAGGATATGAATCATAAAAAAGAGAGCGACCTTACTTTTAACATTCCTTCAGATTATAAGCCTTTTCCTTCACTATTTTACTCATTAGATTCTTTAAGGAATCTTTATTTAATGTCAAACATTTTTTCTAGTGCTGATTTTGACCAAGCAGAAGAATATAGACAGATTTTAACTAATAGATATGAAGGTTTACTAGAAGATGAACATCAATTAAGCAGTTATCAAAATCAGTTTTTCGCAAAGCAAATCACGAGTGAACTAGGTTTACCGTTTGACGAAACATCGATCCCTGGTGGCGCGTGTCAAAACATAGAGAACAGTAGTGAAATGTACTATTGTTTTAAACTTAAAGGGGAAAAAGCCGATAAGAGTATTGTGAAGTGGAGCGATTCGGATGATTTATTAACAACACTTATGAAATATGATATTGTAGACATAAATCAAGAAGATAAGAATAAATTGGTAGATATGTTTAATGAAGTTATTTCATATCATGGAGTTAATCATTACATTATTCTCAATTTATATACGGATCTTTTATTGCGCTATAACCTTAATGTGCCAAAAGATCAAATCAAGAAAAAAATTAAATCCTCCCAATGTGGTTTGGGTTATTGCACATCTAAAGGAAATTATGATTTTGAATTGGGTGTTTATGGCAATCACACACTTAATTTGTTAGAGGGGATTGAGATGGCTAGTGAACTTAGATAATAAAGGAGATACGTCGATTCTAAAGATCGATAACCTTGGCTTTCGATATGGGGATGCAACCATATTAAAAGATTTATCTTTACATATTCAAGGCTCTGGCCTTTATGCCCTTCATGGGGAAAGTGGTAGTGGGAAGACGACATTTATTAACATTATTGCGTTGATTCAAAAACCGAGTGCCGGGAAGATGACGTTGTTCAATCAATCCATTGACTTTACGAATCAAGAACAGGTTGATGAATACCGCAAGAAAATTGCCTATTTCTTTCAAGATTTGAACCTGATTGAGTCTTTGACTGTGAGAGAGAATCTACATGTCATCTCGTTAATCAATGAACAAGAAATCTCAAATGAAAGATTAGCAGAACAGGCTAAGAAGCTCAAAATGAGCGAGAAACTTGATGTAACAGTGAGTAACCTATCAGGTGGAGAAAGGCAGCGCGCGGCTTTTTTGAAAATCATGCTGTTTGATTATTCACTGATTCTTTTAGATGAACCAACAAATAACCTTGATAAAGATAATATTCAGATGATGCTTGGTATGTTATCTGAATTGAAGAAAACGAGGACAATTTTAGTCGTTACACACTCTGATATCGTTGTGCAACAAGCCGATGTCGTCCTTCGTTTTGAAGACTTGAATAAAAGGAACCAATCCATATGAAAATGTTATTCGTGTTTGAGTATTTAAAAAAGAAACATCGATCGACTTTGAGAAAATTGGCTGTTTTGAATTTTGTTTTGCTGATGTTGATCTTTTTCTCTATATTTACTATCTTGATTTCAGCTGATAATATTTACAAAAACGTATTGACTAACGATCGGCTTTCAATGGTTTTAATTAATGGGTATTCGAAAACTGGTGAGTACGAGTACGATACAGATAAAATTAAGCGTATGCCGAATGTCAAAGACATTGTCTACGAATATGATGTCTCGTTATCTATCGAAGCAGATGGAGAAACGGATATATTATCAGCTCTATCCTTCAATCCGACAACCAAAGAGGCTGTGAGCTATGAGGGAGATCTAAAAGAGAACACCATCCTTCTTCCAGAAAGGTTCAAGGGTAAAAAAATCAAAGCCTATGATGGTGAAGTGGAGCCATTAGAAGCGAATATCGAGTACTATAAAGGTGAAGGTAACTATTTCTTAAAAGATTACGGTTACCTATCACCAGATCTGTACAAAAAACTGAGTAGTCAAATTAAGATTGGTGAGAACTACGATGGTGTTAGAACACTCATTGTTCATTTAAATAAAACCGAGGATATTTATGAGTTTGTGAACCAGTTTGATCGGATGTTTGATGAAGAGGACGTTTTTGTATACTATCAAGCGCAAGGGCTAGAGAAATTAGTTGCTAATTCAAAATTGTCATTTTTGTTGCTTGTCGTATTTCAGACCATTTTATTTGTGGTCATTGCTTTTATTTATCGAGGTCAGATGCATACACTAATTAGCATTTTGAATCGAGATTTGTTGTCCTTGTATTTAAATGGGATGTCACCCAAGGATATGATCAAGCAATTCTACCGTAGTATAGATAAGATGAATCTAAGAGTGTATATTGTGGCGGTAATACTCATTGCTGTCTTGGGTGCTTTGTTACTTGGACAATTACCAGGAGAGGTCATTTTATGGATTGGCGGTACAGCAGTTGGACTTCTTCTCGTCTTGGTTATACTGAATAAATGGTTTGTGCGCTACATCATCACAAAACGTATGCAGAAAGAACTGTCAAAAGAGAATATCGTATCAAGATTGCGAAACTAAGAAAAGAAAGATGTAGACAAAACCTCGCATTCTTTGTCAACAACCTGAAGAACTGCTGAATGGCAGTTCTTTTTTTAATAAAAAAAGCCCTAAGCCAAGGGGACTGACCCCCGTTTTTGAGACAGGGATCAAAACACCTTTACGAAACAGCCAGTTGCCGAAACTCTTTTGGTGACTGGCTGTTTAATTTCAATTGAATTCGGATATTGTTATAATAATCAATATACTCCCTGACTGTTTTTTCTACAATGGCTGTTGTAGTGTTTGTCAGGTGGTGGAGATAAAATCCTTCTGATTTTAAACTTGAGTGGAAGGATTCGATGGGAGCATTATCAGCGGGCATTCCCTTACGGGACATGCTCATGGTAATGCCTTTTTCCTTTATCTCCTTTTGATAAGCATAAGAAGTGTAGACCGAACCTTGATCACTATGAAGTACGCAGCCTTTAGGCAGTGTCTTTAACTGCTTCAATGTATCTAAAACAAGAGAAACATCCTGTTTATCACCAATCGTATAAGCCACAACCTCACTTGTATATAAATCTTTTATGCTGGATAGATAAAGCATTTTTTGCCCAAATGGCAAATACGTGATATCAGTCACCAATTTTTCAAGTGGCTTTGTCGCAGAAAAATCTCGTTTTAAGTGATTTTCTGCAATGTAATAGGGTTGACCGGTCTGTTTACGCTTTTTCACTTTCACACGACACTGCAAACCGTAGGTTTGCATCATTCGTTGTACTCTCTTATGGTTAATCTTCATTTCTTTGCGTAGAAGAGCCGTTATTTTACGATACCCATACGTATACTTGTGCAACTTACAAAGTGTTGAAATAAGCTTGATTAACCCATGTTGCTCTGAGTGATGATGATCTTGTTTTTTCCAACGATAAAATGTTGATTTAGCCACTTCAAATAGCTGACAGAATTCACTGACACTCACTTTATCTTTTACCGTTTCGTAGATCGACACGAGTGCTTCTTTTTCCACCACCTTTCCCATTCTCGGTACTTTTTTAATATGTCTATTTGTTGATTTAGATAGCGATTTTCTGTTTTCAATCTCTCGTTTTCATCTTGGTATTCAGGTCCTTTACCGTATGAATACTGCTTTCCAACAGGTTGATGAAACCGGTGGGTTTCACCATTGTGATACCATTTCATCCAAGTTTTCACTTGTGTTTTATTCTTAATTCCTAGCTTGTCCATGATTTCTTTTGTTGAGACTCCTGCCAACTTCATCTGAACCGCCTCTTCTTTTACACTTGCGGGGTAACTGACTCTTGTTCCCATACAAAAAACACCTCCAAATTGTTTTCAGATATGATATACCCGATTTTCAACTTAAAGGTGTTTTTATTTGTCTCACTTTATGGGGTCAGTCCCCAAGAGAGCTTAGGACTATACATTTTATTTCCACACTTGATCCGCAATCTCAATCACATGACGCAGCTTTTCCCATTGCTGCTCTTCTGTTAACAGATTGCCTTCCTCTGTTGAAGCGAATCCGCATTGTGGGCTTAGACAAATTTGATTGATGTTTACGTATTGAGCGGCTTCCTCGATTCGTTTTTTGATCTGTTCAACCGGCTCAAGCTCTCCGTACTTTGAAGTCACAAGGCCAAGTACGATTTGAAGGTTTGGATTCTTCACATATCGAAGGGGTTCAAATCCGCCAGAACGATCATCGTCGAATTCTAAAAAGAGACCATCCAGATCTAGGCCGTCAAAAATCGTTTCTGCTGCGGCTTCGTAGCCACCTTCAGCTGCCCAAGTCGATTTAAAATTACCACGGCAAATGTGCATTGTAATGACTAAATCATCTGGTCGATCGGCAACGGCTTCATTAATTGTTTTTGCAAACGACTCACGAAGTTCATTTTCCTCGCGGCCAAAGGCTTTGATTTGTTCATGTCCCTTTTCAGAGAAGAACACAGCCCATGCTGTATCATCTAGCTGTAAGTAGCGGCAGCCAGCATCATAAAATGCACGGATGGCTTTTTTATAAGCCTGTGCCACGTCATGGTGGAATTCATCTAAACTGTCATACACACCTTCATCTAGCTTGCCGCGGAAAAAGAGCATATTCGGGCTTGGAATCGTCATTTTAGCCGTATGATCACCGGCGATGCTGTGAAGGAAGCGATAATCCTCTAGCATTGGATGATCTGTAAAATCAATCTTGCCTGTTACCTTGATGCCTCTCGCTTTTGTCGTCGTGTTGTGGAATTGAATGCCCTGGTCTGCTTCAAATCCTTCGACTCCATCAAGTCCTTCTAGAAAGTCAAAATGCCACCATGCACGTCTGAATTCTCCATCTGTGACAACCTCTAATCCAATTTCCTTTTGCTTCTCTACAATACGTGTAATTTCCTCGTTTTCAATTTGCCTTAGCTGCTCTGCTGTCAGTGTACCGTCGGCTTTTTGCTTGCGAGCTTCTTTGATGCGCTCAGAACGAAGCAAACTCCCTACTTGATCTGCGCGAAATGGCGGCTTTGTTGTTTTCTTTCCGATGGTTTGTACTTGTGTCATGCTGAATCCCTTCTTTCTTCAGGTTAACATTCAAATAAAAAAGCTCTTCCTTGGATAAGGAAGAGCATCATATACTGTGAGATCTCTGCCTTATCTTCAAACAAGCATCAGCTTGTTTAAGGAATTAGCACCATTCTGTTCCGAGGAACAGCGGTTGCCGGGTTTCACAGGGCCAGTCCCTCCACCACTCTTAATAAGGTTACCTTTTGATTCAATTTTCTTAATAAACACAATTATTCAACCTTTTTGAGAAAAAGTCAATGGTTTTTACAATTTATTTTCCTACATGAACAAATCAGCGACGAGGACACCAGCTAGTCCGACAAGTGAAAGAACAGTCACCATCAATGTCCAAGTTTTAAAGGTTTGAGCCATCGACAGATTAAAGTATTCTTTGTAAATCCAGAAACCCGCATCATTCACATGAGAGAATGTAATACTCCCGGCACCTGTTGCAATCACCATTAATTCCGGGCTGACACCCGTCAAACCAATCAGCGGTGCAGAAATGCCAGCCGCTGTGAGACCGGCGACAGTGGCTGATCCTAAAGAGACACGAAGGACAGCGGCAATCAGCCAGGTGAGGAGCAGAGGAGACAGTGTGCTTCCTTGCATAATCCCTGCAATGTATTGATCAACACCGCTGTCAATGAGCACCTGTTTAAAGGCGCCGCCACCTGCAATGATCAATAGAATCATCGCAATGGAGCCAATTGAATCCGTAATCGACTTCATGACGTCCTGCATGCTCTTTCCTCTGCCAAGACCAAATGTGTAGATGGCAAGCAGCACAGAGATTAATAGGGCGATCGCGGGCTCACCTAAAAACTCAGCCGCTGGCAGCAGTGGAGAGGACGGGAAGAAAATTTCTAAACATGCTCTGAATGTCATGAGCAATACAGGCAAAACAGCGGTGAAAATGCTAATGCCGAAGCTAGGCATTTCATCTTCTGTAAATTCCTTTGGATTAAATAAATTCTTTGGAATGTGTGCGTGCAGTTGATCCTTTTTAAATAGTTTTGTAAAGAGAAGTCCGCCTACTAAAACAGCAGGAATCGCTAAAATGATTCCAATTAATAAGGTTTGTCCCATATTGGCTTGAAATACATTGGCAATGGCTGTCGGCCCTGGGTGAGGAGGGAGGAAGCCGTGTGTCGTGATGAGTGCAGCGACGAGCGGCATTCCCACATACAACACAGGAAGTCTTGCGGCTTGAGCAATGGTAAAGACTAATGGAATGAGAATGATGAATCCGGTTTCATAAAATAGAGCAATTCCGATAACAAAACCAGTCAGCATCGTCGCCCATTGAATTTTTCCGATACCAAATCGGTCGATGAGTGTCATCGCGATACGCTGAGCACCGCCAGAATCAGCCATCAATTTACCAAGCATCGCTCCAAAACCAAGAACCAATGCTAAGTGACCGAGTGTGCTTCCGAGCCCTTTTTCGACAGATGCGATCGCTTCAAGTGGTGACATGCCCTCTAACACGGCAACAATTAAAGAGACAATAATCAATGAAATGAAAGCGTTTAACTTAAAGACCACCATAAGTAAAAGTAATAACAAAACGCCAAGTCCAATAAAAACTAATGACATGATCTTTCCTCCTTTGTGTTGCATGAGGGAGCGTGAACACTCCCTATGCTTTATCCTTCAAGTATGTCTACAGCTTCTTTTAACGTATCCTTTGAGCCAACATTTCCCGGGAAAATCACATAAGACATGAATGGGAATTTACTGTCTTCTCCTGTTTGCCAAACGGGAATACCTGGTCGAATTTGACCGGCGACAGTCGCACGCTTGACGTTAAGACCCCTTGTTCCTATATCGCTTGAGGTAATTCCACCTTTGGCAATCAGATACTTAGGACGAATGGAGAGGCGCTGGACAATGCTTGTCACAGCATCACTAATCTGAACAGACAGCTTCAATTCTTCCTCTTGACGATCGTCCCCGAGATCAAGCCGTTCCCTCCTTGTATAAACAGCAACAGATTGCCCTGATGTTAACAGCGCTTCAGTCTGTTGGATCACGTGGTCAATTTCCACTTGAAATGCTTCAGGTTCTAACACGAGGTGTGTATCGAACTCGATAAAAGCGATCTCTTTATTTTGTTGAAGTGCTTTTAATTGTTCCGTTGTTTTCTTGACATGGGAACCAACCATGATGAGACCACCGTGCTGGCTTTCTTCTTGGATCAAATCTTCTCTTGTTAATAAGGGTCGATCCTGAACCCTGCCAAGCACTTTTGTAAGAGCGGCCGCACTTCTAAATAGAAATTGCTGTCCTGCTTTGATGGCATCTATGAGGGCAGTGACAAAGACTTTGACATCATCATAGTCCACCGCATTCACAACCACCTTTTGAAAATTCTTCACGGTCATAAGCTGATTCTTGATGTGGTCAATGCGTAAAGCCCGTATATCCTCTAAAGAAATATAGGTAGTGTTCTCCTTTGTGAACGATCCGCCTGATTTCTCTTCAATCCACTCACCGAGATGAGAAGATTGAAATCCGAATGTACGATCTAGTGCAAACTCTGTCTCACCAGCAGGAATTAATTCGTGTCCTTCCTGTACGTAGTGAATATTGCCAATCGTAAAGCGCCCGCCTTCTTTAAAAAAGGGAAGAAGGATTTCGCCGTCAAATTGGTGGGAGCTTTGCTGTTCAATGGTCGTTCTGAGAATTTCAGTCTCTAGCGGGAAGTGTCCACGCAGGGTGGAATCCCCCCGGCTGACAATGATGAAATCTTGATCAAGCCGTTCAGCCGTTTTCACAATCGTTGATGCGATCGTTTCATGAAGAACCGTCGTTTCTTTCTCTGTCATACTGCGAGAGTTGGTTAAGATAAAGAACATACGGCTGTCTTCAAGAAAACCAGCTTCAATGCTTTTCTCTGACCAATCGGTGAAAACAGAGACGCCGTGTACGGTTTGAATGCCTGTTGGGTCATCGTCTAATACAATCACTTTATGGTGAAATTGATTTAGTGCTTGTTCGTATGCTGATTGAATGCGGTCTGAATCCGCTTTCGGAATGGTATTTAGTAAATCAATACTTTGTTTCATAAAGCCTCATCCCTTCTTCACTTCAACATGAGCCATTTTTTCGTAATATTGAACGATTCCGCCATGATCAAGTCCAGATTTTCCGTCCGCTTTGAGGGCGTGGAAGATTTCAAGCAGCTGACTAGAAAGCGGAAGAGGAACGCCAATATCATGGGCAGTTTCCATCACATTGGTTAAATCCTTTAAGTTGATGTCGATGCGTCCGCCAGGTTCAAAGTTTCGTTCTAAGATGAGCGGAACCTTTGCATCGAGAACAGCACTTCCTGCCAGTCCACCGCGAATAGCCTCATACATTTTATCAATCGCAATGCCTGACTTAGCGGCAAGAACAAGCGCCTCGGACATGGCAGCGATATTTAAGTTGACGATGATTTGATTCGCAAGCTTAGCGGTTGTCCCGCTTCCATTTGATCCAACTAATACGACATCTGTGCCCATGGCATGCAGGACATCCTTCACTTGTTCGAAGATCGCTTCTTCGCCGCCCACCATAATCGCCAGTGTTCCGTCAATCGCTTTCGGCTCTCCGCCGCTGACAGGTGCATCAATAAATTCGACCTGATGCTGTTTTGCCAGTGCAGCTAATGCTCTAGAAGTAACAGGTGAAATAGAGCTCATATCAATGATGACCGTGCCAGGTTTAGCGGCAGCTAAAATGCCCTGTTCACCTGCTACAACTGCTTCTACATGCTCACCCTTGGGAAGCATCGTGATTATGATATCGCTTTCAGATGCTGCCTCAGCAGCTGAAGTGGCGCCTTTTGCTCCTGCTTCTTTTAATGCTTGAACAGCTTCCGTATGAATATCGAAAACAGTCACAGTATGACCGGCTTTTAATAGATTAAGTGCCATAGGTTTTCCCATAATTCCTAATCCGATGAATCCAATTTGCTTCGTCATTTTGTCGCCTCCCATTTCGAAAACCCTTACAAAAAGCGCTTTCTTTTCTTTTTGTTAGTATATATACTATCTATTATATTTGATAGTAGGAAATAAACTATTGTTCATTTAATGTACATGACGTGATAGAACGTGTCAACGGAAAATATGAGGAAAGTCACAAAAAAAGACCGGAATCAGCTCCGGTCTTATGCCATTTATGTTTTATTTTTAGCTACGGCTAATCGAGATCGTTTGACGTTTTCGATCGCATGTGGTCCTAGTTCTAAAACAGCTGCAACGTACAGAACATCAATGATCACAAGCTGGTTAATACGGGAAATCATTGAGTCGGAGCGATAGGTTGTTTCTCTTGATGAACTGAGCAGATGAAAATCAGATCGCTTGGCGAGCTCTGATTTTGGATAGCTCGTGATCGAAGCGATTGCTGCTCCTTTTTCCTTAGCAAATTGCACGGCATCCAGGATTTCTCTGCTTTCTCCTGAATGTGAGATTGCAACGATAAAATCATGTTCCGTTGCATGGGTTGCAATCATATTCATCATATGAGGATCACTGCATAGACTCACTTCAAAACCAAGCTGAAGGAATTTATGATAGGCATCTCCAGCAATAAAACCGGATGCACCTGCTCCAAAGAAGACAGTTTTATGTGCCTGCTTCATTTTCTCAATAAACTTTGTCACAGCCTGGTCTTCTAGAATATGCTTCATATCCTGAATCGAGTTTGTTGTTAACTCTATGACTTTGTGTTTAATATCTGCGACACTATCAGATGCCTCGATCTCGCCGTATATTGATTGGGGCGTATTGGTCGCAATATCCTGCGCGATGTGGACGCGAAACACTTGATATGACTCATAGCCAATTTTTCGTAGAAACCGAAAGATCGTCGTTTCACTTGTGTTGCATTCAGCGGCGAGCGCACTAATGGAATGAAGCACAACTTTCTGAGGGTTTTGCAAAATGTAATTGGCAATCTTTTTCTGTGTTGGAGATAAACTATGAAACGTTGTTCTAATATGACTAAAAATATTCTCTTCTATGATAAACACCACACTTCATCTAACATTCTATATTAAGCATACAGGAACTAATGAAAACGGTAAACAAACCTGATGTGGAAAAAGAAAGGATAATATGGAAAAAATACTTTTTTTGGTTCTTTTGTCATGGTATACTCATTTGGTAATAGACAAAAATGGGGGTTTTTACTATGACAATGAAAAAGAGCTTAACGATCAGCCTGCTCATTTTTTCGCTGATTGTTTCGTTGTTTGCTCCAGTTGGATCTGCGGATGCCAAACAAGCAAAAAAAGCAAAAGTAAGCACACATTATTATAAGAAGAAAAAAACGTTCAAATATGCACAGGTGAAAAACCTTAGTAAGGCGCATATGAAAACCATCAACCATGATTTAAAAGAAGATATCGCATTCTCCTATTCTATGTACTTGTTCTTAAAGGACGAAGCGAAAAAAGAAGGCATTGGGAAGATCACGTACGAGAGATCGTTCGAAACGAAATTTAACAATGGGAAGAAACTAAGTTTCTTAAACTATGATTACATGAATGACGGCACCATGCATGGGGATACGATGGTCACGAGCATGAACTATGTGTTAACAAAGAAAAAGACAAAGCAGTTGTACTTAACAGATGTTGTGAAAACAAAGAAAAAACGCACGAAAGTAAGAGATTATATCTATAAATATACGAAGAAGCATAAAAGTAAATTCTATGCGGACCTGAAAAAAAGTGATATTCAAATCGACTACAACACGCAGTATTACTTCACGAAAAAGGGAATTGCAGTTGTCTTCCAGCCATATGAAATCGCACCATACTCTCAAGGAATCCCTATGATTCAAGTTCCTGCGAAGGTGTATAAATAAAAAAAAGAGAAACGGCCATGAATTTGGTCGTTTTTGATGTGTCTGAATCGGTTATTTGCAAACAAAAAGAGCCCCTGATCAGGCTCTTCCTTTCAATTTATACTTGTTTGGGTGCATTGTGTAGTGGGTGGCGGCGTTTGCCGTTGTAGTGGCGGCGCATACGAAAGATTTCGAACTCCGAAAGCTCTGCGCTTTTTCGTTTTTGGGTGCGGTTATCTTTTTTGAAAGAGAGTAGTAAGTAGCAGCAAAGTGAAGCGATAATCAATAAAATCATCATATGACATTCCTCCAATTCATCCTATTCTTTCAGTGTAGACAGGGTGAGTGATGTTTATAACTGAAAATAAGCAGCAGACTCAGTTTAGTCCTTAAGGTTTAGTTTATCTGCTAATTTAGGTCTAAAATACTGGTCGTTTGTAACTATTATATTTCCAGTTATTTCACTCGTCAAGAAGAATTTTTCTGGGGTTGTCTCTATTAGTACGATTAAGTGTCACAGAAGTTTCAGAAAATTGTAAACTTTCATTAAAAAACCGTTCCCGAACAGGAACGGTTTTAAACATATTTATGCTTTTTCTTCAAATAAACGTGCAATTTCTACGATGACTTCTGTTGCTTTTAGCATGTTTTCCACAGAAATGAACTCATATTTACCGTGAAAGTTCTCTCCACCAGTAAAAATGTTTGGTGTTGGGAGTCCTTTATATGAAAGCTGTGAACCATCTGTGCCGCCGCGGATCGGTTCAATGACAGGTGTCACTGAGCGGTTTTCCATGGCTTCATGAGCGATGTCCACGATATGTTTCACCGGCTCAATTTTTTCTTTCATATTGTAATATTGATCCTGAATGCTGAGGGTAATGCTGTTTTCACCGTATACCGCTTTTAAGTCATTCGCGATTTTTTCAAATAATGCTTTGCGTTTGTTAAACTTTTCTTTATCAAAATCACGAATAATATATTGCAGCTCTGCTTCTTCTACTTCTCCTACAAACCTCGTGAGGTGGAAAAAGCCTTCGTATCCTTCTGTATATTCTGGAGATTCGTCTGAAGGAAGTTTGTTGTGAAAGAGCATTCCGATCTTCGCAGCACTGACCATTTTGTCTTTTGCTGTTCCTGGATGGACGCTGTTTCCTTTAATTGATACTTTTGCACCTGCTGCGTTGAAGCTTTCATATTGAAGCTCTCCAAGCGGCCCGCCGTCAATCGTATAAGCATAAGAAGCGCCAAAGGCATCAACATCAAATTTGTGTGGCCCTCTGCCGATCTCTTCGTCTGGTGTGAAGGCGACTCGAATTTTTCCATGCTTGATTTCTGGATGCTGAATGAGGTAATGCATGGCGGTCATAATTTCTGCGATACCTGCTTTGTTATCTGCACCAAGTAAGGTCGTGCCATCAGTGGTGATCAGTGTATGTCCTCGGTATTTTTGTAAATTTGGAAACTGAGCTGGAGATAAGACGATATGTAGATCTTCATTTAACGTAATGTTGCCGCCTTGGTAGTTCTCATGGATCTGCGGTTTTACATTTTTGCCAGTGAAGTCAGTGGCTGTGTCGATATGAGCCAGGAAGCCAATGGTCGGCACTTCTTTGTCTGTGTTAGATGGGATCGTTCCCATGACATAGCCGTTATCATCCATTGTCACTTCTTGAATGCCGATGTCTTTCATCTCTTCAACAAGCTGCCTCGCTAGGTTCAACTGTCCCTCAGTCGATGGACAGCTTTCTTTTTCTGCATCAGACTGGGTATCCACTTTTACATAACGTGTGAAACGCTGGATCATTTCGTCTTTCATCAATACGTCACTCCTTTTGTAGAATACGTTCATTTTATCATGTCTTGAATGCGCTTCGTAACAAAAAAGGCTTTCTCTGACAATTGGAGAGGAAAAAGGCCTACTTTTATTTTGTGATGTGCTGAATGGTTCTTTAGGGTGATTTTTTTGGGTGTCTTTTTATTTATAATGAGTACATATAAAATCATCCATTTGTACGTTAATTTGGGAGAAAGGGGTGCGAAAGTTGGATTCTAGTCAAACGCTGGCACTCGCTCAAAAGTTTCAAGAAGCGGCTGATGACATTCGGCAGTCAAAGCAGCTGCTTGAGAACCGGTTGAAGGCAGTGGGATCAGGCTGGCAAGGAGAAGCAAGAAATAAATTTGATCAAAGCTTTGAGGAAACAGCGGCACGCTATGATCAATTTGAAAAGGATTTGCTTGAAACAAGTCAGGAACTGCGGGATGCAGCCGCCAAAATCGAGGAGCGTAAAGCTGAAATTGCTCGAATGGAAGAGCTTGAACGAAAAAGAAGAGAAGAACGGAGAGAAAGAGCTCGAGAAGGGAGATGATGTGATGGCACGTGACATTGTAGTGGACCCAGATCAGTTGACAGGGCTGGCGAATGATGTGATAGGAGAGCTTTCGGTCATTGAAACAAAGCATCACGATTTACATAGTGAACTGGATGGTCTGATCCTAGGCTGTGATCCTCGTTATAGAAGCTGTTTTTCTGGAGTTGGAGACGCATGGAGCGCTGGCCAAGCCTTAATCAGCAAATTGAGCAGTGATGATATTGCCATTCGTCATGCCAAGGATAAAATGGTCGAAGCTGATGATATTTTAAGGAAAATGTACAGCATTTATGATCAATATGGTACACTCACGAGCTTAGCTGGTATTGTGATGATGCAGGCGAAATACTATGGGCTCGGGATGACGACCTTCTTGAAGGAAAATGGCCGCTATGCAGCGCAGCATTCAAAGCTGCTTCTTGATCTGACAAACCGGGTCGAAGGAACGAGATTTGACCGGTTGGCAAGGATTTGGCTGAGTAAAAAAGAATTATTAAAACGGTCGAACTGGTCGATGGCTGATTTGGTCCATAAGAAATTCACAAAATTTTATCCTGACGACACGGTTGCGTTTACAAACAGTGTCCGTGATTTCACAAAAGGAAGTATCAATTGGAAGGACACAGCTGGAATCAAGTCTGTTCTGAAAAATGGTGCAAGATTTGCGAAAGGAAATGCCATCATTGCAACGGTTGTCACAGGTGCAACAGAAACGGTTGGCTGTGGTTTGAAAATTGCTGAGAACTATGCAGAATTCGGTGATCAACCGGAAGTGCTCAAGCGTGAAAATGCAAAGGCAGTTGGAAATGCAGTGAATAATACGGTCTTTATCGCAGGCGGGTCCGTTGCAGGTGCCGTTGTCGGCGGCGCTCTTGGAAGCTTTGCAGGGCCGATTGGAACAGTAGTCGGCGGAGCGATAGGATCGGCAGTGGGTGGATTTATTGGTGAAAAAGTCGCCAAACTTACATCCGGTTTTGCAGAACAGGTCGCAGTGAAATTGAAAGACCCGATTCATGCGGTCGTCGACAAAGGGAAAGAAGCATTTGAACTGGCGGGTCAAGGGGTAAAAGCAGTCAATGACACCATTGATCAAGCAAATCAGATGATACATAAAGGAATAGAAAAAACAAAAGAAACCGCAGATTCGCTGATGAAAGGTGCAGGTGATTTCTTGAAGGGCGCATTTTCTTTTGGATAAGGAGAGATCAAGTTGGATCAGCTAAGTCTAAGTATCGAGGAGCTCATCTTTAGTTTTTACAGTGAAGGCTATTTTGAACAAGGCATGTCATTAAAGGAAGCTTATTATCCAGAAGTAGAGGATGAACGTCTTGGTTTTTTATTTGAAATCGCATGCCGCTCTCTGCTGGCAAAGGGCGTACTGGAATTTCGAAACAGACAATACCGTTATAAAGAAGATTACCGGCATTTCATTCAGGCCATGAATGATGCATCGCATACCGTGAAGGCTTCAAGATTTGGCGCGTTAGATGAAGATGTCAGTACGTCCTTTCATACGACGCAGGCAGGTGTGTATGCGCATCATACGCTTTATGACCAGCAAGTGCATCAGATCCACAAACTAAAAGACGATCAGCAGACAGAGGAGCAAGTGACAACCTTCTTGAACATACACATGAGTGATCACCCCACATCCGTCATCAACCTGCAGGCAGAGGAATTTGAAATGCTGTTAGAACAAGCCAGCGAAGGCAAAGGTGAGTGGCTTTCTTTTCTAAACCAAGCAGAGAACCAAGAGCTTGTGATGGCATTTGTTTCTGATGTGCGGGCAAGAAAAGGGAAAATGGACTCCCTCATGAAGGTCGCTTATGACAAAAACAATACGCCGGATGTAGAATCTATGATATTTGTTATTCCGGGGGAGAGGCATTCTTGGCTTGTGTCTGGGATCAAGGAAAACGAATTTCGCATAGAGACAGCTCATAGAGACGGATTACGTTCTATATTCTAATGGGGAAAAGGAGAATGGCGCTTGAATCCAAGTGAAGTAATAGAAGTGAGGAGCAGGCTCTTTCTAAGAGTATGGGCATTCTTAGCAACGGGCGGCTTTGGTATCATCGGTATTTGGTTATTTTCAGAAGCTCTTACATTTGAATCGAATTATACGTTGTTTTTATTTTTAGGCGGACTATTAGGCATTGTCTACGGATGCATATCCTTTTTGATGATCCTGCCGGCTTTTACGAAGAAAGGAAATGTCATTTTTCGCATTCAGCGCGGAGAGAATGGCGCTGTTTTGTATCAACAACAAAAGATCCCTTTTCAAGATATCCAATCCATTGATATGCGTAGGCATCGGTACAGTATAAGGGGCTTTCTTTTCATGGATGTGCTCATTCGTAAAATAGATGGGAAATTAATAAAGATTCCGGCGTACAGTATTTTAGATGAAGAAGTATTTGAGCAAACCGTCAAGCAAGACATATATCCATATTTACATGAGACAGCCCAACAGAATTGGAGACAGCAGCATGGTCAGAGCGAAGAGCCGGTTAACTAAGCTGAATTTGTCATGATTTCATGAGATGAGACGCTACTTTTTTGAAGAAATCGTGTATGATGTCAGTAAAGACTGAACATTCAAGAGGTGATGAGAGATGGACAAAGAAATGGTAATCGACCTCGTCACAGAACAAATGGCACGAATTCGAAAAGAAAAGAATTATACGCAGGATCGTATGGCTGAGGTGCTTGGTCTATCAAAGCGGCATGTGCAGCAAGTAGAAAAAAATAGACTCCGCCTCAACTGGACGCAATCGGCGGCCGTATGTGCATTATTCAGGGATAGTGACATTTTAAAAGGAACACTTGGGGATGATCCGCTCGAGATTTTGGAAGTCGTGGCACATGATGAATTGCATCTATCTGTTGAACGTACGATTGGCGGAAAGGTTTGGTGGCGAACGTCTGTGAAAAAAGGTGCGTTTCGTCTCCAGCAAAATGTGCTGAGCCAGCATTACCGCATCTTAGACGATGAGAATTATCGCTATTATAGTTCCTTTAATAAAGAAGAAGCAAAGCGGCGGTTAGAGGAATTAAGTGAGCTGTCGTAAGCAGCAGCTGATATGAAAGGGAAAAGAGAGGTTACCCGTATGACAGGGACCTCTCTTTTTTGTGTTTATACTTTCAGAGTGTTTTTCGCCCGAATAAAGGCAACAAGCTGTTTGATTTCTTCATCAGTTAGTGGAACGCCGTCTACATAGATCGTTCCTTCTTTTGCTTCCGTCAGTTCAATTTTGATATCAGAGATTTTGCGTTGTATCTCTGGCTCGTCCGTTCTACCAAGTAAAAAATCAATGGACGTATCATACAAATCAGCCAGCAGCTTCACTGCTTCAAGCGAAGGTCGTCGGTACCCAGATTCGTAACCGGCATAGGTGCTTTTGGCGATACCTAGGCGATCTGCCGTATGCTGGAGAGACCATTTTTTCTTCTTTCTAAGGGTGGTTAAACGATCGAGTATCATACATGAACGCTCCTTTATATACAACAACAGTATATCATATTTTGACATAGAGTGTACGCGTTATGCGTAATAATTTCTTGATTAATTCGCGTTATGTGACTATAATGGCAATGAAGGTACGCGTAAAGCGTATATTATAGAATAGCACAAGCTGGCTTATAATATGTGTGACAAACGAAGTAATTTTACTGAAAGAGGTGGACCTGTTGAAGAAATTATTGCTTTTAACGACTGGTGGGACGATTGCATCTGTAGAGAGTGAAAATGGTTTAGCTCCAGGTGTTAAAGCTGAGGACCTTTTAAGCTATTTAAACGAAATTAATGCAGAGTACACAATGGACACAAAGTCCCTGATGAGTATAGATAGTACCAATATGCAGCCTGAATACTGGGTGGATATCGCAAAAGCCATTTATGAAAATTATGATCAATATGACGGATTTGTCGTCACGCACGGAACTGACACAATGGCCTATACATCAGCAGCACTATCTTATATGCTACAAAATCCTGATAAGCCGATCGTTATTACAGGTTCACAAATTCCGATTACCTTTAAGAAAACAGATGCGAAGAAAAACATCACAGATGCGATTCGCTTTGCATGTGACGGCGTTGGCGGGGTGTATGTCGTGTTTGATGGCAGGGTCATTCAAGGAACGCGTGCAATCAAACTAAGAACGAAAAGTTACGATGCATTTGAAAGCATCAACTACCCATATATTGCATCGATTGAAAACCATCAAATTGAATACAATAGCAAAGTAAAAAGATCACCAATGAAACCGCTTAAATTAGATGCATCCTTGAACACAGATGTTTGTTTATTAAAACTGCACCCAGGGCTGAAGCCTGAGTTTTTAGATTCAATCAAAGGTGTATACAAAGGTGTCGTCATTGAAAGCTACGGCAGCGGCGGCATTCCTTTCGAAGGAAGAAACCTTCTAGAAAAAATCAACGAATTGCTGGAAGAAGGCATTTCTGTTGTCATCACAACTCAGTGTCTCGAAGAAGGAGAAGACATGAGTGTGTACGAAGTAGGGCGCAAAATCAATCAAGAACTGGTGGCACGTTCACGCAACATGAACACAGAAGCCATCGTGCCGAAGCTCATGTGGGCATTAGGCAAAACAACAGATCCACGAGAAGTGAAAAAGATTATGGAAACGCCAATCGCAGAAGATTTAGTGATTTAACTATAGAAAGCAGGTCATACAAGATGGTTCAAGCAACTTATCGCTACGAGAAGGATTTTCTTGGTGAAAAAGAAATTCCGGCAGACGTGTATTATGGTGTTCAAACCCTTCGTGCAAAAGAGAATTTTCCGATTACAGGATATCGCATGCATGAGGAACTCATTAGAGCCTTTGCTATCGTCAAAAAAGCAGCCGCTCAAGCCAATATGGAAGTTGGACGTCTATATGAAGGAATTGGCAATGCCATCGTTCAGGCTTCGGATGAAGTCATTGAAGGCAAGCTCCATGAGTACTTTATCGTAGACCCAATTCAAGGCGGCGCAGGAACTTCCATGAATATGAATGCCAATGAGGTCATTGGGAATAGAGCCCTGGAGATCATGGGACATCAAAAGGGTGACTACATTCATTTAAGTCCAAACACACATGTCAACATGTCGCAATCGACAAATGATTCGTTCCCTACTGCGATCCATATTGCTGTGCTGAAGCAGTTAGACATTCTGCTTGAGACGATGCAAGCCATGCAGGACGTATTTCAAAAGAAAGCACAAGAATTCGATCATGTGATCAAAATGGGGCGTACTCATCTACAAGATGCTGTTCCGATCCGTTTGGGACAAGAGTTTGAAGCATACAGCCGTGTGCTTAGCCGTGATATTAAACGAATTAACCAATCAAAACAGCATTTATATGAAGTCAACATGGGTGCGACAGCTGTTGGGACAGGCCTTAACGCAGATCCTCGCTATATTGAGATCGTGGTGAAGAAACTCGCTGACATTTCAGGGCTGCCATTAGTAGGCGCAGAGCACCTTGTTGATGCCACACAAAATACAGATGCGTACACAGAAGTATCTGCTGCATTAAAGGTATGTATGATGAACATGTCTAAAATTGCGAATGACCTTCGCTTAATGGCGTCTGGTCCACGTGCAGGTCTTGCTGAAATTGCATTGCCAGCCCGTCAGCCGGGATCATCCATTATGCCTGGGAAGGTCAATCCAGTGATGGCAGAGCTCATTAACCAAATCGCATTCCAGGTCATTGGGAACGACCACACCATCTGTCTTGCTTCTGAAGCAGGTCAGCTGGAGTTAAATGTGATGGAGCCTGTTTTGGTCTTTAACTTGCTTCAATCTATTAGTATAATGAACAACGGATTCCGCTCATTCACAGATCATTGTTTAGTGGACATCGAAGCAAATGAAAAACGTTTGAAAGAATATGTAGAAAAAAGTGCGGGCGTGATCACTGCCGTGAACCCTCACTTAGGCTATGAAGCAGCCGCTAGGATTGCAAGAGAAGCGATTTTAAAGGGACAATCGATCAGAGATCTTTGCTTGCAGTATGATGTTTTAACGGAAGAAGAACTTGATATTATTTTAAATCCTTACGAGATGACAAAGCCTGGTATTGCCGGTGAAGAGCTGCTAGAGCGACAATAATATCAAAAATTTTATTTTATTAATATGTGGAATTGCCTGTGAAAGAGAGAAAAAACAGGCAATTCATTTTCTTTCAAATTGACACACTTTTTTCGCAATATTTTGAAAACGCTTAACGCACGCACAAAGGGAGGAAACAAACATTGAAATCGGTTCGCTTGCCATCTATGGTAGAGATCATCGCAGTACTAGGGCTATTTTTAGCGATTGTCTTATCCTTTACTATTTATTTTAACTTAGATATTCAACTGGCTTTATTTATTTCATGGTTTCTAGCAATTGGACTTGGTCTTCATTTAGGGCACTCTTATAAAGATTTACAGAATGCTATTACTAGAGGAATATCAAATGGGCTTGAAGCTGTTTTAATTTTACTTGCTGTCGGTGCTTTAATTGGAACATGGATTGCGGGTGGCGTTGTCCCTACACTCATTTATTATGGACTAGAGTTTATTCATCCGAATATCTTCTTACTCGCAACATTAATTATTTGTGCGATCATGTCTGTTGCTACAGGTACTTCTTGGGGAACAGTTGGTACAGCTGGTATTGCCATGGTTGCGATCGGTGAAGGGCTAGGAATTCCCCTGCCAATCGTAGCAGGTGCAGTGTTGTCTGGCGCTTATTTTGGAGACAAGCTTTCTCCGCTATCAGACAGTACAGTTCTTGCCTCGTCTTTATCAAAGGTTGAGGTGCTCGCACATGTAAGAGCGATGATGGTATTATCCATACCGGCCTTTGTTATTACAGCTATTATGTTTACAGTGACTGGATTTATCTATGGAGGGCGCAATATTGATCAAGAGAAGGTGGAATTTTTAAAGAATGCCTTGCTTGATACATTTAATATTAATGTGTGGATGCTCATTCCAGCTCTGATTGTTGTTGTTTTACTCGTGATGAAAAAGCCTGCTTTACCGGTTATTGCGATTGGTGCTTTGTTTGGGGCGGTCTGGGCATTTGCTTTTCAGGGAACGAATCCAAGTGATGCAATTGGTTCAGCATACAATGGATTTTCAATTCAATCAGATGTAGACTTCCTTAACCAATTATTAAATCGTGGTGGAATGGTCAACATGCTCGGCTCTTTGGTCGTCATTATCCTAGGTCTTGGCTTTGGCGGAGTATTAGAACATCTGGGTGTATTGAAAGTCATTGTCTCAACATTTGAGAAAAAGCTATATAATGCGGGAAATGTGACACTGTCCACAATTCTTGTAGCATTCTTTGCCAACGTTTTTGGGTGTGCAATGTATGTATCCATCATTCTTACACCAAAAATCATGGAAAAAAGCTATGACAAATTAAAATTAGACAGACGTGTGTTATCTAGAAACTCTGAGGTCGGAGGAACGCTTACCTCTGGTATGGTTCCATGGTCAGATAACGGAATTTACATGGCAGGGATTCTCGGCGTGTCGACATTCTCATATTTACCATTCATGTGGTTGAGCTTTGTCGCCATTGGACTTGCGATCATCTATGGATATACAGGGAAGTTCATTTGGTACGTGAAAGACCAGCAAGAAAAAGAAGAAGCGGCATCATAAGCGTTTACAAAAGCCGTCCCGTGAGAGGGGCGGCTTTTGTTTGTCCTAGGATCGGAAGACTATATGTATCGTCTAATGGACGAATGTGTATTTTGACCCCTTATAAAAGGGGGCTCAAGGTGTGGTATGCGGTAGATCGAAAGCATATTTATACCATAAAAAGGGCACAAATCCCTATTCAAACATGAGTCTTTGAACCTTATAATAACAATATTGGAAAAAGTACGATTCGCCATTACGCTCGTTTAGAGGGACTCTAAGCAGCGTTTTTATTTTTTGACAGGAGGAGGAACCCATATGAGCTTATCGGATATGCTGTCTGCCCTTAACGGTGGCATTTCAAATAAAAAGGCAGAGATCGAAGAGAAAATCGATCGACTCAAAAAAGCGAAAAGTAAGATTGAACGTGAACAAAATGCGGCAGAAACAGACCTAAAGCAAATCAAGCAGCCAAAGCTTGGGGCCTCTTGGAAAGGTGAGCGGAGCCAAGATTTTAAATCAAAGCGGAATGAAGCACACGATGCGCTGCAAACGATCGTGAATGACAAATACCCACGCTATGTGAGCCGCATTGAATTCAAAATCAGTACATTAGAAGCTGAGCAGTCTGCCTTATCTTTTGCCAGCTCTTTAGCTGGAGACGCCGCACGTCTGGCTGAAAAAGGAGAAGACGCAGTAGAAGACGCAAAACGTTTGATCTCAAAAGCATGGAGCAGCTTGTAAAGCTGCCCTCACGCTGAACAAATCTGGAGGATATCACAATGGGACAAATTAAGTTAAACTACCAAACAGTCATGGATAAACTAGATGAAGTCTCCCAAGCAGTTGAAGCTTTAACAATGAAAAAAGCAGCAGATAAAGCTGGTGAAAACAGCCTTGAATTTGTGACCAAGTGGACGGCACGTGAAGCAGAGGTGGGCGAAATGGTTTCAAGCTTTAAAGAAGCCTTGATCAAAAATGTTCAGGATACACGCTCTAATGTGAAAACATTAAAAGAACAGGACGAAGCGATTGCTGCAAAATAATGTGTCACAATCGTTTTATTGACAGCATAGTTGAATATTAATTGAAATATAGTCTCAAAGACTCATATATAATTCAGGATTTATGACCTTGTATTATTCCGTTTTTTTTCAAACCTCATGGTAAAAGGACACCTTTTCCCTATTTAAGCCTAAGGCTTTTCACCTTATACTATACTTAATGAAAGCGAACGATAGAAATGTCAGGATTGGAAAAAGCAGGTGATCTGCTCGGTTTCCAAGACTCTGGCGCCGTGCTTTCTTATGAGGTCCAATAGAGGTGGATGACATGAGTTTATCCGAGATGCTGCACCATCTGCATATGGGAATTGAAAACAAGCGTGCAGAATTTGACGAAATGATCTCTCGGTTAAAGACAGCCAAAAGTAATATTCGAACAGAACAAGATCTTGCGCAGTCTGACATGAAGGAAATCAAGAAGCCTGCTCTAGATTTGTCATGGAAAGGTGAGAGAGGAACAGACTTTCATTGCCATCGGAAAGAAGCCTATCGTGCGATACACGACATTGTGAACCATGAGTATGAAACCTATATTACGGAGATTGACCAAAAAATTATGCACTTTGAGTTAAAAAAAATGGAGCTCGCTGTCGCTAGTAATTTTGCCGGGAGAGCCCAAGATGTGATGGAAAAGGGCGAGGATTTTGCAAAGGATGTCAAACATTTAATCGAACGGGGCTGGAAAGCTCTTTAATCAAATAAATGAAACAGCCGTCTGAACAGCGGCTGTTTTTTTGTTTTAGTCACATCCGCCGCTTCCGCCTGCATCACCCCCGCAGGAGGCATCAGAAGCGTGATGTGTATACGAATCAGTATAGTGACTTGTTGTTGAACTGTGATGTGCAGAATGTTTAGAAGATGTGCGCTTATCCTTCGGTGTAAGGATATGGGCAACGATGAAACCTAAAGAAGCCAATATGATTATGATCACAAACATGATGTATCCCTCCTCTTGTTTCATATTCATACGTTTGAGCTATAACGAAGTTCCCGAGTCGAAAGAAAAACTGGGCAAAGAGTTCTATTTTCGTTTATGATGATAGGCAAAAGTAATTGACTAAGGGAGGGGAGTCTATGTTATCTCTACGTCAGGAGGAGCTGCTGAGGCGATTAATGCAGGCGGAGCAGGAGCTGACAGGTGAAGAAATTGCCCGCCTGGTAGGCGTCACATCACGAACAGTTCGAACTGATTTGAAAGCGCTTAAATCAATATTGGAAGAACATGGGTCGACACTTCATGTAAAACGCGGAGCAGGATATACATTGACTGTCGAGGATTATGGAGCATTTCGTACATTTTTGAAAAAGTCCATGAGAGAAAGAAATGAAAAAAAGAATCAGGTCATTCCAAATCAGCCAGAGGACCGCATCTTTTATTTACTGAGAAGGCTTTTATTGTCTGAAGACTATATCAAATTAGACGAATTGGCTGAGGAATTATTTGTGAGTGAATCTACCGTGAAAAATGATCTGAAAGCAGTAAGGCACTTATTTTCTTTACATGGACTTTCTGTTTCACATCGGCCTAAATATGGACTAAGGCTGACTGGAGATGAAATGAAATTAAGGTACTGTCTCGCAGAGCATGTATTTCAGCAGGAGCATCCAAATCCTGCGCTTTTACCCGAAGAAACGTATCAATTGATTCAGGATATGGTGCGTTCACGGACAAAGGCAAGCGGTCTTCATGTGTCGGAGATCGGTTTAAGTAACTTAGTGACACATATCGCCATCGCGTGCAAACGAATCGAAGAGAAAAAGCTGGTCATGATGCCAGAGGCCGAACTAAAAGACATTCAAACACAGCCTGTTTTTCAAGTGGCGAGACAAATGGCAGAAGATATGCGTCACGTGCTTGGTATAGAATTTCCTGCATCTGAAATGGCGTATATTGCGATTCATTTAATGGGGGCAAAAATGGTGGCATATGGAGAAACGGGCCACACACTATTTCACATGCTTGATGAAGATCATTTTCGTTTAACCCACCAATTACTTGCTTATGTCGAAAAGCACATGTCACTGGATATTCAGACAGACAAGGAGCTGATCGTAGGACTAAGCCTACATCTGAGATCAGCTATTCATCGGTTCAAGTATGACATGAACATTCGAAATCCCTATTTATCAGACATTAAAAGGCATTATCCGATTGCGTTTGAGGCAGGCATATATATGGGCAGATGGCTGAAGGAAAAAGAGAATGTAGAGATTCATGAGGATGAAATTGGATATTTGGCACTCCATATTGGTGCTGCAATAGAGCGGACAAACACCCAACATGTAAGAAAAAAATGCCTGATTGTGTGTGCAACGGGTGTCGCCAGCAGTCAGCTTCTTCTTCATAAGCTGAAGGCCGCCTTTAGCGGAAGGCTCGAGATTGCTGGAACTGCAAGTGTTGGTGACCTTCTGTCGTATGACCTGAGAAGTATAGATTTTATCATTAGTACCATTCCGCTTCGGAACACGCTGCCCGTGCCAGTGATTGATGTACATACCATTCTCAGTGAAGAGGATATTTTGAGATTGAAACGGTTTGTACAGGGGGCGCAGAATATGGGGGTCTTGCAATATGTCAGTCCGAAGATGACTTTTTTTCAGCAAGATCTACAAACAAGGGAAGAGGTTCTTCAATTCTTCGTGAAAGTATTGCAGGAACAAAATCGCATACCGGATGAGTTCGAACAGCTATTGCTGGAAAGAGAGCAAGTGTCACCTACGTCATTCGGTCATTTGGTCGCGATCCCCCATCCAATTAAACCGGCAACAGATGATACGTTTTGTGCGATCTGTACGTTGAGAAAGCCGGTGCTATGGGGCGAAGAGCGAGTACAGGTCGTCTGCTTGTTAAGTATTCAAAAGACGTATCAAAAAGAATTGCAGTCTCTTTATCAATTTCTTGTGCGGCTGACAGAGCAGAAGGAAGTGGTCGAGCAAATCATCAAAGCTGCTTCATTTGAGGAGTTGACCGCAGCGTTTCACGTGTTGGAACAGCCAGATGAAAAAAATGGACACCCATTTCCGCATCTGTGAGGAAAAAGATTAGATGTTAATGAAAGCGCTTTTAAAATAACATCAAAAAGGAGGATGATTACGAGTTTTTGTAAAGGGGGAGACGGATCATGAGCTTCAAAGAGAAAGCGGCAGACGTCATGGGACATGTCGCTTACCGCATTACCAATCAGAAATATATTATGGCGATTAAACAAGCATTTGTCACGCTGATGCCAATCATCATTACGGGGGCTTTTGCTGTACTAGTGGCGAATATGATCATGAGTCCGGAAACAGGGCTTGCTCATTTTGAGATATTCAGATTTTTAGCAGAGCTTCAGCCAATTATGAAGGCAATCAATTATGCCACGCTGAACTTTTTAACGATTGGGGCTGTGTTCCTTATCGGAATCGAGCTTGGAAAAATCAATGGACACAAATCTTTGTTCCCGGGCTTGATGGCATTGATATCCTTCATATCTGTTATACCGACGACTCTTCTTCTAGAGGTCGATGGATCAATGCGCGAGGTGGTAGATGTCCTGGCGAGACAATTCTCCGATCCAAAAAGTTTATTTTTAGGCATGATCATTGCCATCGTATCTGTTGAACTCTTTTGTAAGCTGACCGAAGTGAAATGGCTTCAAATCAAGATGCCAGATTCTGTTCCATCTAATGTGGCGACGTCTTTTTCTTCACTTTTCCCATCAATTATTACAATCACAATCATTAGTTCATTCGGATTTGCGTTTCACCGTTTGACAGGCATTTATTTGCATGAAGCAGTGTATAACGTGGTGCAGCGTCCGCTTGAAAGTGTTGTGCAGGGGCTGCCAGGCATTTTAACGTTGATGTTTGTGGCTCAATTTTTCTGGGTGATCGGTATTCATGGCAACCAAATGATTAAGCCGATTCGGGAGCCGCTGTTATTAGGGTCGATTGCAGTGAATATGACGGCATTTCAAGAGGGAAAAGAGATTCCGAATATTATCACCATGCCATTTTGGGATGTGTATATGAGTATTGGTGGTTCGGGTGTGACCATTGGGCTTTTGATTGCGATTTTTATCGCTGGGAGAAGGGAAGAGATGCGAAGCATTGCCAAGCTCTCATCAGGACCTGGGCTGTTCAACATCAATGAGCCAGTTATTTTTGGATTACCCGTCATGCTGAATCCTGTGATGGCGATTCCGTTTATCATCACACCGCTTGTGACAGGTACGATTGGTTATATCGCAACGGCTACAGGCTTTGCTGGCAAAGCAGTCGTGATGGTGCCGTGGACGACACCCCCGATTGTGAATGCTTGGCTATCTACTGCTGGCAGCATGGGGGCTGTTATCACACAGCTGATCTGTATTGTCGTCGCAGTCTTCATTTATTTGCCGTTTGTCCTTTTGTCCAACCGGAAGCCAGAGGCTGCACCTGATTCAGAATAGAAGGAGGGTTCATGAATGAACATGCAATTTAGGTGGTATGGGGAGGAAGATCCTGTTTCACTCTCATATATTCGTCAAATTCCAGGCATGAAAGGCATTGTCAGTGCCGTCTATGATGTGCCGGCTGGTGATCTGTGGCCAGAGGAAAGTATTGTTCAATTAAAAGCGCAAATTGAAAGTCATGATCTTACTTTTGATGTCGTAGAAAGTCTTCCAGTCCATGAAGATATCAAGCTAGGGAAACCTAGTCGGGATATCTATATTAAGCATTATCAAGAAAATATCCGCCGATTAGCCAAACATGGTGTGAAGGTCATTTGTTATAACTTTATGCCTGTCCTTGATTGGACACGAACACAGCTCGATTTTCAACTAGCTGATCAATCGACAACCCTTGTCTATTTTCAGCATCAGCTTGAACATATGGATATAGAGAAAGATCAACTTTCCTTACCGGGATGGGATACGTCTTATTCGCAGGCAGAAATGAGACAATTGATGGCTGCATACAGGGATTTGGGAGCTGAAGGGTTATTTGAGAACCTGGTTTATTTTCTGGGAAATATCCTTCCGGTTGCAGCGGAAGAGAACATCAATATGGCACTGCATCCAGATGACCCCCCCTGGGATATATTCGGCCTGCCTCGTATTGTCAGTTGTGAACGACATATAGATCGTATTCTTCAGATTGATGACCGCTCGCAGCACGGTCTCACCTTTTGTTCTGGTTCCCTCGGCTGTGATGTGAAAAACGATGTTCCTTCACTTGCAAGAAAGTATGCGAAAAAAGGGCGAATACACTTTGCTCATTTACGTAATGTCAAATTGTATGAGAACGGTGATTTTGAAGAGTCGGCTCATCTATCGTCAGCAGGCAGTCTTGATATGGGAGCGATTGTGAAGGCGTTGTTTGAGGAAGGATTTACTGGCTATGTCCGGCCAGATCATGGGCGAATGATCTTTGGTGAGACAGGCAGACCTGGCTATGGCTTATACGACCGAGCACTTGGGGCTATGTATGTACAAGGGATTTGGGAAGGACTTCAAATTCAAACGAAGAAGGGTGAGGTGGCACATGAACAAAATGAATATACCGAATGATTTTATCCTAGGTGCTGCGGCTTCTGCTTGGCAGACGGAAGGCTGGAAAGGAAAGAAGCCGCATCAGGATTCGTATATAGATCTCTGGTATAAGGAAGGGTATCACGTGTGGCACAACGGGTATGGGCCGGCAGGAGCGACGAATTTTTACGAGCGGTATCCCGAAGATGTAGCCCTCATGAAGGAGATTGGCTTAACTCATTACAGAACGTCCATCAATTGGTCAAGGTTTCTCATAGATTATGAGAATGGGATTGTGGATGAGACCTATGCTCGTTATATAGATGATTTGATTCATGAACTAATTGCTGCAGGTGTAGAGCCGATGTTTTGCCTAGAGCATTATGAACTTCCTGCTGTTTTACTTGAAAAGTACGGCGGCTGGTCATCTAAGCACGTTGTGGAGCTGTTTGTTCTCTATGCAGAGAAGGTGTTTGAGCGCTATGGAGACCGGGTCAAACATTGGTTTACCTTTAATGAACCTATTGTTGTTCAGACACGTGTTTATTTAGATGCAATCCGTTATCCCTTTGAACAGAATACGAAGAAGTGGATGCAGTGGAACTATCATAAAGCTCTGGCGACAGCAAAAGTAGTGAAGCTGTTTCGGGAAATGGGATTGAAGGAATCTGCGGGTGCAAAAATCGGGGTCATTCTTAATCCAGAAGTGACGTATGCAAGATCTACGGCTCCACATGATCAAGAGGCGGCCCGTATGTATGATTTGTTTTTTAATCGCGTGTTCTTAGATCCCTCCATCAAAGGCGAGTATCCTGAGGAACTGCTTGATGTATTGAAAAAGCATGACATTCTTTTCGATGCAGCAGAGGAAGACCTTCAGATCATCAAAGATCATACAGTAGATGTGGTAGGTCTCAATTTGTACTATCCGCATCGTGTCAAGGCGCCGAGCAAGGCTTGGAACGAAGGAACACCGTTTCATCCATCCTATTATTACGATATGTTTGAACTTCCAGGTAGAAAAATGAATCCATTTAGAGGTTGGGAAATCTATCCGGATATCGTCTATGATATGGGCATGAGAATCAAAGAAGAATACGGGAATATTGAGTGGTTTGTAGCTGAAAACGGTATGGGGGTAGAGCAGGAAGAGCGGTTTAAAAACGAAGAAGGCATCATTGATGACCAATACCGCATTTCATTTATCAGCCAGCATTTGAAAAGGGCCCTTCAAGTGAAAAAAGAAGGCTCAAACTGCAAGGGATATATGCTATGGGCTTTTACGGATAATGTCTCACCGATGAATGCATTCAAAAATCGCTACGGATTAGTTGAAATCCAGCTGGAAAATGAACGGAATCGTCAGCTGAAAGCATCAGCATATTGGTACAAAACATTAATCAAAACAAGAGAACTCAAGGTTGAACCAGATTTCATTTATCAATAGGAGTGATGGAGTATGAAACGAATCATTCTCGCTTGCGCAGCAGGAATGTCAACATCAATCGTTGTGTCTAAAATGAAAGCAGCCGCAGAAGCAAAAGGGCTGGATTATCATATTTATGCCATACCTGAAGGGGCCATTGCGGATGAATTAGAAGAGCATGGAGACGATGTAAAAGTCATTTTGCTAGGACCGCAAGTCAGCTTTATGAGAAAGGCAGCAGAAAAAACGGCGGCACCCTATCACATCCCTGTCGATGTTGTAAATGTAAGATTATACGGAACAGCGAACGGAGACAAAATTCTAGAGCATGCATTGAAACTAGCAAATGAATCTTGAGTAATCGGAGGAGAAGCAGATGACGGTATTAGAGGAAATGCAGGGAGCAGCCTTTCAAATCATTGCCCATGCAGGTGAGGCGAGGAGCCATTATGTAGAAGCTATTCGTCTAGCAAGAGCGGATGACTTTGAAGCAGCGCAGCAGTTGATTGAAAAAGGGGAGGAAGCGTTTCGAAGCATTCATCACCTGCACTTGTCGCTTATTCAAAAAGAGGCGGCGGGTGAACAGCTTCCCTTTTCTTTACTGCTCATACATGCAGAAGATCAAATGCTCACAACAGAGACCATCCATCTGCTTGCCATTGAAATGATCGAAATGTGTAAAAAAATGAACACCCTGTCAAAATAGCTGTCAGCTATTAACCAATTTCTGTTATAATCATTCGGTAGATAGAGAGAAAGCAGGATTGGTGAATGAAAAAAACATGTATGTGGATGTCGGTTGCTTTTGTCTTGCTGCTGATTTCGGGCTGTATGGGAACGAAGCAGCAAACAGAAGGAAACCAGCAAGCAGGAAAAGAGGAAAAGGGTCAAGTACAAGCAAAAGAAACAAAACAGACGCATCAAATAGAAGTGGCAGAGATAGACAAACAAAACTGGATTCAGCAAAAGGAACCAGTTGCGCTTCCGATCTTGATGTATCACAGCATCTCCAGCGGCAACTCGTTACGTGTGCCAATGAGCGAGTTTGCGGCTCATATGAAATGGCTGAAAGACAACGACTATGTCACGCTGTCGCCGGAAGATGCCTATCAGGTCCTCATGACAAATTCGACACCAAGTGAAAAGTGTGTTCTCATCACATTTGATGATGGATATACGGACAACTACATAAAGGCATTTCCGATTTTAAAACAATATGGAATGAAAGCAACTATTTTCATGATTGAGCAATCCATTGGCCGCCTGCATCACTTAACAGATGCTCAAATGGATGACATGATGGCGCACGGTATATCAATTGAGAGTCATACCATTCATCATTTAGAGCTCAATCGTTTATCACAGAAGCAGCAGGAAGAAGAATTAAAAGGATCGAAAGCCTTCTTTGATCAGCGGTTTTCTCAGCAAACGATCATGGTTAGCTATCCGGTCGGACGCTATAACGAAGACACGCTGAAGCTGGCGAAGGAAGCAGGATATGAGATGGCTGTGACCACTGAGCCAGGACATGCCAAAAAGGAACAAGGCATGATGTCCTTACACCGCCTTCGCATTTCACCGGGACTTTCACCCGAAAGCTTTGGCAGGCTGGTAGAAGGAGATTGATATCAGGTCACAGATGTTTCACATGAAACATTTTACGACAAATTTTATGGTGTTGATGGGGAATGGACAACATCATATGGCTTGAGTACATCACCCTAGGCTTTTTCTCAAACGTGATAGTAAAACATCATGTTTGAGAAATGAAAGGAACAGGAAAGGAGAACGATGGTGTCAAATTTCTTTGGGATCGATCATGTCCAATTAGCTGCCCCAAAGGGGAGTGAAGAGAAAGCACGTTTGTTTTTTGGAGACATGTTAGGAATGAGTGAAATACCTAAGCCTATTCATCTAGCTAAACGTGGTGGAGTTTGGTTTCAGTGCGGCAATCAGCAGCTTCATATTGGTATTGAAGAGCCATTTCATGCTGCGAAAAAAGCTCATCCAGCTTTTCAAGTAAAGAGTCTATCAAATTTAAAAGAGACATTAATGAAACATCACATTCTGATAAAAGAAGATCAGCCCTTAGACGGAGCAATCCGTTTCTATGTAGATGATCCATTTGGAAATCGAATTGAGTTTTTAGAGAGAATGGTGTAGAAAACATTTTTTAGGGTGCATCTCAAAAAGAAATCATAAGGCTGTCGAAATTTTCTCGACAGCCTTATGATTATTGATAAACGGGATAGCCCGTTATTTTGATATCTTTCCCCATTTGTTCAATAGAGAGGTGATCCAGTTCAATGGCATCACTCATGAGGCGTATGCCTTCGCCTCCGAAAAAGGAAGGAGAGAGTCGTCCGCCAATGAGTTTAGGTGCCATGTAGATGACCAATTTATCTACAAGCTGCTGTTCTAAAAATGAGGCGTTGACTTGACCGCCTCCCTCGATCATAAGGGAAGAGACCTGTCTTTCTCCAAGCACTTGAAGCACCTCTTGCAAAGGGACTCGCGTGTCTCCATCTGTCATAATGACGTTGACCCCTGCTGCTTCTAAAGCGGCTCGTTTTTCCTTATCGGCTTGCTTTGTTGTAAATATCCACGTAGGTGCCATCTGATCGGTGACGACCTTTGCCGTCAGCGGTGTAGACAGTTTAGAGTCTAAGACAATTCGAATTGGATGATGCCCATTTGGAATCCGCGCAGTTAATGAAGGGTCATCATGTATGACGGTTTGCGCACCGACTAAGATCGCATCGTTGATACTGCGAATGTGATGCGCATCATAACGGGATGTCTCTGACGTAATCCACTTGCTGTCAGACGTAGCAGATGCAATTTTTCCGTCTAACGTGATGCCCGCTTTGAGCGTTACGAAAGGCGTTTTTTTCGTAATAAAGTGGTTAAACACTTCATTCATGAGAATGGATTCCTGTTCAAGTACGCCCGTGATCACTTGGATACCTGCATCTTGTAAAATGGCAATTCCGCGGCCGGCAACAAGCGGATTCGGATCAAGTGCTGCGACAACCACCTTTTCTACGCCAGCTTTCACAAGTGCTTCAGCGCATGGGCCTGTGCGGCCATGGTGGGAACAAGGCTCTAGGGTCACATAGATCGTGGCGCCTTTTGCCTTTTCTCCAGCCATGTTGAGTGCATGAATTTCAGCATGTGGTTCACCAGCCTTCATGTGCGCACCAACACCAACAATTTCATTCTCTCGCACAATGACAGCCCCGACGAGCGGGTTTGGAGAAGTCTGACCTTTCATAGCCCGTGCATTTTCAAGGGCTAGCTTCATATATCGCTCATGATGTGGCAATCGTACGCACCTCTTGATCCGCCTTCATATGGCCTGAGCGGTTAATTTTTGTCTGTAAGTATTTTTCATTGAACTCAGAGACATCACCCCAAAGCGGAATTCGTCCAGAAAGAGAAAGGCCTGCATGGCTGATGGCATCTGTCTTTTTCGGATTATTGGTAATGAGTCTGACTGGCTTTGTACGCAATGTTTGAAGAACAGCAATCGCTTCTTCATATTGACGTGTGTCATCCTCAAAGCCAAGTGCTTCATTTGCTTCTACTGTATCGTAGCCGTTCTCTTGAAGAATGTAGGCCATGGCTTTACTGAAAAGGCCAATCCCGCGGCCTTCATGATTGGCTAAATAAAACAGGGCGCCTGCTCCATTGTCCTCAATCATCCGCATGGACTGTTTCAATTGAAACCCGCAATCGCAGCGTTTGCTTCCGAAAATATCGCCAGTATGGCAAATGGAATGCATGCGGATAAGTGCTTCATCGGCCTGCTCGAAGTCTCCGTAAACAAGGACGCTTGATTGCTGGTGATCTGCAAGCTCACGGGAGGAAAGGCTTTCGATTAAATCTTCATCTGATAAGGGTTCTTTTCCATCGTCCTTTAACCATGAATACCAGTTGAACATCACTGTTCTACCGTCTAAATTCACTGGCAGTTTAATGGGTCCAGTGATATATATATACCCGTCTTCTTGCTGTACTCGTTTGATTTTATCTTTTAAAATGGCTGTTTTATGCTCTGTGTGTTTGTCCATATTCTGCACCTTCTTTTTTGTCAGTTTCTTCAATCTGTAAACGAACGAGAACGCCAAATGGATCAATAAATTCGTTGCTTTTTGCCGTCGTTTTAATGGAAACGCCAGCTTTAGTCAGACGTTCGACGACAGATGTTCGATCTTCTTCTTTTGGAAAAACCAGAGTATAGCTTCTAATTCCTGAAAAGCGTGGATCAATGGCTCCTTTTCTCCCGCGTCCCCATGCATTAAAGGCAAGGTGATGATGGTACACGCCAGCAGCGATAAATAAACTTGCTGGGGGAGCCATGCGGATATGAAAACCGAGCGTATTGACATAAAAGGAATCAGCTTCTTCTGGGTTGAGATGGAAATGCAAATGTCCCATGACTGTTCCAGCCGGGAGTCCTTCCCATGTGGAATCCGCGGCTTCTTGCAGGAGACCATCTCCATCAAGCGGAGCATTCCCGCCACCTTTTAGCTCTCCATGCTCACCGACCCAAATGTCTTCGGGGCGATCAGCATAAATCTCGACGCCAATGCCGTCTGGATCACTTAAATATACGGCTTCGCTGAAAAAGTGATCGCTTGCTCCAATTAAAGGATAGCCTTTTTTGATCACATGCGCCAGCCATGTGCCCAGGTTTTTTCTGGCAGGTAATAAAACGGCAAAATGATAAAGACCCGGCTCATGATCAGGCTTCTCCTTCAGCTGTGGATCTTCTTTCAGTAAAAGGATCGGTTCCTTTGCATTGCTGCCAAGAGTGGCGGTCGATTCTGTCTTTTCTAATAGAGTAAAGCCTAAAATGTCTGTATAAAAAGGTAAAGAACGCTCAAAGCTGGATACGTGCAATTCCGTTACACCCAATCTTAGCTGCTCGATTTTATTCAAAGCTCGGTCATCTCCTTCATGATATATGCATCAGCATGTTCAAATGTTTTAGATAATCTATAAAAATGAATACCTTGTTACTTTTAGTAACTAAACTATATAATAGTTAGTGACTTATTTCAAGTAATTAATTGTGTTATAATGAAAAAAAGTAGAGAAAAGCAGGAGGGAGTAAGGTATGGCTCAAGTAGATGGCTGCCCAATTACAGATGCCATGGAGATTCTAGGGAAGAAGTGGGTCATTCTCATCATCAATCAGCTTTTGACAGGGCCGAAACGTTTTTGTCAGCTTGAAAATGAAATGAACATCAGCGGAAGATTATTATCGGAAAGGCTGAAAGATTTAGAAGCTGAAGGACTCGTTGAGAAAAAAGTATATCCCGACATCCCAGTGCGAATCGAATATGAGTTAACAGAACAAGGAAAGAAAATTGAACCGATTATTCGGGAAATGTATGCTTGGTCTTTAGAGCGAAATTACAGCAAAGAAGGGGAACATGTCCCTTCTTAATCGATTTCGATCAGTGTCCCTGATCGATTTTTTTTGTGATTTTCCAGAAATCTAAGACAATAGTATGAAAAAGGATATTGACAATAAATTCATCCATCATATAATATCAAGGAGAAGAGGGTTCTTTTCCCTGTAATGGAATGGAGGTTATGCCATGGTATCATGAATGGGACATATTGCCTAAAACAAGTATCAATTCATCATCTAGAAACAAACATCTTTGACTTTTTAGAAGCAAAGATTTATTTTTCCAACTCAATTGATAATGATTATCATAATCATTTACGAGTGGATTTTACACTCGTATAAAGGTTATTTTTTTTATTGTCTATTGAGAATAATTATCAATATCATTTAGGAGGGTTCATGATGAAAGGACTTCGTTCAACATCACATATCTTATTATTCTTTAGCTTTGTTCTATTGTTTGCTCTAGCTCCGGTTAGCTCTGCTTCAGCAGCAGGCTTAGCAGATGGTCAATATTCAGCACAATATGTGGTATGGAAAGCAGATAGTGATTCGACTTCAACAGCAAATTCGTATTTTGAAAAACCAGCCAAGCTTGTCGTGAAAGATGGGAAAATCAAAGCACAAGTCACGTTAACGAACAGCTCTTGGATTACAAGTTTTAAAACACTTGATCAAGGTGTATACAAAGATGCAACGGTGATCAGTACAAACACAGCTGCTAATAAGAGAACGGTAGAATTCAATGTAACCAGCCTGACAGACGTTGTACCAGCAAAAGTGAGTGTGACTGTACCGGTCATTGGATACACAGGCAATTACGACATTCGCATCAAGTTTGATGCAGCAACTGTTCAATAAAAAGGGAGGAAATTCGTTTGATGAAAAAATGGATAAGAATGCCTGCCCTGATGGCTGCATGTTTACTGGCACTTATACTGCCCTTTTCAAACGCACAGGCTGCCTCGTTAAATGATGGTACATACTCCGTCAATTATACTGTGCTGAAGGCCGAAGGAAATGCGGTCTCTATGGCAAATGATTATTGGCTGAAGCCAGCAAAAGTGATCGTGAAAAATGGGAAACTGACTGTGCAAATGACCATTAAAAATAGCAGCTGGGTAACGGAATTTAAAGTGCCGGGAAATGGCGGCTATGTCGACACGACGGTTCTATCAACGAATAAAAAAGCCAACACAAGGCTCGTTCAATTCCAAGCGCAGAGCTTGTCTAAACCAATCAAGTCAAAAATTCATGTCACAGTGAAATCTGCTGATTACGATCACGACTATACCATCCAGCTGAAATTCGATGAAAGCAGCATCAAGTCACTTTCGTCGAACAGCTCGAACGAAACAGCAGGTGCAAAAAACAAGCATGCATCATCACAAGAAACAACAAAAAAATCTGATGCATCCACTGATACGAAACAAGAAGAAAATCCTCAAACTGGTGATACAAGCCAGATAGGATGGCTCCTTGTGCTCGTCCTATGCTCAGGCGGGTTTTTAGCGAGAAAGTGGATCATCAAGCATTGACGGAAGGAAGTGTCACCTTTTGAAACGTCTTTTTCATCTAAACGCAGCCATTCTGCTCGTCTTATTCAGTTTGTTGACTGCGTTTCAGCTGCCTCAAGGAACGGCTCAAGCGGCATCGCTGGCTGATGGTGAATATACAGCCGGATTCACTATTTTAAAAAATGGCAGCAGTGAAGCGTCCATGATGGATACCTATACAGAAAAGCCAGCTAAGTTGATTGTGGAAAACGGCAAAACGACAGCCTATGTCACACTAAAACAAAGCAAAGAAATCACAGATTTTAAGGTCGAACAAAATGGCACTCTCGTCACTACTGAAACGGTGAGTGAGGATGAAACAGCCAATACACGTGTGATCAAGTTTGATGTAGCCGATTTATCAGCGAAATTAAATGGCTGGGTCAAAATTTACTGGGATTTAGGCGGTTTTATTTATGACGAAGCGTATGACGTACAGCTTGTTTTCGATCCAAGCAGTCTCACACTTGTCACGCCTGCGAAACCAGACGACAGCGGCACCACGCCAGATGATCAAAACGGCACAACACCAGATGATAGCGAAACAACACCGGACGACAGCGGCACAACACCAGATGATAGCGAAACAACGCCGGATGATCAAAACGGTACAACGCCTGACGATCAATCGACAACACCTGATGATTCTGCACAAAATCAATTAAAAGATGGTGTGTATCGTATCAATTATAGTGTGCTCAAAGGAGATGAGGATGAGGCATCTCGGATGAACCAATACTTCTCACACCCTGCATCTTTAACCGTCAAAAATGGAAAACAAACCATTTCCTTTACGGTGAAGGACCATACGTCTGTTGCTTCTTTGAAAACAGAGAAGAACGGTTCATATCAAGAAGTGAAGACTGTCAGCACAGATCAAGCGAAGAACACAAGAGTGGTCTCATTTGATGTAGCTGATCTGACAAAAGCGGTGAAAGGAAAAGTACACATTGTGGTAGCCGCCGCTCACTATGACCAAACGTACGATATTCGTTTTCAATTTGATTCAAATAGTATCGCTCCACTGAAGGACGGTGAGGTAGAAGAGGAGACACCAGCTTCTTCTGAAACACCAACACCAAATACACCAGCCGCAGAAACCACTAACGGCGGAGCCAATCAAGAGACTGCGCAGCTAAAAGATGGTGTATACAAGCTTCCTTTTTCAATAAAGAAAGCGGACAAGGATGAGCTGTCTCGAATGAACGATTACGTCGTGAGCCCTGCGACATTGGTGGTGAAAAATGACCGCTATTTCGTTTCATATACAGTGAAGAACAGCTCAGCCATCACGTCCTTCCAAATAGGGACTGGCGGGAAATATGCAGAGACACTTGTGGCAAAGACAGACCAAAAAGCAGATACACGAGTGATTCAATATGAAACAAAAAGTTTAAGCAGTGATCAGATGGCACGTGTGAAGATCGATATTCCAGCTGCGAATTACCATGAGCAATATGATGTCAAGCTTGTCTATGACACAAAAGGAATCGCACTTGGTGAAGGAAGCGGGATTGCGACGGTGATTGGAGACGATGAGGGTATCGGCTTTGTTAAAAATCCAAATGATCACGATTCTCAAACAAACCAGCTTGTGAATTTGGCACCAGAGGAAACGGGTGCAGAGCAAATGACATTTACTCCATCAGATGACCAAACCAAGTCTGAGACTGGACAGCTGAACCCGAAAACAGGAGATACCTCTCTTCTCTGGGTGTATCTTCTTTTATTCGGCGGCTCGTTATTCGTGCTCGTGAGAAAGTATCAAACTCGTACAAGATAAAATGATCTATTTTCAGTGAGATGCGCCATTCATCTTGGCGCATCCACGCTCTTTTTTCGAAAGGAGGCTTCTGTTTTTTGAAGCATCGAATGCTATGGACCTTGATCGCTGCTCTCAGCATGTGCATGATCTTGTCAGGCTGTTCACAGTCAGCTGAAAGCTCAGCAAAAGGCAAAAAAAGTGCAGAATCAAGTGCACGCATTGTGGCAACGACTGTAGCTGCTGCAGAGATCATGGATGCCCTAGAGGTGGATCTTGCCGGGGTTCCAACAAGTCAAAAATCCTTGCCAGCTCGTTACAAAGGACTGCCAGAAGTCGGCAACCCAATGAGCCCGGACATGGAAATCATCCAATCACTTCAACCGACAGATGTCTTGTCTGTCACGACCCTTCAATACGATTTAGAGACACCTTTTCAACAAGCAGGTGTCCCTGCCACATACTTAAATCTTGAAAGTCTGGACAACATGGAGAAAGCCATCACAAAGCTTGGAGAAAAGTATGACAGACAGAAACAAGCCAAACGCATTGTGTCTGACTTTGAGCAAAAAAAGAAAGACATACAGGAGAGGACGAAGGGAAAGAGTAAACCGTCCGTTCTCATTTTGCTTGGTGTACCAGGCAGTTATTTAGTGGCAACAGAGAATTCATATATCGGTGATCTTGTGCGTATCGCAGGAGGAGAGAACATCGTCAAAGGTGAGAAGATGGAGTATTTGGCATCCAATACAGAGTATTTACAAAAAGCCAATCCAGATATCATTCTCCGGGCCGCCCATGGGATGCCAGATGAAGTCGTCCGTATGTTTGATCAAGAATTCAAAACAAATGATATATGGAAGCATTTTAACGCAGTCCAGCAAGGTCGAGTGTACGACCTAGAAGAAAGCTTATTCGGGACAACAGGGAATTTAAAAGCAGCAGAGGCATTAGAGGAATTGACCCGTATGTTGTATCCGTCATAAGCGGCGAATCTTAATGACAAAAGGACGTTCAAGATGAAAAAAACAGGGTTTTTGTTTCTGATAGTCAGTTTCTTATTGGTCGGCGTATTTATTTATTCCGCCATTACTGGGAGCATTCATGTCACTCCGATTGAATTATTGGAAGGGCTCATCACCGGTCAACATGCACAGGTAGAAATCATTAAAGATTTGAGAATCCCCCGCATGCTCATTGCAATGTTTACAGGGGCGGCTTTATCTGTCTCCGGTGTCCTGCTGCAGTCGGTTATGAGAAATCCGTTAGCGGATGCCGGCGTCATTGGCATTTCATCAGGAGCCAGCTTCTTTTCTTTAATGGCGATTACAGCGCTTCCTCAATTTTATTTCTACTCTCCTTTATTTTCGGTTTTAGGCGGGGCCATTGCATGTTTCCTCGTATACGTCCTGTCTTGGAAGGGCGGTTTAAGCCCGATCCGTATGATTTTGGTTGGGATCGCCATCAATGCCATGTTTACTGGGATGGCAGAGGCATTTGTCACCATTTGCAGCTATTTTAATATCACCATTAATCAGTCAGGACAGTCGAATCTCACGATGAAAACATGGGGAGATGTCCGTTTAATCGGCGTCTATGGTGTCGCCGGTCTTGTCGCTTCACTTTTCTTTAGCAGATGGTGTAACCTGCTCGCCCTTCAGGATAAGACAGCGAAAAATTTAGGATTGCGTGTGACCAGAATGCGCCTTTTGATTTCAGTGACGGCGGTGTTACTAGCAGCGGTGACAGCTGCAGTAGCGGGCGTGATTGCCTTTGTCGGGCTGCTCATTCCGCACATTTCAAGAAGGCTTGTCGGCTCGGATCATCGGGTGCTGATTCCATTTTCTGCATTAAGCGGGGCATTGCTCATTTTGACGGCTGATACGCTCGGCAGAACGCTTGTAGCGCCAAATGAAATCCCTGCTTCTACGATCATGGCTGTGATTGGCGGGCCGTTTCTGATCTTTTTATTAAGAAAGGGGGATCGTCTTCATGGACATTCGTGAGGTGTCATTCTCCTATGACCAGCAGAGAAACATCGTTCAATCGGTTACAACACGGATTGAAAAGGGGAAAATCACAACCATTATTGGTCCAAATGGCTCGGGAAAGTCCACGCTTCTTTCCTTGATGGCACATAATCATTGCCCAAATAAAGGGCAGATTTACTTAGACGGTCAAGAGCTGAATGCGTTCAAGCCAAAGGAGCTGGCGAGAAAGCTGGCTGTTGTTCATCAGCAAAATGAAGCGCCGCTTGATTTAACCATCGAACGGGTTGTGGCCTTCGGGAGAACGCCTTATCAGACGATGCGCGGCGGTGACAAGGAAAAGGATGAGAAAGCCATTGAGTGGGCGCTGGCCTGTACAAAGCTGACGGAAAAGCGAAAGGTGCCGCTCGCCTCATTGTCAGGCGGAGAGCGGCAGCGTGTATGGATTGCGATGGCTCTGGCGCAAAAAACACCGATCCTATTCTTAGATGAACCGACGACCTATTTGGATATTTACTATCAATTTGACATTCTTGAACTCATTCGAGAGCTCAATGTCGTGCATGGATTAACGATTGTCATGGTGCTGCATGACATGAATCAGGCTGTTCGCTACAGCGACGTCATCATTGCGATGAAGGATGGACAGATCATCAGAGAAGGAAAGCCAAACGATGTGTTAACAGAAGAGATGGTGCGTCACATTTATCACGTGTCCGTCACGATTAGACAGGACGCAGAAACAGGGATGTACATCGTACCTGTTGGGATATAAGTTGTGCAAAAAGCAGGTGAAACAGTATGAAACGAGGAAAGCGGCTCGGTCAGCGGATGCTGACGATCGTCTGTTTAGGTGTATTCATTTATAGCGGTACAGCCATCGGTTTCGAGATCTTCGGTTATTACCAAAATCGTCAGGTACTTGCAAAGGCTCAGACGCTGTACACACAAGAGAATGAAATGAATAAACAGCGGAAACCAGGAGAAATCCGTCAGTCATTTGATGACCTGCGAAAGGTGAATCAAGACATTGTCGGCTGGATCAATATGAAGGACACGATGATTCAGTATCCAATTGTACAATCTCGCGATAATGCATTCTACTTAACTCGCAATTATGTAAAGGACAACACCCGGGCAGGCAGTATCTTTATGGATTATCGGAATGACGTCTTGCATGAAAGCCCAAATACAGTGGTGTATGGCCACCGGATGCGGGATGGATCCATGTTCGCTGGACTCACAAACTATTTAAAAAAAGATTTTTTCCAAGAGCACCGGACATTTCAGTACGATACGCTGTATCAAAGCTATGAAGCAGAGATTTTTGCTGTGTATGAAACAACGGTCGACTTCGATTATATTCAGACTGATTTTCAGGATCTTGGCGAATATGCGCACTACTTAAAAGCGGTGCGTAAGAAGTCTATTTACAAAACAAAGACAGACGTGTCCACGGATGACTTGATCCTCACCCTATCAACCTGTGATCATGTACTGGCACCTAAAAACAGACGTCTCGTGGTACAAGCGAAGCTAAAGAAAGTTTACTAGAAAAGGAGAGACAGACGGTTGAAATGTTTACATGTGATCTTGGCAGGACTCGTCCTGATGCTTCTCCTTGGCGGGTGCAGTCAGGCAGCACCCGCCGAAAAAGGGAGCGGGCAAGGAGCACTGAAGATAAAGGATTTTTCCGGAAGGACGTTGTCGTTTCATGAGTCACCTCAACGTATTGTCTCATTGTCGACTGGCGATATGAGCATCATTTATGCCTTAGGTGGTGAGGTCGTCGGCCGGCCTACTGCCGAATTGCCAGAGAGTCTACAAAAGGCAAAATCCGTACAAACGATCGGCACAACACATCAATTTGATGTAGAGCTGATCACTAGTTTAACGCCCGATGTGGTGCTTGGGAATGAATCATTAAATAAAAAGGACATCTCGACTATAGAAGGAATTGGCTCACAGCTTCTTTTGACAAGTGCCAATTCGGTGAAGGATATCCAGCGTCAGATTACGTTATTCGGAGATTTGCTCGGGAAGCAGCAAAAGGCCCAAGCACTCAATGATCAAATCAATCAGCGGATAAAGCAAGTGAAGCAGCCACAGAAAAAAGTAAAAACACTCGTTGTATACGGTGCACCCGGCACATATATGGCGGCACTACCACAATCTTTAAGCGGTGATCTGCTGCATATCGCTGGTGGTGTGAACATTGCCGAGAATGAACCGGCGCTCGAAAAATTCCCGCAATACGCACAAATCAATGCAGAAAAGGTGATCGAAGCTGACCCGGATCTCATTTTGCTCATGACACATAGCAACCCCGAAGACGTCAAAGCAGGCTTTATGAGTGAGATGAAGCAGAATGCGGCGTGGCATGATGTGACAGCTGTCAAAAATGGACACGTTGAGATTCTGCCAAACGATCTATTTGGGACGAATCCAGGCGCAGAAGTGATCAGAGCGATTGATGAATTAGAGAAGAAATTGAAGCGATTATCATCATGAAAATGAATCCAGAGCTAGATTTTCAAAAAAGGCAGTCTAGACGCAAGTGGCTGTTACCGGGACTGTTTCTCTCTTTATGTGTAGGTGCATGTCTAGGGCTTGCATTAGGTTCTGTGCAATTGTCGATGACGGATGTAATCGCTGTTTTGATGGGATCAGGCCAGCCTGTTCATGAAAAAATCGTGATGGATTTACGTCTGCCACGTGTCCTCATTGGTTTCATCGTCGGTGCTTGTCTTGCGGCATCAGGGGCCATTTTACAAGGAGTCGTTCGAAATCCTCTGGCTGACCCTGGCATCATTGGTGTGACTGCTGGCGGCGGGTTAGCTGCTGTACTCAGCATGATTGTTTTGCCGCAATTCACGTATTTGCTTCCAGCCGCTGCCTTTCTTGGCGCTTTATTAGCCGCACTTGTTGTGTATATGCTGTCATTTGACCAAGGGGTTTCACCGCTTAAATTGATATTGGCGGGCGTCGCAGTCAATGCCCTGCTTGGTGCAGTGATGAACGGGTTTATGGTGCTCTATAGTGAGCGTGTGCAGGCCGTTCTGCCCTTTTTATCAGGAGGATTAAACGGTCGGAGCTGGCATCATCTTAGCTTTGTGTCGCCATATGCGCTCGCTGGATTGTGTCTTTGCTTTTTTGCGATCAAGCCATCAAATCTTCTCTTGCTTGGTGATGAGTCGGCTCAGCTCTTGGGCCTTAAAGTAGAGCGGACCCGCTTTTTCTTAATTGCGCTGGCGGCACTTTTAGCTGGAGCGGCTGTAAGCGTGAGCGGTTTAATTGGGTTTGTCGGGCTGGTCGTTCCTCATTTTATCCGCCTTTTGATTGGAGATGACTACCGGTATTTGCTGCCGATGTCGATGCTGGGCGGAGGCGTACTTGTGGTCTTTGCCGATACAGCGGCACGGGTCTGGTTTACACCGGTTGAATTGCCTGTAGGTATATTACTAGCCTGCATCGGTGCACCTTTCTTCCTCTATTTATTAAAAAAGAAAGGGAGGGGTTAAGTTGGATGTCATTGCAATGGATGATGTGAGTCTCCGTCAAGGGGGCTTTCGGCTGTCTTCCATTTCAGCAGCTGTTCCAAAGGGAAGCGTGACTGGAATCATTGGACCAAATGGGTCAGGGAAGTCGACTTTTATCAAAGCGGCCGCACGTCTCACGTCAATTGAAAGCGGCATGATTTACATTCATGACATACCGCAAAAGGAGATGACGGCGCAGGAGATCGCAAAGGAGATCGCCGTTCTCATGCAGACAAGAACAGCCATCCCATCTATGACAGTACGTGAGCTGGTCGCACTTGGACGCAGTCCGCATCGTTCAATTTGGAAAAAGAGTTCGAAGTCAGATCATGAAGCGGTTGAGTGGGCGCTTGAGGTGACGAATAGCCGCAGCAATGAAAACAGGATGCTGCATACATTGTCAGGCGGAGAAAGGCAAAAGGCGTACATTGCGATGGCGCTCGCTCAGAAGACCGATACCATCATTCTGGATGAGCCCACAACGTATTTAGATATTGCACATCAGCTTGAATTACTGGAGCTGCTCAAACAGCTGAATCAGAAGCATGGGATCACCATTTTAATGGTTCTTCATGACCTGCAGCAGGCAGCAAAATATTGTGACCGCCTCATTGCCATGAAGCGTGGTCAGGTGCATCAAATAGGCTTACCAAAAGAAGTGTTAACAGAAGACTTTTTCAAGGATGTTTTTGGGATTCAGGCAGAGGTTCACTTGGACGGTGAGCATCCGCTTATTATTCCAATTGCTTCGATCAAACAACAAAAGGGAGATGAAAATAACATGATCATTGTAAACAACCAAGTAAGAGTAGAAAAGGGCAGTGCAGACCACCTCGTCAAGCGGTTTAACAAGCAGGGACAAGTAGAATTCATGGAAGGGTTTTTAGGCATGGAAGTGTGGGTCACACAGCAGACAACTGATTACGATGAAGTGACCATTCATACCCGCTGGAATCGAAAAGAAGACTTTGTGAACTGGACAAAATCCCAAGCGTTTGGTGATGCTCACGCTCATGGAAAAGCAAGACCTGAAGGGCTATTAAAAAACAAGATTACGTACTATGAAGTGCAAGTGACAAGACCAGCTTTACAGAAAAAAGCCTAAATAAAATAACAGCGCTGCGGATGATATGCAGCGCTATTTATTTGCGCTTTTTTCTTTCTGTCACATATTTTTGACAAAGTATTCAAATAACTGACACAATACCATCCAATTTTTAGGTAAAATTTACTTTATTTTTGAAGCGCATGGGTGTAAAGTACAGGTATAAATAACTAACCGAATGAAAAACAAGAGTAAAAATTCACCGGATGAACCAACTCAAATAGACTATCATTTGTGAATGTTTGAACAAACGGTGAACTTTATGTGAAGTAGTGAGCATAAATATCTCAAATCATTCGGTAGGCGAAAGTAAGGGAGGATGTAAGGCTGTGAGCGAACTGTTTTTAGCAAGATTTCAATTTGCCTCAACGACATTATTTCATTTTATTTTTGTTCCTATGTCCATCGGTTTGGTGTTTATCGTCGCATTAATGCAGACCCTTTATGTGGTGAAGAAAAAAGACATCTATAAAAAGATGGCGAAATTTTGGGGTCACCTTTTCTTAATTAACTTTGCAGTAGGTGTCGTGACAGGTATTTTGCAAGAATTCCAGTTTGGAATGAACTGGTCTGACTATTCAAGGTTTGTCGGTGATGTCTTTGGTGCGCCACTTGCCATCGAGGCGCTTTTGGCCTTTTTCCTTGAATCAACCTTTATTGGCCTTTGGATATTCGGCTGGGATCGCCTGCCGAAAAAAATTCATTTATTGTGTATTTGGCTTGTTTCTCTTGGTACGATCTTTTCGGCGTTTTGGATTTTACTCGCCAACTCATTCATGCAGGAGCCAGTCGGATTTGTGATTAAAAATGGACGTGCAGAAATGAATGATTTTGGTGCGCTTGTGACGAATCCGCAGCTCTGGGTAGAGTTCCCGCACGTTCTGTTTGGTGCACTGGCAACAGGTGCTTTCTTTATTGCAGGGGTAAGTGCCTATAAAATGATCAAAAAACAAGAGATCGCCTTTTTCAAAAAATCATTCCAGATTGCCATGGTACTCGCGCTTATTTCTGGCTTAGGTGTAGCATTCTCTGGACATGACCAAGCGAAGCATCTCATGGAATCACAGCCGATGAAGATGGCAGCAAGTGAAGCGCTGTGGAAGGATAGTGGAGATCCCGCCGCTTGGACATTATTTGCCAACATTGATACCGATAAAAAAGAAAACTCCAGTGAAATCAATATTCCATTTGCTTTAAGTTACTTAGCTTATCAGAAATTCAGCGGAGATGTTCCAGGGATGCTGACGCTTCAAAAAGAATATGAAGCAAAGTTTGGCCCAGGAGACTACATTCCTCCAGTGAAAACAACGTTCTGGAGCTTTAGAGTCATGGTTGGTGCCGGAATGCTGATGATTTTTGCTAGTATGATTGGTTTGTATTTGAGCTTTAGAAAAAAACTTGAATCAAACAAATGGTATTTACGCTTGATGGTTTGGATGATTGCGTTCCCGTTTATTGCGAACTCAGCCGGCTGGATCATGACTGAAATCGGGCGTCAGCCGTGGACCGTCTTTGGTATGATGACGACTGCTCAATCAATTTCACCAAACGTATCATACGGCATGCTGTTATTCTCAGTGATTAGCTTTACGACCATTTATCTGATTCTTGCCATTGTGCTTGCTTACTTATTCATTCGAGAAATTAAAAAAGGGGCACATTCTGAAGAGGATACAGATCATAAGGATGAAACGGACCTGTCTACAGATCCATTTGATGGAGGCGCATATCATGGCTTATCTTAACGAGATTTGGTTTATTCTTGTCGCAGTATTGTTTGTTGGGTTTTTCTTCTTAGAAGGCTTTGACTTTGGTGTAGGAATGTCCATGCAGCTGCTTGGAAAGGATGCGCACGAGCGCCGCATTTTAATCAATACGATTGGTCCTTTCTGGGATGCGAATGAGGTCTGGCTCATTACAGCTGGAGGTGCTATATTCGCTGCTTTTCCTCACTGGTATGCCACAATGTTCAGTGGATACTATATTCCGTTTGCGGTTCTGTTATTAGCGCTCATTGGGCGGGGAGTCGCCTTTGAATTTCGAGGAAAGGTTGAAAAAGCATCCTGGATCAAAACCTGGGATTGGGTCATCTTCTTTGGCAGTCTGATTCCGCCATTTTTGCTCGGTGTGTTATTCACAAGTATTTTACGAGGCATGCCAATTGATCAAAGCATGAATATGTACGCAGGTTTCACAGACTTTGTGAATCTTTATTCAGTCATCGGCGGGGTGGCGGTGACGGTTCTTTGCCTTCTGCATGGATTGATTTTTGTCACACTCCGAACAGAGGGTGATTTAAGAAATCGTGCAAGAAAGCTCGCTCGGCGTGTCTTATTGATTGCACTCCCAGTTCTTGTTGTATTTGTCGGTGTGTCAATCATTGAAACAGACATTTATACAGTGCGCCCGATCATCACCATTCCGTTAACTGTACTGATTGTGGTTTGTTATCTAGCGGCTCTTGCCTTTATGAAGAAAGAGCGTGATGGCTGGACGTTCTTGTTCACAGGTGCAGGTATTATGGTGACGGTGACAATGCTTTTCACCGCATTGTTCCCACGTGTGATGATTAGTTCAATCAACCATGCGTTTGACCTCACCATTCAAAACGCTGCATCAGGATCGTATTCACTAACGGTCATGACGATTGTAGCCATTTCTTTGCTGCCTTTTGTGCTTGGGTATCAAATTTGGAGCTACTATGTCTTCCGTAAACGTGTAAGCGGTAAGGAGCCAATGACCTACTAATGGATAAACGTTTGCTTCAATTAAAGGGAATGAGAGGGCTGCTTGCCCTCTTAGGTATTGTGTCACTCATCCAAGGAGCAAGTATCATTTTCCAAGCACAGTGGCTGGCACATGCCATAACAACGCTGTTTGACGGGAAAAGCCTCACGCAGGCAACGCCATATGTTTTGCTGTTTCTTGCTGCCTTTCTGGTTCGGCACGGTCTCACCTTCATTCGGGAGAAGGTCATGTTTACCTACTCCTCCCGAATTGGAGCAGACGTAAGAAAGCAGCTGTTAGACCAGCTCTTTCGGTTAGGTCCAGCCTTCACCAAGAAAAAAGGAACAGGAAAGCTTGTGACATTAGCGATGGAGGGAATTGCCCAATATCGTCAGTATTTACAGCTGTTTTTGCCAAAAATGGTGAACATGGCTGTGATTCCGGTGATGGTCCTTGTCTATGTTTGGACATTAGATGAAACATCTGCTGTCATTTTGATTGTGACGCTGCCGATTTTAATTGTTTTTATGATTTTGCTAGGTCTTGTCGCTCAGCGTAAAGCGGCCAAACAATGGAGATCGTATGAGAAATTATCCAATCATTTTACTGATTCCCTCCGTGGTCTTGAAACGCTTCGCTACTTAGGTATTAGCAAAAAGCACTCTCGCAATATCGCGGAGGTCTCAAAGCGATATCGAAAGGCGACCATGAGTACGCTAAAGGTCGCATTTCTTTCATCGTTTGCCCTCGATTTCTTTTCCATGCTGTCCATTGCGACCGTCGCTGTATTTCTTGGCTTGCGACTAATTGAAGGAGACCTTCTGTTATTGCCGGCTTTGACAGCACTGATGCTTGCTCCGGAATACTTCCTGCCAGTACGTGAGGTGGGAAATGATTATCATGCGACGTTAAATGGAAAAGAAGCAAATGAAGCCATTCAGGTCATTTTAGACGAAAAAGGCTTCCGCACGCAGGAGACACAATCTGTGAAGCTGAACGAGTGGAATGACCAATCTGAACTCACACTGCAAGATGTATGTGTCCTGCATGATGAACAAGCCCCTTATTCAATTCAGGATGTGAACCTCACTGTTAAAGGGAAGAAAAAGATTGGTATCATTGGTGCCAGCGGTTCAGGTAAATCGACGTTAACAGATGTCCTCGGCGGTTTTGTTGAACCGTCTTCAGGTCAAATCTTGCTAAACGGCCAGCCGCTTGCTCATTTACAGCTGAAGGCGTGGCAAAAGGAAGTCGTTTATATGCCGCAGCATCCTTATTTGTTTCACATGACATTACGAGAAAACATTCGTTTTTATGAGCCGCATGCAACAGATGAAGAAGTCGAAAGAGCTGTGCAGAAGGCAGGCTTATCTCAGCTCGCAACGGAGCTGGCAAATGGGCTGGATGAGGTCATTGGTGAACAGGGAAGGGGGCTGAGCGGCGGACAGGCGCAGCGGATTGCGCTTGCTCGGACTGTGCTGGGGCAGCGGTCAATCATGCTGTTAGATGAACCAACGGCACATCTGGACATTGAGACAGAGTATGAATTGAAGAAAACGATGCTTCCGCTGTTTGAAGATAAACTTGTGTTTTTGGCCACACACAGGCTTCATTGGATGCCGGATATGGATGAAATCATTGTCATGGATCATGGTACCATTGCAGAAATGGGTACTCATGAATCATTAATGGAAAGAAAAGGTGTGTACTATCAATTGGTACAGGAGCAAATGGGGGCGGTCACACATGGTCAGTAAAGGCTGGTTTATACCTTATATCAAGGAGAATCAAAAGCTGTTTGCCTTGGTACTTTTTTTAGGGGCCATTGCGGTGTTCTCTGCTTCAATGCTCATGTATACTTCAGGATTTTTGATTTCAAAAGCTGCCACAAGACCCGAGAATATCTTGATGGTCTATGTCCCAATTGTGGCAGTACGTACCTTTGGTATTTCACGCTCAGCTGCTCGTTATGCAGAAAGACTGGCGAGCCACCAGCTCATTTTGACGATGATTGAAAAAATGCGGGTGCGTCTATATGACATGGCTGAACGAAGTGCCAAACAGACAAAGCTGGGTACAGGTGAAATGCTTGGGCTTTTGTCAGAAGATGTGGAGAGATTACAGGATGCGTATTTAAAAACCATCTTTCCATCCATCGGTGCGCTGCTTTTATATGCAGGATCGATTGGAGCACTTGGCCTTTTCTCATGGCCTTTTGCTGGATTGATGCTGCTCTATATGGCACTGCTTGTATTTGTTTTCCCGTATGTCACAGTGCTTGTGAACCGGGCAAGGCAAATTCAAATGAAAAAAGGCAGAAATGAACTGTACAGTCATTTAACAGATGCCGTTATGGGTGTCAGTGACTGGTTGTTTAGCGGGAGGCAGAACGATTTTGTTGACGGGTATGAACAGAAAGAAGCGAAGCTGTTAACGCTCGAAGCAGCCAAGCATCGGTTTATCCGTCTGCGCCAATTTTTTTCGCAGCTGATCATTGGAGGAGCAGTCGTCCTTGTCGTGTATTGGAGCGGCTCGGTCGTTCAGTCAGGTTCCATGTCACATACACTCATCGCGGCCTTTGTACTTGTGCTCTTTCCGTTAACAGAAGCCTTTCTTCCGCTGTCAGATGCAGCAGGAGATATTCCTGTTTACCAGCATGCCGTCAGTAGGTTACATCATTATGAAAAGCAGTCATACGAAGGATTAGCGGAGAGGGAGACAGCAGATGAGACACCAGTCTCTCATGATGAAGCGGTCCGTTTTGATCATGTAACCTTTGGATATGAGGCAAATCAGCATGTACTGAAAAACCTCTCGTTTTCCCTTAAACAAGGAGAAACCCTCGCCCTCTTAGGAAAAAGCGGTGCAGGGAAATCGACCATTTTAAAATTGATAGAAGGGGCAGTCATGCCAAATCAAGGTGTTGTTAGCATTCTGGGGAAACCAGTTCAGGGCGTTCAATGGAATATGTCAGATGATGTGTCTGTCCTCAATCAACAGCCCTATTTATTCGATACGTCTGTTTTGAACAATATCCGCTTAGGCGCTACAGGCGCAACAGAAGAACAGGTAAAAGAAGCGGCGAGACAGGTGCAGCTGCACGATTACATTGAATCGTTACCAGAAGGCTATCACACAGGGGTACAGGAGACAGGGGTTCGTTTCTCAGGTGGTGAAAGACAGCGGATGGCGTTAGCTCGGATTTTGCTGCAAAATACCCCGATTGTGGTATTGGATGAGCCAACTGTCGGACTGGATCCGCGCACAGAGTCTGAATTGCTTGACACGATATTTCGTGTATTAAAGGGCAAGACGGTGATTTGGATTACCCATCACCTGACTGGCTGTGAGGCGTGTGACCGTATCATGTTTATTGAAGATGGTCGTATTGAGATGCAGGGCAAGCACCAGGATTTATTGAGAGAAAACCTGCGTTATCAAAAGTTGTATGAGATGGACCGTCCATTTTCTACAGTGTCAATCAAATGAATGACAAGAACGTTCGGACAGATGGCTGTCCGAACGTTTTGTGTATTAAGGATTTACTTTTCCTACACCCGCATTTGATACAACTTCTGATTTCACATTGTTCACGTTAAGCAAAGAGTAGTTATAAGGAGGGTTGTACGTACCTGTTGAAGACGTTGGCAGACTGCCTGTGCTGTTAATGTAAGAGTTGTTGATGACATGCCATGTACCGACTTGACGGCTGTCCCAGCTGCCGATGGCATTGTTTGTATTTTCAAATACGTTATGCTCAATTCTCATTTTCGCGCCCATACGAGAGTTAATCGCTGTTGTATGGATGCCTTTGTAATAGTTGTTATACACATGACCTTCCCCGTAGCGCATAGACGGTACACGAGAGTTCAAGTTTTCGAAACGGTTGTTGTGGAAAGTGATTTTTCGGTTGTAGTTATCGTTATCGGAGCTGCCCATGAGCATCGTTTTCCAGCTGTCATGTACGTAGTTCCATGAGAACGTAATGTAATCAGAGTCATTTTTTACATCAAATAAACCATCATAATCATCTTTATCAGAGTTTAACGTGTTGTAAAGTTCATTATGATCGACCCATACGTTTTTAGAAGCGCCTTCGATGCCGATTGCATCCTTATCACCAATTTTGCTGTGGTGGATTTTCAAGTTACGGATGATAATGTTATTGGCGCGCCAAACTTTAATGCCAATCCCGTTAAATTCGCCATTCGTGCCTTTACCGACGATGGAGACATTGTTTGTATCTTTCACATCAATTTTATTGGCCGATGTATTAGAAGGGGTAATCTTTCCGTCTACAACAATTTTTAACTTCTCATTTGTTCCTTTACTTTTGAGGGCAGCTAATAGTTCATTTCCAGTTTTCACTGTCACCGTTTTACCGCCTTCACCGCCTGTTGTGCCACCATTTAGAGTAGCAAATCCTTGCTGATTAAAATTGGCCATAATTGAAGGGCTTTCTGGATATTTGGTTGCTGCTTGTGCCTCCCCATTTGGTGCAAATAATGAAGTCACGAGGCCAACCGCTAACACACCAGCTAACATTGGAATTTTTTTCTTCAACATGAACATCTCCATTCTATATTTTGTTTTAATGTAAACGTTTCCAAAATAAGCTGCGATTGAAACACTCCTCCTTCTTTCGCCAGCATCGCCTCTTTCGGAATGTAGGACGAGCATAGCATGCGAAAAGGTATCATCGGCTAAGAATAGGATCAATAGATTTCATGATTTTCTAGGAAACTAAGGCGATGATTATTTCATTTTCATCTAAATGAGACAAGGATCATTGACAATAGGTATTGGGATGACATAGGGATTATGGGAAAGAGACGTTCCATTCTATGGAAAATCATGATGATTACGAAAACGTCATTCTGTTAGGGACAAAGCAATGTCATAATCATTACATAAGAAAAAATTGGATATAAAATGGGTCATTGATCGGATTATTAGGGAGAAAAGGTTCCATTTTGAAAAAATAGAGTTCATTTTAAACGATGTGATCAGCAGTGTCGTCTGATAAATAAGCGTAGAAAAGAAAGGAGGGACGTGTTTGGAGCAGACAGAGGAGACCTTATTGATTGAGCGGGCAAAACAGGGAGATGATGCTGCATTTACCGCTCTTTATCGGCATCACTACTCGTTTCTTTATCGTTATCTGATGAAGCTCACCCTTCAGCAAGAGCAGACAGAGGAAATGATGCAAGAGACGATGCTGAAAGCATATATGAAACTTTCTTCTTTTAGAGGAGATTCCTTATTTTCAACATGGCTCGTTTCTATTGCAACTAGACAATTTTTAGACCACCAGAAGAAAAGAAAACGTGAACAAACGAGAGAAGGGAAGGCGAATCAAGAGGCGATACGCCGTTTCAAATGGGACGTTCAGCAAAAGGGGCATACATGGCATGAGATATGGGAGGTTTTAAATGAATTGAAGGTTCAGGAGAGAGTACCGATCATTCTGCATTATAATAATGGCTATACGTACCCCGAAATTGCTTCGATGCTTGGTATGAGAGAAGGCACTGTGAAATCAAGGGTTCATCATGGGGTAAAGAAAATTCGAAAGGAGTGGTTCAAATGAAGGAAGATCGTTTCGCCAAGCGTTTGAAAGAGGAGTTACAGCAGCTAGATGAACAGATTGAAGTAGAAAAGCCGAGTGAACAGGCTTTGATGCGGATGCTAAAGCAGGGAAAGGAAAAAGAGAAAAGACGCTTGAAACAAGAAATGATGGCGTACATCATCACCAGTCTCACCATACTGACACTTTTTGCAGCTGCCATTACTCAATTGCCCATGATCTTCATATGTCTCCAAGTAGTAAGTGTGCCGCTCTGCGTCATAGTAGGCATCAAGGAATATCATCACATCAAAGGAGGGTCTTTCTAATGAGTCAGACGGAAATAATCATCTTATTATGCGTATTGCCGTTATTGTTTGCACAGGGATTTCTTTTATTTATGGATGCGAAGAAAAGAGGGCGTTATAAGTGGTTCTGGGGCATTGTCGGTTTGTTGAACTTCCCATCTTCTTCTATTTTATATTGGCTCTGTGTCGTATTACCTGATCGAAGAGGCGGGAAGCTTCGCAAAGATTGAGCCTCCCTGATAAAACTTTTGGCCTTTTTTTCAAATAAAAATCATCTAGAAAGAAAGAGAAATTCAACAATCTGTCAAAGAAAGCGGGACATAGTAAGTCCAGTTCATCATTTCTAGCACGATCGTCATTCTTTGTGCAGGCATTTTTCAAGACGAAAGATGAGACTGCTTGATCTATCTCAATTCGGCATCATTTTCATCTGTTATCAATATTGATCAGATTTTACAAATGGTGTTAAATTAGTCTCAATATGCGTTAGAAAATCTGACAATCAAAAATGTGAGATATTTACAAGGAGGCAGATGAGACATGTTGACCTTAGATCGAGCAGCACAAACAGCACAAAGCTACATCCACCGTGTACTAGAGGATGTAGAAAAAAGAAATCCAGGCGAGGCGGAATTCCAGCAAGCTGTAAAAGAAATTCTGGAATCACTCGTTCCGGTTTTTGCAAAGCATCCAGAGTATGAAAAACTGGGGATTTTAGAACGATTAATTGAGCCTGAGCGGCTTGTTGTGTTTCGTGTACCGTGGGTAGATGATGAAGGCAAAGTGCAAGTGAATAGAGGGTTTAGGGTTCAATTCAATAGTGCGATTGGTCCTTACAAAGGAGGCATTCGTTTCCATCCATCGGTCAATGCAAGCATCATCAAGTTTTTAGGGTTTGAACAAATCTTTAAAAACGCATTGACTGGTTTGCCGATCGGCGGAGGAAAAGGAGGATCAGATTTTGATCCAAAAGGGAAGTCTGATGGAGAAATCATGCGTTTTGTTCAAAGCTTTACGAGTGAACTCAGCCGTTATATTGGACCAGATCAAGATGTGCCAGCAGGGGATATTGGTGTAGGTGCACGCGAGATTGGCTATATGTTCGGCCAGTACAAAAAAATGCGTGGTGCGTATGAAGCGGGTGTCCTTACAGGGAAAAGTCCTGGATTCGGAGGCAGCTTAGCCAGAAAAGAAGCGACGGGCTATGGACTGGTGTACTTTATGGAAGAAATGTTAAAAGCACATGGACTGCAATTTGAAGGCATGTCGGTTGTTGTGTCTGGCTCAGGGAATGTGTCGATTTATGCCATGGAAAAAGTATTGGAATTAGGCGGAAAGGTCGTTGCTTGTAGTGATTCAAGCGGAGTCATTTACGATCCTCAAGGCATTTCACTTGAGACAGTGAAGCAGCTGAAGGAAGTCGACAACCAGCGGATTGGGGCTTACATAAACACTCACCCGCACGCTGAGTTAATTGAAGATTGTGAACAAATATGGTCTGTCCCTTGTGACATTGCGCTGCCATGTGCGACACAAAATGAAATTTCAGAGACGCAAGCACAGCAGCTGGTGGCAAACGGTGTCATCGCTGTAGGAGAAGGAGCTAATATGCCATCCACTCTTGAGGCGGTCAAAGTATTTGAACAACATGATATTCTGTTTGCACCTGCAAAAGCGGCGAATGCTGGCGGTGTCGGTGTTTCAGCATTAGAAATGGCGCAGAATAGTGCGAGGTTGTCGTGGACGTTTGAAGAAGTAGATGGTCAGTTGAAACAAATGATGCAGTCGATTTATCGTCAGTGTACCGAGACAGCTGAAGAATACGGTCACTCTGGGAACTTAATGGCAGGCGCAAATATTGCAGGATTTCGCAAAGTCGCAGATGCCATGATCGCACAAGGCGTCATTTAATTCCTGCTCTCCCGCACCTGTTTATTTCGTGACAAGATGGGGAATTGTCTTGTAAGAATGACAATAAGGAGGCGCGGGAGAAAATGAAAAAATGGCTGAAACAAATGGTCAAATGGGCTCCAGTGATTTATCCAGTGGTGAGGAAAATATATAAAGAACGAAAAGCATCAAAAAGTCGTAACATATCAGCCGGATAATCCGGCTTCAGCGTGTAGACAAACCCTCGCATTCTTTGTCAGTCCTGCGTGCCGGTGCTCACGAATGTCAAATTCGCTCCGCGCCGGTACTCGTCCTTCCTAGACTGCAAAGGTTTTCATGTCACGCTGAAAAGAAGACAAAGGGCTAAAATAAAGATCATTTTAGCCCTTTGTCAACAATCTGCAGCCGGATAATCCGGCTTTTTTTATGAAATCAATTGAACAAAAAAGAGGCTGTTTGAATGATTGATTTTACATCTCTCTCCGTTCAGTACATAACAAATGAAAATGAAAAAAGCTTTTTAAACGATCCCGCTTCGTTCCGCACTTGATCAGCTAGTTCTCAGAGTATGCCTATTTAGCAGTGAGTACGATGTAAAAGGGAATGGACGGAAGTAAAGCTGTCGAAAAAGAAGCGGAAGCGTGAATTGAAACACGAAGGACTTATGAGATGCGATTGCCTCTGTGTACGGAAAAAAGCAGGGAAACCGTTCAAAGCCATTTGATCATGCAACCGGTACACATGACCAAAGATGACAACTGACTTCCTCATAAAAAAGGCGGATACACGAAGGTGTAACGCCTTTTTCATGATGTTTACAGCAGCCTCTTAGAAGGAGATTCATAGGTCATTAGATATGGTTGATTGTATAAATAGGGGCAATTGTCATATAAATGAGTTGGCAATTTTTATTTCTTTTCAGTAGAATATGAGTAATGAAGAGAACTGCAAGCGTATACAACCTGTCCAGACAAGGCAGATTCTCCACCCTTAATGAAGGAGGCCGATCTGATGCTGAGTAAAAGACTGGCGCATATTTTAAGTCAGCTGATGGCAGCTGAGACTCCTCTCACCAGCGCTGCGCTTTCTGTCAGCTTACAAGTAACAAGCCGCACCATCCGTACAGACATCAAGGAACTGAATGACCGCCTTGCCCCTTATCACGCGAATGTATCAGCTGTTAGAGGAGCTGGTTATGAGCTGCTGATCAAAGATGAGAATGCCTTTCGCCGTTTTATGAAGGAAGAGGTTGAACAGGAAGAGCCTCTGGCCGTTTTACCGGAGGAACGTGTTCGATTTATTTTAAAGAAGCTGCTTCTAGCAGAATCGTATGTGAAGCTAGAGGACTTACAGGAGCAGCTGTTTATTAGTAAATCGACGATGAGTAACGACATGAAATGGGTCAAACGCAAGCTTGAGCCCTTTGATCTGAAACTGGAAGCAAAGCCGAATAAAGGATGCAGAATTAAAGGGTCTGAGATGAAAATCCGCTATTGCATGTCAGAATATTTGTTCAACGAACGCCGTTCCTATCAAACGATGCTGAATACAGCCATCACCATTTTGCCAAAACATGAGCTGGAATTGATTCAGAAAACAATGATTGATTATATCAACGAGGAAAGAATGAATCTATCAGACATTTGCATGAATAATTTAATAGTTCATGTTGCCATTGCCTGTAAACGGATTAGACACGGAAACTATGTATCTGTGCTGCCAGAGGAAATCAATGAAATCCCGAGGGCAAAGGAATACAAGGTCGCCAAAAAAATGGTTGAGCGTCTTGAAGGACTGCTTGATGTCTCATTTCCAAAAGAGGAAGTTGTCTATATTGCCATTCATTTGTTAGGAACAGCCAAAATGGTACAGTCTTTTTCATCGAGCGGTCAAAAACAAATTGTGGATGACGACACGAGCCGTCTTGTTCAGCTTATGCTGAAAGCCATTGACCAAAAGTTACAGCTCGATTTAGCGGATGATGCGGAATTACTGATTGGGCTCAGTCTGCATTTAAAGCCAGCAATGAACAGGTGTAAATATGGAATGAACTTAAGAAATCCGATGCTTGATGAGATAAAAGCAGGCTATCCAATCGCCTTTGAAGCTGGAATTATTGCGAGCAGGGTCATTGAAAAAGAGGCGGGTTTGTCCATTCATGAGAATGAAATCGGATATATGGCGCTTCATTTTGGTGCTGCCTTAGAGCGTAGAAAAATGGAGATACCGCCGAAGCGATGTCTCATTGTCTGTGCATCTGGCGCAGGAAGTGCAAGACTATTGCAGGATCGGCTGCAGTCACAATTTGGATCAAAACTGACCATTTTAGGAACAGCAGAGCTCTACTCACTTCCGCACGTCTCTTTACATTCTTTGGATTTAATTATCACGACCATCCCCATTCAGATGGAATTACCGATTCCAGTCATTCAAGTAAACACGATTTTAGGAGGCAGCGACTTTTTAAAAATTGAGGAAGCCTTGACGAGTGAAACGAGAGTGACACTAGCCTCTCAATATATGAAAAAGGAATTGGTTTTTACAAAATGCGCCTTTCAAACAAAGGAAGAGGTGGTAACATTTCTCACGCAGAAAGTCATTGAGCTGGGGTTAGCGCCAGTAGAACTGACACAATCTGTGATGGAAAGAGAAGAGGCTGCACCTACCTCATTTGGGCATTATACAGCCATTCCGCATCCGATGACGCCGCTGACAGACGAAACGTTCTGGGCGATCTGTACATTAGAAAAACCGATCATTTGGGGAGAGAAAAAAGTTCAATTTGTCTGCTTGCTTTGTGTCGAAAAAGAGAATGTCAAAGACTTAAAAGGCATGTACCGGCTGCTGGGAGAGCTTGTGCATCATGTGAAATTCATTCAGCACCTCATCGCCTGTGATACCTTTGAAGACATGCTGGATGTGATGTATAAAAAAGTTCCTTCGTACAAGAACTAAAGGTGTGATCTTAACTTTTTCCGCTTCCTAAAGGAAAAAGTATAGGTGTTTATGAAAGCGGTTTCATAATATGATGAATGTGTAAAGAAAAGCTTCATACTTCGAAAAGGGGGCGTTTACACATGAACATCTTATTGGTTTGCGCAGCAGGTATGTCAACAAGCTTGCTTGTCACAAAAATGGAGAAAAGTGCACAAGAACAAGGGAAAGACTATCGTATTTGGGCAGTATCTGGAGATGCTGCAAAAAGTCATATTGATCAAGCCGATGTGCTTTTATTGGGACCGCAGGTTCGATATTTATTACCACAAATGAAAAAGCTCGGAGAAGAAAAAGGAATACCAGTAGACGTCATTAATACCGTGCATTATGGTGTTTGTAATGGCGCCGAAGTTCTAAAATCTGCTGAACAGTTAGTGAACGGATAAGGGGGGCGGAAGGGATGAATGGATTCAACCGATTTCTAGAAGAGAAGGTTATGCCGTTTGCAGGAAAGATTGCCGCTCAAAGACATTTACAAGCATTGCGTGACGGAATTGTTTTAACAATGCCTCTCATTATTGTCGGTTCACTGTTTCTTATTTTAGCCAACCTTCCAATTCCGGGATACAGCGATTTTATGGCAAGTATCTTTGGAGACGAGTGGGCCACGAAACTATCTTATCCAGTGAATGCAACCTTTGACATTATGGCACTTGTTGCAACCTTTGGGATTGCGTACAGGCTTGCGGAAAAGTATGCGGTTGATGCACTGTCATCTGGTGCGATCGCTGTTGCGGCTTTCCTTTTAGCCACACCATATCAAGTACCGTTCACACCTGAAGGCTCAACAGAAGCCATTCTAGTGAATGGCGGCATTCCTGTCTCACTCATGGGCAGTAAAGGGTTATTCGTCGCCATGATTATTGCCATGCTTTCAACCGAAATTTACCGTTTTATTGTACAGCGAAATATCGTCATTAAAATGCCTGATGGTGTACCGCCAGCAGTCAGTAAATCGTTTATCGCACTTATTCCAGGTTTTGTGGTCATCACGCTGATCTGGGTCGCTAGACTTTTGATCGAGATGACACCTTTTGAGAGTATTCATAATATCATCACGGTCTTAATTGGCACACCGCTCTCCATTCTTGGCGGAAGCTTAGGTGGAAGTATCGTTGCCATGGGTGTACAAATGCTCCTCTGGGCATGTGGTATTCACGGAGCCACGATTGTCGGAGGCGTCATGGGACCGATTTGGCTCGGGGCGATGGATGAAAACCGTCTTGCATTCCAAGCAGGAGAAGTGCTGCCGAATATTTTCACAGCGCAGTTCTTTGAAATCTTCATCAACGTCGGCGGAAGCGGCGCGACGCTTGCTTTGGTGTTGACGATGATCTTGCGTGCGAGAAGTAAACAAATGAAACAGCTAGGACGTCTTGCCATTGGGCCAGCCATTTTTAACATCAACGAACCGATCATTTTTGGAATGCCAATTGTGATGAACCCAATGCTTCTCATTCCGTTTATCCTCACGCCAATCTTGATGATTGTCACCACATATATCGGAATGAGCACAGGACTTGTGGCAAAACCGGCAGGAATCGCTGTTCCATGGACTATGCCGCCAATCATTTCAGGCTATCTCGCAACAGGCGGGAAAATCTCTGGCGCTGTCATGCAGCTGATCAACCTTGCATTATCATTTGTTCTATACTACCCATTCTTTAGAATGTGGGATAAGCAGAAATTGAAAGAAGAAAATGAGCTGGAAACAAAAGCATCAGCGGATGAAAATGTCGCCAGCATGTAATAAAGGGAACAAGGGGGATGCGGCCGATGGAAATGGAACAAATTGTGTTTCAACTCATCTTGCACGGTGGAAATGGCAGAAGCTCAGCCATGGAGGCCATTACATTTGCAAAACAAGGAAACTTTGATGAGGCGAAGCAAAAATTGCAGGAAGCACAAGACGCGTTAAATGAGGCGCATCACGCACAGACAGAACTGATCCAAGGAGAAATCAGAGGTGAAAAGACTGACATCAGTCTCTTAATGATTCATGCACAGGATCATCTCATGAACGCAATGACCGTCAAGGAGCTTGCAGCGGAAATCATTGAGATCCATGAAAAAATGAAGCAATTTGGAGGGGTCAATTCATGAAAGACGGAATCAAAATTGTCACAATAGGCGGTGGATCGAGCTATACGCCTGAGCTGGTGGAAGGTTTTATCAAACGGTATCATGAATTGCCTATCAAGGAATTATGGCTTGTGGATATTGAAGCAGGGCAGGAAAAGCTGAACATCGTAGGTGCTCTTGCAAAACGTATGGTCGAAAAAGCCGGTTTGCCGATTGACGTGCACCTCACCCTTGACCGCCGGGCAGCCCTGAAGGATGCTGACTTTGTCACAACACAATTTCGTGTAGGACTGCTTGAAGCTAGAGCGAAAGATGAAAGAATCCCGCTTAAATATGGCGTCATTGGACAGGAAACGAACGGGCCAGGCGGTTTATTGAAAGGTCTTCGCACCATTCCAGTCATTCTAGAGATCGTGAAAGATATGGAAGAGCTTTGTCCAGATGCTTGGCTTGTGAACTTTACAAATCCAGCAGGTATGGTCACAGAAGCTGTTTTACGCTACACGAATTTGAAAAAAGTGGTCGGTCTCTGTAATGTGCCGATTGGAATCAAAATGGGGATTGCAAAAGCACTTGATGTCGATGTTGAACGCATCGAGGTGCAGTTCGCAGGCCTCAATCATATGGTCTATGGATTAGATGTGTATTTAGATGGGGTCAGCATTATGGATCAGGTGCTCGATGAATTAGGAAATCCAAATAGCCAGTGGTCGATGAGGAACATTGAAGCGAAAAACTGGGAGCCTTCTTTTGTCAAAGGTTTAGGGGTCATTCCATGTCCGTATCATCGTTATTACTATAAAACGAAAGATATGCTGGAAGAAGAGCAAAAAGCGGCACAAGAAAAAGGAACAAGAGCAGAGGTTGTGCAGCAAGTCGAGCAGGAATTGTTTGAGTTATACAAAGACCCTGATTTATCAATTAAACCGCCGCAGCTAGAAAAAAGAGGCGGGGCATATTACAGCGATGCGGCATGTAATTTAATCAGCTCGATTTATAATGATAAGCATGACATACAACCAGTGAATACAGTAAACAGAGGAGCAATTGCCAGTATTCCGGCTGAATCAGCGGTTGAAGTGAACTGTATCATTACAAAGGATGGACCAAAACCAATAGCGACAGGTGATCTCCCTGTGGCTGTAAGAGGACTTGTTCAACAAATCAAATCATTCGAGCGTGTGGCAGCTGAAGCGGCTGTGACGGGTGATTATGAGACGGCGCTAGTCGCCATGACGATCAATCCACTCGTTCCTTCTGACGAAATCGCAAAGCAAATTTTAGATGAAATGCTAGAAGCGCACCGTGAATATTTACCGCAATTCTTCAAATCAGTGAATGCATAAAACGAAATGGCCCCTTTATGGGGTCGTTTTTGATGATTTGACCATATGGAAACATGAGAAAGAAGTGTATGATAGGAAGGGTTCTACAGAAAACAGCACGTACTGCTGAAAAGAAAGAGGTGGAAGAAGAATATGATGGCAATCGGCTTCATGCTTTACGGGTTTGTCGTCCACCCGATGATGAGCTTTGGCACGGTGGCGCTGTTTTTGTATGGAGTGATCGCTTCGATTATCGGTCTCATTCGGTATCAATCATATGTATGGATATGTATGTACTGCGTTTGTTGGTTTGTCTGACAATCCCTGTGACCAACTTGTTGATGTATTTTGCGACAATTGGAGGAGACGCGAGAGAGTTTGATTTTCAGCCAATGCCGCTTGCTTACAATCTTGTCTTTATCCTTGAAATCATCATCATCTTTTTGCCGGAAATCTTTTTGTTGATTGAAAGAAAGCGGGAGATCAAAGGGGTAAAGTGGATGTATGCTGGGATGATTGTCTGTGTATCAATTTTGTTTTGGTGCACGATTTAATTCGATCGAGCGTGAAGTTGAGTCTTATTTTGTCTTTTGACTATGTCGTCTCTTTCGTCGATATTTCACAAAAGTAACAGAAAGGGCAATGGTAGAAATCCCGAGAAACTTAAATGTAAATCGAGTGAGAAACGGCGAATCCTCGAATCCTGTAGCCACTATGCATGACCCAATGAAAATCCCAAATATAGCTAGTAGATAAGTCAAAAACATACCATCACTCCTTTTTGGGAATAAGTGTATAATGACCATTATAAGCGATAAGGAAGGTAAACATAAACAAAAAAAAGAACCCTTCGTGAAATGAAAGGTTCTTTCGCTTGCTTATGCCTGCTTGACGACCGAGTCGACTTCTACGGTCCAGCCGAAGATGTCTGGCTGCGTGCCTTTTTGGATGCCAGTAATCGCATTGTACAACTTCTTTGATACTTCACCCGTTTGACCATTTTGAATGACGTATGACTGATCATGATAAATTAATTCACCGACAGGAGAAATCACAGCCGCCGTTCCTGTTCCAAAGATTTCTTCAAGCTCACCTGATTGATGGGCTTCAATGATCTCATCAATTGAAATTTTTCGTTCTGTCACTGGGATCTCCCAATGCTTTAGAAGTTCAAGCACAGAGTTACGTGTGATGCCTTCCAAAATGCTGCCATTCAATTCAGGCGTCACGATTTCTCCATTGATTTTAAAGAAGATATTCATACTCCCGACTTCCTCAATATACTTCTTCTCGATGCCATCAAGCCAAAGAACTTGTGAAAACCCTTTGGCTTCAGCGACTTGCTGTGCCTTCAGGCTGGATGCATAGTTTCCAGCTGTTTTGGCATTTCCTGTTCCGCCCTTAACGGCACGGACAAACTCGTTTTCAACCGCAATTTTGACCGGATGGATGCCTTCTTTATAGTAAGAGCCTACTGGAGATAAGATAATGATCAGTTTATATGTGCTTGATGGTGCAACACCTAAATAGGGCTCAGTGGAAATAATGAATGGACGAATATACAAAGAAGTGCCCTCTGCATCAGGTACCCAATCCTTGTCAATGCGAATGAGTTCATTTAAGCCCTCTAAAACCGTTTCTGTATCAATTTGCGGGATACACAGGCGGTCATTCGATCTGTTTAAGCGTTCCATATTTTTTTCTGGACGGAATAAGAGAATCTTTTGATCCTCAGAAACATAAGCCTTTAAGCCTTCAAAAACCGATTGGCCATAATGGTAGACCATAGAAGCTGGGTCCATGGGAATCGCCTGATAAGGAATAATTCTTGGATCATACCAGCCTTTATCAATTGAATAATCCATCACAAACATGTGGTCTGTGAAGATTTTTCCGAATTCAAGTTGATCAGATTGAGGTTTTGGTTTTTTTGTTGAACTAAGTTCAATGCGGATGGGTTGTTTTGGCATCGTAAATCTCCTTGCTGTTTGATTATTTGAAAATTCTAATAATATGAAATAATTATGATTCTATTCTATACCTTCACAAAATATTAGCAATAGGTTTTCTGGAATTCAAACAAGAAAAATCTGTTAAGCGCTTTCCTCCTCTCTGCCGTCTGTCTTACGGGTGTCACCTCTTTTCAAAAAAAGAAATAAAAGCCAATTTCGTTATTAACTGATTAATCTGACAATTTTAAAGCGTGTGGTTTTTCTGTAAGATATTCTTTCAACCATACACCTTTTGACTAGTACATTGCAAGGGGCAGCGCCATATTTTAACCCTCTTTTTTTTAGCCGATAAAGTAAGAAGAGAATGGAAGGGAGCAAACAACGAGATGAAACGAATCATACCAGGTATCCTACTGATTGTATTCATGATCGTGATCAGCTTTGGTTGTCAAGCAATGACAGAGAAGGCTGGTGCGAAGCAAGGAACAACGTATTACGTGGCAGTAAACGGAAACGACAAAAATTCGGGAACGAAGTCAAAACCTTTCCGTACGCTGAAAAAAGCGGCAAGTATGGCTAAAGCAGGGGTAACGATTTACATAAGAGGCGGTACATACAAAGAGAAATTGATTGTCCACCATTCAGGAACAAAGAAAGCACCTGTTGTCTTTCAAGCCTATGGAACAGAAAAGCCTGTTATTAGCGGGCGGTCTTTCAAAGGAAATCAAGCTGACGGGGGTCTTGTCAACATTGATCAAAAAAGCTACATCACCCTCAAAGGCGTAACGGTCGGACATATCAAAACGAATAAAGAAGATGTGACACCGGTCGGTATGTTGATCACAGGCAGCGGCAAAGGAGTCAAGCTGCTCAACAACCGTGTGTACGACATTCAGACAACACACAAAAATGGGAATGCACATGGTATTGCTGTCTATGGAACAAAAGCACCTGCGGCGATTGAAGACATTGAAATCAAAGGAAATATCGTTGAAAAATTGAAGCTGGGTTTTAGTGAAGCGCTTGTGCTAAATGGGAACGTCAAAACATTCCGCGTGACACATAATACGGTTAGGCATACTGACAATATCGGTATTGATTTGATTGGTTTTGAGAATGTCGCACCTTCTAAAAAGTATGATCAAGTTAGAAACGGTGTCGTATCTAGAAACAAAGTCTATGACATAACGAGTGTTGGGAACCCAGCCTATGGCAAGGACATCTCCGCTGGGGGAATTTATGTTGATGGCGGAAAAGATATCGTGATCGACCATAACATCACCCATCACAATGACCTTGGAATTGAAGTCACAAGTGAGCATAAAGGGAAAACGGCCGATCGCATTCGCATTGAGCACAATCAAGTGTATTTGAACCGTTATACAGGCATCTCAATTGGCGGTTATGACAAGAAGCGGGGCGGAACCACAAACACGACGATCTCCCATAACATTCTGTACAAAAATGACACAGCCGGTTTAGAAGGCGGTCAATTGCTGATGCAATATCGATCCGTGAACAATCGAATCACGAATAATATCATGACAGCTAGTGCTTCGCATTACTTAGTCGTGAACCTTTATAAAGTGAACCAGAAGAATACATTCCAGAAGAACGTGTATGATGACCGTAAAGGTGCGAAAGCATCACAGTGGGTATGGCGAGGAAAATGGATGGAAGGCTACAAAACGTATCGCTCCAAAAGCGGTCAAGATAAAGGATCAGCACACCTCAATCCACAATATGTGAATGAGAAAAAATATGATTTCCGTCTTAAGGCATCATCACCTGCTACAAAAATACTCCGAAAAATGGAAATAAAACCCCAAAATCATTAAGATTTTGGGGTTTTATTGCATTCGGATTGTAAGGGCAGGAGCATTGAAAATATACTTCCTTCCCCTTTGACACTTTGGACAGTCAGATCACCACCATGTAATGAGAGGATGGATTTGGAAATAGATAAACCTAATCCTGCCCCACCAAACCTTCTAGAACGGGAGTTTTCTTCTCGGTAAAAGCGATTAAAAACAAAAGGGATTTTTTCTTTATCAATACCACTTCCGTTATCTTGAACAGATAACACAATATGTGTTTCATTTTGGTATAACTTCATTTGAATGATTCTGTTGGTATGATTGGTATGCTGAACGGCATTCATAAACAAATTGAGAATGACTTGTTTGATCTTATCAATATCCACGCAGGTGAATACGCCACTCTCAACATGATACATCACATGTCCGCCCCCTGCCAAAAGGTCAAGCTGATGTTTCATCTCTTGTAATAATTGATCTAAATAGACAGGTTCTTTTTGGAGAGTAGGCGCTTTATCTAGTTTAGCAAGTGTTAATAAATCTTCCACAAGACGCTGAATACGGGTTAATTCAGTATGCATATTTCTTAAAGACAAGTCCAATTGTTTTGGTGTGGTGGCAGCTCCCCGTAATAGCACTTCTAAAAACCCCCGAATGGATGTTAGTGGTGTTCTGAGTTCATGAGAAGCATCAGAAATGAAATGTCTCATTCGTTCTTTTGCTCTCCGTTCCGCGTCAAATGCTTCTTCAATTCGTTTCAGCATAGCATTTAATGAAACGGAAAGAACATGAATCTCATATTGCCTAGGAAATGAAGGGAGTTGCTGGTGTAAATTATTTGCATCAATTTGTTTCATCAAGCGAATGACTGAAAATAAGGGTTTCAGTGCGATAGACAATACAAAATAAAGGATAGTAAATCCGATGAACAAAGCCATAAATGATATGAGGGCATAGTTTTTCATCTGCTTATAAAGAATATCTGTGAGACCCACTGTAAAGGAGCTCATTTGAATTGCACCGACTACTTTTCCATCTATACGGATGGGTTCAACAACGACAAGAATTTCTTGTCCTGAATGTTCATTTAACAGTTTAAAATTAAGTCTTTTTTTCGGTTGAAGAAAGTGACGGTATGTTTCCTTTTTTAATGTTGGGACAGACCCTGCATGAGGATCTTTGGACAAAACGGTTACTTTTTCATCAGTAGAGACAAAGGCGACACTCACTCCTGGAAAGAAAACATTTGGGATGTTTGATTTTTCTAATGCAGAGGGTTCGCTATGTTCAAGCCAAGTTTCCCCAGGGACGGACAAAATATGACTTTGTAGGCTGAGAGCTTTGTTTTCATATAAAAACTGCTTCATAAAGATAAACTGAAAATAACCAATGGCAACAAGTAGGAAGAAAAGAATGAGAAAAGAACCTAACAATAGCTGAATACGTAATGACCGAATTCGCATGCTCATTGAATATCCAATCTATAGCCTGTACTCCTAAGCGTACGTATCATTTTGTGTTCCTTGTCACCAATTTTATCTCGTAAAGCACGGATATAAACTTCGACAATATTGTCCTCCCCATTAAAATCATAGCCCCAAACCTTTTCTAAAATGGTTGATTTGCTCAATACAATACCATGATTGACAATGAATAACTTTAACAGCTCATACTCCGTGGCAGAGAGCTTTAATACCTTTTGGTTGAAGCGAATTTCCTTTCTTCTGTCATCAACTTGAAAAGGGCCAATAGATAAATCACTTAATAAGTAAGGAAATTGATTGCGCAGTCTCGCTTGAATTCTTGCAAGAAGCTCATCAAAGCTAAATGGCTTCATCATATAATCATCTGCTCCGCCACACAAACCTTTGATTCGGTATTCGACTTCATCTTTTGCAGTAAGCATAATAATTGAGATTTGACAAACCTTCTTCATCAATTTACATACTTCATAGCCATCCATACCTGGCATCATCACATCCAAAATGCATATGTGTGGTTGATACGTTTTGACTATGTTTAAAGCGGATAGACCATCAGTGGCAGTTTTAACTTGAAAACCTTCGTTTTCGAGCCCCAATGTTAAAAAGTCGACAATGGCTGGTTCGTCATCGACTACAAGTAATTTAATATGCTGATACTTCATGATCATGACTCCTTCCAAAAAGCTCATACCGTTATTATTTTGTGTTTAGCTGAAAGTATCCTGAAAAACAGCTGAAAATGAGTTGAATGAAAGATATGCTATTTTTTCCATGCTTCAAATGAGCAAAAATATCCCTTTATATCAAAGAATGTCACAACCAAAATAAGATATTTATCAGTTTTCAGCTTATTTTCAGGTGGCCTTAAAGTCCTTTTCAGGTTGAGGGTGTAGAATCGCTAGTGTTGGGAGAAGCTCAACAGTAAATTTGAGGAGGCATTTCATTATGAAAGGACCATTTAAAGTATTATCAGGAGCTGCTTTAGGAACAATTATTTCAATTAGCTCATTAACATCGGCACATGCTGCTGTATTGCATAAGGAGGGTGACGTTGTCCAACAAACGACCAAGCAAGAACAAACGGCTGTAACAGAAGCCACTGCGAAAAAAGTGGCTTTGAAAAATTGTTCAGGTGTCATTCAATCGACTACTGTAAAAACTGAAAAGTCAGTAACAGTCTATGTGGTTAAAGTTCTTGGAGAAGATGGTAAACAGCATACGCTGAAAGTCAATTGTCATACAGGAAAAATCATCAAGCACGAAACAGCAAAAAAAGAAAAAGCAATTAACAAGCAAACCGCTCAAAAGATTGCTTTGAAAAATTGCTCAGGTGTCATTCAGTCATTAGAAATGCAAAAAGAGGATCAGACCTATGTTTACGTCATTAAGCTACTAGGTGACGATGGTAAACAACATGTTGAAAAAATCAACTGTCAAAATGGAAAGGTAATCTCACACCAAACTGGCAGTCAAACGATCAGTATTTCGAAATCAAAAGCACAAACGATTGCACTTTCTAAAACAAAAGGTGCTATTCAATCGGTACAATTAAAAAAGGATACAGATGAATATGTTTATGTGATAAAAGTATTGGGTGAGGATGGAAAAGCTTACACGTATCATATCAATTGTGAAAAGGGTCAAGTAATGAAACAAAAAGTGTCTGCAAAAGCAGAGGGAATTACAAAACAACATGCTAAAGAGATTGCCTTAAAAAATTGCACAGGCGTAGTCAAAGATATGCAATTAAAGAAAGAAGGAAATATAACAATGTATGTCATCAAAGTCGTTGATCAGTCTCAAAAAGAGCAAACAGTGAAAATCAATGCAAATACAGGGAAAGTCTGTTCATAATCTAATATTTCGGCACATTTCATTTCTTGTTCATGACAATTCCAAAACTACCTAAAAACACGCAAATCTTGCTCCTGATAGTCATTGACTATCAGGTTTTTTTATCATTCGATTTCTTTTTGATCACGATATCAAATTTAAAATATTCAAAAAATGATTGACAATGATGGAACATCACATTAAAGTTAAGAAGACATTTCAACTAAAACAAACTTCATAACACATCTCTTATCAAGAGAGGCAGAGGGACTGGCCCTATGACGCCCGGCAACCGTTTCTATTATTCAAGAAATTGGTGCTAATTCCTGCAAAGCTGTTACAGCTTTGACAGATAAGAGAGGAAGACTTCCCGATACATGTTTCATGCAACGGTGATCAAGCCTCTCTTTACAAGAGAGGCTTTTTTGTTTCTTTTGAAGAAACAAATGATTGGTTGACAGGCATTTTCCCACTTTTTACCCTAGTTTTCTGATGTGAAAACAAAAATAATTGAAGGAGGAACAACAATGAAACGTAAATATTGGACATCATCCCTTGTATTATTGACGATCCTGACAGTTCTATTATCTGGCTGCGGTACGGGATCGAGCGCAGGCTCAAAAGCCAATGCAAACGAAAAGGTATCCTTTGACAATGTACCGAAGCGCTTTGCAAAGGGGCAGGGAGCAAAAATTAAAGTCATCCGCAAAATTGGCGGGGACGATCATACGGCTCAATTTTTAGCAGGGACAAAGGCAGAAGGTGAAGCGCTGGGCTTTACAGTGGACGTCTACACGGCAAATGGTGATACAGCAAAGTTCCATGATGCCATTTCTCAGGCACTAGAAGAAAACTATGATGGCTTTATCATCTCGCATGGGGATGATGAGGCGACAGTCGCTGATGTGAAGAAGATCACAGCGAAAGGCATCCCAGTTGTGGCGTTTGATTCGAACCCGAAGCTAAAGGACATCAAAGGAGTCACCGTGACATCTCAAGATGATGAACAATTAGCGAAAAAATCATTAGACGCGCTCGTGGCTGATTTTAAAGGAAAAGCAAACATTGCGTACCTTTGGGTAGACGGGTTCCCGCCGATGGTGAGACGAAACAAGGTGTACCAAGAAACGCTCAAACAACATACAGGGATCAAGGAGCTTGACCGATTTGGCGTTGCTTCCTCTGATACGTCTGTTCAAACACAAAATGCAGTAGCGGCGATGCTGAATAAGTATCCAAAGGGCAAGCTTGATGCGATTTTTGCCACATGGGATGCATTTGCCATCGGTGCGGCAAGAGCTTTAAAGGAAGCAGGAAGAACAGAAGTGAAAATTTACGGTATTGATGTGTCTAATGCCGATCTGCAAGAAATGACTTCGGAAAACAGTCCGTGGAAGTACACAGCAGCGGTCGATCCGAAGCTCATCGGGGCAGTCGACGTGAGGATTCTTGCGAAGAAAATAGCTGGCGAGAAAACGCCATCTTCCTATGACCTTGAGGCCTCCCTCATTTCACAAAAGCAACTTCAACAAGCAGGAAAGGCCATCAATATGGTCAATCTTGCAGAGGAAGTAAAAGGGTTCGGTTCATCGACTGCCTTTGAAGAAGATTGGATGAAGACCTTGAAGAAGCATTATGCAAAATAACCCGCGTGCACTCTCTTTCAATAGAGGGTGTTTCGTTTTTCAAATGACGATCAGTAGAGAAGGAGGACACCTATGACATCGCCACTTGTTTGTATGAAGAACATTTCGATTGAATTTCCAGGGGTCAAAGCGCTGGATCAAGTGAATTTCACATTAAAAAGAGGAACGGTCCATGCCCTTATTGGGGCGAACGGTGCTGGGAAGTCCACGTTAATGAAGGTTCTCTCTGGTGCTCATTCGCATTTTGAAGGAACCATCCACATCAATGGCGAGGCGGCAGCGATTCAAACACCGAAGGATGCGGCCTCATATGGTGTGCAGACAGTCCATCAAGAAGTGGATACAGCCCTAGTTCCCTATTTAAGTGTTGGTGAAAATATGATGATACATGAGATTGAGAAAAAACCATTTGTCCGCTGGAAAGAGCTTCATCGCAAGGCAGCTCAACTATTAAAAGAGATGGACATTGACATCTCCACGAAGCGTCTTGTGAGTGACCTGACACTGGCAGAAAAACAGATGGTGCTCATTGCCAAAGCTGTTTCTATCAAATGCAGCATTTTAATTTTAGATGAACCAACGGCTCCACTCAGTCATGCGGAAACAAGCAAATTATTCTCAATGATTCAGCAATTGAAACAGAAAGGCACGGGCATCATTTTTATCTCGCACCGCATGCCAGAAATTTTCAACATTTGCGATGAATTGACTGTGATGAGGAATGGAACCGATGTGGCGGTACACCTTGTCAAAGAGACCGATCCAAAGCAGGTCATTGAAGAAATGTTAGGTGCACCATTAGAGGAGCAATTCCCGCCCCGTACACCTTTGAAGGATGCACCGATTGTGCTTGACGTGAAAGAGTTGCATGACCAGCATAAATTGAACAACATTCACCTCCATGTGAAAAAAGGGGAAATCCTCGGGATCGCAGGACTAGTCGGCGCTGGTAAAACGGAACTGTGCAAAGCCCTGTTCGGTGCTTCAGAAAAAAAGACAGGCACTGTGGCACTTCATGGTCAAACCATTCATATCCAATCGCCTCATCAGGCCGTGAGAGCTGGAATTGCCCTTGTGCCGGAAGAGCGGAGAAAAGAAGGGATTCTCACAGAAGAGACCGTGGGATGGAACTTAACAGCTGCAAGCCTCCGTTCGTTTGCAAGGATATTCAGCTTCTTACATCGTTCTAAGGAAAGGCAGGCAGCAAGTGAAATCGTCAAACGGCTAGGTGTCAAAACACCTTCTCTGGAAGCGAAGGTGAAGCATCTATCTGGCGGCAATCAGCAAAAGATTGCAATTGGAAAATGGCTACTGGCTGAGGCGGATGTGTACCTCTTTGATGAACCAACCAAAGGCGTAGACGTTGGAGCGAAAAAAGACATTTTCACTCTTATTGCAGAGCTTGCTGCCCGTGGAAAATCCGTTATTTATGCCTCAAGTGAACTGTCGGAAATCGCAGGGATCGCAGATCGAGTATACGTCCTATACGATGGCAGCATTGCCCGGGAAATGACTGCACCAACGACAGAAGAAGAGCTTTTATATCATTCAACAGGAGGACAATCATGAGTGAGCGACAAATTTCAGCCCCTGTTCAGCAAATCAAAAAACAGCGGCCAACATTTCACCTGTTTGATTTCTTTTATCAATATGGCACCATTTTAACAATCGTCGTATTGATTGTTGTATTTGCGACAGCGAATCCAGCATTTTTACAGTCAGGTAATATCATCAATATTTTACGATCCATCTCCATTGTGACCATCATTGCGGTGGGATTAACCATCTCATTAGCAGTGAATGGCTTTGATTTATCCGTAGGATCGGTTGCAACGTTATCGAATGCGATTGTGATTTCTATGTTTGTATGGTTCTCGCAAAACCCACTGATTGCGATCCTTTCTGCGCTAGCGGCTTCCCTTATTGTCGGCTTGCTGAATGCCTGGATGATTGTCAAAATGAAGATCCCAGATATGCTCATGACATTAGCCATGATGTTTATCATTCAAGGGCTGGCACAAACCTATACGAAAGGGGCAACCATTTCTGAAAATATGGTGATGCCGGATGGCACGTTCTCAACTGGTACCATCCCTGCCTTTTTCAGCAAAATCGGGCAGGTGCCCTATATCATTATGATTATGGCAGCCATCGTGTTGTTTGCGCATGTTTTCATGACCTACACAAAGCACGGGCGATTGATGTATATCATCGGTGGAAATAAAGAGGCGGCCCGATTATCTGGCATACATGTGAACAAATACAAAATCGCAGCATACCTTCTGTCTGCTTTATTTGCTGCAATCGGTGGTATCGTGCTCGCTTCAAGGGTCATGACAGCAGAAATTAATGCTGGTACGCCTTATTTAATGGATGGCGTTGCTGCTGCATTTATCGGTTTTTCGGTCATGGGAGCAGGTAAACCAAACGCATTTGGTACATTTATTGGTGCGGTGCTCATCGGTATTTTGCAAAATGGTCTTGTGATGATGTCTGTCCCTTATTACGCGATGGATATTGTAAAAGGATCTGTGCTGGCACTTGCATTAGCGCTGACTTATTACAAACAGCGGGGCTAAGATGTATTTTTTTAAAACCATTCGAGTCCTTTCTCCGTCTAGTAAACGGAAAGCGGTGTAACAGCTGTTTGCCAAAAGGAGATGACAAAGAGAAATGAATATGTCAGCAACTCATGTAGAAGATTTGAAAAGTGTCATGGAAGACTGGAAAAATGAATTATTAGTATATAAATTTGCATTAGATGAAATGGATACAAAGTTTTCGATCATTAGTCAGGAATATAATTTAATCCATGGACACAATCCAATAGAGCATACAAAATCACGCATCAAATCCTTTGAAAGCATCGTGAACAAACTAGCAAGGAAAGGGTGCGACATCACCACACAATGTGCCAAGGAGCATATTCATGATATTGCTGGTGTCCGCATCATCTGCTCTTTTATTCAAGATATCTATAACATTATTGATGTGCTGAGGCAAAGAGAGGATTTAAAGATTCTTGAGGTAAAGGATTACATTCAAGATCCAAAACCAAATGGCTATAGAAGTCTGCATTTAATTGTTGAAATTCCTGTCTACTTAACGAATCGTGTGGAGCATGTGAAGGTTGAGATTCAGGTGCGGACCATTGCGATGGATTTTTGGGCGAGTCTTGAACATAAAATCTATTATAAACTGCAAAATGATGTCCCTCATCAGCTCACCGATGAGCTAAAGGAAGCGGCAGATATCGCCCATTACTTAGATGAAAAGATGCAAAATATCAAACGAGAAATTGATTAGCAGATAAAAAAGAGTAGCTGGTTATGATCACAGCTACTCTTTTCAGTCGTATTAAGGGTTGGTTCCGCGATCTCTCTTTTGAATGATCGTACCCTCATCTTGTGATTGGGCAGATTGGCTGCCTTTTTGGGTAGAAGTACCAATGAAAACACCTGTGATCAAGAGTGCAAAAATTGAACTTAAAATAAGCCATTTCTTCATCATACATCACTCCATCTTCTTAACAAGTTTTGATTGATAAAGCCTTGTTCCAAAAATAAGTTGATTCTTGATGAAGACCATTTTCAGTTAAGTATGCCGCTACATCTTGACAGATGGCCTCAAGATCAACAAGGAAATTCATGGATTCTAATTGATCACAATAAGAAATGATCTGCTCAATCATGTTGTCTGGCTGGAGCATGAGTGTTTCTAAAATTGATAATTTAAGTGAAATGTTTCGTTGTTTTAAATTTTCTGCTTTTTGAAGTGAAAGCTGTACATAATAGTGGAACAAACCAGGCTTTTTCAGCTTAAATAGTGCTTTCGTGTAGGCATACATGGCCAGTAAATAGCCGCCTGGAGAAGAAGTTTCGAATGCCTCAATCAATAAAGCTTTTTCTAGGAGCGGTACAGCTTCACTATATTCATTTCTTAAGCTTTTTATAAAGGCTGCATTGCAATACGCGTGACCAAGTAAATCTGGGTCCTTCATCTGTTCTAGTGAATGAATCACTTGTTCAAATAAAGTTTCTGCCTCATCATATTTCGATTGATCAGCATAATTCAAAGCGAGCATCATTTGACAGCTGATTGATTTTTTCACATAACATGGATCTGCGTCATAAATAGATGAAGCCATTTTCAAGTGGTGGATGGAGAGAAGTGTGGACCTAATATTATAGTATAGGCACCCTGTTTTATAATGGAATTCTGCTTTTTCAATGTCATCATGTACGAGATCTAATTTATCCTCGGCCAATTTCAAATGGTGTAATGCTGTATCCTGATTCCCTTTGCGCATTTCATACATTCCTTTAAAGAAATAAAAATAGTAGCTGAGCATATCATCTGTCCGGATTGCATGTTCATCAACAAAAAGACTATGATCTAACGAAGCTGTATCTTCGATTAAATCCTTGAAACGGTATTCTAGAAGTTGATAGTAAAGTAAAACGTCTTGATTCTCTTCCATTTGATCAAACGCTTGAAGAATGTCTTCTTTTAGTTGAATGGCTTCTTGTATCTCTCTTTTTTTCATCATGACATACCAGTCATTTAGCATGTTTGCTACATCGACGGACGATAAAACACCTGTTTCTGCCAATTGGCATCCTCCTTTCTTCACCTATTCATGTATTCCGATTCCCGTTCATTTGAATGTATCTTCTTATATTTTAAGCGGTCTCTCGCAATTTGTAAAACATGTTTTTTGATGTAAATTCAACCATTGGTGAAAAATAAAGGGAATAACCGCTCGTTTGTATACGCTTGCATTTTTTTAGGTAAAAAGAGGATGTTGGAGAAAATATATCACGATATTAATAGAGGGAGGAAGGCGGTGGAAGAGTATTTTTTCATAGATTAGAAAGAAACGTCGGTTCTAAAGGGTAATCCTTATTTTTTTTGTGAGATTTTATAACATAAATATTGTGAATCACTCTGCTTTCGGAATAAAATGAGTTATTCGCAAAAAAGTAAAATTTAAAGAGACTATCGATCTAGAATTGTATAGATCTTTGGTATTGATAAAAAATATCACACATCGTAGCTTTAGCGTGTTATAGTAAGATTGTTGTTGCGAATATTTAGACAAAACTGACAATAGGGGGTCGTGTTTTATGAAGAAATCGATGCTACTGATCATGGGATTAATTGTTGTGCTCGTCATGGCAGCCTGTGGATCAAAATCGGACAGCGGTTCAGGAGAAAGCAAAGGTACATATAAAATTGGGATAGATACAACATATCCGCCATTTGAATTTGAAAAGGGCGGTAAATATGAAGGAATAGACGTAGATTTAATTAACGCAATTGCGAAAGACCAAGGCTTTAAAGTGAAGCTTGAAGCAATGGACTTCTCAGGGATTATCCCAGCAATGCAAGCTGGTCAGCTTGATGTTGGAATGGGCGGAATGAGTATTACAGATGAGCGTAAAAAGAAAGTAGATTTCTCAGATCCATACTTTGACGCTGGACTGACAGTTGTTGTGAAGAAAGACAGCAGCATCAAATCGATTGATGATTTAAAAGGGAAAAAGCTAGCGGTTAAAAATGGGACAACAGGAGCGAAATTTGCATCTGATAACGCTGATAAATATGGGTATGAAGTTGTTCAATTTAATGATAGTCCATCTATGTTCCAAGAAGTATCTAATGGAAATGCAGACGCATTGATTGAAGATTATCCTGTCATTACGTATGCAATTGCTCAACAAGATTTAAAATTGAAAACAGTTGGAGACCGCTTGAATGGAGACCAATATGGTATCTCTGTGATGAAGGGGAAAAACCAAGACCTATTGAAGAAAATCAATAAAGGCCTAGAGAACCTAAAGAAAAACGGTGAATATGACAAAATTATTGAAAAATATTTGAAGTCATAACAAAAGCGAGGCGCGCTACGAGCGCGCTTTCTTTATGTGTAACCGTATGTGAATTAGGGAGGGAGAAACATGGACACGATTGTTAATGCATTTCCGTATTTAATGGATGGTTTGCAAACCACTTTATATATCTTTGTTGTTGCCATCATTTTAGGGTTTATTATCGGTTTAATTGTGGCATTATTCCGCTTGTCACCATTTAAAATCTTGAATTTCATTGCACTTGTTTTTGTGAATGCGATTCGAGGTACGCCATTTATCGTACAGCTATTTTTCATTTATTTTGGTTTAAATACACTTGAATTTATCTCGCTTGATCGAGTGCCGGCAGGGATTATTACAGTAGCGATTAATGCGGGGGCTTATTTCTCAGAAATTATTCGTGCAGGAATTCAGTCCATTGACAAAGGACAAACAGAAGCCGCACGCTCTTTAGGATTTACAGGTGGGCAAAACATGCGCTTTATCGTCCTTCCACAGGCATTTCGTCGCATGCTTCCAGCCATTACCAACCAAGCCATCATCAGCTTGAAGGACACGTCACTCTTATCCATTATCGGGATTGCCGATATCATGCAGAGGGGACAAGTTCAAGCATCGGCTACATTTGATCCTTTGAATGTCTGGCTCATTGTCGGTGTCATTTATTTCGTGATCATTTATTTACTTTCTCTACTGGCTAGTTACGCAGAAAGGAGATTTGATGTGAAATGAGTATGATTACGGTGAAAAATTTAAAGAAATCCTTTGGTGAAAACGAAGTCTTAAAGGATATTAATGCAGTCATCGAGGAAAAGGAAGTCGTGTGTGTTATTGGTCCTTCTGGGTCAGGAAAAAGCACGTTTTTAAGATGTCTCAATAAATTAGAGGATATTACGGCTGGAGAGGTCGTTGTCAATGGACATACGATTACAGACCCAAAGGTCAACATCAATAAAGTACGACAAGAAGTGGGCATGGTGTTTCAGCACTTTAATTTATTTCCTCATAAAACCGTTTTAGAAAATATCACGATCGCACCAATTAAAGTAAAAGGTGTCGAAAAGAAGGCGGCAGTCGAAAAAGCTTTAGACTTGCTTGAAAAAGTCGGCTTAAAAGACAAAGCCAAAAGCTACCCTAACCAATTATCCGGTGGCCAAAAGCAGCGTGTCGCCATTGCAAGGGCCTTGGCGATGGACCCGAAAGTGCTATTATTCGATGAGCCGACATCTGCGCTTGACCCTGAGGTCGTTGGGGATGTATTAGCTGTCATGAAACAACTAGCAGTCGAAGGGATGACGATGATTGTCGTCACACATGAAATGGGCTTTGCTAGAGAGGTTGGAGACCGCGTGATCTTTATGGACGGTGGATATATCGTCGAAGAAGACAAACCAGAAGCACTCTTTGGAAACCCGCAGCACGAGCGTACAAAATTATTTCTTAGTAAGGTGTTATAAAAAAAGAGTAAGAGCAGGGATACATGCTCTTACTCTTTTTCTTTTGTTGAAAAATGAAGTGACTAGAATGAACAAATTCACTCAATAAATGAAGAAGTACAATGGTGGCAAGGAAGACGGCACCGATAAACAGGTAATGCCCGTCTTATTTGCATGTTCACAAATGTGAAAAGCCCCTAATATGACATGCATTTCCTAGGAAATATTAGCGCTGAAAGAATTCAATCCATTCTTGGTCAGGTCCTCTGAAAAAGAAGTAGCAATATCCATTTGGCAATGTTGTGATTTCTTCATCAATTAATTCAATTTGCAGCTTTTGAATACGATTGAATTCAGCGTGAATATTGTCTGTTGTGAAGGCGAGATGATGAACCTTTCCTTCAGATGGCAGATCACTGCTGTAGCCCTGAATGAGCTCAACTTCTGTCTCTGCTTCGTTCTTGAATCCAAGAAATGCAAGCTCAATGACTCCGTTTGTATGTGTGATTCGATCCTTTAATTTCATGCCCACAACCTTTTCATAAAAATCAATGGACTGATCAATATCTGTAACCATAATACCTGTATGATCTAAGCGTAATGTTGTCAAAAGAAGAGCCTCCTCTATGTCATGTTGATATTTTTCTCCTCATCTTATCATAATAGAAGTAACGTATACATTCATATGGTAGGATAGAGAGAGTCAATTTAGGATAAGGATGACACAAATGAAAAAAATCTCATTAAAACAAACATTTGCAGAACAAGTGAAAAAGGGATATCCGCTTATTTCAAAAGATGCTGTATCACGTGTGAACGGTGTACAGGAAGGCGAGCTCATTGAATGGGTGGATGAAAGAGGCTCTTTTTTAGGAAAAGGGTATTATGGTGTGCAAAATAAAGGGATTGGCTGGGTGCTTTCCTTTGATGCGAACGAAACAATAGATCAAGCCTTTTTTGTCTCTAAGCTGGAGCAGGCAGCGAAAAGTAGAACGCATTTATTTCGTGATGCGCAGACAACGGCTTTTCGTGTGTTCAATGGAGAGGGAGATGGAATTGGTGGATTCACGATTGATTATTATGACGGATTCTATCTCATCCAATGGTATAGTGAAGGTGTTTATACATTTAAAGCAGAGGTATTGACTGCGCTTGAGCAGGTGTACCCTGACTATAAAGGAATTTATGAAAAGAAACGATTTGATACATCTGGACAATATATTGAGGACGACGATTTTGTGAAGGGAGAGAAAGGTGACTTTCCTCTTATCGTGAAAGAAAACGGGATGAACGTGGCAATTTACTTAAATGATGGTGCAATGACAGGCATTTTCCTTGATCAGCGTCATGTAAGAAAAGCAATTCGAGATCGCTATGCAAAAGGAAAGACCGTTCTTAATACGTTTTCTTATACCGGCGCTTTCTCGGTGGCAGCAGCGCTTGGCGGAGCGAGCCGTACGACAAGTGTGGATGTCGCAAATCGCAGTTTGAAAAAGACAGCCGAGCAGTTTGAAGTGAATGGAATTGACGTGGACGAGCAGGATATTAAAGTCATGGACGTATTTAAATACTTTCCGTTTGCGGCGAAAAAAGGCTGGACCTATGATCTAGTCATCTTGGATCCGCCTTCCTTTGCACGAACGAAGAAACACACATTCAGTGCGGCGAAGGATTATAAGAAACTATTAAAAGAAGCCATCCAGATCACAGCTGAAAACGGCGTCATTGTGGCATCAACCAATAGCAGTGCATTTGGGATGAAAAAGTTTAAAGGATTTATTGCACAGGCCTTTAAAGAATCAGGGAAGACGTATCGTATTCTTGAAGAATATACACTCCCTGAGGACTTCCGTACAACAAAAAATTATCCCGAGGGGAACTATTTAAAGGTTGTCTTCATCCAAGCTTAAAGAAAAAAGCCATTTTCCGATAAGGGGAAATGGCTTTTTCTATAAGGCAAACGACATGAGGATAGGCGCTGCACATAATGTAATAATGGCTGAAATAATCATGGATACACTTGAGATCGTGCCTGAGACGGAGCTCAGTTCAAAGGCCTTCGATGTTCCTGCACCGTGAGCTCCTGTACCAAGCAGGACGCCCATTGCAATGTCATTATCAATGCGGAAATAACGGATGACCAATGGGCCAATGATCGAGCCAAATAGGGCTGTTAAAATGACGAATACAGCCGTAACGGACGGCATGCCGCCAATCATTTCAGACACGCTCATCGCAACAGGTGTTGTGACGGACCTTGGGACGAGGCTCTCAATAAGGCCCGTGTCCAAATGAAACCATTTGGCGATAAATGCTGTTGATAAAATGGCAACGACAGAACCGCAGGCCACATTCAGAATGATTTCGACTGCATGCTTCTTCAGAATGTGAAAATACTTATATAAAGGAATGGCAAATGCCACAGTCGCAGGCTGAAGCATATTTGTCAGCCATTTCCCGCCTTGATTGTAAGCGTCGTAAGGAATGTTCACGATTAACAGCAAGGCCACAAGGACGACAGGGGTCACAAGTAAAGGGGAGACGTAGACTTTCGGATGCCGTTTGTAAACCGCTTTTGAGCCGAGATAGATCAGAATCGTTAAGATCAAAAATAGTCCGCCAACTAACATAGCTTTTTTCGCTCCTTTCTTTTCGCAATCATCTGCGTCATCATGCCAGTCGAGAGCATGACCACAAAGGTACTAAGTAAAACAACAAGGACAATACTTGTGCCAGACTGAGAAAGCAATGTTCCATAATCAATCACACCTACTGCTGAAGGGATAAAGAACAGCAGCAGTTCTCCAAGCAGCCATACGGCGCCAAGTTCAATCCATTTTAATTGAATGATGTTAAAATGAAGTAATAAGAAAATGACAAGAATGCCTAAGATTGTGCCCGGAATTCTTAAATGCAAAAAGGCCGCCAGCACATTCATCAATTTCGCAAAAACAAATAAAGCCATAATCTGAAGGATAGCCATCAGCGGCGTTCTGAGCAATTGCACTTTCTGTTCACTCCTTTTTCTATATAAATTGTTCACTGTTTCACAAAAACAAAACAACGTTCTAATCGGTGAGCTTACTTTAAAGTGTACAGCACGTTTCATTATAGGTAAAATACATATATTGAATAGTTATTATTCCTTTTGTCTATAGAAAGGGTGAATCATATGGACATCAGACATTTAACATATTTCTTAGAAGTGGCAAGGTTAAAGAGTTTTACGAAAGCATCACAATCCCTTTATGTGTCGCAGCCGACCATTTCCAAGATGGTCAAAAACCTAGAGGATGAACTGGGGGTACAGTTGTTTTACCGTAATGGCAGGCAGGTTGAAATGACAGATGCTGGACAAACCATGTATACACAGGCGAGTGAAATCACACAATCATTTCAGAATTTAACAAGTGAATTAAATGATGTCATGCATGTGAAAAAAGGACATATCCGAATAGGACTGCCGCCTATGATTGGATCAAGTTTTTTCCCAAATGTCATGGGAGAATTCCGCCAGCATTATCCAGATGTCACCTTTCAATTGGTGGAGCACGGCTCCATTAAAGTAGAGGAAGGGGTCGAGGATGGGTCGTTAGATATTGGTGTGATTGTTCTGCCTGCAAATGATAAAATTTTTCATACATACACCATTATTAAAGAAAATATGAAGCTTGTGACGCATCCATCGCATCCGATGGCAGGACGTGATGAGGTGCATTTAGCCGACTTAAAGGAAGAGTCTTTTATTTTCTTTAGAGAGGATTTCGTTCTGCACAGCCGAATCTTGAATGAATGTATGAATGCGGGGTTCAGACCAAACGTCATTTATGAAACGTCACAATGGGATTTCATAAGTGAAATGGTAGCTGAGAACCTTGGGATCGGGCTTTTGCCTGAACGGATCTGCCGTGATCTAGATCCTGAAAAGGTGAGGGTTATTTCCTTAAATCCGTCTATTCCATGGCATTTGGGTGTCATTTGGCGAAAGGACCGCTACTTGTCCTTTGCAGCAAGAGAATGGTTAAAGCATACAAAATCCTATGTTTGGGATGCAGAGTAAAAGGGAGGATGATACTGATGAAATTAAGCAGCGCGTCTCATCTATTGGAGAAGGTTCGAGCGGATCATCCACTCGTCCATCATATCACCAACCAAGTCGTGACGAATTTTACAGCGAATGGACTGCTTGCTTTAGGTGCTTCTCCAGTCATGGCAAATGCAAAAGAGGAAGTGGCCGAAATGGCGCAATTAGCTGATGCACTTGTGCTGAATATCGGCACACTGACCAAGGATACGGTGGAGGCAATGAATATCGCTGGACAAGCGGCCAATGAAAAAGGTGTACCGGTCCTTTTAGATCCTGTTGGTGTGGGTGCGACTGCGTTTCGGACGAGTGCGGCGAAACAGCTGTTACAGCAAGTGAACATAACGGTTGTCAGAGGAAATGCTGCTGAAGTGGCTCATTTAATCGGAGTGGATGGCTGGCAGTCAAAAGGCGTTGATGCAAAAGAGGCAAGTGGAAATGTATCGTCTTTAGCAAAGCAAGCGGCAAAAGCACTGGAGACTGTTGTGGTGATCACAGGAAAAGTCGATGTCGTATCAGATGGAGATGAGGTTCTGTCCATTCATAATGGACATGAATGGCTGACCAAGGTGACAGGGACTGGCTGTTTACTTACATCTGTCATAGGGGCATTTTGTGCAACAGGTGAACGTCCAATTCATGCCTCAGCAGCAGCTCTGCTGTTTTATGGTGTCGCTGCTGAAAAGGCTGTTCAGGAGACAAAAGAGAAAGGGCCGGGGACCTTTCAAATGGAACTATTAAACGCATTATCAAATACAAATGGCAATGATGTGATGACGCTTGGGAAAATAGGGGGAGTTTTGCATGACGAAGGCTGATCAACAGCAAATCAAACAGCAATTATCGGTTTATTTTATTATGGGAACAGCGAATACAAGCAGACATCCGCTTGATGTCGTGAAAGAAGCCATTCAAGGCGGCATCACCATGTTTCAATTTCGTGAAAAAGGTGAAGGAGCTCTGCAAGGTGAAGAGAAGAAATATTTGGCCCAGCAAATTCAGGCACTTTGCCAAGAAGCGAATGTCCCCTTTATTGTGAATGATGATGTACAGCTTGCGATAGAACTTGATGCAGATGGAGTCCATGTTGGACAGGAGGATGCACGCGCGCAAGACGTAAGGGAAAGGATTGGGGATAAAATATTAGGCGTGTCCACGCACAACTTAGATGAAGTGCGACAAGCGGTGAAGGACGGAGCAGATTATGTCGGGATGGGCCCGGTTTATCCTACAGAAACGAAAAAGGATACACGAAGTGTTCAAGGTGTTTCTTTAATCAACGAAGTACGTCGTCATGGTCTTCATATTCCCATTGTGGGTATCGGCGGCATCACTTATGAAAATGCGGCACCAGTCATCCAAGCAGGCGCAGATGGCATCAGCATCATTAGTGCCATCAGCCAAAGCACTGATCCCCAAAAAGCAGCAGCAGAACTAAAATCACTTGTATTATCAGAGAAAGCATCTTACTAACCTGTAGAAGACATGGATTGATTCAATCCATGTTCAGCGTGTAGACAAACCCTTGCATTCTTTGTCAGTCCTGCGTGCCGGTGCTCACGAATGTCAAATTCGCTCCGCTCCGGTACTCGTCCTTCCTAGACTGCAAAGGTTTTCAGGTCACGCTGAAAAGAAGACAAAGGGCTAAAATAAAGATCATTTTAGCCCTTTGTCAACAATCTGGACATGGATTGATTCAATCCATGTCTTTTCTGATCCGGGTGAAAAATGGACAGGGGAGAAACAATTGTGTACAATCTAATTATTCGATTGTTATCGAAATGACAGGTAAATAAAGGAGAATGAATGATGGAAGTGCTCGAAACGTATTTTCGCCGATATGATGAGGCGGGAAAAGGACATGAGCAAATGGACGAACTGCTGGCGCTATTTTCGGATGATGTCATGATTGTCTTAAATGGTGCCGAGAAGCCTGGTATCCAAGAGTTTACACAATTTTTAAACACGTTCTTTCATGTACATGAAGACATTAAGCATATGTGGGATGGCTGGGTAAAACGAGAAGATGGAAAGTATGAGACAAACTGGGCCGTTTGTGGAAAGCTGAAAGATGGCCGTTTATATACAGCAGAAGGAATTGATATTGCGGGGCTGGACGATCAAGGGAAGATCATTTATTTAGAAAATGTTCCGAAAAACCCAGAGTTATTCCAGCGATATTAAAAAGCCGGCAGAGCAGCCGGCTTCTTTTATTTGTCTAAAGAATAAGCTTCAATCGCTTCTTTAGAAGATATTTCTTTTTCAAAAAGAAGATATCGGCTGTACACTTCACTTAAATGCAGGGGACCTTCGTCTAAGTTATCGACAAGCTCAAAGATATCTAAGATGGCTGCTAGTTTTGTGGTTGTTTGTCCATGATCTCCATTTTCAAAGGTTTCGTCTGGAAAAAAGTTTTTGACGATTTCTTTCACTTTTCGGTTGTTTTTTGCTCTCACTAAGATGATTCGCTCCTCAAAGATCTTCTCTGGTCTAACCTCTGGTGAGGAGCTAGATTCAAATAATAATTTTGCTGAGTAGAGTCTATGCATGTGATTCACTCCTTTCTTGAGGTGAATTTCCAGTGTGTATGTAAAATCATAACATAGGAAAGACATGATGCAGGAGAATATCAGGCTAATGGGGAGTGGTGATAGAGATGAAGAGTTTTATTGATAATAGGGGGGAGAATCATCACATGCTGTTCTTTTATCACGTTTAGAAGAATTGACAGGTTAGAAAGATTTAAAGAGAGATGATAAGGTCGATTAAAACCGTATTGAGATCTGTTTTGAATAGAAAGAACACAAAAAAGCCGGCAGAGCAGCCGGCTTTTCTGATCAATCAGTATCCATATGCATGCCTGTATGTGCCTTTACTTGAATTTCTGTAAAGGTGTCTTCATCTGCTTTTTCAGAGGAGAAAATGGTGCCTAAGTAAGCCGCAAGGAATCCAAGAGGGATAGAGATAATCCCAGGGTTCGACAGCGGGATGAGCGGCTCTCCTGTGAAGATGGCTCCCCCTGATGGGTCCCAGACGCTTGGGCTGAGCGATACGATGATGAGTGCGCTCAAAAGACCTGTTAAGCTTCCTGCTATAGCGCCAGTAGAATTGAATCGTTTCCAAAAGACCGTGAAAATGATCAATGGCAAATTCGCACTTGCTGCAACGGCGAAGGCAAGTGATACAAGAAAAGCGACGTTTAAGGATTGAGCAAATAACGCAAGGACAATAGAGAGAATAGACACGCCAATGGAAGCAAAGCGTGCTGCCTTAACTTGTTCCCGTTCGCTCGCTTTCCCTTTACGGATGATCTGACTATAAAAGTCATGGGCAAAAGCAGACGCTGCGGAAAGCACTAATCCCGTCACCACAGCCAATATAGTCGCAAAGGCGATGGCAGAAACAAAGGCAAATAAGAAATCTCCTCCAAGAGCTTGTGCAAGCAGTGGTGCGGCCATATTTCCTGCTGCATCCGCTGCTGTGATGGCCTCTGTGCCGACAAAGGCAGCGGCACCGAAGCCAAGAAACACCGTCATTAAATAAAAAATCCCGATGATCCAAGTGGCTGAAAGGACAGATTTCCGCGCAGAAATCGCATCCTTAACCGTATAAAAACGAATCAAAATATGCGGCAAACCTGCCGTCCCAAGCACCAGGGCAAGGTTAAGGGACAATGTTTCTAAAGGGACATCATATTTATTCCCCGGATGGAGGAAAGCTTCACCGAGCGGGGTCGCTGTTTTCATTTGTTCAAACATCTTCAGCAAACTAAAATCAAACTTTGCAAACACAAGCAGTGATATGATCAACGTTCCGAGCATTAGGAGAACAGCCTTCGTGATCTGTACCCAGCTGGTAGCGATCATACCGCCAAACACAACATAAATGGTCATCAAGACACCCACGATTAACACAGCGATCCAATAATCAATGCCAAGCAGCAGTTTAATTAATGCCCCTGCTCCTACAAGCTGTGCAATCATATAAAAAGTAGAGACCGTGATGGTGTTAAAGGCAGCAACGCCTCGAATGGCAGGCCGTTTGAATCGTGCAGCAATCATATCGGCCATTGTATATTTCCCTAGATTTCGCAGTGGTTCAGCCACGACATAAAGGACGACAAGATATGCTACAAGAAAGCCAATGCTATAGAAGAAGCCATCAAATCCATTTAAGGCGATCATTCCAGCGATCCCTAAAAATGAAGCAGCAGACATATAGTCACCAGCGATGGCAAGACCATTTTGAAACCCTGTAAGGCCGCCGCCTGCTGTGTAAAAATCACTTGCATTGCTTGTTTTTTTCGCAGCAAAATATGTGATGACCAATGTGAGCCCTACGATCGCTACGAATAAAATAAAAGCGGTCATGCTCATTCGTCATCACCTCTCGATTCAACTTTTAAAGCGCTTACATATTTGTCGAACTGAGCTGCTTTTTTCGCATAAAGCCCACATAAAACCCATGTCATGACAAATTGTGTGAGGGCGAATAACCAAGCCCAAGTGATCGCCCCGATTGCTGGCGCGTTCAAAAAGGTGAAGTAGGATGTAGCAACCGGAAGTGAAAAGTAAAAGAGAAAAAAGAAAATCGTCAACGGTACGATAAATCTGCGTTTTTCCTCAAGAAGTTTTCTGAAATCCTCTGAAGCGGCAACCTTCTTATAATGAACTTTTTTGTCTGCCATTGTTTCCTCCTTTGTACGAATTAGGGACAAGGTACTCCAATGCATATGAGACAATCTGGCTGTTTATGACAGTATATCATAAAAAAGGCACCCGGAAAGGGTGCTTTCTACCGATAATTCGCAAGAAATGTTTGTCTCGCTTTTTCATATGCTTCAGCGTCAAAATGATCTCCGCATTTGTGTATACACCAAGGTTCTTCTTGTTTCGCAATCCCAACCTCATACCCTTGCTGAGCGAACTCAAATGACTGTGACACATCATAAAAATGAAAGCCGTCAAACAGATCCTCACGCCACTTCATGTCATATTGAGTCGCCATAAAAAGACCGTCAACAGCCGAAGCTTTCAAATAATCTTGTTTCTCCGTTTGTTGATGACGTGATTCAAACGAAAGCAGCTGATAGGTGTCGTGACGATACTCTATCACTTTTCCTCTGCAATTATGGCTTTCCCACCAAATCCCATTGTCAGGCACACTTTCTGCACCTATCACCCCAAGTAAGCCGAGTGATGGATTTTGTAAAAAAAGCGGAATGAGCTCTAGAAGCATATGTTGTTTGACGATCAGTGTATCCTGATGAAGATAAATTTTAAATTGAGCGGGATGAGAGAGGGCTTCATTGTATCCAGAGGCCATACTTGAAGCCTGTCTAATGGGAAAGACCTCGACATGATACCCATGCGGAGCAGGAAGGGAAGCGAGCTGCCGGAAGCAAGCTTCAAACATTGACTCATCATTCACGCATAGGACAAATAAGATGGCAGGGTTACTCATTGAACTGAACGGCCTCCACCACGTATTGATAGGCTGTTGCTGCCTCGTTAAAATCGAAACGGATGCCATGCTTCACAAGTAATTCATGCAAATCATTCATTACGGCCTCATAGGAAGGATGCTGTACGCGAATGGTTTCGAGCTCCCGAATATGAAATCCCGCCGAATGAAAAAGTGCATGAATTTCATGAAGGGTAAAGAAACGTAAATGTGTTTGATCCATTAACCCTTCATCTGTATAAGAAAATTTTCCGGCTAGTAATTCTAAAACCGTTGAAATATGACCAATATTCGGAATGGATGCCAGGATGACTCCTTCCTTTTTAAGAAAGGGTTTGACCTTTTTTAAAGCAGCCCACGGGTCCAATAAATGTTCGAGGACGTCTCCGAAAATCATGCAGTCAAACTGTTCATCCCGATAAGGAAGAGCCATCTGTTCAATATTGCCGCATAAAACATGATCTAACGTCTGTTCAGCCTGCTTTGCCGCATCCTCAAAAGCTTCAATCCCGTATATGGCCCGGCCCTGCTGTTTTAGGACTTTTCCAAGCTGGCCTGTGCCGCATCCGATATCCAAAATAGATGTCCATTCCTCATGAATACGGCTGACGATGACAGGATTCACACCGTGATAATACTGATCCTTTTTGTGGTGATAATAGGAAAGGGAATCTGAACTCACGCTCCACCCGCCTTTCTTTCTTCGTATTGTGTTCATGCTTAATATATGGGTGGGAAGCTTGGTTTTATAACGAAGGAAGGGCACTTTCCATGAATGGCGGTTAAAAAGGAATCATATAAAGAACGGGAAACGGACTGTCCTCCTAAAATAGAAAGACAGAACCCCATTGAGTGGAAGGGATTGGTATGATGAGGTGTTCAATTATTGTAGCGTATTGTCATGAAAGGATTTTCAAAAGGTCAATTGACAGGTCAGAACTTTTAGCCAAAGCAATCTGAAAGACAAAGGATAACGGCGTTGATTTACGGTTTGTTTATCATCTTCTGATCACCGTTGGATGTTAAAAAAGCTTGTATTTCTTCGATGCCTAGTCCAATTTTTTTCGCTTCCTGAATCAAATAAACCCACTCTTCGTCAACTCTTCTTTTCACTTGCGTATCCATAATATCCTCCAGTTCAATAAGACATATTCATCTGCAACCAATGACTTGAACAAACCGTCTAGTAACTGTACGTGTGTGTGAATGCAGCACAAAAATAGATTTTTGTCGAAAAATGATGACATTTAACCTATTTTGTAAAATCTATCACCTACCACGTCCCTAAAAAAATGACTAAAAAACCCAAAAATATTGATTTCTTACTTCTAATAATAAACAATTGTAAAGTCAGTTAAAAGATTATAAATTAAAATAATGATAAAGACCTAAATCGTTTGACTCATATAAACCGATGAGGTTGACATATGCCATCAGTTAGAACAAATTTCATCTTTGCAGGACGTACATATTGTTCGTTTGGGAAGTTCTTCTTCAGATGGTATTCTAAAAGAAACAGAATTCACCAAGAAGGAATGAAGAAAGACATGTATAGCCTTTTTCAAAAGTATCAAGAAGTTGTCATGTATCTGGTCATGGGTGTGTGTACAACCATTGTCAACATAGTCAGCTTCTATTTATTCGTTGAGATGTTTTCCATGGATTATAAAACAGCAACGGTTGTTTCATGGGTATTTGCTGTTCTCTTTGCTTATATCACCAATAAGAAGTATGTCTTCAAGCAAAAGGCTCGTGACACAAAAAGCCTCATGCGTGAGCTTTCTTCATTTTTTAGTGTCCGTCTCATGTCTCTAGGTGTAGATCTGGGGCTGATGATCTTATTTGTGAGCCAAATGGCGCTCAATGAAACCGTCGCAAAAATCCTTGTTAACTTTGTGATTGTCGTGGTCAATTATGTCGCCAGTAAATGGTTCGTGTTCAAGAAAACAAAAGAAGATGCGATTTAACACATGAAAAAGATAGGTGATGTGAAATGAGCAGCAGGCCAGACGTATTATATGATGCCGTGTATCAACAAACAGAAAAGCAGCATGAACAAGTGTTGAGGCTAGTCAAAGAAATGACCGCACATCCAGAAGCGTTTTCTGAACAAGAAAAGGAAAAGATCAACCGAATGGACATTGCGCTTCAAACGGCAACGGACATTTTAGAAAATTTAATGACCCCTGACACGCAAATGACCATTGTTTTAAGACAAGGGAGAATTCGTGTTGACCTGACGAAAGCGTAAAAGAAGCAGCCAATTGAAAAGCGGCTGCTTTTTATTATGCATCGCTTGTTTCCCGCAGTTGCTTTGGAGACATGCCGATTTTCTTTCGAAAAACTTTATTCAAGTAATTCGCGTTTCGGTAGCCACACTGTATGGCGATTTCTTCAATCGAGTATTTCGTTGTTTTTAATAACGTTTCCGCCTTTTCTAAACGAATATTGGTTAAATAGTGAATCGGTGTGAAGCCAGTTGCCTTTTTGAATTCCCTCGTAAAATGACTTTTAGATAAACGTGCCGCAACTGCCATGTCGTCAGGGCCGATTTCCTCGTGAAAATGATGACTTGCAAACAAGGCCGCTTGGACGATGGGTTCAGGCCATTTCTCCATTTGTCCTTCAAGCTTTGGCAAATATGAATACAGTTCCATGACAAATTGATAAGCAAGGCTAGATCCCTCAAATGGATTGGTGATCCGTCTTTCACTGGCTTCATCATAGATTTTCTTTAGCAGGCGGATCGGTTTGGAATTTGGATGAAAACGTATGACCTGCTTTCCTTGATTCATAAATTGATCAAAGCAAAGATCGCAAGCTTCCCCGTAAAGGGTCAAATAGAGAAATTCCCAATGCTCACTGTCTTCTGGAAAATAGTATTGATAGGCACTTGGGCTTTTCACGAGAAAGGCCTGTCCAGGCAATACTTTGAATCGCTTCTGTCCGATTTCAATCATGCCATGTCCAGACAGTGTGAGCTGAAAGATGCACTTGCCCTGATCCTTCCGCTCTACTCCATTCCAACTGTACAGCGAAGATGATTGCACTTCCCAGCCAACAGACCATATTTGGGCCGGCAATGTTACATCAGAATGGTGAAAACGAAATGCAAATGCTTCCTTCTTCAAATTGGAAATCCCCCTTCACAGCAAAAAACAACCTTTTTCTATTTTGAATCATGGTACACCTCATATCACATCGTACCATTCACAGCAAAAAAAGGGTATTTTTAAACGGTTTTTTTACCATTGAATTTCCGCTGCCTGGGCAACTAAAATAAGATTATCAGAAGAGAAAAGGGGAATGGATATGATCGACACGTTACGAGCGGCCTTTCACCAGCAATTTGGAGATCAAGAAGAACTTCGGTATTTTTTCGCCCCAGGCAGGGTGAACCTGATCGGTGAACATACAGATTACAATGGAGGCCATGTCTTCCCTTGCGCTCTCACTCTTGGCACGTATGCGGCGGGAGCAAAACGGACAGATGGCCGCGTCAGAATGTACTCCTTGAACTTTAAAGAAGAAGGTGTGAAAGAGTTCAATCTTTTTGAAATCGCTTACGTAGAATCGGACGGCTGGGCGAACTATCCAAAGGGAGTGTTCAATCAGTTTATTGAAGCAGGCATGGATATAAAAGAAGGCTTTGATATTGTGTACGGCGGTAATATTCCAAACGGTGCAGGATTGTCATCCTCTGCCTCCATTGAGCTCGTTACAGCTGTCTTGATCAATGAATGGTTGTCATTCGGCGTTTCACATGTCGATCTCGCCCTTCTTGCGCAGCGTGCAGAAAATGAATTCATTGGCGTCAATTGCGGTATCATGGATCAGTTTTCGATTAGCCTTGGAAAAGAAGGTCACGCCATTTTACTTAATTGTGACACCCTTTCCTTTGAATACAGCCCATTTCGGCAAGAGGGGCTAGCGCTCGTCATTGCCAATACAAACAAAAAGCGGACACTGGCAGACTCCAAATACAATGAACGCCGTTTTGAGTGTCAATCTGCTTTAAACGACCTTAGGAAAGAAATAGACATAGCGCATTTATGTGAGCTCACGTCGGATGAATTCGCCAAGTATGCCCATTTGATTCAAGATGAAACGTGCCGCAAACGTGCAACACATGCAGTGACGGAAAACGAGAGGACCATGAAAGCAGTAAAATTTCTAAAAGATGATAAAATGAAAGAACTAGGCGTTCTCATGAAGGCTTCTCACCTTTCTTTAAAGAATGATTATGAAGTGACTGGACTCGAACTAGATGCACTGGCAGAAGCCGCCTGGCACCATCCAGGGACGATTGGTTCCCGTATGACAGGTGCTGGCTTTGGGGGCTGCACAGTCAGCATTGTGAAAGAAGAGCTGGTGGACTCATTTATAGAAGAAACAGGTGCGATGTACGAAGAAAAAACAGGAATTCAAGCCTCTTTTTACACAGCTGGAATTGGAGGCGGCGCCAGAGAATTATAAAAGGAGGAAATTTAATGACAATTTTAGTTTGTGGAGGAGCAGGTTTTATTGGCAGTCATGCAGTGGCGGCTCTTTTAGCTAGAGGAGAACAAGTGGTGATTGTTGATAATCTGCAGACAGGACATAAAGAAGCGGTTATTGAGGGAGCTGTATTAGAGGAGGGTGATTTAAGAGATCAAGCTTTTCTAAGACGGGTTTTTCAAACGCATCAAATTGAAGCGGTGATGCACTTTGCAGCAGATTCACTTGTTGGTGAGAGTGTGACCGATCCGTTAAAGTACTATGACAACAACGTCGGAGGGGCCACTGCTTTGCTTCAGGTGATGAATGAATTTGGTGTGAAACGCATCGTCTTCTCTTCAACTGCTGCTACATATGGTGAACCAAAGCGTGTGCCGATCGTTGAAACGGATGAGACGAATCCAACAAACCCTTATGGAGAAACGAAGCTGGCGATTGAAAAAATGCTGAAGTGGTCTGAGCAAGCATATGGCATAGAGTACGTTGTGCTTCGTTACTTTAATGTAGCGGGTGCTCATACAGAAGGCCTTGTCGGTGAAGATCATCAGCCAGAAACGCATCTGATCCCGATTATTCTTCAAGTGGCTTTAGGAAAACGTGATCAGATCATGATTTACGGCGATGATTATGAGACAGAGGACGGCACGTGCATTAGAGATTACATTCATGTCATGGATTTAGTGGAGGCACACATCTTAGCGGTTGATCGTCTGCGTGAAGGAAAAGGAAGTGCAACTTACAACTTAGGGAATGGCACTGGCTTCTCTGTGAAGCAGGTAGTGGAAGCCGCAAGAGAAGTAACGGGTCATGCCATTCCAGCACAGATAGCAAAAAGACGCGCAGGAGATCCTGCAAAGCTGATAGCTTCTTCAGAAAAGGCGCTGCAAGAATTGGGATGGAAGCCTCAATATGCAGATCTTCACACCATCATTCAAAGTGCATGGGATTGGTTTCAGAAACATCCAGAAGGCTACCAAAGTGAGTAAAGCATAACAGGTAGGCAAGAGAGGAGACCGAGGGAATGGCGACTGATATTTTTGAAAGGCTGGAACAGCTGATTCAATACGGGATCGATAAAGAGCTTATATCACCACTAGATATCGATTATACGAGGAATCGACTGCTTGAAGTGCTTGAGCTCGATGAAGCGGAGGCAAGGAAGGTCTCAGGCGGAATGGACCTTGAAGACATCTTAATGCCAATGCTTGATTGGGCAGTGGAAACAGGTCTCATTCCAGAAGGGACGGATACGTATCGTGATTTACTAGATGCCAAAATCATGGGCTGTCTAGTGGCGCCTCCAAGTGTCATCTATGGGAAGTTTGAAGAGAAACGCCAGCATGAAGGGCCAAAGGCCGCCACAAACTGGTTCTATGAGATGCAGCAGCATGCACACTATATTCATACAGGCAGAATCGCCAAAAATGTGCAGTGGTTTACACCTACAGACGATGGTGTACTGGAGATCACGATTAATCTATCGAAACCGGAAAAAGACCCAAAAGCGATCGCTGAAGCCAAGAAGCTCAGTCAAAAGCAATATCCTCTTTGTCTCCTTTGTAAAGAAAACGTTGGGTTTGGGGGACGGATCAACCACCCAGCAAGGCAGAATCACCGGATTATCCCTGTCACGCTCACAGATGAATCATGGTTTATGCAATTTTCACCATATGTGTATTACAACGAGCATTGCATTGTGTTCAAAGGTGAACATGAGCCAATGAGCATCACAAAAAAGACCTTTGAACGACTGCTTTCCTTCATATCTATATATCCACACTATTTCATTGGATCAAACGCCGATCTCCCCATCGTCGGGGGCAGTATATTAAGTCATGACCATTTTCAAGGCGGTGCACATGAATTTCCGATGGCGAAAGCAGAGATGGAAGATGTTTTTTCTCTCGAAGGGTTTTCACATGTGAAAGCGGGCATTGTGAAATGGCCGATGTCTGTGATTCGGCTTCAAAGCAGCGACCGGCAGATGCTTGCGAACGCAGCGGAATTTATTTTAAATGAGTGGAAAATGTATTCAGATGAAGCTGTGGATCTGATTGCTCATACAGGAGAGACTCCGCACAATACGATTACACCTATCGCACGCCGTCATGGGGATGAGTATGAATTAGATCTAGTGCTGAGGAATAACCGTACAGACGAACGTCATCCAGACGGAATCTTCCACCCGCACAAAGAAGTCCATCATATGAAAAAAGAGAATATCGGGTTAATTGAAGTCATGGGTCTTGCCGTCCTTCCTGGAAGATTAGCAGAGGAGTTAAGCCAGTTAAAAACGGTGCTGCTCTCTGAAAACCCTCTTGAACAAATCAAGGCCCGCCCTGCCATTATGAAGCACGAGTCATGGACGGAGCGTCTGCTTGAAGAGCATATCTTTACAGAGGACAACATAGAAGCGATTTTACAAAAAGAAATCGGCCTGATTTTTTCTCAGATTCTTTCGCAGGCGGGTGTGTTTAAAAGAACCGGGCAAGGGAAAACAGCATTTAAGCGTTTCATTCGAACACTCCATACAGGCAGGTGATTAGATGATTGAACAGGTAAGAAGCTTAATGGAAACAAAACAGCTTGATGGTGTCCTGATTCAAAAGCGAAATAACTTTTCCTGGCTCACAGGAGGGAGAAGAAATCACATCGTGTTAAACACGCCAGAGGGCGTTTGCCACCTGCTTGTGTTGAAAGACGACATCGTATTGATTGTGAATCAAATGGAAGAAAAACGAATCATTGAAGAAGAAATGGCGTATTTTGATCACCCCTATCAAGTGGTGACGATGGATTGGTATGAGGATGAGACTGCCTATGTTCAAAAGCTCACAAAAGAAAAACGAATCGGAGCGGATATTCAAATGGAAGGCGTTGAATGGATTGAACCAGATTTGTCTCTTGTTCGATCAATCCTTTCCTCATCACAGCTCAGCCAATATGAAACCCTTTGTTATGAAACAGCCGTCATTGTAGAGAGTGTCTGTAAAGAAATCGTCCCAGGCCAGACAGAGCACGAAATTGCCTCGCTTGTTGCTCAAAGAGCGATCGCGCAAGGTATGACAATTGAAGTGCTCCTCGTGGCGACAGATGACCGGATACAGCAATATCGTCACCCGATTCCAACTGAAAAATCGATTCAAAAGCATGCGCTTGTTGTCCTTTGTGCGGAACGGCATGGACTCGTGGCAAATGTCACAAGATCCGTTTACTTTGGCCAGCTTCCAAAGGAGCTTGAAGAAAACAGGGGACGGCTTGCGCGGATTGACACGGTCATGAATACGGCTACTCGTCCTGGAAACACCATTGGAGATGTACTGAAGGCAGGAATTGCCCAGTATGAAAAAGAAGGCTTCCCCGATAGCTGGAAAAAGCTTCATCAAGGCGGGAAAACGGGTTTTGTATCTCGAGAGATCATTGCAGTTCCATCATCGAAGGAAGAGATTCAGCTTCATCAAGTATTCACTTGGAACCCTTCATTACCGGGGTTAAAATCTGAGGATACGATGGTCGTAGAGACAGAGGGAAATCGCTTCTTAACCTATACGGGCAAGTGGACATACATTGACATCGAACATGATGGCGTCATCTATAGACGTCCCGACATCTTGGTGAGAGAAGAATCATGAGAAAGCCGGCGATGAGCCGGTTTTTTTGCTGGAAGTCTTTAGTGAGATTCCACTCATTTATCACCATTACCAATCATTACAGCGCACAGGAGGACGATCGATACTTTCTTTTCTTGTCAACTTGCGTTAAAATGAAAAAGGTTTTTGTTAAATGTGGGGATACCTATTTTGAAATTGTTTACCTAGATAAAATTTCATCAAGTTAAATTGAAATTTGACCAAACTTTTTTATTGTGGTAAACCTAAATTTGACAAAGTTCTTGATTGTATGTCCTTTGCCTTCCGCTCTCAACTTTTCAAATTCCTAGAAATTTATTGTGTCTGCAATAATATAAATTTATGGCGAATTTATGACATTTTATTAGAAATCTGTTGAAAAATAAATGAACTTTTGAAAAAAGGGAAGCTAACTCTAACAGATTTTGATAGCATTACAAAGGGAAGAAAAGTTTTCGAAGGCAGATGGCTTTTCACAATTATTCAGCAATTTATACATTATTTAAGGAAGGATGGTGATCTTCTTGTTCAGAGCCATTAAACCTATGCTTTTATTAGCGATGCTCGTGAGTGTTTTTGTATTAGGAGGTTGCAGCAATATCGCTGTTTTAGATCCTAAAGGGCCAGTCGCAGCACAACAAAAAGACTTAATCCTTTTATCTATCGGATTCATGCTCTTTATCGTTGGTGCGGTATTTGTACTGTTTACCATCATTTTGGTGAAATACCGTGAGCGTAAGGACGTTGGAAACGCCTCTTATAACCCGGAATTACACGGGAATACGCTTCTAGAAGTTATCTGGACAGTGATCCCAATATTAATCGTTGCTGCCCTTTCGGTTCCAACTGTAAAAACAATTTACTCTTTGGAAGAAGCGCCTCAAGCAACAAGCCATAAAGATCCACTGGTTATTTATGCTACAGCAGTTGATTGGAAATGGATCTTTAGTTATCCAGAGGAAAATATTGAAACAGTGAACTACTTAAACATTCCAAAAGATCAGCCGATTTTATTCAAAATCACTTCCGCTGATACAATGGCATCACTATGGATTCCTCAGCTAGGCGGGGAGAAGTATGCGATGGCTGGAATGGAAATGGAACAATATCTTCAAGCTGATGAAGTAGGCACATACGAAGGAAGAAACGCCAACTTCACAGGTGAAGGCTTTGCTCAGCAAAAATTCAAAGTCAATGCGATGACGCAGTCTGACTATGATAAATGGGTAAGTAAAACGAAAAAAGAAGCACCAAAGTTAACGAAGAAAACGTATGACTACTTGATGCTTCCTGATGCTGCAGATGTGCAGACTTTCTCATCAACACATTTATCTTTTGCGAAGCACGGAGAGGATGCTGAATACGCACTCCAAGCACGCAAACGTTTAGGTTATCAAGCAGTTTCTCCGCATTCCAAGACAGATCCTTTCGAGAATGTGAAGAACTATAAAAGAAAACTAGAATCAGAATAAACTGACTAAGGAAAGGAGGAGGCCGTTATGCATTTAAAATGGGATGAGTTTTTTGTAACTGGAGACCCATTAATTCTTGGTGCGCAAATTTCTATCGCTCTTACTTCCATTGCCATCGTGTTTGTTTTAACCTACTTCAAAAAGTGGAAATGGCTCTGGAAAGAATGGCTGACATCAGTTGATCATAAAAAGCTGGGGATCATGTATATCCTTGCTGCTGTGATTATGTTCTTCCGCGGTGGGGTAGACGGACTGATGATGCGCGCACAGCTGGCGCTTCCTAATAATACGTTTTTGAATTCCAACCACTATAATGAAATTTTTACAACGCATGGTACGATCATGATTCTATTCATGGCGATGCCATTTTTAATTGGTTTGATCAACGTCGTTGTTCCTCTTCAAATTGGTGCACGTGACGTTGCATTCCCGTATTTGAACAACCTTAGCTTCTGGACATTCATGGTCGGAGCAATGCTGTTCAACATTTCCTTCGTTATTGGAGGATCACCAAGTGCAGGCTGGACGAGTTACATGCCGCTCGCCGGAAATGATTTCTCACCAGGACCTGGACAGAACTATTACTTGCTTGGGCTCCAAATTGCAGGTATTGGTACACTTATGACAGGTATTAACTTCATGGTGACCATCTTAAAAATGCGTACAAAAGGTATGACGCTTATGCGTATGCCGATGTTTACATGGACTACATTGATTACGTCTGTCATCATCGTTTTCGCATTCCCTGTATTAACAGTTGCTTTAGCACTTATGACATTCGATCGTTTATTCGGTTCTGCATTCTTTACACTCGAAGCAGGCGGTATGCCAATGCTTTGGGCGAACCTTTTCTGGATTTGGGGACATCCTGAGGTATATATCGTGATCCTGCCGGCTTTCGGTATTTTCTCAGAAATCTTTGCGACGTTCTCAAGAAAGCAGTTGTTTGGTTACAAAGCGATGGTTGTATCGATTGTGGCAATCTCTGTTCTTAGCTTCATTGTGTGGGTTCACCACTTCTTTACAATGGGGAACAGTGCAGCGGTTAACTCATTCTTCTCGATTACAACAATGGCGATTTCTGTACCAACAGGTGTAAAAATCTTTAACTGGCTCTTTACGATGTATCGAGGCCGTATCAGCTTTACATCCCCAATGCTTTGGGCACTTGGTTTCATCCCGAACTTTGTGATCGGTGGTGTGACTGGGGTTATGCTTGCGATGGCAGCTGCGGATTACCAGTACCATAACACGTACTTCCTAGTATCCCACTTCCACTATGTATTAATCGCAGGTACGGTATTTGCTTGTTTTGCTGGTCTTGTTTTCTGGTATCCGAAAATGTTTGGTTACAAGTTAAACGAACGCATCGGCAAATGGTTCTTCTGGGTATTCATGATTGGTTTCAACATCTGTTTCTTCCCGCAGTACTTCTTAGGACTGCAAGGAATGCCAAGACGTATTTATACGTATGGACCAGAAGATGGCTGGACGGCACTAAACTTTATTTCAACAATTGGTGCATTCATGATGGGTATCGGATTCATCATCCTTTGCTACAACATTTACTACAGCTGGAGACACGCGAAACGTGAAGTGTCTGGAGACAGCTGGGGAGAAGGACGTACACTTGACTGGGCGACATCTTCTGCAATTCCGCCGCATTACAACTTTGCAGCACTTCCAGAAGTGACAGCACCAGATGCATTCCATCATTGGAAGAAGAACAATGTAGACGTTCATCCTGAAAAAGAATTCAAGAAAATTCACATGCCGCACAATTCAGGCAGACCACTTATCATGTCTGCATTCTTCGGACTTGGTGCATTCGGTCTTGTATTTGAATGGTACTGGATTGGCGTAATTGGCTTAATCGGTGTATTCGCAACAATGATTTTACGTTCATTCGAATATGACGATGGCTACTATATTCCTGTTGAAGAAGTGATTGAAACAGAGAAAAAGAATAAGGAGGCGCAGAAGTAATGGGACATAATGATAGCAGCTATGCAAATGCACCGCTTGAATATCAGTCTGAAACCGGACGTTTAAATATCCTTGGTTTCTGGATATTCCTTGGCGCGGAAATCGTGTTATTCTCAACACTTTTTGCGACCTACTTTGTTCTTCATGGCAGAACAGCTGGCGGCGTTTTACCAGCTGAGCTGTTTGATATGAAGCTAGTATTGATCATGACATTCCTGCTATTAGTTAGTTCATTTACGTGCGGGATTGCGGTTCATGAAATGCGCCGCGGAAGTACAAAAGGGGTTGTCATCTGGACGATTCTGACACTGCTTCTAGGTGCAGGCTTTGTTGGTTTTGAGATTTTCGAGTTCTTCCATTATGTACATGAGGGTGCCAGCATCCATACAAGTGCGTATTGGTCTGCATTCTTTGTTCTTTTAGGAACACACGGACTACACGTATCCATCGGTATCTTCTGGATTACTGGGATCTTGTTCCAAATTAAGAAACGTGGTTTAACACCACAAACAGCAGCGAAGATCTTTATCTCAAGTCTATACTGGCATTTCCTTGATGTTGTATGGATTTTCATCTTCACAGCTGTTTACTTGATCGGATTAGGGGGGCTTTTGTGATATGGCTGGAAAAACACATTCCTCAGCAGAGCACGAACACTTCCCTTGGAAACATGTAGTCGGCTTCGGTCTATCTATTGTGCTAACGATCTTAGCATTTTGGATTGCCATTGGAGCTGAAATTGGCAGTACCGCAAAGCTATGGATCATCTTTGGTTTTGCATTCATTCAAGCATTCTTGCAGCTGTTCATGTTCATGCACATGACAGAGAGCGAGAACGGGACTGTTCAAGTCGGAAATACATTGTTTGGCCTATTCTGTGCGATTATTTTCGTCATCGGATCTGTTTGGATCTTCGCGGCTCACTACAGCCACGGGGAAAACAGCAAAGACGGATATTCACCGTCTGCGCCAAAGCAGTCTGAGCATTCAGGTCATTAATAAAAAACCACTCATCATCAAAGATGAGTGGTTTTTATGATGGTTGTGATAACGTTTCCAATTGGTGGTGTGATAACTATCTGCTGCTGAATCTTTTGCGAATGAATGGAAGTCCATAGATGAGGAACGCTGCAATGTGAGCCAAAATGACGTTAATGGCAAAGAATGCGATCATGAAGGTATGTCCTGTTGGAGATAAGCTGCTTGTCATATAAAGACCGAAGAAAATCCACATAATCATAATTGGTGGAATAGAAGCTAATGCAATCTTTCTGTTTTCTAACCATAAAAACAGGGGTGTAGCCGTTGCAATACATAGGTACGCAAAGAACATATCCATCGTATCCAACTCCTTTGTAAGTTGATGTTCAAGTCAAATGAGAGGTCAGGATGCAATTGTGTCTGTTTTTAGGAGATATTGTGAACATTTTGTTACAATTATTATACCACAATTGACATTGTTGTAAACTCAATAATTGGAAAATGGGCCTTATTCCGTAGAAAATGGTTTTTTCTTATACCTCAGTAAAACTTATGCTGGTATGATGTTAGCTTTTCATATCGCCACATAAGTCATTGAATTTTCCCCTTAAAATCTGTAAAATAATCTTTTTAAAGGACTTGTGATCGGCTGAATTAATAGAGTGCAAAGGAATTTTTTCCTATTGTTAGAATGAAAAGTATTTCACTTTTTGAAAATTGAATGGAACCTTTAGGATGTATCTTCCGTCATATTTAAGGTGAGTTGCTTTTGTGAAAATTTCAATCTAATATAAATAAGGGCTTTTATGTTTTGTAATAAGGGTGGTTAGTTCATGAACAAGCAGAATACATCTCCTTACTATCAGGGAGATTTGATTTTTATATTTTTAGCCTTCTTTGCCATCAGTGTTATTGCCATATATGCTGCGGGTCAGTTTGGACAGTATGGTTCTAACGCATGGACCAGACAGATCATTTACTACATGGTCGGGGTCATATGTATTGTGGCTATTAATTACTTTGACCTTGAACAATTAGAAAAGCTGAGCTTATATATTTTTATAGGCGGCATTATGCTATTAATCTTTCTGAAAATCGCTCCTGCACAAATTGCAGGTCATGATTTTGCACCAATTAAAAATGGTGCAAAAAGCTGGTTTGTGTTACCGGGTATTGGAACACTTCAGCCTTCAGAGTTCATGAAAATTGGATTGATTATGATGCTCGCATCTGTCATTGGGAAGGCAACCCCAAGAGGTAAACGGACATTAGAAGATGATATTTTTCTTCTTTTAAAAATCGCTGGGGTGTCTGCTGTACCAGTTGGGCTAATCTTTTTGCAGGATGCAGGGACGGCTGCGGTATGTATGTTTATTGTCATCGTCATGGTATTTTTATCAGGGGTCAATTGGAAATTGATCTCTCTCCTCGGTTCAGTGGTTGTACTCTTAGTGGCTGCTGTGTTAGCCGTCATCATCCTATTTCCTGATTTCGCACAAAAAATGGGGATTCAGCAGTATCAGATCAACCGGATTACCGCTTGGCTGCCTGATAGTTCTACTTCAGATAACCAAGCGCAGACACAAGATGCTACAAGTAGTGACAAGTTTCAGGTTGATAGAGCCATTATGGCTATTGGGTCTGGACAAATCTTTGGGAACGGCATTAAAAACTTGAAAGTATATGTCCCAGAGGCACAGACAGATATGATTTTCTCTATTATAGGAGAAGCCTTTGGCTTTGTCGGCTGTGCGTTTGTTGTGATCATGTTCTTCTTCCTGATTTACCGGCTTGTCGTGCTGATTGATCGTATCCATCCTTATAGCCGATTTGCGTCATTCTTCTGTGTAGGATATACAGCACTGATTGTGATTCATACGTTCCAGAACATTGGGATGAACATCGGCGTCATGCCTGTAACAGGGATTCCGCTCCTGTTTATCAGTTTTGGAGGAAGCTCTGTCGTATCTGTTTTAATTGGGTTTGGTATCGTATATAACGCAAGTGTTCAATTAACGAAATATCAAAGTTATTTATTTAAGTAAAGCGGGTAAAGGGCAGTCTAAGCAGAGACTGCTCTTTTTTGTGCGTGTCTAACTTTTGAAAAGCAATATCACTTTGTCTTATGATAGTAGGAGTGAAGGAGGTCTTCGAAGTGAATCAAACGATAGAAACCATATTAAATCATCGGTCCATCCGTTCGTTTACAGACGAGCGTCTGACAAAGGACGAGGTGCTGACACTTGTCAAAAGTGCACAAGCGGCATCCACATCCAGCTATGTGCAGGCGTATAGCATCATTGGTGTAACAGATCAGGAGAAGAAGGCCAAGCTTGCTAAACTTGCCGGAAATCAGCCATACGTTGAGAAGAATGGGCATTTCTTTGTCTTCTGTGCAGATTTGAAACGCCACGATTATCTTGCGCAAAAAGCAGGGAAGAACCATCAGGAAGCATTTGAGAATACGGAAGCCTTCCTCATCAGTGTGATTGATGCGGCGTTGGCTGCGCAAAATCTCAGTGTTGCCGCAGAATCAATGGGACTTGGTATCTGCTATATTGGCGGACTGCGTAATCAGCTGAAGGAAGTGTCTGAATTACTTGAAACACCTGCCTACGTACTGCCGTTATTTGGTTTGGCTGTCGGGCATCCTGCCAATCCATCGTCACAAAAGGAACGACTGCCAGCTGAGCTGATTTATCATGAAAACTCATATCAGCAAGATGAAGCACATATGGATCGTTATTTAAAAGAGTATGATGAACGCATTTCAGCATATTATGAAGAACGAACAAACGGCGAAAGAAAAGATACTTGGTCTGAGCAGATGCTGCGAGGCTTCAGCCAGCCAAAACGTACCTACCTCGGAGATTTTGTGAAAGAGAAGGGTTTTAATCGAAAATAAATAGAACTTCCCCCTTTCGATGAGAGAGGGGGATTTCTGTAAGAGGTGCAACATCATGAAATTAAGTATACTGGATCAATCTCCTTTGATTGGAGATGCGACGCCTGCAGAGGCGCTGAGGCAGACAGTTGAGCTGGCGAAGCAGGCGGAAACATGGGGCTATCACCGATTTTGGGTATCTGAGCATCATTTTTCAAACCGGCTCGCAGGATCGAGTCCAGAGGTGCTTCTCGGCCATTTATCAGCCGTTACGTCACATATACGTATTGGCTCTGGCGGCGTCATGCTTCCCCACTACAGTGCCTATAAAGTAGCAGAGAACTTCAGAGTGCTCGAAGCATTGGCTCCGGGCAGAATTGATCTTGGTTTTGGACGTGCCCCTGGAGGCATGCCAATCTCCTCCATTGCCCTTCATCATGGTGAACGCAAGCGCCTTGGTGATCAATATCCTGAGCAGGTAGAAGAATTGAAAGTTTATTTACATGATTTAGCCGATGAATTTTATCCGTTGCCTCATCTGACCGCTTCTCCGAAGGTAGAAACCGCACCAGAGGTATGGATGCTTGGTTCCTCTGGAGGAAGTGCTCGGCTTGCCGCAAAAGCAGGTGCAGGCTATACGTTTGCTCTGTTTATTAATGGTGAAGGCGGAGAAGACTCTATGAGGCAGTATATCAACCGATTTGAACCTTCAGTATTTGGTGATCAGCCGCGCGTCAGTCTTGCGGTCTTCGTTTTATGTGCAGAAACTGAGGAGCATGCAGAAAAACTGGCTATCAGCTTAGATTTATCATTATTAGCCAATGAGCAAGGTCAGAATCTTGGCGGATTCCCTTCATATGAAGAAGCGCAGGCATATCCCTACAGTCCATATGAACAAAAACGAGTAGCAGCCAATCGAAAGAGGATGGTCGTTGGAACCCCATCCTCTGTGAAACAGCAGCTGACAGCACTTGCAAAGGCTTATCGTACAGATGAAGTGATCGCTGTGACCATCACACATGATATAGAAGACCGTTTGGCTTCGTATCGTTTATTAAAGGAAGCTTTTCAAGCGTAACGTATGTATATTTACCGTCCGCGCAGCCAGTAAAAGGGGTAGAGGAGTATCATGATGAGAATAAAGGCAGCTGTCATCGCCAAGCTAAGCGGATATATACAGGTGACATAGACAGTCAGCTCACATGCTTTTTGAAAAGGACGAGGCTGTTTTGCGAGTAAAAAGGTAAAAAAGTAAACCAAGGTGATCGTCAGAAAAAAAGCAGTCAAAAAAGAAACGGTCCATAGCAATATCAACATGAATAACTCTTTCCTCCATATATGATAGAAAAGCCTTGTTGAGCTGATGTGCTCATACAAGGCTTTTTATGTGATTCTTGTTTATTCAGGATAAATGTCAAACGGTTCTCTCGTTTGAACCGTATCTGATTTGCCTTTCAGGCTCGCATACGCAAGCATTGTATACTCACCAGCTGCTAGCTTTTGACCTTGATTGATCGTGCCATTCCATTTCAAGCGCTGCTCTCCTTTATCAACATGTTGATAAACACCTGCTTCACCTAAATATTCTCCATCTGTCGAGTAGACGAGGAATGCAAGGTTTTCAGCACCGCCTGGAAGATAGCTGCTAATCACATAGCTTCCAGCACGATTATCCGGCTCTACTGAAACAGAAGTAACGCGCGGATAATCCGGTTCTTTTACAATCAACAATGTTGGGATTTCAGTGACCTTTCTGCCATTTTCCCGAATTGTGATACTGCCTTGATACGTTCCTTTTTTCGTTTTTCCATAATTCACTTGTACCGCGGAAGTAAAGGAGCCAGTGGAATTGCCTTTGACTGTGATTTTTTTCGTTCCGTTTGTGCTGATGCCGGTGCCATCGAATGTGTAATCAATGGTATAGGTTTTCGGTGCTTTTGAAAGGTTTTGTACCTTGAATGTCTTCGTTTTGATTTGAACGCCTTTTTCTTTTAAGAAAGTGCCGTACGAATAGCTGGCATCAGAAACGATAGAAGACGCTTGGAGTGATTCGATGATTCGAACACTGCCTGTTCCCTGAGTGTTATGAGGGAACGGGCTGCCATTTGGGTCAAACAGTTTTTCCGCTGTATTCATCATCAATGCTTTGATTTGTTCCGTAGAATACGATGGTTTTGCTTGTTTGATAATCGCTGCCACTCCTGCCACATGTGGAGATGCCATGCTTGTTCCTTGCTTAGAACCATATCCGTATGGCTGAGAAGGATCGTGTGTCGGAATTGTACTGACAATACTCACGCCAGGTGCTGAGAGATCTGGTTTGATCATCCAAGTATCCACAACAGGTCCACGGGATGAGAAGTCGGCTACCTGCTCACTTAGTTCTTTCACAAATTGAATGGAGAACGTCGTTGTATTGTTTCCAGCCTCAATGGCTTTAACAAGCGCTGTTCCTTCCGCTTTTGAAAGCTTAATCGTAGGTAGAGCAAGACCTGGTACATCCACAGGAATTTCTCCATCTACATTGTTATACATCACAACGCCGATCGCACCAGCGGCTTTTGCATTGTCCACTTTATCCACAAAGGCGATGGCTCCACGTTCAATCACCGCAACCTTTCCTTTGACATCGATGTTTTCAAATGCTTTTTCGTCACCGATTCCTGCTGGGACAAGTGTGACTTGCTTTTGATCAAGTGCCTTTAAATCACTTTCTTGATAGTAGCCCATGATTTTTGCCGTTGAATAGTTCGGGAATTTTACATTGTATAGACTGTACGGAAGCTGAGTTGCTCCGACAGAAATAGCATCTCTTGATGTTCCAGGAGAGCCAACCGTCCAGCTGTTCGGCCCGCTGTTTCCATTTGATGTAACAGCGACAACGCCTTCAGACATAGCCCAATCAAGTGCAATGCTTGTTGCATAATCAGGGTTATTCACACTGTTTCCAAGAGACAGGTTCATGACATCTGCTCCGTCAGTGACAGCCCGGTCGATGCCTGCAAGGACGTTTTCAGTTGTTCCTGATCCGCCTGGTCCAAGTACACGGTATGCAAGGAGGGTGGCATCTTTTGCGACACCTTTCATTTTCCCGTTTGCTGCAATCGTTCCTGCAACGTGTGTGCCGTGATCTGTAGATTCGCCTCTAGGATCTCCTTTAGGTGTTTCTTGTGGAGAATAATCATGATCGACAAAGTCATAGCCTTTGTATAAACCGAAGTTTCCTTTTAAATCAGGGTGGGTATAGTCTACTCCAGTATCAATAACAGCGACTTTTACCCCTTTTCCAGAGTAACCGGCATCCCAAGCTTTTGGTGCACCGATAAATGGAGCGCTTTTATCCATCAGTGGAGAGACATCTTCATTTGGAAGCTGGACGCTTTCCTTTTTCACTTCATCTGTTTTATATGTAACATCCGGGTAAACGGCTTTCACTCCATCCACTGCGAGCAGCTTCGGAATTTCGTTTGCAGGAAGTTTCATCGAAAAACCAGAGAAGACTTTTTCATATTCTTGACGAACACTCGCTTTATCTAGCTTTTTGAGTGCTGCATTCTTAACTTTTGTTCGAGATTTTTTAAGAGAGGCTTTCGTTTGTGCTTCGCCTTCTTGTTTGGCTTCAACTAAGGATTTTTCTTTTAATTCAACAATGACAGTGGTTTGTTTTCTAGAGTTGACATTGATTTCGCCGAAGATTTCTGCTTTTTCCAGTTCCACCTGTTTGTTTGATGGAGCGGCAGCAGCCTGTTGACCTGAAAAGAATGTGGATAAGGTAAAAATAGTGGAGAACAATAGAACAGAAGAACGAGAGATTACTTTTTTCAATTAATTTTCCCCTTTCTAGCTGTGTATTTAGGGAGATAGCCTTTCTTTTTGTGGATAAATAGGAAAGATTCACTGCCCGTTATTAAGTATTCAATATGATGAACCCAATCCCTTTACTAAAATGGTCTTATTTTACATAGTCATAAAGAACTATTTTGTTTATAAAGTCTCACTTATACACAATGATCTGTTGATAACTTGATTATTCGGATATATATATGGAATATAAAAAAATCACATACACAAAATCTAGTGAGAGGGTGTTGATATGTGGATAAACCCTGTTGATAAGATGTGTTTATCTTTGGGATAGTGTGTGCATAATATTTTCATTGGAACATGATGATCTTCTGCACTTTTCAACAAAACTTCTGAAAACTAGTTCGTTTTTTCACCCAGATTGTGACAAACCTCTCTCTTTTCTCGGGATATGATAGGAGCAGTTATTTTGCTAGAGCTGCTAGATTCTAAGAAAAGTGGAGGGAATGTTCAGTGAAGAAATGGAAGAACTGGTTCAGTGTATGGTTTGGTTTCATGATGAATGTGCTTGTGAATCCTGGTGTCATGATGAAGCAGCAAGGATGTAAAGTAGCCGCTGTGGATGTGGGATTCTTTCAAACGGTGAGAGGGAGACAGCAAGAGAAACTGGCAGAGGAAAACAAGAAGAAGCGCAGGATCGAGCGGAAGTTTCAGGAAAGTCTGATGATGCTTTATGAAAAGACAACGAGAGAGGCGCGTGCTGGTCCGCTCTTACCTTTACAGAAAAGTTGAAACAGGGTAAAATCCCACATAAGAAACGTTATCTGGTGGGAGAGGATACCCCTTGAAGATATATAAAATCTTGAATAATAATGCAGTGGTTGTAAAGGAGGGTGATCAGGAGAAAATTGTGATGGGACCCGGAATTGCATTTCAGAAGGGGAAAAATGACGTCGTTCCCGTTCAAAAAATAGAGAAAATTTTTGTTGTGCGTGAAGAAAATGAGAAATTTAAGCAAATTCTTGCGACATTGCCAGAAGCGCATATTGAGGTGGCAGAGCATATTATCAGTTATGCAGAGGGTGAACTCATGATGCCGCTCAGTGATCATATCCACATATCACTGACAGATCATTTATCCTTTGCCATTGAACGCGTTCAAAAAGGCATTGTCTTATATAATAAATTGCTTGGTGAGATCAAAGTCTTATATAAGCAGGAATATGAGATTGGAAAGTATGCGATTCGTTATGTAAAGGAGCGGCTTGGGGTTGACCTGCCGGACGATGAGGCAGGATATGTGGCTCTTCATATTCATACGGCCAAAATGAATACGGAGTCCATGAAGAAGACGGTTAAATACACAACGATGATCAAAGAAATGATCGAGTATATTGAGCGCGATTTTGAGCGCTCGATTGATGAAGACAGTATTTCTTATCAGCGGCTTGTGACACATTTGAGGTATGCGTTAGGCAGGTTGGAATCGAATGAAGCATTTCAAATCATGGACGATGATATGCTGATGTTTATCCAAACAAAGTATGATTCAGCTTACCAGTGTGCGCTTGGACTTGCTGATTTTCTGAAAAATGAATATGGACTTCATCTCCCTGAATCGGAGATCGGCTACATCACGCTGCATGTCCAGCGTCTGCAGGATGCCGAATTGGTTTAATGGTTGTGCCTGTCCGCAGGCTTTTTTTTATGCACACTACTCTTCTTAGTGTATATGGGTCATTTGATTCGGAAAAATAGGTTGACGAAGGTCGTACTCTTATACTATGATGAAAGCGTAATCAAAATTCAATATCGTGGGATTGTGACTGTCAGGCAGGCAAGACCTAAAATTTGCGTAACGAGGGGACGTGTATGTCCTTTGATCGTTGGTGAATTTTAGGTCTTTTTTGATTTTAAAAAGGGGGAGACAACATGGATTATCAAAAAACAGCCAAAGAATTAACAACATTATTAGGTGGAAAAGAAAATATCATCAGTGCAACGCATTGTGCCACACGACTCAGATTGGTGATGAAAGATGAGGATTTGATCGACAAAGAGGCCATTGAAGAGCTTGATGGTGTGAAGGGTGCCTTCTCAAGCTCGGGTCAATTCCAGATTATATTTGGAACTGGATCTGTCAACAAGGTATATGAGCCATTTGCTCGTGAGACCGGTCTTGAGACAGACGACGAGAATCAAAAGCCTGTCAGCCATGATGAAGCAGTGAAACAAAAAATGAATCCACTTGCACGTTTTGCTAAGACGCTATCGAATATTTTTGTGCCGATCATTCCGGCAATTGTTGCAAGCGGTCTATTAATGGGTCTTTTAGGCATGATGAAAGCCTTCAACTGGGCTGATCCAAGCTCCGCGATCTTCCAAATGCTTGATATGTTTTCAAGTGCTGCCTTTATCATATTACCGATTTTAATTGGGGTCAGTGCAGCGAAAGAGTTTGGTGGAAACCCATATTTAGGGGCTGTCATTGGGGGAATCATGATTCACCCGAACCTGCTGAACCCATGGGGACTGACAGAGGCGAAACCAGAATATATGCATTTATTCAATTTTGATATTGCGCTTCTTGGTTATCAAGGAACAGTCATTCCAGTGTTGTTGACTGTGTATATCATGTGTCTGATTGAAAAGAATTTGAGAAAAGTAGTGCCAAACAGTATTGATTTACTGGTGACTCCGTTTGTGACGGTGATTGTGACTGGATTTGTGACGTTTATTGCTGTGGGACCGCTAGGAAGAATACTCGGTACTGGAATCTCGAATGCCCTCACATATGTTTATGATCATGCAGGATTTTTAGCAGGACTCATTTTCGGAGGAACCTACTCGTTAATTGTACTGACAGGGGTTCACCACAGTTTCCATGCCATTGAGGCAGGACTGCTGAATGATATCGGACGTAACTATTTGCTACCGATTTGGGCAATGTCCAACGTTGCTCAAGGCGGGGCAGGATTAGCTGTCTTTTTCTTAGCAAAGCGTGCGAAAACGAAAGAAATTGCGCTCCCAGCAGCATTTTCTGCTTTCTTAGGTATTACGGAGCCAGTCATATTCGGTGTGAACCTTCGCTATCGTAAGCCGTTTATTGCGGCAATGATTGGAGGCGCATTAGGTGGAGCGTTTGTCGTCTTTACGAAAGTCGCAGCCAACGCTTATGGCTTAACGGGTATTCCGATGATTGCGATTGCAGCTCCATTAGGTTTGCAAAATGTGGTAAATTATGTTATTGGTATGTTAATAGCTGTTGCTGTTTCATTTATTCTTACCATCATCTTTAAAGTAAAAGAAGTCGAAAAATGATCAAGGAGTGGTCACAGTCATGACAACTACTGACGCAGCACTTCGTCAAAAGGTAGCAGACCGTATTCGAAACTATGAGCATTTGGTGAAAAAAGACGTGTACCGCCAGCATTTTCATTTGATGCCGCCAGTCGGTCTTTTAAATGACCCGAATGGATTGATTCAGTGGAAGGGAGTCTACCATGTGTTTTATCAGTGGCAGCCATTTAAAACAGGTCACGGTGCAAAATTTTGGGGTCACTACACATCTACCGATCTAGTGAATTGGAAGCATGAAGAAGCTGCTCTCACGCCAAGTGATTGGTTTGATCAAAATGGCTGTTATTCTGGAAGTGCAGTCATTGATGATGGACGTATGTATGTGATGTATACCGGAAATGTGCGTGATGAGCAAGGGAATCGTGAGACCTATCAATGTTTAGCTGTTTCAGAGGATGGGATTCATTTTCACAAAAAGGGTGTCGTGGCGACTTTGCCAGAAGGATTTACCGCACATTTTCGTGACCCGAAGGTGTGGAAGAGAAATGGTCAGTGGTTTATGGTCCTGGGTGCACAAAGCGAAGACCTTAAAGGACATCTTGTATTATTCACAGCTGATACATTAGACAATTGGACGTTTCAGGGCATTATTGCAGGCAGTGGAAAGAACGGATTAGGCAATTTCGGATATATGTGGGAATGCCCAGATTTGTTTGAATTAGACGGCCGGGATGTATTGATCGTGTCACCACAGGGACTGGAGCCTGACGGATTAAAATACCACAATACACATCAATCTGGTTATTTTGTTGGTACATTAGATGATAGCTCCTACCAATATACACATGGAGCGTTTGAGGAGCTGGATCGCGGCTTTGACTTTTATGCGCAGCAGACCTTTCAAGATGAATCAGGCAGGCGTATTTTAATGGGATGGATGGGTGTGCCCGATCAAGGAGAAGAGCATCATCCGACAATCTCTTATCAATGGATCCATTGCTTAACGATTCCAAGAGAGCTTCGTTTAGATGATGAGGGACGTCTAATTCAAAAGCCAGTAAGTGAACTTCAATCCATGCGGACAAATGAACAAGAACATGTTTTTCACATTAAGCGTTCCGTTCATTCCATTCCTGTACAAGATATTACGAGAGCCGAGATATTGATTGATCAGATTGAAACACAAAAAGGATTTGAATGCTGTATTCGTGCAGCTGCCCGTATCATTTATGATAAAGATGAGGGGAAACTGACGTTAGAGAGAGATCGATTTGAAGATCGAACAAAGGAAGTTCGTGAAGTAGAAATGAAGGAATTACGGGATCTGCATATCTTTATTGATGCATCATCCATTGAGATTTTTGTAAACGGAGGACGGGAAGTATTTACCTCACGTTACTTTCCTTCCCCGGGAAATAAATCAATCTCGATAAGTGGCAGAAATGAAACGAAGCTTAAACTGAAGACGTGGCATTTACAAACAAAAGCAGGTCATTGATCTGCTTTTTTCTAGTGAGATCAGCCTGAATCTTAGAACCTATAGAGTGTTAAATCAAGGGCTCACTCCGGTGACGGGGAGCGGTTTGATGACGTTTTACATATATGATAACAGGTTGAATTATGATATCATTTTAAAATATATACAGCTGAGGCTGACGTTTATCCAAATGCGGTAGGACAAAAAAGGGGTTGTTTACTTGAATTCAAAACAGCAGCCGACGACTAGAAAACGCTTGGAGACAATGGCAGATCATGTTGAAGATAAACGTGAAGAATATAAAGAATTGCTGATTCAAGTCCAATCTATTCTCGGTGAACCTTCTCTAGAGCAGGAAGAATTAAAAGAGAAGCTGTCAGATACGTATAAACAAATGAAAGAATATGCCTTATTTGTTGAATCCATTGAAGCCTTTATTCGAAAAATGGCGAAAGAATCCGATCAGCAAAAGTAGGGATTGATGTATCGTAAAAGAGTGTACTCGTAAGCGAGTATGCTTTTTTATTTTAGTCCGAGGATTCAGGAAAATAAATGAAAGCGTTGACATTTCTTTTGATATCGTACAAAATAAATAAAAATTCGTATGAGCACATACAGGAGGACCATAAAATGAATCATACAACGAAGAAATATCTGATCACCTTTATTATTTTCCTATTTTCAATGAGTTTTCTCTATCCTTCCGTTTCATCTGCCCGAACTCAACACACGTCATTTTTTAAACCTACTGCCTCAGTACCGTCTGGTGAATATTATCGGTCACAAGAGGTGACTCTGCATTCTCCAGTGCGAAAGGCTTCTCTTTATTACACAACAGATGGTAGCCAGCCGACAGCCCAAAGTCAGTTATATAATAAGCCTATTCATATAGATAGCGATACGACTTTGAAGGTAAGCGTTTATAAAAATAAAAAACACCTTGCCACGTCTACGTACAATTATCGTTTTGTCACACGAGAGGACATTGCCTCATCTTTTTTATCTTTTGAATATGAAGGAATGCCTTATCGACTGTATATTCCGAAAGACCGTAAGCAGGGTAAATCCTATCCTCTCGTTCTGTTCTTACATGGAGGCGGGGAGAGAGGAACAGATAATCAAAAGCAGTTACTTGCAAATGATGGTGCAGTTTTATGGGCTTCTCCTGAAGTCCAAAGGAAACATCCTTCGTACGTACTAGCACCCCAGGCGCGAAATGCTGTCGATGGAGGATTTGCATTAACAAGAAATTCACAAAATGAAATCGATCTGACAAATGTGTTTCAATTCTCACCAGATTTACGCAAAGCTTATGAAGTTCTTCAGCACGTGATAGCTTCTTATCGGATTGATCAAAAAAGGATTTATTCGACTGGTTTATCACAGGGCGGATTTGGCTCGTATCAGTTGAACATCACATATCCTCGTTTGTTTGCAGCGATGATTCCGATTGCTGGAGGTGCAGATCCAAGCAAGGCTGGAATTCTAGCGCACAAGCCAATATGGGCATTTCATGCAGAAGATGATTCCATTATACCTGTCAGTTATGCAAGAAACACAATCCAAGCCATTCAAAAAGCTGGTGGTCATCCGCTTTACACGGAGTATGCCAGCAAGTATGGATATGATCATGCATCATGGACGCCTGCATATGAAACGCCAGGCTTAACAGATTGGTTATTTGCACAGCGACTAAGCTTTCGATAAACAAAAAAAACCGATTCACCCAACAAGGCGAATCGGTTTTTGCTGTTTTATTTGTCAAAACGATGTGCGGAATGTTTCGTCGGTCCGATGTATTCGTTTAGTTGGAAAGAGCCCTTGATGGCAGCTGTGATGAATTCTTTTGCTGCATAAATGGCTTCTTTCACGTCTGAACCGTTCGCTAGTTCAGCTGTGACTGCTGCTGAGAATGTGCAGCCTGCGCCGTGTGTGTACTCTGTGTCGATCTTATCAGATTCAAGGCGTTCGAAGGTTTGTCCATCATAAAGCAAATCAATCGCTTTATCTTGGCTTAGCTTACCGCCGCCAGTGATGACCACATACTTTGCACCAAGTTCATGGATTCGTTTTGCTGCTTCTTCCATTTGTTCAATCGTTTTGATTTCACCGATTCCACTTAATTGACCTGCTTCGAAAAGGTTCGGTGTGATGACGGTTGCCAGTGGGGCGAGCATTTCGCGCAGTGCTTCAGCGTGCTCAGGGTACAGGACTTCGTTCGCACCCTTACAAACCATGACAGGATCAATGACGACATTTTTTAAATCATATTTTTTGATCGTTTCAGCTGCAAGTTCAATGACGTCAACCGTTGGCAGCATGCCTGTTTTCAGCGCATCTACACCAATGCCTTCTACAATGGTAGAAAGCTGCGCACGAATGGTTGCCGTATCGATTGGAAACACCTGATGATCCCAATTGTGATGAGGATCCATGGCAACGACAACGGTTAAAGCTGTCATCCCGTAGACGTTTTTTTCTTGAAACGTTTTTAAATCTGCTTGGATACCTGCACCGCCGCTTGAATCCGAACCTGCGATGGTGAGAGCTTTATTCATAGACATAGTTGCTGAACCTCCAATGTGATGTGTAACAGTTACTGTACTAACCCTTATTATAATCAGCTTTTCCATTTATCACAATGAAACGGCATAAAAAAGCGATCCACTCTTCGAGGAACTTATCTTTTACAAATCACCAATTTCCCTTTTTTCAGCTCCTCTAAAAGTGTTAAGGCTAACTCCTGATCGGCGCCGGTCGACATCATTTTGGCCATGAGCTCATCATCCCGGGTGCGAATGACATTGGCGATTTGATCTAAAATCCCTTGATCGACAGCTGTCATGCTTTTGGCATCTGTATATTCTGTTACGGTATCAGAGCGTTCTGGATCGTACGCAAAGACAAAGACATCGTCCTTTGCTGACTGTATATGTTCGATGATCTGTTTTGCTTCTTGACTATTCTCAACCGTGAAATATTCCATCGTCATCACTCCTTTTCATCAAAAATTCCCATTTTCTCGTCAAATCAAACCGCCTTTTATATCATGAGAAGAAAGCCGATTTATGTTTTAATGAAAAAGACGAATCTATTAAAGGAGTTAGGCCGATATGAAGATTTCTTTATTAATTGTGACACATAACCGGCTGGGCGCATTGTGTGAGCTGCTTGAATCCATCTCGAGACAAAGCGTACAGCCTTTTGAAATTGTCGTTGTAAATGATGCAGGAGAGCGGGTGGATGTCATTCAAGAACTCTATCCAGAGCTGCCAATCCGCTTGATTCATTTAGATGAGAATGTCCAGCATGTGAACGCAAGAAATGTTGGAGTGCGGGAGCTGACAGGTGACGTCATTATGCTGAGTGACGACGATGATTATTTTACACCTTGTCATATTGAACGTATGAGCAAGGCGCTGGAAGACGCCGATTTTGTTTTTTCTGATGCAGAAATTGTTTCGTTTGAAGAAAGAGGGGCGACCCGTTTTCCGGTATCAAGACGTTTGTTTGCTTATACAGCGGATATTGAGGATATGCGTGTCTTTTCTACATATGTCCCTTCTGGCAGTATGTATAAACGCCGCATCCATGATGAAATCGGTTATTTTGATCCAGCCATGCATCATTACTGGGATTGGGACTTTTTCTTGCGGGTCACGCAGCATGCACGAGTCAAACGGGTGCCTGTAGCGAGTGTAATCTATGCGTTCTTTGATGGGGGTGGCAATCAGTCTAGTGATCTCGGTGAAACAAGAAAGAACTACTTAGATGACTTGAGTGAAAAGCACCAGTTGGGTGATCTGCCGACAGCGAACTTTGCTGTCCTATTAGAAGAACCAGCGATGAAAAAAAGAGAATCAGAGAGTGACATAGTATGGGATGGAAAACCGATGATCTCAAGACTGGCACAGCTTCAGACAGAAGGAGGAGAACCGCAATGAAGCCTTTTTTAAATGATAGCTGGTGGACTTTGATGAAGAGTGAGTTTGAACAGCCGTACTATCAGCAATTACGTGAGTGGGTGAAGCATGAATATCGCACACAGACGGTCTTTCCAAAGCCAGATGACATTTATCGTGCCCTTCATTTGACGCCATATGAAGACGTGAAGGTGGTGATTTTGGGACAAGACCCTTATCATGGCCCAGGACAGGCCCATGGATTAAGCTTTTCTGTTCAGCCTGGAGTCAAACACCCGCCATCTTTGAGAAATATTTTTCAGGAGCTAAAGGATGATCTCGGCTGCCCTGTTCCAAACCATGGCTCACTTGTCAGCTGGGCAGAGCAGGGTGTACTGCTGTTAAACACTGTGTTAACTGTCAGAAAAGGTGAAGCGAATTCGCATAAAGGCAAGGGCTGGGAACGTGTGACAGACCGTGTCATTGATGTGCTGAATGAGCGAGATCAGCCAGTCGTCTTTGTCTTATGGGGCAGACATGCTCAAAATAAAAAAGAACGCATTGATCAAGGCAAGCATTACATCATTGAATCACCTCATCCAAGTCCTTTTTCTGCGAGAAACGGATTTTTTGGCAGCCGGCCTTTTTCACAAGCAAATGCGTATTTAAAGCAAATAGGGCTTGATGAGATCAACTGGTGTATCAAGGATATCGAATGAAAATAGGACGAGGGGAGAGCCCCTTCGTCCTGTTTATTTTAAAAATTTGCGGACAATCTCGAGTCCGTTTTTCGCATTTGGATAACGGAAGGAAAAATCGAAGCGATTGGTCTGGCGCAGGACACTTTTTTCATGCGTAAAGGTGAAAAAGCTTTCCTTTCCATGATATCGTCCCATGCCGCTTTCACCGACGCCTCCAAATGGCAAGTAAGGGGTGGCCACATGCATCAGCGTGTCATTGATGCAGCCTCCGCCAAACGAGAGGTTGTCTAGGACATATGCTTCTGTTTCTTTACTTGTTGTAAATAAGTAAAGGGCGAGCGGCTTTGGTCTAGCCTTGACCATGTCAGTGGCCTCATGCAGGGAATCAAATGTCATGACAGGCAAAATAGGTCCGAAAATTTCCTCCTGCATCACGGGGTCTTCCCATGTGATGTGATCTAAAATGGTCGGTGCGATTTTAAGCTCTTGTTCATTGCGCTGTCCACCCGTCACAATCGTACCATTTGAAAGAAATTGTGAGAGCCTGTCAAAATGACGCTGGGTGACATTTTTTCCAAAGTGCGGATTTGTTTCGGGTTGTTCACCGTAAAAGTCACGGATACAGGTGACCATCTCCCGCAGAAGGTCCTCTTTGATGGATTCATGAACAAGTAAATAGTCTGGTGCAATGCATGTTTGACCAGCATTGGTGAATTTGCCAAACGTGATTCGCTTGGCAGCGAGCTTGATGTCTGCATCAGGCATGACAATGCAAGGACTTTTTCCGCCAAGCTCAAGTGTCACAGGTGTTAGATGCTTTGCGGCGGCTTCCATGACGACTTTGCCGACCGCCACACTGCCGGTGAAGAAAATATAATCAAAGGGCAGCTTCAGCAGCTCTGTACTGACATCCACACCGCCTTCAACAACCGCTGCAAGATCTTCTTTAAACACACGTTCCACAATTGTACCAATCACTTTGGAAACTTGCGGCGTTAATTCTGATGGTTTTAATGTGACGGCATTACCCGCAGAAATGGCTCCAACTAATGGAGAAAGGGCCAATTGGAAAGGATAGTTCCAAGGGGCAATAATGAGAACACTTCCGTACGGTTCCTTGATGATCATGCTTTTCGATCCAATATGGGTCAGAGGTGTTTTCGCTCGGGATGGCTTGGCCCACTTGTGCAGATGTTTGACGGTATGATTGATTTCTTCATATACCATTCCAATCTCTGTTGTGTATGCTTCCTGTTCGGATTTATGTAAATCATGGGCTAAGGCTTGTAATATGTCCTTTTCATGATGTTTAATGGCTGTTTTCAAATCGTGAAGAAGGCGGATTCGTTCTTGGACCGCTGGCTTTTGAACGTTTTTTTGTTTGTGAAGGAGTTCAGTGAATTTGCTCATGTGTCAGTCCTTTCAGAGTCAATGTTATTTCTTTTATTATGTGTGAATCACTGGAACTGGTCAAATAAGATGTTCAGAAGCACACGGCTTTGAAAAAATGAGCCCATTCGGTTTGTTCATTTGATAAAATAATGTTGGCAAACGAATTTTTTAGATTGGAGGGTCTACCCTTGAATATTCATATATCAAGTCTGCTTCAAAAAATGGAGGAAGCCATTCAAAAAGCTAAACAAAGTGGAAATGATGAAGAGGTGAAACGTCAAGTGGCAGTGATTTCGTCACTATGTGATGTCATTCTCGATGCACCATCACAGCAGCAAATGCCGCCGGCTTCGGTCATTTCACCACCTCCGTCGCTACAGACACCGTCTGCACCATCTGTGTCTACGGATCAAGCCATGCTAGAGAAGCTGATGGGCACTAGCGGTGCAAAAAAATTCCAGCATCAAGAAGAGGGTCAAAAAGAGAAGGACGGAAACGGCGACTCTATCTTTGATTTTTAATGGTCGTGTCACGACAAAGGGAAGGTGATCGGGTTGAAACTATTTTTGGGCGCCATTCAGTGGATGGCATTTTTTATCGCAGCTTCTATTGCAGTACCGATTGCGATTGCACAAGCATTTGAATTGAATCAAGTGCAGTCGGCAGAGCTGATTCAGAGTACATTCTTTTCACTTGGACTTGTGGCAATGGTGCAGTGTTTATGCGGCCATATGCTGCCGATCAATGAAAGTCCAGCAGGGCTGTGGTGGGGTGTATATACCCTTTATTCAGGCATGACAGGGACGATTTTTGCTACATATCCTGAAACCTTGCAAGCATTACAAGGGGCTTTAATCTTTAGTGCTGCGTTCTTTTTTATTTTTAGTCTATTTAAAATCATTAATTGGCTCGCGTCTTTATTTACGCCAGTCGTCACAGGCATTTACCTGCTGCTGCTTGTTGTGCAGTTAAGTCAGCCGATCATGAAAGGTCTGATGGGCATCGGCTATCGGGGAAATCAGGTGGACGGGCTTGTCTTTTGTCTATCAATCTTGATTATTGTCATCACCTTCATGATCAGCCGTTCAAGGTGGCATTACTTAAAACAGTTTTCTGTGTTATTCGCACTTGCAGGCGGCTGGCTGTTATTCGCTTTACTCGGATTGGCCAAGCCCGTTCGAATTCCTGAGCATATCATCGAGTTTCCGAAGCTGTTCCCATTTGGTATGCCGGTCTTTGACAGTGGATTGCTGGTCACGTCCTTTTTTATTACGATCTTACTTATTGTGAATATGCTGGCAAGTATTCGCATTGTGGAAAGCTCAGTGAAGGCATTTGGTGATCTGCGTGAGCGGAAAAGAGCCAGGCCTGCTGGTTTTGTCGCAGCCTTTGGTCATTTGATGAGCGGACTGATTGGAGCGATTGCGCCTGTACCGATTTCGGGGGCAGCGGGTTTTATACAAACAACAAAAATTCCTTCGAGAAAGCCGTTTTTTCTCGGAAGTCTGCTCATTGTCCTCATTAGTTTATTTCCGTTATTGATGAGCTTTTTCTCTGCATTGCCGTCGCCTGTGGGGCTTGCTGTGAACTTTGTGGTGTTCTCTTCTATGATTGGGATTGCCATGTCTGAATTTGATCAGTATGAAAAAGAAGACATCCCGCGCATTCGCTTTGTGCTGGGCGTTGCTGTTTTAGCAGGCGTAGGGGCTATGTTTGTGCCTCAGGGAGCATTGAAAGGCATGCATCCTGTGCTGATTTCTTTATTAAGCAATGGTCTTGTTCTAGGCACGCTCATTGCGATTGTGGTCGATCAAGTGCTGCTGCGAAAGAAGAAGAAATCCGACAATCTCGTGTCAGTGTAAAAGGAAAGTTGAATGTCGGATGTGACCCGCGCTATGATAAACATAATTGACGAGATAAGGAGAATGACGAATGAAACTATTTTTCATATTAGGTGCCATTAACGCCATGCTTGCTGTTGGACTTGGAGCCTTCGGTGCACATGGATTGGAAGGGAAAATCCCTGAAAAGTATATTGAGATATGGAATAAAGGGGTTCAATATCAGATGTTCCATGCGATTGGCCTATTTATTGTCGCCTTTCTTGCAGATAAGCTGTCAGGTGTTTCGCTAGTGCCGACCGCTGGCTGGGTGATGCTTGCAGGCATCCTTTTCTTCTCAGGAAGCCTTTATGTGCTTGCCTTGACTCAGGTGAAGATTCTTGGTGCTATTACACCAATTGGCGGAGTCGCCTTTATTGCTTCTTGGATCATGCTAGTGGTGGCAGCTGCAAAAAATTTATAAGCCAAAAAACCGATGCTCTGATAGGGGGCATCGGTTTTTTCTTAACTCCAATAAGGGGAATAGTTGGGTGGTGCTTGATAATAAGGGACATAGTGAGATGGAGGGACAGGGTGCGTTTGGGCTTCTTCGTCTCGGTGGCAGAAAGGTCCGATAAACATACCTGGCTTTACAGGCTGCGTTGCCTGCTTCCACTGCGTTTCGTTCATGCAATAAGTATGTGCCATAATGTGAGAAGGGGTGAGGGTGAGTAAGTCTGAGCCAAGGATGACTTCTGGCGTCGATGCGTTAAAGATGGCTAACAAATGAGTTTTGTCTTGCAAGGCAACTTCATAGTGCCACCAGCCTTGGGGCACATTTGCGACCTGCCCGGGGGTAATGGTATAGGTGTGCAGTTTTTTTGTAAATGGGTTCAGCATTGATACAGCAGCAGAACCGGCTATACAATAAACAAGCTCTGCAGCATTTTGATGATAATGAGGCTCTACTACTTTGCTTTTACTCAAATAAATATCCAGCAGAGATACTTGATCGAGCGAATTTAATTGCTTTTTTCCTAAAACATTAATGCGATTGTACTCATCATATTTCACAAGGGGGCTTTGGTTCAGATCAAATGAATATTTGACATTCGGCGATGTATAATCCAGCTCAACAGTCATAGATGTCACCTCTAGGCTTTTGATAAAAACTACTAGGCATCTTATGAACAGTGCCCGTAAGGTGTGTCAAAAACCTAGTCAAAAGGAAAAAAGCAAGGGCGTCTGCACCTTGCTGCTGTCATGTCTTGAAGTTATCTTGGAGAATACGTTGACATCGAGTATGGATAGTCATATTGAATTTCCCCATCAAACGTAATGTAATCAAGGTAGATCGTTAACAGTAAGTATCGTGTCCCTGTTTTGTTATCACTGATGATAATGTGGTCACGTCCTGCGGCTTCAATGACCCCTCTAAAAATCTTCGAATTCCATTCTTTACTCGCCTCAAACGTCATATAGATCGTGGCTACCTTGCCGCGGTTCAATCGTAAAATATTCTCAATATAGGACTGCTCAATCGGCAGCTGGCCGGTGACATTTTGCTGATAAATGGGTCCAGAAGGAATTTGATATGGCTGTCCGCCGCTCTGTGTGCCTTGGCCTCCTTGTGAAGTGCCAGTAGACGGCATTGGGGAATACCCTTGCTGCATTTGACCCTGCGTTTGGGGAGGGACTGAATAACCCATCTGCTGCGCAGGATACGGATTTGCTCCATATTGTTGCTGGCGAAAATCTTGACCTTCGAAACCCGAACCCTGCCCAAATTGATTTTTCAATTTCATAACGTTCCTCCTCTTTTCTCATGGTGTTCTAAACAGAAGACGTATCAGCGCCTGTTGTTTCCATAGCATTCTTTTTCTCTTTCACACTATGAAACAGGAGGGAAGAATATGTACATTGAACGAAAAAAAGAAACTTCTTACCGAAGTTCCTTTACATTATCCAGTTCATCGCACGTTGGACATCAAATAGAAGGGTCATGATTAGAAAAGATGCGGCTAGCGGTGTGATGACAATGATAAAGGCTTGCCATACTCTTAGCTTCATCACAGCGACAATGCCTAAAACAGCCATACCGAAAATCCATGTTTTTGCATATGTTTCAGTCAGTGTCCATAGATCGAGATAATACCATATTTCATAATGTTGATCTAAATAGGGTGAGATCTTCACAAATGTATATGGACCGAGCAATCCCACAGTGAAAATCCAAGTGAGTGCAAATAATGCGGAAGGAAAAATGACCGTCAGCGTGCAAGCTTTGAGCACATCTCGATACGCCGTTTTTATGCCAAAAAACAGCCGTCCTAACCATTGTAAAATGAATGAACCGCAAAATAGAATCAGATTGCCTGCTAAAATACCAAAACCCGTCCCATGTAACAGAATAAAAGGATATGGAATATGATTGCCCATATACTCACTAAAATACCCCTCGTAAATCCAGCTCGTCCCAGCGATACTTGCCAGAAGCAGCATGAGCCAAATGGGAATAGAGGAATGTTGATATGAGCGAATAATCGTCTTTGTCGCAACAAAAATTTTAAAGAACCGAAAAAAACCTTTTGCTTCTTCTTCTGGGGAGAGATCACTCTTCATAGCTTCCAATATTCTTTACTCCTTTAATACACACAAATGATTACTTATATTACCAAAAAATTTTGCGTTTTTCAAAGATAGATCAATAAAAAAATACAATTTTATTAAAAATAGGTCATTCTACAGTCTCTTTAAGAGGAGACACATATGATAACCATAGTTTGAAAGAGACCGAGGTGAAAAAATTGACAAAAGTAACTGTCATTATGACGAGCTACAACAAGGCGGCTTACGTTGGCAGATCGATTGAAGCGGTCCTACAGCAGACTTTATCAAACCTTGAACTGTTTATCATGGATGATGGATCAAATGAAAAGACACTTGCTGCTATTGAGCCTTTTCGCAAAGATCCGCGCGTTCATTTTATCCAAAGCGGGGTCAAAACGCTGGAGGAAAGAACGGCGAAAACACGCTATGCCGTACTCATTAATCAAGCATTAGAACAGGCGAAGGGTGAGTATATTTCCTATGCCACAGATGACAATGTTTATGCACCTGATCGTTTAGAGAAGCTCACGAATTATTTAGATGCCCGCCCGAATGAAGATATTGTCTATTCTGGTTCAAAAGTTATCTATTTAAATAGCGAAAAAGAACCAGTAAAGGAAACGACACGACCTGCACAAACGGTTCAATGGAATGCACCCTGTGCCATTGATCACTGCTCAGTCGTTCATCGTGCGTCCATTTTAACAAGAATTCATGCTGAATTTGGGTCCTACTGGGATGAGAGTCCTCACTTTTATCGAATAGGGGATGCCCGGTTCTTTTTTAGATTAAATCACTTCTATCCGTTCTATCCTTTTGATGAAGTATTAGATACAAATTACATCACAGAACAGTCGATTCATTATCAGCTGGCAGAAGAAGAGAAAAGTGAATTTATTCAAGCACTTCCTCCTCAGTCTACCTGCCGGGAGCTCCGTCATATATTAAAACAAAGACATGGGAGGTGACCTTAAGTGTCACATTATATTCATCATTATTGGCAGGTATATTTTGAGTATGTGAATTTGATGAAAGACTTATCTTATCGCCAAATTCCTCTTGGGTTAATCAGTAATTTTTATCAATATATCAGCCCTGAAGTGAGAGAACGTATGGAAGATGAAGCATTTGGTCAGGAGCTGACAACCACTTGTCCATTGCCGCAAGACATCCAGCCATTTTTTGATCAGCATAAACAGCAGATGAAGCGCATAGCTTATCGTCCGAACAATGGAAAGGTGCTGCTTCACTTTGAACACCTGCGTTTTACTGAACAAAATTATCTGCGGTTCCATCCGAACCAAACGGTGGTGCTTGCGCGCTGGAAAAAGGCTGATTATTTTGGATTACCAGTCATCAGCAAGCCGGATTTAGCAGGAGAGGTTAATAAAGAGGCCCATGCTGAATATATTGAAAAAGCAAATGCTCTACTCAAGCCTTACGCACAGCACCCTGTCTTTGGCAATGCCTTTTTTAGAGAAAAACTTCAGAAGGACATTGTGCAATTTATTGATGTGATTGACCAGATAGAAACACTATTTGACATGCAGCCTATTGCAGCTGTCATTGTCGGTACGACGGAGGATGTTTACAGCCGTGTACTTGCGCTGCAAACAGTGAAACGCCACCTCACCAGTATCTGTCTCCAGCACGGCGCACTCATGGGAGACGAAGCCTTTTTGCCGATCTTCACCACCTATCATGGGGTGTTTGGAAAGTATGAAAAGGATTGGTATGTAGACAAAGGCTGTCAGCCTGAACAGGTGGAGATCACAGGTCACCCGAGATTTGACTTGGTGCAGGATCGAACGCCGCTTCAAAAGGACATGGTATTTCGTAAATTGAACTTCAGTCCAGCCAAAAAGACTGTGCTTGTGGCTACGCAGCCATTTTCAGAAGCCTTTTATGGTGATGTTCTTAAAACGATTGCAAAACGGAAAGACATTCAGCTGATTATGAAGCCGCATCCGTGGGAAATCGCTCGAAATCGTTTAAGTGACTATACAGCAATTGAGCGTGCGGGGAACCATGTGAGATTAATTAAAAAAGAGATCGAATTGTATGACCTTCTGCCTTATGTGGATATAGTTATTACGCTCACATCAACAGTTGGTTTAGAAGCGATGCTTTTTGAAAAGAGTGTGCTGATTGGCAAAATGAAAGAAGGCAGAAGATACCCTTATTACGAGTCGCTTGGCAGCTGCCACATGGAAAACCCTGTTGAATTGGCTGAGAAAGCGATCCGTATTTTGTCGGATGAACAAGAGATGAAGCTGGCGAAGCAGCAAGGAGCCCGTTTCATTCAAGAACATTATCCGCATGCGCGATCGACTGATGCTCTGCTTTCTCTGCTTAAAACAAAAACAGGTGTGGATTTTCAAAGATGACGATAGGGGTGTGCAAGCGATATGGAACAAAAGAGAGCACAATTTCTTCCTTATGCACTGCCTTTGATTGAACAGGAAGAAATTGATGAAGTCATTGGAACATTAAAGTCCGGATGGCTGTCCACCGGACCAAAAGTGAGGCAGTTTGAAGAAGAGTTTAGGCAACTGACCGGTGCAAAACACGCGATAGCCGTCAATTCATGTACAGCTGCTTTAATTTTAGCGTTAAAGGCAAGAGGCATTGGGACTGGTGATGAAGTCATCACAACACCTCTAACGTTCTGCGCGACAGCCAATACGATCATTCATACGGGGGCAGCCCCTGTTTTCGTGGATATTGATCCGAAGACACTCAATCTGGATGCAGAGAAAGTAGAAGATGCGATCACACCACATACAAAAGCGATTGTCCCTGTCCATTTTGCTGGTCAGTCGTGCGATATGGACCGGATTTTAGCCATTGCCAAAAAGTATGATTTGTTTGTGCTAGAAGATGCCGCCCATGCCCTCTATACGACTTATCATGATCAGCCTATCGGATCAATTGGTGATGCGGCTGCCTTTAGTTTTTATGCAACAAAAAATATATCAACTGGTGAAGGCGGTATGCTGACGACAAATGATGATGCACTTGCAGCTCGAATCAGAAGGTTAGCGCTCCACGGCATGAGCAAGGGAGCGTGGAATCGTTATGGAGAAAAGGGAACGTGGTATTACGAGGTCGAGGAACCTGGCTATAAAATGAACATGTTTGATGTGCAAGCATCGTTAGGGCTTGTTCAGCTAAGCAGGCTGAATGACATGCAGACCCGTAGAGAACAGATTGCGAAGGCATACAACGAGGCGTTTCAAAAAGAAGCGGGGCTGATCTTACCGCCCGTTCACGAGGATGGACGACATGCGTGGCATTTGTATGTGCTGCAAGTTGATCCAAAAGAAGCATTCATCACACGTGATGACATGATTGATCAGCTGCAAAAGGAATACAAGATCGGCACGAGTGTTCACTTTATCCCTGTCCACTTGCATCCATATTATCAGCAAACCTACAACTATTCGCCAGAGGATTTCCCTGAATCCATTACTTATTACAAACGGACGCTCTCACTCCCGCTTTATCCAAGTATGACAGATGAAGATGTGCAGGATGTCATCACTGCGGTCGTGTCTATTTTAAAAGACAAGAAGGCATCTTCATGAAGGTCGTTCATGCAATAGATGATCAGGTGCTGGCAGCTTGGCTGAAAACATATGATCATGAAGTAAAGCACATGGCAGGCTTCAAGCAGTTTGCTCTTGTCAGCGGGGCCCAGCTCAAAGCGGTGCTGTTATACGACTGGTCCAAGTGGGAGAGCGGTATTTTTGATCAACATATATTTCATGTGAAGTTTGTGGAAGCTGAATCACCGCAGCTCTTCAAAGAATTGATGGAGCGGTTTATCAATTGGATGAGAACAGAAAAATGTGATTTCTTCTTTTTACGTCTTGAAGCAGCTGATGTTGAAAAAAACCGCATTGTCCAAAAGCTGTCACATGTGTACTATGTCGGCGGTCTCACTAGACTTGAGGTGCCGTCTGCTCAAATGGAGACACCATTATCAGGTCAAGATGTGGTGATTGGGCTGCCAGATGAGAAGGAATATGATGAGGCGGTCTCACTTTGTGATCAGGCTTTTGTGAAAAGTCGTTATGCACTTGATCCATTTTTAGACCAGCGTGTTGTTCAGCATTTCTATCAGGAATGGATGAGGAATAACTTATTCGGACGCGCAGATGTCAACCTTGTGGCAAAGCTGAACGGTGAAGTGGCTGGCCTGATTCAAGGGATGACAAAGGGCAATGAGATGGCGCTTGAGCTTTTTGTAATTAGACCGGATGTGCAAGGAAAAGGGATCGGAAAAAAGCTGTTTATTGAGATGATGAAGGTTTCTCATGACAGAGGGCATCAGTTCATTTCTGCCGGGACACAGCTTCATAACACGACAGCCATCCAGCTGTATGAAAAGATGGGGTGTAGGACAACAAATGCCTTTTTGTATTACCATGTGTGGCCGAAAAAAGGAGAGAGGTAAGATGGCGCATTTCTATATCGGAGATCGCAAAGTGGGCGATGGTGCGCCTGTCTTTATCATTGCAGAGGCAGGCATTAACCATGATGGGAAGCTGGATCAGGCACTTGCTTTAATTGATGTGGCAAAAGAAGCAGGGGCTGATGCGGTGAAGTTTCAAATATTTCAGGCTGATCGGATGTATCAAAAGGAACCGGGGCTGTACAAAACGGCTAAAGGAGAAGAAGTGTCTATTTTTTCTTTAGTGGAACAAATGGAGCTGCCGCCAGAATGGCTGCCTGTTTTATTGACGCGTTGTGAGGAAAAAGGACTGATGTTCTTAAGCACGGTGTGTGACGAAGAATCTGCGGATCTTTTGAATCAAACAGATCCACCTGCCTTTAAACTGGCTTCTTATGAAATCAATCATCTGCCTCTTTTGCGTCACACAGCTTCATTTCAAAAGCCGATCATTTTTTCAACAGCTGGGGCAACCATTGCAGATGTTCATGAAGCATACGAAACAATTACGAGCCAGCAAAATAAACAAGTGGCTATCATGCATTGTGTGGCAAAATATCCAGCACCTAGAGCGTACACGAACCTGCGAGTGATACAAACCTTAACTTCAGCTTTTCCAGAGGCAGTCATTGGCTTTTCAGATCATAGTGAGCACCCAACTGAGGCGCCAGTTGCCGCTGTGAAGCTCGGAGCAGCGATGATTGAGAAGCATTTTACAGTGGATAAAATGTTACCTGGAGCCGATCATTCCTTTGCACTTGATCCTGAAGAATTGAAGGAAATGGTTCAGCACATTCGAGCAGCAGAAAAGCAGCGTAATCAAGCAGGAGCAGACGTTCATTCTTTGCCAGAGGAGCTTCTTGGCAGTTCTTATAAAACGACAACAGCCATCGAAGGTCAGATTCGAGAGTTTGCGTATCGAGGGATTTTTACGACAACAGGCATTGCAAAGGGAGAGACCCTCACTTCAGAAAATATAGCTGTCCTGCGCCCAGGACAAAAAAGTCAGGGCCTGCATCCCCGATATATGACGGTTTTACTTGGCACGAAGGCTGCGAAAGACATCCCGGCTCATACAGGCGTTTCGTGGAAAGACGTGCTCATGCAGGAGTCTCAAGATGATCAATGATGTGCTCTTTGTCATTCAAGCGAGGATGGGTTCAACAAGACTGCCAAAAAAGGTGATGAAACCGATCGGCGGCATGGCGCTGATCGATTTGATTGTGGAGCGGGTGAAGCAATCAGAGGCTTATCATCACAAAACGCAAAACCTCATGATCGCCACAACGGTCGAGGCAGAAGATGACTATTTGGCTCAGTATTGCTTATCAAAGGGCTATAAAGTGTTTCGGGGCAGTGAGACGGATGTGCTACAGCGGTTTGCACAAATTGTCCGCCAGTTCGAACCACAAACTGTTGTACGTTTAACAGGAGATAATCCATTTATCGACCCTTCCCTTTTGTCGAAAATGCTTGAAAAACATAGACAGGAGAAGGCTGATTACACATACACGAACGGAACACCACTCGGTATTTCCGGGGAAATGATTGAAGCCGCTATTTTAAGTCAAATCGACAAATTTCCCCTCACCCAGTCAGAGCGTGAGCATGTCACGCTGTATATCAGAAAGAATCCAGAGCAGTTTCACCTTCAATTATTCACACCGCCCAAAGAACTTGCATATCCTGCTTATCGATTCACGATTGATACAGAAGAAGATTATGTGTTTGCCACCCGTTTACTAGAGAAAGCTGGTGGTTCTATTGCTGTGCCAACGGCTGAGCTCATATCTATCTGTGAACAAGAGCCAGACATTGTTCGTTTAAATCAGTCTGTGAGACAGAAGGATGCTGAATGAATCATAAAGTCATGATTGTTGTTTATGGTGGTTTTTTTAGAGGCATGGGGCATGTGGTCAGAATGAAACGGTTAGCAAAAGAACTGCTTCAAGAAGGATTCGACTTGTTTTTCTATACAAATGAGCAGATTTGTGTAGAAATGCTAGCGCATCCAGCGTGGGACGTACACTTGGTGCAGGAGTCGAATGCACCTTTTCAAATGAAGCAAGAGTTAAAAGAGTTGAAGCCTGATCTTCTGCTGATAGATGTCCTTGATGGTGATCTTCAATTTCTTCGAACGCTCAAGAATGCCTGCGGCAATGCAAGGTTGGTCTTATTCGAGGAGAAAAGAGAGGAAGCCTGTCAGCTTGCGGATGTTGTAGTGAATGGCATTTATGGAGGTCTGGACGGGCAGCACAAGCTAGTAAATGGAACGGCCTATTTTGATGGAACACCTTATTTATTGTTAGATCACGAGATTGGTCGATTAAAAGACACATATGAGGTTCGAAAAGAATGCAAAAAGGTGGTCATCAGCCTCGGAGGAAGTGATCCGCGCGGATTGTTTTCAAAGGCTGTATCAGCACTTCTTGAAGCAAAGCATTTACACATTCTAGCGGTAGCAGGAAAAGCCTCTCACCTCAAAGAGCAAAGAGAGGCGGAGCATATTCAATTGATTCACCATACAAATCAACTACCAGTCCTTTTATCAGAAGCTGATTTGGCCATCGTTGCAGGCGGCATGACACTATACGAGGCAGTTTGTATTGGTGTGCCGAGCATTGTCCTTTCGCAAGTAGACCACCAAGCAGTGACAGCGAGCAGATTTGCGCAAAAGGGAGCTTGTCTTCACCTTGGATTAGGTGATCTTGTGGAAGAAATAGATGTATTGCGTGCTGTTCAAAGGCTGTCTGACAGCTATTTTCTCCGCAGGAGCATCCATCTCAATGGACGTACACTCATTGACGGGAAAGGACTAGAGCGAGTGAAAAACATTCTTATACACCTCATGAATCCCCACCAAAAAGAACATAAGGATGTGTAGATGTGAAGGGAGTTATTTTAGCAGGAGGAAAGGGATCACGGCTGGCGCCTTTAACGAAAATTTTCAATAAACATTTATTGCCGGTTGGTCCATACCCGATGATTTATTGGTCACTGTTCAAACTAAAAGAAGCAGGCATCTTAGATGTTATGCTGATTTCACAGGAAAAACAGATCCCATTGTTTCAAAAAGTGCTTGAAGATGATCACGAACTTGGGATGAACATAGTCTATCAAGTCCAGCCAGAGGCGTCTGGTATTTCAGATGGTTTGTCCTACGCAAAGCCCTTTGTAAAAGAGGAGAAGTTTGTGCTCATGCTAGGTGATAATGTATTTGAGGATTCGTTAAGCCCTTTTGTCGATGCCTTTCAGCAGCAAGAAGGCGGCGCCAAGGTTTTATTGAAAGAGGTGGCAGATCCAAAGCGATTTGGCATTGCAGAAATTGATACCGCACATCACCGGATTTTATCAATAGAAGAAAAGCCGGAGCACCCGCGTTCATCCTACTGCGTCACGGGCATTTATTTTTATGATCAAGAAGTCTTTCAATATATTGAGAAAATCTCACCGTCAGAACGAGGCGAATTGGAGATTACAGACGTCAATAATCTCTATATCTCAAATAGTCAGCTGACCTATGATATGTTAAAAGGGTGGTGGATTGATGCGGGAACACATGAATCTCTCCACCAAGCATCTGCGAAAATGTTTGAAACGATGAAGAAAAAAGAGGGATACGAATGACGAAGTCTTATTTAATAACAGGTGGAGCGGGATTTATTGGACTAAATTTTGTGAAGCTGCTGCTTCAGGAATCGGATGTCCGAATCACCGTATTTGATAAATTAACGTATGCCAGTCATCCAGAGGTAATGGATCAATTGTCAAAGCTGTCTCATTTCCGTTTTATTCAAGGGGATATCACGCTGCAAGACGAACTGGATCAAGTATTTGATGAAGCTTATGATGCCATTATTCATTTCGCAGCAGAATCGCATGTCGATCGCAGTATTGAGTCGGCAGAGCCCTTTATTCAAACAAACGTCCTCGGTACCTATCGAATGCTGGAAGCGGTCTTAAAGGGAAAGGCAAAAAAATTCATTCATATTTCAACAGATGAAGTATATGGGGATTTAGAGCTGGATGATCCTGCTTTCACAGAACAAACACCACTTTCACCGAATAATCCTTATTCAGCAAGCAAGGCAAGTTCAGACCTGCTTGTGAAATCCTATATCCACACCCACCAATTACCCGCAATGATCACCAGATGCAGCAACAACTACGGACCCTATCAGCATGAGGAAAAATTAATCCCAACCATTATTAGAAAAGCGGTTCATGGAGAAAAGATTCCGATTTATGGGGACGGCCAGCAGATTCGTGATTGGCTGTATGTAGAGGATCATGCGAGAGCTGTAAAGCAGGTATTAGAAAACGGAACAGCCGGGCAGGTGTACAATATTGGCGGCTGCAACGAGAAAACAAATCTTGAATTAACCAAAACCATTCTCACACATCTCGGCATCAGTCATGACCAAATTGCGTTTATCCAAGACCGAAAAGGGCATGACAGACGGTATGCCATTGATGCCAGTAAGCTAAAAGAAGAGCTTGGATGGGTGCAGGCAACTTCATTCGAAGAAGGTATCGAAAAAACGATCAATTGGTATCGAGCCAAATACGATCAGAGCGAAGAAGGGTGACGGATGAAAGTTTTAATCACCGGTGCAGGCGGCCAATTAGGAAAAGAATTGACGAAACAGCTCAAAGAAAAAGACATGACCGTCATTGCTTTAACAAGGAGCATGCTGAATATCGCAGATCAACAGGCAGTCAGACATGCAATGAGACATTTTCGGCCTGATATTGTTGTCAGTGCAGCGGCATATACATCTGTTGATCAATGTGAAACAGAAACGGAAAAAGCCTATCTTGTGAATGGAATTGGCGCCTACTATACGGCATTGGAAGCAAAAAACGTAGGGGCGGATGTGTTACATGTCAGTACAGATTATGTGTTTGACGGGCAAGCGGATGTCCCTTATCAAGTCGATGCACAAGCAGATCCCCAGACGATTTATGGAAAGAGTAAAAAACTTGGGGAAGAATTGATTCATCTCGTGTCAGATGAAGTGAAAATCATTCGGACATCGTGGCTCTATGGACATGAAGGGCATAATTTTGTGAATACCATTCTTCGGCTGGCTGAAACGAAGGATCATTTGCGCATCGTAAATGATCAAATAGGGTCTCCCACTTATACAAAGGATGTCGCACAAGCTTTGATTCACTTATTTGACCAGAAAGCAGGCATTTATCACGTCAGTAACCGAGCGAGCTGTTCCTGGTTTGAATTTGCGTCAGAAATTGTGGCAGCAAGCGGCCTGACTACAACGATTGAGCCCATTTCAACAGAAGAGTACGGCTTTCAAACACCTCGTCCAGCCTATTCGGTTTTAGACCTGCAAGCGATTGAAGCGACAGGCTGGCAGCCAAGGCATTGGAAGGATGCACTTCACGAATATTTGCAGAAAGAAGGGAGATGGCATCAGCATGATTGATGGTGTACAAACGAAAAAACTCATGAAACATTGTGATGACCGCGGCTTTTTTGCAGAGCTTATTCGAGATGACGAACCGATGCTGAAGCGCTTTGGGCAGGCGTCGTGGTCGAAAAGTTTTCCAGGAGTGATCAAAGCCTTTCATTATCATGAAAAACAAGACGATGTTTGGTTTTTCCCAGCAGGTCATGCACAGGTCGTTTTATACGATTTGAGAGAGGATTCTCCGACAAAGGGTCAAACCGATGTATATTATATGGGAGAAGACAATCCAATGCTCCTTCTCATTCCAAAGGGAGTCGCCCATGGTTACCGTGTATTAGGCGAGACACCGCTGCAAATTGTTTATTTTACAACAGAATCCTATGATCCGAAAAACCCGGATGAAAAGAGAATCGCGTGGAATGATGAAGCGATCGGATTTCATTGGGAAACGACATTTAAATAAAGAAAAGAGGCCTTTCGCAGGAGAAAGGTCTTTTTTGTTTTCATTCAGGGGGAATAAACTAGACAGCTTTACATTTCTGAATAGAACGTTCACGTTTATAGCTGCTGAAGCTGATGATAAAACCAACAAGTGTCATCAGTGCACATACCAGCCCTACAGTATGATATCCGAATTGGACATAAATAGGGCCCATAAGTGCTGAACCGAGCATAACGGCAAAATTAGACGCAAGACTGTAAAAAGCCATCACGTTGCCTCGGTGAGTTTGGGTGCAGCCGCTCAGAACGGTGCTCAAAAGCGTGACCGATAAACTTTGCAATGCCCCCCAAATAAACAAAGCCACAATCAGCACGATCCATGAGAATGGCGCATAAGGAAGTAAGGCTAGAACGAGCGTGATGCCACCCAGCACCCAAAAAAGGGAGCGCATTTTCCCAAACCCGTCTGCTAATTTTCCAGTAAACATACTCATAGAAAAGCCAATCCCATAAGCCATGATGAGAAGCCCAGCCGCTGATTGTCTGCCATCAAACAGGCTCTGCAGGTAAGCACCTAAAAACGAGTACATGCCGTAAAATCCAAGCATATTACAAAAGGTCACAGTCAAATAGACCGGCACACGATCAATTTTCAAAACACCCCATAAAGAGCCTGTTTTCTCTCTAGCTTGTCGTGTCTCCAGATCAGCTGCTGCCACTTGTTTTCTTAATTCAACCATGACGAGCAGCAGCACAATAAGGCTCATTATAGCGAAGAGCCAAAATGTCCAGCGCCAGTTTACACTTTGGGCGATAAAGGCGCCAATTGGTACACCAAGAACAAGGGAAAGAGACCAGCTTGATACAATAAGGCCCATCACTTTGCCTCGATATTCATAAGGGACTCGGTCGCCCACAAGCGCATAGGCTGTTGGGACAAATACACCGGCCGCCAGTCCAGAGGCGGCACGTCCGGCAAAAAACACCGCCAAATTCGGAGCAGCAGCACACATGACGGTTCCAATGAAGAAAAAGGAAAGTCCGATGATCAAACACAGTTCTCTTGAATAACGATCCCCTAAAGGAACGAGTAACGGTGCTCCGGCCAATACGGCTAATCCGTAAATGCTGATGGAAAGAGCGAGAATATCAAGAGATTGCTGAAAAGAGTTTGATAAATCAGGCAAAAGTGGTGAAATCACCAGTTCTTCCGATCCCGCCGCAAAAACGCCAAGTGCGAGTGCAATGGCAAGTGTGATGGGAAATGTTTTAGAAGCCTGGCTGTCTAAAGATTCTTTCATCAAGTGATCCCTCCATACTTGCTTTTTCATTCCATTACGTTAAAATAAATTCTACCATTATTTAGTTTTATTTAACATTTCGTATCATAAGTATCATCATAAAATACTTTTCAAATGGAACGATTTTGGGATAGGAGCGTAACGAATGAAAATCACCGATGTGGATGTGCATATTTTAAACGAATTGAGAGAAGATGCCCGCTTATCAATGAGGGAATTGTCCAAACGAGTGAATTTATCACCGCCTGCGGTAGCAGAAAGAGTGCGGAAATTAGAAGATGCAGGGATTATTGAAGGTTACTCTGTACAGGTCAATTATAAGAAGCTGGGTCTGATGATAGACTGTTTACTGGAAGTCACCGTATTAAATGGGGAGTATCAGCGGTTTGTGACATTTATGAAGCAGCATCCACGTGCGTTCTTTGCTTATCGGGTGGCAGGACAGTCCTGTTTTTTCATTAAGCTGTCTGTTGCTTCACTTGAAGAGATTGAAGCGTTTATTCAAGACGTGTCTGGCTTTACAAAAACGGTCTCTCATATTGTCTTATCAGAACATTCCTTTACCCATCCCATTCAGGAACGTGTGAAACAAATAGAAGAGCCAGAAATGACCGTGGTGAAATAGAAAAAGGACCTGCCCTCAGGTCCTTTTGATTCGTTTATCTGACTGATAGCTCATGATCGTAATGATCAATCCAATGAATGTTACACCTGCCGCAAAGAGCGGGACAAGCTGTAAATGTGTAATGTTGATAGCAAGGCCGCCAAGTGCTGCACCGCCGGCATTCCCAATATTAAAGGCAGAATGACTGAGCGTCGATGCGAGTGTCGGCGCTTCATGTGCCATGTTCATCGTGCGGTATTGCAAGGTAGGAACGAGAATAAATGAAATGATTCCCCAAACAAAAATCGTCAGCACGGCCGGTACCTTGAAGGCGGATGTGTACGTGAATAATAATAGGACGGCCATCAGCATGATGAGTGTCACGATGATACTCGGCATGAGTTTCCAGTCGGCAAGCTTTCCGCCAACTAAATTCCCGATGGTTACCCCAAGCCCAAAAAGGACAAGGATGAGAGTGACCCCATTTTCCTGAAAGCCTGTGACTTGCAGCAAGATAGGGCTGATATACGTAAAGGCGGTAAACACACCAGCAAAACCAAAAATCGTCATCGCAAAGGAGACGAGTACTTGCGGCTTTTTCAAAACCGATACTTCATTTCGAATATCTAATACTTCTTCCTTCGATTGGTTTGGTACTAAGCTGATGATACCGATTAAAGAAATAAGTCCAATGACAGCAATGACAAGAAAAGACATGCGCCAGCCGAATTGGTTTCCGATAAACGTACCAAATGGCACACCAAGTACATTGGCTACCGTAAGTCCTGTAAACATGAAGCTGATCGCACTTGCGCTTCTCTCCTTAGGAACAAGCCGTGCAGCCATAATGGCTCCAACACCAAAGAAGGTACCATGAGCAAAAGACGTTAAAATACGTGCAGCCATCAACAGACCATAAGAAGTCGATACAGCGGCGACAGCATTTCCTGTCACGAAAAGAATCATTAATAGGATAAGAAGACGTTTCCTCGACATTTTTCCAGTTGATAACGTTAAAATAGGTCCGCCAACTGCGACACCGAGTGCATATCCAGTAATCAGCTGACCTGAAACAGAGATGGATACATGGAGATCATTTGCAACGTTTGGCAAAAGTCCCATGATGACAAATTCAGTCATGCCAATCGAAAACGCACCGAGCGTTAACGCAAAAATAGCAATGGGGAAGTTTTTCATGATGAGATCACCTTTCTAAACAAATACATACATAAAAAAGCTTCGGAGAGATCCGAAGCCTTAAGAGTTTATCATACATGGAAATAAGACGCCAGCTGCTCGTTTGCTAATCGGTTTCCAACAAAGAAGGAACCAAATTCGCCGTAGCGTGCACTCACTTCATCGAAGCGCATTTCGTAAACCAATTTTTTAAATTGAAGAACATCGTCTGAGAAAAGGGTGACGCCCCACTCATAATCATCAAAGCCAACAGATCCTGTAATGATCTGTTTTACTTTCCCAGCATAGCTTCTGCCAATTAAGCCGTGGCTTCTCATTAGGGATTTACGCTCATCCATTGAAAGCATGTACCAGTTATCATTGCCAGAACGTCTTTTATCCATTGGATAGAAGCAGACATATTGAGAAGAAGGAAGCTCAGGATATAGACGCGCACGTACATGCGGGTTCTCGTAAGGGTCTCCGCCATCTCCGCCTCCTGCTAAGTAGTTGCTCAGTTCAACAACTGACACGTACGAATAGGCTGGAATCGTAAATTCTGCTAGTCGTGACTTGTTGAATTCAAGCTCGATTTCACCCAGTTCTTCCATTGTTGGACGTAAAATCATGAGCATAATATCTGCTTTTTGGCCGACAATACTATAGATTGTTTGGCTTCCAGCCTGATTGTGCTCCGCTGTTTTCCATTTTTCTAATAGACCTGTGAACTCATGAAGAATCGCTTGACGCTCATCACTTGTTAACAGCTTCCAAGCTGTCCAGTCGATCGTTCTAAAATCATGCAGCGCATACCAGCCGTCTAGTGTTTGAGCTGCTTCATTTGTTGTATGTTGTTCGCTCATTTCTTTCACTCCTATTTACAGTTTTCCATCTGTTCCAACTATAACATAGTTTGTCCCAATGGAGATGTGATCAAAACTTGAACGAGGGAAACAGCTTTTATGGAAATTGATTAAATTAGTTTGAAAAATAAGAATTTAATTTGTAAGCGCTATAATGTAAGTTGGTAGTTTGAATTTATGTAGAAGAAGAGTATGCTTAAAAGAGAACGCTTTTTTTGTAAAATCAAGGAGGGTATTGAAGTGGCAGATATTTTTTCAACAGTTCAGGAAAAGGTTGCAGGTAAAGGCGTTAAGATCGTTTTTCCTGAGGGAATGGACGAACGCATTCTAACGGCCGTTCAAAAACTAGCAGATGGCAAAGTATTGCAGCCGATTGTTGTAGGCAAGCAGCAAGAAGTGGAAGCAAAAGCAAAAGAATTAGGTCTTACACTTGATGGTGTTGACGTGTATGATCCTCATACATATGAAGGTTTTGAAGAGCTTGTACAGGCTTTCGTTGAAAGACGTAAAGGTAAAGCAACAGAAGAACAAGCAAGAAAAGCATTACTGGATGAAAACTATTTCGGTACGATGCTTGTGTATAAAGGTCTTGCAGACGGACTTGTGAGTGGTGCAGCACACTCAACGGCTGATACAGTGCGCCCAGCACTTCAAATCATTAAAACAAAAGAAGGCGTAAAGAAAACATCTGGCGTCTTCATTATGGCTCGCGGAGACGAGCAATATGTGTTTGCTGATTGTGCGATCAACATTGCACCAGACAGCCAAGATTTAGCTGAAATTGCGATCGAAAGTGCAAACACAGCAAAAATGTTTGACATTGAACCACGTGTGGCAATGCTTAGCTTCTCAACAAAAGGCTCAGCAAAATCAGACGAAACGGAAAAAGTGTCTGAAGCGGTTCGCATTGCAAAAGAAAAAGCACCTGAGCTTGTACTTGATGGAGAGTTCCAATTCGATGCAGCTTTCGTTCCTTCAGTAGCAGCGAAAAAAGCACCAGATTCTGTCATCAAGGGCGATGCCAGCGTATTTGTTTTCCCTAGCCTCGAAGCAGGAAACATCGGCTACAAAATTGCACAGCGCTTAGGTAACTTTGAAGCAGTAGGTCCAATCCTGCAAGGTCTAAACCAACCAGTAAACGATCTTTCAAGAGGCTGTAATGCCGAAGACGTTTACAACCTTGCGCTTATCACAGCAGCTCAAGCACTATAAGATAATCATCCAAGAAGCTAGCTTCGTGTCAAAACGAAGCTAGCTTTTTTTATGTGGATTAGGTATAAAAACCCAATACATACGATTCATTTTTAAGTGAATTCGTTTTCAATCATATGCCTCTTGTGCTAGTAAATGGTAACATAACGGAGGACTATTTGAGGAATAGGGGTGTTGACGATATCTGGAACCATGATCGGATATAAAACGGCCTTGTATTCGTTAAAGGCAGATATATCCATAAAAAAAGAACAAATCACAGAACTGAGCATATGCCGAAAAGAAGTGAAAGAGGCAAAAACGGCCATGTCAGATGCGAGCAAGAACATCATGCGTCCGAACCTTACGTCACATACATGGTTTGGCCATTTGGCTGATACGTTTGATCGCCTTAGGGAAGAGATGGAATCGGCCAGTCAAGAAATAAAGGATGCACAGCTCACCAATCTATTGAATCGAATTGATGAAAAAATTAATGACCTGACAGCAGATATCCATTCATTAGAACGTGATATTCATACAGTTGAAAGAAAAATAGAAAAAGAGAAGCAAAAACAACTGGAAGAAAAACGAGGAAAATAAAATGAGCAAAGAAATCAAAATAGATGCCAGTGAGGCGAAAAAAGCATTAAAACATGCAAAACAAGCAGGCGCTCATGTCCATTCAACACTTCCAAAAACCATCAAAGGGACAAATGAGCTTTCCACCACAGAACAGATAGAAAAGATCAACCAGCAATTGAATAAACTAACTACATCCTATATAGAAATACTTCAGAAACAGCTTGTACAAACAGAACAAGCCGTGAGCACCATGGTTGAAACGGACAAAGCGCTTGCTTCTAGTCATAAAAGAAAATAAAGGAGAACGGAATGAAAACCCTTGACGCCTTTGCGCTAATCAATGGAATTGACCAAACACTGAATTCGTTAAAGCAGCAGTCACATAATATCAGCGCACTAGAAAAACAAATCGACCACATCATCTCCCTTGATGACGCACTAAAGGGAGAGGCAGGTAAGGCCATCCGAGCATTTTATACAGAATGCCATATTCCTTTCTTGCAATTCTTTCAGGTTGTCATTGAGGAATACAGCTCTGCGCTCAAAAAAACAAAGCAGGCACTTCATGCCCTTGAATCAAATCAACATGGTTTTATTTCACAAACATTCATCGAACACGAACTTGATTCAGGTTTAAAAAAAGCGGAGCGAGCGATTTCTGACATCGTAACAGATGTAAACCAGGCGATCGGCAGGGTCAGTCATATCGTTCATTTGCCTCATGTAGATGAGTCAGCTTTTCAACAGAGCTATCAAAAAGCATGGCTTGAGACCTCCAGAACCATTGGACTGCTCCATGCCTTTGACAGAGAACAAACAAGTGCTATGAATGAAACAACAAGTGCACTACAAACAATGAAGCAATACATAGACACCTTAAGCACCATGTTCACCGGCCCAAAAATCGAGATCACCAGCTATCAAAAGGGATCTATTTTCAAAGACACAAAAGAAGAAAAAGTAAGCAGCACGATCAATGGATTGAATAACAAAATAGACAACCAGAAGGACCATCCGATGATGATCATGCTGAAGAAATTGAGTGAGAAAGAACAGGCGAATGTGGAGACGGTGGTTCATAGAGACACCCTCCGAAACGTCAACAAGCAAGTCAAAGAAAGCGATCCATTGCTTACGACATTACAAAAAGAAGCTGTGAGCGGGAAAAGTAAGATTCATAGAGACATCAGGGTCGTAAATGGTAAACTATATAACGTAAAAGGCATCAAAAAGCTAAAAGAATTCGACATCGCTGATGAAGTCGTCACGAACCCGTCGGATATTGATTTTATTGGCGGGAGATACACCGTTTACGCCAATAAACAAATCATTCGAACATATATTGCAAACGGCGAAGTAAGAATAGAAGAAGTTGACAACATCCCAGAAAGCCGCAGCCGCGGAAATGCCAAACGCATACTAGACGGTGAAGTCGTCTCAACCGCCGAAAACATCATTTTAGAATACAGCGGCATCTACGATGGCTACCGAGCCATCACTGGCAAAGACCCCGAAACCAGCCAAACCATCAGCAGCACCGACCAAGCCCTATCCGCAGCCTCTATTATCCCATTTATGAAAATCATGAAAGGCGGGAAATATGTCTTTAAGATTGATCAAGGGAAGAATATGGTGAAGAGGGTTGAGAAGACGGGGAAGAATAAAGCTACTACATTTAAAATGGGGTATAAAAAACACCTAAAAGAAGTAGAAGCTGTTGTTAGAAAGAAAAACAAAGGCATTGTTGGTGGTCATAATTTGAAAGAATTTGAAAAAGTATTTATTGATAATGGTTGGGATATACAAAAATGTATTATATCTAAAAAGCCGCATTCTAAGTTTAAAGGAATATATGAGGTTGAATACGGTTTACCTGCTCTAAATAGAGAAGGTAATATTATCCCTGGTGAACTAAAAAAAGTTCGTACCCCAAAGACAGTTTATGATCCAAGGTTGATTTCAGATAAGAAAATGTTACAGTGGGGCGAAGAAGCGATGAAGAATGGAAAGATTGAAGGTAGGAAAATTACTGGAACTTCTAAGAACGGACTGAAGTTTGAAGGTTATATTGATGAAGCTACAGGAGAAATCACAAACTTCTTCCCAACATTGAGGTAATGGAGAGTGAAAACATTGAAAAATAAAAATAAAGAGCTTGTAAAATACTTCTTTCAAGTAATGGGGGACGAAAGGTTCCTAACAATTATGGATAAATTTTCAAAAAAAGAGGGGTATGGTATCGAACATGTATGGTGTGTTTTTGCAGACGATTATGAAGAATGGGAAGAAGATTATTTCGGTGAAGAAGGAATAGCTTTTTATTTCGATTATCCTGCCGTACAAGAAGACGAGGAAGTAATATTAGATTATGAAACTTTATATGAATATCTAGATGAAATTGTAGAATTCTATTTAGTTAGACATCCAGAAAATAAGTTAGAAATAGATAACTATATGAAGAAAATTAAACTGAAATATAATATAAAACAATCAAGAAAATGAATTGAATTCCCTAAAAAGCAAAAGAGCTACACTATATAATCTTTGTTCATGAGAAATTAAAAGTAACATATTTTATTTTGAGGTACTTTGATGCTATTGAGTATCAAAGTACCTTTTATTATGTATGACGATTGAACAAAATAAAGTGAGCTTATGTGCAGGTATTTGGAAGCGTGAAAACGTCAAACCCATAATTACACTGCGAAGTTGTCTCAACCGCCGAGAACATCATCCTAGAATACAGCGGAATCTACGACGGCTACCGAGCAGTTACTGGTAAAGACCCAGAAACCAGCAAAAATATCAGCAGCACCGACCAAGCCCTATCCGCAGCCTCTATTATCCCATTTATGAAAATCATGAAAGGCGGAAAATATGTCTTTAAGATTGATCAAGGGAAGAATGTGGTGAAAAGGGTTGAGAAGACGGGTAAAGGTGCGGGTGAACTTAATAAAGATTTAGCAAAAGCTTATCTTAGGGATATAGAGGCTAAAACTGGACGTAAGGTTAATAAAGATCAAATTCATCTGATTAAAGAAGCCTTAAGAAACAAAAACTATGAAAAATTGACACCAAAAGAGACTGCTAAGCATAGAAGCAAATTTACATCAAGCTTGAAAGATAAATTAATTGCAGAGTGGGAAGAAAAAACCAAACAAAAGTGGCCAAGATATACAGAAGAAGTACTTGATAAGAATGGAGAGGTTGCTCGGAGGGTTGGTCAACCGTATGATGCTCATCATATCATAGAGAACAACTTTGGTGGCGCTCATGAGTGGTGGAATATTCATCCGGCTAAATATCCTAACGAACATCAATCAGGGATACATGGAAAGGGAGCTCCATCAGGTAAACTATTTCCAAGGAGGTAAAATAGAATATGGCTAATTTTAAATTTATTAATGAACTAGAAAATAAAACTTATAAGGTATCTGAAGATGATATTTTAAAAGCTGAACAAAGAATGGATATAAGTTTTCCAAATGATTTAAGACAGTTATATTTAGAAATTGGCTATGGTTTTATTAAAGGTCAAAGTGCTAACTCAATAAATAGAATTATGGGACCAGGGACAGTAGCAGATATTAGATTAAGAGAAGGTGTTTTTGAATTTGATCCAGATTTAGATGAACTTTTTGATGATGAAAATAAACTTATTTTTTTTGAAGTAAACGAAGGTGTTTATATTTCATTAGATTTAAAATTAGTTAATAACCCAGTATATTATTTTGATACTCAAATAGCTGAATCGTTAGAGGATTTTTTCAAAAAGTTTCTCAATAATAATGAATATTATCTAGATTTAATTGAGGATTAGACTTAATCGGAATAAATAATGAAAATCAATAGACCTTGAATGGCTATTACTTGCTTTTCAAGGTTTTTTACTTTATTTTAATCAACTACTTTATGCGAAATAATATCACTTTGTATGCCAAATAAATAAAGAACTGTTGCCATAGATAGAATTGCTGCCTATTGTTCTAGAAAGTGGTAAAATTGGTATGATATCTAGAGGAATAAGGAAATATCAAGTTTTGTAGTAGGTAGTCAAACAGGGAAAGGAATGCATATGGAACATAAACAACACAAAAACAAAAAAACAGTCAATTGGCTATTAAGCATCAGTGTTCTTCTCGTCATTGGGACAGCTTTTATGAGAGGGGTTTATGTCCCACATGCCGGTTCGAATTATCGAGGTTTTCCCATTGATTGGCTCGTCCTGCATTCAAATTATGGTGTTGAATTTCTATTTTTTGGTTTTATAATTGATGTCATCATTTTCTATTTTCTATTAAAAGTGCTCCTGCGGGTGTATAAAAGGATCATGACAAAATCAGCTGAATAAACGCTAGTTCAACCCTTTAGGAGGCTTTCCAACATGATGAATTTTTCTCAAATTCCAAATCTGCATATGAACAAACCAGCAAGTGACAAACATATCAAAGAGACAGAATCCCAGCTAAACATGCTGCTGCCCCATGCTGATAAGGTCTTACTAAAACAATCAAATGGATGTTCCATTGGAGGCGACCTGCTTCTATACGGAACTAAGGACATGGTGGAACGCAATGCAACGTGGGAGGTTCAGCAATATGCCAGCGGCTTTGTAGCCATTGGCGACGATGGCGGCGGGCGAGTAATTCTCATGCGGCAGGGAGAAGGTGAGAAAACAGTGTGGATCGTCGATGCCGGTGTGATGGACCCTCAGCATGCGGAATTGGTGGCTGAAGACTTGTTAAGCTGGGTAAGTGACGGCTGTATCTTAGAAGTGTAATCCATCCATAAAATCGCTGTCGGTCCCGTCGTTGTGGTACTTCCTGTCATGTTGTTCGTCACTGTGAATGTCTTCGTGAAAGGCAAGAAAACATCTTGCTGAAAAGCTCTGTGACGTCTAGGTTCATAGAGCTTTTTTGCATGCACCCCTCCATTCATCCCATGTTCCTTCCATGTTATAATAAACACAGTTTATGAACGAGAGGATATGCAGGAGATGAAAAATGAACCTATTGAGTTACTGACACAGCCGACATGGCGAATCATAGATCAGTCGAGCCTGGGTCTTTATGTAGACCCGAAGCAATCTTTTGCGATGGATGATACGCTTTGTGCATCGGTTGGGAAGGGGCTTTCACCAGCGACTGCCCGTTCTTGGGTGCATCACAATACGATTGTTCTTGGGATTCAGGATACAAGACTTCCATTTCTTGAAGATGGTGTGAAACTGCTTGAGGAAGAGGGGTATCGCGTCATTGTGCGCAATTCAGGCGGTCTTGCTGTGGTGCTGGATGAAGGTGTACTGAATGTGTCTTTAATCTTCGCGGAACAAAAGAAGGGTATTGATATTGACCGAGGATATGATGCGATGGTGGAATTGATCCGCCGAATGCTGGCGATGTATGAAGTGGAGATCGAAGCCTATGAAATTGTCGGCTCTTACTGTCCGGGCAGTTACGATTTAAGCATCAATGGAAAGAAATTTGCAGGCATTTCTCAGCGCAGATTACGCGGAGGGGTCGCTGTGCAAATTTATTTGTGTGCAGATGGAAGTGGTCGTGATCGTGCGGATGTGATTCGCCGTTTTTATGAGGCGGCGTTAAAGGATAAACGACAAGAGGTCAAGGCGGTATTTCCTGATATACAGCCTGATACAATGGCATCTCTATCAGAATTAATAGGACAACCAATTGACTGTCCGCTTCTCATGAGGCTTTTACTGGAAGAACTTCAAAAACTGAGCGAACAATTAACAGCTTCAGGACTCACCAACGAGGAGCAGCTGGAGTTTGAGAAAAACATGACGCGGATGATTGAGCGGAATAAGAAGGTGTTTTCGTAAGCACATCATTCCTTCCGTCTTGAAAAACATAGGGGTGAAGTAATGGAAACAAAACTTTTGAAAGCCATTGAACTTCGAGAAAGTGGACACCTTCAAGAATCCAATGACATGCTCACCCGTCTTGTGGAAGAGTATCCAGACCATGCCACCATTCACTATCAATGTGCATGGAGTTATGATGTATTAGGAAAGGAAAAACAAGCTGTCTTTTTTTATGAAAAGGCTATCGAGCTAGGGTTGTCTTCAGAAGAACGAGAAGATGCTTTTCTAGGGTTAGGAAGTACATACAGAACCTTAGGAGAATATGAAAAGTCAAAACAGATATTCCTAAACGCGATGGAAGCTTATCCGAAAAACAAAGCCATTCACACGTTTTATGCCATGACTTTGTATAATTTGAATGAACATCACAAAGCGATGGAGATTTTGCTGAACTGTTTAACTGAGACGACAAACGATCCTGATATTTTAAGTTATCGAAAGGCGATTGAATTTTATTCAAATCAGTTAGATACATTGTGGAAATAAATTGGTTTATGTGATCAGCCTAATAGAAAGGAAGGATTCGGGTGAAATCCCAAAACGGCAGTTACCTCTATTTACTATGGCTTCCTGTCATCATAGGAGCCGGCTACGGCATTTCGCTTTTCGTGCCGTTTCTTCAGCCTGTACTGACGCTTGGTGTCGCAGGGCTTTATATGTTTATCTTTGGTGGTTTTCAGGTGAGGCAAGTCAGGTTTATTTTTATGTTCGTGTTTTTAATCAATGTTCTTTTTAGTGTGATGCTATTTTTGGATATTTAAAAAAGTGCTTCCCGCAGGTGGGGAGCACTTTTTGTTATTCTGCCATTTTTTCAAGGTTGCCGTTACGGTCCATTTTAAAGGTTGGTGCGGCATTGTCGTCTTCTTCAAACAAAACTAGTTTTCTTGCACGGTTCATGATTTTGACGAGTGTTTCATAATCTTCTTGAATCGTGAGCTGGTCCTTTTCAAGCTTTTTCACTTCAGCTTCTAGCTGCGAGATTTTATGTGTCAGTTCATTGTTTTCTCGTTTTAACCGGCTGTTTTCCATCCGTAAGGCAGAGGATTGCTGTCCATTCCCTTCATAGCGGCGTAAGAAATCAATGATATCCTCCATTGTTAACTCCTGACGCTGCTGAAATGGATTGGTTTCTGGCTTCTTCTCTACAACGTGAGAAGCCTGGGATAATAGGTGTGATAAACTAGCTAACTCTTCATTGTAGCTTTGATCCACAAACTGAAGCTGTTCTGCTGTTTCGGCAGCAGGTGCGAACGTTTCTTCCTGCGCTGGTTCCAGCTCCTGAGAGAATTCCTCCTGCGGGACTGTTTCTTCTACTTGTGGCTGATAGAGTAAGCGTTTTTTCGCAGGCTGTCCATTGCCGAGTGCGCGCATGCGTTGTTTTCGCTGTTTTTTGGCAAGTGCCAACGCTTTTTCATATTGATGCCTGACGACAGCATTCCATCTGAATCCGCATGCCGCTGAAGTGCGGTTCAGCTTGTCTCCAACTTCTTCAAACGCATTCAGTTGTGTACTGCCCTCTCTGACGTGACGTAAGACGGTTTCTGCCAATAGGAGATCATTTTCCTCTGACCAAGCATCTTGTCTTTGTTTTGACATGTGTTTAAACCCCCATATGATTTGATGGTATTAGATTAGCCAAGTTCCAGAAGGTTTATACAAGTTTGCTAAAAGGATAGTGGGAAATACTAGCTTTTATGTGAATGAGTCTTTGCGCTGACAATGCGTCTTGCAAGTCCAGACGCTTCGATGTACAATGTTGGGTGGTATATTATTCACTCTTGGTTGTCCAACTGTTTCATATAGAATAAAGTATCATCATTGAAAGGAAGCGTAAGACCATGGCTAATGAGTTTCGCGTATGTGACGATTGTGATGCGACGAACCTAAAGACGTTATTGCCTCGACTCAAATCGGTTGACCCTGATGCAAAAATTGAGATCGGCTGTCAATCATATTGCGGTCCAGGAAGAAAAAAGGCCTTTGCGTTTGTGAACAATCGCCCATTATCTGCACCAACAGAAGATGAGTTACTCGAAAAGGTTCAAAAAAAAGTCAAATAAATGTCACTGATGTGTTCAGTCGACCTAAAAAGAGGTCCGTCCCTGTCAGGTCGGGCTTTTTACGTCCACTCAATCTTCGAGAACACATTCACCAGCAAATTCAAGGATGTTTTCGGGAAAAGTTACCCGATATAATAGAAATACGTCTTAAAAAAGAGGGACGAAACGATGGCGTATCCAAAAGGGAAATTATCTGAAGAAAAGGTATTTAAAGATCCTGTACACCGCTATGTTCACGTACGGGACGCATTAATATGGGATTTAATCGGAACAAGAGAGTTTCAGCGCCTGCGACGAATTAAACAGCTAGGAACCACTTACTTGACGTTTCATGGGGCAGAACACAGCCGTTTTAACCATTCGCTTGGTGTATACGAGATTGTGAGACGGATTGTGGATGATGTGTTTAAAGGAAGACCAGAATGGGATGAAGGGGAGCGCGAACTTGTACTCAGTGCCGCCTTGCTTCATGACCTTGGACATGGTCCGTTTTCTCATTCCTTTGAAAAGGTCTTCCATCTAGATCATGAATCGTTTACAAGAGATATCATTTTAGGGCAAACGGAAGTAAATGAAGTGCTTCGCCGGGTCAGTGATGATTTTCCGAAGCATGTAGCAGAAGTCATTGCCAAAACCTATCAAAACAAACAGGTGGTCAGTTTGATCTCAAGTCAAATTGATGCCGACCGAATGGACTACTTGCAGCGTGATGCCTACTATACAGGCGTCAGCTATGGCCACTTTGATATGGAACGTATTTTGCGTGTGATGCGTCCAAGAGAAGATCAAATTGTGATGAAGCAGAGCGGGATGCATGCCGTTGAGGATTATATTATGAGCCGCTATCAAATGTACTGGCAAGTCTATTTCCACCCAGTGACACGCAGTGCGGAAGTCATTTTAACAAAAATCCTCCATCGTGCAAAAGAGCTGCATGAAACGGGCTATATATTTACACATGCCCCTGTTCATTTTTATTCGATTTTTGAAGGGAATGTCACCACAGAGGACTATATTAAGCTGGATGAATCCATTGTCTTATTTTATTTTCAGGCGTGGGAAGACGAAGAAGATCACGTGCTGGCTGATTTGTGCCGCCGTTTTATGAACCGCCGATTATTCCAATATACAGAGTTTAATCCAAACGAAGAAATGACGAAATATTTCAAGCTGACCGCCTTGTTCAAAGAGGCAGGAATTGATCCTGACTATTATTTAGTGGTCGACTCTTCCTCTGATTTGCCTTATGACTTCTATAGACCGGGCGAAGAAGAAGAACGGCTGCCAATCCACCTCTTGACGCAAAGTGGTCATATTAAAGAACTGTCGAGACAGTCAGATATAGTTGATGCCATTTCCGGTAAACGAAGAACCGATCATAAACTTTATTTCCCGATGGACTTAATTGTAGATATGTCGGAAAACGCTGAAGCAAAGAAGGCGATCATGAAGCTGCTTGGATTGGGATAAGGAAGTACTGAAAAAGGAGATGTCGGGAATTTGTTGAAAGAGCATGCAAAGTTGATGAAGGTGTTCTCTGAATCTGGGGAAATCGTGGGACGGAAGAAGCTGCAAAAAATGATTTACATAGCAAAAAAGCTAGATTTGCCTTTTTATGAGAAATACGATTTTCATTTTTATGGCCCCTATTCAGAGGAGTTGACGCTCAGAATTGAAGAGCTGTGCAACCTTGGATTCTTGGACGAAATGAAGGAAAAAAAGGGTGGATACTATCAATATCGTTATTCGCTGACGGACAATGGGAAAGAGTTTCTCGATCAGTGTGAAGTGGACATGCCTGACCTCAAAGTGCTGACGCAGCAGATGAATGAGCAATCGTCTCGTTTTCTAGAGCTTGTCTCAACGATTTTATACTTTGATGATCTGCCAAAAGATGAGGTAAAGGAAAAGGTATTCACCATTAAAAGCAAGCAGCGCTATACGGACGAAGAATTTGAGGCAGCCCTTGCTTATATTGATCAGTTGAAGGAACTGCACTAGAAAAACCATTATGTGCTGGCTATTTGCTAGAACAGACGGGCATATAAGAAACAGAAAAAACAAGTCGATCTCCTTGGAACGACTTGTTTTTTTTATGAATGGTTATAAGAAAATCTTGCTAAAAATTGTTTTGTGCGTTCTTCTTTAGTATGTTCAAAGACTTCTTCTGGTGTGCCTGATTCAACGATCACGCCATCCTCCATGAAAATCACTCTGTCGGCAATGTCATAGGCAAAGCTCATCTCGTGCGTGACGATGATCATCGTGACCCCAGTTTGTGCTACTTGTTTAATGACTTCAAGTGTTTCACCTACAAGCTCGGGATCTAAGGCGGAGGTTGGCTCATCAAACAAAATGACTTCTGGATTCAATGCAAGTGCTCTTGCAATGCCTACTCGCTGCTGCTGCCCGCCGGATAATTGATGCGGATAGGCATCCTTTTTTTCTAGTAGCCCTACTTTTGTGAGCAAATGGAGGGCTGTGTCATAGGCTTGATTTTTCGGATGCTTACGGGCAATGACTAAGCCTTCCATGACATTCTCAAGAGCTGTCTTATGAATAAACAAATCGTATTGCTGAAAGACCATCGCTGTTTTTCTGCGAAGTGCCAGAATGTCTTTAGGCCTTGCTTGATTGAACTTGACGGTCGTGTGATCAATGCTGATTTCTCCTTGATCCGCACGCTCAAGAAAATTCAAGCATCGCAGAAAGGTTGATTTCCCAGAACCACTCGGACCTAAAATGACGACCACTTCGCCTCTTTCTACCGTTAAATCAATTCCTCTCAGAATCTGGTTTTTACCGAACGCTTTATGCACCTGTTTAATGTCAATCATGCCAATCGTCTCCTTTTGCTTTTGAGTACATATGTCTCATATGCGGCTGTGATGGCTTCGATAGAGGCACACAGAGCCCAGTAAATCAGGGCAACAGCGATGTATGCTTCAAGATAACGATAGTTCACATTGGCTTTGATTAAAGCACCGTTTAAAATATCGACCACAGACACCATAGAGACGAGAGAAGAGGCTTTGATTAAACTGATCAGCATGTTGTTCAGTAAAGGAAGGGAGATGGGAAAGACCTGTGGAATGATGACCCTTCGCAAAACCTGTTTCCCTGTAAAACCAATGGATCGAGCGGCATCAAATTGACCTTTTGGAATGGACGCAAGAGAGCTTCGAAATATTTCTGAAAGCCCGCTGATGGCATATAAGGTGAGGGAGAAAATCGCAATCCACCTTCTATCCATATCACTAAAACGAATCGGCAGCGAAAGAGATGCAGCCAAGTGATCAAGCGAATCGGAAAACATCAGATAAGAAACGAGCAAGATTAATACAACCGGAATGGCTTTAAATATGGCCACAAACCATTTGAACACTTGAGACAATACAGGCACTTGATAAAAACGAATAAGGGCAATGCCAAAGCCAAAGACGGAGCCAAATAATAGCGGGAGAAAGCCTAATAGCAGAGTCGTTGGCAAATAATGAAGTGCAGCTAGAAAGGCCTGAAACATAAAAGCAACATCAAAATCCATTCTGACGGCTCCTTTCTTATGATTGAGTAAAATCTCCGCCCAATATTTTCTTAGACAGTTCAGCGAGCTTTCCGTTATCGATCAGCTTTTGTAATGCTTGATCAATGTCTTTTTGAAGTGTCGTATTGTTTTTTTGATAAAGATAATACGTTTTAGATACGTTCACAGGCTTTCCAGAGGTGACAAGGTTGGCATTGAATTGTTTGTTTAGCTTATTGACATCATACTTTGTGAGCAAGGCCGCATCGACTGTGCCATTCTGCAAGTTTTTGACCAGTATTTCGTTTCCTCCATCCCCATAGACAATGTCAATTTTCCGGTCATGCTTTTGGTTATATTGCTCTAGAAGATAAGCAAAGTTACTTCCAGTGGACGCATGCACCTTGTGCCCAGCCAAGTCGTTCAGGCTTTGAAAGTCATGACCGGACGCCTTATCAACAACCACATAGCTTGTATAATCGGTGTAGCCCACTTTTCCAAATAGATATTTCTTCTGACGCTCATCATTGATTTCATATTGATGGGCAGCGAGATCTACTTTACCAGCATCTAATGCAGGTAAAATATTTTTAAACTCAAAGGATTCATATTTAAATGTGTATTGTGGAAGCAGCTGATCGACTTCATCTAATACAGCCTTCTCATAGCCTGTTAATTTTCCATTTTCGTCTAAGTAAACAAAGGGCTGGTAAGCGTTCCCTGTTCCAATGATGATTTCTTTAGCATCGGGATGATTATTCGCTGCTTCTGCTTTGACTTCATTAGATTGTTCATCATTACCGCAGGCAGCAAGGAGCAATGACCCAAGTGCAAGCAGACCAATGATGGAATGTTTTTTGAATAGTTTGTGATTTTTCATGTGAAATCCTCCTCTTTTTACTTCGCACGTTTTTCTAAAGTAGTGAAGGCCGTGTCGGCTCTTTTTAAGGAAATGAATGTTGTCTGACGCTGTTTTCTTGTTTTCGGTGTACTGACTCGCTTTTCCAATAGGTCAAACGCTTTTTCTAGCAGCAGACTTAACACGATAAAAATGACGGCAGCAATAAAGTATCCTTCTAATACGCGGTAGTATAGAGCCCCTAATGTTTGCACCTTTCCTATAATGTCCATCACGCCGAGTGTAAAGGCGAGAGAGGTATTTTGTAATAAGTTGACGATGGCCACGCCAATATTCGGGAGAGCGATTTTTCCTGCTTGAGGAATGAGCGTTCTTCTATAAATCTGCCATTTCGTCATCCCGATGGAGGCAGCCGCTTCATATTGAGATAATGGGACACTCGATAAAGCAGACCGATATATTTCTGAAAAATAGGCTGCTGTATTGAGTCCATATGTAATGTAAAGAAAGATCAATTTGTTCCACATGGAGATATCAAGTCCAATTGTTGCAAGCACACCTGGCAGGCCATAAAAGACAATAAACATTTGGACAAGGATAGGTGTGCCGCGAATAAATGAGACATAGATTGCACTGAGTTGATGCAGGACGGGGATGCGCTCGATTCGAAAATAAGCAAGAATGAATCCAAGAAAACTGCCAATCAATGTGGCAAATAACACAATCAGCAAGGTTGTCGGAAGAGCCGACAATACTTTAGGGAAGAGCGTCACCACATACTCCCATTTGAAAAACTCACCCATGTTAATTACCTCCTATATAGAAGTCGTTTCGACTTTTTCTTCTGCGGGCGGTGCTCCTAGTATGGCGGCATCGAAACGTTCAGGGATGAGCACTTTATACATCAATACACCTAAGTCGCCATTATCGGCTTCACGTTCAATATATTTTGTATATCCTTTTCGTTCGTACATTTTTAAAAGCCAAGGATGCTTTCGGCCAGAAGTGCCCAGTGTATATGCTGGCGCTTTATATGTCTGGCGGAGCAAGGTGTTTTCCACATAATCGAGCAGCTTATTTCCAATCCCTTGACCTGCTAAATCAGGAGCTGTAGCAAACCACCAAACAAATGGATATCCTGAAACCGGTTGAGTGCTCTCCCAAGGAAAACGTATGGTGATGGTTGATATGAGCCGCCCGTCTCGTTCTAACACAACAGCAACGGACTGTCTGATGTTTTCTGTGACCATTTCAAGTGTGGCGCTTGTGGATGGCCAATCAATGCCCATTTCAGCAAGTGGTTGAAATGCACTGGTCAGCAATTCTAGAAAAGCTGGCGCATCTTCTTCGGTAGCGATGCGAAAAGTATCTCGACTCATGACAAACCTCCATTCAAAAGTGTAAATATGTACTGTCAGATCAACGCTTTTCGTAAATCATTGATATCTGGATTCAGCAATGCTTGATACACATGGGGATCACGGCTGATCTCTACTACAGGCACATAACGCACGCCATATTTTTCTTCTAAAATATTTCTGTAATGATCATGTTCCGTTACATCAATCGTTGCATAAGAAATGTGCTGTTCGTTGAAGTAGGACTGAATTTCCTTACAATAATTGCATCCATTTTTGCTCCATAAAATGATTTTTTGTTTGTTTGACATTAGACGTTCACCTCTTGATTGATTTGCTTTTTAGCTGTTTGTTCATGATCAAATGCTTCTTTTAATAATGTGATAGACGCTATTCTTGCATCAATGTCTACAATCGGAGATAGCACGATGAATTCATTGATATCATAAGACTCGGCTAGCTCAGTCAGCCGATGATGAACGGTTTCTTTTGTGCCAGCGGTATAGCCTGCTTTTTGAATGTGGATGTTGTAGTGTTCCTTCTTTGTTCCTGTCACGAGCTTTTCTGCATCTTCTAGTGATGTCACATTGAGCTTTCTTCCATCGGAAAAGGAGACCTTCACTGTTTCCTTTTGTTTGATGTACGAGAGAGCTTGTTCATGGTCTTCAGCTACAGATACGGTGATGGCGAGAAGGAATTGTTGATGAGTGTCCTCTTTCTGATATTTTTTGAAGGTCTCCCTTGCTTCTTTTAATAAGGCATCATCCCCGTTAATAAAATAGGCAAAAACAAAGGAGATTCCTAGTTTTGCTGCCAATTCAGCGCTCTCAGTACTTCCGCCTAGAAGGAACATATCGGGTGATACGCTGGGGATTGGCTGAGCATTTAATTCATTTGCTTGTTCAGTGAGATACGTTTTGAGTTCCACTAATTTTTGAGAAAAATCTTTCCGTGACGCTTGATCATTTTCCTGAAGTGCTTGTGTCGATAGATTAAGTCCTCCCGGTGCTTTCCCAACACCTAAATCGACTCTGCCAGGCGCTAATGATGCCAGTACGTGGAAGGTTTCAGCCACCTTAAACGGACTGTAATGCTGAAGCATGACACCGCCAGAGCCAATTCGTAAGGTGTTCGTTTTTGCTAAAAGATAGCCGGCAAGTGCTTCAGGGGAAGAACCAGCGACTTGAGGATTATTGTGATGTTCAGATACCCAAAACCTGTGATAACCCAGTTGATCTGCTGCTTCAGCTAGTTTGACGGTATGCTGAATGCCCGTCTCTGCTTTCTCATTTTCACTGACGAGGCTTTGATCAAGAATACTAAGGGTGAGCGACATGGGCGGTTCCTCCTATTAGACTTTGATATTGAGATAGTGCGAGGTTTAATCTGTTGGTGGCATCTAGATCAAGCACATAGCTGTCTGAATCCTGCTTTGTGACCTGATGATCCACCACATAAACGCCAGATTGAACAGCGGTTGCACCGAGTTGATGAATGATGGGTTTAAGTGCATATTCAATGACGAGCAAGTGACCATAGGTTCCTCCTAAAACACAAGGGAGGACGGGTTTCCCTTGGAATGCTTTCTGGGGAAGTAAATCTAAAAAAGTTTTTAAGATACCGGAAAAAGACGCTTTGTAGACGGGTGTTAACACAATGACACCGTCGCTCTCATTCACAAGACCAATGGCTTTGACAATGTCTTCGTTTGAAAAATCTGCTCCGATTAAGGCGTCGCTAGGGAGCTGGTGGACTTGAATGATATGAACATCAATCCCATTTAACGTTAAACGATGCTTCACATGCTGCAGGACACCGGTTAGTCGAGATTGGACGGAATGTCCGCCTGCTATAATGGTTACTTTCGTCAATTCGTCTCCTCCATTTCTTATAATTCCTTCTAAACAGCTTGGAATAGTTGATAATATAAATTATAATAAGGCAAACCAATAGAAAAGTATAATTAGTAATCATAAATACACGATTTAGTTATTTAAAATATAGGGAAAAGAGGGGTTTTCATGGAGATTCGTGCAATCCGCACCTTTGCGACAATTGTGAAATACGGGAATTTTTTAAAAGCAGCAGAAGCGCTGAATTATTCTCAGCCAACCATTACCTTGCACATTAAGCATTTAGAAGAGGAAATTGGAGAGAAACTTCTAGAAAGAGGGAAGACCTTAAAGTTAACAGCATCAGGGCAGCTTTTTTATGAAAGAGCCAATTCTTTACTCAATGAATATGAGAAATTGACGAAAACACTCCAAGATTTAGAGGTGGGCATTGCGGGATTCATTCGCATCGGTGTTTCGGAGCCTACAGCCAGCTTAGAATTTCCTGCACTTATTGCAGAATTCAAGGAAAGGTTTCCGAATGTAGAGTTTTCTGTGCAAGTAGCGGATGCGAATACATTGAGTTCCTTACTTTCTCATGATGAGATTGATTTTGCGATTTGCGGAGCACCAGAAGCTTCGATGGACAATAGTTATAAGCCCCTTTTTCAAGATGATATCGTTCTGCTCGTTCCCTCTTCCCATCGATTGGCAGAGAAAGATGTAGTCGAGATAGCAGATTTAAAGGATGAGACGATTTTATTTACGCCCCATAATTGCCCTATCCGCATTCAAATTGAACAACAAATTGTTAATGTCATTGGGACAAATTACAATAAATTAGAGATTACGAGCAGCATGTCCCATAAACACTATGTTCAGGCAGGCTTAGGAGTATCTCTTTTTACACGAACTGCTCATTCTTTTACACTTCCCGGCACCAAGGTATTAGAAATAAAGGGAATTCATGTTTCTCCGCCAGTTGGTCTATTGAGGAAAACAAATGATTCACCAGGAAGAGCCGTCCTTCAATTCATTGATCTCATTGAAAATCGATTGCATCAGGCATGAGAAAAAGAGGGGAGAGCCTTTGAGCTCACCCCTCTTTCATGTTTATTTCACTGTTTGTTTGAGAAACTGATTCTTCTTGATAGGCAGACCCAAATTTTCACGAAGGGTATGAGCTGGATAATTTGGGTCGTAATATCCTTTTTCTACTAATATCGGAATGACGTGCTCCGTCCATTCAGATAAACCGCTTGGTAGAATAGGAGCACCAAAAATAAACCCATCTGCGGCGTCTTCTTCAATCCATTGGATCAGCTGGTCTGCCACTTGTTCGTAAGTTCCGAAAAAAGCACTTTTTGGGGTCGTCACTTGTAAAGCGACTTCTCTTAAGGTCAATTTTTGTTCTTTGGCCATTTTTTTAATGGATTCTGTTGTGGATTGAAAGCTGTTGGAACCGGCATCACCTATATCGGGAAATGGCTCATCAAGTGGAAATTGACTGAAGTCTAAGTGATCAAAGAACCTGCCAAGGTAATGAAGGGCTTCTTCAATAGAGACCAAATGCTGAATGGCTTCATACTTTTCTTCTGCTTCTTCGATGGTTTTCCCTGTAATCGGATGGATGCCAGGAAATATTTTGATATCAGATGGCTTTCTTCCCAGCGCTGTGGCTCTATTTTTTACATCCTGGTAATATGCTTTTGCCTTTTCAAGTGAATCTGCATTCGTAAATACGGCGTCTGCTTCTTTTGCGGCTAAATCCTTTCCTGCCTCTGACGCGCCTGCTTGGAAAATGACGGGCTGCCCTTGATCAGATCGTTCGATATTTAAAGGCCCTTTGACAGAAAAGTGCTTGCCATGATGGTTTAATGTGTGCAGTTTATCTCGATCAAAGAAAACACCAGTGGATCGATCCCTTATAAAAGCATCTTCTTCCCAAGAGCTCCAAAGACCGTTCACTACTTGTAAGTATTCTTCTGCAATTTCATATCGAAGTGAATGGCTTGGATGCGAACGGATGATGTGGTTTTCGGCAGAGCCTTCTAGTGGAGAAGTCACAACATTCCATCCGGCCCGGCCTTTACTTAATTTATCTAGGGATGCAAATTGACGTGCAATGGTAAAGGGCTCACTGTAGGAAGTTGATACAGTGCCCACAAGTCCAATCTGTGTGGTGACCGTGGCAAGTGCAGATAAAATGGTCAATGGCTCAAATCGGTTCAAGAAATGTGGAATGGAATGCTCATGAATATATAAGCCATCTGCGACAAAGACAAAACGGAATCCCGCTGATTCTGCCTTTTTTGTGATCGCTTGATAATAATCAATATTAACACTCGCATCTGCTGGAACCGATTCATCCTTCCATGCATTCATGTGGCCTCCTGGACCATGTAACATTAATCCAAATTGTATGTGCTTTTTCCCAGACATGCGGATCGTCCCTTCTGTTTTGAAGTAGCATTGTTTTTATGTTTTTCATCATAAGGGAGATTTGCAGAGAAGTATAATTGGTATCAGTAAAGTCTGACTTTATCTTTTCTAATATCAATTTTTTCAACCTTATATGGTGTGGCTGGGTCTATGACATCATTTTAGAAAAAGGCGGATGATTACCATGTAAATGACCCAGACCAAAAGTGCTGTTTTTTGATGAAATGTGTGTCGAAATATCCGAAAAATTAGTGAAAATGACATGATTCGACTTTCTTCCTGTATATCAAATTCCCTGTTTTTGACTGAATAGAAGGAAAATGGTGAATTTTCAGTGAATATATAACCTTGTGAAAAACAAAGGAGGGATAGGAATGAAAAAGCGTTCAGTCTTTTTGTCATTTTTATTGGTAGGTAGTTTGTTACCGGGGGTAAGTTCAGCTTCAGCACCAGTTGCAATTGCAGGTCATGGGCATGATCATGGTCATGCACCGTTCGAAACACATATTAGTGAAGGGTTGCCAAAGGCAAATGATTTTAAAGATTTGACGACGGCACCTCCAATTGAGCGAGATGTAACAACAAAAATTTTAGACGAGTCTGGTAAACAGGTAGGGTCTAGAACATTTAAAGCAAATACAGGAGATTCGATTTCAACAAAAGCTAGTACAGGCAGTCAGAAAGTGACCGTCTATGCAGTAGCTGATGCACAGTATCGCGCGAAATATAGTGATTGGCAGACGCGCATTGTCAGTATCATTGAGCAGGCGGACGTGACATTTAACCGCGATCATGATGTGGACTTTGTCGTACAAGCCGTAGGGTCTTGGACGTCTTCGGGATCAAATGCATCACAAATTCTGTCTAACCTTCAGCGCAACTTTGATGGCAGAGGATACGATTTTGTCACAGGATTTACAGCAAATCCAAACTTTGATGCTGGCGGAATTGCTTATGTTTACAATAGTGCACCGAGCGGAAGTGCATTCAGTGTCAACCTTGATCAAGGAACAGCGAATACGGCAAAAGCGGCTACGCATGAATACGGCCATAACTTTGGTTTGCCGCATGACCCTCAGGGTAGCGGAATTGTCTGCTTAATGAATTATGATTATTCCTACACTGTCGATTTCTTCGATGCAGCTCATAAAAATCAAGTGAACCGTAATAAAGCTTGGTACAGATAAGATAGGAGACAAAAGGACAAACACCGAAAAAGTGTTTGTCCTTTTTATATGCTTACAGGTCGCTCATTCGCTTTCCTGCTACGGCATAATGTTCTTTTTTCATTTCTTCAATAATGACAGAGACTTTCTCTGCACCAGCGCCTGTTGTTTCAACAACGGCATCCGTCACTTTCTCCACAAGAGCTCTTTTCTGCTCGTCTGTTCTTCCTTCAAGCATTTGAACGGTGACAATCGGCATGATGACAACCTCCTTTTTCCTGTAGTGCTACGCTTCCCTTTAGTTTAAGGGACTTCTTATAGTATACTGAATGAAGTAAATCATTGTATAGAAAGAAAGAGGGATTCGGGCCTTTGAACCAATTTTTTGTGTATCCATTAGAACTTATTCCATATGTCGCTATTACGCTTGTTGTGGCTTTTACGATGCACGAGCTGGCGCATGCATATGTTGCGTATCGTTTTGGAGATCCGACAGCTAAAAATCAAGGGAGACTGACGCTCAATCCATTGAAGCACCTTGATATTTTCGGGACGATCTTGATCTTTGTAGCTGGGTTTGGCTGGGCGAGGCCTGTACCTGTGAATCGGTACCATTTTAAAAACCCACGTCTCGCAGGGATATGTGTGTCGATCGCAGGACCTTTAAGTAATTTGGTTTTGGCATTTTTGGGCTTTTGTGTGTATGCGCTTCTTCAGAAATTTGGCGGGGAGTCGCTCATGCGCTTTGAGCCGGGGGTCGATTATTTCTTCCAAATCTTTATTAACTTGAACGTGATTTTGTTCCTATTTAACTTGTTGCCGCTCCCGCCGCTGGACGGGTATCGTATTATTGAGGACGTTGTCAGTCCCGGCATTCGCGCGAAAATGACGCAATTTGAACAGTATGGGATCATCATTTTCCTCATATTTGTCATCACACCGCTAGGTCAGTTTATTTTTGTTCCATTGATCGGTATGAGAGATCAAATGATTGACTGGTTTAATCTTATTTTGAAGCCGCTGCTTTAGGAGGTCTAATGAATGGAAGGTAAAAAGAAGAAACCAATTGGTTTTAATATCATTAAAAAAACAGATGCAACGGATGGGCATGGAGGTTTTGGGGCAGGTGCCCTCAGCCTTGATAATATCTCGCCGGTGATCATTGATGTAGAGGAAAAGGAAGCTGTCATTGATATTGGTGCAATGCATGCAAGAAGTGCCGTCGAAAAAGGAATTAAGTTTTTAAAAACCAAAGAAGAAGTACCTAATGGAAAGCCTTATTGGCTCGTATGGGTAACGATTGACCGTAGAGAAGAAGGCCCTTATTATGCAGGTGTGACGGCCTGTGAAATGACCGTTGACCGCTCGATCCGCAGAGGGTATAAGTCACTTCCTGAGCATGTGAATTTAATGGATAAATCGATGAAGCGTAAAATCGTTGTCAGCCATATGGATGATGGATCGAAAAAGGTGCTTGCTGATTTCTTGAAAAGTCACAATGAGGCGTTATGGGAAGCATCCACAGATGAATTAAAAGAAGGATTGGCTGTTCCTGAGTAATTGTGAAATTTTTGTGAAGAATGATGAATGGATACCAATTCTAGACGTTTTTTCAGTAAACTGGTGTTAAAGCTAGGACATGGAGAATCCCGAGATGCAGATCTCGGGGTTTTTCATGTCCTTTTTTAACGTTTCAGCCACTTTTCCCACCATTTTTTTGGCTGTTGATCCTGAACCGGGTCTTCTTCAGATGCTTTTTCCTCGGCACCGTAGCAGACACCTGTCGGCTCGGTTCCTTCTATAAAATAGGTGAATACCTTTGATTCACATCCAGGGCCTGAGAGATCGCCGGTTTTTGGATTGATATATACCCCTTTTACACCGTCTGGTGGCATGAAGGAGGAGGCGGGCTGGTTCGAGAGGGCTGATTCCATAAAGGAAGCCCATATTTTTTTCGCATAGGCGGTTTCTTCGACTGAGTCAATGGTGCGCCCTTTATCATAGCCGGTCCACACACCTGTGACGAGCTGGGGAGAGAAGCCAATCATCCAGCTGTCAGCACCTGTCGTCCCCGATTTCCCCCCGTATGTTCGTGTGAGGTCTTTTGTAATCGTACGCCCAGTGACACTTGTATAGCCATTTAATTGATCATTGAACATGCCTGACATCATGTCAGTGGTGACAAATGTTGCTTTTTCATCTAGTACCTGCTCTCGTTTTTGTTTCTCCTCAAAGAGTACGTTGCCTTTAGCGTCGGTCACTTTCGTAATGAAAGTAGGTTTGACGTGTTTGCCTCCATTGACCAGCATAGCGTACGCATTGGTCATTTCGATTGGTTTCACAGGAGACGTACCGAGCGCAAGTGAAGGCACTTGCTCTAGTTTTTCGCTGATCCCAAACAGCTTGCCAGCTCTTACAAGCTGCTCCATTCCTAAAAACAGGTGGGTTTTGACCGCGTAAATATTATCAGATAGAGCCAAAGCTTGAAGCATTGTAATGCCGTCATTGGCGTAATAGCCGTGATAGTTGCTTGGCGAATAAGCTGCTCCGCTTCCTTGACCATCCAGTTCAAAAACGGTTTCCTCACTGCGCATGACGGTTGCGGGTGTAAACCCATTTTGCAAGGCCATGTAATAGAGAAGAGGTTTCATTGTGGAACCAGGTTGTCTTTTCGCTTGTGTGACCCGGTTGAATGGACTTTTCTCATAATCTCTTCCCCCAACTAAGGCAAGTACATGACCTGTTTGGGGATGGATGGCGGTAAAGCCAATTTGAATGTCTGATGTTGAATCCATTATGTTTTTTACCGTTTTTTCTGCGATTTTTTGTAATTCAGGTTGTAAGGTCGTCTGGATATGAAGCCCATAGGTTTCTATTTGTTCCTCTGTTAAGCCCAACGTTTGTTTCAGTTCTCGAATCACATCATCATAAAAATACGGGGCTTGCTTTGCTTGCAGCTGCTTCTGTTGTAAGGGGCGATAGGTCAGTTTTTCCTTGGCTGCGGCAGCAGCTGCTTTCTTCGTAATCATGCCATCTTCTTGCATTTGCCTAAGAATCATATGTCTTCTTGCTTCGGCTTTCTCCTCGTTCACATAAGGGGAATAGAGAGAAGGACCCTTTGGGATACCAGCAAGCAAAGCAGATTCGGCTAAGGTTAAATTCTTCGCTTTTTTCCCAAAATAAAGACGGGATGCCGCTTCCACACCGTATGCGCCGTGGCCATAATAAATGGTGTTCAAGTATCCTTCTAAAATCTCATCTTTTGTATAATTTTGCTCTAAGCGGATGGTGTAAAAGGCTTCATTCCACTTCCGCTTCCATGTTTTATCATGATCTAAATATAGATTTCTTGCATATTGTTGGGTGATGGTGCTGGCCCCTTGCACCTTTGCCATTGCACGAATATCAGCTATCGCAGCACCCGCCATTCGTTTCACATCAAAGCCATGATGCTGATAAAACGTTTTATCTTCAACCGCTACGACTGCCTGTCTCATATGAGGGGACATGTCTGTTAGCGGAACCCAGTATCGCTTTTCTCCAAAGTTCGATTCGCCAAGTTTTGACCCATCTGCTGCATAAATGGTTGTGGATTGGGGAACTTGAACAGAAGGAGCGCCTTGCCACTTGGCAAGGATAAGAATCGTCAAAAAGACTGTGCCGGCAAATAGGAAAGCGAGCAAGCCGATAAAAAAACAGGCTCGAATCGTTTTCACGGTCATGCGGATTTTTTTATTACTCATGATTGTGTCCATGCAAAGCCCCCATTTTGACGGTTTTTTATCAGTATGGAACAAAGAAAACCGTTTTAAACAAGCGATTGGCTTTGAACATGGAGATATATCAAGCGGTTCTTTACAATTTGATATGAATCCACTATACTTTTTTCTTGGACAATCGATATCGTCATAGCCGATAAATGGCGCTAACAATAGATGTTTGTTTATTATTGGATGAGAGGAAGATGAACAATGAGCGAACTTTGGTATACAGAGAAGCAAACGAAGAATTTTGGCATTACGTTGAAGGTGAAGAAAACCCTTCATACAGAACAAACAGACTTTCAGCATTTAGAAATGGTGGAAACAGAAGAGTTTGGCAATATGCTGTTTTTAGACGGCATGGTGATGACATCAGAGAAAGATGAGTTTGTATACCACGAAATGGTGGCACATGTTCCTCTTTTCACTCATCCAAACCCGGAAAATGTCCTTGTTGTAGGCGGAGGAGACGGCGGTGTTATTCGTGAAATCCTGAAGCACCCAAGTGTGAAAAAGGCGACACTGGTTGATATTGATGGCAAGGTCATCGAATACTCGAAGAAATTTCTCCCTTCAATTGCTGGTAAGCTAGACGATCCACGTGTGGATGTCAAAGTCGGAGACGGCTTTATGCACATTGCCGAAGCGGACAACGAATATGATGTCATCATGGTTGACTCAACTGAGCCAGTCGGACCAGCTGTGAACCTGTTTTCTAAAGGATTCTACGCCGGAATTTCTAAAGCATTAAAAGAAGACGGTATTTTCGTTGCACAAACGGACAACCCTTGGTTCACACCGGAGTTAATTACAAATGTACAGCGTGATGTAAAAGAAATTTTCCCAATTACGAAGCTTTACACAGCGAATATTCCAACGTATCCAAGCGGTCTTTGGACATTTACCATCGGTTCTAAGAAGTATGATCCACTTGCTGTGGAAGACAGCCGCTTCTTTGATATTGAAACGAAATATTACACAAAAGAATTGCACAAAGCGGCATTCGTTCTGCCGAAATTTGTCAGCGACTTAATCAAATAAATCAAGCGAAATGGACATGCGCAAATGACAGTTTGCGCATTTTTTGAAGCGTAAAAGGAGGAATCTTGCATGAGATTCGACGAGGCTTATTCAGGAAAAGTGTTTATTGGAAGTCATCCGACATGGGAAGATGCGAAAGTCATTTTATACGGGATGCCGATGGATTGGACCGTCAGTTACCGCCCAGGCTCACGTTTTGGTCCGAACCGCATTCGTGAGGTCTCCATTGGATTAGAGGAATACAGTCCTTATTTAGATCGTGAGCTGCATGAGGTGCCGTTCTTTGATGCTGGTGACATTCCGCTTCCATTTGGAAATGCACAGAAAAGCTTAGATTTAATTGAAGAGTATGTCGACAGCATTTTAGAAAAAGGGAAGTTCCCATTAGGAATGGGTGGAGAGCATCTTGTGTCTTGGCCGGTGTTCCGTGCGATGTACAAAAAATATCCCGATTTGGCGATTATCCATATGGATGCCCATACGGATCTTCGTGAGGAATATGAGGGCGAGCCGCTGTCTCATTCGACACCGATTCGTAAAGCAGCAGGACTCATTGGACCTGAAAATGTATTCTCGTTCGGTATCCGTTCTGGGATGAAGGAAGAATTTGAATGGGCAAAAGAAGCAGGCATGCACATATCTAAATTTGAAGTGCTCGAGCCGTTGAAGCAAGTGCTGCCAAAGCTGAAAGGCCGCCCAGTTTATGTGACGATCGACATTGATGTGCTCGATCCGGCACATGCACCTGGTACAGGAACGGTAGATGCTGGCGGTATTACGTCAAAAGAACTGCTGGCATCTATTCATGCGATTGCAGGCTCTGATGTCCATGTGGTCGGTGCAGACCTTGTGGAGGTAGCGCCTGTATATGATCATTCAGATCAAACAGCGAATACAGCAAGCAAGCTTTTGCGTGAAATGCTGCTTGGATTTGTGAAATAACATCTTGATAGAGGAGCTTGTCATCTCATAGGGACAAGCTCTTTTTTTACATGGGTGACATGATAAAGGAGACAGGCGTGTTTTCTTCTATATTGATGTTGTTACTTGCTGTAGGCTTTCTCATGCTGAATGGCAGCGGGTCCGTCTGCTTTCACCGCGAAAAAAGAGGCAAAGGAAGAGATGGTTGGTCTGTGTCAGGATCGAGGCTTTTTCTATCTCACTATGATTGCGCTGTTGATGCAAGTGGTGTTTAACCAAGCACGTATCACTCCATTTGATTTTTTTCAGGCATTTTTGGCAAGTTTAATAAACAGACAAGGCTTATGGGTAAAGGCTTCACTCGTGATATTGGTTAGTCTCATTTTTCTTTTTTTCTAAAGGGCTTTTTGAAGATCAAACATGAGGTTTTATCCGCATGAAGATGAGAAATGATGGGATGATAGGCGATCGTGAATATGGTATACTATTTTAGTTAAACGGGTCTTAGCAAAGGAAGTGCAAAATGACACAAAACCAAATTTCAATTCATGTAAAGTCAGTGATGAAACCAGAGACGGAGCCGGTTGAAACGATCGAATTCCGAACAACTGGAACGTATCAAGAAAAGAATGACAAAACGTATCTCACTTACCATGAAGAACATGAAATGGGTCAAGTAAAAACCGTTGTCAAAATAAGTGAAAAAGAAATTTTTGTCATGAGATCAGGTGCTATTCAAATGAAGCAGCGCTTTCTCATTGGTGAAACGACCGTGACACATTACACGATGCCATTCGGTACCCTTCAGCTCGATGTGCACACACATGGCATTGATCTCGATGTGGACAATGGCTTACTGCACATTACGTACGATATGCTGACAGGTGAAGATCAGAAGCATTTACATACATTATCAATTTCCTACAAGGAGGATTTACGTTCATGAATATCGCAGAACAGGTCAAAGATGCGTTAAAAGAAGAAATCATTGCGGCAGTCGTCAAAGCAGGACTTGCTGATGAAAGTCAGGTACCGGATGTCCTTTTGGAAGTACCGAAAGAGAAAACTCACGGTGATTATTCCACCAACATGGCGATGCAGCTTGCCCGCATTGCGAAAAAAGCACCTCGTCAAATTGCGGAGGATATTGTGAATGCGTTTGACAAAGGAAAAGCTTCGATTGAAAAACTGGATATCGCAGGTCCGGGATTCATCAACTTTTATATGAACAATCAATATTTAACCAAGCTGATTCCAGCTGTTCTTGAAGCAAAAGAGGCATATGGGGAAACAAATACAGGCAAAGGTCAAAAGGTTCAGGTTGAGTTCGTTTCAGCAAACCCAACTGGCGACCTTCACCTTGGACATGCCCGCGGTGCGGCTGTAGGCGATTCCCTTTGCAACATCCTTGATAAAGCAGGGTTCGACGTGAGCCGTGAATACTACATCAACGATGCAGGAAACCAGATCAATAACCTTGCTCTATCTGTAGAAGTACGTTACTTTGAGGCGCTCGGTCTTGAAAAAGAAATGCCAGAGGACGGCTATAGAGGAGAAGACATCAAAGGCATTGGCCAGAAACTCGCTGATGAATTTGGTGACCGCTTCGTGCATGAATCAGAAGAAGAACGCATGAAGTTCTTCCGTGAGTACGGATTGAAATACGAATTAGAAAAATTACGTGTGGACCTTGAGAATTTCCGTGTCCCATTTGATGTATGGTATTCTGAAACATCTTTATATGAAAACGGAAAAATCGAGCCGGCACTAGAAACACTTCGTGAAAAAGGCTATATCTATGAAGCGGACGGCGCAACATGGTTACGTTCAACTGATTTTGGTGATGACAAGGACCGTGTGCTCATTAAAAAAGACGGTAGCTTCACGTACTTGCTTCCAGACATCGCGTATCACAAGGACAAACTGGACAGAGGGTTTGACCAGTTGATTAACATTTGGGGAGCAGACCACCACGGCTATATTCCTCGAATGAAAGCCGCCATTCAAGCACTTGGATATCCAGCTGACAAACTTGAAGTCGAAATCATTCAGCTTGTTCACCTTTACAAAAATGGTGAAAAGATGAAGATGAGTAAGCGTACAGGAAAAGCAGTCACGATGCGTGATCTAATCGAAGAAGTAGGCTTAGATGCCACTCGTTATTTCTTTGCAATGAGAAGTGCGGCGACACATATGGACTTTGACCTAGACTTAGCGATTTCAACGTCTAACGAAAACCCTGTGTACTACGCACAATATGCACATGCGAGAATTTGCAGTATGCTTCGTCAAGGTGAAGAAAAAGGCTACGAACCGAATCTTGAGAAAGCAGATTTCTCTCATATTCAATCGGAAAAAGAATACGATCTACTCAAAATCATCGGCAGCTTCCCAGAAGTCGTAGCAGAAGCAGCAGAAAAACGTATTCCGCACCGCGTCACAAACTATATCTATGATCTAGCATCCGCCCTTCACAGCTTCTACAATGCCGAGAAGGTCATTGATGTTGAAAATGAAACAAAAACAACAGCCCGTCTATCGCTAATGAAAGCCACACAAATCACACTGGCTAACGCATTGAAACTCATTGGTGTATCAGCACCGGAGAAGATGTAACCACTTTAAGAAACCCACTCTGAAAAGAGTGGGTTTCTTTGATACGAATGAAGGTACGCCAGGAGGTTAGTCTAGTGAAATGCCCTACTTTTATTTCTTTGGAAAATTTCAATTTCATCAATCTCTAATGCTTGTTTAGGAAGCTTCTTTCTAAAACAGATTGTAAAGCTGCCTTATCTTTTGAATCATCGATACCAATGGAGATGGTTGGGTCTGTTTTAATTAATTGATCATTAAACAACCCATGCTCTTTCCAAATTTCATCTACTACTTTTGTCACCTGTTCGTCTAATTCCTCCTCAGAAAGAGCTAAAGCATTTGAAGTGGAATTTCATCCAAAAATACAAAGAGCAATAAGAAACAAACCAATTAACTGTTTTTTTCATCATAACTCCTTTCATTCCTTCACATATTTCTCCATTATATCGGATTAAATCGCTCCAGTCTGTAAAAGCTAAAAGAAAGCAGCAGACCGTGCGTTTCAGACAAGCTGTGCAAAGGGTATGGAAGAGAAAAAGACAGAAACGAATGAGGGCGGAGAATGTGAAAAAGAGGAGACTGGAGTTTTTATTTTTATATTTCATGATATTCGGGGCATATGTGGTGTTTTGGTGGCCAGTGCCCGCGTGGAGCTTTCAGCTTTATGCAGCTAGTTATATCGCCATTATTTTATTTAGTATCATCTCACTCATGCTTGAGAACCGGACATCACAGCATACGCTGTTATGGATATATGTGCTGATTTTTTTCCCGATCATCGGCTATATGTTTTATTTGTTTTCAGGGCAGCTTTATGTCAAAGGGCATTTGTTTAAATCAAAGAGAATGTATAACCGTGAAAAATTACACAGAATATCAGAGCTTGAGAGCAAGCCGGATGAGACGCGTTTAACCGATCATCAGCGTGCTTTTTTTCATTACACAGAAAAAGCGACAGGGATGCATGTGAATACAAATAGTGATATGGACATTTTAAAGAATGGAGAGGAAACCTTTCCCCGTATTTTTGAAGAGCTAAAAAAGGCAAAAACGTTCATTCATATAGAATATTACATGTTCAAATCTGATTTTCTCGGTCATCGGATGATGGAGATTCTTATTGAAAAGGTGAAAGAAGGGGTAGAGGTTCGCTTCATCTATGATGCGGCTGGCAGCATTCGCTTCTCTCGAAAAGATATTAAACGATTGAAGCAGGCGGGGGTAAAGGTCGCTCCTTTTCTGCCATTAAAATATGGATTCTTTAATCAAAAATTCAATTTTCGAAATCACCGAAAAATCGTGATCATTGATGGAGAAACAGGATTTGTCGGCGGATTAAATGTCGGGAAAGAATATGTAGGACGGGATGAAAACATCGGCTTCTGGCGTGACACCCATGCGATGTTAAAGGGTGAAGCGGTTCAGACACTTCACTCCGTTTTTATGCTGGACTGGGAGTATGTATCAGATGAAGTGTTAATTGATGATCCGAAGTATCATACTCCGCATCCTGTGACAGGTGAGGATGTCATTCAGGTTGTGCCGACTGGACCTGATATGAAGGAAAGTATGAGTGATTTATATCATGCGCTCATTTCAAATGCGACACAATTTGTCTGGATTGCGACGCCTTATTTTGTCCCAAATGAGTCGATTCGCACAGCATTAAAAATTGCTGCCACAAGAGGGGTGGATGTGCGTGTGATGGTGCCTGAGACAAATGATGGCTTTCTCACACAATACGCCACTCGATCCTATTTTGCTGAGCTTTTGAAAGAAGGCATCAAGGTGTATCACTATCAAAAAGGCTTCATGCATCAAAAGGTCATGATTGCAGATGGAGAACTTGCCTCTGTCGGTACCGCAAATGTGGATATGAGGAGCTTTCAGCTCAATTTTGAGGTCAATGTCTTTACAGCAGCAAAGAAGCCAATCGAGCAATTGATGGCTCACTATGAGGAAGATATGAAGGAATGTGAGCAAATGGGGCCGGTTCATTTTTATAAAAGAGGTTTAAAGGAACGGTTGAAGGAATCGTTTGCTCGATTGTTCTCAGGTGTATTGTAAGGATTTCTAGGGAAAGAAATCATTTCCTGATCTAGTATTTCTATGAGGATTCCTCTATAATTGAAAATGATTATCAATTATAGAGGAAATGAGGTTCTTTTACATATGCTAAAACGCTTTTTTGCCTATTACAGGCCCTATCGCGGTCTGTTCTTTTTAGATTTCTTTTGCGCTGTCGCTGTTGGACTCATGGAACTGGGCTTTCCGCTCATCGTGAATTACTTCATTGATACGTTACTGCCGACAGGGAACTGGACGATCATTGGCTGGACCGCCCTTGCGCTGTTTGTCATTTATGCACTCAGCTCGGTGATGCAATTTATCGTGTCGTATTGGGGGCACATGCTTGGCATTAATATTGAGACAGATATGAGGAAAAAGCTGTTTGATCATTTTCAGCGGCTGTCCTTCAAATTTTTTGATAATAACAAAACAGGCAAACTCATGTCACGGATGACAAATGACCTCATGTACATTGGGGAGGTGGCACATCATGGGCCAGAAGACTTGTTTATTGCGATTATGACCATTCTTGGCGCCTTTGCCGTCATGCTCATGATTAACTGGCAACTTGCCATATTAACCTTCCTGATCATGCCTGTCATCATCTGGTTAGCGCTTCATTTTAATAAAAAAATGACGCAGGCGATTACACAGCTGAATAATGACATTGGAGATTTTCATGCAAGGGTTGAAAACAATATTGGCGGTATTCGTCTTGTTCAAGCCTTTGCGAATGAACATTTTGAAAAAAAACGCTTTGCTGAAAACAACAACCGCTTTCGGAAAGCGAAGCTTCTTTCCTATAAAATTATGTCGGTCAACGGTTCGATCAGCTATATTCTCACACGTCTTGTGACGCTGTTTGTCCTTTTGGCAGGTACGTGGTTTGTCCTCCAAGGCCAATTAACGGCAGGTGGATTTATCGCCTTTGTTCTGATCACAAACGTTTTGTTCAGGCCGATTGATAAAATCAATACGGTGATTGAAATGTATCCGAAAGGCATTGCTGGTTTTAAAAGTTATGTTGATTTGCTTGAAACAGAGCCGGATGTAAAGGATACAGAAGGAGCACGTGATGTATACGGACTGAAAGGTGAAATTGAATATCGAAATGTGACGTTTGGCTACGATGAGCACAGCCATGTATTAAAGGATATCAATTTGAAGATCAAACAAGGGGAAACCGTTGCGTTTGTCGGGCCTTCAGGAGCGGGGAAATCGACGATTTGCAGTCTGCTGCCTCGTTTTTATGATGTGGACGCTGGAGAAATCACCATTGATGGTGTGAACACAAAAGACATGACCTTGTCTTCCTTAAGACAACAGATCGGCATTGTGCAGCAGGATGTCTTTTTATTCTCAGGCACCATTCGTGAAAACATTGCGTACGGCAACTTAGAAGCGAGCGATGCAGACATTTGGGACGCCGTTCGGCGCGCGCATTTAGAGGAACTCGTTCAGCGTTTCTCAGAAGGATTAAATACCGTCATTGGCGAACGCGGCGTCAAATTATCAGGAGGTCAAAAGCAGCGCTTGTCGATTGCGAGAATGTTCCTGAAAAACCCTTCCATTCTTATTTTAGATGAAGCGACGTCAGCACTTGATACAGAAACAGAAAAAGCGATCCAAGACGCACTGAGCGAACTGGCAGTCGGCCGGACGACACTTGTCATTGCCCACCGCCTTGCGACAATTAAGCACGCAGACCGAATCATTGTCGTGACAGAAGAAGGCATCCAAGAGCAAGGCCGTCATCAAGACCTCATCCAAATGGGCGGTGTCTACAGCAGACTGCATGAAGCGCAGTTTAGTCATTAGAAAAAAGTCATTGAATGAGTCCAGCTATCGAGCTGGGCTCATTTTGATAGGGTAACATTTCATTTTCCATTTAAATGGAATGTTGATATGCTTGAAGGTAATTGGATTCAAAAGGAGAGGGTTGTTTGAGTGAACAGGCAAAAACAGTCACGATAAAAAGCATTCACTATGTGACGCTCATTGGCTTATTTATTTTGATCATTCCAGCTGGACTCAACTCAGTCTTTTTTTATGTGGGAATGATTTTGTTTGGCATCAACATGGGAGTAAACGTCATAGACAGTTCTCTGAGCAAAAAAAAGATATTTGCGACGCTGGCCATCAGTTTTGCTCTCATCCTATTTGGACTGTTTAAGCTGTTATATTGAAGTGCACTTTATTTTTAAATCGAAGTCTTTTTGAAAAAGGGCTTTTTTTGCTAGGATAGTAAAAACTCGTGTAGGAAGGATCTGATGGAATGAAGGGGCTTCGGCGTTTACAGAAGGGCGATAAGATCGGTATTTATTCTCCCTCAAGTCCAGCATCCGCCACCTCGCCACTTAGGTATGAGCGGGCAAAGGAATGGCTCGAACGAAAAGGATTCATTGTGGTACCAGGAACATTAACAGGGAAAAAGGATCACTATCGTTCGGGGACGATTCAAGAACGAGCGGCTGAGCTGAATGCGCTGATGGCGAGAGAGGATTTGTCCTGCATCATGTCGATGATTGGCGGGACGAACTCGAATAGTTTACTGCCTTATCTTGATTTTGAGCTGCTAAATAAGCATCCGAAAATCATGATCGGCTATTCAGATGCGACAGCCATTCTTTTAGCGGCTTATGAAAAAACGGGACTGCCTGTTTTTTACGGGCCGGCGCTTGTTCCGTCTTTTGGAGAGTTTGAACCATTTGTCCATCATACATATCAATCTTTCGAGGATATCCTCATTCATCCGCAGTCCATTCCATATCAGGTGAAAAAGCCGCCCTATTGGACAGATGAACGAATCAACTGGGAAGAGAAAATACGAGACAAAGAAAAACGTCCAAACGATTGGCTGTGCGTCATAGAAGGGCAGGCAGAAGGCAGACTGATCGGCGGGAACCTCAATGCCATGTACGGCATATGGGGAAGTGAATTCATGCCTCAAGTTCAACAGGGTGATATCCTTCTCATTGAAGATTGTATGAAAACCGCCTCGATTGTCGAAAAAAACTTCTCTCTTTTGAAGGTAAATGGGGTGTTTGAACGGGTATCTGGTATTCTTTTAGGGAAACATGAGCTGTTTGATGATGAAGGAACGGGCAAAAGGCCGCACGATCTTTTACTTGAAGTGCTGGGAGATACAAAGAGGCCGCTCATTGCGGATTTTGACTGTGCCCATACGCATCCGATGCTCACCATGCCAATCGGGACACAAGTCAAAATGGATGCCACCTCATGCGAGATTTGGCTGACAGAAGCGTGGATATAAGAAATTCACGCTGAAAAGAGACAAAGGGCTAAAATCAAGATTATTTTAGCCCTTTGTCAACAATCTGGAGCGGCACTTGTGCTTTATGAAACCTTCTCTTTTTCAAATGGCTGAAGGAGGTTTTGTGCCTCTTTTCCCTGTACTACAATTAAATAGTCTGATTCTAAATGAGTGAGCCTGAAGGTTTCTAGCTCGACGATGTTCTTTATGTTGCACATTGTTTTTTTAGAATATACATATAAACGATGATGTGCGTGCTGGCACTTTTCGTATAGAGAAATAAGCTTATGTAAATTCAATGCTTTTGCAGCAATTCGGATTGAATAGATTTGAGACATCCTCATATCCTCCTGTTAAATACTTTCTCACAATAGCTTTGTTACCCCTGTTGACACAGGGGTAAACCAGTTACTACGATTTCCACTCAATGGTTCCTCCGCCCGTCCGCTGATTGCCTCTAATTGCTGACAGCTCTTCGACAAGGCGGAGCAAGGCCTGATCCTTTCGCTTTGCTTCAATCATAAAATCCACATGACGCCCATACGGTTTTAATGCTTGAAAAAGCGGTAAAACAAAGGACATCTCCACACCATCTGCATGGCTGCGTATCGCTTTTTCTGATTTTGGTGAGGATAAATGGATTTTAGGCGGTATGCCAGTGTTTGCCCACGTGTCAAACATTCTTGGCAGGATGTCATCAAGTGCCGCATCATCATCTTTGTTTGCGATGTGATGATGGTAATCGAACACAAACGGTATGCCGTGCTTTTCGCATACACCGAGCGTTTCTAACGACGTGTATGTTTTGTCATCATTTTCAAGCGTCATCCTCGCCTTGATATGTGCCGGCAGCTGTTTAATATTTTCATCAAAACGCTGTAAAGCCGATTCCTTATCGCCGTAAGCACCGCCCACATGAATATTCATATAGCCTTCCTTTTCAAGCTTCATGGCCTCAAGCATGTCATAATGATAGGTCATATCAATCACCGCATTCTCTGTAATCGAGGGTTTTGGGCTTGTGAACAAGGTAAATTGATTGGGGTGAAAACTCACTCGTAACCCGTGGCATTTCACCAATTGGCCAATTTCAAGAAATTCTTTGCGAAAGGGTGTCACAAAGTCCCAACGCACCTCAGGATGGGTGGCGAGTGGGACAATCGAGCTTGAAAAGCGGTAAAGCGGAATATCATGGGCAATCGCAAAATAGAGCGTTCTTAACGTATTGACGAGATTGGCCTTCGTCGTTCGCCATAAAGCTTCTTTCCTTTCTTCATTTGAAAGCTTGCTGTATCTTGCAAAGGTCAGCGACTTGGCAGGAGAAGCTTCCCATAAGGTGACGGCATTGGATACATAACCAAATCGATAACGCATATGTCATCTCCTTTATAAAAAATACGAGAATAGGGCACCGATCCACTCAATTGGACGCATGAGAAGCGGACGCTTTTTATATTCTTCTTCTGTCAGCCGTTCGGAAACTGCCATATGTTCACGGATTTTTTCCTCTACATGTGCGGTGAAGGCGGGGTCATCAATGGCCACATCTACTTCTTCGTTGAAAAACAAACTTCGTTTATCAAAATTCGCCGTACTGATCATACAGCGGCTATGATCTATGAGAATGGCTTTCGCATGATAAAACCCTTTATAAAAACGATACACAACACAGCCAGCGGCGATCAGATCCTTTAAATAATGAAATCCAGCTTCCTTCACAAGAGGATGATCCGCCTTCATTGGGAGGATGATGTCGACAGTGACGCCTCGCTTCCGTGCCTCAAGCAGGGCAGTGAGAAGAGGGGCTGATGGAATAAAATAAGGCGTACAGATGGTGATGTGCTGTTTCGCCTGTTGAATATCATGAAGAAATAAGGCTTCTAAAGAAAAACCAGCCGTCGCACGTGTTGTGCATTGTAATGTTCCCGGTTCTAGTGCGGGAAAAACCTCGTATTGCAGCTGCTGAATACCAGAGGAACGGTACAAATCATTAAGGAACACATGCTGCAGGTCTGCCACAACCTGTCCTGTCATACGCAGGTGATAGTCCTTCCAAATGCCAAATCTGCCGTTTTTCCCTACATATTCATCGCCAATATTAAACCCGCCAATGTAGCCGATCTTCCCATCTATCACCGTAATCTTCCGGTGATTTCTCATGTTTAAACGATAAATGAAAAAAGGAAAACGTGGTTTATTTAAAAAGTAAAATCGAATGCCGCTTTTTTCTAGCATCTGAATAGATGTTTGATCAAATGGATAGGAGCCTAATCGGTCAGTGAGCAAAAAAACTGAAACACCTTGCTCTGCCTTCGCTTTAAGTGCTTGAAGAATCCTTTGCCCAATCTTGTCGTTCTTTACAATAAAGAACATCATATGAATAGAAGAAGAGGCCTGCTGTATATCTGTGAGCAGTTGATCAAACAGTGGTTCGCCATCATGATAAAAGGTTGCATCGCCGCTTGTTTGGTCAAAAGATCGTTCGAAAGCATGGGTAGAAAAATACTTTTTGCCCATATAGAGGTCTAGACTGACGAGCAGAACGATGACAATGATTACGAGTAGAATGATCCATGCGGTCATGAAGGTTCCTCCTTTTTTGCATATTTCAATAGTGTACCCAAATGGGCAAAAAATATTGACTGAATACTCATTCATTATTTATGATAGAGGTACAACATGGAAACGGTACAAAGTGGGTTTTGGGGAATGAAAGGGGGAGCAACAAGATGAATAGCCTTTTAATTGTGAACTTGATTGCATTTGCGGCAGTGACCGCTTACGCTGTGTATTTGTTTATTTATCTCATTCGAACACGAGCGGCGTATATTCGTCTTGGCAAAAAAGAAGCGTTTCAACAAGATATGAAGAAACGGTTAGAGCGTGTTTGGGTGAATGTATTTGGGCAAAAAAAGCTGTTAAAGGACAAGAAGAGCGGCATCATTCATGTGCTGTTTTTCTATGGGTTTATTTTGGTACAGTTCGGAGCCCTTGACTTTATTCTGAAGGGACTTGTTCCAGACAGCGGGCTGCCATTAGGTCCACTGTACGGCGTCTTTACATTCTTCCAAGAGATCGTCACACTTCTCATTTTAGTAGCGGTTGTTTGGGCATTCCATAGACGATACGTAGAGAAGCTGGTTCGTTTAAAAAGGGGCTTTAAATCAGGGCTTGTGCTGCTATTTATTGGCGGCTTGATGCTGACTGTATTACTAGGAAACGGCATGAACATCATTTGGCATGGACACTCACTATCGGCAACAGAGCCAATTGCTTCCGGTATTGCCTTCTTGCTTGGCTGGCTTTCACCACTTGCGGCAACAATCGTTTTTTATGTCGCATGGTGGGTACACCTTCTCATTTTATTGACGTTTTTAGTGTATGTCCCGCAGTCTAAGCACGCCCATCTAATTGCTGGCCCGGTGAATGTATTTGTCAGCAGATTGGACCCGCCTGGCAAGCTCCAGAAAATTGATTTTGAAGATGAGACACAAGAGACATTTGGTGTTGGAAAAATTGAAGATTTCCGTCAATCTCAGCTGATTGACCTTTATGCCTGCGTCGAGTGCGGACGCTGTACGAATATGTGTCCGGCGACAGGAACAGGGAAAATGCTGTCTCCAATGGATTTGATTTTACGATTAAGAGATCACTTAACAAATAAAGGGGCTGCCATTACATCCAAAACACCTTGGGTCCCGCACCTTGCCTTCAGCCAGACAACAGGGAATCAGCTGGCGATGCAGGCGAGAGGAGCAGGAGCGGAAGAATCAGCCGCCAGTTCGATGTATCATCCTTCTCTCATTGGTGAGGTCATTACAGAAGAAGAAATCTGGGCATGTACGACATGCCGAAACTGTGAAGATCAATGTCCTGTCATGAATGAACACGTCGACAAAATTATTGATATGCGCAGATACCTTGTGCTGACAGAAGGGAAAATGGACACAGATGCCCAGCGTGCCATGACAAGCATTGAGCGCCAGGGCAACCCGTGGGGATTGAATCGAAAGGAAAGAGAAAACTGGCGTGACCTAAGAGAAGATGTACATGTCCCGACAGTGAAAGAGCTGAAAAAGGAAGATCAGTCCTTTGAGTATTTATTCTGGGTTGGATCAATGGGGGCATATGACAATCGAAGCCAAAAGATTGCTCTGGCGTTTGCAAAACTGCTCAATGAAGCAGGGGTATCTTTTGCCATCTTAGGCAATAAAGAGAAAAACTCTGGCGATACACCTAGAAGACTCGGGAATGAATTTTTGTTCCAAGAACTTGCTGCCAAAAACATTGAAGAATTCCAGAAAAATGGTGTGACCAAAATCGTTACGATTGATCCGCATGCTTACAATTTATTTAAAAATGAATACCCAGACTTCGGGCTTGAAGCAGAGGTGTACCATCATACAGAATTGCTGGCAGAGCTAGTGAAAGAAGGGAAATTAACGCCTATTCATGAAGTGAACGAGGTCATCGCCTTCCACGATTCTTGCTACTTAGGCAGATATAACGAGGTATATGATCCGCCAAGAGATATTTTAAAAGCCATTCCTGGTGTGACACTGAAAGAAATGGAACGAAATCGTGAATCCGGGATGTGCTGCGGTGCCGGCGGCGGCTTAATGTGGATGGAAGAAGAGACAGGTAATCGAATTAACGTTGCGCGGACGGAGCAGGCCCTACAGGTGCAGCCGTCTATCATCAGCTCAGGATGTCCTTATTGTTTAACCATGCTTGGAGATGGGACGAAAGCGAAGGAAGTAGAGGAGCAAGTAGGTACTTTTGATGTCGCAGAACTTCTTGAAAAATCAGTGTTTGGCGAGACCAGAACCGAGGCCTCGTAAACATGTCAAGCCGATGAATATGCTGTTCATCGGCCTAAGTATGGAAATGCTTCATCAGCTGTCTAATAGATATGTAAGCGGTAACAAACAGGAGGGGAAAGACATGAGTAAGACGGTCATTGTTTCTGGAGCGAGAACACCATTTGGAAAACTGGGCGGGCTTTTAAGTGAACTGACTGCCGCCGAATTAGGTGGAATCACAATCAAGGCTGCGCTGGAAGGTACCTCAGGCTCTCATGAAGTGGATGAGGTCATCATGGGAAACGTACTTCAAGGAGGACAAGGTCAAATCCCTTCAAGGCAAGCAGCTAGATATGCTGATCTCCCATGGTCGGTTCCGGCGCAAACCATTAACAAAGTCTGTGCTTCAGGAATGCGTAGCGTCAGCACAGCTGATCAGATGATTCGAGCAGGAGATGCCAACGTCATCATCGCTGGCGGAATGGAATCTATGTCTCAAGCTCCCTATCTTCTAAAAAAAGCACGCTGGGGCTACAAGATGGGAGATGGCGCAGTGCAAGATGCGATGATTTTAGATGGGCTTACCTGTTCATTTACAGGAGTCCATATGGGCGAATACGGCAGTATGGCGGCAAAAGAGCTCGGTATTACACGAGAGGAGCAAGATCTCTGGGCGTTAAGAAGCCATGAACGAGCAGTTGAGGCTCAAAAAAGCGGCTTTTTTCAAAATGAAATCACTCCAGTCACCGTCAAGACGAAAAAAGGAGAACAGCTGATCACAGAAGATGAATCTCCGCGGCGTGATACGTCATATGAACGATTATCAAAACTCCTGCCCGTTTTCGACCAGACTGGTACAATCACTGCCGGAAACGCACCGGGTGTCAATGACGGAGCAAGTGCGCTCCTATTAATGAAAGACACCTATGCCATGCAGCAAGGCGAAAAACCGCTGGCGGCGGTGCTTGGGCATGCGCAGGTAGCAACAGAGGCAAAGGACTTTCCGAAAACACCAGCCTTTGCCATCGAAAAGCTTTTAAAGAAAACAGGCAAACGGGTGGAGGATATCGATTTGTTTGAAATCAATGAGGCCTTTTCAGCGGTGGCATTGGCATGCGAAAAAACCCTCGGGCTGGACCGGCGGAAAATGAATGTGAACGGAGGGGCCGTCGCCCTTGGTCACCCGATTGGGGCAAGCGGAACACGTATCATACTAACCTTGATTCATGCACTCAGACAAAGAGGGGGCGGCATTGGCATTGCTGCGATTTGCAGCGGCGGCGGTCAAGGAGATGCCATCATGATCAAGGTGGATTAAAAAGGAGGCGTTCATTGTCATGAGTACAGAAGAGACCGTCATGGTCGTTGGGGCTGGTCAAATGGGTTCAGGCATTGCCCAAGTATTTGCGCAGTCAGGCTACACAGTCCTACTCCATGATACAGCAGAAGAGCATGTTCATAGAGCCATTTCCTCTATGACCAAACAGCTGACGAAACGAGCAGAAAAAGGAAAGCTGGCACATCAGGCAGTCCGTGATATTACGCAGCGGCTTGCCGTCTCAACGGATCTAAAGGACGTACAGCAGGCACATTTAGTGATTGAAGCGGCATCTGAACAAATGAGTGTCAAAAAACAAATCTTTGAAACCCTCGATCAATTTGCACCAGATGACACGATATTTGCGACAAATACGTCTTCCTTGTCGATCACAGAATTAGCAGCCGTGACGAAAAGACCGGAGAAAGTGATTGGGATGCATTTCATGAATCCAGTTCCAGTGATGAAGCTGGTTGAAATCATACGTGCACTGCAAACGAATGACGCCACGTATCAAGTCGTTTTTGAAACAGCGAAGGCATTAGATAAAACCCCTATTGAAGTGGAAGACTTCCCTGGGTTTGTGTCAAATCGCATTTTGATGCCGATGATCAATGAAGCCATTTACACCCTTTATGAAGGTGTGGCAGATGCAGAAAGCATTGACGGTATCATGACGCTTGGGATGAACCATCCAATGGGCCCGCTTCGTCTTGCTGATCTCATTGGACTGGATACCTGTTTATTTATTATGAATACTCTTCACGAGGGTCTTGGAGATAGCAAATATCGACCTTGTCCTCTTTTGAAAAAATACGTGAACGCAGGCTGGCTGGGCAAAAAGACAAAGAGAGGTTTTTACACTTACCACGACCACTCATAGGGGGAGTCAAGATGGATGTGTTGCTGACAGAAAAACAACGTCTTTGGAAAGAACAGGTAGCCGCGTTTGCACGCCAGCATGTATTCCCTGAAGTAGAAGCGATGGAACAGGGCGTGTTCCCGAGAACACTTTTAAATGAGATGGGACGGCAAGGCTTTTTAGGCATTCCAATCCCAGCTACGTATCAAGGATTAGGGGCAGATTTTACAACATATATCATGGCGATTCATGAACTATCGAAAGTGAGCGCCACCATTGGTGTTATTGTGTCCGTTCATACCTCCGTTGTGACGATGCCTATTTTGGCGTTTGGAACGACTGAACAAAAAGAATCCTACGTACCGCTGCTTGCGTCCGGGCAGAAGCTGGGCGCCTTTTGTCTAACTGAACCGAAGGCAGGATCAGATGCCTCTAGTATTCAGCTGAGAGCAGAGCGGGTAGACGACCACTATGTGTTAAATGGAACGAAAATTTTTATCACAAGCGGCGGGGAAGCGGAAGTGTATCTTGTATTTGCCGTGACAGACCCCGCATCTGCTAAAAAGAATATATCGGCGTTTATTGTCGAAAAAAATACCCAAGGATTTACGATCGGAAAAGATGAGAAGAAGATGGGCCTGCATGGATCAAAAACAGTCACGCTTCATTTTGACGGTGTGCGAATTCCAAAAAAGCAGCTGCTCGGTGCAGAAGGAGAAGGCTTTCGGATTGCCATGTCTAGCTTAAATGCAGGGAGAATTGGCATCGCGGCTCAAAGCCTTGGCATTGCAGAAGCCGCATTAGCTGAGGCGGTGACGTATTTAAAGCAGCATCCAGCCGGCCTTGAAACAACCATTCGGCTAGGCGATCTGGGAACAAAGCTTGAAGCGGCAAAACTTCTCGTCTATCAAGCGGCTTCTTTTAAAGAGGTCAATCGTCCTGTCACAAAGGAAGCGTCGATGGCAAAATTATTTGCCTCTAAAACGGCCGTTGAGATCAGTACAGAAGCCATCCATTTACTTGGCATGGCCGGTTATACCAATCAATACAACGCAGAGCGCTACTTTCGTGATGCGAAAATTTGTGAAATCTATGAAGGAACTAGTGAAATTCAAAGGCTGGTTATTTGCAAACAGCTAATATGAAATGAGGTGGCTCATGATGCAGTTCCAATTAAGTGACGAACATGAAATGATACAAAAAATGGTGAGAGATTTTGCGAAAAATGAAGTGGAGCCAACAGCAGCGGAGCGAGATGAAAAAGAAATCTATGATCCCGCTATTTTTCGCCAAATGGCGGAGCTTGGTTTAACGGGAATCCCTTGGCCAGAAGAAAATGGGGGGATTGGCAGTGATTATTTGGCCTATGTCATAGCGGTTGAGGAGCTCTCACGAGTGTGCGCCTCAACAGGCGTCACCCTGTCTGCCCACACATCACTCGCCTCATGGCCAATCTATACATTTGGGACAGATGAGCAAAAGGAGACGTATTTAAAGCCGCTTGCAGAGGGCCGAAAGATAGGGGCTTACGCCTTAACTGAAAATGGATCAGGCTCAGATGCCGCCGGAATGAAGACAACAGCAGTAAAAGCGGGCAATGAATACGTCTTAAATGGAGCGAAAATTTTTATTACAAATGGAGGCATTGCGGATGTTTATATTGTGTTTGCTGTCACTGACCAAGATGCTTCATCCCGCAATACAACCGCCTTTATTGTAGAAAAAGAGACGCCAGGCTTCTCAATAGGCAAAAAAGAAAGCAAACTGGGCATACGCTCATCGCCAACGACAGAAATGATCTTTGAAGACTGTCGTATTCCCGACAAAAATCGGCTCGGTCAAGAAGGAGAAGGGTTTAAAATCGCAATGATGACGCTCGACGGCGGCAGAAACGGCATTGCCGCTCAGGCGGTTGGAATTGCACAAGGTGCTCTAGATGCGGCAGTTAATTATGCAAAAGAGCGCAAGCAATTTGGCAAACCAATCATTCAGCAGCAAGGAATTGCTTTTAAGCTAGCCGATATGGCAACAGCGATTGAGGCATCAAGACTGCTCACCTATCAGGCTGCATGGCTTGAAACGAAAGGGCTTCCGTATGGAAAAGAATCAGCCATGTCCAAGCTCTTTGCCGGTGATACAGCCATGAAGGTGACGACAGAAGCCGTACAAATCTTCGGCGGATACGGCTATACAAAGGATTACCCAGTTGAACGATACATGCGTGATGCGAAAATCACGCAAATCTATGAAGGCACACAAGAAATTCAGCGGCTGGTCATCTCAAGGAAACTGCTAGATATGTAGACAACAAGCAAAGACCACCTGATGTGAGGTGGTCTGTTTTGTTACGGTTCAATTAGTTTTGAAATTTTTAAAACAGTAGCAAAATCTAAAGGTTTTTTAGGGTGAAAAAGGATTGTATCTTTAACTTAAGAGTGATCTGTCACCGATGATGTAGAGAGTATTGATTCATATGAACTGGCAACAAACCTACTGAAGCATTAGACACTAAATAAAGGATTAACTAAATCTGCACAAAAGGTAATAATCGTTTTTTCCTGAATTTAAGATAATTTCCAGTATCGATCCATCTTATCGTGGGATTGTGTTAAAATTGAAGAAATATAAATATTTGGAGGTTCTTATGACCACTACTACCATCTTAGGAATCGTAACCATGGTTATATGGATTCTGGTTTCCGCAGAACTTTCTAAGAATTCAAAAAAGGACAATGATCAAAAAGAAAACAGTCGTAGAAAATTAATTGTATTCATGTTTGCAGGAATTGTATTGACCATAGCTGTAGTCATTTCATTATTTCAGAAACTTTAGATTAAGATAAATAAAAGTGTATAGCTATAAAGTTTTCATCATTTCATTTTTAACCATAATTATAAGTGAGGCAATCGTCTCACAGACATTACATAATGAAAGCAAAGCTCAATGTTTGAGAAATATATAACAAATTAATTCAATTAGTAAATATGTAACTTAATGAGAGTGTTTTGAATTTTGCAGAAAATATCAGGAATTAGCTTATTTCTAAAATGCTGGATATTATTCAAACTACATAAATCAGGAATCAGGCCAATTTAACGCAAATGACTGGATTTTAACGCTCATCATATGAAAAAATCAAAAATTAACATCAATAAAGGTGGCATAAACTCCCCTAATTTGTTTATAATGAGAGGTATGGTTTGTCGTAAAAATAAGGTATAAATACTTATTATTTCACTGATAAATGGATACATACATGTAATAGAAAGGGAGTGTCTGACCTTGAGTTTGAAAGAATACTCACAGGAACAGCTCAAACAAATGTCTTTAGTTGAACTTGCTTATGAAATTTTCAGAGACAGCAAAAAGCCGGTTACGTTTTCCGAGTTAATAGATGAAATTGTCCGTTTGCAAGGGATACAAAAATCTGATCTGGATGATCGACTTGCCCAATTTTATACAGATTTAAATATAGATGGCCGCTTTATTTCGTTAGGTGATCAGAGATGGGGACTTCGCAGCTGGTATCCAGTTGATCAAATCGAAGAAGAAGTTCAGCCAGTTGTGAAAACAAAAGCGAAAAAGAAAAAAACAAAAGCAGCTGTCGTTGAAGAAGACTTCGATGATATTGAAGAAGAAGAAATCGAAGATCTTGAAGAAGATCTTGAACTTGTTGAAGACGACGATGTTCTTGACTTAGATGATGAGGAAATTGATGAAGATCTAGAAGACTTCGACGAAGATGATGATGAAGATGACGACGGCTTAACGGAAATTGACGAAGGCGATTTAGCCGATGATGAGGAAGAAAAATAACCCTCACAAACCGGTTCTCAAAACAGGACAAAACCGTCTTGACTTTCCAGAGCGAACTATGTAGTATGTATTTTGGGCTCTCTAAAAAAGAGTACGTAAAGATACGTTCATTTACGCTCCCTTTCATTTATTTGAAAGGGAGCTTTCTTATTTTTCAAGAGATTTAGGGATACACTCTAAAAGGATGAAGCTGTGCATGTCTAGTCATGCAAGGGTAAAAAAGAGAGGAGCATACGAAATGACAAAGTATATTTTTGTAACAGGAGGAGTTGTTTCCTCACTTGGAAAAGGGATCACGGCTGCATCGTTAGGCCGCCTTCTGAAAAACAGAGGGATGGATGTCACCATTCAAAAATTTGATCCATATATCAATGTAGACCCAGGGACGATGAGTCCATATCAGCACGGTGAGGTATTTGTCACAGATGACGGTGCTGAAACAGACCTTGACTTAGGTCACTACGAGCGTTTCATTGATATTAACTTGAATAAATACAGCAACGTAACGACGGGTAAAATCTACTCTACCGTCCTGAAAAAAGAGCGCCGCGGCGACTATTTAGGCGGAACAGTACAGGTCATTCCCCACATTACAAATGAAATCAAAGACCGTGTGTACCGTGCAGGGAAAGAAACGGGTGCAGATGTTGTCATTACAGAAATCGGTGGAACAGTTGGAGATATAGAATCTCTTCCATTCCTTGAAGCCATTCGTCAAATGAAGAGTGACATTGGCCGTGAAAACGTGATGTACATTCATTGTACCCTTGTTCCTTACATCCGTGCAGCAGGCGAACTGAAAACAAAACCAACACAGCATAGTGTCAAAGAACTTCGCAGCCTCGGTATTCAGCCGAACGTCATTGTGGTCAGAACAGAAATGCCAATGACACAAGATATGAAGGACAAAATTGCTTTATTCTGTGATATTGATACAAAAGCTGTGATCGAATGCCAAGATGCAGACACACTTTACTCCATTCCGCTTGATTTACAAAAACAAGGATTAGACAAGCTTGTATGTGAACACATGAAGCTTGACTGCCAAGATGCGGACATGACGGAATGGAAGGCACTTGTTGACAAAGTGCAAAACCTTTCAAAACAAGTCACAATTGGACTTGTAGGGAAATATGTTGAGCTGCAAGATGCATACATTTCTGTCGTTGAATCACTTCGTCATGCTGGCTATGCATTTGATGCGGATGTGCAAATCAAATGGATTAACGCAGAAGAAGTCACAGCAGAGAATATAGCTGATTTCGCTCAAGATGTAGACGGCATTATCGTCCCTGGAGGCTTCGGAGACCGCGGAGTGGAAGGGAAAATCATTGCAACACAATATGCCCGTGAAAACAAAGTGCCATTCTTCGGCATTTGCTTAGGCATGCAAGTCGCATCTATCGAATATGCGCGAAACGTACTAGGCCTTGAGGGAGCACATTCCGCTGAAATTGACCCGGAAACAGCATTCCCAATCATCGACCTTCTTCCAGAACAAAAGGATATAGATGACTTAGGCGGAACACTTCGCCTTGGCCTGTACCCATGTAAATTAAATGAAGATTCGAAAGCGTATGCTGCATACAATGACGAAGTGGTCTATGAACGTCACCGTCATCGCTATGAATTTAATAATGAATTCAGACAGCAAATGGAAGCTGCAGGCTTTGTCTTCTCTGGTACGAGCCCAGACGGACGCCTTGTTGAGATCATTGAGCTGAAGGATCACCCTTGGTTCCTTGCTTCTCAGTTCCACCCAGAATTCATTTCAAGACCGACAAGACCACAGCCATTATTTAGAGATTTCGTTGGTGCTTCACTGCAAGCATCTGAATCAAAATAAAACAAAAAACTGCCGAGAAGATGATATTCTCGGCAGTTTTTTTATTCAAATTCTTCTACGATTTCTTTCACAGTAAACGATAGAGCATGATAGACATATAAGCAGGTCATCAATGCAGGATAGCCGAATCTTGTTCCATCCTCAGCAGGCACTAGTGGTTTTTTGAGCTGGAAATCAATGTGGACATCACAATGTTCTTCAATCAATGACGGTTCCTTTTGTGCTGGACCGACACCGACAATAGGTGTACCTTGCGCATGCAGCTCTTTGACAAGAGATTGAATCTCCTGATCTTCTGGATTTGAATAAAAAAGCAGCACCCTGTCACTTGGGTGAAGTAAGCTGCGTTCCTTTTGATCGAGAGGCAACACTTTTGCACATGGAAAAGGCTCGTTGCTTTCGGATGCCTCAAGGGCGACAGCGGCCAATTCATTCTTTCCATGAAAATAGACAGCATGGCCACTAACGACAGCCTGAGCAAGAAGGCGTGCCCCATCTTCAATCGCTTCTGCCTGTTTATCTCCAATACGTGAAAAAATACCTGATAATTGGGTAGTAAAAATTTTTAACAAGACTCATTTCCTCCTTCGGTCAGATCATTTTATAATAGAATATAAAGAGAATATTAGGAAAAATGCTCAGAAAATGTCGTAAAGTAAACTATTATAAATAAAGGAAATGTGAAAATCAAACAGAATTATTTAACAACAGCTCTTTTTATGGCGAAAAATGAAAGCAATGGGGTGTAACAGATGAATGAGAAAATTTTAATTGTCGATGATCAGTACGGTATTAGAATCTTATTGAATGAAGTGTTTCATAAAGAAGGCTATCAAACCTTCCAAGCCGCCAACGGGCTACAGGCATTAGATATTGTGAAGAATCATAGACCCAACCTTGTCCTGCTGGATATGAAGATTCCCGGAATGGATGGAATTGAGATTTTAAAACGGATGAAATTAATTGATGAAGACATCCGCGTCATCATTATGACAGCCTATGGCGAGCTAGATATGATTCAAGAATCTAAAGAACTCGGTGCCTTGACGCACTTCGCTAAACCATTTGATATTGATGAAATCCGTGATGCAGTCAAAGAATACTTGCCGCTTGAAACAAACGGCTAGATGGAAATGATTGAATCGAGTCATTCTGTTGCCGATTTGTCGAATAATTGGTATTCTAGATAAGAAGAAAGCGATCTGACTTTGAAAGTTTACATATGGCGAGAAATTCTGGTCATGCTAGGGTGGAGAGCTTTTTTTAGTAAGCAAATTAGCTACATAGGGAGGATTTTTCATCATGCCTTTAGTTTCAATGACAGAAATGTTGAAAGACGCAAAGGAAAAAGGTTACGCTGTTGGACAGTTTAACTTAAATAACTTAGAATTCACGCAAGCGATTTTACAAGCTGCTGAAGAAGAGAAATCTCCAGTTATCTTAGGAGTATCTGAAGGAGCAGGACGCTACATGGGCGGCTTCAAAACAGTTGTCGCAATGGTAAAAGCGTTAATCGAAGAATATAATGTGACAGTTCCTGTTGCGATTCACTTAGATCACGGTTCAAGCTTTGAATCTTGTGCAAAAGCGATTCATGCAGGATTTACTTCTGTTATGATTGATGCTTCTCACCATCCATTTGAGGAGAATGTAGCAACAACTGCAAAAGTAGTTGAGCTTGCACATTTCCACGGTGTATCTGTAGAAGCTGAACTTGGAACTGTTGGTGGACAAGAAGACGACGTCATCGCTGAGGGCGTTATTTATGCTGATCCAAAAGAGTGCCTAGAGCTTGTAGAACGTACGGGTATTGACTGCCTTGCACCTGCACTAGGTTCTGTTCATGGTCCATACAAAGGTGAACCAAACCTTGGTTTTGCTGAAATGGAAGAGATCGGAAAAGCGACAGGTCTTCCACTTGTTCTTCACGGCGGAACAGGTATCCCAACTGCTGACATCAAGCGTGCGATTTCACTTGGTACAGCAAAAATCAATGTAAACACTGAAAACCAAATTGCTTCTGCAAAAGCAGTTCGCGAAACACTTGCTGCGAAAACAGAAGAGTATGATCCACGTAAATATCTTGGACCAGCTCGTGACGCAATTAAAGCGACTGTTATCGGCAAAATGCGCGAATTTGGTTCTTCTAACCAAGCATAATTTGATGAGAACCGAAAGCCGCCTGACTCACAGGCGGTTTTCTCCATATCTTGAGAAAGCGCAATCAAATTTACATTTCAGACAATTTATTGATAGGAGAGTGGCACAGTTATGTTATTTTTCGTAGATACAGCGAATATCGCAGACATTAAAGAGGCACACGAGCTTGGCATTTTAGCAGGTGTTACAACAAACCCTAGTTTAGTAGCGAAAGAAAAGGACGTATCATTCCACGACCGCCTTCGCGAAATCACTGACGTAGTGTCAGGTTCTGTCAGTGCGGAAGTCATTTCCCTAAAAGCAGAAGAAATGATTGAAGAAGGAAAAGAGCTTGCTGCTATCGCACCAAATATCACTGTCAAAATTCCAATGACTACAGATGGTCTTAAAGCTGTCAAAGCATTAACAGACCTTGGTATCAAAACAAATGTCACGCTGATTTTTAATTCAAATCAGGCACTTCTTGCAGCTAGAGCTGGTGCGACATATGTTTCTCCATTCCTTGGTCGTTTAGATGACATTGGCCACAACGGTCTTGATCTCATCAGTGAAGTGAAAACCATTTTTGATGTTCATGGATTAGATACACAAATCATTGCTGCATCCATTCGTCACCCGCAGCATGTGACAGAAGCTGCACTTAGAGGCGCTCATATCGGTACAATGCCGCTGAAAGTCATCAAGCAGCTGACAAAACACCCATTAACGGATGCAGGCATTGAGCAATTTTTAGCAGACTGGAATAAATAAGTGATTGTGGCAGACGGGATATGTGGTTCCGTTTGCCGCAGTTTTCCTTTAAAAACGCTAAGAAATGTTTTGTGCAAAGAAGAGAACATCACAGCCTCGCAAAGCTTCGATTATTTTTCTTCCGACAAATTTCGTTTAATCTGTATTCTTTCTCTTGATATTGGCTAAATTTTGGACAAGACCTTTTAAAGCGCGACATCCACAACAGTATAACTCCAACAGTGATCTTCTTTAAGAAGGGAGACAAATATGGAAAAGTTAAACATTGCCGGCGGTGACCCATTGCGCGGGACCGTACATATTAGTGGTGCGAAAAATAGTGCTGTAGCACTGATTCCTGCCACGATTCTCGCTAATTCTTCTGTAACGATTGAAGGCCTTCCGCATATTTCAGATATTGACACATTACGAGATCTGTTAGAAGAAATTGGCGGAAAGGTCACTTTTGAAAAAGGTGAAATGGTTGTCCATCCTGAATCAATGATCAGCATGCCGCTTCCTAACGGGAAAGTGAAGAAACTGCGGGCGTCCTATTATTTAATGGGGGCCATGCTAGGCAGATTCAAGCAGGCTGTCATCGGTTTGCCAGGAGGATGTCACTTAGGACCTAGACCGATCGATCAGCATATCAAAGGCTTTGAGGCACTTGGAGCCGAGGTGACAAACGAGCAAGGAGCGATCTATTTACGTGCTGAAAAGCTAGTAGGAGCCCGTATTTATCTCGATGTTGTCAGTGTAGGTGCAACCATTAATATCATGCTGGCCGCTGTACTGGCCGAAGGGAAAACGGTGATTGAAAATGCCGCCAAAGAGCCAGAAATTATTGATGTAGCGACACTGCTTGCAAGCATGGGAGCCAACATCAAAGGTGCGGGTACTGATGTGATTCGAATCGATGGTGTAGAATCTCTTCATGGCTGCAAGCATTCGATCATTCCTGATCGCATAGAAGCAGGTACGTTTTTAATTGCAGGTGCAGCGATGGGGGATGAAGTTGTACTTGATAATGTGATCCCAACTCATTTAGAATCAATTACGGCGAAACTGAGAGAGATGGGGTTCACAATTGAAACGAGCAACGATCAGATGCTGATTGTTGGCAGAAATGAAGGACTCAAGCCTGTCGATATCAAAACCCTTGTGTATCCGGGCTTTCCGACCGATCTTCAGCAGCCGATGACCGCTTTGTTAACAAAAGCAAAAGGCACGAGTGTTGTCACAGATACGATTTACTCTGCCCGCTTTAAGCACATTGACGAATTGCGCCGCATGGGGGCAAACATGAAGGTGGAAGGAAGGTCTGCCATTATTACGGGGCAAACTCAGCTTCAAGGAGCAAAAGTAAAAGCAAGTGATCTGCGTGCAGGTGCTTGTCTTGTTGTCGCAGGGTTAATGGCAGACGGTGTGACCGAAATCACAGGGCTTGAACATATAGACAGAGGATATAGTATGCTTGAGGAGAAGCTTGAAGGCTTGGGTGCAACCATCTGGCGTGAAAAGCTGAATGATCAAGAAATAGAAGAACTTCAAAATTCATAAGGCTTTGACTGTGAGAGGAGATTTGGGCAAAAATGGAAAGAAGTTTATCGATGGAACTAGTACGGGTGACAGAAGCAGCCGCATTAAAATCTGCCCGTTGGATGGGAAGAGGATTAAAAGACGAAGCGGATGATGCTGCAACAAGTGCCATGCGTGATGTATTTGATACCATTCCGATGAAGGGAACTGTGGTCATCGGCGAGGGAGAAATGGACGAAGCACCAATGCTCTATATTGGGGAAAAGCTTGGGAACGGATATGGACCTCGCGTGGATGTCGCTGTTGATCCATTGGAAGGAACAAATATTGTGGCGAGCGGCGGCTGGAATGCCTTAGCTGTCATTGCTGTTGCGGATCATGGCAACTTGCTGAATGCACCTGATATGTACATGGATAAGATCGCAGTAGGTCCAGAAGCGGTAGGCTGCATCGACATTGAAGCGCCTGTCATTGATAATCTTCGTGCTGTTGCAAAAGCGAAAAACAAAGATATTGAAGATGTGGTTGCGACGATTTTAAACAGAGATCGACATGAAAAAATTATTGCTGAGCTGAGAGAAGCAGGCGCAAGAATTAAACTGATTGATGATGGTGACGTTGCAGGAGCCATTAATACAGCATTTGATCACACAGGTGTTGATATTCTATTTGGTTCAGGCGGTGCGCCTGAAGGTGTTCTTTCTGCTGTTGCGTTAAAGGCACTTGGTGGTGAAATCCACGGTAAGCTTCTTCCTCAAAGTGAAGAAGAGCTGAGACGCTGCGAGAAAATGGGGCTGGATGTTGGGAAAGTCCTCAGAATGGAAGACCTCGTGAAAGGTGACGACGCCATTTTTGCAGCGACAGGTGTAACAGACGGCGAGTTATTAAAAGGTGTTCAATTCAAAGGCTCTGTTGGAACAACACATAGTGTTGTCATGCGTGCAAAATCGGGTACTGTCCGATTCGTCGATGGCAGACACAGCTTAAAGAAAAAACCGAATCTTGTCATTCGTCCGTAATCTGAAAGCGGGTATTCATTACCCGCTTTTCATATAGGTGTCAAATGTATATCATTTTCTTTTTAAAGTTGAATATTCTCTGCAAATGAGGTAAAACTAAAGAGTGCTGCGAAATTTTCTGCGAATTTACTTCTTTTAAGCTTCAATAAGTTTAAATACTGCCGCATCATGACGATATATTCATTATCCTTCTCTATGTTGACAAAGCTCTATTTCACATTGTTCCTATCTTTTACGATAAAACGAGTGGGAGCGTTACCATGAGAGCGAGGTCAATCCAACAAAAAAACGGAATTAAAAGCTAATCAAATACAATGGTCATGCATTTGTAATGAAATACATTGACTAGAAAAGTGTGGTGTCCATATTGAAAGATGTTTCGATTTCATCTTTGGAAAATATGAAATTAAAAGAGCTGTATGAGTTAGCAAAACGGTACAAAATCTCTTATTACAGCAAACTAACAAAAAAAGAATTAATTTTTGCCATCTTAAAGGCAAACGCTGAGCAAGAGGATCTCTTATTTATGGAAGGGGTTCTAGAAATTATTCAGTCAGAGGGATTTGGTTTCTTAAGACCCATTAACTACTCCCCAAGCTCTGAAGATATTTATATTTCTGCTTCACAGATCAGACGCTTTGATTTACGAAATGGAGATAAGGTGTCTGGAAAGGTAAGACCTCCAAAAGAGAATGAACGCTACTATGGCCTCCTTCATGTAGAAGCGGTAAATGGGGACGACCCAGAATCAGCAAAGGAACGTGTTCACTTTCCTGCACTCACACCGCTATTCCCTGATCGCCAAATGATTCTTGAAACACAGCCTAATCACCTGTCTACTAGAATTATGGATATGATGGCACCAGTTGGATTTGGACAACGTGGATTAATCGTTGCACCGCCTAAAGCAGGGAAAACCATTTTACTTAAAGAAATAGCCAATAGCATTTCTGAAAATCATCCAGAGGCAGAACTGATTGTCCTTCTCATTGACGAACGTCCAGAGGAAGTAACAGACATCGAACGTTCTGTTGCAGGGGATGTTGTTAGTTCAACCTTTGACGAAGTACCGGAAAACCACATTAAAGTAGCAGAGCTTGTATTAGAGCGTGCCATGCGTCTTGTTGAACATAAAAAAGATGTCATCATCTTAATGGACAGCATCACAAGGCTTGCTCGTGCATACAACCTAGTCATCCCGCCAAGCGGGCGAACGCTTTCTGGGGGGATTGATCCAGCTGCGTTCCATCGTCCAAAACGTTTCTTTGGTGCTGCGCGTAACATCGAAGAAGGCGGAAGTCTAACGATTTTAGCCACTGCGCTTGTTGATACAGGTTCTCGTATGGATGATGTCATTTATGAGGAGTTCAAAGGTACTGGAAACATGGAGCTCCATTTGGATCGCTCTCTTGCAGAGAGAAGGATTTTCCCGGCGATCGACATTCGTCGTTCTGGTACGAGAAAAGAAGAACTGCTTGTGCCAAAAGAGCATCTTGATCGTCTATGGGCGATGAGAAAATCGATGTCAGATACACCTGATTTCGCTGAGAAGTTCATGCGTAAAATGAGAAAAACAAAGACGAACCAAGAATTTTTCGATATTTTAACGCAAGAATGGAAACAAGCCAATATGTCTGCATCAAGAAGATAGCTTCCTGAAAAAATACATTTGCAATCATAGACTCACGCTGTTATAATTTTATCATGTGCGTTTCAGAATTTATTCTGAGATATTAACTCTGTTTCCGAATTGGATTCAGGGCGGAAGGAGATGACAGTAGATGAAAACAGGAATTCATCCTAACTACAAAAAAGCTACAGTCAAATGCGCTTGTGGAAATGAGTTTGAAACTGGATCAGTAAAAGAAGAGGTACGCATCGAGATTTGCTCTGAGTGCCATCCTTTCTATACAGGCCGTCAAAAATTCGCTTCTGCTGATGGACGTGTTGACCGCTTTAACAAAAAATACGGTCTTAAGTAATAATAGATACAATAAACAGGCAGGAATCCGTTCTTGCCTGTTTTTTTACGTGGATTGATGGAACTTTAAAACGGGGGAGAAGACCTTATGTATGTGATGAAACAAAGCGGTTGGCTTGAAGTCATCTGCGGTAGTATGTTTTCTGGAAAGTCGGAAGAATTGATTCGGAGAGTCAAAAGAGCCACCTTTGCCAAACAAGAAGTAAAAATATTCAAACCAGCAATTGATAACCGATATAGCTCAAACTCAGTTGTGTCACATAACGGTTCATCAGTAGATGGGATTGCAGTATCCTCACCAAAAGACATAATAACGCACATATCAGAAAAAACCGATGTCATTGGCATTGATGAGGTGCAATTTTTTGATGAGACAATCATTGATATTGTCACTCAACTGGCTGATAAAGGCTACCGAGTCATTGTTGCAGGTCTTGATCAAGACTTCAGAGGAGAGCCATTTGGTGTTGTTCCGCATTTAATGGCATGTGCAGAGCTTGTAACAAAACTTCAAGCGGTTTGTTCGGTATGCGGCTCCCCAGCGAGTAGAACACAACGCTTGATCGACGGTAAACCCGCATCCTATGATGATCCTATTATTTTAGTAGGTGCGCAGGAATCATACGAAGCACGATGCAGACATCACCATGAAGTACCAAGACTGGACGTTGGTACAACACTTGACAATTAAAAAAATAGCAAATGCCGCTGTGTTTTGTTTTTCGATATTTTGGCTGAACACCCATCATTTGTACTTAAATAAATTAAATAATACTATGAAAAAATTATCTAATTTTCAACGCTTGCGTTTTGGCATAAGCAGGAATAAAATGACTAACTGTAGTGTAAGGCATTTAAACGAAAAGTTCGATTTCTTGTCATAATTTTTATGATTAAGGGTGTTTCTCCTTAATCATTCTTCTTATTAATATTTAACTTTATTTATATTTTAGAAAGAGGGTAGTTTTTGATGAACAACGTGAAGAAAACAAAAGAAGGGTACCTCGAAACCACTTTGACAGGTAAAGATGTATTATCGATTCCAACGTTGAACAAAGGCGTTGCTTTTTCTGAAGAGGAAAGACAAGAGCTTGGATTAGAAGGCTTACTTCCCCCAACTGTTCTTACTTTAGAACAGCAAGCGGAGAGAGCGTACAAGCAATTTCTAGCTCAGCCAGATCGTCTTCGTCAAAACGTATACTTAAGTGATTTGCAAAACCGTAACGAAGTATTGTTCTATAAGCTTCTTACAGACAAGCTTCGTGAAATGCTTCCTGTTGTTTACACACCAACTGTTGGTGAAGCGATTCAAGAATACAGCCATGAATACAGAAGACCTCATGGTGTTTATCTTTCAATCGACAACATTGACGGCATTGAGAAAGCATTTGAAAACTTACATGCAACAGCAGGCGACATTGACCTCATCGTTGCGACTGACTCTGAGAGCATTCTTGGAATTGGTGACTGGGGCGTTGGCGGTATCAATATTGCGATCGGTAAATTAGCTGTTTACACTGCAGCAGCAGGTATTGACCCAAGCCGCGTCATTCCAGTGGTATTAGATGTAGGAACAAACAATGAAAAATTATTGAATGATCCATTATACATCGGTAACCATCACAAACGTGTGCAAGGTGAAAAATACGAAGAGTTCATTGATGCGTATGTAAAAACAGCACTTAAATTCTTCCCGAAAGCATTGCTTCACTGGGAAGACCTTGGAAACAAAAATGCGCGTAACATCATGAAAAAATACAACGACAAGATCTTAACGTTCAATGATGATATTCAAGGTACGGGTGCCATTACTTTAGCGGGAGTTCTTGCAGCTGTCAAGAAAACTGGCACTCAATTGAAAGATCACCGTGTTGTGATTTTCGGAGCTGGCTCAGCTGGTATCGGAATCGCAGATCAAATGCGTGACACAATGGTACTTGAAGGTCTTTCTGAAGAAGAAGCAAACAATGCATTTTGGACATTAGACTACAGAGGATTGTTAACAGATCAATTTGAAGATGAAGTGCTTGATTTCCAAAAGCCGTACCTTCGTTCTTCTGATGAAGTGAGCGGATGGGCACGTGATGAAAAAGGACAAATTTCATTTGCAGAAACCGTTCGCAGGGTGAAGCCGACGATCCTAATCGGTACATCTGGTCAAGGCGGCGCATTCACTGAAGAAATCATTAAAGAAATGGCAGCTCATACAGAGCGTCCTGTGATCATGCCAATGTCTAACCCAACGCCACTTGCTGAGGCAGTGCCGGAGGATCTATTCAAATGGACAGACGGCCGTGCACTTGTTGCAACAGGCAGCCCATTTGATAACGTTGAGTATAATGGCATCGAACATGAAATCGGACAATCAAACAATGCGTTCGTTTTCCCAGGACTTGGTCTTGGTTCTATCGTAACGGAATCAAAAATCATCACAAAAGGCATGTTCGTCGCTTCAGCGAATGCGATTGCTGAAATGGTTGATCATGAAAAACCAGGCGCTGGTCTACTTCCAAGCATTGATAAATTGCAAGAAGTTTCTATTCAAGTGGCAATTGAAGTAGCGAAAGCAGCGATTGAAGATGGAGTGGCAAGAAAAACGCCTGACAACATCGAACAAGCTGTGAAAGACGCAATGTGGATTCCTGAATATAAAAAAATTGTAAGAGCATAATAAAATGTGTCATGCGGCGTTGTTTAGGGTAATTTAAGCAATGCCGCATGAAAAAGAAACATGTTAAGGATTTAAGGAGGAATAGTAAGATGGACTTTTTACATATTTTGATCCTCCTAGCACCGATTTTTTTCGTTATCGCGCTGGGTTGGTTCGCAGGGAACTTCGGCAGCTATGACGCTAAATCTGCAAAAGGTGTAAGTACACTTGTCACAAAGTATGCTTTACCAGCGCACTTTATCGCCAGCATTCTGTCAACACCAAAAGATAAATTCTATAGTCAAATTCCGTTTTTCGTTGCATTGATTTTAGGAATCGTTGGTTTTTATATTATTATCCTTCTTGTGACGAAATTTGCGTTTAAATACGATTTAACAGATTCATCTGTTTTCTCATTAAACTCAGCTCAACCGACCTTTGCATTTATGGGGATTCCGGTCTTAGGCAGTTTATTTGGGGCTCAAGAAGTCGCAATTCCGATTGCGATTACCGGAATAGTTGTAAATGCATTGCTTGATCCAATTGCCATTATTGTGTCAACCGTCGGTGAAAAAACAAAAGGAAAAACAAAAGACGGCGAAAGCTTCTTGAAAATGACAACAAAAGCTATTTTGCATGGTTTGTCAGAACCACTTGCACTTGCACCGCTAGCAAGTATCATCCTTGTTCTTTTAGGATTTAAACTTCCTGAAATCGGACATGAAATGTTAGAGGAAATTGGTAGTGTAACTTCAGGGGTTGCGCTATTCGCAGTCGGTGTAACGGTTGGTATTCGAAAAATTAAACTCAGCTTACCAGCATTCAGTATTGCCCTATTAAAAGTAGCTGTACAACCATTGCTTATGTATTTGATCGCCATTCTTATGGGACTTTCGGCTGATGAAATTACAAAAGCTGTATTGCTGGTTGCCTTCCCAGGTTCAGCAGTTGCAGCGATGATCGCAACACGATTTGAGAAACAAGAAGCGGAAACTGCATCCGCATTTGTGATCAGTGCGATCATGTCACTTATTACATTACCGATCATTATTGCACTTACCGTATAATAAAGAAGACAAAGGGCTAAAATAAAGATCATTTTAGCCCTTTGTCAACAATCTAAGGCTGCCTATCGAGGCAGCCTTTCTTAACGAAATGAATGAAACAGTGGGAAGAGCACACGCTTCTTTTTGATCTCAGGGTGTCCCTTTTCCTTTTCTGCTTCTCCTTTTGATGGTTGTGTCAATGTGGCTGTGAGGCGCTCTAATGTAGCCGTTAATTCTTCAATTTCTTTTCGGTGCTGGAGGAGCTGGTAGGAGACACCTTCATCCGCTTTTTTAGCGAGTTTCCGTTCAATTTCTTGAAAACGTGTTTCAATATGACTGGCGTGTGATTGCTGCTGAAGGAGCTTCTTCACTTGTTCTTCTAAGGCTTCTATCCGCTGTGCAGAGGCAGAAGTTTCTACAGCAGGTGATAACTGCTGAACAGTTTCTTCATGGATCGGCAGCCTAATGTCATGAAGAATCACACCTTCATTCATTTGGCGTTTGACCTCTTTGAGCAGCTGCACAATGTCATCGTGAAATTCGTAATGTCCAAGTTCATTTCGGGCGACAGGGATGTTGAGTTGTTTCACCCAACGCTGAATTGTTTTTGAAGATACACCAATTTCCTTTGCAACCTCATTTGTATTCAAATCAAATGCCCTCCCTTTTTCAGTTACAAGTACCATTCTCTTTCAGGAGTAGCCGTTCCTTCACGTTAGACAAAACAAGTAACCAATCGCCAAAGATCGTGTTTTCTAGTGGAAAATTGCAAAAAACAATTGTTTTGGAAATTTTTTTGACTGTCATACCCTGCTATACTATAATTAGACTGTTACGCACAAAACAGAGGTGAAGACCATGTTAGACCGTTTAAAATCAATCGAAGAACGCTATGAAAAGCTAAATGAATATTTAAGTGATCCTGAAGTGGTGAACGACCCTAAGAAGCTTCGTGAATATTCGAAGGAACAATCCGATATTCAAGAAACTGTTGAGGTATATAGACAATATCGTGCGGCATACGATCAGCTGAATGAAGCGAAAGCCATGCTTGAAGATAAGCTGGATGCCGACATGCGCGACATGGTCAAAGAAGAAATTTCAGAGCTCACAGAGGAAACGGAACGTTTAGAAGACGAACTGAAAATCTTGCTCATCCCGAAAGATCCAAATGACGATAAGAACGTAATTGTGGAGGTTCGTGGTGCAGCGGGTGGAGAAGAGGCTGCTCTTTTTGCAGGGAATCTTTACCGTATGTACAGCCGTTATGCCGAAATGCAAGGCTGGAAAACGGAAGTCATGGAAGCGAGTGTTACTGGCACTGGCGGTTATAAAGAGATCATCTTTATGATTAGCGGAAAAGGCGCATACTCCAAGCTAAAGTTTGAAAATGGCGCACACCGCGTGCAGCGTGTTCCTGAAACAGAATCAGGCGGCCGGATTCATACATCAACAGCTACAGTTGCTGTATTGCCTGAGGCGGAGGAAGTTGAAATTGATATCCACGAAAAAGATATTCGTGTGGATACATTTGCATCAAGCGGACCTGGGGGACAAAGTGTAAACACAACTATGTCTGCTGTCCGGCTGACTCACTTGCCAACAGGCGTGGTTGTCTCCTGTCAGGATGAAAAATCACAAATTAAAAATAAAGAAAAAGCAATGAAAGTGTTACGTGCAAGAATTTATGATAAATTCCAGCGTGAAGCACAGGCTGAATATGATCAAACACGTAAATCTGCTGTTGGAACAGGGGATCGTTCAGAGCGTATCCGTACGTACAATTTCCCGCAAAACCGTGTAACGGACCACCGCATTGGATTGACGATTCAAAAGCTTGATCAAATTTTAGAAGGAAAACTTGACGAGGTCATTGATGCATTAATTATGGAAGACCAAGCAAGAAAACTTCAAAATGCAAAATAAAGAGCGAACGATCTTTGAAGCCCTTAAATGGGCTTCTTCTTTGTTAACGGAAGCGGGCAGAGACCAAAACGCAGCAGAGCTATTGTTGATGCATGTGCTTGGATGGAACAGAAGTGAACTTCTTGCACGCCTTCATGATCCACTGCCAGAGGTGCAAGATCAACAATTCAGCGAGTTCGTAGCGCAGCACAAGCTTGGAGTGCCTGTTCAGCATTTAACGGGTGTTGAATTTTTTTATGGCCGTCCATTTGAGGTGAACAAACATGTTCTCATTCCTCGTCCTGAAACGGAGGAAGTTGTGCTGGCGGCATTGAATATGGTGAATCGCGTTTTTCCAGATGATCAGCCGCTTAAAGCACTTGATGTTGGCACAGGCAGCGGAGCAATCGCTATAACGTTAGCTCTTGAAAAAAAATCATTATCTGTCACAGCGACTGATATTTCGCATGAAGCACTTGCGGTAGCAAAGCGGAATCAAGAAGCGCTTGGTGCAGACGTCCATTTTTTACAGGGAGATTTACTTGAACCTGTCATGGCTCAAGGCATCAAAGTCGATTTATTTATTTCCAACCCTCCTTATATTGCGGCAGAGGAAATGGACAGTTTATCAGAGGTTGTCACGAAGCATGAACCTGTCAATGCGCTGACTGATGGTCGTGACGGTCTGTGGTTTTATAAGCGTCTCGCTTGTGATCTCCACAACGTACTCAACAAGCAAGCAGTAGTTGTCTTTGAAATTGGACACACGCAAGCACAAGATGTCAAAGCACTTCTCGTGCAGGCATTCCCTTCAGCTGTTGTCCGCATCGTCAAGGACATTAACGGAAAGGATCGAGCTGTTTGCGCACATATTCAAAACGAAAGTCCGGCTGAATAAAGTCGGACTATTTTATTATGTAAAGATGAAACTTATGGTAAAAGAGGAACGTATATATAGAAGAATGAACATTCTGATCATGATTTTTTACATAAATTTGTTTTGAAGGAGCGAATGGTGTGAACAGAAGGTATGCGATGGTGTTGGTCATCGTCAGTGTACTATTGATTGTGAGTGCTTGTGGCAAAACGGGCTTTAAAAAAGAAGCAGCAGCATTTGGAGAAAGTTATAAAAAAGCACAATACACAGTGAATCGAACAGATGACCTATCTGACATGAAGGAGAAGTTGAAGTCTTATTTAACTGATCATGAATATCAAGAATATACACAAGACAGCATGTTCCCGAGTGTATTAGAAGCAGCAAAGGATCAAGATTGTCAAATTAAGCTGAAAAACATTACGTTTACACCTTCAGATGAAAGCGACGACAGGATTGAATTTGACTATGAAATGACCATTCAATTTATTGATCAAAAAGGAAATGTCAAAAAGGAAATCGAGAAGAAAGGGCAAATGACTGTCATCAAAACAGAATCAGGTTTAAAAATCAGCCGAGATTGGGATGGGAGACTGTATCCCTCTGATTACCAATCCTCACACCAAAGCCGTTCATAGGTTGAACGGCTTTTCAACGTGCTCATCTCACGAATCAAATTTAATGGCTCTCGCTCATAATCTATTAAAAAAATCATTTTTGCTGTTTACGAGATGCGTTTCCTGGACACAATGTTTGTAGCGAAGAGAAAAAGTGGGGGGAACACATCATGTTCAAAAGTAAAATGATGATTTGTCTTTATATGTTTCTATTATTATGTGGTGCTTTTGCAAACCTTGGAAAAGAGGAGACAGCGGCTGCTTCTGCAAATCAGCCTGTTGTGATCCCAGATGAAGCGATTCGTTTACGCATTTTAGCCAATAGTGACCGGTCGGCGGACCAGGATGTGAAAAGAAGCATTCGAGATGAGGTCAATGCCAATATAACGGAGTGGGTCAAAGACCTCACATCCATTGAAGAAGCCAGACGTGTCATTCGTTCAAAGCTTCCAGACATCAATCGGATCGCCAAAGCAAAATTAAAGGAACAGCACATTGACCAATCGGTATCCGTCAGTTTTCAAAAAGCCTCATTTCCAACAAAGCTTTATGGAAACTTCGTCTATCCTGCTGGAAAATATGAAGCCATTTTGATTACGCTTGGAGAAGGGGACGGAGCCAATTGGTGGTGTGTGTTATTCCCGCCTCTCTGCTTTATCGACTTTTCAAACGGAGAAGCCATTGCATCACCAGAAGGAGAAGATAAAGGCCAAGTTTCAGCGCAGCAATCAAATGAGTCTGTCAATGAAGTGGTGAAAGAAGAGGAAGAGGAGACTGGTGAAGTGAAGTTCTTTTTGTTCGAATGGGTCTCTAGTCTTTTCTCTTAAAAAAGGTCTAAATCTGTTTTTGCCTCATAGAGTTGAAGTAAGAGATCAAAAAGAGGTGAAAGCATGTTTTATCAATTAAGAATAGCAACAGAAGAAGATGTTCCGGCTATCAATGCTTTTCTTGAAAAAGGACAAGCAAAAGGCGGGGTGACGATTGCAGAACGCACAACATTTGTTGTGATGGAAGATGCGGACGGTCAGCTTGCAGGCTGCTTAGGGCTTGAACAGCTTAGTGAACAAGAGGGATTGCTGCGTTCGCTTGTTATATCGGATAAGCTCGGTCAGGGGCACATTGTTTCTTTGTTCCAAAGTGTTCAAACGCTGGGAGAAAAACAAGGTGTGGATACCTTTTATGTCATAGCAAACCATTCGTCCTCGCATGATTTTTTAGCACTCATGGGCTTTACACCTTTAGAGGAAATCCCGCAATGTGTGTGGGTATCTGCGCATGCAAAAGAGTCATTGGGGAAAGAACAGGCTGTCGTGCTGCAAAAATCGAGAGGTTAATCACAAAAAATCGGACTTATACACATACTTATCCACTGTTAAACAAGCGTTATCCACAAATTGTGGACAACGCTTGTTTTATTTAGCATCATCTTTTATACTTTCAAAAGGATAATCGAGATATATCAACAGTTTTATCTTTTTTAAAAGGAGTTTGTATGATGTTAAATACAAAAAGGTGGTCTGTGGATTTAAAAAAGGATTTATCCACATACTATCCACAAATTAAACAAGCAGCCCTGTTGTTGCAGCAAAATGAAGTGGTCGCTTTTCCGACAGAAACGGTTTATGGACTAGGGGCAAATGCGAAAGAGACCGAGGCAGTTAAGAAAATTTATGAAGCGAAAGGGCGCCCAAGTGATAATCCTTTGATTGTACACATTGCGGAGGTTCAGCAACTCCATGAATTTGCACAAATAGAAAACGAAAAAGTAAAAACACTGATGGATGCCTTTTGGCCCGGTGCTTTAACGCTTGTGCTTCCATGTAAGCCTGGCATTTTATCAAAGCAGGTGACAGCAGGTTTATCCACAGTGGGTGTAAGAATGCCAGATCATCCCGTTGCACTCGAACTCATCCGGGCAGCTGGCCTGCCAATTGCCGCTCCAAGTGCCAATCGCTCAGGGAAACCGTCGCCGACACTAGCTGATCATGTAGCGAGTGATCTTGATGGGAGAATTGCTGGCATTGTCGATGGCGGTTCAACGGGTATTGGTGTTGAGTCAACGGTTGTATCCTGTATAGACGAGATTCCCGTGATCTTAAGACCGGGTGGCATTACAAAAGAAGCGTTAGAAGAGGTAGTAGGAACAGTCAACGTCGATCCGGGGCTGACGAAAAAGGATGAGGCGCCTGTATCGCCAGGGATGAAATACACACATTATGCACCTGAAGCACAAATGTATATGTTTCATGGAAGTGATGAAGAAATGCAGCGTCACATTCAGAAGTACCAGGCTGAAGGGCTAAAAGTTGGTGTGCTGACGACAGAAGAAAAGAAAGAATGGTTTGTGGCAGATGTTGTTTTTAGCTGTGGACGGAGAGAAAAGCCTGAAACCGTTGCTGCCAACTTATATCGTGTGCTAAGACAGTTTGATGAAACGGATGTAGACTTAATCATTTCAGAAACTTTTTCAGAACAGGGCGTTGGTTCTGCGATCATGAACCGTCTTCAAAAAGCGGCAGGAGGGCGTACCCTCTCTTCGCTCAAATAGTTCTAACCTCTCTTGGACAAACATAGGTTAAAGGAGAATGCGTGTCCAAGGGGGATTTACATGAACGAACTAGCTGGCGAATTGCTGACACTCAGTATCATGGCTTTTGCACTTGGGATGGATGCCTTTTCGGTAGGGCTCGGCATGGGGATGATTCAGCTGAGGATCCGCCAGATCATCTATATTGGACTAGTCATTGGTTTATTTCATATGTTTATGCCGCTTTTTGGTATGCTGACAGGTCAGCTATTATCTGGCTGGCTTGGCCTCCTTGCAACTTATATTGGCGGGGCGCTGCTTTTGGTGCTGGGGCTGCAAATGATCATTGCCTCTATCCGAAAAGAAGATAAACCATTTATTGCACCTGTTGGGGCTGGTCTCGTTCTTTTTGCCACAAGTGTGAGTGTAGATAGTTTCTCTGTCGGTCTAAGCCTCGGGATTTACGGTTCACGCGTATGGATGACCATTTTTTTATTCGGCTTTTTTAGTATGCTGCTCACATGGCTCGGATTATTGCTCGGTAAACAGGTTCGGTCATGGGTTGGTTCATACAGCGGGGCACTTGGCGGTCTTATTTTACTAGCCTTTGGTATCAAATTATTACTTCCGCTATAGCCAGTCTCTTTACATAACATATAGAATGAAATGCTATATAATAGAAGAAAAGGAGGGCGAAAGATGAATATCTTATTTGTTTGTACGGGAAATACATGCAGAAGTCCGATGGCACAAGCCCTTTTTGCTTCAATCGCTGATGAAAAAGGATTGCATGTGACGGTAAAATCAGCAGGCATCTTCGCCTCTGATGCAGGAAAGGCTTCTCCTCAAGCCATTGAAGCATTATTTGAGAAAAGCATTCCGCTTAATCACTCATCGTCTAAGTTGACTGAGGATCTTCTGAACGAAGCCGATTACGTCTTTACTATGACGATTCAGCATAAACAGTTGATTGTTGAGCAATATGCGCATACGAAAGACAAAGTCTTTACTTTAAAGGAATTTGCGACAGGGTCAGAAGGTGACATATCCGACCCGTTTGGTGGAAGTCTTTCCGTTTACCAAGAAACACGCGATGAACTAGAAGGGCTGTTGTATCAGTTGGCTGAAAAGCTTAAAAAGGATCAAACATCCTCATAAATGGACAAACCTGTAAAACCGTTGTGTAAACGGTTTTTCTGCTTTTGTTTGCAAATGACTAGGCAGAGGTTAAAATATAACTGTAAATAAAGAATGAATGTAAGACATGACAGATCAACTCACCCTTAGGAGGAACTGCCCGATGAAAGTAGCTATTGCATCCGATCACGGCGGAACGAATATTCGTGAAGAAATCAAACAACTAATGGATGAATTAAAGATTGAATACATTGATATGGGTTGTGAATGTGGATCAGGTTCTGTAGACTACCCAGATTATGCTTTTCCCGTAGCCAATATGGTGGCGAACGGAGAAGTCGATCGCGGCATTTTAATTTGCGGGACAGGCATTGGCATGAGCATTTCAGCAAACAAAGTGAAAGGCATCCGCTGTGCGCTGGCACATGATACATTTAGCGCAAAGGCGACCAGAGAACATAATGATACAAATGTTCTTGCGATGGGAGAACGTGTCATTGGCCCAGGATTGGCAAGAGAAATCGCCCGCATTTGGCTGACGACTGAATTTACTGCAGGACGCCATGCTGTACGGATTGGTAAAATCGCTGATTACGAAGAAAAGCACCGATAAGGAGCGCTTAACATGAACATTGGTCAAGATTGGCTTGAAATGTTAAAAGAATTTCATCAAACAGTTGAACTGCGAGCCGGCCAAATCTTAGTGATTGGCTGCAGTACATCGGAAGTGGCTGGCGAGCACATTGGTACAGCGGGAAGTGAGCACATCGCTGAAGCCATCTATCACGAGCTGGATCAGCTGAGACGCGAGACTGGAATTGAATTGGCCTTTCAATGCTGCGAGCATCTAAATCGTGCCCTCGTCGTTGAAGAAGAGATGGCTTACCGGCTTAACCTAGAGATTGTCACTGCAACACCTGTCCGTAAGGCGGGTGGTTCTATGGCGGCGCATGCGTATCAGCAAATGGAGCACCCTGTGCTGGTTGAATCCATTGCAGCGCATGCGGGAATTGATATTGGCGATACATTGATCGGCATGCACCTAAAACGGGTAGCTGTTCCTGTCCGCCTCAGCCGTCATCAATTAGGACAAGCGCATGTGACGTTTGCGAAGACTCGTCCAAAGCTGATTGGCGGAGAACGAGCGGTTTATACAAGATCATAGCTCAGATATATTTCTAATATAATGTTGAATAATGAAGACGCTTTAGCACTTGAATATTCGGATTTTCATAAAAAAGAAGTCGGTTTTTCAAAAAAAACTTTTACATTTCACTCAAAAACCATGTACAATGAGATGGTGAAAAACATCGAATGGAAATAGATTGGAGAGGATTTCGCTGATGAAACATTTACCTGAGCAAGACGCACAAGTATTCAAAGCAATTCAACTAGAGCGGAAACGCCAGCAGGACAAAATCGAATTAATTGCATCAGAAAACTTCGTAAGCGAAGCAGTCATGGAAGCGCAGGGCTCTGTTTTAACAAACAAATATGCTGAAGGCTACCCTGGTAAACGCTACTATGGCGGCTGTGAACATGTAGACGTTGTAGAAGATATCGCACGTGACCGCGCAAAAGAAATTTTTGGCGCTGAGTATGTGAACGTACAGCCTCACTCAGGTGCTCAAGCGAATATGGCCGTTTACTTTACAATTCTTGAGCATGGCGATACGGTGCTAGGCATGAACTTATCACATGGCGGACATTTAACACATGGAAGCCCTGTTAACTTTAGTGGCGTGCAGTACAACTTTGTAGAATATGGTGTAGATAAAGAAACGCAGCATATCGACTATCAAGATGTACTTGAAAAAGCACGTGAGCATAAGCCAAAGCTTATCGTAGCGGGTGCAAGTGCATACCCACGTCAAATTGACTTCAAAAAGTTCCGTGAGATTGCTGATGAAGTCGGCGCGTACTTTATGGTCGATATGGCTCACATTGCGGGTCTTGTAGCAGCAGGTCTTCATCCAAACCCAGTTCCTTATGCAGATTTTGTGACAACAACGACTCACAAAACACTGCGTGGACCTCGCGGCGGAATGATCCTATGCCGTGAAGAGTTTGGCAAAAAGATCGACAAATCGATCTTCCCTGGTATTCAAGGCGGACCACTCATGCATGTCATCTCTGCAAAAGCTGTTTCTTTCGGTGAAGTATTGAACGGAGATTTCAAAACATATGCACAAAACGTCATTGATAACGCAAAACAATTAGCTGAAACACTTTTATCTGAAGACATTCAGCTTGTATCTGGTGGAACAGATAACCATCTTGTTCTCATCGACTTGCGTTCTCTCGGGATTACAGGGAAAATTGCAGAAAACGTTCTTGATGAAGTTGGTATCACAGTGAACAAAAATGCGATTCCTTATGATCCAGAGAAGCCGTTTGTTACAAGTGGTGTACGTGTAGGTACAGCAGCAGTGACAAGCCGCGGGTTCGATCAAGAAGCGATGAAAGAAGTCGGTTCCATTATTGCGCTTGCTCTGAAACATCATGAAGATGAAGCGAAATTAGAAGAGGCGAAAAAGCGCGTATCTGATCTAACGGCTCGTTTCCCTCTATATAAAGAATTAGATTATTAAAAAGCAGACCCATTTGCCTATTTTTGGCATGTGGGTTTTTTTTGTAGGATTTGCGAATCATATTGAAAGATGATGTCTTTTTATGTAGAATTGTAGGAAGTGTGCAAAGTTCACCGGAAGATGAAAGAAAAGGAGTTGTAGCAAGCAATGGCAAAGGTTTATGTATTTGATCACCCGCTTATTCAGCACAAACTTACATATATTCGTGACGTTCATACAGGAACAAAAGAATTTAGAGAGCTAGTGGATGAAGTCGCAACGTTAATGGCATTCGAAATCACAAGAGACTTACCGCTTGAAGAGGTAGATGTAGAAACACCTGTACAAAAAGCGAAATCAAACGTGATCTCAGGGAAAAAACTCGGAGTTGTGCCGATCTTAAGAGCAGGTCTTGGAATGGTAGACGGGATTTTGAAACTCATTCCAGCTGCTAAAGTGGGACATGTCGGTTTGTACCGTGATCCGAAGACATTGAAGCCTGTTGAATATTATGTAAAGCTTCCATCTGATGTGGAAGAGCGTGAATTTATCGTTGTAGACCCAATGCTTGCAACTGGCGGATCAGCAGTCGAAGCATTAAACAGTCTGAAAAAACGCGGTGCGAAAAACATCCGCTTCATGTGTCTGATTGCAGCTCCAGAAGGTGTAGAAGAAATGCAAAAACATCATCCAGATGTTGATATCTACATTGCAGCATTAGATGAGAAGTTGAATGAAAAAGGTTATATCATCCCAGGTCTTGGTGATGCTGGTGACCGTATGTATGGAACAAAATAAAATGATTCATGAAAAGCCCACATGCCAACGTGCATGTGGGTTTTTTTGAAAAATATGACAAACGTTTGATATCGTTCTTAGAAAAATCAATGTATACTGAACATTAGCAGTTTTTTTGAATGAATGTCACAGTTCTCCTAAAGTTTGATGAAATTGTGAACATTTTGTGTGCTCTATCATGATAGAAAAGTTTTTTAACTTTCAACGGATTGACACATCATAGACGCTATTGTATGCTAAACGAGGGTATTATGGTAAGGTTTTCATAGCCTATAGCACTCTACTAATCCTCATTGTGAACCCTTTTATAATCAGGGTTTGTATCAGCGAATGAAGCAACATCCCATAGATCTAAAGATTTCAAGTCTGATTGTCCAATTAGACCGATGGGTGATTGATTTTTTTCGAATAGGACGGCTGATCATAAGCGTCTTCTACGCAGTTTTCATCACCATTTATCACCTTTTTTACAATATTTTTCATCGGGAGTCAGATGAATGAACGATCCAAACGCGATTTTCCGCAGACAGAGTAAATACATGTTGTATCTATTGGCAATTTTTGTGTTTGGCTATGCCATGCCTGGTTATAAACCACTCTTTCTTGGTTTCATTATCGGCACAATTTTTGCTTTCTTTAATTTATTTCTACTTATACGGAGAATGCACGCTTTTGATCGAGCAGTTAAAAAAGGAAAATCCATTCGTTCAATGGGAAGTACAGCCAGGTGGGCCAACGCGATTCTCGCAGTAGCGATTGCTTGGCGTTATCCTAATGAAGTTCATCTGGCAGGTGTTGTTATAGGATTAATGACAATATATCCTGTCATTATGATAGATTCCTTCATTCAACTTAAACGTTCTACTATGGAAGAGAGGTGAATACTCTTTGGGTCACAGTTCAAAAACGACAGAATTTTTAGGGTTAACGTTCAACTTATCCAATGTTCTCATGATTACGATTGCTAGTATCATCGTTCTTCTCATAGCGGTGCTGACTACTCGTGTTCTGTCTATTCGTCCGACAAAGGCGCAGAACTTCATGGAATGGATCGTTGATTTTGTTCGAAATATCATAGGTAGTTCGATGGACATGAAAACAGGAGCCCCATTTCTAGCGCTTGGCGTTACATTACTCATGTACATATTCGTTTCAAACATGCTGGGACTGCCATTCTCGATTACGGTCGATCACAACTTATGGTGGAAATCACCAACTGCTGATCCTGCAATCACAATGACACTAGCGATTATGGTCATGGGATTGACACATTACTATGGTGTCAAGGCAAAAGGAGTCAAGGAATATACAAAAGACTTTTTCAAGCCGATCCCATATTTAGTGCCGCTGAAAATCATTGAAGAATTTGCAAACACGTTAACACTTGGTTTGCGTCTTTACGGAAATATTTTCGCTGGAGAGATTCTTCTTGGTTTGCTCGCAGGACTTGCGACCAATTTCTACACGCAAAACATTGCACTAGGTATTGTTGGTACATTAGGTGCCATCGTGCCGATGATTGTATGGCAGGCATTCAGTTTGTTTGTCGGAACCATCCAGGCATTTATCTTCACCATGCTGACAATGGTGTATATCTCCCATAAAGTCAGCGACGAACACTAAAAAATTGAGAGTCCAAAATGGACGTTATTTTAAAGGAGGAGCTTTTTAATGAATTTAATAGCAGCAGCAATTGCAATCGGTTTAGGAGCACTAGGAGCAGGTATTGGTAACGGTCTAATCGTATCTAAAACAGTTGAAGGAATCGCTCGTCAGCCAGAAGCTGGTAGAGAACTAAGAACACTTATGTTCATCGGGGTAGCTTTAGTTGAGGCACTTCCAATTATCGCTGTCGTTATCGCATTCTTGGCATTCTTTGGTTAATATGTGAGAAGCGTTCTAATATGAATTTTAATGGCGAAGATCAGATTAGTTCGAAACTTCGCCATTCCTTTATGTTTTGTTTCTTAACATATTATTTAAAGAAGGGAGTTGCCGTACTAAATGTCTCAGTTACCAGTGGTTTTAGGAGCAGGGGGCTTAAGTTTTAACGCCGGGGATATGTTGTTCCAGCTAATCGCTATGCTCATCCTGCTTGCACTTTTAAAGAAATTTGCGCTTAAGCCTTTATTAGGGATTATGAAACAGCGTGAAGATTATATAGGAAATGAAATTTCAAGTGCTGAACAAAAACATGTCCAAGCTGAAAAGCTTCTTGAAGAACAACGTGTTTTATTGAAAGAAGCACGCGAAGAATCACATACACTCATCGAAAACGCGAAAAAAATTGGTGAGAAACAAAAAGAAGAGATCATTCAAGCAGCACGTCAAGAGTCAGAGCGCTTGAAAGAGTCTGCTAGAACTGAAATCGTGAAAGAAAAAGAACAAGCTGTTGCTGCGCTGCGTGAGCAGGTTGCATCACTATCTGTGTTAATTGCTTCTAAAGTGATTGAAAAAGAACTTGATGAGCAAGCACAAGAGAAATTGATCCAAGAGTACCTTAAAGAGGCAGGCGAAAGCCGATGAGCGTGACTATTGTCTCTAAGCGTTACGCTTCTGCTCTTTTTGACATCGTTCTTGCTTCTTCGGCAGTAGACGAAACTGAAAAAGAGCTGAATGAGATCAAAAAAGTTCTAAAGGCTGATCAAGAACTGAACAACTTTCTTGTTCATCCGAAGATTACGTCAGACAAAAAGAAACATCTAATTGCAGAAGCTTTCAAAGGTGTTTCAACGCATGTGTTACACACAATGTATTTACTGATTGACCGCGGACGCACGAATATTTTCTCTGAAATGACGTCTGAGTTTGTGAAACTTGCAAACCGTGCAAAACAAATAGACGATGCGCTCGTGTATTCAGTTAAACCGCTCAGCGGGGCTGAAATTCAATCTTTATCTGAAGTATTTGCGAAAAAAGCCGGCGTCACATCACTGCGTGTTGAAAACGTGATTGACAAGGATCTAATAGGCGGAGTGAAAATCCGTATCGGAAACCGCATTTATGACGGCAGTGTCAGCGGAAAGCTTTCCCGCATTGAACGTCAGCTTGCAGGCGAAAATCGTTAGAAGGGGTGAAACCTTAGTGAGTATCAAAGCTGAAGAGATTAGCGCGCTGATAAAGCAGCAAATCCAAAACTATCAATCTGAAATTGAAGTAAAAGATGTCGGTACAGTCATTCAAGTAGGGGACGGTATCGCGCGTGTACATGGCCTTGACAACATTATGGCAGGAGAGCTTGTTGAGTTCTCTAACGGTGTAATGGGTATGGCTCAAAACCTTGAGGAGTCTAACGTAGGTATCGTAATCTTAGGACCTTACAAAGATATCCGTGAAGGTGACGATGTAAAACGTACAGGTCGTATCATGGAGGTTCCAGTAGGAGAAGAGTTAATCGGACGTATTGTGAACCCACTTGGTCAGCCTGTTGATGGACTAGGTCCAATTTTAACAAGCAAAACACGTCCAATCGAAAGTGAAGCACCAGGCGTTATGGATCGTAAATCGGTACATGAGCCGCTTCAAACGGGAATTAAAGCGATTGATGCCTTGATTCCAATCGGACGCGGACAGCGTGAATTGATCATTGGGGACCGTCAAACAGGTAAAACATCTGTTGCAATTGATACGATCCTAAACCAAAAAGATCAAGACATGATCTGTATCTATGTAGCGATCGGACAAAAAGAATCAACTGTTCGTGGTGTTGTTGAAACACTTCGTAAGCATGGTGCGCTTGACTACACAATCGTTGTCACAGCTTCTGCATCACAGCCAGCTCCACTTCTTTACCTTGCTCCTTATGCAGGTGTAACGATGGGTGAGGAATTCATGTATAACGGCAAGCATGTGCTTGTTGTGTATGATGACCTTTCTAAACAAGCGGCAGCTTACCGTGAGCTTTCATTATTGCTTCGTCGTCCTCCAGGCCGTGAAGCATTCCCTGGTGATGTTTTCTATCTTCACTCTCGTTTATTAGAGCGTGCAGCGAAGCTTAGTGATGAAAAGGGTGGCGGTTCTATCACAGCATTGCCTTTCGTAGAAACGCAAGCTGGTGATATCTCTGCATATATCCCAACAAACGTTATCTCAATCACAGATGGACAGATCTTCTTACAATCTGACCTCTTCTTCTCAGGCGTACGTCCAGCGGTAAACGCAGGATTGTCTGTATCTCGTGTAGGTGGATCTGCACAAATCAAAGCGATGAAAAAGGTAGCAGGTACACTTCGTCTGGATCTTGCTTCTTATCGTGAGCTTGAAGCATTCGCTCAGTTTGGATCTGATCTAGACCAAGCGACTCAAGCCAAATTAAACCGTGGTGCTAGAACAGTTGAAGTCTTAAAACAAGACTTGAACAAACCGCTTAAAGTTGAAAAACAAGTAGCGATTCTTTATGCACTGACAAGAGGATACTTAGACGATGTAGCTGTTGCTGATGTCAAACGTTTTGAAGCTGAGTTATTCATGTACATTGAAGAAAACCATAAAGACTTGTTTGACACAATCTCTCAAACAGGAAACATGCCTGCTGATGAAGAGTGGAAGACAGCAATCGAAGGCTTTAAACGTACGTTTGCACCAAGCAACTAATTAGTAATCTTTCCGAGAGAAAAAGATTCTCTTTTTCTCTCTTTTCACGTAAATGAACACGGATTCCTGAAAAAAGGTGGTGAAATCTTTGGCCTCATTACGCGATATTAAGTCAAGGATCACGTCAACAAAAAAATCGAGTCAGATCACAAAAGCGATGCAAATGGTATCAGCTGCGAAACTGAATCGTGCTGAAAACAATGCGAAGTCCTTTGTTCCATACATGGAGAAAATCCAAGAAGTCGTTGCGGCAATCGCAACTGGAACAAGTGCTAAGCACCCAATGCTTCTTTCAAGACCTGTTAAGAAAACAGGGTATCTCGTCATTACATCTGATCGAGGACTTGCCGGACCTTTTAACAGCTCGGTTTTGCGTGCCGCTTACCAAACCATTCAATCTCGTCATCAGTCTGCTGATGAATATGCGGTGATTGTGATTGGTAAAATCGGACGCGACTTCTTCAAAAAGCGCGGTATTCCAGTGATCTCTGAAGTAACAGGGCTTGGAGACGAAGTAGCGTTTGCTGATATTAAAGAATTAGCAAGCAGTACAGTGCAAATGTTCTCTGATGAAGCGTTTGATGAGCTTTACATGTTCTATAACCATTTCGTCAGTGCCATTTCACAAGAAGTAACAGAGAAAAAATTATTGCCGCTAACGGACCTTTCGGCCGCAGCGACACCAAATAAACGTTCCGCATCTTATGAGTTTGAGCCTTCTGAAGAAGAAATTCTTGAAGTTCTCCTTCCTCAATATGCAGAGAGTTTGATTTTCGGTGCGCTTCTTGACAGCAAAGCAAGTGAACATGCTGCAAGAATGACAGCAATGAAGAGTGCAACAGACAACGCAAAAGAATTGATCGACAGCCTGACACTCTCTTACAACCGTGCTCGTCAAGCAGCGATTACACAAGAGATTACAGAAATTGTCGGCGGAGCAGCTGCCTTAGAATAGAAATAATTGTCAGGAGGGAATGCAATGAAAACAGGACGCATCAGTCAGATCATGGGACCAGTCGTAGACGTTCGTTTTGAAGACGGTCACTTGCCTGAGATTTATAATGCGATCAAAGTTTCGCATAAAGCGGAAAGCGAAAGTGAAGTTGATATCGACTTAACTTTAGAAGTAGCACTACATTTAGGTGATGATACAGTGAGAACCATCGCAATGGCATCAACAGACGGTGTGAAGCGCGGTATGGAAGCTGTAGACCTTGGAAAACCAATTTCAGTACCAGTTGGTAACGTAACACTTGGACGTGTATTCAACGTACTGGGAGATAACATTGACTTAGATGAGCCACTTGGTGTGGAAGCTCAAAGAGATCCAATCCACAGACAAGCGCCTTCTTTTGATCAACTTTCTACAGAAGTTGAAATTCTTGAAACAGGTATCAAAGTTGTAGACCTTCTTGCTCCTTACATCAAGGGTGGAAAGATCGGTCTATTCGGTGGAGCCGGTGTAGGTAAAACCGTTCTGATTCAAGAATTGATCAACAACATCGCACAAGAACACGGCGGTATTTCTGTATTTGCTGGTGTTGGAGAGCGTACACGTGAAGGAAATGACCTTTACTACGAAATGAAAGATTCTGGCGTTATCGAAAAAACAGCGATGGTCTTCGGCCAAATGAACGAGCCACCAGGTGCACGTATGCGTGTAGCTCTAACTGGTTTGACAATGGCAGAGCATTTCCGTGATGAACAAGGTCAAGACGTATTGTTCTTCATCGATAACATCTATCGTTTTACACAAGCAGGTTCTGAAGTATCAGCCCTTCTTGGACGTATGCCTTCAGCGGTAGGTTATCAGCCAACCCTTGCAACAGAAATGGGTCAGCTCCAAGAGCGTATCACGTCTACAAACGTAGGATCGGTTACATCGATTCAAGCGATCTATGTACCTGCGGATGACTATACAGATCCAGCTCCAGCTACAACGTTCGCTCACCTTGATGCAACGACAAACCTAGAGCGTAAGCTGACAGAAATGGGGATTTACCCAGCGGTAGATCCACTTGCATCAACATCTCGTGCCCTTGCACCTGAGATTGTTGGCGAAGAGCATTATGCCATTGCGCGTGAAGTTCAGCAAACATTACAGCGATATAAAGAATTGCAAGATATCATTGCCATTTTAGGTATGGATGAATTATCTGAGGACGATAAGCTTGTGGTACACAGAGCTCGTCGTGTTCAATTCTTCCTATCTCAAAACTTCCACGTAGCAGAACAGTTCACTGGCCAAAAAGGTTCTTATGTGCCATTGAAAGAAACTGTTAAAGGCTTCAAGGAAATCCTATCTGGTAAATACGATCACCTTCCAGAAGATGCATTCCGCTTAGTCGGCCGCATTGAAGAAGTGGTTGAAAAAGCCAAAGAGATGGGTGTAGAGGCCTAATCTGGTCCTTAGGAGGGTAAAAGCATGAAGACCGTTCAAGTCAATATCGTTACTCCCGACGGCCCAGTGTATGAAGCGGATGTGGAAATGGTCAGTGTAAGAGCAGAAAGCGGTGAGCTTGGTATTTTAGCTGGCCACGTTCCAATGGTTGCTCCGCTAAAAATCGGTGCAGTTCGCTTAAAACATAGTGGATCAACTGAATTGGTTGCAGTCAGCGGCGGCTTTGTAGAAGTTCGCCCTGAAAAAGTAACCATTCTTGCTCAAGCTGCTGAAACATCAGACAAAGTTGATGTAGAACGTGCTAAATCAGCAAAACAGCGTGCTGAAGAGCATTTGAACCACCCGAATGAAAGTGATGTACGCCGGGCGGAACTCGCATTAAAACGGGCGTTAAACCGTTTAAATGTAGCAGGGAAATAAAACAGAAAATCCTTCTTATCATTGTGATAAGAAGGATTTTTTTAAGAGTTACATGAGAGACTGATACATCGACACATAAGGATGAGATGCTTGCTTTTCAAGATATAAGTGCTCGCAAAATGCGGGACTATGCCATGTCTTATTGTCTCGGCGCAAGCCGAGGGTATATTGATGCGGAGAGTCCATATAAGGCCGCACCACCCAGTCAGCATCCGAATGATGCCTGATGACAACCTCTCCCATATACACACTCATCATCGCTTCCAATGCATCAATTGGCATTTTCCACTCAGCAAAAAGCTGCTGGGTAAACGCATCGAAGTATAATGATTCTAACTGATACAGGCTGTCCTCAGAATAATCTAAAGAAATGTGATGAAAATGACACAATTGGGCTAATTCTTCTAGCTGTGTCTGTCTATAATCAAAGTAGAAAGCAATGGCCTCCCATTCATGATCAAATGAGGGAACCTGTTCTCCGTACAAATCAACAAAGTCAGGAAAAGAATCTTTCAATCTGTTCAGCTCCTTCCACACGCAGTATATCATCTCCTTCGTATCAGAATAAGAGGGGATTTACACTAAATGTAGCTCTTTTTTCCAAATGATTCATCTTTCCGATTTTAGCGGATATAATGAAAGGGAGTTTTCCTTTACAGAAATAAATAAAAGGAGGATTCAACTGTATGGAAGACGTAGGACAACAAGCAATTGTCAGTATTGTGATCCACTTATTTTTTATCGCCATTACGTGGTGGGCATTGCTTGCCGTGAATATCGATCCACTGATTAAAAAAGGAAAAATCGTTCAAGCAAGGTTGTTGATGATGCTAATCACCATTGCCATTGCATCGGCAGTCAGCAATTTCTTCCTTGATTATTTAAATTTCTCCAGACAAATCCCTTATATGTTTTAACAAAAAAGGTTTGATCGCAGCCTTCTGCGGGAACGTAAAAAGAAGTGTCAAAAGGATGGTCTTTGATGACTTTTCCACGTATGCATTTATCTCCTTGCGGCAACACTTGTAGCAAGGGGGAATGACAAATGAGAAAGTATTTGAAGGGTTGGCCATTATTTGCGTTTATTCTTTTTTTTGTTCTAATGATTCAAGGTGTGCGTGCGGAAGAAACGTCTCCGCTCGCCCAAATAGCAGAAGGTCTGAAAAACCAGCAAATCGAAGTGGATGGATGGACCCTTCATGCCAAAACAAATGTAGATATTTCATCCAAACAATTTTCAAATAAAGTGAAACGTTTGAAAGACGAACTACGACAGTATGAGTGGACCGAAAAAAAAGAGAAACATGTCACCAAAGTCACAGGTATTTACAAAGATGAAAAAAATGATACATTTTCGAAAATTTTACTCGTGAAGACCGACACAAAATCCAATCAAAAGTCGTATTTATTATATGAGCAAAAAGGTGCTCGTCCACTGAATACCTGGGAGCATACATATGATCAGTTCGTACGTCATGCAAAAAGCATATTACAAGAAAAAATTGTGATTTTTACTTGTCTTAATGGTCATGTAAATGGTATGATGGATTTTGTTTTGCAAAAAAAAGCTAAAATGATAGCAAATGAATTTCAAGCAAAACCAGTTGAGTATCTCGTTGAGTCTAATTTTGTGTCGCTTTCCGCTTACACAGAGAAGTGGGAACAGTTCATTATGACTTCAAATGATAAAATGAATGTTCAAATTGCCATCAGAAGTTCGGAAATGAACGAAAATCATACGATTACGGTTGGCACACCAATCGTAACGACTGAATATTAATATAGAGAATTTGGGACGCGGAGGGGAAGACCTTGGAAAAAATCATCGTCCGCGGCGGTCAAAAGTTAAACGGCACAGTTAAAGTAGAAGGCGCAAAAAATGCCGTTTTACCAGTTATCGCTGCATCTTTGTTAGCAAGTACAGAAAAAAGCGTAATTTGTGATGTACCTACGCTCTCCGATGTATATACAATCAATGAAGTGTTACGTCATTTAGGAGCAGAAGTACATTTTGAAAATAACGAAGTATCAGTAGATGCATCTCATGCACTAGAAACTGAGGCTCCGTTTGAGTATGTGCGTAAAATGCGAGCATCTGTGCTCGTCATGGGACCACTTTTAGCTAGAACAGGTCATGCAAGGGTTGCATTACCTGGAGGCTGCGCAATTGGTTCAAGACCAATTGATCAGCATTTAAAAGGCTTCGAAGCAATGGGAGCTAAAATTCAAGTAGGTAATGGATTCATCGAGGCTGAAGTAAAAGGCCGTCTAAAAGGTGCAAAAATTTATTTGGATTTCCCAAGTGTAGGTGCAACTGAAAACATCATCATGGCAGCAGCATTAGCTGAAGGAACAACCATTTTAGAGAACGTAGCAAAAGAACCTGAAATTGTTGATTTGGCAAACTACATTAATGCCATGGGCGGTAAGATTCGCGGGGCTGGTACTGGTACAATCAAAATTGAAGGTGTGGAAACACTTCACGGTGCAAAACACACCATCATTCCTGACCGAATTGAAGCGGGTACTTTCATGGTGGCAGCAGCCATTACAGAAGGAAATGTCCTTGTGAAAGGCGCAGTTCCGGAACACCTGACTTCACTTATTGCAAAAATGGAAGAAATGGGTATTCAGATCATTGAAGAAGAAGAAGGTTTAAGAGTCATTGGACCATCTGAGCTCAAGCCAATCGATCTAAAAACAATGCCGCATCCTGGGTTCCCAACGGATATGCAGTCTCAGATGATGGCGCTATTGCTTCGTGCGAACGGAACAAGCATGATCACAGAAACTGTGTTTGAAAATCGTTTTATGCACGCTGAAGAATTCCGCCGCATGAATGGCGATATTAAAATTGAGGGTCGCTCTGTGATTATCAATGGGCCGGTTCAACTTCAAGGTGCTGAAGTTTCAGCGACTGATTTAAGAGCAGGAGCAGCACTTGTACTTGCTGGATTAGTGGCAGAAGGTCATACACGCGTCACTGAATTGAAGCATATTGACCGTGGATATGTGAACTTCCACCAAAAGCTTGCAGCAATCGGTGCAGACATTGAAAGAGTAAATGATGAATCAGCAGATGTGACACAAGAACAAGTTGTGTCAGATCTAAACGCGTAATAAACAAATCAGTGTGTCCATTTGGGCATGCTGATTTTTTTTTTAGAATCATAGAGTGTTTTATTTTTAAAAGCTTATCATTAGTGTATCCAATCATCTTAAATTTTATTCATAAAGACGAACAGTAAAATCAAATGATGAAGAGCACCAGCATATCACCAAAAGACTTGTCCAATGAATGAAAGAAGCTGTCATATTAGCTTGTCCTTGTCCATAGGATAAAAGAGATTCAATGACAAATGGGGGCAGCCAAATATGAAACCAATGATATGGACAATCGCAGGAATATGCATCATCATTTTAATGATTCCAACCTTACTCGTGTTGCCGACGTTCCAAGGAAAACCAACAGCCAGCCAACACGTAGCAGCAGAACCATCAGCAAAAAAAGAAGTGAAAGGTTCAGTCAAATTGAAGCAATCACCCGTCTCCATTCCAGTCTATCGTTCAGCGCATCAACAGGTAGAAAACATCCCCTTAGAAGAGTATGTGATCGGTGTCGTCGCTTCGGAAATGCCAGCTGATTTTGAAATCGAGGCACTCAAAGCACAGGCACTCGCCGCTAGAACGTATATCGTCAGACAAATGATCATCGACAAGACCGTAAAATCGCCAAAAGGCTCTCTTGTAGATGACACACAAATGTTCCAGGTCTACAAAAATAAACAGGAACTGAAGAAAATTTGGGGGAAAGCGTACAATTGGAAATTAAAAAAGATCACAGAAGCCGTCGCCAGCACACAAGGGAAAGTGCTGACTTATGATGAAAAACCAATTGATGCTTCTTTCTTTTCAACAAGTAACGGGAAAACTGAAAATGCAGAAGCCTATTGGAAAAACGAAATCCCATATTTGAAAAGTGTTTCAAGCAAATGGGACGAAAAATCACCCAAATTTCAAAACAAGCAAACCATCACAGTTAGTGAATTTCAGCAAAAACTGGGTGTAACCCTCAATCAGCATCATCAGGTGGGAGAGATTGTAGAACGGACACCAGGAAATCAAGTAGCCAAAGCAGTCATAAACGGGAAAACACTGACAGGCAGAGATATTCGTGAATCACTAGGGCTGCATTCTGCGGACTTTACATTGGAACGAAAAGGCCAGCAAATTGTGATTACGACAAAAGGATATGGCCATGGTGTGGGAATGAGTCAGTATGGTGCACATTATATGGCCCAGTCAGGCAAAAAAGTAGATGAGATCGTGAAACATTATTATAAAGGAATTCAAATTGAATCAGCTGATCGCTTTCTCAACACATATATGGCTAAGAAATAAAGGAAAAGGTGCCTCAAAATGGGGCATCTTTTTTTGTTTTCAAAGAGGTTTGAACAGAATGTGTCAAATTGTGACTTAAGGCGCAGGTCAGGAAATCTTAAACATTTATGTCCCGACAAGAACCGATGGCCGATACAAAGTCCCTCGAAAGAAAGAGAAAACAAAGAGAAAAAGGAAGCGTTAGGTGAAAATATCTAGACATCTGACAGAATTTTAGTGATTTTGATGAAAGAGAAAAAGGGATCGAGTCCTATACCATTCCAAGTGAGAATAATTTACGATTAAGATGTTTCAATCAAATACATAAGGAGGAAGGAAAAGCATGATGAAAAAAGTATTTACACTCGTAGCCTTAGCTGTATTGACATTATCAATGTCAATCTCTTCACCAGTATTTGCAGAAGCAACAGCAGCCAAAAAACATAAGAAAGATGTAAGAGTGACAATTTTACTTGATGCCAGTGGAAGCATGGCAAGAAAAGTAGAAGGAGAGCGCAAATTTGATCTAGCAAAACAAGAGGTATTCAAATTTGCTCAATCACTTCCGAAAAACGCGAAAATCCGTATGAGCTTGTTTGGTTCTGAAGGAAACAACAAAAACTCAGGTAAAGCTCAATCATGTGAAGTCATTAGAGGCGTTTACGGTGTTCAACCTTATGAAAAGGAAAGCTTCGAAAACTCTCTAAACGGTCTTGGACCAAATGGCTGGACACCGATTGCACGTGCTCTTGAAAGTGCAAAGCAAACGGATAAGCAGCTTCATAATGGAACAAAACATATTGTGTACTTAATTACTGATGGTGAAGAAACTTGTGGCGGAGATCCAGTGAAAGTAGCAAAAGATTTGCATAACTCCAAAGGATCTACTGTGGTCAATGTAATCGGATTAGACTTTAACGATGGCTATGAAGGCCAATTGAAGGAAGTAGCCAAAGCTGGTAAAGGCTCTTACTACCAAGCAAGCACTGGCAAAGAAATGGGTTCTATCTTTACAGCAGAATCATTAAAACTACACGAATAAACTTGCAGAAGAAAAGGGAAACGATTGATTGATTCTTTCGTTTCTCTTTTTCTGTACAAATGAAAAAAGGGAGGTTTTTTATTGATGAAAAGAAATATTGTATTAACCATCTTAGCTAGTCTTGTCCTGCTTCTTTCTTCACCTGCTCATGCTATAACGAAAAAGGAGCCGGCTCATGTGGTGATTTTACTTGATTTAAGTGGCAGTATGGCACAATCGGTTGAAGGCGAAAAGAAAATTGATATCGCAAAACGTTCGATTCAAAGCTTCGCAAGTCTTTTATCAGAAGATACGCAAGTCCTGCTTCGTGTTTTTGGTCATGAAGGAACCAATAAAAATGCAGGAAAAGCCGTTTCTTGTGAAAGTTCTGAAGCAGTTTATAGGTTTGGAACCTATGAGGAATCAACCTTTCAACAAGCGCTGAATGTGTATGGTCCAACAGGCTGGACACCACTTGCAAAAGCATTAACTGATACGAAACAAGATTTTGAAGATCACCAAGCTGAGGGAAAAAATATTGTATATGTTGTCAGTGATGGTGAAGAAACTTGTGGCGGGAGCCCATCACAAGCAGCAAAGCAATTACATGAAGAAGGTATTGATACAATCGTCAATATCATTGGCTTCGATGTAAATCAAAAAGAAGCAAAAAGTCTAAAATCTGTTGCAAAAGCTGGCGGTGGACAATATCAACCAGCAGCAAATGCAGAAGAATTGAATCACATTCTTCAAAAAGAAGCTAGCTCTTTTGGCCAGTAGGATGTGAATAGGCAGCTGGGGAGACAAACCCCCAGCTGTTTTTTTTAGTTGAAGATTAATTTAAAGTCGTTTCTAATTCATCAATTCGTTTCTCCACGTAGTGCTGATCTTTTCTTGCATGAAAGGTTTCGGCTTTTTCTAATATTGCAGTGGTATTATATTCTGGAATCTGTGAATAGCTTTCATAAACTCCTTTTGGTATTAAAACGTTCCCTTCAGGCCAATAAACAGCAATATTTCCACGTTTCAGATCTCCGAATTGAGCAACTCCTTGATAGGACCCATATTGATTAAAAAGGACAACTGGATCTCCTTCATTGATATAAAGCTCTTTTGCATCTTCCTCGTTCAACAAGATAGAATGCCGCTTTCCGCCATTAAAGGCATCCTTTTCACTGTAAATCATTGAGTTGAATTGCTTACCTCGTCTTGTCGTGATGTTGAAATGCCCCTCCGTTTTCCGATATTGAGGCAGCTGGGCAGGCAGAAGGTGTCCTTTGCCATCCGGTGTTGGACACACGCCATCTTCGCAAAGCCAAGCGCCTCCCCATTGAAAGACGTCCCCTTTATGACGCAAATGCTGTATGCCATCATAGTTTCGATTTGCGATGGCGATCTCACGACGAATGGCTTCAGCATTCTCAAAATGAATCAGCTCGGCATCTTTTGGACGAACCCTTTTCGCAAGATCAATATAAATGTCCCATTCAGCTCTGGCTTCTTCAATACGAGGTCCTTCAATTTCCGGGCTGAAATACACCATGCGCTCCGTACTAGTTGATGTACCTCCGCCTGGCTGTTCATATCGTGTCATAGCAGGCAGAACAATCACGGTCTCTTCTGCTTCTACGAGTGTAGAGGTGTTCAAAATAATATCTTGATGGACACGGAGTTCAAGCTCAGATAATGCCTTTTCAATCGCTTCTGGATTTGGCATCGTTTCTAAAAAGTTTCCACCGCTAGTAAACAACATCTTGAGCTTTTGCGGGTGTTCTTTTGGAAGAGTCATTTTCTCAAATGATTGACCAATGGTGTCACCATGCCATTTTGGAATGTCGAATCCCCATATCTTCTCAATTCTTTCAATATTCTCTTCATCAAAATCACTGCCTGGCAACACGAATGGATCGGCGCCCATTTCTCCTGAACCTTGGACGCCGCTATGTCCGCGAATAGGCATGACACCACAATGCTTTCTGCCAATAAATCCACGTAACATGGCAAGATTTGCGACTTGTGATATATTATCAGTTGCAAAACGATGCTGGGTGAGGCCCATACTCCAAATAAAAACACCTGAATTGGCATTGGCAAGAAGTACAGCAAATTCCTTCATTCTTTCCTTAGATAAGCCTGATGATGCTTCTAGATCCTCCCATTTCAACTGATCGACATGTTGCTTTAAATCCTGTATGCCGGTTGTATGTGCTTGAATAAATTCATGGTCAAGAGCGGAATGAGGAGCATGCTCCTCCATGTCAAACCAATGTTTGATGACGCCATTCATAAATGCAATATCGCCGCCTATATTGACTTGGTAAAAATCATCAGCTATTTTTGTGCCGAATAATGCACTCTCTGGAATAGAGGGAACCCAGTACTTTTCCATCGCAGGCTCTTTATATGGATTGATGACAATAATTTTAGTCCCTTTCTTTTTAGCGGCGTACATATATTTAGTAGAAACAGGCTGATTGTTTGCTGCGACAGAGCCCCAAAAAATCAATACATCCGTTCCAATCCAATCACTGTAATTACAGCTGGAGGCACCTATACCAAGAGAGCGCTTAAGAGCGGTTTTGCTAGGTGAATGACAAATGCGAGAAGCATTATCGATATGATTTGTTCCTATAAATCGTGCAACCTTTGCCGCAGTATAATACACTTCATTTGTAATCCCTCTTGCGGTTAAATAGAAAGCGAGCTGCTGTTTATCAATTGAGTTGATTTTAGCTGCAATCTGATCTAATGCATCATCCCAAGAAATACGTGTAAAGGCATTATCACCTTTTTTTCGAATCAATGGATAGGGAATACGCCCAAGTTTACGAAGTGCGGTGCTGTCCATTTGCTTTAGCTGATGAATATCTTCGAACCATTTCGGGTCAATAGCTGGCATTGTGTTAAGACGAAGCACATTAAGCCTTGTGGTACATATATGAGGCCCTGCCAGTGTCTGATCGTATAAACCTGATACACCAAGTGCACAGCCGTCACAAACGCCCTGTGTTAAAATACGGTATGCATAGGGGAGGTTATCTTTGTTCTCCCATGCCACCTTCATCGTATCTCGAATGTGTTTCGGTTTTACTTTTCCAAGCCCCATAGGAGCAAAAGAAGCCCATAGCTTTGGTGAGGGTTTTTTGTTAAGTTTAATAGGCCCCTTGTGTTTTGTTTTCCCCATGATATCATCACCCTCCGATTACCTTTTAATGCGTTTTCATATCTAAAAATTACCTGTAGATTGTGATTCTGTCAAATTCAAATTACGGACGGGCTGTGACAGAAGAAGTGGCAGTAAGATTTGATTCTCTAAGTTGTTTAATATCCCTCCGAATGAGAAGAGATATGATAAAAGCAATGAAAAATAAGCCGGAAAACACCATGAGGCTTTGTGTGTAATTGCCTGTTATATCTCGAATGAAGGACGAAAATAAAGGTCCTGCTAAACCAGCAGCGGCCCAAGCGGTGAGAATATAACCGTGTATTGCACCAAGCTGCTTCGTACCAAATAAATCTCCAATATAGGCTGGAATTGAGGCAAATCCTCCACCATAGCATGTATAAATGATCGCCATCACAATTGAAAAGATGAGCGGTTCTTTTAAGTATGGAAGTAAGGGAAAAGCAATGAGCTGAATACTAAAGAAAATTGTATACGTATTTGGTCTCCCGATATAATCAGAGAACGAAGCCCAGCCGATTCGTCCCAGGCCATTAAAAGCACCTAAAATACCAACAAGAGTAGCTGCAGCGCCTGCGGTGAAGCCAACACTTTCTTGAGCAAGCGGCGACGCTACTGAAATAATGGCAATTCCGCACGTGATATTGATAAAGAGCATAAGCCACAAATAATAAAAGCGCCGTGTTTTGATCGCTTCATTTGCTGTGAGCTGTGATAAATCTTGAGGAATTTTTTTTCGACTAGTTTTCAACACGTCAAATTGTTTGACGTCATCGGGCGTGGGTGGTGATAAATAAAGAGATGAGATGACCATGATGATAAAATAAGAGATTCCAAGAATATAGAAGGTATTTGCTATATCAACTTTTTCAATGAGATATTGAATAATTGGACTGCAAATAAGAGAAGCAAAACCAAAACCCATAATGGCTAAACCGGTTGCGAGTCCTCTTCTATCCGGAAACCATTTGACTAATGTTGATACAGGAGCAATATAACCTACACCTAATCCTATCCCAGCGAGTACACCATAAAATAAGTAGAGGAGAGGTAATGAAGACATGTGGACAGCAAACCCTGATCCAGTCATTCCAATACCGAAGAAAATAGCTGAAAAGAGCCCCGATGCCCTTGGACCATACTTTTCAACGAAATGTCCCATGAAAGCAGCCGATAAGCCTAAAAATAAAATGGCAATGCTAAATGTAAGGCTTATTTCTGTTAATGACCACTGAAAGGTTTGATGTAAAGGATTCGTAAAAACACTCCATGCATAAACAGATCCAATAGATAAATGAATTCCCACAGCACTTGTAGCGATGAGCCAACGATTTTTTGATTTGTTCATTGTGTTCCCCCCATATAAAGCAATCAAAAAGTTTGATAAGATAGAAATATGTTACATTTTTATGACTTTTTAAAATAATATCACAATTTGACTGGTTCATATAACTAAATTTGTGTTGAAAGGAAGATCAGTCATGAATCCTTCTGTTAAAAAGAAACGAGTCATTCAACAATATCGCGACGGTCAATTTACCTGCAGAACAGATGAAGTTGTAGAAGAATTTCCTTTAACTGTGCTGGTGAATGGCGAAGAGTTTGTAACACTCGTTTGTTCCCCAGATCATTTGAAAGAATTGGTTATCGGTTTTTTAGCCTCAGAAGGAGTTATTCGATTTGAAAAAGAGATTAAAAGGTTTACAATAGATGAAAGTATGGGTTTTGCATATGTTGATTTACATCACTCAAGTCATTTTCATTCATCAGACTTTACCAAACGAGTGATTGGATCTTGCTGTGGGAAGGGAAGGCACTTTTATTTTCTTCAAGATGTGAAAACGGCAAAAACAGCGATTGATCGAATCAACATTCCTGCTGAAACCTGTATTCATTTAATGAAATGTTTACAAGAGGAAAGCCAATTATTTCAACATACTGGCGGTGTGCATAATGCGGGACTGTGTGACACAGAAAAGCTATTCATTACTAGAACGGATATAGGACGACATAATGCTTTGGATAAAATCTATGGATATTGTTTACTTCACCGAATCCCACTGAGAGATAAAATCCTTGTATTTAGCGGCCGCATTTCGTCTGAAGTTTTGTTGAAGGCAGCAAAATTAGGAGTATCGATTGTGATATCAAAATCAGCTCCTACTGAGCTAGCGCTGAAAATGGCAGAAGAATTAAATATAACAACAGTTGGATTCGTTAGAGGAGAATCTTTTAATATCTATACTCATCACCAGCGTATTACAGAATAGGAGGCAAAGTATGGGCAGTATTTTGGATAAAAGACATCGACCATTGCGCGATTTAAGAATATCGGTAACTGATCGCTGTAACTTTAGATGTACGTACTGTATGCCTGCTGAAATCTTTGGACCAGATTATCCTTTTTTGAATAAGGAAGAGCTGCTTAGCTTCGAAGAAATTGAACGACTTGCTACCCTTTTTGCAAAGGAATTAGGTGTGGTGAAATTACGTATTACGGGCGGAGAGCCTTTAATGCGTAAAGATTTGCCCATCTTGATCGAAAAGCTTGCAAAAATTCCAGGTATTGAAGACATCGCTATGACGACTAATGGAACGCTTTTACCTTTATACGCTGATAAGCTAAAGAAAGCAGGTCTTCACAGAGTCACCATTAGTTTAGATTCTTTAAATCCAGACCGTTTTAAGCAGATGAATGGAAGACAAATTTCCATCCAAAAAGTGTTTGATGGAATTGAGGCTGCAAAAAAAGCTGGACTTGCCATTAAGATCAATATGGTTGTCCAAAAAGGTGTGAATGATCAAGATATCTTACCAATGGCAGCCTATTTTAAAAAAGAAGGACACATTCTACGATTTATTGAATTTATGGATGTTGGCAATACGAATAAATGGAACCTAAAGCATGTGCTGACGAAAAAAGAAATGATAGAGCTGATTCATTCAAAATATCCTATCAAACCAAAACCCCCTCGGTATAAAGGTGAAGTAGCCAATCGTTATTTTTATGAGGATGGTTCAGGAGAGATTGGCATTATCTCTTCTGTTTCAGATGCTTTTTGTGGATCGTGTAATAGAGCTAGACTATCTGCACGTGGCGAATTATTCACCTGTCTCTTTGCGTCATCTGGTTTTGATCTGAGACGAATCATTCGTACGACAGAAGATGATCAATATCTAGTGAACACATTGAAGGAATTATGGTCAAACAGACATGATCAATATTCAGCTGAGAGAGAACAGAAGAAAGATCAGAAAAAAGTTGAGATGTCCTACATCGGTGGGTAGTGACAACAAAGTATCATGAACATTGATTTTTGAAAAGCAGAGAAAATGTCATAATCATTGTTGGAAATCTCATTTTAAAAAACAGGACAAGTTATCTTATAAGTCCATCAGCATAAAAAAACAGCAGAGATTCTGCTGTTTTTTAAAATGCAATTTTTCACCTCGAAAATGCAGAGGTAAGGTTGGAAAAGAGGTTTTTATTCATTTTGTGCTGCTTTACTTTGACAGGAACTATGATAAGATCGAATCAATCTTTACCAACTTGATTTTTTCACTCCGGGGATCTGTCCTTTATGGGCAAGCTCACGAAAAGCAATTCGAGACATTTTAAATTTTCTCAAGTAACCTCTAGGACGGCCCGTTAATTCACAGCGATTTTTTAAGCGAGTGGGGGAAGAGTCTCTAGGTAATTTCTGCAAAGCTTCATAGTCACCTTTTTCTTTCAACTCTTTTCTTAATTCTGCATATTTCAAAACAAGCTGCTGCCGTTTTTTTTCTTTTGCTATTTTTGATTTCTTTGCCACTTAAAACCCTCCTGGTTTAATTGTGTATTTTCCATTGAAAGGGGTCTTCAAACGTTGTCCAGTCTTGATCAAATTCTTCAGGTGTAAGTAGGCATTGATCTAGTGTACGAATCATATCTGCTTTAGGTAAATCTACACCGATAAAAACAAGTTTTGTATGTCGATCACCAAACTCTGCGTCCCACTCATCTAGAATTTCTGGTTCCTGATTTAAAACGCGTGCTCTTTCTTGCTCCGGCAAGGCAGCAATCCAGTATGCAATGGGTTCAATCGCAACGGATTTCCCGGCTTGTGAAATTAAAATGGTTAAATCATGGTGCGTAGCTAGCCATGCAAATCCTTTAGCACGAACGATCTGCTCCGGCATATGATCTAACCATGTATTCAGCCTGCCAGTATGGAAAGGGAGCCTTCTTTCATAAACAAATGATGAGATTCGGTATTCTTCTGTTTCGGGCGTGTGCTGAGAATGTCCAGCATTGATTTCTTTTATCCATCCTGCAGAAGCACTTGATTTTTCAAAATCGAATAAACCAGTATTCAAAATGTCACTTGGCTGTATATTACCTTTTGAGGTTCTAATAATAGTTGCTTCTGGTTGAAGTGTGGTCAGTACATGCTCCAGTCGATCTAGTTCTGCTACTGATACAAGATCACATTTATTGATAATCAGCACGTTACAAAATTCAATCTGATCAATAAGTAAATCGGAAATTTCTCGTTCATCATCATCGGAAACAGCTTCCTTGCGATCCAATAAACTTTCTCCTGATTGGAAATCAGTCCAGAAACGGTTTGCATCTACCACTGTTACCATCGTGTCTAGCCTGCAAAAGCGTGTCAAATCTATGCCCATTTCTTCATCAATGTAAGAGAAAGTTTGAGCGACAGGGATTGGTTCACTAATACCTGTAGACTCAATGACAATATAGTCTATATTACCAGCTTTACAAAGACGCTCTACCTCAATTAATAAATCCTCTCTCAATGTGCAGCAAATACACCCATTAGAGAGTTCAACAAGTTTTTCATCTGATCGAGAGAGCTCGCCGCCTTGCTTGACTAATTCCGCATCAATATTAATTTCGCTCATGTCATTTACAATAACAGCTACTTTTAGCCCTTTACGGTTCTGAAGAACATGATTTAATATCGTTGTTTTTCCAGCTCCTAAAAAGCCGCTTAATACTGTGACAGGTATTCTCTTATTCATTGGTTTTTGTCCTTTTTGAAAACGATCATTTTGTTTTCCCCCTCACTTAAAAAGTAATTATTACGATTTAAATTGTGAAAAATCATTTTGTTTCTCTATGAAGTGTATATTTCTTTAATCGTGGAGAATATTTTTTTAACTCCAATCGGTCTGGATTCGTTCGTTTATTTTTTGTTGTGATATAGTTTCTGTCACCTGTTTCAGTACAGGCTAAGGTGATTTTCACGCGCATAAGTGATATGATCCTCCTTTAATTCGTAATGGTTACGATTTGTATTTTAAAATGATAAAGGTTGATTGTCAAGCTAAGTATCATGATCAATGCCAAATTGCAAAACAAAAGGAGTATCAAATTGAATTGATACCCCTCTTCATTAATAAAAGTCACCGAGTTCTTCTTCATAATGATCATCGTACTGTTGAACATCACTAGGAAAATCTTGGAGAAAGGCTAATCCACCTAGTATAAACATCAAAATGATAGCGATGAACGAGAGAATAACTGCGGCAATACTTGAAATGGCAAACAGTGTCTGCATTTTCATCATTTTAGCATATTGTTCTAATAGTTCTTCGTAAGAAGTATCAGGCGCTTGAATCAATTGTTCAGCTGCTCTCACAGATTTTTGAACATGAACGCCCATCATAATGAGAAAAACGCCAACGGCAGCAGGAAGAACTAACCAAAATCCTATAAGGATAGACAGCCCGGCCGAGATATAGAGAAAGATGCTGCCAACCTTTCCCCACTTTGTTATTGAATGAAGAGACTGAATGATTTTCTCAGTTTGTTGCAATTGTGTTCACTCCTTTATGTATTCACTCTCTATCATACTTGACCCAGCAGTACTTTAGGAAGAGCGAATGTTGAACAATAGCCTTTTTTTTCTATCTTTACTCATCTATTTATGGATAAATAAATTATTTCTGAATAAGAAAAAGGTAATAAATACTAGATTTTTTAAATTAAAATTATGTCATAAATTAGAATAATAGTTAAAAATAATTAGTAAAATTATCAAAATATGTTGTTAGTTGTATTTTAATTGGTTATTATTGTGTTGTAATACCATAAAAATTGGAAGGTGGAATTTATATGTTAGATCGTTTTTTAAACAAAATGACCAATGTTCAACCTGCAGCTGCTCGATGTATTTTGCAAAGATTGGTGACTTCTTGTCAATCAGCACCAACTTGTTTCCTTCAAGGCGTTGGAACTTTCCGTTACTATGTGGATCGTGACACAGGTGAGATTTGTACTAGCCAAGAACGCGTTAAATGTGGCTGCTAAATTTAAGTATTTCACTTATTAGGATGTGAACGCATTGAGCATATCTTCAATTTCATTCGTAACAAATGCTACTATGCAGACGTCGGTTAGCCGTCAAGCGGGCCAAACATCAAATTCTTTTTTAACCCAAGCAGCGCAAATTGTTCAAGGTGACCACTCTCCAGAAGAGAGAAAGGCATTATTTCAACAACTGGCTTTGGTTCAGCAAGGAAAAGATTTAGAGCTTCATGTGTCTAAATTAAAGGAACTAGAGAAAGAGGTTCAAAAAGAGGGGTCTTCTTCGTCCGTTACTGTGAATCAGCATGGTGATCAAGTTGACATTTCAAATGAAGCTCGCAGTGAGTTTGAACAAGCTGAGGAACAAGTATCCGCTTCAAGCGAAGCTAGTGAAATGGCTGCGGAGGAAAAAGAAAAGGATGTTCAGCCAACACCAAAATAATAAAAAATGAGGCGTGTTTGATATTCTTCACATGCCTCATTTATCTTTAGTTTGCAGGCAGCCTTGAATAAAGACCATCTGGAAAAGGTGCTGCATATGAGATTGTTTCATCATCTTCTACCATGATGTAATATGGAAACTCTTGGATTTGAAATGCGTCTATTATGTGTTCGCCCACTGGGATTATTCGCATGTTAGTTTGGTTATTACGATATAATTCTTGATCTTCTTTTTGTCCATTCTTCAACAAGATACTAAATGAGATGTTTAATTTACGCTGCTTTTTCGTTTCTAGGAATTGTTCAAGTGATGGGATGCAGTGCGGGCATGCTGTGTCAGTGAAAATCAGTAATTGCTGCTTGCTATTTGTTTGCAGCAGATCATGCATTTGAATGGGTGATGGTTGTTCGAGAAGCGGATGCGCAAGTTTTTGTCCAATATGTTCGTTCGGTAAGATGATAAGCTGCATCTGCTGTTTTAAATAGATGATGATTCCGACAGTGAATAAAAGGGTGCAAAGTATCAGAGCGATTTGTAAAAGAAAGATTGAATTCATTGCATATCGTCCTCTCAATGTGAAGTTGCGCAAAGCTATCATAATACAAATATCAAAAATATGTCAATTATACTAAATGGTGTAAGGTGGAGCGTTTGATGAGTACAGTAAACCATTGTTTATATGCAATCTCCTATACTTGGAAAAAAAGTCGTTCATATCTTCTTTTAACCTTGTTGATTCAAGTGATCGTTGGTTTTATGCCTTTGGCTAGTGTCTGGATTATTCAAACATTGATTAATGAAATTATTTTATTTATGACGTCTTCAGGTGACATCCAAAAGGTTTTGTGGTTATTTGGACTGCAAATGGTCATTGTGATTTTAGGATATGGGCTTCAGTTCATTCTTCAGCTTAGTCAGCAGAGAGCGACAAATTTGATTGGTCTGCATTTGAAGGGTGAATTGCTTCAAAAAGCGATAAGGCTCCCGTTTATTACGTTTGAACACCCATCTTTTTATAATGAAAGTCAACGTGTGATGAACAGTCATCAGCATGTTCTCAGTATGGTCAGAAGTATTTTTACAATCATGAGCGCGTTGATTACTGTTGTATCACTTCTTATCTATATGGTGGGTATTCACTGGGGCTTGGCGGCCATTTTGTTCGTGTTTACCTTACCTGTATTGTGGATTGAGCTTTTCTTTGGAGGTGCGCGTTATCGTTTAAACCGTCTGTTAACTGCTAATGATCGACGAGAAATGTATGTGTCCGATCTTGTAGCGCAACGAGATTCTCTAAAAGAAATACGTTTATATGGAATAGGGAATTATCTGCTTCAAAAGTGGAAAGGTCATTATGTCAAAAGTGCAGATGAGAAATATAAATTGCTGAAACGGCAAGTTCGCTGGGAGATGGCAGGCGGGTTGCTCATGACATTTGCCTATATGTGCTGTGGGCTTTTGATTGTCTATCTTATTTTTCAAAAAAGATTAGCAGCCGGGACATTTGTCGCAGTGCTGCAAGCTGTACAGAACATTCAAAGTGGTTTTCAAGATTTAACGAGGGAATGTTCTAGTTTATATGAGACGAGCCTTTATGTTGATGAAATGAGATCATTCCAAAAGAGGGAAGAAGAACATCATGAACAGGCAGCATCGCTTCGGAGAATTGATCATATCCAGTCCATCACACTAGAAAATCTTTCTTTTACTTATCCAAATATGAAAAAGCCTGCTATTGAGCGTATATACTTTCATATGAATAAAGGTGAACGCCTTGCATTAGTAGGGGATAACGGTTCTGGTAAAACCACTTTAATCAAATGTTTAACCGGATTATACGATCCATATCAGCCGAATATGCACAAAGTCAATGGTGAATCTATTTCGACTATTAATAAAAAGACATATCACGATAGAATGGCAGTTCTGTTTCAAGATTTTATGAAGTACGAATTCACTGTGAAAGAAAACATAGGGTTTGGTCGTATCAATGATATAGATGATGAAGAGCGGTTGATGTCAGCTGCCCGGCAAGCAGGGATAGAGAAAAGAATTAATCAAATGGAAGACACATATGATGCGCAACTTGGTCGTTTTTTTGAAGAAGGGCATGAACTGTCTGGCGGACAATGGCAAAAGCTTGCGATGGCGAGAACCTTTTTTAGAGAAAGTGATTTTATCATTTTAGATGAACCGACTTCTGCTCTTGATCCATTGTCGGAGATTTCACTCATCCGTAAGCTATTCGATCACACGCAGAATCAAGGTGTTTTGTTTATTACACATCGTATGGGAGCGGCCCGCTTAGCAGACCGTATCATCGTCATGAAAGATGGTGCTTTCATTGAAGAAGGGAACCATGATGAACTGATGGCGTTACAAGGTGAGTACAAAAGGCTTTACGAGGCACAATCTCAACTATTCCAACAAAAGGAGATGGTGTAAGGTGAGTGTCTTTTATTTCATAGGTGTCTATTTACTAGGAATCATTTTTGCAGGTGCATGGCTCGATAAAGTAAGAAAGCAGACAGCACATGTGCAGCAGATGAAGGCTTATCGTCTGCTACCGCCTTCTTTCGCAGGACCTATGTTTTATTTATTCTTGTTGATTGAATTGGTGTGTACGGTTCATTTGTTCATATGGAACATGTCTGTCGTACCTGCATTTGGGCTTACAGCCCTTTTATGTATCTATACTGGAGCGGTCACGTTCAATTTGTTAAGAGGGCATCATGATATTTCATGCGGCTGTGGAGGGCTTCTTGAAAACGATCGCCTTCATTGGGGAATAGTGATCCGTAATCTGTTGATGCTTGCTCTTGTGGTTGGGTTATTTTATGTACACCCTTATGTAGATACGATGCCATGGCACTTAAACATCATTTGTTTTCTCATTGCAGCAGCTGTCTGTTTCATCATAGCGCTCAGTCAAGAAATCATGCTGTTCAAGCGAAAGTGGATCAATCAATTCGATATTGAAAATGAATCAATGATAGAAGGAGATAAAATGAAATGACGGATATTCTATTAATCATTGTGTTATTGATTGTCATTGCTCAGCTGGCGGTGGTGTTTCTGCTTGCCCGTTTTATCGGAAGGTTTATGAATAAAATAAAATCCTTTGATGGGATTGAATTGAAGGAAGCGGATGTTGGTGAGCCGGCGCCGTTATTTCGAAGCTATACGCATGAAGGCGAAAAGGTGATGTTAAAGGAATACTTGCAACATGGGAAAGGCGTGATGCTGTTCTTTATGAATTCTACCTGTATGACGTGTAAAAGCATTTTAGCTGATATGCAGCACTCATTTTCACGTGATGATGTTCATGTCATTTTTATAAATGGCGATGAACAAGCGGATGACGATTCGCTGCTACAATTGCTGCCTGCACAAGCCGTATATATACGTTCTTCACAAATGGTGGAGCTGTATGGGGTAACGGTTGTCCCGCAAGCGATTCTCATTGATGAACAAGGAATCATTTTGCAAAGGAAATCGCTTAAGAATGCAAAACAATTTGAACAGCTCTTACAAGCCTCATAAAAAAGCGTCTCTTTCTTTAAGAGACGCTCCAGCGTGTAGACAAACCCTCGCATTCTTTGTCAGTCCTGCGCTCGGTGCTCACGAATGTCAAATTCGCTTTGCGTTAGTAACTCGTCCTTCCTAGACTTCAAGGGCGTTCCATCACGCTTGAAAAGAAGAGCTGAAATAACGATCATTTTCGCTCGTTTATAATTCTTTTCCTAATATATCTAAATCGTACCTGTTACCGTCCATTTCTGCGATGCGCGGTAAGTGTCCCCATGTCTCAAAGCCGTGTTTTTTAAATAATCGAATGCTGGCTTCGTTGTGGCCGAAAATAAAGGCAAGTAATGTTCGGATGCCTAATGAGGGCGCCAATTCGATGGCCTCTTGTAAGAAAAGAGAGCCTAAACCTTTTCCGCGATAGTCTTGGTTCAAGTATATACTCATTTCAACGGTTCCGTTGTATGCGGGTCTGCCGTAAAACGTTTCAAAGCTGAGCCAGCCGTAGATATTGCCTGCTTCATCTGTTTTCACATAGAGAGGTCTTTTCTCTGAATGATTTAAAAACCATTGCCGGCGGTCCTCAACTGTAACAGGTTCTGTATCGGCTGTAACTTCTCTTGAAGCAATCGTTGAATTGTAAATATCGACAATCGCTTTGAGGTCATCTTCTGTTGCAATGCGGTTGAAAGTTTTCACAATAAAGTCCTCCACCTTTTTTCATTCATCATACATATTATTGATGTGATTGCGCAAAATAAAAAGAAAAATGATTTCGTGTGTATATATTTTTTGAAAAGTGTTCAGAATGTTGCTGAGGTGATGAAAAATGAGAGAGGAAGAAAAGAAACGTACTTCCAAAATCACAAAAGTTCAGCAATTTTTCCGTAAGCGCTGGGTATTCCCTGCTATTTACTTGGTCAGCGCAGCGGTCGTGTTAACAGCCGTTCTTTGGTATCAAGCTGTATCAAAAGATGTGAAAGACCAACTATCTGATGGAAATCAAACAGGACAAGAACAGCGTGATGATGCCGTTGAAGTTGGAAAGCCAATTGAAAATGTTGCCATGCCGGTCCAGAATTCTGATAATGTTTCTGTCGTGAAAAAGTTCTATGAAGCAGATGCTGATCAAAAAGAAAAAGAAGCAGCACTTGTAAACTATAATAACACCTATACCTTAAGCAAAGGTATTGATCTTGCAGATAAAGATGGCAAAGTGTTTGATGTCACAGCTGCTCTTAGTGGAACTGTCGTTCAGGCGAAAAAAGATCCAGTTCTCGGTCATGTCGTTGAAATTGAACATGAAGATGGATTGTCAACTGTTTATCAATCGCTGTCTCAAGTAAGTGTAAAAGAAGGCGATGAAGTGAAGCAGAATGATGTCATCGGTGTTTCTGGTAAGAATCTATATGGTGCTGAAAGCGGCAACCATGTGCACTTTGAAATTCGTATGGAAGGTTTAGCGCTCAATCCACTTAACTTCATTGATAAGCCTGTTTCTACTATTGAAAAAGCAGCTCAAGAAGTGACGGAAGAAGCAAAAGAACCTGCTCAGCCAAAAGCTGATGAAAAAACGAAGGAACCTGCTGCTGAAGATAAGGCAAAAGAGCCGGCTGGAGAGAAAACTGAAGAAAAGTTTGATGAGAAGGGGAAATCCTCTGATCAGGAAAAGTCTTCAGATTCCTCTAAAGACAGCAGTCAGTCAGAAGAAACCAAACAATCTTAATGTCTTGTAAGATCCTCTGTGTAGATGCGTACGCAGAGGTTTTTTTTCTGTCTTCAAAAAACCTCCGCCAAATGGCGGAGGGGGTGCTATAACGCGGCAGGTCCTTCTTCACCTGTCCGAATGTTAATCGTATTTTCTATTTCATATATAAAAATTTTCCCATCCCCTGGTTCGCCTGTGCGAAGTACCTTTTGAGCTGTTTCAACAACCTGTTCGACAGGTACTTTGCTTAGGACGATTTCGATCTTTAAACGCTCGTATACATTGCTTTCCTTTTTGACGCCGCGGTATAGTTCTGTATGTCCCTTTTGTAAGCCGCAGCCGTGCACATTTGAAAAGGTAATAGAGGTGACACCAATCTTTCCAAGCTCCACCTTTAATGTTTCAAAATTAGCTGGACGTGTGACAATCTCCACTTTATACATTTTACTCATAGAGACACCCCTTCTTCTTTAATCTTGATATGCTTTTTCGCCGTGCATCGTTAAATCAAGACCGACTGATTCTTCTTCTTCAGTTGCGCGAATCTTGAAGAAGATATTGACGATTTTGATGATCACGTATGTGACGACCGCAACAAAGACATAAGTGGCAACAATGGCGACCACTTGCTTCCAAAGTAAGCTTGGATCTCCATAAAATAAGCCATTGGCTCCGCCGTCATTGACAGATGTTGTCGCGAAAAGACCTGTGGCAATTCCTCCCCAAGTACCACCAATTCCATGAAGTCCGAATGCATCCAGTGCATCGTCGTAGCCGAATTTGGCTTTGAGTGAGAAGACTCCCCAGAAACAAACGATTCCGCCGATCAATCCTATTATAATAGAAGCAAACGGTGTAACAAAACCTGCGGCAGGTGTAATGGCTACAAGACCAGCAATGGCTCCAGAGATGGCGCCTAGCATCGTTGGTTTTTTGTTGATCATCCACTCGACTAACAGCCAGCCGATGATTCCTGCGGCCGCTGCTGTATTGGTGTTGATAAAGGCATACATGGCGACGCTGTCTAAAGTCAGGGCACTTCCAACGTTAAAGCCAAACCAGCCAAACCAGATGACAGCTCCGCCAAGAAGTGTGTAAATTAAGTTATGCGGGGAAGAACTTGCCGCTTCTTTTCGCTTTCCGAGAACAATCGCAACGACTAGACCGGCAACACCGGAAGAAATGTGAACGACGTTTCCGCCAGCGAAGTCAAGCGCACCCATTTCTCCAATCCAACCACCGCCCCAAACCCAGTGTGCGACTGGGGCGTATACAAATGTGACCCAAAGGAGTGTAAACACGACCACTGCTGAGTAACGAATACGTTCAGCAAAGGCGCCTGAGATGATGGCTGTGGTTAAGACGGCAAAGGTCATTTGGAACATCATAAACAATGAATGTGGAATGGTATCGCTATATGAACCAGGCTCGAAGCCAACGCCTTTTAGTCCAACCCAGTCAAAGCCTCCGATCCATGCATTGCCTGGCGCAAAGGCGAGTGAATAGCCAAACACAATCCAGACGATAGAGACAATGGCTAGTGATGTTAAGCTGTGCATGGTCGTACTTAACACGTTTTTACTTCTCACAAGTCCTCCGTAGAATAATGCTAAACCCGGTGTCATTAACCACACGAGTAGTGCGCAGAAGAACATAAATACTGTATCACCCATTTGCATGCTGCATTCCCCCGAATCATTCAGAATTAAAAGATTTCTTAATTCTTCATTATAGAGAGAAAAGTCATATATAACATATTCATGTAAGTTTATCTCACATGGTTTTTTAGTCATTATCAATATAAATGGAAGAAAAGTTCGTAAAAAATGAGAAAAAACGTGTGTGGATCGCTAAAAATAAAGGGCATTTGACCTATAAAATGGAGCTGAGAAACAATTTGGTTCGCTCCTCTCGAGGGGAATCGAACAATTCTGCTGGGATGCCCTCTTCGATGATACGACCTTCGTGCATATAGACGACTCGGTCGGCTACTTCTTTTGCAAAACCCATTTCATGTGTGACAATGACCATTGTCATGCCTTCTTTTGCGAGGCTTTTCATGGTATGCAGCACCTCGCCTACAAGCTCTGGGTCAAGGGCGGATGTAGGCTCGTCAAATAACATGACATCAGGCCTCATGGCGAGAGCTCGTGCGATGGCAACGCGCTGCTTCTGACCGCCTGATAGCTTAGAGGGGTAGACGCTGGCTTTATCCGCAAGGCCGACTTTTTCTAACAGGATATTGGCTTCAGCGATGGCCTGTGCCTTCTTTGTTTTCTTCACCATCACAGGTGCTTCAATAATGTTTTCAAGTACGGTTTTGTGAGGGAAGAGATTAAAATGCTGAAACACCATGCCTATTTTCTGCCTCATTTCGTTTAATTGATCTCGTTTTGGATGAACGGGACTGCCATCAATGATGATCTGGCCGTCATTTTTTATTTCTAAAAAATTCATACAGCGGAGCAAGGTGCTTTTCCCAGAGCCGCTTGCACCAATTAAGACGACGACATCATTTTCATACACAGTAAGATTGATATCCTTTAAGACATGCAGCTCCCCAAAGTATTTATTGAGATTTTCAACACGAATGATTTCCTTCGATTCTGTCATGCTTCTCCTCCTAATGATCACTGACTGAAAGTTTCTTTTCAAAGGTTTGCACAGCGAATGTTAACAGCAGGACAAGAACTAAGTAATAGACAGCGACAACCAGTAAATAGGTCATATTGTCAAAGCTGTTGGAGCCTTGAGTGGTCGCTACGTTGAATAGTTCATTGACGCTGATAAAGGCGGCAAGAGATGAGTCTTTTAAGCCGATAATAAACTGATTGCCAAGTGGGGGAAGGGCACGCCGCATCGCTTGCGGGAGAATGATGCGTCTCATGGTTAAAAAGCGTCCCATGCCAAGAGAACGTCCTGCCTCTTTTTGACCTTGGTCAATTGATTGGATAGCGCCTCTGAATATTTCTGCTATATAGGCACCATTATGGAAGGCAAGGGCAATAGAGGCCGCCCAAAAGTCAGATATATTTAATTCCGTGAGTCCAAAATATAAGATGAAAATTTGCACAATGAGTGGCGTTCCGCGCACAAGAAAGATATAAGCATTCGCGATATATCCGAAAACCGCCACACGGGATATTTTCATTAAAGCAAAGAAAAGCCCGATGAACATACCGATGAGGATGTTGATCACAGTCAGTTGTAAGGTCAGTAGCATCCCTTCTAAGAAAACGCCTCTAGACTCAATCAGCGTTTGGAAAAAGTGTGATAGGGTAGGCAAAACAAATCATCTCCATTTGAAGAAAGTGCGCCTAGAGTAGAAGGGCGCACAATCGTGGTTTTAATCTTGTTTGACGGTAATATCTTCGTCAAAATACTTCTCGCTAATTTGTCTTAATGTTCCGTCTTTTTTTAGTGCATCAATCGCATCGTTGATCTCTTCTATCAGTCCTTTATTGTCTTTAGAGACAGCGATTGCTTGCTCGCTTTGTCCGAGTCTTTCTTGCGCTTCGATTTTTAGTTTTTTCTTCATGGCTTCTGCACCTGTGGCGAAATCAGTGACGACCGCATCGTGTTTACCGTTGGCTAGTGCTTCTAAAGCGACAACATCACTGTCGTAATATTTTGGTTCTTTCCCGCTATGTTCTTTCGCAATATCAGCATAGGACGAGCCTTTAGAGACAGCGATCTCTTTGTCTTTTAAGTCATCTGCACTTTGAATGTCTGCTCCAGGTCGTGTGAAGATTTGCGGACCGGAGTAGTAATAAGGTTGAGAAAAAAGGACGTGTTTTTTTCGTTCCTCATTGATGGTATGACTTGCAACTGCCGCATCAAATTTCCCTGATTTGACGCCTTCGACGATGCCTGCGAATTTATATTTTTTCTGTACAGGCTCGAGGCCGAGCTTGTCACTAATCGCATTGCCTACATCAATATCAAAGCCTGACATCTGGTTTCCATCCATGTAACTGAATGGGTGAAATTCACCTGATGCTGCAAAAATAAACTTTCCATCCTCCAAAATCGGTGACCCTTTCGCTGTAGAATTACGTTTATCTCCGTTCCCATTCGTTTCATTTGAACCACACGAAGACAGAAGTAATACTGCAACTGAGAAAAGGGCTGGGACCCACAACCGTCTTTTTTTATGAATTGGCTTTTCCTCCTTTTCAGCCGTTCTCCATATAAGGAGAAAGTAGGCATTTTCATATGTGTGCATCTTACCATTTGAACCTTTTATTCTCAATTTTATATGTGTTTTTCCAGCACACACCCTTTTTAGAATGTATGACATGCTTTTGTGAGAGAGAACTTGAATTGCTTAGGGTAAAAAAGGGAAATGAATCTCATAATAACGGAAGAACAGGCCAATAACATGCCATTTTACAAGGAGGAGCCGGTGTATGAACAAATGGAAAAACAACCGGAAAGTTTTTTTAACTGCTATCGCATTTGGAACGATGTTAAATCCACTGAATTCCTCGATGATTTCTTTGGCCTTGCATCAAATTCAGCATGAATTCGGTTTGTCGTTTACGACGGTATCCTGGCTCATTTCAACCTTTTATTTGGCCAGTGCGGTCACGCAGCCAGTGAGCGGACGGATTGGAGATCATGTGATGAGCAGGAGAACCTTATTTTTATTTGGACTAGCTCTAGTGGCAGTCTCAGCTATTTGTGCCCCGTTTGCCCCGACATTTGCTGTGCTGATTGTGATTCGGCTGCTGCAGGCGATTGGAAGCAGCGCGATCTATCCTTCTGGCGTCGGGCTCATTCGGGATCATGTGAAGGAAAGACAGGCTTCGGCTTTAGCGGTATTGTCCATCTTTGCTTCAGCGATGACAGCGCTTGGGCCAACGCTTGGCGGTTTTTTAATGACAATTGGCAGCTGGCCGGCGATCTTTTTAGTGAATCTGCCATTTATATTGATCAGTTTTTTCCTTGGTCTTTCTTTATTTCCTAAGGAGAAGAAGAAAAAGCTTCGCATAGGAGAAATGGTACGTAAGCTCGATTTGCCAGGGATGCTTCTTTTTACAGCTTGTATTGTATCGCTGCTTTCATTTTTATTATCATTTGCTGATGGTATTCAGTATGTACAGGGCATTCTCTGTCTCTTGAGTGCAGGTGCTTTTGTTTGGTGGGAACACAAGGTGGATGAACCTTTCATTCAAATTCGGATGTTTCGAAAAGAGAAGCGGCTGTCACTTGTGTATGTGCAATTTATCATTTTGAATATTTTCTTCTATTGTCTCTTTTTTGGTTTGCCTAGTTATTTTCAGGATGAATTGGGCTGGCGTGTGGAGATGACGGGTCTCTTTATGCTGTGCATGTCAGGAATGAGCATCATTGTATCGCCGCTGACTGGAAAGTGGGTGGATCGCGGGGATGAACGTCATCCTGTTTTAGCAAGTGCTGTGCTGATGCTGGCCGGGGCTTCAGCCATGACTTTCTTTTTTATTCCTGCGCCGTTATGGGGAAAAGGAGTGGTCCTTTCATTGCTTGGAGTGAGTTACGGCATTGGGAATGTTGCGCTTCAAGCTGCGATGCTAAAAGCAAGCCCTCAGCAAATGATTGGCACGTCATCTGGACTTTTTCAAACATGCCGGTACCTTGGTTCCATTTTGTCATCTGCCGTGCTTGGGATGCTGTTTGGTGAGGAAATTGCGGGTTCTCATTTTGAACAATTAGGCTGGACATTGATCATGATTTCTCTGATCGGTATTGGTGTCAGTCTTTACTTTTCAAGTATGGTCAGAGGAAGACAAACAATCAAAAAAGCGGCTGGATAAAGGAGAAGAGACATCTTCATCACTTTATCACAAGCCGCTTAAGAGTTGGACAGGTCAGAGCCTTGATCCTTTTGCTTCCTTCTGAATATTTTTCCCAAAATGGCCTCGTAAAATGTCACGATGCGATCAATTGGAGAGTCAAAGAACTTCCATAATTTATTCATGATGAAGACAACCACAATGGATACGATTAAGCTGCCTAAAACATCAAATGGATAATGGTGGCCGACCCAGATGCGGGAGAACCCTGTAAGTAATCCAAAAACGAGCAATATGTTGCCGAGCTTTTTATTACGGGATCTAATGGCTAATGAAAGAGCCAGTGCGCCTGTTGTATGGTCACTTGGGAAGGAAGCGTCTGCTGAGTGCGGGATGAGTGTGTCGACTTTATGCGCCACAAACGGCCGCTCTTCATAATAAAACAGCGTAATGGCAAAATTGACGACAAGTGCCACGATGCCTGTTACACCGGAAAAGAAGACGTGCTTCTTAAATGTGTGATTACCTAAAAACCAGCAAATCAATAAGACAAGGGCATACACGAGAAGGGCCTTTTTTGTAATGAAAATCATGGTCTGATCTAAAAACTCAGAATGATGAGCCATCCCGTGTATGACTTTAAACAATTCGTAATTCAAAACATCACCTATACTTTCGCTTAACGCCACCTATTTTTCAAACGGTCTGTATGTCCATTTGAAACATCCTATATTTTAGCATGTTTTCGGTGAAGTTTAAAACAGTATCCTATTCTGATAGGGAAACCTTTTGTGTTTTTGCTTCTTGCGGTTTTCGTTCGCTCCAATAAAAAACACCCATACTGAGTAAAACGACAATGCCTGCAATGAGATACACATTTGAAAAATCTGTGAAGCTGACAAGGAGACCGAATACAAATGAGCCAGCAGCAATTCCGGTATCATACAGGGTAAAGAAAGTGGCGGTTGCATAGCCTGTACGGTGAGCTGGTGAGTGCTGAATCGCAAGGGTTTGCAGACATGGTACCAAAGAGCCGTAGCCAAGACCAATGACAGCACCTGATAGAAGAAGCATTGTGGCTGAATGTGTAGCGGTCAGCATCCATAAACCAATTGCAAAAAGAGCGATAGATGGATAGATCACAATGTGAGGTCCGACTCGGTCGAACAGTCGCCCTGTAAATGGACGTGAACCGAGCATCGCAGCTGCAAAAACAATAAAGAAGTAACTGCTTGCCCCCATCAGATGAAGGGAGTTGGCATAGACTGAAATAAATGAAATGATCGGCGAGTAACAGAAAGAGATAATGATTCCAACTGCCGCCGTTTTTAAGGCGCCTTTTTCAAACAGATGAGAAAAAGTGAATCGAAAGATGACGCTGCCGCCGTTTGCAGGCTCTGGTTGTCTAATCAACATCGTAAAAGCCGCTCCGATGGTGACAATGATGGAAAAGAGAAGAAATAAAGAATGGAAACCTACTTTTCCTACTTGATTCAGTGCGATAAACGGACCGATAACTACGGCGAGGTTCATTGACATCACAAAGTATCCAAGACCCTCCCCGCGTTTATGTTTCGGAATCATATCGGCCGCAATGGCACTGGCTACTGTGGTCAAAATGCTAAAAAAGATCCCCTGTACGAAACGCAGGATCAGAAGCGTTTGGAATTGATCAATCGGAATGTATAAATAAGTGAGTAAGGCAAAGACCGTTGAAGAGAAGATCGCCATGCGTTTTTTGCCGAATTTCTCAATCATGGCACCAGAAAATGGCCTCGTGACAATGGCAGATAATAAAAAGACCGTCGCAAGGAGGCCGCCCTGTGATTCTGTTCCATTTAGTTCATCCATTGTGTAAATGGGCAGCAATGTCAAAAGGGCATAAAAAGAGGTGAAGGTAAATAAATTCACCAGGACAATCATGATAAAGTCTTTTGTCCAAATACGTTCGTTCATGATGTATGTCACTTCCTATTCAGTTGATAATTTGTGTAAAAGTGTATGGAGGAGTTGTTTTTCTTCGCGGGTAAAATCCGAAAGACATTCTTCTTCAAATTGTTCCATCGTCTGTTTGATTTCTTCAAAACGGGCCTTTGCGTCATCTGTCATGACGATGAGATTTTCACGTTTGTCTGTTCCTTGGACACGCTTCACCCAGCCGTTTGCTTCTAGGCGCGTAACGGTTCGGGTAATGGTCGGTGCTTCGACGTTCAAATAGGTCCAAATGTCTTTTTGTGTTTTCGGGCCGAATGTATCCAAACAAAAAAGTACAGTCCACTGGGACATGTACAAGTCATAAGCAGCAAGCGCTTCGTTCGCCTTTTTAGACAGCAGCCGGGCGCTTTGATGTATTTGATGTAAACACTGTCTGTTTAATGTATCCATATGCTCACCTTCATTAAATATTTAGCTAGGTAAATAAAATCACCTTTCCTATTTTACGTGTTACACCTTTGCTTGTAAAGGGGAAATGTTCGCCACTCGAAATGATTTTTTGTTTTGCATTTTTCTGATAAATCCCTTGTCCCACTTCATTTTTAGCATATTCCCTCTGCAATGCTAATACACTGTTACAAACCTGACAAAGAGAGTGTTTGAGGTGAGGGATCGTGTTTGGCATTTACTACCTAATGGATGAGAAATTAAGACGAACAAGCGCCTCTGAAAATAGATAATATTGATACGGATCTCATTTCACACTTCTCACATCCATTTTAGGGAGGTCGAGTGGTGTGCACGATTACATCAAAGAGCGAACAATCAAGATAGGAAAGTATATCGTGGAGACAAAGAAAACCGTTCGTGTAATTGCGAAAGAATTTGGAGTCTCTAAAAGTACTGTACACAAGGATTTAACAGAAAGACTGCCAGAAATTAATCCAGATCTGGCTAATGAAGTGAAGGAGATACTGGATTATCATAAATCAATCCGCCACTTGCGAGGAGGAGAAGCCACCAAGTTAAAGTATAAAAAAGAAGAAATTTTAGAAGGCGAGCCTGTGAAACAGTAAGCTTAGTTCTTTGTTCATAAACATGATATATATATCTTCCTCTTATCGGTAGTTTCTAACCACAAATTTTGTAAAGACTTTTGTAAAGAAATATCTTTTTTTCTTCAAATTATGATAGAATATATAATTAGGGCAGAATGTGGTATTTGCTATGGAAACAGATTATCAAGGAGGATATATATAGATGTTTGCTAGGGATATTGGAATTGATCTAGGTACTGCCAATGTACTGATTCATGTCAAAGGAAAAGGAATTGTGTTAAATGAACCATCTGTTGTCGCTCTTGACAAAAACAGCGGAAAAGTATTGGCTGTTGGAGAAGAAGCGAGACGTATGGTTGGACGTACGCCTGGGAATATTGTTGCGATTCGTCCATTAAAAGATGGCGTAATTGCTGATTTTGAAGTAACTGAAGCAATGCTCAAGCATTTTATTAACAAATTAAATGTGAAAGGGCTGTTCTCAAAGCCGCGTATGCTCATCTGCTGCCCGACAAACATTACATCTGTTGAGCAGAAGGCGATCAAAGAAGCTGCTGAAAAAAGCGGTGGTAAGCATGTATTTCTTGAAGAAGAGCCAAAAGTAGCAGCCATTGGTGCTGGTATGGATATTTTTCAGCCAAGTGGAAACATGGTCGTAGATATTGGAGGCGGAACGACAGATATCGCTGTCATCTCTATGGGTGACATTGTGACCGCCTCTTCTATTAAAATGGCTGGAGACAAATTTGATCTGGAAATTCTAAACTACATTAAAAAAGAGTACAAGCTGTTGATTGGTGAGCGCACGGCAGAGGACATTAAGATCCAAGTTGCAACGGTATTCCCAGACGCACGTCACGAAGAGATTTCGATTCGTGGACGAGACATGGTGACAGGATTACCAAGAACAATTACCGTCACAAGCAAAGAAGTAGAAGAAGCTTTACGTGAATCTGTATCTGCGATTGTTCAGGCAGCCAAACAAGTTCTTGAAAGAACACCGCCTGAATTATCAGCTGATATCATTGATCGTGGCGTCATCATTACAGGTGGCGGAGCGCTTCTAAACGGGCTTGATCAATTGCTTGCAGAAGAGCTGAAAGTACCAGTTTTCGTTGCTGAAAATCCAATGGATTGTGTAGCAGTAGGTACTGGCGTGATGCTTGATAATATGGACAAGCTGCCAAAGCGTAAACTCAGCTAATGATTTCCCTCATTCTTTTTAGAAAGAATGAGGGATTTTTATTAAAGAAGCCTGCAAATATGCCGATATATTTCTTAGAAGATTGTGTACTGATGGTTTTAGGTCATGTGAAAGAATTTGAATGAGGTGAGCATGTGTTAAAAGGATTATACACCGCAACATCTGCCATGATCGCTCAAGAGCGGCGGACAGAAATGCTTTCAAATAATATCGCAAATGCGAATACACCAGGTTATAAAGCGGATGAAGGAGCTATGCGGGCGTTTCCCGAAATGCTGCTGAGCCGAATGGAATCGGGACGTTTCCAAACATCTTCAGGCAAAAGCTTTAGTATCCCGCAGCAAACGGCGATTGGCGGCATTAATACGGGGACATACATGCAGGAATTGATTCCTCAATTTACCCAAGGAACATTAAAAACAACGGATCAAACAACGGATATCGCATTAGTAGAAAATAATGTACCCATCAACCCGGAGACAAATCAAAAGTCAGCGCTTTTTTATGCTGTGAATACACCAGAAGGCGTTCGTTATACGAAAAGCAGTTCCATTACATTGAACGACCAAAATCAGTTGACCATCAATGGCCGTCCCCTTCTCTCAGTTGCGGGCCAGCCGATAACAGTTCAAAGTGAGAATTTTAAAGTGAATGCAGATGGTACTGTGAGTGAAAATGGACAAAATCTCGGACAAATTGATGTACGTGTTGCGATGGATACAAGAAACCTTGCGCGTGAAGGAAATGATTTATACCGTACAGCTGATAACCAGCCTCTGCCAAGTGCAGTCAATAACGGTCAAGTGTCCTATACGTTAAGCCAAGGTGTATCAGAGCTGTCGAACGTTGATGTGACGAAATCGTATACTGAAATGACTACAGCCTATCGAGCATTCGAAACAAACCAAAAAGTGGTTCAGGCGTATGATAAAAGCTTAGAAAAAGCTGTGAATGAAATTGGAAGAGTGTACTAATGAAGAAAAGAAAGAGAAAGGAGGATTCTCATGCTTAGAACGATGATCAATGCAGCAGTGTCGATGAACGAGGTGCAAAAGCAGCTTGATATCATCAGTAATAACATTGCCAACAGTGAAACAACAGGCTATCGCGCAAAAAACACCCGCTTCTCAGAGCTGGTCAGGCAGCAGTTTGATCAGGTAGATGAAAAAAATGAGCAGGTGGCAAACAGTCGTTTAACACCTGCCGGGCTAAGGCTTGGAACTGGTACAATGGTCAATGCATCCATTAACTCATTGCAAGGCTCTATTAAAGAAACAGGCCGTGATCTTGATGTTGCATTTGGTGCACCATCGCAGTATTTGCAGGTCAATGCCGGCGGTAATATCCGTTATACAAGAGACGGCTCTCTTTATTTACAGCCAGGTAACAACCGTAATCAGGTCCAGCTTGTGACAAGCGAAGGCTATCCAATTCTTGATGAAAACGGAAATGCGATCGTCTTAAATGCGAATTTCCGCGATATTTCTATCGATAAGAATGGACGGCTTACGGCAGTTTCTCGAGATAATCAACCGAATCAGCAGGTGAATCTTGGAGTTGTACAAGTGAATAATTCTTCAGCGCTCATCTCTGAAGGAGATAATTTGTTCTCAGTAGACGGCAACTATCAAGGCGCATTAACGGCACTGAATGGGGCAAACCGCCAAGCGATTCAGCTTCAGCAAGGTGCGCTTGAAACCTCGAATGTGGACATGTCTAAAGAATTAACAGACCTCATGACAACACAGCGCTCGTATCAGATGAACTCAAGAACCATTACGATGGGCGATCAGATGCTAGGGTTAATCAATACGATTAGATAATGAGCAGGCTGATATCAGCCTCTCATGATAAAGAAGGCGGCTCGCTCAAAGTCGCCCTTTTTTTTATAAAAATCTGAGACATCTGCAAGCAAATCCTCAAGATCAACCCAGGCTTCTTTTCGTTCAAGACATGTGACGAGATTGGCAATTTGCTCATCTGCCTTAGGTGTTTGGCTGTAAAGAAGGAATAAGATTTGGAACTTGATTCTTAATAGATCAAACTGGGAATCAACCGCTTCTTTTAGCCCCTTTTGAATATACCTCATTCCTTCATCGGTTAAATTTTCTTTAAAGCAGGAGCGCACTGTTTCGTAGAGACACGATACGTAGGAGTGTGCCGACTTTCGGTATGCTGGGAGACGAAGCGCTTTTTTAAAGTATTCAAGTGCTTCTTTATGACGGTTTTGTCTCGATTGAATAAAACCAGCGTCATAATAAACAATGCCGAGCAGTTCCTGATCGTCAATCATTTTCACGTATTCGATAATCTCATTAAAAATAGCTTCAGCTTCCTCATATTTTTTTTGGTCGCTAAAGTTAAGTGCGAGCACAATCTTGCACCGATAAATGCTATGGACATCTCCGTGCTTTGCAAAGATATCCATGGCTGTTTGAACATGACGAATGGATAACAACGAATAGCGGTTGTTGTAATAAACACCACTTGTACGAAAATGAAACTCTGCTTCTTCCAGCTCATCGTTTAGTAATGGCAGTTTTTCCTCTGCCTTTTCAAGATAGTGAATGGCATCATGTTGATCACTTTTTAAAGATTCGTATAGTCCGAGAAAGAAGTAGAAGTAATATTGCAGTTCTTCGTTCATTTGATCCTTGTGCTGCATCAGTTCATGTTTGAGTTTTTCTAAGTCCTCATTCTGATTCATCCAGAGCTGATGGCGAAAAAGCATAAGCTGATAATGTAAATAGAGCTCCTGTTTTTTCGATAATCTGCGTTTATATTTGAGTAAGGTCGTTTTCATCTCTTCAGCCTTCGAAAAATGTCGATGCTTCAGCATTGTATACCACGAATGGAGAAGTTTTTTAATGGATTTATCGCTCATAAAATTCATTTTTACCCTCTTATTCAATCAATGATGTAATATATATTACCATATTTGTGAAAAAACGATGAGTGTAGTGTGGATTATATTTCATGACAATTGGTAATGGTAGATGTTACTTTTTACCATATTTATTGACTGGACATTGAAAAATGACCGCATTCATAATATACTTCTAGAGGAATCAAATGAAGATCAGCGATATAGAAAAGAAGGAGAGATCAAGACATGCTTGATGCTCAGCAAATTCAAGAAATGATACCACATCGTTATCCATTCTTATTGGTCGACCGTATTTTAGAGGTTGATGGTGAGAAAAGAGCGGTCGGAATTAAAAATGTGACAGTGAATGAAGAATTTTTTAACGGCCATTTCCCAGGATACCCAGTCATGCCGGGTGTGCTGATTGTAGAAGCGCTTGCACAGGTTTTTGGGGTGATTATGTTAGGCAAAGAAGAAAACAAAGGGAAAATTGGTCTATTTGCAGGGATTGACAGCTGCCGATTCAAAAGACAGGTCAAGCCTGGCGATCAGCTTCGTTTAGAGGTTGAAGTGACGCGTCTTCGCGGTCCAGTTGCCAAAGGAAAAGCGGTAGCAACGGTGGATGGCGAAGTGGCATGTGAAGCAGAACTTACATTTTCTATCGGTCCTAAAGTATCGTGATTGATCCAGCGGTTCATCTTGCATGAACCGCTTTTTTTAATGGGGAAGTTCAGTCGAAACGGATAAGGACTTGCATTTTTGACAAAAAAACGTCATATTAGACAAAAAAGATGAAGGTGATAAGGATGCTGAAAGAGTTTAGAGAGTTCGCAGTCAAGGGAAATGTCATTGACCTCGCTGTCGGTGTCATCATTGGGGGAGCATTTGGCAAAATTGTCACTTCTCTTGTGAATGATTTGATCATGCCGCTTGTCGGGATTATAATTGGTGGACATGATTTTAGCGGGTTGTCCATTAAAATCGGCTCTGCGCAAATTTTGTATGGAAACTTCATTCAAACAGTGGTCGATTTCTTAATTATCTCGTTTTCTATTTTTATCTTTATTCGTTATTTAAATAAATTAAAACGAGAAAAGGTAGAGGAAGAAGAAGTTGTGGAAACACCAGATCAAACGGAAGTGCTGCTAACGGAAATTAGAGATCTATTGAAAAATCAAAGCCAATCGAAAGATGTGCAATAGAAAAAGAGCGGCTGAACCCGCTCTTTTTTTTATGTGTTTTGTTTAAAAGCATCCAGCAGTTTTTCTCCTGAAAGTCCCTCTTTGACGAGGTCCTTTAATACTTCTTCGGTTTCTGTTCTGTAACGATTTGTGATCATTTTACCATCGAGTAGCACAGAAATATTTTCTTCTAAGGCAACGATGTTTTTGACTTGGACAGATAGATGAACCGGGCGATTGTTTTCTTTTGTGATCGTCACGAGAATCTTCACTTCTGTATGCTGCTGAAAGAGTACCTCAAACACCTGTCTATGTTTCTTTGGAAGGAGTGCCTCGATCATCCAGTGATTTTCGCCGTCTTCTTTATTAATGATTAAGCCGTCTCGAAGGGGAATGCTGGACATTTTATCTTGTTTTGGATCAAGTTCGATTTTTAAATCAATCAGCCTAAAGGTTTTCATATTTATCACCTCACAAGCGTTCATTATTCGTATGTATCATTATAGCATACAACATCTGTATAAATGAAACCGCTGCCTACTCAGAACAGGCAGTACATTAGTGAAAGGAGATGTTTTATGACGTCCTATCAACTGCGAAAAATACATATTGGTAAGGAAAAGGAACGCGATATGAGAGTGTATTCATGGGGAGACATTCTCTCATTTTGTGATGTGTATATGGAGGAAGGCGAGTCTCTCACTTTTCAATACGTCACCGGCGATCAAATGGACTGCTTTGAATTCCAATTGTCGATTCATGACGGGCGGCTTTGTTTTTATTGGTTTGCATGGGACGGATCTGATTATATTCACATGCCTGCTAGTAATTGGATTCATTCAGATGTTTTTTATCAATTTATGAAAAATAAGTATTTCGTCAAACAAAACAAGATGATGTTTTATACACAAGCGGTAAAAAACAAAAATGAGTGAGGAAATAGAGAATTTGAAGGGCTATTTTGCCATTTTCGTGTTTTGTCTGCTGCGCTTATTCTTAGTAGACTAGGGCTAGTTGAAAGGAAAGGAGGTCAGTTTTGAATCAAAAGGCAAAGGTCTAGCATCTGACAGCCCCCCTCTAGCTAAAGCTGATAGACACTGCCTTGTGCACATTTACACTGCGTAATAGAAACCGATGCTTTTTTGTAAAGGTCATGTGTCCCCTATGTCTCCCCTTATACGTACCCGGTTATGTGTTCATGACCGGGTACCCTTTTATTGACTGATAAGCCGATCATCTCTTGCAAATAGTGGATACTCATTTCATAATGATGATGGATGTAACAAACGGAATGTCAGTTGAAAATGAAGTCAAAAAAGGAGAGACCGATGACAAACATTCAATTAATCGCAACGGATTTAGATGGAACCTTATTGAACAGTGAACACAAAGTCAGTCAGGAAAACGAGCAGGCATTAAAGGAAGCAGCCGCGAGCGGAATTGAGGTTGTCGTTTCAACAGGAAGAGCGTATTTTGATGTGAAATCTATTTTTGACCAGCTTGGGATGAGTACGTGGGTCATCAGTGCAAATGGAGCTGTGATTCATGATCCAGAAGGTCAGGTATATCATTCGGCTGTTCTAGAAGAAGAAAAAGCAAAACACATCTTATCATGGCTTGAGGAGCGTGATTATTACTATGAAGTGTTTACGAATGAAGCCATTTACACACCGAACCGCGGCAGAGAGCTTCTTGCCATCGAAATGGACCGCTTAAAGAGTGCAAATCCAGAAACGGATACGAATGTCCTGAAGCAAGCGGCTGAAGTGCAATACAGCCAGTCGGGCTTTGCCTATATTGATACATATAAAGAGTTATTTCGTGAGGATCAAAAGCTGTCATTTTACAACATCTTAGGCTTTTCGTTCTTCCAAGACAGATTGAAAGCCGGGTGGGATACGTTTGGACATGATTCAGAATTAACATTGGTCAGTTCGGCTGATCATAACTTTGAAATTGGTTCAAAGGATGCGTCAAAAGGGCAGGCATTGACAAGGCTGGCGGAAAAGCTCTGTATTCCTCTAAGCCAAACAGCGGCTGTAGGAGACAGTTTAAATGACGAATCCATGATTCGGGTAGCTGGTATTGGTGTTGCAATGGGGAATGCGAGACAGGATATAAAAGAACTAGCCGACCATGTCACGTTAACAAATGATGAACATGGTGTGGCGCATATGATTCAACATCTGCTGAAATAGACAAATTGGGTGTTTTGAATAATTCTAATAGGATGAAGCGCATTCTACAAAAGAGAAATCAGAACTACTTCTATTTACACCTGGTGTGGAACATCATATAATTTCATTATGAGTATAACCCGCTTGTAAGGAAATGAAGGAGAGTACACGAATGGCGCTGGAATCTTATAAGTCCGAAAATCTGCATTTAATCAAGGAAGCCTTAGACTATACTCAGGTTGGCCTGACGGTAACGGACCCGTCTTTACCTGATAATCCTTTAATATATGTGAACAAGGGCTTTTTAGATATGACAGGCTATCAAGAAACCGAAGTATTAGGGAAGAATTGCCGTTTCCTTCAAGGGGATGAAACTGAGCAAATCGTGTTAAAACAAATGAGGGCAGCCATTGAAAACAAAGAGGCTGTCACTGTTCAGCTGAAAAATTATAAAAAATCTGGACAAATGTTTTGGAACGAGTTAAGTGTGGCTCCTCTTTGGATAGACGAAAATGAAGGGAAACGTCTTTATTTCGTTGGTCTGCAAAAGGATGTCACGAAGGAGAAGGAACAGCAGGAGCTTCTTGAGCAATCAATTGATGAAGTGTTGAATATTTCTGTACCGATTGTTCCGGTGAAGGATGGTATCTCTGTGTTACCGATCATTGGTACGTTAACAGCGCCAAGATTTAATAAAATCATTTCAACGGTCTCCACCTATATCTCTCAATCCAAGGACGATTATTTTATTGTGGATCTGTCCGGTTTATTAGAGGTCGATTCATTTGTGGCGGATGCCATCTTTAAGTTGAACGATTTGATTTTAATGACTGGCACTGAACTGATTGTGACAGGAATTAAACCAAATCTTGCGATGAAAATGGGAGAAATGAGAGAAGACTTCCGTGATTTGAATACGTATATGAATGTAAAATCTGCTTTGAAAAAGCTGCAAATTTAACATTTTTTCATATGAAAATGAAAAAAGAGGACTTTTCATCGAGCTTGAGAAAAGTCCTCTTTTTGCTGTGGTTAAGATGATTGAGCGGCCGCACTCAATGTAAATAAATCTTCTAGTTCGTTCGTCGATAGCTCTGTAATCCAGCTTTCACTTTGGATAATTTGATCATTTAATGTTTGTTTTGTTTCGAGCATTCGATCAATTTTTTCCTCAATTGTGCCGGTTGTGATCATTTTATGGACGTGTACAAATCGTTTTTGTCCGATACGATACGCACGGTCTGTCGCTTGGTTTTCCACGGCAGGATTCCACCATCTATCATAATGAATGACATGATTGGCGGCGGTTAAGTTCAGTCCTGTTCCTCCTGCTTTTAGAGAAAGAATTAAGATGTTGAACTCTTTTTTCTGGAAGCGTTCCACCATTTTGTCCCGCTCAAGTTTTGATAAACTGCCATTTAAAAATTGAACGGGTTCTCCAAACATCTTTTCCGCAAGTTGTTTGATCATGTTGCCCATTTCAATATATTGCGTAAAGATGAGGCAACTTTCTCCTTGATCATGTATGGCTTTTAACAGCTCTGCTAATTTATCCATTTTTAATGAACGTTTCAACAGCTTCACATCTGTCCCGCTTTCTTTTAAATAGAGGGCAGGGTGATCACAAATCTGTTTGAGTCTGCCGAGCATACTTAAGATGATGGCCTTCCGCTGCATACCTGTTAATGAAGCCATGTGTTCGAATGTATCCTTGACGAGCTGTTCGTATAAAGATGCCTGTTCAGCCGATAACGGGATGAATTCTTTTTCTTCTAGTTTCTCAGGCAGGTTCAGGGCGACCTCTTCGTCTTGTTTTGTTCGTCTTAATAAGAAAGGTTTGATCAGCTGCTGCAGCTGTTCAATTCTTTTTTGTTCACGATCTTTTTCAATTGGAAGGACGAATTTTTTATGAAAGCTGGTCAGGCTGCCGAGATACCCTTTGTTGACGAAGTCGAAAATGGACCACAGCTCTGTCAAGCGGTTCTCCATCGGTGTCCCGCTGAGGGCAATGTGATGCTGCCCTTTTAATTGCCTGATCGCTCTCGATTGTTTCGTATGGGCATTCTTAATGTTCTGCGCTTCGTCTAAGCAAATGGTATTCCACTTGGCTGATGTTAATTCATCACGATCAGAGTGAGAGAGTCCGTAAGATGTCAGGACAATATCTGTTGACTCATATGCTTTGGTGAAGTTTTCGCCTTGTGGACGTGATGGTCCGTAGTGCAGAGCGACATTCAAGTGTGGTGCAAATGTTTCCAGCTCTCTTTGCCAGTTACCTAAAACAGAGGTTGGCGCAATGATGAGAGATGGAGCGGCGTCTTGCTCCTGCTCCTTCAAATAGGTGAAATAAGCGATCATTTGAATCGTTTTACCAAGTCCCATATCATCTGCTAAACAAGCGCCGAATCCATGAGATCTTAAAAATAAAAGCCAATTGACACCGTGCTGCTGATATGGGCGCAGTGTACCTTTAAAGGATTCACTCATTTTGTAGGAAGGCAGCTCTTTTGTATCATTTAGCTGATGGACAAGGCCTCTTAATTGAGAAGAAAGTTCAAATTGAATATGAGCAAATGCCGAGCTGTCCAATAGTTCTGGAACCGCTTCAGAGGAGGCCTCTTGATCTGCTAGTTCACGAGATAAAATATCAGACATGTGAAGCCCTTCGTTTTCGGCGCGCGCCATCCATTTTTTCATTTGCTGGATGAAGGTCGGGTCGATTTTGATCCATTGTCCACGAATGTTGACAAGGCGGCGTTTACTTTGAACAAGCTCATTGAACTCATCTTCTGTCAGCTCAATGCCATTTGTGGCAAAGCGCCAATTAAAGTCCATTAAGGCATCCATTCCAACATGCGATTCGCCTCGCGGTGTTGAGGAAACCTTTGCTTTTAGCATCATGGTGCTTTCTTTGACGATTTGCCACCACGATGGAAGCAGAATCTCGATGCCCATATTCACAAGTGTTTCACTTGCTTCAGATAGGAAAAGCCAGGCTTCTTCTTCTGACATGAGCGTTGTACCAGATGTGAAAGAGAGCCAGGGAACAATTTGACTGAATCGCTCCAGTTCTCTTGCGATTTTTTCTTGATATGGACGCCAAGATTTTTTTAATGAACGGTTGCCTTCAAAGAAGTGAAGACTGCTGTTTTTCTTATCGCGCAAAAACAATTCGATTTTCCAATCATCCCCGTCGAATTCCGGCTCATTTAAGCGCAAGCCGACAGTGAAAGGCGTCTCATCTTCAATCCAGCCAATCGTCTCCAAGAAATCCTGCTCATCTAAAAAATGTCCTTGGAAGGATGAAAGGGCAGGCGATTGTGCAGTCATTCGGTTCCATTTGTGCTGCAGGGCATCATCATATTGAATATAATCCTGTACGGCAGCGGAAAACCAATCAGCCGTATAGCCCTCTAATAAGCCTTCTTTGTCTTTAAACCGGATCACGCCCTCTGTCCATGCCTCGTAATCTGGAACGAAATCTTCATCCTCGATGAATTCGTAAATGGTAGAGGCTGTTTTCATAAGCGGCTCTGTTTCATCCGTTAAGGTCACATGGCTGAAGGTATTAAATGAATTTTTTCCTAGCAATTCCACGGTCATCCAAGGGCTTAACAGGAAGGCAGGTGTGCCAATAAAGCTCACATCTTCTAAGAATGTTCCATAAAAAGAAGATTCGTGCCATTGAAAAAGCTGCCTCTTCATTTCATTAAGCGGAACAGGGTGTCCGTCCTCTGCTTGCGCTGAAATGGTGAAAGAGAAATCTTCTGTTTGTTCTGCATGAATGACAATTTGTTTATGGCGTGTCATCAATCAATTTTCCTTTCTTCATTTCCTCTTGGAACGCACGCAGCCGTTTCGTTGAATCTTGCAGCTGCTTTACATATCTTTCCCAAATCACGGTTTTTTTCGTTTTATGATAAAGCGTACGCAGTTTTTTGAGCATTTTCACAGACTCTCGATAGGCACTTCGGTTCTTTTGATCGAGGAGCAGTGAGATTTCACGATGGTACGAAGGAATGAGCGCTTCAGGTTCTTCTTTTGCAATCTGTTTGATCAGTTCTTTCTCTAATTCGCTGATAGAGAAACCAACGAGGCTGTGTATTTCAATCCATTCTGCGTAGCGCTGCTGTGCATATAAAAGCTGGCTATATTCAGTAAATGCATAAGGCATACAGACTTGGAGGTAGCGTTCATACAAGTGATGATCCTTCGTCTGCTTAAAGTATGCATCTAAATAAAAGAAGAAATCACTGACGGCTCCTCGAACTTCTCTGTAGGAAAGGTCCAGCTGGCAATATTCTTCTAATATATATGTGATCTCGTGATACCAGTGATTAAGCCGCTTCCAATCTTTGCGGTTTGTGAGATCCTTTAGCCAATTGAGCACATTTGGCAGCATATCTGCATTGAGCAGCTGTAATTGCTGAAAGAGTCGTTCGTCTTCTTTTAGCAAATAATCCATATGCATCAGCCCGATGGTGCGCTCAACTGTTTGTTCTTGCTGCTGGGCTTTTTTGAGTAATGTGGTTTCATTTTTGACCCATTTCCCTCTATTTAATATAGTTCCCCAAATCTCCATAAAGACCGCGACTCGTTCATGCTGGAAAGGTCCGTCTATTTGAAGAAGTGTCCGAACGGCAGTTGGTGTGTTTTCAAGAAACGGATCGAGGGAAAAGGAAAGTGCATATGTCTTCAAATGATCCACTGAATCAAAAATGGTGTTCATGAGCTGTTCTACATAAGGATTCATGGAATAAAAGTCCTTTTCGGCATCAAGCCGGCCGAGGTCGATGAGCTCATGAAGCCTTAGCCACACATCGATGGACGTATGAATCGCATACAAACTCTTGAATTCAGGTGAAGTGGGTGCGTGTTTTTTCAGGACCGATAAATAGCCGTAATACAAATGCTGTGGTGTTTGCTGGTGCTTCGGTGTTCGTTTAAGCCAGAGGTTAAATTCCTCTTGGAAAAAAGTCAGCCAGCTTTGGAGTGATTGTTCGTCTGGGCGCTTCACTTGGAAGTGCTGGCGAATCAGTTCTTTGCTGCGCTGTAACTCATCCTTTTCTGACCAATTCTCTGTAAAGCCGGTCACACTCTCTACTTGAGCGTACAGCGAAAAGAAGACAGCGAGGATGTGTTTACAAAGTCCATCAGCTGGACAAGTGCATCTACTGATGATTGGTAATAATAGTTGCAGATTCACCTTTGCTGCCACGACATCATGGACATAAGCTGACCATTCGGTATCAGACTCTTGCTTGAGACGATATACGCTGTCCTGTCTATAAGTAATCAATGCTTTTTTGATGAGTTGTTTGTTTTCATCTGTTGCAGGAAGAAGTTCTTTGATCTGTTCGGCTGTTTGTTTGATTTCTTCCTCGTTGATGTTGTGCTGAAGCATTTGATCCGCTCCTAACCAAGTAAAAGATTCCAATTCTTTTATTATAGCTCAATGGTGATTTATAAAAAAGTTTTTCATGAAAATGGTCATAAATTTCAAAAGCTGTCGAATGATGTATTAGAGTATTGCATAAACCAACCATACAGCATATAATAATGAAATTAGTGGATTCGAAAGGATACAGACATGGATAATAAGGGTTTAAATCAAGAAGAATTTTTAAAGATTTTGATGTACGCTCATGATATTGGTGAAAATTCAAATGATGTCACAACAAAAGAAATGCTTGAAAATCTGATTGCTCATATTCGAAATGGTCTTGTTTCATAAAAGTAGCCCCCTGCTCGTGACAGCAGGGGGTTTTTGTATGCTTTTATGAATGGAACGAAAACTCCCGGCATACGATGACATTACAAGCATAAGGAGTATGGGGAGCTGATGGATCATGAATATTGCGATTGCAGGCTGTGGGTATGTGGGGCTTGTCACGGGGGTATGTTTAGCGGAGGCAGGGCATCATGTGACATGTATTGATATTGACCGGCGCAAGGTCATGAAGCTGAAGCAAGGGACTCCTCCAATGTATGAGCCGGGATTAAAAGAGCTGCTCAAACGAAATCTAGAGCAAGGACACATTCATTTTCACATCAATGGAGCGGCAGCCTACTCAGAGGCTGATGTGTTAATGATTGCTGTCGGTACCCCGCAGCAGGCAGATGGTCAAGCTGATTTGCAGTATGTCTTTCAGGCTGCAAAGGAGATGGGCTTAAAAGCGAAGCCAGGCGCGGTGCTTGTGGTGAAAAGTACAGTGCCTGTCGGAACGGGTGATCAAATTGATCGTTTGATTCATCAAGAATTAGGCCGGAAGGAGCCATTATCTGTCGCATCTAATCCAGAATTTTTACGGGAGGGGTCTGCCATTTCAGATACATTGAGGGCGGATCGGCTTGTGATTGGAGCGGAAACACAGAACGTCTTAGACCAGCTAGAGGACATGTATGCTGATTTTCACCTGCCATTTGTAAAAACAGATCGTAAAAGTGCAGAAATGATCAAGTACGCATCAAATGCTTTTCTTGCCACAAAAATCAGCTTCATGAATGAAATTGCTTCGATTTGTGTAAAAACGGGGGCTGATGTTGAAAGGGTGGCAGAGGGGATGGGACTGGATCAGCGGATCGGTTCTTCGTTTCTCCGGGCTGGCATTGGCTACGGTGGTTCTTGTTTTCCGAAGGATACAAATGCACTTGTCCAAATTGCAGGGCATGTGTCCCATGATTTTGAGCTATTGAAGGCTGTGATTAAAGTGAACAATGAGCAGCGAGCAAGTTTTATTCGAGGTGTGCAGGAGCGGATGGGGGCAAACCTGGAAGGGAAGAGAATCGCCCTTCTTGGTCTGTCTTTTAAGCCGAATACCGATGATATGCGGGAAGCGCCGTCGATTGCGATTGCCCATGAGATGCATGAGCTAGGTGCCGATCTGGTGGCCTATGATCCAGTTGCCGCACACAAAGCAGCTCGTGAATTGCCTAAGCAAGTCTTTTTTGCTCAAACCATTGAAGAAGCGATAAAGGATGCCGATGCCGTCTGTATTTTAACAGAATGGGCGGATATTCAGACTTTTCCGCTCTCAGCCTACAAGGGTTGGATGAGACACCCGCTTATTTTTGATGGACGAAACTGTCATACGCTTGAAGCGGCAGAATTAGCAGGGGTCGAATATCATTCGATCGGGCGTCGTCCAGTCTCGCCTATTTATATGTAAAAAGAAAACCGATAACAGCTGATGTTATCGGTTTTCACGTTAATGTGGAAGAATGAATCCGCCATATAAAAATGCAGCCACAATCAAAAAGGCAGGGTGCAATTTGAATTTGGTCATTAAGAAAAATGAAATAGCGGCAATGGCGAGCGATTGAGTCCAGCCAATGGCTTTCACTGCATCCTCGCCAATTTCCCAAGTTAATAAAAGCATCATCATTGCGATGACAGGCTGTACGGATAAGGTCATGCCTTTTACGACAGGGGATTGGCGAAAGCGGTCGATGAGTTTTAGTAACAATATTAATCCAACAGCTGAAGGTAATACGGTGGCAAGTAGTGCCACAATGAATCCTGGCCAGCCCATGACATCATAGCCCACATATGCCGCAATTTTCGTCGCGATTGGTCCTGGGAGTGCATTGGCTAAAGCCAGCATATTGGAGAACCCTTCGTTCGTCATCCAATGAAAATGATGAACAATTTCTTCATAATTGAGCGGAATAGATGCAGGGCCTCCTCCATACCCTAATAGATTGGACAAGAAGAATGCCCAGAATAAAAAGAGAATCAGTATCATGAAGACACTCCTTTCTCTTTATTTGTCCGATTCCAGCGATTTTTCAGTTTGAAATGAAGGGCACCGTAGAATAAAAAGATGATGACAATAATTCCTGGATGGATCGACAGCACCTGAAGACCGACAAATGCCAAAAGAAATAAAGCGACTCCAAAGATCATGCCGAAGCCTTTCAGCGTTTTTTGTCCAAATTCATATGCCATGATGCCTAACAGAACGGCAATGACAGGTGTCACAGCGCCGATCATATTTTGAATAATAACTGAGGAGCTTAAGACACCGACAAGTGTGACAAGTGCCACCATGGCGAGACAGGTCGGTAAAATATGAGCAGCTGTTGCGACAATTGCACCGGATACGCCTTTTAATCGATAGCCGAGGTAAGCCGACATTTTTGTGGCAATCGGACCGGGTAATGCGTTAGCAATGGCGAGTGTTTCTCCAAATTCGTCGTCATTGATCCATTGGTATTTGACCACCGCTTCATGGCGAATGAGCGGAATCACGGAAGGGCCTCCGCCAAAGCCGAGAATACCGGTTCGTACCATAGCGATAATCAGTTCAATATATGATTGCAAGTGGTTCAACTCCTATCTACAATTTCATGCCCATTCGGCTTTTGTATCGTTTAATGAGCATTTGGCAGTCGACACTGACGACGCCTTCAAGCGGGTATAACTTCTTTGTCAGGAAAGTCTCCATTTCCTGGTCGTTTTGAAAAATGCCATGCATATGCAGCTTACTTGGTCCTGTCATATGATAAAGGCTTGTAACGGCTGTTTCCTCCTCAAGCTGAAGAGCGACTGTTTCTAAAAATTTCGGTTCAACTTCTACATTAAAGAAGACAGAGACATGAATGCCGATCTTGGCTGGGTTAATGACAGCGGTGAATCGTTCAATGACACCTGCTTCAATGAGCTGCTGAATCCGGGCTTGAACGGCAACACGCGAAAGACCGACTTGTTTTCCGAGATCTGTGTAGGACATACGACCGTCCTCATGTAAGATGGATAAAATTTGTTTGTCTCTTTCGTCTAATGTTAAGTTTGGAATACTATAGTCGTTAGACACCATATAACCACCTTTCTTCTGTTGATATTCTATCATATTTTATTACGAATAGAATGTTTATTTTCTCATTTGCTAACGAAATGAAAATATAATGATCAATCAATAGTCTTTATGTATATAAAAAACACCTCGGATCACCGAGGTGTTATCATTTTATTTTTCTGGGCTGCTTTCCGCGCTGGCAATTTGCTGTGCAAGGTCAGCTCGATCAATGTCTGCTTGGAAGAAATCCTGCGTATTTGGCAGATGTAAATTCATATGACGTTTTTGAGACACTCGAATGGTCACTTGATCAACGGTGTAATCAAATACGTGCCCGCCGACACTTCGATCATCGTCAATAAAATGAAGATGATATCCACTCACCGCAATGCCATGTGCGTACTGCGGTGTTCGGAAACCTGCGATAGTCCCCTGAATATCCTCAAAATCGAAAATAGGCTGTGACTTGACTGCTTCCACCATCGGAACGTAAGGTTTTTCCTGTTTTTCGACCGTACGGGTTTGAACCTTTTTGAAGGAGCCATCAATACGAATCGCATAAAAGATATTCTTACTTGGTAAGATACGGTCGATTTCTTCCTCCAGTTCTTTGGACGTCATCGGTGTATCAATTCGATGAACGATGTCCGTTTCAAAGAAGGCTAGAGAGCAGAAAGGTGAATAATCTTGATCTGTTACCGGTGTGGCTGTTCCATCAGAGCGCAGTCGATAAAATGTGCCGTCAAAGCCGATCAGCTCTCCATCTAATTGATTAAATGTACCAATGCCGAAATCACCATGTTCAGGAATATGTGAGAGAGAGAAATCTCCATCATATACGGCTTCAAGCAATGAGGTCATCGTTGATACTTGATAGATCTCATGCCGTTTGTCATGCTGTTTTTTGTCGTTTTGTTGATTCATTGGGTGCATCATCCCCATATTCGCTCACTCCTTTGATGTCATGTATGGAAGTCTTATCTGACATGTAACGTTCGTTTTTCACGAAAGACTTCTGGCCATTTTTGACTGGCGAGGTCTGGGTTGTCTTGATAGTCAATCGGTATATCAATAATGACAGGTCCTTCTATGTTTATACCCTTTTGAAGGACTGTTGAAAGCTCTTCAGGTGAGTTCACGCGTAATCCAGTTGCTCCAAAGCTTTCGGCATATTTCACTAAGTCGATCTGGCCGAACTCAACACAAGATGTGCGCTTATATTTCATTTCCTGCTGGAAAGCCACCATATCGTATGTGCTGTCGTTCCAAACGAGATGAACGAGGTTTGTTTTCATTCGTACGGCTGTTTCTAATTCCATCGCAGAGAAGAGAAAACCGCCATCCCCAGAGACCGAAATAATTTTTTCATCTGGATTCAGTATGGAAGCGGCAATCGCCCATGGTAAGGCCACGCCGAGGGTTTGCATGCCGTTACTCACCAGGAAAGTATTCGGTTCATAGACGCGGAAGTGACGTGACATCCAAATGGCATGAGAGCCGATATCACATGTGACCTTCGTGTCATCTGGAATCAGTCTTCTCAACGTATGAATGACATCCAGCGGGTGAGATAAATGACTTTCTCTTTCTGGTGCTTTTTCGATGTCGTTTAAAAGCTCTTGTAAATCAGTGACGAGATCTACGTTCTCTTTGCATAGTGAAAGTGGAACGCTGTCGTGAGCTAGATGTTGGACGGTTTCAGATATATTGCCCACAAGCTCAAGCGCAGGTTCGTAAAAATGGTCGATATCTGCCTGGATGTCATCAACATGGATGATTTGACGCTGCTGTGGTTTTAGGTTCCAATGCTTCGGATCATACTCGATGGGATCAAAGCCGATGGTTAACACAACATCTGCTTGTTCAATGAGAAGATCTCCTGGCTGATTACGGAATAACCCGATTCTACCCACATATTGAGACTCAAGCTCTCTTGAAAGAACGCCGGCTCCTTGGTACGTTTCGACAAATGGGATACCAAGTGTTTTTAATAATTTTCTTGTGGCATTTGCCGCAGCAGGACGACTAGCTTTCATTCCCACAATCGCAACAGATAAGTGCGCATTTTGAATTTTGGCGATGGCCGAACTGATGAGAGCATCCGGTGCAGGACCTAGTTCTGGAGAAGGGTGAGCAGACACTGGTGTTTGTGTGGTGTGTTCTGTCACGACATCTTGTGGAAAGCTGATAAATGCTGCTCCAGCTTGACCACTTTGTGCCGCGCGAAAAGCATTTGTTAATGCTTCTGGTATATTGTTTACGTCTTGTACTTCAACGCTATATTTTGTCACTGGTTTGAATAATGCCGCATTGTCGAGTGATTGATGTGTTCGTTTGAGCCGATCCGCACGCATGACGTTTCCAGCGATTGCAACAACAGGGTCACCTTCCGTGTTGGCTGTTAATAGACCTGTCGCTAAATTGGATGCGCCAGGACCTGATGTGACGAGACAAACACCTGGTTTACCAGTTAAACGGCCGACAGCTGCTGCCATAAAGGCTGCATTTTGTTCATGCCTGCATAGCACAAGCTCTGGACCTCTGTCTTTCAATACATCAAATACCGCATCAATTTTTGCGCCTGGAATCGCAAAAACATGGGTCACACCTTGAGCAATCAGCGTATCGACAATCAACTCTGCTCCTCGTTTTGTTAGGGGTTGTGTCTGAGAATTCATGTACCCCGCACTCCTTTCGGCAAGTAAAATTTTTTATGAAAATATATTTTCATGATATGATTTACTATACATTTCACAAATTAGATTTTCCAATATATGTTTAACGTAGTTTTAATATGTTTCACGAATAAGTGTGTGAGGAGTGAAAGGATGGAACTGAGACATTTGCAATATTTTGTCACAGTGGCGGAGGAGCTGCATTTCGGCAGAGCGGCCGCACGGTTGAACATGACACAGCCTCCACTTAGTCAGCAAATTAAGCAGTTTGAGGAAGAATTGGGATTTCCTTTGTTTCACCGGTCTAAACGAGTGGTGGAGTTAACGGCTGCTGGGAAGGTTTTTTTACATGAGGTCCGGGGCGTGCTGCATCAGCTGGATAAAGCCGTCGATCATGCCCGTCATACAGCAAGAGGGGAGCTTGGAAAAATCATCATTGGTTTTGTTGGAACAGCGACGTATGATATTCTGCCGCCAGTTGTACGTGAATTCAGAGAGCTCTATCCCTCTGTCAGTATTGAGCTGAAGCAGCTTTCTGTACCGCAGCAGCTCAGGGCACTTTTGAACGGGGAAATTGATATTGGATTTTTACATCCTACCTCACCGCATGAAGAACTGGTCAGTCGTTTAATGAAACAAAGTGAATGTATTTTTGCGATTCCGAAAAATCATCCATTGGCCAAAAAAGAAACGGTCACCATTGAAGATATTCGTCATGAACCGATTATTTCTTTATGTAAGGAATCGTGGCCGTCCCTTTATCAGCACTTTATTCTGCTATGTGAAAAGTATGGATTTTCTCCGAATATCGTGCAGGAAGCGGCGGAATATCAAATGGTTATTGGACTTGTTACAGCAGGTATCGGTATTGCTGTCATTCCAAAATCAGCCCGTCGTTTATTTAACTTAGATGTGGTGTATCGGTCAATTGAAGATGAACAGCTGCTGGCGGAATGGACCATTTCCTATAGACGAGAAAACCATAATCCGGCTTTATTTCATCTTGTCCACCATATACTCCATCGCGCTGAGCCGGAGCAAGGGCAGACAGAGATAGACATGGTATGATGTCGTTACATAAAAGAGGAGGCGTGCTTGAAGTGATTACATTACAAATGGATCAGCTGTCACGAAAAGAAGCATATAAATTATTATCTGGTTCCATTGTTCCAAGACCCATTGCGTTTATTACAAGTCTGTCTAAAGAACATGTCGTCAATGCCGCACCATTTAGTTTCTTTAATGTCGTCAGCGGACACCCGCCGCTCATCGCTGTTTCTATCGGGCGACGTCAAGGACAGATGAAAGATACAGCGCAGCATATCATCGATAGGGAAGAGTTTGTGGTCCATGTGAGTGATGAAGCGATGATCGAAGATATTAATGAAACAGCTGCTACTTTGCCGCAGGAAGAGAGTGAGCTGGATCGCACCGGTCTTCATCAAGTGAAGAGCCATGTCGTTTCAGTGCCGGGGGTTCAGGAAGCGCGCATTCGCTTTGAATGTCAGCTGGAAAAGCATCTCACCTTTCAAAATGATGAAGGGGAGATCACAGTCGATCATATCATTGGACGGGTGGTGTGTGCGCATTTAGATGAGACTGTTTATGATGCGGAAAAAGGCTATGTTTCTACTCATGAATTGAATCCAGTTGCGCGTTTAGCGGGAAATGATTATGCCCATTTAGGCACGTCCTTTGTGCTGAAAAGACCAGAATAATGTGAAAAACCCCCGAGGTTGCCGGGGGTTTTCGTTTATTTCTTTTGTTCGAGTTTCAATGGAGCTGCAATGTTTTTCTCTACTTTCTTGCCTTTTAATACATCGCTTGCAGCGTCGACTGCCAGCTGACCGATCAGCTCTGGCTGCTGCGCGACTGTTGCGGATAGCTTTCCTGCTTTGATCGAGTTCAGTGCATCTTCGTTTCCGTCAAAGCCGACGACAAGGATGTCTTTTCCAGAACTTTGGATCGCTTCTAAAGCGCCAAGTGCCATTTCATCATTATGGGCAAAAACGGCTTTGATGTCTGGATTACCTTGAAGCAGGTTTTCCATGACATTCAGTCCTTTTGTCCGGTCAAAGTCAGCGGCTTGTTTGGCTGTCACATCTAACTCTTTGTCTGCAATTTGATGGAAGCCTTTTCCTCGTTCACGTGTCGCAGAAGCGCCTGGTACACCTTCTAGTTCAGCCACTTTTGCTCCTTTACCAACCTTGTCGATCATAAAGTTCGCTGCCATTTCGCCGCCTTTGATGTTATCTGAGGCAACGAGTGCTTCTACCTTTCCACTTTCTGCTGAGCGGTCTAATGTGATGACAGGTATATTTGAAGCATTTGCTGATTCGACAGCGGTTGAGATGGCAGAGGAATCGGCTGGGTTAATGAGTAATGCATCGACCCCTTGTTGAATTAAATCTTCAACATCACTTGTTTGTTTGGCTGAATCATTTTGTGCATCTGCAATGACCACTTCAATGCCAAGCTTTTTCGCTTCTTTTGTCACACCGTTTTTGAGAGAAACGAAGAATGGATTATTTAACGTCGAGATCGACAGACCAATTTTAATATCTTTTTTCTTGCCATCCTTTGTTGATTTGGCCCACTCTGGCGGTTCTAGCGAGCAGGCAGAAAGCATGAATAATGAGAGAGTCATGATCAGGATTACATATTTTTTCATAGCAGCTGCCTCCTTAAGCAGATTTCTTTCTGTCGAGTAGGACTGCAATCAAGATGACAATCCCTTTCACAACAGATTGATAGAATGATGAAACACCAAGTAAGTTCATCCCATTGTTCAAGACACCGATGATGAGTACCCCGATCAGTGTGCCAACAATGCGTCCTCTTCCGCCAGACAGGCTTGTCCCGCCAAGTACAACGGCAGCAATCGCATCAAGCTCATACGACGTACCAGCTGTTGGCTGAGCAGAGTTTAGTCGAGAGGTTAAAATCGCCCCTGCTAAAGCAGACATGAAGCCCGCTAATGAATAAATCATGATTTTCACGCGTGGTACTTTAATGCCTGAGATGAGCGCAGCTTTTTCATTTCCTCCGATGGCATACGTTCTTCTGCCGAAAGGTGTTTTATGAAGCAGCACCCAAAGCACAATAAAGGTGAGAAGCATGGTGATCGCTGGAACAGGGATACCTAAGAAATATCCGCGGCCAAATAGCTGAAACGCATAGTTAGAGCCTAACCCTGTAATGGGGTTTCCGTCTGTATAAACAAGCGTCAACCCTCTGAAAATCGTCATCGTGGCAAGTGTTGCGATAAAAGGAGCCATCTTTCCTTTTGTAATTAAAAGACCGTTGACCATTCCAAGAATGGCACCGATGATACATCCAACGATGATGGCGAGAATCGGGTCCATGCCAGACACAATAAAGCCGGCGGTCAGAGCACTAGACAGCGCTAGAATTGCACCGACAGACAAATCAATCCCTCCGGTTAAAATAACAAACGTCATTCCAAAGGCAATGAGGGCATTAATGGAGATTTGTCTTAGTAAGTTTAAAATGTTTAATGGCTCTAAAAAGGCTGGATTTAAAATAGAAACAATGGCGACAAGGATGATGAGTCCTAAGAATGGCCCAAGCTTTTGCATGATGTGGTCGAATCGTCCATTTGAAGTAAGTGGTTTCATGTTACTTCCCTCCTGTAGCTAGTGTCATAATTCGTTCTTGTGTGGCTTCTGTTTTATCTAATTCTCCGCTGATGGTTCCTTCATGAATGACCAGCACTCGGTCGCTCATCCCTAGAACTTCTGGGAGCTCAGAGGAGACCATCAAAATCGCAACGCCTCGATCCGTCAGCTCGTTCATGAGCTGATAGATTTCTCGTTTCGCCCCGACGTCAACACCCCTTGTCGGCTCATCTAGAATCAATACCTTCGGCTGAATGCCGATCCATTTGGCGATGACGACTTTTTGCTGATTTCCACCAGACAGGCTGCGTGCAGAAATTTCAGATGAAGCAGTTTTGATCGTCAGCCTTTTGATGAGCAGGTCTACAAAATCTTGTTCATTTTTCTTGTCAATCAGCCCCTTTGGAGAGAAGCTGTCTAAGTTAGGTAAACTGATGTTTTCTCGAATAGATGCATCCAGCATCAGTCCTTCATCTTTGCGATCCTCTGTGATAAAGCCAATGCCTAGCTTGACGGCATCACTTGGCTTTTTAATGACAGCCTTTTTTCCGTGTACCCAGATTTCCCCTTGGTCAAGTGAATCGAGGCCAAATAGCGACCGCATCATTTCCGTCCGGCCAGCTCCCATTAAGCCGGCGACACCGACGATTTCTCCTGCTCTGACTGAGAAACTGATATCTTGAAATCGTCCTTTCCTCGTCGCTTGTTTGACCTCTAGGACAACATCACCTTTAGAAGGTGTACGCTCAGGGTAACGATCTGTTAATTCGCGGCCGACCATTTTTTTGACGACTTCATGAAAATTCGTGTCTGGTATAGCTTTCGTATCAACCGTTTTTCCGTCACGCATGATCGTGATCCGATCACAGATCGCAAAGATTTCCTCCATACGGTGAGAAATATAGACGATGGAAACGCCTTCTTTTTTGAGTGATTCAATGACCTGAAATAGCTTGTCAATCTCTCGGTCTGTGAGAGCAGCCGTTGGCTCATCCATGATGATGACCTTCGCATCTGTCATTAACGCTTTTGCAATCTCAATCATCTGTTTTTGTCCTACAGAACAGCTTCCTGCCTCTTGATCAAGTGAGAGGTTGACAGACAATCGGTCCAGCTGCGCTTGGGCGAGGGCTTTCATTTTCTTGGTGTCTAGGAGACCAAGCTTTGTATAGATTTCTTTTCCAATGAATAAATTCTCGAGTACGGTCATATCAGGCCATATGTTCAGCTCCTGATGAATGAAGGCGATTCCGTGCTGTTCAGCTTCTTTCGGACTTTTGAAAGCGGTTTCTTTTCCGTCAATTTGAATCGTTCCTTGATCCACTGAATAAAGGCCTGTCAGCAGGTTCATTAAAGTGGATTTTCCTGCTCCGTTTTCACCCATGAGCGCATGGACTTCACCTGTGACGAGGTCAAAGGAGACCCCGGATAGAACGGTGTTTTTCCCAAAGGCCTTATGGATGTTATGCATCTCAATGTTCATATGTGGTTCCTCCTTTTAAAAGATGACACCGGCATGAAGAATGCAGTTTGCGTATGGGGTCGCTTCGCCCGTTCGAATGACTGCTTTTGCCTGTTTGGTCATGTCTTTGAAAGTCTCGTGGTCTACTTCATCTAACGGATGTGAGAGCGCTTTCTTTAAAAACAAATGATCTCTCTTATTGACTTCTTTGATTTCACTGGCTACGGTAATTTTTTCAACGGCCATTTCCTGAAGCAGGAGGGAGGTGACCTCCTGAAAAGATGGTGTGCCGATTGATAATGCAAGGTCGATCTTGATTGGACCTTCTGGAATTGGCAGACCGCAGTCAGCGATAACGATTGTATCTGTATGACCAAGGTCAGCAAGCACCTTGGCGATATGACTATTTAAAATACCATTTTTCTTCATTTCTTATTCTCCAATTCTTCTCTTGCTGGCATGCCGCCTTGTGCGCCAAACTTTGTAACGGAGATAGATGCGGCTAAGTTGGCAAACGCAAGAGCGTCGTATAGGGATTTTCCTTCTGTTAGTGCTACAGCTAGAGCACCGTTAAAAGTATCACCAGCGCCTGTAGTGTCGACGGCTTTCACAGGATAGCCCGGTACCAACACTTCTTTTGATCCGTCAAAGTAACGAACACCATTTTTTCCTTCAGTAATGAGTAATTTGTTTGGATATTGGCGCAAAGCTTCTGCTATTGTGAGTCCATCAAACATAAGAGCTGCTTCGTGCTCGTTTGGTGTAATATAGGCAGCTTGATCTAATATTTGCTGAGACACTTGACGAGCTGGTGCGGGATTTAAGATGACTGGAATCCCTTTCTCACTGCAAATGGCGCAGACGGCTTCGACTGTTTCTTCAGGAATTTCTTGCTGAATGAGGACCATTCCAATGTCTTCAATAGAAGAAAGTGCCTCATTTACATAGTGAGGTGTGACCTCATTGTTTGCTCCTTTGACGACAACAATGCTGTTATCTCCTTCTGCCAAAATGATATGAGCTGTTCCGCTTTCCATATCGGTAACCGGTTTCATATAGGTGGTGCGAACACCTTGTGCTTGTAAATTGCGAATAATGTCCTGACCGTAAGCGTCATCACCGACTCTGCCAACCATATATACATCTGCGCCCAGCCTTGCACTTGCAACGGCTTGATTGGCGCCTTTTCCGCCTGGGACCGTTTTAAATGATTCGCCCAAGACGGTCTCTCCGGCATTCGGCCGCTTATTCGATGTGACAACTAAATCCATGGAACAGCTTCCTACGACAACAATTTGACTCATTGTGAATCCACCTTTCTTGTGGTCTCTCGTTCAATAAAAGAGACGGGCATTTGAATAACTGATTGATCTATAGGCTGCTTCTGAATGGCTTTGATGATCAGCTTTGCAGCTTCTTTCCCCATGTCATAGGCGGGCTGCCGTATCGTTGATAAAGAAGGGAAAAGCAGTTCGCTTTGCGGAATATCATCAAATCCAATGATTTGGACTTCATCTGGAATGGCTTTTCCGATTCGAAGCGCTTCGTGTATGACGGCTGTTGCTACGATGTCATTGCTGGCAATAATGCCATCTGTTTCAGGGTACAGCTGAAACAGAGCCTTGGCGCTTTTTCGGGCTTCCTGAAAGGAAAAAGAAGCGTTAGACATCACATGGAAGTTGGCACCTTCTTCAGTCAGAACATCGAGAGCGCCTTTGAATCTTTGCCGCGCTGTTTGAAGATGAGCGGGCCCTTTTAGCAATGTGACCTGCTGGCTGCCGCGTTTGATTAATTCCATTGCAGCTATTTTCCCGCCTGCCATAGCATCTGCAAAAACAGAAGGTGCGTTTGGAACGGTTCGGTCTAAAAACACAACAGGCAGCTCATCATCATTGTACAGATCCGATTCAGGTTCGTTTGTGACAGCGATGACACCGACCACTTGATTTTGCTTAAAGGTTTGTAAATAGGCCATTTCCTTCTCTCGATCTTCATCACTGTTTCCGAATAATAACCGAAAACCGTTCGCATGTATCTCATCCTCAACGCCTCTAGCCAGCTGAGGGAAGAAGGGGTTTGTGATATCAGGTAAGATAAGACCAACTAATCTTGATTCTCTTTTAAAAAGGGATCGTGCCACTTCATTGGGGAAGTAGTTCAGCTCCTGCATCGCTTGTGTCACGCGGGTTTTCGTATCAATATGGACGTATCCAGTATCGTTGAGCACGCGTGAAACAGTCGCAACAGACACTTGTGCAGCTTTTGCAACATCTTTAATTGTAGCCAATGGAGTGCCTCCCTTCGTTGATGTGTAACCGTTTACACAGATAGATTATCACGAAAGCATTGAAAAGACAATCTTAAAAAATAAAAAAAAAAGAAAAGAAAGAGGGTGTCTTCCTTTTCTTAACTAATAATGCCTGTTTGTGTAATATTCACTTTGATTTTTGGAATGATTTTCACCTTGCGATAATCTTTTATCCAGTTCATTTTCATATACTCATCATAATGTTTCACTCGATATTTTCTGCCGAGGCTGAGAACATCAGAATTCGCTTCTTGAATCGTAGCGATGATTTTTTCTGCTTCTTTTGTCAAAATGACTGAAAGTCTTTTGTTAAGCATTTCAATTTTTTTGTCTGTATCTAGATTATCTTTTGGGTATTCGAGAACCGAGGTCTTGAATTCATATTCGAGTGAAAATGTTAAGTCTCGGTGACCAGGATTCTCAATCTTGATATCTCTCTTTGTATCTGTGACTTGAATGGTGATGTAATTGTTCTCCTTTAATTTCATGTCATTTCTGATTTTTTTGGTGAAATTGGCATACCTGCCCATTTTATTATCCATCACGGTGAGCAAGATCGCATCTTGACCGTACAGCTCGCCCTTCTTTTTCTCATTATCAAATAGTGCAACCCCTTTTACGCTGATTAATTTCTTCGATTGATCGAAATGAATTAATGGCAGTGTGAAGTCCTCGCCGGTTTGGAGCATTTTAGACCGGATACTTTGAATGTTTTTAGGTGCTACTTGGGAGGAGCGTGATGCGGTTGTGATTAAGTTATTTAAATAGTCGCTTACAATGAGCTTTTCCTTCAGTAGCTCGTTGATCACATCCACACAGCTTCCCCCTTGTACCACAGCCAGGTTTGCGAGTAAAGGGCTTTTGGGATCGCGATAAAACATATCTAGGTAAGGGAGCAGGCGATTTTGTGCAAACTCATCACCAATGAGCATGACCCGCATTTTGGATATGTCGATTTTTTGGTCCACAATCCGGCTGAAGTTCGATCTTGCCTTGCGTAAAGTAGGTGCTTCCGTTGTGAGGAGTGTGGTTAAGTAACTGCCTGTATTTCCTTGCTCCATGCTTTGGGACTGCTGCACCTTTCGATAGGTAATTGAATACTTTGCGTTGTCATCCTCTCCTTGATCAACAGCAGATGTTAATACAAGAGAGATATTTTTTAATAAATTCTGATCCCAGCAGGCAGGCATGAAGATGAGAGAAATACACATAAGCAGCGTCAGTATGAACCTATGACGCATGTGATTTCACCTTCCCTTTGCGATGTTTGATGAAAATGATAATGGCCATAAAGACCGGAAGTGTGTAAATAAATGAATACTGTGCAATGGTGGTAAAGTCATTAAAGCGCTGAATCCTAAAGTTATCAGTTGAAAGAAAGCAGCTAGCAGCATAGACCAAAATGGCAAAAACATACACATATTTTCTGTGATCCTTTTTCTTTAGAATGCTGGATAAACCGTTTGCACAGAAGTAAAGGTAGTTGCTAAGTGTGGCAAGAATGACAAACACCCAGAAACTGAGAAAAATTAAGTCTGTCCGCTCAATGATACCGAATGAAATGGTCTTTAGTAAGTAAAGGACAGGACTCGGAATCACCTTCAGCTCAATCGGACTAAAAAACATAAAGCAAATCAATGTAATGAATAGGTAGTAAAGCGTCGTGCATATATTTGCAATGGTCATCACCTTATACCGTACTTTGATGCTGCCTTTCATAAATGGTGAGATAATAAGAATCATCTCAAATCCATTCATAGATAGAACGACATCCTTTAATCCAAGTGCAACTTCAGAAAGGTCCATTTGGAAAAAGGGCATGAGATAGTCGATATTGGTCCCTTTTAACGAATAGAACATTAAGAGAGACAGAAAGAGTAAAAAGGGAGTCAAAATAAAGTTTAACCTGACAATCGCTGTAATTTGTTCTTTTGCAATATAGATAATGGATATCATCAATAACAGGTTAATGACCCAGTTGGGCGTAAGTGGCAGCACCCAAATACCAAGGGTTCTTGTGAAAATGGAGAGCACGACGATGCAAACCGATGCGAAATATACCGTATAAAGCGCCGCCAATGACCAGCCGACCCATTTTCCAAACACCTCAATTAACGTTTGAAAAAACGATGTGTCTGGATACTTGTGGATAATATATATAAAAATAGTGTTGATGATTTGGATAAAAAAACAGGCTAAAATAATCGCCATCCAGCCATCGTGTCCCATGTCTTTCATGAGCAAATTGGGGAGAGCTAAAATACCGACACCAATTTGAGATTGAATGATAAAAAAGACAGCTTGAGGTGGAGATATTTTATTTTTCATTTTTATTTTTCCATCCTCTCAAATTTTCAATTTGCTCCTTCTTTTGTGGATTTAAGTAAACAGGGCGCTTTTTGTACATCCACATCGGTAATCGAATCACAGTGTCTTTTAAGTCCTGCCAGTTAAATGGGGCAACTGGAGATAAATACGGGACACCTAGTGATTCTAGGCGGCATAAATTCATCAGTACGATAGAAAGGCCGAAGGAAATGCCAATAAACCCAAACATTGATGCCATAAACATGAGGGGGAAACGCAACATACGAATGGTTGACGTCATTTCAAAGGATGGCAGGACAAAGGATGCTACGGCTGTTACTGCGACCACAATGACAAGGACGTTTGAAATCAGTCCAGCTTTGACAACTGCGTCCCCAATGACCAAACCGCCTACAATCCCAATCGTCTGACCAATTGGCTTTGGCAGACGCACCCCAGCCTCGCGTATGAGCTCAATCGTAATTTCCATCAGCATCGCTTCTATTAAAGGTGGAAAAGGAATGCCGATAATGGAATTCTTCATCGTAATCGCTAATTCATCTGGGACAACCTCATAATGAAAACCAATCACAGCAATATAAAAAGATGGCAAAATCACAGCGATCATACAGGCAAGATAACGTAGCATACGAATAAACGTAGCCGGAATCCATCGGCTATTATAGTCATCTGGAGATTGAAAGAAGCTAAAGAACGTAATAGGCAGAATGAGGGCCATCGGGCTGCCATCCATCAACACCACAATTCTCCCTTCAAGGATCGCTGATCTCACCTTGTCTGGTCTTTCCGTATCTATGAGCTGCGGGAATATTGAATACGAATCATCCTCAATTGCCTCCACAATAGACCCAGGGCTTAGCAGCGTGTCTACTTTAATAGAAGAAATTCGTTTGTTGACCTCGTCTACCTTTTCTTGATTGGCAATATCAGAAATATAAATAGTGGCAATCTTTGTTTCTGATTTTGTGCCGACCTTATGGTACTGGATGGCGAGTTTGCGATCATTTAAGTGTGAACGCAGCAAATATAAATTGGTATCTAGACTCTCAACAAACCCATCATGTGCGCCCGCAATAATACTCTCAGAAGAAGGTTCAGAAATAGAGCGCAGCGGCGGCTGTCCAACGGCAAATAATTTGATCTGCGAGGATTTTTCATCAAGAAAGGCAATACTTCCTGCAATAATGCTGTCGGTAATCAGCGTTAAGTCTCCTGTTTCAAGCGTACTAAGAGATTTTGTATAGTCCTGCTTTCCAGGAGGGCCTAACAAGTTTCCGATAATAAAATCGTTTAGTTTGCCTTCATCAATTCTTGTCTTAATAAAGAAAAGGACAGATTTCGTTTCATTTACCATCAATTCTCGATATTCAAAATCCCCACTTTGCTGAAATGCCTTTTTCAGTATTCGAATTTTTTCCTCGAAATTGCCTGATAGGAAGTGTAAGCGTGTTTGCTCATTCGTGTTTGGCATCTTTAGCCTCCTCTCACAGATTTTTTAACCATAGTGTAAGCGGAGAAGATGATTTTATGCGTCATCTTTGGGGAAAGCATGACATGAACCGACAACTTTCAACTAAAATCATATTAAAAATGTTAAGAAATGATGAATCTTGATAAAAAGAAATGAATAATGTTTCATTGTTTAGGTCATAAGGAGCGAATATCGTAAAGAGAAGCTATAACAAATTGATCAACATTTGACATCTTATCCCATTTTTTCGTGACCTGAAAATAAGCATAAGACTTGATTTTTTTGGATATGACCTTTGTCATAGGTCAACGTGCAGCATTCTGACGAATGAGGATGACTTTCTAACCTGTTCATTTAAAAAGATAAAACATTCTAAAACACACACTATTCGTTTAAAGCGTTGATATGACTGATTTCATCGAGATGAAAGGGTTTTAAAACATTGATTCGAAATACATCTTAATAATTGTCGAAAAATTTAGGGAGAAAAGGACAAAAAATTTTGGGGTGTTTGATGGTAACGCTTTCTCATCTTCAAAGCAGAAATTTAGAATAGTTTTAGTCCGTCTTTTGGCCTTTTCATTTGAGCGAGAGCTAGGCAAATACGCCTTCTGATGAGAGGAATTTGGCATACGAGGAAGCGAAAGATTATGTTACATAATACCGATTGTGATTTTATGCTGAACAGATATACTGTTGATTGAATTTACATATCACACTCATATAAAAAAGGAGATGTAGATAAGCGATGTGGTTAATCGTTATAGCCTGTGTCATCATGTTAGGGATTGGCTTTATTGAAAAGAAGCGTCATCAGAAAAATATCGATGCCCTGCCGGTGCGCGTCAATATTAATGGTATTCGCGGAAAGTCCACCGTTACAAGATTGACAACCGGTATCTTAATGGAGGCAGGTTATAAAACTGTCGGCAAAACAACAGGAACGGATGCAAGAATGATTTATTGGGATACGCCAGAAGAGAAACCGATTAAAAGGAAACCGCAAGGACCAAATATCGGTGAGCAGAAAGAAGTTATGAGAGAAACAGTTGAAAGAGGAGCAAATGCCATCGTCAGTGAATGTATGGCGGTCAATCCAGATTACCAAATTATCTTTCAGGAAGAGCTGCTTCAAGCGAATATCGGCGTGATCGTAAACGTTCTTGAAGATCATATGGATGTAATGGGGCCAACTCTTGATGAAATAGCTGAAGCCTTTACAGCGACAATTCCTTACAATGGACACTTGGTTATTACGGATAGTGAATATACAGATTTCTTTAAAGAGATTGCGAAAAAACGCAACACTGAAGTGATTGTTGCAGATAATTCCAAGATTACTGATGAGTATTTACGGAAATTTGAGTACATGGTGTTCCCAGATAATGCTTCGCTTGCACTTGGTGTCGCTCAAGCATTAGGGATTGATGAAGATACGGCATTCAGAGGAATGTTAAATGCGCCGCCTGATCCAGGAGCGATGAGAATTCTTCCATTAATGGACGCGAAAACACCTGGCCACTTTGTAAATGGATTTGCGGCAAATGACGCAGCATCTACATTGAACATTTGGAAGCGTGTGAAGGAAATTGGATATCCAACAGATGAACCGATTATTATTATGAACTGCCGTGCGGATCGTGTAGATAGAACGATCCAGTTTGCAGAGGATGTACTCCCTTATATTGAAGCAAGTGATCTTGTCTTAATTGGTGAAACGACTGATCCAATTGTGAAGGCATTTGAGGAAGGAAAAATCCCGGCTGACCACTTACACAACCTTGAATATCAATCTACAGAACAAATTATGAACATGCTTGAGAAAAAGCTTCATAATCGAGTGGTTTATGGAGTCGGCAATATTCACGGAGCCGCTGAACCTTTAATCGAAAAAATTCAAGAATACAAAATTAAGCAGCTTGTCAGCTAGGAGGAAATATAGAAAATGTTCGGATCAGATCTTTATATCTCGTTAATTTTAGGTGTTCTACTCAGTTTAATCTTTGCAGAAAAAACAGGTATCGTACCAGCTGGACTGGTTGTTCCAGGTTATCTTGCGCTTGTATTTAACCAGCCAGTCTTCATCTTAGTCGTCTTATCTGTCAGCTTGCTGACGTACGTGATCGTTCGCTTTGGTCTATCAAAATTTATGATTTTGTACGGACGCAGAAAGTTTGCGGCGATGCTGATTACAGGGATTGCCTTAAAGCTCATATTTGATTTCTTCTATCCAGTGGTCCCTTTTGAAATAGCAGAATTCCGCGGAATCGGAATTATCGTACCTGGATTGATTGCGAATACAATTCAAAAGCAAGGTCTTACGATTACCCTTGGAAGCACGTTACTTCTAAGTGGTGCAACATTTGCCATCATGTATGTTTACTATCTATTTTAAGATAAGGTGTGTCCAATGATGAATAAAAAATTGAGCTTTCAGGAAAAGCTGCTGAAAATCACAAAGAATCAAAAGAAAAAGACGAATAAACACGTACTGATTGCTTTACCGATTGTCATTGCTTGTACATTCCTATTTACATTTATCGGGAAAGCACAAGTACCAACTGTAGAAAAGAATCCAGAAAACATCCTGACCGCTTCGTTTGTCGGAGATATTATGTTTGGAAGAAATGTAGAGAAAGTAACAGACCGCTATGGAAAGCAGCACCTGTTCCGCTATGCGAAGCCGTATTTTGATGTATCAGATTATGTAACTGGGAATTTTGAGCATCCAGTGGCTTCAGATAAGGAACAGGCGGCGCAAAAGAATATTCATTTGAAAACAGATGAAGAGTCTGTCCAAACGCTAAAGGATTTGAATTTTTCCGTACTAAACTTTGCGAATAACCATGCATCAGACTACGGTGAAAAAGGGTTGAACAACACAATCAATGCCTTTGAAAAATCAGGTATTGGATACACAGGGGCAGGGCGTAACCTCCAAGATGCGAAGCAGAACATTTCGTACAAAGAAGTGAATGGTGTCAAAATCGCTACCCTTGGTTTTACAGATGTATATGGAAAAGCTTTTAAAGCATCGAATCGCAAGGCAGGTATTTTGCCAGCCGATCCATCTATCTTTATTCCGATGATTTCACAAGCTGCTGAAAAGGCAGATATCGTCGTTGTTCATGCTCACTGGGGACAGGAGTACAACAATGAAGTAAACGACAGACAAAGAGAATTGGCAAGAGCGATGTCAAAGGCTGGTGCTGATATCATTATCGGTGCACATCCGCACGTTCTTGAGCCTATGGAAGTCTACAATGGAACAGCGATTTTCTATAGCCTAGGGAACTTTGTTTTTGACCAAGGCTGGTCAAGAACACGTGATTCTGCACTTGTTCAGTATCATCTGAATGAAGATGGAAAAGCAACTTTTGAAGTGATCCCAATGTATATCAAAGAAGCAACGCCTGCTCCAGTCAAAGCAGGATCCTTTGAATCAAAATCCATTATCCGTATGCTGACAAATGGCACGAATGCGGATTGGAAAGAAAAAGACGGACATATTTTCTTTGAAGTCGATCATGCCGATAAAGTTCAAACATTAAAAGAAAACGAAAGGAAGGATAAGAAATGAAATTCCTAAAAGCAAGCTGGCCGTTTGTTGCGTTAATTTTAGTATTTGTCTTTATGTCTGCTTTTAAATTTAGTGATAGCCTCACAGATCATGAAAAACAAAAGATCTCAGTTGAAATGCAGAAAATCGAACAGCAAAAGCAGTCAAAAACGGAAGCAAGTAAATAATGGTGAAATGAGGGCACGCCTTGCGTGCTCTTTTTTGGCGAAAAAAGGTGTAAAATGAAAGGTGTCTTGCCGAAACTATAGAAGAAAGGAGGGAATAGATTATGAAATGGAAAGGGATGCTGCTTGGAGGATGTGCACTCGTAGGACTGATGTTTATGTCTCAATCAGAGGTGTCTGCTCAAACAAAATCTCCTTTAGAGCAAGCGGAAACGCTGATGGGTACCCCTTATCATAAAGGAGGAACCGATCCAAAAACGGGGTTTGATGCATCTGGCTTTATTCAATATGTTTACAAAACATCCGGTACATTCGATTTGCCGCGAAAGGTGATTGATCAATATCAGCTTGGGGAAAAGGTGTCATGGGAGAAAGCAAAGCCTGGAGACCTTGTCTATTTCCGCAGTCTTGATGAAACAAAAGATATTCCGACACATGTGGCTTTGTATGCTGGAAACAATCAGGTGATCCACATCACGCTCAGTCAAGGTGTGGTGAAAACAGATATCAGCAAAAGCAAATATTGGACAGACCGGTTTTATGCGGTTAAACGGCTGCCTTCCTCCCAAGAAATCTCGGATGATCAACTTGTGAAAGATGCGATGAAATATCTAGGAATTCCTTATGTGTTTGGTGCAGCAGATCCAAAAGTCGGTTTTGATTGTTCAGGCTTTTTACAATATTTATTTGAAAAATCACTTGGGATTTATTTGCCTAGAAGTGCTGAACAGCAATGGCTGGTTGGAGAGAAAGTGGCACTAGACGATATTCGTCCTGGGGACTTTGTCTTTTTTAGCAACACGTATAAAAAAGGGATTTCTCATGTAGGGATGTACATTGGAAGTGACCGCTTTATTCACGCGAGCCGTTCCGAAAGTGTGACGATCTCTTATTTGTCTGAATCATATTGGCGCGAGAAATGGACAGGTGCGAAACGATTAACTGAATTGAAACTAGCGAAGGAAGACAAGGTCGTTTCAAAAGCCGCTACGTATATTGGGGAAGTTCCTTATGTGAAAGGCGGTACGAACCCAAAACAAGGATTTGATACAGCAGGATTCACACAGTTTATCTATCAAGAAGTGCTTGGCATTGAGTTGCCCCGCTATGCATCAGGACAAATCAAAGCAGGAACGCCTGTGAAACGTTCGGAACTTAAGCCGGGAGATCTCGTTTTCTTCAATGGGACTTCATTGATGCCGGCCATTTATGCAGGATCAAATCAAGTCATTCATGTGACGGTCTCAAATGGCGTTGTCATTACCAATATGAAAACAAGCTCGTACTGGAAGGATAAATATGAGACGGCTGTTAGAATCGAAAAATAAAGAAAAAGCCCGACCAACACGCGGATCGGACTTCTGGACTTCTCACTAGGCGCTGATCAGACAAGCGTCTTTTTTTCTTGGAATTGATTCTGTAAAAGCAGATCAATAAAATAGGCGACGCCATCCTCGTGGTTGCCTTTTGTGACGTATGTGCTCTTTTCTTTAATGACATCCACCGCATTCCCCATCGCAATTCGGTGACCGGCTTCTTCGAACATGGATAGATCATTAGGGCTGTCACCGATCGCATAAATATTGGAGCGGTCTACGCCATAATGGGCGGCGAGCTTTTTAAGGGCATGTCCTTTCCCTGACTCTTTCGGCAGCACCTCAATGATATGTTTTCCAGACGAAGTCAATGAGAGCTTAGGCATCTCGGCAAGAAGATTTCGTGCTTCCTGCAGCTTGTTCATATCAAATGAGAAGCACAGTAATTTATAGGTCGATTCATTCGATTCGAAAATCTGGCGGATATCATCTACTGGTTTGATGCCAAATTGTTTAAATTGGGTCATGGCCCCTTCCCATAAATCAGCTGCATCCTCATTTGGATTTGCACTTTTGAGCACATCAAATTCTGCTTTCAGCTTCTCTTTTCCATCAAAGGGGGAGAGGAGGGCATCGTCTGTATATACCTCAAAGTAAATGTTCCGTTCCACTAATGCCTTAGCAGCACGTTTCCCTGTTTCTTGATCAAGTGTGATTCTGCTGAAGAGCTTGTATCCTTCGGTATGGACTGTTCCTCCGTTTGCCGCAATAATGGGAATGTCCAAATCACCAAGAAGATTCTTCACATCAAAAGTCGCCCGCCCTGTACAAATGGTTACAATATATCCAGCCTCCTTCGCACGAATCAGTGCCTGCCGGTTTTGTATGGAAATTTCACTTTTTGTATTTAAGAGTGTGCCGTCCAAATCAATCGCAATCATCTTTCTCATTGTTGTCAAATCCTCCTTCGTTCAAGCAATCGCTTCTTCAAAAGTATGTACGATTTCCTTCATTCTCATGAAAGAATAAAAAATCGTGGGTTCCTCATGATCAAGGCTAAACAAAAATGGACAAATGATCAAGGTCAAAAGAAAAAGCGCCCAAAGGGACGCTTTCAGCGTGTAGAAAAAACCCTCTCATTCTCCCGCAGTCCTGCGTGCCGGTGCTCACGAATGTTAAATTCGCTCCGCGCCGGTACTCGTCTTTCCTAGACTGCAAAGGTTTTCAGGTCACGCTGGAAAGAAGACAAAGGGCTAAAATAAAAATCATTTTAGCTCTTTCTGCTTACGATAATTCAAGCTGTTTCTTTAATTCAGCTTTTACTTCGTTCAGTTGATTTTGATCTAATTGGTAATAATAAACGCCGTTTGGCTGATAGTCAGATCCTTTTAATTGAATGGTATCAACAGATTTCAATGAAGTCAGAAGCGGGAAGAGACCGATTAATTCTTTCATGGATAGGTTGGTTGAGACATTCTCACCAAGTGTATCAATGATATTGTCATATGACGGAATAGATGTTAATGATTTTGATTTATCAAAAATGGCTTTTAATACTTCCATTTGACGCTGTCCGCGCATTAAATCATTATCTGCTTTTCTCGTTCTCACATAGGCGAGAGCTTGATCGCCATTAAGTGTCTGCGTCCCCGTTTGAAGCACAACCTTGCCCTTTGTATCTTTTTGAATCTGTTTGACTACATATTCATCTTTAATGTTAATAGAAACACCATTAAGTTCATTCACAATTTCCTTAAATGCTTTGAAATTACTTTCAATGACAAAATCAACTGGAATATCTAGTAAATTCTCCACTGTACTCACCGTTAAATCTGCATCACCAAATGCGTGGGCATGTGTAATTTTATCATAGCCATGACCTGGAATATTCACATAGGAGTCCCTTGGAATGCTTAATAATTTCACAGTTTTATTTGTACGGTTGACTGTCGCCAAGACCATGGCATCGCTTCGTGCTTGTTTGACTGTTTCGCCTGATCTGCTGTCTATTCCAAGCAGTAAGACAGAAAAGCTGTCTTTCCCAGGATCGAATGCTTCAATCCGTTTGACTGATTGTGCACCGCGTTCTAGAGATACTTGTGCTTTTTGCGCAGCAGTTGTCACTTTATAGTAGGCATAGCCTGTGACAGAAGCGGTTGTCAGTAAAAGAATACCAAATATAAAAAGAGTGACTTTCACCCATGGTTTTAAACGCTTTTTACCTTTGCGTTTGCTTCGTGATTGATTCATATATTTTAAACCCTCGCTATGATTTTTATAGTAAAGATGTCCTTCTTCATGTTTACAAACTAAAACAAATATACCTTAAAACGGGATATAGTGCGACATTTTTTCATCAACGCTTAATTGACGTTTCCTTATCGTAAAAAGTTTCAATGATACGCAAATGAAATATATTTGTCATAAAACATCGAAATGTTTGAATTGGCAGGAAGTGAGGAAAATGATTTTTCATAGAGAATCATCCAGTCAAGACATAGATAAAAGAGGGGTTATGAGCATGAAAAATCGGAATGGGTGGCTTTATTTCTTCGGCGCACTTGGCGGCGCCTTATATGGTTACGATACAGGTGTCATTTCTGGCGCCATTTTATTTATGAAAGACGATTTAGGTTTAAATGCTTTTACGGAGGGGCTTGTCGTCAGCTCAATTTTAATTGGGGCAATGCTTGGTTCTTCTCTTTCTGGGAAGCTGACAGACCAATTTGGACGGAAAAAAGCCATTATCGCCGCAGCGATTTTATTTATTATTGGCGGATTTGGAACAGCTCTTGCACCAAATACGGAGATGATGGTCTTATTCAGAATCGTACTGGGGCTTGCAGTAGGCTGCTCGACGACGATTGTTCCATTATATTTATCTGAACTTGCTCCAAAGGAATCAAGAGGGGCACTGTCCTCTTTAAACCAGCTCATGATCACATTCGGTATTCTTCTCGCCTATATCGTGAACTACGTTTTAGCGGATGCAGAGGCATGGCGTCTGATGCTTGGGATTGCCGTTGTTCCTTCTGTTTTACTATTATTTGGTATTTTGTTTATGCCTGAAAGCCCCCGCTGGCTGTTTGTCCATGGACAGAGGGACCGGGCGAAAGAGATATTGTCAAAACTTAGACAGAGTAAGCAAGAAGTTGAAGAAGAAATGTCAGATATACAAAAGGCGGAAAGTGAAGAGAAGGGCGGTTTGAAGGAGTTATTTGAACCATGGGTGCGCCCAGCTTTAATCGCTGGTGTCGGTTTAGCCTTTTTACAGCAGTTTATTGGTACAAATACGATCATTTACTATGCACCTAAAACATTCACAAGTGTCGGCTTTGGCGATTCAGCGGCGATTTTAGGAACTGTGGGTATTGGTGCGGTCAATGTCGTCATGACGTTTGTGGCGATCAAAATCATTGATCGTGTCGGGCGTAAAGCGTTACTCCTATTTGGGAATGCCGGTATGGTCCTTAGTTTAATTGTCCTGTCGGTAGTGAATCGATTTTTCGAAGGATCAACAGCCGCTGGATGGACAACGATTATTTGTTTAGGACTCTTCATTGTGATCTTTGCTGTCAGCTGGGGTCCAGTCGTATGGGTGATGCTGCCAGAGCTGTTCCCAGTACATGTCCGGGGAATCGGTACGGGGGTATCGACCTTCCTGCTTCATACAGGGAATTTGATCATCTCGCTTACATTCCCAGCTTTGTTAAGTGCGATTGGCATCAGTCATCTGTTCCTGATTTATGCGGTCATTGGCATAGGCGCCTTCTTGTTTGTGAAATACTTAGTCACAGAAACGAAAGGGAAAAGTCTTGAAGAGATTGAAGCAGATTTAAAAAAGAGAAACCGCACCGTCGTCAATGATGAAGGGGAAACGGTATAAAAAAGACTAGCTGCATACAGCGGCTAGTCTCAGCGTATAGACAAACCCTCGCATTCGCCCGCAGTCCTGCGTGCCGGTACTCGTAATTCCTAGAATGCAAAGGTTCTCTATCACGATGAAAAGAAGACAAAGGGATAAATCAAGTTCATTTTAGCCCTTTGTTAAACAAACGTTTAATCAAGAAAAGACAATCTCTCATCTTCTGAACGGGCTGCATATGACATACATATGTAACAGGCGGGCGAAAGGTGGAGTGAGATGAAAGGGAAAACGAGCATTGTCATGCTGACGTACAACGAACTGCACTTAACCAAAACATGTATCGACAGCAACAAGCAGCATACCCGAAGTGACCAATATGAACTCATCGTAGTAGATAATGCCTCATCAGACGGTACGAAGGAATATATCAGAGAACTGGAAGATGTCGTGTTCATTGATAACGAGAAGAATCAAGGCTTTGCAAAGGGCTGTAATCAAGGAGCGAAACGAGCGACAGGAGACAGTATTCTCTTTATAAATAACGACACGATCGTAACTGAAAACTGGCTTTCTCCATTAAAAGAGGCATTATTTGCATCAGAACGTATTGGCATGGTGGGACCAGTCTCTAATTATGTGAGTGGTCCTCAGCTCGTTCATCCATCGTACACAGATGTGAAGGAGCTTCCTGCTTTTGCTAAGGAATATACGGCTGCGAGGAAAGGTCAGAGGACGTATGTGCATAGACTTGTTGGGTTTTGTTTGCTGGTAAAAAGAAAGCTGATCAAGGATGTGGGGTTTTTTGATGAGCGGTTTGGATATGGGTCATTTGAAGATGACGACCTTTGTTTGCGTTCATTATTAAAGGGATATCAGCTGCAAATCGTCCATGATTCATTTGTGCATCATCACGGTCATGCAACCTTCCATGCGAATCAGGAGACAAACATCTCTACACTGTTTGCCGAGAACAGGCTTCGGTTTTTAGATAAATGGGGCATTGATTTAAACCTCATAGCGCCCCATCCATACTTTGCAGCTCTGCTTCCTAAGGATGCCGTATGTGTGCTGGATATGGGATGCGGTGCAGGGGCGACAGGACTTGAGCTTATCAATCGGCAGTCTGTTGACATGTACGGAGTGGAGGCAGATGCACTAAAAGCAGAGATTGCAAAGGCATATTACAAAGAAGTCATTGAGGCAAAAGCAGATGAGTATCCGTGGTCAGAGAAGGAAACTTTTTTTGATGCCATCATATTTTCTGATGTATTAGAGCATATGTCAGATCCATGGGAACTGATTGCTCAAGCGCACGCATCTTTAAAGCCAGGGGGCGTGATCATTTGCTGCTTGCCTAATATGATGCATGCAGAAGTGCTCCTGCCATTAATGACAGGTGATTTTACGTATCAAGATGCGGGGATTCTAGATCGAACGCATATGAGGTTTTTCACACCAAAAACGATGAGCGCACTCTTTCCAGAGCATTTGTTTGACCTTGTGAACACACAGCCAATCAATGTGCAAATTGATCAAAACGTCCAATTATTTTTTGACGAAGTGGCGAGAGTAGGAGAAGCACTTGGCTTTCAAACAAAAGCATTATCCGATCACGTGACATTATACCAACTTTTAATTGTGGCTCGTAAAAAAGGCAGTTCCCCCATGGGATAACCGCCTTTTTGCTGTTACCATTTAAAGCTTTTCGTTGCGCCCTCTGCACCAAAGTTTAAGATGTTGACTTTTATCTTATAATCAATGTCTACTTCTTGGAATAGTGTGTCCCACTCGTCTCGATGCTGTTCCCAAAAATCAGGATACTTGATGCGCACCTGCTGATTTAAAAAGATCGGATCAACACCAACTTCTTTTTGCATGTGGTTAACAGCTTTATGAATCCGCTCCTTCATTTTGTTGGCAAAAATGCGCTCAAATCGTTTGATGTAATGTTCATCGAATGAGTTTTCAGGGGGATATTGATCCTCTGATAGCTTCCCGCCTGTTGTCACATGAATGGTAAAGGAAATCTTTCCATCCTTCAGATAAGGTTCGACCTTTGATTTTGCTTGCTTCATTTCATACGTGATTGGAAAGCCTTTGTAGGTGGCTGGTACGACTCCGCCTGAAATGCGATTCATGACCCAGTTTAAGGATTGGACATCTTTTGCTGGGATGAATCCTATGAGCTTTCTCGTTTTCCCATGGATGATGCCTGCTCCATCGTATGTGAGTTCACCGTCTACTACATCCACACTTTGGACAAGAAAGCTTGTGCCCATCTGAAAGTAATCGGACGCTCGGCCAATACGTGTCGGCAGTAAAATCTTTCCGTTAAAGCTCCGGTTTTTCGATGTTTCAAAGATATGCTCAACTGGAACCTTTTGCTGTGATTTTAATTTTTGGTTGATCACCTTTGACGCATCACCTCGTGACACTAGGATGTAGCTGCTTCTTCGAACCTCATCATCTCGTATAAAGTGATTCAGTGTCCCTTGAATATCATGATGCTCTGCTTGATTTTTGCCGAACAAAAAGATTTTAAGATGATCACTATAGATCGGCGGTCCTTTCAAGGCAACGGTACTCACAGCCTCCAGTACATTTTTCCCCTTCGAGACCACATTCACATAGCCAGGAGAGTCTGTTTCTTGTGTTCCACCCATTTTTGGTACAAGGTTTTGATAGGTGAGCTTGACTCCGTTGTCACCCTCCTCGTCAATGCCAACACCACGCACAAACGATAATTTTTCAATATCCTTTAAGTCCCAGCAGCCTGCTGATAGTAGTAAAAGACAGCAGGACATAGACAATAGCAATAAATGACGTCCTCTCATGCAGAACGACCTCCCCATTTTTTACGTATCATCAGAAGAACAGCTGTTATAAAAGGAATGGCTAAAATAGCGAACAGCGAATAGCCGAGTAAAGTAGAGTAGTAAAAGACTTCATTGATATTTCTCGGAAAAAGAGACAATGCTGCGGAAATCACAAATAGCACCCATAGCAGTCTCATTAAATTGGTGGTCTTAAAGACTGTTTGGCAGCCTTTAATGGCAAATTGGAAAAAACCAAGCATACAAATGAACTGCTGGCATGTCCAAATCGTCAGTAAGAAAATATCAAAACGTTCAATAAATACGCCTTCAATTTCAAGCGCTTGAATGAGAGAAACTGTCGGCCACGTGAGGGATTTCGTTTCTCCAACTGTCATGGAGCCAATCACAACAAAAAGCGTGAGGGAATAGACAAGAGATGTGATCCCGACACCGATTGCTGCTGCCCATTTCGCTTTCGACCTTTTCTCTTTATACATAAGCGGTATAACGAACAAAATCACTTCAAAGCCTGTAAATTGAATAAAGGTTTGAGGAAACAGGTTACGAAAATCCCTAAAACCGTGCGCCATGACAGGGCGTAAATAATCAAAATCGAATATTTTTAGACAAAACAGCATGAGTCCAATGTAGATGACCATGGTGATTGGATAAATATATGTCACTATTTTTACTGTTGGAAAGATCCCGCTTTTCAAATGATAGATCGCCACGAGTAAAAAAATCATGACAATCACCGTCATAGGGGTTTCTTGCAGCAGGAAAAACTGAACCACTTCCCCAAGTACACGCGCCTCAAAGCCGACAATGGCTAGTAAATATGCAATTAGCATTAAATTAAACATCGTGCCAAAGAATGCGCCGGCTCCTCTTGTATTTGACTCAAAAATGGTGTCCGGTGCATTCTTTTCAGCGATCCAACCTAGCAAAAACGCAATGAAAGCAAAGATGACTCCCTGTATTAATACAATGATCCAGCCATCAGGGAACCCTGAATTGGCAGAACTGCGTGGAATGGTTAATATTCCAGCGCCTATCATTGTAGAACTGCACAGAATGGTGACTTGTAACAATGATAGCTTCTCAGCTCTGTACATCGTTTACTCTCCTTGTCTTTTGATATTTTTTGTCTTGGTTGTTTTCGGTCTCGATTTAAATAGCCCTATCGGTAAACGAACGTACGTATCCTTTAAGTCTGAAAACGGTGAAGACAAAACAGGTGTGAAATAGTCGAAACCAAAGGTCTTTAATTGCATCAAGTGGCAAAGCACAAATAAATAGCACATGATTAAGCCGTATAAACCAAACATCGCTGAACTGAAAATCGCCATAAACCGCAGAATTCGTAATGGGAAGCTAAAGTCATATGAGGGTGCAGTAAAATCGGCCAAGGCAGTCAGTGACACAATAATGACCATTAATGCACTGACGATATTGGCTTGTACAGCTGCCTGCCCAATAATGACACCGCCAATCAGTCCAATCGTCTGCCCAATCGCCCTCGGAAGGCGAAGCCCGGCTTCCCGCAGCAGTTCAATCGTAAACGACATGAGGATGGCTTCAACGACAGGAGAGAAGGGAACATTTTGCCGGCTACCTGCGATGGTGAGTGCCATTCGTGTTGGTAATAAGCCGGGATGATAGGAAACAAGGGCGATGTAGAGTCCTGGTAAAAAAATAGTCAGCAGTACCGCAATATAACGGAGTAAACGTAAAAGGGTGGCGCTTGTCCACCTCTGATAATAATCCTCTGGCGATTGCATCAAGGCAGTCAGTGTCATAGGCATGATGAGCGCAAAAGGCGTACCGTTGAGTAAAATGGAAATCTTCCCTTCAAGCACAGCGGCGATCACCCGGTCAGGGCGTTCTGTGTTTTGAATCTGTGGAAAAATGGAGACGTGACTGTCCTCGATTAGCTGTTCGATATAGCCGGTTTCAGGGATATCGTCCATTTTGATTCGCTTCATGCGAGATTGAACATCTTCTACTAGTTTGGGATCTGCAATATCACGAACATACACGAGAGCGGCAGACTTCTTGTTACGAGTACCTATGTTTACCTTTTGAATGACAAGGTTCGGATCGTTTGCCCGTTCACGAAGTAAAGCTGTGTTTTTTTCAAGGTTCTCAATAAATCCAATCCGTGGTCCTCTTACAAGGACTTCAGATTGCGGCTCCTCTACTTCTCTAAATTGAAAAAGATTTGTTTGGAGCGCAAGCGCTTGCGTCGCTCCATCCACAAATAAAATAGCCCTGCCGCTATATAACTGCTCAATGGCAAGGTTTATATCTACCAGTACTTCATTTTGAATGCCAAAGAATGTTTTAGAAAGGGAAGGAAGTGTAGTGTGATCGACTTCAGTGATCTTCAGTTCCTTTTGCATTGGTGAAATGATTTGTTTGGAAAGCATCTCGAATTCTGTGAGTCCTTCAACGTACACGAGACATGCAGAGATAGTGGAAGGACCAAATGAAAAAGAATGGAACACGATATCATCACTTTTCCCCGCAAAGCTTTTGACGCGTTTGATGACGGACTGTATATCTGGTTCAATACGACTTTTCATATTACCTCACCCTCATATCATGTTTTTTATAGAGTGACTCGGAAGGGGAAGAATTATGCAAATAGAAAAAAGAGAATCCCTGAAAATAGGAATTCTCTCCATATGTTTATCTCGCAAGCCAGCCGCCATCTACGGCTAAAATATGACCGTTCATATAATCGGAGGCGGGTGAGCTGAGGAATACGGCGGCACCGGCTAGATCCTCAGGCCGTCCCCAGCGTCCAGCAGGGATTCGTTTGAGAATCTCTTCATTCCGATTCTCATCGTCCCGAATGGCTTGCGTGTTATTGGTTGCAATATAACCTGGGGCAATCGCATTCACCTGAATGTGCTGGCTTGCCCATTCATTTGCAAAAGCTTTCGTCAACCCTGCGACTGCATGCTTACTCGCCGTATAGGCCGGGACAAAGACACCGCCTTGAAACGATAGAAGCGAGGCGATATTGACGATTTTTCCCTGCCCTTTTTTCAGCATCTGCTGTCCGACCTTTTGCGTGAGGAAAAAGAGACTGTTCATATTCACATTGATGACCGTATGCCAGTCTTCCTCTGAATAATGAGCCGCTTGCTCTCTTTTAATAGTACCAGCATTATTGATTAAAATATCAATTGTATGCTGTTTTAAAAGGGCATCGATATCCTGCTGAGCAGACGGAGGATCTGCAAAGTCTACTTGAACCGCATGAAATGATCTGCCCGTCTGTTCAACAAGCGATTTTGTTTCATCAAGGGGTGTATGGTGGTATGTGCCAATGATATCTGCACCTGAACTGGCAAGCGCCACAGCGATGCTTTGACCAATACCAGTTCCAGGACCTGTGACAAGAGCTGTTTTGCCTTCAAGGGAAAAGAGGGACGCTACATAGGATGTCGTCGTCATCTCATTACCTCAACTGGTCCATTGGGACAAAGTCCATATCTTTGAACGTGTAATTTTCTCCCGCCATTGCCCAAATAAATGAATAATTCGCTGTACCTGATCCTGAATGAATGGACCATGCAGGTGAAATGACCGCTTCTTCATTTGCAACAACGAGATGTCTCGTTTCAGATGGCTCCCCCATAAAATGAAAGACACGTGCATCTTCTTCTATATCAAGATATAAGTACACTTCCATCCGCCGATCATGAATATGAGCAGGCATCGTGTTCCATGTGTTGTTGGTTTCAAGCTGAGTAATCCCCATCATCAGCTGACAGCTTTGGATGCCGTCTGCATGGATGACTTGATACAGATTTCGTACGTTTGAGGCCGCCGCTTCCCCTAAGTGATTCGGTGTTAAGTCAGCGATGGCTGCCTTTTGCGTAGGGTACGCTCTATGAGCGGTGGCTGACACAAGATAGAACTTGGCCTGCTCGCCTGATGAGCTAGCAAATTCTACATGTTCGTGTCCAAGTCCAATATATAAGAAATCTTTATGCTCCAGCACAAAAGACTCACCATCGACTGTGACCGTTCCCTGCCCGCCGACATTCACGATGCCAATTTCCCGTCTTTCAAGGAAATAATCCGTACGTAAAAAGTCGCCGGCATCCAATTTGATCGGTTCTGATTTTGGCATGACGCCACCAATCACCACGCGATCCTCATGCGAATAATACAGCTTCAATTCACCACTGACAAATAGTGTAGGAATATGAAAATGACGACGAAGTTCCTCTGTTGTAAAACGCTTGACCTGCTCAGGATGTACAGCATAACGATTTTCCATTTAAGATAAGCCTCCCTTTCCATCTGAAACAACATATGGATATTTTATTTGGTATCGGTTTCAAGGAAAATTTTAGAGGAAAAAGAGAGCGGCGTCAACCGTTAATTTGAAATCGTTTTCTTTATTTATATAAAAGGATTTTTCTTCATGATTATAAAAAAAAATCTTCTGATATTCATCAACTTATGATATGCTCTTTTTAAGTTTATGAAATCGGTTTCGAAACAAATCAGAAGATCGAACGTGGGAGTTTTTTGAATGAAAGAGAAAAAGCAAACGAAGGTCACCATTAACGAAGTTGCAGCTTATGCAGGTGTCTCAAAATCAACTGTATCCAGGTACATCAATGGCAGAACAAATGAAATTTCTACTGAAAAAGTAAAAAAGATTAAAAAAGCCATTGATGAGCTCCATTATCGTCCGAGTCAGCTTGCTCAAGGGCTGAAAGTAAGAAAAAGCAAGGTCATTGGGTTTTATTGTGGCCGATATTACGAATCCTTTCTCTGTGGCGACACTTCGCGGTGTTGAAGAAATTTGTGATGAATATGGTTACAGCATCATGGTGTGCAACACAGATAATCGTCCAGAAAAAGAACGAGAAATGCTTCTGAAGCTGAATGCGCATTATATTGAAGGGCTGATCATCAATACGACTGGTCAAAACAATGACATTCTGCAAGATTTTAAGAAAAACGGTGTACCGATTGTTCTTGTGGACCGTAAATTACCTGAACTCAAGGTCGACACTGTGACAACGAATAACCGAGATATCACGATTCGTCTACTCCATCAAATGTATGAAAAAGGCTACGAGCACATCGCTTTCTTTACTGAGCCGGTCGATGGGATTAGTCCTCGTGAAGAACGGAAAGAAGCATATGAACAGACGGTCATGAGTAAACATAAGAAGCCCATGATTGCAGAAATCAATTTGAAGCAAAAGGAACAAATGCGGCATGAGGTTCGTCGTTTTTTACAATCAAACAACCAGAAAAAAGCAATTTTAGCCGGCAATGGATTACTCATGCTGAAGCTCATCAGTGAACTCGTGGAGCTTGGGGTAAAGATTCCTGAGGAGACAGGCATTGCCGGATTTGATGATACAGAATGGTATAAGCTGATAGGTCCAGGAATCACAACGGTTGCACAGCCATCTCATGAAATGGGGAAAGCAGCCATGCAAAAAATCAAAACGCGGCTTGAAGGGGATGAAAGTGCTCCCCAAACCATTCAACTCGATGGTGAAATCATGGTGAGAAAATCTATATAAGCGAAGGCAGAGAAGAGTATCCATACGTGCATGCTCTCTCTTTTTCAACTAATTTGAAACCGGTACCAAGAAAGGGGAGAATGGAGTGAAAGCATTGGATGTGATCACATTTGGGGAATCAATGGCGATGTTTTATGCAAAAGAAATTGGGGAGCTTCATCAAGTGAATACGTTCCAAAAAGCACTTGCTGGTGCAGAGAGTAACGTCGCTATCGGCTTGGCAAGGTTAGGCTTTGAGGTAGGCTGGATGAGCAAAGTCGGAGCAGACTCACTTGGCACATTTGTTTTAGAAGAGCTTCAAAAAGAAGGGGTCGATACAAATGCAGTGCTCCGTTCAAATGATGGGTCCCAAACGGGGATATTGCTGAAATCAAAAGTCATCAACGGAGATCCGGATGTGACGTATTACCGAAAAGGCTCTGCTGCGAGCACCATGAATCCAAGCGACTTTCCTTCCGCCTATTTTAATCAGGCCGGACACCTTCATTTGACAGGCATTCCACCTGCAGTGTCCAGTGAAATGAGAGCGTTCTCTTTTCATGCCCTAAAAGAAATGAAGGGAGCAGGAAAAACGATTTCATTTGACCCGAACCTTAGGTTTCAGCTTTGGGAAGAGGAAGAAGATATGATTCATACGGTGAACCAGATGGCTTCTCAAGTAGATTGGTTTTTCCCCGGACTTGCAGAAGGGCAAAGACTCACTGGGTGTCATGAGCCGGAAGAGATTGCAGACGTTTATTTGCAAAAAGGTGTCAAACTCGTGGTCATTAAGCTCGGAGCGGAAGGTGCCTTTTTTAAAAGTGCAGCCGGTCAAGGCATTGTCGAGGGTTTTCATGTTCAAGATGTCGTTGATACGGTCGGTGCTGGTGATGGATTTGCAGTTGGGGTCATTAGCGGCCTGCTTGACGGCTTATCATATGAAACATCCGTGACAAGGGGTAATGCCATTGGGGCACTTGCGGTTATGTCGCCAGGAGATCATGATGGACTGCCTACGCGGGAGAAGCTTCAGGCATTTATGAAAGAAGCAAAACGATATCAAAGGCGAAACGAAATGAAGGAGGATGAGAAGTATGGGAAAGTCAGCAAGTTTGAGCGTTAAAGAGCAGCTTTCGGCTTGTAAACTGATTGCAGTAGTTAGAGCAGATAGTGAGGCAGAGGGGCTAGGGATGATTGAGCGTTTAAAGAAAAAAGGGGTGCGTGCCATTGAAGTGACGTATACTACCCCAAATGCCGAACGCATCATCGCATCCTTTCGGCATGAGCAAGACCTCATTGTTGGAGCGGGAACCATTACGACACTTGAACAGGCACAATCAGCCATTGAGGCAGGCTCTCAGTTTATTGTCAGCCCGGGATATCTTCCTGTAATCGGAGAGCATCTATCCTTTCACGATACACTCTATGTACCAGGTGTCCTGACCCCGAGTGAAATCATGCAGGCAAAAGCCAATGGATACAGTTTGTTAAAACTTTTTCCGAGCGGCTCCTTCGGTTTGTCCTATATGAAAAACTTACAAGGTCCATTTCCTGAAATTGAATTCATTCCAACTGGTGGTATTCATCCAGTTGATGTCCCTAAATGGCTCGAAGCAGGAGCAGTGGCCGTAGGTGTCGGCAGCCAGCTTGAAAGCAGTACAGCAGAAGAATTACAAGCTGTTCTCTCCTCATCCATCATATAGATGACAACAAACAACTGGCTCATGGATGCCGGTTGTTTGTTCGTTTATCTGACATCATAGCGGGGAAGACGCACCTTTTCACGTACAATGTGTATAAAGGAGAGATTGGTATGTACATTCAACAAGATGAACTAAAAGATGGACGGATAGAACAGTTGATTGCCGGCCATTTAGTAGAGATGCAGAAGCATTCACCGCCAGAAAGCATTCATGCTCTTCCGCTAGATGATTTGAAAAAAGAAGATGTCACAGTGTGGAGTGTGTGGGATGGGGAGTCGCTTCTTGGCTGTGGAGCCATCAAGGAGTTATCAAGTGAACATGGGGAACTCAAATCAATGAGGACAGCGGCAGCCCATATGCGAAAAGGGGTAGCGAAGCATCTGCTTACCCATCTTCTACAAGAGGCGAAGAAGCGAGGCTATACACGAGTCAGCCTTGAAACGGGTGCGATTGCTTTCTTTGAACCGGCAAGAAGATTATATGAAAGCTTTGGGTTTCAATATTGCCCGCCTTTTGGTTCATATCAAGAAGATCCAAACAGTTTATTTATGACAAAGGAATTATAGAGGTCGAGAGAGTATGCTTTTATAAGCAGCTCTTTTTTTTATGCGGTAACAATGGGAGGAGGGGGATATGCGTGAAATGGTCTAAGTGGATTGGAATGGGCGCATTTCTCACATTTTGTGTGGTATCCGTGGGTTTTTTATGTGTATTAGGTCTAGATCTAGTTAAAATTGAAAACGCTTCCGAAAAGGCGGTGTCAACATATCAATATCACTTTGTCCTTGTGCCGGAGGAACTTGATAATGAATATTGGCAATTGGTGCAAAAGGGAGCTGCTGATGCGGCTGAAGTTCATCGTGTGTATCTTGAATATCTGGGTCCAAAGCAGGCTGATGTAGATGATCACCTGAAAACCATTGATATGGCGATTGCCGGGCATGTAGATGGCATTATGACGCAGGGACTTGATGCGACGAAATACAAGCCTCTCTTTCAAAAAGCGAGGGAAAAAGGGATTGATGTCGTCACAGTCGATACCGATGCAGAGGGGAGCAAGCGCCAAGTGTATGTTGGAACGGATAATTATTATTCAGGTTTTATTGCAGGACAGGCGCTCATCGCAGATACAAAAGGCGAACAGTATGTTGGCATTGTCACAGGGCGGCTTGATGCGATCCACCAGAAGCTTCGCGTGAAGGGATTTCGAGATGCAGTTTCTGCTGAAAAACGCATTCATCTTGTTGGCATAGAAGAATCAGCCATTACGAAATCAGGGGCTTCCGGTGCTGCGTATAAACTACTAAACGATCATGCAGAGCTCACTGCATTTTATGGAACAAGTGCATTAGACGGTGTAGGCATCATTCAAGCAACAGAGCAATATCGATCTTCTGCTGATTTTTATGTGCTCGCATTTGACACTTTGCCTGATACGATTCAGGCGCTTGATGAAGGAGAAATTGATGCGGTGGTCGTGCAGCATCCTTATGAAATGGGCTACCAAGCGGTTGAATCACTTGTTCGTTTGCAAAAAGGTGAAAAAGAAGAGCCGCTTCAGTACACGGGAACCAGTGTGATTCGGCGGAAGGACCTGCCTCTTTATCAAGCAGAAAAGCTGCAGGGGGTTCAGCCATGAAGCGGATTCGAAGTAAATTATTATTGGCATTTTTAATCCTTGTGCTCCTTGGCAACGTGGCCGCTTTTTTTGTTTATTGGAGCAGCTCGAAAATAACATCAGAATATAGCAAGAGCTTTCGTTCCTTTCTCCTGCTGAATGATATATCGACAGAAGCAAAAACGATGTATGAAAAGGTCAATGCCTATGCCATTGAAAAGGACCGACAGTTTGCTAAAGAATATGGTGAATCGAAACAGAAAATGACGTCCTATGATCAGATGCTCCTGAAAGATGCAGGGCTTCATGCCGCAATTCCCTCCATTGAAAAATATCAATATATGATGCGGACGCTCATGAATGAAAGTGATGCGACCATGACTCATGTCAAAGAAGGGAAAATCAAAGAATATGCTGCAAGTGTGAAAGAAGTAAGAACCGTCTCCTCTTATATACAAGAGCAGACGATGACCCTTCTGGATGATGAATTATCTGAGTATCAGGTACTCTATCAATCACTTCAAAAAAGACATCATACGTATGCGCTCTTTACTCTGTGCCTGTTTACGTTATCCATAGGGATCGCATTATGGATGGCTTATATGATTGCTGGCGGAATCTCAAGACCAATTGTTCATCTATCTCGGAGTGCCAAAGAAGTATCAGAAGGTCATTTTGATGGGCCGAATTTGCATGTGACATCAAAGGACGAAATCTCTGTGTTAAATGATGCCTTTCAACGAATGCGGCAAGAGATGAAGGTGATGATTGAAGAGATGAAACAAAAGGCTGCCTTAGATCAAAAAATCAAAGACATGAAGTTGAAAACACTGCAAAACCAAATGAATCCACACTTTTTATTTAATACATTAAACATCGTATCACGTATGGCTTACTTAGAGTCAGCTGATGCGACATCGAAATTGATTCAATCTGTTTCTACACTGATGCGGTATTCGTTATCTCCTCTCAGCACGTCCGTCACGTTAGAACAAGAGGTGAAAGTGGTCAAAGAATATTTTCATATACAAGAAACGAGATTTGCCGATCGCATTACATGTAAAACGACCATAGATGAGTCATGTCTATCTGTTCATATTCCAAGTCTCACCTTACAGCCGCTTGTCGAAAATGCCTTTATTCATGGGGTAGAACCAAAGGAGGAGAACGGGCTTGTTAAGCTCTCTATCTATCGAGACAAAGGCTTTGTGATGATTCGGATTCAGGATAATGGACTTGGAATCAGTGATAGAGAGAAAAAGAGATTGCTATCGCAAGAAGAGGATGATTCGAACACACTCAGTAAAGGCCACTCGACAGGGATTGGTCTTCGAAATGTGATATCAAGACTGCGTTTATTTTACGGGGTGCAGGATGCGCTTCAAATTGATTCAAAGCCAAATGAAGGCACCACCATTCAATTGGCGATTCCGATAAAGGAGGAACGAGCATGTTGAACGTGCTGATTGTAGATGATGAAAAAATTGAGCGGATGGCGATGCGTAAGTTCATGACCGAATGGCTGCCAGAGTGTCATATTGCAGGGGAAGCTGAGAATGGAAAGAAAGCGGTTGAATTTGTACGATCAGAGCCAGTTGACCTTGTGCTCATGGATATTCAGATGCCTGGCATGGATGGACTGACAGCGATCAAACAGATCAAAGCAAGCTGTCCATACACAAAATTTATTATGCTGACAGCCTACGATACGTTTGATTACGCCAAGCAAGCCATGCAGGAAGGGGTCAAACAATACCTCGTCAAACCAGCTGACAAAGACGAAACCATTAAAGTCATTCGGTCTGTTGCAGCTGAAATTCAGCGGGAGGCTTCTCAGCGGCAGGAAGAAGCAGTCATTCAGCAGTCAAAGTGGCTGGAAGCCCATGTATTCAACGGACAGCCTGATACCTCGATGGAGTTTGAGCGGCTGTTTCAGGCATTTAAAGCAGGCCTCGTCATCGCTGTTCAGCGGACTGGCGGGGATCAGTTACTGATTGATTTACAGAAATCCGCTCTTTTTAATGCGGTGCCTATTCAGGCGGGCGGCGGGCTGATGACGTGCTTTATTTATAGCCATCAAGCACCGGGTCAGCTAAAGGCGGACGTACTTCAAGCCATTCGAGCTGCCATGACAAGAGAACAGCCTTCCCCTGTCGTTGGCATGGGACACCCAGTCTCCAACCCGCTTCATCTTCAAAAAAGTGCAGCAGAGGCTAAGCTGTCCTATTATCAGCGCAAAAAGGATGGCGGCGTTGTTCGTTATGGTTTTTACAACACAGAGCTGCAATCCATTCCATTAATGAATCTGCCGGAGCTTGCCGATGACATGATGCTTGCACTAGAAGAAGGGAGGAGAGAGGACGCCCTAGCATATTATGATGCCTTTTATTTAGAAGGAGCGACCATTTCACATGTAAAAGAGCTGCTCATCTTATTAAAGTCACGACTTCGAGCAGATTTACCTGTTTTAACGATCACTACGGAAGCAGAATGCCGCCAATGCTGTGAGCATTTATTTGACCTGTATGAAGCAAGAACTCAGACAGTGAATGACATAGAGCGGGCGAAACGATACATTAAAACACATTTTTATGAAAATATCACGCTGGAGCAAACCGCTGCCTATGTCGAATTAAGCCCAACTTATTTCACAAAACGCTTTAAAGATGAGACCGGTCTGACGTTTAAAGAATATGTGACGACCTGCCGGCTGGACAAAATTAAGAAGCTTCTCAAAGACAGTTCGCTTAGTTTAAAAGAAATTACCTATCAAGCAGGATATACAGATCCGAATTACGTCAGTCGTGTCTTTAAGAAAACGGTCGGCTGTTCACCGAAAGAATATCGAAAACAGGTCGTAAAAAAATGAAGAATTTCATAAAAAAGTGAAGAAATTTGCCTGAAAAAAAGCAAGGATCTGCCAGTATACTTATTTTGATAACGCTTACAAAAAGGGATGGGGGATCCATGATGAAATTTAAATTAGGCTTAACTTTATTGGCACTCTGTATGCTGGTCATCTCTGCTTGCAGTTCATCGACGAACTCAGATGCAAAGAAAGAGGGCGGAGCGGAGAAGCTAGAAATTTTCTCTTGGTGGACTGGTGCAGGTGAGGAAGACGGGCTGAAGGCACTCATTCAATTGTTTGAAGAGAAAAATAAAGACATTCCAATTGAAAATGCAGCTGTCGCTGGTGGCGCTGGTACGAATGCCAAGGCTGTTCTGACGAGCCGGATGCAAGGGAATGATCCGCCAGCTACCTTCCAAGTACATGGCGGGGCAGAGCTGAATGAAAGCTGGGTCGCGGCAGGTAAAATGGAGCCGCTGGATGATCTTTATGAAAAAGAAGGCTGGAAGGACAAATTTCCAGAATCACTGATTGACCTTGTGAGCAAAGATGGGAAAATCTATTCCGTTCCAGTGAATATTCACCGAGGCAATGTGCTTTGGTATAACAAAAAGGTTTTTGAAGATCAAGGCTTAGAGCCGCCCACAACATTTGATGAATTTTTCAAAACAGCAGATGCATTAAAGAAAAAAGGGATTACACCACTTGCGCTTGGAGATAAAGAACCTTGGGCAGCCACTCATTTGTTTGAAAGTGTGCTGCTTGGTGTATTAGGCGTAGATGATTATCAGAAACTTTGGACGGGCGACTTGAAACTGGATGACGCCAAGGTGAAGGAAGCGGCAGACATCTTTGGACGTATGCTCGAATACGTCAATGACGATCATAGCTCTCGTAACTGGCAGGATGCCTCACAGCTCGTGGCAAAAGGGGAAGCAGCGATGAATGTTATGGGCGACTGGGCAAAGGGATACTTTGTGAATGATCTGGACTTGAAGGTGAACAAAGACTTCGGATACGTGGCAACGCCTGGTACGGAGGGAAGCTTTATGGTGATCACTGATACATTCGGGCTGCCAAAGGGTGTCAAACAGCCAGAAAACGTGAAGAAGTTCTTATCTGTGTTGGGATCTGTGGAAGGTCAGGATGCGTTTAATCCGCTGAAGGGGTCCATTCCGGCGCGTGTGGATGCAGATGTATCAAAATATGATGAATATGGAAAATCGGCGATGAAGGCATTTAAAGAGTCAAAGCTGGCGCCGTCCCTCGCACATGGCTCAGCTGCTGAAGAAGGCTTTGTGACGAAGGCAAACCAAGCCGTCAATATTTTCGTGACACAAAAAGACAGCAGTCAGTTTGTTTCTTCTTTAAAAGATGCAATGAAATAAAGTCGAAAGAGGCGGCCGATAGGCACCGCCTCTTTTTTAAAAAAGGAGTGTAGCTTCATGCGCATGGACACATCGCCGATCACAAAAACACCAGCGGCAAAAGTGAAACGTGTTCGGAAAAAATGGAATGGAGACCAGTTGCTTGCCCTGCTATTTTTAGCACCATCAGCTGTTTTGTTATTCATCTTTGTTTACGGCTTTATTGGCTGGACAGGTTATGTTTCATTAACCAACTGGACCTCGCTTGTTCCTGATTTTTCTTTCGCAGGTATGAAAAATTATGTCATGCTGTTTCAAGATTTTCGCTTTCAGTCAGATCTTCGGAACACGGTCTTTTTTACGCTGTTTTTTATTGGGGCGGTCATTGCTTCAGGGCTTGTACTGGCCATTTTACTAGATCAGAAAATCAAGGGTGAATCACTTTTTCGGAATTTATTCTTCTTTCCAATGGCTCTTTCCTTCGTTGTCACCGGTGTCGTGTGGCAATGGATTTTAAATCCGTCAACTGGCGTGAATCTGTTTTTGAAAACACTTGGCATCCAGCCAAAGTGGTACACTGATACGAACATTTTAGCTGGATTTGTATGGGGGGAAATTGAATTTGGTGTACCAGCTGCAATGATTGCAGTCGTCATTGCAGCTGTGTGGCAAATGACAGGGTTCTCACTAGCGATGTATTTGGCAGGTCTTAGAGGCATCCCAGAGGAAGTGAGAGAGGCTGCTAGAATGGATGGAGCCACTGAATGGCAAATCTACCGGGAAATCATCTTCCCGCTTTTAAAACCAATTACAGCGAGTGTTATTATTATCATGGCTCATATTTCTTTGAAGATTTTCGATTTGATTTACTCGATGACAGGACCAGGTGCGAACTTTGTCACCGATGTGCCGGGTGTTTATATGTTCGAAATGACCTTTAGAGGAAACCATTATGCAGGCGGTGCCGCCATTGCAATCGTCATGCTGATCTCTGTTGCGGTCTTTATCGTACCGTATCTCCTGTCTAGCCGGAAGGGGGCTTCATCATGACCGCAAGAAGGTTCGTTCGTCCAGTTCTCTATGCGCTGCTGATGTTGTGCAGTCTATTTTTTCTCATGCCTGTCTATGTCATGCTCGTTACAAGCTTAAAGCCATTAGGTGAAGTCACGCTTGAGCGAATGTGGTCGCTTCCGTCTACACTCGATTTTTCAAGCTATCAAATTGCTTTTGAAAAATTATCGCCCAATTTAATGAATTCTCTTTACCTTGTCATTCCTGCTACCTTATTGTCTGCTGTATTAGGTGCGATGAATGGGTATGTACTGTCCAAATGGCGTTTCAAAGGTTCAGAAGTGGTGTTTACGTTGATGCTGTTCGGTATGTTTATTCCGTATCAAAGCATTCTCATTCCACTCATTCAATTTTTACGTGAAATTGGTTTGTATAACTCCATTCCAGGTCTTGTGCTTGTCCATGTCGTATATGGCCTGCCAATCACAACACTTATGTTCCGAAATTTCTATGTGAGCATTCCTGATGAAATGATCGAATCGGCGAAAATGGATGGAGCAGGGTTTATCGGGATCTTCAGACATATGATTCTGCCGCTTTCTATTACGGGATTTGTCGTGGTTGCCATTTGGCAGTTCACAAATGTGTGGAATGAGTTTTTATTTGCGGTCACGATGACCACTGCGGAGCATCAGCCGGTCATGGTTGCCTTGCAAAATCTATCAGGTAGTCAAATTGTACAATGGAATGTCCAGATGGCAGGGGCTATTTTGGCAGCACTGCCGACCCTTTTGGTGTATATTCTGCTTGGAAAATACTTTGTGAAAGGGCTTCTTGCAGGCTCAGTTAAAGGGTGAAACATTTTGGGTGTTATCGTTTTCATTCGGTGTACTGAAAGGATTGACTTCTCTTTAGATAGCGTCATAATAAAAGTTGAGACTTGCTAGTTTTCATCATGCTTGGCAAGGGTTATCAAAGGGTAGCAAAGGGAGGAGTCATCCTGAATGAAGCAGTCACCAATTTTTTTACTGCCTGAATTGAAGGAGAGAATATGGGGAGGTACAGCCTTAAGAGATCAATTTGGCTATGATATTCCTTCTGATCGAACGGGAGAATGCTGGGCAATTTCTGCTCATCCAAACGGACCAAGTGTCGTGCAAGACGGTCCATATAAAGGGAAAACGTTGATCGAACTCTGGGACAATCACAGAGAATTGTTCGGGGGAATAGAAGGCGACCGCTTCCCGCTATTAACCAAAATTTTAGATGCAAACCAAGACTTATCCGTTCAAGTACATCCAGATGATGATTATGCGGGAAGACATGAAAATGGAGAGCTTGGAAAAACAGAGTGCTGGTACATCATTGACTGCAAAGAAGGAGCAGAAATGATTTATGGTCATAATGCAAGAACACGAACTGAGCTGGTGACCATGATGAACAGCGGAGATTGGGAAGGTCTCTTGCGGCGAGTGAAAATTAAGCCTGGCGATTTTTATTATGTGCCGAGCGGAACCATTCATGCGCTATGTGAAGGAACGCTTGTCCTTGAAACGCAGCAAAGCTCAGATACGACTTACCGGGTGTATGATTATGAACGAAAAGACCAAAATGGCAATGAGCGTGAACTTCACTTCGCGCAAGCTATTGATGTCACAACGGTCCCTCATGTAGACGGTTATGCAGATGAATCAGTAGAAACTCGTCCAGGGGTGACCATTCGAACATTTGTCGAAGCAGAATATTTCTCTGTGTATAAATGGGAAATTGATCAAAAAGTAGAGCTTTCGCAGGATTATCCGTTTTTGCTGTGCAGTGTTATTAATGGGGAAGGGTCTTTAGAGCATAATGGGAACACGTACCCACTGCCAAAAGGGGCTCATTTTATCCTGCCAGCTGAAACAGGGAGCTTCTCGATTGAAGGATCTTGTGAACTCATTGTGTCACATATATAAATGAAAAGAGGGCTTCAGGGGGTCCTCTATTTTTCTATTGCATGACTTGAAAGAGCCATTGTTTTTGTCGATAAAGAGATTAGTAGACTATATGCAAAATTAAGAGAGGGACAGGGAACGTGAAAAAAACCATCAAGATTATGTTACTCGCAGCTGCCTTTGGTATGACATTACACACAGGCAAAGAAGCACAAGCAGCCTCCTATGTCGATCAATCCATTTATACAATCAGCACCTCAAAAGTATTTACAACAGAAGCAGAAGTGAAAAAAGCAGTTGACGCATTGAAAAAGGACAAAAAGTGGACAGCCACTTATCAAACCTCAGGAAATACATCAACCTATCAACTCATTGCCTCAGGATATGACTCACAAGCTGCAGCAAGTGCAAGTGCTACGGCATTAAAAAAGGAGCTGGGCATGAGCGGTACTGTGTCTCCAGTAGGTGACCGCCTTCCTTTACAAAAGGTCGTATCTGACCCAATCAACGATGAAAGCCAGGCGAAAAAACTCTCATTAGAGCTGACGAAAACATCAGGGCTCAATAGCTCCTATGAACCTATCAATCAAAGCAAACCTTCTTATCAGGTCATTTCAGGAGTCATTGATTCAGAAACGAAGGTCAAAAATATTCAGACGGAATTACAAAAGCAGGTCGGAGTCACTAGTACATACCAAACTGAAAGCAAAGCGGGCACCGTGTATCAGCTGATCTCAGGCAATATTGTTGGACAAAGTAAGGCAAATACCATCCTGCAAGGCTTTCAAAAGGAATCTGGTATAAAAGCAGTGCTTCAAACGGTGGCTGCAGGCAAGCCGTATTACATCGTCACATCAGCTGCACAAGCTAACCAGTCTAAAGCCCAGATCCTTCTGACCCAGCTGCAAAAAGAAGCAAAAATCAGCGGGAAGATTCAGAAGGCAGGAGCTGCTAAAAATGTGTATAGCATGGAATCGGGCTATTTCAAAGACAGCAAACAAGCAGCCTCAGCTGTAGCGCAGATCAAGAAACAAACTGGTGCTGCCGGTACGTTGCAGCGAGTAGGGAAAACGAAAAATTATATCGTGAAGCTCAATCAATTAAACGATACGGCTTACGCAAAAACAGTGGACTTTTTCAAGAAAAAGAAATGGCACTATACGTCCAAAAAAATATCTTCTACGCAGCCATATCAAGTAGTGACTGGGAATCTTTTGGGTGATGATCAAGCGAAAAAAGCAGCCGCTTTCTTCCAAAAGAAAAAGGTGTCCGCAACAACGAAAAAAACAGGTGTAGCATCTGACAGCACGTATCGACTTGTCGTCAATCAAGCAATGGACCAGGCAAAAGTGAATAAAGGTGCCGAATACTTAAAGGCACAACAGGTAACAAGTAACATCACAACAGCCCAGGGGCAAGCCGTCACCAAAGCGTATAGCTTGGTGACAACACCTGTATATGATCAAAACAAAGTGAAGCAGGCGCAAGAAATCATTGAGAAAAATGGGGTTGCCAGCAGTACAAAAACTTTAACAGAAGTTGTCAAGCAATACCGTATCACAACAGAGGCGACTGTGAATCAGACAAAACTCAATCAAGCACTTAGCTATTTGACGAAACAAAAAATGAAGGCGGCCGCCCAAAAAACGGGTACAACCGATTATGGTCAATATCAGATCAAAACAGGTGTCATTTCGACTGCTGCATTGCGTGATCAAGGCATGACATTTTTCAAAAAACGGAATGAAACAGCAGCTTATACAACGACAACATCACCGGTATATAAAATCAACATGACGCAGCAATTCACCGGATTAACCAGTGCCAATGCGGCCATTGCTTTTGTGAAAAGCCAATATGGCTGGACAGCCACCGCAACCAAAATCAAAAATGGTCCAATGGTTATGCAAACGAATTATAACCTCACTGTCAATGAGATGGTGAACAAACAAATGAAGGTGTCACCACAGACAGATGGTGCGGCATATGTGTATGCGACATATGTAGACGCAGCGACTTCAACAGTGAATACGGATGGGTTAAATGTACGTTCTACACCGGATTCAAGTTCTTCAAGCAACATTGTGGCACAGCTGAACAAGGGTACAAAAGTGAAACAGCTTGGGAAAGAAGGAAACTGGATAAAGATCAGCCTTGGCTGGAGAAATGCGAGTTCAGCAGAAGTATTAAAATATGTAGACCCAGCCAATATCGTTGAGGGTACGCCATCATATTTTCAATTTCTCAAACTCTCTGAAGCTGCGAATCTCGATCCGGCTGAAGTCAATTCGAAGATTTTAGCAGGGAAAGGTATTCTAGCTGGAAAAGGACAAGCCTTTATTACAGCAGCGAAAACATATCATATCAACGAAATCTATTTAATTTCTCATGCGCTGCTTGAAACTGGTAACGGAAGTTCGGTTTTAGCGAACGGTACGAAATTTAATGATAAGATCGTATATAATATGTATGGCATTGGTGCATATGACAGCAATCCGAATTACCTTGGTGCAAAGTATGCGTATGAACAGCAATGGTTTACGCCAGAAGCAGCCATTATCGGCGGGGCAAAATTCATTGGTAACAGCTATATCAATAACGCCACATACCAACAAGATACGATTTATAAAATGCGCTGGTCTGCGGCAGCCACTCATCAATATGCAACGGATATTGGATGGGCTTATAAACAGGTCACTCGTATGTATAGTTTGTATAACTTACTTGATAACTATACGCTGTATTATGATATTCCGGTGTATAACCAATAAAAAAACGTCCGTGCTTCCTATTGAGAAGCCGGACGTTTTTTGTGTAAGAGCTGCTGTTCGATAAATGATAAGAGCTGTTTACTTGACTGCCCCTTTGAATATTGATTCCATTCCTCAGCAAAGGTTTTTAATAAGGCTCGATTGTCTGCTTCGTTTAGCTGCATTAGCTCCTTTAAGAGCATGTCATGAGTCACGCAAGCCTTTCCTGGAATGATGTCTTCATAATGATCGACTAAGCCGCGTTTCGTTCGATACGTCTCTAGATCATAAGTGAAGAACAAAACAGGTTTTTGAAGCAGCGCATATTCAAACACAATTGACGAATAATCCGTAATCAAGACATCACAGGCATAGAGCAAAGGATAGAGCGGCTGATCGGACACATCAAATATCCATTCACCATCTGTTTCAGCTTTGGCTAAATGTTTAACCGCAGGATGAAGCTTAACGAGCAGGATGTAGTCGCCGTTCAGTTCTTTCTTCAATTGCTCTTTTGAAAAGGGGAGGACAAGATCGTCCATAGCGAAATCTCGATAGGTCGGTGCATAAAGCAAGATTTTTTTTCCTTTTGGGAAAACATCTGTATCAAAGGAAGGTGGGCGCTGATCATAGTACACATCCGTAAACGGCACACCTGTTGGTAAAAAACGATCGTCATCGACGCCAAATGAAGTGTTAAAAATCTCACGCATTTGATCTGAGCCTGTGACGATATAATCGAAAGACGCATAGACCCGCTTGAAGCGTTTCAGATCACGAGAACTTCGGTCACGATTTGAAGCGTCTTCAAGACCGAACTTTTTCAAAGCGCCATTGGCATGCCACACCTGAATACAAGTAGTAGAAGGTCTATTTCTCAGCACACTTGTCATCAGAAAATAATTGTCCGTGACAACGACTTTGCTTTTCAGCATCGTATACATACATTGAATGAGATGGAAGGGATTTTTTTCATGAAAATAGCGAAATGACACATGAGGCACGTCCTTTTCTATCGCGGAAGCATGCTTCGTATAGAGGACAGTGAGCTTCATCGTCATATTCGCCTGTTGTTGATAAGCATCAATGAGAGCAGCTGCATTCTCCTGGAATGAAACAAGCAGCGTCACCTGGTTTTCACGAGGTTTCACGCCGCTCATCAGCCATCCAATGAAAGACACGAAAGCTGCATAACATGAGATGATCAGTGAGCGTATGTTCATCATGTATCAGTCTCTCACAGCTGCTTCGTCTGATCCTTTACTTGCTCAGGATAGTAGCGCTTTTTCCCTTTGTTTTCTTTTAATACGGCAAAAGCGTACTTCGGAATATTCAGCATTCGTTTCCATCTCCACGGATTGACAATCAGTCTGTACAGCCATTCTGTATTTGTTTTGATCATCCAGCGTGGTGCGCGCTTCACCGTTCCGCTAAATACATCAAAGCTTCCACCTAAACCGATGCAAACAGCTTGCGGGAACAAATGACGGTATTCATAAATAAAGTTCTCTTGGTTTGGATAACCTAAAGCAACAAATACCATATCTGGTTTTGAACGAGCAATTTGTTTTGCCACAAAACGTTTGTCGGCTTGATAACCGTCACAGCTGCCTGCGATCACCACATTTGGATATTCCGAATCAATCCGCTGTTTGACAGCCTCAAGCACTTCTTTTTTCGCCCCATATAAAAAGATACTTTTAGATTGCTTGTTTGCAAGATCGAGCATAGACATGAACACATCAAAACCTGCAATTCTTGATTTCAATGGACTTTGTGTCATGCGTGACATCAACACGACGCCTACACCATCCGGCAGTACATAATCCGCAGAAGAGACCACTTGATGGTACGCATCATCCTTCATGACTGCATAGCCGATCTCTGGATTCACCGTCGCAATCATGGCGCCTCTTCTCTGGGAAATATGATGTTGATTGATATAGCTGATAAATTCTTCTAAGTCGCCATTTACATAAGAAAGGTTAGAGACCATTTCTGTTTGCATTGCTCAGACCCCCTTTTTATCTTGTTATCTATGAACGTTCATTGTAAATTCATTCTTCACCTACTCATCATTTTATCACAGTTGCTCCATGAAATATTAACAATAACTTTACAATCCTTTAAATTTCGTGACATTTTCATCACTTCATAGGACTGAAGCCTAGTGAAACATTGATTTTTCGGACTTTTTCATTCGTGCCCATTAAATTGGAAATAGTTTGTCTTTACATCTGCTTAACGTTTATTGGGCGTTGTGATATAATGAGGTTCCGAAGAGCGAAAAAATATGAATCGATGATAATAGGATTACGGATAAACATTACTGTTTGAAGCAGACGAATAAGGATGAAAGAAAGGAGTTTATGTTTACAATGAAGAAAGTTATTACTTACGGTACATTTGATTTATTACACTGGGGGCACATCAAGCTGCTAGAGCGTGCAAAGCAGCTCGGAGATTACTTAGTGGTGGCCATCTCTACAGATGAATTTAATTTACAAAAATCAAAAAAGGCTTATCATAGCTACGAGCATCGAAAGCTGATTTTAGAAACCATTCGTTATGTAGACGAAGTCATTCCAGAAAATAGCTGGGATCAAAAAGTCCGCGATGTACAAGAGCATGACATTGATGTATTTGTCATGGGAGATGACTGGGAAGGCAAATTCGATTTCTTGAAAGAGTATTGTGAAGTCGTTTACTTGAAGAGAACAGAAGGTATCTCGACAACACAAATTAAGGAAGAAATTGCGGGACTTTAATAGATTGAAAAAAAGTACTTCTTATCTTTTGGTGAGAAGTGCTTTTTCATGTAAAATACAATGAGCAAGGCATCATTATTTTTAAGGAGAGCTTCCTGTGTTTCAAAATTGGATGAAGAAAAAAGTTGAACACACATTGGATCAACCTGAACCACATGAAACAATGACATCAGTTGGTATCCCTGATATGGACTACTACTTTATTGTAGGTGACGTGCCAAAACAGGATGATAGCTTAACGAAGTCTTTAAATGCAAGATTAAAGCGACTGGCTGAGGAACATAAGCATGCTGTGATTTTAACTTTGAACTTCGATGTAAATGCGAAGGAACGTATCCGCAGCATGAAGGAGGCCTTCCATCCTCAAATTGACATCATGAATGTATTCGAACATTATATTTTACCGGAGAGCGGGAGCAAAAGGCATTACTCGGAGTTTATTGCAGGGGAAGTACCGCATTCGATCAATGAATCGGTCATACCGGCAGATGAATCGACCATTCAGGTGACGAGATATGAACTGCCTTCTTCTCCCATTTGGACGATTGATCAATATAATGAAGAGCAGCAATTAGTGAAGAGGGAAGAATACGATTGGCAGGGAGCTTTGCGCAGAGTACAAAGCTTTGTTCCTCATACAGGCGCTCTATACTTAGAGGAATTGATCAAGGACGATGGTAGCATCTGTATGGAGATCATCTACTCTGGTGATGCAAAAAAAAATCCAGTGCGCCACATTAATTGGTATAAAAAAACAGGAATTCAAACATTTTCAAAGAAGACGGATATAAAGCAGCAATGGCTATCTATGATTCAATCACAAAATGACCGGTTAAAGCTGATGGTAACAGAGGAACGGGACCAAGATCGCCATCTGTTTAAAATAGATCAACCGGAAACAACTTATTATGCTGCTTTTGTGCATGAAGCCCATTATGAGGAAAATCCGCACCACATTGATTCTCAATATGGAGAATTATTTAAACAAATCAGAAAACAGCAAGTGGATGCCGTCTTCTTTGGAGATACTAAGCATAAAGAAGATGTCGAGAAGGTATTGGGAGAACAAGCTTATTTTTATCATGTGCCTTCTGATGAAATGCCGGCTTGGAATAGAGCCCTTCATCAGATGCTCGAAAACCGTGTGCGTAAAGATGAACTGAGAAGTATCGTGGAGCGCATGAAATGGAGCTTGCGTGATCTAAGCTCTGAACACCATGTTCTGCACCTTCAGCTTGAGGTGAAGGACGAAATGAGCCAAGCGGATCATGTGAAAATTGATTTTGCAGGATATGATCGAGTCAATGGAGCTGAAATTATCTCTCAAACAATTGATGAAAACCATCAAGTTAGCTTCCCAATTGGTCATTTTCAAACAAAGAAAAACATTGAATTGAACGAAACGAAATATGTTGATTTTTACATTCGCTTCAAAACAGAAGAACTTCAAGAAGTTCTGCAACGTCTAGAAGTAGAGGGAGAGCTCCTGACCAATAAACCATCATCAATAGATGGCTGGTCGTATCAAACAAAGCAGGGGAACTATTCTTGGAAAGTGAAATAATGATACAAAATAGCGGTAAGATTTTTGAATAGAGGAGACTAACGATTAATGATTGAAGATGGTATTCATAAAAAGAGTGTCGTTATAGGTTTAAAAAATCATCATGAGAAATTAGAAATGCTCGTCCGCATCTACGATGACATGCCATTAGCAGATAGAGAATTTTATCTGTTTATGAGAGAAAGGGTATCAAAACAAGAACTATTCCTTCCGCTTGTTCATCAGGAAGAGAATCTATTCAAATTGGTACTGAATGAAGCTTCGTTCCCGCTTTCGTTAGAGCAAGGCCAGACATATAACTTATATGTTACGGACTATCTGAGCGCAGACAAAGAAGAGGACGAAGACGAGCTTGAAGACTCAGCCTATGATTCTGATTCGGAAGAAGAGGAAGAGGAAGTAAAAGAAGCCGATATCAATGCAGATTCTGAAATAGAAGAGAAAACACCATATTATAAACGTCGTTTGAAAATGGACATTGAAACGCCAGAGATGACATTTGTAGAAAATAAAGAGGCGATGCTGTATGTCATTCCATATCGTACAGACAAGGGAAATGCTTCTTTGAAAATCAAGCGGGAGCTCAAAGTTGTGAAATTCAATCACATCGAGCTTAACAAAGAATGTACGTTATCTTTATCTGGGTATGCAGGCGTTCTGAGTGCAGAGCACCCTTATCAAATCAAAGAAGTAAAGCTTCTATTGAAGAAGAATGGTGAAGAACCAATTGAGCACCGCTTTCCGGTAAAGATCACACATAAAAAAGATGAAGCAATTGAATACCGTGATGACCATCAAACACCACAGCTTTATCAATTTTTAGCAGAAGTCCCTTTGAAGGAATTAACTTATTCCTTAAACAAACGCCTTGTATATCGTTTCTATCTTGAGTTTATTTGCGATGTTAACGGAGTGGAAGAAACGCTAACAACGACTTCTTTAGTGCTGGGAGATCGTTCAAACAAACTCAAAGGGCTTGTTCAAATTTATAAACGAAACGATGTACCGATTCGATATGAAGTGTACCGAAAGAAAAAAAGACAAACGCTTGGCATCCGAATTAATGATTACACCATGAAGACACGTGCTAAGTACTATGTGAAGAGCAAATGGAAGAAAGTCAAAAAGCAAATCGGCAAAATCAAAAAAGTCCGCAATCGACTTGTGACAAGGACGTTCCAAACGACCTTTACACTGGCGAGTAAGCTATCTGTGAAAGAGAAAACCGTTGTTTTTGAGAGCTTTAATGGGAAACAATTCAGCTGTAACCCTCGTGCTATTTATGAATATATGAAAGAAAATCACCCTGAATATACGCTGATCTGGAGCGTTAAAAAAGGGCATGAAGCACCGTTTAAGGAAAGAGGCATCTACTATATCAATCGTCTGTCATTCAAATGGATTTTTGCGATGGCAAGAGCCGAGTATTGGGTCGTAAACAGCCGTTTGCCGCTATGGGTTCCAAAACCAGACCACACAACATATTTGCAAACATGGCACGGTACGCCGTTAAAACGACTGGCGATGGACATGGACGAAGTGCATATGCCTGGAACAAACACAAAGAAATACAAAAAGAACTTCACGAAAGAAGCATCGAACTGGGATTATCTCATTTCTCCTAATGCATACTCGACTGAAATCTTTACACGTGCGTTCCAATTCCAGAAGACCATGATTGAGTCGGGATATCCGAGAAATGATTTCCTTCACAATCAAAACAATGAAGAAACGATGAGAGCACTCAAACAAAAAATGAACCTGCCGCTTGATAAAAAATTGATTTTATATGCACCGACATGGAGAGACGATCAATTTTATAAAAAAGGGCAGTACAAGTTTGATTTAGACCTTGATCTGCATGAGCTGAGAGCAGCTATCGGAGAAGAATATATCATCATTCTTCGTATGCACTATTTAGTCGCTGAAAACTTTGATCTAGGACCATATGAAGGCTTTGCCTATGACTTCTCTCATTACGAAGACATTCGAGACCTGTATATGATTTCTGATCTGCTCATCACAGATTACTCATCCGTGTTCTTTGATTATGCAAACCTCAAACGTCCGATGCTGTTCTATGTACCAGACATCGAAACATATCGTGACAAACTAAGAGGCTTCTACTTCGACTTTGAACAAGAAGCACCAGGACCGCTTGTAAAAGAAACATCAAGCGTGATTGAATGGGTAAGAGAAACAGAACAGCCGACTTTTACATTACCAGCTTCATTCGCACCGTTTTATGAAAAGTTCTGCTATTTAGAGAGCGGAGAGTCATCGAAGCGTGTGGTGGAAGTAGTGTTTGAATAGGTTAAATAAACAGGATAAAGGCTTACAGCTAATGGCTTGTAAGCCTTTTATCATGATATAAAGTGAAATAATCCTCAACTTCTGTTACAATTATGAACGGTGCTTTTAAAAAAGTAATCCCAAAAACTTATATCTAAGGAAGATAACAATGAACGCAATGTTGACGATATTGAAGGAGCAAATCGGCTCATTTCCGCTGATTATGCGACTTGCTGTTTATGAAACAAAATCAAAATATCAGATGAATTATTTAGGTGTTTTATGGCAGTTTTTAAATCCATTGATTCAAATGCTGGCTTACTGGTTTGTTTTTGGTATGGGAATTAGAGGAGGACAGCCAATTGTCATTGGAGGCATGGAGGTTCCATTTATCATTTGGATGCTTGCCGGATTAATTCCATGGTTCTTCATTAGTCCGACGATTCTTGATGGATCAAACAGTGTGTTTAAACGCATTAATATGGTATCGAAAATGAATTTTCCGATTAGTGCGCTGCCGTCTGTGGTGATTATGTCCAATTTGTTTAGCTATTTTGTCATGATGGGTGTCTATCTGATTGTGCTGATTTCCTATGGCATATATCCTGACGCGCATTGGCTACAATATATATACTATCTGATTTGTATGATCGCGTTTATGTTTTCGTTTAGTTTGTTTAATTCAACAATTAGCGTACTCGTAAGAGATTATCAATTTCTGTTACAATCCGTGACACGTTTACTTTTCTTTTTGCTGCCGATTTTTTGGAATATCTCAGAGAAGCTCACTGGAGACAAAGCATGGATAGGAGATATTTTAAGATTGAATCCTCTTTTCTACATTATTGATGGTTTCAGAAATAGCTTGTTAAAGGGAGAATGGTTCTTCCATGATGTGAAATATACGCTTTATTTTTGGCTGATGACGCTTCTTCTTTTAACAGTTGGTTCATTGCTTCATATGAAATTCAGGGATAAATTTGTCGATTTTCTTTAAAAAGTAAGGAGATTATACGATGAAACTAAAGGTTTCGTTTCGAAACGTATCCAAGCAATACGTCCTATATAAAAAACAGTCGGATAAGATTAAAGGGCTGTTTTTTCCTAATAAAAATGAAAAAGGTTTCTTTGCTGTTCGTGATGTGTCCTTTGACGTATATGAAGGTGAGACGATTGGTTTTGTAGGAATCAATGGATCTGGAAAATCAACGATGTCGAACCTTCTAGCGAAAATCATTCCACCGACGAGCGGTGAGATTGATATGGATGGCCAGCCTTCGTTAATTGCCATTTCGGCAGGGCTGAATAATCAATTAAGCGGTAAAGACAACATTCGATTAAAGTGCTTAATGATGGGGCTGACGAATAAAGAAATAGACGAGCTATATGAAAAAATCGTCGAGTTTGCGGATATTGGCGACTTTATCGATCAGCCTGTAAAGAGCTATTCAAGCGGGATGAAATCTCGTTTAGGCTTTGCCATTTCAGCACATATTGATCCAGATATCCTCATTATTGATGAAGCGTTATCTGTAGGAGACCAAACCTTCTATCAAAAATGTGTGGACCGCATTACAGAATTTAAAGAACAAGGAAAGACAATCTTTTTTGTGAGCCACTCCATTAGTCAAATCCAAAAAATCTGTGACCGGGTTGCTTGGATGCATTATGGTGAGCTTCGTATGTTTGATGATACGAAAAAGGTTGTGAAAGAGTATAAGGAGTTTGTTGAATGGTTTAACAAGCTATCCAAGCAAGAGAAAAAGGAATACCAATTGAAGCACAAGGAAGGTCGAAAAGGTGTACAAAAGACAGAAAGGGTGTCTCGTTATCATGAGAACGGGAAACGACGTTCGTTTTTCGGACCAGCGTTACAAGTGACGATTTTAGCGCTCTTCACCATCTTACTTGCCCTTTCTATGTTTTCGGACCGCCCGCTTCGTACGCTGGCGACATTTGGTGCAATTCCATCAAATAAAACAGAGGCGCCTCAGTCAACGAAGAATGAGACGAAAGGTGCCTCTGATATGAAAAAAATTGATCAACTGGCCATAGTCAAGGCAGATCCAATGACAGTCTATAAAGACCAAGCCATGAAGAAAAAGGCAGACGTTACGTTGCCGTTTGGACAAGAAGTACAGGCTGTGGCTGAAAACAAACAAACCGTTCAAATCAAAACGGCAGCAGAGACGTATTATGCGAAACCTAATGCGCTGCAAAACGCAGATGAGTTGAAGCCATTATCCATCGGACCCGCACAGTTCAATTCCTACGTATCTCCCGCATCCGCAGGCTCGTATGAATACTTACTTTCTTTCCTTGGGAAAGACGAGTCTGTGCTGAAGCAAAGAATGCAAACACTTATCTCGGTCAAAAGTGAACAGGGTGATGCCATTGAGCGGCTGACGACTGAAAAAACGGATTATGTGATTCAAAATGGACAGGCGAAAACGATGGTGTTCCGCGAGATCATGACGATTTCTCCTTCGACACTCGGGCTGACAGAACATAATGTCTGGATGAATGAGAAACAAACGAAATTCGCAGTAAAGGGCGAAAATTATCTGTTTGTCATTGATAATGAACAGCATACGCTGACCATTTCAGTTTTGAAATAAAAAGAAAAGCTGCCGATGCCGGTAGCTTTTCTTAATGGGCTTCTTCTTTTTCAAGAAGCTGTTTCATAAATGGAATGAGTTTCTTTTTCAGCTCTTCATCCTGAAGGGCAAACTCTAGGGTCGTTTCAATGAAACCTTGTTTCTCGCCGACATCATATCGTTTTCCTTCGAAATCATAGGCAAATACGCGCTGGATGTCATTGAGCTTTTGGATGGCATCTGTCAGTTGAATTTCTCCGCCTGCACCAATTTCTTGTTGATCGAGGAACATAAAAATCTCTGGCGTGAAAATGTAGCGCCCTAAAATGGCTAGATTCGATGGTGCTGTTCCTTGCGGCGGCTTTTCAACAAAGTTTTTCACTTGGTAGCGGCGTCCTTCTTGTGTAAGAGGGTCAATGATCCCGTAGCGATGCGTATCGCTGTCCGCTACCTGCTGAACGCCGATCACAGATGACAAGGTTTTTTCATATTCATCCATCAGCTGGCGGAGCCCAGGTGTTTCGGCTTGAACAATGTCATCCCCTAGTAACACGGCAAATGGTTCATCGCCGATAAAGTTACGGGCGCACCAAACGGCGTGACCAAGCCCTTTAGGCTCCTTTTGGCGGATGTAATGAATGTCAGCAATATTAGAGGACTTTCTTACCTTTTCTAGTAATTCTGTCTTCCCTTTTTCTTCTAGATTACGTTCTAGTTCGGGAGCAAAATCAAAATGATCTTCTATAGCTCTTTTCCCTTTCCCAGTCACAATAATAATATCTTCGATGCCTGAATCAACAGCTTCTTCGATAATATATTGAATAGTTGGTTTATCTACGATTGGGAGCATTTCCTTAGGCATGGCCTTTGTTGCAGGAAGAAAACGTGTTCCTAGACCTGCAGCTGGTATAATGGCTTTACGTACTTTTTTCAATGAATTTTGCACCTTCCTTAAATACGATTGTATATATAGAGAGTATACTATTAAATTCTATCTTACTTTTAAAAGGAGTCAAACTCTATTGTGATGTTTTATTTAAATATTTTATTAAGCTATAATGAAGTTCAATTATCAATTGTAGATAATTTTTGTATAATGGGCTCATAATAATTGAGAAGGAAAGAGGCATCGACTATTGAAAACATTACATGTAATGACTGTATTCGGGACGAGGCCTGAAGCGATTAAAATGGCACCCCTTGTCCTTGAACTAAAAAAATATCCACAAATTAAATCTTCGGTTACTGTGACTGCTCAGCATCGTCAAATGCTTGATCAAGTGCTGAAAGCTTTTGATATCAAGCCCGATCACGATTTAAATATTATGAAAGAACGCCAAACATTATCTGAAATCACATCAAACGCCCTGTTAAAACTAGATCAATTATTCCAAGAGGAAAAACCTGATATTGTCCTTGTTCATGGAGACACAACGACAACCTTTGCGGGAAGTTTAGCTGCTTTTTATCACCAAATCTCAGTAGGCCATGTTGAGGCAGGCTTGAGAACACATAATAAGTATTCTCCATTCCCAGAGGAATTGAACCGCCAAATGACAGGTACTATTGCTGATATTCACTTTGCACCTACGGCTGAGGCGAAGCAGAATCTTTTAATAGAAAATAAAAAAGAAGAAACCATATTTGTCACAGGAAATACCGCCATTGACGCTCTGCAAACAACAGTCACTGAACAGTATCAGCATCCTATTCTAGAGAAAATAGGCACAGATAAAATGATCTTATTAACGGCTCATCGTAGGGAGAACCTTGGTCAGCCGATGAAAAACATGTTTAGAGCGATTAGACGTGTTGTAGAAGAGTTTGAAGATGTTCAGGTCGTATATCCTGTTCATTTAAATCCTGTCGTTCGTGATGCGGCACAGACGGAATTCAGTGATCTCGATCGTGTGCACTTAATTGAGCCGCTTGAAGTGGTTGACTTCCATAACTTTGCTGCCGCTTCACACTTTATTTTAACGGATTCCGGCGGTGTGCAAGAGGAGGCTCCTTCTTTAGGGAAGCCAGTATTAGTGCTGCGTGATACAACAGAACGTCCAGAAGGCGTGAAAGCTGGCACGCTCAAGCTCGCAGGAACAGATGAGGAAACCATTTATCAGATGGCAAAAGAGCTGTTAGAAGACCAGCAAGAGTACGATAACATGTCGAAGGCTTCTAACCCTTATGGTGATGGACAAGCATCGAAACGTATCGTTCAAGAGCTCCTTCATCGTTTTGGGTTAAGTGACGAAAAGCCAGCCCCATTTCAATCATAAAAAAACGAAGACTACATTCACGTAGTCTTCGTTTTTTTACTGCTCTAAACTTTCCTTCAATTCCTTCTTCACTTTCGCTAAACTGCTGTCATCAAGCTGATAATAATAAATGTTATTGATTCGTGTGCCTGTGCCTTTCAGCTCGTGCTGTTTCACATTCTGTCTTGCATCACGATAATCATTCATCAGCGTCCACATATCGTCAAAGGACATGTTGGTTTTCATGTTGTTTTCAACAACTTTAAACATATCGCCGAATTTCGTAATAGATGAGATGTTAGCTCCTTTTGCAATGATGCCTTCAATGACCTGACGCTGTCTTTGCTGACGCCCGAAGTCACCTTTAGGGTCTTGCTTTCTCATTCTTGTATAGGCAAGGGCTTCATCGCCGTTCAGGTTAATCTCTCCTGTACCAAATGAATGGCCGTCATAGCTGAAAGCAAACGTGCTGTTCACTGTGATGCCGCCAAGTGTATCGACAATATCTTTAAAGCTTTCCATGTTTACTTTAAAAAAGTAATCAACAGGTACATCAAGCAGTTCTTCTACTGTATCTGCTGCCATTTGTGTACCGCCGAAAGCGTAAGAATGGTTGATTTTATCCATTGTGCCTTTTCCGACAATTTTTGTATACGTATCACGCGGGATACTCACCATCTCGGTTGTTTTGGTTTTCGGATTGACTGTCATGTATATTAATGTATCTGCACGGCCGCGGTCATTCTTTCTTTCATCGACACCCATGATTAAAATCGAGATCGGGTCTTTCTTACTTAAATCGACATCTTTGTCACGCTTATCTGACTTCTTTAAGTTTTCCTGAATACCTGCAACCGTTGATGCCGCTGTGTTCCAAAGATGATAGGCATATCCGCCAGTAACTAAAACGAACAAGCCAATAATCGATAAAACAATCCAAAGAACCTTTTTCTTCTTTCTTTTTCTTTCAGCTCTCATAATGTCCCTCACCTTTTCTATGATTCTTCCATGATTATAGGTTTACGAATCTTGATAAACAAGTTATTTTTTTACTCTGAACCTAGATATAGACGTTGTAACAAAAAAAAGGTTTCAAAAAACCTTAAATTTACCTTAAAATATTATGTTATAAGACGATACAAAGACATGAGGTGAAAAAAATGAAGAAAATCGTCGGTTTACCGTTCTTAATACTACTACTAGGTATCGTGCTCACAGCATGTGGAACGGCTGAGCAGTCCTCAGGAGAAAACAAGACAAGCAGTTCAACTCCTCAGGTACTTGAAGAACAAGCTGAATTTATTGGAATGGCTGATGCACATACAGTTGAAGTGAAAAAAATGAATACGACCTTAAGCTATGAATTTACGGATAATTTTAAAGATGTGTTAAATGAATTTAAACCAGGTGACAAAGTAGAAATCTCTTACTTTATCAATGACAGTGGTCAAAAAGAAATTCAAAAGATTGAAAAACAGAAGTAAAAAAGATGGGCGGGATGAACAAAATTGAAGAAAACAGGCATTACACTTATTGTTCTCATGACACTGACTCTACTAGTCGCACCGTTTCAGTCTGCCATGGCTAGCTCGACAATTTCAGTGAAATTGTCTAATTATATCGGAAACAAAAATAGTATAGATCTATCAACAACTGGAGAATACAAGCTATCAGGATCAAATGTTGCTGTCACGAAAAGATATGATGGCAAAAATCGATACGAAGTAGCCAATAGTATCGCTTCTGCAGGCTGGACAAACCCTTCAACCGTTGTGATTGTGAGCCGAGATGCTTTTGATCATGCCATTTCTGTATCGCCGTTAGCATACAAACTGGGCGCACCGATTTTGTACACGAACATTGAAAAGCTCACGAAAACAACTGAAAACCAGCTGAAAAAAATGAATCCGGACAACATCCTGATTATCGGTAATACGAAAAGTATTTCAACAGCTGCTGAGAAATCAATCAAAAAGTACGGTAAAGTGAGACGCATTAGTGGAAAAGACAAGTTTGAAATATCCCAAAAAATCGCAAAGGAAATGGGTAACTATCAGCAAGCCGTAGTTGTCGGCGGGAACTCATTTATGAATGGGATTGCGATTGCATCCTATGCATCGAGAAAAGGATACCCAATTCTCTTAACAAAAAAAGATTCTATTCCGTCCTACAAATTGCCAAGTAAAGTGATCATCGTCGGCAGTACGAAAAGTACTGGACAAAAAGTAGAAAATCAAATCAAAAAAACCTCACAAGTTACACGAATCAGCGGGGCCAATCGCTACGAATTATCTGTGAATATCATCAAGAAATTAAATATCAATGCAGATAAAGTCTATTTAGCAAAAGCCTCTAGCTATATTTATGCAATGCCGATGTCGCAATTGGCTGCAAAATCTAACAGTACCGTTGTGTATGTGAAACCAGATTCTGTTACAGCATCACTAAAAGCACTGCTGAAAGAAAAAGGTACATATGCTTACCATCTGGCTGGTAGCACAAGTGCAATCAAAGATAGCTTGAAAGATTCTTTAGCCAAGCAAGTCTATCTGAAAAAAAATCAAAACTACCAATTGAATATTTCTAACGGAAAAATTTCATTAAAAGGCATCAAGACGTATAACACATTAAGAGTTGTTCCTGAGAAATATTCAACGAAAAATGTCCTTCAAATTGCAGGAAAGCCTTACTTAGGTCATGTAAACTTTGCCATTGAATCAGGATATATCAGGCCGACTCTCGAAAATATTCCATTTGAAGACTATCTTAAAGGTGTTGTGCCCAACGAAATGCCTGCAAGCTGGCATGTTGAAGCATTAAAAGCACAAGCGGTTGCCGCTAGAACGTATTCAGTGAAAAGTATTGGGAAAGTCGTACCTGATACAACAGCCTTCCAAGTATATGGAGGATATAATTGGTACACGAATTCGACAAAAGCTGTCGATGCCACAAAAGGAAAGGTTCTGACATATAACAATCAACTCATTTCAGCAACTTATTATTCTAGTAATGGCGGATATACTGAGGCAAGTGAAGAAGTGTGGGGAAATGCACTTCCATACTTAGTAGCCAAAAAAGACACAAAAGATCCGGTCAATACTTGGACACTAAAGTTGTCTAAAAAACAATTAGGCACTACGCTCACTGCAAGTACAGCAGCCTCTCAGTGGTCTAAGACAAAAGAAGCAAATGCAGCCGATCTTGCTGGTCTAAAATCATGGCTGCTGAAAAACAAAGAAACAGCTGCATCTGACATGAGAATCGCAGCAATCTCTAGTCTGACATTCTCGGGTAAAACAAAAGGTCAGCGTGCGCAGACAGTATCAATCAAGCTGAATTACCATTTGAAAAACAAAACAGGCACGTATACAGTGAACAAAAGTACAACGGCAAGTATGAAGATGACGGAGTTTAGAACCGTCATGGGCGCAACAAAGGTGAAAAGTACGTTTGCGTCAGTAAAAAATAATACAGATGACTTCACGATTTCAGGAAAAGGGTATGGTCACGGCATTGGAATGAGCCAATACGGCGCCAAAGCTAGAGCTGAATCTGGAGACTCATATTCTTCCATACTTTCGTTCTACTATCCAGGCACGAAACTAACAAACTATTAAAAGGTTAAGGGAGGACTTAGAAGATGCGCTCAATGATCAAAACAGCCATCCTCAGCCTCATCGCTATTTTCGTTATTGTTCCAACAGCTTTGGCAGATAACTCAGTCTCTCGAATTGACGGCGGGAGCCGGTATGCTGTAGCAGCAAATGTAGCGAAAACAGGATGGGGAACAGCAAGTACAGTTGTTTTAGTAGGGAAGACTGCGTATGCAGATGCAACAGCGGGGATTCCGCTTGCACATCAAAAAAATGGACCAGTTCTTTACACAAACAGTAAAAGCCTTTCAGGTGATACAAAAAAAGCCTTAACGGCATTAAAGACAAAGACAGTCATTGTATTAGGCAGCACATCAAGTGTGTCAAATGACGTGGTCAATCAAGTGAAGAAAATGGGCATCTCTACACAACGTATTTCAGGAAAAAACCGATATGAGCTATCTGCAAATATCGCGAAAAAAATGAAAACGCCAGCTGGCGTTGTTGTCGTGGAAGGTTCTTTCTATGCGCATGGGATTGCGATTGCACCTGTGGCAGCGCAAAAAGGTTTCCCAATTTTATATACAGACAAAAAGGGCCTTCGTTCTGAAATCGCTGCTGTTGCAAAGGCAAGCAATGTCAAACAAACCATTGTCGTAGGCGGAGAGAATTACGTCACAAAAGCAGCTTACAATCAGTTGAAATCTCCAACTCGAATCAAAGGCTCTACTCGTTATGACGTAGCTGCGAATATTGTGAAAAAGTACAATATGAGCACAAATAACACCTATGTAGGAAGAGGATTTGGCTATGCCACTTCATCTTCTGCGGCAGGGATTGCAGCCAAGCAAAACAAAGCCTTGCTTTTGACGAACGAAAAGACGTTGCCAAAAGTAACAAGAGCAACAATTAGTAGTAAAAATATCACCAAATTCACGGTCGTAGGCAGTCCAAATACGGTCACAGCAACTGTTGTGAATCAATTGAAGAACCCAGTCGTCGGCAAAAAAGTATTCATTGACCCAGGTCATGGCGCTCAAGATTCAGGAGCTGTAGGCTATGGATTATATGAGAAGAACTTAAATCTAGACGTAGCGAAGCGTTTAAATACAAAATTAAACAACGCAGGTGCACTCGTTACCATGTCAAGAACATCAGACACATTTGACAGTCTTCAAACACGAGTGAGCAAAGGTGCGGATGCGAAAGCAGATATCTTCATTAGTGTTCATGCGAATTCAAATGATAACAGCAGTGCAAATGGGACAGAAACGTATTACGACACAACATATGCGTCTGCAAACAGCTTAAAGCTTGCACAAAACATCCAGCCTAAAATGGTCAGTGCATTAGGCACAAGAGACCGCGGTGTGAAAACAGCTGGCTTCTATGTCATTAAATATTCTAAGATGCCGAGTGTTCTCTTAGAAACTGGTTTTGTTTCCAGTCCAGTTGATTCAAATATTTTGAAATCCGCCACATATAAAGACCGATTAGCATCAGGGATTTCAAGCGGCGTTTCAGGCTATTTTAGATAAAAAAACACAAACATGAGGGGTGCCTAAGATACTCCTCTAGGCTGCTCGAGAACGTCTCTCGGCAGCCTTTTTTCAAAAGTCCAAAGTCCATGAAGTGATTCCAGGGTGAAGGGTTCAAAACCAAGGAGGTTGACTTCATTCGTTTCTATATTAAATGTTTTGTATTGATGGCGATTTCTCTATGTTTGTATGCACCATCTGCATTTGCACAGCATACCGTATCGAGGATTGAAGGAAGTAATCGGTATGAGGTCGCAGTAAATGCTGCGAAAAGAGGATGGTCGACAGCATCTACTGTTGTTCTAGTAGGCGGGGATGCATATGCGGATGCTCTAAGTGCTGTGCCTTATGCCTTTCAGCAAGCGGAGCGTCCAACATTCGAGCCAATGTCGTCACACAACTGAAAAATGCGGTGTTAGGTGAAACCATTTTGATCGATTCAGGTCATGGTGCGCAGGATGCTGGAGCGGTTGGGAATGGACTTCTTGAAAAAAACGTCAATTTAGAAGTGGCGTTAAAGCTGCGTGGTAGGCTCAATCAAGCGGGTGCCATAACGGTCATGTCTAGATCATCTGATACTTTTGATTCCTTGCAAACACGTGTAAGCAAAGGGGCACAGGCGGGTGCTGATGTATTTCAGCATCCATGCCAATGCAAATGATAACAGAAGTGCAAATGGTACAGAGACATATTATGATGCGACGTATGCTGCGGCCAATAGTTTAAAGCTGGCACAAAAGGTTCAGCCCCGAATGGTGAGTGCCCTCGGTACAAAGGATCGCGGCGTGAAAACAGCCGGTTTCTACGTGATCAAGTATTCAAAAATGCCAAGCATACTGCTGGAAACAGGGTTTGTGACCAGTCCGATTGATGCCAGTATTTTAAAATCAACCATTGCAAAGGATCGGCTAGCTTCTGGAATCGCTGCGGGTGTTTCGGTTTATTTCGAATAAAATAAACCGAATGCCTGACATGTCAAGTTAAAAATACATTTCAATTCAGGTTATTTTTGTTATAATTGAAACATAGAGGGTGGATTTTTTGTGTGTTTACCTTCCGATGACAGCAAATCGACAAATCATGAAGAGGTGACGATATTGAAAAAGTTAATCACAATGCCGATTTTAGTATTACTTCTAGGTGTAGTGCTTACAGCATGCGGCACAACAAATCAATCAAACAATAACAATACGGATAACAGCAAAAAAGAAACAACGGAATCAGCTGATCAAAACAAAGAAAAAGCAACAGATGACCAGACAGAAGACGCAGACGATGAAAGCAAAGAAACAGCTGCTCAAACAGAAGATCAAGCAGGTCAATCTGATGAAGATACAAAAGATAGCTCAAGTAAAGAAATAACAAAAGAAGAAACGACTCAGGACGAGTCTAAAACAAAGAAAGAATCAACATCGAATAAGAACAATGAAGTCACCAAAGAAGGCACATATGTCGGTTTGGCTGATGGACACACCATTGCTGTCAACATTGATGGAAAAGAAATAGCCATTCAATTCGGAAATACATTCTCTAAACAAGTCAACAGCCTAAAAGAAGAATCAAAAGTGAAAGTAACCTATACAAAAGATGCAAACGGAACGCTCCGACTTAAGACAATCGAATCCGTAAAGGCAAAATAAAAAAAGACACGTAGACCCGCAGAATTGCGGGTCTTTTTTACGTTTAAAAGGGCATAACTTGATATAAGGGCACATTCTTAACACACTTTTACAAGACTTAACAGCCCATTTACATTTGCTTAATGTTGCTCTGCTAAACTGACTTTCATAGAACATCTCTTTACACAACAACTACTCTGAATGGTGAGGTGCAGGTCAGTGAGCGCAGAGAAAGCGATGAATCTTTATAGAGAATATGAAGTGAGACGAAACCACTCTTTTGCTTTAACAGAACATATGGTTCGTTATTTATTTGCAAAACGTTTCATAGATTTAGTGTTCTCGTTCATCGGATTGATGTTGAGTACGCCAATCATTTTGCTGTTCGCCCTATTGATTAAGTTAGAAACACCAGGTCCAGCCTTTTATATGCAGGAAAGGGTCGGAAAAGACGGTGTCTACTTTAAATTATGGAAGCTCAGATCGATGAGAACCGACGCAGAAAGCGGAGGAGCGAAATGGGCGCAAAAAAATGATCCCCGTATTACCAAAGTGGGGGCATTCATTCGAAAAACAAGAATTGATGAACTGCCGCAATTTATCAACGTGTTAAAAGGAGAAATGAGTATTGTAGGTCCACGCCCGGAAAGACCGATGTTTACTGCAGAATTTAATCGGACAATACCAGGCTTTACAAAAAGACTGACGGTCAAGCCGGGGCTGACAGGCCTTGCTCAAGTAAATGGAGGATATGAAATGAGTCCAAGTGAAAAATTATCACACGACTTACATTATATTCAAAACTTGACATTTTCTCTCGACGCGAAGATTATGGTAAAAACGTTAAAAGTCATTTTGACTGGTGACGGAGCCAGATAAGTAAAGTAGGGAAGAGAAATGGCAAGTATGAAAAATCGCATGCTAGGCGGGGCGAAATGGACAAGCTTGTCCGCATTGATCATTACCATTATCCAAATTGCACAGTTTGCCTTTCTAGGGAACGTGATGTCACTTAAAGAATTTGGACTCGTTGGCATGATCACAACTGTCACAATATTTACGCAAATTTTACTTGATCTAGGCATTGGTGCTGCGATCATTCAAAAGGAACAAACGACAGAACGTCAATTATCTACATTATATTGGATTAACTTGCTGACGGGGATTCTCTTGTTTTGTGTATTAATCCTCGCAAGTCCCTTGATTGCCGCCTTTTATGCCAGACCTGAGCTGGATGGCTTGCTCAAGTTGTTATCGATCATGTTTCTCATTGCACCAATTGGTCAGCAATATCAATATATGATGCAAAAAGATTTAGCTTTTAAAACATTAAGTACCATTGAAACCATTGCGTCCATCATATCGCTGCTCGTTTTACTCGTTCTTGCCTTTTTTATCAATCCGATTGTGGCCTATGTTGTTTCTCAAGTGCTGCTTCAAGCAGGAAAGGGGCTATTGTATGCGGCAGCTTATTGGAAAAAGTGGCGCCCAGCACCTGTTTTCGCATTAGGGGAAGTGAAAGAGTTTTTCTCCTTCGGGGCTTTCCAGATGGCATCAAGGCTTGTCAACCGGGCAGGATCGAACATTGACATGATCTTAATCGGCCGGTTTCTTGGAGCGGAGGCGTTAGGCATTTACAGTTTGGCTTATCAAATCGTGACGATTCCAGTGCTGAAAATCAATCCGATTGTGACGAGAGTGGCTTTCCCTCTATTCGCAAAAAGTCAGCGAGACCATTCGATGCTGCGCGAGGGCTTCCTCAGTATGACGAATATGCTCGCATTGATTAGTTTCCCATTATTAATCGGTCTTGCTGCCGTATCAGACAGCTTTATAGAAGTGGTGTTTGGAGAGAAGTGGCTAGTGGCAGTTCCGGTTCTTAATATTTTGTGCATTGTCGGTCTTCTGCGTGTGCTCATGAATCCAAACGGTTCCATCCTCCTTGCAAAAGGGAGAGCGGACTTAGCTTTTTATTGGGATACAGGCATGCTGATCGTCTATGGAGGCGCATTATATACGGGAGTAAATACGGGCAGTCTAGTGACAGTAGCTTGGATTTACTCAGGTGTCAGCCTGCTGAACTTCATTGTGGGCAGATGGCTTATGGCATACGTCATTCAGCTAGATATGAAGGTGTATGTAAGCTCACTCGTAAAGCCTGCTGTCATGACGCTGTTCATGGCCGCCTGTACAGTGGCTGTTCATCAAGGGATGAAGCTGACGTCAGCCGATATGACGCTTCAATTGCTACTAACAATTTGTTTAAGTGCTGCTTTGTATGGCTTGCTGCTTGTCAAAATGTATCCGCAGGCTGCAAGCAAATTATGGAGAAGAGGTCGTTCGTCATGAAGGTGCTATGGCTGACAAGTGTATATCCTAGTGAAAACCATCCGAGTGAAGGCGTCTTTCATGAAACGCAGGTGCAGGAGCTGCTCAAACAAGGAATAGACGTAACCGTCATTTGCCCTACCCCCGTGAATCTCCCAGTATTACGGATGATCAAGTCGTCCTATCGGCAGAAAATAGACTTGCCGGAACAAGAGGTTCGAAACGGTGTGACGGTTTACAGGCCGCCCTATACAGCGTTACCTGGACAGTTGAAATGGGCACAGCCGAGCAACCGAATCGCAGCTTCTGTTCTCCGCGCAATGCAGCGCAATCAGCTGTCACCAGATTTTATCCATGCGCACTTTGCTATGCCGTCTGGCGGCGCAGCAGCTGTGATTCAAAAAGAAACGCATATCCCTTATCTTCTGACCTTACACGGCAGTGATGTGAATGTATATCCGAACTATAGCAAAGGGGCGCTTGCAGCCTTTGAAACAGCGGTGAAACAGGCCGCCGCTGTTCTGACAGTGAGTGAGGAGCTGGCAAAAAAGACACATGATATGACAAAGGTGGAAGCGCAATTCCTCCCGCTTGGGATTCCGCTCGAGTCATTTTCTAATACACAAGGGGATCAAGAAGCCATCCGAAAGCAGTTAGGGTTACCGCTTCACGACAAGCTTATTGTCTTCGCCGGTCGCTTAGTCAAAGAGAAAAGGCTTACTTGAATTAGTTGATGCAGTTAAGGGGATGGCTGGTGTGAAAGCGGTCTTAGTTGGAAAAGGACCCCTCGCAAAGGAGCTAGCAGAACGAGCTGGGGAATCAATTATACTCACGGGGCAGATGCCAAATGATCAAGTGAAACATTATGTCATGGCGGCCGATCTGTTTGCCCTTCCATCCTATAGTGAAGGAATGCCGACTGTCGTCCTAGAGGCGCTCGCTTTAAAAGTACCTGTTATTGCAACACGAGTAGGTGGCCTCCCATCATTGTTTTCTACTTATCGACATCTGCTCATTGAGCCGCGCTCAACGAGTCAGCTAAAAGAGGCGATTCACGCGTATCTTTATGAAAATAAATGGAATGATCAAGTGAAGAACGACCTTCACCACATCGTCCATACAGAATATTCATCATCACATAATACGAAGCATCTCATTCAGCAGTATGAAAAGGTGCTGAATCAATCAATATCCATCGTTTAAACAGGAAGAAATGTGCAAAGACTGATAGATAAACAGTTTGGAACGGACAATATGCTTTTACTGAGAGGATGAAACAGGTTGAAGAAAATTGCTGTGATTGGAACAGGATATGTCGGGTTAGTATCGGGTACTTGTTTTGCTGATATCGGAAATCGCGTCATCTGCTGTGACATTGATGAATCAAAAATCAACAGCTTACAAAGCGGTGTCGTTCCAATTTATGAACCAGGCTTAAAGGAATTGATTGAAAAGAATACAAAAGAAGGAAGATTATGTTTTACAACCAATATTCCTGCTGCGATTCGAGAATCTGAGATCATTTATATTGCTGTAGGGACACCGATGACATCGAAGGGTGAAGCGGATTTAACTTTCGTAAAAGCCGTCGCTCAAACGATTGGTGAACACCTGAATGGCTACAAAATCATCGTGAACAAAAGCACAGTGCCAGTTGGAACAGGACGTCTTGTTCAAGCCATTGTTCAAAAGGCATCACGCAGTAAATATCCATTTGATGTTGTATCCAATCCAGAGTTCCTTCGAGAAGGTTCGGCGATTCAAGACACGATGAATATGGAGAGAGCAGTCGTTGGCGCAACAAGCACTCATGCATCGACCATCATTAAAAGATTGCATGATCCGTTTCAAACAGAGGTTGTTGAGACCAACTTAGAAAGTGCAGAAATGATTAAGTATGCGGCAAATGCCATGCTCGCCACAAAAATCTCATTCATCAATGACATTGCGAATATTTGCGAGAGGGTTGGCGCTGATGTTGAGAAAGTCAGCGAAGGAGTTGGGTTAGACAGCCGCATCGGGCATAAATTTTTAAAAGCGGGCATTGGATTTGGAGGGTCTTGTTTCCCGAAAGATACAATGGCTCTTCTCAAAATTGCCGAGACAGCCGGCTACCGGTTCAAGCTGATCGAATCTGTGATTGAAACAAACAACAACCAAAGAGCTCATCTTGTCAGCAAGCTCATGAGTGTGTTCGGTGATATTAAAGGGAAGACCATTTCCGTCTTAGGGCTCGCATTTAAACCGAACACCAATGATATGCGCTCAGCCCCATCATTAGATATTATCCCGATGCTGAGAGAACTCGGAGCTTTTGTCAAAGCCTATGATCCAATTGCTTATGTAGAAGCAGAAAGAGAGCTTGGCCCGCAGGCAGTCTTCAGCAATGATCTCTACGAAACAGTGAAAGATACAGATGCTTGTCTCATCTTAACAGAGTGGGAGGATGTACAGAAGATGGATAAGGATCAGATCAAGCAGCTGCTTCGCTCACCAATTTTAATTGATGGAAGGAATTTGTTTGATCCAGCAGAAATGAAAGAGAGAGGATTTATTTACCAGTCGATCGGCCGCCCAGGCGTATGGGAAGCAGAATTGGTATCGAAGGCACAATAATAGGGGGAGCTTGGATGAAGAAAGTATTGGTTACTGGGGGAAGTGGATTTATTGGGTCTCATACGGTAGAGGCTTTACTAGAAAAAGGCTATGAGCCCATAGTTCTTGATAATTTTTCAACTGGATCTAAGGAAAATATAGCTCATCTTTCCGTACAATGCGTGGAAGCAGATGTCACAAAATCAGAAACGGTCGATTTGATCAAACAAATTGCACCAGATTATATCATCCATCTTGCAGCACAAGTGAGTGTAGCCGTTTCGGTTCAACATTTTATCTATGACGAAGAGGTCAATATTAAAGGATCGCTTCATGTGATAAAAGCAGCGGCTGAAGCCGGTGTGGAAAAAGTGGTGTTTGCCTCATCGGCAGCTGTCTATGGAGACCCGGTTTATCTGCCGGTAGATACAGCTCATCCACTACAGCCTGGTTCACCTTATGGCTTATCGAAACTCACAGTCGAGCGGTATTTAGAGATGGCGAAATCACTCTATGAGCTGGATTATTGTATTCTACGATACAGCAATGTATATGGACCGCGTCAAGATGCGCTTGGCGAAGGAGGGGTTGTCTCTATTTTTTCTGATAAGTTTGCAAAGCATGAGACCCCTTTCATCTTCGGAGACGGGGAACAAACAAGAGATTTCATCTATGTCGGTGATCTAGCAGCAGCGAATGTGTCGGCTTTAACTGCCAAATCAAACGTTTGTTTAAATATCTCATGTGGTGATTCCATCACGGTGAATGAGCTGTTTCAAACGATGAAGCGAGTGACCAGATCACAACTTGAACCGATTTATAAGCCTCAGCGTGCAGGAGATATTGTGCATAGTACATTGTCAAATGAGGAAACGAAACAAGTCTTAAATTGGGAGCCTGTCGTGTCTTTACAAGAAGGTTTGGCTCGTACCATCTCCTACTATGAACAGGGAGTAAAGGCTTAATCCCTCAAATCGGATGGGTTGTTTAGGAGGAAAATGGGTATGAGTGTGAAACAAACAGCATGGCAAATCATGATCGGATGTATTTTATTAGCTGCAGGCATAGGGCTTGTGCAGCTGGCATCCACCCAGCCTATTGGGTTAAAAAAGATGGTGGCAGTCCCGGTTTTGCTTGTGGTGCTCACGGCAGCTGCCGTATTGATGAAGCTATACATGAACGGTGATCAAGTCTTCATGTCAGCCATCTACCTTTTGATTGCATTCACCTTTCTCAATAACGCTTTCTTTTCTATTAGTGTCGGATTCTTTAGTCTTTTTCTCTACCGTATCATGCTCATGGCTGTCTTTGTTTTATTGATATGGCGGATGAGAGACAGGGGAACGTACATATCACAGTGGCGGCACATTCGTGTAAAAGGCATTCTTGGCTTTTTCGCTGCATGGTTTCTTTATGGCCTCATTTCACTGCTTTGGGCTCATTCAGTCACAGACGGTCTGAAATATATGTCTCTTCTTGCAATGGGAATGGGATTTGTCTTCCTCGTGGTCATGTATATTCAGCGAATGGATCAGATTGTAACCTTTTATAGCATTTGGCTTGTCATGACCGTCTTTGTGATGGGGATCGGGTTCTATAATCACTTGACCTTGAACCATTTACCGAATACATCATTGTATCTTGGACCAGCGTACAAACAGCACTATCCTACAGCTGTATTCTTTAATCAAAATGACTTTGCGACGTTTTTATCTATTAGCTTTTTCTTATATGTAGCGTGTATGCGTCAGGTGAAAAATGGTTATATCAAAGCGTTTGGGGGATTAGGAGCGATCGCAGCACTGTATCTCATTTTGTTAACAGAATCGCGCGCGAGCTTGCTGGGTATATTTGCTGGAGCGGCGATCTATGTGTGGCTGCTGCTGCCTCGCTTTTTAAAAAAGTGGTCACTCATCGCAGCAGGCGGGCTTGGCGTCATATGTCTTGCCATCTTTTCAGCTAAGATCTATTCGGTCTTTTATGACTTGTTTCTCGCTTCTCAGGTCGCACATTCTTTTAGTGAACCACTCCCGTCCAACATCGCTCGGGCTAATTTGATCAAAAACGCATGGCATTTCTTTACGAATTCATATGGCTTTGGGGTCGGTGCAGGCAATGTGTCTTACTACTTAGCCCACTTTTCGATCTTTGATACAGATCAAGTCGTTGAAGTGCACAATTGGCTACTAGAGCTGATGACGAATTTTGGCTTTGCCGTCATGCTGGGGTATCTCTCAGTGTACGCCTATCTCATGTTCTCACTGTACAAACAATACCAATTGGCTGACACGAGACCAGCAAAGATGATCATCGAAGGTCTATTTGCTGCAATGCTGAGTTTTCTCGTCTCGAGTATTAGTCCCAGCTCCGTTTCGAATTTATATTTCCACTGGGTATTTTTAGGACTGGTGATGACGGCGGTGAATATCATGAAAAATAAACAACGTTTAAAGCCGTGGTAAAACGTGTGATGATGAGCTTGTATGGCTACACTAGTGAAAAAGCAAATACGTCAATGTTGGGAGAATGAACATGTCTGGTTTCATGGTAAGAATAAGGAAGCGAATCAAAAAATATATCGTATGGCTCGTACTATTGCCTGTCATATTAGCCGCTTTTGGTTTCTTTTTTGCCAAAGGGACAGTAGAGCAGTCTAGCTACACAGCCGCTGTGACCTTGACGCTTGGTAAATATGATGATGGGGTGTATAACAATATGGCAGAAGTGACATCTCTCATAAAAAGCGATGCATTTCTGAATCAAGCACTACATGATGTCAAGGAAGCAGAAAGGCAGGATGTGAAAAACCGTCTGATTCTCACCAATGCATCAGATACACAATTACAGCTGTCATTTACAGATGCCGACAAAGCCCGGGCCTTGGCTGTCGTGAAACAAGTGTCAGATACATTTTTAAAGCAAGACAAGGCCTTATTTATGAAAAGACAGCAGGTCATTGAAAATAGATTATCTGCTCTAGAAGATGAATCTGTCAGCAATGATTCCAAAGTCGATAAAGAACGTTTTTTATATGAATTGGAGTCTACAAAGCTCGGGATGAAGCAGGCAAAGATTGTCGATCCTGCCCAAGTGCTCGATGAAGGCAATAAAGGCATGTCAGCGAAAAAACGGGCACTGCTTGGACTTGTCGTTGGCTTCAGCATCTCGCTCATGTTTGTGGTGTTACCTGAAGTGTTCAAAGAATCTTAATGATGAACTGGAGATGAGTCCTAGGTGAACAAGCAACCGTTAGTATCAATCATTACACCGGCGTATAATGCGGAACGTTATGTAACGGATACAGTTCATTCCGTCCTTGCCCAAACTTATGCTAACTGGGAGCTGATCATTGCAGATGATGGCTCAACAGATGGAACTAGGAAGCTGTTAAGGGAATTAAGTCAAACGGACGACAGAATCAACGTCATTTATTTAGAGGAAAATGGGGGAGCCGCCATTGCTAGAAACACTGCCATCAAACAGGCAAAAGGGCGCTTTATCGCTTTTTTAGACAGCGATGATAAGTGGAAAGAGACAAAGCTCGAAAAACAGGTCGACTTTATGCTAGCAAATGATTATGCCTTTACATTCACGGCATATGACATCATCGCAGAAAATGGAGAACTGTTACAAAAAACTGTCACAGCACCGGCTCAGTTGAACTACAATGAAGCCTTGAAAAATACGATTATCGGCTGTTTGACGGTGATGCTCGATCTTCAGCAGGTGGGACATGTGGAAATGCCAAACATTCGAACAAGACAGGACTTAGCCACATGGCTCTCTATTTTAAAAAGAGGATTTACGGCCTATGGAATGAGTGAGCCGCTCAGTGAATATCGCATCGTTGGCAACTCGATCTCTAGTAACAAGTGGAAAGCAGCGAAAAAAACGTGGTTTGTCTACAGAGAAATTGAGCAGCTTCATTTTGTCAAAGCGTCTTGGTGTTTTATGCATTATGCCACAAATGCTGTGAAGAAGCGCTTATAAACAGAAGGGAAAAAAGGTGATAAAGGTGAAAGCAGACTCGATCATACATGTTATCGTAGCAACGGGAGAATGGGGACAGGATGGTCTGAGATACAGACGGCATCGCTTAGCAGAATTTCTAGCATCTGATCCAGAGACGAAAGAGGTCATCTGGGTATGTCCATCTGCCTCCCGTCATTTAGCTCCCTTTCAGCCTATAACGGATCGAATGAAGCAAATGACCATTCCTGATGTGCTCAAGAGCAAGTTTTTCCGCTTTGGCCGTTATCAAGATATGTTTTATATTCATAAATTGTCCCCTCTGCTTGAGCATTTGCGGCAGGAGGAAAAGAAGGGCATAGCCGTCTGTTTATGGTATACGTTTCCTGGATTTCCGCTCTTATCTTCTTTATTTGAATGGAAACATATTGTGTATGATTGCAGTGATCTGTGGGGAGAGCCTATCAGCGGAAAAAACAGCATTCTTTCTTATATGAGGCAGCGGGTCATTGTAAAAGCAGAAAACCGGATCATTAAATACGCACACAGCATTACATGCTCCTCTCAATATCTACATGATCAAATCAAAAAACGGCTTATGGGTGAACCGAAAGATGTGTTCACAGTGGAAAATGGCGTCGAGTACGATGTGTTTGCGAAAAGCAGCCTTCCTAGCAGGGAGGATGTGCTGGAGGGAAGAGAAGGTACCGTTCTTGGCTTTATTGGAGGAATCAAGCCGAAGCTCAATTTTGACATGATCGCACAAGCTGCTCGCATGCAGCCAGATTGGACATTTTTATTTGTCGGTCCGGATGGAACAAATGGAGATCCATCTTTTCAGCATGCACTCAAACTGCCAAATGTCATTTGGACAGGGGCTGTCGCACCAGAAGAAGTGCCTGCTTACATGAAACTGATTGATGTAGGAATGATGCCATACAAACAGTCTCCTTATAATCAAGCTGTTTTCCCGCTCAAGCTATATGAATTTTTAGCTGCAGGAATACCTGTTGTTGGTTTAAATCTTCCATCAACGGAAAGGCTAAAAGAGAATGATGTGTATGAATATTTAGAGGGCGAAGATTCTGCTCTTTTCGTAGAAGCCTGTCTGAAAGTGATCAGCAAAAAAGACGACATGACCTATAGACATCTAAGACAAAGCCGAGCAAAGAAAAAAGATTGGCACGCGCTGTTCACAAACATGGTGGAATTAACGAATATTAAAGAAAACGCATAATTCATTCAGGATTGTGCGTTTTTATTTGTTTCTTCTTCACAGGGGGAGCTTGTGATCATCCTATATTCAATTGTATAATGGAAAGAGCGGCCAATATACAAAATACAGATTTCAATTTAGAAGGAGACTGACCTATGGATTACGAACGCGCCTTATTAGCGTTTTTTGTCTCTCTGGCTACAGTTTTAATTGTGACACCAATCGTCAAAAAGTTTGCAATTAAGATTGGTGCAGTGGACCAGCCGAATAAACGAAAAGTTCATGATAGAGTAATGCCTCGAATGGGTGGTTTGGCGATTTTTATTGGGGTAGCGGCTGGAGCACTAGCAGGTGGGCTGTTTCTACATAATAAAATTACAGCTATTTCAGTTGGCGCTGTTCTCATCGTCATTTTAGGTATATTTGATGATAAATATAATTTAAGTGCAAAATTTAAATTTCTCGTACAAATTCTCGTCGCTTGTTTAATCGTGAGCACGGGGTTAAAAATGGACTTTTTCTCTGTTCCTTTCTTAACAGATCGAATGGAGCTAGGGTGGATGGCATATCCCCTGACTGTACTATGGATTGTTGGAATCACAAATGCAATTAATTTAATCGATGGATTAGATGGACTGGCTGCCGGTATCTCGGTTATCGGTTTAACAACGATTGCAGTCATGGCGTTTTCGGCTGACAAAATCCTAATTCTTTCGTTATCTCTTGTCGTCATTGGCAGTACCATTGGTTTTTTATTTTATAATTTCCATCCAGCAAAGATTTTTATGGGCGATACAGGCTCGTTATTTTTAGGCTATATGATTTCGGTGCTGTCACTTTTAGGGTTATACAAAAGTGTCACTTTGTTTAGTGTCGTTGTCCCAGTGATCATCTTAGGTGTCCCTATCTTTGATACCACCTTTGCAATCATTAGGCGGATATTAAATAAACAGCCAATTTCGGCGCCTGATAAATCACACATCCATCATCGACTGATGGCCTTTGGCTTATCTCATCGAATGGCTGTGATCGTCATTTACATGATTGGCTTAGTCTTTAGCTTAAGTGCAATCTTGCTGACAAGTGCCACCATTTGGCTCTCATTGATCATTATCTTTTTACTGGTCATGTTTATGCAAGTCATTGCAGAAGTTACTGGTTTGGTGAACGAAGAGTTCAAGCCATTTACGAAATTCTATAAACGAATGGTCAAAAGACAATAAAAACAGCCCGTGCCTCGGGACTGACCCGCCGTTTTTGAGACAGGGATCAAAACACCTTTATACAGCCAATTGCCGGTATTTTATCGGTGATTGGTTGTTTAGTTTCGTTTGAATACGGATGTTGTTATAATAATAAATGTATTCTTTGACAGTGCGTTCTACGATGGTGGTCGTAGTTCGATCAATCCTGTTAAGTATAGAACGTGTGAGGAATGAAACGATTCGATGGAGGCACATTATCAGCGGACGTCCCTTTATGGGACATGCTCATGGTAATGCCTTTTATATGAACAGCTTTCTGATACTCGTAAGATGCCTAAATGGATACAGGTGTCCTGTACCGTCAACGTTTTGCACAATTCTTCTACCAGTTTGATTGCCGTTTCCTTATCAACTTCCTTTCCAATTCGTTGTACTTTTTTAAAACTTCATTCTGTTGACTCAAATAGCGATTTTCTGCCTGCAGTCTCTCTAATTCGGAAGAGTAGTCGGGGCCCTTTCCATAGGAATATTGTTTTCCAACAGGCTGTTCGAACCGGTGTGTATCCCCAGCCTTATGCCACCTCACCCATGTCTGAACCTGCGTCTTATTCTTAATATTCAATTCCTGCATGATCTCTTTCATAGGTACACCTGCCAATCTCATTTCTACAGCCTTCTGTTTCACTTCAACCGGATAACTCACTCTTGTACCCATAGAAAAAACACCTCCATGCTTTATTTCGGATCACAACGATCCGTTTTCAAACTTGAAGGTGTTTTTGATTTGTCTCATCTTATGGGGTCAGTTCCCAAGGAGGCGGGCTGTTTTTTATTGTCCTGATGAATTTGTCGATGAGCTCATCGTATCCGTTGACCCTGTTTCATCAGAGGATGAATTGGTCTGTGAATCTGTTTCAGTCGATGACTCAGAAGAAAGCTTTAAATGCGTCCGTAATTCATTTTGTACTTCAGCCAAGTTGGTTTGATCCGGCTCAAAGAAGTATGTTCGATTTGGTCCTAAATAAAGGTCTGATCCTTTAATAGAAAGTGTTTCTGTGTCGTCTCCTTTAAAGCCGCTGTAGATTTGCTGAAGAGCAAGTCCTTCCGTGATACGGAAGTTGGTCGTAATGTGATCACTTACTTCTTTTGCGATATTATCCACGTTTGCAATGTTCTTTGGCTTCGCCATTTGATCAATTATTGCGCGTAAAATCTGCTTCTGACGATCGTTACGCCCGAAATCACCACGTGGATCTTGCTTTCTCATCCGCGCGTAAGCAAGTGCTTCTTCCCCATTTAAATGCATATTGCCTTTTTTAAAGTAAATCTTTTTCGATTTTTTGACGTCACTTTTTTCATTGAAATCAAATGGAACATCTACATCAATTCCACCAACTTCATCAATGACATCTTTGAAGCCATCAAAATCCACTGTTGCATATTTATCGATCGGAATATTCAAGAATTGTTCGACAGTTTCGATCGTTTCTTCTTTTCCGCCTTTTGCAAATGCCGCATTGATTTTCACTTTATTGCCAGTTGTGTCACTTGCAAGCTGTACCCGTGTGTCACGAGGGATACTCACCATTTTCATCGTTTTATCCTGAGGATTAATGGTTGCGACAATGAGTGAATCTGAACGGCCATGATCACCATTCGTGGCATAATCCTCTATGCCGACAAATAAAACGGAGAAAGGTTTTTTCTTAATATCAATGACAGTATCACGCAGCTTAGATTTCTCCCCGCGTTCTAATTCATCATATGTTTTGTCAGCAGCCTGAAGTGTATTCACAATTTTATAAACGGCAAATCCGCCTATGCAGATGAAGAGAAGCAAAAATAAGACCAGGATACGCTTAAAAATTTTTTTCTTTTTATTTTTTTTCTTTCGTACACGCACTTTTACTCGTTGTGCCATTCATCTGTCTCCTTTATCGGACCAATGTCCTTTTCTAAATAAATAAGTTCGCCTTCTTTTGTCACACTCTTTCCATTTGTCAGCTCAGTCATCCATCCAATGAATTGCTCTGTTTGTGTTTCTTTTACATATGTCTCGAAAATAACATCTTCGGCATAGTGGATTTCTTTTAGGTGAAAAGATGAGGCTCTAAGCTCATTCTCTACCTTACCAAGCCATGTATAATCTATTGTTGTGTGCATCGTACGCATTAAACAGCGTTCTACTATACCGACATGATTGATTGCTTCTGATACAGATTTTCCGTACGCACGAATTAACCCTCCGGCACCTAGCTTAATGCCGCCGAAATAACGAGTGACAACAACAACCGTATCTTTCAGCTTACGTTTTTTCAATACTTCAAGCATTGGTACACCTGCCGTACCGCTTGGTTCACCATCATCATTTGCTTTTTGAATCAGGTCATGTTCACCAATCAGATAAGCTGAACAATTATGAGTGGCATTCCAATGCTGTTTTTTAATGGATTGTATAAATGCTTGTGCTTCTTCTTCTGAGACAGCACGCTGTATATGACAAATAAAACGTGATTTTTCAATGACGATCTCATGCTCGCCACGACTTTTCACTGTGAAATAGCGGTTCAGCAAAAGACATACCCTCCTGACAAGCAAATTGTAAGACTAGAAAAATTTGCATGACTTTAGAATTTTACAGCGTATTTTGTTATGATGATAGAAGCGGAAAAAGGGTCGTCATAAACACTTCATGTTTTATACGCATTCTTTCATTATAATTCGACATAAAATACAGATCAATGACATTTATAATAAAAAAAGATGACATCACTGTTACGGGAGGGAAAAGCCATGACAACACCTAAAATGGATCCGAAATTATTGGATTCAATCATCATGAAAATGCTAAGTACAGTTGATGGCAGTAAGGACGAAGTATTTAGAATAGGCGAGCAGTCCCGTCAACAATATGAAAGCCTAGTAGAAGAGCTTAAACAAATCAAACAGCAAGTAAATGAAGTAATTGATTTTGGTGATAAACTAGAAGTACATACGAGACATGCTAGAAACCGATTATCTGAGGTCAGCAGAAACTTCAACAAATTCAGTGAAGAAGAAATTCGAGAAGCCTACGAAAAAGCGCATAATCTGCAAGTAGAACTCACTATGATCCAGCAGCGTGAAAAGCAGCTGAGGGAAAGAAGAGACGATCTAGAAAGACGATTACTAAGCTTACAAGACGTCATTGAACGTTCAGAAACACTTGTGAGCCAGATCACGGTCGTCCTCAACTACCTAAACCAAGATTTACGCCAAGTCGGCGTTTTACTTGAAGATGCTCAGGCAAAACAAGATTTTGGACTAAGAATTATTGAAGCCCAAGAAGAAGAGCGCAAAAGGGTATCACGGGAAATACATGATGGGCCTGCTCAGATGCTGGCAAATGTAATGATGCGTTCTGAATTAATTGAACGAATTTTTAGAGACCGTGGAACAGAAGAAGGCTTTAAAGAAATTAGAAGTCTTAGACAGAATGTGCGAAATGCACTGTACGAAGTGAGAAGAATCATTTATGATTTAAGACCGATGGCTTTAGATGATTTAGGTCTCATTCCGACGCTAAGAAAGTACTTAAACACAATTGAAGAGTACGATGGGAAAACCAAGATTACGTTCCAGTGCATTGGTGATACAGAAAGCGAAAGAATCGCTTCTCAATTTGAAGTGGCACTATTTAGACTAGCCCAAGAAGCTGTCACAAATTCATTAAAGCATTCTGAAGCTGAAGAAATCTCTGTGAAGGTTGAAGTAACAAAAGACTTTGTGACCTTAATTATCAAAGACGATGGAAAAGGCTTTGATATGAAAGATGTGAAAACAAATAAAAACAAATCATTCGGGTTACTTGGTATGAAAGAACGCGTTGACTTACTAGAAGGTAAAATGACCATTGACTCAAAAATAGGTCTAGGGACATTCATTATGATTAGAGTGCCGTTAACATTACAAAATAAAATTGTAAAATAGAGTCAAAAGACATATTGACCGTAAAGTTAAGGTGTAGAACAATAAACATGGGGAGGCGTAGCTTGTGACTAAAGTAAATATTGTAATTATTGATGATCACCAATTATTCCGTGAAGGTGTCAAACGGATTTTAGATTTTGAACCTACTTTTGAAGTAGTTGCAGAAGGAGACGACGGTGACGAAGCTGCACGCATCGTAGAGCACTATCATCCGGATGTTGTCATTATGGACATTAATATGCCGAATGTAAATGGTGTAGAGGCTACAAAGCAACTAGTAGAGCTTTATCCCGAATCAAAAGTCATTATCTTATCTATTCATGACGATGAAAACTATGTGACACATGCTTTAAAGACAGGAGCGAGAGGCTACCTGTTAAAAGAAATGGATGCAGACACCCTCATTGAAGCAGTGAAAGTAGTAGCTGACGGAGGTTCTTATTTACATCCGAAAGTCACTCATAACTTAGTAAATGAATTCCGACGCCTAGCGACTAGCGGCGTTTCAGCACATCCACAGCACGAGGTATATCCTGAAATTCGCAGACCACTTCATATCTTAACAAGACGTGAATGTGAAGTTCTTCAAATGTTAGCTGACGGAAAGAGCAACAGAGGTATTGGCGAATCGCTCTTTATTAGTGAGAAAACAGTCAAAAACCACGTGAGTAACATTTTGCAAAAAATGAATGTAAATGACCGTACACAAGCTGTTGTTGTAGCGATTAAAAACGGTTGGGTAGAAATGAGATAATGTTCCGAACAAGTACTCCTTTTTCGCCTGTTTTTGGTTCTCACACCTTTTTAGGTTGAGAGAGAAAATAGGCAGGACAAGGAGTCTTTTTCGGATATAGCAGCTTGCCTATTGATTAGGCAGGCTTTTTTGATTACTATTATAAATCTAATGAAAAACAATCAGGATACTTTTAAAATAAAAAGAGAAACGAATAAGGAAGGTATTTAAGAATGAAAATAGCCGTTGTAACAGACAGTACTGCTTATATACCACAAGAGCTGCGTGATAAACATCGAATTCATATGATCCCTCTTAACGTCATCTTTGGCACCGAATCATATCGAGAAGAAATTGAGATGGATTGGAAGACATATTATGAAGAAGTAAAAAAGCATAAAGATCTTCCAACGACCTCTCAGCCTGCTTTTGGTGAATTAGTAGGATTATATGAAAAATTAAGTGAAACATATGATGCGGTCATTAGTATTCATCTTTCGAGCGGAATCAGTGGAACATATAATAGTGTAGCCGCAGCGAACGACATGGTCGAAGGAATTGACATTTATCCGTTTGATTCAGAAACTAGCTGTATGGTGCAGGGATTTTATGCACTAGAAGCGGCTGAAAAAGTTCAAGAAGGTGCTTCTCCAGAAGAAATTTTAGCACACTTGAATCAATTGAAAGAAAGCGAAAGAGCCTATTTTATGGTAGACGACTTAACTCATTTGCAAAGAGGCGGCAGATTAAGTGGTGCTCAGGCTTTTATTGGGAGCCTCTTAAAGGTAAAGCCTATCCTTCATTTTGACAACAAGCTAATTGTCCCTTTTGAAAAGATTCGTACACGAAAAAAAGCCATTTCACGCATCTTTGAATTATTCGATGAAGATGCATCACGCGGTGTACCGATGAGAGCTGCAATCATTCATGGAAATAGAGAAGAAGAAGCAGAAGAATTGATTGCACATTTATCAGAAAAGTACCCTCATGTCGAATTTTATAAAAGCTACTTTGGTGCCGTGATTGGTACACATTTAGGCGAAGGCGCTTTAGGTCTTGGCTGGATGATTAGATAGATATCAAAATCCCCTTTTCGTATGGAAAAGGGGATTTATTTTTCTATTTTTGCAGTTGGACGAAAGGTCTTCTCTTTGTACATAATAGGCAAACATTAGTCGAAAGGTGTTGGGTAATATTGAACATGAAGAAAGCGCTGGAACTCCGGCAGCAGCTCCAATCACGACACCTTCTTGCTTTTGAATGTCAATGTACACAGTCTGATTTGGATTGGCTGGAGAAGCAAGGATTTATTGATAGAACACACGCCATTGAAAGAGAATCGATTGGTTTAATATGCTGTCGATGCGGTGTATCAAATAAACGATATTTTGCCCGCTCACCGTGTGAAACATGTCAAAAAGACTGTCTATACTGTAGATCTTGCATCATGATGGGTAAAGTAACTGAATGTGGTTTCCTCTATGAATGGACGGGTCCGCACAAGGAAGAAACAATCCAAGCTGAATTGACATGGCAGGGAGAGCTGTCTAAAGGACAAAAGAGGGCGTCAAAAAGAATGGTAGAAGCGATAAAAAACACATCTGATTTACTGGTTTGGGCTGTTTGCGGTGCGGGGAAAACGGAGGTGCTTTTTCACGGAATTGAATATGCGTTAAATAAAGGAATGAGTGTCTGTATTGCGACGCCTAGAACCGATGTTGTACTTGAACTCGAACCACGAATTAGAAAGGCATTCCAAGGGCTTGATATAGCTGCACTTTATGGCGGAAGTCCTCAAAGATTTCAAATAGCACCGCTAATGATTGCCACAACCCATCAACTGATGAGATACAAAAATGCTTTTGATGTCCTCATAGTAGATGAAGTCGATGCCTTTCCTTATTCAATTGATGAACGTCTTCAATTTGCTGTTGTTAAGGCCATGAAGAAAACAGGAGTTAGGATTTATTTAAGTGCCACGCCATCTAAAAAAATGAAAAAGGATGTGGTTCGTGGACAATTAGAAGCGGTAAAAATTCCTTTGCGTTTTCACCAACAACCGTTGCCTGTCCCAGCATTTCAATGGATTGGACAATGGAGAAAGAAATTAAAAAAGAATCGGCTGCCATCTATTACAATGAACTGGCTGCAGGAACATATCAAAAAGAAAAAAAGGGTTTTACTTTTTGTCCCTTCTATTTCTACTATGAAGAGGGTCACGCAGATCCTTCGAGCACATCATGTAAATGTACAGGGTGTTTCTGCCGATGATCAAGATAGGAAACAAAAGGTTCAACACTTCAGAGAGCATAGATATGATGTTCTAGTTACAACAACAATTCTAGAAAGAGGCGTCACCATTCGAGATGTTCAGGTGGGTGTGTTAGGTGCAGAATCTACTATTTTTACAGAGAGTGCGCTTGTTCAGATTTCTGGCAGGGCTGGCAGACATCCTGAATACGCTAAAGGAGATGTGTTCTTTTTTCATTTTGGTTTAACGAGAAGTATGAAAAAAGCGAAGAAGCACATCGAACAAATGAACACGGTGGCTAAACAGGAGTTTTCTGAAAAATAGTGTAGGTTCAACTAAATCATGATACATTATATTCACAATACACAAATGGCAGGAGAGACAAAATATGCTACTCAACGCAAAAGAAATACTACTCAAAGAAATCCTCTATCAATATCTCAACCAATTAAACATGATTTGTCATTGTGAAAAGTGTATAGAAGATGTATTAGCTATTTCTCTAAATCAAGTGAAACCGCAGTATATAACAGATATCGATAAAATATCTTACAGTAAATCCGAGATGGTAGACAAACAGAAGAATACGGCCATGCTGGTCATTCTTATAGAAGCTGCTTCAACAGTCACAACATTTCCAAGGTGCGAAAAACGTTTGCCGATGAACAAGGAAAATAGTTGATTTGCCCAATTTGTGAGGGGCATTTTGTGGCTGCTTTTACATGGAAGTCATTTCTTCTATCAAATGAAGATCGTTTATGTGTAGCATGTAAGAGGAAGCTAACGAAGATTGACAGTCCTATTTGCCCCAAATGCGGAAGAGTACAGTCAGATGACCATTTGTGCCATGATTGTTCACGGTGGAATAAACGAACTGATTCTGAGGAAGTCCTTGAGAAGAATAGGTCTGTTTATGTTTACAACGATTTTATGAAAGATGTTCTAGCACGATTTAAATTCCGAGGTGATACGGCTTTAGCTGAGCTATTTAAAAGAGATGTACAAGCAGTGTTTAAACGCTCTTTTTCAATCAAAGAGCCTGTGCTTGTCCCAATTCCTTTGAGTAAAGAGAGGCTAAAGGAAAGAGGATTCAATCAGTCGGTAATGCTTGCTTCCATGATTGGTGGACCTATATTCCAGCCACTCATTAAAGTACATCAAAGGAAGCAGTCAAAGAAAAGCAAAAATGATCGTTTAAATCAAAAGGGTTTGTTCCAATTAAAACAGCCAGATCCGATCGTTCTAAAGGATGTCATATTAGTTGATGATATTTATACAACCGGGGCGACAGTCTACCATGCGGCAAGAATTTTAAAAGACGCAGGTGCCAAAAGCGTTTCCTCTTTTACGTTGATTCGCAGTTAAAAATCATGACAATCAACCGATATTAAGAGAAGAAAATAACGTAAGGGGTTTTGGTTATGAATCAATTGGCAAACTGTCCACAATGTAATCAGTTATTTTTAAAAACCACCATCCAAACGGTTTGTAACAAATGTTTTGAAGAAGAAGAACGTTCTTTTGATCTCGTTTATAAATTCTTACGAAAGCAAAGTAATAGACAATCAACCATTGCTGAAATAGTAGATGCAACAGAGGTTGATGAAGAATTAATCCTAAAATTTATTCGATTGAAAAGGCTTCAAATTAGTCAATTTCCGAATATCAACTATCCTTGTGAAAGATGTGGCCAACCGATCAGGAAAAATAAGCTATGTAGCCAATGTGAACAGGATATAAATGCTCAAATCAGCCAAATGAACCAAGAAGAAGAGCGTAAAAGAGAGATCGAATCTAGGAAAAAAGACACCTATTATGCCATTAATCCTAAAAATGACTGATTCCCTAAACTAAGTTGCAGTTTGGTCGATAAAATGGATAGAATCAAGACAGACTGTAACGGAAAGCGAGAGGAATCCCGTGAAAATTAATCGATATGGAACACAACCAGTAAATCCTTACAAGAAAACATATGAGAAACAAACGTTGCAATCGAATCAAGCGAAATCAACTGATAAAGTCGAAATTTCTAAAAAGGCAATCGAAATGCAAAAGGTGCCGAATATCATGAAAGAACGCCAAGATAAAATAGACCAAATTAAAAAAAGCATTGAAGCCGGAACATATCAAGTAGATACAAAAGGCATTGCAGATAAAATGCTAAATTTTTATAAACAACAATAACAAAAGGGAGTAGCGTGGATGTCAGTAAAAATAATTATTGAAGAGCTGCATCGTCTCTATGGATTACATGAACAGCTTCTAAAGCTGTCTAAGGATAAAACAGAAATGCTGAAAAATAATGAGATTGATACTCTTTCAGAGGTTCTGAACCTTGAGCAAAAATACATTCAGGCCATTTCACAATTAGAAGAAAAGCGGATTGAAGCCACAGTTCAATTTTTACAGAATGATCAATCACCGACCATCACCGCATGTATCGAAAAAGCTGAAGGTACGGATCAAAAAGAGCTTATTTCGCTATATGAAAAACTAAATGACATCATGGTGGAATTGAAAGGTGTAAATGAACTAAACAAACAGCTTATTCAGCAGTCACTTCAATTTATTTCACTGACATTCGATCTTGTAAATCCTAACAAAGAAAATATGAATTACGGACAAAATGGTCTTGAGAGTTCAAAGCCTAAACAGCATCGGGCTTTGTTTGATTCAAAGGCGTAAATAAGGAGGATATCTATGGGTTCTACATTCATGGGACTAGAAACGGCAAAACGAGGAATAACAGCTCAGCGTGCAGGTCTTTATGTCACATCAAACAACGTGTCCAATGCAAATACAGAAGGCTACTCAAGACAGAGAGTTGCCTTTAAAGCAGATAATCCTTACCCAGTGATTTCTGTATATGATGGCAAGACATACGGCCAAATGGGGACAGGCGTTCAAGTTGGGACTGTTGAAAGAATACGAGACAGTTTTTTAGATCTTCAGTATAGAGATCATAACAACAATATGTCTTATTATGCAGCGAAGTCGGATGCCCTTTCACAAATGGAAGGAGTTATGAATGATTTGACAGATGAAGGCTTGAATAGAGCTTTTGATAACCTTTGGAAATCATTACAGGTCCTATCAGAATCGAAAAATGCCGATACTGCTTCAGCACGTACAGTTGTTAAAACAAGTGCACAAGCTTTAGTTGACCAATTCCGTCTGCTTAATTCTTCTTTAACAACGATACAAAAGAATTTAAAAACCGAACTTGATTCAACAGCTAAAGATGTGAACACCATTTTATCTCAAATTGATGAAGTGAATAAACAGATTGCAGCAGTAGAGCCTAATGGTTATCTTCCTAATGATCTTTATGATACACGTGATGCTCTTGTCGATCAGTTATCCTCACTTGTTGATATTAAGGTGAGCTACAATCCATCTGGAGGGAATGCACTGAAAATTGCTGAAGGAACCGTCAACATCGACATGATCGGTGCAAATGGACAATCTGTTGGAACGATTTTAAATGGGATTACCAATGAAAAGTCTGAATTGCAAATTTCCTATGATGATACGACAGGACTTATCAACTCACTTCAATTTGGAACGACAACCATTGCAGCAGATCAATTACAAGTGAATGGAAAAATAAAAGCACTTGTTGAGGCGTATGGCTACATGTCAAATGGAGCTGAAAAAGGAATGTATCCAGAGATGCTTGCAGAGCTAGATGAAGTAGCACAAGTATTCATGGATACATTTAACGATGTGCATAAGCAAGGGTACACGTTAAATGGCACAAGCGGACAAGACTTTTTTGACATCGAGAATAACAATGATTTGAATAAAGGCTTGGCAGCTCGTATCAAAGTGAGCGATGTCATTTTAGCATCAACAGATAACATTGCTGCATCTCTTAATCAAACGCAAGGTGACGGTTCGAATGCTACACAATTAGCCGATATTCAAAACTTAAAGCTGGCAATTGGCGGAAATACAACGACGATTCAGGACTACTATCAAAATGTCATTGCTGAAATGGGAATACAAGGTAAAAAGAACATGACGCTTGAAAGCAGTTCAGCAGCGCTTGTTAACTCAGCCAATGAACGCAGAATGTCAACTAGCTCTGTATCTTTGGATGAAGAAATGACGAACATGATCCAATTTCAGCATGCGTATAACGCAGCTGCAAGAATCGTGACATTACAAGATGAGGTATTAGATAAAGTAATAAACGGCATGGGTGTCGTAGGAAGGTAGGGTAACTGATGCGAGTCACACAAGGTATGATTTCTCAAAACTCACTTCGCAATATTAGTAAAAGCTATGAAAAACTCTCTAAAATTAATGAGCAGGCACAGGCTGGAAAACGTTTCACAAAAACGTCTGATGATCCTGTTGCAGCAGTGAAAAGTCTTCAATATAGTACAGCCCTGTTTCGAAATGAACAATATCAAAATAATTTAAATGAGGCACGAAACTGGATTGATACATCTGAAACAAGTGTCACTGAAATCATTGATATTATGTCAAATATACGAGATAAAGTGCTTGATGCGGCGAATGGAACAAAACAGCCAGAAGATTTAGCTGCTGTCGGCGTAGAAGTTGGTCAGATGAAGAAACAAATCATCGATGCAATGAACACTCAAATGTTAGGTAAGTTTGTATTTAATGGGACGAATACTAATGTAAAACCAGTTGTAGAGAATGCAGATGGTACGTATACATTTAATTTTGAGACCTATACAGATGCAAACGCAGTGAAAACGAACATTTCTGATGGTATCACTTTAAATGTGAACTCAAATCCTCTAACAGCGTTTGGTGGTCAGTCTGCCAACGGTCAAAATGTCATTGAAATGCTGACGGATTTAGAAAACGCATTGAAAAATGGAACGTTTACGGATTCAGATGAGGCACTAGGTGATATTGATCAATTCAAAGAAGTGATGAGTGCTGAACGTTCGGATCTTGGTGCCCGAACGAATCGTGTTGACTTAGTCGAAAGCCGTTTGACTGCACAAGCCGAAGTGCTGAAAAATGCTAAATCAGATAACGAAGATGTTGAAAGTGAAAAAGCCATTCTTGATCTTCTTCAACAAGAGACAGTGAATAGAGCTGCCTTAGCAACGACAGCTAAAGTCATTCAGCCATCACTTGTCGATTTCTTAAGATAATAAAAAGCATCCGCTGGGTGCTTTTTTGCATCATGGAGGTGAACATTATGCAAATCCCGAGATTGTTAATAGAGCAAACTTATGCAAAGCTGCAAATGTCAACAACCCCCTCTAGCCAAGAATTAGAACAGCCAAGAGCGGATCTTGAAATTCAACAGCCAAAAGCTGTTATGAGCATCACAAGGACACCGTCGAAATTAACCATTGATCAAACTGAGGCGTTTGCTGATATGGATATCAAATCAATTTTTAGGCGTTCTGAGGAATGGGCAGCTGAAGGGAAACGTGCTGTTGGAGAGGGGATGGGTCGAAGAGCGGAAGAAGGAAGCGAACTAATCAAGATCGAGGAAGGTGGTAGTGCGATTGCGGAGTTTGCCAAAATCAATGGCAGTCCTCCAGCAAAACAATTCACCATCGGTGTGATTCCTTCATTCTTTAGTGTGAAAATTCACTATCAGCCATCCGAGCTTCAAATTGATGTGGAGCCGCAAAAAGCTGTCATAGAGGCAACACCTCATAAACCAATCGTTAACTACAAGCCAGGTAAGGTCAATATTGATATGCTACAATACCCTGAACTAAAAATAGAGGTTGACGAAACTGGTCAAAATGGTGATAAGGTATAGTTAAGAAAAACGAAAAAGGTCGTGAATTATGATCATTCAAACAAAATACCATGGCGAAGTGACGATTAAAGAGGAGCAGATCATCAACTTCTCTAACGGAATTCCAGGATTTCTAGATCAAAAACAATTTGTCATTTTACCTTTATCAGAAGAATCTCCATTTCTCGTTCTCCAATCATTGAAAAATGCAGAATTAGGCTTTATTGTCAGCAGCCCGTTTTTGTTCTTCAATCAATATGAATTTGACTTAGAAGAAGCGGTTGTAGACATTCTCGGTGTTGAAGATGCCAATGATGTAGAAGTGATGGTGATTTTAACAATGGGATCTTCTATTGAAAAAACGACAGCTAACTTAAGAGCGCCTATTATTGTGAACCGGAAAAACATGAAAGCCAAGCAAGTGATTTTGCATGATTCTGCCTATCATACAAAACATTTGTTAGAGGTGGCTTCCTCATGCTAGTTCTATCTCGTAAATTAAATCAGTCAATTCAAATAGGCGATGATATTGAAGTTAAGATTATTTCGATCGAAGGCGATCAAGTAAAAATCGGGATTGAGGCCCCTAAGCACGTTGATATCCATAGGAAAGAAGTTTACTTGTCTATTCAAGAAGAGAACAATCGTGCTGCAAGCTTGTCTTTAGATCTCCTTTCTCAATTATCCTCACAGAAAAAGTGAGGATTTTTTTATCTGATTCCTCCATTTTTCTCCGTGTAAAAGCGTTTCTATGTGGATGTACACCATCTATATGAAACTTTAACAAATCGGTCCATCTATATTTAATTTGAAAATTCAAAGCCGATATAAAAGATAGATTAAAAGCACAGGAGCTGAATAATTATGTCTGTTGGTAAGTTGACATCGCTAGAGCCACTGATTGATGCATTTCAAACCCGTGTTACGAATCATCAGAATGACAATGCAAACACCGATTTACAAGCAAATGGAAAAGTTGTTTCAAAGGACGAAATTGAAAAAACGCTTCAAGGAGCAAATAAGCTGATTGAACCTACTCAATTTCATCTTCAATTTGAATTACATGAAAAACTCAATGAATATTATGTCAAAGTCGTAGATAACCAAACTGAAGAAGTCATTAGAGAAATTCCTTCCAAGGAATGGCTTGATTTCTACGCGGCGATGACAGAGATTGTCGGTTTATTTGTAGATAAAAGAATGTAATTGAAGGGAGAATAAACAATGGTTAATCGAATTACTGGGTTTTCAAATGTGTTTGATATTGATGAAATCGTATCAAAACTTATGAAAACAGAACAAGCACCACTTGATAAAATGACACGCCAGAAACAAACACTTGAATGGCAAAGAGACAGTTATCGCGAGGTGAATTCGAAAGTCAAAGAATTAGATGATTTGATCAACAATTTAAACTTATCGCGTCCAAGTACATATGGCGCAAAAAAGGTGACAAGCTCAAACGAATCTGCTGTCACAGCAACTGGATCAACAAATGCTACATCTGGCTCGATTAATGTGACCCAACTAGCGACAGCTTCCGTATTCAAATCTTCTGGTACATCTGGGTTTACGCCAGCAAACGGTACGTTTACGTTTGAGGTGACAACACCAGATTCTACGACACCAAAAACAGTGACCATTAAAACCACTGATACAGATACCATTGATTCAATCGTGACAAAATTGAATAACTCTCAACTAGGTGTCACCGCTTATAAAGGCCAAATCTCTGATGGAACCAACTACGTGGATACGATCGCTCTGACTTCGCGTACGACTGGTGAAGGTGTCAGTATTAAAGCAACGGATGGCGATTCTGCTTCATTTTTAACGCAATTAGGCTTTCAGGTGGATGGAGATAATAAATTAGTTGCGACCACTCAAGGACAAAAAGCGCAATATGAAATTAATGGTCTCAAAATGGAAAATAACAATAATACATTCACGCAGGCTGGTATCACATATGAGCTCAAAGGAACAACAGATAAGCCTGTCAGCTTAAACGTTTCAACAGATGTGGATACGATTTTTGATAAAATTAAACAATTTGTTGATAAATACAATGAACTGGTTGAGCAGGTCAATGGTAAAGTCAATGAAAAAAGAAACAGAGACTATTATCCTTTAACTACTGAAGAGAAATCAGCTATGTCTGAAAAGGAAGTTGAGCTTTGGGAAACGACCGCTAAGTCTGGCTTGCTGAGAAGTGATTCAATTTTACGATCTGGTGCATCTAAATTAAGAAGTGATTTTTATGCTGATATTACAACAAGTGATGGGAATAAAATTCACATGACACAAATCGGAATTACCACTTCAGATAAATATAAAGATGGCGGAAAGCTTGTAATTGATGAACCGAAACTAAGAAAAGCCATTGAAGAAGACCCGCAGAAGGTCAGTCAAATGTTCATCTCAGGTAGTTTAAACGTGGATTCAAAAGATCAAGACAAAGCGCAGCAACAATATAAAGAACAAGGGATCATTTATCGTGTCAAAAATTCTTTAACAGCCTTCACGAAGAGCATTCAAACAAAGGCTGGAAGCACAACGATGGCATTAAAGGAATACGGACTTGGTAAAGACCTTGATTCTTTGACAAAACGAATGAGTACGTTCCAAGACCGCTTGAAACTTGTTGAAGCCCGTTACTATACAAAATTTAATGCCATGGATAGTGCGATTCAAAAGCTAAACAACCAATCTGGCTATCTTTCTCAACTGCTTGGACAATAATTGGAGGTTTATAACATATGGCAATTCAGAACCCTTATGCCGCCTATCAGAAAAATTCTATTGAGACTGCAACACCGGCCGAGTTGACGCTTATGCTTTATGAAGGATGCTTAAAGTTTATCAAACTAGCGAAGCATGCTATTCAAAAAGACGATGCCGAAGCAAGAAACTTGAACCTGAAAAAGGCTCAAAACATCATCCAAGAATTAAATGTCACCTTAAATCGTACTTATGATGTATCAAAGAGCATGGCGAGTATGTATGACTACATTTATCGTAGACTTATTGAAGCCAATCTGCAAAATGACGAAGAGATACTGAATGAAGTAGAGCAATACGTGATTGATTTCCGAGATGCTTGGAAAGAAGTCATTCAAACCGATCGAAAAGGGCGTCATCACTCTATTGGGGGATCTCTATGAGTATTGTGGACCAGCTGCATGACCAAACATTAAAAATGGCAGCAGAAATAGAGGCCAATCCGCAAAGCGAAACACTGGTTGAAGACTTTGATGCTTTTTTAATTGAGAGAGATGAATTAATGAGAGACATTCAGCATGAGCTTTCAGTTCAAGAGAAAGAGAAGATCAAGGAAATTATTCAAACAGATCAACAGATGGCGAAGCAATTAACAGAGATTCAAAATGGGATAAAAGCAGATATTCAAGCCATTCAACGCAAGAAAACAAAACAGTTAAATTATCAACATCCGTACCAGCCCATGACAAGTGACGGCATATACTACGATAAACGGAAATAAATAGGTGAGACCTGTGGCGTATCGTTCAGATGACTATATCTTATTAACCACATATTATGAACTTCTATATACGATAGAAGAGAGTCTGAAATATTTAGATGAAATTGAGAAGGATTTCACTAAAACAGAAGGGGATCGGATCTTTAATGATCTGATCCATGCCTTCTTTCACTTAGAGACAACACACCCCCTTCTGCTTTCAATTATTGAAAATGATGACTTTGCCAAGACGATTCGTTCGTTTGACCAAATTTTTTTAAGTTTCGATATACTAGCTTTCTATACATTCCCTTCAAATCACTTCCAGTCATTCCTTACAGCATATTTTATACCTGAATATAGAAAGTGGATGGATGAAATACATGCCTGCATGAGGCCGTATGTCATTCATTAATTTTTGTTCAATTCAGACCATTCGGAGGAATTTATGAGACTAAAAAATCAATTTTTATTTGGGCTTATTGTCATATGTGTATTGTTTGTCAGTATTTTAGGATTTTCAAGCTTCATCTATTACAAAACAGATCAATCCTATAAAGCACTCCTCAGCAAAGAAGTAAAGCTGTATCAGACCTCACTGGAATTAGAGACATTGCTGCAAAAGCAGGAAGCACAAATCAAAACATATGTGGTTGTGCAAGACGCTGAAAATTTACAGAAAATTGAGCAAACATATGAAGATATTAATAAGAAAACAACTGAAGCATTAAAACTTAGCACGGTTAAACAAGCAAAAAATCTATTAGATCAAATTTCCGAAAAGAATTATCTTTACTATACCTCAACGAATCGATTATTTAATTCACTGAATATGCAAAATCAAAAAGAATTCAACACCCGCCTCACGCAAGAATTACAGCCTATCGAACAAAAAATACATACCTTTACACAAGAATTTGCCCAAACCCAACTGAAACAGCGTGATCAAAAAATCAGTCAGCTCAACCAAGAAAGTAATCAATTATTGCTGACACTCATTCTTGTCAGCGCAGCAATTGTGGTCGGCTTTTTGATCATTGGGGTCAGATTCGTCCGTCGAATGACAAAACCGATTGTCTCTGTCACACATGCTGCCAGAAGGATGGCAGATGGTGACCTTACACTTGAAGAGATTGAAGTAACCTCTAAAAACGAGATTGGTCAGCTCGCTGCAGCTTTTAACCAAATGACAACTCATTTACGTCAGTTGATTTTACAGGTGCAAAACGGATCAAGGCAGCTGGCTGATTCTGCTACTCAATTTGAAGAAACCATCAGTCAAACCATATCGGCTAGTGAACAGACGTCTAGCTCGATTGAACAGGTCAGTGAAGCTTCACGTGAACAATCGGGAGCAGTTGGAAAAGTGGCCTCTACCATTCAAGAAGTCTCAACGGGCATGCATAATGCGGCTGAACATACATCTGATGTTTCGGGTCACTCAATTTCAGTGACTGAAAAGGCTGAAGAGGGTGCATCCCTCATTCAACAATTTGTGAAACAAATGAGCTCTATTAAAGAATCTGTGAATGAACACCATTCCACAATGGCCAATGTACAAGTGCAGTTTACCGGCATCCAAGACCTGTTAGGGAATATCCATGCTATTGCAGACCAGACGAATTTGCTTGCTTTAAACGCAGCCATTGAAGCGGCAAGGGCTGGGGAACACGGCAGAGGCTTTGCGGTTGTTGCAGATGAAGTCAGAAAGCTGGCGGAAGAATCGAGTCAGCTGACAGATCAAATTAGTCAATTACTCGCGAACGTGAACAAAGATACTGAAAGGTCATCACATTCTATGACGAAGGTGGAACGAGATGTAGCAGAAGGTGTGAAAGTATCGCAATTGTCTGAACAGAGCTTTCATGACATTCTGGAATCGATCCGAGATATTTCCATGAAAGCAGAGGAGCTGTCAGCCACTACAGAGCAAATTTCAGCTAGTACAGAGGAAATTTCTCAAACAGTTGGTGTCATTGAAGAAGGGGCTAAACGGAACTCAGAAGAGACAGAGTATATGTCGGCGGCTGTTGAAGAATCATTAGCGGCGAATGAAGAAATGAAAGCAGCAGCAGAAGATTTAAAGTCCTTGTCTCAATCACTGAAAACATCTATCTCATCTTTCAAGATTTAAAAGCAAGCTGGTCTTTTTCAAGAATCACTCGAATATATATTCATCACCTATCAAGCAAAAGTTGAAGCACCGCAGGATTCGACAAATTTCAATAAAAATTCACATTTTTTTTACGTTTGAGCAGGAGAAAAGGAGGGAAAAGTAGAAATAGGTTTACATATCCTTAATTTTAAAGGAGGCGTTCTTTACATGAATTACAATGTTAGAGGAGAAAACATCGAAGTAACACCTGCACTAAGAGATCATGTCGAGAAAAAAATTGGAAAGCTGGAGCGTTATTTTGAGTCAGATGTTGATGCTTCAGTCAACGTAAACTTGAAGTTTTACAACGATCAAGAATCTAAAGTTGAGGTTACCATTCCAATGACTGATCTAGCACTTCGAGCAGAGGTGCATAATGAGGATATGTACAATGCAGTAGACCTAGCAGCCAGTAAATTAGAACGTCAAATTAGAAAACACAAAACAAAAGTCAACCGTAAATTCCGCGAGCAAGGTGCGAAAAAGCATTTATTTGCTGGGGGAAATGGTGCTGCCGATGTAGCAGTTCAAGATGACGAAGAAGTGGATGAAACAGAAATCGTCAGACAAAAACGGTTCAACTTAAAACCAATGGATAGCGAAGAGGCCATTCTTCAAATGAACATGTTAGGTCACAGCTTTTTTGTCTTCACAAATGCTGAGACAAATTTGACCAACGTGGTCTATCGTCGAAATGACGGTAAATATGGACTCATTGAGCCAAACGCTTAATCATCAGCTTCAGCTGGTTTGGAAATAACCTAAAAAAAGTAAACCCGTTCCCTTCATTGGGACTGACCCCCGTTTTTGAGACAGGGATCAAAACACCTTTACGAAACAGCCAGTTGCCGAAACTCTTTTGGTGACTGGCTGTTTAATTTCAATTGAATTCGGATATTGTTATAATAATCAATATACTCCCTGACTGTTTTTTCTACAATGGCTGTTGTAGTGTTTGTCAGGTGGTGGAGATAAAATCCTTCTGATTTTAAACTTGAGTGGAAGGATTCGATGGGAGCATTATCAGCGGGCATTCCCTTACGGGACATGCTCATGGTAATGCCTTTTTCCTTTATCTCCTTTTGATAAGCATAAGAAGTGTAGACCGAACCTTGATCACTATGAAGTACGCAGCCTTTAGGCAGTGTCTTTAACTGCTTCAATGTATCTAAAACAAGAGAAACATCCTGTTTATCACCAATCGTATAAGCCACAACCTCACTTGTATATAAATCTTTTATGCTGGATAGATAAAGCATTTTTTGCCCAAATGGCAAATACGTGATATCAGTCACCAATTTTTCAAGTGGCTTTGTCGCAGAAAAATCTCGTTTTAAGTGATTTTCTGCAATGTAATAGGGTTGACCGGTCTGTTTACGCTTTTTCACTTTCACACGACACTGCAAACCGTAGGTTTGCATCATTCGTTGTACTCTCTTATGGTTAATCTTCATTTCTTTGCGTAGAAGAGCCGTTATTTTACGATACCCATACGTATACTTGTGCAACTTACAAAGTGTTGAAATAAGCTTGATTAACCCATGTTGCTCTGAGTGATGATGATCTTGTTTTTTCCAACGATAAAATGTTGATTTAGCCACTTCAAATAGCTGACAGAATTCACTGACACTCACTTTATCTTTTACCGTTTCGTAGATCGACACGAGTGCTTCTTTTTCCACCACCTTTCCCATTCTCGGTACTTTTTTAATATGTCTATTTGTTGATTTAGATAGCGATTTTCTGTTTTCAATCTCTCGTTTTCATCTTGGTATTCAGGTCCTTTACCGTATGAATACTGCTTTCCAACAGGTTGATGAAACCGGTGGGTTTCACCATTGTGATACCATTTCATCCAAGTTTTCACTTGTGTTTTATTCTTAATTCCTAGCTTGTCCATGATTTCTTTTGTTGAGACTCCTGCCAACTTCATCTGAACCGCCTCTTCTTTTACACTTGCGGGGTAACTGACTCTTGTTCCCATACAAAAAACACCTCCAAATTGTTTTCAGATATGATATACCCGATTTTCAACTTAAAGGTGTTTTTATTTGTCTCACTTTATGGGGTCAGTCCCATTAGGGGCGGGTTTTTTGTTCTAAATCATTGCAAATTCTTTGGAAATCAAGGAAGGTATGGTATGATAAATGCAGGTAAATATGGACCTGTCAAACTTTTGGACATGCCGAAAAATTGCATGAAAATAGAGGAGCGTTATTATATGCTTGGAATTTTAAACAAAGTGTTTGATCCTACGAAACGTACGATCAGCCGATACGAAAAAAAGGCAAATGAAATTGAAGCTCTCGCTCAAGATTTCGAGAAATTATCTGACGAGGCTTTACGAAATAAAACAATCGAATTTAAAGAAAAACTTGAAAAAGGACAATCTGTAGACGACCTTTTGGTTGAAGCATTTGCAACGGTTCGCGAGGCATCCCGCCGCGTGACAGGAATGTTCCCGTTTAAGGTGCAGCTCATGGGGGGGATTGCGCTTCATGAAGGCAACATCTCAGAGATGAAAACAGGTGAAGGTAAAACGTTGACATCAACAATGCCTGTTTATTTGAATGCTCTTACTGGAAAAGGCGTCCACATCGTGACAGTCAACGAATACTTGGCAAGCCGTGATGCGCAGGAAATGGGCAAGATTTTTGAATTTCTTGGATTAACGGTTGGCTTGAACTTAAACAGTTTAGACAAAGATGAAAAAAGAGAAGCGTATGCTGCTGATATTACGTATTCAACAAACAATGAACTTGGCTTTGACTACTTACGAGATAACATGGTGCTGTACAAAGAGCAAATGGTTCAAAGACCCCTTCATTATGCCGTCATTGATGAGGTTGACTCCATCTTAATTGATGAAGCGAGAACACCTTTGATTATTTCTGGACAAGCTGCAAAATCGACAAAGCTTTACGTACAAGCAAATGCATTTGTTCGTACGTTAAAAGCAGAAGACGATTTCACTTATGATATTAAAACAAAAAGTGTACAGCTGACTGAAAGCGGAATGACGAAGGCGGAAAAAGCATTCGGCATCGAGAACTTGTTTGATGTGAAACATGTGGCTCTTAACCACCACATCGCGCAAGCTCTTAAGGCACATGTTGCGATGCAAAAAGACGTGGATTATGTCGTGGAAGATGGCCAAGTCGTTATCGTTGACTCCTTCACAGGACGTTTAATGAAAGGACGCCGCTATAGTGAAGGTCTGCACCAAGCCATCGAGGCAAAAGAGGGTCTTGAAGTGCAGAATGAAAGCATGACACTTGCAACGATTACGTTCCAGAACTACTTCCGTATGTATGAAAAATTATCTGGTATGACAGGTACAGCGAAAACGGAAGAAGAGGAATTCCGTAACATTTACAATATGCAGGTTGTGACAATCCCGACCAATAAACCAGTGATTCGTGATGACAGACCTGACTTAATTTACCGCACAATGGATGGGAAATTTAAAGCAGTGGCTGAGGATGTGGCACAGCGTTATATGACTGGGCAGCCAGTTCTTGTCGGAACCGTTGCTGTTGAGACATCAGAGCTGATTTCTAAGATGCTGAAAAACAAAGGCATTCCTCATCAAGTATTAAACGCGAAAAACCATGAGCGTGAAGCACAAATTATCGAGGAAGCTGGTCAAAAAGGTGCCGTCACGATTGCGACAAACATGGCGGGACGCGGAACAGATATTAAGCTTGGCGAAGGTGTGAAGGAACTAGGCGGTCTAGCTGTTATTGGGACAGAGCGACATGAATCACGTCGTATTGATAACCAGCTCCGTGGTCGTTCTGGTCGTCAAGGAGATCCAGGGGTTACACAATTTTATCTATCGATGGAAGATGAATTGATGCGCCGATTTGGTGCAGAGCGGACAATGGCGATGCTGGACCGCTTCGGCATGGATGACTCAACACCAATTCAAAGTAAAATGGTGTCTAAGGCTGTTGAATCTTCCCAAAAACGTGTTGAGGGGAATAACTTTGATTCCCGTAAGCAGCTTCTGCAATATGATGACGTGCTTCGTCAACAGCGTGAAGTCATTTACAAACAGCGCTTTGAAGTCATCGATTCTGATAACTTAAAATCAATTGTGATCAACATGATTCAATCGTCTATTGAGCGGGCTGTTGGCTCTTACACGCCGAAAGAAGAGCTTCCTGAGGAGTGGAAACTAGATGGTCTTGTTGAATTAATCAACACGAACTATTTAGATGAAGGTGCCATTACGGTCAAAGATATCTTCGGCAAAGAAGCAGATGAGATCACGGAATTCATTATGGATCGTATTAAAGAGAAATACGATGCAAAAGAAGAGACATTTGGCGAGGAACAAATGCGTGAATTTGAAAAAGTCATCGTTCTTCGTGCGGTAGATTCGAAGTGGATGGATCATATTGATGCAATGGATCAGCTGCGTCAAGGAATTCATTTACGTGCGTACGCGCAAACCAATCCGCTTCGTGAGTACCAAATGGAAGGATTTGCAATGTTTGAGCATATGGTTGCTTCAATTGAAGATGATGTGGCCAAATATGTTCTGAAATCAGAAATCCAAAACAACCTAGAACGTGAGGAAGTTGTTCAAGGTCAAACAACTGCTCATCAGCCTCAAGAGGGAGATGAGGAGAAAACAGTGAAGAAAAAGCCGGTGCGTAAAGTGGTGGATATAGGTCGAAACTCACCATGTCACTGCGGAAGCGGCAAGAAATATAAAAATTGTCATGGGAAGACAGAATAAGTAATGGAAAGAGGTGAAAACCTCTTTCTATTCATGTCAGCTCCTATACATCTATGAGGTGAAGGGTATGGAATTAGTAGAAATTAGACAAGAGCTTGAAAATATGGCTAGCAGGCTAGCTGATTTTAGGGGGTCTCTTTGACCTCGATACAAAAGAAGCAAAAATTGCAGAGCTTGAGGCGACCATGTCAGAAGCTGATTTTTGGAATGATCAGCAAAAGGCGCAAGGTGTCATCAATGAAGCCAATGCACTGAAGGATTATGTGAATACATATCATGAGCTCAGTGAATCTCATGAAGAGCTGCAAATGACGCATGATTTATTAAAGGAAGATTATGATGAGGAGCTTCATGCAGAGCTTGAAAAAGAGCTGAAGAGCTTAACTAAACAGTTTAACGAGTTTGAACTGCAACTGCTCTTAAGCGAACCGTATGACAAAAACAATGCCATTCTTGAGCTTCATCCAGGTGCAGGCGGGACTGAATCACAGGATTGGGGATCTATGCTCCTCAGAATGTATACCCGCTGGGCAGAGCGCAGAGGCTTTAAGGTTGAAACACTTGATTATCTTCCAGGTGATGAAGCCGGAATTAAGTCTGTGACATTGCTGATTAAAGGACATAATGCTTACGGTTACTTAAAAGCAGAAAAGGGTGTCCATCGTTTGGTTCGTATTTCTCCTTTTGATTCATCTGGCCGTAGACATACATCCTTCGTTTCCTGTGATGTAATGCCAGAATTCAATGAAGAAATTGATATTGATATTCGTACAGAGGATATTAAGGTCGATACGTACCGTGCAAGTGGTGCTGGTGGTCAGCACGTCAATACGACGGACTCTGCTGTTCGTATTACCCACATCCCAACAAATGTCGTGGTAACTTGCCAAACAGAAAGATCACAAATCAAAAACAGAGAACGCGCAATGAAAATGCTGAAATCTAAGCTTTATCAAAAACGGATCGAAGAACAGCAGGCGGAATTGGATGAAATTAGAGGAGAACAGAAAGAAATTGGCTGGGGAAGCCAAATTCGCTCTTACGTCTTCCACCCATATTCCCTTGTGAAAGACCACCGGACCAATACGGAGATGGGAAATGTCCAAGCGGTGATGGATGGAGATTTAGATTCATTCATTGATGCTTATTTACGTTCGAAATTATCATAAAAACTCGGCTTCTTGCCGGGTTTTTTTAATTATGAGAAAATAAAATGAATATAAAGGAATACATACGCCATACTGACTCTATATCCTTTGTATGATGAAATTAGCAAATAAAGGGGGAAATACTTTGGGATTAAAACCATTACAAGAGACGTGGGATTTAGATGCCTTTTTTAAAGGAGGCAGTTCTTCACCGGAATTGATGACATACTTACAGCACATCCATCAGCTATTAGATGAATTACGTCAAAAGGTAGATGCCTTTTCAAAAGAAGATACACAGATTGAAAGCAGATTAACGTCTGTCCTTGAAACATATGAAATCACATATAAAAAGCTATCACAAGCAGGTTCATTTGTATCATGTTTGCAATCTCAAAATACAAAGGATATGAAGGCGGGGAGCCTTCGAGGGGCCATTGCCAAGCTGGCAGCTGAATTAGGAACCATTCTTGCCCGCTTTGATCAATCACTTGCTGCCATCCGTACTAGCAAGTGGGAAGAATTGATGAATTCAGCTGCTTTTTCAGATGTTCGCTACATATTAAATGAACGAAGAGAGCGTGTGAAGGATCTGCTGCCTGTTGAACAGGAAACACTGATTCAAAAGCTGGCGGTAGATGGGTATCATGCGTGGGAGGAGCTTTATACCAGTTTAGTGAATAAGATCACCATTCCATTTGAGCAAAATGGTGAAACACAGATGATCTCTGTAGGCCAAGCAGAAAATGCGATGGATGATTCAGACCGTGAAGTGAGAAAAGCCGTTTATCATAATTTAGAGCATGCCTGGACACAGGATGAACATTTATTTGCAAGCACGCTCAATCATCTTGCGGGTTTCCGTTTACAAGTGTATGAAGCAAGAGGCTGGGATCATATGTTAAAAGAGCCTCTGGATATTTGCCGGATGAAACAAGAAACACTCGATACGATGTGGTCTGTCATTGATGAACACAAACAGCCATTCATTGATTACTTACAGCGCAAAGCTGACATGCTTGGGGTTGATAAACTGAGCTGGTTTGATGTTGGAGCGCCAATTGGAAGTGAGACAAAGACCTATTCTTATCAAGACGCAGCTGCTTTTATTATTAAGCATTTCGCAGGGTTTGGAAAAAAGCTTGCTGCCTTTACTGAAAAAGCCTTTAATGAACGCTGGGTAGAGGCTGAGAATCGTCCCAACAAACGAGTGGGCGGTTTCTGTACGAATTTCCCTGACAGCGGGGAATCACGTATTTTTATGACCTTCTCAGGGACGCCGTCCAATGTAGCGACACTTGCACATGAGCTTGGTCATTCGTTCCATCAGGAAGTGATGCAAGACGTTCGTATGCTGAATCGTCAATATGCGATGAATGTAGCTGAAACAGCGTCGACATTCGCAGAAATGATTGTGGCGGATGCTTCATTAAAAGAAGCAGTAAATGAAGAAGAGCGTCTCAGTTTGTTAGAGGATAAGCTTCAGCGCAGTGTGGCGTTCTTTATGAACATTCAATCACGCTTTTTATTTGAACAGCGCTTTTATCAAGAGCGTAAACATGGAGAAGTGTCGGCTGACCGCTTGAATGAGCTGATGGTAGAAGCGCAGAAGGAAGCCTTTGGTGACTCTTTAGATGAATACCATCCGCATTTCTGGGCATCTAAATTGCATTTCCATATTACAGGTGTCCCGTTCTATAATTTCCCTTATACCTTTGGATACATGTTCTCGTTAGGTATTTATGCGAAAGCATTGCAGGCCGGGGCATCGTTTGAGGAGAAATACATTGCGCTATTAAAGGATACAGCTTCAATGACTGTAGAAGATCTGGCCTATAAGCATTTAGGTGTCGACCTCACTCAAAAAGTATTTTGGGAAGAGGCGATTTCACTGGCTGTGGCAGATGCCGAAGCGTTTTTAGCAGCGACGAAAGAATAAAATCCGAAAGCTCCCATTATGGGAGCTTTTTTGCTGGCTTTAACCATTCAAGCATCGTCTGAATGATATCGTTTTGTTGGGTCAGTGCTGGAATGTTTGCAAGCTGATCACCTTTTTGTTTGCCATACATGCCAAATTGCGCGTGGTTCCCACCTTTTATCTCATGGTACACCGTTTGAGACGGCAGCAGCTTTTTCGATTCTTTGATTTTCTCTTGTGTCGCTAGCCCGTCCTTTTCGCCTGAAATAGATAGTACTTGAAAGGAAGCCTGTTTCAAGTCGTCTGATGCTGGATAGGAGGCAAGGAAAAAGAGGCCGTCGAGCTTGCTCTGATTTTTCTCTGCGTACATAGCGGCAGCTGTCCCGCCTAGTGAATGCCCGCCAATGTACCAATGCTTAATGCCTGGATGATCCTTGATGATATCTTCTGCTTTCTTTGTATGGAAGATCGCAAAGGAAAATGGCATGTCTGGGACAAAGACCGAATAGCCTTTCTTCATCAGCGCATTCCCGAGATAGGCGTACGCAAGAGGTTCAACCTTTGCACCTGGGTACAGGATGATGCCAGTATCGCTTTTAGCTGCTTCAAATGCATAAACCCCGTTTTGATGATCAACCTGCTCGATGTTCACCTGCTTTTTTAATGCTTCAGATGGTCCATATGTAAAGCGGCTCCATGTATAGAAAGCACCAAAGGCTAAAATCAGCAGTGCGAGTAATGTGATACCAGTGATTTTTAATATTTTCTTCATCGCATGTCCCTTCTTTCTCATGTACATATTAAATATATCATCATTTCCTCTCATGCCAAGTAATGAGTAAGCTGATCCGGCTGTGTGATAAAGTATTAATCCATTAGCACTGCATTTGGCTGTTATTTACAATCCAAATAAGAGGGCTTAAAATAGGTGTGCATTCAGAAGTAACGGAGGAAGAAAGACATGAAGCAGGGACATTCTCAATTTTGGATTGAAGCGAAAAACTATCTGTTCATTTTCATAGGGTCAGCCATCGTGGCGATAGGGTTTAATACGTTATTATTACCGAATCAGATTGCCGCTGGAGGTGTGAGTGGCATTAGTACCATTATGCAGTCATTCGGTTTCGAAGCAGCATATGTACAATGGGGCCTCAATATTCCGCTGTTTATCGCCGGCTTTTATTTATTGGGCGGAACATTTGGGGTGAAGACACTTGTTGGGTCTGTTTTTTTACCTTTGATGGTATTCTTAACGAGACATATTGCCCCTGTGACCCATGAAGCGCTGCTCGCAGCGATATTTGGCGGAGTGGTGATTGGAATCGGAATAGGGCTCGTGTTCCTCGGGAATGGTTCAACGGGTGGAACGGCACTCGCTGCCAAAATCATCAATAAATACACAGGACTGACGTTAGGTACATGTTTAGCAATGATGGATGGCCTCATTGTACTGGCTGCGATGACTGTGTTTGGTATCGAAGAAGGATTGTACGCTGTGATTGGCGTGTTTATTTCTAGTAAAACGATTGATGTGGTACAGGCTGGCTTCAGTCATTCGAAAATGGCCATGATTATTACTGGGCATGAGGATGAGGTGAGACAGGCGGTTTTTGATCAAATTGATCGTGGTGTAACGAAGATCTCAGCAGTAGGGGGATACACCGACCATGAACGGCCGATTCTCATGTGTGTTGTAGGGCAGTCACAATTCACAAAGTTGAAACAAGTGGTCAAAGCAATCGATGCATCAGCATTTGTCATTGTCATGGATGCCAAAGAGGTGCTTGGTGAGGGTTTTAAAAGGGCGTAAACAAGGATATAATAAGCGTTGACCAAATGATCGTAAGGGAGGGAAATAGATGAAAAAGAGTGGATTAACGCTTTTATTTGCGGCCATGCTATTTGTACTTGCGGCCTGTGGAGGAAATTCAAGTAGAAGTGACAAAGAAGGCAGTAAAAGTGCATCAACTGTGAGCAGTGGTGAAGAGGTTTATCAGCAGAACTGTATTGGCTGTCATGGAAAAGACTTATCTGGCGGAGGCGGCCCAAGCCTGAAAGAAGTCGGGAAGAAATATAATGAAAGCCAAATTGCAGAAATTGCACAGAACGGTAAAGGGTCTATGCCAAGCGGGATGGTAGATGAAAAACAAGCAAAAGAAGTCGCCAAATGGCTTGCAGAGAAAAAATAAAAACTTTGTCTAATCGACAAGGTTTTTTTATTTTCTATATGTAGAAAAAGACTTTTGAACAGTATGAAAACGTATTATATTAAATTTTATTTAAAAAATAAGGGTAAAAAGGCATGTTTTTTGGTTTTGTTTGTTCGATTTACCTTTTATTTATAAGTTTTGAAATATAAATGTAATACCATTGCGTCGAATCATGACGTATAATTGGAGTTGTTGAAATTTAGACGATTCAATTTTTTCATCTTTTTGGATGAAAAGGACATAAATTGCTTTTGCGTATCGAAAGGTATGTGCGTGACCATACATAACGTTTTTGATGAGAAGTGTCAAAACATCATGATAAGCTGTTTGTCAGCGAATAAGAAAAGATTAGGTGATTACATGATTGAAATGAAGGAAGTCTACAAGATCTATCCTAATGGTGTAAAGGCGATCAATGGAATCAATGTCTCTATCCATCCAGGAGAGTTTGTGTATGTTGTTGGTCCCAGTGGCGCTGGTAAATCTACTTTCATCAAAATGATGTATCGTGAAGAGAAGCCAACCAAAGGGAAAATTTTAATTAATAACAAAGATTTAGGCTCTATTAAGGAAAAAGAAATTCCTTACGTGAGAAGAGAAATAGGCGTAGTATTCCAAGATTTCAAACTGCTTCCAACTCTCACAGTGTTTGAGAACGTGGCATTTGCCCTTGAAGTCATTGGTGAACAGCCTAGTATCATTAGGAAAAAAGTGCTTGATGTACTCGATTTAGTGCAATTAAAGCATAAAGCGCGCCAATTCCCTGACCAGTTGTCTGGCGGTGAACAGCAGCGAGTGTCTATCGCTAGATCAATCGTCAATCATCCTGAGGTTGTCATTGCAGACGAGCCGACAGGAAACCTTGATCCAGATACTTCATGGGAAATCATGAAGACACTCGAAGAGATTAATAACCGCGGAACAACAGTCGTCATGGCGACACACAACAAAGAGATTGTAAACAGCATGAAGAAACGCGTCATCGCAATCGAAGACGGGATGATTGTGCGTGACGAAGCAAGAGGGGAGTACGGAATTTATGATTAAAACTCTCTCGCGGCATTTACGTGAGAGCTTCCGTTCACTTGGAAGAAACACGTGGATGACATTTGCCTCAATTAGTGCGGTCACTGTCACATTGATTTTAGTTGGGGTTTTTCTTGTCATTATGCTCAACTTGAATAACATGGCATCGAACGCTGAAAAAGAAGTAGAAGTAAAAGTATTAATTGAATTAACAGCGAATCAAAAGCAGCAGGATGAATTAAAAGCAGAAATTGAGAAGATTCCTGAAATCAGTGATGTGAAATACTCATCTAAGGATGATGAACTGAAAGCACTGATTAAAAGCTTTGGTGAAAATGGACAATCCATGGGATTGGTTGATCAAGAAAACCCATTAAATGATGCGTTTATTGTGAAAACAACAGACCCTCACGATACACCAAAAGTAGCGAAGAAGTTAGAAAACCTAAAAGGGACGTATAAAGTCACTTATGGAAAAGAAGAGGTCAGCCGACTCTTTAATGTTGTCGGTGTGGCACGTAACGTCGGCATCGCGCTCATTATTGGGCTTTTATTCACAGCGATGTTCTTGATTTCCAATACGATCAAAATTACGATTTTTGCTAGACGTAAAGAAATTGAGATTATGAAGCTAGTAGGTGCAACGAACTGGTTTATCCGCTGGCCATTCTTCATTGAAGGATTACTGCTTGGTGTATTTGGTTCCATTATACCAATCGCTCTATTGCTTGGCACGTATCAATATGTTGTCGGCTGGGTAGCGCCAAGGGTACAAGGTTCATTTATTTCAATGCTTCCATACAATCCGTTTGTCTATCAAGTATCACTGATCCTTCTATTGATCGGTGCCGTTATCGGTGTGTGGGGAAGTTTAACGTCCATCCGTAAATTCTTGAAAGTATAAATCTATTTTATTTTGATGGCAGCACTCGAGGATTCTATAGAAGATGTGACCGGTTGATCCAATTCATCCGGTCGAATCTTTATGCAGGCAGTTGTCATGGGAGGGGAATATCGTTTTGAAAAGAAAGCTGATAATGGCTGGAATGGCAGCGTTTATTGGAACAACGTGGCTATACATTCCAGGGAACGAGAATCGTGCATTCGCATACGAAGACCTAGATCAAAAACGTCAACAAATCGAAGAGAAAACATCGAAGACTGAATCAACCTTGAAGAAAAAGAAATCAGATCTGGCAAAGCTTGAAAAGAAAGAATCAAAGCTGAAACAAGAGATTGAAAAGATTGACCAAAAAGTAAGTGCTGCAACTGAAAAAGTCGCTGAAAAAGAAAAAGAAGTCAAAAAGACGAAACAAGAGATCAAAAAACTGAAAAAAGACATTGAAGTCATCAATGAGCGAATTGAAAAAAGAAAAGCGATTTTCAAAGACCGCATTCGTTCTATGCAAAAAAGCGGCGGTACGATCAACTATTTAGATGTGCTGCTAGGTGCTCGCAGCTTCAGTGATTTTGTGAGTCGTGTTGGAGCTGTCACTACCATTGTCGAAGCAGATAAAGACATGATTACAGAACACGAAAATGATTTAAAGCTTGTGGAGCAAAAAGAAGCAGAGCTAAATAAACAGCTAAGTGGACTTGAAGCATCTCTGAAAGAGCTTGAGGCGCTGAAAAAGGATTTATCTAAACAGCAAAAAGCAAAAGCAAAAGTCCTTGGTCATGTAACGGAAGAAAAAGAACATGCACATGATGAACTGGGCAAGCTTGAAAATGAAAAAGAAATTTTAGCGAATCAGAAAGCGGCTGTAAAGTCTGAAGAGGCACGCCGTCAAAAAGAAGAAGCGAAAAAAGCACAACAAGCAGCTGCTGAAAAAAATGCACCTGCATCAAATGGCGGATCTGATCAAGTGTCAGATACACCAGCAAGCAGCTCAGGTTTCATTAAGCCGGCTGCAGGCCGATTCTCATCAGGCTTTGGCGGACGTTCTAGTGGACAGCACTACGGATTAGATATTGCGGCAAAAGGCACAGTATCTGTTGTGGCAGCAGCATCTGGAACAGTTACGAACTCAAGCTATTCGCCGAGCTATGGGAATGTTGTATTCATTACGCATAACATCAATGGACAGACGTATCAAACGGTATACGCTCACCTGTCAACAAGAAGTGTTTCAACAGGCCAGAGAGTCAAGCAAGGGCAATTCCTTGGATATATGGGGAACACAGGCCGGTCATATGGTCAGCACCTTCATTTTGAAATTCATAAAGGGTTATGGAATGGCGCAAAATCAAATGCTGTCAATCCAGCTCAATATATTCGCTAACAAAAAGCCGATAACACTCTGTTATCGGCTTTTTTCATCTAGATAAAATTAAAATAACAGCAGTAATCCGGCGATAATAGGTGTTAAAAGCACAGCGGATTTCAGTAGAAGTTTCGGTGCGAGGCGTGTGAATTTAGCCCCAATAAAAGCCCCTAATACTGTACCAATTAAGATTTGAATGAGCAGGATAAAGTCAACATACCCCTCTGAAATATAGCCAATTCCACCGCCAATAGAGATTGGAATAATGACAAGCATGGTCGTCCCAACAGCTTGTCTAATAGACAGCCTCAGCAAAATCAAAAGTCCCACTTGGATAAATGGTGCTGACCCGATACCGAACATGCCTGACAGCATACCTGATACAAGGCCTAAAATAATGCCCCTTATGAGCAATTGACGTGAAGAAAGCGGCTGTTGCTCTGCTTCTTCATTCAGGACAAACAATTTGATCATCATAAAAACAGCAGATAAAAAGAGCATACCAGCTGTTAAATAGTGCAGGCTTTCCTCGGGAATAAAAGGAGCAATCTTTGCTCCCGCAAAAGAAGCAATACAAGCTAAAGCACCGACAATCAACCCGGATTTCAGCTGAATATTCCCTTCCCGGTAGTGGCTGTATGCACCAGATAAAGTCGTAAATGCCATAGCAGCTAAAGATGTCCCGAGTGCTGTATGGATTGGTACATCAAAGAGTAACGTAAGCAATGCGATGACAAAACCAGCTCCGCCAGCTCCGACAAACCCTAGTAAAATTCCTAATAAAAGCATAGTCAAAATAATATACATAGCGAAGACTCCTTCTCGATCATACCAAAATAAAAATTACACCTAATGAAATGATTAGTCAAGCCTTCCGGGGAGAATGTCTTTACATGAAATCCCTTCTTCTGGCATATAATAACTCAGGTCATCAGGAAGAGTTGAAGAAGGAGGCAAAATATGAAAAAACAAATCGCATCTATCATGGCAAGTGTCGTTCTTATCATGAGTGCAGGGGTGATGACGTATAAAGACAGAACTCATGCGGAGTCACCGAAAGCGGCTGTTGCAGTGGCTGGACAAGCTCAATCAAATGATCGGGCGAAGGAAAACGGAATGGAGAAAATTGAGAAAGCCTATGACCTTATTTCGAATGAATATGTGGAGGAAGTGGATCGTCAAAAGCTGCTTGAAGGCGCCATTCAGGGCATGCTTTCAACTTTAAATGATCCGTATTCAGTATACATGGACAAGCAAACCGCAAAACAATTTTCTGATTCGCTTGATTCCTCTTTTGAGGGAATTGGCGCAGAAGTTGGGATGGATGAAGGGAAGATCATTATCGTCTCTGCCTTTAAAAAATCCCCCGCGGCTAAGGCAGGTCTTAAACCGAAAGATGAAATTATCAGCATTGACGGTGAGACGATGAAAGAAAAAAGCCTCAACGATGCTGTGCTGAAAATAAGAGGAAAAAAAGGAACGTCTGTCGCCTTGAAAATTAGACGAAATGGGATTGAGAAAGAGCTAACGTTCCATATCAAACGAGAAGAAATTCCACTTGAAACAGTTACTGCTTCAATGAAAGAGGTCAATGGTCATAAAACGGGCTATATTGCGATCTCCAGCTTTTCTGAAGATACTGCGAAGGATTTCACTGCAAGCTTGAATCAGCTCGAGAAAAAGGGCATGGAAGGTCTTGTGCTGGACGTGAGAGGAAATCCAGGCGGCTATCTGCAAAGTGTGGAAGACATTTTGAAGCATTTTATCACAAAGGATCAACCTTATATTCAGATTGCAGAACGGAACGGCGATCGAAAACGGTATTTTTCAAAGCGAAAAGAACCAAAACCTTATCCGGTCAATGTCTTGATTGATAAAGGAAGTGCATCGGCCTCTGAGATTCTTGCTGGTGCGATGAAAGAAGCAGGAAAGTATGAAGTGGTGGGGGACGTTTCCTTCGGGAAAGGAACTGTGCAGCAGGCAGTTCCGATGGGAGATGGAAGTAACATTAAATTAACGCTGTATAAGTGGCTGACACCAAAAGGCAATTGGATTCACAAAAAAGGCGTCGTGCCGACGATTGCGATTCATCAGCCAGATTACTTCACAGTTGGCCCGCTTCAGCTAAAAGAACCACTTCAGCTTGATATGAACAATGAAGAGGTCAGACAAGCTCAGACGCTGCTAAAAGGCTTGTCTTTCGATCCAGGCAGAGTAGATGGATATTTCGACGAAGAAACGAAAAAAGCCGTACTTGCTTTTCAAAGCACATACAATCTTGATAAATCAGGTGTCATTGATTTGAAGACAGCGAAAATGATGAACAAAATGGTAGATGAAGTGAAATCCTATGAAAAGAATGATCTTCAACTGCAAACTGCACTAAAAGCACTATATCTCAAAAAATAAAGAGGCGAATAAATGCCTCTTTTTTTTGGTTCATAAGTGTCACGAACATGTAATAATTTATTCTTAAAAATAAATTATATCGAGAAATATATTCATTTATTTTACAAAAAACATAACATTCCTTCGAATTTACCCGATAACATATTTATATAAGAGACTTTCTGTTGATTTAAACATGTCATGAAAATGAAACTTTTGAAAGTTGTATGTTACATAAATAATTCTTACAATAAAAAGTAGCACTCATTTTAAATATTTTATTTTTTGCGGATATTCAGCTTAAGCATTAAGCTGTACCGAGGTTTGCGCTTTTCTTAAAAGAACTAGTAAATGGGGGTACACAATTGAAAAGGGCAAGTATTGTGAGAGAAAAAAAATATTACGAGTTGGTAGAGGAGCTTAAGAGTCGTACGAAAGATGTGACGTTTTCCGCTACAAAGGCATTAAGTCTGCTCATGCTGTTAAGCAGGTACTTGGTCAATTACACAACGGTAGAATCAGTCGACGAAATCGATGAAGACTGTGCTGAGATATACTTCAATTATTTAATGGATAATCATAAGAGACTTGGTATAAACTTAACCGACATCAAGAGGTCCATGCAGCTTCTCGGCGGCATACTAGATGTAGATGTGAATCACTATTTAAAGGATTTTTCACTGTCAAATGTCACACTTTGGATGAATCAGGAGAAATAAACCTGATGTCAAGCATCGATTTATTTGATAGAATAAGAGAAAATGCTTGACTTGGGCGGTGAACGATAATGAGCTCGGAGTGGATGGGAGCCGGATTAAAAGCGGTCGGTCTGTTTTTAATCCATCCTCTTTTTTATTTCATGATATTAATAAGCCTATTGTATGGCTACATCCGCGTAAAGCGGGAGAGAAAAGCGTTTCAAACAAGAATAGAAGATGTTTACGATGAACTAAAATTTACATATTCAAAGGGATGGATTCTAGGTATTTGTCTATCTGTCATTTCAGTAGGCTTAGGGATATCCCTCCCGCCTGGATTCATCGTGCTGATTGCAGCAATGACCATCGTTTTCTCTTTATTCTTTAAGGCGAGTGCGCTTTCGTCTGCATACACACTCGGTTTCAGTTTTGTTGCGGCATTTGGACTAATGTTCTTCCAAGTGAACCATTCTTGGCTGCCGCAGCTTTCAATGATGAATGCTTCAGCCGTAGTCATCCTGTTAGGGCTCCTATTAATGACCGAGGGAATTCTAGCATATCGAACGGCGCATTTACGTACATCGCCTGCAATGGTGATGAGTGCGAGAGGACTTCTGATTGGCCAGCAGCGGGCAAACCGTCTGTGGCTTTTACCGCTTGTTTTGCTGATGCCAGCAGGTGAATTCACTTCTACCCTGCCATGGTGGCCGGTGCTTCAAGTGCACGACCAAAGCTTTTCATTTATTCTGATTCCGTATATCATCGGCTTCGGCCAGCGAATTCAAGGCTCGCTGCCAATTGTCAGTATTCAAATTACGGCACGACGAATTCTGATGCTTGGACTCGCTGTTGCCTTACTAGGTGCTGCAAGTATTTGGTTTGAGCCTATTGCCCTGGGAGCTGTTGTAATAGCGATTGTTGGAAGAGCCTTTCTTTCATGGAAGCAGAGGGTCAATGACAATGCTGCACCGTTCTTCTTCTCTAAGCGGAATCAAGGACTGATGGTGCTTGGCATCATTCCCAATACCCCTGCAGCTGATTTAAAGCTTGAGATCGGGGAAATGATTACAAAGGTAAATGGAATCGAGGTCAAAACCGTTTCAGAATTTTATGAAGCACTTCAAACCAATCGTGCTTTGACAAAGCTTGAGATCATTGGCCTAAATGGTCAGACAAGGTTTGAGAAACGAGCTTCTTACGAAGGGGAGCATCATCAGCTTGGTATCTTGTTTGTGAAGGATGACCCGCAGCAAGAACCAACGGCGATTTCATCTTAAAATAGCTAAAAGCTGCTAGAGATAGCAGCTTTTAGCTTGTTGACAAAGGGCTAAAATGATCTTGATTTTAGCCCTTTGTCTTCTTTTCAGCGTGACCTGAAAACCTTTGCAGTCTAGGAAGGACGAGTACCGGCGCGGAGCGAATTTAAGATTCGTGAGCACCGGCACGCAGGACTGACAAAGAATGCGAGGGTTTGTCTACACGCTGAAAGCTGCTAGAGATAGCAGCTTTTTTTGATGGCTTCAAAAGGAAACAATAAATAAAACAAGTATTTATTGTAAAATATATTGTAATTTTTTGAAAATATGTAATAATGATGTTTATAAAAATAGAGAGAGGTGAGAGGCTGAAGATATCATAAGTGAACATAGTGCCGTCTGCACGAGGGTGCTATATTTGTCAGTATATGAACGGGGGTGCATGAATAAACGCTGTTCTGTATCATCATTTGTTTTCTTCAAACACCAATGAGAAAGCAGTAGATGCAGGATTGCACAACTCTCTGCTGCTAAAAAATTAAATTATGTTCACGTGTGCAAAAAATAATAGGGAGAAAAAAATGAAAAAAATAATGTTAGTTATGATGTTATTGTCTTTATTCAGCTTTGAGAACATAGCTTTTGGAGCAGACATCGGACGTGAAACGCTTGCTAAAAATGATGGATGGGGCTCAAACTCAACTGGAGTTACTGGAGGGTCCGCTGCTAAAGCTGCAAATGTTTATACTGTATCTAATCGAAACACTCTTGTGAATGCTTTAGGTTCTAAAACCAATACAACACCAAAAATAATCTACATTCAGGGAACCATTGATTTAAATGTGGATGATAAGCTCAAAAAACTTGGGTTAAACGATTATAAAGACCCAAAATATGATTTTGACAAATACTTAAAACAATATGATCCGAAAACATGGGGGAAGAAGGAGCCGACTGGTACATTAGAAGAGGCACGTAAACGCTCTCAATTGAATCAGAAAGCACGTGTTCAAATTGATATTCCGTCAAATACGACGATCGTTGGTGTGGGGAATAACGCAAAAGTAATCGGAGGCGTTTTTCTTATCAAAAGTAATAATGTAATCTTAAGAAATATTCAATTTCAAGATGCATATGATTTCTTCCCATCGTGGGATCCTACGGACGGTAAAAACGGAAATTGGAATTCAGAGTACGATAACGTTTCTATTAATGGGGGAACGAAAGTATGGATTGATCATTGTACTTTTAATGATGGCTCTAGACAAGATCATACATTCCCTTCATATTACGGAAGGAAATATCAACATCATGATGGCTTGTTAGATATCACAAACCAAGCGGATTACATTACGTTATCTTATAATCATTTCCATCATCATGATAAGGTTATGACCATTGGCTCTAATGATAAAAATACTATTGATGATGGGAAATTAAGAGTGACACTTCACCATAATCGGTTTGAAAATATCGTACAGCGGGCACCGAGAGTCAGGTATGGAAAAGTTCATATTTACAATAACTACTATAAAGGTAGTTTAAGCACGAAAGAGTATCCTTTCAGTTATGCTTGGGGCATTGGAAAGAGTTCGAAAATCTATGCAGAGAACAATGTGATCGATGTACCCAATTTGACATCTAAGAACGTGATTAGTATTCTTTCGGGTTCTGAATTGCGGGATTCAGATACTCTATTAAATGGTTCTTTAACACAGAAAATTGGTGCGAATCAAGGATTAAAAACAAGTGTTGGTTGGACGCCTACTTTATTTTTATCCAAAGATTCAGTGACGAAAGTAAAATCAAACGTTCTATCAAAAGCTGGTGTAGGTAAAATCAACTGAAAAACGTGACCCTGACTGGTATAGTCAGGGTTTTTCATATTGATAATTTGTTCTTCATAATGTTCGATGATCTTTCCAAGCCCCATTTCCCCTCTGCATCTTCTTGCAGAAAAGGGTGTCACATAGCTGACGATCTCAGAAAATCGCCAGCAACACAATGATATCTTTTTTATCGATTGGATAGTAGAGACTTAATTCCCTTTTTTGGAAGTGGTCATTCTGGTGTTTTTTTCCCTCTTTTTTTTATTTGTTCAACTTATGTTTTAAATGAAGATATGCTGAACGTGACAATGATAGAAATTGATTGAAAGGCAGTTTACTTGAATGCAGTTGTTATATCTTTTAACATAAACGATATGACATCACACCAAAGGGTGATTATTTTTCAAATATAATGGTAAAAAATAATATGCCAAAAATCATGTGAAAGGATGAACGATATGAGAGACAAAGAATTACTAAAAAAGGAAATCATTGAAGCATATAAGTTCCGCCATGCGACAAAAGAGTTCGATCCATCGAAAAAAATTCCTGAGGATGATTTTGCATTTATTTTAGAAACAGGAAGACTGTCTCCAAGCTCTGTAGGCTTTGAGCCATGGAAGTTCCTCGTTGTGCAGAATGAAGCTTTTAGAGAAAAATTAAAAAAATATACTTGGGGCGCGCAAAAACAGCTTCCCACTGCCAGTCATTTTGTGATCATCCTGGCAAGAACAGATGCCCGCTATGATTCCGCTTATGCAGAATATATCAACAAGCAAATCAAAGGCATGACAGATGAAACGTTTGAAATGGTCAAGGAACGCTACAAAGAGTTCCAAGAAAACGACCTTCATTTACTTGAAAATGACCGTACATTATTTGATTGGGCGTCAAAGCAGACGTATATTGCCCTTGGAAATATGATGACAGCTGCAGCACAGATCGGTATTGATTCATGCCCAGTTGAAGGATTTAGCTACGATGAAATACATCGTATCCTAGAAGAAGAAGGTTTACTTGAGGATGGTCAATACGACATTTCTGTGATGGTAGCCTTTGGTTATCGTGTCACTGAACCGAAGCGCGGCAAAACGCGCCGTCCGATGGATGAAGTAGCCGTTTGGATTCGTTAATCGCCGTTTGTCTGAAAAAGGATGTTGACAATTGCGTGGTTAGTCAGTATATTTAAAAAATAAAATCTTTGATGAATATATAAATTGACGATAAACGCTTTGACTTGAGAATAGTAGATGAACATCCGTTTTTTAAGAGAGCTGCGGGTCGGTGCAACGCAGTAAAACGAATCATTGAACTCGCTCAAAGAGCGGTAAGACTGAATGAATGGTAAGTCTTTACGTGTGACCTCCGTTATTGGGTTTTAAGTTGGATTCAGCACGTGCTGAATCAATTAGAGTGGTAACGCGGTTGCAAGGTCAGTCGTCTCTTCAAGGAGATGGCTGGCCTTTTTATATGCTTTTATCTTATATTTGTCTGAAGATTCAAATTTAAAGGAGCTATAGAAAATGGAAAAGGAACATGTGCAGTTAAAACGAACAATGACGTCAAGGCATATTATGATGCTTGCGCTTGGCGGTGCAATCGGCGCTGGTCTATTTAAAGGAAGCAGTTCTGCCATTGATATTGCAGGTCCTGCTGTCATTTTGGCATATATGATTGGTGGTCTTATTTTATTATTTATTATGCAAGGACTTGCCGAAATGACCGTTGCACGACCTGGAGCAAGAACATTCCGTGATTTAATAGAACCTGTCTTAGGTAAATATCCAGCCTATTTCTTAGACTGGATCTATTGGAAAATGTGGGTGCTGAACATTGCAGCAGAAGCCATTGTATCTGCGATCTTTATTCAATACTGGTTCCCTCACGTGCCGATTTGGACGCTTGTGTTAATCATTTCACTTGTTGTGACATTGATTAATGTGTGTTCAGTCAAAATGTTTGCTGAGACGGAGTACTGGTTAGCTTCTATTAAAATTGCTGTCATCATTTTATTTATTATCATTGGGTTAACGATGCTGTTTGTCTCATTTGGACAGCATGCGGCACCGGGACTATCTAACTTAACCGGCCACGGAGGATTTTTCCCTAATGGAACTGGCGGCTTAATTGCGGCAATGCTGGTTGTGGTCTATTCATATGGCGGAACTGAGATGATTGGGGTCACATTAGCGGAAACAAAAAATCCTGAAAAAGTGATTCCAAAGGCCATTCAAAGTACGTTTGTCCGTATTATCGGTTTCTATGTACTGCCGTTCTTTATCATTGTCAGCTTAATCCCTTGGAATCAAGTAAACAATGAGCAAGTAAGTCCATTCGTCACAGTGTTTGCAACGATTGGTGTGCCGTATGCCAGTGATATCATGAACGGCATCATCTTGCTAGCGATCTTGTCTTCTATGAACTCTGGACTGTATGCTTCATCAAGGGTGCTCTATACGCAGGCAATGGATGGACGTGTATGGAAAGGCTTCTCTAAGCTGTCAAAACAGCAGGTACCTGTCAGAGCCATCCTTGTATGTACATCCACATTGTATGCAGCTGTATTGATTTCTCTTTTTGTGGGAAGTCAAACGTTCAATTATTTGATGGGGTCTTTAAGTTATACCGTCCTGTTCATCTGGTTTATCATTGCAGTCGGTCATTTGAAATCTCGAAGTGTCGCACAGCCAGGTGGATATCGCGTGAAGTTGTATCCGTTCACGACATGGTTTTCTGTCATTGCGATCATTGCTATTTTTATCGGCGTTGTATCAACAACACCAATTGTACAAACGATGGTCACAATGGGAATTTATCTACTCATTACACTCTCTTTTTTCATCAACAGAAAGCGGTTTGAAACTGCCGTTTAATCTAAAAAGCGTGCAAGATCTTTTTATAAGGTCTCACACGCTTTTTTTTAATGCTGTTTATATTGCTTGAAATGAACAGGGGATTGAACCGCGTGAGGCTTTGCCTGAAGCCCATAGCTTTCCCTGACGATATAAAGCGGCCGGTCCTTTGCTTCATCGTATATTCGGCCAATATACTCTCCAATCATTCCTAACATAAAGAGGATGATACCGCTAAAGAATAGCTGGATGACAATTAATGAACTCCAGCCAGTGATGGTGCTGTTTGTGAAAAGCTTTAAGTATAAAACAACAAACATAGAAATGAATCCAATAGCAGAAAGGGTAATGCCTGCCACGCTGGCTAGCTTTAAAGGTTTATAGGAAAAGGATGTGATTCCATCCATTGAGAGTTTGAGCATCTTTTTGAGAGGGTACTTTGTTTCTCCTGCTAGACGCTCATCTCGAACGTATTCTACCGCAATTTGTTTGAAGCCGACCCAGCTGACTAAGCCGCGGACAAATGGATTTTTCTCACGAATTTTTCTCATTTCATGACATACCTTACGATCCATTAATCTAAAGTCGCCGGTGTCGATAGGAATATCTACTTCGGTGATTTGACGCAGCACTCGGTAGAAAAGGGAAGCAGTGTATTTTTTGAAAGCCGTTTCTCCTTTTCGTTTGGTGCGGACTGCGTAAACGACTTCATAGCCTTCCTTCCATTTCTCAATCATGTCTAAAATCAATTCAGGTGGATCTTGTAAATCCGCATCAATCACCACGACGGCTTCTCCCTTTGCATAATCCATTCCCGCCGTGATCGCAATTTGATGTCCAAAGTTACGAGAAAAATCAATGAGTCTCACATTAGGATCTTCCTGACAGTACCCTTTAATCAGTTCAGCTGTTCGATCCATACTACCGTCATTGACGAAGAGAAGCTCATATGCTTCTCCCGTCGAATCCATGACAGTTTTGAGGCGCTGATACGATTCATGGATCACAAGTTCTTCATTATAGACTGGGACAACAATAGAATACTTTATGCTTTTTTCCATCAGTCATTTTCCTCCTTTTAATAGATGAATTAATCAACGGATAGTTCGTAAAGGGTGCCGCTCTCCGTTCCGCCCATTCGTCCATTTGACTGATTATTTTGTTCCGATTGCTGGCTGTCTGAGCTGCCTGTTTGCTGATTCGTTTTAGATGTAGTGCTGTTCTGCCATTTAGAAGCAGAAACTTCTTTCCCATTTTTTTGAATCCAGCTCAGAATGTCAGAGCTTCCGCCTCTCATCTCAGAGAGATAGAAGTATTTGATTTTGCCGTCTTTGACGAGCTGTTTGAATTCACTAAGCGTAAGGATGTTATCAGATCCACTAAATCCACCTAATGCCATAACAGCTTTTCCTGTCTTAATAATGTAAGGCGAAGCAGTGGTTGCATCTGTTGTACCAAACAGGAACTCTTCCCCTGTATTGTTTTTCTCAAGGTAACTGATCAGCTTTTCATTGACTTGTGAACTCATGCTGCCACTTGAAGTTGCAAGCTGAGGACCAGCCTCTGGCAGCATACTGTTTCCTCCATAAAGAAGAGGTGTGCTTGCCCAGTACAATGGTGCGATCAGCATGCCAAGGATGGCGATGAGAGACATCAATTGTTTTAGTTTTTCTTTCCCTTTTATCAAGAGCAGTGCAAGGGTGGTTCCAACGCCAATGACACCAACTGCAATGCTTAATCCAAGACCAATCGTGCTTGTAAAGGTAGATAAGATAAAGATTTCAAATGCTGTCGTCACTATAATAGCAGTTGGAAGCAGCCATTTTTTAAAGCCGGTTGCTGTTTGGAACAATTGAGTCATAGACACCCATCCTGCTCCAGCTAATACAGCAATTGGCGGTGCCAGCATGATTAAGTAATAGTGATGGAAAAATCCTGCTACACTGAAAAATGCAGCGACCGGTATAAGCCAAGCTAACCAAAATAGTGTTTCTTTTTGTTTTGTATTGAGACGTCTTCTTTCAAATGCTGTTGAGAAGAAGATACCAATTGCACCAAAGATTGCAAATGGAAGCAGCCAGCTGATTTGATCGGATAATTCAGATTGGAATAAACGTAATGGCCCTTTTGTTCCTGTACCAAACATGCCAGAGCCGCTTCCCATCTTGCCGCCTCCACCATTTGGTGGGCTACCGCCATCTCCTCCGTCTCCTCCAGAAGGCATTTCAGATGCAGTTGAGCCGTTCGCGCTGCTTGGCGGCCCTTGCATAGACGGCTGTGTTTGACCTGAAGATTGATCCGAGCTGTCTGAGCTGCTTTGATTTCCATTAGATGGCGGCTGAGGCATAGTGGATGAATCATTGTCGTTTTGCTGTTCACCCTGCTGTGAAGGTGGTTGACCTTGACCCTCACTTGAACCACCGCTCATCCCACCACCGCCGCCAGACTGTTGACCAGTCAGCCGCTGAAGGCCGTTGTAACCAAAGGCTAATTCTAAAGCAGAATTGGATTGACTCGAACCCATATAAGGGCGATTGTCTTTTGAGGTAAGATCAACTGCTATAGACCAAGATGCAGATACACCTAACAGGACAATCATTGAAATCATGAGTGAAAGCAATTTCTTCTTCCATGTCGTTCGATAGGCAATGATGTAAAACAGGATAAGAGCAGGTACGATCATATACGCCTGCAGCATTTTTGTATTAAATCCGACCCCAATCATCGCAAATGAAGCAATGGCCCACAGCACTTTTTGCTGTTTTACAGCCTTGAACATCATGGCTGTTGCTAGTAAAAGTATAAAGACGAGTAAGCTGTCAATGTTATTTGTACGAGATACGGCAACTGCGATAGGTGTACAAGCCATAATCAGTGCGGCAAGTCTTGCAGCAGCCTGACCGAAAGTAGGTTTAACAAGTCGATAAATTAAATAAACAGATCCAATGCCAGCTAAAGCTTGAGGCAAGATTACACTCCAGCCATGCAGTCCGAAAATTTTGGCACTGATGGTTTGCAGCCAGAAGGCAAGAGGTGGTTTATCCACCGTGACATAACCTGCTGGATCAAACGAAGCAAAGAAGAAATTATGCCAACTTTGCATCATACTTGTGACTGCCGCCGTATAATAGGCATTCACCGTATCATCTTTCCAAATGTTATAAATGTTTAAAATGGCAGATAAGATCAATATGAAAAATAAATAGATATCAAATTTCTGAAAACGTCTCACCAAAAGTGTGTCACTCCTTTTTCTTTACTTGAAAAAAGTGTAACAAGCAAATATGAATAAATTGTTAATAAAAAAAGGCCAATTCTTTATTTTTCTGATGAATAAAAACAGCTCTTGAAATGAGCTGTTCTGTTTCACATTTGTATATAGATGTGAAGGATTTATAAGGTGAAGGAGAGTGTAACTGTATTTGTTATTGAGCAGGCAGATTTTCGCTGAATGCAGCACTTGGTAATTGAATGATAGCTGTCGTACCGAGTCCTGGTTCAGATTGAATATCAAACGTGCCATGATGCTTTTTCATAATTTGATAAACAATGGCTAGTCCAAGGCCAGAGCCTCCATCTTTTCTTGTACGGGCTTTATTCACTCGGTAAAATCGCTCAGAAACATGATGTAGGTCTTTCTTTGGAATCCCGCTGCCTTCATCTATCACTCTCAATTCAGCCGTCTTTTGGTGAACAGTTAATTCAATCGAAATCGATTTCCCAGAGGGGGTATAATGAATGGCATTGTCCAATAAATTACGCACCACTTGTTGAAGCCGATCGCTATCACCATATACAATACAATCCTCTTCAAGGGTCCGTGTGAACGATATCCCTTTTTGATGAGCGATGAATGTCATCTGATCAAGAACATCATGAATAAGCTGTGCAAAGACGATGGGCTCCATCGTTAGTGGGTAAGACTCCCCCTCTAATTGTGCAAGGTCTAAAAGATCATGCACAAGCCTGCTTAAACGTGCAGCCTCATCTTGGATGATTTGCATTCCTTTCTTTTGTTCAATGATGCCCTCTTCAATCCCTTCTGCATAGCCTTTCATATAACTTAAAGGTGTCCTAAGTTCGTGAGAGACATTCGCCAGAAACTCCCTGCGGTGCTGCTCAACCTTTTCTAAGGTAGAAGACAGTTTATTAAAGGAACGGCTCAGCTGATTTAACTCATCCCCTTTTTTTGTCACAGCCATGCGCTTTGAAAAATCACCAGATTCCATCTCCATTGCAATTTCTTTCATTTGATTAATCGTCTTTACGATTTTATTTGAGCTCTTATATCCGATAAAGAAAATCAGCAGCAGGATAAATAAAATGGATAGGCCAAGTGTCAATCTAATCTGAACAAACGGTTCATACACATCGGATAAAGGCATCGAGAGAAAAATCGTCCCTGATAGATCATCTTTGTTTGAAAATACAGGGATGGCAATCCCGAGAATATCTTGATGAAACTGGGGATGTTCTCTAATTAACACAACTGTTTTCCCTTGAAGTAGCTTTTGGCGTTCCTTAAACGTAATGAGATTATCATTTGTATTCGTATCAAAAGGAATACCACTTGAAAGCTCCATTGGATCATCAGTAAAAATAACACGCGCCTGACTTGAATCATTTGCCCATTTCATTCTGTCGGTAAAATACGTGTCTTTTCCGTGTTTGTGATAGACTTCTGCCAGCTTCTTTCCTTGTAAACTTAAGGAGTCAATCTGTTTATCTATATATAAGTGCTGGTATAAGTAATAGGTTAGTGCAAGAGCTGAGGTGGCAACGATTCCTATAACGGAAAGGATTAAGAAAAGTACCTTCTTTTTAATGGATAATGGCTTCATTCGTTCTCCTCAAATTTATAGCCGACACCCCACACGGTCTTAATATGCCGTTCGGCTCCTTTTAATTTCAGCCGCAATGTTTTAATATGTGTATCGACTGTTCTTAAAGAGCCGCTAGTTGAGTGTGACTCCCACAATTTTTGATAGAGCTGCTCACGGGAAAACACCTGGCCTTGATTAAGCAGAAGAAACATGAGTAAATCAAATTCTCTTCTTGTTAAATTAATAGGCTCTTTCTTTAGATAGACTTGTCTTCCATCTTGATCTATCTCCATGTCACCAATCTGCACCCGGCTGCGCTTTAGTGAAAGTCCTCTAATTCTTCTTAAGGTCGTTTCAATTCTTGCTGAAAGCTCACGCAGACTGAAAGGTTTCATGATGTAGTCATCTGCTCCTATTTCCAGCCCTTTAATTCGATCCTCCTCATAACTTCTAGCTGTTAAGAATAAAATGGGGATTTGGGAGGTTTGCCTGATACGCTGGCAGACTTCAAATCCATCCATTTCAGGCATCATGATATCTAATACAATAAGATCTACCTGCTCTTTTTCAAACTGACGTAAGGCATCCTTTCCATTATTGGCAGTCATCACGTGAAAGCCTTGCTTCTGCAAAAAGGCTCCGATTAACTCAAGCATATCTAACTCATCATCTACTATTAAAATATTCATCTGTTCTTTCATTTCTTTTCCTCCAACACGATAGCGTAAGGCCCTGATGGGATATTCAGCCGATTTTTTAACATGAATGTATGTTTATCAATGACTGATACTGAATTGTCATCTAAGTTGCTTACATATATGGATGAGGAATCGGCAGTAATATAATTCGGATTTTGACCGGTTTCAACAGAAGAGAGCTGCTGATTCCTCTTCGTATCTACTTTGTAGAGTGTATGGTCTCCATGACATAGTACATATAAAGTAGAGGCGTTTTTTTCTGAGAAAAATGCAACAGGCATGACGCCTAGTTTGATTTCCTGCTGTTTTTTTCCTGTTTTAGGGTCGTAAGCAAAAATACTTTTATTTAAGGTGCCAGGTTTACCGTGTCCTCCAATCCAAATGGAATGCCCATCAAAATGGATACCAGAAGGTCGTTCTAATACAGAAATGGTACGTATATTTTTTTCTTTTTCAATATCAATGACTGAAACGGTATGACTTTCTGCATTTAAAACAAACAAAGTTCCTGCAGAAGAAAGAGTCATAGAAGAAGGTAATTTTCCTGTCTTCACAGTTGCTTTTATTTTTTTGCGCTGCGTATCAATAAAATACACGGCATTTTTTTCTGAATCTGCTGCAAGTAAAGTGCGGGAAGCTGCATCATATGTAAGTGACGTCAGCCCTTTTTTCACATTCATATAGTCTGTTGCTGTTCCTTTTTTTAAATTGATTTCTATTAGAGATTGTCCTTCTTTACTTGAAGCAATGATGACGTCTTTGTTGATTTGAATAAGATCAGTGAGAGGATGTTTTAAATCAACGGAAGAGACAATTTTTTTCTTTTGTAAATCAACTATTGAAAAGGAGGCTTTTTTTAATTGAGAAATCACAGCAAACGATTGAGAGCTGCTAGGTGGCGTAAATTGCTGTTCTTTTCCACAGCCTGACAGGAAAAACAGTAGAGCTGATAAACAAATCAAAAAATATTTCACACGTTCCATCTTTCTGCTCCTTTGCGTGCTCTATTTTCAAAAAGCATAACACAAAAATTGTGAAAAAAAATCGAAGTTATGATTGCTGGAAGATATGAAAAAAAGCTTTTAGGTAGGGAAGTGGGGTGAAATTTGAGCTGAAATCCATTTTTCTTCTGAACATATGACATTTTTTCATGTTTAAAAGATGATTTTCACGGTTTGATCAATATGTTCTTCATAATGTAAAGTGACAGATAATCATAGATCCCCCGCCCTAAATGAACCTAGAGCGAAGGAAGTCATTAAGCAGAGTGTCCAGATGAATGAGAGGTGGACTTTGTTTTTAAGCGATGAGATAGGAGGAAACCAAGAATACCGGCGCCCATTAATACAATAAATAAAGATTGAAAACCACTTATAATTCCAATCAATGTAGATGAAATGATACTTCCGAAATATCGAAAGGTAGAGAAAATCCCAGATGCCGAACCTGATAAGCTCTGATCAACAGAGGTTAAAGAAGCCATCTGCATGCTAGTCATGCCAATACCGGATGAGATTCCCCCTGCGACTAATGTGATGATCAGGAGAGGTACATTTGGGTAACTGCTTAGTGTGATCAGCAGGATGCCTGATAAAGTAAGACAGAAAAATGAAAATCGAATCATTTTCTTTGCGCCTTTTACTGGATGGAGTTTTGCCCCAAGCAGTCCGCTAATAGACATACAGAGTGAAAAGATAGAAAGAATGATCCCGCTTTGTGTATGAGACAGCGTAAGTTGTTGTTCCATAAACAGCGGCATAATGAGAAGAATAGCGTACATCACAAAATTACTAAGCATGATGGAAAGGTTAGCGTTTGTAAAAGCACTATTTTTAAATAGGGCCAAATCAATGATCGGATTTGTTACTTTACGTACATGTTTGAAGAATAAAGGAATGGCGGTCAATGCAAGTATCCCATAGACCATGTATTCATTTAATAGTTGGCTTTTGGTGAACAGAATAAGTGTGGCGATCCCGATCGTTAAGTATAACGAACCGATGATATCTACATTGGCTTGTAAGCGTGTATGCTCCATCTTCGGAATCAGCAAGACGCCGGTCACAAGTGTGAGGAATAAAAAAGGAATATTCACTAGGAAAATGGAATGCCAGTCAAAGCTCTGAATAAGCATCGAGCCAATAAAAGGCCCAAGTGCAGCACCAATTCCTGCTCCAAAACCAAAGAACCCCATTGTTTTAGAGAGTTTTTCAGGTGATACCGTTGCCCGAATTAATGCAATGCTGTTCGGTGTTAATATAGCGCCACCTGCTGCTTGGATGGATCGAAAAGTGATGAGCAAAGCAAGATTAGGTGCGAAAGCACAGCCAATGGAGCCAATCAAAAAGAGTGTCACACCGGCTAAATACATGTTGCGGTGGCCGTATATATCTCCTAGCTTACCCGCAATAGGCTGAGTGACTGCCATCACAATAAGATAAATCGTAACAACCCAAGTAATGTTTGAAATGGATTGGTCGTAATAAGTTGATATAGATGATAGAGCTACTGCGATCATGGTTGAGTTGACCGGAACTAAAATAGCACCAAGTAACAAAGAATAAATAATCAAGCTCTCTTTTTTTAATTTCAATGTGTATACCACCTTTTTGTAAAAAAGAAGAATTTCACCCTTCAAGCGGGAGAAATTCCTCTCATGAAAATGTGTGTGCATGTCTCAATAAAATCTTCTTTCTGTGTTAAAACGAGTTGGAAGTCTAGCTCCAGCTGTTGAATGAAAAAACCGAAATACGTACTAATAAAAATGTCCGAGTAGATTTCTTCATTTCCTTTTAATACTTGATGCCGATCACTCATCTTTTTGAAATATTGTATCAGCATTTCCCTCAGTTCTTGAGGATAAATTTTTTCATGGTTTGCTAAATCCTTAAACATAGCTGGTTCTCTCATGCTGATATAAATAAATTCTTTTTTGGAAGTCAAATGTTCAAGGAAATAGGTACCGAGAAATTTTAAATCCGTGTATAAATCTCCTTTAAATTCTGCTTCTAGGGTTTTTGTCGGTGTTGATTTCATTTTCATCATGGCAGCAATCACGCCGCGTTTGTTTTTAAAGTTACGAAAAATTGTCGCTTCACTCACATTCGCTTTTGACGCAATTTCTTTAGTGGTTGTTTTTTGATAGCCCTTTTCCGACAATAAATCCATCGTTGCGCGAATGATTCGTTGATTTGTTGATTTTAACAAGCATACTCACCTCAGGTTATGAATGTGTTTGCAACAAAGTAAGTATACCGATAAAATCCATGACCGCCAATATGAACCAAAAAGTTCCGATTATGCCCTTGAATGTTGTTTTAATAACTGAATACGCCCATTGGCACCATCTACTGTAACAAGATCACCTGATTTTAGTTTTTCGGTGGCGATTCGTGTTCCTAGGACAGCAGGCATCATATACTCTCTAGCGATAATAGCGGAATGAGACAAAATGCCGCCAGAATCGGTGATCACGGCTTTGGCGTCTCTAAATAAGCTGGTCCATAAAGGCGTCGTTGTTTTGCAAACTAAAATGTCATCCTTTTGGAATTGTGAGAATTCATCAGCGCATGTAATGACTTTTACCCTTCCAGATACAATGCCGCTAGATGCGCCAATTCCGTGGATTACATCATTTGTGTTATTTTCATTTTCTCTTAACGAACCGAGCATTCTTTCTACTTGCTGTAATTCAGCTTCAGAGGGGCTGCCTGTATAAGCTGGCGGTTGAATCGCTTCATTTTCTTTCATTTCAATTTTTCTTTGCTGGATGACCGAATCGTATGTGATAGAAGTTGTAAGTGCTTTGTGTACTTCATCATCGTAGAGATACCAAAGGTCTTCTTGATGAGGAATGGCTCCTTTTTGGACAAGAAGTTCACCAATTTTCAAGAGATATAGTCTAGCTTTTGCATCTAACATGGCATCAATGTAGAAGTGATGATCATCTCGAATATTGGCTGCCTGAAGCGCAAAATGATAAAGTTTTTCAAATTTTGTTTTAAACGCTTCATCCTTTACTTGACTCATAAATTGCTCATAAGTTTCTCGTCTTTTGAGCACTGCTTGTGCAAATTCATCGTCAAAATCAGATTGGTACTGAATGTTATTTCTAATGATATCTAAGACAAAATCAGGGTTCTCTACCCATGTTTCATCTGTAAAATCATGACTTTTGACAGATCGCCAGCCATAGATTTGGAGAAATTCTTCTATTTTAGAAATGAAGTTCTTTCCTTTATCCGTGTGATTGAGCGCATATAATCGTTCTGGATTCGTTGCATGGTTTGTAAATGCCTGAAGAAGTTCTTCATCTTGAAGGACTTCTTTTGCCAGGTAAGATAGCTTTTGATCTGTTTCAAGAGACTTGTTCATCACACCTATCATCATTTCATGCAGCAAGACGACTTGTGTTTGATCACCGGTATATGTGACAAGCATATCTTCGATCATTGCTGATAGAATGACTTGTGGGATGACGATATCAAAATGATCGTCGTACGCTTTTAGATAAATATCTTTTAATTCTTTGAGGCCAATGATGGCTTCATCAGTTGTCAGAGGCTGATTGATTTGCCGATCAAGTTTTTCGTATAAGGGAAACAAGTTTTGCTCCAAAATGTGATACATTCTTTCGCTTAAACGGGGAAACAGCTCAAATAGACTCTCATCAAAAACTGGTTCAGTATCCGTTCCTGCTTCTGGCATAGATGGTGAAGAATACAGATGGCCTCTATAAAGCTTGATATCTTTAATATTGAGATCAGGCACTTGATACTTTTCTCCGCTTTTCTTCATCCCGCTTTTTAAAGCAGGGATGATTAGACTTGAAAAGAGAGGACTTGTTGGTCCAGGCATATGATCGTCCATTGAAATCCAGAAATCTTGCAGCTCTTCTGGCTGTATTTGAAAAGAAGCTCCTGCCACTTCATTGGCTGTTTTTGGAAGAACAGTGGTAATGGGTCTCGCTTGAAGTAAATAAAAAGTACCATTTGAAATTCCAAATTCAATATCTACTCCATGTCCGTAAAGTGCTTCGACTTGTTTGGTGATTTTCGTGATTTGTAACAATTGATCATCATGCAGACAAAACTGACCAGCCCTTTCCTTAGATACAGGCTGTTCAATGACGCCCTCTTGACAGGGGACAATTTGCAGATCTTTTGTTCCCAGTGATTTCTCAATAGAGTCCGTTTCTTTGTCTACAATAAACGTGTCTGGTGTCACAAGGCCGGAGACGATGGCTTCTCCTAGTCCGTAGCTTGCTGTCAACATGACTTCATTTGTTTTTCCTGATACCGGGTTCTCACTAAAGATGACGCCGGAGACGTCAGAATGGATTAATCCTTGAACGACAATTGCCATGAGCGGCATATCTTCCTCGGTTTCGACCATTTCTTCCTTATATTCTGTGACTCTTGCTGCAAAATAAGAAGACCAGCATTCTTTCACAGCCTGTAAAAATTCTTCATTGGTTTTGATATTCAAATAGGTCTCGTATTGTCCTGCAAATGAGGCGCCTTCGAGATCTTCCGCCACAGAGGAGGATCGAACTGCAACGGAGGGATATGTTTTGAGCAATGATTGAAAGGACGAAAGTAACTCTGTTTCCATTTGTGAAGGAAACGAAGCATTTTTGATTTTTTGTTCAAGCATTTGTTCAGTTGGATGCAGGTGGTGATAGGAAAGAAAGCTTGCAAAGCTGTTGGTTTTAATAATAAACCCATCTGGAACTGGCAGCCCGTGATTGTTTAATTTAATTAAATTCACGCCTTTTGCCCCTGCGAGTGATGCGGATTCTTCAGCCGCATGAAATAATACTGAATACATGGGAAAGCCCCCTTATTCAAATAGCCAATTGTTTGTCTGTGTCTCTATATTCTCAAGATGATAGTGCGCACTATCATTTTAATCATAGAATTTATTGGATGTAATTGTCAAAGACGTAAAGACCTATCTTTGGAAAGGGGACGTTCTCACTAATTCTCCTCCTCATCTATATCAAAAGTCTTCATTAGAGAAGAAAAAAAGCTGAAATTGAAAACTGTGAATTGTTCATTATGCCAATCTTTACTATAATCAAGGGAGTAGACCATGTAGAGGGAGGGTTATTGTGATTACAAAAGCCATATTTGCACTTATTTTTCCTTTCCTGCTTGTCATTTTATTTTCAAAGGTTACTTATAATCATTACGTTGGCATTGCTTTAACCGCGGCCCTTTTATTTGCCTCGTATATGAAAGGCTATACAGAAACTTACTTTATTGTAGGATTAGATATTATTTCTTTAGTAGCTGGGGCATTGTTTATGGCTAAGAAAGAAATTGAAAAGAGAGAGAAGGCTGAAAAACATCATTGATGTTTTTCCTTGTGATCAATCGAAAGAATACGTTTTGTACTGAGCTGTGCTTACGATTTTTAGTGAGTGCAGCTTTCTTTTTTGTGATCTTTCTGTTGATCGAATATCTCGCTCCAAAATGTTCCATACTGAAAGGAAGGTTTCTTGAGGTGGTTATTTGCCTCGGCAGAGAGGGTATGATGGTATTGGAAATAAAAATCAAGTGAGAAGCGAACTTTAGTTCGTATTTTTGTGTTCTTTTATGATAATATATTCATTAGATAGATTTCGTAACGAAACGGAGGCTTTGATGTGAGTGACCGCTTTGAATTAGTTTCTACCTATCAACCCCAAGGGGATCAGCCAAAAGCGATTGAAAAGCTTGTGGAGGGCATCCATCAGGGGAAACAGCATCAAACGCTGTTAGGTGCTACAGGTACGGGAAAGACTTTTACTGTATCAAACCTGATTAAAGAAGTGAACAAACCGACACTTGTCATTGCGCATAATAAGACACTTGCTGGTCAATTATACAGTGAGTTTAAGGAATTTTTTCCGAATAATGCTGTTGAATATTTTGTGAGTTACTATGATTATTACCAGCCAGAGGCGTATGTGCCTCAAACTGATACATTTATTGAAAAGGACGCCAGCATCAATGATGAGATTGATAAGCTGAGACACTCCGCCACATCCTCGCTATTTGAGCGGAGAGATGTCATCATCATTGCCAGTGTGTCCTGTATTTACGGCTTAGGTTCGCCAGAGGAATACCGGGAGCTTGTCCTGTCTTTGCGAACGGAAATGGAAATTGAACGTAATCAGCTTCTGCGTAAGCTTGTGGATATTCAGTATTCTCGTAATGATATAGATTTTCAGCGCGGTACCTTCCGGGTTCGAGGCGATGTCGTTGAAATTTTCCCAGCTTCACGAGATGAGCATTGTATCAGAGTGGAGTTTTTCGGTGATGAAATTGAGCGTATTCGTGAAGTGGATGCTCTGACTGGAGAAATACTCGGTGATCGTGATCATGTCGCTATTTTCCCAGCATCTCACTTCGTCACAAGAGAAGAAAAAATGGAAAAAGCCATTATCAATATTGAAAAAGAGCTTGAGGAGCAGCTTGAAAAGCTTCGTGAGAACGGAAAGTTGCTTGAAGCGCAGCGTCTTGAGCAGCGGACAAGGTATGACCTTGAGATGATGAGAGAAATGGGCTTTTGTTCAGGAATCGAGAACTATTCCAGACATCTAACCTTGCGTCCTCCGGGTTCGACGCCTTACACACTGCTTGATTATTTCCCGGATGATTTTATGATTGTGGTCGATGAGTCACATGTGACCATCCCGCAAATTCGAGCCATGTACAACGGGGACCAGGCAAGAAAACAAGTGCTGGTAGATCACGGATTCCGTCTGCCGTCAGCGCTTGACAATAGACCGCTCACTTTTGATGAATTTGAAAAGCATATTAACCATATTGTGTACGTATCCGCAACGCCTGGACCGTATGAGCTTGAGAAAACGCCAGAGGTTGTGGAACAAATTATCCGCCCAACTGGTTTGCTCGATCCAATCATTGAAGTGCGTCCGATTGAAGGGCAAATTGATGACTTAATTGGAGAAATCCATGCAAGGGTTGAGAGAAATGAACGGGTGCTTGTGACGACTTTAACGAAGAAAATGTCTGAGGATCTCACAGATTACCTAAAAGAAATCGGAATCAAGGTCAATTATTTACATTCAGAAATTAAGACCCTTGAGCGAATTGAGATTATTCGTGATTTACGTCTCGGTAAATTTGATGTACTCGTCGGGATCAATCTTCTACGTGAAGGTTTGGATATTCCAGAGGTGTCACTCGTAGCCATTTTGGATGCGGATAAAGAAGGTTTTTTACGTTCTGAAAGATCTCTCATTCAGACGATTGGCCGTGCTGCGAGAAATGCAGAAGGCCGGGTAATTATGTATGCGGACAATATGACGAAATCAATGGACATTGCGATTCAAGAAACAAAGCGGAGAAGAGAGCAACAAGAAGCGTATAACGAGAAATATGGAATTACTCCGCAAACGATTCATAAGAAGATTCGAGATGTCATCAAGGCAACGAAAGTACATGAGGATTCGGAAGAATACGAAACAAAAGCAGCGCCAAAGCTGTCAAAAATGAGCAAAAAAGAACGAGAAAAAGTGATCGAAAAAATCGAGATGGAAATGAAAGATGCAGCAAAAGCGCTTGATTTTGAAAAAGCAGCAGAATTAAGAGATTTATTGCTAGAGTTAAAAGCGGAAGGATGAATGCCTGATGGCTATGGAACGAATAGAGGTGAAAGGTGCTAGAGCCTACAACCTTAAAAATATTGATGTCAATATCCCGCGTGACCAGCTAGTGGTGATGACGGGATTATCTGGTTCAGGAAAATCGTCGCTTGCCTTTGATACTATTTATGCTGAAGGACAGCGGCGATATGTTGAATCTCTTTCAGCCTATGCACGTCAGTTTCTCGGTCAAATGGACAAACCTGATGTAGATGCCATTGAAGGTCTTTCACCAGCGATTAGTATTGACCAAAAAACGACCAGCAGGAACCCTCGATCAACAGTAGGAACTGTCACAGAAATTTATGATTACCTGCGCCTTTTGTATGCTCGAGTCGGAAAACCGATTTGTCCTATACATGGGATAGAAATTACGTCACAAACGATTGAGCAAATGACAGACCGTATTTTAGAATATCCAGAGCGTACAAAACTGCAAGTGCTTGCGCCAGTCGTCTCTGGCCGAAAAGGAACACATGTCAAAGTGCTTGATCAAATCCGAAAGCAGGGCTATGTTCGAGTGAGAGTTGATGGCGAGATGGAAGACCTGTCAGAAGAGATCGAGCTTGAAAAGAATAAAAAGCATTCCATTGAAGTCGTGATTGATCGAATTGTCGTGAAAGAAGGCATTGCTGCACGTCTGTCTGATTCTCTTGAAACGGCGCTTCGACTTGGTGAAGGTCGGGTCATGATTGATGTAATTGGCCAAGAAGAGCTGTTATTTAGTGAGCACCATGCTTGTCCGCACTGCGGGTTCTCTATTGGGGAGCTAGAGCCTAGAATGTTCTCATTCAACAGTCCTTTCGGTGCCTGCCCAAGCTGTGATGGTCTCGGCTCTAAACTGGAAGTAGATCCAGAGCTTGTCATTCCGAATAAGGATTTGACTTTACGGCAGCATGCCATTGCTCCATGGGAGCCGCAGAGCTCACAGTATTATCCGCAGCTTCTTGAGGCCGTATGTACACACTATGGAATCGACATGGACATACCAGTCAAAGATATACCGCCGCATTTATTTGATAAAATTTTATATGGTAGCGGCTCTGAGCTGATTTATTTTAAATATGAAAATGATTTTGGCCAGGTACGTGAAAATGAAATTGAGTTTGAAGGGGTTCTTCGGAACATTGAACGCCGTTATAAGGAAACCAGCTCCGATTATATTCGTGAACAAATGGAAAAATATATGGCCAATCAGCCATGTCCGACCTGTAAAGGATATCGCCTGAAAAAAGAAACACTTGCGGTTCTCATCAATGGCAAACATATCGGAGAAATGACCGATTTGTCTGTATCTGATGCCCTTGATTTCTATGAGAAAATTGAGTTGTCTGAGAAAGATTTGCAGATTGCCCAGCTCATTTTACGTGAAATCAAAGAGCGCTTATCCTTCTTAAATAATGTCGGATTAGATTATTTGACATTAAGCCGGTCTGCTGGCACATTATCAGGCGGGGAGGCGCAGCGGATTCGACTGGCGACTCAAATCGGGTCAAGGCTGACAGGCGTACTTTATATATTAGATGAACCGTCTATTGGTCTGCATCAACGAGATAATGACCGTTTGATTGGCACACTGAAAAACATGCGTGATATCGGAAACACGCTGATTGTTGTAGAGCATGATGAAGATACCATGCTTGCTGCTGACTATTTAATTGATATCGGACCAGGAGCAGGGGTTCATGGGGGAGAAGTGATTTCAGCTGGAACGCCAGAAGAAGTCATGAAGGACCCGAAATCCTTGACGGGACAATATTTATCTGGTGAGAAATTTATCCCGCTTCCGATTGAGAGAAGAAAGCCTGACGGCCGCTACATTGAAATTAAAGGTGCAAAAGAAAATAATCTGAAAAACGTCAATGTCAAATTCCCTCTAGGTGTCTTTACGGCTGTGACTGGTGTGTCAGGCTCAGGGAAAAGTACGCTTGTGAATGAAATTCTACTGAAGTCCCTTGCGCAAAAGCTTCACAGAGCGAAGGCGAAGCCAGGACAGCACAAAGAAGTGAAAGGAATGGATTATCTAGACAAGGTCATTGATATAGATCAATCTCCCATTGGCCGTACACCAAGATCCAATCCGGCTACGTATACAGGTGTATTTGATGACGTGCGGGATGTCTTTGCGCAGACCAATGAAGCGAAAGTGCGAGGCTATAAAAAAGGCCGATTCAGCTTTAACGTGAAAGGCGGACGCTGTGAGGCGTGTCGTGGAGATGGCATTATTAAAATTGAAATGCACTTTTTACCTGATGTATATGTGCCTTGTGAGGTGTGTCACGGGAAACGTTATAACCGTGAGACTCTAGAGGTCACGTACAAAGGGAAAAACATTTCTGATGTTCTTGAAATGACTGTTGAGGATGCCCTTCAATTTTTCGAGAATATCCCGAAAATTAAGCGGAAGCTTCAAACGATTTTTGATGTTGGTCTAGGGTACATTACACTTGGACAGCCTGCGACGACATTGTCTGGTGGAGAAGCGCAGCGTGTGAAATTGGCATCTGAGCTTCACCGCCGTTCGAACGGAAGGTCTCTTTATATTTTAGACGAGCCGACAACAGGTCTACATGTGGATGATATTGCCCGGCTGTTAAAAGTGCTTCAGCGCTTGGTTGAAAATGGAGATACGGTTTTGGTCATTGAGCACAACCTTGATATTATTAAGGCGGCCGATTACCTTGTTGATCTAGGACCAGAAGGCGGTGCAGGCGGGGGAACGATCATTGCCTCGGGGACACCTGAACAAATTGCAAAAGAAAAAGCTTCTTACACCGGTCAATACTTAAAACCTATTTTAGAGCGTGACCGTGAACGAATGAAACAGTTAGTCAAAGAAACAGAAAGTGTGACATCCTCATAAAGGAAAACCCCTCCGGTCGAGGGGTTTTCCTTTTATTGCGCATCTTCCTTTGGCATTAAGTTACTGAGGTGCGTTAAATCCTTTAAAATATGGGTACTGCTGCTGTCGAGCAATACTTTTAAATAACGGATATCACCATACTTCGGATGAGACGGGTGAATGGTCTCCAGCTCCTTGATCATATCGCTGTTCATGCTTTTCTGTTTCTGTATAAGGTCTAAAAGCGTTTGCGCCGTGTGATTAGAATTATGATGATCTGTCAAAATAATTACCCCCTATAATGATAATCACCATCTTTTCAACATATTTTAAAGGGTAATCCATGAAGAATCTACACTTACGGGCAAAAAGAAATAATTTGTGTCTAAGGTCATATGTAAATCGAATGAGTTTGAAACTTTTTATACGCAAGAAACGTATGAGTTAGAAAGGAATTTTCATCATGAAGGAGCGAATATATGAATAGAGATCAGTCGATCATTGCATCTATTTGTTATTTTAGTGTATTTTTTATGCCATTTATCGTACCGATTGTGGCATATTTTGTAGTAGATCAAAAGGAAACAAAACGTCATGCGGTGCGGGCGCTATGGTCACACCTGCTGCCGATTGCAGCGTGCTGTATTCTCATTTTTGGGTCTATCCCATTTTTACTTGCGACGCAGTCGACCGATTCGGTCATTCCAGTCATGACGGTGTTTATCTTGACCTTTATCATTGCCATTAGCTTTTTGATCTCTGTCATTTGGAATATCATTCAAGGCATTAAAGTACTTCAAACCATTAAATCGTAGGAGGGCTTTGTATGAATGAGAAAGAACGAATTTTAAAATTAGTAGAAGATGGGACATTATCGGCAAAAGAAGCGATTACGTTATTAGAAAAGCTGGAAGAAAGTCAGTCTGTCTCATTAGAAAAGTCTACAGCCGATCACACCTTTCATGAAGAAAAAGCGGGAGCAGAAAGCAAAGGAAACAGCAGTGAGAATCTTGGAGCAAAGCTGTTTGGCTGGTTAGATTCTGCCATGAAAAAAGTCAAAGATGTTGATCTTGATTTGAACTTCGGACAGTCCGTCGACGTTGAACACATTTTTCAATTCAAAGACGCCTCACTGTCTCATCTAGATATTCAATTGGCGAACGGCAGTCTCAATGTGATGCCGTGGGACGATGGGGACATTCGAGCAGAGTGTCATGCGAAAATTTACCGTGCAGAGGATGGAGAGCAGGCAAGACAGCAATTTCTCAATCAACTGGATTGCGGGCTTGAAGGGGATAAATTTTTTATCCGAACTGAAAAGAAGACAATGAAAGTCAATGTCACCCTATATGTACCGCGTATCCAATACGAGAAGATCAAGGTCAAGCTGTTTAATGGCCCAATTCGTGGGGAAAAGCTAAAGACAAAAGAACTGGCTGCAAAAACCACAAATGGCGTTGTCTCTTTTGCCTCTTTACAAGCAGAAAAGGTCGGAATTGAAACAGCAAACGGACAAATTAAACTGGCAGATCACGAGTGTGGTATGATTGAAGTAGAAACCATCAATGGGCTCATTGACCTGCGTGGGAAAAGTGAATCAATTGATGCACAGAGCTTCAACGGGAATATTGCTGTCCAGCTGTCAGATGAGAAGTGCCGTTCGATTTATGCAAAAACCACAACAGGCAGTGTGGACGTTCACATTCCACGTGCATGTGCAGTGACGGCGGAGCTGAAAAGCAATCTCGGTTCAATTTCTCACGATTTGCTTGATGCCAATATGATTAAAGAGAAAAATGAAACGCTACAAAAAGAAAAAATGATCAAGGCCAATCAACAGGCAGAGCATAGTATCTCTATTTTTGCAGAAACAAAAACAGGCTCAATCCAAGTAAAGCACCAATCAGACAAGGAGTGATTCTACATGAAGAAGCTGTATCGTTCAGCAACAGATAAAAAAATAGCGGGTGTTGTTGGTGGACTTGCTGAATATTTAAGTGTTGATGCATCCCTGCTTCGCATTTTAACAGTGATCATCGGTTTTATGACAGCATTTATGCCGATCTTTCTCATCTACTTCATCTGGTATTTTGTTGTTCCGGAAGAAGGCACTAGCTAAATGTTTAGATGGATTGCCAGTATTTTAGTGAATGCACTACTTTTAATCGTCATTGCTGGATATTTTGATTCGGGCATTCTGCCAGGACTCGGCAGCGTGTATGTGGAAGGGTTTGGCGCAGCCGTTGTGGCAAGTATCATTTTGTCCTTGCTCAATATTTTAGTGAAGCCGTTTTTGATCATTTTAACGCTGCCAGTGACAGTACTTTCACTAGGATTGTTCCTATTTGTTATTAATGCCATCACACTGATGATGACGTCAAGCTTTATGGGAGATCGTTTTCACATTGATGGGTTCGGAACGGCCATTTGGGTGGCTGTCATTTTATCCATTTTCCATCTGCTCATACAAAAAGGAATCGTGGAGCCGTTAGCGAAGAAAAGCTAACGGTTTTTTTATGCGAATTTATCCCTTTTCCCCGTTCCATCTGTCATAAAAACCGCCTTTAGGAGACACAATATCCGAAGGGAGGCGGTGCACGATGGTGAACGTGAGCAGACAAATGATTCTTTTACCTTTTTTTATCATTCTTTTTTGTTTCAGTCAGCCTGCTTCAGCAGGGGCCTACATTCAAACCCAAGTGAATTTACCAAACAAGCCCTTTTCACCTTTTATCTTTGACCAATTTCATGTGGATGTCCGTCCGGTTCAAGGAAAAAGCCGTGATCTTCAGTTTCGGGCATCTATTAATCAGTCAGAGCACATTTTGTCTGCAAACTTGTACTATAAACAAAGTGACGAACTTGGATACCGCTTGATTCCAATGGAACGGTTACCAGGGATGAAACCAGAATTCACAGCGAAAATCCCGTCAGATCAATTATGGAATCCAACGGTTCATTACTATACAGAATTCCTAACGCAGAAGTCTGTGATCAAAACCACAGAACAGTTTGTTCACGTAAACGGATTTGAAGAGGATCTTTCACATATTCCGGACTTATTTATCACGGAGATCGTTGCCAATTCAAAAAACAGAAAAGGCAAGGATGCATTTGAATTTATCGAGGTGTATAACACAACACATGCACCTATCTCTCTTCAGCATTATCAGCTTCGCTATCGCAATCCTGCACAAGGCTTAGAGATGGATGATATTTATTCATTTCACACCAATCCAGTCACTATCTCTCCTGGAAAACCACATGTTTTCTGGCTCAGAAAAAAAGGGCAGGAGCATTTAACGGTTGCGGACTTTAATGCAATGTACAAAAGCCATTTAAAAGAGGGCGAGCATCTATCAGTGATCGAGAGCAAAGGGCTGTCCAATTCCAAATCTCGTCTTGTCTCTATCACAACAAATATAGGGGAAGAGATTTCATCTGCCTCATATCGTTTGAAGCCTTCATTATTTAGCGAGCACAAATCTTTATTGTTCAAGTATCCAATGGATGGGACGACGCAAATGAAGCTGATTTCAAAAGTGGAGGAAGAGCCTACACCTGGAAAAGTATTAAAAGCACAAATTCCATCTGAAAAAAAAGAAATCTCACCAGATGTTCATAAACCTGTGATCGAAGATATGACAGACAAGAAACCGGTAAAACCAACTGAGGGTATTGAGGTTAAAGCAGATGTACAGGACGATCAATCCGTCAAAACCGTCAAACTGCGATATCGGACGAATCGTAAAGATGATTTTAAAGAGGTTCTACTTCAAAAGGATCATAATGACCGACTGTTTCATTACATTATTTATTCACCTGAGCTGATTGGTAAAGAACAATTGGAATACGAGCTGGAAGCGTCTGACGGTGAAAATCAAGCAATGACCATGAAAAAAACAATTGATGTCGAGCAGGTCAGCAAAGCCCATGGCCTTCGATTCAATGTAGAAGACGGAGATACGGTTTCAGGCATATTCTCCTTAAAAGCAACAGCGGATCAGAAAAAAAACATTCAATTGATGATAGATGGAAAGCGGATTCGACAAGCATTTCCTGCCCTTGAAGCAGATCCATATATTGCATTTGATGTCAAAGGAACAAATTTATATTTTAAGAATGGTGTGTCTATAGGGAAACGCTTACTTTCTATTTTTGATGATTCGACAAAAGTGTATCGCACCTATACAATGCGAATACCAGAAAATCAGTTGGAAAAGGAAGGTCCGCAGACAATCTCTTTTCATGCTGGAACAAAGTCATCTCCATTTGACCGATTTCCTGGAGAAAATCACGATGATTTTGAGTTGAAACATGTCAGGATGATTTTATCGAATGGAACTCAAATTCCCTCGACAAATGCCGATCCGCAAAAAGAATGGAAGATGGGAGACGGTGGCAATGCAAAGAAGGTCAGAGCTTTCCAATTTCAACTTCCAAAACAAGCATATGTTTCAACCTATATTCAGTGGGATACAAGAAGGCTGAAAGAAGGGACGCATTTCATTCAGGCCAACACCGCAGACGAATCTGCATCAGTACGGGTGAAAGTCGATAACACAGGTCCGAAAATCAAGACAAATATAAAGGCAAATGACCAATATAAAGGCGCCTTTACGTTAAAGGCAAAGGTGACGGATCAATGGAGTGACATAGAGGAGATGAAGGCATATTTAGATGGCAAACCAATTTCTTTGCCTTATCAGACATCCTCTAGCGAATTAAATCCAGGTCAGCATACGTTTACGATCAAAGCAAAAGATGCCGCTGGGAACATGTCTATATTGAAAAAAGAGTTTAAAACGGTACATGAACATCCTGAAACACCAGAACGAGTGGCAGATAAGACAAAAATGAAATCATCTAAGCAAACGGTGTTAACCAAAGATCCAACAAATGATCAGTTAGATTACTCATTTTATCGTGCCTATCAATATACATCGCTGCATCCATCCATGAAGATCTTTCAATATGCAGCAGAGACTGAACCGCCAAAGAGTCTTACCGAATCAGGTGAGATGCTATTTTCCGAGCAAGAAAGGAACCGAATTGCATTTGCTGATGGGAAAGCAGTCGAAACGAGGGATTTACAGCGCTTTCCTTATCATCGTTTTCAAATCAAGGTGCATCACGCTGTACGTGAAAAGGATGTCGTCGAGGCTATGTGGAAAGGAAGTTCATTAACTGGGAGAAAGGTGACAATGTACGCTTGGAATCATCAGCAGGAAAAGTGGGATAAAATCACTCATCACTTTGCTAAAGATGAAAAGGAATTTTACCTGAAAGGACTGCTGTCAGTGAGACAGTATATGAAAAATCAAACATTTGATTTGCTTGTGCAGGATGAAATCAGCAAGACGCAAAAGCCGTATAAAATGGTATGGATGTCTGACACTCAATATTATGCTAAAAGCTATCCTCATATCTTTAAACAAATGGTCGAGTGGATTAGAGATCAAAGGGATCAGCTAAATATTCAATACGTGTTCCATACAGGCGATATTGTGGATGATTCAAAGGGGAAGCAATGGAATCGTGCCGATACATTTATGCGTGTGTTAGATGAACATCAAATTCCTTACGGTGTCTTAGCTGGAAATCATGATGTCAGGCACAAAGACGGCCTTTATATGGAATATGGGAGATACTTTGGAGCGAAACGCTTTGCAGAAAAACCTTACTACGGTGAATCCTATCAAAACAATCGAGGACATTATGATCTCATCTCTGCTGGCGGTAATGATTATATGATGGTATATATGGGCTGGGGGTTGAAGCAAAATGAAATTGATTGGTTAAACCGAGTGATTTCTGAGCATCCAGATCGTATTGTCATCTTAAATTTTCATGAGTATTTGCTAGTGAGCGGCAACCGAAGCCCGATTGGAGATCTCATCTTCCATCAAGTGGTGAAACGTCATCCAAATATTGTGGCAGTATTTAGCGGTCACTACCACGGAGCGAGCCGGAAAGTAGATGAGATTGATGATGATCATGATGGAAAAGTGGACAGAAAAGTATATCAAATACTGGCAGATTATCAATCAGGTCCTGAAGGTGGTCAAGGCTTTATGCGATTGATTACAGCAGATCAAGAAAAAAATCAACTTCACTTTACAACCTACTCTCCTTATATGAATCAAGAGCATTTCTATGATCCTAAAACGTATGGAGACCAAGACGAATTTTCCATTGATGTGGATTTGACACCAAAAATGAAATCCGTCAAAACCAATTATTTTGAACTCAATGTCTACACAAATGTTCTTCTTGGGGAAGCTAAAGGTGTGAAAAGTGGTAAAAAAGCAAGCTTTGAATGGAAAGGTTTAAAACCAAACCAAGATTATTATTGGTACACTGTCGCAAAAGATCGTTTCCAAGGGAAAGCTGTTTCACCTATATGGAAAATTCATACAAAAAATGATGGTCAATCAAAATTTCTTAGGAAATAAAAAACTGTGCTTCTATTTTAGGAGCACAGTTTATCGTTCCATTGTATGAATGAGCTTATAACGATCTCCTCTATAAACGGAAATGACATACTCGAATGGAAGGTCGTTTTGAAAATAAGTCGTTCTTGCAATGGATAGAACAGGAGCGCCTGTTGCAATTGACAGCAGGTGCGCTTCTTCTTTTGAGGCAACATTGGCTTCAAGCTCCTGCTTTGCATGAGCGATCGCCAGGCCCGTGTGGTTTTCTATATATTCATATAACGATCCTGTTAAATGTTCCTTTATGAGATCCCCTGCAAATTTTTCAGGTATATAACTCGTTTCAATGGCCATCGGTTCATCATTTGCAAGCCGTATCCGTTTCAGTTCATATACAGCATCGCTGCTGGACAGTTGTAAGACTGGCAGTAAGTGCTCTGGACATGCGATTTTTTTAAAATCAATCAGCTGGCTTGAGGCTTTGAGACCCCGTTGGCGCATATCTTCTGTAAAGCTTGTTAAGCCTTGAAGCGGCTGTTCAAACTTTTTTCGGCTAACAAAGGTGCCTTTTCCTTTTTGGCGGTATAAATATCCTTCGTTCACAAGGTTCGATAAGGCTTGTCTGACAGTCATTCGACTAATACCAAAGCGTTCAGCATATTCTCTTTCAGAAGGAATAAGTGTATCAGGGGCTAACGTTCCATCCTCAATCTGCTTTTTCAAGTTCTCCATAATCTGATGGTACATGGGAATAGGTGACTGCTTATCAATAAACATGTGAAAATCCTCTCGTGTTTAGCGTAGTGAACCAGCTTCTCGATCAATAAAAATCGTCACATCTTGATGAAGTTTCAAGGCAGATGCAGGGAAGTCTGGATGAACATCCGTCTGTTCTAAATATTGTATCACTTCCGCCTTTGATTTTCCTGATGCAAGAAGCAGAATTTTTTTGCTTGAAAGAATGCTCGCAATACCCATTGTGATCGCATGTGTAGGCACTTCATCAATAGAAGAAAAGTATTTTGCATTGGCCTTGCGGGTATGTTCATCTAATTGAACAACGTGCGTTTTTGAATCGAAGGGAGTACCAGGTTCGTTAAACCCGATATGTCCATTTTGCCCAATGCCAAGAAGCTGAAGATCTATGCCCCCTAAATCTTCAATGAGCTGATCGTATCTTAAGCACTCTTCTTCCAATTGAGATGCAGCGCCATTAGGAAGGAAATACTGATCCTTTGGGAGGTCAATGTGGTCAAATAAATGACGCCTCATGTAGGTCATATAACTATTTTCATGATTTGGATCAAGTCCTACGTATTCATCCAAATTCACTGTTCTTGTTTGTTTGAAAGACAATTTTTCTGCTTGATGCAGCCGAATTAACTCTTTGTAAGTATCGATAGGAGTACCGCCAGTTGCCAGACCGAGCACCGCATCTGCTTTGGATTTAATGGTACGTGCAATGAAGGCAGCAGCTTCTTTTCCTAATTGATCTTTATCCGCAAATTCAATGATGTTCATCAGTCATTTGCCTCCTTTTTTCAAAGACAATTTGTCCTCGGCAGATCGTCATCATCAGTTCGCCAGAATCATCCCAAATGACCAAGTCTGCCAGTTTCCCAACTTCAATTGAACCGAGCTGATCTTCAAGACCTAGCTGACTGGCTGCATTTGTCGAGGTCATCTTAGCAATCTCTGTCCATCCGCAATGCGTGACCTGTCTCATCTGTTTGACTCCATCTTTCATACGTAAGATCGATCCTGCAAGTGTACCGTCTGCCAGCAATGCTTGTTCACCTCTGACTGTGACAGTTTGACCGCCAAATTCGTATGTTCCTTCTCCTAGCCCTTTTGCGCGCATGGAGTCTGTAATCATGATCAAACGTTCACTCCCTTTTGCCAGATATGCTAGCTTTACGGAAAGAGGATGTGAATGAATGCCATCTGTAATCAGCTCAGTAAAGAGTTTCTCGTTTGTAAGAGCAGCACCTGCCGCGCTTGGTTCACGATGCTGAAACGAACTCATCGCATTATAAAGATGCGTCACATGGCGTGCACCGTGCTTTGCTGCTCGTTCAATCATGGCATGATCAGCATTCGTATGTCCAATAGAAGGAATAATGTTTTTTTCTTGCAGCATGGAAAGGAAAGCAAAATCAGTATCTTCCTCAGGTGCAAATGTGACAATTTGAATCAGCTGTTCAGATGCATGAAGCCATTTTTCGAAAAGCGGGAGATCAGGCTGTTTAATCCATTGGGCAGGCTGTGCCCCAGCTTTATCTTTAGAAATAAAAGGACCTTCCAAATGAATTCCTAAACATTGTGCCTGACTTCCGGCCTGCTTCTCGTTATCGGGTTTCCACAGAGCGACATTTTTAAGAGCATGCTCAATCTCTTGATGGTTTTGTGTAATGGTTGTCGCTAAAAAGCTTGTCGTTCCCTCTGAGGGTAAGTGATCAGCAAGTGTATTCATGGCTTCTGGTGTCGCATCCATCATGTCTGCACCGTAACCGCCGTGAATGTGAATATCAATCATTCCGGGAAGTAAATAAAAGTTTTCCCGGGAAATATATACTTTTTCATAATTTCCTGTCGGTGGAGATGTTGAAATATAGTCGATCTTGCCATCGCGTAAACCGACAAAACCGCGTTCAATGATTTCTGTCTTTGTCACAATATGAATATTGGAGAGCAATAAAGAGCTGCTCATGTTTGTGCCCCCTTATTCGTTGTCTTTAGCTTTAGTGTACCCTTTTTAAGTATAGTTGTCTATACCACTCGAGCTTGTGAAACAGGATCAGGATAAAATACTGTTTTGGGTTCATCATTGAAAGTGATAAAATAGAGCTGTATTTCTGAAACGCCTGTGATAAAAGGAGGAAGAAGCGTGCCGAAAGTTCGTACGAAGGACATAATGGAACAATTTCATCTTGAGCTGATAAGTGGGGAAGAAGGGATTAATCGTCCCATTACAATCAGTGATCTTTCCAGACCAGGTATTGAAATGGCTGGATATTTTACATATTATCCAAAAGAAAGAGTTCAACTTTTAGGGAAGACAGAGCTTTCCTTTTTTGAACAACTCCCAGAACGCGAACGAAAGCAGAGAATGATGTCTCTTTGTACAGATATTACCCCTGCCATCATTTTGTCACGAGATCGTGAAGTGCCGAAGGAATTAATTGAAGCATCCAATGAAAATGGCGTGCCGGTTTTACGATCAAGCTTAAAAACGACAAGGCTTTCGAGTCGATTAACAAACTTTTTAGAAAGCAAGCTTGCACCAACGACCGCAATTCATGGTGTCCTTGTAGATGTATATGGTGTGGGTGTTTTGTTAATAGGTAAAAGCGGTGTAGGAAAAAGTGAAACAGCCTTAGAGCTTGTGAAAAGGGGACACAGGCTGGTTGCAGACGACTGCGTGGAAATCCGTCAAGAGGATCAGGATACGCTAGTTGGGAGCGCACCAGAGCTGATTGAGCACCTTCTAGAAATCCGTGGATTAGGCATTATTAATGTGATGACCTTATTTGGAGCAGGCGCTGTCAGAAGCTATAAGAGAATTACGATTGTGATGAACCTTGAACTGTGGGAACAAGGCAAACAGTATGATCGTTTAGGGCTTGAGGAAGAGAAGATGCGGATCATCGATACGGATGTACCAAAGCTGACGATCCCTGTACGTCCAGGACGAAATTTAGCGGTCATTATTGAGGTAGCTGCGATGAACTTCAGGTTGAAACGAATGGGGCATAATGCAGCGGAACAATTTACAAGTAAACTTGCCGATGTCATTGAAGACAATGGCCAGGATGAATAGGAGTTGTCTATATGAATGAAGCAATTCAACCAATTGATCCGATTGCTTTTCAGCTCGGACCTATTTCGGTTCATTGGTACGGTGTGATCATAGGGGTTGGAGCCTTGCTTGGACTCTGGCTCGCACTCAGGGAATGTGAAAAAAGAGGCATCAATAAAGATACGTTTATTGATTTAATTTTATTTGCCATTCCTATCGCCATTATTTGTGCACGAATTTATTATGTATCCTTTGAATGGGATTACTATCAGCAGCATCCAAATGAAATCATAAAGATTTGGAATGGCGGAATTGCCATACATGGCGGACTGATAGGTGCAGTGCTGACAGCGATCGTCTTTACAAGAGTGAGAAAAGTGTCCTTTTGGAAAATCGCCGATGTGGCAGCGCCTAGTATTTTACTAGGGCAGGCGATTGGACGCTGGGGGAATTTTATTAATCAAGAAGCGCATGGTGAGGCTGTTTCAAGAGGCTTTTTAGAGAATTTACACCTGCCTGAGTTTATTATTAATCAGATGTATATTGATGGAACCTACTATCACCCGACGTTCTTATACGAATCATTATGGAATCTTGCCGGCGTTGTAATTCTCATCTTATTACGCAGAACATCGCTGCGCAGAGGCGAAATGTTCTTGTCTTATTTAATCTGGTATTCAATCGGCCGTTTCTTCATTGAAGGCATGAGAACAGACAGCTTAATGCTGACAGAGCACCTTCGAATTGCGCAGATGATTTCAATTGTCATATTCGCCGTGGCCGTTTTGTTGATTGTGTATAGAAGAATCAAGGGCTACGCATCTATACCGTATAAAGAGAACAACTCATCAAATTAAGCAGGGGGGATAAGAGATGAGAGAGACATGGAAAAATGGCTTGAAAGCAGGGCTATCGACGACTTGGACACTTGGAAAAGTCATTTTTCCGGTTACCATTCTCGTCAGCATCTTGCAGCATACGCCTGTCATGGATTGGATCATCCAATTTATCCGTCCGTTTATGGGGCTATTGGGCCTTTCAGGGGAGGCAGCTATTCCGCTTGTATTAGGAAATATGCTGAACTTGTATGCGGGTATTGCAGCTATCTTGACATTAGAGCTGCCTGTGAAGGAAGTCTTCATTTTAGCGGTCATGCTATCCTTTTGTCACAACCTGATGATTGAATCGACAGTGGCGGCGAAGGTTGGACTACGGGTGTCTGTTATTTTGTTAGTCAGAATCAGTCTTGCCGTTGTTTCAGCGATTGTCATTCATCTCGTTTGGCAGGGAGGCCAGGAGCCGGCGCAATATGGTTTGCTTACAGCAGCTCAGACAGCTGATGTGCCTTCAAGCTGGCATATGATCGTTTTCCTTGCTTTACAGAAAGCCGTTCTTGGTGTGCTCCAACTGGCTTGTATTGTCATCCCTCTCATGATCATCATTCAATTGATGAGAGACTTAGGATGGCTTCATACGCTGTCTAAGTGGCTGTCTCCATTTACTAGAATGCTTGGAATGAAAGAAAATACGTCTATGACGATGGTGGCTGGTTTAACCATTGGTTTGGCCTACGGGGCAGGCGTGATGATGAAGGCAGTGGAAGAGGACGGCGTCAGCAAAAAGGATTTAACCCTTGCTTTCATTTTCCTCGTTGCTTGTCATGCGGTGGTCGAAGATACACTGATTTTCATTCCATTAGGTATTCCAGTATGGCCGCTGCTTCTGATCCGCCTGATTTCTGCTATTTTATTGACAGCTGCCATTAGCTATTTTTGGCGGAAGCGGGAACATGCAGCTGTTAGAAAGGAAGCCATATGAACGAATCAACCATCAACACCGTGCTATTTGATTTAGATGGCACGTTAATCAATACAAATGAATTAATTATTGCATCATTTCAGCATACGCTGGATCATTATTACCCTGGTCAGTACAGCCGTGAGGATATCCTTCACTTTATTGGTCCATCGCTGTTTGATACATTCTCTGCGATGGACCCGAATCTGACGGATGACATGATTCAGATGTACCGGACGTTTAATCATGAACAGCATGATCTGCTTGTGACGGAGTATGAGACGGTTTTAGATACGTTAAAAATTCTTCAGGATCGAGGATTTAAGCTCGGAATTGTGACAACGAAGATACGTGATACGGTCTTAATGGGATTGAAGCTGACAGGTTTGGAGCCATTCTTTGAGGTGATTGTCACACTTGATGATGTACAAAACGAGAAGCCGCATCCAGAACCAGTCCAGCTGGCGTTATCCAAGCTTGGCAGTGACCCGCATGAGGCCATAATGGTCGGTGATAATTATCACGACATTTTGTCTGGACAAGCGGCAGGAACGAAAACAGCAGGTGTCGCTTGGTCTATTAAGGGAGAAGAAGCCCTTTTAAAGCATCGTCCTGATTACCTGCTGCAGAAAATGAGTGATCTCTTGGCGATTGTTGGAGCTGATTAAGTTGAGAAAAACAGATCGTTATCCTGTCAAAGGGGTCAATTCACTTAGACAAGTCTATCGGACGGTCCCCTTTCTCAAGGTGATAAAAAACTTTATCTTTATTCAAATGGCACGTTATACGCCTTTTATGGGGATGAAAAATTGGATTTATCGAACCTTTCTCCGCATGAAAGTCGGAGATGATACAGCGTTTGCCTTAATGGTGATGGTCGATCTGATGTTCCCCGAGAAAATCACGGTTGGTCGAAATAGTGTGATTGGCTATAACACGACGATCTTGGCACATGAATATTTGATTAAAGAGTATAGGCTTGGGGAAGTCTATATTGGTGATGAAGTCTTAATTGGAGCAAATTCAACCATTCTGCCCGGAGTGACGATCGGTGATGGTGCTATCGTATCGGCGGGTACGCTTGTGCATCAAGACGTCCCGGCAGGCTCTTTTGTTGGAGGTAATCCAATGCGCATGATTTATACGAAAGAAGAAATGGAAGCACGTCAATCTACGTCTGCTGAGTAGCTCGGCAGACTTTTTTATTGACATTCTGACATGGTGTAACTATAATGATTACAACAGAGGTGAGAAAACATGAAAATCAGCAGCAGATTTACTGTCGCTGTCCATATTCTGGCCTTGCTATCACTTGAAAAAGGATCATTACAGACATCGGAGGATATCGCAGGAAGTGTCAATACAAATCCAGTGGTCATTCGCCGTATCATGAGTAAATTAAAAAAAGCAGGCCTGATCTCAACGAGTCTTGGCAAAGGTGGTTCACAGTTGAATCGCAGTGAAGAAGACATCACACTGCTCGATGTGTATAAAGCGGTTGAAGTTGTGGATGAGGGAGAATTGTTTCAAATTCATGAAAGCCCGAACCCTGACTGTCCGATCGGTGCAAATATTCAAGCGGTGCTTGAATTAATTCTGTGCCGTGCCCAAAGTGCGATGGAGCAAGTGCTGGCTGAGATCAAATTGAGTGAACTAACGCAGGTGTTAATCAAAAAAATTGGATGATTTATTCAATTTTTTTTACCTCTGTTGTAACTGTTTTTGTTACACCTCTAGATGTAAAAATTAAACCAGATTGTAGGAGGAATTCACATGAAAATTGGAATCATTGGCGCAACAGGTAAAGCAGGACAGGAAATTTTAAAAGAGGCTCAATCAAGAGGACACGAAGTAACTGCAATTGTTCGAGATGCACAAAAGATGACAGGTTCATCAGCAGCCGTTTTAGAGAAGGATGTGTTCCACTTGGAGGCAGAAGACATCAAAGGTTTTGATGTCATCGTGAATGCATTTGGTGCACCAGCTGGACAAGAGCACCTTCATGTAGAAGCTGGGAAAAAGCTGATTGATATATTGAAAGAGGCACCAGACACGCGTTTAATCGTGGTAGGCGGTGCTGGCAGTTTATTTGTTGATGAGGCGAAAACCACAAGACTTATGGACACACCAGAGTTTCCAAAGGAATACTTCGCTACTTCGTCAAAGCAAGGCGAAAACTTAAAAGATCTTCAAAATTCCAAAGGGTTAAAATGGACATTTCTTAGTCCAGCAGCATTCTTTAATCCAGAAGGCAAACGAACTGGTTCTTATGTGAAAGGCAAAGATCATCTCATTGTCAATTCGAAGGGTGACAGCTATGTGAGCTATGCCGACTACGCCATTGCGCTGGTTGATGAAATTGAGCAGGCTGCCCATGTTGGAGAACGATTTACGGTTGTATCTGAAGCTGAATAAGAAGAGAAAAAACCCCGCTGAAGAGCGGGGTTTTCAGCGTGAAGACAAACCCTCGCATTCTTTGTCAGTCCTGCGTGCCGGTGCTCACGAATGTCAAATTCGCTCCACGCCGGTACTCGTTCTTCCTAGACTGCAAAGGTTTTCATGTCACGCTGAAAAGAAGACAAAGGGCTAAAATCAAGATCATTTTAGCCCTTTGTCAACAATCTGAACCCCGCTGAAGAGCGGGGTTTTATGTTTTGATGATAACCGCTTGACTGCCCATCTGTTTCCAAGACTCCTCAAATTGATCGCGATCGACTTTTTGGTTCTTTTCTCCGTATGGGTTATTCAAGTAGACGTGTTCTTTGTCGTAGCCAGTGATCACTACGCTATGCATTTTAAAGCTGACATCTATTTTTCCATTTGGTGTATTCCATGTTTCGATGTTATCTGTTTTGGCAAAGGTCGATGTCGTAATGACCCAGACAGGATAGCCTTTTTCAAGTGATTCATAGATGGCTTTTTTGACTGACTTTCCCGTTAAGTCGACGGCTTGATTGCCTGCATATTTTTTCGCAAGCTGATAAATGGGTCCATGGTACACACCAAGACCTGGTCCGTTTTCCATATCTCCTACAAACCCGTCTTCAGGGTTTCCTTTTAAGCCATTCTCATAATTGAGCGGAACACGTTTGATCTCATTTGCCAATGTGTTTTTTGTCACTTCTTTATAGCCGCTGTAATGAAGCAGCATCGCTAGGCTTGTGACCTCGCATCCATTATAAAGCCTTGGTGCATCCATTTGATTGTAGAGGATGACGTCCATGGCTTTTTTGCTTCCTTTTAATGTATGGGTTGTGGAATCTGTTTTTTTCGTTGAACGTGTTTCTTTTGCTGCTAGTGCGGTATCGTTCTCTTTTTCTTTGGCTTCTTCTTGCGACGAAGTGGTTTTCTTGACTTGGTTCATTTGTGAAACATAAATAAAGCCGAAATAAACAAGGGATGCGCACAACAAGGTTAAGATTAATGTCTGGATGAATTTCACTGTAATCTCCTGTGTTATTCAATATTTTTATGTATTATAGCATGTTCCAAAAGCAAACAGACCGAAAAGATTCAGGTGTCATTTTAATGTAATATATGAACAAACTATTAACGAAAAAAGGGAAGAATAAAAATGATTGATTTAATCACTTTATTTTGTTAGCATATTATCATATTAGCGAACTAAAGGATTCGGAATTTTTTGTTTTAAAGTGTTGGAGGTGCAGAGGAACATGTTTATGTTTGAGAAACCATATGGTATGCGCGATTCATTACCAGGATTGTATGAGACGAAGAAAAAAGTGAGACATTCATTAACAGAGGTGATGTATGGTTGGGGTTATCGTTTGATGGAGACGCCAACGCTTGAATTTTACGATACAGTCGGTGTTCAATCGGCGATTACAGATACACAGCTGTTTAAGCTTCTTGATCAAAATGGTCAAACCCTTGTGCTTAGACCTGATATGACGGGGCCGATTGCGAGAGTTGCGGCTTCAAAGCTTCATGAACAGGCGTATCCCCTTCGCGTCGGTTATGCAGCCAATGTGTTTCGGGCGCAGGAAAGAGAAGGCGGAAGACCATCTGAGTTTGAGCAGGTCGGAATTGAATTAATTGGTGATGGTTCGATTAGTGCAGATGCTGAAGTTATCGCGCTTGTCGTATTTGCATTAAAAAATGCCGGGCTTCAATCCTTTAAAATAGCGATCGGTCATGTTGCTTTGGCAGAAACGTTGTTTTTAGATGTACTTGGAAATACAGAACGTGCGAACGTACTGCGCCGTTTTTTATATGAAAAGAATTATGTGGGATACAGGCAGCATGTGAAACAATTGCCACTCTCATCTATTGATAAAACGAGACTGCTGCAGCTTTTGGAGCTGCGCGGCGGGCAGGAAGTGATCCAGCGGGCAGAGGAGATCGTGGTGTCACAAGAGGGGAAAGCGGTGCTTGCAGAGTTAAAGGCGCTTTGGGAAACACTCGAGGATTACGGCTGTACAGAATATATTCGTTTGGATTTGAGTATGGTCAGTCATATGAGCTACTACACGGGGATTTTGTTTGAAGTATTTGCAGATCATGTTGGGTCTGTCATTGGAAGTGGAGGAAGGTACGATCAATTGCTTGCTCACTTTGATGCACCCGCACCAGCTACAGGGTTCGGTCTTCGTTTAGACCGTCTTCTTGAGGCCCTTGACGCCAAAGAAATGCATGAGCCGCAAGAGGCTGTGATTTTTAGTAAAGAGCAGAGACTTGAAGCATTTGCTTTTGCAGAAAAAGAGCGGTCAAAGGGCAAAAAGATCGTCCTGCAAGACTTAGCGGGTATCGAAAATATTGACGCAATGACCAAGGCATTTGAACAAGTGACTTATTTTATCGGTGCTAGAAAGGAAGAGCAGAATGGGTAAAGTGTTGACGATGGCAATGCCAAAGGGCCGGATATTTGAAGAAGCAGCAGGGCTGTTAAGACAGGCGGGGTATCAGCTGCCGGAGGAATTCGAGGATTCCAGAAAATTAATCATTGATGTACCGGAAGAAAACCTCCGCTTTATTTTAGCCAAGCCAATGGATGTGACGACATATGTAGAGCACGGTGTGGCGGATGTGGGCATTGCAGGGAAGGATGTCATGCTTGAAGAAGCTCGTGATGTGTACGAGGTGCTCGATTTAAACATCAGCAAATGTCATTTAGCTGTAGCAGGATTGCCAGGAGCCAGCTGGGGCGGAGTCGCGCCGCGTGTGGCAACGAAGTACCCAAACGTAGCCTCGTCCTATTTTAGAGAACAAGGTGAGCAGGTTGAGATCATTAAGCTAAATGGTTCCATTGAATTAGCGCCGCTCATCGGGCTTGCCGATCGAATTGTTGACATTGTTTCCACAGGTCAAACGCTTAAGGAAAATGGACTTGTGGAAACAGAGCATATTTGTGACATTACATCACGATTTATTGTCAATCCTGTGAGCTACCGAATGAAGGATGCGGTGATTGATAAAATGGCGCAGCGTCTGGCAAGAATCATCGAAGGAGAAGGGGAGGAATCATCATGAATATCACCTACATAAAAGAAGGTGAGACGAACAATCTCTCTCTTAAGCGGTCTTTAGATACAGGGACGGAAGAGCAGCGTCAGACTGTTCAGCGCATTATTGAAGAAGTGAGAAAAAACGGTGACGACGCTGTACGGTCTTTTACGAAGCAATTCGATGGTGTGTCGATTGAACATCCGCTTGTCACAGAGGTTGAAATGAAAAAAGCCTACGAGCGTTTGGACAAAGAGATGGTTCAGATTATCCAAACGGCTATCAAGCATATTCGAACTTATCACGAGCGTCAGCTGACATCCTCTTGGTTTTATCACCAAAAGGACGGCTCGATGCTCGGACAAAAGGTGACCCCGCTTGATGCGGTCGGTGTGTATGTCCCGGGCGGAACAGCTGCCTATCCGTCATCTGTCTTAATGAATGTGATCCCGGCACTTGTCGCTGGTGTTGAACGAATTGTCCTTGTGACACCACCAGGGAAAGATGGCCGTCTATCTGACGCCGTCCTAGTTGCCGCGAAGGAGCTGGGCATTTCAGAAATGTACAAAATGGGTGGTGCTCAGGCGATTGCGGCACTTGCATATGGAACGGACAACATTCAGCCTGTTGATAAAATCACAGGTCCAGGAAACATTTATGTAGCACTGGCCAAGCGGGAAGTATTTGGTCAGGTAGACATTGATATGATTGCAGGTCCAAGTGAAATTGCCGTTCTAGCTGACGAAACGGCAGCTGCACATGAGGTGGCAGCTGATTTGCTTTCACAGGCAGAGCATGATGCATTGGCATCCAGTATTTTAGTGACACCGTCTCAAGCGCTTGCTGAGGAAGTGCAAGCAGAGGTGGATGCACAGCTGGACACTTTGCCAAGAAAATCAATCGCAGCACAATCCATTCAAGATCATGGCCGTATTTATGTGACAGAATCAATGGAGCGTGCAGTAGACGTCGTGAACCAGTTAGCACCAGAGCATTTAGAGGTACTCACGGCGTATCCAGAATCACTACTAGGTCAAATCAAACATGCAGGGGCGATTTTCTTAGGGCGTTATAGCCCAGAGCCGGTGGGTGATTACTTCGCAGGGCCGAATCATGTGCTGCCAACAAACGGAACGGCTAGATTTTCTAGTCCGCTGGGCGTCACTGATTTCCAAAAGAAAACAAGCATCATTTCATATAGCAAAGAAGCCTTTGAAACACATAGGGACAGCATAGCGGCTTTTGCCAGATTAGAAGGACTTGAAGCACATGCAAGGTCGATTGAAGCGAGAAAGCGGGAGGAATGAAAATGAGACAGGCGGAAACAACGAGACAAACAAATGAAACAAACATTTCATTGGCCTTAGAGATTGATGGGGAAGGAAAAGCAGATATTCAGACAGATGTTCCTTTTATGACGCACATGCTCGACTTATTCACGAAGCACGGACATTTTAACTTAACCGTAGATGCGAAAGGAGATACGGAGGTTGATGATCACCACACAACAGAAGATATCGGCATTGTGCTTGGTCAGATGTTTAAAGAAGCGCTTGGTGATAAAAAAGGAATCAAACGGTACGGATCGAGCTTTGTTCCAATGGATGAAACACTTGCTCAGGTCGTCGTCGACTTAAGCAATCGTCCTCATTTGGAAATGAGAGCCGCTTTCCCAAGCCAAAAGGTTGGCACATTTGATACGGAGCTGGTTCATGAGTTTCTGTGGAAATTTGCTCTTGAAGCACGGATCAATCTTCATGTGATTGTACACTACGGAACCAATACTCACCATATGATTGAAGCCATTTTTAAAGCGATGGCACGTGCCTTAGATGAAGCTACAACCATTGATCCACGTGTGAAAGGGATTCCATCGACAAAGGGGATGCTCTAATGATCGGAGTCATTGACTATGGAATGGGGAATTTGTTTAGCGTATCAAAAGCACTGGAACGAGCAGGCGCCGCTTATATCGTGTCCTCTGAGGTGGAGGAGCTTAAAAAGGCAGATGCTTATATTTTGCCTGGTGTGGGGTCGTTTCGTGATGCGATGCAGCTGTTAAAACAGACAGGACTTGAAGCGTTTATTCACCAAGTCGTGCAGGAAGGAAAGCTGTTATTTGGCATTTGCCTTGGCATGCAGCTGTTGTTTGAAGAAAGCGAAGAAGGAGGGCAAACAAAAGGATTGGGTCTTTTAAAAGGACGTGTCGTTCTTTTAAAGGATCTTGATCAGGATGGGCAAAGGCTGAAGGTGCCTCATATGGGCTGGAACGAGCTCACATTTCACCAGCCGTCCCCGTTATTTGACGGAGTGCCTGAAGGCTTTGCGTATTTTGTCCACTCTTATTATGTGAGTGACATGAATCCAGAAGAACAATTGGCAAGTGCGGCGTATGGCGTACAAGTACCAGCAGTTGTTGGGAAGGGGAATGTGTTTGGAACGCAGTTTCACCCTGAAAAAAGCAGTACAACAGGAATGGCACTGCTCAAACGGTTTATTCAATTAGCAAACGAACAGAGGGTGAGCAAATGAGTGAATTTACATTATATCCAGCGATTGATATGAGAAATGGCAAATGTGTACGACTCGTGCAAGGAGATTATGATCAAGAAACCATTTATGGAGATTCACCGCTAGACATGGCCAGATTATTTGCAAAGGAAGGCGCAAAATGGATTCATCTTGTTGATTTAGATGGCGCGAAAGCAGGAAAGCGCGTCAACCATGAGCATGTGCTGGCGATTGCTTCCGCCTTAGATGTGAATGTCCAAATTGGCGGCGGCATTCGGACAGAAGAAGACGTTGCATTTTATTTAAGCAATGGTGTATCTAGAGTCATCCTTGGCAGCTCGGCTGTGTCTAACCCAGACTTTGTGAAAAAGATGCTGTCACAATATGGCGAGAAAATAGCGATTGGCATTGATGCACGAAACGGTTTTGTATCGACTGAAGGCTGGCTTGAAACGTCGGAAGTAAAAGCAGAGGAACTCGGCAAGGAATTAGCAAAGGAAGGCGCAGAGGTCTTTATTTTCACTGATATTCAAATGGATGGCATGCTGTCTGGTCCAAATGTGGAAAGTACAGTTCGCTTAGCAGAAGCGACCGGCAAACAAGTCATTGCCTCAGGTGGTGTCAGTGCTGTTCGTGATCTACAAAAGCTGTCAGCGCAAAAACAGACAGGTGTGTCTGGTGCGATTATTGGCAAGGCGCTGTACACAAAGCAATTTACGTTAGCAGAAGCGTTTGAAGGGCTTGACAGCTTATGATGACAAAACGAATCATTCCATGTCTTGATGTGAAGGAAGGGCGTGTTGTCAAAGGGATCCAATTTCTGGGCTTAAAAGATGCTGGTGATCCGGTAGAATTAGCGCAGATCTATGACGAGGAAGGTGCGGATGAACTCGTCTTTCTTGATATATCTGCCTCTCATGAAGGACGAAAAACGATGGTGGATGTGGTGAAACAAGTTGCGTCCACTCTTGCTATTCCATTCACTGTGGGCGGCGGGATTAACCACCTTGATGACATGAAGCGTATATTAAGAGCGGGGGCAGACAAGGTGTCTGTGAACACAGCGGCTGTTTTAAGACCGGAGCTAATAACAGAAGGAGCCGACTTTTTTGGTTCTCAATGTATTGTTGTGGCGATTGATGCGAAATACGATGAAAAGAAACAAGCTTACATGGTCTATACGCACGGAGGACGCCGTCAAACGGATTTAGAAGTGAGTGAGTGGGCGAAAGAAGCTGTGCTGAGAGGAGCGGGAGAGATCTTGCTGACAAGCATGGATGCCGATGGTGAGAAAACGGGCTTTGATCATCGTCTGACGAGGCTTGTGTCAGAAGCAGTCACAGTGCCAGTCATTGCTTCAGGAGGTGCTGGCAATGCGCAGCATATGCTCGAGGCATTTACAAAAGGTGCAGCTGATGCCGCACTCGCAGCCTCTATTTTCCATTATAAAGAAACCTCCATTCAAGAGGTGAAGACATACTTGAGAGAACACGGGGTGAAGGTAAGATGAAACAGGCACACGAATTAACATTTAATGACGCAGGCCTCATTCCTGCGATTGTACAGGATGTTCAAAGTAAGGAAGTATTGACGCTGGCATATATGAATCAAGAATCCTATGAAAAAACGTTAGAGACAGGTGAAACATGGTTTTATAGCCGGTCGAGAAATGAGCTTTGGCACAAAGGAGCGACATCTGGACACACCCAGAAAGTCACATCCATTCGCTACGACTGTGATCAAGACGCTCTGCTTGTGCTTGTTACACCAAGTGGGCCAGCGTGCCATACTGGCAGTTATAGCTGTTTTTCGGAAGAAGACGTGAAGCGGCAAAGGGAAGAGCAGGATCGCTTTGCCATTTTAAATGAACTTGAACAGGTCATTGCAAAGCGTCAGGCAGAAATGCCAGAAGGAGCTTATACAACCTACCTTTTTGAAAAAGGGGTCGATAAAATCCTGAAAAAGGTGGGGGAAGAAGCTTCAGAGGTCATCATTGCCGCGAAGAACCGTGATCAAGAAGAATTGAAATGGGAAACAGCTGACCTTCTGTATCACCTTCTTGTGTTATTACGTGAACAGCAGCTGCCGCTTGATGATGTATTAAAGGTATTGAAAAAGCGCCATCAAGGGGAATGAAAAGCCGGGGATATCCTCGGCTTTTTACTTTTGAATGAAAAACAAATCCTTCCTTTCCTTTTGTTCTATGTGACGACTCGTGAAGTATGTTATACTACACTCGGTACACTGTTCGAAATGGAGGGTATCGGTGAGTAAATACACTTCTCAAAATAATCACACACAAGTCGTCCAGCTATTTCAAGATGGGCATTACTTTTTTCATAAAGGTCTAAAAGCATATAGAGAAAGAAATTTATCTAGGGCAAGCAAGCTCATCCAACGGGCGATTGTACTTGAGCCTGAAAATGTAGAAATGTTGTCACAGCTTGCGATCATTTATACTGAAATGGGTCATTACCAACAATCAAATGAACTGCTTGATTTTATCCTGGAACACTTGGATGAGAACATGTCAGAGTGTCACTATTTTAAAGCAAATAACTATGCCAATCTCGGACTGTTTCAAGAAGCATATAAGTCCGCTACTGCTTATGCTGCGCTGGAAGAAGACGGGGAATTTGCAGATGAAAATGACGATCTCCTCGATCTGCTTGATATGAGTGACGATGTTGATGAAGATTTTCCTTATGATCAGGATGATCTGATTGTGAAGCAGGATCAAGCCAACCATTTGCTGGAAAGCGGCAGGCTTGATGAAGCGATTGAGATGCTAGAACAGATGATTGTTGAGTATCCAGAATTTTGGTCAGCGTATAATAATCTCGCTTTGGCCTATTTTTATTCTGGTCAGATTCATCAGGCAAAAGAGATATTGAACCGGGTCCTTCATGAAAATCCCGGTAATCTGCATGCCCTTTGTAACCAGCTTGTTTTCTATCATTATGAAAAAGAAGAAGAAAAGGTCAACATGTTAGCAAAGCAATTAACGCACGTGTATCCAATATTAAGTGAACAGCGTTATAAGCTTGGTGCAACATTTGCCCTCGTTGGAGAATTTGAATGGGCGTTTAAATGGCTATATTCTTTGTATAAAACAGGTTTCCACGGAGATAGTACGTTTTTATACTGGCTTGCAAGTGCAGCCTATCACACGGGTCACAAAACGCTGGCGCAAACCGTCTGGGATAAGATGGTGGAAGAAGATATTGATGCGGATGAAATCAAACCGTGGCAAGATAAACCAGAGGATACTGAGCCAATGGTCTCAATTGAGGAACGGCTCACTGCGTACTATGTCAGCAAACAAAAAGGTGAACGTGACGTCTTACAATCTGTTCTCGATGCCCGCGCAGCGAAAACAGCCTTTGAACAGCAGTTCATTGAGCTGCTTTTATATGAAGATCAAATGGAAGAACGATCTTTTTCAGAAGATGCGGTCTTCGCAAAACAGGCGGCATCTGCTTTGGAAGAAGCGGTGCAGCCTGATAGCCACATGCCATATTTTTGGTTATTCCATATTATTCAGCAAGCACGCGCTTCAGGCGTAGAGAAGAAAAATGCCATTGCGTGGGCAGCGGCTTCTTATTATCTATGGATGAATGAACAAGAAGAAGTAGCTGTCAGCAAAAAAGAGATCGCAGCCTCTTTTCAGATCAGTGTTCAAACACTGTCCAAATATGAGCGTGTCATTTGTACGTTCATGATTTGAATAGGTAAATAGATTCAGATAACAGCAGCATGGCCAAAAAGGTCATGCTTTTTTCTTGGATAAAAAGGTGGGATTTGCTAGGATTTGGCGAAGTATGACAATCTCGACATCTATTTGAAACATAAATGTAATAAAAATATTAGCTCATTTTGTCGATGTGTCATGTATAATGAAACTCGTGGATTAAAACAAAGACATATATTTAAATATTTTACTATACATAATGCAACACCTAGTGATAGAAACAATCTGGTCAACATCTGACTGAATCATCAGGAAGAAAGACATGGAAAGCACAGATTGGTCGCAGAGAATTTGTTGCTTTCTTATGTCACTTGGGAAATTGTCAAAGGAGGAACTTATACGTGAAAAAGTTTATGACTTTCGGTTTAGCTTCTGTGATTGGAGCGAGCGGTTTATTTATCCCATTTACTCATGAAGCAAATGCACAGAACTTTGAACAAAAGAAACAAGAACTAGACAGCAAGCAATCTGAGGTTAACAAAAATCTTCAAAAGAAAAAAGAAGAGCTTTCTAAGCTTGAAGCAAAACAAGAAGCACTTGCGCTAAAGCTAAAAGAAATTGACGAAAAAGCTTTAAAAACAAGTGATCAAATCGAAGAAAAACAAAAAGAAAACGAAAAAACAAAAAAAGAAATCAAAGCACTGAAAAAAGAAATTGCTGATACAGAAAAACGTATCGAAGAAAGAAACGAATTCTTGAAAAAGCGTGTGCGTGCGCTTCAAGAAAGCGGCGGTTCTACGAAATACATAGATGTATTACTAGGAGCAAAAAGCTTTAGCGATTTCATTAGCCGTGCAGGTGCTGTCTCTACATTAATCAACGCAGACAGCGAAATCATTAAAGAACAAGAAAGAGACAAAGCGGAGCTTCAAAAGTCGGAAAACGAACTCAACACAAAGCTTGAAAATGTTCAAACGACACTGGCAAAGCTTGAAACACTTCAATCAGACTTGAATAAACAGCTTGATGAAAAAGACAAGCTATTCAAGCAAGTGAAAAAGCAAAAAGGAAGTGCTTCTTCTGCAATCAGCGAGTTAAGCAGCGAGGCTGACAGCATTGCATCTGAAAAAGACGCAACGATTGCTGCTCAAAAACAAGCTGAAAAAGAAGCAAGAGAAGCTGCTCAAAAAGCTGCTCAAAAAGCAGCAGAAGAAAAAGTACAAAGACAACAGCAGCGTCAAGCAAGTGTTCAAACGGACGACAACAGCTCTAATAATGATAGCGGCGGCTCGTCTTCAAATAACAGTGGTCCTTCTAATAACAACAACAGCAGTTCACCAAGCAAGAAGCCATCTTCTGGCGGTGGATCACCTGTCAGCAATAACGTAGGCGGAATCGAAGGCGCAATCAGCACAGGTTCTAGCATTGTTGGACAATCTCCATATAAATGGGGTGGCGGCAGATCACAAGCTGATATCAACGCACGTCGTTTTGACTGTTCTTCATTCGTTCGCTGGGCATTCGCATCAGCAGGTATTAACCTTGGACCAGTTGGCGGTACAACAACAGATACGCTTGTAGGTAAAGGAAGAGCTGTAAGTGCATCTGATATGAAACGCGGAGACCTAGTGTTCTTTGATACGTATAAAGTAAATGGACACGTTGGTATTTACTTAGGAAACGGTACATTCTTGAACGATAACAGCTCTCGCGGTGTTTCAGTTGACTCAATGAGCAACGTATACTGGAAAAAAGCATTCAATGGCGTTGTAAGAAGAGTCGTTGAATAAATCATTACTTTTTATATAACCGTAAACAGGCTTCCTTAAACAGCAGTTTAAGGAAGCTTTTTCTTTTTTTGAAGATATGAGCAAATGATTCGCTTATTACCCGCAGATTTTATAGGATATGGGTAAGGAATAAAAGCTATGAATGGAATTGATGCTCTCTGTCATGAATGGAAGCATCACCCAAGGGCATTCTAATAAGAAATGCTAGCAGCAATTGAAGAGGGAGTGACAGTTGTGTCAGAAGAAAAAATTTACGATACGATCATCATTGGAGCGGGTCCTGCCGGAATGACAGCCGCTGTTTATACATCAAGGGGAAATCTTTCAACACTCATGATTGAAAGAGGCATTCCAGGCGGCCAAATGGCAAATACGGAAGATGTCGAGAACTATCCTGGCTTTGAAAGCATTTTAGGGCCGGAACTTTCAAATAAAATGTTTGAGCATGCGAAGAAATTCGGTGCGGAATATGCATACGGTGATATTAAAGAAATTGTTGACGGTGAAGAGTACAAAATCGTCAAAGCCGGTTCAAAAGAATACAAAGGACGCTCTGTCATTATTGCGGCAGGTGCTGAATACAAAAAAATCGGTGTACCAGGTGAAAAAGAACTTGGCGGCCGCGGCGTATCCTACTGTGCGGTATGTGATGGTGCTTTCTTTAAAAACAAAGAGCTTGTGGTCATCGGCGGCGGAGACTCTGCGGTAGAAGAGGGTGTTTACCTCACACGCTTTGCGTCAAAAGTAACGATTGTCCATAGACGCGACAAACTTCGTGCTCAAAGCATTTTACAAGCACGAGCATTTGATAATGAAAAAATCGACTTCATGTGGAATAAAACCGTCAAAGAGATCAATGAAGAAAACGGGAAAGTCGGCAGTGTGACATTAATTGATACTGTGACAGGTGAGGAAGAAGTGTTCAAAACAGATGGCGTCTTTATTTACATCGGTATGCTGCCACTGTCTAAACCATTTGAAAATCTAGGGATTACAAATGAAGAAGGCTACATCGAGACAAACGAAAGAATGGAAACAAAAGTGGAAGGCATTTTCGCAGCGGGCGATATTCGTGAAAAAACACTTCGTCAAATTGTCACAGCAACAGGTGACGGAAGTATTGCAGCACAGAGTGCACAGCATTATGTAGAAGAGCTTGCTGAAAAGCTAAAGGCAATGAAATAAACAGCTGTCGTAAATCCTTAATATTGCGTCACGGGCTTTTAACTGGAATGTAACACGGGTGAAACAATTATCCGTTATGATAAAACTAGTAATTGACCCCCTTTTATAAGGAATACATGTTTGGCACGGATGTGAATCCGTGTCCTTTTTTTTGCATAAAAACAGAAATTCACGAGATGTTCACAAATGACGCATGGAGACCCGCTAGATGTTGTAAAATAAAGAGTAGAGAAACTGCCCGTTACATCATTCAGACGAAATCCTATCTGTTTTCGGTGAAGAACGGGCATGTTCATTGTGGGAGTCAGGATGAACCTGTATAATAAGAAAAAGACATAAAAGAGTAGGTGACAGCTGATGCAACGAGTAACCAATTGTGTGCTGCATCACGAAGATCAAGTTCTCTTGCTGCAAAAGCCAAGACGCGGCTGGTGGGTAGCACCTGGCGGCAAAATGGAGAGCGGAGAATCGGTCAAGGATTCAGTCGTTCGAGAGTTTAGAGAAGAAACAGGTATTTATATTTTAAATCCGCAGCTAAAAGGTGTGTTTACCTTTATCATAAAAGAAGGCGACCAAATTGTTCAAGAGTGGATGATGTTCACCTTTATGGCAGATTCTTTTACTGGGAATAATGTGTCAGAGTCGGAGGAAGGTATTTTAAAATGGCATGACGTAAAGGATGTACCTAGTTTGCCAATGGCTCCTGGAGATTCCCATATCCTTGATTTCATGCTGAAAGGAAAAGGACTTCTTCACGGTACCTTTACGTATACACCAGATTTTGAGCTGATTGCTTATCGATTAGATCCTCAAGGAGACTAATATATGAACCGTTTTCATAAAGAAGGAGAGGGAGCAGGCATGAATACGCACAAACAAGATGATATTCAGCTTGTGATTATAACAGGGATGTCAGGTGCGGGGAAAACCGTTGCCATCCAAAGTTTTGAAGACTTAGGCTACTTCTGTGTGGATAACTTACCGCCATCACTTTTACCGAAATTTCTAGAGCTCATGAAGGAATCCAATTCAAAGATGAGCAAGGTAGCCCTTGTGATGGATTTGCGCGGACGCGAATTCTTTGATAGCTTAATTGCTGCTTTAGATGATATGAGCGATATTGGCTGGATTACACCAAGGGTTCTCTTTTTAGATGCAAACGATAAGGTGCTTGTCTCAAGATACAAAGAAACGAGACGTTCGCATCCGCTTGCGACAACAGGTCTGCCGCTTGAAGGGATTGCCATGGAGCGCGAGCTGTTAGAGGAGTTAAAGGGCCGGTCTCAAATGATTTTTGATACATCGGATTTGAAACCAAAACAGCTTCGAGAAAAGATTGTCACACACTTTGCCACGAATCAGGGGCAAGTGTTTACAGTGAATGTCATGTCATTTGGCTTTAAATATGGTCTGCCGATTGATGCTGATCTTGTATTTGATGTGAGATTCTTACCGAATCCCTACTATATCGAGAGTATGCGTCCACAGACTGGAAATGATGAAGAAGTACGCTCCTATGTCATGAAGTGGAGTGAAACGCAAAAATTCACGGAGAAATTAATCGACCTTCTCAGCTTTATGCTTCCGTCCTATAAACGAGAAGGGAAAAGCCAGCTTGTGATCGCCATTGGTTGTACAGGCGGCCAGCATCGCTCCGTAACGCTAGCCAACTATTTAGCGGAGTATTTTAAAAACGATTACTATACACATGTCACTCACCGGGACATTGAGAAGAGAAGTAGAAAATAGATGACGACACTACCAAAGGTTGTCATTCTTGGCGGCGGCACTGGCTTATCTGTTTTACTCAGAGGGCTAAAAACAAAGCCAGTGGACATTACCGCCATTGTGACGGTTGCTGATGATGGAGGCAGCTCAGGGAGACTTCGTCATGATTTGAATATTCCGCCCCCAGGCGATATTCGAAATGTACTTGCGGCACTCTCTGATGTTGAACCGCTTGTTGAAGATCTATTTCAGCACCGTTTTAATAAAGGGAATGACTTAACAGGCCACTCTCTCGGAAACCTCATTCTTGCGGCCATGACAAATATAACCGGTGATTTTTTTCATGCCGTCACTGAAATGAGCAAGGTCTTAAATGTGAGAGGGAAAGTATTGCCAGCAGCGAATTCAAGTGTTGTTCTTCATGCAGAATTAGAAAACGGGCAAGTGGTGACAGGAGAATCGAAAATTCCGACCTATGGTGAACGAATTAAACGAGTCTTTCTTACACCTGATACGATTGAACCGCTGCCCGAATCTATTCAAGTCATCCGTGAGGCTGATTTGATCGTCATCGGTCCTGGCAGCTTGTATACCAGTATTTTGCCCAACCTGCTTGTCCCGCATATTGGAGAAGAAGTGATTCGGTCTAAGGCGAAAAAAGTGTATATTTGCAATGTCATGACGCAGCCAGGGGAAACGCTTTCCTACAGTGCAGCTGATCATGTGCAGGCACTAAACGATCATATGGCCCGGCCATTTATTGATACGATTTTTGTAAACAATAAAGAAATTCCAGAAGAAATCAAAGCAAAATATGCAGAAGAGCAGGCGCAGCCTGTACAATTCGACACTGATGTACTCGAAGCCATGGGACTAGAAGTCATCCGTGGAGAAATCATTACATATGATCAGAATGTCATTCGTCACGATACGCTGAAAGTAGCCTCACTGCTCGTCGAATTGCTGCATCAGAAAAAATAGGAATGGGGGTGGCAAGGATGTCATTTGCATCCGAAACAAAAAAAGAGCTGACTAATCTGGACGTGAAGGACTGCTGCACAAAAGCAGAGCTTTCTGCCCTCATCCGTATGAACGGTTCATTATCTTTCTCTAATCGAAAATTGATTTTAGATATACAGACAGAGAACGCAGCCATTGCAAGACGTATTTATACCCTGTTGAAAAAGAAATACGATGTCACAGTCGAGCTGCTCGTTCGTAAAAAAATGAGATTAAAGAAGAATAATGTATATATTGTCAGACTGGTAGAACGAGCGAAACCGATTTTAGAGGATTTAAAAATATTAGGTGAACAATTTGTATTTGAGCGCAATATTTCAGAGGAACTTGTGAAGAAAAGATGCTGCAAGCGCTCCTATATGAGAGGTGCTTTTTTAGCAGGCGGTTCTGTGAATAACCCAGAAACTTCTTCGTATCACCTTGAGATTTTTTCACTATACAAGGAACATAATGATGCCCTTTGTGAGCTGATGAATCAATTCCATCTCAACAGTAAAACACTTGAACGCAAAAAAGGGTATATTACGTACATGAAGGAAGCTGAGAAAATTACGGAGTTTTTAAGTGTCGTAGGTGCTCATAACTCATTGCTTCGTTTTGAAGACGTGCGAATCGTCCGAGATATGAGAAATTCCGTGAACCGGCTCGTTAATTGTGAAACAGCAAACTTGAATAAAACAATCGGTGCCTCACTGCGTCAGGTCGAAAACATTCAATTCATTGATGAAAAGATTGGACTTGATGCCCTGCCGGATAAGCTGCGTGAAATTGCGAAACTGCGTATTGACTACCAAGAAGTCACACTAAAGGAACTTGGCGAAATGGTGGAAAGCGGCAAGATCAGCAAATCAGGTATTAACCACCGTCTAAGAAAGCTAGATCAAATTGCAGAACAATTAAGAAACGGACAAGCTGTTACACTCAAATAGGGAAATAAAAAAGGGAGGCAGATCATATGGTGGAAAAAACGGTCACAATTCAGCTGAAAACAGGCTTACAGGCACGTCCGGCTGCTTTGTTCGTTCAAGAAGCCAATCGCTTTGGTGCTGATATTTTTCTAGAGAAAGATGGAAAAAAGGTCAATGCAAAGAGTATTATGGGGCTTATGAGTCTTGCGATCAGCTCTGGGGTTACCGTCAAACTGATAGCAGATGGTGCAGATGAACAGGAAGCCATTGATGCGTTAACAGATTTTATCAATCAAGAAAACTGAGTCTCTTCAAAGGCTCAGTTTTTTTCAGGAGGGGATGTTGATGATCCAAACAGCTTTTTTGCAGAAAATTGGTTGCGAGGCCGAGTCTATTACGTTTGAACAGTTGCCTGATGTACTCAGGAAGATGGCCTATACCTTTCCTTTTGAAAATAGATCTGTGCTCAATAAACATTCCTATGCTTTGGATCAAGAAGGACTGAAGCAGCATCTTCTTGAAGGAAAGAGAGGCGGGCTCTGCTATGACCTTAATCCACTTTTATATTATGTGTTAAAAGAGGCAGGCCTCATTGTACAGCTCGTTCAAGGGACCGTGTATCACAAAGAAGCGGAGAAGTGGGCAATTGATGGGACGCATGTAGCCATAGTCCTTAAACAGAACCACGAGCCTTTCCTCATTGATGCAGGGTTTGGTGTGAATGTCCCCCTTCAGCCCGTGCCTTTTACAGGTGAATGGGTGGAAGCAGCGTCCATTCGTTTTCGAGTGAAAGCAGAGGAAACAGAAAAAGGCACCCACTTACTCCAATTGGACAGGGGAGCGGGCGCTGTGACAGGTTATGCTTTCACATTAAAAGAAGTCGGTGAAGGGACATTAGAGCAGCTCCGGCATGAGATTTATGAAAATGAAGCTTCGCCTTTTAACAAAAGACCACTTGCTTCAAAGCTGACACCTACAGGGCGTGTTGTCGTGACAGAAGATCATGTCACCACACATGAACAGGATGAAGTATTAAAAAAACCACTCACACAACCGTTTGAGGAGTACGTACAAAAACTGCTTCCATAAACCACATGAAAGAGACAGCCCGTTTGACTTAGGGCTGTCTCTTTCAATGATCAACGAATCCGTGTGAATGTCGCATAGTGATCGGTTGTTTTATAAATGAGCCAGTCACTTGAGTATACGAGGCGGTCAGCATTACGGAAGCCAGAGACGTAGTTGATGTCAGCCTCACGCCATGTTCGGCCGCTTGCTGAAGGAAGACGTCCCTCCCGGTTAGAAAAAACATCTCCACCGATGCTTTTTCCTGGTGCGACTTCCGCTAAATTCCCCTTCGATGCCACCCATCCGAGAGCGCTCGCTTGAGATTTTGTGATGTAATTATCAGGCAGTCGTTTATAGCTGATCAGGTAATCAGCTACACCATCAAATGTATTAATGACGGCAAGGGTGCGAAGGTCTGGTGCAAGCTGAATTGAAGCTGTTTCATTTGTGGCTGTTGGTGTAAGAGGTGTTTCTGCATGAGCTTGCTGCGGGATAAATCCAGAAAACAGAATGGCAGCGATCAGAGCAAACATGGTGAAAATCGAACTTATTTTTTTCATCTTCATCCTCCTCAAAAGGAAATGGGATGTCGTCCTCTTGTTGCTTGTCTACCTCATATTATAGCACCCGCACATGAAGGAAATGTAAAGAATCAGGAGATTGGCGAAAATGAGACTTTTCTCCCGAGTCCCTCCAGATGACATAAATAAAAAGACGCAGTTCCCTGCGTCCCAGCGTGTAGACAAACCCTCGCATTCGGTGTCAGTCCTGCGTGCTGGTGCTCACGAATGTCAAATTCGCTCCGCACCAGTACTCGTCCTTCCTAGACTGCAAAGGTTTTCAGTTCACGCTGAAAAGAAGACAAAGGGCTCAAATAAAGTTCATTTTAGCCCTTTGTCAACAATCTGAAACGCAGTTTCCTGCGTCCGTTTTCGTTTAAGATGTGGCAAGCTCCTTCACAATATCAACAGGGGCTTTGCCATCTATGCCATGAATCACATTATGAATGGCTCGTTTGAGCATGAGGTCTCTTGTCGTTTCAGTAGCAGAACCGATATGGGGGGCAAGAGTGACATTGTTCATCTCCATGAAAGGATGATTTTCCTGAAGCGGTTCTTGTTCATACACATCCAAGCCGGCTCCTTTGATCCACCCTTCCTGCAATGCTTGGATGAGGCTTTTCTCATCGACAGTTTTCCCGCGGGAGATGTTCACAAATAAAGCGGTCTGCTTCATGAATTTAAATTCCCGCTCTCCTATCAGGTGGTACGTTTCGTCAGTCAGCGGTGTGATTAACACAATGATATCCGCTTGCTTCAGCAAATCATCAAGTGCACAATACACAGCGCCGTATGCCGATTCGGCTTTCTCATTCCGGCTTCGGTTATGATAGAGGACGTTCATATCAAAACCATGAGCAGCTCGTTTGGCGACTTGCTCTCCGATTCGTCCCATCCCAATAATGCCGAGCGTTTGATGATGGACATCAATGCCGAACATATCTTCCTCCTGCACGAATTCCGTCCATTTTCCCTCGCGGATAAAACGATCAAGCTCGGCAATTCTTCTTGCAGAAGAGAGAATGAGCGAAAAGGCAAGATCAGCAACGGTATGATCGAGTGTGTAAGGCGTGTGCGTCCCAATCACCCCTCTTTGTCTCATCGCTTCTAGATCAAAATTGTCATAGCCGACTGAATGATTGCTCACCACCTTGAGTTGGGGTGCGTGATCTAATAAGTCTTGATCAATTTTCGTGCCAGATGTTAAAAGGCCATCAGCCTTCTGCAACTTCTCATATAAAACATCTCTTGGAATAGGGTCCTTTGATTGCCATACCTCGTATGTACAATGTTCCTTTAGCATGTCTTCAAAAGAGGCAGGCAGGGGTTTGGCGACAAAAATATGTGGTTTCACAGTCAATTCGCTCCTTTCACATGGGCATCTTTCTCTTTTTATTATAAAGCAACCATTTTGGCAGTACACGTTTGAATATGAGCAGTTCAATATTTAATATACTGAAATAACGGGAAAGAAGACGTTTTTTTAGTGAAAGAGTAAATTCCTCGGCCAACTGATGTCTTTTTATGATGTAGAAAAATGAGTGATTAGTAGATGTGTCATAGAAAAATGGCAGATGTTTCGAGAGATAATTTGACAAACCGGAAAGTAGATCTAGAGTTTTTGGTAGAAAATTTATTATATTTGAAGTGTATTAAACGGGATGGCCATTTTCTACTAAACCTTTTCATCGTCTTTTGGTGAGATGAGAGCTATCGTTTGAAAGCAAAAGCCACATATCGCCTGTGCTGAAGCGGTATAAAGGTCAAAATAGAGAAAATGCTTACATTTTCTCTCATCGTTTTCTCATTATGAGAGAAATCGTGGTTCATCTCGGGACCACAAATCGTCTTGCCATCATCACATCCGTCATCGGGCTTATCGTGATTTTGGCGGCACAAAAATATATTCCCAAAATACCTGGTGCTCTATTAGGACTATTAGCTTCAACATTTGTAGCCGTTCTCTTTTTCCAAGGACAAGTTGTAACCCTTGGCTCTGCATATGGCGAAATTCTTCGTCAGTTGCCAAGCTTCGCTTTTCCTGAACTAACGATTGAAAAAATGATGGACCTCTTGCCGCCGGCTATTGTCATTGCGCTTTTAGGCGGAGTGGAGTCGATCTTGTCTGCGATGGTTGCTGACAATATGAAAGGTTCTAAACATGACAGCAATAAGGAACTCGTCGGTCAAGGAATTGCCAATATGGCAGCACCGCTTTTCGGAGGGATTCCAGCAACTGGGGCGATTGCCCGAACGGCAACGAACATCAAAAATGGCGGAGCAAGTCCGATTTCAGGTGTCGTGCATGGCATCGTCGTCTTGCTGATCTTAATGTTATTTGAACCATATGCATCCATGATTCCGCTTGCTGCCATGGCACCGATTTTGATGTTTGTGGCGTTGAACCTTGCTGATCGGTCTCTCTTTCTAATGTGGCTGCCGTTTCTATTTTTGAACGAACGGATGATATCTTACCACAGCATCTATGAGACGATGAAAAAAGCACGTGACCGACAAGTCACGTGCTTTTTGCCTGCTCTGTCTCACGAGAAAACCGCTGAGTGAGTTTCTGCTGATGGGAGGAGAAGACTTCTTCTAATGAGACATCATAGAGGTCAGCTAGAACGAGTAGATTCGCTAACACGTCTCCCATTTCTTCAACAAGGTCCTTTTTTAACTCGGATGCTGCTTGTATTTGTTCATCAGGCCGATCACGCCCGATTTCTACTGCTCTGACTGCACGAGCGAGTTCTCCCGTTTCCTCCATCAGGAAACCTAGCCTGATAAACGGCCCGTATTCCGTCCAATTTCTCATGTTATAAAAATCCTTGATCCATTTCTCCATCTCAGTTGTTTGCATGCTCTTTATACATCTCCTTATATGGTGTTCACCTTTTGATTTCACACTATATATAGACGGAACGGCTGTTTCTTTACAATCAAGTATAGGAGAATGAGTGGGTGAAGAAATCATAGAGAGATGGAGCTGTTTTGATGAAAACGATTTGTGTGTTTGCTGGGTCGAATTCAGGTGTGAATGACATCTACAAACAAAAAGCTGTCGAGCTGGGGGCTTATATGGCAAAGCAAGGAATCCGTCTTGTATACGGCGGCTCACGAATTGGATGAATGGGAGCCATTGCGGATGAGGTATTGCTCTTCAGCAGAAATGGACAGAGCTGTCTTAACGTATTTGAACAACAAAAAACCGTCTGTTCAAAGAGCAGACGGTTTGTGTTGTCATTATTTTTGTTCGTCTGTATTACGGGTCAAGACTTTGTCAATGAGTCCGTATTCAAGAGCTTCTTCCGCTGTTTTGAAGTTGTCACGATCTGTATCGCGCTCAATCACTTCAATTGGCTGACCAGTACGTTCAGAAAGTACTTGGTTCAGTTTATCTCGTAAAGAAAGGATTCGTTTTGCCGCAATTTCAATTTCTGTTGCTTGACCTTGGGCACCGCCTAGTGGTTGGTGAATCATCACTTCACTATTTGGAAGGGCATAACGCTTACCTTTTTCACCAGCAGCAAGCAGGAACGCACCCATTGATGCAGCCATACCAATACAAATAGTTGATACCTTTGGTTTAATAAATTGCATCGTATCGTAAATGGCCATACCAGCTGTGATCGAACCGCCAGGGCTGTTAATGTAGATAGAAATATCTTTTTCTGGATCTTCGGCTTCTAAGAAAAGAAGCTGTGACACGATGGAGTTGGCAACATTGTCATCGATTGCAGAACCAAGCATGATAATACGGTCTTTTAAAAGACGAGAATAAATGTCGTAGGCTCTTTCCCCACGATTTGTTTGCTCAATGACTGTAGGTATTAAATTCATAATGTTCCTCCTTCACCTTTTAGGTAAGTATGTAATTCAATGATACATTTTTGGTCAATAAAGGTCAAACAAAATGCAATCAAAAAATTCGACAGCCACATGTTATTTTTCCCAAAATTAAATTTCTTAAACCATGGAAAAGTTTTAAAAAAATATGGAAAAACTTTCTGTTGTGAGGTAAAATTACCTATGGAATAATTATTTGTAGTCAGAAAGAAGGAAACAGAGTGGATAATTTGCTTTTAGAAAAAAGTGGTTTGACTGATCAGCAACGTATTGTTGTCTCAACTGAACTGCAAACCAAGAAAAAGTCGAAATTAGTTGTATTTCTTTTGTGGTGGTTCTTTGGAGCGTTTGCTATTCATCGTTTTTACCTAGATGAGAAAAAAGGGTATGCAGTGACCATGCTTCTTTTAGGATGGTTAACACTGTTCATTTGGCCGTTTATTGATGGTATCATCTGTCTTGTGAAAACAGTTGATGAAGTAAATGAAAACATGGAACGAAAAATTATTGCATCTGTGAAAATGGCATAAGAAGACATGTCTGCATCTTTTCGGTCAGGCTGTCGAGAAAATCTCGACAGCTTTAATTTTTTCCTTAAAGTTTCCATCCCCTCATTTTATAATAGAGAAAAGCCCACTAAAGGAAGGTGTTTTTCTCATGTTCCACACTAGAAATTCTTCTCAGCACGAAGCCGAATTTGTATTACTAGATCAACTGGTCGAAGAGGATCACCTGCTTCGTAAAATTGATCAGTACATTGATTTTTCATTTATCGTAGATAAAGTAAGACCGTATTATAGCGAGAATAAAGGTCGCCCTTCTCTTGATCCACTTATTTTGTTCAAAATGATGTTTATCGGATACCTGTACGGTATCCGTTCTGAAAGACAACTTGAAAAAGAAATTTACTATAACATGGCGTATAGATGGTTTTTAGGTTTGAACATCAATGACCCCGTTCCTCATCACTCGACCATTAGCTGGAATCGTCGTACTCGATTCAAAGATACAACGATTTTTCAAGACATTTTCGACGAGATCGTGCTTCAAGCTATCAATCATGATATGGTAGGAGGCCGCGTTCTTTTTACTGATTCAACTCATCTTAAAGCCAATGCCAATAAACATAAATATACGAGAAAAACGATTGAACAAGATACCCAGAACTATATAAATGATTTAGAAGAAGCGATCCAAGAAGATCGGATGGCACACGGAAAAAAGCCCTTAAAGGTAAAAGAGGAGGTGAAAACGGAAAAAGACATTCGTCAAAGTAAGACTGATCCTGAAAGTGGCTATCTTTATCGTGAAAACAAGCCAGAAGGCTTTTTCTACCTAGACCACCGTACAACAGATATGAAGTACAATATCATCACTGATGCTCATGTCACACCAGGTAATGTCCACGATTCTGTACCATATCTTGAACGACTGGATCACCAAATCGCACGATTTGGTTTTCAAGTAGAAGCTGTTGCCCTTGATTCTGGTTATTTGACAACCCCAATCTGTAAAGGTTTATCCGATCGACGTATTTTTGGTGTTATCGCACATAGACGCTTTCATCCAACAAGAGGATTATTTGAGAAGTGGAAATTTCAGTATGACTCTGAACACGATCACTACATATGCCCGAATGGTGAAAAGCTTTCATATACCACAACTGATCGAAAAGGCTATAGGTTCTACAAATCAGATCCCAAAAAATGTGCTTCGTGTCCTTTTCTTGAAAACTGTACAAGATCTAAAAATCATCAAAAGGTCATCTCAAGACATGTGTGGGAGGAACATAAAGAAAAGGTCAGACAAAATCGTCTGTCTCCCGCTGGAAAAGAGCTATACAAAAAAAGAAAAGAAAAAATAGAGCGAAGCTTTGCAGATTCAAAACAACTGCATGGGCTTCGCTACTGCCGGTTGAGGGGAAAACAAAATGTGAGTGAGCAAGTGCTTCTCACAGCTGCCTGTCAGAACATGAAGAAGATTGCCACACACCTAGCGAAGTTAGGCTAGGTGTGTGGGAGGCCTTTTTCATTCAATCTTATCCATCATACTTACGCTGAAAATAAAAAAGATTGTAGAAAAACATGAGTTTCTCTACAATCTGACATGTCTGCATCTTTTCGGTGCAGGCTTCTTTTTTGATGCTGTCAGAATATCATTGCTTTCTTGCATCATTTCCCTTATAATTTGATATGCTGACGTTCAAAAAACATATCGTGCGCTCGTAGCTCAGTTGGATAGAGCGGTGGTTTCCGGTACCACGTCTGCCGGGGGTTCGAATCCCTCCGAGCGCGTCTATAGATTCGATTTATCATTTAAAAAAAGCTGAAAATCCTTATTCTAAAGGGTTTTCAGCTTTTTTTGTGAGTGATTTGAGAGGAACTTCACCTGTTCTTCAGAATATGTTGTGAATGATGTACGGCCACTTAGTAGTAAACAGAGATTATTGTTTTACTAGCCTGAAAGAAAGACGCTATATTTAAAAGTAAGCAACACAAAAGATATAATGTATTGAATGAGTATAAAATCATTGCACATTGAAGCTTTTTTATTGTTCTACTAGCAGGGAAGAATTTTTTCATAAGGAGGGACTAATGAATTGTGAAAGTGTTTTACATCAAATTGAAGTAGCTGTTAAAACATTAATAAAAATAATAAGTAAATTAGAAGAAGATGATCTGCAAAAAAGACCAACATCTCATAAGCAGTCTATCGGAGAATTGTTGGAACACATTGCTATCATTTGTGAAGCTGACTGGCGTATTTCTAATGAGGCTACCCAAGAAGAGATGGAAAAATTTTATTCTAATGTATCATACAAAGATTTAGAATCAATAGAAAATGGCTTAATTACCAACTTTCATTCATTAAAAAATAATTATATGAATTTATCAGACAAAGAACTACTATCCCGTACCACCTCATATTGGGATGTGACATATACAAGGTATGAATGGTTGTTAGAGATATTAGCACACGTTTATCATCATAGGGGGCAATTACACGCTATGCTTGTTCACTGTTACGATAAAGACCCTAAAATTTTAATGTTTGAATAACTGTCCTCAATTCAAATAACATTCATCGTGTTTTTTTAAGTCATGTCTATTATACGTTCTACGAGCTTATGCTTGATCTATTTCCCGATAGAACAAGTGTCTCTCACAGCCTTCTCCATAAGGAGAGGGGTTTTATGGAAAAAAACAAAGCAGTGCAACAAGGACATGTTCTGTACTATTCAATCAATGAATTTATCTATGCTGATCCGACTTCAATTGAAAAACAGTCCGCGGTGTTTAAACAAATGCTGCTCAAAAAATAATAGAAAAAAGACAAAGCATGTAACAGGAGGCTTTGTCTTTTTTCTGTGATCCGCTTAAAATATTGGCCCTAAGACTCATTGCCTCCCTTTTCAGGCGTATTTGTTGAGCCAGCTGACTGTATATGATTAACATGGAAGGGAATTGACAATGAGGAGGGGATTCTGGTGGCGAAGATTTTAATAATTACGTTCCCAGCTGAAGGACATGTGAACCCAATGTTAGGAATCATAAAAGCATTGGCGGATCGAGGAGATGAAGTGCATGTGGTGACAACTGTACATTATCAGGAACGAATCAAACGCTTAGGCGCTCACGTACATATCCATCCAGATTATATTCGGACATTGAGTGTGAATGAAGGCGATTTGGAGTCCATGCAGCCATTTTTCCATGCCATGCTGCAAACGTCATTAGATATTCTAGAAGTGGTGGATACACTTTCTCAGCAGCATACATTTGATTTGGTCTATTTTGATATGTTTGGAGCAGGCGAACTGGTGCGAGATTACTTGCACATTCCTGGTATCGGATCGAATCCATCTTTTGTGCTGCAAGAGGCGCATTTTGACACACCTCTTTATCGCAAGGATGAGAAGGCTGCGCATTTACTAGAACAAATAAAGGATCGTTTTAAAGTACAGCCCAAACATTTGATGCAATTGATGAAAAATCGTGGAGAACTGAACATGGTGTATACGAGCGAATATTTTCAGCCGTCTGTTGATGCATTGAACGACTCATTTGTCTTCATTGGGCCGAGCTTTCAAAAACGGGCAGATCAGCATGATTTCCCGCTAGAAGCACTTGAACAGGAGAAGGTTATTTTTATTTCGATGGGGACAGTTCTTGGAGATACAGAGTCATTTTTTAATATGTGTATAGATGCCTTTGCAAACTTTGATGGCAAAGTGGTCATGGCAACAGGTGAAAAAATTGATATGTCCCTCCTAAAAGAAGCGCCTTCGCATGTTATCATCGAGCCTTATGTGCCGCAGCTTGAAGTCCTTGAACAGACCGATGTGTTTGTCACTCACGGCGGGATGAACAGTGTCAATGAAAGCATTCATTTTCATGTCCCGATGGTCGTCATCCCAGTGGACAAAGATCAGCCGATGGTGGCAAAAAGACTGACGGAATTGTCCGCTGCTCGTGCGCTCGATAAAGACCAGCTGACAGCAAAGCAGCTGAGAGACACTGTAGAAGAAGTACTGGGAAGTAACACGTATCTTGCCGGAATTAAAAAAATTGAAGAAAGCTTCCAAACAGCAGGGGGTACAGACAAAGCATTACGTGTCATTGATCAATTAATGCAAGCGAAACAGACTCAATCATGAGTCTGTCCAGCGTGTAGACAAACCCTCGCATTCTTTGTCAGTCCTGCGTTCCGGTGCTCACGAATCTTAAATTCGCTCCGCGCCGGTACTCGTCCTTCCTAGACTGCAAAGGTTCTCAGGTCACGCTGAAAAGAAGACAAAGGACTAAAATCAAGATCATTTTAGCCCTTTGTCAACAATCTGAACAGACTCAATCATGAGTCTGTTTTTTAATGAAAATAGACATTGTATTTCCCATTTCTGTATGCTATTATTCAATTCGTAATCATTTCGATTAATAATCGTAATGATTACGATAAAAGAATGTGGGGGAAGTACATATGAGGATTCGACGTGTTTACATAAAGCAAAAAGATGAGAAAGCCCATTCCTATGTGACATATACCTTGATGCTGTTTTCAGTCATGGCTTGCTTTCTATTGGCATCCTGCTCTGAAAATAAGACATCTTCCAGTTTACATGGAAGAGAAGATAATGAGCTGGTGTATGCAAGTACAAAAGATATCAGGGACATCAATCCCCATTTATATGGCGGGGAGATGGCCGCTCAACATATGGTGTTTGAATCACTTGTCGTGAATACTGAAAAAGGAATTCAGCCTGCCCTAGCCCAAAGCTGGGATATTTCAAAAGATGGAAAGACCTACACGTTTCACCTTCGAAAAAACGTGACTTTTTCAGATGGTGCGCCATTTAATGCGCAGGCAGTGAAGATGAATATTGATGCTGTCGTCGAAAATATTGAAAAGAACGCCTGGCTCAATCTTGTTTCAGAAATTCAATCGACAAAGGCAGTAAATGAACACACATTTGTTCTCAAATTGAAACAGCCCTATTATCCCACATTAGAGGAGCTTGGCTTAACACGTCCCTTCCGTTTTATTTCTCCTAACAGCTTCGTGGATGGCACGACAGCAAAGGGAGTTAAAGGTTATGCAGGCACTGGTCCTTATGTGTTGAAGGAACATAAAAAAAATCAATATGCCATCTTTAAAACGAATCATCGTTATTGGGGAAAGAAGCCAAAGATTTCAACAGTGAAGTGGAAAGTGATGCCGGATCATCAAACGATTTTACTCGCACTGCAAAAAGGAGAGATTGATCTCTTGTTTGGCGCAGATGGTGACATGATCGACGGAGACTCATTTCAGGTATTAAAGGAAGGGGGGCAATACGGTGTGACCGTGAGTCCTCCAGTTGGTTCTAGGTCTATCGTAATCAATTCAAATCAGCCCATCACAAAAGATCCGAAAGTGAGAGAAGCGTTTCAATACGCCGTCCAAAAAGACATGATCACAAAAGGTATTCTAAATGGAACGGAACAGGTGGCACACACACTGCTTGCCCCGTCAGTTCCTTACGCAGATATTCCGTTGAAAAAGAAAACCTATCAAAAAAAGAAAGCAGAAAAAATACTGGATGAAGCAGGCTGGAAGCTGAAAGAAGACGGCTATCGCTATCGAAATGGCACACCACTGAGCGTGACTATTTATTATAATTCCGATAATGCAGGCGAAAGAACGATAAGTGAATCGATTCAACAAGATTTCAAACAGGTTGGGGTCAAGCTTAATATTAGAGGAGAAGAAAAACAGGCATTTTTGGATCGCCAAAAAACAGGGAAATTTGATCTAATGTACTCTCTATCGTGGGGTCTTCCTTATGATCCACAAACCTACATTTCTTCATTCCGTGTGGCATCCCATGCCGATTATCAAGCCCAATTAGGATTGAAAAAGAAAAAGTGGCTGGATCAGACGATTACGAAAGTATTGGTGGAGCCAGATGAGCAAAAACGGAAACAAATGTACCGAGACATCTTCACGTATATTCATGATGAAAATGTCTACATTCCAATCTCTTATTCTGTGACAAAGGCCGTTTATAATAAACGTCTTAAAGGTGTAGGTTTTCATGTTTCACAGTATGAAATTCCCTTTGACCGGATGTATTTTTCGTCATAAAGCGGAGGCATAGACATGACACGCTATCTGTTAAAACGAATATTGCTGCTGTTTCCACTTATTATCTTCATCACCTTCTTTGCCTTTGTGCTACTGACGATACGGGCAAGTGATCCAGCTGAAGTTGCTTTGCGGGTGAATCAAGTCACCCCGACAGAAGAGATGATTGAATCGATGCGCCAGGAGCTAGGCTTAGATCAACCATTCTTCATACGGTATGCCACATGGCTTAAAGATGGATTAACAGGTGATTTTGGCAGCAGCTATGTCACACATGAGCCAGTGTTTGATCTGATCATGGAGGCGCTACCTGCAACATTAAAGCTTGCAGGAGTAGCCCTCTTTCTCATCATTGTGTCGAGTTTGTTACTCGGAATGATTTGTGCATATGCTGCTCATACGTGGGTGGACCGAGTCCTTAGAGCCTTTATATTTATCGCATCTTCAATGCCTAGTTTTTGGCTAGGCATTTTGTTTATCTGGCTTTTTTCTGTCAAATTCAACTGGGTCAATACGAGTGGAATGGAAGGAATCAAATCCATTTTTCTACCTGCTATTACTCTATCACTTGGCTACATATCAACCTATGTCAGACTGATTCGAAATCAAATTCTAAAGTTTCATCAAGAGCCCTTTGTGTTTTATGCAAGAGCTCGCGGTTTAAAGGAACGAACCATCCAATTGAAAGTTTTGAGGCATGCCCTTCAGCTCGCGATTACAGCACTTGGGATGTCGATACCAAAACTCATTGCAGGAACCGTCATTATAGAAAACCTGTTTGCTTGGCCCGGGGTTGGTCGATTGTGTGTGGAAGCTATTTTTCAAGCTGATTTCCCGATTATTCAAGCCTATTTATTTGTGATGGGGTTCTTGTTTGTTGTTTGCAATCTCATGGCTGATATCATGCAAATGATCATGAACCCGCAACTGAAAAAGGAGGTATAAGACATCATGAGAGGGTGGGATCAGTTAAGAAAAGATCGAATGGCTGTGCTGTCTATCTGGATCTTAGCACTTATCGCATTAGCTGGGCTGTTTGCACCGATGCTCGCTCCACATGACCCGGCTGACACGAATGTTTTAGACAAATATGCTAAGGCAAGCCTCACATACCCGCTCGGTACGGATCACTTGGGGAGGTGTGTGCTATCGCGTCTGCTATTTGGGATTCGGACAACAATGCTTGCGGCTGTTTTCACGATGTGTATCACAATGCTCATTGGAACTATACTTGGACTCATGGCTGGTCTTTTTAGAGGAAAGGTGGATGGCGTTTTAATGAGACTATGTGATGTCATCCTGTCATTTCCTGCTGAGGTGATGATTTTGGCCGTTGTGGGGATCATGGGACCAGGGCTTGTCAATATTATTTTGGCCAATGTCCTTGCGAAATGGGCGTGGTATACGAGGATGATCCGGTCGTCAGTCCTTCAATATACAAATGAACCATCGGTCCAGTTTGTAAAAGTATCCGGAGGTTCATCCTTTTACATTCTTCGAAAACATTTATTGCCTCGCATTTCAGGAGAAATCGCTGTCTTTGCTACACTCGATGCCGGGTGGGTCATTTTAAATATTTCCGCCCTGTCCTTCCTTGGATTGGGTGTGAGTGCACCTACACCGGAGTGGGGCATGATGCTGAATGAGGCGAAGAATGTGATGGTCACACACCCGGGTCATATGCTGGCACCTGGAATGGCGATTTTATTTGTGGTCATGGCCTTGAATTTTTTAGGAGACAGCCTTCAGCAGACCATGAACCCAGCCATGCATCCTATCAGCAAAAAAGGGGGGAGACGATTTGCCTTTTATCGACGTAAAAAGACTGTCCGTACATGATCCAGTACAGCAAAGCCATTTGGTAGCGAATATCACGTTTTCCTTACATCGACAACGCTGTTTAGCCGTAATCGGTGAAAGTGGAAGCGGAAAATCAACCATTGCAAAAACGTTAATTGGCCTGATCTCTCCTTCGCTAAAGGTGGATGGAGAGATCATCTTTGACGGTGAGAAATTGACAACTCAGACGGTAAAGGGATGGAGAGGGAAACGAATAGGCTTCATCTCACAAGATGCCATGAATGCATTTAACCCGATTGAAACGATTGGACATCAAATGATTGAAACGTTTCATCAGCATTTGGGTTTGCGTGGGAAAGAAGGGGAATTACATGCCATCGCTGGACTGGAAAGTGTCCATTTAAAAAATCCATATCAATTGATGAAAACATATCCTTATGAACTGTCTGGTGGTATGCTTCAGCGTGTCATGATTGCCATTACGATGATGCTTTCTCCTGATGTGATCATTGCCGATGAGCCAACTGCGTCGCTTGATGCATACAATCGGCGTGAAGTCATCATGCAATTACAGCGGATGAAAGAAGAAACAGGTGCCGCCTTGATCGTCATTTCGCATGATTTAGGCGTCGTTCAGGCGATCGCAGACGAGTTGCTAGTGATGCATCAAGGAGTGATGCTTGAGCATGGCTCAGCTGCGAAGATATTCACATCACCGCAACATCCCCAAACAAAGCATTTACTAGAGACGAGACTCCGTTTATCTAAGCCCCTTGAAGCATTGAGGCAGCAAAACAGAATGGAGGCAGCCCCATGTTAATCACAGTTCATCAATTACAAAAAAATGGGGAGACGAAGGGTTTTTTTTCTCATCAGAAGAAAGCAAAAGCACGAATCTCAAACGTCTCATTTCAAATTGAAAAAGGACAATGTGTTGGGGTAGTGGGAGAGAGCGGTAGTGGCAAAAGTACTTTAGCACGTATCCTGCTCGGTTTAGAAAAGAAAGATGGCGGCGAGATACAGGTTGACGGAAGGCAGGCACATACATGGCGGAAGGTGAACCGAGGAAAAATGAGTGTGGTATTTCAAGATTATCTATCTTCTGTTCATCCAGCTTTTACGGTGAAAGAGATCATTGCTGAACCTATGCGATTGTTACAGCAGGGAAAGAATGTGGATCAGAAGGTATTATCGCTGCTTGAACAAGTCAGACTGCCTTCGTCATTGCTGAATCAATATGCTCATCAGTTAAGCGGCGGTCAGCTGCAGCGAGTTTGCATAGCAAGAGCAGTATCAACGAATCCGTCCATTCTCATACTAGATGAAGTGCTGAGCTCACTAGATGTGTCTGTTCAGGTGCAAATATTGGAGCTGCTCGAAACGTTAAAACAAGAATTAGACATGACCATCCTTATGATTACCCATGATATAGAAGCAGCAGTTTATCTATGTGATCGGCTTCTTTTTTTACATGAAGGAACCGTGGTGGAAGATTGTAAAACGGACGAACTATATGAAGCGTCCCACCCATTTACGCTCAAGCTGCTGGACTCGCTCCTGCCATTTCAGCACATATGAAGAATATCAACAAAAGGAAGAAAAGCCAGCTGCTACAAGGAAAGAAGATGAGCTTTTGATCATAGGTATGCAGCTGTCTGACGTGCTCAGCCGTTTAAGTATAGAGCCTTCTCTGGAGCTGGATGAGACATTTCAAGCCTTGTTGAAAAGAAAGAAGTCGTTAGAGTCATAAAAGAAGCCCTTGTGTTTACTTCACAGGGGCCTTTTCGTTTCGTTCTTTTTTTAATTGTTCAAGTTCATTGACTGTGACAAGCTGGTAGCCCTGTTTCGTGAGTTCATGGATGATGTTCACTGCTGCTCGAGCGGAGCTGTCATAAATATCGTGCATGAGCACAGTTCGGCCATCTGCTGCATGTGAGAGAACATGGCTTGTGATCTGCTGGCTGTTACGAATTTTCCAGTCTTCAGGGTCAACGTCCCATAAAGAAACCTTCATATCAATCGCCCGATTGATATGAAGGTTTGTTCCACCATATGGCGGTCTAAAGTGTGTAGGTGTATAACCGCTGGCTTTCTCAATCATCTGCTGCGTATCTTTCACTTGTTTCACCGCTTGCTTTAGAGGCAGCCTTGTTAACAAAGGATGGTTATAAGAATGGTTTCCGATCTCATTTCCGCCTTTTAAAATGTCGGCAAGCATCAAAGGATAATATTGCACCCTGCTGCCTAAGACGAAAAAGGTAGCGTGTCCTTTATTTTTCTTCAGTGCTTCTAAGATTTTTGAAGTTGTTGCAGGATTTGGGCCATCATCAAATGTGAGTGCGATGGCTTTTTGATTGGGATCAAGCTTTGACTTTTGCGGCAGCTTCACGGCTTTTCTTTTTGGATTCGGTTCTTTGATTTCATTCTGATTTTTGATCTTATTCATATATTCCGGCTTCAATATGTCTTTTAGCAGCGTCTTTTTGATCGCGAGCGTTTGCGGTCCTAGATCTTTTGCGGCTACTTGGGAAGCTGGGAAATAAAACTCCACATAGTTCTCTTTCAAGGCAAATTGACTGAAGTTTTGATCAGTAGGGGCAGTTCCTTTTTGAAGGAGAGATAGATTCTTAGATAAGGTTTTATCCTTTTTTAGCTCCAAGTATGTAATATAGGATAATTTTTTCAAATAGTCCTTTTTTGGCTGAAATAAATCTTTTGTGTTAAGAAAGTCTTTTTTCTGAAAATCGAAATTGATCGTTACATGATGAGTGGTCCCATTTTGCTGCCCTGTATAAGTATAGGTCGTAAAATGAATGGCAGCAGATTGTTTCGCATAGTGCACCATGTCATAATCAATATTCAATTCAAATCGTTTGTTTTCATCGACGTCCTTTGCTTCACTGAATGTCTTCTTGAAATGCTCTAATGCTGAATTTGCATAGCTTTGAATCTTGTCATCTAGCTTTTTTTGATGAAAAAGAGGATAGTTGACTGCATATCTCATAAATTTCCCGTCATTTACAAGGGTCACAATTTCGACATTTTTATAATTCGTATCCTGCTTCACATTTTTCTTTTCTGTACCGCTTGCTTGCTGATTTTGAAAGAAAGCAACTGCTCCAATGACGATGGCAAGCGCAAATAGGATGATACTCCATTTTCCCTTTACTGACACAACTTTCAATTCTCCTCTCATGACGGGTCATTCTTTATTCGTTTGACATCTGTTTGTAATATTTCTATAACAATTGACTCACTTTTGTAATTTTAGGGGATGTTCATGTGGAATGTCAACTTATTTCCTATTAAACTATCAGAAAAAATGATAGGTCTTTCAGATTGAAAAACATCGTGGCGCATGACTGCTAAAGCAACATATCTTCAATCATTAAAAAATAAGCTGTACATTGCTTTTTCATAGGCTTACGGCTATAATTTTGATGATTATGATTCTCATTTTCAAAACTGATTTTAAATGAAGAAAAGGATGACACCGATTTTGCAGAATCAGCGAACCCCTCAACACAAACGCTCATCACCTATTCTGTTCTTTTTATTATTTTTTCTCGCAGTCATTGGTTTGGTGGCTGCTATGTTTTTGGCTGTTTCATACGGTGCCAAGACATTGTCTTTGCAAACGGTCTGGACAGCTGTGTTCGACTATCAGTCAGATGTGACAGAGCAGCAGATCATCCATGAATTAAGGCTCCCGCGTGTTCTAGGGGCAGCACTTGTTGGAGCGGCGTTTGCTGTCGCAGGTGCTCTCATGCAAGGCATCACGAGAAATCCGCTGGCGGATGCTGGAATATTGGGCATTAACGGCGGTGCGATGTTTGTTGTCGCTCTCTGTTTTGCTTTTTTTCCAGGAATACCATATTCAGCACTGATGTTTTTTTCTTTTTTTGGTGCTGTGCTTAGTACGCTTCTGATCTTTGCCATTGGGGCAGCTGGTGGTATGCTGACCCCGCTTCGGCTGACGATTGCAGGAGCCGTTGTGGCTGCATTGCTTCATGCGCTCAGCTCTGGTATCGCCATTTATTTTGATCTCAGTCAGGATCTGGCTTTTTGGTACGCAGGGGGTGTGGCTGGTGTGAAATGGCCGCAGCTGACGATCCTTGCTCCAGTCATTCTCATTGTTATCGGATGGGCGATGTTATTAGGGCGGTCACTTTCGTTACTATCGCTCGGTGAAGATGTAGCCGCTAATTTAGGGGTGAAAATCAGGCGAGTGCGAATACTAGGAATGGCAGCCGCTGTCTTGCTGGCAGGCGTGTCTGTATCAGCGGTTGGGTCCATTGGGTTTGTCGGGCTTGTGATTCCACATATTGCACGAAAGCTGGTTGGGATCAACTATCGCTTCGTCATTCCAATGTCAGCGATTTTAGGCGCAGTGCTGCTCGTCTGTGCTGACCTGGCCAGCCGTACAGTGAATCCGCCAAGAGAGCTTGCCATTGGCGTCATGGTAGCACTTGTCGGTGTTCCTTTCTTCTTATATATTGCCAGAAAAGAAGGGAGGAACTTGTCATGAGAGAGAAGCAGCGAGCTCTTGTCGTGACAGCGGTTCTGCTTTGCCTGAGTGCAGCTGTGGTGCTGTATAGTTTAAATACCGGCACGCTGAAACTTAGTCCCGTCGTTGTCGTTAAAACGTTATTTGGCTTTGGGGATTTTCAAAGTGAGACGGTGCTGTTTGACTATCGTCTGCCTCGTATCGTCGTGACGATATTAGCTGGAATTGGACTAGGTGTCGCAGGTGGCATCTTGCAGAATTTATCCCGCAATCCACTGGCCGATCCCGGAATTATTGGACTGAATGCAGGAGCCGCATTTGGCTTAATTCTGTTTGTTACGTATTTTCACGCACTAGAAGGTCACCCATCTTTACTCATCCCGCTCTTTACATTTGGCGGAGGACTCCTTGCGGCGGCCATCATCGTGCTCCTTGCCTATGACAGGCATGAAGGACTGGTTCCTATCCGGCTGATCCTTGTAGGAATTGCTGTTGCTGCAGGGTTTAGTGCATTGACCTTATATTTGTCATTGAAGCTTGATGAAGATACATACACATTTGCTTCAAGGTGGCTCGTCGGCAACGTATGGGGAAGAGACTGGATTCATGTGCTTGCGCTCCTGCCTTGGATTGTCTGCCTTGTGCCGCTTACGCTGATGCAGTCAAGCACACTTAATGCATTAACGTTAGGAGATGCTGTCGCCTCAAGTGTAGGTGTACGTGTGCAGCGAAAACGCCTTTTGCTGCTCACTTTAGCGGTTGGCCTAGCTAGTGCAAGTGTGTCAATGACAGGTGGTATTGGTTTTATTGGACTTGTTGCGCCTCATTTGGCGAGACGGCTTGCCGGGTCACTGCACCAATATTTTTTACCGGTTAGTGCCTTACTTGGCCTTTTGATTTTGGTTAGTGCCGATACAATTGGACGGTCCATATTTGCCCCAAATGCCATCCCTGCGGGTGTGGTTGTGGCTTTTATCGGAGCCCCTTATTTTCTATATTTATTAACAAAAACAAAATAAGAAAGAGGAACTCATCATGAAAAAATTACTTGTTTTTGCTTTAACGCTTTGTTTCTTGATTCTTGCCGCTTGCGGTCAACAGGAAACAAAGAATACGACAAATCAAGATGATAACGGAACACCTAAGATCGCTTCCTTGTCCATTCATTTAACAAATGACTTATTAGCACTTGGAATCAAGCCTGCGGGCTCTGTCGTAGGGGGAGACTTAAAAGATTTCCTTCCACATGCGAAAAAACAGCTGAGCCATACGAAAAAGCTTGGCATTGCAGCTGATCCAGATATGGAGTCCCTGCTTGCTTTAAAACCAGATGTCATCTATGTTGATGAAGAGCTGGCTGGTCAAGACTTATCGAAATACAAGAAGATTGCCAAAACAGAAGTGTTTCATTTAAATGATGGCACATGGCGTGATCATTTGAAAAAAATCGGCAAGCTCGTCAATAAGGAAAAAGAAGCGGATCAATATATCAAGGACTACAATCAAGAAGCAAAAGAAGTCAAAGCACTTATCCAGAAAAAGATTGGACATGGAAAAGTGATGGCGATTCGTGTAACAGCAAAAGAGCTTCGAGTATTTAGTATGAAGCGTCCGATGGGCCCTATTTTATACGAAGATTTAGGACTGACCCCTGCAAATGGTGTGAAAAAACTGAACAGCAAACGACCTTTTGAAGTGATTTCCCAAGAGGTTCTTCCTGACTTTGATGCAGATGCTATTTTCGTCGTCGTTAACCGTGATGACAAGGCGCAGCAGGCATTCAAACAGTTAGAACAGACTCCGATTTGGAAAGGCCTAAAAGCCGTGAAGAAAAACCAGGTGTATCCAATTGCAGATCAGCCATGGCTCGATTACTCAGCACTAGGAAATAAAATGGCAATGGATGAAGTAAAAGAGATGTTTTCTAAATAAGAAGCATATGAATCAAGACATCATTCCACACATAGGAATGATGTCTCAGCGTGTAGACAAACCCTCGCATTCTTTGTCAGTCCTGCGTGCCGGTGCTCACGAATGTCAAATTCGCTCCGCGCCGGTACTCGTCCTTCCTAGACTGCAAAGGTTTTCAGGTCACGCTGAAAAGAAGACAAAGGACTAAAATAAAGTCATTTTAGCCCTTTGTCAACAATCTAAGACATCATTCTACACATAAGAATGATGTCTTTTTTTGATCCTTTCTTCTATTCATTCGTTTCTTGCATACATATGAGAGGGAACGAGCAGTACCGCCCGCGTGAAGGGAAAAGGGAGGGTATATAGTTGAAGGTTCAAAAAATTAGTGCAGGTACGATTACAAGGCTTGTGTTGCTTTTATTGGCGCTTGTGAACAGTTCTCTCACCGCAGCTGGAAAAAGCCCGATTCCGATTGATGAAGAAGGCGTGCAGCAATTCATTTCGTTAGCCTTTCTAGGAGTGACATCACTATGGGCCTATTGGAAAAACAATGACATTACGAAAAAAGCCCGAACGAAAAAAGAAGAATAAGAGAAAACAGAGCCTTTTCATGAAAAAAGGCTCTCAGCGTGTAGACAAACCCTCGCATTCTTTGTCAGTCCTGCGTGCCGGTGCTCACGAATCTTAAATTCGCTCCGCGCCGGTACTCGTCCTTCCTAGACTGCAAAGGTTTTCATGTCACGCTGAAAAGAAGACAAAGGGCTAAAATAAAGATCATTTTAGCCCTTTGTCAACAATCTAAGAGCCTTTTCATGAAAAAAGGCTCTATTTCATCGAGGCATCAAACGCCTCTCCCCGCAAATTGGTCCTTTCTCAAAGGCTTACGCCCGGTATTCTCCCATATTCGTTAGAAACGCTTTCACTTCTTCGATGGTTAGGCCGATAGCTTTTGCTTCACTCATGAGACGCTTCCATTCTGAGATATTCGAATCGGTCAGCTTTCTATGGATAACATGTAATGTCTTTTCTTCCTGCTCCTTTCGAAAGGTTTGGAGCAGCTGATACAGATCTTCTTTAGGCATGCCGGATTGGACGGCATGCACGATATGCTCCCGCCATTCCTGTTCACCACCCTCAAAGTCATGAAACATCATTGTCTCTGCATCAAACAGCTCTTGTAAATCAATGTCTAGTGAAGAGGATACCTTTTTTAAAAACTGCACAGATGGATTCTGGTGGACACCACGCTCAATTTTACTCAAATACGATTTAGAGACATGGGCATCTTCAGCTAGCTGATGGATCGAGTATCCTTTCCTCTTTCGGTAAATGCGTATCACCTTTCCTATCATTCGATTTATGATCTCCCTTCTCCCTGGCGAATAGTTCTGCGACCTTTTCGTTCATTATAAGAAATAAATTGTTCTTTATAAAATTCAAAAACGTAAGAAACAGGAAGTAAACAAAAGAAAACGAACGATTTCGTTCTTTAAAAAGAACTATAAGACCTATTATGACATTTTTCTTTGCGGGTATTATCTTTTATAATCCAATCATTAACAAAAAGAAACCATATATAACCTTTTTATGATGAAATCGGGAGGTATCTATGAATGAGAATATAGGTTTTAAGCAGCTGTTTTCTGTCATTAAAGAGAAAACGGCCCTTCTGATCCTGATTGTCCTGATCGTAACGGGCATTTCAGCCTACTATCAGTTCTATGTCTCGACTCCTGTATATCAGGCAACAACTCAAATTCTTGTTCATAAACGAAGCAGTGACGCACAAGCGAATTTAAACGATATTCAGATGAACCTTCAATATACACGTACCTTTCAAGTCCTATTAAAAAGTCCAATCGTCATTGAAAAAGTAAAAGAAACACTCAATCTCACAGAATCGGCTGAAGGATTAAAACACAAAATTGCCACAAGTACAGAAAATGAGTCTGAGGTCATAAATATTTCTGTACAAGATGAGGACCGCGCCAAGGCAGTAGCGATTGCAAATACGGCAACAAAGGTGCTGCAAGAAGAAATTAAAAAGACCATGAATATGGATCGCATTAATGTTTTGTCTGAAGCCAAGCTGTCCAACACGATTCTCGTGAATTCACGTAAATTTGTTCATATCGTTTTGGCACTAGGCGCCTCTTTATTAGGGGGAATGACACTCATTTTCTTAATGAATCTACTCGATGATACGGTCAAACGAACACATCAAATAAGAGAAGAGGTCGGATTGCCGTCGCTCGGCAGTGTCTATCAGATGCAAGCAGACAGGAGGGCAAAAAAAGACAAGCAGTCCGTCATAACGGGAGGACAGAACATTGATTTTTAAGAGGAAAAAACGAGAAAAGAGAGATTTATCCTGTATTTCTGTATTAAATCCTCACTCTGTCATTGCGGAACAATTCCGAACGATCCGAACGAACATCGAATTCACATCCATTCAGACCCGATTGAAGTCGATATTGGTGACATCCTCCTTGCCGAAGGAAGGGAAATCATTTACGGCTGCAAACTTAGCAGCTGTTTTTGCACAGCAGAAAAAACGGGTTTTGCTCATGGATGCTGATTTACGTAAACCAGCCATTCATGAATATTTTGATCTAAGCCCGCACACCGGATTGACCAATGTGCTATTAAATAATTGCAGTTTGGAGGAAGCCATTTTGCCTACTCCGATTGAGCATTTAGAGCTGCTTCCGAGTGGGACGATTCCGCCGAATCCAGCTGAACTGCTTTCTTCCTCTGTGATGAAGCAACTATTTTATGAGATTGAGCAGCAGTATGACATGGTGATCGTTGATTCCACGCCGCTTCTGCCTGTAGCCGATGCCAAAATATTAGCGAACCGGACAGATGGAAGTATTCTTGTTGTATTAAGCGGTAAAACAAAGATCGCCGCTGTGAAAAAAGCAAAAGAAGTATTAGACGGAACAACAGGGAAACTGCTTGGGGCGATGCTAAATGGAAAGAAAGTGAAAAAGGGAAGGCACTATATGTATTAAAGAGATTGATAGGTGATGTCTCCTAATCTTTAACAACGGAGGCACTCGATCCTGCTGTGGGCATGTCTTATGCCTTAGATGCTCGTCATCGGTAGTGGGATGTGAGGACGGGTTTGATGCCCATTGTACGTAAGAATAGTGATGTTTTAAAAAGGGGGAGGAGCGTTGACTTACGCCCAAAGATTATCAATCATCGTAGCACTAGATTCATATCTCATTTTAGTTGCTGTCTTTTTTGGCTTTCAATTTGTCCAAGAGGCGGCGTTAACCGTATATACATTTGAAATGCTCGTCATTTCTTCGCTTAGTCTGCTCATTGGGCACCATTTGTTTTCGTATATTTTTCACGTGTACAAACAAGTATGGGCATATACAGGGGTAAGGGAGTTATTTTCTTTAATGAAGACCTTTGTGTGCTCTTTTTTATTTTCAATGACGGTGCTGTACCTCTTTGTGCAGACATGGCCATTTCGGTTTTTATTCATTGTCTGGCTTTTCCATGTTTTATTCATCGGAGCATCTCGTATGGCATCCAGGCTATTTCATGATGGGGCAAAGCGGCTGCAGGAAGAAAAGGAGCGGGCACTAATCGTTGGCGCCGGATCAGCCGGGACCATGATCGTTCGTCAGCTTCAACAGTCGAGTGATGTACGTATTGAGCCTGTCGCTTTTATTGATGATGACAAGACAAAGCATAGGCTTGAAATCATGGGACTGCCCGTTCTTGGGGGGAAAGAACATATTCAAAGAGCTGTTGTGATGATGGATATTCAAAAAATCATCATCGCCATTCCATCTAAAAGCAGTCACACCTTAAAGGGGCTTTATAAGGAATGTGTAGCGACTGGAGTCAAAACACAGATTATGCCGGAAATGGAGCAGATCTTAAAAGGAACCCATGCGCTGAACCAGCTGCGGGATGTACAGCCAGAGGATTTGCTAGGAAGAGAGCCGATTCAATTAGATACAAGCCGCCTATCTGTACATTTAAAGGGGAAAACGATCATGGTGACAGGAGCAGGTGGGTCCATTGGATCAGAAATCTGTCGTCAAATTTGTGTGTTTGCCCCTCGGGCCATTGTGCTTGTGGGACATGGAGAATTTAGCATTCATTCTATTTTACTTGAGCTGAAAGAATTATATGGAGACAGCATCAGCCTCTATCCGCAAATTGCGGATATTCAAGATAAACAGAAAATGAGTGAAATCATGGGTCATTTTCAGCCGGATATGATCTATCATGCTGCGGCACATAAACATGTCCCGCTCATGGAAATCAGTCCGAAAGAAGCGGTGAAAAATAATATTATTGGAACCAAAAATGTCGCAGAAGCCGCACATGAGCACGGAGTTGAAACATTCGTCCTCATTTCCTCAGACAAAGCGGTCAATCCTGCCAATGTGATGGGAGCGACAAAGCGGTTTGCTGAAATGCTGATCATGCAAATGGGGGCAAGCAGTAACACGAAATTCGTGGCTGTACGATTTGGGAATGTACTCGGAAGCAGGGGGAGCGTCATTCCGATCTTTAAAAAACAAATTGAAAAAGGCGGGCCGGTGACAGTCACGCACCCAGCTATGACAAGATATTTTATGACGATACCGGAAGCATCACGGCTAGTCATCCAAGCAGGTGCATTAGCAGAAGGCAGACAGATCTTTGTTTTAGATATGGGGGAGCCAGTCAAAATTGTCGATCTCGCAGAAAACCTCATTCACCTCTCAGGCTACACCACAGACCAAATTCCAATCACGTTTACGGGCATTCGTCCCGGAGAGAAAATGTACGAGGAGTTACTCAACCACCATGAAAAAGCACAGAAGCAAATCTTCCCCAAAATCCACATCGGCCATGCGCTGGATGGGGACCCATATGTGCTAAACCGCTTTATTCACGAATTTGACATGATGAGTGAAGATCAATTAAGACAAGCATTATTTGCAGCCATTGAGTCGCATGATTTGTTGACTGAACCGGTGCAAAGAGAGGAGGAGACGCTTGCTAATGAAGAAAAAAGTCTTGTTTTGCGCAACGGTTGATTATCATTTTAAGGCATTCCATCTCCCGTATTTTCGGTGGTTTCAGGAACAAGGATGGGAAGTGCATACAGCGGCAAATGGCCAGCTGGAGCTGCCGCACGTGGATCAGGCGCATTCCATTCCGATTCAGCGCTCTCCTTTTCATTTGCGCAACCGGCTTGCTTATGTGGAGCTGAAAAAGCTGCTTGAGAAAGAGCATTACCATTTCATTCATTGTCACACGCCGATGGGAAGTGTCATTGGCAGGCTGGCTGCCAAAGGTACACGCAAAAAAGGGACGAAGGTTCTTTACACGGCGCATGGTTTTCACTTTTGGAAGGGGGCTCCGCTTCAAAACTGGCTGTTTTATTATCCGATTGAAAGATGGCTCGTTCCATATACAGATGCGCTCATCACCATTAATGGAGAAGACTATAAAAGAGCCGATCGCCTGTCAAAAGAGAAAGTATCTGTGCATTATGTTCCCGGCATGGGTGTGGATATGAAGCGGTTTGCACCAGTTGATGATAAAGAAAAGCAGCGCCTTCGAACAGCATATGGCTTTACCCCGCAAGATTTTATCGTGCTGTGTGCTGGCGAATTAAATGACAATAAAAATCAAGGGATGCTCATCAAAGCGTGTGCTCAAGTTTACGGGCATATACCAAATGTAAAGATTGTGTTTGCGGGAGAGGGGACAAGCCGGCCGTTCTATGAAAAGCTGGTTCGGCAGTTGAATCTTGAGCCGCATGTTTATTTTGCTGGGTTTTGTCAAAAAATCGAGGAATGGATGCACATGAGTGATGTATGTGTGTCAACCAGCCTAAGAGAAGGGCTCGGCATGAATCTTCTTGAAGCGATGTCTGCTGAGAAGCCGGTCATTGCCACTGAAAATAGAGGTCACTGTGAGCTAGTCAAACATGGGGTGAATGGCTTTTTGATCAAACCGCAGGATGTAGATGTTTTAGCTGGTTATTTACAGCAGCTTTATCATAAAAAGGACCAGCTGTCCCTTATGGGAAAAGCGGGACGCTCCATGGCTCACGCATTTGCACAGGAGCAGACGGTAAGTGCCATGGAAGAGATTTATACAGCCTATATGGATCAAGTAGAGAAGGTGATGTGAGCATGCGTAAGCCGAAGGTATCTATCATCATGGGCGTCTACAATTGCCAAGAGACAGTAGAAGAAAGCATTGAATCCATTCTTCATCAAACCTATGAAAACTGGGAGCTCATCATATGTGATGACGCATCAACAGATGGCACCTATGAAAAAGTGCTTCCTTATACAAAAAGAGATCCTGAAAGAATTCGCCTCATTCGAAATGAACAGAACCAAAGACTTGCGGCCAGTTTAAATCGCTGTCTCACTGAAGCGACGGGAGAACTCATTGCAAGGCAGGATGGCGACGATGTATCAGTGCCTGTTCGTTTAGAAAAACAGGTTGATTTCCTCGATACACATCCTGAATATGATGTGGCCGGTACGGCGATGACAGTTTTTGACGAGTCGGGAACAAAGGGTGTTCGTGCCCTTGCCTCAGAGCCTGATCGAAAGGTGCTGGCAAGAGGAACACCTTTTTGTCATGGGACGATTATGATGAGGGCCTCAGCCTACAAGGCTTTAAATGGATATCGTTCTGTGAAAACAACAAGGCGAATGGAAGATATCGATCTTTGGATTCGCTTTTTTGCTGCTGGGAGGAAAGGCTTTAATTTGCAGGAGCCCTTATACATGGTGAGAGAGGATGAAGCGGCCTTTCAGCGCCGAAAATTTCGATATTCTATGGATAATGCCTGGCTCGTTTTAAAAGCATGCTGGCAATTAAAATTGTCACCGTTTGATTATCTATTTGCTCTTAAGCCAGTGGTTCGTGCCTGTATGTCACCAAAGATCATGAGGTTTTATCATCAGCGAAAGCTTGAGGTGTCGATGTTGAAAAGGAGGACGATCCGAGATGAGTGAGCCAAAGCGTGTACTGCACGTTGTGGGCGGAATGAATAGAGGCGGTGCAGAAACGATGATCATGAATATCTATCGTGCACTCGACAGGAATGTTCTTCAATTCGATTTCATCACCCACCGCAAGGACGACTGCGATTATGATGAGGAAATTCGTCAGCTTGGGGGACGAATCTTTTATGTCCCGAGTATTGGAGCGTCCTCTCCTTTGGCTTTTGTGAACACGTTGACGAAGACGATCAAGCAGACCGGCCCTTATCAGGCGGTGCATGCACATACGGACTTTCAAACTGGCTTTTCTGCCCTTGCTGCGAAACTGGCAGGTGTGAAGGTGCGCATTTGCCATTCACATAATACGGCTTGGAAACAGTCGCCAAGCTGGATTGATCACTTGATGTTCAAAGGTTTTCGACAGCTGACCTTTGCATGTTCTACCCAGCTTGCTGCCTGCGGCGAAGATGCCGGTGTTTTTTTATTTGGACAGAAGAAGATGCAAAAACGGCGAGTGGTGATTTTACCAAATGGAATTGATTTAGACCTTTTTTTTCAGTTGAAACCAGAGGCAAAGGTGGGGATGAAAAAACACCTCCATCTTGACGAAAAGAAACTGGTGATTGGTCATATTGGACGATTTCATGAGCAAAAAAATCATGTTTTTTTCATTGAACTGGCGCAGACTCTAAAGAAACAAGGGGTTTCATTTCAGCTTGTTCTTGTTGGGGATGGACCGCTCAGACAAGTCGTCGAATCGTATGCGGAAAAAGCAGGGGTAACGGAAGACATTGTGTTTACGGGTGTTGTATCGGAGGTCCCGGAGTACATGAAAGCATTTGATGTGTTTGTGATGCCTTCTTTGTTTGAAGGTCTCCCGCTCGTATTAGTGGAAGCGCAGGCATCTGGATTGCCTTGTGTGATCTCAGATCATATTACAAAGGAAGTCGATCTAGGCTGCGGGCTCGTGAAACGGCAATCACTGCGCGATTCAGCACATGAGTGGATGAAAGCAATTCTTGAAGCGTATCACGAAGAACCTCCTCTTCAAGAAACCATTACCTCTCAGCTTGGCCAAAGAGGATTTGATGTGAAACAGAACATCACTCGTGTGATGAATGTCTATGGATTGTAAGGAAGGATTGGCAGATGGCGGTTTATTTGGTGAACATGATCATGGTCTATTTATGGTCGAGCTTTGCTGCATTTTATGGCAGGCGTGATGATACCATACAAAGCGGTTGGCGGCCAAACAAGCTTCTGGTGTTTTTTCCGTTTTTATTTCTTTGTATTGTAGCGGGTATAAGGTACAAAGTAGGAACCGATTTTGTGACCTATGGGCAGATGTATGAGTACGCCGTTCATTATGAAAAGCCTTGGCATATATTTGGGTTTGGCGTAGACAAGGCTGCAACCGATCCGGGGTTTACGCTGATCTTATGGATGCTTAATCAGCTTTCACATGAGCCGCAAATCATGTATATCACAGTTGGGGGCATCACTTATTTTTTTATCATCAAGACGCTCATGCAATATGGACGGCCCTTTGAGCTTAGTATGCTGCTTTTCCTTGGCACATTTCATTATTATGCTTCGTTTAATGGTATGCGTCAGTATATGGTGGCGGCGATTCTTTTTTATGCCATCAGGTTTGTCATCAATGGTGAGTGGAAATTGTATTTTCCGCTTGTACTTGTGTGTTCGTTGTTTCATTCATCGGCACTTATGATGATCCCCGTTTATTTTATCGTCAGAACAAAGGCATGGTCATGGATGATGCTTGTTTTATGTATGATTTTTTTAGGTTTAACGGCTCTTTATGACCGCTTTGTTTCAGTATTTGTTGTGATGCTGCAAGGGAGCTCTTACGGCCATTACGAGGAATGGCTGACAACGAATACAAATGGAATGAATGTGACGAAAATTGGTGTGCTGATTCTGCCGCTTTTGCTTGCTTTCTTTTATCGAAAACGACTTCGTGAGCTGACGCCGGAGAGTGATTATATTGTGAATTTTTGCTTGCTTGGATTCTTGTTTGGCATCCTTGCAACAAAGGATGTCATTTACGCAAGATTTCATATTTACTTTGGTCTGTATCAGCTCATTTTACTGCCATATTTCACACGCATTTTTGATCAGCGGTCCAATTTCTTTATGTATGTTGGGATTGCCGTTTGCTATATTTTGTACAGCATTATGCTAATGCCGTTTGATTCTTCCGTTTTACCGTATCGAACGATTTTTACAAAGTAGATTTGAAGAAAGGTGGGGCATAAGGTAATGCCAGCTATCAGTCTATTGGTCGCAGTCTATAATACAAGTCAATATGTGGAGCAATGCCTCCAATCAATTGCAGACCAAAGCTTTTCAAATATAGAGGTCATTCTCATCAATGATGGCTCGACGGATCATAGCGGGGAATTGCTTGAAGCGTTTGCTGCGCGTGATGAGCGATTTCGGGTGATTCACCAAGCGAACCAAGGGCTAGGAGCAGTGAGAAACCGAGGCATAGAAGAAGCAAAAGGAACGTATCTCGCGTTTATTGATTCAGATGATATGCTCGCTCCTCATTATTGTGAAGCCTTGTATGAAAAAGCCGAAATGACCGGGGCAGATCTTGTTGTCAGTGAATATTGGATTCAATTTGAGCAGTCAAACAGAACCATACCGACGACGCTTTTAGCCCATCAAAAAGCAGAGAGGGCCAGCTTAATAGAATCGTTATTACATGGAGACATCACTGGATTCTCATGGAATAAGCTGTATCGGCGTGCTTTTATCGAAGAACATCAGATCCGTTTTCCGCTGAGAGGTGAGCTTGAGAATATTGAAGATCAGTATGTCACGCTGCGCTGCTTTTCTTTATCACGTGTCATGGCCTTTGTTCATGAACCGCTTTATTATTACCGGGTTCATCGATCATCCATTGTACAGCGGTATCAAAAGCAATATTTTCACCATGGACTGGCATTTTATGACACGCAGCGCTTGTTTTTAAAAGAGCATGACGAGCTGACACCATATGAGAAGGCTTTTCATGTTTTTATGGTCAATCATACGCTTCATTGTATGCTCAATGAATGGAAGAGCCAAAATTCGCTTTCATTTCAAGAAAAGCTTGATCATATGCGGGAAATGGTGACACACGAGGCGTTTCAGCATGCTGTGAAGCACGTGGAGGCATCGAAGCTGACTGTGCGAAAGCGAATGATCTTATTCCTGGCGAAACTGCAGTGGATTTATCCGCTTTCTGCGGCTGCTTCAAGCTATCAAAAATGGATAGAATATCAAACGAGAAAATCGGGGTGATGGGGTTGACATTGCAGCAATTAAAAGCACATGCCGCAGAGTGGTTGCTCTTAAAGGTCAAGTATCCGCTTGAGTATAGACTGAGCCGCCAAAGGCTCCCAGAGCTAAGCCATCAGAAGAAAATCATTCTCACTTTGCTGCCCGCACATGACAATTTAGGTGATCATGCCATTGCTTATGCGAGCTACTGCTTTTTACAAAAGTATTTTCCAGACTATCACATCATTGAAGTGGATATGCAGGAGTTGTATCGTCTCGCACGCCCGCTGAAGCAAGCGAGGCATCCTGAAGATATCGTCTGCATTATCGGCGGGGGCAATATGGGGGATTTATACCGCTATGAAGAATGGACGAGACAATTTATCATGACCGCCTTCAAGTCCTATCCTGTGATTCAGCTTCCCGCTACTGTTCATTTTACAGAAACGAAAAGAGGGAAAAGAGAAGAACGCCGCGCTATTCGAACGTATCAACAACACCCAAGGCTCCTTCTGATGGCAAGAGATCAAACCACCTATGAATGGATGAAGCAGCATTTCCCTGATAAAGAGGTATGGAAACAGCCTGATATGGTCCTGACATTAGATGAATCATCGAACAAGCAAGCACGTGAAGGTGTGCTGCTTTGTCTGCGTGAGGATAAGGAAGCCTATCTCACCCAAGAGAAGCGAAAGCAATTACAGCAGCATATCAAAGACACGTATGATCAAGTGGGGTTTATCACAACGACAATTGGAAAACGAGTGGATCGAACGACTCGTTTAGAGGAATTATCCACTTTGTGGACGCAGTTAAGACAGGCGCAAGTCGTCGTGACAGACCGGTTACATGGCATGATCTTTTGTGCGATTACACATACACCATGTATTGTCATCAGGTCCTTTGATCATAAGGTGATGGAAGGATATGAATGGGTATCGCATCTTCCGTTTGTCACCCTTTTGAAAGAACCAAATGAGGAAGCAGTGAAAAAGGCGATTCATCAGCATATGAAAACAAGCGGTGAAAAAGGAGAGGAAGCTGGATGAAGGCCCTTAAACACTGCGTGAAGACACTATGAACCGTGCGTTTCTTTACAATGTGAGTGCGAATATCATCACGTTTATCATGATGATGCTGATGTCTGTTTGTTTAACGCCTTACATTGTTCATACACTTGGAGTGGAAGCATTTGGTCTGATTCATCTGACGCAAAATATGATCAATTATTTATCGGTTATTACGGCTTCATTAAGTGCTGTGGTTGTGCGTTTTTTTTCTGTTGCGGCTCATAAAGGAGAGATGGAACAAGCGCAGCGCTATCTCGCCTCCTATTTTGTCAGTTCTATTTTTTTATCCATCAGTCTTTTTTTGCTTTGCGTTTTATTGTCTCATCAGCTCGTTGTCTGGCTTCATGTGCCCGCTTATCTCGCAAAAGACACACAGATCGCCTTTATGTTAGGGGGTCTTTTATTTATGCTCAATTTCGTCATGTCCGGTATCGGGGCTGCGCCGTTTTATGCGAATAAATTATATGTTTCAAGTGTTGGACAGGCCATCCAGATGTTTTGCAGGGCGCTTGTGATTGTGTTTTTGTTTACGGTGACGACACCCGCTATTTGGCATATTCCGCTTGCAGCCGTGATTGGGAGCTTTGCGGCTATGGGAATCGGCATCTATTATTTTAAAAAACTCATTCCTTGGTTTTCGTTTCAGTGGCGGCATGTCTCTTTATCTTCTAGTCTCACCCTTGTGCGATCAGGGGTATGGCATTCATTGGAGCAAATGGGGATTTTGTTATTTTTACAAATTGATTTATTGATGACCAACTTGCTGATTGGGGCAGAAGCGACTGGTCAGTATGCCGCCATTTTACAATTCCCATTATTATTACGCACACTTGCAGGGACACTTGCAGTTGTGTTTGCACCGACCATAACGAAATTATATTCAAATCAAGACGAGCAGGGACTCATTCGATATGCTGCCAAAGCCATAAAGTGGAGTGGTTTATTTGTGGCATTTCCCGCGGCTCTTCTAGGAGGTCTTGCCGGCCCGCTCATGCTGCTATGGCTTGGACCAGCCTTTGAGGAACTGAAATGGCTGCTCATGATTCATGCGGCTTATTTATGTTTGACATTGATGTTTTTACCGCTGACCTATGTGCCGCCAGCCTTTAACCGATTTAAAGTTCCAGCGGTTGTCACGCTCATATTAGGCGCTTCCAATGTGCTTTTTGCCTATGGATTGACTCAGCTGCTTCAGCTTGGCTTATACGGCATTGCATCAGCGGGAGCGATTGTTTTATTGATGAAAAATATCGTGTTTCTCCCATTTTATACGGCCAAAATCACAAAACAGAAAAGCACCATCTTTTACAAACATACAGTCGTTCCGCTATTAGGAGCTGTATTCATTTGGGGTTTCTGCGCTTGCATTCAGGCTGTGTATGACGTGACCTCGTGGTGGGAGCTCTTTTGTATTGGTGGAGTTGGTTTTATTCTCTACATGGGCTATTTGTATCTATTGGCAGGAACAAAACAAGAGCGGATACAGCTGATGCGTAAGGTGAAACAAGCTGCCGCTGCACGAGCTGTCTCCCGCTAGTGTGAAAAGGAGATGCAATGATGAAAAGAATAATAGATGTGGTCGTGGCACTGACTCTGCTCATCGCAGGTAGCCCTCTTTTCCTTCTCATGTATGGACTCATTAGGTGGAAAATCGGGGCTCCTGTGGTGTTTCGGCAGGAACGGCCTGGTCTGCATGGCCGGCCATTTATGCTGTATAAATTTCGAACGATGACTGATGAATGCGATGAACAGGGTGTGCTGCTTCCAGATCATCTTCGATTAACAAAAACGGGCGCCTTGATTCGCAAGCTCAGTCTTGATGAATTGCCGCAGTTGGTCAATGTGCTGAAAGGAGAGCTCAGCCTCGTTGGACCAAGACCTCTTTTAATGGAGTATTTACCGATGTACACAGAGGAGCAGGCTAAGCGTCACCTTGTGAAGCCTGGTATTACTGGATGGGCGCAGGTGAATGGAAGGAACACGCTCTCCTGGGAGGAAAAATTCACCTATGACCTCTGGTATGTTGAGCATCAATCGTTTTGGCTTGATTTGAAAATTTTATGGATGACTTTGCTGAAAGTCATCAAAACAGAGGGGGTGCAGCAGCCGCATCATGCAACAGCCGAAAAATTCAAAGGGATCGATACGTAAAGCGCAGCCCATTGGCTTAATTGGGGCTGGCGGGCATAGCAAGGTCATTCAGGATTTGATTTTTTCGCATCCTGATTACTCATTGTGTACTGTATTAGACGATCAGTTTGCTCAGGCGGTCACTCAAAGCGGCATTCTTTATGCACCGATCTCCATGAGTCAAATGCTAAGAGAGGAAATGCCCCATACGAAATGGCTGATTGCCATTGGACAAAATGAAATGAGACAGATGATCAAGGAACGTCTCTCGTTTAAAGACACGGCATTTGCCACACTGATTCATCCAGACGCCGTCATAAGTCCATCATCCAAGATTGGAAGAGGAACTGTGGTGATGACAAAGGCGGTTGTCCAAGCAGATGCAGTCATCGGTGAACATGCGATTATCAACACTGGCTCGATCGTGGAGCATGACTGCTTACTTGGAGCCTTTGTTCACCTTTCACCGGGAGCTGTGCTTACCGGCTGTGTTTCCGCGCGTGAGGGAGCCCATATTGGGGCAGGGGCTGTTGTGACACCTGGTACATCCATTGGAAGCTGGTCAATCATTGGTGCAGGAGCAGCAGTGACCCGAGATATACACGATCAGAAAGTCGCTGTAGGTGTTCCTGCAATTGAGATCAAAGATCGGAGAGAGGGCGGGAAATAATGAAAGAAAAGAACCGAATCTACTTATCTCCTCCTCATATGAGTGGAAAGGAAGGCTTGAAAATAGAGGAAGCCTTTAAGAGCAATTGGATTGCGCCTTTAGGACCGCTTGTGAATGAATTTGAGCAAATGGTCGCGAACTATGCAGGGGTGAAGAAAGGAGCAGCTTTATCTTCAGGAACAGCAGCCATTCATCTTGCCTTAAAACTCATTGGCGTTCAAAAGGGAGATGTTGTCTTTTGTTCCACCCTTACATTTGTGGCAAGTGCAAATCCTATTTTATATGAACAAGCAGTGCCTGTTTTTATTGATTCAGAAAGAGAGACATGGAATATGTGTCCGCTTGCGTTAGAGAAAGCCTTTGTTGAAACAAAACGTCTTGGGAAAAGACCTCGGGCGGTCATTGTCGTTCATTTATACGGCCAAAGTGCGAAAATGGATGAGATCATAGCGCTGTGTGAGGCATATGATGTGCCCATCATTGAAGATGCTGCTGAATCATTAGGCGCTATGTATAAAGGAAGAAAAAGCGGCTCAATGGGCAGGTTCGGTGTTTACTCTTTTAATGGAAATAAAATCATGACAACATCAGGAGGCGGAATGCTGGTGAGTGATGATGAAGCTGCCATCGAACGATGCCATTTCCTCGCCTCACAGGCAAGAGAACGTGCGATGCATTATGAGCATCAAGAGGTGGGGTACAACTATCGCATGAGCAACCTGCTCGCAGGTGTAGGGATTGCCCAAATGGACGTGTTAGACGAGCGTGTTCAGCAAAAGCGGCGCATTTTCCAGCGTTATCATGACGCTTTATCCGATGTTGAAGGCATTCATTTTATGCCGGAATATCAAGAGACGAAGTCCAACCGCTGGCTGACGACATTAACCATTGATCGTGATACGCAGATTTCTCCAGTCGAGATCATTGATGCGCTGGAAGAAGAGCAGATCGAAGCGAGGCGTGTATGGAAGCCGCTGCACAGGCAGCCGCTCTTTCATGATTGTCCTTTTTATACAGCCGCTACGGGGATTCCAGCCTCGGAATTGTTATTTGAGACAGGGCTTTGTCTGCCATCTGGAACAAGCATGACAGAGGCTGAACAGGAGCGCGTCATTGACACATTGCATGGTGCTCTGCATAAGAAAGCATGTACCTCTATCAAGGCAGCTCGTACATAAGCAGTTTGCCTTTATCCTGTGTATACTGCGGGGCGGTCCGGCTTTTTGATGATGTACAAATCAAAGCTGGATCAAAAGCGTTTCCTGCATGACAAACACCCTTTGCAATCGAGGCAAAGGGTGCTATTTTTCGCCCATTTATTCGCTGTCTTTTTTCACCTTTTGATAAGCTTCATCAAGATGCTGAATTCGTTTCAAGACAACAGCATTTTTGGTCAATTGGTCCTGAACCAGTGTAGAAACCACCGAGCGGTAGTAAGCATTCATGGCATGCACCTTGTCCTCGTGTTGATTCATGGCAATATGCTGTTTCAAGTTGTCGACAAAGTATGGAACAGAAAAAAGTTCAGACATGGAAATCACTCCTATTTCATATATACGGTCCGTCAATCTTCATGTAAAATGAGGAGAGGGAGGGGAGACAATGAGCCTTAAACTGCAACAAGAACAAGTATTAAAGCATGTGCTCACACAAGAACTCAGGCAGGCCATTACGTTGCTGCAATTGAATTGTGCAGAGCTGGGCGAGTATCTTGACCAGCTAGCGCTTGAGAACCCTCTGATTGAGCGGAAAGACACGGACAGCTATCAACCAGTTTATCATAAAAGAACGCAAGATCGAATGACAGAGCCGTATCGTTCGCACCAAAAAGAAAGCCTGCAAATGTATTTAAAGAGACAGGCCATTGATTTGAATTTAAGTGAAAAGAATCAAAGAATCTTTCACTTTATGATTGAGTCCATTGATTCCAATGGCTACCTAAATGAACCGGTTGATCAAATGGCCGCTGTTTTGGAGGCTTCTTCAGAAGAAGTAGAAGCCGTTCTTCATCAGCTTCAATCATTAGAGCCTGCCGGTATTGGCGCAAGATCATTGCAAGAATGCATTCTGCTTCAGCTTAGAAGAAAAAAGGACCGCTGGTATGAGGCCGAGCGGATCATCGAAGAGCATTTCTTTCTTTTCGCAAGAAAGGCTTGGAAGGAAATTGCTTCAAAAACAGGCATTCCAATGAAAACACTTCAAGCGGTACAAGATGAGGTGTCACTCCTTGAACCACGACCAGGCCTTCATTTTTCTTACGAGGAACAGCATGTGTATATAGAGCCCGATGTGTTTATTACTGCTATGCAAGATCACATTACATTTGAGCTGAACCAGCGTGCCTTTCCGGACATTGAAATGAATCAAGCGTACTTCGCCATGATTCAAGATCGAAAGCGGCATGAAGCATATGCGTATTTAAAGGAAAAAGAGCAGCAGTACAATTGGCTTGTTCAAGCGCTTAAACAGAGAAAACAAACGATGACAAATGTCGTTCGTGAGATTATCTTACAACAGACTGATTTTTTCCTTACCGGGAAGCATAAAATGAAACCGCTTACGATGAAGCGGATTGCAGATGTTTTACAAGTGCATGAGTCGACAGTGAGCCGAACCGTCAAAGGGAAAATGGTGCAAACCCCTTATGGATTAATGGAAATGAAACAATTTTTCCAAGCGAAACTAGAGGGGCATTCGCTAGAAGAAGCGTCCAGCTACACAGTGAAGACCCACATTGCCGAGCTGATTCAATCGGAAAATAAGAAAAAACCGTATTCGGATCAGCAAATCATGACGTTGCTTCAGCAAACCTTTGGTATTCGCGTGTCGCGCAGGACCATTGCAAAATATCGTGAACAAATGAACCTTCCGTCATCCACACAGCGGAAGCGCTATGATTAAAAAGAAGCACATGCCAGAAAAATGGCTCGTGCTTCTTTTTTGATGAGAAAAAGACCGCTTGAAGATTTCTTGAGAATTGAGAAAAGGGGAGACGTGTGATCTGAAATTTTGGGGTAAAGTATAAGATAGGGCATGAGCCGAAGGATAGACAACGGTGATGAGGTGAGACCAATTGAAATATAAACAAATCAAAACGAAAAAAATATATGAAGAAATAGCGGATGCATTAGTTGAATCCATTCGTACGGGTGAGCTTCTACCAGGGGAAAAATTAGATTCGGTTCAAGCGCTCTCTGAAAACTTTCAAGTCAGTCGTTCCGCTGTGAGAGAGGCGCTGTCCGCTCTGAAAGCGATCGGATTAATAGAGATGAAGCAAGGAGAAGGCACATATGTGAAGCAGTTCGATCCTGAACAGCTCGCATTTTGTACATCTCCTGCTTTTTTGATGAAGCAGCAAGATATAGCGCAGCTTTTTGAAGTGAGGGCAATCATTGAAGCAGGTGCTGTCAAAAAGGCGGCGCTGCTGCGAACAGACGAGGACCTTCATCGCCTGCGTGATGCACTCGAACAAATGAAGCTGGCAGAAGCTCATCAAGAAATGGGGGAAGAGGCAGACCTCACATTTCATCTTGCCTTAGCCAAAGCCTCGAAGAATGGTGTACTAGAGACATTAATGAGTCAGGTTTCAACCTTGTTAATAGAAACGATGCGAGAAACGAGAAAAGCTGTACTGTTCTCAAAGAAAGCCTCCATACGGCAGCTTTACAAAGACCATGAGCAAATTTATCAAGCCGTCATGGCCAAACAGCCAGAAGAAGCAGAGAGAGCGATGCTCACACATTTGGAAAATGTAGAAAGACGTCTCGGCGACGTGCAACAAGAACAGGGAAGAAAGCCAGATATACAACAATAGCTGTGCCCCATAAGGGCACAGCCAGCGTGTAGACAAACCCTCGCATTCTTTGTCAGTTCTGCGTGCCGGTGCTCACGAATGTCAAATTCGCTCCGCTCCGGTACTCGTCCTTCCTAGACTGCAAAGGTTTTCAGTTCACGCTGTAAAGAAGACAAAGGGCTAAAATAAAGATCTTTTTAGCCCTTTGTCAACAATCTGAGCTGTGCCCCATAAGGGCACAGCTCTATTATTGACGAGTAATATGCAGTTTTTTCATTCGATATTGCAGACTTTGCCTGCTCATGCCCAGTATCTTTGCAGTCTGTGAAATATTGTCGTCCATTTGATTTAAGTAATGGACGATATATTGTTTTTCAAAGCGTTCCATTTGGGTTTGAAAATCAGTCGTCTGTTCCGAGCTTGTGTAGATAAAGGTATCAGCTGCTGATGGTTGCTGCACAGGACTCACCTGCATGTGTTCAGCAGGACGACCTTCCCTATGCTTGAATCTGAAATGATAGGGAAGATGCTGCAAGCTTAAGTATGCTTCATCCATCATCATATTCATCCCAGCCTCAATCACATGCTCCAGCTCTCTGACATTGCCTGGCCAATCATAAGCCTGAAACAGAGCAAGCACCTCTTCATCAGCCGCCTTCACATTCATTTGAAACAGCTCATTATATTTTTGAATAAAATGCATGACAAACGTAGGGATGTCTTCTTTTCGCTCAGAAAGCGGGGGGATAAACAAGGTGACAATTCCTAATCGGTAAAATAAATCCTTTCGCATCCGTCCACTCGCAATCGCATCCACAGGGTCCTCATTCATATTGGCAATTACTCTCACATCAACGGCAATTTCTTTTGTGCTGCCTAACCTTCTCACGCGCTTCTCCTGCAAGACGCGCAATAGTTTTGCTTGAAGAGCCGGGTGTAAGGAATTGATTTCATCTAAAAGCAGTGTCCCTCCTTGTGCTTGTTCGAATAGACCGGGCTGATCTGTTGCGCCTGTAAAAGCCCCTTTTTGCGTTCCGAACAGCAGACTTTCAATAAGGTTATCAGGAAGCGCCGCACAGTTTTGGGTAATAAATGGTCCGGATGAACGACTGCTGCCATTATGAATGCTTTGTGCAAACAGTTCTTTCCCTGTCCCTGTTTCTCCAACAATCAGCACATAAGATGAGGTGCGTGTGGCTCGTTTCGCATGCTCGATGACTTCTAAAAATGCAGGACTCTCCCCAATAATTGAATCAAATGTAAAGCGTGTGTTTCCTTTTTTCTTCATATTGTGATGAATCAGCCGTTCGAGCTTGGTGACGTCATTCGAAATTTCAACTGCTCCTTGAATCAAACCGTCTCGAACGAGCGGGTATGTATGGTTAATGGTTGTGATTTCTTTTCCATTGTAGTTGTGATATGTCTGCTTTGCATGAACCGTTTGTTTTCCCGTTCGCAGCGCTTGGACAAGTGTGCTGTGCATCTCGTCTTGAAAGACAAAGAGGTCTAATACATTTTTATAAAGGACATCAGAGCGTTTTAAAGATTCGATCTCCATCATTTTTTTATTATAAACAATGGTATTGCCATTTTCGTCAATGGCGTGCACCCCGACATCAATTAAATCGAGCATTTGTTTATACAGATCAATCTCATTTTCAAGTTTTTCGACATGGTGCTCTTTTTTCATTTACGCCACCTCCAGACCTTTCCCTCTATTTTACATGAAATATTTTGCGGTTTCCTCTTAAAAATTTTGCATATGAAAAATCATTTTGCGTTAAAGGCAAGATAAAACCTAGAACGAAGCGATTACAAAGTTGGCACAATCCTTGCATAACATAAGAGTGAAGATGAACCCAATGGAAAAAGGCAAGCTTATTGAAGGAGGATAACATGATGACACAGACAAATGAATTGATTCAACAAACAGAACAATATGGTGCTGCGAACTATCATCCGCTGCCAATTGTGATTTCAGAGGCTGAGGGCGTGTGGGTGACTGACCCTGAAGGCAATCGATACATGGATATGCTTAGTGCGTATTCCGCAGTCAATCAAGGACATCGGCATCCCCGTATTATTGAGGCACTCAAAACACAAGCAGACCGTGTGACACTGACATCGAGAGCCTTCCATAATGATCAGCTTGGTCCTTGGTATGAGAAAATTTGCAAACTGACGAATAAAGATATGGCGTTGCCGATGAATACAGGAGCGGAGGCTGTGGAGACGGCTGTAAAGGCAGCAAGGCGCTGGGGCTATGATGTAAAGGGCATTGAAGAGAATCGCGCAGAAATCATTGCATGTACCGGGAATTTTCATGGCCGTACGATGACGGCTGTGTCACTTTCTTCTGAAGCAGAATATCAAAGAGGTTTTGGTCCGATGCTTCCGGGCATTAAGCTCGTCCCTTATGGAGATCTGGATGCGCTGCGTGAAGCAATCACTCCGCAAACAGCGGCTTTTCTCATTGAGCCGATTCAAGGGGAAGCGGGCATTATCATGCCGCCAGAGGGCTTCTTGAAAGAAGCAAAGGCACTATGTGAGAAGGAGAATGTTTTATTTATTGCAGATGAAATTCAAGTAGGATTAGCACGAACGGGTAAGATGTTCGCATGTGACTGGGAAGAAATTGAGCCTGATATGCTGATTCTCGGTAAAGCACTTGGCGGCGGGGTATTCCCGATCTCATGTGTTGTAGCAAACCGTGATATTTTAGGCGTGTTTAATCCGGGGTCTCATGGGTCTACATTTGGTGGAAATCCTCTCGCATGTGCAGTGTCACTTGCTGCACTGGATGTTTTAATTGACGAGAAGTTAGCAGAGCGTTCAAAGGAGCTTGGCAAATATTTCAAATACAAACTGTCACGTATTCAAAGCCCTGTCATTAAGGAAGTGCGCGGGCGCGGACTATTTATCGGCATGGAGCTGCATGAGGCAGCTAGACCATATTGTGAAAAGCTCAAGCAAGCAGGGCTGTTATGCAAGGAAACCCATGAGACAGTAATTCGATTTGCACCGCCGCTCACCATTTCAAAAGAAGACTTAGACTGGGCGATCAATCATATTGAAGCATTGTTTCAAGCATAAAGGGTGCAAGGGAGAAGCCTCAAATTCTCCCTTTCTCTTTCAATGAACGGCGAATTTTGTCAAAAGATGATGAATAGAAGAGTGAAAGTGGGGAAGCGGATTTGAAGCAAGAACAGCATAATGAACTAGAGCGTTCCATGAAAAGCAGACATCTCTTTATGATTGCCTTAGGCGGGGTCATTGGCACAGGCCTTTTCCTTGGGTCAGGACTCATTATTCATCAGGCTGGACCTGGGGGAGCGATTCTTTCATTTATCATTGGCGGCCTGTTCATGTATTTGGTCATGCTCTGTCTTGGTGAATTAGCAGTGGCGATGCCGACAGCCGGTTCCTTTCAGGCGTATGCAACCGAGTATATTGGTCCATCCACAGGCTTTATGATCGGCTGGCTCTATTGGTTTAGCTGGGCATGTACAATCGGACTTGAGTTTACATCGGCAGGTATTTTACTCCAAAGGTGGTTCCCTGATATTCCTGTGTGGCTTTGGTGTCTGGCATTTAGCATCATCTTATTTGCCATCAATGCCATCTCAGCACGAAGCTTCGCTGAGACAGAGTTTTGGTTTTCAGCCATCAAGGTTGCTGCCATCGTCTTGTTTATTATCATTGGAATTGGCGCAATTTTCGGAATGATTCACTTGAAAGACGGAGAACCAGCCCCTCTATTTCGTCATTTGACGGATCATGGCGGCCTTTTTCCGAATGGTATTTTTGCGATTTTATTAACCATGGTCACAGTTAATTTCTCCTTTCAAGGAACAGAGCTTGTAGGGATTGCAGCAGGGGAGAGTGAAAGTCCCGAAAAAACACTCCCTCGTTCTATTCGGAATATTATTTGGAGAACGATGGTCTTTTTCGTCTTATCTATTGCGGTTCTTGCCGCACTTCTTCCATGGCAGACAGCAGGCACTGTAGATAGTCCGTTTGTTGTGGTATTGGACAAGGTCGGCATACCATACGCCGCCGATATCATGAATTTTATTATCATTACAGCCGTTCTATCTGTAGCGAACTCTGGATTATATGCATCATCACGAATGCTCTGGTCGCTTTCAAAGGATGGGAAAGGACCTGTTTTTACGAAAAAATTGTCCAAGCGTAAAATTCCGATCAACGCATTATTGGTGACAATGGGTGTTTCTGCTCTATCTCTGCTCACGAGTGTTGTAGCACCAAAAACGGTCTATGTCTGGCTTATTTCAATTTCAGGTATGGTGCTTGTGGTCGTATGGATGTCCATTTGTTTATCCCAGTATTTCTTTAGAAGACAATTCATAAAAGACGGAGGAGATGTAAAGGATCTCGTCTTCCGTACACCACTTTATCCATTTGTGCCATTGGCAGGCTTTATCGCATTTGGCTTGATTCTTATCAGCTTATTCTTTATTGAGGATCAGCGGATTGGCCTTTATTGCGGTGTTCCGTTCATGGCTGCCTGCTATCTCATTTATTACCTTAAAATCAAACCGAAGGAAGATGCGAAGCGGTTTGCTGAAGAGGAAGAAGCGGTACCAAAAACATAAGCAGGCGGATCACATTCGCCTGCACCTTTTCATGCCAAATTCATTCTATATAGAAGAAAAATAATATTTTGAAAGAAATAAAATAGCGAGAAGCTAGGTGACAAGCAGGTTATCGGCGAAAATGTGTCTATTTTTTGTCTAAATGTGTTTGTAAGAGTTGAAAATGCAAGATGATCCTGTTAAAATAATGAAAGAAAGCAGGGTTTGATTTTTTTTGGCTGTGGCGGGACGTTTTTTGTCACAGTGGGACGTTTTGAGTCCAACGTGAAAAGAAAGGGTCGTTTGCCATGAATCATTTATTGGAAGCTCAAAAAAAATTATTGCCAGATCTTCTTACAGTTATGCAAAAACGCTATGACATTTTGCAGTACATCAGGTTAGCTGAACCAATTGGCCGAAGAAGCCTTGCGACAAGTCTTGGTCTCAGTGAGCGCATCTTAAGAGCTGAAGTTCAGTTCTTAAAAGAACAAAACCTGCTGGATGTTAAAACGAGCGGTATGATGCTGACAAGTGAAGGTCATGCTTTGCTAGACATGCTTGAAGGAATGATGAAAGACGTTTTAGGCTTAACCTTTTTGGAAAATACATTAAAGAGGAAGTTAGGCCTGGAAGAAGTCATTATTGTTTCTGGTGACAGTGACGAATCTCCGTGGGTGAAGCAAGAGATGGGGAGAGCTGCTGTCCAATGTATGAAAAAAAGGTTTACAGGAAATAATATCGTCGCCGTCACTGGCGGAACGACGATGGAAGCCGTTGCCGAAATGATGACCCCTGATGCCAAAAATCGCGACATGATGTTTGTCCCTGCGAGAGGCGGTCTTGGGGAGAATGTAAAAAATCAGGCAAACACCATTTGTGCCCACATGGCTGAAAAAGCTTCCGGTACTTACAAGCTGCTGTTTGTTCCAGGACAGCTGTCAGAAGGTGCGTACTCTTCCATTATTGAAGAGCCGTCCGTCAAAGAAGTGCTTCAAACGATTAAATCGTCCACGATGCTCATTCACGGGATCGGGGAAGCAAAAACAATGGCGATGAGACGAAACACACCAACTGAAGATTTAAAAAAGATTGATGAGCATGACGCCGTGACTGAGGCCTTTGGCTATTACTTTAATCGTGATGGCGAGGTCGTACACAAAGTTCACTCCGTCGGCATGCAGCTAGACGATCTAGAAAACATTCCACACATCATTGCTGTTGCAGGTGGATCATCAAAGGCAGGGGCCATTGAAGCCTATTTCAAAAAACCCCGCCGAACGGTTCTTGTTACAGACGAAGGAGCCGCAAAAGAGTTATTAAGGGAGTCAATTGATCCCTCAATATAAAACATTCTGTTACCTATAAAAGGAGGAAACATCATGGCAGTAAAAGTCGGTATTAACGGATTTGGACGTATTGGACGTAACGTATTTCGTGCAGCATTAAACAATCCTGAAGTTGAGGTAGTAGCGGTTAACGATCTAACAGACGCTAACATGCTTGCACACCTTTTACAATATGACTCTGTTCACGGAAAACTAGATGCAGAGGTTTCTGTAGACGGTACAAACTTAGTAGTGAACGGTAAAACAATCGAAGTATCAGCTGAGCGTGACCCTGCAAAATTAAGCTGGGGTAAACAAGGCGTAGAAATCGTTGTTGAATCTACTGGATTCTTCACGAAACGTGCAGACGCTGCAAAACACTTAGAAGCTGGCGCTAAAAAAGTCATCATCTCTGCTCCTGCTAACGAAGAAGATATCACAATCGTTATGGGTGTAAACGAAGACAAATACGATGCAGCTAGCCACGATGTTATCTCTAATGCATCTTGTACAACAAACTGCTTAGCTCCATTTGCAAAAGTACTTAACGATAAATTTGGTATCAAACGCGGTATGATGACAACTGTTCACTCATACACAAATGACCAACAAATTCTTGACCTTCCGCACAAAGACTACCGTCGTGCTCGTGCAGCTGCGGAAAACATCATCCCAACTTCTACAGGTGCTGCGAAAGCTGTTTCACTTGTATTGCCTGAACTTAAAGGAAAATTAAACGGTGGCGCAATGCGTGTTCCAACACCTAACGTTTCTTTAGTTGACCTTGTTGCTGAATTAAACCAAGATGTAACAGCTGAAGACGTAAATGCAGCACTGAAAGAAGCAGCTGAAGGAGAACTTAAAGGAATCCTTGGCTACAGCGAAGAGCCATTAGTGTCTGGTGACTACAATGGTAATGCAAACTCTTCTACAATCGATGCTCTTTCTACAATGGTAATGGAAGGCAGCATGGTGAAAGTCATTTCTTGGTACGATAACGAGAGTGGATATTCTCACCGCGTAGTTGACCTTGCAGCTTACATTGCAAAACAAGGTCTCTAATTTCTCATACTGAAGGAACTCACTTGGTTCTTTCCTAGAGACACGATATAATGAAGACGGACAAGGGAAGGGGAAGCATCCCTTTCCCTTTTTCTCTGTTTTTATCCGTTCTGCACGATTTCTCGTTTTGATGAGGGCAAAATGGGAAAAGGATAAAAGAGAGACTTGTCTAATGCGTAAGGAAACCAGAATAAAGGAGGATCTCCTGACGAGCATGAATAAGAAATCAGTAAAAGACATTGACGTAAAAGGTAAAGTTGTGTTCTGCCGCGTGGATTTTAACGTTCCAATGAAGGACGGAAACGTGACGGATGATACTCGTATTCGCGCAGCATTACCAACCATTAAGTATTTAACAGGGCAAGGCGCAAAGGTACTATTAGCTAGTCATTTGGGTCGTCCGAAAGGTCAAGTTACTGAAGAACTGCGTCTGACACCTGTGGCAAAACGTCTGCAAGAGCTTCTTGGACAAGAAGTGAAAAAAGCAGATGAAGCTTACGGCGACAACGTGAAAAAGCAAATCTCTGACTTAAAAGAAGGAGACGTGCTAGTGCTTGAAAACGTTCGTTTCTATCCTGGTGAAGAAAAGAACGATCCTGAATTATCAAAAGCGTTTGCTGATTTAGCGGATGTGTATGTCAATGATGCGTTTGGTGCTGCACACCGTGCACATGCATCAACAGCTGGTATTGCAGCATATCTTCCGGCTGTTGCGGGCTTCCTCATGCAAAAAGAGCTTGAGGTTCTAGGAAAGGCTATTACTAATCCTGACCGTCCTTTTACAGCGATTATCGGCGGGGCAAAAGTAAAGGATAAAATCGGTGTGATTGAAAGCCTTCTTGATAAAGTGGACAACCTCATCATCGGCGGCGGACTCGCTTATACATTTGTCAAAGCACTTGGCCACGAAGTAGGGAAATCCCTATTAGAAGAAGACAAAGTAGATTTAGCGAAATCCTTTATGGAACGTGCAAAAGAAAAAGGCGTGAACTTCCTTATTCCAACAGATGTTCTAGTAGCCGACGACTTTTCAAATGATGCGAATACAAGCATTGTGCCAATCTCTGAAATTCCAAGTGATCTAGAAGCACTTGATATTGGAACAGAGACAAGAGAGAAGTATGCTGATGTCATTAAAAACAGCAAGCTTGTTGTCTGGAACGGTCCAATGGGTGTATTTGAAATTGATGCATTCGCCAAAGGAACAAAAGCAATTGCAGAAGCACTGGCAGAAGCAAAAGATACATATTCTGTCATTGGCGGTGGAGATTCAGCAGCAGCTGTTGAGAAATTTGGACTTGCCGATCAGATGAGCCATATTTCGACAGGCGGCGGCGCTTCACTTGAGTTTATGGAAGGCAAAGAGCTTCCAGGTGTGACTGCATTAAACGATAAATAAGACCAAAACTGCTATAAGGAAGTGTCAATCATGAGAAAACCAATTATAGCTGGGAACTGGAAAATGAATAAAACACTTGGCGAAGCGGTCAGCTTCGTTGAAGAAGTAAAATCATCTATTCCATCTCCTGACAAAGTGGAATCTATTGTATGTGCACCAGCCCTTTTCCTTGAAAAGCTGAACAGCCTTTCAAACGGAACAGACCTGAAAATTGGTGCGCAAAACATGCACTTTGAAGAAAACGGTGCATTCACTGGTGAAATCAGCCCTGCTGCTCTAAAAGATCTTGGCATCGGCTACTCAGTGATCGGTCATTCAGAGCGCCGTGAATTCTTTGCTGAAACAGATGAAACAGTGAACAAAAAAGCACACGCAGCATTCAAGCATGGCATCGTTCCAATCATCTGTGTAGGTGAAACGCTTGAAGAGCGTGAAGCAGGCAAAACAAATGAACTTGTCGCTGATCAAGTGAAGAAAGCACTAGCTGGTTTAACAAAGCAGCAAGTTGCTGCATCTGTTATTGCATATGAGCCAATCTGGGCCATTGGTACAGGTAAATCTTCTACAGCGAAAGATGCAAATGATGTTTGTGCTCACATTCGCCAAACCGTTGCAAGCGAATTTGGTCAAGAAGCGGCCGACAGCCTTCGCATTCAATATGGCGGAAGCGTAAAGCCGGCGAATATTAAAGAATATATGGCAGAATCCGATATTGACGGTGCTTTGGTTGGTGGCGCAAGCCTAGAGCCTCAGTCTTTCGTTCAATTATTGGAGGAAGGTCAATATGAGTAAGAAACCAGTTGCATTAATCATCTTAGACGGGTTTGGTTTAAGAGGTGAAACAGTCGGAAACGCTGTTGCACAAGCAAAGAAACCGAACTTTGACCGCTACTGGAACGAATTCCCGCATCAAACGTTAACGGCTTCAGGTGAAGCAGTAGGTCTCCCAGAAGGTCAAATGGGGAACTCTGAAGTTGGGCATTTGAATATCGGTGCAGGACGCATTGTGTATCAAAGCTTAACAAGAGTGAATGTCGCCATTCGTGATGGGGAATTTGAAAAAAACGAAACGTTCCTAGACGCAATGACCTATGCAAAAGAGAATGACAAGGCCCTTCATTTATTTGGACTATTGTCAGATGGCGGTGTGCACAGCCACATCCAGCATCTATTTGCATTGCTGAAACTAGCGAAAAAAGAAGGCTTAACAAAAGTATACATTCATGGCTTCTTGGACGGACGTGATGTTGGTCAGAAGACAGCCAAAGTGTACTTAAAACAGCTTGAAGAACAAATCAAAGAAATTGGTGTCGGTGAAATTGCAACACTTTCTGGACGCTATTACTCAATGGATCGTGACAAACGCTGGGATCGTGTGGAAAAAGCATATCGAGCAATGGCGTATGGTGAAGGTCCAAGTTATCAAAACGTCTATGATGTCGTGGATGACTCATATGAAAATGGAATCTATGATGAATTCGTCATTCCATCTGTCATTACAAGAGAAAATGGTGAGCCAGTTGCAAAGGTAAACGACGGCGACTCTGTGATTTTCTATAACTTCCGTCCAGACCGTGCCATTCAAATTTCAAACACATTCACAAATGAAGATTTCCGCTCATTTGACCGCGGAGAAGCGTATCCGAAGCATTTACACTTCGTTTGCTTTACACACTTCAGTGAAACGGTGGATGGCTATGTCGCCTTCAAACCAGTGAATTTGGATAACACAGTAGGAGAAGTGATTTCACAAAATGGATTGAAGCAGCTGCGGATTGCTGAAACAGAGAAATATCCTCATGTGACATTCTTTATGAGTGGTGGACGTGAAGAAGAATTTCCTGGTGAAGACCGCATCTTGATTAATTCACCAAAGGTGGCAACCTATGATCTAAAGCCGGAAATGAGTGCTTACGAGGTGAAGGATGCACTTGTTGAAGACATCAATGCAGACAAGCATGATGCGATCATTCTGAACTTTGCCAACCCGGATATGGTCGGTCATTCAGGAATGCTTGAGCCAACCATTAAAGCCATTGAAGCAGTAGATGAGTGTTTAGGAGCTGTAGTCGACGCAATCCTAGCGAAAGGCGGACATGCCATCATCACGGCAGACCACGGTAACGCAGACGTGCTGATTACCGAAGAAGGAAAGCCGCATACTGCGCACACAACAAACCCTGTTCCAGTGATCGTCACGAAAAAAGGTGTGACGCTTAGAGAGGGCGGCATTTTAGCCGATCTATCGCCAACACTTTTAGACTTACTTGGTCTTGAAAAACCAAAAGAGATGACAGGAACATCATTGATTCAAAAATAACAAATTGATTCAAAAGGAGAGAAATCACAATGCCATACATTGTTGACGTATATGCACGCGAAGTATTAGACTCACGCGGTAACCCAACAGTTGAAGTAGAAGTTTACACAGAATCTGGCGGTTTTGGCCGTGCATTAGTTCCAAGTGGTGCTTCTACTGGTGAATATGAAGCAGTAGAACTACGTGACGGAGACAAAGACCGTTACCTTGGAAAAGGTGTTCTGACAGCTGTAAACAACGTAAACGAAATCATTGCACCAGAGCTTTTAGGCTTTGATGTAACAGAACAAGTAGCGATTGACAAGCTGTTAATCGAACTTGATGGAACAGAAAACAAAGGGAAATTAGGCGCAAATGCCATTCTTGGCGTATCTATCGCTGTAGCACGTGCGGCTGCTGATTTCTTGCAAATTCCACTTTACCAATACCTTGGTGGATTCAACTCCAAAACGCTTCCAGTGCCAATGATGAACATCGTCAATGGCGGAGAGCATGCGGATAACAACGTAGACATCCAAGAATTCATGATTATGCCTGTAGGTGCACCGAACTTCCGTGAAGCACTTCGCATGGGCGCACAAATCTTCCACAGCCTGAAATCTGTATTAAGCGCAAAAGGCTTAAACACAGCTGTAGGTGACGAAGGTGGATTCGCTCCAAACCTTGGTTCTAACGAAGAAGCACTTCAAACAATCGTAGAAGCGATTGAAAAAGCGGGCTTCAAACCAGGTGAAGAAGTGAAACTTGCGATGGATGCTGCATCTTCTGAGTTCTATAACAAAGAAGACGGTAAATATCATTTATCAGGCGAAGGTGTTGTGAAAACATCTGCTGAAATGGTTGACTGGTATGAAGATATGGTATCAAAATACCCAATCATCTCTATCGAAGACGGCCTTGATGAAAACGACTGGGAAGGTCACAAACTATTAACTGAGCGCCTTGGCAGCAAGGTTCAGCTAGTAGGAGATGACTTGTTCGTAACAAATACGAAGAAGCTTTCTGAAGGAATCAAAAACGGCGTTGGTAACTCAATCCTGATCAAAGTGAACCAAATCGGTACATTAACTGAAACATTTGATGCAATCGAAATGGCAAAACGCGCAGGATATACAGCTGTCATCTCTCACCGTTCTGGTGAAACTGAAGACAGCACAATTGCCGACATTGCAGTTGCAACAAATGCTGGACAAATCAAAACAGGTGCTCCGTCTCGTACGGACCGTGTGGCGAAATACAACCAATTGCTTCGCATCGAAGATCAATTGGCTGAAACAGCACAATATCATGGCATTGAAACGTTCTATAACTTGAATAAATAATGCCAGTACCGCGCTGCGTGCCGCTCTTACATAAGAGCGACACGCAGCGTTTTTTTTATGTTCATGCAACTATTCCATTTGGCATATCCTTTTTCTGTAAAAAATAATTCTTCTGTCATTGAAAATTCGGTAAAATGCCAATATATAAGAAAGAAATCATGAAAAAATTTCTAGAAATATGAATAAATTTGAACTTATGTTTTATGTATGATGGTGTTATTGTTTTACATATATTAGGAGGTGTTAAGATGCTGAATGCTTTTAGTCTTCGTTTTCCTGTAAGTGTGTACATGTATGTACTACATTTATTGGCAGCCTATGAGGAAAAGAAGCAACGAATCCTAACTTCTCAGAATACACAGAAAAACTCATTTTGGATTTATGTTCTTGCGGTTATTTTAGGTGTAGTGACATTTGCAGCACTGGTTTGGGCATGCAAAACATTTGGAAAAGGCTCTAAATTTGCAGGGCAATTCAAGTTTTTAGGCATTTACATCAAAATCAAATGCGGTTGAGTTTTTAGCAGATGTAAGGGACAGATGACGATATCGTGAGGCGAAGTCATCTGTTCTATCTGAAACAAACGGAGGGACATGATGCTGACCTTACAATTAAAAGAAAAAACGTATAGCCGCACCTTCTCTCTTCGCAATATTCAGCTAAATGTGGAGAAAGGACGTATGCTTCTTCTTTTGGGGCATAATGGTGCAGGAAAGACAACGATGATTCAATCTATGTTTGGGCTGACGCCATTTACAGGGTACGTATCTTTACATGGTCAACAGCTGAACTTTCAATCCTCAGCTCATATCTCCCTATTAAAAGAACATGTTTCCTATATTCCTGATGAACATGCTTTGTTTGATTATTTAACGCCGAGAGAATATTTTCACTTACTCCAGCTACCACATGAGCAAGATATCACGCGGGAGGAGACATTCGTTGATCTTTTTGAGCTGAGTCCGTATATGGATCAGCCAATTGCCCAGCTGTCTCATGGCAATCAAAAGAAAACGCAGATCATTTCACAGCTCCTCAGGCCTTGTGATTATTATGTATTCGACGAGCCAACGAACGGACTTGATCCAGATATGATGATCATCTTAAAAAAGGTGCTCATGAAACTGAGAGATCAAGGCGCTGGTATCCTCATTTCCACTCATCATTTAAGTTTTGGTGAGACATTGTATGATCATCTCATGATCTTAAGAAACGGTGACGTAAAGCTGGATATGTCTCGTCAAGAAACAAGCCGGACATTTCCTCAAAAAGCACTTGAGGACATTTATAAAGAAGTGAATCGAGATTACTATATACAGGTGGAGAGGTTACTCAATGATTTGGACACGACACGTTCTTCATAAAATAGAATGGGGCATGCTCATAACGAAAGTAAAGCAGATCGGCAAAAAATATCCTTTGCAGCTTCTCACAGCAGCCGCATTTTTCTTGTTGATCTATGCCACATACGTGGTCATGAGCCTGCGTTTTTTTATGCAAGCAGGGGAAAGCGAACCAACTGCTTTATACCTTCAATTTGTGAAAATGACACTTTTACTTTTAGGTGCGGGTGTTGTCTTTTCCCGCAATAAAATGAAGCGTCAAGAGTATCAATTCTTCTTTCTGAATAGTGCGATTCAAAGTGTGTCATTTGTCCTGTGTGTCTATTTCTTTCCGGTGTTGTTTTGCTTCATGATGCTTGGCCTGCTTTTTTTGCCAATTGGTTTTGGACTTTTTATTAGCGGCGTTATCCCATCTATGTATTGGATGATGGTTATTTGTGTTACTTGCTGTGTATTGGCGCTGTATGCGCTCGCTTCTTGGATGCTCATACGAATCGGAGTGAGCCATTTCATTTCAAAAACAAAAGAGCATTTACTGCTACAAACGATCGGATTTGTGACGCTCGGCGCTTTTGAGTTTTTTCTCTTTCAAAAAGCGGCTGAGATGATGCACGTATGGCCGTCTGGCTATCTCGTGTTTCTTGTGATCTTACTATGCGCCGGATGGCTTTGGCTGAAGGGTTTAGCGCCTTGTTATGTCAATCGGATGTTTTTGCAGCTGAAAGTAGAAGTAAAGGCGTTTTCTTACCAGAAAATCAGAACGGATTCTTCATTTCTGACTCAATTGCGTCAGGAATTTGTTTATTTCACGCGATCAGCTGTGTTTAAAGAACAGGGTATTCTGTTTTTATTTCTTGTCTGTTTCACGATAGGTCTCCCGTTTGTGTTTACTCCGGCAGAGACTGGCTGGCTGTATGCTTTTATTGTGCAGTTTGCATTAAAAGAGATCTTGATCATGCTTCCGCTGATGATTGGCAGGGAATATCATATGAACCATCGAGCCATCTTTATGTTAAATTCATCAAAAGGCGCTTATTTACTGTCGAGAATTTTATTTTATTACACGATCAATTTGTTGATATATTTTGTGTATATCGGGCTTGCTTATGTGGTGTTGGGCATTGAAAGTGAAGGTCACGTTTTGGCGAGTCTGTCCATTTTATTGATCACCGTCATGGCGGCATGTGTAGGCTTTGTCGTGAAAATCAGCGAGTTGAATAAACTGTTTGTGATTGTGATGATGATTGCTGTGTTCAGCATGATGGATATGATTTTATTAGAGTGGCTTTCAGCACATACCGAGCTTCTCTCAATCGCCTACATGGCCTTCTCAGCCGTATTCTTTAGCTGTATATATGCTGCCATGTTAAAGAGGCCGATTGTGCGATGATGGAACTTTTGATTTGCTTGATAGCGGTTGTGGTCATTCATGAACTCGGTCATATACTGATGGTGATGTTGTGCAACAAAATCGAAAAAAGGCCGCTTTTTGATTATGTGGTGATGATCGATTGGAAGCACGTGTCGATCGTTCATGAGACCTTTGCCCGGCCGAGCTTTAATATGATGGTGGCACTTGCAGGTCCGTTGTTTCCAGTAATCTGCTCGGCTGTGCTTTTTCTGATATGGAAGCATCCGATGACGCATCCTTTGCTGCTTTTTTCTTTACTAAACACTGTGATGCTACATCCAGCTTGCCCAGACGGGAAAAATATCACAGCCAGCTTAAAAGAGATGAAAGGAGAGAAATAGATGGTCAAAGTTTTTCATTCGTTTTCTAGCGGCTTAACGCTAGCGATGCTTTATGTATTTGCTGTGTTTATGACTCCGGTATTTTTACTGCTGCTAGAGGTCAAACATGTGGAATCAAGTCCAACTCTGTTTGGCATGCCATTTTATATCATGAAAATTGAACAGTATCAATTCAGCTCTGAGGCGACCCTCTTTGGATGCGTGGTCTGTTTTTTAGCGGGTGCCGTGCTTTATTTCTTGATTCAATATGTGATTCATGCAGTGAAAAAGAGCAGAACATAAAAAAGCAGGCTGAATGGACTCAGTCTGCTTGAAGAACGAGTGACAGCCGAACCATATCCATACACTGAATGCCATTTTCATAGATCGGTTCATCATAATGTTTAAGAAAGAAATCGTGATCAATGGACGCCATGCGAAAGCCGCATTTTTGGTAAAGGGCGAGCTGCTGAATGCTAGAGTTGCCTGTGCCAATTTCAATTGTGTGAAAGCCGGCAGCTTTGGCTTCTGAAATGGCATGGCGCACCAGCTGTTTTCCAATCCCTTTTCCTTGCCATGACTCCTTCACAGCGACATTCATGATTTCCACTGTATGCTGAGACAGAGACGTGAGAACATAGACACCTAGCATGTCCTGTTCATGAAAGGCAACATAACAAGAACCAGATTCTACATAGGCAAGGACCTTTTCTTTTGAAGGATCAGCTAATAATAAAAGATCCATAGGGACAGATTGATCAGGGGGCAACGGCCGAATCTGTATCAATTCACTTCATCCTTTCTATTTTTCAATATCTCCTTGTTTCATCCCCCAATCCCCCACTGAGAGCGAAGGGGATGTTTTTTTCATGTTCTATCCTCCTGTCTTCAAGCCTCTCTTATCAGCGGTTAAAGCCGAATAGGTTTTATCCGAACAAGGGAATATTCGCATCAGATTGGCAGACACTATGAAAAAAGGAGGGTGTCTGTTGATTTCCTTTATGATTCATGTCATTGTGTCATTATTTGCTGTATCGAACCCGATTGGAAACGTGCCTCTATTCATCACTTTAACAGAAGGCTATTCAGAGAAGGAACGCTCCCAAACAGCCAAAAAAGCCATTGTTGTGTCATTTATTATTTTGATTGCCTTTCTACTGGCAGGCAGGCTCATTTTCAAATTGTTTGGCATCGATATTCATGCACTCCGCATCGCCGGAGGTATTTTTATTTTTGGTATCGCTTACAATTTGCTGAATGCAAAAGAATCACATGTTCAAAACCCTCATTCGGATGAAAAGGCAGAAAGCAAAGAGAAGGCAGATGTCTCGGTGACCCCGCTCGCCATTCCGATCATTGCCGGACCTGGTACAATCGCTACCGTCATGAGCTTAACGCCAGGAAGCCAAGTAACGCTTCATATGCTTGCGATTCTGATTGGGATTGTGGTCGTTCTGACCATGACTTATTATGCATTTCATTACTCAAGTTTCATCATGCGAAAAATGGGGAAAACAGAGATGAATGTCGTGACACGATTAATGGGATTGATTCTTGCTGTTGTGGCAGTTGAAATGATTGGCTCAGGAATAAAAGGGATGTTTCCAATGCTGATGTCATAAGTGTATATAAAAAAGCTGTTTTTTTCTACAAAGTTGTAAAATAAAACAGCTTTTTTAAGGTTTTGGCACATGTTTAAATACTTCTTCGCTTTCGAAGAACTCAATTAAGCGGCTAATCCAATCATAGTAATCAAGGCTTTCCTTAATTTCTGAAAGAAGAAGATTGATTTTATCCTCTGTCTCTTCTGGTAAGTCATCTTGTTCGAGCAGCTCCAACAATTCCTTGCATGTCTTCTTATGTGCCTTGCGATTTTTGCTGACCACACGTGACCAATTGGCTGCAAACAATGAAATAAAGGTTTGGTAATGATCTTGCTCAACATCATACAAATCTTTACGTATTCCTTTTTCATACACCTTTTCAGCAATATTCAAATCAAGCATTTCTCGAACGACTTGACTCATTCTCGTTTTGCTCATGCCGGTCGCCTCTGAGAGCTCACCGAGCGTCATTGGTTTACGGTTCATGTGAATGATACCAAGCACTCTGCCCACTGTGGCAGAAAGACCAAAGGCATTCATGTTCTCGGCAGCTTTTTCAATATAATGATCCTGTGCTTTTTGAATGGCACCTAACGCTTGCTTGTCCACTCCCCGCTTCATCCCTTCATGACTGACAATTTGTAACACAATATATCATATACCTGTTTGTTGATGAAAACAATAAATATTGAGTATTTGCTCGTAAGTTGGAGGAAAAAGGAGGGATCGTTACATATCTGACCGTTAACTGAAAATTTTAAATAAATCTTATGCAATATAAACACATCGTAAACTTTTTATTTTATAAAGTTTGCACTATAATAAATAAGGTGTAAATTTTCTGAAAATATATATCCGACTAATTGGAGGTGTCTCATTTGCTGAAACTAGAGAATGTATCTAAGACGTATAAAGGCGGAAAAAAAGCTGTCAAAAATATTGATTTAGAAATAGCAAAAGGAGAATTTATTTGTTTTATTGGACCGAGTGGCTGTGGAAAAACGACAACCATGAAGATGATCAATCGACTCATTGAACCTTCCTCAGGAAAGATTTTGATCGAGGGAGAAAACATTATGAAAAAAGATCCAGTCCAATTAAGAAGAGAAATTGGTTATGTGATTCAGCAAATTGGGCTGTTCCCCCATATGACCATTGCACAAAACATTTCACTTGTTCCGAAGCTGCTAAAATGGCCGGAAGAAAAACGAAAAGAACGTGCACGAGAACTGCTCAAACTCGTCGACATGGGGCCGGAATATTTAGAGCGTTACCCGCATGAACTCAGTGGAGGACAGCAGCAGCGGATCGGAGTTCTTCGCGCATTAGCAGCAGAACCCCCTCTTATCCTCATGGATGAACCATTTGGAGCACTTGACCCCATCACAAGAGATTCATTGCAGGAAGAATTTAAGAAGCTACAAAAAACGCTAAATAAAACAATCGTATTCGTCACACATGACATGGATGAAGCGATCAAACTTGCTGACCGCATTGTGATCTTAAAAGATGGAGAGATTGTCCAAGTAGGAACGCCAGATGATATTTTACGTAACCCTGTCAACGAGTTCGTAGAAGAATTCATCGGGAAAGAACGCTTGCTTCAATCAAATCCGAATATGGAACGTGTGGAACAAATGATGAACACGTCACCAGTCACAATTACAGTCGAAAAAACACTGACAGATGCCATCTTTATTATGAGAGAAAAGCGGGTGGATTCCCTGCTCGTCGTTGATGAAAATCATGTGCTAAAAGGCTATATCGACATCGAAACAATTGATGCGAACCGCAGAAAAGCAGCCTTTGTTGGCGATATTTTAAATACAGAATTCTATACAGTACAAGAAGGCGCACTTCTAAGAGATACCGTCCGAAAAATTTTAATACGAGGCATTAAATATGTACCAGTTGTCGATACACAGGGTCATTTAAAAGGCATTGTGACACGTGCAAGTCTTGTGGATGTTGTATATGACTCAATTTGGGGAGAAGATACGCCGGAGGCTGTCACTGAAATGAACTAAGGGAGGTGTACACATGGATCAAATCATTGATTTTCTAGAGAAAAATGGTGGGGAACTCCTCACAAAAATGTGGGAGCATTTATATATTTCTTTGATTGCCGTTGTGTTAGGCATTATCGTTGCCGTTCCTTTAGGCGTGATTCTCACACGAATGAAAAGAGGCGCAGGTGTTGTCATCGGTGTCGTGAATATCTTTCAAACACTCCCTAGTTTAGCGATTCTTGCATTTTTTATTCCTATTTTGGGAGTCGGGAAAATACCTGCAATCGTTGCTCTATTTTTCTATTCGGTTTTGCCTATTTTGAGAAATACGTATGCAGGTGTTCAAGGTGTGAACAAAAACTTGCTTGAATCTGGTAAAGGGATCGGCATGACGACATGGGAGCAAATTCGTCTTGTTGAACTGCCGCTTGCCATTCCGATCATTATGGCAGGTGTTAGAACATCAACCATTTATTTAATTGGCTGGACAACACTTGCAGCTTTTATCGGTGGAGGCGGTCTTGGTGACTACATCTTAATTGGACTTCAGCTATACCAGCCGGAATACATTATTGCAGGTGCCATCCCAGTCACCATTTTAGCGGTCATCATCGACTTTTCATTGATGAAGCTTGAGAAAAAAGTAACACCAGAAGGCTTAAAAGGATTGAAGGAAGTTTCATAAGGAGTTGGCTCATGTGAAGAATCGAAAAACAAAATGGATCAGTGCACTGCTTGCTGGATGCTTGCTATTGATAAGTGGCTGTTCACTTCCTGGACTAGCCGGCTCCTCAGGGGGCACGCTGCGAATCGGAGCACAAAACTTTACTGAATCAGAAATTATGGCTTATATGGTTGGAGATATCATTGAGCATTACACAGATAAAAAGACAACCATTGTGAAAAACCTAGGCTCAAACACCGTACAGCAGAAAGCGATGGAAAACGGAGATGTCGACATTTCTGCGACAAGATATACAGGCACAGATTTGACAAGTACGCTCGGAATGGATGCGGTAAAAGATCCAAAACGTGCAATGGAAATCGTCCAGAAAGAATTCAAAAAACGCTACGATTACAAATGGTTTGATTCCTATGGATTTGATAATACGTATGCCTTTGCCGTGACGCAAAAGATGGCGAAGGAAAACAACCTGGAAACAGTCTCTGATTTGAAAAAGAATGCCAAGAATTATCGCTTCGGTGTGGATAATATTTGGCTGAAAAAGAAAGGCGACGGTTATGAAGGGTTTGTGAAAACATACGGAATTGAATTTGGAAGCACCTTTCCGATGCAGATCGGTCTAGTCTATGACGCATTGAAAAATGAAAAAATGGATATTGTGCTTGCCTATTCAACAGATGGCCGGATCAAAGCGTATAATCTCAAAATCTTAAAAGATGATAAACGATTCTTCCCGCCTTACGATGCATCACCAGTTGTCCCGGAGAAAGTATTAAAAGAACATCCAGGGCTCGACAAGGTCATCAACAGGCTGATTGGAAAAATCGGTACAGAACAAATGCAAGAGCTAAACTATCAAGTCGATGGAGAGCTTCAAGAACCAGCGACTGTTGCGAAAAATTTCTTAAAGAAACACAATTACTTTGAGTAAGATTGGGAGGTGTCAGGGCTGATGGACACACTGCAGCAATTATGGACATATTATCAGCAGAACGGTTCATATGTGTTAGAAGAATTTTATCGGCATTTTCTCATGTCAGCGTATGGGGTGCTATTTGCGGCGATTGTCGGAATTCCAGTAGGCATCTTTGTGGCGCATTACCGCAAATTGAGCAATTGGGTGTTCGCAATTACAAATGTCATTCAAACGATTCCAGCATTAGCGATGCTTTCAGTGTTGATGCTTGTATTAGGACTTGGCGCAAATACAGTCATCCTATCACTCTTTCTGTATTCGCTTTTGCCGATCATCCGCAACACGTACACAGGGATTGTCAGCATTGAGCATGCCTATTTAGAGTCGGGGAAAGCAATGGGTATGACGAAATGGCAAGTGCTGAGAATGGTTGAATTACCGCTTGCTTTATCGGTTATTATGGCTGGTTTAAGAACCGCACTGGTCATCGCAATCGGCATTACAGCGATTGGGACATTTGTTGGTGCTGGAGGACTTGGAGATATCATCATTAGAGGTTCAAACGCCACCAACGGAACAGCCATCATTTTAGCAGGTGCTATTCCAACTGCGCTCATGGCCATTATTGCCGACCTTGTCATGGGCTGGCTTGAACGTTATTTAAGCCCAACAAACAAGAAAAAAGAGAATAAAGCGCTAGCTGAAAAAAATATGACATCGGCTTAAGCGATGAAAAAGAAACAACCTCTCTTACAAATGGTAAGGGAGGTTGTTTTATGATCAACAGGCGGGCTCATTTGAGGAGAAATTATGATTCAAGATTGATCCATTCAGAGGACCATTTCGCAATTTCCTCAAAAACGGGTGCAAGTGAGCGTCCCATATCCGTTAAAGAATACTCAATACGCACGGGTGTTTCAGCGAAAACCTCCCGTTTTACAATGCCTGCTGCTTCAAGCTCTTTTAATCTCTCAGATAATACTCTTCCGCTTAAATTTGTCAGGGCGGCCTCAATTTCACTAAAGCGCTGCTGACCTGAGAGAAGCTGAAAAACAATCAGTGCCACCCAGCGTTTACTTAATAACTCAACTGCTTTTTCAAACCGCGGGCACATGTCAGATTGATTCATCTTTCTTCACTCCAATCTGAACCCATTATACCGTAATTCTGTCATAAATCAGCGCAAAAAGCTTGTCAATGCTCAAAACATTTTACGGCGATGAACGGCTGTTTAACAGAAACAGCAAATAGCGGTTTAGATCCTCTATTTCTTTTTTAGATAAGGTGGACCAGATGTCCCCATTGAATATTTCAAGGTCGCCAAGCCCATAGTTGTCTGCTGTTTCTCGTATTTTGGACAAAGCCATTTCTTCTTCCTTCATGACTTGGGCAGGGGTTGCTTCTTCAATATAGCCTGCAGCCTTCATCATTTCCTCATAAGGTATCTTTAATGCACCTGCCAGCTTCTTAATTGTAGGAGGTTTCGGAATGCCTCGTTTCCCATTTTCAATCCGAGAAATACCGGCAGCACTGACCTCTGAATACATCGCTAACTGGTTAACTGACAGCTTCTTTTCCTCACGCAATGCTCTTAAATATGCACCGAAGTTCATCAACTCAAAACCTCACATGGTTAAAGATTAGTTACCTCTAGTTTACTTGATTTGTTGACTATTGGCAATAAGTATACCATGAAAATATTGACATTAGTTAATGGTGGATGTATCTTAAGTTTATGCCCAACTATTTGTTCGCCTTTTTTTGGTTGATGAGCGTGAGAAAGTATTGATTCAACTGGCTGATGTCATGTGCGGTGAGCGTTTCCCATTGGTCTCCATCAAAAATGGGGAGATGTTCGACATCTTTTTGAAGCGCCGTTTGATAGATTTTTAACATGGACTCATATTTAGGTTTCATTTCGTGAACTTTTTCTTGTTCAATATAACCGGCAAGCAGCATTAAATCCTCATAAGGCACCTTCAAAGCGCGTGCTAATTTTTTTATGGTTAAAGGCTTCGGCACACCGCGCTTTCCATTTTCAATCCGAGAAATACCAGCAGCGCTAACACCTGAATACATGGCAAGCTGATTGACAGACATTTTTCTATTTTCTCTTAAAATGCGTAATTGTTCACCAAAGTGATTCATGTCATCGAACCTCACATTTCAGTATATGACTTATTTTAGTATGATCATTGACCAAAGGAAATAGCAAGGGCATAAAAGTGTTGACATAAGTAAATGAAGCTGATTGATGTGAGAGTTCTACATGTTGTACATATTGATCCTACAGGAGGTTGTAATGATGGTCGAAAAGATTCAGATCAGGCGGGCTTTTGTGATGCAGTATATGATCGAAAACGATATGTCTTTAAATCAGCTCGCAGATGAAATTGGCATCTCTCCTGCCACACTCAGCAGGGTATTAAATGGTCACAGGAAGCCAGGACAGCTTGTCATTGGCAAAATGATTCATTACTTTGATAAGAAATTTGAAGATCTATTTTACTATGAAGATGTTGACAAAAGTCAATGAATGCAATCATCGTATCATCATAAAGGAGGCAACCTCATTGAAAAGAACTGGGATGGTTAGACACATTGATTCTCTTGGTAGAATTGTTCTGCCTTCAGAAATGCGAAAGGTACTTAATATCAAAGAAGAGCAGCTGTTAGAAATTTTCATCGAAGATCAAACCATTATGCTGAAAAAATATGATGCAGACAAAAGCTGCCTTTTAACTGGAAAAATAACGAAACACAACAAAAGCTATGGAAATGGCAAAGTGGTCCTGAGTCCTGAAGGAGCTGAACAGTTGTTAGTAGAATTAAAACAGCTCTTGCAAGAAGATGCAACTCGCTAAAAACGTTTTTTAACTCAAAAATTGCATATAAAAAATGCGGCATGCAGCACATTGGAGCGAAATTGAATCAAAATGACAAATAAAGTCGACAATATATAGGAAATCTTTATTTTGATGTTTCGTGACATGTACCTTGTTTTCATGTAAAATAAAGTTATGTGTACCAGTTTGTCTGGAGGTGTTTTCATGCACGCATTTGTTATCACATTACTCGTAATTGTCAGTATCGCACTTATCATCGTTGTATTATTGCAATCAAGTAAAAGTGCTGGACTGTCAGGCGCTATTTCAGGTGGAGCCGAGCAGCTTTTCGGTAAGCAAAAAGCGAGAGGTCTTGACTTGATTCTTCACCGATTAACTGTCATTTTGTCAGTGCTTTTCTTCATCTTAACACTTGCATTGGCATATTTAGGCGTGTAAGGCGCGAGTAACAGAAGGTCTGATCTTTTTTCAGACCTTTTTTTATTATTAGCACTCTTTTGTGTTTGTTTCGTACATACAGGTGGAAAATATAAACTATATCAAAAAGAAAGGAAGTCACATCATGAAAGTTGTTACACCAAAACCATTTACGTTCAAAGGTGGAGAAAAGGCGGTGCTTCTTCTTCACGGTTTTACTGGGAATACAGCAGATGTTCGGATGCTTGGGCGCTATTTGAATGAAAGAGGGTATACATGCCATGCACCTCAATACAAAGGACACGGCGTACCGCCAGAGGAACTTGTCCATACAGGCCCGGTAGATTGGTGGAAAGATGTAGAAGAAGGTTATCAATTTTTAAAAGATGAGGGCTATGAGGAGATTGCTGTATGCGGACTATCCCTCGGAGGAGTTTTTTCATTGAAATTAGGTTACACTGTACCTGTAAAGGGAATTGTACCTATGTGTGCACCTATGTACATAAAAAGTGAAGAAGTCATGTACCAGGGTGTACTAGATTATGCCCGTAACTATAAAAAATTCGAGGGTAAGTCAGAGGATCAGATTGAACAAGAGATGGAAGAGTTCAAGAAAACACCAATGAATACGCTCAAGGCTCTTCAAGAACTGATTGCAGAAGTGAGAAACAATGTTGACATGATTTATTCACCTACTTTTGTTGTTCAGGCACGTCATGATCATATGATTAATACAGACAGTGCAAATATTATTTATAACGAAGTAGAGACAGATGAAAAACATTTGAAATGGTATGAAGAATCAGGCCATGTCATTACGCTTGATAAAGAGCGAGAGAAGGTTCATCAGGATGTATATGCATTCTTAGAATCACTCGATTGGTCAATTTAAATATATAGGGGGTTAGAGTGTGCAAAAAGAAGAATTTATGGATGAACTACTTACGTTTATGCAGGAAGAGGCGTACAAACCGTTAACGGTACAAGAATTAGAAGTCATGATGGAAATTACCAATCCGGATGATTATAAAGAGCTCGTCAAAGCACTTGTGATATTAGAGGATCAGGGACTTATCGTCCGTACCCGCAGCGACCGCTATGGTGTACCAGAAAAAATGAACTTGGTAAAAGGGAAGCTGTCTGCTCATGCAAAAGGATTTGCGTTTGTGACACCTGAAGAGTTTGGACAGGATGATATTTTCATTCCGCCTAATGAGCTGGGCACAGCGATGAATGGTGATACCGTCATGGTGCGTGTCAGCCATAAATCAAACGGCACCAAAAAAGAAGGAACTGTCATCCGTATTCTAGAGCGTAATACTCAGACGGTTGTCGGTACCTATACAGAAACGAAAAGCTTTGGTTTTGTCATTCCGGATGATAAAAAAATCACAAACGATATCTTTATTCCGAAATCAGCTAAAAACGGAGCGGTTGAAGGTCATAAGGTTGTTGTGACACTGACAAGTTATCCAGAAGGCAGAATGAGCGCAGAGGGTGAAGTGACTGAAATCTTAGGTCATAAAAATGACCCTGGCATTGATATTTTGTCGATCATTCATAAACACGGTCTGCCAGGTGAGTTCCCTGAAGAAGCACTGAAGCAGGCGGCAGACACACCTGAAACAATTGATGAAAAAGATCTGGAAGGCAGACGTGATCTGCGCAACGAGACGATTGTAACAATTGACGGTGCAGATGCAAAGGACTTAGATGATGCCGTTACTGTGCAAAAGCTGGATGATGGTAAATACAAGCTAGGGGTGCATATTGCGGATGTCTCTCATTATGTGACGGAGAATTCCCCAATTGATCGGGAAGCCTATGAGCGCGGGACGAGTGTGTATCTTGTAGACCGCGTTATCCCAATGATTCCTCATCGTCTGTCAAACGGTATTTGTTCATTAAATCCGAAAGTCGATCGTCTTACACTGTCTTGTGAAATGGTTATTGATCAAAACGGGAAGGTTGTTAAACACGAAATTTTCCAAAGTGTGATCAAAACGACAGAGAGAATGACTTATTCCGATGTGAATAAGATTTTAGTGGACCAAGACGAAGAGCTTCTAGACAAATATGAGCCGCTTGTACCGATGTTCCAAGAGATGGAGAAGCTTGCAGAAATTCTTCGCGACAAGCGGATGGAGCGTGGAGCTGTAGACTTTGATTTCAAGGAAGCAAAAGTGCTTGTAGATGATGAAGGAGTAGCGAAAGATGTGGTCATTCGTGAGCGTTCTGTCGCCGAGAAATTAATTGAAGAATTCATGCTGGTTGCAAACGAAACAGTTGCCGAGCATTTCCACTGGATGAATGTGCCGTTCATTTACCGAATTCACGAAGAACCAAATCCCGAGAAGCTTCAGCGCTTTTTAGAGTTCGTGACGACATTTGGTTACATTGTCAAAGGAACGTCAACAAATATTCACCCGCGTGCACTTCAAAGTGTACTCGATGCCGTCCGTGATCAGCCGGAAGAAGTCGTCATTCAAACTGTGATGCTTCGCTCTATGAAACAGGCGAAGTATGATCCAGAAAGCATTGGCCATTTTGGATTATCAACGGAATTCTATACACATTTCACATCGCCGATCCGCCGTTACCCGGATTTAATCGTGCATAGGCTGATCAGAACCTATTTAATAGAGAAAAAGACAGACGAAGCGACCCTTGAAAAGTGGGGACAACTGTTGCCAGAAATCGCAGATCATGCATCTACAATGGAGCGCCGCTCTGTTGATGCTGAGCGCGAAACAGATGACCTGAAAAAGGCAGAGTATATGCTTGATAAAATCGGTGAAGAGTTTGATGGTATGATTAGTTCGGTCACGAATTTCGGACTATTCGTTGAACTGCCGAATACGATAGAAGGTCTTGTCCATGTGAGCTACATGACAGACGATTATTATCGCTTTGATGAACAGCACTTTGCCATGATCGGTGAACGTACAGGAAATGTCTACCGTATCGGTGATGAAATCACTGTCAAAGTAGTTGATGTCAATAAAGATGAGCATTCGATTGATTTTGAAATCGTCGGAATGAAAGGCACTCGCCGTAAATCGCCAAAAGACTTCAAGTTCAAAAAGCGGACAGATCCACCAGCCAAAAGAGGGCGCGGAGGTCAAAAACCTTCTGGAGAAAAAGCCAAAGATGAAAAAAGCGGTGGAGAGTGGTTTACGAGCCGTAAAAAGAAGAAAAAGAAAAAACGCGTATTTGATAACGCACCGAAACAAAAGCGCAAAAAGAAAAAGTAACGTGACAAAAAGCAAATAGGGCATCACGCTCTATTTGCTTTTTGACCACGTGACGTCAGCATTGTCGAAAGCTGGATTGTTTGATAAAATAATCCGTACGATTTGGACCGTGTTTGTGTCAAAAGGAGGGTGTTCGCCAATGCCAAAGGGAGAGGGAAAAGTTGTTTCCCAAAACAAAAAAGCAAATCATGACTATTTTATAGAAGAAACCTACGAAGCCGGCCTTGTGCTACAAGGGACGGAAATCAAATCAATTCGAGCAGGAAAAGTGAATTTAAAAGATTCCTTTGCCAAAATCGAACGAGGAGAAGTGTTTCTTCACAACATGCACGTAAGCCCATACGAGCAGGGGAACCGTTATAACCATGATCCGCTGAGAACAAGAAAGCTGCTGCTTCATCGCAAGCAAATCAGCAAATTAGTTGGTGCCACTAAGGAAGAGGGCTATTCACTTGTTCCCATTAAACTCTATTTGAAAAATGGCTTTGCCAAAGTGCTAATCGGAGTCGGTAAAGGGAAAAAGAAATACGATAAGCGTGAAGATTTGAAGAAAAAAGATGCAAAACGTGAAATCGAGCGTGCCTTCCGTGATCGGCAAAAGCAATTCTAGTCCAGAGCGGATTGCTTGCTGAGGCCCGAAGCACTATGCTACAATATGATATGCAGTCATCAATCATCGTCATTTTTTACAGAAACCACCAGTTGTTTCGAGCGATGAAGTTGTTATAATAGTTATATACGGAAGCAGTTAAGCTAAAGAACGTTTCCATCCCGTATATCCCTTTTACAAGGGGACGTTACGGATTCGACAGGGATGGTTCGAGCTTAGGCTGCGAGCCGAGAGGCGATCTCGTTAACACGCACTTAAATGTAACTGGCAAAACTAAAAGTTTTAACCAAAACTTAGCACTAGCTGCCTAATAAGCGCAGCGAGCTCTTCCTGACATCGCCTATGTGTCTGTGAGGAGCCCAATGAAGTAGGCTACGCTTACGTTTTCGTCTGAGGACGTAAGAAGAGATCCATCAGACTAGCTCTCCAAGCGCCCGTCAGCAGGCATGAGGATGAGTGAACACGTAAATATGTTGACTACGCTCGTAGACGCTTAAGTAATCGATGTCTCTGGACGTGGGTTCGACTCCCACCGTCTCCATCAAAACTTTTAGAATCCAGTCGTATCAAGGGTTTGAAAGCCCTTGATGCGGGTCTGGCATCATTTTGGCAACATGTATGAGTTTCCTAAACGTTTGGTCAGCATCTAAGGATTTGTTAACAATCTTTTTATTCTTTATAAACATTACATATTTCAATAAAAAAAGACGCTATTTTCAGCGTCTTTTTTTTATTCGATAATCTAAATTTCTATTCATATTCAAATGCTTATTATTTCGAGAGCGTCTATTTTTCAAAAAAATACCTTTAAATGAATATTATCCTATCTTCATCATGATTATGTTGAAATAAACTTATAATGTTTAATATTAACATTTATAGTAGGTATTTGTAACGGTGGCGATGAATGAATTTCTCAAGAAAGTTTCAATTTTAACAGTCATTCTTTTTACAATTAGTTCATTATCGACTTTAACTAGTTTCGCAGAGACAGAGTCAGATAATGAGAAACAGCCCGTTTTAGAGGGAGTTTTAGTAGGTGAAACAGTAGATGGCATCAATTCAAAGAATGTTCAATTGAGTAAGGAGGTTTTATCTGAGGAATTCGATCTCGAAGAAGAGGTTAGAAATATGCCTTCAATAGATGAAATGACGAAAGATGAGAAGCAACTTTTTAATAAAATAGTAGAAGAACAAACAGAGCTTTCAAATGTAAATGAGAAGGAAATATTTAAACAAGAATTAACAAATTTCTTTGATAAATATTCTGATACATATAATGATTTGACTGCAGCACGCACAAAAAGAGTTAGTGGAGGGAATAAATGATGCAACACTAGAAGAAAATGATGATTTTGCATTTGCTAAAGATGTATTTGTTTCTTCTTTTGGGGTGAAAGAAATTCAAGCTGCTAAAAAGAAAAAATCATCAGGTATAAAGGTCGGTGTCTCTGTTAGATTTGCAGGTGCAGTTTTCAATGCAGTGATTGGTTTTGCTGTTGGGGGTGGTGTAGGTGTTATACAATCATTTATTATTAAAAAAGGTAAAGCGGAAGCTAAAAGAATATTTACTAAAACTGTGACAAGTAGATTAAAGGCGTGGGGAGCTAAAAAATTAGCGATCTCTATTGGTGTTGCTGTTGCAATTGCTTTAATTATTTGGATATCGGAACTCAAATTGCTAAACAGTTAGATAAGAGGGATAAGCACCCTAATAATGGTTGGGTAGATATATATTAGGAGGAATGTTGTGAAGAGGATGATGAAGTATGCTGTGATGATTTTATTTATGAGTGTATTTTTCTATTATTACAATATGTTTGTACCTAAAAATTTTCTGTACCTTTTCATTGCATTTCCAATTTGCTTTGTTGCTATAAACATAATTGATAAGCTATTTACGAATAAATGATTATAAGAATAAGCAAGCCTCATGTTTGCTTATTCTTATAATTAGATTTGTATCGGTATATCATTCTATCGGCCGATTAGAGTGATCCTTAGATATTGTTTATCCATGTTCAACTTTTATTAAAATGTTATCGTTATCTAAAATGTTTCCTCGAATAAGTCTCTAAAAACCGAACAAACAAAGGACAAACCACAATCACCGCCATCACCATCAAAAACCGATCCGACATAAACTCCACAAACGTTGTTTGAATCACATAAACGGCAATCAGCAGTAAATAACTTACCAAAAAGAACAACCCAGATCGTCTTTTTTCAAATGGCTTCTCTAAAAAAATGAGCATAAACAAACCTGCCATGAGGATCAAAAAAGTCATATTCTTTTCATGCCTCCTCCGCATTTGATCCCCAAATTGTACATATAATTCTTCTGCTGCAACATGCTTTTCCATCAATTTGAGCAAAAAGTAGTGAAATCAGAGATGTCATCACAAGTAAAATGCTCGGAACTTTACAAAAAATCTCCAATCAATTCAAAATCGCATCTTCCCATTTGTGACGTCCTCATATATAGTTATATTAGACTAGTTCTAAATAACTGAAATTGGGGCGTTTACATGAATTCGATTGTTTTACATTTTATTGTGATCATGAGTGTTTCTGGCATTCTGTCCGTGATCTTATCAATCATTGCTCATGCAAATCGCCATCGGTATATTGGCTGTCAATTGTTTATGTACATGTCTGCGGCAACTGCGATTTATATTTTTGGGCACACGTTTGAATTGTTGGCACGTACCCCTCAAGAAATCATGTTCTGGGTTAGTTTTCAATACATAGGTCTTCCGTTCATCGCACCGTTCAGCCTCATGATTGTGCTGCAATTTACGGGTTTTTATCAATATATAACAAAGCGCCGCGTGCTTTTCATCTTACTGATTCCCATTCTCACCACCATTATGGTGTTCACCAATTCTTTTCATTCACTTTTTTACCGAAGCATCACGCTGCATACTTTAGACGGGTTTTTACTGGCTGATTTTAGGATTGGGTATTGGTATATCATTCATGGCGTCTATACCTTTGGCTGTTCAATGCTCGCAGTCTTTATGCTGCTTTGGTTTTTACGTGTGACCAAAAAAGAATATTTAAAACAGATTCTGATCCTGCTCGCTGGCATGTTATTGCCGATCACGACCTCTTTTATCTATTTATTAGGTCTCACGCCTTTTCACATTGACCCAGTACCAGTGGTGATGTTTTTAACCAACGCTCTTTATTTATGGGCGATTATGTCCTTTCATCTCTTTAAGCTTTCTCCTATTGCGATGGAGCGTGTGTTTGAGCATATGTCAGAAGGCGTTCTCATTTTGGATCGTTACGGAACGCTCATCGATTATAATCCTGCGGCTGCGTCGATTATTCCGATACTTTCAAAAAAGGGAATCGGCTATAAAATCGAGGATATTTTCTCAGGGGTCATCAAAGAGTCCTCGTTTATTCAGTGGTTGCGTTCTCCGCAGGATCATTCGCATTATGATTTGATGTGGGAAAAAGAGCAGCCCTGCTATTATCATCTGACCGCTTCTTCTCTATTTAATAAGAGAGGTGAGATCGAGGGCAGGCAAATTGTGATCAGTGATGTTACGGAGCAGCGTTTGCTGCAGGAGGAGCTGGAGCGTCGCGCGTATATGGATGGTTTAACGAATATCTTCAATCGTTCTTCTTTCATTGAACGAACACAGATGATATTGGAAGAGGATGCACAGAATACCGCCATTTTACTGTTTGATATTGATTTCTTTAAACAAATCAATGATACGCACGGACATCATATTGGGGACGAGGCACTTCGTCATGTTGTCTCCATTTGTCAGCAGCATTTAAAGGTGGATGATTTATTTGGCCGATATGGTGGAGAAGAGTTTGCCATTTGTCTGCCGCAGCATTCATTTGAAGAAGCATGTCATATCGCAGAACAAATAAGACATTCCTTTGAAGTGAGCTTCTTTCAGGCTGATGAGAAAAAAGTACAAGTGACAGCGAGCTTCGGCATCGCCCATACAGCGAATGATTCCCCTATATTAGAAAAGCTTCTATTCGAGGCGGATCAAGCCTTGTATATGTCAAAACGCCACGGACGTAATCGGATTTATTCATCAACTGGTGAAGACTATATACCACATCAGAGACATGACCTGCCGCCAGCTTCTCATTGACTGTTGTCCTTCATTTAGATATGATAAACATAACATTTGAACGGTTTCCTAAAGGGGAGTAGCTTTTACGGTTTGGTCGTCATTACAGAAACATCCGCTGTTTCTCGGCCATTCCGGCATGAACATGTTAGCCAGACCTTTGCCTATGACACATAAGGCAAAGGTCTGGCTTTTTTTAAGGCCTTTTTGCATCCGTGTGGCAGGGGAGCGGGACAAATGAGTGCTTTTAACACAATAGATGAAAGGATGATGGAGTTTGAAAAAATATGTGATGACTTTCCTATTTTCCGGCACGCTGTTGTTAAGCGGATGTTCCGGCTTGCTTGACCAAGTAAACGATACAACGACGTATGTCACAGAGGCAAATGAGTATGTGACGGATATTCAGCAATTCACAGAGGCATTTCCGCAACTTGCGAAAGAAGCTGTACAAGATGCTGCAAAAAAAGCAGATTTGACGCAGCAGCTTGAATCATTGAAGGCTGACATTCAAGAATTCAATGAACTCACAGCGCCGAAAATAGCGGAAGATCTGCATGCACAAGTCATAGAGAAAAATAAAGTGCTGTCAGAGGAAATTCAAACTTATTTACAGCAATTGAAAACAGACAAATTCGATGCTGCTGCTATATTGGAGGATCAGCAAGGGCTGATCAAGCAGCTCCAGCAGTCCGTCAACCTTTTGCAGGATATTGAACAATTAACAAACTAGGACAAACGCAGCTTACGCAAGGCATATCTTTGCCTTTTCCGGTGGAGATATGCTTTAATTTAGTAAAAGACAAGTTTGATAGAAAAAAGGTGATCACATGACAGAGCATGAAGAAAGGCATATCGCTTCGCCTAGAGCCGAGAAGGAAAAAGATCAATTAATCAACCGCTTAAAACGAGTGGAAGGACAAGTTCGAGGAATTCAGCAAATGATTGAGAACGATCGTTACTGTATAGATGTCGTCAATCAAATTTCTGCTGTGAATGCGGCTTTAAAGAAGGTGAGTCTTCAATTGATGGAAAAGCATACACACCACTGCGTAGCGGATGCCATTAAGAGCGGCAATGGGGATGAAGCCATTGAGGAGTTAATGAACGTCTTCACGAAGCTGACAAAATCGTAGCACACAGCGCATCATTTATGTTTACAATGATACCCTACTAGGGTATAGTAAAAATAGAAAATGATTGATGGAGGCGATGAGAAGTGGAACAAGCAACACTTCAAGTGCAGGGCATGTCTTGCGGACATTGCGTGAAAGCAGTCGAAGAAAATGTAGGAGAATTAGCAGGTGTTGAATCTGTGAAAGTCCATTTAGACAAAGGACAGGTGAAGGTTTCGTTTCATCCTGATCAAGTCACGTTACACCGAATCTCTGATGTGATCGAAGAACAGGGATATGATGTCGTATAAATGAACAAACGTGCTGCATAAGACAGCGCGTATTTTTTTAACATCACAATACCCCCATGGTGTATATGGAGAGGTGAGATAAATGAAAAAAGAAATTGACTTTCACATTACGGGGATGACCTGTGCCGCCTGTGCAGGCCGCATTGAAAAGGGCCTGAACAGGCTGGAAGGGGTGGACGATGCCAGTGTGAATTTGGCGCTTGAAACATCGCACATTGTCTATGAAGCGGACCAGCTAACAGCAGATGATCTGAAACAAAAAATTCAATTGCTTGGCTATGATGTGGTGATGGAGCAAGCAGAATTTGAGATAGAAGGAATGACGTGTGCGGCTTGTGCAAACCGAATTGAGAAAAAAGTCAACCGGATAGACGGTGTTGATCAAGGGTCTGTGAACTTTGCGCTTGAAACCCTTCAGGTCACGTATCATCCTGGTCAAACATCTCCAAGTGACATCAAAGAGGCTGTGAAATCCATTGGGTATTCATTAATAGAACCAGCAGAAGAGCATGCAGAGGAAGGCAAAAAAGATCATCGCCAAGCAGCCATTGAGAAGCAGACGGCACGTTTTTTATTTTCAATGATCCTGTCACTGCCGCTGCTTTGGGCTATGGTCAGCCATTTTTCTTTCACATCGTTTATTTGGCTCCCAGAAGCGCTGATGAACCCGTGGGTTCAGCTTGCATTAGCAGCGCCCGTCCAGTTCATTGTCGGCTGGCCTTTTTATGTAGGCGCCTATAAAGCTTTAAAACATAAAAGTGCCAATATGGATGTCCTTGTGGCACTAGGGACATCTGCTGCCTTTTTCTATAGTTTATATGAAAGCATTCAATCAGCAGCGGTCCAAGGCACACATGAGGCGGCTCTCTATTATGAAACAAGTGCGGTGCTTATTACGTTGATTGTGCTCGGAAAGTTAATGGAAGCAAGAGCGAAAGGGAGATCATCAGCAGCGATTCAAAAACTGATGGGCTTACAAGCGAAAGAAGCAGTCATTGAACGAGACGGGAAAGAGATGACCGTTCCTATTTCCGAAGTGAAAGTGAATGATCTTGTGTTTGTAAAACCGGGTGAGAAAGTCCCGGTAGATGGAGAAATCATCGAGGGAACAACAGCGATAGACGAATCCATGATTACAGGAGAAAGTCTGCCAGTTGATAAAATCGCAGGAGATACAGTCATCGGGGCAACCATCAATAAAAATGGGTTTATCAAAGTGAAAGCAACAAAAGTAGGGAAAGAGACGGCTCTTTCACAAATCATTCGAGTGGTAGAACAAGCACAAGGCTCAAAAGCACCGATTCAAAGAATGGCGGATCAAATTTCAGGGATTTTTGTTCCCATTGTAGTCGGTATCGCTGTACTGACCTTTCTCATATGGTTTTTCTTTGTAGATCCAGGGAATGTGACATCAGCACTTGAGACTTTTATAGCGGTGATAGTCATTGCATGTCCTTGTGCGCTCGGCCTTGCTACACCGACCTCCATTATGGCAGGTAGCGGACGTGCAGCTGAGTCAGGGATTCTGTTTAAAGGCGGAGAGCATCTAGAAGTGACCCAATCACTAGACACGGTAGTTTTAGATAAAACAGGGACTGTGACAAAAGGCGAGCCGAGTCTTACAGATGTGATGGCATATGGCCATTGGACTGAAGATAAGCTACTTCAGCTAGCGGGGTCGGCAGAACAACAGTCAGAACATCCTCTTGCCAGAGCGGTGACAGAAGGCATGAAGAACCGCGGTCTTGAAGCGGTTGAGGTAGAAGCTTTCCAAGCAGACCCTGGTCATGGAATGAAAGCAAGGGCCGCTGGTCATGAGCTTTTGATTGGCACGCGGAAGCTATTAAAGAAACACCATATCGAGTACGAAAAAATAGAAGCAGCCGTTACTAAACTAGAGGAGCAAGGGAAAACGGCCATGCTCATTGCGATTGACGGCGAGGCGGCAGGTATTGCTGCGGTTGCAGATACGATGAAACCGTCTTCTCCTCAAGCGATCGCTCGGCTCAAAGAGCAGGGGATTCATGTCGTAATGATGACAGGGGATAACAAACGAACAGCAGAGGTGATTGCGAGACAGGCGGGCATTGATCATGTCATCGCTGAAGTCCTGCCTGAGGAAAAGGCGGCACATATTGCGACGCTTCAGGAACAAGGAAAGAAAGTGGCTATGGTGGGAGACGGCATCAATGATGCACCTGCCCTTGCGACAGCGAATATTGGAATGGCAGTTGGAACGGGGACAGACGTTGCCATGGAAGCAGCAGATATTACGCTCATGACAGGAGATCTTCATGCCATTGCAGATGCGCTTGAATTCAGTAAAAAAACGATGAGAAACATTAAGCAAAATCTATTTTGGGCGCTTGCTTACAACTGCATTGGGATTCCAGTAGCCGCATTTGGATTCCTTGCGCCATGGCTTGCAGGAGCGGCAATGGCCTTTAGCTCTGTGTCGGTTGTGCTGAATGCACTTAGATTACAGAGGTTGAAACCTGTCAGAGAGGGAGTGGCAGAATGAAGCTGAATGTCAAATGGGTGTGGACGTTGAGTGCTGTGATTTATGTGGCGCTTGTACTGATTGGTTATGCTGTTTATGACAAATTTTCTCCACATCAAGAGTCTCCAGTTGAACAGAAGCAGCAACATTAAGACTTCGCCAAAAGCGAAGTCTCAGCGTGTAGACAAACCCTCGCATTCTTTGTCAGTCCTGCGTGCCGGTGCTCACGAATGTCAAATTCGCTCCGCTCCGGTACTCGTCCTTCCTAGACTGCAAAGGTTTTCAGGTCACGCTGAAAGGAAGACAAAGGGCTAAAATAAAGGACATTTTAGCCCTTTGTCAACAATCTGAGACTTCGCCAAAAGCGAAGTCTTTTTTTAACAATTTTGTGGAAGAACTGACCTTTTTTAAAAAATTTCATAAAAAATTCATTTGTTTTTGTTCCTTTTTGTCGTTTTTTGTAGGTTCATCGTTAAGATGCGATTAAGCAACAAAGAAAGCGTTATCAATAAAAGGGGGTTCACGTATGAAAAAGTTAGGGTTAGCTTCTCAAATACTCATTGCACTTGTTCTGGGTGTTGTCGTAGGAGCGCTGTTTTATCAAAATGAAACTGTTATTAATGTGTTAACGCCGATTGGCGATATATTCATCCATTTAATTAAAATGATCGTTCTTCCAATTGTCATTGCTGCATTGATTGTAGCAGTAGCAGGTGTAGGCGATATGAAAACCATCGGAAGACTCGGTGGGAAAACGATTCTTTACTTCGAGATTGTGACAACGATTGCTTTAGCAGTTGGACTGCTTGCAGCAAACGTCTTCCATCCTGGTACAGGAATTGATATGAGCAACATGGAAAAAGGCGATATCTCTAAATATGAAGAGACATCTAAGGCTTCTTCCGACAAAGCGACTTTCTCTGAAACGTTGGTACATCTTGTCCCAACAAACGTTTTCCAATCAATTGCAGAAGGTGATCTATTACCAACCATCTTCTTTACAGTATTATTCGGATTAGGAATTGCCGCAGTAGGAGATAAAGGGAAACCAGTGTTAGGATTCTTTGAGGGCATACTCGAAGCGATGTTCTGGGTGACTAATAAAGTGATGAAGTTTGCTCCATTTGGTGTATTCGCACTCATCAGTGTGACGGTGATCAAATTCGGGGTCGGAGCGCTTCTTCCATTAGGTAAACTGGTCCTTGTCGTATACGGTACAATGGCATTCTTCGTATTTGTTGTCCTAGGCATTATCGCAAAAATGGCTGGAACAAGCGTCATTACACTATTTAAAATTTTAAAAGAAGAAATTATTCTTGCCTTCTCAACAGCAAGTTCAGAAGCTGTTCTGCCTAGATTAATGGACAAAATGGAGAAGTTCGGCTGTCCGAAAGCGATCACGTCGTTCGTTATCCCGACAGGCTATACATTTAACCTAGATGGAAGTGCAATCTATCAATCGATTGCCGCTATATTTGTTGCACAAATGTATGGCATGCCGCTTTCCATCTATGAGCAAATTACGTTACTATTAATCTTAATGCTGACATCAAAAGGAATGGCTGGTGTACCAGGTGCATCTATCGTTGTTGTTATCACAACACTTGGAGCAATGGGACTACCGCTTGAAGGACTTGCCTTCATCGTTGGTATCGACCGTATTCTTGACATGGTTCGTACAACAGTGAACGTCTTTGGTAACTCACTTGCAGCCATTGTCATGTCTAAGTGGGAAAAAGTATTTGATCATGAAAAATCGAAAAAGTATATTGAGGAATTAAAACAACAAACAAAAGCAGCGTAAAAAGGAGATCTTTTCAAATGACGAAGCTACAGGACAAGCAAGTTCGAATCGAACGAGACTTTCTAGGTGAAAAGGAAGTAGACACTCAAGCATATTATGGGATTCAAACATTACGTGCAGTGGAGAACTTTCCAATTACAGGCTACCGTATTCATGAGGAACTCATTAAAGCATTAGGGATTGTCAAAAAGGCAGCCGCCCTTGCCAATATGGATACACAAAGACTATATTCTGGTCTTGGAGAAAAAATTGTTCAAGCCGCAGATGAGGTCATCGAAGGAAAATGGAACAGCCAATTTATTGTCGATCCAATTCAAGGCGGGGCTGGCACTTCAATGAATATGAATGCCAATGAAGTCATTGCAAACAGAGCGCTTGAACTACTAGGAAAGGAAAAAGGCGCTTATACTGAGCTTAGTCCAAACACGCATGTGAACATGTCGCAGTCTACAAACGACGTTTTCCCAACAGCGATTCATATTTCGACATTGAATATGATTGAAAAGCTACTTTATACGATGGAAAACATGCATCAAGTCATGATTGAAAAAGCGCAGGAATTTGATCATGTCATCAAAATGGGACGTACGCATCTTCAGGACGCTGTGCCAATCAGACTTGGTCAAGAGTTTAGTGCCTATGCAAAGGTGCTCGCTCGTGATATTAAACGTATCAAGCAGTCTAGACAGCATTTATATGAAGTGAATATGGGGGCAACAGCAGTCGGAACGGGGCTGAATGCAGACCCTAAATATATTCGTCAAGTGGTGAGCTATCTTTCTGACATTAGTGGATTACCGCTAGTTGGAGCGGAAGACTTAGTTGATGCAACGCAAAACACGGATGCTTATACAGAAGTATCTGCTGCGCTTAAAGTATGTATGATGAATATGTCCAAAATGGCGAACGATATTCGACTGATGGCGTCAGGTCCTAGAGCAGGCTTTGGAGAGCTGCACTTGCCGCCTAGACAGCCAGGTTCATCGATCATGCCAGGGAAAGTCAACCCAGTCATGCCAGAGGTGATGAACCAAGTGGCGTTCCAAGTCATCGGGAATGATCATACGATTTGCCTTGCATCAGAGGCTGGTCAGCTTGAACTGAACGTAATGGAGCCAGTCCTAGTGTTCAACTTGCTTCAATCTCTCAGCATGATGAAGAATGTATTTGAGTCCTTCGTTGACAACTGCTTGCGTGATCTAAAAGCAGATGAATCTCGATTAAAAGAATATGTAGAAAAGAGTGCCGGTGTCATGACGGCGGTCAATCCGCACATTGGTTATGAAGCTGCTGCACGAATTGCTAGAGAAGCGATCCTGACAGGCGCATCTGTACGTGAGCTTTGTCTGCAAAATGATGTGTTAACAGAGGAAGAGCTTGATGTCATCTTAAATCCTTTTGAAATGACGAAACCAGGTATTGCTGGCGCATCACTTTTAGAAAAGGATCGTTTAGAAGATTAAGTGACACCATGAGAAGCGCACACCGACAAAGTTCCGGTGTGCGTTTTTTCATGGACTGTTTGTTTTTCTGAAGCTCACATAGTATACTATCGTCAATTATTAGGGATGTGACTGCGTTTGAATCTACTGAAAAAATGGCTGAATACAGAGCCTTATTTAATTGTCATGCTCATTGTACTAACACCGATTGGCGGAGAGCTGAAATTTTATCCATTTGAGGACAGCTTTCGGGTCAGCTTTGGAACCGTTGTCTTTTTCTTTATCCTGCTTCAAATGAAAAAATTCCCTTCATGGGCAAGCGGCATGATTGCGGGGGGATCTGTGTTTGCTTTCCGGGTGCTGCTTGATACAGTCGTGACAGGCCATCTCCCGCTGGAAGAGGCGGTTTCTTTAAGATTTCCTTCCCTGCTCTATTATGTCGTCTATGGCACGCTCTTTTATTTATTGCAGGTCAGACGGTTTCGTGATAAGCCTTGGTTGATTGGGGCGACGGGCATCATCATGGAACTGTGTGCAAGTGTTGTTGAAATGATTGCACTCCGGGGAGCCATTGATGAAATTTTAACAGTGAGAACGCTCTTCCAACTATTTGTATTGGCGATTTTCAGAAGCTTTTTCGTACTGGCTTGTTATACGATGATTCGATTATACGAAGAACAGGCAAGAGAGCGTCAGATGAAAAAGGAAAAGGAACATCTGCTGATGCTGCTGTCGAACCTTTATATGGAATCTACATACTTTCATAAAACACTGGCACATGCTGAGCACATTACAGCCACATCGTATCAATTGTATCAATCCCTTCATCATGCAAAGGATGCGGAATCATTAGATTTGAAAAAGCTCGGAAAAACAGCCCTGCAAATTGCAGGAGAGGTGCATGAAATCAAAAAGGATAATCAGCGGATTTTTTCTGCTTTATCAAAACTGATTCATGAGGAGAATTTTCAGGAGTATGCAAGTCCCGCTCATATTGCTGGGCTTGTCATTCGTATTCATGAAAATTACGCGGAATCACTTAAAAAACACATTGTCTTTGATTATGATGAAGAAGGACAGCATCCTGCCTATCATGTGTATACGATTCTATCTTTATTAAATAACATTGTTTCCAACGCCGTTGAAGCCATCCCAGTTGATGGAGAGGTGTCACTAGCCATTTCAAGGGAAGAAAATCATGTGATCTTTCAAATTAGTGACAACGGACCAGGCATTAAAGAGCGTAACCACCATGTGATCTTTAAACCGGGCTTTACTTTAAAATACGATCAGGCTGGAAATCCATCAAGCGGCATCGGTCTTTCCTATGTGAAGGACACAGCGGAGAAGCTGGGCGGAAGTGTTGAGATGGAGAGTATCCCAAATAAACAAACGATTTTTACGTTAAAGATACCAATTGATCAAGTCAGCAGAAAAGAGGGGAATGGGAGATGAGATTTTTTATTGTCGATGATGATGAAGCCGTTCGTTCATCACTGGCTCAGCTCATTGAAGATGAAGAGCTTGGCGTTGTGGCTGGAGAAGCAGAGGATGGTGCTGAATTAACAGCCAACTACTTAAATGATTTGCATATTGATATCTTATGTATTGATCTTTTGATGCCAGAAAGGGACGGGCTTGAAACGATCCGAGCGATCAAGGATGAGTTTCATGGGAAATATTTAATGCTTTCGCAAGTAGAAACAAAGGAATTAATCGGACAGGCATATACGCTTGGCGTCGAGTATTATGTGACAAAGCCAATCAACCGTGTAGAGGTTTTAAGTGTGCTCCATCTGATGATTGAACGTCTGCATTTAGAGCACTCGATTGAAAACATTCAGCATTCGCTAAAGTCGGTGATGCAGTTCCAGCAGCGCGGACAGACAAAAACGAAGCAGCGGGGGAAAAGTCTTGCAGAGGCAGGTCAATTCTTGCTGGCGGAGCTTGGAATTGTTGGCGAGAAGGGGTCTAAGGATTTACTAGATATGATTCTTTTCACAGATCAGTATTTAGCGCTACATGCCGATCAGCACGACTCTTTTCCTTCATTAAAGGTGATTTTTACTGGCATCACAGAGGAGAAATTAAATGAACCTTTTACATCAGCAGACATCGCAAGAGAAGCCAAAGCAGCGGAACAGCGGGTAAGGCGTGCGATCAATCAATCATTGAAACACATCGCATCGCTCGGGCTAACGGATTTTTCGCACCCAACCTTTGAAAACTACGCCTCTAAATTTTTCGATTTCACGATTGTTCGAAAGAAAATGAGTGAACTGACAAAAGAGACAAGCGGTAGAGAAGAACATACCCGCATCAATGTAAAGAAATTTGTGCAGGTGCTCTATTACGAGGCCAAACGTATCTTTATGGAAGATTAAAACAGACATGCTCTCTATGACGAGGGCATGTCTGTTTTTGTGATGGATTCAAAATGTATCTGCAGCACCGAGCGCATAAGCTGAGGCGGGAGACGGTGAGGCTGTAAGATACCGTTCAAAGCAAGCCCGTTGATGACCGCATAAAGTCGTTCAGTCTCTAGTAAAAGATCAAGATGATCTAGCAGCAGATCATCGTCTTTCAGCTTCGTTAGACAAAAATGAACGGTTTGGAAAAGCTCGTCATACATTTCCGCATTGAGCGGCTGTAGATCTGGTTCAGTCAACGATTGAATCGTAAAAGCCTGCCACACCTCCATTTCAAATCTTCGTTCCTCATCAAGCGGACGGACTTGCTCAAGTAACGTGAGGACATTTTCAGTAGTAGAACCGTTTAATGACAGTCCGGCCATTCGCTCCTTGACTCACTCTTGAATCAAATTCATAGAGAAAAGAAATAATTCCTGCTGTGTGGAAAAATAATGGCGCATGGAGCCGGCAGAAATGTCAGCTTCAACAGCTATTTTCCATACAGGCGCATTCTCTAATCCATCCTGTTTGATCACTCTCATGGCAGCTGGCCCAAAAAACATCCGCAAAATATGGCAGGCTGAAAAAAGACAGGCGGACTCACTCCACCTGTCTTTTTTAGGATGACAATCCTTTGTATATGGTGTCAATATTCCATTTCATCATTTTATAGTAGCTGTCCCCGTCTTCCCCTTTCTTGCCAATGGAATCAGTGAAGACTTTCCCCTTAATTGGAACCCCGGTTTCCTCAGAAAGGCTTTCAAGGCTCCGTTTATCTACACTTGTTTCAAGAAAAAGAGCAGGAACTTGATGATCTTTGACAAAATGAATGATGCGTTTCATTTGCCCAGGTGTTCCTTCGCTTTCTGTATTGATCTCCCAAATGTAGCCGGCCTTCAGTCCATACGCATCTGCAAAATACTTGAATGCCCCCTCACTTGTGACAAGAAGCTTTTTGTCTTTTGGCAGCTGTTCAAACTTGTCTTTTGCTTCATCATGAAGAGCCTGAAGCTTTTTGATATAGGCTTTAGCATTTTTTTCGTAATCCTCCTTATGCTCAGGGTCGGCTTGAATGAGCGCATCCCGGGCATTTTGGGCATAAAGGATACCGTTCTCGACATTCAGCCAGGCGTGAGGGTCCTGCTGGCTTTCCAGTCCTTTTGAGGACAAATGCTTTACTTTGACTCCCTTACTCAGCTCGGCTACAGGTGCATCATCTCCATTCTTACCGCTTGATTCAAGCAGCTTTTGAAACCAGCCGTTCCCTGTTTCAAGATTTAAGCCATTATAGAGAACAAGGTCTGCATCCGTTGTATGCTGAACATCCTTTGGCAGTGGGTCAAATTCGTGTGGATCTGTTCCAATTGGTACGATGCTGTGAATAGAGACATGCTGCCTGCCTACTTCCTTGACGATGTCATAAAGAATGGAGTAGGTTGTGACCACTTTTAATTTGCCATCATCTTTGCCAGCATGATTTTGTTGAGTAGAACATCCTGCGATCACCATAAGAGCAATGAATACTGCGGTCAACCGGATTGCAAATACCTTCTTCATATATGTCCTCCTTTTACATAGACGCTTCCTTTTTTAATTGCGTTCGTTTTCGTTTCGATTTTAATGATCTCCACAAAATCCCTTGCTTCGGTGAAAAGATAAATGCACTGCCGAATAAAATGGTCGCAACTAGCACGATTGAAGCACCAGACGACAAGTTATACGTAAAGCTAAGCCCAAGTCCTGCGACTGCTGAAACTGCTCCGAAAAAGGCAGATAAATAAATCATGATCCATAGCCGGTCTGTCAGTAGATAGGCGGTGGCTGCCGGCGTAATCAGCATCGCAACAACAAGTATAATACCTACGGTTTGCAGGGATGCGACGGTTACAAGGGTCAATAAGGTCATGAGAAAATAATGAATCATTCGATTCGGTAAACCGTAAACAGAAGAGATCACTGGATCAAATGAACTAATGAGCAGTTCTTTGTAGAAAACAATGACGGCCAGCAAAATAAAAATGCCGATTCCAAGCGTAATCCACATATCAGATGAGCGAACGGCTAGTACGTTTCCAAACAAGATATGATATAAATCGCTTGAACTTTTCAAAAATGTGATCAAAATGATCCCGATGGAAAAAAAAGCGGTGAATACGATGCCGATGGCAGAATCATTTTTAATGCGGCTGTTTTGACTGACATATCCGATGCCGATAGCTGTTAATACGCCGGTTAAGACGGCTCCGAAGAAAAAATTGATCCCCAGCATATAAGAGATGGCGACACCTGGCAGAACGGCGTGTGAAATCGCATCTCCCATCAGTGCCATACCTCGTAAAATGATAAAGCAGCCAATGACGCCGCAAATGATCCCCACCATGACGGATGTAAATAACGCTTTTTGTAAAAACGCATACTCAAAGAGTCCGGTTAAGAATTCCATTACACGTCTCCTCCTGCTGATTTTAAAAATGGCAACTGCGTTTCATAGGCTTCCAGCATGACCTCTGGACGAAGGATATCGTGTACAGGTCCTGCTTTGATCAGTTTTTTATTTAATAGAACGAGGTGGCTGAAGTAATCATCCGCCTTACTTAAATCATGGTGGACGACCAGAATGGTTTTCCCTTCATCTCGCAGCTCCTTCAAAATGCGAATCATCGTTTCTTCACTGGTCATATCAATTCCGACAAAAGGTTCATCTAAACAAAAGAGCTGTGCGTTTTGAGCAAGCGCTCGTGCAAGGAAGACGCGCTGCTGCTGACCGCCGGATAATTCCCCAATTTGTCTTTTGGCAAAGTCCTGCATTCCGACCTTTTCTAAGCAATGGTACGCATAGGCACGGTCTTCTTTTTTCGGTCTTTTGACCAATCCGAGCTTTGGGTATGTCCCAAGCAGAACGGTATCTAGCACATGGATTGGAAACGTCCAGTCTAAATCATTTCTCTGCGGTACATAGGCGATCTGTTTTCTCACTTGTTTAAAGGGCTGTTCAAAAAAGTGAATATCCCCTTGATCCTTTTCAATTAAATCCAAGCAAGCTTTCAATAAAGTTGATTTACCGGCACCATTTGGACCAATGATGCCTGTCATCGTTCCTTCTTGTATGGAAAGAGAGACGTTTTCTAATGCATCCTGTCCGTGGTATGAGACATATAGACGGTCGATTGTTAAAGCGTTTGACATCTCTTGAGACCCCTTTCAATCATCAATTGCGTTTCCTAAAGATATATGCGTTCATTTAATAATTTTGACTAAAGGATGAAATGATTCTCTAATGCTAATTTGTTTCCTTAGGGAAACTTTTATTTTATTCTAAGCGTATGTTCTTCTTTTGTAAAGAGAAATGCTGGAATTCCTCATCAAACGATCGTTTGTATGTTATGCAAGGAGCAGGGGACATGAGCATGGTTTATTGAAAATCTCAGTGACATCATTGGACACAAAAAAACACTTCATTTGCTCATAAACGATTGACAGTTTATAAGAACTCCTCATATAATAAGGGTAATTCAATATATGAATATGTGCTCATATATAATATTTACAGCAGCTGATAGGTTTGATTGAATCAGGGAACGCTACTTATATAGAAAAAGGTGAGAACATGAAAAAGATGAAGGATGAATACGTATTAAGCGGTCTTGATTGCGGAAACTGTGCACGTAAAATTGAAACAGGCGTCAGCAAAATTGCTGGAGTTGAAGCCTGCTCCATTAATTTTGCGACCGGTACATTAACTGTGACACATGCTGATGCACAAGAAACGATGTCAAAGCGTATTGAAAAAACCGTTCAGTCCATTGAACCTCATGTGAGTGTATCACCAAAAGAAGAAGGACATCACCACGATCACGATCATGGGACAAAAAATTTGAAAACGATTGTACTGAAATTAATCGGCGGTGCAGTCATTGGAACAGCAGCTTATTTTATACTTGACAATGGCTTACTGAAGTTCATCATGTTTTTCGCCGCATATTTACTCGTTGGCGGAGATGTTGTCTTGAAAGCACTGAAAAATATAGTGCGCGGCCAAGTATTTGATGAGAACTTCTTAATGACCATAGCGACAGCTGGTGCTTTTGTGATTCAGCAGTATCCTGAGGCACTGGCAGTCATGCTGTTTTACCAAATTGGAGAGCTTTTTCAAGGAGCGGCAGTCAATCGTTCAAGACGGTCGATTAGTGAATTAATGAATATCCGTCCTGAATACGCGAATCTCAAAGTAGGACACGAAACGAAAAAAGTAAAGCCGGAAGAAGTGAAAGCTGGTGACCGCATTGTCGTGAAACCAGGTGAAAAAATTCCTTTGGATGGACGTGTGATAGATGGCTATTCTCTTGTCGATACCTCTGCACTAACTGGGGAGTCTGTTCCAAGAGATGTGGAAGCGGGAAAAGAAGTGCTGGCTGGATTTGTGAATCAAAACGGCATTCTTGAAATTGAAGTGCAAAAAGAGCTAAGCGAATCGGCTGTTACGAAGATCTTGGATTTGGTCGAGAATGCAAGCAGCCGAAAAGCACAAACAGAAAACTTTATCACAAAGTTTGCAAAATATTATACACCTGCTGTTGTCGTGCTTGCCTTATTGCTTGCCTTTATGCCGCCGCTTTTCATTCCATCAGCTCAATTGTCTGAATGGGTGTACCGGGCGCTTGTCTTTCTCGTCATTTCTTGTCCTTGTGCACTCGTTGTCTCCATTCCATTAGGTTTCTTTGGAGGAATTGGTGCAGCATCTAAACGAGGCATTCTCGTGAAAGGCAGTAACTATTTAGAAGCCCTGAACTCTGTGCGCTATGCTGTGTTTGATAAAACAGGCACGCTCACAAAAGGGAACTTTACAGTCACTCATATCACAGCCGCTCATGAGAAATGGTCAGAAGAGGAATTGCTTTCTTTTGCGGCTTTAGCAGAAGCGCATTCCTCGCACCCGATTGCAGAATCGATTAAAGCCGCTTACGGATCAGCGCTCGATGAGAGCCAAATCGAAGCCTATGAAGATATTGCGGGACATGGAATTAAAGCGACAATACGCGGTGCAAATGTTTTAGCGGGAAACCATCGCCTCATGGAACGAGAAGGCATTGCTTTTGAAAAAGAAAAACGAAGCGGAACGGTTGTGTATTTGGCAATAGACGGTGAGTTTGCGGGATCTATCTTGATTGCTGATGAATTAAAAGATGATGCAAAGGAAGCCGTATCTGCTTTAAAAGCTTCTGGCATTCAAACTGTGATGCTTACAGGGGATGCCAAGCAAGTAGGGACTGCCGTAGCGCAGCAAATCGGTATTGACGAAGTTCACACTGAATTATTGCCGCAGGATAAAGTGACGAAAATAGAGGAAATGTATCAGAAAAAAGCACCTCAAGAAAAATTATTATTTGTTGGGGACGGCATTAATGATACGCCAGTATTAGCAAGAGCGGATATCGGCATTGCGATGGGGGGACTTGGTTCAGATGCAGCTGTAGAAGCGGCTGATATTGTAATTATGACGGATCAGCCATCAAAGGTAGCGGAAGCCATTACTGTCGCTAAAAGAACGAGAGCCATCGTATGGCAGAATATTGCGTTTGCTCTTGGGGTGAAAGCCGTTTTCCTCTTACTTGGTGCATTCGGTATTGCCACCATGTGGGAAGCAGTCTTTTCAGATGTCGGTGTCACCGTACTGGCTGTTTTAAATGCGATGAGGGTCATGAAATAAAATTGTTAGGAAAAATTCATGAATAGCGTCTTTCATAATGAACCCCCTCTTGTTAAAATAGAAGAAGTTGGATAATGGCATTTTCCTGGGCTATTATCCTTTTTCTTTTGTGAAGGAATGAATGAAAAAGATAAGGTAGGTGCTTTTGTGAGTAAAAAAAATAATCAATCTTCATCCATCAAGTTTGCTGTTATTCTAACCATCATTGCAGCTCTTCTCATCGGTATTTTCGTTGTTATTGGCGGCAACAACAACAGCCAAGAAGCACAAACAGTCGACAGTAAGCCGTCTATTAAAGGACAGCCTGTCATGGGAGATAAAAAGGCAAAAGTGCAAATTGTCGAGTTTGGGGACTACAAATGTCCATCATGTAAATTATTTGAAACAGACATTTTCCCAAAACTGAAAGCAGACTACATAGATAAAGGCGATGTAACCTTCTCATTTATTAACTTACCACTCCCTGTTCATGGAGACGGTGCAGTGTTAGCAGCACTTGCTTCTGAAGAAGTGTGGAATGAAGACCCGAAAAATTTCTGGGCATTTCATGAGGCTGTCTACAAAGCACAACCAGATAGTGAAGCGGAATGGGTAACACCCGCAAAACTCATTCAATTGGCGAAAAAGACAACCAAAATTGATACGGACAAGCTGAAAGACAATTTATCGAAGAAAACGTATCAACCTCAGCTGAGCACAGACAATGAGCTGGTGAATCAATACAAAGTAAATGCAACACCAACCATTTACATTAACAATAAACAAGTTCAAAACTTTTATGACTATGATGAAATCAAGGAATTAATAGATCAAGAGCTTAAAGGGAAAAAGTCATGAAGAATAAGCTGATTTACTTATACAGCGCTTGGATCGTCTCTATTGTAGCGACGATGAGCAGCCTGTATTTAAGTGAAGTGAAAAAGTTTATCCCATGTGATTTGTGCTGGTTTCAGCGCATTTTTATGTATCCGCTCGTCCTTTTACTTGGCATTGCGACTTTCAGGGGCGATGTCAAAGTGAAATATTACGTCCTTCCATTGGCGGTCATTGGTGCTTGTTTTTCCATCTATCATTATATGGAACAAAAGATACCTGGCTTTGCATCCATCCGCCCTTGTTTGAGCGGGATTCCTTGTTCCTTTGATTATCTCAATTGGTTTGGCTTTATCACGATTCCTTTATTAGCACTTATTGCATTTATTCTCATCATCATCAGTATGCTACTTTTAAATGCAAAAGAAGATTGAGTGGAATCACCTGCTTTCGAGCAGGTGATTTCAGCGTGTAGACAAACCCTCGCATTCGGTGTCAGTCCTGCGTGCTGGTGCTCACGAATGTCAAATTCGCTCCGCGCCAGTACTCGTCCTTCCTAGACTGCAAAGGTTTTCATGTCACGCTGAAAAGAAGACAAAGGGCTAAAATCAACAACATTTTAGCCCTTTGTCAACAATCTGGAATCACCTGCTTTCGAGCAGGTGATTTTTTATTTTCGCAAAAAGATAAAATTTAAAGAAAATTTGTATTGCTTTTCACCTTTGTCAGATATACATTAAGGGGAGAGTGTTAGATGATCAGACAAAGGTAAGGAGATAAGCGGAAAATGGCATGGGAAGTCTTAAGTATGATTGGCATTGTGGCATTCGCCATTAGCGGTGCGATTGTGGCAATGGAGGAAGAATACGATATTCTTGGTGTGTACATTTTAGGGATTGTGACAGCATTTGGCGGGGGAGCGATTCGTAATTTATTAATCGGCCTACCAGTCTCGGCTTTATGGTCACAGGGCAAGATGTTTACCATTGCCCTTGTGTCGATTACGATTGTGTTTTTATTTCCAAAGCTCTTGCTTAAGCATTGGAGTACTTGGGGGAATTTCTCGGATGCGATCGGTTTAGCTGCCTTTGCGATACAGGGTGCTTTATTTGCTGTACAAAGAGAGCTCCCGCTTAGTGCGGTCATTGTGGCAGCCATTTTGACTGGTAGCGGCGGCGGGATTGTGCGTGATCTTCTGGCAGGTCGTAAACCGCTCGTTCTAAAAGCAGAGATTTATGCCGTATGGGCGGCGCTTGGCGGCTTATTTGTAGGACTTGGTTTAGCCCAAGGGGAGATCAGCCTGTATCTGCTGTTTCTCATCCTCGTTACATGCCGGGTTTGTTCATACTTATTCAAATGGCGGCTTCCCGCTAGGTCTTATTTTTTAAATAAAGGGTAAAAAGAGAGCGGCGATTTCGCTCTTTTTTTGTTTTATTCGAGCTGGATGTCAGCAGATTACACTGTTTTCGTGTAAAATAAAAGCAGATTCTTTATTCATCATTGGAACATTACATGTAATGAAAAATTTTGTCATTTGGCTGAATATCTGCATTCAGTCTTTTTTTGCCTAGATGGATTGTCATGTGTTGGTTTCACTTTTTGCGGGATACTAAAAAAGCAATCTGTGATCGGACGAATGGATCGAAAAGAAATGAACACATCTTTGCATGTAAGCAAAACATGACGGAAAAAATGAAACAGGAGGGACATGTACTAGTGGAGATTTTTCTGGCGGTGCTTGTACTATTAGCACTCATTGCATCATCTAATATTATCAATCGTTTTCTGCCCTTTATTCCAGTTCCGTTAATCCAAGTGGGCTTAGGGATATTGGTCGCAGCTTTTCCTTCAGGTTTACATATTTCTTTAAATCCTGAGCTGTTTTTCGTTTTATTCATTGCGCCGCTGTTATTTAATGATGGGAAGCGTACCCCAAGAGATGAGCTTTGGAAATTAAGAGCTCCTATTCTTCTCTTAGCACTTGGTTTAGTGTTTGCAACAGTGGTTGTAGCAGGGTATACCATTCATTGGATGATACCAAGTATTCCGCTTCCAGCTGCATTTGCGCTTGCGGCGATCCTTTCACCAACAGATGTGGTCGCAGTGAGTGCCTTATCCAGCCGTGTGAATATGCCAAAAGGGATTATGAGGTTGCTGGAAGGCGAAGGACTGATGAACGATGCATCAGGACTTGTTGCCTTTAAATTTGCCATTGCTGCAACGGTTACTGGAGCATTTTCAATTGCTGAGGCATCCTTTAGCTTTGTTCTTATTGCTGCTGGCGGTTTATTGACTGGATTTATTCTATCCTTTTTTATCATTCGTTTCCGCTATTTCCTCCGCCGTTTAGGTATGGACGATGTCACTATGCACATCATCCTGCAAATCCTGACGCCATTTGTGATTTATTTAGCCGCAGAAGAAATGGGGGTATCCGGCATTTTAGCGGTAGTGGCGGGTGGTGTGACACATGCCATTGAGCAAGATCGAATGGAAGCGAATTTAGCAAAACTGCAAATTGCTTCTTCCAACACATGGAATATTATTTTATTTATTTTAAACGGCCTTGTTTTCGTTTTACTCGGATTACAGATTCCTGATGTGTCCACCGTCATTTTCCAGGATGAAGCTTTTAATAATATGCAGGTCATCAGCTACATTTTAATCATTACACTCTGTTTGATGGTTCTAAGATTTTTATGGGTATGGCTGTTCTGGGCAGGTAACTGGAGTGTAGCGAAAAAGAAGAATGTGAAAAAGCCGAAGCTGCGTGCTTCCATGCTGATGACATTCTCTGGTGTTCGTGGTGCTGTCACATTAGCGGGTGCTTTCTCCATCCCGTTTACGCTTGCAGACGGTTCACCCTTTCCTGAGCGGCATTTGATTATTTTCCTCGCAGCAGGCGTGATTTTATGTACACTCATTTTAGCTAGTGTGCTCCTGCCTATTTTATCTGAGAAAAAAGATAAGCAAGTCGATGTAGACTTAGATACAAAGATTCAGCACGTGAAACGGAAGCTGCTGAGAAGTGCCATTAAAACCTTAAAAGAAGGCATGAATGAGGACAATCGAGAGGTGTCACTTGCACTCATCAATGATTTCCGAATGAAGCTAAGAAATATACAGAGGGAACCGTATCAGTTCGGAATGAGAAAACAAGAGCGAAAAATCAGGCTGCACGGCATTAAAGCCGAGCAAATGAAGCTTCAGCAGCTCATTGAGGAAGAGAAAATTGACAAAGAAGAAGCCTATGAGCTTCAAGAGAGATTTCATGAGCTGGAAATGCTGTATTCCAACTCCTTTAAAATTCGTTTCTCAAAAGTGAAGTTTTTACGCTTGCTTCAATGGCTCCAATTATGGCGGCCCCAACAGCATATTTCAAGCGGCATTTTAGAAAACGAGGAATCGTATAAACAAATCCGTAAGCAAACCGCAGAAGCTGCTGTAGATTCCATCAAGCAACACATGACCGAAGACAATCGCCAAACGTGTCACCAAGTCATTGGTTTTTACAATCAAGTGATTTTCCGCTGTGAACATGGGCCTTCTTTCTTTCAGCAAAAGGATCGCGCCTTTGACCGTAAGAAAAAAGAGCTCAACTTCCAAGCGGTACAGACCATTCGTAATGAAATTCAAACTTTATATGAAGATGGCGAAATCAATCGTGATATTGCCCATCATTTAAGAGAGTATATCAATGACATGGAAGCAGTCCTATTGACCAATACATGATGTTGTCATCTTCTCCCCTTTGTTTTATGATGAAAAAAAGAGACAAGCAGGGGGAGATGCAGGATGACGTATTACGGAGCTATTGAGGCTGGGGGGACAAAGTTTTGCTGTGCCATTGGCAATGAGCATGGGGACATCATAGAGGAATGGACGATTCCAACAGAGCACCCGGAAAAAACCGTCCAAACCCTTATTCCGTTTTTTCAACAATATGAAATTGCAGCATTAGGTGTCGGTTCCTTTGGACCGATTGGTGTCCAGAAAGACGATCCTTCTTACGGGTACATCATGAATACGCCGAAAGTTGAATGGAAGCATTACCCGTTCATACCTGAGCTGGAGAAACAATTAGGCGTACCGATGTCCTTTACGACAGATGTCAATGCCGCAGCATTAGGTGAACTGACAAAAGGGGCAGCCAAAGGGCTGAGCAGCTGTATGTACATCACAGTCGGCACCGGTATTGGTGCTGGGGCTGTTGTGAAAAATGAGCTTCTTCATGGTCATTCGCATCCAGAAATGGGCCATATCCTTGTCAGGCAGCATGAATCAGACCAGTTTGCAGGTGTCTGCCCGGCGCATGGTACTTGCTTAGAAGGACTGGCAGCTGGTCCAGCTATTGAGGCAAGATGGGGAAAGCCGGCTAAAGAGCTTACTCAGGAAGAAGCGGTTTGGTCACTTGAAGCAGATTATTTGGCGCAGGCATTGATGCAATACACGCTCATTTTAAGCCCAGAGCGCATCATTATGGGTGGAGGCGTCATGAAGCAAAAGCAGTTATTTCCGCTCATTCGAGAGAAGCTGGCTGCGTATGTCAATGATTATGTCGATATGCCGCCGCTTGATACATACATTGTCTCTCCTGGACTTGAGGACAAGGCAGGTATGACAGGTGCTTTGCTGTTAGCGATTGAAGCGAAGAGAAACGCCTGATAATAGAGTTTTCAAACGCAACATGAGATAATGAAAAAGATGGAATCTATGAAAAGGTGGTTGTTAACATGGTCAAAAGCTTGAATGATACCGTAACACTAAATAACGGAGTAGAAATGCCATGGTTTGGTTTAGGTGTATTCAAAGTGGAGGACGGCAACCAAGTGGTTGATGCCGTAAAAGCAGCCATACGAAACGGTTATCGCAGCATTGATACGGCTGCCGTTTATAAAAATGAGACAGGTGTAGGAAAAGCCATTAAAGAATCTGGCGTGAAAAGAGAAGAATTATTTATTACGTCAAAAGTATGGAACACCGATCAAGGCTATGACAAGGCACTAGCTGCATTCGATGCAAGCTTAAACCGGCTTGGTCTTGATTACTTAGACCTCTATTTGATTCATTGGCCTGGTCCAAAGGCAGAGACGTTTAAAGAAACATGGCGTGCGCTCGAGAAGCTTTATAAAGATGGAAAAGTAAGAGCGATTGGTGTCAGCAACTTCTACGTACAGCATTTAGAAGAGCTGTTAAAAGATGCGGAGGTTGTTCCAGCGGTGAACCAAGTTGAGTTTCATCCAAAACTGACACTTGTAGAATTACGACAATATGCAAAAGAAAAAGGCATTCAAATTGAAGCATGGTCTCCACTAATGCAAGGGAAGCTGTTAGATCATGACGTATTGAAGGAAATTGCCGCTCGCTACAACAAATCTGTTGCTCAAGTGATCTTACGATGGGATCTACAAAGCGGTGTCGTCACCATTCCTAAATCAATCAATGAAGAACGCATTAAACAAAATGCCGACATCTTTGACTTCGAGCTTTCTCAGGAAGATATGGAAAAAATCAATGCATTAAATAATAACGAACGCGTCGGGTCTAATCCAGAGACGATGACGGTTGGGTTTGAATAATATTGAAATAGAATAACCTTAAGAACACCTTTCGATAGGCGTGGGAGTGATACACTTCTGGGACCATCGAGAAGGTGTTTTTTTATTCTTAAATCCACTTTAAATAAAAAGTAATTTATGGAATAATAGTTAATTATATGGTAATTTGTTGATTGTAAATAAAGGGAGGGAATATGATGAAAAAAGTCATTCTTAGCTTGTCGTTAACAGTAGGTATTACGCTCCTGCCTACGACATTTGCAGAAGCAATCAATGTTGATGTAAGCAAGGAGCAAAAAGAGATTCAAGAAGATTATTCTAGTAGCACAATGTATGTACAAGCAATAAAGGAAACGAATAAAGAAGAGATGTCTACAAATGCTTCGAAAGTGTATGCAAAAAGGCTCACTACCTCTAGAGGAAGTTTTCTAGCTTGGTCTAAATCATATGTTGATTGGCGATATTCTTCGGGGAAAATCAAGTCGAGTTCTGGTTCTCAAGATGCGGGCTATGTCTTTCCTAACAAAGTAGAAAAGAATGGTTCGAAAAGATACTATAAGGGATCTACCATTCATAAATGGGCACATAAAACAACGCTGAAATTTGGAGCACCTACCCCGTGGGGAGATGTTACTTTTGTAAGCAACTCTTATACAGATCGAGTGTGGGTCAATGGAAAAGGCAAACATGGTTGGGATTAACTTTATCGTTTAATAGAAAAGGCGCTACTTATGAACTATTTACAAATCATAGTAGCGTTGTTTAAATATGATAGATCATCTCAAAAAATACCAAGAGAGGTTTTAGAAATGATTCATGTAAAGGGACTGACTAAAGCATATCGACAGCAGCCTATTTTTGAAGATTTACATATTCAAATGAAACATCAAAAGATAAATTTCATCATGGGGAAGAATGGATCTGGAAAAACGACTTTTATGAAATGTCTACTCCAGTTAGAACAATATGACGGGGAGATTTTGTATAACGATCAGCCAATTGATCAAGTAAGACATGAAATCCAAGTGATGTATGATGATACGCCTCTTTATATGAATCTAAACGGGTATCAAAATATACGTTTATTATTAAATGCCCCCATCGACCAAAAAAAGTGTGAGGCGCTGGCACGTGAATATCTACCACATGAGATTCTAAAGAAGAAGGTCAAACATTACTCTTATGGTCAAAAAAAGAAGTTAAGTTTCATATTCATTGCATTAACCAAACCAACTTATTTGTTCTTAGATGAAATATCAAATGGTTTAGACTATGGAACAATGATGGAGCTAAAAGCGATGATTAAGAAGTGGTCTGAAGACATGACCATTATTGCTACAGGTCATCAATTTGAATTTTATTCGTCTATTGTCGATGAATTGTTTATTTTAAAGGACAAATCAATGATTCAAATCCATGACTTTCAGGAAAAAGGAGAGGATTTGGGTGATATGTATCAAGCATTTCTTTAAGTTAATGAAAAAAGAGTTTTTATATCAATATTATGCTAAAACATTTCTCATCTTGTTTATTCCATTAATGTTGATTTCGTTATGGAATGTGTATGCTCAATTTGAAACAACAAAGTCAAATTATGCCCAATATGTGAAAACAGAAACTGAATATAAAGAGTTAGGCATTGATATCAAAAAGGCTTTAACGATGCCAGTTAAAATAGAGGAAGGAGAACTAGCTGGTGCTGAAGGGGAAGTCGTAGAAAATGTCTTGAAGTATGATTATGAACAGTTTATTCAATCACTTCATTTGATGGAACCAACACAAGCCATCTCAACGAATTTAGAATGGATGGGGTTTATCTTCTACCCACTTGCATTTGGTTTATATGCCATTTATTTATCAACATATGATATCAAGCATAAAACGATGAAGATAAAAGCGGTTCGATATCAGTGGAATGATGTTTTATTTTCAAAGCAACTGTCACTGTATGTAATCATTCTATTGTTTATTCCTATGATCTGTCTCATTTCGTATATGGCTAGTCATCTATTTTACTCTGCCATATCACAAGATATATCTGTTCAACTGTTTACATATCAAGATAAAACCGAACATTCTATATTGCTTCAATTGATGTTTGTTGTTTGTATCAGTTGGTTATTTAGTACAATTGTTTTTTACTTAGGTAGCTTAAGCCGAAGCTTTATTTTATCTGTGGTCATCTATATGGTCTATTTTTTATTGATCCCTAACTTAGGTGTCTTTGATTTGAAAAATATGATCGCCAATCTGGCTTTGCATCTGTTTTCGTTTAAAGGAAACTACCAATTATTTGTGCCTATTCCCATTAGTATAACCGCAATTTTGATCTGTCTATCATTGCTTCTCATCTTGTTATCATTCCTGACTTATACTGTGGCAAAACGGCAAAGTAAATATGTCGTATAAATCCCCCTATTTTCACATAGAGGGATTTTTTTACGCACGGCTTCTAGGCACGGCCAGCAGCATGATAAATGACAGGATCACAATACAAATCGTCCAGGTCCATGCAAGTTCCATTCGTCCAGAATCAATCGCCACATAGATGGCTGTTGGGAGTGTTTGCGTTTTCCCAGGGATGTTGCCGGCAAACATTAAGGTTGCCCCGAATTCTCCAAGAGCTCTAGCAAAGCTTAGGACTGCACCAGAGAGCAGAGAAGGCAGTGCGAGTGGAACGGTGATATAGGCAAAGACTTGGAATGAATGAGCGCCATCTACTTTTGCAGCACCTTCAATGTCCGACTCAATCGTAGAAAACCCAGCTTTCGCCGATTGATACATGAGCGGAAATGCGACAACCGTCGAGGCAATGACCGCTGCCCACCATGTGAAGATGACAGGCTGATGGAAAATCCATTCAATCGCATGTCCAATTACGCTATGTTTCCCAAACACGACGAGCAGCAGAAATCCCACGACCGTTGGCGGGAGGACAAGGGGCATCATGAGGAACGTTTCCACGAACATTTTTCCCTTGAAAGATGTTCGTGCCATCCAAAAGCCAATGGTAGTTCCAAAAACTACTGCAAATAGCCCGCTGACAATAGCCACTTGAACAGACAGCCATATAGGAGAAAGAAAATCTTCGGTCAGCATCGGCATTATTTCACTTGAAAGCCGTACTTTTTAAAAATGGATGCGGCTGTATCTGATTGGAGATATTGGAAAAATGCTTTCGCTTCCTCTAGATGTTCTGTCTCTTTTACGATACCAACAGGATAAATGATGGGGGAATGCATGTCCTGATTTGCCTCATCTACAATTTTCACTTTTTTAGAAACGAGGGCGTCCGTCTTATACACGACACCAGCCTCCACATTTCCTGTTTCGACATAGCTTAAAACTTGACGTACATCCTTGCCATAAACCGTGTTCTTTTTCACTTGATCCCATATATTCAACTTTGTGAAAATCTCTTTTGCGTATGTACCAGCAGGAACAGATTCAGGTGTTCCAAGTGCAATCTTTCCTTTTACGTGCTGAATGTCTCGAAAGGTTTTGATAGAAGAAGAGCCTTCTTTTGGCACGATAAGAACAAGCTCATTTTGTATGGCAGCCTTGATATGATCCTGATCGATGTCTCCTGATTGAACAAGTTCATCGAAGGGCTCCTCAGCTGCTGAGAAGAAAAGGTCCGCTTTTGCTCCTTGAGCGATTTGCTGTTTCAGTGCGCCTGATGATCCGAAATTATTCGATAATGTCACATTTGGATGATCATCTACATATGCGGATTCAATCTCTTTTAATGCATCCTGCAAGCTTGCAGCTGCTGAAATGACAAGCTCTGTCTTTTTGCTATTAACTGATGACGATGACTTCGTCTCCGTTTGACACCCAGTCAGGAGTAAACAAACCGTGACGAAGGTTAAGAATAAATACTTCATGCTCACACCTCTTATGATTCAAAATCATGTTTACCTTTTATTATAATCAAACTAATCTGACCATTCATAGGGTTTCTTTCAAAAAGAAACAAAAAAAAGCTGCCGAGCAGCAGCTTTTAATGTTGATAAAAACGCAGTAAATTTCCGTTAATCACTTTATCTGATAGAGACAGCTCTTTATTGGCTTTTTCTATATAAGGCTGACACAATTCATCTTGTTCAATCGGAAGTTTGGTTTTTTGGTCATAGCAAGTATTCTTTGTATAAAGATAGTCATCCGTAATAAAGTTGCCATTTCTCAGCACAGCGAAAGGCGTCCGTTCATTTGAAAAGAGATCATTTCCAAATTGAATGGCATCCTTTGATTCAATGCCGAGTAAATGAAGGAGTGTCGGTTTTACGTCTATTTGACCGGCTGTTTCAGATATGGTCTGAGGGGCTTGATCTGTCACACCCGGAATGTAAATCAAAAAAGGCACCCGCTGTAGTTTAACAGCATCAAACGGTGTGATTTCATCCTGCTTCAGCAGTTCAGCCATTGCTTCATGATGTGCTTCTGAAATGCCATAGTGATCGCCCATGAGAACAAACATTGTATTTTCATACAGACCTTCTTCTTTCATGCGGTCAAAAAATCTTTTGATGGCTTCGTCTTGATAGCGGACGGTCGTCACATAGCGGTTTAAAATGGCGCTAGACGAATCATATTCGTCAATGAACTGGTCCTGTGGATCAATTTCAAATGGAAAGTGATTGGTCAACGTAATGAACGTGCTGTAATAAGGAGTCTTCAGCTTTTTTAAATAATCAATGGATTGTTCAAAAAAGTCGATATCCTTTAAGCCCCAGCCAGTCGAATTTCCCTCATTGACATCATAGGAATCGACATCATAAAAGCGGTCAATTCCGAGAGATTCATACATCACATCACGATTCCAAAACGTTTTATTATTCGCATGAAATTGGACGGATTGATAGTTCTCTTTTTTCAATTGCTTGTACAGTGTGTCATATTCGTTGTCACTCGCTGTGAAAAAGACAGCGCCACTGCTGGACGGATAGAGGGAGTTTGCGACGATAAATTCTGAGTCTGACGTCTTGCCTTGCTCTGTTTGCTGATAAAATTCGTCAAAATAAAAGCTCTTTTTGGCAAGTTGATTTAAAAATGGCGTGATGTATTGTCCATTCACCTTTTGGTCCATGACAAATTGCTGCGTTGATTCAAGTGAAATGAACACGACGTTTTTGCCTTTAGCAAGTCCAAAGTAGTCCTTGTTTGGTGCACTGTAATCTGCCTTTGTGTAGTTTGCTACTGTTGAAAGTGTATCTTCGTCAGCAAAGGCTTTTTGTCCAATACGCGCCGTTTGGGCCACACCGTCATACAGATGGAATTGAAACAGCCCAAGGTTTCGTACGATGACTTCTCGATCATAAGAGCTTGTCAGAAATCGAGGGTGGTCCATCAGGGCTGAGCTGACATGGAACAATAGAAAGCTGCAGCACACCACATAATATGTTTTGATCGTTTTGGATGACGCTTTTGGTGATAACGGCTTACGCTTTAAGAGCCATGCCAGTACCAAGAAATCAATCAGCATCAGCACAAACAGCGGGTGGAACAATTCAGTCATACTGCTGCCCATATCTCCCATGTTCTTTGCTTGAAATAAAACGGGAATGGTAATGAAATCAATATAAAAACCGTAAAAGATCGTATTTGATATCAAGATCGCTGTGAGAATAAAATTTGCGGTCAATAAAAAAACCTTTTGTTTCGTTTCATTTAAAAAAAGAGCAATCCCAAACAAAGGGAGCAAAAAGCTGAGTGGATTGATCAAAAGCAGCCATTCGTGAAACAAATTGGCCGTTCGTATATGAAATCCGAATTGATAAATGATGTATGTTTTCATCCACATAAAGAGGATGGAGTACACTAAAAACCAGTGATTTTTGAAGAACGCTTTCATTTATGTAGCTCCTCACCATTCTGTATTCAGCTGCAAGCCAAAAACACTTATCTTAAAACTACTAAAAAAATGAGGAATGATCAATTCATATCTTGTCTTTTTTGCAAAACTCTTTTTTCTTCTCCTAGAATTGCAATGGGATAGATATTCCGCAAATGACGGCGATGTAATAGCAGGTGACAATGGTCAGAGCAGCTAGTACGACTTGTTCCCCGGGGCTGCCTGTTTTGACATAAAAGGGGAGACGTACTTTAATGGTCGCTGGGAACAAAAATTTAATGCCGTTCACTGTTCCTGCATCGAGGATGAGATGGCTCGCCATCCCAACTAGCAACCCGGTACTTAGGCTGTCATTTGGAATGTATGTTGTCGCAATAAAATAAATGATCAGCAGAAATAATAAACTGTGTGTAAACGTGCGGTGGCCGAACACACTGCTAATCAGTGTGGAGAGCAGGGGGAACTTCCTGCCGATCTTACTTTTCGTATGACAAAGATCTGGGATGAGGGCGCCTGCTGATCCAGCAGCTGCCATAGTGACCGGGTCAAATCCATAATAGTAGGCGACGGCTGTGGAGGCGGCAATTCCGCCCATGATATGTGTTTTTCCTGTCATGATGCGTACTCCTGTTCTGTTTTTTGTTCAAGTACTCACTATATCAAGGGTGAATTCATTCAGCAAGACCTATTTCTAAAGAAAAAAGGACAAAATAGTTGGCTGATTGGAAAAACATTCTATAATAAGAAGGAAATCATGTTGACACTAACGATAAGGATGCGATTCGGATGAGTAATGCAGACATTTTAAAAGAAATTGTTCTTGTACATTATGAAGTCAGCCGTAAATTAAACCGCAAGTTACTTGAGTTAGAAAAAGACATCACGCCTCCGCAGATATATGCTCTTTCTATTTTGATACAAGGCAAAGTATCACACGCCGAAGAGCTAAAACAAAGACTTTCTCTAAACCCAGGTGCCGCCTCGATTGCACTCAATAAATTATGTGAGCAAGGCTATATTCAGAGAGAGCGGGACAAGGCGGACCAATCGCTTGTACGGTTAGAAGCCACAGAAAAAGGGCTGGCTATTTACGAAAAGCATACACGTCTTTTTGGAAGAGTGGTTCAGCATATGATGTCAGACTTCACAGAGGAAGACTTAAAGACATTTCTAGCTTATTTGCAAAAAATGAGAAAGACCTTTCATGATGAATGAGCCTTCTCCCCTTGTATAATGCTGAGTGCTGTAGCGCAAATTAAACAGGCAAAGGCATTTTATAAAAAGGGGGGAAGCAGCGATGTCATTTTTCCAAAAGGATAAAAAGGCGAAAAGTGAGAAAGACCATCAGCAGGTAGATCAGCTGTTAGAAGAAGCTAGTAAAGAACTAGCAGGCGATCCGCTTCAGGAAGCTGTACAAAAGAAGAAAAACAATCATCAATAAGCATGTAAAGGGCAGAGAAAAGCTTCTCTGCCCAGCGTGTAGACAAACCCTCGCATTCTTTGTCAGTCCTGCGTGCCGGTGCTCACGAATGTCAAATTCGCTCCGCACCGGTACTCGTCCTTCCTAGACTGCAAAGGTTTTCAGGTCACGCTGAAAAAGAAGACAAAGGGCTAAAATAAAGATCATTTTAGCCCTTTGTCCAACAATCTGGGGCAGAGAAAAGCTTCTCTGCCTTTTTTCTATGATTTTCCCTTTGACAGATGTGAGAATGTTTGATAACCTTCGTGTAGTAAAAAATGAATAGAAATCCTCACGCTATGTCTCAGTGAGGTAGAGGTTGCGCGGATGATGAGTCACTCATGGGAGAGATGGAATCGTAGATCATGAGAAAAAAGGCATCAGCGCCGAAGTGTAGAGAAAGCTCCAACTTTCTTTATGCTGGGTCTGCATTGAATAAATGCAGGACTGCCACGTCTTTGAAGCGTGGAGGGCTATCCGGAGATCAAGGTGTATGTTTTGAAAAGCATGGACTTTTGTTCAGGCTTTTTTTTATGTTCTGATTGTCTAAGAAAAGGGGATACTGCACAACAAGTGACCCCACATGAACATAAAGAATGCGAGTCATTGCTTCACAAATATATCAATGAAGATACTGCCGGGTCTGGTCCGAAGTGAATATAACGGAGGTACGAAAATGGAACAGACAAAAAAATGGGGTTTTTGGTTATTGACGGCTTTTGTCGTCGGAAATATGGTAGGGTCAGGCATCTTTATGCTGCCAAGTACACTTGCCCAGCACGCAAGTCCTTTAGGCGTGACGATGGCTTGGCTTGTCACAGGTGGCGGTGTGCTGATGATTGCATTTGTATTTGGACATTTGTCCATCCATAAGCCGCAGCTGACAGCTGGGCCACAAAGCTATGCGAGAGCGCTTTTTAAAGACCCGAAAAAAGGAAAAGCAGCCGGTTTTACAATGGTTTGGGGCTACTGGGTAGCGAGCTGGATTAGTAATGTCGCCATCATTACAAGTCTTGCCGGGTATTTAACAACCTTTTTCCCTATTCTAACCGTTAAGACGGAAATTTTGACCTTTGGGAAAGAAGCGATCACACTTGGTCAGCTCATGACTTTTATCGTATGTACCATCCTTCTATGGGGAACTCATACCATTTTAATCACAAGTTTAAGTGCAGCAAGTAAACTTAATTTTATTACGACCTTTTCAAAGGTGCTTGGATTTGTGCTTTTTATTGTAGCGGGCTTATTCGCATTCCAAACCGCATTATTTGAACATTATTACTTCCCTGTTGCAGCATCAGATGGAGAAGGAGTGCTCGGACTTGGAGGCCAAATTCACCATGCGGCTATTTCCACGCTTTGGGCATTTATCGGCATCGAATCTGCTGTGATTTTATCAGGAAGAGCGTCCTCGCAGCGTGATGTCAAACGTGCGACGATTACAGGACTTTTAATTGCACTGTCTATCTACATGATTATTACGCTGATTACGATGGGCGTCTTGCCGCATGATCAATTGCAAGGCTCAGACAAACCATTCGTAGATGTACTTCAGCTGATTATTGGGCCAGCTGGCGGGATTGTCATGGCACTTCTTGCAATCATTTGTTTATTTGGTTCGATGCTTGGCTGGATTTTACTAGGCTCTGAAGTACCGTATCAAGCAGCAAAGGCTGGCGATTTCCCAGCGGTATTTGCAAAAACAAACAAAAAGGGAAGCCCTGCCTTCGCTTTGACTGTCACAAATATCATGTCACAGCTGTTTATTTTTTCAGTCATGTCACGTACGATCAATGAAGCTTTTACCTTCTTAACAACATCAGCGACACTTGCGTATCTCATTCCGTATATCGTGTCGTCGATCTACAGCTTTAAGGTCATTATGCAAGGCGACACATATGATCTCCAAAAAGGCAATCGAGCAAGAGACGGGATCATCGCGCTTGCTGCTATGGGGTATTCAGCTTGGGTCATTATTTCAGGAACAGCTGATTTGAAAACATTTGGTCTTGGAATTGGTCTCTTCTTAGTAGGGATTTTACTGTATCCATTCATGTCAAAGAAATTTGCTAAAGAAGCAGAATAAGCAAGACGTTTCTCCGCTGTTGGAGAAACGTCTTTTTTTTATGATGCTGATGTTAATCGATCCACAATAAATTCAAGCTGACCTTCCAGTGATACAGGGTCATTAAAGAAGTAACCGATCGGATCAGTTTCGAATACGCGTTTGTTTTGGACAGCAGGAAGTGATGTCCAGATGCTGCTTTTATATACCTGCTCACCATTACTTTTTGAGCCGCTCCACGGACTGGTGAAAATATAGTCGCCTGCAAACTCTGGAAGTTTCTCAAGAGAAATGTTTGCATAACCGACACCGCTGTCGATGGCTTCTTTTTGGACGGCCTTCGGTGCTTTTAATTTCAACTCGTCATAAATAATTTCCCCGCCGCGTGCAAAGGTGTTTCCGAAAATATAAATGCCTTTATCAAATGGTGATACGATGGATACTGTTTTGTTTCCAACAGCTTTTGTTACCTTTGGTTTCACTTCTGCAATTTTGGCATCCCATTTTGTGATCCAATCTGCAGCTTTTTTTGATGTGCCTGTCATTTTACCGAATTCTTTTAGTTGATCCTTAAAAGAATATTGATTGTATTTAATTGCGACGGTTGGTGCAATTTTTTTGTATTGGTCAAATTTCTGATCTTCATCCCAAGCAATAATCATATCCGGCTTAAGTGCGGCTACCTTCTCAACAGAGGGGGCTTTCCCTAGATTTTGAACCCCATCCGTTTTTCCTTTATAGAAAGGGTTTTTAAAGATGGGCGCAGTTGCAGCAATTGGGGTTTTGCCAAGTGTTACGAGGTCCCCGTAGTAGCTTTCTGCAAGAAGCACAATTCGCTTCGGATTTTGGGGGAGTTCGACTTCACCCTTTACATCTTGATAGGTGATCGTGGCATCTTTTTTGGCGCCAGATTCTTTATTTGAAGTGCTGCCGCAAGCAGCGGTAAAAAGCATAAGGGTGATGAAGGAAATCAAAAGAAGTCCAGTTCGTTTATTCACAAAAGTTCTCTCCTATTCAGTTGTTTTTGATAATGATTCTCAATTTCGATTATATCGTAACATGATGGAAGCAAAAATGCATCGTCTATTTTAGGACCGAAATGAAAATGGTGAAATTCTCCCGGTTTTTTGGTGAAAATAAAGAAAATTATCAGAACAATGATTTCAAAAAGAAAAGAAAGTGATATACTAGACTTCGAGATTGATAATCATTATCAGTAATAAGAAATAGATATGAATGGAAAGGAAGAGACTGGTTTTGGGCTCACAATCGAATAAACAGCTGCCAGCCAAAGACGATGCAATCGATATTGTCACGAAGCCCTTTGGAACAGCAGTTGTTGTCATCATAGGAATCATTGCTTTAGCATTTGGTCTTTTTTTATCAGTATCGTTAGGAGCGGCAAACATTCATTTACACACCGTATGGGAAGCCGTCTTTTATTTTGATCCACAACAAACTTCACATCAAATCATTCGGGAATTAAGGCTGCCGCGTACAGTTGGGGCAGCACTCGTCGGTGCCTTTTTAGCCGTATCGGGTGCCATTATGCAAGGCATGACAAGAAATGCGCTTGCGTCTCCTGAAATCATGGGTGTGACAAATGGATCAGCATTTGCGATTGCCATTGCGTTTGCTTTTTTCCCAGGCCAATCTTCTTTCACATTAATTCTTTGGTCATTTGTAGGTGCGGCACTTGGTGCTTCTATTGTATTTGGTGTTGGGACTCTTTCAAAAGGGGGACTGACTCCTGTGAAGCTCGCACTAGCTGGTACGGCTGTTGGAGCACTTTTAAGCTCCATCTCCTCAGCGATTGCCATCCGCTTTGACGTCGCCCAAGATATGAGCTTTTGGTACGCTGGCGGCGTGGCTGGTGTGAATTGGAGCAATATTAAGATCATCATTCCAGTTGCGGTTGCAGGGCTAATTATCGCGATGATTCTTGCCCGCTCGATTACTGTTCTGAGCTTAGGTGATGAATTGGCCAAAGGACTTGGACAGTATACGCGAACTGTCAAGGTACTTGGAATATTGGTCGTGATTCTTTTAACAGGTGCTGCTGTGTCAGTTGCCGGTTCTATTGGCTTTATCGGGCTGGTGATTCCTCATGTTACTCGATTCTTGGTCGGAGTGGACTATCGCTGGATTATCCCATGCTCAGCTATTTTAGGAGCTGTTTTGCTCATTTATGCAGATATTGCTGCAAGGCTGGTCAATGCTCCTTTTGAAACGCCAGTTGGTGCCATTACAGCCATTATAGGCGTTCCTTTCTTCTTATATTTGGCTAGACGTGAAAGGAGCGGAATTTAAATGGAAATGGTACAGCAAGCAAAGAGAAAGAAATACAAACGAACGATGCTTATGATCTTTTTAGCGATCATGGCTGTGTTCCTGATCAGTTTAAATACCGGAGAAATTCGGATTTCTCCGATGGATACATTAAAAACATTTTTTGGATTCGGTAGTGAAATGGATGAGCTAGTGCTATTCGAGTTTAGACTTCCAAGGATGGTCATTGCTTTACTTGTTGGCGCTTCTATCGCTGTATCAGGTGCCATCTGGCAAGGCGTTTCTCAAAACGGTTTAGCTGATCCCGGCATTCTAGGTGTAAATGCGGGTGCAGGCTTTGCAGTTGTTTTGTTTATTTTTGCATTTCAAGGCTCGATGTCGAACTTAGGTGATTTCACGATATTTGTATTGCCGCTTTTCGCTTTTGCAGGTGCAGGCTTTGCTGCATTTCTCATTTATGTGCTGGCGTGGAAAAAGGGGATCACACCTGTTCGATTGATTTTAACTGGGATTGGTGTAAATGCTGCATTTTCAGCAGCCATTGTAGTGATTCAATTAAAAATGAACCCAAATGATTTTAACCAAGCCATTGTGTGGCTGTCGGGAAGCATTTGGGGCTCAAGCTGGACGTATGTCCTGTCTGTGCTGCCATGGATGCTGATTTTCTTAGTATTAGCGCTTGTAAGGGCACGCTACTTAAATATCATGAATTTAGGTGATCAACTGTCCTATGGCTTAGGGATTTCCGTTCATAAAGAAAGAAGTTTTCTCATGCTGATTGCAGTAGCATTAGCAGGTGCAAGTGTCGCTGTGGCAGGCAGTATTTCTTTCTTAGGATTAGCCGCACCACACCTTGCGAGAAAGCTTGTTGGACCGAAGCATCAAGGAATGATACCAGCTTCCGCTATGATCGGCGCACTACTATTATTACTCGCAGATACACTTGGCCGCGTCATACTTGCTCCATCAGAGGTGCCAGTAGGACTTGTCGTTTCTGCTTTAGGCGCACCGTACTTCATTTACTTATTGATGAAAACAAACTAATGAGGAAGGAGAGTACAACAGATGAAATCACTCGAAACAGAAAAGCTTTGTATTGGCTATCATGACCGTTTGATTGTCGACGATCTAAATATCAGTATCCCAAAAGGAAAGGTGACCACATTAATTGGACCGAATGGGTGCGGCAAATCAACGATTTTAAAAACCATGTCCCGTATCATGAAATCCCATCAAGGCGCTGTTTACTTAAATGGTCAGGCCATCCATCAAACGCCAACAAAAGAAATTTCAAAACAAATGGCGATTTTACCGCAGACTCCTGAAGCACCAAGTGGGCTGACAGTCTATGAGCTTGTATCATATGGGCGTTTTCCGCATCAAAATGGATTTGGACGTCTAACGAATGAGGATAAACGAATCATCAGATGGGCGCTTGAGGAGACGGGAATGATTGCCTTTCATGACCGTCCAATTGAAGCACTATCTGGTGGACAGCGTCAGCGTGTATGGATTGCAATGGCGCTCGCTCAGGAAACAGAGCTGCTACTATTAGACGAACCAACGACGTATTTGGATCTTGCTCATCAGCTCGAAATTCTTCAGTTATTAGAACGCTTAAATAAAGAGCAGGGACGAACCGTACTGATGGTGATTCATGACCTGAATCATGCAGCGCGCTTTTCACATTACATGATTGCCCTCAATCAAGGGAAAGTCATTAAAGACGGTACGCCTCATGAGGTCATGACCAAAGAGGTACTTAGTCAGGTGTTCCACATTGATGCAGAAATCGTTCTTGATCCTAGAACGAATAAGCCGATTTGTTTAACATATGATTTAATGAATCATGAAAGAAAGCTAGAAGCTGTGAACGGGTAATAGGTGGACAAAAAACTCGGTAGGGATACCGGGTTTTTTTCGTCTTCTGAAAATATGGTGCTGCTTTTTTTCAAGTCGATCTTTTTTCGCTTTTATGCAGAAAAGAGGTATTTTTTTACTTTAGACAATGGTAATATACGGTTAGAGATCATAGCTAGAAAGGAAAGAGATGCGTGGAAACAGCAAAAATATTGATTGCAGATGACGAAGAAGCAATTGTAAAAATGGTTGAACGCGTATTAAAAAAAGAAGGATTTCAACATATTTATAAAGCCTACCATGCAGATGAAGCATTAGATATTGTGAAGAACGAGGACATTCACCTTTTACTTCTAGATGTGATGATGCCCGGTAAGTCTGGCTTTGATGTTTTGCCTGAAATAAGGAAATATACGAAATCACCCATTTTCTATTTAACAGCTAGAACGTCTGATGTAGATAAATTGACTGGATTTGCACAAGGTGCAGATGATTACATCACAAAGCCTTTTAATCCGCTAGAGCTAGTGGCAAGAATTAAGGCGCACTTAAACCGAACATATATCTCCTTACAGGAGGAGCAGGAAGAGGCTCAAAGCCAATATGAATATGCCCATTTCTCCTATCATCCTCATGCAGCTGAATTGAAAGTAAGAGGAGAGGTGACGGCATGCTCTGCTCAGCTTTTGTCCTTGTTGAAGTATTTTTGTGATCATCCGAATGTGGTACTTTCAAAAGATCAAATCTATGAGAAAGTATGGGGCGTACCATCGTATGGTGATAACAACACCGTCATGGTTCATATCCGAAAGCTGAGAGAAAAGATAGAATTAGATCCAAGTCATCCCGAATATATTGTGACGATTCGTGGTATGGGCTATAAATTCATTCCGCAGCCTGTGAAGGTTCTTCATTAGTTTATGAATTTACGAACAAAACTTTTCTTTCACTTTGTCGGGCAAATGTTTATTGTCATTGCCATTTTGCTGATTGGAAATACATTCTCTGAAAATCTTTATTATAAGAAACACTATGAGAATATGACTGAAACCGGTTTAACAAAGGCAGATGGAGATACACTCATGAGCTGGCTCTATTTTAACGAGGATGGAAAAATGGAAGCCGATGATCAGCTCAAACAAGCAGTAAAAAAGCGGGACGGCTGGCTGCAAGTAATTGATTCAAAAAAACACAACGTCTATAGCTATCACCTCCCTAAAAACATTCCAACATCCTATGAAAAGGATGAAATGATCAAGATCTTTGAAAAAAGACAATTTAAAGATTATAAGATGTACTTCTGGCCAATTGAGATTGATCAAGAAAGCTTTATAGTATTATATGGATTTAAGACGAACAGTACAAAGGTAGCCAATTATCTTAAGAAGCACGAGAAAAACCTGGCTGCACTATCTCAATATTCAGTTGAAACGAAAGAATTTTTGAAAAGAATGAATGGATCGGTGCACCTGTTTAATGAAGAAGGAAAATATTTAAAAGGCATTCGAGCGAAAAGTGATTTGAAAAATAATGTAACGGATGTTGAACTGCTCAAGTATCAATCAAAGCCTTGGGAGTTTAGAAGTGACCTGTCTTACATCAAAGTGAATAAGGGTCTGTATATGATTGTTTCGGTGCCAAACAAAGTATACAGCCCAGATGAGCTTTATGATAAAGAGACAGAGGCATTAAACCAATATACAACGTTCTTGATTGCAGGTCTTGCACTCACTATTATTGTTGTGATGACATTATGGTACTCGTATCGCTACGGACTGCCGATCTATCACATTATTCGCTGGCTGATTTTCCTATCAAGAAATAAATTGCAGGAGCCAACAAACAGAAAAGGCATCCCAGTTAGTAAAAATAAAAAAGGCCGTATTAAGCGGGAGTACCGGCTGTTTGAGGATATTCTCAAAGCAATGGATCAGCTCACAAATACGTTAAAAGAGAATGAAGCAAACCGAAGAAAAATTCAAACCACAAGGGAAGAATGGATTGCAGGGCTGTCTCATGATTTGAAAACGCCTCTTAGTACGATTTATGGCTATGGTTTGATGCTTGAATCAGATCAATACCAATGGTCCAAGGAAGAAGTCATGGAAATGGGACAAGTCATTCGTGAGAAATCAGAATACATGTCGACCTTGATTGAGGATTTAAATCTCACGTATCGGTTGAAAAATGGTGCATTGCCAATTAATCGAAAACCTGTCGATCTTGGTCAATTTTTAGCATCCATTATGGACGAATTTTCAAGAAGCTCATTTTCTGAAGATTATCCGTCATCTTTTGAAGATCGAACAGAGGGTGTCACGTTTGAGATTGATAAAGCTTGGTTTCGACGAGTCATTGAGAACCTGCTGGCAAATGCCGTTAAGCATAACCAAAAAGGTACTCACATTATAGCTGTGCTATCTGAAACAAATGAAGAAGTTCGGATCGAAATGAAAGATAATGGCCGCGGAATGGCGCAAGAAACGGTTGATCACTTATTTAATCGTTACTATAGAGGAACAAATACGAATGATCCAACGAATGGAACAGGATTAGGGCTGGCGATTGCAAAAGAGCTGGTCCTGCTGCACGACGGTGATATTCTAGTTGAAAGTGAACCAGGTAAAGGAACAACTATTGCGATTATCCTTAAAAAACCACCATCTGTAAAATAGCCAAAAAACGATTTTCTTTTCTAAAGAAGATCGTTTTTTTCTGTTTTTAGGATTGAAATCAATTTTGTAAACGATTACAATAAAAATGTTAACGTGAACAAATTAATTTTCATAAATATAAGAGATGGGGGAGTTTGATGAAAGCCTTCTTAGATGAGCAGTTTTTATTGAACAGTCAAACGGCGGAAAAGCTATACCATGAGTTTGCAAAGGACCTTCCGATTATCGATTACCATTGTCATTTAAGTCCAAAAGAAATCTATGAAAATAAAACGTTTCAAAATATAACCGAAGCATGGCTTTACGGAGATCATTACAAATGGCGTGCGATGAGAGCCAATGGCGTACCCGAAACACACGTAACAGGAAATGCATCAGATGAAGAGAAATTTTTAGCATGGGCGAAGACCGTTCCGATGACCATAGGAAACCCTCTCTATCACTGGACTCATCTTGAGCTGAGGCGGTATTTTGGAGTCGAAGAACTTTTGAATGAAGAGAATGCAGACATCATCTGGCAAAAAGTAAATAAGAAGCTGCAGGGTGACGGGTTTGGTGCGAGAGATTTCATTGTGAAATCAAATGTCGAAACGGTTGTGACCACAGACGATCCGGTCGATTCGCTGCACTATCACCAAAAATTACGGGAAGAAGAATTTTCTGTGCAAGTGCTGCCAGGGTTTCGGCCAGATAAGGCACTGGATATAACGAATGATCTGTTTATCGAGTATGTTCATCAGCTGGCAGAGACATCAGCTATTCCAATTCAGTCTTATCAAGACTTCTTAAAAGCCCTTCATGTGAGAATTGACTTTTTCCATGAGCAGGGCTGTTTGATCTCAGATCATGCCATCAATGAAATGACCTATGAAGAAACGACAGAAGAAGAAGTGGACACCATCTTTCATAAAAGGCTGTCCGGCCATCCATTGACAGAAAATGAGAAGATTCAATTTAGAACGCATACATTTATTGAATTAGGCCAGGCATATAGCAAGCGGGGATGGGCAATGCAGCTTCATATTAATGCGCTTAGAAACAACAATACGAAAATGTTTGAGCGGCTTGGACCAGATACGGGATTTGATGCGATGAATGATGAGGACATAGCAAAGCCCCTTTGCCGAATATTAGATCGATTAGAACAAGAACATGCACTGCCAAAAACCATTCTCTATTCCTTGAATCCAAGGGATAATGTCGTGATTTCAACGTTAGCTGGCAGCTTTCAAGATGGGAAGACACCTGGGAAAATTCAGCATGGTACGGCCTGGTGGTTTAATGATACGAAACAAGGAATGACAGAGCAGATGATGGCTCTTTCCAGTATCGGACTGATCAGCCGTTTTATTGGGATGCTGACAGATTCACGCAGCTTTCTGTCGTATACAAGACACGAATATTTCCGCAGACTGCTTTGTGATATCATCGGAGATTGGGTAGAAAAAGGAGAAGCGCCATACGATCTCTCACTGCTAGGGGGAATTGTGAAAGGAATCAGCTATGAAAATGCAAAGCAGTATTTTCAATTTGATCGAGCCAAGGATCTGCCGCAAAAAAGCAAGATCACATGAACAATAAGGCAAGATAATGAAAGCGGTTTTATGATAAGATGATAAAAAATCATAAAAGGCGGAATCGCATGACAGTCACAATCAAAGACATAGCAAAATTGGCAAACGTCTCTCATACCACGGTATCAAGGGCTTTGAATAACAGTCCTTTTATTAAAGAGAAAACAAAACAAAAAATATTGTCGATTGCAAAACAGCTGAACTATTCACCGAATGTTCATGCCAGAGGCCTTGTCTCCCAAAAATCATTTACAATTGGTCTGTTTTTTACGAGTTTAACAGAAGGCACATCTTCGAGCTTCTTTGTTGATGCATTAAAGGGTGTTAACAGTGTGATGACAGAGCATTATCATTTGTTTGTGAGAGGAATTGATGACTTTCATGATTACACAACCATTCATAAACAACGCTATGATGGAATTTTGCTCATGAGTCAAAGTGAGCATGATGAAGCGTTTATCCATCATGTGAAAAAACAGGGCATTCCGATTATTGTACTGAATCGCCGTGTGGAAAGTAATGAAGTGATGAATATATTAGCTGATGATAGTGAAGGGGCATACCAAGCTGTACATTATTTCATTCAGCAGGGGCATCAACAAATCGCCATCATTGAAGGGAAAGAAGGCTTTAAATCGACTCAAGAAAGAAAAGCTGGTTTTCTGCAAGCATTAATTGATCATCATGTGCCAATGAAGAAGGAATATATGATCAAAGGTGACTATCACATGAAAAGCGGTTATGAATCAATGGAAGCCTTGCTGAATCTTGATGAGCCGCCAACAGCCCTTTTTTGCTCAAACGATGACATGGCCATTGGTGCGATGAATGCACTATATGCAAAAGGGAAAACGTGCCCAGGCGATATGTCGATTATCGGCTTTGATGATATTGCATTTTCATCCTATACCACACCAGCTCTCACAACAGTGAAAAAGCCGATTGAAAAAATGTGTGCGCTTGGAGCAGAAGCGATCCTTTCAGTCATAAACGGTGAAGAGAAAGAAGAAGATCATATGGAAAAAGTGTATGTACACACAGAGCTAATGATCAGAGATTCAGTCAAAAAGGTGCAGTGATCTGCATCTTTTAATCAAAAATGTTCACGTGTGCAATATATGCAGGGAGGGAAACCATTTGAAGCGATTATCCAAAGCTGTCTACCCGGTGGCAGAGTATCCAGAAACGATTTTGCAAATCGGTGAAGGGAATTTTATGCGAGGGTTTATCAATTGGCACATCCAGAAACTAAACGACTGTACAGATTTTAAAGGAAGAGCCGTTGTTGTTCCTCCTCGAAAAGGATCAGTTACGGCTTTAAATGAACAAGACGGCTTGTACACTTTATGTATTCAGGGCTTTCATGATCAAAAAGAAATGAACGAACGTATCGTCATTCAATCCATTAGCAGGGGAATCAGTACGTATACAGATTACGAGGCCTTTTTACACGTAGCGGAAAGTCCTGATCTGCGCTTCGTCTTTTCTAATACAACTGAGGCAGGACTTGTATTAAGAAAAGAGGATCGGTTAGAAGACAGACCGCAGGTAAGTTTTCCAGGAAAGCTGACAGCCTTCTTATATCATCGGTTTAAAGCATTCGCAGGAGATGAGAATAAGGGACTGATCATCCTGCCTTGTGAATTGATCGAGCAAAACGGTGATAGATTAAAAGAATACGTGACTGCTATGGCGGCTGAGTGGGATCTTCCGCCTGACTTTGTTACTTGGCTGAAGAAAGCGAACACCTTCTGTAATACGCTTGTTGATCGAATTGTCCCGGGATTTTCAAAGGAAGCAGCTGAAGCTGTGCAAAAGGAAGACGGATATATCGACGAATTGCTTGTCACGGCAGAATATTATCATCTGTTTGTCATTGAAGCACCCGCATTTGTTGAAAAAGAGCTTCCTTTTCAAGAAGCAGGGCTAAACGTGCTTTTTGTGGAGGATATCACTCCTTATCGAATGAGCAAGGTCCGTATTTTAAACGGTGCACATACAGCGATGGTGCCAATCGCGTATTCATGTGGTTTAGATACTGTAAAAAAAGCTGTGGATGATGAGCTTGTTGGTTCGTTCATCCGAAGTATGCTCGAGGAGGAAGTGCTGCCAGGTCTGCCCCTTCCTGAAGATGAGCTTCTTCTTTATACACAATCCGTTTGGGATCGTTTCTGCAACCCGTTTGTGAAACATCAATTGCTGGATATTGCATTGAATGGTGTCTCTAAGTTTCGGGCGCGTATTCTCCCATCCCTTCTTGATTATGTTGGGCTAAAAAAACAGCTGCCAATGAAGCTTGTCTTTTCACTCAGCAGTCTTATTTATTTTTATCAAGTCAATACAGATAAGGTAAAGGATGATGAGACTGTGATGGCAATCATGAAGGAAGCGCAGGAAGAAATGAATCATTCCTATGAATCCATGGCTCATCATATTCTTTCAAGTGAGGCAATATGGGGGATGGACTTAACGAGTATAGAAGGGCTGAATGATGCAGTAGCCAAGCAGCTTACCTTCATACATGAAAACGGGATGAGAGCTGCTGTTGACCGAATGCTCCATCATCAATATGAAAGTCAGGGGGAGAAGGCATGAGAGACTTTATTGTGATTCATCCTTCAGATAATGTAGGGATTGCTTTAAAAGTGCTTGAGCAAGGTGAGGAACTTCAGTACCAGGGGCATACAATCGTTTTAAAAGAAACCGTCGCCAAAGGTCATAAATTTGCACTGGCTGATATCAAGCAAAACGAGAATATCATCAAATATGGCTATCCGATTGGTCATGCAACTACACTTATTTCTAAGGGAGAATGGGTGCATACGCATAACATTAAAACGAATCTATCAGGTAAGCTCGATTACGAATATCAACCGTCTTTAACAGAAAACCCCTATGAAAAAACGAATCTGACATTTAAAGGCTATAAACGAAAAAATGGTGCAAGTGGGATACGTAATGAGCTTTGGATTGTCCCTACAGTGGGCTGCGTCAATGGCATCGCCGATCAAATCATTCAAATATTTACCGCTGAAATGGGCGGAAACATCCATCCTTTTGAAACGGCGTTAGTATTAAAGCACAATTATGGATGCTCACAGCTGGGGGACGATCATGAAAATACAAAAACCATTTTACAAAATGCTGTCAAGCATCCAAACGCTGGAGGGGTACTCGTTCTAGGGCTTGGCTGTGAAAACAATGACATTGAAGATTTTCAGGCGACATTAGGGGAGTATGACCAGACGAGAGTGAAATTTTTAAGGAGCCAAGAAGTAGGAGATGAAATAGAGACTGGAGTCGCTTTACTCAAGGAAATTTATGATGCGGCGAAAGAAGATCAACGTGAAGAGATTCCGTTATCTGAGCTGAAAATTGGCTTGAAGTGCGGAGGATCAGATGGTTTTTCTGGCATTACTGCAAATCCGCTGTTAGGCAGACTGTCCGACTTTATTGTGGCGCAGGGCGGAACAACCGTATTAACCGAAGTGCCAGAAATGTTTGGGGCTGAAACCATCTTAATGGAGAGAGCGGAATCAGAAGAGACCTTCGACAATATTGTGCAAATGATCAATGATTTTAAACAATATTTTATGGATCATCAACAGCCAGTATATGAAAATCCTTCCCCGGGAAATAAAGCAGGAGGAATTTCGACATTAGAAGATAAATCTCTCGGCTGTACACAAAAAGCGGGTACTTCCGCTATTAAGGATGTGTTGAAATACGGAGAATTGCTGAAACGAAAGGGGCTGAATGTCTTAAGTGCGCCTGGTAATGATCTAGTTGCTTCATCTGCCCTTGCAGCGTCTGGCTGTCAGCTGGTGCTCTTTACGACAGGCAGAGGGACACCGTTCGGCACGTTTGTCCCAACGATGAAAGTCTCGACGAATACTGCCTTATATGAAACAAAAAAACACTGGATTGACTTTAATGCTGGGGAATTGCTTGAGGATGTACCTGAAGAAGTGGTGCTAGAAAAATTCATTTCAACGATTATTGATGTGGCGAGTGGAAAGCAATTAAATCATGAAAAAAACAATTTTAGAGAGCTGGCTATTTTTAAAACAGGTGTCACACTTTAAGGCGACTGGGGGATGAGGAAATGTCTAAAAAACGGGATTTGATGTATATCACAGCAGGAACAGTACTAACCGGAATCGGACTCGCACGTTTAGCAAAGCAAGGAAAGAAAGACAAAGAAGCAAATGGCATGGATCATGTGTTAAAGCAAATAAAAGCGCCAATGTTCCCCGATCGTGAGTTCAATGTGATTCATTATGGTGCAGACGAAAAAGGGGAAGTGCTTTCGACAAATGCTATTCAGTCTGCAATTGATGACGCACATCGTTTGAAAGGGGGGCGTGTGGTCATTCCTAAAGGGACATTTTTGACAGGAGCTCTTGAATTGAAAAGCCATGTAGAGCTTCATCTCCATGAGAACGCCTATGTGACATTCAGTCAAGACCCACGCGATTACTTACCACTCGTATTGACAAGATATGAGGGAATTGAGCTTTATAATTATTCACCGCTTATTTATGCTCACCATGCAGAAAATATGGCCATTACAGGCAGTGGTACACTTGACGGGAGAGGTGATGAGCATCATTGGTGGCCTTGGAAGTATGGAACAAATGGTCAGCCCTCCCAGGATCGGGATCGTCAGCTTCTGTTTGAGATGGCTGAAAAAAGAATACCAGTGGAAGAAAGAGTGTTCGGAGAAGGACATTATTTAAGATCCAGTTTTATACAGCCATACCAATGCCAAAATATTCTCATTGAAGGAGTGACAGTGAAGGATTCGCCGATGTGGCAGATTCATCCGGTGTTATGTGAAAACGTCATCGTTCGCGGGGTCAATATTATCGGGCATGGACCAAATACAGACGGTGTAAATCCAGAGTCTTGCCGCAATGTGCTCATTGAAGACTGTTACTTTGATAATGGAGATGATTGTATTGCGATTAAATCTGGCAGAAACGAGGACGGCCGGAGAATCGGAGTTCCATCTGAAAACATTGTCATTCGTAGAAATGAAATGCGTGATGGACACGGTGGAGTAACGATAGGGAGCGAAATTTCTGGCGGGGTCAGATATGTTTATGCAGAGGATAATATCATGGACAGCCCAAATCTCGATCGGGCACTGCGCATCAAAACCAACTCTGTCAGGGGCGGTACCATTGAACACATTTATTTTAAAAATAATACAGTCAAAAGCTTAAAGCATGAGGTTGTCTGTATCGACATGATGTATGAGGAAGGAGATGCCGGCCCGCACAAGCCTGTCGTTCGCCATATTGAAGTCGAGGGGCTAAAAAGCAGCGGCGGACGATATGGTGTGAAAATAGCCGCATACCCACATTCTCCAGTCACGCACTTTAAAATGAAAGATTGTGTCATTGATGATGTCACGTATCCCCTCTCTTTAGAGCATGCAGTAGCTCCTTCTTTTCAGAGAGTCATCATGAATGGTGAACAAATAAACCAATAGAGGAAATGAAAACAGCCTGTTTGAAGGCTGTTTCAGATTGTTGACACAGGGCTAAAATGAACTTTATTTTAGCCCTGTGTCTTCTTTTTCCTTTTATAAGAACAGAAAAGACGCTTTTGGAAATCACATATACAACCTATCTGCACTGTAGTATAATATTCCCGAAATTAGAAAAGAATTGACGGAAGAGATGTCGTCAAGCAGTACATAAAGCAGGGGGTTTATTCATGAAGAAGTTGACAGGCATTTGGCTTTCATTATTACTTGTGATGGGTGTTTTAGCAGGATGTGCAGGTGCGGAAACAGACCAAAAAGCAAGTGATTCGCAACATAAAGAGACAGCAGCTGCGGCCTTTCCCGTCTCAATCAAAGATGCAGCTGGTAAAACAGTTGAAATCAAAGAACAGCCCAAACGGATTGTTTCGTTAATTCCAAGTAATACAGAGGTTGCCTATGCACTTGGCCTTGGAGATAAAATCGTTGGAAGATCAGATTTTGACAATTATCCAAAGGAAGTAGAAAAAGTAGAGAAGATTGGCGGTCTTGAATTTAATGTAGAGAAGATCATTTCCTTAAAGCCTGACCTCGTATTAGCACATGCATCTCAAATGGGATCAAAAGAAGGATTTAAACAGCTTGAAGATGCAGGTATTCAAGTGCTGACTGTTCAAGATGCAGCCTCCTTCAAAGATGTGTACAAGTCTATCAATATGATCGGCAAAGCAGCCGGTGTGAAAGAAGCATCAACGAAGCTTATAAATGAAATGAAATCAAAACTGAATGACCTTAAGAAACAAGCAGCGTCCATTTCCAAAGACAAACAAAAAACAGTCTTTGTCGAAGTATCAGGGACGCCTGAAATTTACACAACAGGTAAAAACACATTTATGGACGAAATGCTTTCTGTCATTCACGCAAAAAATGTTGCAGGCGATCAAACTGGCTGGGTGCAAATGACGGAAGAATCAATAATCAAACGAAATCCTGATGTCATTGTCACAATTGATGGTTCTAGCTTAGCTGATCTGCAAAAAAGAGATGGCTGGAATGCCATTAAAGCAGTAAAAGAAAAACAAGTCTTTCAATTGAATACGGATCTCGCATCAAGACCGGGGCCGCGATTGGTTGAAGGAGTCGAGGCTCTTGCGAAAAGCATCTATCCTGACACGTTCAAATAAAGTAATCATTGCATACGCACTAAGTGTTTTCCTTCTTGCGATGAGTATTGGAATGGGAATCTCATTTGGCAGTTTAGGGATTCCCATTCCTTCTATTATCCGCATATTTGTTCATGAACTATTCGGAGTTCAGATCGGGGGCATTGATGCGATCGACCGCAATATCATGATGAATATCCGGCTGCCGAGAGTGATATTAGCAGCATTAGTAGGGGCGGCTTTGGCGTTATCTGGTGCAGCCTTTCAAGGTTTATTAAAAAATCCTCTTGCAGATCCTTATACACTAGGGGTATCTCAAGGGGCATCTGTTGGAGCCGTAGCGACTTTATTTTTTAGCCTGCAGCTTCCTTTCATGGGCACTTTTACACTGCCTTTCTTGAGTATGACAACAGCGCTTGTGACGCTATGTCTCGTCCTCTTTTTTGCACGTCTTGTTCATCGAGGAATGAGCATCTCCTCTTTAATTTTGACGGGTGTGATTTTCAGTTCGTTTTTGGGGGCGCTCATTTCATTAATGATTGCTTTAACAGGTGATGATTTAAAAGAGATTATTCATTGGCTTTTAGGCAGTGTGTCCATGAGGGGCTGGCGTTATATCGTTCTTTTCCTTCCTTTCTTCCTCATTGGTACCTTTGCACTGATACTGATGGGACGAGATTTAAATGTGATGACGTACGGGGAGGAAAAGGCAAAGCTATTAGGGGTTCATGTGACAAGGAGCAAATATGTGGTTCTGCTTGCTGGTTCAATTCTGACGGGCAGTGCGGTAGCAGTGTCAGGGACGATCGGATTTGTAGGACTTGTCATCCCGCATTTTATCCGTCTTTTATCTATCACGGATCACCGGCATCTCCTCCCATTGTCTATGCTAAACGGCGCTTCTTTTCTTGTTTTAGCAGATGTGTTATCCCGTACAATCATCGAGCCGACGGAACTGCCTATTGGCATCATCACGGCATTAATTGGTGCACCTGTATTTGGCATGATCCTCATTCGCAGATATAGAGGAGGGACGCATCTATGATTCAAGTGAAGGAAGTCAGAGGTGGATATGGTGAAAAAGAGGTCATTCGCGGCGTGAGTTTTGAGGTGAATCAAGGAGAATTTCTTGGCATCCTTGGACCAAATGGGAGCGGTAAGACGACCTTGCTTAAAATGATCGCAGGTGTTTTAGCACCAAAGAGCGGTCAAGTATACCTGAACGCCCATCCAGTTCAGTCCTATCGGCCAAAGGCACTTGCGCAAAAACTGGCTGTTCTTCCGCAGAAGACCGATCAAGCCTTCTCATTTACGGTGGAAGAAACCGTCCAGTTTGGACGCTATCCTTATCAGAAAGGATGGCTGCAATCTGTCACAAAAGAAGATGTGCAGGTCGTCAGCACAGTGATGGAACAAACCGATGTGGCTCAATTTAAGGATCAATCCATCCATGAATTAAGCGGGGGAGAGCAGCAACGGGTATATTTAGCCCAAGCGTTAGCGCAGCGCCCTGAATATTTATTGCTGGATGAACCAACTAGCTTTCTTGATTTAGCCTATCAAAAAGAATTGCTCGATTTGATTAGAGAAGAGACCTCTTCCTCTAGATTAACGGTCATCGGTGTGTTTCATGATGTGAATATCGCCAGTTTGTATTGTGATCGGCTGCTTTTGCTTCACGAGGGAAAGGCGGAGATGCTAGGAGAACCGCATCACGTTTTGACCACTGAACGGATAAACCGAGTGTATGAAACCGTTGTGACGCCGCTTCAGCATCCACTGCGAGCAAACCCCCAGCTGATGATCGAGCCGGCGGCCACTTCTGACAGATCATGTGTGAAATTAGCGGAGGGCTGGAAAACACATGGATCACATGGAATGACGTTTTCCATTAAACAGCCGCTTCGCATCCTTTCCTCACATGAGAAAAACGGCGGCTTCTTTTGGAAACGGTCACTCGGAACGGGAACTGAAGCTCTCCATGAAATGCTAGATGATAGAGAAGGCATATTGTTTCTTGAACAATCGGGTGAACCAAAGGAATACGCGGCTCAAGATGATGAAGAAGATGTCCTTCTTTATGGAATGCATCAGGAAGGAGAGCTGTCCGTTTGGCTTGTGCTGAAAGAATCATTATCAGATGGAGCGTCTGTTCAAATGATGGGGCAGCTGATGCACATCATTCAACAAGAGACAAGCGTTCCCATCCATCATCTTTGTATCGCTTCTGCTCATGCGCAGCAAAAGGAACATGATGCTCTTTTGCACGAAAGGGTACGAAAGAAAGTGCAGCGTCTTCTTCATACATTGGTTGCAAGAAAAAAGTGAACCGACTGGTTCGCTTTTTTTGTTGAAAACATCAACAGATCTTTAAAGAATGCGCTGAACATTTGAAAAAATCTAAAAATATGTTGCTAAATAAATCAAATTACTTTTATAATAAGAATCATGAAAGCGTTTAAATGAATATGTGTTTAAAAATGCAACATTCAGAAGGGGAGGATCTTTTGAACATTAAGGGAATTATTCCAGCTATTTTGACACCGCTTACAAAAGAAGAGGATTTTCATCCGGAAGTGACAAAGCAACTCATTGACCGTTTGATTGATTCAGGTGTGCACGGCATCTTTGCTTTAGGAACAAATGGCGAGTTTCATTTGTTTTCAGAGGAAGAAAAGCTTCAAATTGCTGAAACTGTTGTAAATGCTGTGGCCGGACGGGTGCCGGTATTCATTGGAGCAGGTGAAAATAGCACTGAAGCAACGATCAGGCTGTCAAACAAGCTCGCAGATATAGGCGTAGATGTACTGTCAGTCATCACACCTTATTTTGTTGCGCCATCACAAGAAGAGCTGTATGAGCATTTTCGCCGCATTTCAGAAAACGTGAGGATTCCCATTCTGCTCTATAACATCCCATCAAGAACGGGTGTATCACTTGCGCCAGAGACGGTTCTGCGGCTCAGCTCACTGCCGAACGTGCTGGGCATTAAGGACAGCAGTGGAGACATTGCCAATATAAAGGCTTATCTGGATGTGACAAAGGATGAAGAGTTTGTCGTACTTGCAGGAACAGATTCACTCATTTTAGAGACATTGAAGCTCGGCGGATCAGGCGCAGTTGCGGCAACGGCAAATGTTCTTCCAAAAATTGTCGTTGGACTTTATGAATCTTTTCAACAAGGTGAGCTTGATCAAAGTGAGCAATTTCAGCAGCAGTTGCAGCCGTTAAGAGCGACATTCACTTTAGGCACATTACCAGCGCCTTTAAAAAAAGCAGCAGAGCTTTCAGGACTTCCCGTTGGTCCGCCAAAAAGCCCGGTAAAAGAGCTGTCTGGAGAGGCTTTAGAAGCTGTGACACACATGATCGAGAATTATCGCACGCAAGCAAAAGCAGCAAAGGAGCAGTGAAGAGATGACGACAACGCATTATCAGTTTCAAACGGCATCACACATTGTATCTGGGGCTCATTCTCTAGAGCTCCTTGGAGAGAAGTTAGATTTATTAAGACTTAGCGGACTGACATCGATCTTTATTTTAACGCAGCCATCCATCGTATCGCTTGGTTATGCAGACCAAATCAAACGAGAGCTTGCGAAAAAAGGGATTGCCAGTGAGATTTGCACAGAGATTAAGCCAGAACCAACAGAAGAAAATATCGAGGATGTATTCCAGACATTTTTAAAAGGGGAGCATGAGGCCATCATCGGGATTGGTGGTGGAAGTGTGCTGGATGCGGCAAAAATTTTAGCTGTTCTAAAAACGAATGATCAGCCGATTTCTGCGCTCATTGGTACAAATCTTGTGAGAAAAAGAGGGGTTCCGACGATTCTGATTCCAACAACATCTGGTACGGGATCAGAGGTGACACCAAATGCGATTGTCACCTTTCCAGAAAAGGAACTAAAAATCGGAATGGTCAGCCCGCATCTCTTGCCTGACCTTGTGATCTTGGACCCGGTACTTACGCTCAACTTACCGAAACCCATTACCGCAGCTACAGGTATGGACGCGTTTACGCATGCGCTTGAATCGTATATTTCCAATAAAGCCAATCCATTCAGTGATATGTTCGCACTCGAATCCATGAGGCTGATTTCAGGAAGTATTCAAGAAGCGTATCATCACGGGGAGAATGTGAAGGCAAGAGAGGATATGCTGGTTGGTGCAATGTATGGGGGAATGGCACTCACAAGTGCTGGGACAGCAGCAGTTCATGCAATGGCTTATCCGTTAGGGGGAAAATACAAGATTTCTCACGGTGTCGCTAATTCCATGCTTCTTCCTCACGTCACGGCATTTAATGCAGATCATATCATTGATCGTCTTGGAGATGTTGCTAGGGTGATAGGGATAGAAGAAAAAGGCTCGAAGCATACGCTTGCAGAGCATTTGATTCGTCAGATTGAAGAGTGGACAGCGGATTTACACATTCCTCAACAGCTCAAAGCCTTTGGCGTGTCAAAAGAGGATGTGCCGGCACTTGCTGAAGCAGCTTCAGCGGTGAAGAGATTAATGGACAACAACCCGAAGCCAATGTCTGTCTCTGATATTGAACAGGTCTATATGAAACTGCTCGACGCCTAACTCTTCATACGTCACTCGGGATGGGACATAAGAAGATGCTTCACACGGCTTTCACACAAAGGGGGATTTTAAGTGAATGTTTTAAGCAGTTCTGTCATCACATTTATTTTAATCGTCATTATGATCTATATCCTGTTTACGACTTGGCTGACGATGCGATTCCGCAGTAAGTCCAATTCAGAATTCAACAATGCAGCTAAGTCACTTCCAGCCATTGTGGTCGGTATTTTGTTAATGAGTGAATTCATTGGAACGAAATCCACCGTCGGAACAGCAGAATCTGCATTTACGCATGGGCTGTCCGCTTCATGGTCTGTTATCACAGTTGCGATTGCCTTTTTTATCTTTTCCTTTTTCTTAGTCGGAAAGTTTTATCGAACAGGGCAATACACCATTTCAGGTATTATTAATCAGAAGTTTGGAAAATCAACGAAGCTGGTCGTCTCTGTTATCATGATTGCAGCATTGCTCCTTGTGAATCTAGGAAACTATTTAAGTGGTTCAGCTGCCATTGCATCGATTCTTGGGCTTCCTTTAATGACCTGTGCCATCATTACGGCGGTTGTCAGTACATTTTATTTTACGTTCGGAGGAATGAAAGGGGTTGCATGGGTCACCATCCTTCATTCGATCGTGAAGTATGCGGGGATTTTAATTACACTAGGGGTAGCACTTTATTTAACGAAAGGCTTTGAGCCGATGAAACAAAGCCTGCCTGATCATTTCTTTACATGGGATGGCACAATCGGTTGGGGAACGATCGGAGCTTGGTTTATAGGAAACATGGGAGCCATTTTTGCGACGCAGTTTATCATTCAGGCCATCACCTCGTCGAAAAGTGAACGAGAGGCAAAGAAATCGACCCTGTATGCAGCACTCCTTTGTTTGCCACTGGCCATTGCGATCGGGGTCATCGGTGTCGCTGCACGTTATTTGTACCCAGACATTGATCCTATTTACGCGTTTCCTGTCTTTTTACAGCATATGAATCCGATTTTGAGCGCTGTTGTGGCGACATCTCTTGTAGCATCCATCTTTGTCGGTGTGTCAACGGTTGCGCTTGCAACAACCACGCTGATCATTGATGACTTTTATGTGCCGAAAATGAAACCATCACCTGAGCAACGAATGAAGATTACTCGGTATGTAGCTGTCATCGTTGGGATTGTGCCGCTTTTGGGGGTTGCCCTTGCGCCTGAGCTGCTGTCTCTCTCCTTCTTTACAAGAGCACTTCGAACATCAATCGCTGTTGTAGCGGCAATGGGCTTTTACTTGCCATATTTTAATTCAAATAGAGGGGCAACCATTGGTCTTGCTGCTTCAGGTATTGCTACGACGGTTTGGTATTTACTCGATAATCCATTCGGTATCGATAATATGTACGTAGCGATTATCATTCCTTTCCTAGTGCTGGTGATTGATCGATTGATCAGCCCGCCGACGAAAAAGGATCAACAACTGAAAGGAGAATTATCATGACAAATGAAGACGTCTCGATCAAAATAGATGGAATATTACGACAAAATAAACAAGACCCCGCGAGAAAAGAAGCTTTTCTCCCAACAAACTGCGTGCAAAACCATGCGGCTAATCTAATTGAGCTGGATAATGGGGATGTGCTATGTGTATGGTTTGGCGGAACACAAGAAGGAATTCCTGATATCTCTATCTATATGTCAAGGCTCAAGCAAGGAAGTGACCAATGGACAGAGGCTGTGAAGCTATCCAATGATTCTACACGATCTGAACAAAATCCAGTTCTTTTTCAAGAGAAAGGTGGCAGGCTGTGGCTGCTTTATACAGCGCAGCTATCTGGAAATCAAGATACGGCCATTGTGAGATATCGTGTATCAGAGGATAGAGGAGAGACATGGGGGGAGATTGGCACTTTATTTGATCAGCCCGGCACGTTTATTCGTCAGCCTATTGTTGTGCTGGATAATGATGATTGGCTCCTTCCCGTCTTTTATTGTAAGACGATTCCTGGTGTCAAATGGACAGGGAACCGAGATGTCAGTGCTGTGAAAATTTCCTCGGATCAAGGCAAGACGTGGGAAGAGGTCATCGTGCCAAACAGTACGGGCTGTGTTCATATGAATATTGGAAAATGTGCTGATGGTACCCTGATTGCCCTCTTTAGAAGCCGGTTTGCTGATTCGATTTATATGAGCCGCTCAGTGGATCACGGACGGACATGGTCCGAGCCAAAGGCGACAGAGCTGCCGAACAATAACTCATCCATTCAATTTACGGTGCTCCAAAATGGTCATCTCGCCCTCGTTTATAACCATATCAATGCGGATGATCAAACAGAAAGAAGAGCCTCCTTATATGACGAGATTGAGGATGAAGGCGATACACGGACGGCTGTTGATACAGAGGCACGACCAGCTTTTTGGGGAACGCCTCGTGCCCCAATGACACTTGCCATCTCTAAGGATGACGGTGCAACATGGCCCGTCAGACGTAACCTTGAAATCGGTGATGGCTATGCCATGACAAACAATTCAAAGGATAAATTGAATCGAGAGTATTCATATCCATCCATCACAGAAGGAAAAGATGGGAAGCTGCACATTGCGTTTACTTTTTATCGGCAGGCCATCAAGTATGTATGTGTGACAGAGGAATGGACACATCACACGTCTTAACCGCAAGGGAGCCCTGTTTCTGTGAATTGTAACCCTCATTTGCTTCATTTATAATTGATGTTTGGAGGGTTGTCCCAATTTGTTAACCTTTGGACTCCCTCAAGGTATGTCTCACAATGAAGAGATAAAAAATGGGGGTCCTTTTCATGAATATAAAAGTGCTAGGTATTGCGCCGTATAAAGGATTGGGAGATGTATTAATCGACCTTGCCAAAGAAGAAAAAAATATCACATTCCAGCTTGAAGTCGGAGACCTTAGGTCAGGTGTTGCACTGGCAGAACAGGCAGAGGCTCAAGGAATGGATATCATTATGAGCCGCGGAGGAACAGCTGCGCTTATTCAAAAGCATGTCAACATTCCAGTGGTGGATATCCCTGTATCAGGTTACGATCTGCTTCGTGCCCTCACGCTGATTAAAGATTACCAAGGGAAAAAAGCAGTTGTTGGTTTTGAAAATATTACACAAGGTGTACGCACCATTGGAGAGTTATACGGGATTAAAATTGATATTTACACAGTGCAGAAAGAGGAAGAAGTCTGGGATCTCTTAAAGCAATTACAGGAACAAGGAACGCAGGTTGTGCTTGGGGATGTGATTACAGATAAAGCGGCCAAGGAGCTTGGGATGCAAAGCATGCTGATTACCTCTGGCCGTGAATCTGTCAAGGAAGCGTTCCATCAAGCAAAACAAATGTACCGTTTATATAAAGAGGCTACAGCTGAGCAGCGCCTCTTACGAGAAATGATTGATCAAGAGTCAAAAGGAATGCTGATCATTGATCAAGACAATCAGCTTCATTTTATCAATCAACAATTGAAACAATGGACTGAACAAGGATTATTTCCACCGTTTACATCTCATGTCGATGTGGTGGCATGGTGTCCAGCGCTTGAACCGGCAGTGAAAGCGGTTCGAGAAGGAAAGCAAAACGGCTTCTCTCAAATATCCAATCAGCAGCACATGTGGCATGTCAAAGGCAGTTTGTTATCTAAAGGCGAGATGCTGGTGACAATTGAGAAGCCTTCTGCTGTGATCAATAGAGAGGGTCATCGTATATGGACGCTGGCAGCGCCTGTTCATTCAGCACATCCATTTGCTCTTTTTACCGAACAGAGTTCAAAAATGAAAGATGTGATCCAAAGGGCAAAGGCGTTCAGCCAAACGGATCGCTCTATTTGCCTCTATGGCGAACAAGGAACTGGTAAATCAAGCCTTGCTTTTGCGATTCATCAAATGAGCGAGAGAAAAAATGAGAGCTTTATGACGGTTCATTGCAAACGTTTGACCGAACCGGATGATGTAAAAGCCATTCCGGTGCATCAAAAAGGAACGATCTTTCTGAAGGATATTGATGGTGTCCCAATGGATATGCAGCCACTCATTGTCGAGCAGCTTTTTCATCATCGGCAGCACATTCGCTGGATGGCTGCATCTACAGTGGATTTGTTCAAATTGATGCAATCTGGAGCATTTAGTGAGGAACTATATATGTGCTTACAGGAGCTCACGATTCATGTCCCGCCGTTATCTGAACGGGCAGAAGATATTGAGGATATGAGCCGGTTATTTATTGCCGAACTGAATTCTCTTTATGGTACGCAGGTTGTCGGGCTGTCAGCAGAGGTGATAGAAGCCTTTCAAAATCAGAGATTTAGAGAAAATGTCCGGCAGTTCAAGCGGATCATGGAAGAGCTTGTGCTGACGACAAAAAGCGGATATATCACATTGAGTAAAGCGAAGACAGCAATTGATCAGCTTGCGTCTGAACATGAAGAAAAGCAGCTGTCGAGCTATTTACATGGCACGCTTGATGAAATTGAAAGACGGATTATTCGAACGGTGCTAGAAGAGGAAAATATGAATCAATCAAAAGCAGCGAAGCGGCTGAATATCAACCGTACGACGCTGTGGAGAAAGCTAAAGGAATAATATGCAATGAGACCGAGGTGTCTAAATGACAAACGATCTATTAAAAAAAGGAGCGAACCTAGAGCAAAAGGTAATCATTGTGGCGGATGATTTAACAGGCGCAAGTGATACCGGTGTTCAATTTGTGAAAGCAGGCTTAAAAGCCTCCGTACTGTTCAAGCCGTCATTTGATGACATCAGCCGGTACAAGGAGGAGGATGTACTGATTGTCGACACAGACTCACGAAGTATGCCTTCTGAAAAAGCGTACAATGAGGTCAGTCAAGTGGTGCAGCCATTTTTACAAGAGCATTTGCACCTTTTCTTTAAAAAAGTAGATTCAACGTTAAGAGGAAACATTGGGATTGAACTGCAGGCACTGATGGATCTTGGCCGGTTTGATGCAGCCGTCATTGCCCCCGCTTATCCCGATGCAAAAAGATCTACTGCTTATGGCATTCATTATGTGGAGGGTGTGCCTGTTCATCTGTCAGAGGCAGCAAAGGACCCGAAAACGCCTGTCCTGACATCCAGCATATCAGACTTAATTGCTGAGCAGACAAATGTCAGACCAAAAAATCTCACGCAGCAAGCGATCCATTCAGCGCTAACCGACACGAGTCATGAGGTCGCATCTTTATTGAAACATGGTCATCAATGGTTTGTGTGTGATGCAGAAACGAACAATGATTTAACTCAGATTGTTGAATTGTTTATGAAGATGGATCAAAGAGTGCTATGGGTCGGTTCAGCAGGACTGGCTAGTGCATTATCAGCTTATGTTGCGAAGCAACGAAGCAGCATTCGTCCTAAAAAAGAGCCTGTTCTCATCGTATCAGGAAGTGCTTCTCAAAAGACAAATGAACAGTTTGCTTACTTACGAGATCAGCATGATTGCCTTGAGGTGAAAGTGAACCCGCTAAATGTATTAAACGGCTGTGAAGCGTGGGAAAGAAAATCAGTCATGGATCAGCTGCTTATGCGTCAGGATGAAGATATTCTTCTTTATACGGACGCAAGGCCTGAAATCGTTGAACAGATGCTGGCTTACGGCAAAGCAAAAGGAATGACAAGACAAGAGGTCGGGAGTACCTTGTCTGTCTGTCTTGGAATGATCACAAAAGACATTGTTGAATTAACAGGGGTGAAACGCCTTTTTTTAACTGGCGGTGATACAGCACGTGCGATATGCCATAAGCTTGGAGCGGGGGGAATTCAGCTGCTGAAAGAAATTGAACCCGGCATCCCGCTTGGGCGGCTCGTTGATACTCATTTATATGCGGTCACCAAAGCAGGGGCATACGGTCAAAAAGATTCTGTGCTCCATGCGGTAGAAGTGCTGAAAAACATAGAGGGGGAAGACGAATGTCAAAACCAATCATTGCTGTAACGATGGGAGATGCGGCTGGCGTTGGTCCTGAAATTATTTTAAAAGCCTTCCAGCAAAGCCGTTTACATGAAGAAGCTGTTCTATTTGTGATTGGGGACACCAGTATATTAAATAGGGCGAAAGAGTTTGTGGATACAAATGTGGAGATTGTCAGTATTACAGAGCCCGAGGAAGCGGAGCAGGTAAAAGCTGGCGCAGTTCCCTGCCTTGATCTTAAGCTTTTAACTGGTGATATACCGGTAGGGGATATTTCAAAAGAAGCAGGGAATGCCGCTTTTCGATATCTTGAAAAAGCCATTACACTGGCGAATGACCGAAGAATTGATGGGATTTGTACAGCACCGTTAAACAAGGAAGCACTTCATAAGGCAGGTCATATGTACCCAGGGCATACGGAAATTTTAGCTGATCTGACGGGTACGGAGGATTATGCCATGATGCTGGCGGCTCCCAATTTAAAAGTGGTGCATGTGACGACACACATTGGATTAATGGATGCCATTTTAAAAATCAACCCAGAGCGTGTATACACAACGATTAAGCTGGCTCATGAGACACTCGTCCGTTCCGGTATCTCTGCACCTAGAATTGCTGTATGCGGCATTAATCCGCATGCTGGGGAGAATGGGCTGTTTGGGAATGGAGAAGAAGAGGAAAAGATCATCCCAGCGGTGGAACGAGCACAGGGTGAAGGGATTCAAGTATTTGGCCCGCTGCCAGCTGATACTCTGTTCTTTAGGACAACAAGAGGTGATTTTGATATCGTCGTGGCGATGTATCATGATCAAGGACATGGGCCTATTAAGGTGCTCGGCTTAGAATCAGGTGTGAACATTACGGTAGGTCTGCCTATTATCCGTACAAGTGTTGATCATGGAACGGCATTTGATATTGCAGGGACAGGAAAGGCTGATTCTGCGAGCATGGAAGAGGCCATTAGACAGGCGATCATGCTCTCTGGTACGAGAGAAAAACGATAGGAACCAAAAAGAGCCGTCATATTGAGGCTCTTTTTCTAGTTCATATACGTGCCGCCATTCATATTGATGGTTTCTCCTGTAATGAAATCAGACTGATCAGAGGCTAAAAAGGCGACCACGTTTGCGACTTGCTCCGGTGTCCCAATTGTTTTCAGCGGAATCCTTTCTAACACAGCGCTGCGGTATTCAGCACTCCACTGTTTACTCATATCGGTTTCAATAGGGCCAGGACAGACAGCATTTACATGGATGCGGTGCGCTGCTAATTCTTTTGCGAGATGCATCGTTAAATAATTGATCCCGGCCTTTGATGCCCCGTAAGCAGGTGATGCATTATGATGAGGGGTTTTGCCGGTTGTCGAGCTCATGTTAACAATTTTCCCGCCTTGCTGTTTGATCATGTCAGGTATGACAGCTTGGCACATGAGAAACGTACCGGTTAAATTAATATCGATCAACCTTTTCCATTCATCAACGGATGTATCGACTGTTGATTTTCGCAAATTGACCCCGGCGTTGTTAACCAATATATCAATCTGTCCGAAATGTGTTTTTGCTTGCAGAGCGAGGGAGGCCGCTGTCTCTGGTAAGCTAGCATCACCGGCTACATAAACAGCGCATGTCTCTTCTTTATTCAGTGCGGAGCAAGCGTCTTGCAATAGATCTTCATTCGTTCCGCTCAATACAACGCGAGCCCCCTCACGGACGAGTGCCTCTGCAATGGCACGGCCAATTCCTCTGCTTGCCCCTGTAATAATCGCTACTTTGTTTTGTAAAGTCACATACATCCCGCCCATCTTTTAAAATTAAAAAGCGCTTTCATTCTATTATAAAGTGTGGTGTTTCATCATTCAACATATATAGTGGGATTGAAGAACGTTTGAGAAAAAGTGTTTCATAATAAAACAAATACATCTTTTACAATACAGGGTATACTAAAAGGAACAAGAAATGGACAAGGGGGAACCGCAATGAAACTTTATACCAAAACCGGTGATCAAGGTCAAACCGGCTTGATTGGCGGGCGAACGGATAAAGACGACATAAGAGTAGAAGCGTACGGTACGTTAGATGAGGCAAATAGCTTTATTGGGCTTGCCCATGCAAACTTACGGCGGCATGGCAAATTGTTTCATGATATTCTGTCTGAGCTGATTGTCATTCAACATGAGCTCTTTGACTGCGGCGGCGATTTGGCAGCGGTGAAACCACCGAAAGAAGGCAAGCTAACGGAAAAATCTGTGGCAGCCCTTGAGCAAAGAATGGATGTCTATGTAGAAGAAGCTGCGCCACTCACCAAATTTATTTTACCTGGCGGCCAGGAAGGCGCTGCCCTCTTACATGTGGCGCGGACAGTTGTCAGAAGAGCCGAGCGGCATATTGTGACACTCGCGAAGCAGGAGGACATTCCAGCTGTTGCCCTCACATATGTGAACCGTCTATCTGACTATTTATTTGCAGCCGCCCGTATTGTGAATCATCGGCTCGGTGAAGCTGATGTTGAGTATGAACGAAGTGCAGATGTGTTCCGTTCTAAATAAGGGAAAGCACTCTTCTAATCGAGGAGTGCTCAGCGTGTAGACAAACCCTCGCATTCTCCCGCAGTCCTGCGTGCCGGTGATCACGAATGTCAAATTCGCTCCGCGCCGGTACTCGTCCTTCCTAGACTGCAAAGGTTTTCATGTCACGCTGAAAAGAAGACAAAGGGCTAAAATCAAGATCATTTTAGCCCTTTGTCAACAATCTTAGCACTCTTCTAATCGAGGAGTGCTTTTTTTAATGGATTCAATCGGTCAGTCTGAGCATCGTTACGACTCTGGTCGCAATCAAAGATCAATCTACGACACGTTTTGCCAGCTTTCTTTTTCGACTATAGTAAAAGCAAGGAGCAAGAAAGGAGGCATGAAGATGAAAATAACAAGTAAAACCATCATCGGTTCGATTCTAATGTTTGTCGGTTTATCCATCTTTTTTGGTGGTTCATTAGGGGGGCTGATCCCAACTCTAATTGGGGCGTGGCTCATTTACGCAGGTGTCAAAAAATATGATAAAGGCAGTAAAACAACAGGTGTCATTCTCGCTGTGATCGGTGTACTGCTCGTCGTGCAATCTCTGCCATTTTTACTCGGAATCGCATTTGCCGCAGCGCTTCTCTACTTTGGCTGGAAAATGATAAATGGTGAATCAACAAAACAATCATCAGGCAGCTCATATATGGAGCCAAACACGACGCCGAACATGGATAAACCCATTCACACGTCATTTGATCAAGAGTGGGAAGACTTTTTAAAGAAAAAATAAAGGGAGGAATATCAAATGGTATTAAGAAGAGTAAGGGATATGTTTGTTGCAACAGTGAATGAGGGCTTAGATAAAATGGAGAATCCACGTGTCATGCTCAATCAATACGTTCGTGATATGGAAGGTGATATGGCCAAAGCGAAACATGCGATCATCAAACAGCAGACCATTCAGCAAGGCTTCCTGCGAAAAGCAGAGGAAACAGAAGCACTTGCTGGTAAGCGGAAGAAGCAGGCTGAGCTGGCATTTCATGCAGGAGAAGAAGAGCTTGCACGAAAAGCGCTCACTGAAATGAAGTATTTTGAAGAAAAGCACAACGAGTATCAAGATGCCTACCAGCAATCTGTGAAACAGCTGAAAGAGCTAAAAGAACAATTGCAGCATTTAGAAACAAAGATGCGTGATATGAAAGACAAGAAGCAAGCGCTGATTGCAAGAGCAAATGCCGCACAGGCAAAGCAGTATATGAATGAATCCATTAATAAAGTAGATAGTGAAAGTGCATATAAGGAATTCTTACGAATGGAGAACCGTATCGAGGAAATGGAGACAAAAGCGGGCAGCTATGCACGATTTGCAGGTCAAGGTGCGTATGCTCATCTAGATTACGATGATGAGGTTGAAAAGGAATGGCAGAAGCTGAAGCTGGAAAAAAAGCCTGAACAACAGCAAGCAAACTAAGGAAAATGTGTCAAATCGGAAGAAAAGCAGGTTTTTTCTTCCGATATTTAATTTCTTTCTGATTCGCTTTTCCTTATAATAAAAAGGTCAAAGGGTAAAGGGATGGTATAAATGAAACGGTTAATCGGTCTAATTTGTATACTTGTTGGTGTTTTGTTAATGATTGGGATGCTTTTCAAAAATGGAGATCTCTTTCATTTGAGCTTTTCTAAAGAGCAAGCGGTGACAACAGCTTCAGCGAAAAAGGATGAGATTGATCAATTAGATATCTCTCTTTCTGGATTTCGTGTGAAAGTGAAGCCTGAGAATCGTTCTGATATTTCCGTAATGGTCGTAGGTGGAAAAGGGAAAATGTATGCGGAGCAAACAGGCGGGACATTCAAAGTTCGTGCTGAAAATAAAGGGTTTTTGTTTTTCTCTCAATTTGAAAAAGGAGAACTCTTAGTCAAAATTCCAACAGATTATCATCAAGATGTGAAGATTACAGGTGGAAGCGGCGTGAGTGAAGTAAATGGCGAAGGAAAGCTGTCTCTTCAAGATGTGACGCTCAAATCAACAAGCGGAAACCTCACAGCTGAGAATTTCTCAGCAAAACGTGTGGAAATTAAAGCAACCTCTGGCAGACTCTCAGTGTCTCATATTGATGCGAAGGAAAGTGATATTGGTGCAACTTCAGGTCGTGCCGATATTCAAGATATAAAAGGAAAGCTGCAACTAGGCATGACAAGCGGCAGGTTGACGGCAAGTTTTGATACAATTGAGTCACCGGTTGACTTTCATATGACGTCAGGCAGTGCGACACTTAACTTGCCAGATGAGGGAGATTTCAAAGTCCAAGTGAAAAAAACGAGTGGAAGCGTCGATCATTCGTATCAGTTTGATCAAGCGGATAGTGAAGGTCGAGGCTTTACAGGCACACGGGGAAATGGGGCACACTTAGTCGATATTGAGATGACAAGTGGAAACTTAAAACTACGGTAATGATACGTCATAAAGGAAGGGGGCGAGTCAACTGCGTTTTTCAAGAAATCAAATTTTAGGCATCATTGTTGTGATTTTTGGTATCAATCTTTTTCTCAAAATTATTGGGATCGGAGCTGACCTATTTTGGCCAGTGTTTTTTGCACTTGCTGGCTATTGGCTGCACTCACGATCCAAACGTTGGCTCGGTTCGGTATCCTATATTTTTGCCGGCTTTCTCTTCCTGAAGTTCCTGCTAAATATCACGTTTAGCTTAACGGGGTATTTATTTGCTGCTTTTTTGATCTATGCGGGCTATCGTTTAGTAAAGAACAAACCTGTTTTTGATGTCGATAAAAAGGAGTCGAGAGACGAGAAAAAGCCTTCATTGAAAGTCGATCTTGAAAAAAAGAGCGGTCAAAAGAAAACAAAAAGCCAGACAAAGCCACGAAAAGAACATGACTTCTTTATTGGGGAAGTCAGGCTGATGAAAAAGCCGTTTCAATTAAGTGATTTGACGATTTCAGGCTTCATTGGTGATGTCAAAATCGACTTATCAAAGGCCATCATCGCCGAGGAAGAAAGTACCATCGTCATTAGCGGACTCATCGGAGATGTGGATATTTACGTTCCGCAGGACATTGAAGTGTGTGTGAGTGCTTCGGCTGCGATTGGTGATATGAAAATCATTGATGAAAAAAGAAGCGGATTTGGCAGTAAAGTATATGTGATGACCAATGATTACGATGAGAGCAAGCGAAAAGTGAAAATCTCCATTTCTCTACTGATTGGGGATGTGGACGTGAGGTACTTATGAGAAAACTGCATTTAGGCATCCAGTGGCAATCTGTTCGTCTCGCAGTTGGTATCTCGCTTGGTGTTGTGATCATGACGACACTGCCGATGTTTTTTTATTATCAGCTTGACCCCATGATCTTGCTGTCTACACGGTGGTTCGGCATCCCGTTTTTTTGCATTTTACTCATCATTAGTCTTGTCATTGGTGTATCAGCCGGCCATGTGTTTGGCTATCAGCATAAGAAGCGCCTGGATCAGATTGTGGAGTCAATCTTGAAGTTTGAAAATGGGAATTTTGCGTACAGACTGCCGTCTTTAGGTGATGATGAAATTGGTTTGGCGGCTGATCAATTAAATGAAATGGCAAAACGGATTGAAGGGCAAGTAGCCTCTTTGCAAAAGCTTTCGAATGAGCGTGCTGAATGGCAGGTTCAAATGAAAAAATCGGTTGTTTCAGAAGAGCGTCAGCGTCTAGCCCGTGAACTGCATGACGCGGTCAGCCAGCAATTATTTGCGATTTCCATGATGACCTCTGCGATTCTTGAAGGCATGAAGGAAAAGGATGAAAAGATTCTAAAGCAAATGCGTCTTGTCGAACGAATGGCTGGCGATGCACAAAATGAGATGCGTGCACTTCTTCTGCATCTAAGACCGATCACACTTGAAGGGAAAGACTTGAAAAAAGGCTTGATCGAGCTGCTTAATGAATTTCAGGCAAAGCAGCCAATTGATATTGATTGGGAGATAGAAGATGATGTCCCGCTGTCTAAAGGAGTGGAGGATCATCTGTTCCGAATTGTGCAAGAAGCCCTTTCCAATGTGTTTAGGCATGCAAAGGCGACAAAGGTGACGGTACGTCTGCTCATTCGAAACCGTCAAGTTCAGTTGAAAATTATCGACAACGGGATCGGTTTTCAAACGGATCATGTGAAGACCGCTTCCTACGGACTTGAATCAATACGGGAAAGAACAAGTGAAGTAGGCGGTGTCGCAGAGATTATGTCATTTGAGGGAAAAGGCACACAAATAGATGTGAAGGTTCCCATTTTTGATGACGGAAAAGGAGAGAACGTTCGATGATTCGAGTGCTTTTAATTGACGATCATGAAATGGTGAGAATGGGGCTTGCTGCCTTTTTAGAGGCACAGGCTGATATTGAAGTGATCGGTGAAGCGTCAGATGGACAAAAAGGTGTAGAACTAGCGGTTGAATTAAAGCCAGACGTGATTTTAATGGATCTTGTCATGGAAGGAATGGACGGCATCGAAGCAACGAAAAGAATTTGTCAGGAAATAGAGGATGCCAGAATTATCGTGCTGACGAGCTTTATTGATGACGACAAAGTTTACCCAGTCATTGAGGCTGGTGCTTTGAGCTATTTATTAAAAACATCGAAGGCAGGGGAAATTGCTGATGCCATTCGATCTGCCAGTATTGGAGAGCCGCGGCTTGAATCAAAAGTAGCGGGAAAGGTCATGAACAAACTCCGTCATTCATCAAATGGGTCGATTCTGCACGATTCGTTAACCGCAAGAGAAATGGAAATATTAAAGCTGATTGCAGATGGGAAATCGAATAAGGTCATTGCAGAGGAACTGTTTATTACCATCAAAACAGTCAAGACGCATATTACGAACATTCTTTCCAAGCTTGATGTAGAAGACCGCACACAAGCGGCAGTGTATGCCCATCGCCATAAGCTGATTCAATAAAAAAAACAGCTTTCAAATGAAAGCTGCTAGAACATGCGTGAAATTAGTCCTTCTGTCCTGTGATTGGACGTTCGGAGAGTTGATGGAGCTCTGGAACTGGGAAAGCCTCCTCCTGCTCCTTGGCCGATTTGTCTTCCAGGGTTTTCTTCATCTCGGATAGCAGCTTTACGCTTTCCTTTGCCACTGCCGCTTTTTTCTCCTGCAAATCAATGATCTGTGAAAGTCCAACAAATAAACCGCCTCCCACAAGAAGGAGCGCAGGGGTTTGTCCATAATAAATCACGATCAAAAATGTGCTTGTAAAGCTGTCGGCTTCAATGAAGAAATCTTCTTTTGATTGCACGAATACAACGATTAACAGAAGTATTCCTAGAATCAAAAATAGAATGCCGGCCGAAAGTAAAGCTCGTTTCATGATTGACACCCTTTTTTTCTTACCATTTTAACATACTCTATAAGGATTGTGTTGCGCCCTTAGTCCCGAAGTCACGGATTTTCACATTTGCCTTGTAACGAATATCCGATTCACTAAAAATATCATCCCAATTTTTCGCTTCCTTTCGGTATTCCTTCGGATACGCAATACTTGCTTTTTGATAAAACCCACAAATATCTGCTTTGATCTCGTGCTGTAATTCTTCGATGAAATCTTTCACGTTTTCCTCTAGTCTTCGTGCCACGACTTTCTCAATCTCTTGGATGTATTTTTCATTAAATGAATTTTCTCGTTCATTCCAGTCCTCAGACAATCTTCCGTCTAGGTGAACTGATACATCGAATTCATATCTGCCACTGGCTGTTTTACGGGTCTCGATGTTGTGTTTGAGTTTAAATATTTCAAACGAATAGATGCTGTGATCATATTCAAATTCAATCACTCCGCCCTTGCCGTCCCCTGTCAGCAGATTGTATGATTGAACCGCTAAGGGAGAGATGTTGGTAAGAAACCGTCTATTCTTAATGATAGAGGCGCCGTCGATCATTAATTTCCCTTGATTGACACTGACTTTCGGAATGGCAAAGGATACGTTGTTTTGCAAAGCAGAGGAGATATCTCCTAATGAAACGGACTTAAGCATACGAACGGTCATTTTCATATTTGCAGAAATATCATATAAGGTGGAAGAGGCGGGCTGTCCGTCATCATTAATTTTCAGCATGTCTCCAGGCTTTTCGGAAGCCATAAAGACAAGGCTGCCCCTTCGTGTTTCATTGTCCCGAATGAATTGATTGATAACCAAATCAAAATTATTTTCTTGAATAAGCTCCTGAGAAAACAAATAAATTCTTAACTGCTGAGCGAAAATACGATGCGCCTTTAAAGCAGTTGTGCGAAAAATTTGATGCACTGAATCACCATTTGTTTCAATGATTTTCGTCGGATCTTTGACACTTGCTTCTTGATCAATCTTTTGCGGAACAAGCACTTGCATAGACAGTTTTAATTTATGCCCCTGATCGCCTTTATCCACTGCAAACCCAATCGCCATGTTGAGCTCCTCGATATTAGTACTATCCCAGCACCCGCTTAATAAAACAAGCGTCAGGAAAGCAAAGACCGCTTTCTTTTTCATGCTGCTTTTCGCCTCCTTTTGAAAAACACAATGATGAATAAGAGAAATGGGAGGATGCCGAATAACAAGAAAAATAAGTTGTTGACATAGGCTAAATAAACCCGAACCGTATCAACATCCTTTGGGAAAATGGCGGCAAGATAGATGACGACGGCCATTAAACCAAGCACCACTTTTTTTGGAAACTTGGTCAGTTTCGATACCCCCATTGCGGCAAAAAACGTATACCCTACAAAGCTCGTATAAAGCTGAACAAGCCATACGATCAAAAGAAAGGATTCAATCCGTTCAATAAAGATCCCTTGAATATCAAATGATTGAAACAATGCAATGGTCGGCCAGGTGAGGGTAGCCGTTTCTTTCACCGTGAGCGCACCAACTACAAGGATATAGGTGAAGATATAGATGATCGCAGGAATTAAAAAACCGACGGCCCCATAAGCAAAGGTATGTTTCTGCGACTTCATATAAGCGGGCATGAAGAGCATCATTTCAATGCCGACAAATGAAATGGCAGAAGCATTAAAGGATTGAAAGACAGGGGAGAAGCCCTCTCCAAGCACTGGCCGGAGGTTATCGAGCTCAAACTCTTGTACACTGAGTCCATAGGCCACAAATAAGATAATGAGTGTGACAATGAGAAAAAAAGGACACAGCCTCGCAAAGTCGCCTATACCGCCAATCACAAGATAAAAGCCGACCAAAATAAAGCTGAGCATCGTCACGGCTATAGGTGTGTTTTGAAGCAGAAAGAACTTCACCATTTCCGACATCGAGCGTACTTCATAGCTGGCGACGCCAAGAAAATAAATAATGATCAAGAGGTTGGCAATGGTGCCGATCCACTTCCCAAGCCCTTCGTTTGTATAATCATAGTAAGAGGAGAAAGGGACTTTTTTCATCATGAGTACATTGGCAAAAATAAAGACAATGTAAATGACGCTCATTAGTAAGAGTGCAATCCAGCCGTCAGGTGTGGACGCTGCCTGAGCCATTGATCTGGGCAGAACCAACATACTTGCGCCTAGTGTGGTATTCGAGATAATGGCACTTGCCTGATAGCTTGAAATTGACTCTTTATGATTCACCATATCGTTCTCCTTTCTTTTGACTTTTGAGCGGAAGTCGAATGATGGAATTGTCTTTGTTTTTATAACTGAACACAAAATCTGGTGAGAAGTAAGGCGTCCCAAAGCTTTTTTGCCTCGTCAAATGTGTCATCAGAACGAGCATGAATAAAACAATCCCATATAATCCAAAAGTAGCCGCAGTAAACATGGACACAAATCGGAGCACACGAAAGGACATGCCCATTCCGTATTGCGGAACCGTAAAGGATGCAAGAGCGATGACACTGACGATAATGACCATGATGGAGCTCACAATATGAGCCTGTACAGCCGCTTGTCCAATGACAACTCCGCCCACCAGTCCAATCGTTTGACCAAGTGGATTTGGTAGTCGTAAGCCGGCTTCCCGCAACAGTTCAATGGTCATTTCCATAATAAGTGCCTCGACAATAGGTGGAAAAGGGACATTCTCTCTTGTGCTTGAAATCGAAATAGCCAAAGTGGTGGGCAGAAGACCTTGATGAAAGGAGACAAGGGCAATATAGATGGCTGATAAAAACAAGGTGAGAAAGATCGAGATAAACCGCAACAATCGTATAAGAGAGGCGGAAATCCAGCGCTCATAATAATCATCAGGTGACTGCATAATCGTCGCAAGGGAAGCAGGCACAATTAATATAAAAGGTGAATGATCGACAAAGATAGCGACGCGTCCGTTGTTCAAAGCAGAGGCAACTTTATCAGGCCGTTCTGTATTTTGAATTTGCGGAAACGGCGAATACACATTGTCTTCAATGAGTTCTTCAAGGACGCCAGAGTCTTGTATGTCATCAAAGGTGACTTGTTTGAGCCGTTTTTTCACTTCTTTTAAAACAGAAGGATCTACGATATTGTCAATGTACATAATGGTCACTTGGGTGAGTTTCTTCTGACCGATTTTCATATCGACGGTTTTGAGATCAGGATTTTTCAAGCGCTGTCTGACAAGAGCTAAGTTCGTATCTAAATCTTCAATAAAGCCAATTTTCGGCCCTCTTACCACGGTTTCAGATGTAGAATCCCCTAAACTACGTTTCATCGCTCCATGTGTTTCTAGAATATAAGCATGCTGAAATCCGTTAATCAGAACGACACAATGTCCTTCGAAAATCGCCTCCAGCAATTCTTCAGAGGTTTTCACAGAACGGGTGGTCATCATTGATAAATTGGATTCCAGCTTCTCTTTTGTCAAAGAGGAATGATCTTGCAGCAGCAGCTTTAAGAAGGTTTGAATCTGCATCGTTTCGTTCATTTCTTTAATGTATAAATAGTAGACAACCTGTCCGTGAGGTAATGTTTTTTTCTCATGGATCAAATCATCCATGTCCTTTAACTGCGGGAGAATGACAGAGAGATTATCGTATAAGTGCTCTTTTAATGGAGTCTGTTTCAAAAGGATCACCCGCCTCAACATTTTTTCTTAGCATTACCTGCTTGAAAAAACAATATTCTGTGTTACATTATTTTGTGGTAAAAGAAAGAATGAGGGTTTTGGAGGACACAAGATGGCACAAATTCGTTTAGCAGGTACAAAAGAGGAGATCGACCGTATTCTACAGTCATTTGACAAGCATTATGAGGTGACCTATACATCAAAAGATTACGGAAAAACGAATCCGAAATACAAATATTCCAAAGATGTCCGCGTTTATATTGAACTAAAATTAAAATAAAGATAAAATTTTAATTGAAAACGCTTAAAGGATTTTCGTTTTTTGTATAGAATAGAGTTGAGTGATGAAGCTATGGAGGGATACATAATGACGGAATTTAGAATCGAAAAAGATACAATGGGCGAAATCAAGGTGCCAAAGGACAAGTTCTGGGGTGCACAAACACAACGAAGCAAAGAAAATTTCAAAATCGGTTCTGAGAAAATGCCAAAGGAAGTTGTGAATGCGTTTGCAATTTTGAAACGCAGCACAGCGATTGCCAATGAACGTCTTGGTAACCTTGAAAGTGAAAAAGCAGAAGCGATTGCTGCTGTATGTGATGACATCATCAGTGGAAAATATGACGAGCATTTCCCGCTGGTTGTCTGGCAAACAGGCAGTGGAACGCAAAGTAACATGAACATGAACGAAGTTGTTGCAAATAGAGCAACTGCTTTCTTGAAAGATAAAAATAGTGAACTCAGCATTCACCCGAATGATGACGTTAACCGCAGCCAAAGCTCAAACGATACATTCCCAACAGCTATGCACGTGGCAGCTGTTTTAGCTGTGCACAAAAAATTAATACCTGCTATTGACCAATTAAGAGCGACACTTGATGAGAAAGCACAAGCATATCAAGAGATCGTGAAAATCGGCCGTACGCATTTGCAAGATGCAACGCCGCTGACAGTTGGCCAAGAGATTAGCGGATGGGTGTACATGCTTGATCGTTCAAAAGAAATGATTCTAGAATCTACTGAAAAAATGAGAGAGCTTGCGATTGGTGGAACGGCTGTCGGTACAGGAATTAACGCACATCCTGAGTTCGGCAAATACGTGGCTGAAGAAATCAGCCAGCTGACAGGTCAAACATTTAATTCTTCACCAAACAAATTCCATGCGCTAACAAGCCATGATGAAATTACGTATGCACACGGTGCTCTAAAAGCACTTGCAGCTGATTTAATGAAAATTGCCAATGATGTCAGATGGCTTGCAAGTGGCCCGCGCTGTGGAATTGGCGAATTGATCATTCCTGAAAATGAGCCAGGCAGCTCCATTATGCCAGGAAAAGTCAACCCAACCCAAAGTGAAGCTTTAACAATGGTTGCAGCGCAAATCATGGGGAATGATGCAACGATCGGTTTTGCCGCAAGCCAAGGAAACTTTGAGCTGAACGTATTTAAGCCGGTCATCATCTATAACTTCCTGCAATCAGTTGAACTGCTTGCTGACGGCATGAACTCATTCCATGACAAGTGTGCCGTTGGAATCGAACCAAACCTAGAAACAATCGAGAAAAACCTGAAAAATTCATTGATGCTTGTGACGGCGCTTAATCCGCACATCGGATATGAAAATGCAGCGAAAATTGCTAAGCTTGCGCACAAAGAAGGGTTAACGCTAAAAGAAGCAGCCCTTCAATTAGAGCTATTAACAGAAGAGCAATTTGAAGAGTTTGTGAAACCAGAAGAAATGGTGACACCAAAAGCAAAATAAGACAACAGGGGCCCGCTGCCCCTGGTTTTTTTGTGGGAAAAATGATGAGATGAATGGTGGTTGAGAACGTGAAGACGAGATTGATTAGAGTGAAAAACACGTGAAGTCGAGTTTTTTCAAGCCATATCTCAGGGATACAGAGGAGTCTGCCCTTTTTGTTATAAAGTGATCAAAGGCGCCCGCAGGATGGGGATCATCTTTGATCTCTCATTTTGAGCTGTCAGAAGAATCACTTGAAGATGTTTGAAGGTAACGATATGTTTTGAAACCAAGTTGCTCTGATTGTATGAGCACACTATCAGTAAAGGGAGGATTTGAATTTGATGTTCCATTCACAACAATAAACCCAGGGGGGCTGTCCTGGGCTTTACAAATGGTCCTCTTTCAAAATACGCAAAAGTGACTCAGATATGGTTTGAAGCGGAGGGAACAATTTCAATTGGTAGAGCATACCTTTTACAATGACTTGTCTCGGTTTTTGTTTGTTTAACTCATTTTCTAAAATGCCGAGTGCTTCAAATAAGTCAGGCTCGTCCTTCACTTCATAGTGTTCTTCAGCCTGCTCTCTTAATTCTTTTAAAAGAGATTCTGTCAGCGGGTCAAATGATCGTTCATAAATAGGGCCGAACCAGTCGCTTGCTTGGTCCACAGAAATGAGCGGAAGGTCGTTTCGTTTCATCATACCGCCCATCAAATCATCAATACGGTGAATCATCGTTTTGGCAAGTTCCTCTGCTTCCAGCTGAAAATCATATAAAATCGCAAGCTCGAAATAAACATGACTCATGCCCTCAATCGTCAAACAAAGATCAGCCATATAAGGAATCGCCGCATCCCCATATACCTGCTTAATGTTATCAATGTGAAGCTGGATCGTTGCAAGCCGAATTTGTTTTGCAAGCTGCTGCGTTTCTTCATTCAATGGAAGAGCCCTGTCGCTCAGCTGCATTTTAATAAAATCCTTTTGCTGCAAAATATTATCGTAATAGACAGTGAGCTGTTTCCGGTAGGCTTCTTTTGGTGTGCCGCCCTCTGTTTGAACCTCGTGAATCCGGGTAAATACCTTATCGTAATAGTAGTGCAAGATCGAAATGAGCAGTGCTTCCTTTGATTTAAAGTAAAGATAAAAAGCACCCTTTGACATATGGCATTCATCCGCAATTTCCTGAACAGACGTTGTATTGTAGCCTTTGCTGGCAAATAACTTCATGCCGGCTTCAATGATCATTTTTTCTTTCTTTTTCAATATGAATGTCATCCTTTCTTACCGAGAGACAAATGTCTTAGGAAACGTGCGCGAAGAGATGTGACTTATCGGTCATAAACGACGAAAGTTTTCAAAAATTAATCAGATTGTAACTTGTTTTTTACAGTGTAATTCTTTATATTATAAAGTAAGGTGACCAACTGGTCAAAATATGTGAAAGGATGATGTTCCATGAGAGAAATCGATGATATGATTAGACGCTTGAAAGCAAAAGGAATTCAAGTAGAAAAAGTCAAAATGCCGAAAGAAACAACCATTGAAAAGAAATGGATGTACCAAGCTGGCAAAAAGATCAAAGCCACATACCGTGATTTCACTGGGTATTCATTCATCTAAAAAAAGACTGCGGTCAAAAACCTACAGTCTCTTCTTTGGAACAGTGATCGTATAGCGTACACCTAGATCATCATTTTCAATAGATATGGACGCTTGATGCATTGAAAGAATTCGTTTGACAATGCTTAATCCAATACCAAATTCGCCCTTTTTTCCCTTACTAAAAGGTTCGTATAGGCTGGATAGCATGTGTTCTTCAATTGGAGGGCCGTCATTACGAATGACCATGCGAATGTGATCCTCTTCCTGCTCCATATGAATGTCAATTCTACTTTTTGCGTAGCGAAGTTGATTTTCTAGTACATTTTCAAATAATTTGCTCCATTGTTCTGGATCGCCTTCAAGTGTAGCCTCATCATCTAAGTCCACGTTCCACTGTAATTCATTTTTCGACCAGCGTATGCGGTCGACTACTTCCAGCATTGTATTACTCACAAGGAAGGAAGAATGTGCGGGATTCTGTTTTGACAAATAATCAAGCTTTGTTAAATACAGCAAATCTTTGATCTTCTTCTCAAGTTTTTCTGCTTCACCTTCAATGACTTCCACCGTTTGTTCAAGATCTCCCTTAGGAAAAATCCCATCTTTAATGGACTGCGTATATCCGCGGATGACCATCACAGGTGTTTTTAAGTCATGTGATATATTTTGCAAAAGCGTTCGTTCCGTTTCATCCTTTTGAATGAGCTTTTGTCTCATTTCTTCAATCGTATGACCGAGCTTGCCGATTTCATCTTGCCTGTCAACGACCACAGGATCGTCCCAGTCCTCTTGTGCAATCCGCTTCACGTGCTTTTCAAACGCAACGATCGGACGGGATAAGTAGCGGGCAAGCCAAATAGACGGAATCCAGCTTAGTAAAATGACAGTGCCTAAGATCAATATCAGCTGTTTAAACAGCGTAAAGGACAAGTCGTCTCGATAAGAATCTGGTGCATACGACAACAGAATATATTGTGTATTGCCTGTTGAGACTTTTTTGATCACAAAAAAGATATGCTGGCCATTCACTTCTTCAGAATAGCGTTTCGTTGCGCTTTTTTGTTTTTTCACAAAGGTTTGTACTTTTTCAATAAACGCATGCGGGAAAAACTGCGCCATTTGATCTAATTCATCTGACGGGATCAGAATGTGCTGAACCGAGCGGTTTTCTGGGGTCGACTTTGGTGATCCGTCTCGATTCAAAGGGTATTCTGTTAACACCTGCTGTTCATTTTCGATGTTTTTATAAATTTCATCTGTGAAGAAGCTGCGTAATGTATTTGAAAATAAAATGATCAGGACAATCGAAATGGTCAGCAAAATGCCAGAGATGACGACCCAAATTTGAAAAGCGAGCGGTTTGTTCTTCATCCCTTTAGCATCCTATAGCCAAATCCATAAATGGTCTCGACTTTTAAGTCAGGCATTTTTTTACGCAGCCGTCTGACAAGATCATCCACGACACGATCTGTCCCAAAGTAATCATGTCCCCAGATCTTCACGAGAATATCTTCACGAGAAAAAGCGTGTCCTTGATGATGTGTAAATAAGAGCAGCAAGTCAAATTCCTTAGAAGTTAAGTTAATCAGCTGATCCCCTTCAAACACCTCTCTCACGTCCTCATGAATGGTGTAGGAGGAAACGTGTGTGATGCTTGGCTGCGGGGTCTCACTGTTTTTATACACAAGCTCCAGCAGCTTTTGCACTCGGATGATCAGCTCCCGCGGAAGAAATGGTTTCGCAATATAGTCACTGCTTCCCAGTTCTAAGCCGAGGACACGATCAATATCTGCATCACGTGCAGAAATGAAAATGACTGGTACGTCAGGTGAGGCGGCTTTGATTTCTTTAATGAGTGTGTAGCCGTCTGTATCAGGCAGCATAATATCTAAAATCCATAGATGCGGCGGCTTGTCCATTGCCGCACGTGCCGCTTCTCCGGTTAAAAAAGAGGAGACATTCCAATTTTCACTCTCTAAATATTTGGTTAAAAGTTCATTTAAGTTTTGTTCATCCTCAACTAAATAAATGGTGTACGACAAAGTCTTCCACATCCTCTCAACGTCATTATAACGGGATACAAAGGCGATATGTCAACAATCACACGCTTTTTTCATAATTTCACATATTCTTCTCATCATTATCCCATAATGTTTGATTATGATAAGCTCAAGGGAAAAAAGGGCATAGACAAAAAGCTGATGAATAGGTGTTTTCCACCAATGTGCGCACCTTGCTTTTTTTCTATGAATAAGTATTATATAATTTGGTATATTGCCATAAAGTATTTTCAATGATTTTGCCATTAAGAGGACATCGGTCCTATCTACACATATGAATGAAGCATTTCATGAAAATGATGCAAAGGAGTGCAAGCGATGGATTTCCGAAGAGAAGATGAAGAAAAAAAGATCAATCATCAAGAAGAAACACATCAAGAGAATGAGAAAGAAATAGAAGAACCAAAAAAAGAACTCGTTTTTCACCACCATGAAAATGAAGCATCCGCCTCTCAGGAGAGTGTGACAAACAGGTCACCTCAAATTGTGGATGATCGTGCTTCTAAAAAGGAGAAAAAACGGAAGGCTGCATGGCTGAGTCCGATTCTTGGAGGGATTATTGGCGGAGGTCTTGTGCTTGGAATTACACCGCTTTTACCGCAGGCACAGGACACAGCTGCCAACACGCAAACCCAAACAGCGTCAAGTGAATCGGTTACCTCTGATAATTTCTCATCAAAACAAATCACCAATGCGACGAATGTAGCCGATATGGTAGAGGATTTAGAGCCGACCATTGTAGGGGTCTCAAACTATCAATCTACACAAAACTCTTTCGGTCTTAGCGGAGAATCAACAGAAGCGGAAGCTGGAACTGGTTCCGGTGTGATCTTTAAAAAGGATGGAAAAAAAGCATACATTATTACCAATAACCACGTGGTTGAAGGTGCCAATAAATTAAAGGTCACGCTTTATGATGGAAAAACAAAAGATGCTAAGCTTGTCGGCAATGATGTGATGACAGATTTGGCTGTTCTCGAAATCAACGCTGACGGCATTGATAAAGTCGCAAGCTTTGGTGATTCGTCTAAGCTTCGTGCCGGAGACAAAGTGATCGCTATCGGGAACCCGCTTGGTGCGCAGTTCTCAGGTACTGTGACAGAAGGAATTATTAGTGGTGTCGATCGTACCGTTGAAGCGACTACGTCATCTGGTACTGTTGAGATGAATGTACTTCAAACAGATGCTGCCATTAACCCAGGAAACAGTGGAGGTCCACTGATCAATACGGACGGTCAAGTCATTGGGATCAACAGCTTGAAAATTAGCGAAAGCGGTGTAGAATCACTTGGATTCGCCATCCCAAGTAACGATGTGAAACCGATTGTAGATCAGCTATTGAAAAATGGAAAAATCGAACGCCCTTACCTTGGTGTTCAAATGATTGACTTAGAGCAAGTGCCTGAAACGTATCAGGAAAATACGCTCGGATTATTTGATAAACAAATCGGTAAAGGCATTTACGTAAAAGATGTATCGAAAGGATCACCTGCACAAAAGGCAGGTTTGAAGTCTGGAGATGTCATCATCAAGTTCAAAGGGAAAGATGTGGAGAACAGCTCACAGCTAAAAGAAATCCTTTATAAAGAAACAAAAATCGGTGATAAAACAACAATGACGGTCATCCGTGAAGGAAAGAACAAAAACCTTGATATTACCCTCGGGCAGTCTGATAACGAATAAATGAAAACAGGTGGATAAAAGATCCACCTGTTTTTTGCGCTTATTTTTTGGATGAAAGTGTCCGTAAAATGATCGTTTCCCATACATTCCAAGGCAGGAGCTGCTTTGCTAGGAATGAAAGCCGTACACCTTTCCCCACAAGGTATCTCAGCTTCTTTAGACGCTTCTTCTCTGCAAGTGAGACCACAAGCTCCGCAACTTCGCTAGGATCTCCATAGTTGTTTTTTTGCGCTTCAATATAGGACATCATCTTTTGATAAATAGCTGTGTATTTAGAATCTTCTGCGGGCTGCGTCATTTGCTCATTCATAGAGGTGTTCCAAATATTTGTTTGGAAAGAACCCGGCTCAATCAAAGCGGCCTGAATGCCAAACGAAGCCAGTTCAATTCGCAAGCTCTCTGTATAGCCCTCTAGTGCAAATTTGGACGATACATATGGAGAGAGCGCAGGCATACCCATTAACCCGCTGATACTGCTCATATTCAATATCTTTGCACCGGTTGTCATAAACGGAAGGACCGCCTGTGTCATTTCCATCACCCCAAAGACATTCACTTCGAATTGCTGGCGGTACTTGTCAACAGGCACTTCTTCAGCAAAACCAGCATAGGCTGTTCCCGCATTGTTCACAAGCAGGTGAATGGGTGCATCAGTATCGAGCCTTTTCTGAAATGCTTGAATGGACTGTGTATCCGTCACATCTAATACTTCAATATGTATCAATTCGGATAAAGCGGCTTTCTTTACTTCTTCCGCAAGCTTTTTCGCATTGGCCTCTTGTCTCACACCAGCAATTACGGTATAGCCTTGCTGAGCCAGGCGCAGCGTGATGAGCTTGCCAAAGCCGCTATTGGCACCAGTCACAATGGCTGTTTTTTTCATCATCCGTTTCTCCTTTTGACGTATATTTTTTGTTTTCATTTACCATAACACAGTGTTTAGGTGAATAACGAAAAGAAGCTTAGAGCAGAATAAAAACCGATGAAGCGAAATAGGAGGAAACACATGATGTGCTGGAAGAAGGCGGGACTGCTAGGAGTGCTGCTCTTTATGCTGTCTGGCTGTCAATCAATCGAACCAATGCAACATACAAGTGAAGCAGAAGCTGAAAGTCTGTCAGCTGTTCAAATGAAGGAGCTGCCATTTCATCATCTGCATCTACATGTTCAATATGGGCAGAAAAATGAATTATACGAAGCTACCTATCGTCAGGTGGGCGGAAAAGAAGAAGCACTGATTCGAGATCATATGAATGGTGTCCGCTATGAAGGGGAGGAAGCATTGCGCGAGATGAAGATGAAGTTAAATGATATGTCTATACCTAGTGCAAAGCTAAATGAAACGTATGTAAATGAACTATTAGCTGCCTTTAATTTAGATGACGATTATCAGCGGATTCAGGTCGATATGAAGCTCGAAGATGGGACAAATCGTACATTCGAAAAGAAAAAGTAAACGAGACTTTCTCATTTTTTAATTGAAAATGATTTTCAAAATCACTCAAATCTGATACACTAAATTGAGATAAGTGATCTTTGACGTCTACATAGACGATATTCAATATAAAAAATTTGGATGAGAAAAGGAGCGTTTGAGCGGAATGAGTGCCATTTCTACTGAAGGTTTAAGCTTAGGCTACGGAGAAACAATGATCATAGATGAACTAAATGTATCAATCCCTAAGGGTGAAATCACAGTATTTATTGGCAGCAATGGATGCGGTAAATCCACGCTACTTCGCTCATTGGCCCGTCTCATGAAGCCAATGGGTGGATCTGTCCTGCTTGAAGGTCATTCCATTGCCAAATTACCAACAAAGGAAGTGGCGAAACAGCTTGCCATTCTTCCGCAAGGACCAGAAGCGCCGGAAGGATTAACTGTCCACCAGCTAGTTAAGCAAGGGCGATACCCTTATCAAAATTGGCTGAAGCAATGGTCAAAGCAAGACGAAGAAGCGGTAAATCGCGCACTGAAGTCAACGAAGATGGAAGACCTAGCTGATCGAACGGTCGATTCATTATCAGGTGGACAAAGGCAGCGTGCATGGATTGCGATGACATTGGCGCAGGAGACGGATATTATCCTATTAGATGAGCCAACAACGTATTTAGACATGACGCACCAAATTGAAATCCTTGATCTTCTGTTTGATTTAAATGAAAAAGAGCAGCGCACGATTGTCATGGTTCTGCATGACCTCAATCTCGCTTGCAGATATGCGCATCATCTTGTTGCCATTAAAGACAAGTCGATTTATGCAGAAGGAAGACCGGAAACCGTCATTAACTGTGATCTCGTGAAAAATGTCTTTGATATGAACTGCCAAGTGACAACAGATCCTTTATTCGGAACACCATTATGTATTCCGCATGGCAGAGGACGCTGTATTGTGCAGGAGGCACAAGCAGAGACATTTCTTGCTGCAAGATAATCGTATGTGAAAAGCCTGACATCTGTTACGCGCAGAGTCAGGTTTTTTTCTGAAAAAGGGAGCGGAAGATCAATGGGAAATGAATTAGATGAAAAGCTAGAGGGCTTGCTTGATAAATATACAGAGCTGCTGCTTGGTGAAACGAATGATGAACTGAAAAGAGATGTCACGCAGTGGGTGATCTACTCTCATATTGCCAAAAGCATGCCGCCTCTAGCGAAGCATTTTAATGAAACGTATCCAGAGGCAAAGGAAGACATCAAAGAAACGATTCAGCGGATCAAACAATTAAATGAAGCTCATCGAGCCAATAAAGACCGTTAAAAAACTGCCAGCATCATCACTGGCAGTTTTTCTTTATGACATGTTTGATGGTCCATATGGAGACTGATCTGTCAGTGTTTGCTGGAACTTTTGATGTGCCTGCTGGAGCTTTTGCTGCTCAGCCGCTTCGACAGAATACCAGCCATATTTGAACATGACATCATATAAATGTCTTTGCGTTTTTTGTGTTTCCAGCGCAATTTGCTGAATATCTTGGTAAAGAGATTCATGGCTTAATTCATTCAGCGCTGTGTTATATCCGCTTGTCATATATTTTTCAGTCGACAAGAGATCTGTGATAAAATCACGATCGTTCATGTTTGTGGTTGTTGGAACCGGCGTTTGTGGATTCCCGATTTTTTGTTGGTTTTGCTGATCCATGTCTGTTACCTCCTATTGCATAAAGCCAGAAGACTGGCCTTGCCCTGAGCTGCCTAAATGCTGAAGAATTTGGGTGTAATGCTGATGGTGCATTTGACCAACTTGATTGAGTTCTTGTTTCAATGCTTGATCCTGGCAATGCTCGGCCATAAAGTGGGCTTTTTTCATGGCGATCAAATTCCAGTTCAGCATATCCTCTAAGTACAAGGAATCCTTCACTGAAATGACTTGCGGGGGCATATTCATTTGCTGATTGTTCAAGATGTGTTCCCTCCTTACGATTTTGGTTCCTTAATGTTTCTTTTTATATTGCTGATTTTGACTGGTCTTTTTCCCGCCAAGGTCTGCTTCTTGTGATGGACCTGCGTTTCCTTTTACACTTGCAGCACTTACGCCAGCTTTTGATGGATTTTTCTTCAAACGAGACATATGGACATCACCTCCATTCTTACATTTCCCTCTCGTCTTTAATTCATACGCTGTAAAGCATGGCGCATGAGAATGTGTAAATTTTTGAAATCTGCTATTGAACTGTTTCGGAAAATCTTTTAAGATAAAGAAAGAGGCATTGCTTTTTTTTGGACAAAAAATGAATGACTATTCATTCAAAATGTTTAGGGGGATATTTATGGGCAAACATATTCGCAAGGCGGCTGTCATTGGTTCAGGTGTCATGGGCTCAGGCATTGCTGCGCATCTAGCCAATATTGGGATACCGGTAACATTGCTAGATATTGTGCCAAATGAACTGACAAAGGAAGAAACGGCAAAAAAGCTAACGCTTGATCACCCTAGTGTTCGGAATCGATTAAGTCAAGAAGCGATGAAAAAGTTGTTAAAGCAAAAGCCAGCACCTCTTACGTCAGCGAAAAACCTATCATACATCACACCTGGAAATCTCACAGATCACCTTTCCTTATTACACGATGCTGACTGGATCATTGAAGTCGTCACTGAAAAGCTCAGCATCAAACAACACGTATTCTCTCTCATTGACGAACACCGCAAAGAAGGCAGCATCGTATCCAGCAATACATCCGGTATTTCTGTTGAAAAAATGGCAGAAGGCCGATCAGCTGATTTTAAACGCCACTTTTTAGGCACTCACTTTTTTAACCCAGCTCGTTATTTAAAGCTTTTAGAAGTGATTCCTATTCAAGAAACTGATCCAGAAGTACTTTCATATATGAAAACATTTGGTGAAGATGTACTTGGCAAGGGTGTTGTTGAAGCGAAAGATACGCCGAACTTTATTGCCAACCGCATTGGCACTTATGGACTCCTTGTCACAGTGCGTGAAATGCTTGAGAACAAATACACGATCGGAGAAGTCGATTCTGTCACAGGTCCACTCATTGGCAGACCGAAAAGTGCGACCTTCCGTACACTGGATGTGGTCGGACTCGACACGTTTTCTCATGTGGCCCGCAACGTATATGAACAGGTGGAAGGAAAGGAGAAGGATATTTTTCAGCTGCCTGAGTTTATGGAAAGAATGCTTGAAAAAGGGTGGATTGGCAGTAAAGCAGGGCAAGGGTTCTATCAAAAAAACGGGAAGAGCATTTTAGAGCTTGATCCTGTGACACTCACATACGGAGAACGGACAAAGCTGAAGGAACCGGGCATTGACATTGCTAAGCAGCAAAAGGGGACAAAAGCGAAATTGAAAGCGCTTATTTATCAAGACGGCCGCGCTGGGCAATTGCTCTGGAATATGACAGCACCAGTGCTTCTTTATTCAGCTCATCTAAAAGGCGACATTGCAGATGATATCGAGTCCATTGATAACGCCATGAAATGGGGATTTGGCTGGCAGCATGGCCCATTCGAGCTATGGGATGCGATTGGTGTGAAAAAAGCCGTCAGCCGAATGGAGGCAGAAGGGCACAGCATCCCGGTGTGGGTGCAAGAAATGCTGTCAGAGGGACATGACACATTCTATCAAGAGAATGCCGAAGGAGACCGTGCTTTTTATCAGAATGGCACTTATAAACAGGAAAAAAGAAACGAGAAGAATATTTCTCTAGCCAGATTGAAAAAGAAACAAGGGGTCATTTTCCACAATTCAGGTGCAAGCTTAATCGATATTGGTGATGATGTTGCCTTGCTTGAATTCCACTCGAAAAGCAATGCGATTGGTCTTGATGTCATTGATATGATCAACCGTGCTGTAGATGAAACGGAAAAGAATTATAAAGGTCTTGTCATTGGGAACCAGGGGAAGAACTTCTGTGTTGGCGCAAACCTTGCTTTAATTTTAATGGAAGCACAGGACGACAATTTCTTTGAAATTGACTTTGTCATTCGCAGGTTCCAGCAGGCAATGATGAAGGTGAAATATAGTGACCGTCCAGTTGTTGCTGCACCGTTTGGTATGACGCTCGGCGGGGGGACGGAGCTTTGTCTTCCGGCAGCCGCTATCCAAGCATCCAGTGAAACGTACATGGGGCTTGTGGAAGCAGGGGTTGGGCTGATTCCGGGCGGCGGTGGAAACAAAGAATTATATTTACGTCACCTACAAGGAGCGGCTAAGCCGTCTGCAACTGCGATACAAGATGCTGCGCTGCAAACCTTTGAAACGATTGCGATGGCGAAAGTATCGACTTCAGCAGAGGAAGCCCGTGATATGAAGATGCTCCGCATGAATGATCGGATCAGCATGAATGGTGATCATTTAATCTATGATGCGAAACAATTCGTTCTCTCTCTTGATGAAGCGGGTTATCGTGCACCGCTCAAACAAAAAGTGCCCGTCATGGGAGAAACAGGCTATGCAGCAATGGTGCTAGCTGCTGAAAATATGAGATTGTCTGGCTACATTTCAGACCATGACATGACCATTGCGAAAAAACTAGCTCATGTCATTTCCGGCGGTAAATTGCCATTTGGTACAGAGGTGGAGGAACAATACTTATTAGAGCTTGAAAGAGAAGCCTTTTTAAGTCTTGTGGGAGAAGTGAAATCACAGGCACGCATGCAGCACATGCTCGTCAAAGGCAAACCTTTACGTAACTAGGGGGGAATCAAAATGAGAGAAGCAGTGATTGTGGCTGGCGCAAGAACACCAGTTGGAAAGGCTAAAAAAGGTTCATTAAAACATGTACGGCCTGATGATATGGGCGCATTGTGTGTAAAAGAAACGCTAAAGCGTGCCGGTGAATACGACGGTCAGATTGATGATTTGATTATCGGATGTGCGACACCAGAAGCAGAGCAAGGGCTGAATGTCGCCCGGAATATTGGGGCGTTAGCAGGTTTGCCGTATACAGTACCTGCCATCACCATTAACCGCTATTGCTCTTCTGGTCTACAGTCAATCGCCTACGCAGGTGAACGAATTATGCTCGGGCAGGCAGAAACCATTTTAGCCGGAGGCGTCGAATCGATGTCGCAAGTCCCAATGATGGGTCACTCCATTCGTCCAAATGCTCTCTTGGCAGAGCAAGCGCCTGAATACTATATGAGCATGGGACACACAGCCGAGCAAGTGGCGCAAAAGTATCAGGTCACACGGCAAGATCAGGATGCGTTTGCGGTAAGAAGCCATCAAAAGGCAGCACAGGCATTGCAGGACGGGAAATTTTCAGATGAAATTGTCCCTGTTGAGGTGACAGAAAGACGGGTAGGAGAGCAGTACCAATTAGAAGAACATCCATTTACGTTCTCACAGGATGAAGGTGTGAGAGCTGGCACAACAGAGGAGATTCTCTCAACCTTACGACCTGCTTTCTCAACAAAAGGCACAGTGACCGCAGGAAACTCTTCGCAGACGAGTGACGGTGCGGCATGTGTGATGATGATGGATCGCGCGAAAGCATCCTCTCTTTCACTTCAGCCGCTCGCCAAGTTCAGGGCGTTTGCGGTTGGCGGTGTACCACCTGAAGTCATGGGAATTGGCCCGGTTGAAGCCATTCCGCGTGCGCTGAAAATGGCTGGTCTAGAGCTGAAGGACATTGGGCTGTTTGAACTAAACGAAGCATTTGCCTCTCAGGCGATTCAAGTCATTCGTCATTTAGGGATTGATGAAGAGAAGGTCAATGTCAACGGCGGAGCGATTGCATTAGGACATCCGTTAGGCTGTACAGGAACGAAACTAACGCTGTCGCTCATTCATGAAATGAAACGACGAAACGAGCAGTTTGGTATTGTGACGATGTGTATCGGCGGGGGCATGGGAGCAGCAGGCATTTTTGAATTGATCTAAAGGGGGAAAACAGAATGAAAGCAATAGAAGAGGTAAAAAAGGGTGGCAGTTTCTTAATTGATGAGACGAATTATGAGCATATCTTTACACCAGAGGATTTCTCTGATGAGCATCAAATGATTGGGAAAACAACAGAGGATTACATTTTACAAGATGTGGTCCCGCACATCGATCAAATTGAAAATCATGAGTTCGAGCATTCTGTTCGCCTCTTAAAAAAGGCTGGAGAGCTTGGATTGCTTGGAGCAGACGTTCCTGAAGAATTCGGAGGTCTTGGTTTAGATAAAATCAGCTCAGCTATCATTACTGAAAAATTCGCCAGAGCAGGCAGCTTCTCTCTTTCCTACGGCGCCCATGTCGGGATCGGTTCTCTGCCGATCGTGCTGTTCGGAAATCAAGCGCAAAAGGAAAAGTATCTGCCAGGACTCGCCTCTGGAGAAACAATTGCGGCGTATGCCTTGACAGAGCCGGGATCAGGGTCTGACGCTTTAGGCGCGAAAACAACGGCAGTCCTGAATGAAGCTGGAACACATTATGTCCTCAATGGAGAAAAACAATGGATCACAAACTCCGCATTTGCCGATGTCTTTGTTGTGTATGCGAAGATTGATGGGGAACACTTCTCTGCTTTCATCGTAGAAAAGAATTTTCCAGGTGTCAAAACAGGACCTGAAGAGAAAAAGATGGGCATTAAAGGATCATCGACAAGAACGTTAATTTTAGAAGATGCCGAAGTGCCAAAGGAGAATTTGCTTGGTGAAGCAGGCAGAGGTCATGTCATTGCCTTTAACATTTTGAACATTGGACGCTATAAGCTAGCTGTTGGCACAATTGGTGCGTCAAAACGGGTCATTCAATTATCAGCAGAATATGCCAATCAGCGAAAGCAGTTTAAAACACCGATTTCTCAATTTAGCTTAATCGGCGAAAAAGCAGCCAACATGTCGGCAAAGCTTTATGCCATGGAAAGTGCTGTATACCGCACAGTCGGCTTATTTGAACAGCGAATGGGTCTATTAAGTGACGAGGAGCAAAAGGACGGGAAACAAATTGCGCAATCCATTGCAGAATATGCAATTGAATGCTCTCTTTGTAAAGTGCTTGGCTCTGAAACTTTAGATTACATTGTGGATGAAGGGGTGCAAATTCACGGCGGATATGGTTTCATGCAAGAATACGAAGTCGAAAGAGCCTATCGTGACTCAAGAATTAACCGTATTTTTGAAGGAACGAACGAAATTAACCGTTTGCTTGTGCCGGGTACGTTCTTGAAGAAAGCCATGAAAGGGGAGCTTCCACTTCTTCAAAAAGCCCAAATCCTGCAAGAAGAGCTCATGATGATGATGCCGGAGGAGCCGGGTGATCAGCCGCTCGATCAAGAAAAATATTTACTCGCCCATGCGAAAAAAATTGCCTTGATGGTGGCAGGCATGGCCGCAATGAAATATGGTAAAGCACTAGAAAAAGAGCAGGAAATCCTTGTGAACATAGCAGACATTGTCAATGAACTGTTTGCTGCTGAGTCCGCGGTCTTGCGGACAGAAAAGGCTATCGCTGCAACAGGCGCAGAAAAGAATGCACAAAAGCTTGCCTATACACAAATTTTCACGCAGGAAGCCTTTTTAAAGATTGAAGCTCATGCGAAAGAATCGTTGATTGCAATGGAAGAAGGAGATTCACTTCGTATGAATCTGTCAGCCCTTCGCAAACTGACAAGATTCACGCCGATCAATGTCATTGCGAAAAAGCGTGAGGTGGCGAAACGAATCTTTGAAGCAGAGAAATATATCGTTTAAAAACGGTTCGAAAGGTGCGGAGTAGGCTTCGCACCTTTTTGTAAGCATACATTTAGGTTTTTAACATGTTTTGTGATAAAATGTTGTCACTATTTGCAGGAGGTGAAAATGGTGGCTTTAGATTTTTATGAATACCCATCTTGCGGTACATGCAGAAAAGCAAAGAAATGGCTGGAAGAACACAATAAAGACATCAACAGCATACATATCGTCGAAGAGACGCCTGATAAAGAAACATTAAAAGCCCTTTACGAAAAAAGCGGTTTAGAGCTGAAGAAATTCTTTAATACAAGCGGACAGAAATACCGAGAGCTGCAGCTGAAAGATAAACTTCCTGCAATGTCAGAGGACGAGCAGTTAGAATTACTTGCATCCAACGGAATGCTGATCAAGCGTCCAATTACAACAGATGGCAAACGAGTGACAGTTGGATTTAATGAAGATACATTTAAAAGCGTCTGGAAATGATGTAACTTTCATTCAGATTGTGGTATCTTCAATATAGACGGAAAGAAAAGACTGGAGGGGTATTGAATGAGCACACCAAAGGATTTACGTTATTCAGAAGAACATGAATGGGTGAAAGTAGAAGGAGATAAGGTGCGTATCGGTATTACGCATTTTGCTCAATCTGAGCTAGGCGATATCGTGTTCGTTGAGCTTCCTGAAGTAGGAGACAAAATCACAGCGGACGAGCCTTTCGGAAGCGTAGAATCAGTCAAAACAGTTTCTGAACTATATGCACCGATCAACGGCACAATCGTTGAAGTGAACGATGAGCTTGATGACAGCCCAGAGTTCGTAAATGACTCTCCATACGAAAAAGCTTGGATGATCGTTGTAGAACCAGCGGATGCATCTGAAATCGAGAACTTAATGACAGCTGAGCAATATGAAGAAATGATCAAAGAAGACTAATTCATGCGAAATTGGACACTCTACCTTTATGGGGGGTGTCCAATTTGTCTTTTCAAAAAGAACAGGTGGATATTACAGAACATGTCACTGGACGATTTAAAGAAAGCGGCATGGTGCTTTTTCATCAAAATGAAGAGATTGGCACGATGATTAGTGAAAATCAATATGAATTAAAATCGGGTTACTCCTATGATCAAAATCGTTTTTATCGTTTGTCAGATACATTGACACATGGAACTGAAAAATATGTAGACTGTGACGATGAAAATGGCTGGTGCTAATCACAAAAAGGCTGCAGTGAGTGAGTGCTGCAGTCTTTTTGTTGCCCAAGTACCCAATCTTTACAACCTGAATGAAAGATTGTAATCTAAGGAAGAAGTGAATCAACGTCAAAAGGGCCGGGTGATCGTGATGAATGTCGAGATAGAAAAGGTCATCATTGTAGAAGGTAAATCAGATAAACAGAAGCTAAAAGAAGTCATAAGTGAACCTGTTACCATCATTTGCACCAATGGCACGATCAGTACATCGAAGCTGGATCAGCTTGTGGACGATTTATTCGGGAAAGACGTTTACATATTAGCAGACAGTGACGATGCTGGCGACAAACTGCGGAAGCAATTTCGAAAAGAATTTCCTGAAGCCCTTCATCTGTTTGTCGACAGAACGTACCGCGAAGTGGCCGCTTCACCGTCAGCCCACATTGCATCTATTCTATTAGCTGCAAACATTGATGTTCATTCGAAATATTTATGAGGGTGACGTATATGAAAGAGATTGAAGAGCATGAATTCAAGGAGATAGAGGACGATTTATTTCTTTTATACTTATATACACCGTTTTGCGGAACATGCCAGCTGGCAAAGAAGATGCTGGCAGTGGTCGAGGCCATGCAGCCGGATGTTCCCTTTTACGAGAACAATTTAAACTATTCACCAGGTTTTGCGAAAGCATTTGAGATCGAGAGTGTTCCGTGCTTTCTCCTGTTTAAAAAGGGTGAGATCGTACAAAAAGGCTATGCCTTTCACTCAGTTCCATATCTTCACGAAGTGATTGAAACCGCTAAATAAAGCGTTTTTTTGTCATATTTCAAGCAATTCATTTGAAAATTTGTCGAGTTATTTATAAAGGACAAGCTGAGGTTTGTAGAGAAATGTTATGTATAACCAAATGACAGGGAGGTTATACATGTGGAAAATGTGAAAGCCCATGGAAACGTAGGGCAGCGATTGCTTTTAAAGCCGCTGCTTTCATCATCATCCTTGAAGATTACATTTGAGGCGGAAACTGATTCTTGTACTTTGATTGTGGATGAGCGTGGTGAAGTGAAGAAACTGCCTGCAATTGAGTTATCAGATCTCATCTTTTATGGTGAGAGGAAAGAAATTCTTCAATTATTAGATGGAGACATGTCCTTGCAGCAGCTTATCAGCAGGGGACAAGTGAAGGTGAAAGGCTCGTTTCGTGCGCTTCTGAGATTAGAAGCAGTCCTTTGGCTGACGAACGGTTTTTTTCGAAAAATGATAACTTAGTCGTTTACTTGGAAATTAGTGATTTACAGCGTTGACATATCTCAAATAGCATGATATTCTACGTTAGTAAAAACATGAACATCACATAAAACAACATATTTTCTCTTATTAAGAGAGGTGGAGGGACGTGCCCTATGAAACCCGGCAACCGTCAGCATAGCTGAAATTGGTGCCAATTCACTCAAAGCCGCAACGCTTTGAAAGATGAGAGAAAGGCGTATTTGAAATAAAAGGCCTTTCTGCTTGCGTTGCAGTTAGGTCTTTTTTACTGACCTGGCGTCTGGCTAGAGTCACGACAGCACGAAGAATAAATGAACGTATGTGATGGCAACCTATAGATTCAGCAAGAAAGCAGGTGAACAGACTGTGATCCATTTACAGAATGTATCAAAAACGTATCATTCAAAAAGCGGAAATGTTGATGCTGTAAAAGACGTCAACTTGGATATCGATAAAGGTGAAATATTCGGAATTATCGGGTATAGCGGCGCAGGGAAAAGTTCTCTTATTCGCCTATTAAACGGTCTGGAGCAGCCAACGGAAGGAATCGTTGAAGTGGCAGGCAACCGGATTAATGAAGTATCGAATGCGAAACTTCGGAAAGCAAGACAAGAAATCAGCATGATTTTCCAGCACTTTAACTTGCTCTGGTCAAGAACAGTGAGACAAAATATTATGTTCCCACTCGAGATCGCAGGTGTACCTGCATCAAAACGGAGAGCTCGTGCAGACGAACTCATTAAATTGGTCGGTTTAGAAGGAAAAGAACATGCATATCCGTCTCAGCTAAGCGGCGGGCAAAAGCAGCGTGTAGGGATTGCGAGAGCATTAGCGAACGATCCAAAAGTTTTACTATGTGATGAAGCCACTTCTGCGCTTGATCCGCAAACAACGGATTCCATCCTTGAGCTTTTAGCCGATATTAATAAACGACTGGGACTCACCATTGTGCTAATCACACACGAAATGCACGTCATTCGCAAAATTTGTCACCGTGTGGCGGTGATGGAGAATGGCCGTATTGTCGAAGAAGGCGAAGTATTACGTGTCTTCAGACAGCCGAAAGAAGAAATGACGAAGCGATTTGTGAAACAGCTTGCTGAACCAGAAGAAGCGAAAGAAACGATTGAGCACGTCCTAGAGCGAGTAAAAGAAGGTCAGGTCGTCCGGTTGTCCTTTATCGGAGATTCTGCCGAACAGCCGCTGATCACGGAAATCATTCGATCCTTCAAGGTCGATGTGAACATCCTGCAAGGAAAGATTTCTCAAACGCAGGAAGGCGCGTTTGGAACACTCTTTATCCATATTCATGGAGACGAGAACGAAGTTGAAAAAGCCATCGCCTATATCCAAAGCAAACAGGTTGAAATCGAGGTGATGACACATGTTTGAGAAATGGTTTCCGAACGTTGACCTAAATGTCATCTGGAGTGCAACAGGTGAAACGGTATATATGACATTCATTGCACTAGCGTTTGCTTTTGTGATCGGGATCATCCTTGGACTATTGCTTTTTCTCACAAGTAAAGGCGGTCTTTGGGAAAATAAACCGATCAATGCTGTCATCGGCGCAGTCGTCAACATTTTCAGATCGATTCCTTTTATCATTTTAATCATTCTATTATTAGGGTTTACCAAACTTATTATGGGCACGATTTTAGGCCCAAATGCAGCGTTACCAGCCCTTGTCATTGGATCAGCTCCTTTCTACGCACGTCTTGTTGAAATTGCACTGCGTGAAGTAGACAAAGGAGTCATTGAAGCAGCACGATCTATGGGAGCGAAAACGTCTACCATTATTTTCAAAGTGTTGCTGCCAGAATCACTGCCAGCCCTTATTTCAGGCATTACCGTAACAGCGATTGCTCTGATTGGCTCTACTGCGATTGCAGGTGCAATTGGAGCAGGCGGACTTGGTGACCTTGCCTATGTAGAAGGATACCAATCTGGTAATACAGATGTCACACTTGTAGCCACTGTGTTTATTCTGATCATCGTCTTTATTATTCAAATAATCGGTGATTTGATTACAAATAAAATTGATAAACGTTAAGGGAGGATTTATTCATGAAGAAATTGATTTTAAGTGCACTATTTCTAGCATTTGCAGGTATTTTAGCTGCATGCGGTTCATCTAATAACGCAAGCGAAAGCAAAACCATTACGGTTGCGGCTTCAAAAACACCACATGCCGAGATTCTTGAAGAAGCAAAACCACTTCTAAAAGAAAAAGGCTATGATCTAAAAGTAAAAGTGCTTAGCGATTATAAAATGTACAACAAAGCGTTAGCTGAAAAAGAAGTGGATGCGAACTTTTTCCAGCATATTCCTTACTTAAACGAAGAAAATAAATCAAACAAAGATTACAACCTAGTAAGTGCTGGTGCAGTTCACCTTGAGCCTTTCGGTATTTACTCTAAGAAATACAAATCAGTAAAAGATATTCCAAACGGCGGCACGATCATCATGACAAACAACGTAGCTGAGCAAGGACGTATGCTTGCCCTATTGCAAAATGCTGGTGTGATCAAGCTTGATCCAAAAGTTGATACAATCAACGCAACAATCAAAAACATCAAAGAAAACCCGAAGAACCTGAAATTCAAAAAAATCGCTCCTGAACTAACAGCGAAAGCTTATGAAAACAGTGAAGGCGATGCAGTGTTTATTAACGTAAACTATGCGATCCAAAATAAATTGAATCCGAAAAAAGATGCTATTGAACTTGAGCAAACAAAGAACAATCCATATGCAAACATCGTGGCTGTTCGCAAAGGTGACGAAAAATCTGAAAAGATCAAGGCATTAATGGAAGTTCTTCACTCTGATAAAATCAAAGAATTTATCGACAAAAAATATGACGGTGCAGTATTGCCTGTATCTGAATAACGACGTGTGAACCTCGCTTTCATGAAAGCGAGGTTTTTTTGTGTATTTTTTCAAATCTCGCTCATAATAAAAACGAACAAATGACCTGAAGGGATGGAATGAAGATGAATGAACAGCATATGAGCGGCTCGATGCAGCAATCACTGACGGATTATAAAACGGCAATGGGTGAATTTCAGAAGAAAATGCCGGTGTTTGGCAAGAAATTCAATGAATTTACGGAGCAGTGCTTCCAGAGTGATTCATTAACGCAAAAAGAAAAACAAATGATTGCCCTTGGCATCAGCATTCATGCACAGGATGAATATTGCATGATTTATCATACAAAGGGAGCGCTCGACCAAGGCGCAACAGAAGAGAATTTGCTGGAGGTTGTCAGCGTGGCGGCAGCGTTCGGCGGAGGTGCCGCACTGAGTCAAGGCATCACAGTTGTTCAGCAATGTATTGATGAATTTGGAGGACAGACGCATTAAAGGAAGAAAAACATGGTATTTTTCCATATAGGGGAGTTGAGTGCTTCTCAGCCGAGTGTGTGAGAAAATATGCCAGTATACCGCGTCATATCCTTTTTGAGTGAAGCAGCATGCATTTGATACAATGAAGCTACACTCGAAAGAAGGGAATGGTTTATTATTTGTTCGGACCAGAGTACACTGGGATTGGATTATACCGCCGAGATGGAAAAGGCCATGCATCAATCTCATGGCATGAGTTATGCAGAGTACGAAAGAGACCATGACTTACGAATGAAAGTAGAACTTAAACGAGAGCAGTCCTATCGAGATGAGAAAAGGCAGCTCGCAAAAATGAATATACGAGGCTATTGATAGCTAAAGGACGGGGAGAAGAGTTTCCCGTCCTTTCTTTATGAAAACAGTCTTTTCGACATAATTCCTTTTATCCACCTGCATTTTTTGTTAGAATTTTGAGAGCATCCTCTCACGCTTGTCGTGAATGTGTTGTATTCACTTTTAATTTGTTATAAAATTAGAATGAGAATAAATTGAGAATAATGATTATTTTGGAGGTATCGATATATGACTGCTTCGACATTAACAATTAAGGACTTGCACGTTGAGATTGAAGGGAAAGAAATCTTAAAGGGTGTAAACCTAGAGATAAAAGGTGGAGAATTCCACGCAGTAATGGGACCAAACGGTACAGGTAAATCGACTTTATCTGCTGCAATTATGGGTCATCCTAAGTATGAAGTAACAAAAGGTAGCATTTTGCTTGATGGCGAAGATGTACTTGAAATGGAAGTAGATGAGCGCGCTCAAGCGGGTCTTTTCCTTGCCATGCAATATCCATCTGAAATTAGTGGTGTGACAAATGCAGACTTCCTTCGTTCGGCTATTAACGCACGCAGAGAAGAAGGCGATGAAATCTCTCTCATGAAATTCATCCGTAAAATGGACGAAAACATGGAGTTCCTTGAAATGGACCCAGATATGGCACAGCGCTACCTAAACGAAGGTTTCTCAGGCGGGGAGAAAAAACGCAACGAAATTCTTCAATTAATGATGATTGAACCAAAGATCGCCATCCTTGACGAAATCGATTCTGGTCTTGATATCGATGCTCTGAAAGTTGTTTCTAAAGGAATTAATAAAATGCGCGGCGAAAGCTTCGGCTGCTTAATGATCACTCACTATCAGCGTCTATTGAACTACATCACACCAGATCACGTTCATGTCATGATGCAAGGACGTATCGTGAAATCTGGCGGACCAGAACTCGCGCAGCGTCTAGAAGCAGAAGGCTATGACTGGATTAAAAAAGAGTTAGGAATTGAAGACGAAACTGTTGGTCAAGAAGCGTAAGCGTTAGGAGGATTATTGATGACATTAGAAACGAAATTATCAGTAGATCAAGATTATGTCAAAAGCTTCTCCGAGAAGCATCAGGAACCGGCATGGATGAGCTCCCTTCGCTTACAGGCACTTGAAAAAGCAGAAGACCTCCCAATGCCAAAGCCTGACAAAACGAATATTTCAAAATGGAATTTAACCAATTTCAAACAGCATACAGTCGAAAGTGCGCCATATGGATCACTAGAAGAGCTTCCAGAAGAAGTGAAATCGTTAATTGATCTAGAAGACACGGATAAGACAGTTTACATTCAGCGCGACCAAACGCCAGCATACTTGTCTCTTTCTACTGAAGCAAAAGACAAAGGCGTGATCTTCACGGATATCCATACAGCGATTCGCGAGCATGGAGAGCTAGTGAAGAAATACTTCATGACAGATGCAGTGAAAGTGGATGAGCATAAACTAACAGCTTTACATGCTGCTTTAGTGAATGGTGGAGCTTTCCTCTATGTACCGAAAAACGTAGAGCTTGAAGCACCAATTCAAGCCGTTTATCTTCATGAACATGACGAAACAACTTTGTTCAACCATGTTATCGTTGTAGCAGACGATCATAGTGCTGTGACGTACGTAGAAAACTACATCAGTACAGCTAAGCCAGAAGAAGCGATCTTCAATATCGTCTCTGAAGTGTTCACAGGAGCAAATGCTCGCATCACATACGGTGCAGTGGATAATCTTGCAGAAGGTGTGACAGTCTATGTGAATAGACGCGGTATGGCAAACGGCCGTGATAGTAAAATCGAATGGGCGCTTGGCCTTATGAATGATGGAGACGTTGTGTCTGAAAACATCACAAAGCTCATGGGCGACGGCACATTTGGTGATACGAAATCGGTTGTGGTCGGCAGAGGAAACCAAACAGAAAACTTTACAACAAGCATCATTCACTTCGGTAAAAACTCTGAAGGGTATATCTTGAAGCATGGTGTGATGAAGGATCAAGCATCCTCTATCTTTAACGGAATTGGTAAAATCGAGCATGGCGCTACGAAGTCAAATGCAGAGCAAGAATCACGTGTTCTCATGTTGAGTGAGAAAGCACGCGGTGACGCAAACCCAATTCTTTTAATTGATGAGGATGATGTCACAGCAGGGCACGCTGCTTCTGTTGGACGTGTCGATCCAATTCAACTCTATTACCTCATGAGCCGCGGAATTTCCAAAGAAGAGGCAGAAAGACTTGTCATTTATGGCTTCTTAAATCCAGTTGTTAAAGAACTGCCGATTGAAGGAGTTAAAAAGCAGCTCGTTTCTGTGATTGAAAGGAAAGTAAAATAATGAATATCAAAGACGTTCGTGAGCAGTTTCCAATCCTTCATCAGCAAGTGAACGGACATGATTTGGTGTATTTGGACAGTGCAGCGACATCTCAAAAACCACGAGTTGTCATTGATGCAATGAATGAGTATTACCGGTCTTACAACTCGAACGTCCACCGGGGTGTTCATACCCTTGGCACAAGAGCAACGGACGCATACGAGGGTGCAAGAGAGAAAGTTCGAGCATTCATTGGCGCTTCTTCTGTCCAGGAGATTATTTTTACTAGAGGTACAACAACCGCACTGAATACAGTGGCGATCAGCTATGCAAGAGCAAACCTTAAAGAAGGCGATGAGATTGTCATTACGCACATGGAGCATCATGCGAATATCATCCCTTGGCAGCAGGCAGCGAAAGCAACTGGAGCCACGCTGAAATATATTCCGTTACAGGAAGACGGCACGCTATCGCTTGAAGATGTGAAGCAAACGATCACACATCAAACGAAAATCGTCGCTGTCACACATGTTTCAAACGTACTAGGAACCATCAACCCGATTAAAGACATCGCAAAGATTGCCCACGATCACGGTGCAATTATCGTCGTCGATGGTGCGCAAAGCACCCCGCACATGAAAATTGATGTTCAGGATCTAGATTGTGACTTTTTCGCCTTCTCTGGGCATAAAATGTGTGGACCGACTGGCATCGGTGTTCTTTACGGGAAGAAGGACCTTTTGAATAATATGGAGCCTGCTGAGTTTGGCGGTGAAATGATCGACTTTGTGGATCTGTATGATTCTACATGGAAAGAGCTGCCGTGGAAATTTGAAGCGGGAACACCGATTATTGCAGGAGCAGTTGGACTAGGAAAGGCGATTGATTTCTTAAATGACATCGGAATGGACGAAGTCAGCCGCTACGAGCATCAGCTTGCAACTTACGCGCTTGAGCGCTTTAAGGAGCTTGAAGGTGCAACGGTTTATGGACCGCAGCACCGAGCTGGACTTGTGACGTTTAACTTAGACGACGTCCATCCACATGATGCGTCAACTGTTCTGGATACGGAAGGTGTCGCCATTCGTGCTGGACATCACTGTGCACAGCCGCTTATGAAATGGCTAGGTGTATCAGCGACTGCAAGAGCAAGCTTCTATCTGTACAATACAGAAGAGGAGATTGACGGGCTCATTGCAGCGCTCCGTAAGACAAAGGAGTATTTTACGAATGTCTTTTAATGTAAACTTAGACACACTGTACAGACAAGTGATTATGGATCATTATAAAAATCCGAGAAACAAAGGTGTGTTAAACGACAGCATTGTCGTCGATATGAACAACCCAACGTGTGGTGACCGCATTCGTCTTACGATGAAAATCGAAGACAAAAAAGTCACTGATGCGAAATTTGAAGGAGAAGGATGCTCTATTTCAATGGCATCTGCCTCGATGATGACGCAGGCGATTAAAGGGAAAGATATTGAAACAGCTTTGAAAATGTCTCGGATTTTCTCCGATATGATGCAAGGAAAAGAATACGACGATTCCATTGATCTTGGTGACATTGAGGCGCTGCAGGGAGTCGCAAAATTCCCAGCACGTATCAAATGTGCAACATTATCCTGGAAGGCGCTTGAAAAAGGCGCATCTGCCGAAGATAACGGCAAATCATAAGATTGGAGTGAAAATGGATGGCTAAAAAAATGCCAGATGTTGGTGAATATAAATACGGCTTTTCTGATAAAGACGTTTCCATTTTCCGTTCAGAGCGCGGACTGACAAAAGAGATCGTTGAAGAAATTTCTCGTATGAAAGAAGAGCCTCAGTGGATGCTCGACTTCCGTTTGAAATCTCTTGAGCACTTTTACAACATGCCGATGCCACAATGGGGCGGAGATTTAAATGCATTAAACTTTGATGAAATTACGTACTACGTAAAGCCATCAGAACGCTCTGAGCGTTCTTGGGATGAAGTACCAGAAGAAATCAAACAAACCTTTGATAAGCTTGGGATCCCAGAAGCAGAGCAAAAATATTTAGCGGGTGTATCGGCTCAGTATGAATCTGAAGTGGTTTACCACAACATGAAGCAAGACCTTGAAGATCAAGGAATTGTCTTTAAAGATACAGACAGCGCATTAAAAGAGAACGAAGACATCTTCCGCGAGCACTGGGCAAAAGTCATTCCTCCGACTGACAACAAATTTGCTGCGCTCAACTCGGCTGTATGGTCCGGTGGTTCATTTATCTACGTACCAAAAGGCGTAAAAGTAGATACACCACTTCAAGCATACTTCCGTATCAACTCTGAAAACATGGGTCAGTTTGAGCGTACACTCATCATCGTTGATGAAGGCGCACATGTGCATTACGTAGAAGGCTGTACAGCTCCAGTTTACACAACGAACTCACTTCATAGTGCGGTTGTTGAAATCATCGTCAAAAAAGGCGGTTACTGCCGTTATACAACGATTCAAAACTGGGCAAACAACGTCTTCAACCTTGTCACAAAACGTACGGTATGTGAAGAGAATGCGACAATGGAATGGATTGATGGAAACATCGGTTCTAAGCTGACAATGAAATACCCAGCGGTCATCCTAAAAGGTGAAGGCGCACGTGGTATGACATTAAGTATTGCCCTAGCAGGTAAAGGTCAGCACCAAGATGCAGGTGCAAAAATGATTCACCTTGCACCAAACACATCTTCAACGATCGTATCGAAATCGATTTCCAAACAAGGCGGTAAAGTCACATACCGTGGAATCGTACACTTCGGACGCAAAGCAGAGGGCGCACGCTCAAACATCGAGTGTGACACACTCATCATGGATAACAAATCAACATCTGATACGATCCCTTACAATGAAATCTTAAACGACAACATTTCATTAGAGCACGAAGCGAAAGTATCAAAAGTATCAGAAGAACAGCTATTCTACTTGATGAGCCGCGGAATTTCTGAAGAAGAAGCAACAGAAATGATCGTCATGGGCTTCATCGAACCATTCACAAAAGAACTGCCAATGGAGTATGCCGTTGAAATGAACCGTTTGATTAAGTTTGAAATGGAAGGTAGTATAGGTTAACCGTTGATATACCGGGGATTGAAGGTGTTTAGGCATTACATTTTCATCAAGCACCCACAAAACACCCACAAAATTTAATTATTGAACATACCGCAGATACATTTCCATTGCTTGGTCCTCAATTTTTTTGGTGACATGGAGATACTTATCTGCGGTTGTTTTTATACTAGAATGCCCTAACCGTTCTGATACATATTTAATATTCACGCCAGCTTCTAAAAGGTGTACAGCATGGCTATGTCTTAAAGCATGAGGAGACAGAACGGGAAGATTTGCCCTTTTACAGGCCTCTTTAAAATACTCTCTCACAACATTTGTTTTTAACCATTTGCCCTCATGTTGAAAGAACACAATGTTATTTTCCGGCTGAACATAATTGGTGTACATCAAAACGATTTCGTGTCTGTTAACTCGGTGTTTTTTCAATAACGATACTGTGTGATCATCAAGTTTTATTGTTCTGTAACTAGATTGTGTTTTAGGTGTTGAAATGTAAGGTTGAGTATTCAAGGGATATATAAGAGTTTTATCAACTGTTAACTCTCCATCTTTTAAATTTATATCATCCCATGTTAATGCGAGAGAGCCTCTCCAATCCGTAAACCTGTTCTTGCAATTAAAGTGAAAAGGACGTAATACTGAATTGAATGTGAATATTTTGCATTCTTAACAGGTGTTTTTACTTGATTTAAAAATCTTTCAGTTTGTGAAAGAGTGAAGAATTTTAATGCTTTTTTCTCCTCCTTCTTTTTAGGTATTTTTATATTGATTAACGGGTTTTCTCGAAGGATTCTAAAATCATGTACAGCTTCATTTAAAGCTGAATTCATTATACTGTGGATTCTTCTTATAGTTCTTTCGCTATATTTTTCAATCAATTCATTTAGCCATTTTTGATATTCATTTCGTTCAATATCTCTTAAACGATAATGTTCTCATCTAGGTAGAATATTGATTCTGATAGTTCTTTCTTGTAAAGAGTAGGTAGTTTTTTTTACGGATGGTTTTTTATATACTTCTAACCAAACGGGAAAGTACCCCCCGACTGTTTCGTTTGTTGAATCAAAACCAACATATGCAAGATTGTTTGCCGTTTTTTTCGCAGCGATCCTAGCTTCTTTTTTTGTTTTAAATCCCCTTTTTGATTTCTCTTTATACTTTTCCGTTCTTTTATCTTTATATCTAATTCTATATTCCCACGTACCGTTTTCGTGTTGTCTGAAACTAGCCAAGATAGTTCACTCCCTACTTTTATTTTCAGATCCTTTCAAGAACGTTTGTTCGGTCTTTACTTAAAAAAATACTGCGGTAATTTTGTACAAGTTCTTACGGAATGCCATATTCTTTGAATTCACAATAAGTAATACCCTTTTGAACGGAAGAAAACAGTAAATGCATGGCGGAAAAGTTTGCTTCCAGTTCAATTTTTTCAGTTGAAAAGAAAGTGTTTCTTTTTAAAAAAGGAGTATTAGATTCACTATGAAGTAAAGCATGCCCTAGTTCGTGGGCGCAAACAAAGTAATCACATTTTTCACTTACTTTTCCATTGATATGAATAAATTTTGTGCGAAAATGTTTGCTGTAATATCCCAGGGTATTCCCTAAATCTTCATGAATTGTAATGATGTTAAGTTTGTTTGCAATGAAAAAAGGATCAGATGACTTAAATTTACTTTTTAATTTTGAAACAGTTTTAGTAATATCGCCCATGATGTAAAATATCATCCCTTATCTATATTTTTAGCGAAGCTTTGCAGATTCAAAACAACTGCATGGGCTTCGCTACTGCCGGTTAAGGGGAAAACAAAATGTGAGTGAGCAAGTGCTTCTCACAGCTGCCTGTCAGAACATGAAGAAGATTGCCACACACCTAGCGAAGCTAGGCTAGGTGTGTGGGAGGCCTTTTTCATTCAATCTCATCCATCATCATTACGATGAAAACAAAAAAGATTGTAGAAAAACATGAGTTTCTCTACAATCTGGGCAGGCGTTATGCCTGCTCATTTTTTAAGTCATTTTCAAGAAATTCTATATCTTTTTTGTATCTCTCAATTGTTTCTTCAATAGCTGCTTTAATTACACCAGGATACCCTTTTTCTTCTTCTTGTGATTGTTCCTTTTTCAATTCTTTTATATCTTCATGCAGCAACTTTATTGCATGTTGCTTCTGTTCCTTATCCATATAATTATAGATTTTTCTCATGACAATCATCCTTTTCATTGAATTTAATATACAAATATTTATAAATTTAGTATATAATACCATTCTAGAAGGGTGATGGTAAAATGAATAAATTTGTATCTAAATTACTTATTGTTTCGTTAACAACTTTACTATTAGTATCAACATTGTTACCGACTGTATCAAGAGCCGCAACTCCTATTAATGATAATGAGACTATGGCATCACAACAGATTCAAGTGAAAATACAGTCGTTAAAGAGTCTAGCAGATGAAACAGAAATAGAAGATCCTGTCATCCAAACTCAAGGCTTTAGAGGATACCTAGTAAAGTTAGCTGCTGAAATAGTAGCAGAAGGTGTAAGGTATGGCGGTAAAGCAGCAGGTCTTGTTTTAAAAAAGGCTGACAAACAAGCTGCTAAAGCATTTAAAGAGAATTCTAATTTCATAGCTAAAAAAATTGAAGAATTCGCAAATATACCTGATGTTACTGCAAACATCATAAAGAAAAAGCTGTATGCTGCTTTAAAACCGAAAATTGGTGGAGGATCAGCGCAAGTGATTGCTGATGGTGTCTACTATGCAATAAACTTTTTCTTGTTCTAAATGAAAAGCCCTTCCGGTTGGAGGGGCTATTTTTTTGTTCTTTTTGCGATTTCTTTTCGGTGTTGAATTATTCAGAAAATGATAATTATGTAATTATAAGGGATGAAAAGGAAGGGGATGATAGGAGTGGAGAAAGTTCTTTCTTCTCAAGTTGGTATCTTGATAAATGACTGGTATAGATTTATAAGGACATTCAGCGTGCCGGATGCAGAGATTTTAAAAGAACAGGTTGAAAGAGAAATAGAGAACATGGAAGAGGATCAAGATTTACTGCTATATTATCAATTAATGGAGTTTAGGCATAGACTCATGCTTGAGAGTCTTGAGCCTATTGAAATGAATCAGCAACGCCCCACTTTACCCAATTTACTCAAAGAAATAGAGAACAAACAACCCCACGTCAAAGGAACGCTTGACTACTATTCAAACTTCTTTAGAGGTATGCACGAATTCCATCACAAAAATTATGTTGCTGCTATAAATTTTTATAAGGCTGCTGAAGAACATTTAAAGAATGTTCCCGATGATATAGAAAGAGACGAATTCCATTATAAATTAGCTGATGCATATTATCGCATTGATCAACATTTCGTTTCATTAAATCATTTGGAAAAAGCAAAAGAAATGTATTCAACAAGCGAGTTTTACAAAGCAAAAGTAGTAGGTTGTAATATCAAATATGGAGCGAATATGTACGACTTATACCGTTTAGATGAAGCCGAATTTTATTATAGGGAGGCCTTAAGCTTGGCTCAAGAGCTTAATGAGGAAACAGCCCAACGAATTATTGGTGTAATACATCATAATTTAGGTTTAGTCAAAAAAGAGCCGGAGAAATTGAAACCGCAGAAAATGAATTTCTAAATTCAATTCAAATAAAAGAACATGCCGAAACGATTTCAGGAATTAGAACACTTTATATGTTGTCCAGGGTATTCTACGAACAAGATAAAAAAGATAGAGGAAATCAATATTTCAACATTGGCTTAAATAGAGCTAACTTTGCAGACGATCAAGAATATATAGCTAAATTAAAAATCATTTATGCGCTTTTTGAAGAATATAATGAATCGGATGTAAAAGAAAGCCTCGGTTATTTAGAAAACAAAAGATTGTGGCAAGATGTAGCGGAGTTATCAAAGAAACTTGCAGATTATCATTATCAAAAAGGGAATTTTGAATTGAATAGAGAATATCTAAAAAAGACCATTAAAGCACAACAACAAATACTAAAAATGGCGGAGGCGTTATGATGAAAAAGTTATGTTATTTATCAGTCTAACGATTTTTTCTGTGTTATTCGCTACCGGTTGGTCACTTGATAAAATCATTACTTCTAACACTTATCATGTAACAGAAAAGGCAATTACAATTTAAAAAGCCCTTTTAAGGGGGCTTTTTTTATTTGAATATCTTTTTCATTAGCTTGCCGGATGCTTTACCCGCAGCACGTCGCATGATACGTTTTCCGATAGTACCCTTTTGAACGGCGTTAACGTCACCCAAGTATTTTGATGTTTTATAAAGGAATGATCTTAGTTTATTTATGTTCATGTATTTCACTTCCTTCATTAATATATATTTATGTGGGTACACCCACAAAACACTCACAAACATATGACGGCTTATTATTTTATATGACGTAAAACAAATATAAACCGCAGGAATCACGCCAACTAGAGAACGTATGTTTGTGTGTGATTCCCAAAAATAATTAAGTTTGAAATGGAAGGTTCTATTGGTTAATAAAAAACATTGATGCACAACGCTTTTTGAGGGCATTTATTTTCGAGTGATAGCGTTATGATATCACTTGATAATCAAATGCCTTCAGCGTTGTGTTTTCTTTTGTTTTTTTATCGAGGTGTGTTACTTCGCCGCAGCAATGCAATGGATTTGTTTTCGGTTTATCATGGACTTTTACATACGTCAGCTGACGCGAAGTAAACGCCATTGAACCATATTAAATCACTTTAACCTAACGTACTGAAGAGAGCTCTGTCCTTCAGAAATAGCATTGTTCCAATGATGGAATTGAGCAGATAGCAAGGCAGCGACATCCGGCCGACTTTGGTGAATACCATTAAAGCACGTCTCAGCTCATGAGTATGAAGAAGTAAAATGAGGAAAAAAGAAGACGAGTGGTCATCATTCGTCTTCTTTTTTGTGTTCTCCTTACTCTTATGCTCACTCAATAAAACGCTGTGTGCCGAACATGTAACAAGTACCCTTTTGTGTGATCACGAACTAATTGTGCGTGCGTGTTTACTTGATGACACGTATATCGATACAATTTTCATAGGCTCATTTGTCCATTTTACTAGCATCGGTCGCACCATCCAAATGTGCAAAAATTCCATTTAACATGAACAAATAGTCAACACTCTCCCATTTTCTTAAAAAATTCCATTGACACCACCCTTTTCTATGATAAAATCATAGTGTGATAATGAGAATCGTTATCAAACGATATGACTACATATAGAATGGATAGGTGAGGTACATGTTCAAAAAATCTTTTTGGTCGCTATTAGTTGTGCTCTCCATCGTTTTACTTGCAGCTTGTGGCAGCAATAGCAGTGAAGGCAAGTCAGATAGTAAAGAAAAAACAAGAACCGTTGAAAGCGCTATCGGTTCAACTGAAATAAAAGGGTCGCCGAAACGTGTGGTGACGCTGTACCAAGGAGCAACGGATGCAGCAGTCGCTATGGGCATTAAACCAGTTGGTGTTGTAGAATCATGGCTTGAAACACCTACTTATAAATATTTAAGAGATGATTTAAAGGGTGTCAAAATAGTTGGGCAGGAAACACAGCCAAACTTAGAGGAAATTGAAAAGCTCAAGCCAGATTTGATCATTGCATCAAAAGTTCGTCACGAGCAAATTTTTGATCAGCTGAAAGAAATCGCTCCAACTGTTGCAACAGAAACAGTGTTCACTTTTAAAGATACAGTGAAATTGATGGGTGAAGCGTTAAATAAGCAAGATAAATCAAAAGAATTGCTGACGAAGTGGGATGACCGTGTCGCTGACTTCAAAGAAAAAGCGAAAAAGAATATTAAAAACTGGCCGATGAATGTAGCGGTTGTCAATTTCCGTGCTGATCATGCGAGAATCTATCAAACGGGATTCGCGGGTTCGATTTTAACAGAACTAGGATTTGAAGGTCCAAAGAATGTCAAAGATAAAAAGCAAGATATCGTGACACTTACAGATAAAGAAAGCATTCCACAGATGAATGCAGATGTGATCTATTACTTTATGGATGATCAAGATCAGGCGGTTGAGAAAGCATATAAAGAGTGGACAAGTCATCCTTTATGGAAGCAGCTTGACGCAGTCAAAGCGAAGCAAGTGCATAAAGTGGATGAAATCACTTGGAACATGGCAGGCGGTATCATTGCTGCAAACATGATGCTTGATGATATTTATGATCGTCTAGGAATTGATCAATAAGGATAACGGAGGAGAAAATGTGAAAAGACCATTTTCTCCTTTTTCCATAACAGATTGAAAGCGGGAATCAAATGAGAAGTCTATTAAAAAAGGATTCAAGCAAGGCACTGCTTTTTGCTGGATTCATCGTGTTGATGTTGGTCTTTTTTATGCTCAGTATTTCCCTTGGGCAAACCTCCATTTCCCTCAAAGCCACCATCCATGCTTTTCTTCATTTCGATGAATCAGATCCGAACAGTGTGATTGTCATGACATCCAGATTATCAAGAGCTTTAATCGCAACAGTCGTTGGGTCAAGTCTAGCGATTTCAGGTGCACTCATGCAGGCATTAACAAGAAATCCGCTTGCTGCGCCTGATTTATTAGGTATTAATGCAGGTGGACTATTTTTTATCGTCATTTCCATTATATTCTTTTCTACAGAGTCGTTAACAGGCTATATGTGGACCGCCTTTTTAGGTGCTGCGATAGCAGGGATGCTCGTTTTTTTACTGGGCTCTATTGGAAGAGATGGGCTGACACCGGTCAAAATTGTGCTCGCAGGTGCTGCGATATCCGCCCTGTTTGCATCTTTTACTCAAGGACTTTTAATCGTGAATGAACAGTCGATTCAAAGTATCCTGTTTTGGATGGCGGGTTCAGTGTCAGGAAGAAGTATTGATATGCTGCTGCCTGTTTTGCCTTATATTCTAGGTGCGACTGTGGTGGCGCTTTTACTTGGCCGTTCGATCAATGTCCTTTTGTCGGGGGATGATATTGCCAAAGGGCTTGGCCAGCGTACGCTGCTTTTGAAGATGACGATGGGGGTACTCGTCGTCTTTTTAGCAGGTGGTTCCGTCGCTGTTGCAGGCTCGATTGGTTTTGTCGGTTTTCTTGTGCCGCATATTGTGAAAAAGATTGTCGGACCAGACCACCGCTGGGTACTGCCGTATTGTGCCGTTGTGGGGGCGTCGCTTTTACTTGTCGCAGATCTTGCGGCTCGTTTTCTGATCATGCCGCAGGAAGTGCCAATTGGCGTCATGACAGCAATAGCAGGAGCGCCTCTATTTGTTTATCTCGTGCGCAAGGGGTTGAAGACAGGTGGCTAAAACATATACAGTGCGTTCAAAGGGCGGGCGCATTTCATTTCAATTTTCAAAGCGGACATGTTTGATCTTACTTTTATTGACGGCTATTGCCTTTGGCTTATTTATTTTGAGTCTCTGTATGGGTAGCCGGTTCATTCCGCCGCAAGATGTGCTGCTTCATTTAATTGGGCAGGGAGAAGGAAATACGTTTGTATTAAATACACTGAGGATTCCACGGACGCTACTTGCGGTTTTAGTAGGAGCGGCACTTGCGGTATCAGGACTTATTTTACAAGGTCTCATTCGAAATCCGCTTGCATCGCCTGACATCATAGGAATTACGAGCGGTGCTTCATTTGGTGCCATTATGTTTATCGTCTTTTGGATGGGCACTGTACCCATTGCTTATCAGTCATTGTGGGCGATTGCAGGCGCTTTTGGGGTGTCTTGCCTGATCTATTTGCTTTCATGGAAAAAAGGCGTCAAACCGATCACGCTTGTCCTGATGGGTATTGGGATTTCCGCCATTATGAAGGCGTGTGTGACGTTTACTTTAGTTCTCAGTGATACGATGACCACGACCAAGTCTTACATCTGGCTGACGGGAAGTTTATATGGCTCTACGATGAAGGACGTTACCGCAATGCTTCCTTGGGTGATGATCATTTTACCAATTGTCATGGTGTTAGCAAGAACGATGAATGTGAAGGAGCTTGGGGATGATCTTGCAACAGGTCTTGGGGTCAAGGTACAGGCGAAGCGGTTATTCTTTCTGCTGATGAGTGTGACACTAGCCGGTATTGCCGTTGCATTTGCAGGTGGTATTGAATTTGTCGGACTCATGGCACCGCATGTGGCTAGAATGATCATCGGTCGTTCATTCATTGCGCTTGTCCCGGCATCTGCGCTTGTTGGAAGTATTCTCGTGATGCTGGCAGATCTAGTTGCGAGAACGGCTTTTCTTCCATTAGATGTGCCAGCAGGTGTCTTTACGGCGGCAATTGGTGCACCGTTCTTTATCTATTTGTTATATCAACAGCGAAATCGCTAAACGAAAGATGGGGGTTTTGATATGAGGCCAGAGTGGGTTGAGAGAGAATTACTTGATTTCGGGGTACACATCACAAATGGACCGATGACATCTGATCGCACACTGGCTGCGCTTTTTTCAGAAGCATCTGTAAGACGTTTATTGGAAGCGGAAAAGGAAGCGATGCATGCACCGAATCTAGCAGTGGCGGCGTCCATGTTCTCAAAGCGCTATGCATACTTAGCGGTTAGTTCTACTTTGTACTTGATGACGATGTATGATGCTGTCTACCGGTTTTCACCAGAGGCGTGTGTCTTTAGAGAAGATCGTAAAATTGAGCTAGATGAAACGCTCTGTTCATTTGTTCAGTTAGAAGGAGATCGTCATGAGTGGAGAGAGCAGGTCGTCCGCACGCTATTTACGGAGTGTGTCACACCTCTTTTAGATGTGCTGAAGCGAACATCAAGACTCCCGCATTCTATTCTATGGGAGAATGTAGCGGTTCGTATCAATTCTCTTTATCGCAGTATGATGCGGGAAACAGAGGAGTCTGCGGTGAAGCAGCGCGTGCGGGAGGATTATCTTTTTCTGAAGCAAGCGGCGGGGGATGTATTTGGAGCGAAGCAAAATCCATTTGAGCACAGTTTAAACTTAGATGAGGGTTTACTGGAAGCATCCAACCGGAAGACTTGCTGTATGTACTATAAGCTTGAGAAAAAATCGGAGAGTCTTGATTATTGTCTTGTCTGTCCGCTTGAAAAAAAGAAAGGCACTGCTTGCTCTTAGCAGTGCCTTAGATTGTTGACAAAGGGCTAAAATGAACTTGATTTTAGCCCTTTGTCTTCTTTCCAGCGTGACCTGAAAACCTTTGCAGTCTAGGAAGGACGAGTACCGGAGCGGAGCGAATTTGACATTCGTGAGCACCGGCGCGCAGGACTGACACCGAATGCGAGGGTTTGTCTACACGCTGAGGCACTGCTTGTTCTTAGCAGTGCCTTTTCGTTTTACTCCCAAATATCGCTTGCCCATTCAGGATGATCGATGAAAGGGTTGCGGTTGTGCTGATACGTTTGATAGATGATCTCGTTGCGATTCCGCTCGATTTGATCGACTGGATCTTGCTTGTGCCATTTCAAAAGAATGGACATTTTGCCGTGCAGAGGGGCGCTTCCATTATTCACATTGTTGTTCAATTCTAAATCTGGAAAGCTGTCATCGCCTTCATATCGTACCGCCATATAAAAGAGCATTCTCGCCACATCCCCTTTCACTCGGTTGTGTGGTTCAAAGGAGTCATTATCATAGAAGTTTCCTGGTGCGCCTTTATATTCATTTCCGCCGATGTCAAAATCTAAATTTCCACGTGTGCTATTCGTTTGCACATCTGTTGCACGAAGATGATGGAGATCTGTTCCAGGTCCCTTACTTGTCCCAAAATTGCCATGAGACTTTGCCCAGACATGCTCCCTGTTCCATTGACCGACATTCCCGCCATTGGCTTGCTTTGAGCGTGAGATCCCGCTATAAAGCAAAAGCACATTGTTTGCATTATTTGGATCTTCATCTGTTGTCTTTAACGCATCCCATACATCACTGTAGGATAGCTGCGTATGATCATCAATTATATCGTGTAAAGCTTTCTTAAGAGCGGGCCCTGATTTGCCAGCAGCAGACTGGTAATAGGAATCAATTTGACTTGTGGCGGCTGTTTGCGTTTGTTGTGCAGATGTTTCGGTTTGAAGCTGTAACGGGGAAAAGGTGATCGCTTGGCTAGGTTCATGTAGGGAGAAGCTTTGAGCATGCGCAGGTGGAGGCAGAGGGGCGGCAAATATGCCGAACATCATCATGCCGGCGGCTACAGGACCAAATAATTTTCTTTTCATTCTATTTCCTCCTTAATCGAGAATGTCGTCTCTTTATTTCTATCATATTGCCATAAAGAAATAAATGGATTGATCGTAAATTTTATGTAATCAATGTGTGAGAAAAGAGATTGCTATTTTAGACGTATTGCTGTATAAGTGGGCATATAAAGAGGGCAGCAAGGGAGAGGATGGATCGCATGAAAGAACTGCAAACACCTTCGAGAACGATTATGACACCAGGACCTGTTGAAGTAGACCCGAGAGTGCTAAGGGTCATGAGCACACCGATTCTTGGTCAATTTGACCCTGCATTTACAGAGATCATGAATGAAACGATGATCTTATTACGATCACTCTTTCAAACAGAAAATAAATGGGCGTATCCGATTGATGGTACGTCACGTTCAGGGCTTGAAGCTGTTCTTGCCAGTGTGATCGAGCCAGGAGATGTGATGCTTGTTCCTATCTTTGGACGCTTCGGTCATTTGCTGATGGAAATAGGACAGCGTTACGGTGCTGAGGTACATACAATGGAATGTGAATGGGGAACGGTTTTTGAACAAGATGACATCATTGCTGAAATGCACCAGGTCAAGCCTAAAATCGTTGCATTGGTTCACGGTGAAACATCTACAGGGAGATTGCAGCCGCTTGAGAAAATGGGTGAAGCGTGCCGAGCACTTGATGCGCTTTTTATTGTAGATGCTGTGGCAACAATAGGCGGTGTCGAGGTGAAGGTAGATGACTGGAAGATTGATGCGGCCATTGGGGGCACGCAGAAATGCTTGTCTGTTCCATCAGGCATGTCGCCGATCACCTATAATGACCGGGTGGCGGCTGTTATTGAATCGAGAAAGAAAGTAGAAAGAGGGATTGCTACAGAGGACGAACTGCAAGAGCAGATAGATATGTCTCCTATCAAAAGCAATTATTTTGATCTAAGCCAGCTCCAAGATTATTGGAGCCCAAGGCGGTTAAATCACCATACAGAAGCGACAACGATGCTTTATGCACTGAGAGAAGGGGGTCGTCTTGTACTGGAAGAAGGTCTAGAGGAACGTTTTCAGCGTCACTTGTTTCATGAACAAGCTTTAATGAAAGGTCTTGAAGCGATGGGGCTTGAATTATTTGGGGATCCAGATTGTAAAATGCCAGTAGTGACGTGCATTGTCATTCCAAGTGGTATTGACGGAGAAGCGGTGCGTGCCGATCTGCTCCATCATTTTGGGATTGAGATTGCGAGTTCATTTGGACCCCTTGCAGGACGTATATGGAGAATCGGCACAATGGGCTATAGCTGCCGAAAGGAAAATGTTTTGTTTGTTTTAGCAGGGCTTGAAGCCATACTGATGAAATACGGTGCAGCCATTACATGCGGAGCGGGACTGCAGGCGGCTCTTTCATTCTATGAACAAGCTGAATAAGTAAAGGGACACTCAAAATACTCGTCATCTGCGGGTATTTTTTATTTAGGAAAAACACTCTTTTTTTAAAAACTAGACTTATAGGCCATGATATCGCATACTGAAGAAGTTCTTATCATTTTTGTCATTATCTTCATTTATTTTGCAGAAAGAGGTTTTTTTGATATGAAAAAGATGGGCAGATTATACATTTTGATGCTGAATATTTTTATTGCCATGCTCGGCTTTGGCCTCATTGTTCCAGTGATGCCAAGTTATATTGAAGCCTTTGGTGCAACTGGGAAAACACTTGGTTTTCTCGTTGCTGCAACCGGCCTCACGCAATTTGTTTTATCACCGGTCGCAGGTGCGTTGACCGATCGATTTGGCCGCAGAAAATGGATCATTGCCGGAATTGCCGGCTTTGCGATTGCACAATTTATTTTTGCTTTCGCCGATCAGCTTTGGATGTTATTTTTGTCTCGGTTTTTAGGCGGGGCTGCCGGTGCGCTGCTGATGCCGGCCATGTTTGCATACATTGCGGATATCACCAGTGAAAAGGACCGAGGGAAAGGAATGGGGCTTTTTAGTGCAGCGATGACGCTAGGTTTTGTCATTGGACCGGGCGTGGGCGGTTATTTGGTAGAGTTTGGGATTTCTTTTCCTTTTCTCATCGCAGGCTCTTTTGCAGCCCTTTCGACTCTGCTATCCTTCATGTTCTTGCCTGAAACCTTAACAAAGGAAAAGCAGAAAGAAGCAAGGGGGAACAAAGAGCTTCACTTCAATCCTTTTACACAAATGATTCAAGCTTTAAAGACATCATACGGCTTTTTGTTTATCTTGGCCTTTGTCCTGAATTTTGGGATTATCCATTTTGAATCGATCTTTGGGTTATATGTGGACCAAAAACATGCCTTTACACCGAAGGATATTGCGTTTGTGATTACGGCGGCTGGGCTTGCTGGTGTCATTGTTCAAGGTGCCTTAGTGAATATCTTTGTGAAACGATTTGGCGAGATGCGTGTGGTGCGTTATGCGCTGCTGGGGGCGGCTTTTATGCTGATCGTATGCCGCTTTGCCCCCTCTTTTTGGCTGATCTTTACAGGCTCGATTTTATTTTTATCAGCTACCTCATTTGTTCGCCCAGCTCTCAATACTTTGCTATCGAAACTGGCTGGGAATCAGCAAGGGTTGGCAGGCGGTCTCAATACATCCTTTATGAGCCTTGCCAATATCGTCGGGCCGAGTCTTGCAGGTATTTTATTTGATGTGAATATTGAGTTTCCTTTTATGTTTGGGACACTGGTGCTCTGTTTAAGTTTCATTGCTTCTATCCTATGGGCAAAAAATAGTCAGCCGCATTCTCATGCCGTTTCTTAATGAAAAAAACCGATCAGCACGGATTGATCGGTTTTTTATTATCAGCCTCATCGCTCATACTTCACGACAGGTGATTTTTCTTTATGCAGCGCACGAATTAATGCATCATCTACATGTAAATGCTCCTTCACTAATTGAGGAGGGGTTAAGGCCATCCATTGGTTCAATGAAATATCTGCAAATTGGTCACTTTTAAATATTTCTAGAAACCAAAGGCTTGTGTGGCCGATATTTTGTATGTAGTGCCCCATTCCAAAAGGAACATAGCCGACATCACCTGCTCTGTAATTAAAGGTGCGAGCTGTACCGCCCGCTCCGAAAACTGTCATTTTGGCTGAACCGGTTAAATAGTATTGCCACTCATCATTATTAGGGTGCCAGTGCATTTCTCTCATGCCCCCAGGTTTTACCTCGACAAGCGCAGCGGCAATGGTTTTAGAAACTGGAAAATTGCGTGAATCAACGATTCGCACCGTTCCGCCAGAGGTCACGATTGGTTTTTGGCGAAGAAGCTGGTGCGTAAATGGCGGCTTTATCCTGCCGTATGGATCAGGAACCGTTTGGCTTTCCAAAGATGCCGGCGGAGAGCCTTGAAACATATAGCGCTGCTGATTCGGAATGCGGTCAAACAGCTTGACTGGAACGCCGAAATTGGCGGAGAGAATGTCTTTTGGTGTATGAGCAAACCAGTCTGTGATGGTGAACGTATCAAATTCAGAAAAAGTGCCATCATCAAAAACAAGAAGAAACTCACAGCCATCCTCAAGACCTTGGATCGAGTGAGGGATACCGGGCGGGAAATACCACAAATCTCCTTCTTCCACATCAGCGATCATATTCCGCCCTTCTGCGTCTACAGAGGTGATCCGGGCTTTCCCTAAAATCATATACGCCCATTCCGCCTGCTTATGCCAATGAAGCTCACGAACGCCCCCGCGCGTAAGCCGCATGTTCACACCGGCAATAGTTGTTGAAACAGGCAGCTCTCGCTCCGTGATTTCCCGCGACCAGCCGCCATGATTCAAATGCATATGTGTATCAGAATATGAAAATTTTAAATTAGGGATCGTCCCCGCATCCGTTTTAGGAGGAACCAGCATATCTGGGTTCTCCATATCTCGAAGTACGTTTCGCGGGCCTAAATCAGTTGCACCGGCGCCATCTTCTCGAATCGGCTGCGGGATATGACGTAGCTCCTCATCCATTTGTCACCACTCCTCGTATTTCACTTTTCCCCCTCCAAAATATATGAAGCATCAGATAAAAAGATTCAATTGGAATGGGATGAAAGGTACATTTGAATACGTAAGGCTAAGCGCAGCGGCAATGTTGCATTAGGATCTTTTAGGCTGATGCGAAGTAGTTCTTCACATTTCTCTAGTCGATAAATCACAGTGTTACGATGCACACATAAACGCTTGGCTGTTTCTGAAATGTGGCAATGCGTTTCTAAATATACAGATAAGGTGTGGAGAAGACTTGGATCGGCTTGTGATTGTTCATATAATGGATGAAGGTGCAACTCATAGAAAGTGGTTAAATCCTTTCTTGGAATGAGCTTCAGTAAATCTGACACATCCTTTGCCTGATAGAACTGGATATATTCAGACCGTGATGAGAGGTGGCCTGATTGAAGTGCATCGCTTGCTTCACTGTAACCCTCATGCAGATGGCTGATCAAACAACCAGTTAAGCTCACACCAAAGGAAATGGTGCGATGCACATACTGTTTAATAAGAACCTGCATCTGTTTCAAAAAAGAGCGGATTGATTCGCTTAATTCAGCCCAATTGCCTGTCTCTTCTATCAAGAATATGCCGATATCTCCTTTCACAAAAAGAAAGGCGGGAAATGGACAGTGCGAAATGGTGCTTTCAAGTAAATCAAACACTTGATCTAAAACGATTTGCTGTTCAATCAAACAAGTAAAGTGATGAGGCTGATCGAGCTGACAGGCGATACATATATAGGAGATCTTTGCGTCTAATCCAAACATCTGTGCAAGGCGGGCGACATCTTGCCCGGAGGAAATGGTCCCCTCCATCCATCTGCGAAACCATTCATTTCTGGCACGCTGTGTAGATTGCTTTGTGAGATGCTGTTTTATATTTGCAATGGACATTGCATTCACTGCTTGCTCAATTGCTGCATGCAGCTCTTGATCATGCGGATGGATGAAAGAAGGGATCACTAAATAATCACATGCTTGCTCGTGTATATAAACAGGAAAGACAGAAAAGCTTTGCTTTGAATGGATCATTGAAAAATAATGATTTGTCGTGTTTTGAAAAAAGCGGAGCACATGAAACAATTCTGGGTTTGTGTTTATGCTGTGCGAGGTGTATAGGATACGTCCATGATGATTCATCAGATAGGCAGGCTTGTGAATCCTTTGAGCCATTTTTTGCAATTCTTCCACATGGTGATCGGCAATGTTCATATCCACTCAATCTCCTTTATTTAGAACCAAAGCTGTTGGTGAAGATGAATAAAAAAATGGACAATGGCTGTCAAAGTCTCTGATATGCATTTTATGTTATCAGCTAAAATCATTTTAGATAGAAAGTTGTCATTTAATATGACAAACAAACAGGGCAGCATGACAAAATCGCGTGCCAGCAGTCATCTTCATTCAGAATGACAAGTAAATATGATATGTTGTACACAGAAGAATTTCTTTCGGAAATCTGGGAATCCCAAGAAACAACAAAGGCTTTGAGTAAGGAAGCCGTTTATATCAGCTAGTGGCAAGAGGTGAGATACATGATTTATATCGGATTAACTGGCTGGGGAGATCATGACAGTCTTTACCCGCCGAAAATAGGAAGTGCTCAAAAGCTGTTTCACTACGCATCAACCTTTCCTATTGTGGAGCTGGATGCAAGCTTTTATGCTGTACAGCCTGAGCGCAACCATGAAAAATGGATAAAAGATACACCAGACGCCTTCCAATTTATTGTGAAAGCCTACCAAGGAATGACCGGACATCAAAGAGGCGAAATTCCGTTTGCTTCGAAAGATGAAATGTTTGATGCATTTATTCTTTCACTGACTCCGCTCATTCGTGAAGGGAAGTTGGCCATGGTTCTGTTTCAATTTCCTCCATGGTTTGATTGCAAAAAGGAGCACGTCCACTATTTAAGATGGTGTAAGGAGAAGATGGGTGACATTCCTTGTGCACTCGAATTTCGAAATCGGACTTGGTTCTCACAGGAATTTTATGAGCAAACGCTGTCCTTTATGGAGACCGAAGGCTGGATTCATTCCGTCTGTGATGAACCACAAGTCGGAGAAGGATCCATTCCGCCAGTCATACAAGCCACACATCGTGACAAAACATTAGTCCGTTTTCACGGAAGAAATAAACAAGGCTGGCTTCATCCGGCAGATCATGAGAACTGGCGTGAAGTTCGATACTTATATTTATATAATGAAGCTGAATTAAAGGAATGGAAAAAGAACCTCGACATCCTGCATCAGCAATCGAAAGATGTATATGTCGTATTTAACAATAACTCCGGCGGAGATGCAGCGACGAATGGCCAGCAAATGATTGATTTGCTGGATATTACGTATTCAAGCTTATCCCCGAAGCAGTTAGATTTATTTAGCTAAAAGAAAGCTGCGCCTTTCAACGTGAATGAGACGGTTCAGTGACAACTTGAGGGAGAGATCAACATGCTGCAAAAGCTATGGTTATATCATACAAACGACTTGCACAGCCACTTTGAGAACTGGCCCAAAATCGCAGCTTATATTGAAGAAAAGCGTCAAGTTCACGATCAGATGCTTTTATTTGATATTGGTGACCATATGGACCGAGTGAACCTCGTGTCAGAAGCTGATTATGGAAAAGTAAACGTTAAACTTCTGAATCAGCTTGGCTATGATGGAGTGACGATTGGCAATAATGAAGGCATTACACTGCCTCATGATCAACTGGATCAATTGTACGAAGAGGCGCAATTTCCAGTGATTGTATCTAATTTATTTGAAAAAGGCAAAAGACCATCGTGGGCTAAGCCCTATGATGTAATCACGTTAGAAAATGGACTGAAGATAGGCATCCTAGGGGTGACGATTGCTTATATCCCTGTATATGAAAAGCTGGGTTGGAACATTACAGACCCGTTTGAGAGCATACGGGACATGCTCCACGAAGTGAAAGGCCAAGCGGATGTGATTGTGCTTCTTTCCCATCTTGGCATCATCCATGATCGAGAGGTAGCCGATATCTTCCCCGACATCGACATCATCTTAGGTTCACACACGCATCATCTGTTAGAACAGGGTGAAATGGACAATGGGGTCCTCCTTGCATGTGCTGAAAAATATGGACATTATATTGGCTGTGTCGAGCTGACCATTGACACAACCAGTAAGGAGCTCGTAGAGAAAAAAGCGACGGTGCAATCAGTCGATCAGCTCATCAGTGAATCGGAAGAAGCCATCACAACCTTACAGAAAGCAGAAAGAAGAGCCAAAGCACTGATGCAGGAAGAAGTAACATCAATCAAAGCGAAGCTTGAAACGAAGTGGTTCGATGAATCGCCGCTTCCCCAGCTCCTAACAGATGCCATTAAAGAATGGTGCGGAGCAGATATTGGCATGATGAATGCAGGCATGGTGCTTGATTCATTAGAGGCGGGTATCGTCACAAGAGAAGACATTCACCGGATATGCCCGCATCCAATTAATCCGATTCGGGTGACGCTTACCGGGAAGCAATTGATCGAAACTGTTTCTCGTGCTTGTGAAGAAAAAATAGAACAGCTGCGCATCAAAGGCTTTGGCTTTAGAGGTGAGCTCATGGGGAAAATGCTGTACAGCGGACTCACTTATACAGTAGAAGAAGGCGAAGCCAAACGCGTAAAGGATGTCTTTGTAAACGGTCAGCTCATCAAAGAGGATGAGTCCTATACGGTTGGCACAGTGGATATGTATACACTCGGTTCCCTTTTTCCTCATATACGTGACCATGAACACATTGAATATTTCATGCCGGAATTTTTACGTGATGTGCTAAGCTGGCGCCTGAAAGACGCAAGATGAAATCCGCACCCGCCTAACAACACCCGCCCTCCCTTCACATAGATTGTGATGAAGGGAGTGAAGGGATATGGTGAATTTAACACCGATTACAATTGATGGCCATTCCTTTACAGCCGTCACCGTCAAACTGCCAAAGACCAATTTCATGGCAGTGACAAATGAGCATGGATATATTATGTGCGGTGCACTTGATGTCGGGCTCTTAAATGAAAAGCTGGCAGATAGAGGAATCATCGCAGGAAGAGCGGTCGGTGTGAGAACCATCGAGCAATTGCTCGATGCACCTTTAGAATCTGTAACCTATGCCGCAGAGGCGCTCGGCATTCATGCTGGCACAATTGGAAGAGACGCATTATTAAAAATGGTGAAATAAAATAGAGAGATGATTCCTATCCCCCCGCCTGTCTGCATACACTTGTAATGGAGAAGGGGGGATTTTTTAATGAGAATGAACCGCCGTTATCGCCCCTACAAAAAGGGCCCTCTGCCATTTCGTTATGTCATGCTGCTTGCGATATTATTTTTTGTGCTCTCAACCGTCATTAGCCTATTCTTCATCAATCGTTCCATGAAACCAACCTTAATTCACATTGCTGAACTAGAAACAGAACGAATCGCCAATCACCTCATCCAATATTCTGTTCAGGATTTTGCAGATGATCAGAAGAATATGAAGGATATGGTCGTGATGAATACAAGTGAGAATGGAAAAGTAACAACCATCGACTTCAATGCGCAGGCAACATCGAAAGCAATGGCTGACCTGTCACGTCACCTTCAAAAAAACCTAGAGGAGATTGAAAAGGGGAATTTTCAAAAGGAAGCAAAAGAAGCATTAAAAGATCAAACAGACGGACATGACGGCATTATATATAATATTCCGCTCGGTCAAGTGTCCGGTAACGCACTCATTGCGAACCTAGGGCCAAAAGTACCTGTACGATTTAGTGTCATTGGTGATCCGCATACGGACGTTGAAAAAAACATCAAGCCATATGGCATTAACAATGCCTTGATAGATATTAGTGTGCTCATTGAGGTGAAGGTGAGAGTCATCATCCCGTTTGCATCTGAAACGATCGTTGTTAAAAATTCTGTTCCTGTCTCTATTCAAGCCGTTCAAGGAGATGTCCCAGATTATTATAATGGCAGCGGAACGAACTCGGGTGCTCCATCGATTGTTCTGCCAGAGAAAAAGGAGAAGGAAGATTAAAAGCCCAATGAACGAAAGCCCAATGAACGAATTGGGCTTTTTTTTGATTGATTCCATATAGGAAAGGATGTTTATGACGAAAGTTTTGTCCCTGCATCAAATCTGCATTCTTGTATAAGCATTCAATTGCCGACAGTTTGTTAATAATCACCTAATGAACCACTTGATTCCATATGGAAAACTGTGCCATGATAAATTTTAATCGTTACAGTGTCTCGCTTTTCTTGGATTGTACATCTATTTTGTATACTGATTTCTGACGACATCAATAGTAGGATTGGCTGTTCAATGACTATTGTCTGTAATGAATGTGTGAGGGGGATTTATATGAAGAAACTTTATGTGAGTGGTTGTTGTTTTTTGGTGTTTGCCATTGTATTTAGTGCTAAATATATTTCAGCATCGATATTATTAGCCAGGAGTGACAGTGTGAGTGTCGATTTATTTAGAGGTATGTTAGACATGATTCCACTGGAAGTAACAGTTGTATATCTCCTTTTTTTAATCATGGGCATTCTTTTTTTAGTTTTAGGATTGAAAGAAAAGCATAAGTAGTAACTGCTTGAGCCTGATTGTTTCTGGGGAAATTTTTATAAATAATCAAAAGGAGAAGCATGCGAAATCCGCTAAACTTCTCCTTTTACTCAACGACGTTTCCGCTCGGCTCTTTCCCATGCCCTTAAATGAGGGTAAGGATCAAACGACCATTCAGTTCGTCCGTTGTCCTTATACATGCCGTAATGTAAGTGTGGCGGGAACTTTCCTGCTGTGCCGGGAGGACCGTAACCGGAGCTTCCAACTGATCCAATAACTTGCCCGGGTTCCACAATTTGCCCAGCTTTCAGCCCTTTTGCAAAGCCATTTAAGTGAGCGAAATAATGATAATGATTATGAATATCTCGAATGCCTATCCGCCAGCCGCCAAAACGGTTCCAGCCTTTCATTTCAATCACGCCATATGATGTCGCCCGAACAGGAAGACCGTAATGAGCAAATAAATCAGTCCCTTCATGGATTCTTCTGCCTCCAAAGCCTCTCGCATCACCCCATGTACTCCTGTAGCTGTAATCAGCTCCGACTGGAAGTGGAAACGCATGCTTTCCGAGGTCAAGATGGCCGTAGTGCTTATATAGCTTCATAAAAGATGAAATGATTCCAACAGTTTGATCACGTCCATAATAGTCCCATAACGCAATTTTTAATTGGTCGATGCTACTGCCATAGTGAAGCAAATATTGAGCAAATGTGAACAGGACATCTTCATCGTTATCAATTTCAGCTTTCCCATCTCCATTTCCATCAAGCCCAATGCCGTCAAACACTTTGATGCTTAAGGGAGAGGAGTCCTGCTTATTTGGGTTTTCTGGTCCAATCCACATTTCCCGGGGAATGTAGATGCCAATGATGCCTTTTTGTTTCGGTAAATCTTTTCTGCTTTTTCGTATATTCTGTTCATATTGATCAACGGCAGCAAGTACATACCAAGGAACCTGTGTTGTGATGGCGACCTTTTCGTATAATGCCATTCGCTGTTTCAGTTCATCTGTATGCTTGTTTGTCCCATGTGCATGAACTGGCATTGGATTCATTGAAAGAGCGATGATGATAGCTAAAAAGACTTTCACAAACGTCCATCTCCTTTCTTCGAGCATCATCTTCTACCGTTTAGTGTGGTTAGATCGCTATAATTCATAAGAAGAAAATGTTAGTAATTTTCTTCAGTTATTTTAGGAGGCTTATGGGTATTTTTGAAGCTCATTCCCTTGTTGTTCAATCTGTACTATGTTAAAGTGTCTAAAGAAAAGGCTTTAGGCCGAAGATTCAATTTTTTGCAGCTGCTGGCTGCATCCATCGTATATAGCAGGAAGATTTTTGTATATGCACCTTTAACGAATTCATATGGAGATGATGGAATTGGCAAAGAAGGAAGAGCACGTAAGAAAACCGGACTGGCTTAAAATTAAGCTGAATACGAATGAAAACTATACCGGTTTGAAAAAAATGATGCGGGAAAACAACCTGCATACCGTTTGTGAGGAAGCGAAATGTCCGAATATTCACGAATGCTGGGCAGTGAGAAGAACCGCTACATTTATGATCCTAGGATCAGTTTGTACGCGCGCATGCCGTTTCTGTGCGGTGAAAACCGGACTTCCAACTGAGTTAGACTTGCAAGAGCCTGAACGCGTTGCAGATTCAGTGGCTTTGATGAACCTAAAGCACGCGGTGATAACAGCGGTTGCAAGGGATGACCAAAAAGATGGCGGAGCAGGCGTATTCGCTGAAACTGTTCGTGCCATTAGAAGAAAAAGTCCATTCACAACAATTGAAGTTCTCCCTTCAGACATGGGTGGCAATTATGATAATTTGAAAACGTTAATGGATACACGCCCTGATATTTTAAATCACAATATTGAAACAGTACGCAGGTTAACGCCAAGGGTTCGTGCACGGGCTACATACGACCGTTCATTAGAATTCTTGCGTCGTGCAAAAGAAATGCAACCCGACATTCCAACGAAATCGAGCATTATGATTGGACTCGGTGAAACGAAGGAAGAAATCATTGAAGTCATGGATGATCTTCTTGCCAATAATGTCGACATCATGGCGATTGGTCAGTATTTACAGCCTTCGAAAAAGCATTTAAAAGTGCAAAAATACTACCATCCAGATGAGTTTGCAGAGCTAAAGGAAATTGCGATGTCAAAAGGCTTTAGCCACTGTGAAGCAGGGCCGCTGGTTCGATCTTCATACCATGCAGACGAACAAGTAAACGAAGCGTCTAAGAAGCGTCAGGCGCAAGCATAACAAAGAAAACGCCAGAGCTCTCTGGCGTTTTTTCTCATGTTAATTTTGGCCGTAAGGTGCGTTTCGTCTCATGGTCCGATCGGAATTCGTCATGCCATTGGCATCTTCTTTTGTTGAAATATCTCCGCCTTGAGGAGAGTATTTCATTTGTTGAATCGTTTTGGTTAAAATTTGATCAAAATCACGTGAATTGGTTTGAAGACGTGAAAAATTGGCAATGGATTGAAAGTGCTCTGGGTTATCAGAGACGTACACGTGATAATAACGAGGGAGAACAGATACCGCTGTTTTTTTCACTTGATCGGCTGATTCATTTCGGTTTTTGTTCCCTGTTCGATACACAATGAGTGCATCCTCATCTGTGACAAGTGTGGCTGCATCTTTTATATTTGGCAGCTGTACGGCCAAACTTGTTATCACGTGGGCAAGATGCTCACGATTTAAAGCAGGTGTTTTTTCTTTCTGATCTGTTACTTGCTGCCGCTGATAACGAACATATCCGGCTCTGTTTGTGTCTGCTGCTGGCATGTTGGAATTATTTCCTTCATGACGATCAGACAGGCGGATGGTTTTACTTGAAGAATCTTCATCCACTTGCCGGTTCATGCCTGATTGAAAGCCGCACCCGCCTAAAAGCATGCAGAGGAGAATAGTGGCTGTCAGTTGTTTCATCATAAATGTGACCTCCTTTTTTCTTTAGCTTCGGCTAAATCGGAAAAAACATGCTTTAGCAATTGATGGAGTTGTTCCAATGAATTATCATTAAAGATGGATCGTTTAAAAAGAGGTGAGAAGATGATCGTCGTTCAGAATGCTACCTTTGATCTTGTAAGAGATATCAAAGACGGCTTTAATGAGGAAGCGTTTAAAGCAAGGTACTCAGATATTTTAAATAAGTATGATTATATTGTGGGGGATTGGGGCTATAACCAGCTGAGACTGAAGGGGTTCTTTGATGACCAAAACCAAAAGGCCACATTCGATACAAAAATCAGCACACTCGATGAATACATTTATGAATACTGTAATTTTGGCTGTGCCTATTTTGTCTTAAAACGAATCAGAAAATAACGCAAAGGGGAGCGTCATGATGTATTTCGTAGACAGAAAGAAGATTGAAGAGACATTACGTTTTTTCGAGGAGCAATATGATTTGATGAGAAGTCATCAAACATGGACAAGTCCTTTAGAAAAAAAAGCGCTGGAACGAATCGTTCATTTGCTCGTCGAATGTATTCTTGATACAGGAAATGATATGATTGACGGCTTTATCATGCGGGATCCAGGAAGCTATGATGACATCATGGATATTCTTGTTGATGAAAAGGTCGTACCAACAGAAGAAGGCACTCAGCTGAAAAAGCTTGTCTCGTGCCGCAAAACACTTGTTCAGCAATATCAGGAAGTGGTTCATCACGACTTGTTGCAGGTGATCAGCGAGGTAGAACAGTCGCTTCAAGTTTTCCCACGCCGAATTCGTACCTATTTGGAGCAGGAGCTTGGACCAGTATCAGCGTTTAAATAAATCATTGGAGTTGTGAACATCATGAAATACAAAGGCTATTTAATTGATTTAGACGGAACGATGTATAAAGGAACAGAAAAAATCGAAGAGGCGGGTCAATTTGTTCATAAGTTAAATGAGCTGAACATCCCTTATTTGTTTGTAACAAATAACTCTTCACGCACCCCAAAGCAGGTAGCAGAAAAACTTGTTTCATTCGATATTCCAGCAACGGAAGAACAAGTCTTTACAACAAGTATGGCGACGGCAAATTATATTGCAGAACAAAAGAAAGATGCCTCGGTGTATGTGATCGGCGAAGAAGGGATCAAGCAGGCCATTGAAGAAAAAGGCCTGTCGTTTGCTCAAGAAGATGCTGATTTCGTTGTCGTTGGAATAGACCGCGGCATTACATATGAAAAACTAGCGGTAGGCGCTATTGCAATCCGTCAAGGCGCACAATTTGTCTCGACAAATGGAGATATTGCCATTCCAACAGAAAGAGGGCTGTTACCTGGAAATGGCTCATTAACCTCTGTGCTGACGGTTACAACAACGGTTCAGCCAACATTTATCGGAAAACCAGAGTCTATCATTATGGAGCAAGCTATGCGGGTGCTCGGGACAGATGTGTCTGAGACGCTCATGGTAGGCGATAATTATGATACCGATATTATGGCAGGAATGAATGCAGGGATGGATACACTCCTCGTCCATACAGGCGTGACGACAAAAGAGCTGCTTCAGCAGGTTGAAAGGCAGCCAACCTATGTGATTGATTCATTATCTGAGTGGATCGAGCGATTATCATAATGCAAAAGAGGACAAGCGTTAGACGCGCGTCCTCTTTTTTCTTTTACTCTGCATTTCTCGCACTATGTGCCAATCTGCTTGATGCTGCCGCTGCGATGGCGCCGACAATGTCATCTAAAAACGTGTGGCATTCGCCGGTGGACTTATCATTGAGCTTGCCGAGAATCCCTGGTTTTTCTTTATCGATATATCCGTAATTCGTAAAGCCGATGGATCCATAAATATTAACGATGGCAAAGGACAAAATTTCATCAACCCCGTATAGACTTTCATCTGTTGCAAGAATGGATTGCAGCGGCTCCGTCAGCTTTTTTTGTTCAGCGAGAACATCTAATTCCACACCTGTTAAAATGGCATTTTGGACTTCACGTTTTGCGATGACACGTTCCACATTGTGGATACACTCTGTCATGTCTAAGCCAGGATGATACTTTTCCTGTAAAAAGAAGACAAGGTCTGCTATATCTTGAATGGTTACGCCTCGTTCTTGTAAACGGCGTCTTGCTGTTTTTTCTACTTCGTTCATCTCATGATGATGCGGCATGTTCCTCACCCAATCCTCGTAATTTGTCCACAACGTGTGAAAAAGCTTTGGATAGTAAATAGTATTCATAAATCCCTCAACCTGCGACTACGATATGATAAGAGACTGATCATATGAACGCAGGTGAAAACATGAAAGAAACCATTTATCACACATTTGGTATTGATGTTCGTCAATTTATGCCATATGGCAGTTATCAGAGCTTTCAAACGGCGAACGCTCTCTTCCTCATTGTTCCCGTGTCTCATTTGCGAGAAGAAGAACTCACAGAGCTTTATCATATCAGTCAGTATTTACTGAATAACGGTGACCCATACGTCGCCGTGTTTGAATTAACGAATGAAGAAAAACCGACCTTTACCCATGGAAAAGAGCTGTACGCTTTATTAAAGGCCGCGCCGCCGATCACAAGCCGCTCGTTTCAGCCTGCGTCAGAGCTGGCGGCCTTTCATGTGAGGGGAAGAGGGTTTCCCTATGAGGTATCTGAAACAAAACGTGTGGGGGCCTGGAAGGAATTGTGGGCAAAACGGTTAGATCAGCTTGAAGGCTTCTGGATGCAGCAAATGCATCACAAGCCGCTGGAACGATTTGAGAAAAAATTCATTGAATCCTTTCCGTATTATCTTGGATTAACGGAAAATGCCATTCAATATTTAGTGGATACAGAGCTTGATGATGAACCGAAAGAATGTGACTCGGGTACTGTTTGTCACCAGCGCTTTTCACGTATGACATGGCCGAATGAGCAGCCGCTTCGGTTACCTGTTGATTGGGTATTTGACCATCCAACAAGAGATATCGCAGAATATTTGAGAGAGACCTTTGTACAGCATAAAGAGGATTTAATTGAAGAGGGATTTTCCTTTTTGCAGCAATATGAGCAGGTCACCCCACTTTCATCATTTTCAAAGCGTTTATTATATAGTCGCCTCTTGTTCCCGCTTCACTATTTCGAAATTGTTGAGGGCTACTATATGTCAGGCGAAAATGAGAAATCCTATTATGAGCAGCGATTAGATTATGTCTTAAATGATGCCAGCCGCTATGAATATTTTCTCAAGGTCTTTCAAGAAATGAGTGCTATGAGAAGCGGCGGCAATCTCATTCCGCCTGTTGGATGGATTCATCAATCCGCTGAGTTGAAGTTTCAGTGAACAGACGAAACGTCTCTTTTCTCTTGAGGCGTTTTTCGTTATGCTTAAAGAAATCAATCAAAGGAGTGTTCTTCTTGTCTAAACCTTATGTCTATATCACAAGAAAGCTAGATGAAACAACACTTACACCATTAAAAGAAGCCGCTCATATCGAGATGTGGCCGCGCGACGATGAGCCATGTCCAAGAGAAGAGTTAGTGAAACAAGCCGCAAAGGCCGATGGGCTTTTAACCATGCTATCAGATCAAGTTGATGAGGCGCTTTTATCACATGCTCCAAACCTAAAAGTGGTCGCGAATCTTGCTGTTGGCTACGACAATATTGATCTTGAAGCAGCTAAAAAGCGCGGGATCACTGTATGTCATACACCGGATGTATTAACAGAATCCACGGCCGATTTAGCCTTTGCTCTTCTGATGGCATCAGCTAGACGGATTGTCGAGGCGAGTGATTGGATTAAGGAAGGAAAATGGACAGGCTGGGGACCGCTTCTTCTTGCCGGTGCGGATGTTCATCACAAAACCCTCGGAATTGTCGGAATGGGAAGCATTGGAACAGCTCTTGCCAAACGGGCCGCAGGCTTTGAGATGAAGGTACTTTATCATAATCGTTCAAGAAAGCCAGAAGCAGAAGCGCGGCTAGGTGTGACCTATGCCACATTTGATGAGCTGCTGACGCAGTCTGATTTCATCGTTTGCCTGACGCCTTTAACCCCGGAAACAAAAGAAATGTTCAATAAGAAAGCATTTGATCAGATGAAGAACACAGCTTACTTCATCAACGTTTCCAGAGGGCAGACTGTGGAGGAGGATGCTTTATATGAAGCTGTTACGACAGGAAAAATTGCAGGAGCAGGTCTGGATGTATTTAGCAAGGAGCCTGTCAGCCCTGATCACCCGTTAACGACATTACCAAACGTTACGGTCCTTCCTCATATCGGAAGCGCAAGTGTCGAAACGAGAAAAAAGATGATGCATTTATGTGCTGAAAACATAGCGCTTGTCCTGCAAAATCAACAAGCCAAAACGCCGGTTCAGGCGTAATGGAAAGCTTCTCTGCTTCGGAAGCTTTTCTCACAAAAATATTTCGAAAATATAGAATCTTGATATAAATAGCTGTTAAGCGGTTTCATTCTCATATTCTCTTATTTTATTACCTTGTCAAAATGAGGATACCCCTTTATAATGTGTGTACATTGAATGTCTGTGTTAGGTTAACAAATGTCCTCTGTAAGAGGACATTTACGAGGAAAGGTGGAATTTCAGGTGAAGGCAATTCGAGTGGGACTACTAGGATTAGGAACAGTGGGGAGCGGTGTCGTTAAGATTATTCAAGATCATCAGGATAAATTAATGCACCAGATCGGCTGTCCGGTATTAATACAAAAAGTGCTTGTGAGCAATCCCGATAAAAAAAGAGATGTGGATGTCGCAAGAGAGGTCTTCACAACTGAAGTATACGATGTGATTCGAGATCCAGAGATCGACGTCATTATTGAAGTGATGGGCGGCATTGAAGAGACAAAACAATATTTAATAGATGCGTTAAATGAGAAAAAACATGTCATTACAGCCAATAAAGATTTAATGGCGCTATATGGCACAGAGCTTTTACATGTAGCAAAAGAAAACGGCTGTGACCTTTACTATGAAGCAAGTGTGGCAGGTGGGATTCCCATTTTGCGTACACTGGAGGAAGGATTAGCCTCTGACCGCATCACAAAGATGATGGGCATCGTGAACGGCACAACCAATTTTATTTTAACGAAAATGAATGTCGATAAAAGTGCATATGAGGATGTCTTAAAAGAAGCGCAAGAGCTTGGCTTTGCAGAATCAGACCCGACAGCTGATGTAGAAGGGCTGGATGCAGCAAGGAAGATGGCCATCCTGGCAAGACTCGGTTTTTCCATGAATGTGGATTTAGAGGATGTGAAGGTCAAAGGTATTTCTGACATCTCTGATGAGGACATTAGTTTCAGTAAACGATTTGGCTATACAATGAAGCTGATTGGTATTGCCCAGCGGGACGGAGAGAAAGTGGAGGTCAGTGTACAGCCAACCTTACTCCCTGATCATCATCCACTATCATCCGTCAACAATGAATTTAATGCCGTGTATGTCTACGGAAGTGCTGTCGGAGAAACGATGTTTTACGGACCTGGGGCAGGAAGCCTGCCAACGGCAACAGCTGTTGTATCTGACTTAGTCGCAGTCATGAAAAACATGCGTCTTGGCGTAAATGGCAGTGGCTTTATTGCACCACAATTTGAGAAGAAAATTAAGGCATCATCTGAAGTATTTGCTCAGCAATTTTTAAGAATTCATGTGAGAGATCAAGTCGGTGCTTTCTCCCGCATTACATCTATTTTTTCTGAAAGAGGCATCAGCTTTGAAAAGATCCTTCAGCTTCCTGTGAAAGGGCATGATGAGCTGGCTGAAATCGTCATTATTACACATCAGACGTCAGAAGAAGATTTCGCGAATATCCTGCAAACATTAAACGATCTCGACGTGGTGGTTCAAGTGAAAAGCACGTACCGAGTAGAAGGGAACGGTTTAAGCTGATGAAGTGGAATGGACTCATTGAAGAATTTCAAGAATTCTTACCAGTAAACGAACACACACCAAAACTAACATTAAATGAAGGGAATACACCGCTGATCCACCTCGCCAAGCTTTCGGAAAAGCTGGGGATTGAGCTGCATGTGAAAACAGAAGGCGTCAATCCAACGGGTTCTTTTAAGGACCGCGGGATGGTCATGGCTGTTGCCAAGGCAAAAGAAGAAGGCAATGATACGGTTATGTGTGCTTCAACAGGGAATACGTCTGCAGCAGCGGCGGCTTATGCAGCTCGCGCTGATATGAAATGTATCGTCATCATTCCAGATGGGAAAATTGCCTTTGGTAAGCTGGCACAGGCGGTCATGTACGGAGCAGAAATCATTGCCATTGACGGCAACTTTGATGATGCGCTGAAAATTGTTCGCAGCATCTGTGAAAAAGCACCTATCGCCCTCGTTAACTCCGTCAATCCATACCGTATTGAAGGACAAAAGACAGCAGCATTTGAAATTTGTGAGCAGCTAGGCTCTGCGCCAGACGTATTAGCGATTCCTGTTGGAAATGCAGGGAATATCACAGCGTACTGGAAAGGCTTCAAAGAATATCATGAGAAAAAAGGCACTGGACTGCCAGTCATGCGCGGTTTTGAAGCAGAAGGTGCAGCAGCCATCGTTCGAAATGAAGTGATCGAGCAGCCAGAAACAGTCGCAACGGCCATTCGTATCGGAAATCCAGCGAGCTGGAAGCAAGCTGTAGCAGCGGCAAATGAATCAAACGGAAAAATTGATGAAGTAACAGACGAGGAAATTCTTCATGCGTATCAATTGATCGCACGTGAAGAAGGTGTGTTTGCAGAGCCGGGATCATGTGCATCAATTGCGGGCGTACTCAAGCAAGTGAAATCTGGAGAAATTAAGCCAGGTAGTAAAGTCGTCGCTGTACTGACAGGAAACGGATTAAAAGATCCGAATACGGCGATTGATATTTCGCACATCAAGCCGGTCACACTGGATGCAGATGAAGATCAAATTCTCGAACATTTAGAAAAGGCCGCACGCGTATGAGTGGAGCCTCCATGCTTTTTTCCATCACAGTACCGGGAAGCACTGCCAATTTAGGACCAGGCTTTGATTCAGTCGGAATGGCGCTCAGCCGCTATTTAAAGCTATCGGTCTATGACCATGATAGCTGGCTGTTTGAAGCAGAAACAGATGTCGTGTCTGGTATTCCATCAGGCACCGATAACCTGATTTATCAAACAGCCAAAAAGGTTGCAGATGACTTTGGAAAAACACTCCCGTCTGTTCATGTCAAAGTGTGGAGTGATATTCCATTGGCAAGGGGGCTGGGCAGCAGTGCTGCCGCCATCGTGGCCGCCATTGAGCTTGCCAATCAGCTGCTTGAATTAAATATGACCGATGATCAGAAGCTCTTTTTTGCAAGTGAGGTAGAAGGTCATCCAGATAATGCTGGTGCCTCATTATTCGGTGGTTTACTCATTGGCCTTCATGAAGAAGACAAGACCCATGCCGTTAAAGTGCAGCATGTGGATGTAGATGTTGTCGTTGTGATTCCTTTTTACGAGGTGCTCACAAAGGATGCCCGTGATGTCCTGCCAGAGGATTTTTCTTATAAACAGGCTGTGAGCGCGAGTGCTGTAAGTAACGTCCTTGTCGCCGCCTTAATGACGCAGAACTGGCCGCTTGTAGGGGAAATGATGAACAAAGATTTATTTCATCAGCCTTACCGCACAATGCTTGTTCCAGAACTGTCAAAGGTGGAGCACGTTGCTTCATTAAAAGGAGCGTATGGAACCGCACTAAGCGGTGCTGGGCCGACCATTTTAACATTAGTGGAAAAAGGGAAGGGAGAAGCACTGAAAAAGCAGCTTGCCCAAAATTTCCCGCATTGCGAAGTAGATGTGCTGACGGTGCCGGCAGAAGGTGTCGTCGTGGAGCATCACTCTGTGAATCAAGTAAAGAACGTGCTGTGAAGACGCACGTTCTTTTTTATCCTTGTTTTTCAGAAGAAAAGCAGGGATGATTATTTAGAGAAGCGAACTATTTTTTATACATAAAAGGGGGAGATGTATTGATGAAGAAATTGATCACAGCCGAGGACTTAACGAAAATCGTGTCCGTTTCTCATCCGGTCTATTCACCAGACGGCAAAAAGGCTGTGTTTACAAAGGTAACGGTGAATGAAAAAAAGGATGATTACAATATTCATTTATGGGTGCGAGATGAAGAGACAGGGGAGCTGTCTCAATGGACATTTGATGATGGAAAGCACCATCAGCCGGCATGGTCAAAAGACGGGAAGCAGCTAGCCTTTATTTTGCAGAAGCCAAAAGAAGTCCCTCAGCTCGCACTCATCAACAGCCGAGGGGGCGGCGTGCGCACATTGACGAAGATTCCATACGGGGTATCACATCCTGTATTTTCGCCTGACGGGGATTTTATTTATGCGGCAGTATCATTAAAACAAACAGAATCAGTTTATGATGAAAAAATGGAAGAGCGAGATGACTTTGCTCCGGCGGTATATGATGATTTGACTTATAAAGCAGATGGAAGAGGCTTTTTAGATGGACGTCTGACGCAAATTGTACAAGTCGATGTGCGTTCAGGAGAGGTAGAGACTGTCACGAGTGAGCCGTATCATCATGTGAATCATGTCGTCTCTCCGTGCGGGAAGTGGCTCGCCTATATTCAATCAAACCCTCAGACGTTTTACATCAGTGACATCTGTCTCCTTTCATTAGAGGAAGGTACATCCAAGAAAATCACCCAATCAACAGGTGTTTACTCGACCGTATCATTTTCTCCAAATGGAGAAAGCCTTTTGTACATTGGACACGAACGTGAATTCCAAAATGCAACCTTCCCATCATTGTGGCTGCATGACCTGAAGGAGAAAAAGACCGTTCAATTGTCAGAAATGCTCGATATGTATGTAGGAAACTGTATGGCAGGGGATAGTGTCATGGGTGAAGCCAATCAGCTTCCGCAGTGGACAAAGGATAGTCAGGGGTTTTATGCGCTTGTTTCTGATCAAGGAAGTACCGGGATTTATTATTTCTCCACTGAAGGCTTAGCCTATCCAGTTCGGCTAGAGGCAGAACACATCACGAACTTCAGTCTTCATCCAAATGAATCAAAAATGCTGATCAGCCGCCTTTCATCTGTCTCACCTAGTGAGCTATATGAGCTGACTTTGGGGGAGTCTTCACTCAAGCAAATCACGTTTGAGCATGATGACTTTCTAAAGGAACATGTCATATCCGAACCAGAACCATTTTCTTTCCAATCGAAAGAGGGAGATGATGTACATGGCTGGTTCATGAAGCCTTCACAGATGGAAGATGGAAAGAAATATCCACTTATTTTAGAAATTCATGGCGGGCCGCATGCGATGTACGGTCATACATATTTTCATGAATTTCAAATGCTCGCTGCTGAAGGGTATGCGATTGTGTACATCAATCCTCATGGGAGTCATGGGTACGGACAGATGTTTACTGATCGTGTGAGAGGCAGCTATGGTGACGTTGATTATGAGGATGTCATGCTCGCTGTTGATGATGTGCTCGAAGCCTATGATTTCCTTGATGAAACAAGGCTCGGGGTGACAGGCGGCAGCTATGGCGGTTTTATGACCAACTGGATTGTCGGACAGACCGACCGCTTCCGTGCAGCCGTCACACAGCGGTCCATCTCGAATTGGATTAGCTTTTATGGTATTAGTGATATCGGCTATTTCTTTACAAAATGGCAAGTTGATGGGGATATTTATGATTCGGTTGATAAGCTATGGGATCGTTCGCCGCTAAAGTATGTGAAACAGGTGAAGACACCGCTTCTGATCCTGCACAGTGACGAAGATTATCGCTGCCCAGTCGACCAAGGAGAACAGCTTTTTGTGGCATTGAAGGAGCTAGGGAAAGACACGAGGTTAGTCAAATTCCCGAAGGCATCCCATGATTTATCCAGAAGCGGCCATCCGGGTCAGCGTATCCAAAGACTGACCTTTATCAAGGAATGGTTTAGAGAGAAGTTATAAGAAAAACGACCCAAATCGGGTCGTTTCAGCGTGAAGACAAACCCTCGCATTCTTTGTCAGTCCTGCGTGCCGGTGCTCACGAATGTTAAATTCGCTCCGCGCCGGTACTCGTCCTTCCTAGACTGCAAAGGTTTTCAGGTCACGCTGAAAAGAAGACAAAGGGCTAAAATAAAGATCATTTTAGCCCTTTGTCAACAATCTGAAACGACCCAAATCGGGTCGTTTTCATGTCATATATAAATTAGAAAACCTGTTCAACTTCTACAACGCCAGGTACTTCTTCTAATAATGCGCGCTCAATACCGGCTTTTAATGTAATGGTTGAACTTGGGCAGCTGCCGCATGCACCAAGAAGACGTAATTTCACAATGCCATCTTCAATGTCTACAAGCTCACAGTCTCCACCATCACGTAATAGAAATGGACGAAGTTTGTCCAGTACTTCCTGTACTTGGTCTTTCATTTCGACTTCAGTCATTAGATATAATCGCTCCTTTCACAACATATCACCATTATATTCATCTGGACGATAAAAATCTATTGATTGGTTTCAAAGTTTCCTTCTCATTATAGCACAATCTCATCTTGAAACAAAAAGTGATTTTGACTTTTTTCATACAGAAAATTCAGCTAAAATAAAGAAAGAATAGGGGGCTTGTCAAATGAAACAAATCGTTGATCTTTATGTATATGGAAGAGATGTACTGTGCGCTAGCTGCGTAAATATGCCTTCGTCAAAAGAGACATTTGAGTGGTTAGATGCAGCATTAAAACGAAAATATCCGAATCAGCCGTTTCGCATCACATATATTGATATTGAGCACCCGCCAGAAAATGAACGCCAAAAAGAATGGTCTGAACGAATTCTTGATGATGAATTCTTTTATCCGCTTGTCCTAGTGGAGGATCAAATTGTTGGAGAAGGCAATCCGAAATTAAAAGACATTTATCAAGAAATGGAGAAATACGGGTACAAAGAGAGCAGTGAATAAGCTGTTCTTTTTTTGAGAAAATAAATAGAACAAACGTTCCTTTTTGTGTTGAAAAAAGAACGCTTGTTCGTTTATAATAAAATGAAAGGAGCGTGAGCATCATGAATTATTTACTGAACCAATCTCTTCATCAGCAAATACCAATTGATATGATTTATATGAAAAAAAACGGAGAATGCACGAAACGAAAAATCATTGTACACCGTAAAACGGACCAGCTCATACAAGCGTATTGTTTATCGAAGAAAACCATGAGAACTTTTCGTAAAGACTGTATTCTTGCTCTTGCTCCGATCAAAAGAACCCATCGACCGGCATATGCCGTTTCATAGAAAAAGCTCCTTCGCTTGGAAGGAGCTTTGAGAAAAAATTCACAAAAGTTTAGCCATTATGATGTTTGTACATCCAAAGAAGCCCGGATTTTAAGAGTCGTGGAACACGGCCAACAAGCGGACGATCTGCTACTAAGCCAAAGCCAGCTTTTTTTCCTAAAGAGCCGAGTACCCCTTTTAGCTTAAACTGCGGGTAAGCTTCAGGAAGCGGCTCGTTTTTCCAGCGTTTTTGCAGGGATTGAACAATTTGTTCTGCCTGTGCCTCGGCTAGCTGTGCACTTGGGGCGTGCGGCAAGCTTGCGCAGTCACCTACGACATATACATGCTCATCTCCAGGGAGATTGTGATGAGGAGTTAAGACGACACGGCCTTGTGCGTCTTTTTCAACATCCATATCTCGAACCACTTTACTTGGCTGAATTCCTGCTGTCCACACAATGGCATCTGCTTCAATCGCATCGTCATGGTTGTAAACAACCCCTTCTTCAACCTTCGTAATATTGGCACAGTTAATGATCTTCACATCATTTTCTTCGAACCATTTTTGTACATATAAACTTAATCTTTTTGGGAAGCTTGATAGAATCAGCTCTCCTCGGTCAAAAAGAATAATGTTTAAATCAGATCGGCTTTCTCGCAGTTCACTGGCTAGCTCTACCCCGCTTAGTCCAGCACCGACAATACCAACCGTTGCGCCAGCACTTAAATTGTTTAATTTGTTATACGCAAGCCTTGACTGATCAATGGTTTGAATGCTGTATGTATGCTCTTTCGCACCTGGGACATTATGATACTTGTCCTCACAGCCGAGTCCAATCACCGTATCATCATATGAAATAGGTTCTCGGTCGCTGAATAAGATCTGTTTGTTTTCAAGATCAATTTTTTCTACTTCCCCGTATTGAATATCCAGCTTCGGATGCTCTGGAAAAGATACTCGAATGTGATGATCAGAGATCGTTCCAGCAGCAAGTGCATAATATTCTGTTTTTAAACAGTGGTAAGGATTTCGATCAATTAATGTGATAGTGACATCATCAGGTAATTGATTTGGCAATAAGCGGTGGAGAACCCGCATATTCCCGTAACCTCCGCCGATCAAGACTAAATTTTTCATGACGATTCTCCTTTTCCCCCTAGACATTGAAAAACACTTATACTAAAAAACTTTAAGTTAAAATACCAAATAAAATTATATCGAATTTACTGTGAAACCACAATAATTGTTTCAAAATAACCTACATATTCATTAGTTAGTCCTAAATAGTAAAACATTTTACGAGGAATAGGCGTAACGATTTATTTGATGCTCATGTTTTGACTAATAGAAGGAATTTCGGTAGGATGGTAAGGCAAATGTGAGGTGAAGCACAGTGTTTCCACTGATCGAATTTTGTGTAAGTAATCTTGCACAAGGGTCTCAAGAAGCAAAAGAGAAGCTTGAAAAAGACCCAAACCTAGATGTCATGGAATACGGCTGTTTAAGCTACTGCGGCAAATGCATGGACTCCCCATTTGCGCTTGTGAATGGAGAATTTGTTTCAGGAGAAAATGCAGAGCAGCTAGTCGAGCGTATTTATGCTTTTATAGAGGAAAACGACATGTTTTAAATGCACCACATAGGTCATGAGGTGCATTTTTTTTCATATATTCAGTTTCCATTTTTCAGGAGAAAATGTAGAAAGCGCATTCAATATGTTATGCTAATAAAATATCATCAAAATGAAGCATCACACGAGAGAAAAAGAGGCATATGCATAATAAAAGCCCTTTGCCATGGCAGCAAAGAGCTTCTATGTATGAAAAACGGGGGATGATAAGATTGTCTCCTGAATCGACTCCTTTTATACTATAAAGAAACAACATTTTTGGAGGACGCTCATGACATCATTTCAATTCACGAAAATGCACGGACTAGGAAATAATTATATATACGTCAATCAGATGAAGGAACAGCTTCCAGAGGAGCAACTGTCAGAGATAGCGACCCGCGTTTCTTCTGTTTATACAGGAATCGGTTCTGACGGAATGATCCTCATTTGCCCATCAGAGGTTGCACCTGTGAAGATGCGTATTTTCAACAATGATGGATCAGAGGGGAAAAACTGTGGCAACGGGCTTCGCTGCGTGGCGAAATATGTGTATGAGCATCAGATGGTGACAGACACGACGTTCCAAATTGAGACATTGTCAGGACTCGTTGAAGCCACTGTTCATGTCAAGGATGGTCATGTTCATCTAGTCACAGTAGATATGGGAAAACCACGTTTTGAAAAAGAAGCGATGCCGATGCTTGGTGAACCGGCTAGCACAACCATCAATGAGGCACTTGATTTTGGCACGGCGACATTACATGGAACGGCCGTTTCAATGGGGAACCCTCACATCGTTTTCTATTTAGAAGACATTGAACAGGCTCCGCTTGAATCACTTGGACCCATCATTGAAAAGCATGGCATGTTTCCAGAAGGCGTCAATGTAGAATTTGTTGAACGCGTCAGTGAAACGGAACTGCATTTTCGCGTGTGGGAAAGAGGTTCAGGGATTACGCAAGCGTGCGGAACAGGAGCGTGTGCTGCGGCTGTATCAACGATTGTGAATGGACATGCGAAAAAAGAAACGGACATGACGGTTCATCTAGCTGGCGGAGACCTCATCATTCGCTGGAAAGACAATGACCATGTGCTGATGACAGGGCCTGCTGAAACGATTTGTGACGGCACATTTTATCTCTAAACCATTTATTTGAGAAAAGGCATCATCACGTTTATAATTGAAAAGAAACATCCAGTCAAAAGGAGGGATGATCATGAGTACACCAGTAACGATTACAGAAGCTGCTGCATTGCAGATTAAAGATATGATGAAAGAACATGAAGAAGAAAACGCGTTCCTTCGAGTGGGCGTAAAAGGCGGCGGCTGCAGCGGACTTTCATACGGCATGGGCTTTGACCATGAAGTTTCAGAGAAAGACACGCAGTTCGAACAGCACGGCATCAAGGTCCTTGTCGACTCCGAAAGCCTTGATATCATGAACGGCACCATCATTGATTTCAAACAATCACTAATGGGCGGCGGTTTCACGATTGACAATCCGAACGCGATTGCGTCATGTGGGTGTGGTTCTTCTTTTAGAACGGCGACGAATACCGGTACGCCGGAAGAGTGTTAAGAAAGAGCGTCTAATATGATGAACCTCCACGAATAAATGAGCTATTCGTGGAGGTTTTTTGTTGTTTTAAATAGATGTCTATTTTTCATTACTACAACTTTGCCATTCTAAATATATTAGGTAATATTATTCTTGCGAGTTATGTAATAAGAAGTTTGAGTTTAATTTACCCAACATACACTCAATTGAGAATTAGTGCTTCGTGTGAATCATTTTAGAACTTTTCTTCTGCATCAACAGAAGAGCTTCCTATTTTATCATTAACAGGATCATATAGACCATCAAATTTTTTTGTTTTATCGCCATTAAGATAACCCTCCACAGTCACTCCTCCAGTTGGATCAATAAAATAGTCATCGTAATAAGAAATTTCCTGAATACCTTTGTATTCACTTTTAAGGTATTCCGTCATTTTACTTTTTGCTTTTTCAAAAATTTCATTTTCTTCTTTATTGACATCATATTGATGCTTCATAATCAGTCCTCCAAAAGTTATAATTAACAATAATAGAATAATAAGGTTTTTTTTCAAAAGATCATCCCTTTCCCTTCTATATTTACATGACATGAAAGGTGCTGCAAATATTGAGTAAACAAATTAGTACTTCTAGCCTTACAGATGAAACATATTTTAGATTGAGTCAAAGAGCCTATAATTATAATTATCTTAAGCGAAAATTACAGAATAACGAATATTTTCGAATTAATTCTTCCAAAACAAATTCAACTTATTGGTACGTTGAGAAAATAAAGACTGACGTAGATACTGGTTTGGATGCAGTTGTATTATCACAAGCGAAAAAGTCGGAAAATGGTAAGTGGATTAAGTCGAAGAATCCAGAAAATGTTGTCGTATCTTTTGCTGGAACAGATCTTGGAAAAGACCCAATCACCGATGGTGTAAAAGCTGATGGTAGTAACATTGTTCTGGGAAGTGATCCAAAAAAGGAGTCTCACTACATCGTTAAAAAAGATACAAAAGATACATCTAAAACGCTAGGAAAGTATAATGGAACTCCTTCACAAGATGCAATGCTCACTACAGGAAATTATAAACTGATTACTAAAACATCTCAAATCGATCAAGCAGATCAGCTCGTGAAGGAGATTAAAAGGAAATATAATGGAACATCGACCATTGTTTCGACAACTGGTCATTCTTTAGGTGGTGCAGAAGCTGAGTACAGTGCGGTAAATAATGATATTTATGCTGTCGCATTTAACAGCCCTTCAATCGTTAAACTACACACAAGTGAAAAACAAAAAGAAATAAACGATGGATTGTACGATCCATACGTAAGGTCTATCATCAATCCTGATGATATGGTCGGTGCTGGTTATTGGAATGAGTATGAACGTCATAATGGGACTACAATATACACAAAAGAGCCTTCCTTGTCGAGATTCAATCGAAATCAAAGGTTGAATGGTTCATTAGGAGACCAAATTGAGAAAAATCTTGCCTATTTTATAAGTACTGTTATTTTACAAAATCCAGATTCACATGGACTAAATGAAGCTAATTTTATTTTCGATGAAAATGGTCAAGTTAAAAATATAGATGGCAAAAAACTAGTATATGATAAAAATCTGGACGCCATGTTGCCCGCTGGTGTAATTGGTGGAGGAGAGGAAATAAAAGTAAACCCTAAAAGCGCAAAAAAACTGGCAGAAAAGATTGAAACAATGATTCAAGAACTGAGAAAAATAAAAAAAGAAGCCCAAAACGCCTATCAAGAACACGATGAAAAAGTGTCTGAACTTCAGACTGAATTTTTGGGTCAAGTCGGGAGTGGATTATATGATCAACTTAACGCTCAAGATGTTTCTAATACAATAGAAGATCTGTACCAATCTTTTGATAAGGGTCCTATTTTTTACGATATATATGCCGAACAATCATTCATAGATTCAATACAATTAGCAATCTCAGATCTTGAAGAAATAGGCGGGTTCTTAGATAAAATTGCAAATGATTTCGAGAAAAAAGATCAAATGCTGGCTAAATGGTTGAGATTATAGGAGGCATAAATCATGCAAACATTAAATGACCTGTTAGAGCATAAAGATGACCCAATGCGTAAGAAGATGCAACTTCAAATGTTAAAGGTTGATATGACACAAACAACAAACTCTAAACTACAAGTTGTGCAAAAGAATCTTAAAACAAAAATGGAAATGAGTACACTACAGACAGAACTAAATGAAGTATATTCAGCTCTTTTATATAGCTTTAAAGGAAAAGCCCAAAAAGCACTCGCGCAACGCATCAGTGAAAGTGCCAAACTAATCGTTAAGACCGAGCAGGATGGGGAGACGTTTATTAATAGCTTTAAAACAAGGAATACGTAAAATTTACGATTATGAAAAAATCTGTTAAGACGCCAATTATATTTGGCGTCTTTTTTGAACAACAAAAAGCTCCACGAATCAAATTCGCGGAGCTTAACTGGTTTTATAATAATTAGGTGTTCTCTTTTAACAATCTTCCGGCGTACCTGTATTTCTCGATATTCGGAAAAAAGAGCCGCATCCGCATTGTAATTCCTTCTCATCATTAAACAGTTATTTAGAAAAGAGTCCACAATTTCTAATGATGTCATCTGTGTTCAATAATGTCGCTTCTGCAATCCCTAGATTATTCAATTTCATGAAAGATTGTACAGCTTGATAGCCTACTGCATATCCTGCAAAAGGGGATAATCCGACAGGCTTATAGCCTTGTTCTTTTGCTATGGTATCACCAAACATATAACTACTGACCTCGGCAAACCCTTTGGTGTATAAAGCGTCTTTCATCACTTCTTTTGAATATTCTAAGTCCTGTTTATCAAATGAAGTGACCCAAGGTCCTAACATGCGTTCACCATAAAGTTCTTTTGCAAATGATTCAGCTAATCCTTCTATAATTAAATAATCTCCAACTGTCACGTTTCCGTAATCCCATTCAAAATATGAAAAGCGAATATTATGATGGAATTCATGTGCTATGAGAGCAGGGATACGTGGGATGTTATAAGAGTTTGAATAAATTGATACTTGGATAAATCCTGGAATTCCTCCAAAGCCACAATACCCTTTTTGTTGTTCAAGTTTTTTCGGATCAGCTATATATAGACCCAATCTCAATTCATCAGCATTTATATGGAGGTTATGTTTTTTAATAAAATTCCTACATTGATTCAAGGCGGTATTTGCCGTTTGGAGAGCTTGGATTTCTTGTAGTTTTTGTAATGCCTTTCTCCCAGTTTGTGAATCTGATACATCAAGGTAGCCAAGCATATTGGTTGCTAAGATGACATCATAGCCATTGGGCTGTTTAGCTTTTAACGGAACATTTATCATATTCCACATCTTTTCAAAAGGTTTCATCATGTTGTATCGAAAAAAATGTTCTTTATTTTCTTTCAACGAAAACAACTTTTCGTATTGGTCGATTGTATCCTCAATCATAATGTTCATTGATGTGACCTCTTTTCTGTTGAACAGCAAAGACTTTCATCGCTTCACTCATGAATGAAGCCAAGCCCTCGCCATATTGATCTATATTTTTTGTGAAACGTTCATCTTGAATATAGAGTTGACCTAATCCATAAAATGACTTCAGGGAGTATTGACTGAAGTTATCATTTAAAAAGTCATACCATTCTTTGATGGCGGCTTGTACCTCTTTGGATTGAGGAGTGCGATTGCGCAGGGACGCTAGGTTATGAAAAATCCTATCCCATCTCCCAGATAAATCATGTTGTTCCTCTGTGGACAATCGACTTAATTTGAAGTTCACGTTATCAATGGAATCATTCCCCCAGCGATAGCGAGCTTCTTCTTCATATTCATTGAATTTCATGTTCATTCCCTCAAACCTCTCTTTATTTGTCAGGTGAATTTCTCCCGTTATATGTTTTAATGTCTTATCAATATTTTCAATCATTTTATCAAGCTTATTTCGTTTCTCCATCAACATTTTTCGTTGTAAGATAAATGCTTCATGTTTATCAAATGAAGGATTGTTTATGATTTTTTTTATTTCCTTTAAGTTAAATCCCAGTTCTCTGAAAAATAATATTTGCAGTAGTGTTTCAAGGTTTTCTTCTGAATAGAGCCGGTAACCAGCATCCGTGACTTCTTTTGGGGTCAACAAACCAATTTGATCGTAATGATGAAGCGTACGAATACTAATATCAAACAATTCAACGACTTCTTTTACTTTCATATTCAACACATCTCCTTGTGATATTCACGATAAAGTATGACGTTACGTGAGGGTCAATAGAAAGGGATCAATGAATAGAAATTCGTTTTTGCAATATGATAGCATGTGATGTTGAAGATGGAAAAAATAAAAAAGAGACGCTCATCCAGCGTCTTCTTCTCATATTTCTTCTTCTATTTTTAAAAGCTCTTTATCGAGGATATAAACCAATTCATTTGTACTAGATAAATAAATCTCGACCTCTTTATTGACATCTTCCACATGGACTTCCGCCTCAACTCGAATCTTTGCTGGTTCTCCGCGATATACCACTTCAAACGTACCAATTTCCTTCGTTTGATTGTCTTTTTGCATGTTTTTCACTACAGTATGTATCTGTTTCATTTCTTGATCACTCAAACCAGAATCCAAAATCGAAGTGGACACATGTTTTAAAAAAGGTTCTAATTGATCATAATCAATATTCAATCCTGCAGCGAATTCAGCATCACGTTTGTTAAAGTCTTTTGCAAACAGTTCAACTGAGCCGCCAATCATCAGTAACAAGCTCAAACTAATCATGAAACGCTTTATCATCTTTCCACCTATCCTTCATTATGATCTTCTACTTTCTATATCGGTTGAACAGATCAAACCTTCATTGATTCGATTCCTTCTTAAACAATTGATAAATCGCTCAATTTTGTTACAGCTTGTCCTCACATCTGGCTATTTCCACTCGAAAAGAGTATCATGAGAACCAAACATAAACTGTCATCAGAAAAGAGGTTGCTGAGGTTTGAGTGAACAAATCAATTGCAGGAACTGTCATGAACTGATTCCGTATCGTTCAAAAACGTGTCCATCTTGCGGGATAGACAAGCCGCTTCCGAAAAAGGAACGTGTGAAGGATCGGGTGATTTTGGTTGTGGCGGGGATTGTTGTGGTGCTGCTTGCTGCAATGGTACTTGGAATGGCGAATGCCTATATTGGGATTTTTAAATAAACAAAAAAGGAGTTCCGCAGATGGAACTCCTTTTTTTGATCCGTTCTTATTTGTTTTCAAATAAGCTTGTGGAATGAAGTGGCTGTACACGGGCTTTCGGGTCCATGTACGCTTTTGCGTTGTTCACAGCAGTTGGTGCTTCACCAAATCCGCTTGCGATCAATTTGACTTTTCCTTCATACGTACAAATGTCCCCTGCCGCATAGAAGCCTTCGATGTTTGTTTCCATTGTGGATTTGACCACGATAGAGTTCTTTTCGATTTCAAGACCCCATTGTTTGATTGGTCCAAGGGAGGAAACAAAACCAAAGTTAACGATCACATCGTCCACATCAAGCACTTGTTTTTTATCACCTTTGACTTCTTCAAGCACAATTTGTTCAATGCGGTCTTCACCGATGAGCTCAGTTGGGACAAATGGTGTCAGCACATTGACTTTCGAGTTGTGCAAGTTTTCTACACTGTGCTCATGTGCACGGAATTTGTCACGGCGGTGAATGATGGATACTTCTTTTGCGATTGGCTCAAGCATCAGTGCCCAGTCCACCGCAGAGTCTCCGCCGCCAAGAACAGCGACACGTCTGCCAGCAAATTGGTTCAAATCATTGATGAAGTAATGCAGGTTGCTTCCTTCAAATGATTCTGCTGCGTCAAGTTCAAGCTTTCTCGGTTGGAATGCACCGTTACCAGCTGTAATGATGATCGTTTTAGAATAATGAACCTCTTGATTTGTGACGAGTTTGAAGATACCGTCTGCTTGTTTTTCAACCGTTTCCACTGCTTGCTCTAAGCAAATGGTTTGATCAAATTTATCCATTTGTTCCTTTAAATTATCAACTAATTCTTGTGCGCGGATTTTTGGGAAACCAGCCACATCATAAATGTATTTTTCAGGGTAAAGAGCAGATAGTTGACCGCCAAGCTGAGGAAGGCTTTCAATGATTTTCACACTTGCCTGTCTCATGCCTCCGTAAAACGCAGTAAACAATCCAACTGGGCCGCCCCCGATAACGGTAATGTCATATACCTTAGAATCTTCTTGCATTCCTTAATCCTCCCAAATGAAAATTGTTATCACTATATCATATCATACCACATATCGTCGTTTGACTTGTTTTGAAAAACTTGTCGTTTTTTGATGTCGGTGCTATGAAAAAGAGAAAAAAGTGAGAAAGACCGTTTATCATAAGGATTTTCAGTTTAAAGCCTTGAAAAAAGGAGCAGAACTCGCTATTATTGTTTAGGGAACTAATTATTAATTTTTTATGAATTTTTGTCGGATACGGTCAAATGCTTTCGTTTTTTGTAGGTGAAAGTTCAGATTTTCACATACTTATTTTTTTGTTTAAATTTCATAAAATGCCGCAAAGCGGTTGAGAATAACGATATGTAATTCTTCATCCGTTTTACAGCAAATTTAAAAAAGGTGGATGTGATTCCAGTGAATAAACCGAAAATCGTTGTATTAGGTGCAGGTTATGGCGGATTAATGACTGTAACAAGATTAACAAAGCAGCTTGGCACAAATGATGCGGACATTACTCTTGTGAACAAGCATAATTATCATTACGAAACAACATGGCTACATGAAGCAAGTGCAGGTACACTTCATCATGACCGTTGTCGTTATCAAATCAAAGATGTGATTAACAGTTCCCGTGTCAATTTTGTTCAAGCGACAGTTGAGAGCATTGATAAGGAAGCAAAGAAAGTTGTGACATCAGATGGGGAACTTTCTTATGACTATCTTGTTGTAGCGCTTGGTGCTGTTCCTGAAACATTTGGTATTGCAGGACTGAAAGAACATGCATTCTCAATCTCTAACATCAACTCTGCTCGGCAGCTTCGTGAGCACATTGAGCTTCAATTTGCGACGTACAATAATGAAGCTGAAAAGCGTCCAGAGCGTCTAACCATCGTTGTTGGCGGTGCGGGCTTTACAGGTATTGAGTTCCTTGGTGAGCTTGGTAACCGTGTGCCTGAGCTTTGCAAAGAGTATGATATTGATCAAAAAGACGTGCGTATTATCTGTGTAGAAGCTGCACCAACAGCTCTTCCAGGGTTTGATCCGGAATTAATTGATTATGCAATGAACTACCTTCAAGGTAAAGGTGTTGAGTTCAAAATCGGTACAGCGATCAAAGAATGTACGCCTGAAGGCATCATTGTTGGAAAAGACGATGATACAGAAGAAATCAAAGCAGCAACAGTTGTTTGGGCTGCAGGTGTACGTGGTAACCCAATCGTTGAAGAAGCTGGTTTTGAAAACATGCGCGGCCGCGTAAAAGTATCTCCAGATCTTCGTGTACCAGAAAATGAGGATGTGTTCATCATTGGTGACTGTTCATTAATCATCAATGAAGAAATTAACCGTCCATACCCACCAACTGCACAAATTGCAATGCAGCAAGGTGAGACAGTAGCGAAAAACCTTGCAGCACTAATAAAAGGCGGTACGCTTGAAAGCTTTAAGCCAGACATCAAAGGAACAGTTGCTTCTCTTGGTGAACACGACGCTGTAGGTGTTGCGTTTGGTAAAAAACTTCAAGGAACAAAAGCTTCTGCAATGAAGAAAATCATCGACAACCGTTCTTTATTCATGGTTGGCGGACCTGGACTTGTTCTGAAAAAAGGAAAGTTCAAGTTCTTCTAAACACCAATAGACGAAAACGTGTATCTTCGTGATACACGTTTTTTTATGTTATACGGAATATTTTCTCACTTGGTACTGGACAGAAAAATATGTTATGATGAATTATCAGAAAATTTAGATTAAGGAGTGGGCAATATGAATGCACAAGCAAAAGAAAAAAAAGCAACCTGTCAATATTGTTCAGGTAAAGGATATTTTCAGTTATTGCTCGGCGGATCAGAAACATGTGAGGAATGTAAGGGGACAGGAGAGCAGCATTAATCTCACTGCTTTTTCCATTGATTGACTTCATCTCTCTTTCCAAGTTAAACTAATGATGGGATATTTGGGGGTGGAGATGAAGTGATCAGTTTACCAGTCGTTATCATTTCAGTTATTTTATTTTTCGTGTTATTCTTCGGCATTGGATTTTTGCTGAATATGCTGCTGAGAATGTCATGGATTATGGCGATTTTATATCCAATTGTATGCCTTTTCATTATCAATAATCAAAAGATGATCGCTTATATAAGAGAACCAGGTATCGCTTTTTCAGGGATAGGAGACCGCATCGTCTCACTCGCTGCGGCAGATATCATCATTTTATTAAGCGGTTTAATTGGTGCCATTGCCTCAGGCTTTGTCATCAAGGCACTTCGAAAAAGAGGTTATCAAATGTTTTAACTCACTTGTTTACACGCAAGTGGGTTTTTTGTTTCTCCTTTGCATAGATTCCATTTGGTTTGGAAACAAATAGATGGGTAGAGGAGTGACAAATAGAAATGAAAACATGGATGAAACGATTGTTCATGACAGCCCTATTTATGCTTGCTTTGATGACGAGCTTTACGGGCATATCTGGCGTAGAAGCAAGCGACTTAGCAACATGGGTGAAAAAGACCAATGCGGGCAAGCAAGTATCTTCTTTTTTTCAACATCCAAAAAGGCAAACGATGGCGGTTAAAAGTGACGACTTGCGAGCGGTGTCTCTCGAAGAAGCATTTAATTGGAATGATTATCCGAAGCAAAAGGTTGTCGCCACAGGCTATACAGCGGGTGTAGAATCAACAGGTAAGACGAAGGAACACCATGCATATGGCATTACATATTCAGGCGTCAAAGTAAAACGTGATTTATATTCAACCGTGGCAGCGGACCCATCTGTCTTTCCGATTGGAACTGTCCTGTTTATCCCAAACTATGGCTATGGAGTGGTCGCAGATACCGGTAAAGCGATTAAAGGTCATAAACTGGATTTATATTATGAAACGGTTGATGATGTGTATAGAGAATGGGGTAAAAAAGTGCTGGACGTGTATGTGATTAAAAAGGGAGAAGGAAGGCTAACGGAAAAAGACTTAAATCAGCTGAATGAAGCAGAATCGATGCAAGTGTTCCGGCAGCAGTTTCAAGCCAATAAAGAATAAAAAAGCTTTGGATCTCAAAAGGTCCAAAGCTTTTTCGTTTCTACATGAAGTAATAGTCTAAGATGAGTGTGAGCAAGATTCCAGTTAGGCCACCGAAGAAAACCTCAATCGGCTTATGCCCAAGAAGCTCTTTCAATTTCTTTTGCTTCTCTTTTTCTTCCGCATTTGGGAAGTTCTTTGCCTCGGCAACAAACCGGTTAAAATCCGTGACCAGTTTGTTTAGGACAGTTGCCTGTTCTCCTGCCTGTCTGCGAACACCTGTCGCATCAAACATTGTAATAATAGCAAAGATGGCGGAAATGGCAAAAATAGATGTTCCTAGCCCGTGCTCTAAAGCAACTGCTGTTGAGAGTGCTGTTACTGCTGCGGAGTGTGAACTTGGCATTCCGCCTGTGCTTGTGATGAGCGACCAATCTAGGCGTCTAGAAATGATAAATTGAATAGGTACTTTTACAAATTGTGCAAAAAAGATGGCTGCAAGACTGGCAAGCAGCGGAAAATTCGTCAGTACGCTCATGAACAAGAAACATCCTCTCTTTAAGAAAAATCGTGTGAAAAAATGAAGTGTTAACCCTAGTAAGATAAAAAATGATGGCAGTAAGAACTGTTGCCAAGTCCATGTTTATTATAACATTAAAGAAAGTAGAAGTGGAGAACGAGGAGAACGAGGAGAACATGAACAGGCGGCTATCGAAGGCCGTCACGTTTTCATCATGCCCTTCCGTGAGTCAAAATATAAATGTTCATGAAGAGAAGACAGGCTGGCAATGATCGTATAGGTACGCAAATTTTGATATAATGGAAGTTCCAATGTGAAATATGGAGTTCATTGAAGGAGCGTGTGATAATGTTTTTCTCAACAAATGAGTTGCAACATAAAGATACACTGGCCATCGGACTTTTTCAAAAGAGCCAATTATCAGGAAAAGCAAAAGAAATGGATGAATTACATGGAGGAAGAATCACTGAATTATTAAAAGAAGGCGATATTTCTTCCAAACGAAATCAGCTTTCGAAATTTTTCCCATCCCCTGAAACAGGCATTAAACGCATTTATTTTGTCGGTCTTGGGAAGGAATCAGATTATACGTTTGAAGAGGCAAAAGAAGTCTTTGCACATTTATTTAAAAAGCTTCATCAAGATAAAAAGCAAGCGGTTTCGGTCTTGCTTGATACGTTCATAGGAAAGGATCTGCCTGTTCAAGATGCAGCCCATGCCCTTTCTGAAAGCTGCCTCTTAGCTACATATGAATTACAAGATTTTAAACATAAAACGAATGAACCCGATCGCTTTATCGAGTTTGTCTATGCTACGACAGATCATGATACGGCTGAAATTCAGGCTAGTCTGAAAGTAGGCGAAGTCTACGGACAATCCGTCAATTCGGCTCGTACCCTTGTGAATATGCCGCCGAACATGCTCACGTCCTCTGACCTTGCTTCCTATGCGGCAGAGCTTGCTTATAAATATGAATTCGAGATTGAAATTTTAGATAAAGAACAAATGGAAGAGCTCGGGATGGGTGGTATTTTAGCCGTCAATAGAGGCTCGACGGAACCACCAAAGCTGATTGTATTGAAATATCAAGGCAAGGAAGAATGGACAGACGTCATTGGGCTTGTTGGGAAAGGCATTACGTATGATACAGGCGGATATTCATTAAAGCCAAGAGCAAGTATGGTCGGCATGAAAACAGATATGGGCGGATCAGCTTCTGTTTTAGGCGCAATGGAAATTATCGGTGAACTTCGTCCAGAGCAAAATGTGATTGCTGTTATTGCGTCAACAGATAATATGATTTCAGCAGACGCCATGAAGCCAGATGATGTGATTGTGTCATTGAGCGGTAAAACAATCGAAGTGCTCAACACGGATGCAGAAGGACGTCTTGTTTTAGCAGATGGTGTGACATATGCGAAACAGCATGGTGCCTCTGTACTTGTGGACGTGGCGACATTAACAGGCGGTGTCATTGTAGCACTTGGGAATGAGATAACAGGCGTGATGACCAATAATGATGAACTGTATGGACAGTTTAAAGAAGCATCAGAAGAATGTGGTGAAATGATTTGGCAGCTGCCAATCACTGAAAAAGATAAAAAGCGAGTGCGAAACAGCAAAATGGCTGACCTCAATAACTCACCAGGCCGTGATGGTCATGCGATCATGGCAGGTGCATTTATTGGGGAATTCGCTGAAGACACCCCTTGGGTTCACTTAGATATTGCAGGAACAGCCACGACAGAAAAACCTTCATGCTTTGGGCCAACAGGAGCAACAGGCGTGATGGTGAGATCAATAGCGACATTTGTAGAACGATTTGAAGCAAAGAAATAAAGACTGAAGCTCTGCCAGACGGCAGAGCTTTTTATATAGGACATACGCCATTTGACGAAGTAAATTTTGTATGGTAACATACGTTGGTACTTTAATTATCTACTACATTAGTAAACTAAAGGATTTCGGGGGTTTCACCATGAATGCAGTTGTTTTAGCGGTTGTTTTAATGTTGGTATTGAGCTTGCTTCGAGTCAATGTCGTGATTGCGCTGGCACTTGGCGCTTTAGCGGGTGGACTTGCAGGTGGATTAGGTCTAGGAGGAACAGTTGAAGCCTTTACTGACGGACTTGGCGGAAATGCGACAGTGGCAATTAGTTACGCTCTTTTAGGGGCATTTGCAGCGGCGCTGACCAAAACGGGTCTTCCTGATGCCATGGTCGAAGGAGCAGTAAAGCTTCTAGGAAAAGAAGGCGATTCAAGAAGAAAAACATTATCAAAAGTGCTCATTATTCTGGTCATTTTGATCGTATCTTGTTTTTCTCAAAACGTCGTTCCTGTTCATATTGCTTTTATTCCGGTCTTAATCCCGCCATTATTAAAGGTGTTTAATGAGCTTCAAATCGACCGCAGACTGCTGGCGTGTGTTATTACCTTCGGACTCACTGCACCATATATATTACTTCCGGTCGGTTTTGGTCAGATTTTCCACGGGATGCTTCGTGACAATATGAAGGAAGCTGGTTTGACAGTGAACTTAGCCGATATTCCATATGCGATGCTGATTCCTGTAGGTGGCATGGTTCTCGGATTGATCGTTTCACTTTTGGTGTATCGTAAGCCAAAAGTATATGAGGATCGTGACATTACGGATGTAGAAAAATCAGCGTATACGAAGAAAAGTCTGCTCTATGCTGTACTTGCTATCCTTGTTTCATTAATTGTCCAGCTATATCTCTCTCAAAGCCTGGGAGTAGAAGGAATGATTTTCGGTGCACTTGCAGGATTGCTTGTCTTGTTTGTAACCGGCATGATGAAACGTGATGAAGCAGACGAGCTGATTACATCTGGAATGAACATGATGGCATTTATCGGCTTTGTCATGCTTGTCGCAGCTGGATTTGCCAATGTGTTAACGAAAACGGGAGATATTGAATCTCTCGTCAAGGCATCTTCTCAATTTATCGGAAACAACCAAAGCTTAGCAGCCATTTTGATGCTGCTAGTTGGCCTGTTAGTCACAATGGGCATCGGGTCATCATTTGCAACGATTCCGATTATTACGACCATCTTTGTTCCACTTTGTTTACACTTAGGGTTTAGCCCAATGGCAACCATTGCAATTATTGGTTCAGCTGCGGCTGTAGGAGATGCAGGGTCACCTGCAAGTGACAGTACCCTTGGACCGACATCTGGGCTGAATATGGATGGACAGCATCACCACATTTGGGGTACATGTGTCCCAACATTTATCTACTATAATATCCCGCTTGTTGTGTTCGGCTGGCTTGCGGCAATTATCCTATAATATGAAAAGGTTCCTCTATATGAAGGAACCTTTTTTGATCTTTAAGAGACTGTTTGTTCTTTTCGAAAGGATGTGGCTTTTGAAACAGAACGATAAATTTTAGGTGCCAGCATGGCAAGGACAATCGTCAAAGCGTAGTCTTTGACCATAAACCAGATCATGAAGAACCACGTTGTTTGATAAGAGATTGGTGCATGTAACCAAACATTTAACGCGATGTACATATAGGTTGTTCCGACCACATACATCACAGTCGTGCCAGCAATGGCTGCAAGCAAAAAGCGGCCAAAGCCAGGGTGTTGTCTCTTTTCAAGAATGAATCCGGCAAGCCAGGCAGCAGGAATGTACGATAACACAAAGCCGCCGCTTTTACCTAAAATGACACCAAGGCCCGCAGAGAATTGTGCGAATACAGGTGCGCCAGCCATTCCAACTAAGGCATAGACAATCATGGCTAATGCACCAAGACGTCTGCCTAGCAAAAGACCAGCAAGCACACAAAAAAACGGCTGCATGGTGAGCGGGATACCGCCGACCTGTAAAAACGGTACGATTGATGTAATATTGGCTCCTATAGCCATCAGTGCAGCAAACATTCCGACTAGCACAAAGTCAGCCGTTCTTGTCTTCTTTTGCATGATGTTTCCCCCTGTCTTATCTGTACAAATAGATTAAGGGGAAGAAGGTCTTTTGTCAACTTTTTTTTATTTCAGGTTAACAATAAAGCCCGCTCCTGAAAAGGGCGGGCTAGGATATTAAGCTTCAGTCATAGAAGATGTATCAAGGACTTTACTGACAGGCACATATTCATAGCCGAGATCACGAGCGACGGCTTCATAGGTGATATGTCCGTTCATCACATTGACGCCTGCTGCGATCGCATTGTTTTCTTTAATGGCTTTTATAGCACCTTTATTTGCAATTTGCAGTGCATAAGGAACGGTGACATTTGTTAAAGCAACAGTCGATGTTCTCGGAACTGCGCCTGGCATATTGGCGACAGCATAATGTAAAATACCGTGTTTTTCATAAGTAGGCTGATCATGTGTTGTGATATGATCGACTGTTTCTACAATCCCGCCTTGGTCAATGGCTACATCGACAATAACAGAACCAGGCTTCATTTGTTTCACCATTTCTTCTGTTACAAGGGTCGGTGCTTTGGCACCTGGAATGAGAACCGCACAAATGAGAAGGTCTGCCTCCCGCACTGAATCTGCAATGTTGACAGGATTAGACATCAACGTTTTCATTTGATGACCAAACTGATCGTCCAGCTGACGTAATCGCTCCGCGTTTAAATCAATGAGTGTTACATCTGCACCAAGTCCGATGGCCATTTTCGCTGCATTTGTTCCAACAACACCGCCACCTATAATGGTGACTTTACCTCTTGATACCCCTGGCACGCCTGCGAGCAAAATGCCTTTCCCGCCTTTTGGCTTTTCTAAAAATTGGGCACCAATCTGAGCGGCCATTCTGCCCGCCACTTCAGACATTGGCGTTAATAGAGGAAGTGATTTTCCATCTGTTACCGTTTCATAAGCAATGGCTGTCACGCCTTTTTGTTTTAATGCTTCAGCCAAGGAGGGCTCTGCCGCAAGATGCAGGTACGTAAATAAGATAAGGCCTTCTCTAAAATACGGATATTCTTCTGGTAATGGTTCTTTTACCTTCATAATCATATCAGAAGATGCCCACACATCTTTCGCTTGATCAAGGATCTTTGCACCAACAGATACATAATCGTCATCAGTGAATCCGCTTCCAGAACCAGCGTTTGTTTCAATCAAAATCTGGTGTCCAGCAGAAAGCAATTGAGAAGCTGCTCCTGGTGTTAATGCCACTCGGTTTTCATTGTTCTTAATCTCTTTCGGAATGCCGATGATCATGTTTATTCCTCCTATGCTTATCTATTGATATTGTATGTCTAGTGTATCCTGAAAGTTTAGAAAATTCTTCGGTTGAATGAAAAAATTAAAAAACGCCTCTTTGTGAAATTTCACAAATGGACGTTTTTTAGCTTCATATCAAGATAAATGGTCATTTTCTCATTCATGTTTTTTAAATCAATTTCTGCAATGTCTGTAATCCGCTTCAGCCTGTAATTCAGTGTGTTGATATGAATATTTAATTGCTTTGCGGCGATATTGGCGTTGCTGTCACAATCAATAAACCGTTCCAGGGTCTCAACTAGGTTGGAATGGTGCCTTATGTCGTAATCCTCCAGCTTTGATAAAGAGTAACTGGAATAAGACGAGCCCTTTCGCTTTTCAGCAAGTACATCTAAATATTGATAAATCCCAAGTTCAGAAAAACTGTTTAAACGCTCCGTTTCAACAGGAAAGCGTTCTTTTGTTTTTAATACAGCAAGTGCTTCTTTATAGGATGGCTGTATATGCGTGATATGGTCGTAAATTCCACCAATGGCCGCTTGAACGTGATGGATGTGATACCGATCAGACAGCTGTTGTAGCATGCTGTTTGTGAATTGTTTGATATCCTGAAGCGGGTGTTCCGTTTTTGGTGAGACAAGAATAATGAATTCGTGAAAATCAACAGTCGTTAAGAGCACCTGCACTTGCTGCGTTGTTTCAAGCAGATAGGAGAGTTTCTTTTCCGTTTCCTCTGTGAGCTCGTCACGTAGGCGAAAGATGATAATGGCATACGTATCCGGACATCTTATGCCGAGCCTCAAAAAGAGATCAAGTATCTCATCCTTTTCATGAATATGACCTGTGAGCATCTTCCAAAAAAGCTCCTGATTGCGTTCCTCTGTTTTCGTTTTTCGAATTTGTAAATTAAGTAATTTGTTTTTCACGGCATGTGCTGCCATTTTGAGCAGGTCCATGTCCTCATCTGAGAAAGGCTGCTCGGATTCAATTGCCCAAATAAATCCGAGCACTTCTTGGTCCTTCCATATCGAAATGGCGACCCTGCTAGATAAACCCACCTCTGCAATTTGAGGGACACGAAGCGGTTCATCTGTTTTCAGGAGTGTAGGAATAATGCCGTCCTTCCAAAGCCGATTAATGACTTTTTCCGGTACACGGCGGGAGATAATGGTTGAAGTTCTGGCGGGATCAGTGAAATCATTGTGTGTGCTATAGGCTAGTAATCGATGATGAGTATCTTCTATAGTAATAGGGCAATTGAGCACATCACTAATTTGGTCTGCCACATCCTCTAAACGATCAAGGCTATACTTAAACGGATCTGTCTTTTTTGTCATAAAAACCCCTGCTTTTTTCGAATATTTCACGTACTTACATTATGAAGAAAAACAGGTGCGTAAATCAATAAAAAAAATGCCATAAACTTAAAAAACAGAAAGCTCTAGAAGAGAGTACACTGGAGGTCAGTGGGGATGAAAAAGAATAGTACAATAATAACGTAGTAAAAAATCAATAGACGAAAAGATTCATCGAATCTGCCCAACGCTTATTAAGGATATATGACCAATAAAATGTTAAATACTAGATAAAGAGCGAAAAAACAGTAATTCTATAGACTCATTTTGTAAAATAAAAACAGATTTGTTTGACTGTGTATCATTTCTGTTTTTATAATAATAACGTCAAAAAATAAGTGGATTAGCCCATTATATGGCGGCTATGCACGGGAGGTAATGAGGAATATGTCAGGAATTATTCGCGTAACCCCAGAAGAACTAAGAGCGACCGCTAAGCAATATGGTGTTGAAAGTCAAGAAGTGTTAAACCAAGTTGATCGTCTAAATAGAATGATCTCTGATCTTAAAGGAATGTGGGAAGGTGCTTCTAGTGAAGCATTCGCTGATCAATACGAACAGCTAAAGCCTTCATTCATCAAAATGTCTGATCTATTAACAGATGTCAGCAATCAGCTTGATCAAACTGCAAATACACTTGAAAGCACTGACCAAGACATCGCAAGCCAAATCCGCGGCTAATCAAAGTGATTTCCTTTCTAAGTGTGAAAAGCAGAAAAAGCGCCGAGTCTGTCAGTTGATGCCGGCGCTCTTTCTATTTTGTGAGGTGGAAATTTGTGTATATCGATATTACCATCGACTTAAAAAATTATGATGGCAGTGTGTTTGATTTGAGACTATCAAATTATTTACATATTAAGCAAGTCATTCATATCGCCTGGCAGGCCAAACAAATCTCACTGCCAAAGCGAGAAGGCGGATGGGTGCGTGTAGTTAATAAGAAAGCTGTGTTTTCAGGCGAATATAAGCTGTCAGACTGTGGGATCACCACAGGAGACAGGCTGGAAATACTATGAAAGGACTTTTGTAAATGGCAGATAAAAAGAGTTCCTATTTAGAAGAACAATTAGAAGCAGTCATGAAAAAAGAGGAAGGCACTTACACCTTCATTTTTCAAAGAGAGACAATTAAACTCTTAGACGGTTTAGAAGCGGCGCCAATTAAAGACATCAATCCTTCGTTTAAAAAAGACATTCAATTAACCGAAGGTGAGGTCATCATTTCGATTCAACCGCCTCCTGCCTATCAGGAATTTCGTTTCATCCATGCAAAGGATGAAAAAAGCAAATGGATTTTTTCATACCAGCTTGTCGATGCAGTGTGCAAACACGATGTGAAGCGGCTGCATCCTATTGTTTCTCCTGAAAACATTGTTTTTCATCAAGGGTTAGCGCCAGCATTTTTGCATTACGGGGTCAAAGAAAGCATCCCGCCATATGAAACCGATGAGCATCGCCTCTTAAAAGAGGTCAAAGCCGTCATTCTTCGAGTGGTTGACCATCAATATCAGTTTCAAGAATATTTGGCTTATCATGATACGTTGAAATTATCCGAGCTGGCAAAGGAAATCAGTGATACAAAGTCTCTTGAAGAATTGTCCGCCTTGATTCAACAAAAAATCAAAGCGATCGAAGCAAAAGAAAAGACGCTGGTAACCATTCCAAAAAAGAAATGGAAGCTCGAACGATATATTGGACTTGGTCTTCTGGTCCTGTTGATTCCTGCATTGGTGTATACCATTTACACGTTCTTTTTCGCCATGCCGAAACAAGAAGCGTATGTGGAAGCAAACAAATATTATCTCAACAAACAGTACAGCCAAGTGGTGGATACGCTCGAAAAATACAAAGCTGATCAAATGCCAGTCTCTCTTCAATATGAACTGGCCATTTCGTATGTGCAGACGAACCAAGGCAATCTATTACTCGATCAGCACAAAAAAGAAATCACGGAAACATATACATTGCAGACAGATCCGCAATACTTCCTTTTCTGGATTCACATTGGACAAGGCAATAGCAAGGAAGCTCTTGATATAGCAAGGGTACTCGGGGACGACCGATACATATTCACAGCACTTGTCGCCTACCGTAATGACATTCAAAACGATGACAGCCTTTCTGCTGAAGAAAAACAAAAACAGCTAGATCCAATCATTAAAGAAATGGCGAAATATGAAGAAGAAACAACGGAGACAAGCACCAATGACTCCTCAGAAACGAGCCAAACAGATGATTCAGCTGAACAAGAGCAGTCAAAAGCCGATCAGGAGAAAAAAGAGAAAGAATCTGATTCAAATAAGAAAACCTCTCAGACGAAAAAAGATGAGAAAAAATAATTCTTTCGATACAACTGACAGTTGGTGCTGTCCGATGAGGAGGTGGAGCGTTTGAGTCTTCTTTGGGTTTTTTATGAGGAGAATTATCAAACCGTCCGTTTAGATGAGCAGTTCAATCGTGAAGCCGTGATTGGACCTGAAATAGAGCATACCGTAACGATCCCTTCCCTTTCATTTGATGAAGGGACGATTCGTTTATCTCCAGAAGAATCAAATGACGGTTTTTCAATATACCAAGGAGAAACGAAGAAAGGAACATTACGTCCAAATGAGCCGTGTCAGATTGGAACACTCACTCTCGTGTTAATGGAGGCACATCATGATCAGCACATTTATTACCTAGGAAATAGAGTTGAGGTGTCTTTTTCACGTGAGGAGAAAGATGAGGTTGATGTGTGGAAAGAACAAGCTCATGCGATGTTTCAAGATGCCAAACAGTTTACTTTAGAACAAGTTGAAGGAACTTGGTATGTCATGCCTGAGGATGAGACGATTTATGTGAATGGGAAACAAATTCACGGTCCAGAGAAGGTTCATGCCGGAGACGAGCTGTTCTGGAACTTTTTGACGGTTAGATTTCAAGATGATGATTTATTGCAAGTGACAGCATTCGAACCATTTCAAACACGTTTAGAAAAAACAAGACCACCGAGTACCGAAACGAAACAAAGATACCCTTTATACAGACGAACACCGCGTTTGATTTACGATCTGCCAGATGACCGGGTTTCATTTAGCTTTCCTTCACAGGAAACTGAACATAACGGCAGAGGGCTTTGGCTTGTGGTCCTCCCGCCGCTTGTCATGCTGCTTGTCATGGGGATCGTTGCCCTTATACAGCCGCGTGGAATCTTTATTGTCGTGTCGATGGCGATGTTTATTATGACGTTAATTACATCGTCTGTTCAATACTTTAAAGAGAAGTCACAGCGTAAAAGACGGGAAGAGAAACGACAGCGGGTTTACTCGCTTTACTTAGAAAATAAGCGAAAAGAACTGCAGGAGTTATATGACCGTCAACAATTTATTCTCACGTATCATTATCCATCATTCGAACAAATGAAGTACTTGACGTCAGAAATCAGTGGGCGGATTTGGGAAAAGACCCTTGTCAGTGATGATTTTTTACAGCTGCGTCTTGGGACAGGTGCAGTTCCCTCAAGCTATGAATTATCGACAAGCGGCGGCGATATGGCCAATCGTGACATTGATGACTTAATGGAGCAAACGCAGCACATGCAAAATGTCTATCGAGAGGTAAAGGATGTACCGATTACATTCGGTCTTGCGGACGGCCCAACCGGATTAATAGGAAAACCGGCAATTGTCAAAAATGAGCTTCATCAGCTTGTTGGCCAGCTGGCTTTCTCGCACAGTTATCATGATTTGAGGTTTGTTTTTATCTTTAATGAACAGGAGTATGAGCATTGGGAATGGATGAAATGGCTGCCGCACTTCCAACTGCCTCATACATACGGTAAAGGATTTATTTACAACGAACAAACACGCGATCAGCTTTTATCTTCTATTTATGAAATTTTACGTGAGCGTGATTTAGAGGAAGAGAAAGAGAAGAAAATCTTTACGCCTCACTTTGTGTTCATCGTGACAAACCATGAACTCATTGCGGAACATGTCATTTTAGAATACTTAGAAGGCAGCCGAACAGATTTAGGCATCTCGATTATCTTTGCGGCAGAAACAAAGGAAAGCTTAGCTGAAAATATCTCAACGCTTGTCCGTTACATTAACGAAGAAGAAGGAGATATTCTCATCCAACATAAGAAGGCTGTCCGGATTCCATTTCAGCTTGATACACATCAGCGTGAGGATAATGAGCTGTTTGCCAGAACACTAAGAACATTAGATCATCAAGTCGGAATGACCAACTCGATTCCAGAAACAGTCTCATTCCTTGATTTATTTCATGCCAAACAGGTAGAGGACATTGGCATTCGTGAAAAGTGGCTGACATCTGAAACAGCAAAATCATTATCTGTGCCAATCGGTTATAAAGGAAAAAACGATATTGTCGATTTGAACCTGCATGAAAAAGCACATGGTCCGCACGGTCTGTTAGCTGGGACAACCGGATCAGGGAAAAGTGAATTTTTACAGACGTATATTTTATCTTTGGCTGTACACTTTCACCCACATGAGGTTGCTTTCCTGCTCATTGATTACAAAGGAGGCGGAATGGCGCAGCCGTTCCGAAATATTCCGCATTTACTTGGTACCATCACAAACATTGAAGGCAGCAAGAACTTTAGTGAAAGAGCGCTTGTCTCTATTAAAAGTGAACTGAAAAAACGTCAGCGATTGTTTGATCAGTATCATGTGAATCACATCAATGATTATACGAAGCTCTATAAAGAGAAAAAGGCTGAACAGGCGATGCCTCATTTGTTCTTAATCTCTGATGAGTTTGCTGAACTAAAAAGTGAAGAGCCTGACTTTATTAGAGAGCTTGTCAGTGCCGCACGTATCGGGCGAAGCCTCGGTGTCCATCTCATTTTGGCCACACAGAAGCCTGGCGGGGTCATTGATGATCAAATTTGGAGTAACTCCCGCTTTAAGGTGGCATTAAAGGTACAAGATGCGTCAGACAGTAAGGAAATTTTGAAAAATAGTGATGCGGCGTCGATTACCGTCACAGGTCGGGGATATTTACAAGTTGGAAACAATGAGATCTATGAATTATTCCAATCGGCTTGGAGCGGTGCACCGTATATGGAGGATGGCTACGGGTCAGAAGATGACATTGCGATTGTGACCGACACTGGACTGATTCCGTTATCAGGGGTCAGCACAGAGCCAGCAGTGAAAAAAGAGACAGTGACGGAAATTTCCGCTGTTGTGGATGAAATTGAAAGAATGCAGCAGGAGCTTGGAATTGAGAAACTCCCAAGTCCATGGCTTCCACCGCTTGGAGAGCGTATTCCGAAAACGCGTTATGCGTCGAGTGAAGAGCATGTCTTCCATTTCGCACTTGTCGATGAGCCAGATCAGCAAAGCCAGCATCCACTTTCGTATCAAATGATGGAGGATGGGAATATTGGCATCTTCGGGTCATCCGGCTACGGCAAATCACTTGCGGCCACAACACTGCTCATGAGCTTTGCTGAGAGGTATTCACCTGAAGAATGGCATGCGTATATTTATGACTTCGGTAACGGTACGTTGCTTCCGCTCGCCAAACTGCCGCACACGGCGGATTATTTCTTAATGGATCAAATGAGAAAGATTCAAAAGTCGATGAAGCGTCTTCGTGAAGAGGTTGAATATCGCAAGCGTTTATTCAGACAGCAGGAAATGAGTCATATCAAAATGTACAACGCTTTGAATGAGAAAAAGCTTCCGTTCATCTTTATCGTGATTGACAACTTTGACATTGTCAAAGACGAAATGCATGAACTCGAATCTGAATTTATCCAGCTGAGCCGGGATGGACAGTCATTAGGCATTTACTTCTTGATCACAGCAACTCGTGTAAACGCAGTACGCCAATCGCTCATGAACAACTTGAAAACAAAGATTGTTCATTACTTAATGGATCAAGGAGAGGCATATTCCATTATTGGCAGACCGAAATTCAGCTTAGAGCCGATTCCAGGTAGAGTCATTATCAACAAGGAAGAGCTTTACTTTGCGCAAATGTTCCTGCCAGTTGAAGGAGAGAACGATCTCGAATTGTTTGAACATCTGAAGCAAGAGATCCAGCTTCTTCATGACCGCTTCCAAGACGCTGAAAAACCAAAGCCTGTGCCAATGCTGCCTGATAAGCTGACCGTTTGGGAGCTTGAGAGTCGTTTAGATGATCAAAAACAGCCTTATGACATTCCAGTAGGATTAGATGAGGAATCTGTGGCACCAGTATACTTTGATTTGAAAAAGAATAAACACTGCCTCATTATTGGGCAAACGCAGCGTGGGAAAACAAATGTAACAAAACTGCTGCTTGATCAGCTGTTAGCGGCAAAGCCAGAAAAGCTGGCTGTCTTTGATTCGATTGATCGTGGACTTTCTTACTATGCAAAAGAAGAGAACATTGATTATCTTGAGACCAAGGATGATATCTCCAAATGGGCAGAGGAAATGGACCGTTTATTCAAGGTGCGTGAAGAGATGTATGTCGAAGCTGTGCGCCGGGGAGAAACTGATCAGCTGTCATTTGCTCAAGTTGTGCTCGTGATCGACGGCATCACACGTTTTCAGCAAACTATCGATCCGCGCCTTCAAGATCAATTGGCTGATTTCATGAAGTCTTATGCACACCTAGGCTTTAGCCTGATCGCATCAGGAAATCATACCGAATTCAGTAAGGGCTATGATGCACTCACAAACGAAATCAAACAAGTTCGTCATGCCATGTTACTCATGAAAAAATCAGAGCAAAACATCATACCGCTTCCGTATGCAAGACAAGAACCAGAGATTCAGCCAGGCTTCGGCTATTTGGTTGAAAACGGAAAAGAGAAGAAAATCCAGGTTCCTTTATGTGCGGTAGAAAGGAAGAGTGTTCAATGACAGAGCAGCAAAAAAGCTCCATCAAAATCGTGTCCACCATGATACTGATTCTCGTTTTGCCGGTTTTATTTTTCCATCTCATTGGAGATGATCCGGCAAAACAAAAGAAGAATGCTACGCGTAATATTGCAGTGGTCAATGAGGATATGGGAGCGAGCGAAAGTGAAAACACCGCTCGTTTCGGACAGGATGTGGTGGCAGCATTATCAGAGCGTCCAGATTACACATGGACGGTCGTCAATCGCAGTGCGGCGGAAAATGGACTGAAAAATAGAAAGTACGATGCTGTCCTCTATATTCCGTCTGACTTCTCTAAAAATGTGCTGAGCTATGATAAAGAACATCCTGAAAAGGCATCCATTCAATTTTCGATTCAAGATCAGCTCAATGCAGTGAATAAAGAAAAAGTGCAAAGAGAGCTGGAAAATGCTCAAAAGAAAATGAACGAACAGATGTCGACCTTATACTGGAGTTTTGTATCACAGGAAATCGGCAATGTCAGAGAAGAATTTGAGAATATTGTCGGCAAAGAAGTCGAATTCCAAAACACGATGTATAACTTCTATAAGCCCAACTCAAACAAACTATCTGATGCCGTCCAGCAGCAGAAGAAACAAATAGAAGACTTAAAAAAGGCGATGGCCGATTCACAAAAACAGTATAAAGACGGCTTAAGTACAACAGAAGAAGCGAAGAGTCAGCTAAAGGATTTTGTGAAAGTAGTGGACCAATATAAGCAGTATCAGGAGAAACAAAAGGATCTCCTGATCAAAGCGCAATCTACAAGCAAAAAACAAATCCAGCAAGGACTCAAACAGCTTGCGGAGATTCAAAATCTAAATGCCCGCAGCTTTAGCGAGCAAATGGGCGGACTAAAAACAGATATCAACGGGGTGCAAAGTCAGCTGAAAACAACTGACAGTGCAATTCAATCTGTTCAGAAGTCGAGGGAAGACGCAATTCCTAAGCAATCGACGGGATTAACTAAGCTTGTTCAGGAGTCTCAGGAAGAATTGATTAAAAACTATGAAGATCAATATCTTTCATATATGGGCGATACAATTACTCCGTTGCAAGAGCAATTGAAAGCTTCAAGAAAGGCATTGCTTGAAGCAGAGAAACCGAAAGAGGATCCGAATGAGGATTCGAATAATCAAGATGAGGACCAAAAAGATTCGTCAGACGGTTTGAAAATCGATCTTGAAGAAGAGACGAAGGAATTAACTGAAATCTCAACAGAAATAAATCAAGTGGCAGATGAGTTGTCAGGAAATGAAGAAACGACACCTACTCCTGAAAATGGTGGAGAAAATCCAGACCAAACTGGGGAAACCAAATCAACGTCAGTTCAATCAAGAGAGCAACTAAAAGCACTGTCCCTAAAATTAGAAGAAGTGAAAAAGAATATCGAGGAGAAAACCAAAGCTCATAACGATCAATTACAAGGAAAAGTCGATCTTTTGAGTAAAGAACTAAAATCTTTAACAGATAAAATAGAAAAACTAGAAGAAAAAATAATAAGAATAGAAACTAGTAACAATAAAAACATAAGTGATATAAAGAAATCCATTATCAAACAAGAGTCTTCTATTACAAGAAAATTAGAACGAATAGAAACAACTCAATCTCCATTAAATCAATATACATCAAAAATGGATAAACTTGGGGGCTTCGATACAAATTCAGAAAATGCATCAGAATTATTAAAGTATTCAAATGAATTAGCACAGTATGAAGCATTACTTAACAGCTTCTACACACAGAAGAATACATCTTCTTTGATTGACACGAAACCAGATGAAATCCAGTCCATCCTTTCCATCAAAAAAGAAGAAACGGAAAACTGGGATACACTCAAAAATCAAATGCTCACGTCAAACGATGATGTGTCTACTTTTATTGATGAGATGCAAAAATTTTCGGACGGCTATGCGGCATACATTTCGACTCAGCAGGCAAGCATGGAACAGGAATTAAATGCAATTTCTGAAAGTGCGGACCATGTAGCTGAGCAAATGGCTGATCAAGGAGATGCGGTGTATACGGCAGACCTTGCAGGCAGTTCGATTGTTGTGAGTGCACAGGATTCAATTGGTCAGGAAGTGCTTCGTCTTTCTGAAAATATGAGTTCGTTAACTGACCGTCAAAAAGGGGTGGCAGATTATACGAATAACATTGAAGAGAGTGTCACAACGGTTCAAGAAAAAGCGGACACACTGAACGAAAACTGGAGCAAGAATGTCCACTCTACGAAACTTGTTCAGCAAGATTTAAATGGTATTTTAGGTAATACATTAAGCGACCAAGGCGACAGCAACTATGTGTATAACCACTTAGCGAACCCGTTGAAGATTAGCGGAGACGTCCCTGAAGAAAAAGCGCAGACTGTACCGCCAGTGGTGATTTTGGTCATTGTGATGATCAGCAGTTTGTTGATTGGCTTTTTTAGCTCGTATTATGCCGCGGCTCCAATGCTGGTGAAAGGTGCTCTGTTTGGCATTTTGAATCTTTTAGTCGGGCTGATGATCAGCCTGTTTGGACTCAACATTTACAAACTTGCAGATGATCAAGCCATTCAATGGTCGATCTTCACGATTCTGCTGCTAGTGGCGTGCTCTGCCTTTATTCGCACGGCCTTCCTTTTCGGTTCCATTGCCGGATGGATGGCAGCAACGGCGCTTATTTTCTTCTTTGTCGCACCGTTAATTGATTTGGTCATGCCGAATTTCTACTTTACAAATCCCGTGACCGACGTGTATTTGTCCATCCAATATGGAAATGGAGATAACTTCGGCATAGGCATCACAGGGCTGTTGATTTTAACTGTCTTGTTAATGGTCATACCACTTGTGAAAAGGCTATGGAAAGATCAAACAGAGGAACGTGATGTGACTCATGAGGCTTAACCTATACGTCAAAGGGATGGCACTTGGTGTCATATCCCTTTTTCTCCTCATCCCTGCTGCTTTTGCTGCTACAGGTGAAGATACGGATACGAATGTCAAGCCGAATGAATATCAAGAAAAGGATCTCAATATTAACTCAAGTATATTGAGAGATCAAACGAAATACGAACAAAGCAAAACAACATCAAAAGTCAAAACAGACATTCATTTTGCTGAACCGCCTAAAACCTCTGGCGGCCAGCTTTCGCCGCAGCTGTTCAGTGATCTGAAAGAAAATCCGCCTAAAACGCCAGCTCGTATGATGAAAGAGATCAACATCTCTTTTAGTGATTCGGCTGTATCAGCACCTATTGCCGATGATCATGAAAAGCAGAGATCGGCGCTTCTTCCGACCATTTTTGGGATCTTGATAGCATGCGGCATCATAGTGATGGTTATCCTCATTCCAAAGGTGAATGTGAAGACGGAAAAGAAATAGCCTGCCTCTTTAAAAGGGGCAGGCTTTTCTTTATGCAGATTGCTTGATGTCATGCTGAATCACTACGTAAAATAGGAGTATTAAGGGAGGAGATGACCATTCGAATTTCAATCGTTACAGGAGGATCAAAAGGATTTGGACTAGCACTTGTGAAAAGGCTTCTTTCACGAGGGGACCACGTGTTCACATCTGCAAGAAGTGCGGCTCCGATATCTCATCCGCACCTCACACATACACAGGTCGACCTCACAGATGAGGAAGCGGCTGCCAAGTGGCTTCAGGATATATTGTCATCACAAACACTTGAAAAGGCTGATGACATCTTGTTTGTCAATAATGCAGGAATGGTGACCCCTATAAAACGGGTAGGGCAAGGAGGACAGGATACGCTTCATCGGCATTATACGCTGAATCTTATGATGCCTGTCTTACTGAGTCATATGTTTGTTAGAGAGACACAATCCTTTAAAGGGAAGAAAACAATCGTTCATCTTTCCTCTGGAGCGGCTAAAAATCCGTACAAAGGCTGGAGCGCCTATTGCAGCTCAAAAGCAGGGCTTGATATGTTTATGAGAACTTTACATGAGGAACAGCAAGACGAAGCGCATCCTATCACCACATTTTCCTTTTCACCTGGGACGATTGATACGGATATGCAAGGAGAGATTCGGAAAGCCTCCAAGCAGGACTTCGAACAAATTGAACGGTTTCAGCAATTATATGAAACAGGTACGCTAAAGAGCCCGGATGAAGTCGCCGGTATTTTGCTCGACCTTCTAGCGGATGAGCCTGCTGGCGGTTGTGTATACGATGCGCGTGAGTATGGAAAAAAGCAGTCATAACGACTGCTTTAGCGTGTAGACAAACCCTCGCATTCTGTGTCAGTCCTGCGTGCTGGTGCTCACGAATGTCAAATTCGCTCCGCGCCAGTACTCGTCCTTCCTAGACTGCAAAGGTTTTCATGTCACGCTGAAAAGAAGACAAAGGGCTAAAATAAAGATCATTTTAGCCCTTTGTCAACAATCTGAAAGCAGTCATAACGACTGCTTTTTTCGTATTGTACAAGCAAAGACAGCTTGTATCGCATAAGCTAATCTTGAAGCTCATAGGAAATATGACAGAACATTTGAGTTTCTTTTCGGAATATGTTAGGATGCTAAAAATATAGATAAGGAGGGGTTTCCATGAGAAAGGTTACGTTAATGGATGTTTATACCCATCCAGTCGCTCAAAAATATTTAAATCGTTCAGGGAAAGCCCATGCGATAGCTTGTGCTTATCACGCATTCAAATTGGCGATGAAGGCTGGAATTAACCCAGATCTTGCTGTGAAAGCAGCACTCTTGCATGACATCGGCCACTATGAATGGTATACAGCGGGCGGAGAATGGGATTACGAGACATATAGACGGAATGATATTCATGCCATTAAAGGCGCAGAGCGGGCACATAAACTGCTGATACGGCTCGGTGAGGAACCAAAAGCAGCCAAAGATATTGCGCTGGCCATTCTGCTTCATACGGATTCCTATTTGCCAGAGGGCGACCTGCATAAGGACACACTCCAGCAAATAGTGAAAAAAGCAGATGAAATGGATGAAGAGCCTGGCGGACACCATCATTACAGACAAATAGATGAATCACTCGCACTACAAAAAATTGCTGAATTGGATGAGAAGGTGCAGCAGGCGCTTCAGCCCATGAAACGATCTGTTTAATATGGAATGTCTCCATGAATCGTTCCATGCTGATCGACATACAATGTGCGAATAACAGTACGGTTAAACGCAGAATTCCCTGACGCAGTGAGACCTGTGTAATGAACCGTGACGGAATAAGCACCTTGTTTTTTCAATTGAACGGCTGATGAAGAGCTCGTTTTCAGTGGATGATCCTCTTGTGCATCCTGAACATAAACGGTCTCTACTGTCTTACTGATCCGTTTAATCAGGCTGCTCGAATGTGTCGATGCATCTCCTGATTTCGCTGCAGCTATTTTGATCTCTTCATTTAACGGTGAGTCAAAGGACACAAGCAGCAAATAAGGTGCCTTTTTCCCTGAATTCGATCGAATCGTCCATTTTCCAGGAACGGGTTTATTGATTTGTACATGGTGTGAATATGCGCCTTCATATGGAAATGATGCATCTGATGTCGTAAGGTTCGTTAAGACATCTCCATTTGGGGCGACAATTTCAAGACTTGATTCTTTCTGTTCATTTAACCACTGGATCGATAAGCCATTCGTTCCTTCCTCTACATAGAACGCTTCTGTTTTCTCCTTTTCGCTTTCCCCGCCTTTTACATAAATGTCTGTATTCAGCTCATCAGAGACAGGCTCTTGATTCACTTCCTCTTCAAGATCATCACTTGTGGTACTTGCCAGCAGCTGATGCTCGAATACGGGGAACATGCTTGTGCCGTTTTTGATCGAAAAGTGATCCCATTTTCCTGTTAGAATATTGTTTGCATACGAGAGCCTTGTGCTGCTGACCGTAACAGCGCCATCGTTTGCACCAAAGCTCTTTAAATACATGCCGCCTAAATAAAGCACGCCTCCAAAAGTTCCCCATTCTGAACCAGAATAGGTCACATATTTATTGGGGAACGTCTCCAGCCGGTCGGTTTCACTTCGAAAAGCCGCCATAAGACCGGTTTGCAGAGAATAGAGCGCCTCGCTTTTTTGTCCAAGGATTTGCGCAAGCCAGCTCCCGCCCTTGCTATAGGCTAAATCCGCAAGCGGCGTTCCATAATGAGGGGAGCCGAGTGTGATGACCTTATCTACATATGGATGGGCATTGTAATACACAAGTGCGGCCTGCGTATCCACTCCGCCTTTACTATGACCGATCACAATAAGCTTTCTACCAAAAAAATCATAGATTTCTTTTAGTTTTTCTGCTAATAGTTTGCCATTCGTTTTCATGTCCTGATCTGGATACAAATCTATGAATGCGCTTTCGTATCCATTCAGAACAGCTTGTTTTGCCATATCATTTTTATCAGACCATGTGGAGGAAGAGCTGTTGATGCCATGAACAAAAACAAGCGGGGGTTTTGACGTGTCTGTTTGAGCCGGCTCTTCTCCTTTAAACCACTTCCCTGGTGTACCAGGTGCATCTCCAATTGTGCCTGCGTGCGCATAACTTGCAGAGGATAGTAAGAGCATGACAGCAACGATACAGATTAATTTTTTCAAGATCATTCACCTCTTCAAATGATTTAAGATGTTGGCAGCACCAGTCTATTATACTTCTAAAAAATGTAAAAGAATATAATTTGTAAAAATATGGTATTAATGTTGTGGGTTTGCCGAGTGACACTCACATGGGTCATTGCATACGCTGTGGGTAAATACACAAGTAAAGGGGCAGGTAGGATGGCACAACAAGGAAGTCCACAGCTCGTTTCATTAGTTGATCCATATGTTTATCAAACATTGCAGAAAGTAGTCGGTATGAGATTGATTGTTCAAACAGTGAAAGATACAGTACGTGGAAAGTTGAAGGAAGTCATGCCGGATCATATTGTAATTGAGGCGGGGGCAAAATCAGTTTTTTATGTGCGGATCCAGCAAATCGTGTCGGTGATGCCTGATCACAGTGAAAGAGTGTAACAAGCAGACGCATAGGTGTCTGCTTTTTTCATGCTTATAGAATGTATATCTAGAAAAAGTGCATGATATACCAATTGTTCTTTTTTTTTCAAAAAATGTGGTTCTAAAACAAGAAGCAGTTGACAGAAGGTGGGTTGAATAGTAGTTTTTTAATAAGATCAATACGTAACAGGAGGAGCATCTTTGTTAAAATCTAAAGTTCATTTTTGGACATTCCAAATACTACTGGTTTTACTTATTGTGTATGTATCAACAAAGGTTTCGTTTTTATTTCAGCCGATCATTTTATTTGCATCAACCTTGTTTGTCCCTATCTTACTGGCAGGCATTCTCTTTTTCATTTTCAATCCAATTGTTCGGTTCTTATCGAAGAAGATTCCTAGGACGCTCGCCATTCTGATCATTTATCTCCTGTTCATCGGGCTCATCACATTCATTGTCAATGCTGTCGGCCCTGTCATTGTCACCCAGGTGGGTGGACTTGTTAAAAGCTTCCCTGGTTATGTGACGGATTTGCAGAAATTTATTAATGACTTTTCGCACTCCAAAACATTTACTTGGATGATGAACCAAGATTATGTGTCAGTTTCAAAGTTTGAACAGACGATCGTTTCGACATTAAAAGATTTACCGGAAAATATTGCTTCAAGTATGTCTGCGGTGTTTGGCGTGATTGCAAATATTGCCCTTGCCGTGATTACAGTTCCGTTCATTTTGTTTTATATGCTAAAAGACGGACATAAGTTTCCGGACAAGCTCGTTCAATTCTTGCCAGTGCCTTACCGCAAGGAAGGACTGAAAATCTTCAAAGAATTAAACGACACGCTTGCAGCTTACATACAGGGGCAGATTGTTGTATGTTTATTTGTCGGAGTTGCTTGTTTTATCGGATACTTATTGATTGGTGTAAAGTATGCGCTTATTCTCGGCATCATCATTGCGGTCACAAACGTGATTCCGTATCTTGGGCCATATCTTGGCGCGGCACCAGCTGTGCTCATTGCCTTTCTGGATTCCCCGGGAAAAGCGGTTGTAACAGTGATTGTGATACTTGTCGTCCAGCAAATTGATGGAAACGTGATTTCTCCATTGGTGATTGGGAAACGTCTGAACACACATCCATTGACGATTATCCTGCTATTAATTGGTGCAGGCAGCTTTGGTGGAATACTTGGCATGATCTTTGCTGTCCCTGTTTATGCTCTACTTAAAGCCATTACACTGAATATTGTCAGATTGGTTCAGCTGCGTCAGCGTTCTCGAAAAGAGCAGCATTTAAACGTCTAGGACAGATGCACAACTTTCCCCTATGTGCATAAGATGACTCACATAAGCAGATAGGGAGGAGAAGGAAGATGCCAGCAATTGTTGGACCCATTCATATTGAAGCTTTAGGCGGGAACGGTTCGGCTACTTTTGGTGATGTTCTAGCCATTGCCCCTTTGGCTGTAGATCACTCGACCGGCGGAGCGGGAGCTTTTAATTCAGGTGATTATATGTCCCTGACAAGTGATCCGAATGCCACCATGCTTTGGGACTTTACACTGTTTGGCCAGCCTCAATCATTTAATGCATAGAAAGACAGCTGATCATAAGACAGATCAGCTGTCTTTTTATGTTGGATAGACACGTATTGTTCCGCTAGGCATATGATGAGGGTAGTAAAGGTGGTGGGAAGATGCCAGCAATTGTTGGGCCTATTCATATTGACCGTGTTATTGGAAATGGTTCTGCACATTTCGGTGATGTGTTTGCCATTTCGCCCAAAAGTGTTGATCACTCTGCCGGCGGTTCAGGCACCTATAATGCAGGAGACTTTGTCCAGTTCTTCAACAGTCCAAATGTCACATTTGTTTGGGATTCAAACCTGATCAGCCAGCCAAAAAGCTTTAACGCATAGCCAGCTTTGAAAGGGATTCCTTTTCAGAAGCTGTCTTTTTTTATGGTACAATGGATATGAAAGGAAGAAGAAAAAGAGGTGTAAAAAGAGTCAAATGAAAATAAGAAAAGCACATATCACAAGCGGACAACCAAAGACCTACAATGTATATTTACATGAAAATAAAAAAGAATATAAAACACTTGTCGCTGTACCTGATATTGAATGGAGTATGTCCATTGCGTATGAGGACGAAAAAGCGCAGCTTGAGCAAACACTTGAACAATCCTTAAACCAAAGGGTAGAAATAAACGAAGCACGAGAAATCGCACAAAAAATTGTGCACTGGGTCACAGAAATGTAAATGTTGAAATCAGGAGTGAAAACCGCAATGAAAGAAGAATCCGTAGACTTTTATTTGCAGCAAGGAATATTTGGACATGCTGAAACAAAGCCCGATGAACGAAGAATGTTTCTCGGGTCATTAAGGGAACGCGCTCTTCTCGCTCTGACAAAGGGGCAAGTATCAAGAAATAAACCGTATCAAGAGGTCGAGCAAGTATTGAAGGCAAACCGCGAAGCCACTGTTCTTTTAAATGGTGAATTGTCTTATGCTTCTTATTCTCCATATGTCAAAATGGCAAATGCTGCTGGGTGTTCTTTTAAAGTGGTCAACCATCACGAGTCACATTCTCCTTTCGGTCTTGTCATAGAGATGCCGCACGCGATCAATCAAGAGCGCATCTATATAGAAGATGAGCTGTTTCAAAAAGCTTTTTCTCGTGAATCTGTTGAATAGGTTTCCCTAGTGAAATGAATAGGCTATAATGATTCAAAAGAGTATATGGGAGAGATGCGGATGGGCAAAGCACTGATTTGTATTGATTATACAGTTGATTTTGTTGCAGACGATGGCAAGCTGACGTGCGGAAAGCCTGGACAGGCAATTGAATCAAAGATCACAGAGATCACTTCTACATTTATTGATGAAGGACACTTTGTTGTCTTTGCCGTCGATCATCATGAAGAACAAGACCCTTATCATCCTGAGACTAAGTTATTTCCGCCCCATAATATTCGCGGAACAGAAGGAATTGAACTTTACGGAAAACTAAGTTCACTATTTCACACGTCAAAACATGTAAAGCATGTCTATTATATGGAAAAAACAAGATACTCTGCTTTTGCAGGCACTCAATTAGAAATGAAACTGCGCGAGCGTGGCATCACTGAACTTCATTTAGCCGGAGTGTGTACCGATATTTGTGTACTTCATACAGCTGTTGATGCGTACAATAAAGGCTTTGAACTTGTGATTCATGAGAATGCGGTGGCAAGTTTTAATGAAGCGGGGCACAAGTGGGCACTTTCTCACTTTGAGCATACGCTCGGAGCGAAAGTGGTTAAGTAAGGGAAGGAGAATGGAAGTTGGAGCATCGGTTTACTGACGACAGTTTATCACTACATACAGATCTTTATCAAATTAACATGGCAGAAACATATTGGAGAGACGGCATTCATGAGAAGAAGGCAGTGTTTGAACTCTTCTTTAGAAAGCTTCCATTTGACAATGGCTTTGCTGTATTTGCTGGTTTAGAAAAAGCGATTGAATATTTATCGGACTTCTCCTTCACCGAAAGCGATCTTGCTTATTTAAAAGATGAACTCGGTTATAAAAGCGATTTCATTGAATACTTAAGCGGGTTGACCTTTACAGGTACACTTCATTCAATGCGAGAAGGGGAAATTGTCTTTGCGAATGAACCAATTATGCGCATCGAGGCAACGCTTGTTGAAGCGCAGTTGATCGAAACGGCACTGCTTAATATTGTGAACTTCCAGACGCTGATCGCAACAAAAGCGGCTCGGATTAAAGGCATCATTGAAGATGAGACAGCATTAGAATTCGGAACAAGACGTGCGCATGAAATGGATGCTGCCATGTGGGGAGCAAGAGCGGCACTGATCGGCGGATTCCAAGCAACAAGTAATGTCCGTGCAGGGAAACGCTTCAATATCCCTGTATCTGGAACACATGCCCATGCGCTAGTACAAGCATATCGCGACGAATATACAGCATTTAGAAAATATGCTGAAACACATACAGACTGTGTCTTTTTAGTGGATACATATGATACTGTCAGATCAGGCATTCCAAATGCGATTAAGGTAGCGAAGGAATTCGGAGACAAAATCAACTTTATTGGGATCAGACTGGATAGCGGAGATCTTGCATACTTGTCTAAAAAGGCTAGAGCGATGCTGGATGAAGCAGGATTCCATGACGCAAAAGTCATTGCATCAAGCGATCTTGATGAACATACCATTATGAACTTAAAAGCACAAGGCGCAAAAATTGATGTGTGGGGTGTTGGAACGAAACTGATTACTGCATTTGATCAGCCAGCCCTCGGTGCCGTATATAAGCTCGTATCAATTGAAGAAAACGGCAAAATGAATGACACCATCAAAATCTCATCCAACCCAGAGAAAGTCACAACACCAGGCCGTAAACGAGTGTATCGCATTATTAATCAATTGAATCATCACTCTGAGGGAGACTACATTGCCCTTGAAGACGAAGATGTACAAAGTGCAGAGAAACTAAAAATGTTCCATCCAGTCCATACATTTATCAGCAAATTTGTGACAAACTTTGTGGCGAAGGACCTTCACGTCCCCATTTTCGAACAAGGAAAGCTTGTATATAATAATCCTGATATTCAAACGATTCAAGCGTATGTTCAGGATAGTCTCGGACTCTTCTGGGAGGAATACAAACGAATCAGCAAACCAGAAGAATATCCAGTCGATTTAAGTCAAAAATGCTGGGATAATAAGATGCAATTTATCCATGATGTGAAAAACAAAATCAAAAAAGAGCTTTATGAAAGCTGATGCCAGCGGAAAAGGAGATCATCCAGTCAGGTGGTCTCTTTTTTTGTTTTGACCGATTCAAAATGAACCATAGGGGCAATCATTTGGTATACTGAAAGCACATCTTGTTTGTCATTGCATAAAGGAGGACTGGAGCAGTTGAGGGTGTTTGTTGCGAGACAGCCTATTTTTAATAGAAAAGAACAAGTCGTATCATATGAGCTTCTTTATAGAGATAGTGAAACCAATACATATCATGCTGAAGATGGTGATCAAGCGACAACGGACCTCATTATTAATAGTTTTTTAAACATTGGCATCGAAACACTGACAGAAGGAAAACGATGCTACATTAATTTTACGGAAAGCTTGCTTTCGTCTGATCTGCTCACTTATTTTGATCCACATCAGCTTGTGATTGAGATATTAGAAAATGTGCCGATTACCCCGGCACTTATCATGAGATGTAAGCAATTAAAAAAATGGGGTTACACGATTGCACTCGATGATTTCTTTCTGAACGGAACCCATTTTCATGACAAATTACTTGACGAACTCCTCGATTGCATTGATATTTTAAAAATTGACTTTCTAAAAACAACATGTGAAGAACGAAGAGCCATTTTACATACATATAAAAAGTATCGACTTCGTTTCCTTGCTGAAAAGGTAGAAACGCGAAAAGAATATGAAGAAGCGTTAGAAGCTGGCTTCCATTTGTTTCAAGGATATTTCTTTAGTGAACCGCACGTCATTTCGGGACGAGCCTTGTCGACTAGCTTTCATGCGTACCATCAGCTATTGAATGAGCTGAGCAAGGAACAACCGAATATCCAGACCGTGACGCATTTTATAGAGAGTGATCTTTCGCTTTCATATCAATTATTAAAAATGCTGAATTCGGGCGGCATGAGACGCCTTTATCAAATCAAGAGTATTCGGCAGGCAATTATCCTGCTTGGATTTAACGAGATTCGGCGATGGATCTTTATTCTTTCATTTAAAGAACTCAATGTGCAAGCCAACTCAAGTCAAAAAGAAATCATCAAAATGTCGTTCATTCGGGCCAAAACGTGTGAACTCATTGCCCATCGAACCGAACGAGAGCATCCCGCTTCTTATATGCTGACAGGCATGTTTTCACTCATTGATACGCTTGTTAGGGCAGACATTACTGAACTTGTGAAGGAGCTGCCGCTTTCTGATGAAGTGGGTGAGGCGCTGCTTGGTTATGAAAATGACTATTCCTTTGTTTTAGACGTCGCCAAACGTATTGAACGAAATGAATGGGATGATGAGATGTTAGAAGGACGTCTTCCGAAGCAAGAAGCCTACGGCTGTTATATAGAAGCCATTGAATGGTGTCATAAAATGTTTGAATCTTAACAAAAGCCGCTCTGACGTGAGCGGCTTTTCTTTGTCATCCCCACTGTAAAAGCAGAAAAAGCCTGCTTGAAGTTAGGGATAAGTAGATGCGAATGCCTTCTGGACTAAAGCGGATATCGATATTGCTTTTTACCCCGATTTGTCTTAGCATTCGAATCACACTTGCGGTGTCAGCGCGCTCACCAGCCTCCATGATTCGCTGTCCAAACGAAAGCGATCCGGAAATTTGCTGTGTAATGAGTGATGCATCAGCAACGAGCCGGGTTGATTCTTTTGCAGCTCTTTGAAACGCGTGGGCATCCACCGGGGGGAAGGTCATAGGCGTTCGTGGGTATGCGCTCCTCATTGCGGGAACCTGCAAAGGGGGATAAGGAACATAGTAAAACACATGGTCACCTCTTCTCTCATTGAAGTGAATTTGGACGGATATCTGTTCTAAATGTATGAAGAAAATCAGAATAAAGAATCAAAATGATCTTTCTACCTTTGCACATTCATCATAAAAATAGGTACTTTTGCGGTCAATTTCGGTGAATGTCGCCAAAAAATTGCGGTGTCTACAGTAGAGCCTGTCGTCTGACCTATGACATGAAAAACCGTGAGAACAGAAGGGATCGTATGTTCTGTTGTGTGAGAATCGTGCCGAATCGTGCCTGTTCTTGTCGGAAAAATGACGCGGTTCCTTTGAAATTGAGATAAAAGTATCATTTGAAAAGTCTGAAAATGATGAAGAAAGACCTATTGAATTTTGCGGTATCACGCACACATTTTGTGCATACTTTTCGGTGAAAAAATACTCAATAGCATTTACACTGTTAGTAACAGATCAAATACTTATGACCCAATCACCATACACAAATACATTGATCTTCCAAAAAAGGAGAGTGGAATCGATGGAAAAGTATGAAATCGAAGAACTGAAACAACTATTATGGAAACTCGAAAACGAAATTAGAGAAACAACGGCTTCTCTTCATAACATTAACAAAAGCATTGATCAATACGACAAATATGAATATGTGAAAATTTCTTAAAGACTTGATGGCCATCAAGTCTTTTTTTTTATCCAAATACATACAAAAAAAGGATATATTATTATATAATTGTTAAATAGTGATGTCAGTGGACATTTGTTTATTTCTTTTTAGTAAAATAAGATGCGAGAGGGTGAGGATCAAGACCGAGTATGCTAAACTATCTAGAGAATAAAAAAATCAAGCAGAAAATGTCTGATTTGATTCAACATGCAGTCAGGCAGAATGATTTACAAAAGCTGCTTCTTGAATTTACAGATATAAAGAAAGAATGTCATTTTGGTCAATTGGCTTACCAGCATTATGAGGCATTTGGCGGACAAGACAAGCAAGCGATTACAGAATTGGCAGCAGGGATTGAACTTCTCATCTTATCTGCCGATATATTAGATGATGTTGAAGATCAGGATAATGATTCGTATCCTTGGATGAACATAAACCAAGGAGTGGCCATCAATGCTTCTACGTATTTGTATACGGTGAGTATCCAATTCATCACATCAATTTGTGAAAATAATTCTCAACTAATAGAGAAACTGTTCCACTTCATCAAAATGTCTATGGAAGGGCAGCATGAGGATTTGAGTCATTTGTATGGAACAGAAGAAGAGTGTGTAGAGGTTTTAAGGAAAAAATCTGGATCTTTAACAGCTCTTTCTAGCGTACTGGGTGTTTATTTAGCGACAAGAAAAATGAATGCCACTGTAGAATCTTATTCGATTTATTATGGTGTTGCTGAACAAATCAGTAACGATTTTTTTGCGTTATTTTCAAAAACAAACGGAGATTTTCAAAAAAAACAAACGCTGGCATTTAGTTATTTACAAAGACATTTTAACGATGTCAGTCTAGAGCTTCTTTCCTTCTTTTCTAACCGGCTGGATGAGTCAGAGCAAAAGCCGTTTCAACTGAAGCAAAAGTTACTTGAAGCTGGTTTGACTCAGTACATGGTATCGATGAGAGAGATTATGATGTTAAAAATGAAGCAAGGAATTGCACAACTTGATTTGCCTAAAACGAAAAAGGAACAATTATATGCATATATGACAAAGGAGGGCAATGATTGAACATTCAAAATGTTATTGCATATTTAGTGGAAAATCCTAATGTTGTGAATGAATTGGACTTAGGGAATGCAAGTTTAATTCACACAGATGAGGAAACGATGAAAGCAATCATTCAAGGCATAAAAAAAGGGCAAATGTCTGCAGATTATATATGGTACTATAAATGATACTATTCATTTAAAAATGATCTAAAAGTTCTCCAGTTAAGGATGTTTTATACATGAAGATAACTTATACGAAACTATCTGCTTTTTTGGTTTTTCTGTCTTTTTTATTTGTGATCTATGTTTCATATATTTATGTATTTGATATTTTTAATGGAGCACGTGTTGCGGAGAACAAGAATGGTCAAGCAGAAGTTGTCAAAGTCGAATATCTTTCTTTAGCCTACACATCAGGATTAGAAGAAGGAGATATTATACTTAAAATCAATGGAGAACCTGCTAACAATAAAGATCATTTGATCAATGGTGAGCTTAGGAATGTGCAAAGAATTGATATTCAAAGAGGCAACCAAATGATCACCCTAAAAAATAAGACATTGATTGGTCAAGAAAGTTTATTTGTCTATATAATTCCTCTCATCCTGTATTCAATATGTTTATTTTGTATCTTCTTTATCATTCGTATTAACAAAGAGGTCCAACGAAAATCAGCATTTCTTTTAGTTTTATTTTTATTAACGATTTGTATCGGATATCTTAGTGCAGGTACTTCAGGTATTGGTGATAGATTTAGCCATTATGTCATCACATTTTGTTTATCAAGTGTATTTATCTTTTATATTCATTTCATTTATCAATATTTTAAAGAGTTTGACCTGCATATAACGACTCGAAAAACAATTTATATTTTATATAGTCTTCCTATAACTAATCTAGTAATAGAGCTGTTTGTTCCAATTGATTCGGTGATAGCCAGATACATGCCGAGTTTAAATCTTTTATTCTTTTTTGCTTCTATTATCATGTCATTCAAAGTCATTATTAATGGAATGCAGAAATATAAAGAGACAGAGCAGGGGTCTGTTTTAAAGTTTTTTGTCATGATTAATATCATAGCATTTTGTCCGTTTATATTTTTATTTGCAATTCCATATGTTTTGTTTCGTATTTATGTTGTAGATCCCTTTTTCTTAACTTCTTTTGTATTGCTCATTCCTTTTTCACTCGTGTATCAATTCATGACGAACAAACTTTACAATATGGATTTCTTGATTAGTAGACTTAAATACTATGGATTTATTGCCATTACACCGACCATTTTAGTTGTTGTCACGTTTTATATTCTGCAAAAACCAGAAGATTTAAAGTACACACTGAAGCTCACATTCATCACATATACACTCATGTTGGCTGTTTTCTATTTTAAAGAAATTTTAGATTTCCGTTTTCGTTTGAAACGTTTTTCAGAGAAGCATAATTATCAGGATAGTGTATTTAAATTTACACAGCTTATTCGTGAGGCGTCATCACTTCATCAAGTACTGTATCATTTGAAATACACCATTTTAGAAGTGCTCGTTGTGAATAAAGCCTTTGTGCTAGAGGTGAAGGCTGATGGAGAAATTGTTGAAATTGATGAAATTGATGAATCAATAGAAGAAAGCCAGCTATGGAAAGATTATGTGGATCAATTTCAAGATATTTTAGGTGAAGTTGGTAAAATCATCGGACTGGATAAAGGATTCATGATGAAAATTGGCGAGCGGGGCGGTCACTCGTTTGTGATTTGCTGTTTATCCAATTTAAAGACACCGAAGCTGACCCGCGATGAAATTTCATGGCTGAAAACATTGGCATTTTACACAAGTGTCAGTTTAGAAAATGTCGTCAAGATTGAAGAATTGATGGAGCATCTTGAAGATTTGAAACAGCGTGAATCCAATCCTGCTTGGCTGAAAAAGATCATGTTTGCGATGGAAGAGAAGCAGCGCTCAGATTTAGCGAGGGATCTCCATGATTCTGTGCTGCAGGATTTGATTTCGCTGAAAAGACAGTCTGAAATGTTTTTAACCAATTTTCATAATGAACAATGCACAACGTCTATTGAAAATTCGCTTATCTCATGGAATGAACAAATGTCTAAGGTGATTCAAACCACAAGAGAAACATGCCATGAACTTCGGCCACAACTCCTTTATGATTTAGGGTTAGTGAAGGCGATTTCGAAGCTGGTTTCTCAAATCCAAGAGGAAGCACCATTTCATATTAGGCTGAATACGACCCGCTTTGATAAAGAACTGGACATTGATATTGACTCACAGCTGAATATTTACCGGATTGTGCAGGAGCTGTTATCCAATGCGTTGAAGCATTCTAAGGCCAGCCAAGTCTTAGTGATGCTCATTTGTATTAAAGATCAAGTTGTTCTCCATTATGAGGACGATGGAGTCGGATTTGATGCAAGCCAGCTTGATCAGCACACGATGAGCATGGGACTCTCAGGTATAAGGGAGCGAGTCAAAGCGTTAAATGGGAAGCTTCAAATTCACACAGCACCTGAAAAAGGGCTCAAGGTGAAAATTGAAATGGAATTGTAACGATTTCTTAAGGAATAAGACTTGGCATCTGCCAAGTCTTTTATATAAAATGGAAGTGAGTGATTTAAAGGGAGGAAGACATGAAGAAGATATTGGTCATTGATGATCATCCGGCTGTCATGGAAGGGACAAAAAGCATATTAGAATCAGATCAGCAGCTATCAGTCGATTGTTTAAGTCCTGATGCAGAAGCCGCCTTTTTAAAGACGCATGACTTCTCCATCTATGATGTGATCTTGATGGATTTAAATCTCGGGGATATCAATGGAATGGACATTGCGAAAAAAATTCTAGAAACGAATCAACAAGTGAAAATTATTATTTATACAGGATATGAAGTAGATGATTATTTCGAAGAGGCCATTCGAGCTGGATTGCATGGTGCAATAAGTAAAACAGAGACAAAAGACAAAATTATTGAATACATACACCGCACATTGCAAGGAGAAGTGGTCATTCAGCTATCCTATTTAAAGAAATTAATTTCACAGCAGCAAGAGAAGCCAGAACAGGCGCAGCAGACGGATCATGAGCTGTTAACAGAGCGTGAATGTTTAATCTTAAGAGAAGTGGAAAAAGGCTACACAAACCAAGAGATCGCCGATGTGCTTCATTTGAGCAAACGCTCGATTGAATACAGTTTGACATCCATCTTTAATAAGCTGAATGTAGGATCTCGAACAGAAGCGGTGTTAATTGCAAAATCTGAAAGTGTGCTGTAAACGTGTGAAGGGAGAGGGCCTTGATGGATGTAAGTGGATCAAATACACTGCTTGAGGCACTGGGTATTGAAATTGTGGAATGCAATCAGTCACGCTGCGTGGCGACAATGCCAGTCGATCACCGAACAAAACAGCCATTTGGATTACTGCACGGAGGCGCGTCAGCTGCTCTAGCAGAAACAGTGGCGAGCATGGGGGCTGCTGCTCATTTAGATGTAACTCAGCAGGTTTGCTCAGGTATTGAGATCAATGCCAATCATTTAAAATCTGTACGTGATGGAGTGGTGACAGCTACAGCTGTTCCTGTACATGTAGGACGGCGTACAATGGTATTCCAAGTCGATATAAAAGATGATCGAGACCGTCATATCTGTACGTCAAGATGTACACTTGCTGTCATTGATCGCATATAAAAAAGCTCCCGATGCGGAAGCTTTTTTTATATTCTTTTAGGAACATCTAATCATGAACATGAAGTGAACAGGACCTGAATGTCTGGTTCTTCATTTATAAATAAGAGTCTTCTTTTCGCTTAATGACAAAGTTACGGAAACCGCCATAATCATCTTGGACACTTCGTTTATCCATTTTCACACCAGTATTGTAAGCAGCTCTTCCGATTAAATGAGCGCCAACTGGTGCAGTCAGGAAGATAAAAACAATCCCGAGCAAAATTTTTGCAGAGATGACCCCTGCCAGAAACCACTCGTGAAAGAACACACCAACTAAAATGAGGACAACGCCAAGTGTCGAAGCTTTTGATGCAGCATGCATACGTGTGTAAACATCAGGCAGGCGAAGGACACCAATGGCTGCGATCAGACAAAGGATTGCCCCAAGCAGGATAAAGAAAATGACGATGGCTTTAGCGATGACGATCATTTTCAATCACTTCCCCTTTCTCAAGGAATTTGGAAAAAGCGACAGTGCCGATAAAGGCAAGGATACCGAGCAGTAAAATAATTTCAAAGAACGTAGTGGTTCTCAGTAAAATGGACACGATAGCTGTCATTCCAATTAAATTGATACCTATCGCATCAAGCGCACTAACGCGATCAGGAATAGAAGGTCCTTTGATAACCCGTATAACAAAAAGCAAAGTAGACAGCGCAAGAATGCCAAGTGAAATTTGCAATATAAGGTCCATTACTTACCGCTCACCTCCTGAATTGCTTTTTCAAATGAAACCCGAATATCGTGAATGGCTTTTTCAGCATCTTCAATATCCATGGCATGAATGTATAAAATCGACCGATCATCCGAAATATCAATGACCAGTGTACCGGGTGTTAATGTAATCATATTCGCTAGTATGGTGATTTCCCAATCTGTTTTTAAGTCTGTACGAAAGGCGAAGATACCAGGCTTGATCTGCAGCTTTGGAGATAACACCGTCTTTAGTACACTCAAATTGGCAAGAAGCAGCTCCCGGACAAAAATGATCACAAGCTTGAAAATCGCATAAAGGGCATAGCCGTAAAAACGTTGCGGGAAGAAGCGCCGTAGCATAAAAATGGCGATCATCCCTAATGCAAAGCCTGATACAAAGTCAGCAGCTCTGTATGTATCATTCATAAACATCCATGTAAAGGCGAGGAGAGCATTTAATAATATTTGAAAGGCCATGTTCATCTACTCCTTCAGCACAGCTTGAATATATTTTTCTGGTGTTGAAAGCATTTCCGCAGCTTGATTGATATAAGGTGCAATGAATTCTGTCCCTAATCCAATCGCAAGCGATAAGACTACAAGCAGTACTCCAGGGTACACCATTCCTCTAATGGATGGCTTTCTTCTTGGCATATCCTGTTCCTTGCCCCAAAATGCGAGCATGAAAATCCTCATAATAGAATAAAGGACAAGAAGACTGGACAGTAAAACAAGAATAGAAAACGTCATGTATCCAGCAGAGAATCCACCTTCCACAATTTTTAGCTTGCCAACAAATCCACTAAGCGGCGGGATACCTGCAAGAGATAAAGCCGATAGGAAGAACATCCAGCCGAGCAGAGGCTGGGATTGAATCAGTCCGCCCATTTTTTTTAAGTGATTGGTACCAGCATACACAAACAGTGCCCCTGCCAGCATAAATAAAGCGCCTTTGATCACCATATCGTGAATGAGATAATAAATGGCACCTTGGAGTGATGCCGGTGTATTGGCTGCAATTCCAAACAAAATGACGCCAACAGCTGTGACAATGTTATAAATTACGATTTTTTGCACATCAGCATAGGCGATAGACCCAATGACACCGAATATAACCGTTAGTGCGGCAAGCCAAGCCATGATTGTATGTGTAAAACCTGTATCATGTATAAAAATGAGCGTAAAGACTCTGGCAATTGCATATAAACCGACCTTTGTCAGCAGTGCGCCAAACAAAGCCGAAATCGCTGCTGGCGGTGCATGATAGGATCCTGGCAGCCAGAAATAAAGCGGGAAGACCCCAGCTTTTAAGCCAAATACAATCAGGAACAGAATAGAAATAACGGTGATTAACCCCGTTTGCCCTGATTCAGCTATTTTTAAACTTAAATCAGCCATATTCAGTGTGCCTGTGACTGCATATAAACAAGCGACACCAACAATAAATAACGCCGATGAAATGATATTAAACACGATGTATTTCAGTGATTCACGGAGCTGAGGCTTTGATCCCCCCAGCACAATGAGCATATAAGACGCCATCAGCAGTAATTCAAAGAAGACAAATAGGTTGAAAATATCCCCTGTTAAAAAGGCACCACTGACGCCAGCTAACAAGAATTGGACACCAGAATAATAGAACAGCCGCTCTCTTTCTTTCCCAATCGTTTGAAAGGAAAAAAGAACTGTGACAAGACCCACGAGCGAAGCGGTCAGCACGAGAAGTGCGGCAAACTGATCTGCCACAAGGGCAATGCCAAATGGCGCTTTCCAGCCGCCCAAATAAAGGGTTTGTATGCCGTTTGTGAAAATCGTTTGCACCAAATAGATATTACACATCACAGCTGAAAGAGATGCAAAGACACTAAAGCCTCTCGACAGCATGATGTTTTTATTCATAAAGATTAATAATGTAGCGGCTAGTAATGGAATTAATATAGGCAGGATCACGAGATTATTCATGCTGATCATTTCCTCTCATTTGATCCATGTCATCTGTTCTCAGCTCTTGGAAGGCACGGAAGGCCATCACGAGCAAAAAGGATGTTACACCAAAAGCAATGACAATGGCTGTTAAAATTAATGCTTGTGGCAATGGATCTACATAGGATGTGAGCCCCTCTTTCAAAATAGGAGGTGCTCCCTTTTTCAAGCCGCCCATTGTTAATAAAAGCAAATGGACGCCGTGACTTAAAACGGCCGTACCGACGATGACCCGCAGAAGGCTTTTTGAAAGCATTAAATAGGTCGCCGCCATAAAGATAATTCCGACGATAATAGACATTAGAAATTCCATTATTCCTTCTCTCCAATCGTTTGAATAATGGTCATGGTAACACCAACAACAACCAAATACACACCGATATCAAACAGTACAGCTGTCGCCAGCTCTGTTTTCCCTAGAAACGGCAGTTGGAAATAATCAAATGCATGGGATAGAAAAGGTGCTCCGAACAGAAAAGATCCCATACCTGTTAGGATGGCAACGAGCAAACCGGCACCAGCCACATAAATAAAGTCAAATGGTAAAATGCGTCTGACTGTTTTAAGATCATAGGCTAAAAGCAGAAGGACGACAGCACCAGCACTCATCAAACCGCCAATGAATCCTCCGCCAGGATTGTTATGTCCTGCAAGAAAGAGGTGAAGTGAGAAAAGCAAGATGATGAATGCTGTGATTTTTGTTGTGACTTGTAAGAGCATATCATTCGTATCAATCTTTCTCATCGCCGTACGCCTCTCTTCCGTTTTCCTTGTGCTTTTACCTTCAATAATCCATAAATACCGAGTGCCGCAATGGCCAGCACTGTAATCTCAAAGAGTGTATCAAAGCCCCTGAAATCGACAAGAATGACATTGACAATATTGTCTCCGCCAGCCAGTTTGTAGCTGTTTTCAATGAAGTACGTTGAAATTGTGTCAAGAGACTGCTGGCTTGTTGAAGCGAAAGCAAGACAGGTGACAACGACTCCAACACCTAATGAGATGATCAAATTTGTTAATTTAAATCTTCGTGTTTTTTGTTTCAGACTCAGCTTCGGCAAATGATAGAAGCAAAGTAAAAACAGTGCAACAGAAATCGTTTCAATAATGAGTTGTGTCAGCGCAAGATCAGGTGCTCTGAAAATCACGAAGAATAATGACAGGGTGTATCCCATGACACCTAGAGCAATAATAGCTGTTAAGCGTGAACGAGCGAATACCGTAGTGACAGTTGCCGCCACCATCACAAGTGAAAGGATGGCTTCGTACGTACCGATCGGTGCAGCTTGATCCGGTTGAAATGAGAAGGCTTGCTGGTAAAACATGACGCTTCCAAGCAGAATCACCATGAAACCAAACACATAGACAAGGTAGTCACGAAGGAAACCTGTCATGTAACCGCTTGTCAGGCGATATGAGCCTTTTTCTATTCCTATCAGCGAACGATCATATAAAGCGTTCAATGACCATTTTTCCTTAAAGATGTTGTACATCGGACGCCACTTTGACATCGTCAAATAACCGATTGTGCCGAGTGCAACAACACCTATTGTCATATAAAGCTCTGGCTGGAATCCATGCCATGCTTCAATTTTCACAGCAAAACGACTTCCTGTATCAATGGCTTCAGGAATAATTGCTTGAATAGCAGGTTCAATGACAGAATAGGCAAGGATATTAGGGAAAAAGAAGAAAGTGACCACAAGTGCAGCGAGAATCATTGGCGGAATAAGCATACCAATCGGTGCTTCATGCGGTTTTTTCTCCAATTGATCGACCTTTAGACGACCTCTGAATGTTTTAAAGAGGAGCATCATACTGTAAATGAACGTAAACACACTAGCAAGCCAAGCGATGGCAGGGAAGATAGCACCCCATGTGGATACATCGGTAAAGCTGATGTCAGAGATACGGATCATACTTGTGAAAAATAATTCTTTACTTAAGAAACCATTAAATGGCGGAAGTCCGGCCATCGAGAATGTACCAATTAACATAATCGTAAAGGTAATAGGCATGATGGTCATTAATCCGCCTAATTTACGAATATCACGTGTACCTGTTTCGTGATCAACTATTCCAGCTGCCATAAAGAGACTGCCTTTAAAGGTAGCATGGTTAATGAGATGAAAAATAGCAGCAAGTACGGCTGCGCCAAAAAAGGCAGGATTGTTTTCATGAATCGCAGCTGCACCTACTCCAAGCATGAGCATGATCATGCCGAGCTGACTAACGGTAGAAAAGGCCAAAATGGCTTTTAAATCGTTTTGCCGGACAGCATGGAATGATCCCCAGAATAATGTGACAAGTCCAACGATTGAAATCGTCCAAAACCAAACTTCTGATATAGCAAAGATTGGGCTAAAGCGGGCAACGAGATAAATGCCGGCTTTCACCATAGTGGCAGAATGCAAATAACTGCTCACAGGGGTTGGTGCTTCCATCGCATCAGGCAGCCAAATGTAAAATGGGAATTGTGCTGATTTCGTAAAGGCACCTAATAAGATCAGGATCATGGCAGGAATAAAATAAGGCGATGCCATCAGGAGCTGAAGCTGATTGACTGCTTCTCGAATACTGAATGAATCAGTGATGAGATAAATGAGAATGAAGCCGCCGAGCATAGCTAATCCGCCAAAAACAGTAATAAGCAGTGATTTGGTTGCTCCGTAACGAGAGCGGTCCCGCTGATACCAATACCCAATTAAGAGAAAGGAAGAGATGCTCGTTAGCTCCCAAAACAAGTAAAGAACGACCATGTTGTCTGAAAGAACCACACCAAGCATAGCAGTCATAAACATCAATAAATACGTATAAAAAGAGCCAAGCTGTTCTTTTTCCTTTGATAAGTAGAAAATACTGTACAAGACGACAAGTGCGCCAATTCCTGTAATCAATAACGTAAATAACAAACTAAGGCCGTCTACATATACAGTGAAATTCATTCCAAGGGAAGGAATCCATTCGGCCTGTGAGAACAACGTTCGTCCATTTGATGTCATCGTGATCATCTGGACAAAATAGATAAATAATAGAATTGGCAGGATAAGAACAAACCATCCCGTATGTATACGCTTTACATATTTAAAAAGAAAAGGCACAACAAACGCAAGCAAAAAAGGCGATAGGATGGCGAAGTGAATAAGCTGCAAGAAAATAAACCTCCTTTGATCAATGTAAATTCACGTTCTAAAGAACTGGTAATTAAAATTATAGCGTAAACACAGCTATAGCGCATTGGTTTGAACTGATTTACGGCAAATTGAATTCATTTTAAGTTCTTTTGACCATAAAATAATTTTATCAAAAATAAAACTCATTGTATATTGTTTTGTATTTCGTACATGCTTTTCTTAAAGGAGCTGATTACATGAAACTAAAAGCGGGCATCAGCTTAAGTATATTCTGCACGATTTTAGGAGGAGCATTCTTCATAGAACGAAATGATCAAAAAAGGTGGCAGGCTGGGAGTGAATGGCCGCTATTTTCTGAGCACCTCATTCATATGACCTACCAAGAGACCAAACAATATCCTTTTCAGCCCCGTGAATATTTACGAATTGTATTAGCTGATGAATAAGGTCTTATAGGAGAAAAGAAATATAAAAAAAGCATGGCCCCTTCATAAGGGCTCATGCTTTTTAGTGGTTGTATGGATTAAGTAAACATTCTGAGTAAGATCGTTGCGCAAATAACAGTTGCTGCGCCGCCAAGACGTGTAGATACTTGAGCGAACGGCATAAGACCCATTCTTCCAGAAGCTGAAAGAATCGCAACGTCACCCGTACCGCCGAGTCCACTGTGGCAGCCAGTCACAATCGCAGATTCTACTGGATACATGTTCATTAATTTACCAACAAAGTAACCAGAACCAACCATTCCTAGAACAACTGCGATACATACACAAATGAAAGGAATTGAGATAACAGTTGCTACATCATCAAGTGGAATGTAGAGAATCCCTAAACCAACCATAAGCGGCCAAGTAAAGCTTTTCGATACAAATTTGTAAAACTGCTGTGAACCATTTTGCAGATGCTGAGGCATCACGTTTAAGTATTTGATTAATGCTGCAAGAACAATCATTAAGATTGGCCCAGGAATATGAATAAAGCTTTCTAACAAACCACCAAAGATGAAGGTTGTACAAGCAACGAGTACACCTGCACCCATTAAACCGAAATCAACTTTCGTATCCATTTCAGGCTGTTCGAAAATGTCGTTTGCTTCTTTCGATTTAACAAGTCGTCCATTTCCGTTTAGTTCAGGACGTTTTTCACCAAGCTTTTTCATTGCACCAGCACAGATGATGGCAATCACGTTCCCAATGACAGCAGCAGGAATTAATTGAGAAATTAATGACTCTGCTGATACACCAAGAATTTGTGAATAAGCAATAGATAATGGCAATATCCCTTCACCAACACCACCGGCAATAATCGGTACAATAATATAGAAGAACGAATGATGCGGTGTGTAACCAACTAAAAGACCAACAAGAATTCCGGCAGCTACAGCTGTAATTGTACCTGCAACAAGAGGAACAAACATACGAATAAGGCCTTGTACTAAAACAGTTCTTTGCATCCCAAGAATACTACCTACTACAAGAGCAGAAATATAGAAGTAAAGGAAGTTCGACGTTTTCATCAGAGACGTAACCGCTTCCAACGAATTCGGATTCAGAACATGAAAAAAGACCAGGAACGATGGTACGAATAAAGAAAGAATCGCCGGTCCACCAATATCTTTTAAGATTGGAATACGTTGTCCTATATCCCCAAGGAAAATCCCCAAAATCATAATAACAGCGAAACCACCAAGCATATTTGCTGGAATTTTATTGAAATAAGCGGCAGTTAAAATAATCGCTGCAAGTACTAAATACACAGGAAGATCAATAACACCAATTTTCCAAGACAGAATCTTTTGGAAAACGCTTTTATTATTGTCAGAATCATTTGTAATCGATTTCAATTGTTGTGCATTAGCCACATAAACACCCCCAAATGCTATTTGACTCAATTGTAGAAGATTCAATGTCACTCTTCTATTTATTAAACTAAATTAAGTGTAATAAAAGTAAAATAAATGGAGGGATTTTTCGTTTTTATCATACAAAAATCCCCTGAGGATAGTTTGTCCTTCAGGGGATTGAACATACATTGTATTTATCGTTTTCCTTTTAAATAAGGCGTACCAAGTGCTTTTGGTGCATCTGCACGTCCGATGAACCCAGTGAGGGCCAAAATTGTAAGCACATATGGTGCAATGAGCATATACACATTCGGTATATCTTGAAACAGCGGCAAGAGAGAGCCGATGATGCTTAAACTTTGTGCAAATCCAAAGAATAATGCAGCGCCCATTGCGCCAAATGGATGCCATTTACCGAATACAAGCGCAGCTAAAGCAATGAAGCCTTGACCAGTAATGGTGGCGTGAGAGAAATCAAGAGCGATGGTTGACGCATATACAGCTCCGCCAAGACCGCCAAACAGTCCACTAATGAAGACGCCGATATAGCGCATCCGGTACACGTTGATTCCCATTGTATCAGCAGCCATTGGGTGCTCCCCAACTGCACGAAGGCGCAAGCCAAATGGCATTTTAAATAAGACAAACCAAGCGACAACTGCAAGAGCTAATGCGAGTATCGACGTATAATACACATCTTTAAAGAAAATATCACCAATGATTGGAATATCACTTAAAAGGGGAATATCTCCTTTATAGAAAGGCTCTGTAATTTTATCTGTCTGTGCTTTACCATAAATCAGCTTCACAACAAACAGTGTAGCGCCGAGGGCAAGCATGTTAATCGCTACACCACTGACCGTTTGATCTGCTCGAAACGTAATGGTGGCAACAGCGTGAATGAGTGAGAACAACCCGCCAATGGCCATTCCGACAAGAAGACCAAGCCACGGGGTCAAGGCACCAAACGTATCAGCAAAAAATAAGTTAAAGATAATACTAGAAAATGCTCCGACGACCATCAACCCTTCAAGACCGATATTGACTACACCTGATCTTTCTGAAAAGACGCCTCCAAGAGCGGTTAAAATAAGTGGTGCAGCATAAACAAGTGTAGCTGGGACGATGATTTCAAGAATTTGCAGAAATCCCACTTATTTTCCCCCCTTTTTCTTCATTTGTTGAATCACAAGACGGATAACATAGCTTGAGGCGACGAAAAGAATAATGATCGCAATGACAATATCAACGACCTCAGTCGGTACGCCAGATTCAAGCGGCATATTTAAAGCACCGACCTTCAATCCACCAAGCAATAAGGCAGCAAGAACGACACCAATGGCCGTGTTTCCGCCTAATAAGGCAACGGCGATTCCATCAAAGCCGACGCCAGTGAACGAGCCTTTAATAGAGGCATATTCAAAGGTTCCAAGCCCCTCCATAGCGCCTGCAAGACCTGCAAAGGCACCAGAAATCAGCATTGCGTAAATGATATTGCGGCGAACGTTCATCCCGGCATAATGGGAGGCGTGCTGGTTCATACCAACAGCTCGCAATTCAAACCCTTTAGAGGTTTTCTGAATAATGACCCACATCACAACGGCCGCAATAATGGCAATAAAAATTCCATTATGCATTCTAGAGAAATCGGTGATCTGCTCAAAAAATCCAGAGCGAAGCGAAGCTGTTGCATCAATTTTTTCCGTTTTATCTTTATTGCTTGTTAAGACATTTGAGATCAAATAGTTTGTCACATGAAGGGCAATATAGTTCATCATAATGGTGACAATCACTTCATGAACATAAAAACGAGCTTTTAAAAATCCAGGAATAAAGCCCCATAATGCACCAGCAGCAGCGGCTGTGATCAGTGCAAGAGGAAGATGGATATACATAGGTGCATGGACGGTTGTTCCGATCCATACAGATGCAATCCAGCCAATGAGCAATTGACCTTCTACTCCGATATTAAAGAGACCTGTCCGAAATGCAAAGGCAACAGCAAGTCCCGATAAAATATAAGGTGTGACTTGTCTGATGGTTTCTCCCATATAATATGTTTCACCGAAGACGCCATTCCAAAGGGCGCTATAGCCTTCGATGACACTATAACCGCTTGCCAGCATGATAATGGCCCCAACGAAAAGACCAAGTACAATGGCTATAAGCGGAATCAGCAGATTTGTTAAGCGATTAGACATTTGCTTCTTTCCCCACTTCCTGTTGCGTACTTCCAGCCATCAATAGACCAAGTTCTTGCTCTGTTGTATCTTTTGGATCAACAATGGCAATAATGCTGCCTTCAAAAATGACAGCGATCTTATCACTGACATTGATAATTTCATCAAGCTCAAAGGAGATGAGCAGAACGGCTTTGCCCGCATCTCTTTGTTCAATGAGACGCTTATGAACAAATTCAATTGCCCCAACATCGAGACCGCGTGTCGGCTGAGCGGCAATTAATAAATCCGGATTGCGGTCAACTTCACGGCCAATAATGGCTTTTTGCTGGTTACCGCCTGATAGCGCACGTGCTTCTGTATATTCACTAGGTGCCCGCACGTCATATTCAGTCATGATTCGTTTTGCTTTTTGATAAATGTTTTTCATATTCAGCAAACCAAACTTTGAATAAGGGCGCTGATAATACGTTTGTAAGGAAATATTTTCTCCAATTGAAAAATCAAGCACAAGTCCATGCTTATGACGATCCTGTGGAATATGTCCAATTCCAGATTCGGTCACCTTGCGTGGCGGGAGATTTTGAATGGGTTTCCCGTTTAGCAAGATCGTGCCAGATTCCGTTTTTTTCAGACCTGTAATGGCTTCAATCAATTCAGATTGACCATTTCCGTCGACACCAGCAATTCCGACAATCTCGCCAGCCCTCACGGATAGGTTCAGCTGTTTAACTGCTTCAATTCCTCGGGCGTCTTTGACAGTGAGGTCTTGAATTTGCAGTACTTCTTCAGCAGGGGAGGCTGCTTTTTTGTCTGTCTTAAATGAGACTTCCCGGCCGACCATTAAGCTGGCAAGCTCGTCTTTGTTTGTGCTTTCCACATCAAGTGTACGAATGCCTTGTCCTTTTCGGATAATGGTGACGCGATGACAGGAATCCATAATTTCTTTCAACTTGTGGGTAATTAAAATAATGGATTTGCCTTCATGAATTAAGTTTTTCATAATTTGTATGAGCTCTTTTATTTCTTGAGGTGTTAAGACGGCTGTTGGTTCATCGAAGATTAAGATGTCAGCGCCGCGGTAAAGTGTTTTTAAGATTTCTGCTCGCTGCTGCATACCGACCGAGATGTCAGATACTTTTGCGGAAGGGTCTATTTTCAGCCCATAGCGGTCAGAAAGCTCCTGAACTTGCTGAATGGCTTGTTCTTTGTCAATCTTTCCAAGCTTCTTTGGCTCTTTTCCTAAAATGATGTTTTCAGCAACAGTGAATGTATCGACTAGCATAAAGTGCTGATGAACCATTCCGATGCCTAAATCACTGGCATCATTTGGGCTTGAGATCGTAACAGGTTTTCCGTGTACCTTGATTTCACCTTTTTCAGGCTGATAAAGGCCGAAAAGCACGTTCATGAGCGTTGATTTTCCAGCGCCGTTTTCACCAAGCAGCGCATGAATTTCGCCCTTCTTTAGCTGCAGCGTGATGTTATCGTTTGCTACAATACCAGGGAATTCTTTGCGTATATTCAACATTTCAATGACATAATCCACAGGTTTAACCGCTCCTTTTTTAGGGTGCTGATGAAGATAAAAACTAGCAAAAGAAAAGCTGCAAAACAAGGCTGCAGCTTTTCTTTTACCACCTTTTACGAATAAAGAGGAGGTAAAGGAGAGGCAAGGGGATAAGACGTGCTTATCCCGATGCTCAAATTAAGCTTTAAAATCTTTTAGTTCATCACGTGTTGCAGGGATTTTGACTTCTCCCTTGATGATTTTTTGTTTCCATTCTTCAACTTTCTTCAATACATCTTTGTCAAGGTTGTCCTGAGATGGAGAGATGTCAACGCCGCCTTCTTTCAGACCGTATGTGATCACTTCACCGCCAGGGAAATTGCCTTCTTTTGCTTTTGTTGTTAAGTCTTGAACCGCAGTGTCAACTTTCTTAATCATAGAAGTAAGGGTGACACTTTGATCTGTTCCAGGTACTTTTCCTTCGTCATACTGATCTTTATCAACACCGATAACCCATACTTTACGGTCAGGATCAGCTTTTTTCAGGTTTTTCGCTTCAGTGAACACACCTGTTCCAGTGCCGCCTGCTGCGTGATAAATGATATCTACGCCAGATTTGTACATACTTTCAGCTGTTGCTTTACCGATGTCTGCTTTATCGAATGCACCAGCATATTTCACTTCAACTTTTGCTTTCGGGTTAGCTGCTTCAACGCCTGCACGGAAACCAACTTCGAATTTTCTGATTAATTCAGAGTCAACACCGCCAACAAAACCGATTTTGTTCGATTTTGTCGTAAGAGCCGCTGCAACACCTACAAGGAATGATCCTTCGTTTTCGTTAAATGTAATACTTGCTACGTTGTCTTTTTTCACGACTGCATCAACGATAGCAAAGTGGTTTTTCTTGCGTTGATCTGCAATTTCAGTAATCGCATCTTGCATTAAGAAACCAATGCCGTAAATCAAGTCGAATTTTTCACGAGCAAGTGTGTTTAAGTTTGTTGTATAGTCAGCGTCTGATTTAGATTGTAAGTAATCAAAGCCGTTTTTGCCTTTTGTTAAATTGTTATCTTTCCCAAATGCTTGTAGACCTTCCCAAGCTGATTGGTTAAACGATTTGTCATCGACACCACCGACATCAGTTACCATTGCAACAGTGAATTGATCTTTATCTTTTTTGCTTTCACCGCTGTTTGAGCCAGAGTTGCCGCATGCTCCAAGGATGGTTCCTGTTGCTACGACTAAGGACAATGCTAGTCCAATTTTGCGCTTCTTCAAAACATAACCCCCTATAAAATTTAAAAGTTTCAGAAAAGTCTCGCGAAAAAAGACCGACTCTTGTCTTCTCTTATCCTTTTGGAAAGGGTAATTTATCCTGTTTTCTCTTAAAATTGATAGAGACAGAAGAGAAGATGTAAGACATCAGACTTATATCTCGTTGAACTAATCAATCATAATTTATCATTTCCGATCGAATAAATAAATAGAAATTTGTTTTATTTTTAAAAAAATGTTAAAAGGCTTAATTCAATGTCTTTTTATCTGCTGAAATATGATATAATGCCGCTTTTGTGATGTGCTCTACTACAGTGAAAGCACTGATATCAAGGGGTTTGTTACATCTTATGCCATAAAAAAACATCTGGCCTTTGGTCAAGGTCAGATGTGTCAAATTATAGATATTGTTGAATCAAATTCATATTGCTCGTATTCAATTTATATTGGAAAACAGGGCGGCCAATTGTCCCGTATGCCATCTCCACATCAACCACCTCGATATCCTCAAGGAATTTCAAATATTTTCTAATAGAAACCTGGGAGATTTCTGTATGGTTGGCTAGGTCTTCGGTCGTGAAAGCCTGCTGGCCGAATGATTGAATGCTTGTCCAGATGAGTTTGAGTGTGCTCTTGGTCAGGCCTTTTGGCAGAAGAACCTTTTCGGCTTCTGCTTTTTTATGAAAGATCTTCGCATCTAAATCATTTTGCGAGATGCTGTTCATCGTTTGATACAGGGCATGTTTTCGTTTATACTCTGCCAGTGCTGACTGGAACCGTTCGAATTCAAAAGGTTTGATTAAATAATCAACAGCGCCGTTACGCATGGTTTGCTGCACCACATCGACTTCATTGGCAGCAGATATCACGATGACATCCACGGAATGATTTTGCTGACGAATTTCTGATAATAGGGCGAGCCCATTTTGTCCAGGCATATAAATATCAAGAAGGACAAGGTGAATGATGTCTGTCTTCAAACATTCTAGTGCCTGCTGAAACGAGGTGGCAATCCCCTTTAATTCAAAACCATCTATTTGGGTCAGGTAGCGTTTATTCAGCTCCCCAACCATTGGATCATCTTCTACGATCAACACATTAATCATGTGAATCCTCCTTTTGTTTATACGGAATGCGGAGACTAAAAGTCGTTCCTTCTCCTTTTTCACTCGTAACAATCAAATGTCCGTTCAATTTTTTGATACTTTGGTCAACAAAGTAGAGGCCGAATCCTCTGTCTTCTCCTTTTGTTGAGAAGCCTTGCTCAAACATCATTTCCTGTTCTTCCTTTGTCAGACCAACGCCTGTATCTGTGATTTCAATATGAAGCTGCTCCTGGACATATCTGAATGAGATCGAGATGTTTTTGTTCTTTGTATGAGAAACGGCATCGAGTGCGTTGTTTAACAAGTTCCCAATGACGGTAATAAGATCGTGCGTCACAGATGGGTCCTCTGAATTAGGGACCTGGGTGCTGCAAATGACTTCTAAAGTAGCACCTTGTTCGCGAATGTAGCTTTGTTTCCCTAGTAAAAAGCCTGCTAAGACCGAGTTTTTCACATGGTTGATGATTTCATTTGTTTCTGTCTGCTGATAAATCGCAATATCTTTGATATAGGTGCCAAGGTCATCATAATTCTTCAGCTGTACCAATCCTAAAATGACATGCAGCTTGTTCATGAATTCATGGGACTGGGCACGAAGGGCATTGGCGTACATTTTCACCCCGCTCAGCTGCTCAGCTAGGTGTTTGACTTCTGTTTTGTCACGGAAGGTTGCAATTGCCCCAACAATTTCTCCTTTTACCGTGATTGGCACCTCGTTAAAGACGAGCTCCAGTCCGTTCATTCTGACATCACGATCAAGCAGCGGTTTACGTGTTTCAATCACTTGTTTTAAGCCGCTTGAAGGGAGCAGAGCCTGAACATCCTGTTCTCTAGGATCAACCATAATGCCCATATTATGAAAGAGCCGTTTGGCTTCTGCATTGGCCAGCTTGATTTTACCGTGCTGATCGACGGCAAGAATTCCTTCTTTTGTTGATTCTAGCATGGCGCTTCGTTCTTTTAATAATGTCGCAATTTCGTCTGGCTCAAGTCCAAACATAATCTTCTTCACTTTTCGTGCAACAATGAGTGCACCGATAATGCCAGATAGAAGGCTAAGTGATGTGACGAAGTAGAGCGGGATCAAGTTTTGATGAATAATCAAATCAATTTCCTTTAACGTAATCCCTACTGCCACTGCCCCGAGCTGTTTGCCGTCTTTGTTATAAACAGGAACAAAAGCACGCATGGACCTGCCAAGTGTTCCAGATGCCGTACTAATATGTTCTTTCCCATGTAATGCTGGCTTTTCATCACCACCAGCAAAGCGCTTCCCAATCTTTTGCGGATTCGGATGTGTTTTGCGGATACCGTTCATATCCATAACGACAACGAATTCGGTTTTGGTGATACGCTGAACATTGGTTGTATATTTACGCAGTGCTGAATATGAATGATCGTCTTCTAGTGATTTCGCTGTGATCGGCGCCTCTGCGACCATCTTGGCGGTGGAGAGGGCAATGTCACGCTCCTGCTGGTGGATATTTTTGGCTGTTTCCGACCATATCGTAAAGAATGTGATACAGAGGGATATGAGGACAACAATACAGACAAAGATCGTCAGCCGTGTTTGCAGTCTTAAAGTTTTTTTCACGAGTATACCCCTAACGCGCAATTTTTTCGTAATAGTAATACTTTAACGGGAAAATGTAAGTTTGTGAAGGAATGTACGTGCAAAAATCACAAATTTGATGTTAATTCCAGTTTACTTGGAAAGCATCTTGTCAATCCGTTTTAAGTGAGCCATAATAAATAGGAGCTTATGAGAAAGGATTTATTTATGAAAAATACATATTTGACTGGATATTTTCCGCTAATTTCGATTTTACTATTCAGCTCTGCTTTTTCGATTTTCACAGTAGGCATCACGACTGATTTCTTGACGCAAGCAGGGGTCTTAAAAGGAATGCTGGAATTCTTTTCAGAACAGGGCATCCGTCTTGCTTTATTTGCCGCATTTGCACTTGTTTATTTTATGGTTTTATCTGCTTTAAAACTCATTGCGGATACAGTGTTAGAGTTGGCGCTGCTCTTTTTTGCAAAGGACCCTGAAGGGGAAAACTTAAAGAAAATTAGAATCGCATCGGTTGTTTATTTGTTTGCCAGCTTACTTGCATTTCTATTGACGCAGCAGCTCATTTTGCTGGTGGGACTCTTTGTTTTAGCAAGTCTTATTTATTTTATCTGGGTTGTGGTACGCATTTATCAATCGCTATCCATGCTGAATTTAATTGGATTTATGATGTTTATTCTGCTGTTTTGGGCCACATTTTTGATCGGTATTTTGTACTTATTTATTAAGCTTTATAACAGTGTCATGGCAAGTCTGCCTGCTTAAACAGATGAAAGAAAGCATCCTCCATCATTGGAGGATGCTCAGCGTGTAGACAAACCCTCGCATTCTTTGTCAGTCCTGCATGCCGGTGCTCACGAATGTCAAATTCGCTCCGCGCCGGTACTCGTCCTTCCTAGACTGCAAAGGTTTTCAAGTCACGCTGAAAAGAAGACAAAGGGCTAAAATAAAAATCATTTTAGCCCTTTGTCAACAATCTGACATCCTCCATTATTGGAGGATGTCAGCATGTAGACAAACCCTCGCATTCGGTGTCAGTCCTGCGTGCTGGTGCTCACGAATGTCAAATTCGCTCCGCGCCAGTACTCGTCCTTCCTAGACTGCAAAGGTTTTCTATCACGCTGAAAAGAATACAAAGGGCTAAAATAAAGATCATTTTAGCCCTTTGTCAACAATCTAAGCATCCTCCATTATTGGAGGATGTTTTTTATGGAAGAAACCGTTTTTGAATATCGGGTGTCGGCACCATACAGGATGTTTTTTGACCAAACCATTTGTAGCGGTTTTTCGCGATGAGCTGATAACACCAATCACGGATTGGGCGGGGAATGATAAGGAGCAAATAGCTCCACCTGTAGATTCCTTTTAAATGCCGTGCAGCTCTTAAGATGCCAGTCGATTTCATGTAAAGTGTGCCTTCTTCAATATAAATAAATGAATTGAACTCATCTAAAGGCAAGCCGTTTTCTTTTAAAATACGCTGTCCTGTATTTGATTGTAAAGAAGCAAACATCATCTGCTCGTGTGGATCACGCTTCATGACAAACTGAACAGCGCCGCTGCACACGTTGCAGACACCATCAAATAAAATTAAATGAGAAGGCTGAGGTGTATGCATGACAGTTAAACCTCCTGTTTTATCTGGCATATTGCATTGTGTTTTTCCAAATACGTAAGTGCGGGCTTGAGCTATAAATAGATTCAACGGTTCCTCTATCTCTTCCGACCCATACACCCATTGTGTATTGATCCGTGAGTCCGACAAACCAAATATCTTTGTAGTCGTTAGATGTTCCTGTTTTACCACCGATGTATGGAGAATTGAAATTCGCTTTTTTCCCTGTTCCACTTTTCACAACGGAGGCAAGCAGTTTGCGCATCGTTTCATTTGTCCGCTGCGAATAGACCTGCTTCGGCGATTCTTTCCACTTATAAAGGGTTTTGCCATTTAAGTCTGTGACCTTTGTAATGGAGTGATTTCGCGTATAGGCACCTTGATTGCCAAACACGGTATACGCATCGGTCATTTCTAACGGCGAGAAGCCTTTTGTAAATCCTCCAAGTGCAGAAGGGAGGCGGTAATCATCCGCTACAATATGTTCGAATGAGAACTTTTCTAAATAGCTGAAGCCTTTATTGACACCGACTGTATCAAGCATTCGAATCGCTGGTGTATTGTAAGAATTCTTAAAGGCGGTTTCAAGAGTCACCGTTCCATACGTTTTATGGTTGTAGTTTTGCGGGCAGTATCCGCTGCTGCAAAACTTGCCGGCACTGATTTTACTTGATGCGGTCGCACCGGTTTGATCAATATAAGGGCCATAATCTAACAGCGGCTTAATTGCGGAACCTGGTTGTCTTTGCGCTTGATAAGCGTAATTGAAATCAAACTTTTTATAATTCTTCCCGCCAGCAAGTGCGACGATTTGATGGGTTTGGTGGTTAATGACTGCTGAACCGCCTTCCACACCTTGATAAGGCAATTGAGCATTGAGCTGATAAACCGCTCTTTGCTGCAAGGAAGGATCGAGTGCTGTATAAATCTTCACGCCATTCTGAAGCAGGGCACTGACCTTTTCGGATAATTCCTTTTGAATCGCCTTTTTTGCTCCTGCTGTTTTGGCCTTCTTCAATCGTTTTGTAAAGCCTTCCTGATCAGACACAAGGTCGGTAAATTCCTCATTAGCGTACGTCACATAGTCAGGATAAAGATTTTTCTTTTCACTTACGGACAAGCTGATTTTTTCTTTGACTGCTTTGTTGTACTGCTTCTTGGTGATGACGCCATCTTTTTTCAAGATACCGAGCAGCCGTTCTTGGCGTTTCTTTGTGTGCTTGAATTGTTTCAATGGGTCATACAGCGTTGGATTGTTTGGAATAGCAGAGATAAATGCCATCTGTGCAAGCGATAAAGAGCTAAGCGGCTTGTCAAAATAGTAACTAGCCGCAGAACCCACACCGTAAACACCATTGCTAAAATAAATCGTATTTAAATAGCTTTCGAGAATTTCATCTTTTGTGAATTTCCGCTCTAGTTCATAAGAATAGAGCAGTTCTGTAAACTTTCGGCTGAACGAACGTTCATGGCTTAAATAGAGGTTGCGGGATAACTGCTGTGTGATCGTACTGGCGCCTTGGCTAATGCCATGGTTTTTGACATTTGCGGCAAGTGCACGAACAACCCCCATAAAGTCAATGCCTTTATGGTCATAAAAATTGCGGTCCTCTGAGCGGAGGAACAGTTCCTTCACGGAATCAGGAATTTTGTCGTATTTCACGAAAACACGGTTCTCATCATTCGATACGATCTCGGAGATAAGAGAACCATCTCGATCATACATATAACTGTTTTGGGAAAAATCTATCTTTTCCAGCTTGATTTTTTGATCAAGCACTTCGTTAACAGGCTTTACACTTGCAGCTTCTTCCTTTGATAGATAAAAAGTCAGAACAAATAATGGGATGAGGGCAGCAAGTAATAACCAACCAATGATTGCACGAAACATGAGGTCACTCACTTTCTTCAGATTTCTAGCCATATCGTACCATTCTTTTGCGAATACGAGAAGGTTATTTTTAGAAAAGAATGGATGTGAAGTCTAGTAAACTAGGCATCTAGAGATGAAAAAAGAGTATCTGATGACAGATCAGACACTCCTCTCTCTTGTCTTTGATTGTGAGCGGACCACCCATAAAAATAATGCCCCAAAAAGGAAAATGCCGGCGGTGACATAAAAGACAGCTGGAATCCCGTAATGACTTGCGACAATGCCGCCGATCACTGGACCAACGACATTTCCGAGAAAACGGAAGCTGACATTGTAACCGAGCACTTCCCCTTGCATAGAGGCAGGTGCTTTGATGCGAATATACGCCGTCGTACACGGGATAATCCCGCCTAGTGCCATCCCGTATAAGAAACGGAAGATCACTAACATCCCGTAGGAATCCGCCATCGCTTGTGGGATGAATAAAATGGAGGAGAGGATGAGAAGGGCAAGCAGCACCTTATCGTGACCGATTCGATCCCCAAGATCTCCCCATTTCCGCGTAAACAGCAAATTGCCAAGTCCTGTTGCAGAAAACGCCAGCCCCGCATAAAAGGCTAGATTGACCGGTCCATGTAAATCGTGAATGTATAAAGCTAAAAGCGGCTGAATGCTAAAGTTCCCTACTTGCGTAATAAACGTTAACAGCATGGTAACCACAAGCAAAGGCTGTTTGAACATATGGACAAGGACTTCCTTCCGTGAGTAAGAAACACGCTTTGCTCCTTTTGAACGGATTGGCTGTTCTTTCACACCGAAAATAATGACAATTGCAGACACATAAATGACAGCGGCTGTTAAGAAAAATGTATAAATGAATCCGACACTGTCTGCCATGAATCCGCCCATCAATGGACCGAATAATCCGCCAGCCACATTACTCATTTGCATTGTTCCAAGGGTTTTACCGGCTGTTGCCTTTTCAGTTTGAGCAGAAATCAGCGCCATCGAAGTTGAGATAAAACCAGTCACAAGCCCCATGAAGAGCCGAAGTGCGAATAGCTGATAAACGGTTTGAACAAGCCCCATTAATAAAATGCTTGTGGCAATCCCGATGCCGTTAATGAGCAAAATCTTTTTATAGCCATGGCGGTCACCAATTCGCCCCCAAATAGGAGAAATGAGAAAGGCCGTTAAAAACGTGATCCCAAAGACATAGCCGCTCCATCTTTGAACAAATTCATTCGAGTAGCTGCTATCAAGAGATTCTATGTAAAGTGATAAAAAAGGGACGATCATCGTAATGCTGGCAGATACAAAAAAGTTCACAAACCACATGATGTACAAGTTTCTCTTCCTGTTTGTGATAGGGACCACCTTCTTTATTTATTTCGTGTTCCTTAATAATTATAAAGGAAAATAAACGATCTTTCATCTGATGAATAGGTTGGGCATAGTGAATCTGCATTATTTTCGCAAAAATGAAGTGATTTCAAAGTCCGTCTTAATATAATGGTAGCAGGATGAAAAACAGACGAAAAAGTGAGGTGAGACTGATGGAACAGAAGACGCTGCTTGTGGTCGATTTTGAATTTACGATGCCTGATGGAAAATATCATCCACAAAATTTTTTCCCTGAAATCATTGAAGCTGGAGTAGTGAAAGCATCAAATGAAACGATCATAGACACATTCTCAAGCTACGTCAAACCGAAAAAGTTTCCGAAGCTAACAAAGCGCTGTAAATCGTTCCTCGGCATTACGCAGCAAGACGTAGAGAACGGGGTTTCATTTGAGACGTTTATTGAGAAGCTCGTGTCACTTGATGGGGGAGAAGGCTGTGAGATTATCACTTGGGGAAATATGGACATGAAGGTGCTGAAGCAAAACTGCATGCTCAATCATATTGCTTTTCCTTTTAAGGGAAAGCTGCGGGATCTCGCCTTTGAATATAAAACCTTCTTTGGTGATAGAACTCTCACAGGACTTCGAAAAGCGGCAAAGGAATACGGCAGTGATGGAGCTGGTCAGCATCATAAAGCACTTGATGATGCCATGACCACTTACCAGCTATTCACCCTTTTTGAAAAAGACCGATCCTATGTGGAAAATCCGCAAACAACCAAAATTGGTGAACTCATTGACTTCTCTCACTTTTTTGATTCGACAGACTAGCGGGCGTCTTCTGGAAAATAATCTTTTTCAAGAGAAGAGAGGCACGCTCTTGATTTTTCAGCCCATTTGGAATCATCCGCACTGAGCCCTTTTTTCAATTTGTCTACGGCTTCTTTCAGTGACACTTGATAATCAGGGATGTCACCATCATAAGGCTTCACCATATGATGAGGGATATTCGTCTGTTCCCTAAAGGCCAAAGCTCGCCTCTCCTGAAAAAAAGGCACGTCCGCTTCTTTAGGCTGATGCAGGTCTCCTTGAGTTGGATGCGTTAAAACCGCTTTTACTTGAACGAGATAAGTGGATGGTTTAACGGCTGTCACTTCCCCAATATAAACACCTGTTTTGTAAAAACCTTTCACCGTTTGTCCAATCTGAATGTCTGTCATGTGAAATTCCTCCATTTCCTTCATATAAGAAGGTATTTCCTTTCTTTTAGCCAATATAGTGAAGTAAACGAGCAAAAGGGGGAATGGCGAATGATGTCGTTCATCGCACTCTTTCTACTGTATTTTCCTGAAGATAAAAGGGAGTACATCCCAGCGGCGATTACCACGGTGCTTTTCTTTATGGCTGCATTTATTTGTTTTCGTCTGATCGTTCGTGCTTCTAAGAAGCAGGAGCAGATAGATGAAAAAAGGACAAAAAAAATGGATTGATCATTTTCTTCTTGTATCTTCAGGAAACTTCACGGTGACCGTTGTACCAGACTGAAGCGAGCTTTTGAAACGAATCGTTCCATGGTGATTTTCGATGATGGAAAATGTCACGGTCAGCCCAAGCCCAGTTCCTTTATTTTTCAACGTGTAATAAGGTTCGCCAAGCTTTTTCATTTGGCTTTCTGTCATACCTACACCGTTATCAACGAAATAAAGGCAGATTCGATGATTCTCTTTTGAAGCAAAAAGTTCAACTTTTCCTTCGTGTTCGGGTGCTGCTTCAATCGCATTTTTGATTAAATTAATCATCACTTGCTTGATCTTCGTTTCATCACCTTGAATGTATAGGTCTGGTTCAATGGATTGATGAATGGTGACCGATTTAAAATTGGCGTAGGATGTCATCAGCGAAGCACATTCTTCAAGTAATTTAGATAAATTGAGAGATTCAATTTGATAATAATTTTGTTTCGCAATATCAAGATAACTCGTGATAATATCTTGCGCGCGGTCTAGTTCAGATAAAACGAGATTTTTATAATCTTTATTGGTCGACGGCTCTTTCGCATTGTCACTTGAAAAGAGCAGCTGAATAAACCCTCTCACAACTGTCAGTGGATTGCGTACTTCATGGGCGACGCTTGCCGCAAGCTCACTTACAATCGTCAGCTTCTCTGATTGGACGAGCTGTGTTCTCATTTGTGCATTTTCTTTTACGAATTCAATGCAATAAATGCTTAGCACAAGAAAGAATATGTAGTAAAGAGTTGAGAAAAATAACTCAAGGAACTTTTGCTGCATAATAAAAGCCGGGCTGTACTCCAGTAAGCTGACTACAAGCAGCCCAATGTAAATAAACACCCCTTTTGATAAACCAATAAGTGCTCCGTATAGCAGCTTTTTCGGCTTCGGATATTGGCGCCATTTCCGGTAAAGTAGGAAAGGAACGAAAAAGTAAATCGGTACAACAATCAGTCCAACCCATAAAAAAGAACCATACATCACGAACTTTACGGTTGAACTGGCCAAGATGGCGACGATTCCAGCGGTGTATCCTCCATATAAAATGGCTAGTACAAGGGGAATCGATTGAAGCCCAGTCTGCAAATCTAAAATCGAACCAACTGGATACATAATACATAGTGCTGATGAAATGGATGCAAATATTGTGATGAGCAGTTTATTCGTTTTAGGGAAATGAGCAGGGGTCCGGCTTAGCCATAGTGCATGATATAAAAAGATTGGAAATAGAATAAAAGATACATGGAGCAGAAAATCCTTGAACATTTCCATTTAAATGCTCTCCTCGTAAATAATTGTAATTCCTCTCATTATATCATTTCATGTACAAAGTAGATATGATAATAGGAGGGTTTTTTTCTTTAAAAAGAACACCCGCTAGGATGTTCTTTTGATAGAAATGGTTTTATTTGGAATCTGGGGTGAACGCTTGATGAAGGCGTTTCAGACCTTCTTTCACCGTTCCGGCAGGACAGCCGAGATTCATTCGAATAAAGCCGTCTCCTTCATGCCCATACACGTGCCCAAGCTCTAGTATCACCTTGCCCTTTTTTAGCAAATTCCGTTTCAATTCCGCCTGAGTGAATTGATAATCACGAATGTCCAGCCAAAGCAAATAAGAAGCATCTGGTTTCATATAACGCATATTAGGAAGATGTTCGTCAATATACTCCATTGCGATCTTCATATTCTTTTCGAGATAAAGAACAAGTGAATCAAGCCACTCATCCCCGTGGCGATAGGCCGCTTCCATCGCAGGGATTGCAAATGCATTCAGTTTGGATAATCCGTTTCTTTGCAATTCACTGGTAAAAAGGGTTCTTTTTTCTTCATCAGAAATGATAATGGCAGATGCTTGAAGTCCAGCTAAATTAAAAGTTTTACTTGGTGCAATACACGTGACTGTGATGCCTGCTATCTCATCAGAAAGACTGGCAAATGGCACATGCGGCTTCCCGTAAAGCATCAAATCAGAGTGAATCTCATCTGAAACGACCGTTACACCATGCTGCACACACAAGTCTCCTACACGTTTTAATTCCTCTTTAGACCAAGCTCTCCCTGAAGGATTATGGGGATGACAAAGGAACATCAGCTTCGCCTCTGGTCTGCTTAATTTTTTCTCTAAATCATCAAAATCCATCATGTAGCGGTTGTTTTCTATTTTTAAAGGATTGGTTGAGACAATACGTCCATTTCTTTCAATCATTTGATAGAAGGGTGTATACACGGGTGACTGAATGACCACTTCATCATTCGGAGCTGTAAAAGCTTGTACAGCAAAACTAAGAGCTGTAACGATACCTGGTGTGAAGGTGACAGCATCTGTTTGAATGGTCCACCCATGTCTTCTTTTGAGCCAGTCAGCCACTGCCTGCTGCGTCTCCTGATCCTGAAAGGCATAGCCGAATACGCCATGATCAAGTCGTTCTTTTAAAGCATCAAGAACGACTTGGGGCGCTTTAAAATCCATATCTGCTACCCACATCGGCAGCGCATCTGTTGTCAGGAACAATGACTCTGCTTGATCCCATTTGACTGATTTTGAACCTTTACGTATGATCTGTTCGTCGAAATTCATGAAACCCACCTCTAGCCATTTTTCAACCACTCTTGGTTGTGCTAAAATAAACATCACAAAATTTATTATAAGCGGTGATACCGATGAAAGATAGTCAAGCTGTAGAAGAGATGATTCAATCCATTAAGGCATGGGATCCTTTTCATTATGGAGAGGACTTTTATGAAACGGAGCCTGCTGACGTCATCAGTGCCTTATACGACGCAGAGGACCCATTATCTTTAGCAAAAGAGATTCAAGCCATTTACCATCACTCATTTGAGCAGCTTCTTCCGATAGAGAGCTGTCAAGATATAGCGAAACAGCTTTTTGTCCTAAGAGACAGCTCCTGCTCTCGTTAAGAGAGGCTGAAGCTGCCAATTTGATCAGACACAAAGACCGGATTTTCCTCAGGAAGGAGATGCCCGGTTTTTTTTAGTGCATGTAAGGTCGAATGCGGCAAATCCTTGTGTAGCCTTTCGCCAATTTGAATCGGAACAATTCGGTCTTCCACGCCCCAAATAAGCAGGACGGGTGTCTCCATTTTCTTTAGCACATCTGACGTCAAATCGCCTTCCCTGTGCCGTATCAAGCGAAATATGCCTCTAAAAATTTGATCATCTGAAAAAGGCTTTAAATATCCGTCCACCATTTCTTGATCAATAATCGAATGATCATGCACAACAGCGGTTAAATTTTTCATAATGCCTTGCTTTAAGAGCTTTCTTTTGAGATATAGATAAAAATAAGGAATATATGTGCTGTAAACAAGCGATCTTTTGGACTTATTCATATACCCTGAACTGCACAAAAGAACGGCCTTTTCAAATAGGTCTGGACGCTCAGATGCAGCATATAAGGCAATTTGTCCGCCCATGGAATGACCGACGAGAATCGCATGCCGAATCTGCAAGTAACCAGCTAGCTCAATAATGATTTTCGCCATGTTGCGATAGCTGTAAATGAACGTATTCGACTTTTCGGACTGCCCAAATGGAGGCAGATCAATTGCAATTAAATTGAAATCTTGTTTCAGAAGCGGGATGAGCTTTCGATAGCTGAAGGTAGATGAGAAGAGACCATGAATCAAAATCAATGTCTTCTTTCCCTCATTTGGATAGTGCTCGTAATAGATATCTAAACCGAATTTACTTTTCATATAAGCTGGCTGAACAATGTCCACACTCATCAACTCCGATACTTGACTGTCTGTTAGGTGACTGTATTGTACCCTAAAAAGTGGGTTTTAAGCTACGATTAGAATCTTTTCCCTGCTTAGCATAATGGGAAAAACGTGCTATAATGTTCAGAAGATTTTTTAAAACTAGCTTTTACATTCAGAGGTGTGAAATCAAATGAAACTAAGTGAAAAAGAAACTGAAATATTAGAGATTTTAGATGAGAACAGCCGTGCCGATTTAAATACAATTGCCAAAATGGCAGGCGTCACAACAGAAGAAGCCGAAGCCATTATTCAAAAACTTGAAGATCAAAAAGTCATTATTGATTATTCGACCATGATTGACTGGCGTAAAGTGGATGGCCACGAAGGCGTTACAGCGATGATTGATGTGAAAGTGACCCCGAAAAGAGGCGTCGGTTTTGATGAAATTGCTGAACGTATCTACAGATTTCAGGAAGTGGAGTCCGTGTATTTAATGTCAGGTGTATATGATCTATCTGTTGTGATTAGAGGAAGATCCATGTCTGATATCGCTCGCTTCGTATCTGAAAAATTATCGACACTTGATTCCGTTGTTTCAACAACTACCCACTTTATTTTGAAAAAATATAAGCATGATGGGAAAGTATTTGAAACAGGGGACGATGACAAAAGAATCGTGGTGTCTCCTTAAATGAAAAAGTCTTATTTATCTGAAACGGTACAAAGCATTCAGCCGTCAGGTATTCGAAAATTCTTTGATTTGGCAGCCACAATGGAAGGAGTCATCTCCCTCGGTGTCGGTGAACCGGATTTCGTGACCGCTTGGAATGTGAGAGAAGCAAGTATTATGTCATTAGAGCAAGGACTTACCTCCTATACGGCAAATGCTGGGCTGCTTTCTTTGCGAAAAGAATTAAGCCAGTATTTATATAAGCGGTTTCATGTTGATTACAGTCCTGAAGAAGAACTCATCATTACTGTTGGCGGAAGCCAGGCGCTTGATTTGGCCTTTCGCGCCATTCTAAACAGCGGTGATGAAGTGATCATCCCAGAGCCTTGTTTCGTAGCCTACGGGGCACTTACGACACTTGCGGGCGGTGAACCGGTGTATTTAAGTACATCAGCTGAAAAAGATTTCAAAGCCGATTCCGCTGATCTTCGCACGAAGCTGACGCCGAAGACAAAAGCCATCTTGCTATGCTCTCCGTCAAATCCAACAGGGTCTGTCTATTCGAAAGAAGAGCTTGAAGATATTGCTCAGTTTGCAAAGGAGCATGACCTTTTAATCATCACGGATGAGATTTATGCAGAGCTAACGTACGATGAAGCTTTTACGAGCGTGGCGGCGATTCAAGATATGAAGGAAAGAACGATTTTGATTTCAGGTTTTTCAAAAGGATTTGCTATGACAGGCTGGCGCTTAGGATATGTGGCAGCACCGCCTGTACTCCGTGAGGCTATGCTGAAAATACATCAATATTCTATGATGTGTGCACCGGCTATGGCACAATATGCCGCTGAAGAAGCATTAAAAAACGGACTTGAAGATGTGGAGAAAATGAAGAAAAGCTACAGAAGGCGCCGTAATTTGTTTGTTGGATCCCTCAATGAACTTGGACTCAAATGTCATCAGCCAAACGGAGCGTTTTACGCTTTCCCGTCCATTAAAAGCACGGGCATGACATCAGAACAATTTGCCGAGGAGCTGCTGCTTAGCGAAAAAGTAGCGGTTGTCCCTGGAAATGTATTCGGTCCAAGCGGTGAAGGGCATATTCGCTGTTCATATGCATCGTCACTCGATCACCTGCAGGAATCACTTTCAAGAATCCAGCGGTTTTTGCAAAGTAGACAAGTGAAAGAAGAGGCACCTGCTATCTTAAAATAAAAAAAGGCATCAATCCATCTGGACTCATGCCTCTCAAATTAGGGGGGGAATACTAGAAAGCATTCTTGTTTTCAGGTATTCCCCCTTTTCATATGATCTAAACCCTTTTAAAAAATATTTTGCGAAACTGTCCGTTCTGTGATATAGTTTTTAATTGCGTATAAACGAATATTAAAACATTTATTTAGGAGTTGTTATCATGGCGACAAAGTTTGAAGTAGGCAGTGTTTACACTGGTAAAGTAACAGGATTACAAGCGTATGGTGCGTTTGTTGCATTAGATGAAGAAACTCAAGGACTTGTGCACATTTCAGAAGTGACACATGGCTTTGTAAAAGACATCAACGAGCACCTTTCAATTGGTGACGAAGTACAAGTGAAAGTTCTTTCTGTTGATGAAAATGCTGGTAAAATCAGCCTTTCTATCCGTGCAACGCAAGAAGCACCTGAAAGAAAAGAAAGCAAACCAAAGAAACAAAGACCACAGCAAGTGAAAGAAGAAGCTGCTGCACCACAAGGTTTCAATACACTTAAAGATAAACTTGAAGAGTGGATTGAGCAATCTAACCGTAAAGACCTAATCAAGAAATAAAAAAAGCACCGCTTCAAACGGTGCCTTAGGCTGCCCCATGTAGGCAGCCTTTTTTATGTCTTTTTGTTTAGCGAACCTCTGGATTCGGCTCGTCACGGCGGACAGCTTCTTCGCTTGGCTTGAATAATAGACCAAGGTTAACAAGACCTGCAATTCCAACAAGACCATAAATAATACGTGATAATGCAGCACCTTGACCGCCAAAGATCGCTGCTACTAAGTCAAATTGAAAAAAGCCGATTAGTCCCCAGTTAATAGCACCGATAATCGTGAGCACGAGGGCAATACGCTGAATAGCACTCATCGTGATTCCTCCTTTCGCTACAGTATCAATACATTTATATTTTGCAGATTTTTAGCCAAACTATGCGTAAGAAAATGGATGAAAGCAAATTACTTTACTTTTGGAAGGAAAGAAGCGCATAATGTAGCGCGAGGAGGAGATCACATGGATCGATTTACTTATTGGAACCCAACGAAATTAATCTTTGGAAAGGGAGAAGTATCAGCCCTTTCAGATGAACTCAAACGCTACGGAAAAAACGTATTGCTTGTATATGGTGGAGGTAGCATTAAACGAAATGGCCTTTATGACCAAGTTGTCAGCATTTTAAAAGAATCAGGAGCTACCACTACTGAGCTTGCTGGTGTTGAGCCAAACCCGCGTTTAACAACGGTCAGAAAAGGGGTTGAGCTTTGCAAAGAGAACCAAATTGATTTCATTTTAGCAGTCGGCGGCGGTAGTGTCATTGATGCGACCAAAGCGATCGCAGCAGGTGCGAAGTACGATGGAGATGCTTGGGACATTGTGACTCGTAAGCATGTTCCAATGGAAGCCATCCCATTTGGTACGGTGTTAACACTTGCGGCAACAGGTTCTGAAATGAACTCTGGATCAGTAATTACGAACTGGGAAACAAATGAGAAATATGGCTGGGGCAGTCCAGCAGTCTTCCCTAAATTCTCGATTCTTGATCCAGTGAACACATTCACTGTGCCAAAAAACCATACGATTTATGGCATGGTGGACATGATGTCACACGTGTTCGAACAATATTTCCATCACACAGAAAATACACCTTACCAAGATCGTATGTGTGAAGGACTTCTTCGTACCGTCATTGAAACGGCACCGAAGCTGATCAACGATCTGGAAAATTACGAACTCCGTGAAACCATCTTATTTACGGGTACAATTGCGCTAAATGGAATGCTTTCTATGGGCGCACGCGGTGACTGGGCATCTCACAATATTGAGCATGCGGTATCCGCTGTCTATGACATCCCTCATGCAGGCGGACTTGCGATCTTGTTCCCGAACTGGATGAAGCATGTCATTCAAGAAAACCCTGGCCGCTTCAAACAATTAGCGGTGCGTGTATTTGATGTAGACCCTGCGGGGAAAACAGATGAAGAAGTTGGCTTAGAAGGAATCGACAAACTGTCTGCTTTCTGGACAAGCCTAGGAGCACCAAGTCGTTTAGCTGATTATGACATTAACGATGAGAAAATTGATTTAATTGCAGACCGTGCAATGGCACGCGGTGAATTTGGTCAATTTAAAAAGCTGAACAAAGAAGACGTTCTAGCTATTTTAAACGCTTCTCTATAATCGAATGTCAAAAAGATAGCTGCTTTCGAGCAGTTATCTTTTTTTTGAGTTCAGTGTGTACATATGTTACAGTAGTCTTTCATGTTTTTGGATATATTCGTTGTAAGGAGATGTTGAACAGATGGAGAACTTTATTTACTATAATCCAACCAAATTAATGTTTGGAAAAGGACAACTAGAAGGACTCAAAAACGAACTCGCTCGTTATGGGAAACGAGTGTTACTTGTATACGGCGGAGGCAGTATTAAGAAAAATGGTCTTTATGATCACGTGATCAGTGCTTTAAATGAAGCAGAGGCTGAAGTATATGAGCTGTCTGGTGTTGAACCGAACCCTCGCCTCACGACAGTGAAAAAGGGAATCGAGATCTGCCAAGCTGAAAAAATTGATTTCTTATTAGCCGTTGGCGGTGGAAGTGTCATCGACTGTACAAAAGCGATTGCAGCTGGAGCAGCATATGACGGGGATGTTTGGGATATTATTTCAAAGAAAACAACCGCTCAAAAAGCATTGCCATTTGGCACAGTATTGACACTTGCAGCGACCGGCTCAGAAATGAACCCGGACTCTGTGATCACAAACTGGGAAACAAATGAAAAATACGTGTGGGGAAGTTCAGTGACGCACCCTGCCTTTTCTATTTTAGACCCTGAACATACGTATTCTGTACCAGAAAACCAGACGGTATATGGCATGGTCGATATGATGAGCCACGTATTTGAACAATACTTCCATCATGTCAAAAATACGCCTCTACAAGATCGGATGTGTTTTGCCGTTCTTCAAACGGTCATCGAGACAGCACCAAAACTGCTTGAAGACTTACAAAACTATGAGCACCGCGAAACAATTCTTTATGCTGGAACGATTGCTTTAAATGGCACACTGCAAATGGGCTATTTTGGCGACTGGGCATCTCATACGATTGAGCATGCGGTATCCGCTGTTTATGACATTCCGCATGCGGGTGGACTTGCGATCATTTTCCCAAATTGGATGCGTCATACACTTGATCATAATGTAGAACGTTTTAAACACCTCATGCTGAACATGTTTGACATTGAAACAGAAGGAAAAACAGATCATGATATCGCATTAGAAGGAATCGACAAGCTGTCAGCCTTCTGGACTAGCCTAGGTGCACCAAACCGTTTAGCGGATTATGACATCGGCGAAGATCAACTAGACAAAATTGCTGATATTGCGGCAAAAGAAATGGAATATGGCGGCTTTGGTAACTTTATGAAACTAAACCGTGATGACATTCTGTCTATTTTAAAGGCCTCTTTATAATCTTGATAGCCGCTTTTCTTCATGAGGAGCGGCTTTATGCTGCATCAATGACGATCACTTGATTTCAATAGCTAGTTCCGCTAAAGTGAAAGGGACAGAACTAACGTAATGGAGGGCTTATAAGCGATGACACATATTCAATTTGACTACTCGAAAGCGTTACCTTTCTTTCAAGAACATGAGCTTACATATTTAAAAGATTTTGTGAAGGTGGCCCATCATCATATTCATGAGCAAACGGGTACTGGCAGTGATTATTTAGGCTGGGTTGATTTACCGAAGCAATATGATCGTGAAGAATTTGCCCGTATTAAAAAAAGTGCAGAGAAGATTAAGTCTGATTCTGATGTATTACTCGTTGTAGGAATCGGCGGGTCTTATCTTGGCGCACGTGCGGCCATTGAGTTTTTAAACCATTCTTTCTATAATGCGCTGCCAAAGGCCAAACGCAAGACACCGCAAATCATTTTTATTGGAAACAATATCAGTTCCTCTTATTTAACCGATGTCATGGATTTGCTGGAGGATGCCGATTTCTCCATTAACGTGATTTCAAAATCTGGAACAACAACAGAGCCAGCCATTGCGTTCCGCATCTTTAAAAAGCTTCTTATCGAAAAATATGGTGCTGAAGAAGCGAAAAAACGTATCTATGCGACAACTGACAAGGCGCGCGGAGCTCTTAAAACTTTAGCAACAGAAGAAGGCTATGAATCATTTATCATCCCTGATGATGTCGGTGGACGCTATTCCGTTTTAACAGCAGTCGGTCTATTGCCAATCGCTGTGAGCGGTGCAGACATTGATCAAATGATGGAAGGTGCTGCGAAAGCAAGCGAAGACTTCGCTTCATCTGAGCTCACAGAAAATGCGGCTTATCAATATGCAGTTGTCCGTCATGTTCTTTACAATAAAGGCCGGACAATTGAAATGCTGATTAACTATGAGCCAGGATTACAATACTTTGCAGAATGGTGGAAGCAATTATTCGGCGAAAGTGAAGGAAAAGATGAAAAAGGAATCTATCCTTCATCTGCCAACTTCTCAACTGATCTTCATTCACTTGGTCAGTATGTGCAAGAGGGAAGAAGAGACTTGTTTGAAACAATTGTGAATGTAGACAAGCCTCGTCATGAGCTGGTCATTGAAGCAGAAGAACAAGACCTTGATGGCTTAAACTATTTAGCAGGAAAAACAGTCGATTTCGTCAATAAAAAAGCATTTGAAGGGACAATGCTTGCCCATACTGATGGGAAAGTACCGAACCTGATTGTCACCATTCCTGAGATGGATGCTTATACATTCGGATATCTCGTGTACTTCTTCGAGAAAGCATGTGCGATGTCTGGTTACTTACTAGGCGTCAACCCATTCGATCAGCCAGGAGTAGAAGCGTATAAAGTGAATATGTTTGCTTTATTAGGAAAACCGGGCTTCGAAGAGAAAAAGGCAGAACTTGAAAGCCGTCTCAAACAATCTTAAGAACGAAAAAGCACACTTGTTAAAAGGTGTGCCGAGCGTGTAGACAAACCCTCGCATTCGGTGTCAGTCCTGCGTGCCGGTGCTCACGAATGTTAAATTCGCTCCGGTACTCGTCCTTCATAGACTGCAAAGGTTTTCAGATCACGCTGAAAAGAAGACAAAGGGCTAAAATAAAAATCATTTTAGCCCTTTGTCCACAATCTGAGCACACCTGTTAAAAGGTGTGCCTTTTTTTGTTTTCTCATGGATTCAGTGCAAGCCTTCCGATGTTTTGAACATAGAATAATCAATGGAGGAGGTTGAAGAAGCGATGAGAACAAATCATATTTATATTCATGATATTTCTGGGCAGGCCATTGTTAACTTTGGCAATGTCGGGCGAATCTGTCCAATGAGTGCTGTGAAGGACACATCAGGAGCGGGCAGTGCGAATGAGACAAATGCATCATCCAGCCAGAGCTTGTTGGATGCCGCTTTTACAAACAATGTACAAATCACGAGGGGCAGATGTATGAATTCCTCTCTTTAACGAACCCTATACAAAAAGGAGGGTTCTGTATGATTCATGTACCATCCAGGCTGACTGGTGAAAGCTTCACACTATACCATCTAGAAGAAACCATGAAGCCGCTCGGATACGTCATCAATGGCAATTGGGATTATGATCACGGCTATTTCGATTATAAAATTGACAACCGTGACGGCTACACCTTTCTGAGAGTCCCATTTACAGCCGAGAAAGGGCAGCTGGATCAGCCCGGCGTTGTCGTAAAAATGGGACATCCATTTCTCTTAAAGCATGTGTATCAAGACAAATTAGATGACCATGCAATGGTTGGAAATGTGGGGGCATCATTTAACCAATTCCAAGAGCCAAAAGAGAAAGATGGAGATGTGTCAAAGGCTTATACCGACATTGGCTTTTCACTCGTTAAGGAATTAGAAGACGCGCTGCTTTAAAGGCTGATTAGCTCATCCTCTGGGTGAAGCTCATATCCAAAGGGAGGATTCATCATGGGTCCTTCTTTTTTTTGTACACCTATAATGATCACATGATGCTCTAGAAAGTGATGGAGCGCTGTTAAGAATGTCTCTCCAGCTAATGAAGCCGGTACCGGAATGATGGTGATGTGTTTATGCAGTGTCATATGTCGTTTTTTCTTTAACGCCAGGAGCTGTTCTTTTAAAAGAAAATGTTCCACCATTAAATGATTGACGGCATCAGACGTGTGGATGACTTGATTGGCTCCAGCCCGCTCAGCATTTTTCACATAACGATCTGTTAAGATTTCAATTAAACAATATAACGAAGGATTTAACCCTTTTGCTGCGAGCAAGGTTAAGACGCTTTGCATATCGGCTGTCACTTCATTTTCATGCTGGTCTGCGGTAATCATTAGTGTATCTGCGCCGGTAATATTGGCTTTGCGCAGAGTCACATCTTCGGTACCATGTCCTTTAATAAAATGAACATTTTCTAAAAGAGGCCCTTCCTTTAAGGAGTCATCAATCAGCACAATCGGTATGGCGGGATCAATCGTTTGAAACGATTGAAGCAGTTTGTTTGTTTTCTCATTCCACCCGACGATGATCAGATGTCCTTTCCCTTTGAACGCAACCTTCCCCTCTACATAATGATGCTGTTTGCTAAACACAGCGGCGGCAAGCGTGGCAAAGTAAGCAGTGACAAAGCTTGCTCCGATAAAAATGAGCGCCATGCCTGCTACTTGCCCGGGCGTGGTTTGCGGCACAAAATCACCGTATCCAACAGTAGAAACTGTAATGAGTGCCCACCAAATCCCATCAAAGATCGTATGATACTGCTTTGGTTCAAGTAACACGATTAATTGTCCAAAAAAGAGAAGTATGAAACAAATAATGATGGCAATGCGAAGATAAAGAGGCCATCTTAGCCAAGCGATAAAGATACGGTTTGATTTCATCGGACTCGTCCTTTCAGGGAGACTGCTCATGTTCAGTATGCCCGATTGAGGAAACAAATTTTCATCTTCGTCATGTATTGAAACAGAAACCATATCTTAAAATAAGAGAGAAGAAGGAGGGAATGCGAATGTCGTTTGTTCAAAAGACCATACTTCTTTTTATCGGCGCACATTTTTTATCATCAGCTGTGATCTTGCTTGTATTTGACTTAAATGCGGTCAATCATTTTATGAATGATTTCTCATGGCTGCGCTTCTTTCAAGACCTATATGGAACGGTGACATTTTATACAGCATGCTTAGGAATGTTCTTTTTTTTCATTGGCGCAGTCATCCCCCTTAAAAAGACCTAGTGCTTTTTGCTGTACACGTTACATAAAAGTCATTAAAATTGTAAATAAATATATAAAATAAAAAGGAAGCTGATGAGCATGCTGTTTTTTTATTTTTTAACATTTGCCGCATTGGGATTGTCATTTTGGGCACAATTTAAAGTGAAGAATAATTTTGAAAAGTATTCAAAGGTTGAAGCAGCCAGTATGAAAACAGGTGCTGAAACTGCTCGATATATTTTAGATCGCAACGGGTTATATGACGTACCTGTTGAACCGGTAAGAGGAACTTTGACTGATCATTACGACCCGACGCAGCGTGTGGTTCGTTTATCTGAACCTGTGTATTATGGCCATTCGATTTCGGCCATTTCAGTTGCATCACACGAGGTTGGACATGCCTTGCAGCATCAGGAATCTTATGGTGCGCTTGTCTTGAGACATAAGATCTTCCCTGTCGTGAACTTTGCATCTGGTGTTGCCCCGCTCCTTTTCCTTGGTGGAATTTTGCTCGGCAGCCTTAACTTAATCGGGCTTGGGATCATTTTGTTCTCAGCTGCTGTGTTCTTTCAGCTAGTGACATTGCCTGTCGAGTTTAACGCAAGTTCTCGTGCAAAAGATATTATTGTTTCAGAAGGAATCATTAGAAGCAGTGAAGAAAGAGGCGTGAACAAGGTATTAAATGCTGCAGCTCTTACGTACGTAGCGGCGGCCCTTGTCTCCCTGTTTGAATTGCTTCGGTTTGTAATGATCTTCCTAAATGGCCGTAATGATTAATTGACGCCAGAGGAGGTGAGCCCTTACCAGTGTTAGGTAAGGGTTTTTTTGTATATTTTAAACGTATTTTTAGTCCTATTACTCATTGCTGCGACGGCATTTTTTGTTGTCACTGAATTTGCGATTGTGAAAATTAGAGGCTCTAAAATCAATCAGTTGATTGAAAGCGGTGATAAGCGAGCCATTCATGTTCAAAAGCTGACATCAAACCTTGATGAATATTTATCTGCCTGTCAGCTTGGCATCACCATCACGGCATTAGGCTTAGGGTGGTTAGGAGAGCCGACGGTAGAGCATTTCCTGCATCCGCTGTTTGAAAATTTAGGGCTTCATTCCGCGTTGATAGATATCATATCGTTTATCATCGCATTTGTGATCATTACGTTTTTACATGTCGTCGTTGGAGAACTAGCGCCCAAAACGATTGCCATTCAAAAAGCAGAGGCTGTCAGCCTTGTGACGGCAAAACCCCTTATTTTTTTCTATAAAGTCATGTACCCGTTTATTAAAGCATTAAATGGGGCTGCGCGAGGCATTGTGAAATTATTTGGTTTTCATTCTGTCAAAGAACATGAAGTGGCGATCAGTGAGGAAGAATTGCGTCTGATCCTGTCTGAAAGCTACGAAAAGGGCGAGATTAACCAATCTGAATACAAATATGTGAATAAAATATTTGAATTTGATAACCGAGTGGCGAGAGAGATCATGATTCCGCGCACCGAAATCTCAGCCATTGATATTGAGCAGACGCTAGAAGATGTGACGCATTATATGCTAAACGAAAGGTACACACGCTATCCTGTGATTAAAGAAGACAAAGATCATGTCATTGGTGTGATCAATAGCAAAGATGTGTTTAAAGCAAGCTTCCTCCATCAAGAGGTGTCCATTGAAGATTTAATGCGTCCTGTCATTCGTGTGATTGAAAGTACACCCATTCAGGAATTGCTTATTTTGATGCAGAAGGAACGGATTCATATGTCAGTGCTTGTGGATGAATACGGCGGAACAGCCGGGCTCGTCACAGTAGAAGACATATTAGAGGAAATTGTCGGAGAAATTCGGGATGAGTATGACCAAGATGAGACGCCGCATATTGTGAAAAAGGGCGACTTTCACTATGTGATGGACGGGAAAGCCCTGATTGATGAAGTCAATGATTTATTGGATTTAGCGATTGAGAATGATGATGTCGATACGATTGCAGGCTGGATGATGACGCATAAAATCGATTTTGACATTGGAGATATCATTGAAGCAGAAGGCTGTGAATTTAAAATCATAGATGCAGAAGATCATCATATTCGAACCATCGAAGTAAAAAAGGTTCACTTTTCCTAAAAACCTCGGAGCTATTGACGAGGTTTTTTTGCTTGGTAAACTTTAGGTGTGAGGATATTTGTGCCGATTGGTCGTGATTTGTTTCACAGCAAAAGGGTATGGTCTTATAGAAACGACAAAAAGGAGCAGTCATATGAAAAAAATCAATCTACAAACAGACAGACGAGATGACATGATAGACGTGACCCATGAAGTCCATCAGTATGTGAGGGAAACAGGTATTCAAAACGGAACCGTCATTGTCTATTGTCCACATACGACAGCAGGCATCACCATTAATGAAAATGCGGACCCAGATGTCAAACGAGATATGCTGCGCCGGCTTGACGAAGTCTTTCCATGGGAACATCCAAAGGACCGTCATATGGAAGGAAATACAGCAGCACACATGAAGGCTAGTTATATGGGCGCATCTCAGCATGTTCTTGTTCATAACGGTGATCTTGTGCTTGGAACGTGGCAGGGAATCTATTTCTGTGAGTTTGACGGACCGAGATATCGCCACTTTTATGTTCAGGTGTCATCAAACGAGTAGGAGAGGGGAAAAATGGGGGAATTCACAGCTTTACTTCAAATCAAACATGGGATCATCCAAGCGCCAATGGCAGGAGGAGCCGTGACGCCGCAGCTTGCCGCAGCTGTTTCACAATATGGAGGTCTTGGCAGCTTAGCAAGTGGTTATGTACAGCCTGAACATATGCGGCAGCAAATCAGGCAGGTCAAACAGCTTACATCTCGCCCATTTCAAGTCAATGTGTTTGTACCTGAGCCAATTTCAGACATAAAAGCAGAAGATGTGTCATTTTGGGAGAAACGGCTGCCTCTATTACCAGAAGCACATAAGATGCCAAGCGAGGAGGAATTATGGGATGATTTTGAACAAAAAATCAACATTCTTCAAGAAGAAAACGTCCCTATTCTTTCATTTACATTTGCCTGTCCGAATGAACAAACCATTCATCACTTAAAACAAAAAGGGATCTTTTTAATTGGAACGGCGACAACAAAAGCAGAAGCGCTTCTTTTAGAGGAAAAGGGAATGGATGCCATTGTCCTTCAGGGAAGTGAAGCAGGAGGGCATCGAGGCACCTTTTTACCTTCAAAGGGCGATGCTTTGCAGGGACTCTTTAGTCTGATCTGTGAGGTTAGACCAGTATGTCATGTCCCATTGATCGCCGCTGGTGGTATCACAGATCGAGCCAGTATGAAAGCATCACTAGCGCTTGGAGCGGATGCAGTGCAAATAGGCACACGGTTTTTAGCCAGTCAAGAAAGCGCTGCGGCAGAGGTGTACAAAAAAGCCATTTTACAGGCCGAGGGCAGTGAAACAGCGATTACAAGGCTTTTTTCTGGCAAAAGGGCAAGAGGCATTGTGAATCAGTGGATGGAGACAGAAAGGCTGAATGAGGAGAGGGTGCTTCCCTATCCAGTACAGCATGTATGGACAACACCAATGCGAAAAGCGGCAGCCGCTGCAGGAAGCGCTGATCAAATGGCTCTTTGGGCCGGACAGGGCACTGGCCGCATTCACTCGATTTTAACTGTTGAAGACATCATGCGTGACCTGACCCAAACATAAATTCATGAGGGGGGTGTGATAGGGTGGAAATCTTAAACCATTCATACCGAAAAAAAGGACAAATCGAATGTCTATTTGATGATTTTCCGCACTCTCCAGCCGTCCTTACCCCCATTCGCCATTACTATTTCGTTCGTTACGTGAAATGGAGCCAGCACGATCCTCCGGTCACAAGAAACGATTTAGAGGAAATGGAAATCCTTGTGAACACAATGCTTGGCACGCTTCCAGACTATCGCAAACGTAAAGCATATAAAGGCCCCTGGTCATAACCTATAGACAAGAGGCCTTTTTTAGCTGCCAAACATTTGCCTGAGATAAATGACATCCATCCTGGTGGTCTGCGGCAATAAATAAGCGGACTGAACAGCACCTGGCCGCCTTCTGCTATTTAATTTGTCGATAATTTCGGCTGCTGTTAAAATCCCAAGTCCATGTCCGTAATATTGATCTTCTCCTAAGTAAATGACGTTTTCACCGCGCCACTGGGACTGCTGATAACTAAACTCCGGATTCTCGAAATATAAACAGTCCCCATAAATAAAGTCATTTCCACGCTCTGTATAAATCGACAATGTATCATAGTGCCAGTCATACAGTGTTAAACTCCGAAGCCTTCGATTGAATTTCTCGTCTCCTACTGTTTGCAGCACCCCCATATAAAACACAATGACAATCGCCGTTGCACATTCAAAGGCATACTTTGAGCCGTTTTCAAAAATGTCTTTAATCCCTGTAGATGGTTCGACTTGATAGCGCAGTTCTAATGCGCCTGCCTCTGATACCCGCCAAAATGCGTCATTTGCACGAGACCTTTGAAAGATCGCAAATGAGGCACCGCTTTTATTCAGATCTCTAGCTGCATTCATAATGTTCGATCTTAAAGTCACCTCAAATAACAAATCAGATGCTTGCCTATAGCGGAACGTATCATTTGAGGATTGTAACTGCATCAAGATGATCCGTTTTTGACCCTCTAGCTGAAACGATGCCAGCTGCTCATTTGTCACTGGCTGTCCTGAAAGGATAATCATATGAAAAGCGCCCCCTTTTGTATTAGCGTATGCGGGATGCTTGGGCAAGGAATCAATTTGTGAAAATAAACAAAAAAGCATCCTTTTTATTTGAAAAACATGAAAATAATATAAAGATGTCCGATATAAAATGTAACGCTTAAAAGGAGGAAAATCATGAAAAGTGCAATAAAATGGTTGAAAAAACCATCGATTTCAAAGAGATTGATTATCTCATTCACACTTGTTCTCGTCCTGCCGATCATTATACTCAGTACGATTTCATATCAAATTGCCAAGCAAAAATTAGATGATGAAATCATGTATGGCGCAAAGGCAAGAGTCAATGAGTTGAATGACATGATCGAGCAAAAGCTTTTGAACAAAGAAAATGCAGTAAAACTGTTTACCGAAGCATCCACTGCTGCCGATTTCAAAAAGAATAACCAGCATGAACTTTCTGAGCATTTTGAGATATATAGCAAAATCAATGAAGATGATGTGGTTGGATTTTATGCAGCAAGTAAAAAAGGCGACTTCATTCAGTTTCCTAAAGTAGATATGCCAAAAGGCTATGACCCAACGACACGCGACTGGTATAAAGCTGCGATGAAGGACGAAAACGGTGAGCCTGTTATCACCAATCCATACGTCTCTGCCACAACCGAAGGCATGGTCGTGACAATCGCTCAACGTCTGAAGGACGGGTCAGGTGTAATTGGGATTGATATTGATGTGCAGGATATTGTCGATAAAATCAAAGACATTAAAATTGGACGAGAAGGCTATCCCATTATTGCAAATAAAAACAAACAAATTGTGGCCCATCCAGAAATAAAATCAGGCTCTAAGGTCACAGGTAATATTTCATCTATCCTTTACGGCGGCAAAGAAGGAACAGCAACTTATGAGAATAAAGGAGAACAGAAGCGTCTCGTTTTTGTGACGAATGATTTAACAGGCTGGAAAATCGCTGGAACGATGTTTGTATCGGAAGCAGAAGAAGCAGCACAGCCAGTTTGGAATTCTGCCATTATTCTTTTAATTTCTTCATTTATTCTTGGCGGCATCGCAATCTTCTTCATCGTTCGGTCGATTACCATTGGACTGAGAAAGCTTGTTCATTTCTCAAATAAAGTGAGTGAAGGGGATTTAACAGAAACCCTTGAAACCAAATCGAAGGATGAAATAGGGGATTTGACAAGAAGCTTTAGCAAAATGAGTGAATCCCTTCGTGAAGTCATTCAAGCTGTCCAGCAATCTGTCGACAATGTGGCTTCGGCTTCAGAGGAGCTGACTGCAAGTGCCAGCCAGACGAGTCAAGCAACAGAACATATCACGATGTCGATTGAACAATTCTCAAATGGAAATGAAGCACAAAACGAGAAAGTCGAATCTAGTACGAATCAGCTTGTGCAAATGAATGAAGGATTACAAGGGATGTCACATACTTCATCTGAAGTTGCTGCTGTCTCGGTTCAATCGACAGAGGCTGCTGGACAAGGCGGACGTATCGTTGAAAGCACAGCCAATCAAATGAAACATATTGATACATCTGTGCAAGAAGCAGAACAAGTCATGAAAGAATTAGAATACAAGTCTAAAGATATTACGAGTATTTTAAATGTCATTAACGGAATCGCAGATCAAACGAATTTACTTGCACTAAATGCAGCCATTGAAGCAGCAAGAGCAGGTGAATCAGGACGAGGCTTCTCTGTCGTAGCGGAGGAAGTCAGAAAACTAGCCGTCCAATCCGCAGATTCAGCGAAAGAAATTGAAAAGCTGATCCAAGAAATTGTGTTAGAAATTGCTAAATCTCAAGATATGTTCAAAGCTGTCAATCGAGAAGTAAATGCAGGACTCGGCATGACAGAAGAAGCAAAAGAAAGCTTCCAGAACATTTATGAGGCGGCAGAAGGTATGTCGAAAAAGCTGACTCAATTAAATGATACAGCGATTGATTTATCAAGCGGTTCAAAGCTTGTCTCACAAGCCATGCAGGAGATGCGTCAAGTTTCAAGAGAAAGTGCAGCAAACATTCAAGACATTGCGGCATCTGCTGAACAGCAGCTGGCATCAATGGAAGAAATTACGTCATCTTCTGTGACACTTGCCAATATGGCAGAGGAACTAAAAGAGCTGACAAGTCAATTTAAAATCAATTAAAAAACGATGAAAAAATATCCAGAATTGTCTGGGTATTTTTTTTATTTTTAATTGTCATTTCCAGTCTCTAAAAATAAACCTTTTATCCGATAATAACTTTAGAGAATTAAAGGGGGAAAGAGAAAACGGGGAAAATGATCCAATGGTTTCAAAAACCATCCATTTCTAAAAAGTTAATTATTGCGTTTTTGGTCGTCCTCATACTGCCAACTGCTGCACTGACAATTAGTGCGTTTTTCACATCAAAGACAGAGCTGGACAATCAGATTATGGGAAGTGCCATGAGCCAGGTCAATGCATTTGATACCTTAATCAATGAGAATATTGGAAACAAAGCAGAGGCTGTGACACTGTTTGCAGATACTCTCAAGGCTTCTGATCTTCAAGAAAAAAATAGAAAAGCTACCATTAAAGAATTGCAGCAATATGGAAAAATTAATAACAAAGACGTATCTGCTTTCTATGCAGGTTCTGAAAAGGGCTTGTTCATGCAATACCCAGTCCAAAAAATGCCTGATGGCTATGACCCAAGAAAGCGTCCATGGTATCAAGAGGCAATGAGTGCTGAAAATGGTAAACAAATCATCACTAAGCCTTACGTAGCAGCATCCACAGGCAAAATGGTCATCACCATTGCCCAAAAAATGAAAGATGGCTCAGGTGTCATTGGTCTTGATATGGAAATTGACAGCCTGCTTCAAAAATTAAAAGAAATCAAAATTGGACAAAAAGGCTATGCCTTCATGATGGAGAAGGATAAAACGGTCCTAGCAGATCCAACCCAAAAGCCAGGAAGTCAAGTCAATGAAAATCTGGCGAACATCATATTTAAAAACAAAGAAGGAAGCGGCAGTTACACACTCAAAGGAACAGATAAAAAGGTTGCGTATGTGACCAATGAATTAACCGGATGGAAAATCGGCGGAACAATGCTCGTATCAGAAGTAGAAGATGCAGCAAAGCCTGTTTTTAATACAGCCATTATCGTGTTCAGTGTGACACTGATTGTAGCAGGAATCCTCATCTTCTTTATCGTCCGCTCTATTTCAAAAAGATTATCCAATCTTGCCAGCTTCTCCAAAAAGGTCAGCAATGGTGATTTGCGTGATAAACTTCAGATTCAATCAGATGATGAAATTGGACAAGTTGGTAAAGGCTTTAATGCGATGATTGACTCATTAAGATCCCTCATTGGTGCTGTTCAAACTTCTGTCGAAAATGTCGCTTCGTCATCAGAAGAACTGACCGCCAGCGCAGGACAAACAAGTAAAGCAACTGAGCATATTACATTAGCCATTGAACAATTCTCCAGTGGGAATGAAAGCCAGAATGATAAAGTGGAATCAAGCTCAGACGAATTAGAGGAAATGAACCGAGGTCTTCAGCATATGAATGAAGCGGCTGAATCCATTACCGCTTCATCAATCAAATCAACAGAGATTGCAGGGGAAGGCGGCCAGCTGGTTGAAAAAACAGCTTCCCAAATGAACGTGATTGATCAATCAGTGAAAAAAGCAGAGCATGTCATCAGTGCACTCGAAAGTAAATCAAAAGACATTACCCAAATTCTCGGTGTCATCAATGGCATTGCCGATCAAACGAATTTACTGGCGCTAAATGCAGCGATTGAAGCAGCGAGAGCTGGAGAATCCGGTCGAGGCTTCTCCGTTGTAGCAGAAGAAGTAAGAAAACTTGCTGTTCAATCGTCCAATTCAGCGAAAGAAATTGAGCATTTAATTAATGAAATCGTTCAAGATATTGATGTATCACAGGAAGTATTCACAGCAGTGAATCAAGAAGTTCAATCAGGCTTAAGCTTCACTGAACAAACGAAAGTGAGCTTCCACAACATTTTCGACATGACCAAAGAAATTTCAGATAAGCTCCAAACAATGAACGAAACGGTTGTCAAGCTGTCAAAAGGCTCTGCTCATGTTTCAGAAGCTGTCCGTGAGATTGCAGACGTATCACGTGAAAGCTCCGCAAATATTCAAGACATTGCTGCTTCAGCTGAAGAACAACTGGCATCAATGGAAGAAATCAGCTCATCTTCTGCCACACTCTCATCTATGGCAGAAGAATTACGCGATTTGATCAGCAAATTTAAAGTGGAATAGACAAAATGAGAAGAACCTCCAGCCCAGCCAGGAGGTTCTTTTGAATGAGTAAATCAAAAGAAATGGGTAAAATTACTCAAATCGCTTATCGCTTGAACATTAGACCTTGAAAAATAATTCATATTACCTAAGAATAGAAGGGAAAGACCACAAATCATAAATCAAAAGGAGTAGAATGATGAAAAAAATCAACTTTTTTAAGCACTTTACGATGTCAAAGAAATTAGTGACTGCATTCTTAGCGATTCTTCTAGTGCCAATTCTTGTATTGGCCGCATTTTCTTATGAAGTGGCTTCCAAGTCTCTCAATAATGAGATTATGTCTAGTGCTGCAAACGGGGTTAATCAATTAAACGAACTGATTAATAAAGATATACAGCCGAAGGTTGATATGGTTTCATACTTATCCAAATCGATAAATAAGAAGGAAGTGACATCTAAGAACAAAGATTTACTCAAGGTGAAATTAGAGCAATTATCAGAAATAGATGACGATGTAGTGGAAGTATTTGTTGCAGATCAAAATGGTAAACTAACTGAATATTCCGAGATTCACAAAGGGAGTGGAAAGAACGCAAAAAACGAAACATGGTTTCAACAATCCATGAAAGATGAAAATCTCATCATTTCAGATCCTTTTACGGAAAAATCATCTGATGACCTGCTCATCACAATATCAGAACAATTAGCGGACGGCTCTGGTGTGATTGGGATCAATATGCGAGTGAACACTGTCGTGAAAGATACAAACAGCATCAAAATTGGCCAAGAAGGTTATGCGTTTGTGGCTACGTCAGACAAACGTTATATTGCTCATAGAACGGCCAAGGCTGGGACGAAATTGACAGGTGACGCCAGCAAAAAGATGTATCTTAATAAAAAGGGCAATTTTGAATATGAATATGAGGGACAGCCGAAGCAAATGTTTTATGACACAAATGAAGTGACAGGCTGGAAGATCGCCGGGACGATGTATGTCAACGAAGTGAAGGAAGCAGCACAGCCAGTGCTTGATTTAACAATGATGATCCTTGCAGCTTCAATTATATTAGGTGGAATCGCCATTTATTTTATTATTAAATCCATTCGAAAACCACTGATAGAGCTCTCTGAATCGGCTGAGAAAATTAGTCAGGGAGATCTTACCCAGCATATTGAGGTGCGTACTCACGATGAAATCGGCAAGCTTGCACAGAGCTTCAACGATATGTCAGCAAAACTGAAACAAGTCATTCAAGCCGTCCAGAATTCGATTGAGAATGTAGCTGCCTCATCTGAAGAATTAACGGCAAGCGCGGGACAGACAGCCCAAGCGACCGAGCATATTACATCATCTATTGAACAGTTCTCAAACAGCACTGAACATCAAAATGATATGATCGAAAAAAGCTCTGTCCAGCTGAACGAAATGGATCGTAGCTTATCGCATATGGTCGACACGACCTCTCATATGATGGAATCGTCTATCGAATCTAGTAACACCGCTCAGGCTGGAGGAGAACTCGTTCAAAAAACAGCAGGCCAAATGAAAACCATTGAGCAGGCAGTGAAAGAAGCAGAGCTGGTCATTGCAGGACTAGAGCAGAAATCAAAGGACATCACAAACATTCTTGGCGTCATCAACGGCATCGCAGACCAGACGAATCTTCTCGCCTTAAATGCCGCGATCGAAGCAGCACGTGCAGGTGAGGCGGGAAGAGGCTTCTCTGTTGTCGCAGAAGAGGTTCGCAAGCTGGCAGAGCAATCAGGCAGCTCTTCAAAAGAAATTGAAAGCTTGACGAACGAAATAGTAGAGGAAATTGAAAAATCACAGAATATGTTTAAACAAGTAGCAGGTGAAGTGCAATCTGGATTAAACATTACAGATGAAACGAAAGTAAGTTTTGAGAAAATCACCCATAAAACATCAGAAATGACAGAACAAATGAAACAAATGAACGGATCAGCCAAAGAACTTGCACATGGCTCGAACGATATTTCACAAGCCGTCAATCAAATCAAAGAGCTTTCAAGAGAAAGCGCCGCAGGTTTCCAAGATATTGCGGCATCAGCAGAGGAACAGCTGGCAAGCATGGAAGAAATCAGCTCATCTTCCGCCACTTTGTCTCAGATGGCAGAAGAACTGAGAGAACTCATTAAACAATTTAAAATATAGGAACTATAGTGAAACACCTGACGCCAAAACGTCAGGTGTTTTTTTCCGTTCATTGCATATAATTTGGGTATTTTGAACTTATGTAGACTTTAATAAGTTAAAAAAGTAAAGAACATAGTAGTACTTCCGATATATATACTATCTCACTAAAAGGAGTTATCTTTTTTATGAAATTCATACAGTATTTCAAGAAGCCATCGATTTCAAAAAAACTTATTTTTTCTTTCTTATTTATTCTTTTATGTCCAATGATTGTATTGGCATTCTCTTCATATCATACGGCGAGCACCTCCTTAAATGATCAAATCATGGAAAGCGCAAAGGAAAATGTCGAGCAGCTAGATAAAAATATTACGAAGGTAGTAGAAGTGAAAACAGATGCAGCTGATTTCTTTAGCAAATGGATCACGGAGAAAAAGCTCAAGCAAAAAGGGACGACTGATATTCAAGGACGCTTTGAACAATTCATGAGTATGAATCATGACACAGAAGGCATCTTTGTTGCTTCAAGTGATGGCAAAGTGTTCTCAAGATATCCTAATAAACAAATGCCTGCTGATTATGTGGCAACGGAACGGGATTGGTATAAAGACGGCTGGGCGAAAAATGGTGAGCTGTCAGTATCAGCACCTTATCCAACAGCGTCAACTGGTACACTTGTAGTTACGATTTCTAAAAAATTAGAGGACGGGTCTGGTGTCATTGCGATGAACCTAGACATTGCGAATCTAGTAAAAGAGTCAAATAGTATTAACATTGGTAAAAAAGGATATGCCTTTATCGGAAGTCCTGATCATACGTTTGTTGCTCACCCAACGAAAAAGGCTGGTACCAAAATGTCGGGCGAATGGATAGACAAGCTCTATTCACAAGATAAAGGGTCGATAAGCTATGAGTTTGAAGGCAAACAAAAGCAAATGGTGTTCATCACAAACAAGCTGACGGGCTGGAAGATTGCAGGTACGATGTTTGTGAGTGAAGTAGAAGATGCTGCGCAGCCAGTCTTTAACATGGCAGCCATTATATTAGTCGGCGCTCTCATCATTGGCGGTATTCTGATCTTCTTGATCATCCGTTCCATTACAAAACCACTCTCTATGCTTGTTTCATCTTCTAAGAAGATTAGTGAGGGAGATTTAACAGAAAGAATTGCTGTCCGGTCAAAAGATGAAATTGGACAACTCGGTACAAGCTTTAATGAAATGAGCGGGTCACTAAGAGATGTGATCCAAGCTGTTCAGACATCTGTTGAGAACGTGGCTTCATCGTCTGAAGAACTGACGGCAAGTGCAGGTCAAACGACAAAAGCAACCGAACATATTACATCATCTATTGAAGCATTCTCGAACGGTAACGAAAATCAAAGCGAAATGGTTGAACAAAGTGCAACCCACTTGAAACAAATGAACGAGGGACTAAATGAAGTCGCACAAACCTCTGATGTCATTACAGCATCATCTGTTCAATCAAAGACAGTAGCCGAAACAGGCGGACAGCTTGTTGAACAGACAGTTGGCCAAATGAAAACAATTGATCATTCAGTGAAAGAAGCTGAAAGTGTGATCAACGGATTAGAGCATAAATCAAAAGATATCACCAACATTTTAGGTGTCATTAACGGCATTGCAGATCAAACGAATTTACTCGCACTGAATGCAGCGATCGAAGCAGCACGTGCAGGCGAATCCGGGCGAGGCTTCTCCGTTGTAGCGGAAGAAGTACGTAAACTTGCGGTTCAATCATCGGATTCAGCAAAAGAGATTGAAAAACTTGTTAAAGAAATTGTATCTGAAATTGAAACGTCTCAAAATATGTTCAAATCTGTGAATGAAGAAGTAAAAAATGGCCTATCAATTACAGACCAAACAAAAGAAAGCTTCTCACAAATCAATCAGCAAACGGCAGAAATTGCGACAAGAATCAATGAAATGAATACGACAGTTCGTGAGCTTTCAAAAGGATCTGAACAAATTTCTAAAGCAGTGAATGAAATTGCAGATGTATCCAGAGAGAGTTCAGCAAGTATTCAAGATATCGCGGCATCAGCAGAAGAACAGCTGGCATCAATGGAAGAGATTAGTTCTTCTTCGACGACGCTTTCCCAAATGGCGGAAGAATTGCGTGACTTAATTAAAAAATTCAAGATCAGTGAATAATGGAAAGTGGTTCTCCTCAAGGGGAACCGCTTTTCTTTTTAAGAGATGATCTCGTACAATAGAGGAAATCCGAAGAAAAGGAGAGATGTTATGCGTTTATCAAATAAGAAGGTCATTGCGTTAGTCAGTGATGATTTTGAAGATTTAGAGCTATGGTATCCCGTTTTGCGATTAAGAGAAGAGGGGGCAACTGTCCATCTCGTAGGCCAAAAAGCAGATCATGAATATATCGGGAAGTACGGAGTGCCAGCTGTATCAGATGCAGACTTCTATTCCATTCAAGCAGATGATTATGATGCGGTTCTCGTTCCTGGGGGATGGGCACCGGATAAACTGCGCCGATATCCAGAAGTATTAGACATCGTTCGTACGTTTGATGCAAAGGGCAAACCGATCGGACAAATCTGTCATGCCGGATGGGTGCTCATTTCAGCTGGTATCCTGAAAGGTAAAAAAGTGACGAGTACACCTGGTATTAAAGATGATATGACGAATGCTGGAGCGGAATGGTTTGATGAAGCCGTTGTGACAGATGGTCATATTGTATCAAGCAGACGCCCGCCGGACCTTCCGCCATATGTGAAAGCATTTGCCGATGTATTAGCGGCAAAATAAATGGAATCACACAGAAAAAAACAAAGGGCTAAAATAAAGATCACTTTAGCCCTTTGTTCATCAAATGCCTCATGACCTTTATCTGTCGGCAGGATATATAATGCCGATTTGTCTTCTCGCCTCGTCCATGACGGACATGGTTTGAACAGATAAGGCGAATGTATTGACCGGGGACTGCCACGTTTCTTGCAGGATACATTGAATAAAGTGAGCAAGTTCATAATACATGGCAGGCTGATCATCTTTGAGGGAGATGTCGGTTTCTTGCCCCTTTCGATCATGGATCGTGATACGAGAAGGGCGATGGAATTGATCAATCACCATCGTGGCATCCTCTCCTTGGATTTCAGCAGATAAATGAGATGTTGAGATTTTTGAATGAAAAAGAAGTGTTTGCTGCCCTTCATACTGTAAAAGTAACGAGCCGCTCCCATCCACACCAGAAGAAAGGGTATACCCTCTGGCAGTGATCTGATTTGGCAGTCCGAATAAATAGATGATGGGAAAGACGAGATACACCCCAATATCCATTAAAGAGCCATTGGATAATTCCGGCTTAAAGGCGTTTGGAATCTCACCGTTTCGGTAGGCATCATATCTTGAGGAATACTTACAGTAATGGGCGACCACTTGTCGAATAGGGCCTAGTTGATCAAGATGCTGTTTAATTTGAAGAAAATTTGGCAGAAATGTGGTTTTCATCGCCTCCATTAAGCAAACCTGATGTTTTTTTGCTGTGGCAATCATCTCTTCAGCCTCTTTTCGATGAGAGGCCAATGGTTTTTCACATAATACATGTTTTTGATGCTCCATCATCAATATGGCTTGCTCTTTGTGAAGGGCATTTGGGCTTGCGATATACACTGCATCAAATGCATCGCTTGCCGCCATTTGATGTAAGTTAGTAAAGACGGTATCAATTCCATATTTTTCGGCAAATGCCTGTCTTTTTTCAGCAGATCGCGAATAGACGGCCGTACAGGTAAAATCCGCTATTCCTTCACCAGCCTGTAAGAATCGATCTGTAACCCAATTCGTTCCAATGACAGCAAATCGAATCATGTGATTCCCTCCTTCTGCTTTTCTCTGATTATACATGCTTTGAAAGCGTTTGTATGAAAGAATATTCTTTTTAATGAAAAGCGGATGAAACCTTTATCTAGGCTGATGCGTCTTACATAAAGGATATAAATGTACGAAAAGTGGGTAGTTTCTTCCTTCATTCGGGTAATACTCAGAAAGAAGGGAGAGGAGGAACCGAACATGAAGCGCATCCTGCATATAGGAAGTACATACGTCTTTGCGCTTTTATTCATAGCAGCCGGTGTTTTTCATGTGATAGAGCCGAGCGGCTTTGCCCGCATGATGATTGGATGGCCATTTCCATATGGAATCGTCTATGCGACCGCATGCCTGGAATGGCTGGTGGGAGTTTTGCTGCTTTTGCCAAACGTAAGGGTTGTGGCAGCAAAAGTGATCGCTGTCTATCTTGTGCTCATTTTCCCAGCAAATCTATTTGCTGCAAGAGAGGGGATTCCATTTCCAGGTCAAGAGAGCACAGAACAAGCGTTGCTATGGATGAGATTGATTGGACAGCCAATTTTAATTGTATGGGCTATGTCCATTGCGAAACTGGCAAAAAGCTGAAACAATCATCACCCTATGAAGATCAAGTAGTGTACAATTTACTAATAAAATAGCCCGTGTTTGGAGGAACGATATGAATTCTATGCAAATGTGGAGCAGTCGGTTTAAAAAATTTTTTCTTGATAACAAGTTTGTTCTCTTTTTACTCATCCTGTTATTAATAGGGTTGAATATTCTTGTTTTCACGAAAACATCTTTTATTTTCACGCCGCTCATTGTACTCGTCAAAACCATTGCCTTACCGATTATTTTAACAGGGGTTGTGTATTATTTATTAAATCCGATTGTCAACTTGTTAGAAAGATTTAGAGTGAAACGGATCTATTCGATTCTGCTTTTATATATTGTCATTATTGGGATTATTACAGTGACCATCGTGTCTATTATTCCTTTTTTACAAGCACAAACGATGAGTCTGTTTCATAATCTGCCCAAATACGTTGACACGGTAGAAGAACAGATTAGACAATTAACAGGAAGCAACTTTATTAATCAAGTACAGAAGACGATGAACTTTAATGTATCTGAACTAGTCAGTAAAGCATCAAGTCAAGCAACGAAGATTTTGGAAAGCACTTTTACTGGGGTCGGAAATTTCTTAGGTGCGCTCACTGAAATTATCATCTCAATCATCACAGTGCCGTTCATTCTGTTCTATCTATTAAAAGATGGCAAAAAACTGCCAGACTATTTCTTGAAATTTATTCCGAATAAGTTAAGAGACCATACACATATCGTCCTCCACGAAATGAACCATCGCCTGAGTTCATATATACGCGGACAGATCATTGTCAGCTTCTGTATCGGTATTCTTCTCTTAATCGGTTATATGATTATTGGACTAGACTATGCCTTGCTGCTCGCCATCATTGCGGCATGTACAAGTGTGGTACCTTACCTTGGTCCAACGATTGCCATTACACCAGCGATTGTGATTGCACTTGTTACGTCACCAGTGATGCTGCTGAAACTTATCATTGTCTGGACAGTTGTTCAGTTGATTGAAGGGAAATTTATTTCTCCGCAAGTCATGGGGAAAAACCTTCATATTCATCCGATCACCATCATTTTTGTTCTTTTAACAGCGGGTAAACTGTTCAGCGTAGTCGGCGTCATTGTCGCCATTCCGACGTATGCCGTTCTGAAAGTCATCACGACCCACCTATTTGATTGGTTCAAAAAGCAATCCAATCTGTATAAAGAAGAAAACGTTTGATGGCATAATCTTTTTAGAAAAAAATATAGTATCATAAAGACGAGCTTTCGAAAAAGGAAGCTTGTCTTTATGTGGACATAGATGTTTGGCCTATTCAAAAGATCAGAATTGAAAGGAAAGAAAATCATGAATCTATGGGATTTATTCGTGGCACTGGTTTTAGGAATTGTCGAAGGACTAACAGAGTATGCACCTGTCTCGTCTACAGGACACATGATCATTGTCGATGATCTTTGGTTAAAATCAAAGGAAATCATTACGCCAGAGGCGGCAAACACATTTAAAGTCGTGATTCAGTTAGGCTCTATTCTAGCTGTAATGATCGTGTTCAAAGATCGTATTTTGAACTTGTTAGGCTTAAAGAAGAATATCACAGAAGAACAAAAGCGCAGCGGACATAAGCTGACCATTGCTCAAATTGCTGTTGGACTCGTCCCAGCCGTCATTTTAGGATTCATATTTGAAGATTATATTGATAAATATTTGTTTGACGTCAGAACGGTCGCTGTCGGGTTGATTTTAGGAGCTGTGCTGATGCTTGTCGCTGACTGGATCAATAAACGTAAAGCAGAAACAAGCTCTGTGGATAACATGACGTACAGACAGGCACTTTATATCGGGCTGTTTCAATGTTTGGCGCTATGGCCAGGCTTCTCGCGTTCAGGCTCTACAATTGCAGGTGGTGTAATTCTTGGTCTGAATCACCGTGCTGCGGCTGACTTTACATTTATCATGGCCATGCCAATTATGGCGGGAGCAAGTCTCTTAACTCTTGTGAAAAATGCCCAATATTTAACACCAGACATGCTTCCATTCTTTATTGTCGGCTTTGTGAGTGCGTTTATTGTCGCCCTCTTTGTTGTTCGCTTCTTCCTAAAATTGATCAATAAAATCAAACTCGTGCCTTTTGCAATATACCGAATCATCCTAGGTCTGATTTTATTTGTCCTGTTTATGTAATGATAAAAACTACTCTTTCAAACTACTCTTTCAAAAGAGTAGTTTTTTGTTGTTTCATCCCTTTTAAACAGTAAAATACCCCTCTTAATTGGTAGAAAATGAACTTTTTTCTTAATTTAGTGTTTAAGAGACAAGTAAAAGGGTAGTACATCAACATACCATTTAAAGGAGGAGTTAGAAATAATGAGAAAAACAAGCAAATTTTTTGTTAGTTCGATGATTGCTACTTCAATGGTTGCTGTCCCTCTATCTCTTACGACTTTTGGTCAAAAGGCTGAAGCTGCTACGACAACAGGTGTCGATGGAAGTGTCTCGATTGATCCAGTAGCCATTGCCGATAAAATTGAAGAAGCAGTGAAAACATCTCAAAATCGTGATGGATTTGTCAAAAATGCAGCGTACAGTGCATTCTATGAAGCAGATCAAAACTATAATGTGGTTGTCCAAAACTTAAGCCAAGACCATGACTTTAGTGGACTGAACAATGTAGTCTATTATGATAGTGTCGTTTATGATGGGATTACGTTTGGTATTTGGGTGTTTGAAGATGGTACGTTTGTCAACAATGGTGACGGCGGTTATATTAACTGGACCTTTATTGGCAGCTTTGATCGCGAAGAAGGCAGCGGCACGGTTGATTTCCATAAAAGATTCTAATCTCAACGTCAGAAGTCTGCCGATTCATCGGCAGACTTTTTTTACAGCGCACATTCTTCTATTTCAAATCCTAGATCTTCAATGATGTGATGGTCGGTTTGGACTTGTTGGCCTTTTGTGGTTAAATAATCACCGACAAAAATAGAGTTTGCCGCATATAATGCGAGGGGCTGCAGCGTTCGTAAATTAAACTCTCTTCCCCCAGATACTCGAATTTCCTTCGTTGGATTGATGAATCGCATCAGTGCCAAAACCTTCAACGCTTTTATTGGGTGGGTGCGTCCCTGATGTTCAAGAGGTGTTCCTTTGATTGCATGGAGAAAGTTGATGGGAATCGAATCCGCATCAAGGGCTCTGAGCGCAAAAGCCATTTCAACAATTTGCTGATTGGTTTCGCCCATGCCGATAATGACACCGGAGCATGGCGACATACCTGACTGTTTAACCTGCTCAATGGTCGACACACGGTCATCATATGTATGGGTCGTTGTGATTTGAGCATGATGATCTTGATGTGTATTGATATTGTGATTATAACGATGAACGCCTGCTTCCTTCAGACGCTTTGCTTTTTCTTCATTTAATAATCCAAGGCATGCACAAATCTTCAAAGGCATCGTCGCAGTAATTTCCTTAACTGCTGCGGTTACCTCATCTAATTCACGATGCGAGGGTGCTCTCCCGCTTGCCACAATACAAAAAGTACCCGCTTTTCGTTTTAATGCCTCACGCGCACCGGCCACAATGGTTTTTTGATCAAGCATTGTGTATCTCTCAACAGGCGCTTTTGACATGACCGACTGTGAACAATACCCGCAGTTCTCAGGACAATAACCGCTTTTGGCGTTCAAAATCATATTTAACTTCACCTTGTTTTGAAAAAAATGAAATCTCACTTGATAGGCTGCATGCATAATAGGTAACAATTCTCCGTCGTCTGCTTCAAGAATATCTAGACCTGCTTCCATGGTGATCGGTTCATTTTTCATCGCCTGCTCCGCTATCGCTTCCCAGGACAAAGACGTTTGTTTTCCCATAATAAGCCCCTCTCAATATGTTAACTTTATTTTATTAGAAGTTAACATATTGGATGAATATTGGCAACCACTGATCAGAGGATGGCAGTCCGAAACACTAAAAGGGGATGACTTCATCTCATCGCCTTTTGATATGTAAAGCTAGATTGCTTATCGAACAGCTATATAGTGAATCACAAGCTCACCTAGTGAATGATAGTAAGAAACAGTCACAGAACCGCGTTGCATGGCACGAATCCAAGTGGAATTCGGAGCAGTTTGATCTAATTGAATCGCATACGCTGCAACAGACACAGAAATTTGATGGCTGGACGAGAGACGGCGATTGAATAATCTACAGAAAGTGTACGGTTCACTGTCATCACTTTATTCATAGGTCATTCTTTTTTTAGAGGAAAAAGAGGCATTAAAAAAAGCTGGGTATATCCCCAGCTATGTGATGCTGTATAAAAAGAGGTCATGAAAGAGCAGATTTCTTTTATTTGTCGTCTGACTGCTTTGGCTGACGGCCTTTTTGCTTTTCTTTCTCTCTAATGTAATTAATAAAGTCGATGGTTTGTCTTCGTGCTTCTTCAGAAAAGTCGGAGGCAGCTTTAAACGCAATTTGCAAATCAGGATCATCTGCAAGGTCGTAATCGGAGGTGCCTTTGTCCTTACCTGTGAGGAGATAATCTGTTGAGACCCCATATAACTCGGCGATTTTCACAATCATTTCACCATCGGGCTTTCTCAATCCATATTCCCAGTTTGCATAGGTCGACATCGCTTTTAATCCGAGTTTTTTAGCAACGGTTGACTTACTCCATCCATGCTTCTCTCTTAATTCAGTTAGAATCTTTCCAGTCAAATTATCCATTGGAAACACCTTTTTTCATATTATGTGTAAATTTTATCATGAATTACACGGAAAAGATAAATAAATACACAAAAAGAATAAAAATATGATTGACTTACTCGTTTTGTGTATATTATCATAATGAGTATAACTTACACATATTGAGTAAGAGGCATTTGCGAGAAGAACGAATCTTACAAGGGAAAACACAAACGTATATGGCGAAAAAATTGCATATAAGGACACGAGTGAGGATGCGAATATAGAAAAAGCCGCACAAAGCCCAGTGCAGAATGAGCAAAGCATATTGCTGAGCTGTTCAATATCAGTGTTCAAGCGCTTTTTTTTAGCTAAAAGTTACACAAAAAGAGTAATTTGAAAAGAGACCGCTCTGAAAAAGGAGAGACAAACAGAATGAATATTGAACATCCGATCGTGACACAAATCAATGACTTTGGATATCCAAAAAGTTACTGGCCGTATGAGATCAAGCGATATGGCTATCAAGTAGACGGCGATGACAACGAGGAGGGAGCTGACGATGATGAGACATCAGTTGACGTTTGATGATCGAAAAGAAGCCCAGCTTTGTTTAGAACAAGCTGGCGGTTGGATGACTTTTCATCAAAAGGAACCAATGTTTGCTTTCGCCACGGCAGAAGCGAAGCGCACCTATATGACCCTCATGGCAGAAAAAACGATGGATGCAAAGCAGAAGGAAGGAATCAGAGCGATATGAATCGATTGAAGCAAATCGTGACGCTCTTGACATGTTTGCTCAAAGCGAGTCAAAACGAACAAGACATCCGGCAGTGGAGCAAGGATGATGGGAGATCGTAACATGGTGATCCACTTCATCATTGAGACAGAGCATTTATTCACAAAAGAGCCGTTGATGAAAAGAATTCGAGCAGCCGCAAAAGCGCAATGCTCAAAAAGAATAAAAGGCACACTATCACTGGACATTCGTTTATTTTACAATATGCCAATTGATCTAGCTGCCGGCAAAGACAAGCGTACATATGCTGAAAAAGGCTTGATACGTCCAGTGCACATCAGCATCCTCCAGCCAAGTTTGGAGCATATTCTAGAAGCACTTCACTCCATTGCCGATGACGCCCCTTTGCAGATTGTGGATTTAAGAGTTTCACAGTTTTATAGCATGCGTCCAAGAGTGGAAATCATTTTAAATACTGTCGGTGACGGCATGAGGTCATCACCAAAAAAGGAGACAAGCATATGAACGAGCCAAAACAGCTCATCATTCAAGAAAACCAGACATTTGTCGGTGAAATGGAAAAAGGAAAGATTCAAGTCATTGTGTTAGATGGAAATGTAGGAACGGCCTATAAGATGGATGTGCCTGAACATGGAAAAACAATTATTCAAACAGCAAAGGGGCATTTTGCAAGAGTGGATCATGAGATTGGTTTTAAAATCAGCGAGCATGATAAATACACAACATCATAAGTCCAAGACGGAAAGCCTGCGGACACTGATCAAGACCCTACTGAAAGGGACTTGATTGGTGTCCGTTTTTTATTTTCTAAAAAAGGGAGAGAGCACATATGCAAGATTTACTGATCGAATATAAAAGAGCATTAAAAGATGCTAGAAAACGATATGAACGATTGAGAGAAACAGAGGAGAAGCAGTTGTCAGATCAAGATAAGCATGACAAAAAAATGATCGCCAGTATGGTCAGTGATCTAGAATACGTTGTGGACTGGCTTCAAATCGGCAGAGAGCCAGGCGCGCGCAGGGGATTGGACAGACGTTCTGTTTATCAGCGCACGATCCTTGCCAATCCAGAAGTATTAGAGGCCTTATCACATGAATATACCCTTATTCAAGAGAAAGAAAGAGAGGTAAGTGAGCGGGACAAAAGACGAATTGACGAAGCTTTGTCCGTTTTAACAGATCGAGAAAAAGACGTCTTCTTTATGCACACAACGCAGGGACTTTCATTTAGTGAGATTGCGATGATGCTAGATGTAAAGAAAGGAACTGTCCAAAAGCATATGGAAAGAGCTCGGATCAAAATGTCCAAAAAAGTACAAGAACGCCTATTCAAAGCGGCTGAATAGGCGTTTTTTCTTTAAAAAGAATTCATTCAGAGCTTGTCTTACAGTTGCCACCTATATGTAGAAAGACCAAACGAATGTTTGCTAGCCCGGCACAAATGATTCCTTTTTAGGGAATCGTTCGAACTAAAAGGAGGCGGCAGGTGAATGTAAATGAAAGATAAACAGATAGAGGCTAAGCAGGATTATATGAAAGGGATGACGTACCAGCAGCTAGCTGATCGTTACGACGTCTCCATCCATACCGTCAAATCATGGAAAAGGCGATACGGCTGGCAAAGACAGAAAATGTCGTCAAAGACAGCGCATTCGATTTTCAATCAATTTCTCTCGGATGAAACGATTGAAATCATGGAGAAAATGGGCGGGCGCACCTCACTTGATTTAATTTGGGACCAAATCCAAATTCAATACGCAGCCATTATTCGTGCGCAGCGAATCATGCATGTAGCAGCTCAAGATGACATGATCAAAGAGCTGAAAAAGGTGACATACATGCCTTCTTCATTAGAGGAAGACACGATAGAAGGCATTCAGCCAGAACCAGACATTACAGCAGAAGAATTTTCGTTTCAATTTTCATGGGACCGGCATGCCACTTTTTTAAATGCCCAATCTCGTGCAATGGGAGAGCTAAGACGTCTTATAAAACAGTTTGAAGAGCTCGCTCATGCGAAAGACGAACGAAGATTAAGGCTGAAGCAAATTGAACTGACAATCGAAAAAACAAAAAAAGCAGTGCGAGAGGAAAAAGAAGAAGACCTTCACATCATGATCAAGCGAAAAGAGGACGACTCATGACGTCGTTGATTGAAAAAGAAGTCAACCCTCACTTTGAACACTTTCTATTCGATTGGAATCAAAAGTTTCAATTTTTAGTAGGCGGCTATGGCTCTTCCAAAAGCTATCACATTGCGTTAAAGCTCATCTTAAAGCTGCTCGAGGAAAAGCGGACAGCACTTGTCATACGAGAGGTGTATGATACGCACCGAGAGTCGACTTTTTCTCTTTTGCAAGAAATCGTCACCGATCTTGGCATTGATCATATTGTGAAGTGCCGCAGTTCGGCGCTTGCCCTCACTTTTCGAAACGGCAGCAGCATCTTATTTAAAGGGCTGGATAAACCTGAGAAATTGAAGTCGATCAACAATATCTCGATCATTTGGATTGAGGAGTGCTCCGAGGTTTCTTATGAAGGTTTTAAAGAACTGCTTGGAAGGCTGAGGCACCCGGCTTTACCTCTTTATATGATGTTATCGACCAACCCTGTTGGTCAGGATAATTGGACGTACAGACATTTCTTTCGAGATGAGCAGCTGAAGCGATTTGTTCTGGATGACGAGACTTTATACAAAAAGCGAACTGTCGTCATCAAGGATACGTACTATCATCATTCGACAGCAGCAGATAACCTCTTTCTTCCTAAAAGCTATGTGAAGCAGCTGGATGAGCTGAAAGAATATGACCCAGACCTTTATCGAATTGCGAGGAAGGGATATTTCGGGATCAATGGCACAAAGGTTTTTCCTCAATTTGAAGTGAGAAATCATGCTGACGTATTAGAAGCGATTCACGAGATTGACAGACCGCTGAAACGAGCGGGCATGGATTTTGGCTTTGTGGAATCCTATAATGCGTTAATTCGATTAGCCGTCGATCATGAAAAAAAGTACTTATATATTTATTGGGAATATTACGACCGCGGAAAAACAGATGATGAAACAGCCGTTGACCTGAAAGAGTTTGCGGAATCAAAGGAACTTATTAAGGCAGACGCAGCAGAGCCTAAAACCATTCATTATTTTCGGCAGCGCGGATTTCAAATGGTGGCAGCGCATAAGTTCCAAGGCTCACGCTTGCAATATACAAAGAAAATCAAACGGTTTAAGAAAATCATTTGCTCTGATGCGTGTCCTTATACTATTTATGAACTTCAATCACTGACCTATAAGGCAGATAAGAACGGCCGCTTAGCGGAAGATGAATTTCAAATTGACCCGCACACATTGTCCGCCATTTGGTATGCACTGGATGATTATGAGGTGACGGATTTGAAACAGACTGCTTCTGACCGTGTCCGTCCAAACAGAGAGAGGAGGTCCATACAATGAAACAATTGAAGGCAACAATTATGAAAGCAAACATGTCTGATCACACAAAACAAATGTATGAAGATGAATTTTCCTACGAAAAAGATGACATTGTTCCCCCGCCTTACAACATCAATGAACTAAAAAGCATGGCAGAATACTCGACGATTCTTCAGCAGTGTATTGATGCGTATAGAACCAACATTTTAGGCTTTGGTTTTGGGGTGGAATATGCGTTTGATTTTAATGCAGAAGGTGTGAAATCGGCAAAAAAGAAGACAGCAGAGAAGGAATGGACAAGACTGGAAGAGTTTACGAAATACATGAACTACGATGAGTCTGCCGATGTGATTCTTGGCTATGTCCTAGAAGACCGAGAGAAAACGGGCAATGGGTTTTTAGAGGTGCTGCGAGATGGACAAGGAAAGCCAGCAGGAATCGAGTATTTAGATGCACTCCATATCCGCATTTGTAAGCTGAGTGAGCCAGTCGACGTCGAATTCCGATTCACAGAAGACGGAGAATTGAAGACGATGAATCGACAGAAACGATTCCGAAAATATGTACAGGTCATCAATGAAAAGAAAGTCTTTTTCAAGGAGTATGGTGATCCCCGCATCTTAAATTATGAAACAGGCAAATACGATGACACGACACCAGAACCGCTTAGAGCAACAGAAGTGATTCATTTTAAAATTGGTAGCGGTACGTATGGGATTCCCCGCTGGATTGGCAATATCGTCAATATGTATGGAGCACGCAAGGCAGAAGAGCTGAATTATCTTTATTTTAAGCAAGGGCGGCATGTACCAGGTGCCATTATTGTTGAAAATGGGATGCTGTCAGAGGCTTCATATCAGCAGCTTCAGGATTATATGGACGATATTGAAGGCTCTGATCATGCGCATAAATTTTTATTGCTTGAAGTAGAAGGGCTTCCGACAGAAAAGGGATTAACAGGTGAAGAAGAGGTATCAAATGTCAAAGTGAACTTTAAATCCTTGGCGGAAATCCTGCAAGAGGATGCGCTCTTTTTAGAATACGATGAAAAGACGAGAAACAAAATCCGCTCCGCTTTTCGTCTGCCGCCTATTTACACAGGTGAGTCACAAGATTATAACAAGGCCACAGCAGATACCGCACGTAAAACGACGGAGGAGCAGGTATTTCAGCCGGAGAGGCATCTCATTACTGGGAAACTCAATACCCTTTTCCTTCCTGATCTGGATATATGGCATGTCCGCTTTTTATTAAATGGTCCTGATTTCAGAGATCCATTAGAGATTGCGAAGGTTCTGACACCATTTATTCAGGCTGGAGCAGTATCGCCAAACGATTTACGAGATCTGGCGGGACGCATTCTTGGCAAAACGTTAGAGGAATGGCCGGAAGATCTCTATCACAGGCCTTTAGAAAGCCGCGTAGCATCAGCTGATGGACAGTCACAGTCAGCGCCGGCACAGCTGGAGAAATAGAAGAACGTGAGCTTTTTTGAAGGGGGGTGAACATATGCCAAGAGAATTAAAAAACGCAAAAATTACGCATGTTTCCTATGTCGACAGGGCAGCAAACCAAAAGAAATTCTTTTTCATGAAAGCAAAGAAACAACAGCCTGACTTTCAAAAGGAAGTTAGCGTCCTGACAAAGGCAGAAGATGCTCATCGCCTTGTGTATGGCGTCGTGTATGAACCGAATACACCCGATGCACATCAAGACTTTATGTCAGCCAAGGAAATTGAAAGAGCAGCACACGGCTTTATGAAGGATGCCCGTCACATTGACAAGCAGCATGATTTTCAAGAGGGTGTTGGCGAAGTCGTCGAATCATATATTGCTCCAGCGGATTTTGAAGTAGGCGGAGAGCTGATTCGAAAAGGATCATGGGTGCTTGTGACAAAGGCCTCCGAAGAAATTTGGGATCAGATTCAAAAAGGCCACATTACAGGCTATTCCATGGCAGGGACAGCAGACATCGTTGCAATAGAAGAGCAGGAACAGCTCCTATCTCAAGAAGCGAATGAGAGAGGGCTTTTTTCTTTGCTGAAAAATTTCTTTTTGAAAGAGGAAGGTGCAAATATGCCACAACAATTTTGGAGCGTTTTAGATCATCTGCTGGAAACGTTACAGTCAAGTGATGGTGATGAGTCTAGCGTAAGAGCTGCGCTTGAACAATTGATACCAATTGTGCAGGACGTGTTGAAGACAACAGACGTCCTGCAAGCGATTGGCGAAAGACCAGCATCCGTTCAAAAGCAAGATGCCGGATTGACGACCGATCAAGTAAGCGAGCTTGAAAAAGCAAAGACGGCAATCGAAAACGTCTTACAGCAAGCAGAAACACAGAGGGCAGATCAAGCAGGGGAAGAAGAACCTGTTCAAAAAGTGCTGGAGCAAGTGGTTGCGCCGATTCGTCATCAACTCTCTTCATTAGAGAAATCCACCAGCAGAGAAAAATCAGCTATTCAGCAAGTGCTTCAGCAGCAGCTACTGCCTATTTCAGAACGGATTCACATGCTTGAAAAAGCGCGGGGTATTTCAAAACAAACAATTCACGATACACAAAACGACAGTACAAAACCCATATGGGATGGCTTACTATAAGCCAAATAAGGAGGAAAAAGTGTGAGAAATCAAGAGTTGATTCGTAAGGCAGAAATGACACTTGCCAGCTTAAAAACCGGCGGTCTCATGAACGCAGCCCAATCCAATACATTCATTAGAATGATGCAAAACACACCAACCGTTTTAAATGATGCACGTATCATACCAATGGAAAGTGATTCACAAAAAATCGAAAAAATTGGCTTCGGCCAGCGTATTTTGCGCCCAGCAGAAGAAGGCAAAGCGCTTAATGCAAAAGATCGTGTTGTCCCAGCGACAAGCACTGTCCAGCTTAATGCCAAAGAGGTCATTGCAGAGATTCATATGACCTACGACAGCATTGAAAACAATATTGAAAAAGACGGGATTCAGCAGACGATTATGCAAATGCTGGCGGAACGAGCGGCAGTCGATATTGAAGAGCTGATTGTCAACGGAGATACAACAGCAGAAGATCCATTTTTAGCTCAAATAGATGGCGTACGAAAACAGGCAGTCTCTCATATTGTCGATGCAAATGGAGCAGAAATTAGCCGTCAAATGTTCAAACAAGCCTATAAAGCGATGCCGTCAAAATATTTACGTGTTCCTCAGGATTTCCGGTTCTACACATCTCCAAGCTTAGAGGTTGAGTGGAAGGATCAAGTAGCAAACCGTCAAACAGGCTTAGGAGATTCAGCACTTCAAGGCGGACTTTCCTCTGCGTTCGGTGTTCCGGTCAAAGGTCTTGCCAACATGCAGCCGTATGATGAAGCAGGAACGGACGTATCAGATATTTTGCTGACACACCCTAAAAACATCATCGTAGGTTTTTCTCGCAATATTCGTATTGAAGTAGAAAAAGATATTCGCAGTCGTAAGTTTATCATTGTGCTGACAGCAAAGCTCGACAGCAAATTTGAGGAAGAGGATGCTGTAGCCAAAGTAATGAAAGTGAAAGAGTAGGTGACGGCAGATCATGATCATTTCTGCTGAGGAATTACAAGCCTATTCTGTATTTGATCGCGTGAAAAATCGTTCTGTAGAGAGACTAGCGGCAGATATTATCGAAGCAGAAGCTGCGGTATTTCAGATCGTCGGGCACGATTTTACGCACGAAAAATATCAGCCCATACCTAAAAAAGCAAGGATCGCCTTATTAAAAATGGCCCAGTATTTTGCCATGCTGAATGATGATGAATCCATGATGAAAGGCTTGACGTCAGAAAAAATGGGTGATTATTCATATGCCAAGGCAGCGGATCAAGTGAAAGGCAAACCATATGTGTATGCCCTGCTTGTTGATTATATTGAACCATCGTTAACTTGCGGCAGTGCCAATTTAAAGGTGAGATCGTTATGAGCTATGAGTCTCTCTTAACGGATCGCTGTGATCTTTTTCATCTGGAGAACGAGGAGCCAGTCCGCGGTAAATATGGTATTCCAGCAGGAGATATGCAAATGACACCCGCCTATCCTGATGCACCAAGTATAAGAGATTTGGCTTGCTATGTCGTAGAAAAAAACCAGTCACTCGTGCAAGAAGAACCAAATACAGTGATTTATCAGTCCTATCTTGTCCATTTCCCTATAGCAAGTGATATTCGCTTGCATGACAAAATGGTGTGGAACGGCATTTCACTCAAGTTGCAGCAGCCGAAAAGAGTGAAACAGCATCATATTGAAGTGATGGCTGTCAGAAAGGAAAATCTATGAAAATTGATGGACTTGACCGGCTGCTGTCACAGCTCCAAAAGGCGAATAGTGGCGACTTGACGGAGCAGTACCAAAATTGGTTACAGGAAATGGGCTTACAGCTTTTAGACATCATTCAAGATGAATTAATCAAGGAAAAGGCTGTCGATACAGGCCGTCTTCTCAATTCCTTTCAAAAAGGTGATAGGGAGAATCATTTTCTCACTTCACGAGGTGGGCTCACGCTTGAAGTTGGAACGCAGCTTGAATATGCTTCTTACGTCAATGATGGACATGCCGTTTCTTCAAATGGAGAACGAAGGTGGGTGCCTGGCAGATGGGCTGGCAGCCGCTTTGAATATGATCCGAGCGCGAGTACAGGCATGATGCTTTCAACTCAATGGATCGATGGAAATGGTTACTGGGATCATGCTGTCATGCTCTATGAACAAATGTTTGAACATTCACTAGATCGGAAGCTTCAAAGCTGGATCGATCGACATTTTGGGAGGTGATGGAATGAATCAAGAAGTCGGGGCAATCATGCATTATATATACACACACTTTCCTGTGAAAATGTATGATCGTCTTCTGCCAGAGCGCTTTCAAGTGCCATCTGTTTATGTGCCGCCAGTGACTATCATTAGTGGTCCAGATACAGTGTCTACTTTTATGAAATCTTATTCGCTGCAAGTGAAAGTGTTTCATATCGATACTGAGAAAGCACATGATGCGGCAGAAACTGTCGTTGATGCATTACTTGCTGATCGTCAAATGATTCAGATGATCAGTGAAGATGGCAAAGTGCTTGATGATTATGTCCGCATCAAAAGGGTGGAAACAAGAATCATAGATCAAGGTGTAGCAGCGATTGTCCTGACGTGGGATAGCAGCTATTGGTACTATCGAGACAAACAGCCAAGCCTAGAGGATATCAACTTTTCAGATGGGGTGATCAAACGTGAGCAAGACTAAAAAAGCACAGCTCGATCAAGCAGCTGGCGAAGAAAAAGAATTTGGCTTTTCATTTGAAGCCTTAAAAGAGCACAGTAAGGATCTTTTTGGGGTAAAACCAGAAATCCTTGAAGGTGCTCTTTTTTATATCAAACATCAACCAATTACAAAAACAGAAGCAAAGAAGCACATGGATGCTTTTTTGTCCAAGGAGGTTTAAAGGATGAACGGAGGCACTTTTACACCAGGTACAGAGAAAAAGCGTCCTGGCATTTACTTTAATTTTAAAACAACAGCAGAGCAGCGAATTACTTTAGGCGATCGAGGCACGGTGGCACTTCCTCTTGTGATGAGCTGGGGAGAACCAAAAACCTTTATTTCCGTTTCCAATATGGAAGACTTAAATAAAAAGGTCGGACTCAACATTGATGATAAGTCACTTCTTCTTTTCCGCGAAGCGAAGAAAAAAGCGCAAACGGTCTTACTTTACCGTTTAAACGAAGGAGAGTCAGCCAAAGCTGAAATCGCAGAAAGCTTTGTGGTCACAGCAAATTATGGCGGTCAAAAAGGAAATGAGATCACCATTCAAGTTGCAGAGAATGTACTGGATAGCACAAAACGTGACGTCATCACCTATCTTGGAACAGATATTGTCGATAAGCAGGTTGTCACAGATGTCAAAGAGCTTGTGAAAAACAAATATGTTCAATTTTCTGGTGAAGGTGAAGCGGTCATTACAGCTGGCACGGCTCTAAGCGGCGGGAAAAATGGCGTGGCAAGTGTCGCAGATTATACAACTTTCCTAGAAGCAGCAGAAACAGAATACTTTGATGTCATTGCCCTTCCAGTCAATAATAGTGAGCAATTAAAAGCAACCTTTGCCTCGTTTATCGAACGGTTACGCGATAAACAAGGACGTAAGGTGCAAGGGGTTGTCGCCAATTATGCAGCGGACCAAGAAGGAATCATCAATGTCACAAGTGGTGTTGTTCTAGAAGATGGAACAGAACTGACGCCTGCTCAAACAACAGCTTGGGTCGCAGGTGCAAGTGCAGGAGCGAATTTTAATCAGTCACTTACCTTTGTTGAATACGAGGGAGCAGTAGACACACTAGAGCGCCTTGACAATGATCAAGTAGAATACCGATTATCACAAGGGGAGTTTCTTTTCACCTTTGATGCGAGAGACCGTACAGTGAGTGTTGAAAAAGATATTAACTCCTTGACAAGCTTCACAGCTGAAAAGAACCAGCAAATGGCGAAAAACAAAATCATTCGTGTGCTTGATGCAATCAACAATGATTTAACATTTGAATTGAAAAATATGATCAAATTACGCAAAGCCAATGGAAATGACATTCCAGCATCAGATGACGGTATGCAGCTTGTGAAAACACTGATTACGCAGTATCTCACGCAACTTCAAGACGGAAGCGGCATTACAGGCTTTAACTCAGAAACAGATATCGTCATTGGTCTCAATGAGGATCGTGATGGATTTATTATTGATTTAGCGGTTCAACCAGTAGACGCAGCAGAAAAATTCTATTTCAATGTGGAGGTGAAGTAAGATGGCTTTTAAAGCGCAAAATACAATTTCAGGTAAAGAGGGTCGTCTTTTCTTAGAAGGTGAGGAGCTTGCATTTATCAAAACCTTCGAAGCAAACGTGGAGAAAAACAAATCCGAAGTCAACGTCATGGGACGCCGAATGACTGGTCATAAAACAACAGGGGCAAACGGAACAGGAACGGCAACATTCTATAAAGTCACTTCACGTTTTGTTCAATTAATGCTCAACTATGTGAAAAAAGGGGAAGACCCTTATTTCACTCTTCAAGCGGTGCTTGATGATAAGTCATCAGGCCGAGGCGCTGAGCGTGTGACGTTATTTGATGTCAACTTTGATTCAGCTAAAATTGCTGGATTGGATGTCGATTCAGAGGCACTTGAAGAAGAAGTTCCATTTACATTTGAAGACTTTGATCTGCCTGAAAAACTGAAGAATTCTTTCTAAATTACAATAGAAAAGACATGACGAATGACGAAAAATAGATGTTGTTTTTATTTTATTCAACGATATGGTATAATTTTTCGTAGTGACAGAGTAGCTATAAAAGAGTTGCTGTGTAACCCTCAAGAGTTTCTTAGAAATATGTTTACATGCAAAGCACTTTGCATAAAATAAAAAGAAGCCAGGATGCGTCAACATCCCGGCAATGTACAATTTGGCCCTCAAGGGGCTGGCTTATCGAATAGGTTCTTTAGGTAGACTTTCCCTTCAACCTTCCACAGCTCAAGGGGAGTCTATTTTTTGTCTATATATGTCAACAGGGCAATGATAAATGACCCGAAAGCAAGCATTAACATCAGTGCTTGGAATGTTGACATGAGCATCACCCCCTTCCTATCGGGGATGAGCCAGACGCCCTTGAGCAAGCCGTTCAATTGTACGTTCTCAATTATACATGAAAAGATTGGAAAGCACATTCAAAAATGGATGTGCTTTTTTGTATTCAAAAACATAACAAAGGGAGTTTTTAAACATGAGCGAAAAACAAACATTTGATCTTTCATTTTTTATGCCAGGACAAACAGTAGAAGCAGAAGAAGTCAAAGTACCGATTTCCAAGCGTTTTGTTGATAAAAAAGGAAATGTCATCCCTTTTGTTTTCAAAGCGATTACCACTGAGCGTATTGATGAACTAGAAAAAGAAAACACAACGTTCAAAAATATCAAAGGCAGAGGCCGCGTGAAAGACTTAGACAGCCAGCGCTTCTATGCACGAATTGCGATTGAATCGACTATTTATCCAGATTTCCGCTCAAAGGAATTAAGAGAAGCCTACAGCACACAAGATCCAGTTGAAGTCGCAAAACGTGTTTTATCTGTCGGCGGTGAATACGCAAACTGGTTAAACAAAGCCATTGAAATTAACGGATTCGAAGACGAAATTGAAGATTTAGAAGACGCAGCAAAAAACTAATAAAAGATGGGGATAAAGAAGCCGTGTTTCTATATTACGCCATGCACGAGCTTCACTATTCCCCATCAGAACTGCTTGATTTATACGAAGCACCAAGACCATTCAAAGCATTCCTTTTCGGACTCATCAGCTACAAACTCGACATGCTAGAAAAAGAAGCAAAGAAAGGAGGAAAATAAACTGGCGAAACTCACTGCACGATTTGAATTAGAAGACAAAGTATCAAAGAAGCTACTGCGCATTCAAAAACGATTTCAAGCGTTTGAGAAGCAGCTTAAACCATTTAGAAAACCGGTGGAAATAAACCTGGAAATAGATGAAAAGAAGCTAAGAAACTTCAGTTTATCACTTCGGAAAATTTCAGTGATTCCCATGAGACTCGATCAGGGAATCTATCGTGATCTAAAAGTATTAAACGATCAGTTAAATATGATCCCAAATCATATGGTCATATCCATTCAAGCAAAAGGATTAGATGTCATTAAATCCAGCATAAATCGTTTGAAACAAGTGGGAACAAGTCCCATTCTGCTGACGTTTAAATTAAACGATCAGTTGTCAGGTAAAATGTCAATGATCAAAAAATCTATTCTCCAGCTCATGAACAGAACGTACTATATGAGAGTAAACATGATTGATCAAGCCACCGCTGCGATTCAACGAATCAAAAAGACACTCAAAAGCTTGACGATGGCTAAACACGAAATCAGAGTATCTGTTCAAGACAATGCAAAGAGTAAGTTGAAAAAACGAGATCAGGCAGAGTCAGTTGTGAAAGAACAAAATATAAAAAAAGAACCTGAGGCTGGTAGTCCGTCGGTTAAAACGGATGACACTAAACAGAGTTGGCTCCAGAACGTTGCCAATAAAGGATTAAATGAAATTCAAAAATATGCAGGTGACGTTGCAGAAAAAGTGAAAGAAAAATTAAGTCCTAGAAAGTTTTGGGATGAAAAGGCACTTCCTTGGGTTGAAAATAAAATGGAAGAGTACAAGCAAGATGTGATCGGAAGAATAAAAGAGAAGATTAAATTGAATCCTGAAAAAAAACTAGATCAATTGGTGAATAACGTACTAGATCGTTTCTTAGGTGCAAGTGATCAATCAAGTGAAAACAACAGTACCACTCCGGCACCAACAACAGCTCCAACAACTTCACCAACACCATCTAATCCAGCTCCCAATACGAAACCTCAGCCGCAAGGTGGAAAAGGTTTGTTTCGCAATAGTTGTTGTCCCTGTTGTGCAAGAGGTTTAACCAGGGGAGGCTCTACTAAAACGAAAAATCGAAATGGTCAATCACGAAGACAGCCTAGAAATCCAAATGCCACAACAAGAACCGAAATGAATAGAAGACCTCCAAGTAAATTAGGAAAACTGAAAACAAATGCAGGTAAATTATTTGGGAAAATCCCTAGTGGACTAAAGAAAGGTGCCGGTATCGCAGCTTCAGTTGGTGGACTTACGGGTTTGGTAAAAGGCAGCAAGGGGTTAAGTGGATTAGGGAATGCGGTGAAAAATATCGGTAAAGGGAGCGGTAAATTATTAAAGAAAGTACCTATTCTAGGAAGTGTACTTAGTGCAACAAATCTAATTGGCATAAACAAAAAGAATGCTGGTGAAAAAATCGGTACGACTGGAGGCGGAATCGCCGGCGGGATGGCAGGTGCTGCAGCAGGTGCTGCGATTGGAAGTGTAGTTCCAGGAGTAGGTACAGCCATCGGTGGTCTAGTAGGCGGAATCGCTGGAAGTATGGGCGGAGAATCTATCGGTGAAACGATCGGAAAATGGTTTGATGGTGGCGGATTTGACAAGATTGGCCAAAAAGCCATCGAAATCAAAGATCAAATTGTTGAAGTTTGGTCAACAGTCGCTAGTTGGTTCACTGAAAACGTCTGGACCCCGCTAAGCGGTACAGTCATTACAGTAGCAACCACGATTTGGTCAAGTCTAGTCAATGCATGGACATGGATTCAAGAAACATTCAGTACAGTAGCAGGGTGGTTTATCGAAAACGTCTGGACCCCGCTAAGCGGTACAGTCGTTACAGTAGCAACCACGATTTGGTCAAGTCTAGTCAATGCATGGACATGGATTCAAGAAACATTCAGTACAGTAGCAGGGTGGTTTATCGAAAACGTCTGGACCCCGCTAAGCAGCACAGTTGTTACAGTAGCTACAGGAATTTGGACAGCATTATCAAATGCATGGAAAACCATTCAATCCATTTTTGGAGCAGTATCCTCTTGGTTTATGAACAACGTCTGGACCCCGCTTGTAGAAACCGTCGGAACCATTAAAGATAGCATTGGAAAGAAGTTTGAAGAAGCGTATAAAGTAGTGACAGATATATGGGATGGATTATCCAAATGGTTTGAAGATAATATTCAGACACCGATCCTAAAAGTGGCAGGTGCCATAAGTGATGGTTTTTCTAAGGCATTTGGCTGGGTCAAAGAGATTTTTGACAAGGCTGGCGATGGGATTAATTTTGTAATAAAGCATTTATTTGGAGATCCTGATAAAAGAGCCACAGGCGGCTATATCACTCAGCCTACCCTATCATGGGTTGGTGAAGCTGGTAACGAATTTGTCATTCCAACTCAAAATAACCGTGGACGGGGGAAAATGCTGCTTGCACAGGCTGCTTCTCACCTTGGAATGTCTGTTGTGCCAAGCAGCGGCGGTGCAGCAAACCCAGTTTCCAGCTCTCCAGCTCAAGCAGCTCCAAATGCTTCTGTCGGTTCAATTGGTGGATCGGTTTCATTGGATGGAAACATTCAAGCTGCAAGCATAGGTGAGCAATTTAATCATGATTTTGAACAAGGACTAAATCAAAAGGTGGTTTCGCTGGATCAATGGAAACAAAAAAATATTCAGCAGCCATTTGATCACTTGACATCAGATTCAGGAAAGTACGGCCAACAAGTGGTTTCTGCCTTTGCGACGGGCCAGCAGATGACACCAACAGGAACAGACAGCTTTTTGCAAAGTCGTGTAAAAGCACCATACCAACAAGTGATGACAGCGTCACCGAGTTGGGGTTCTGGAACGGTTAGTGGTTTTGCAACAGGTCAAAATGCCACATCATCTAGCACAAGCCAATACGTAGATCAGCACATCAAACAACCATTCCTGCAAACAAAACAAGAATCACCAGGCTGGGGTTCAGGAATGATGGATGCCTTCAATAGCGGGATGCGTTCGAAAGCAAGTGAAGTCACGCAGGCAGCTAAAGAAATGGCGAAGAAAGTAGAGCAGGCATTTAGAGAGGAATTAGACATTCATTCCCCTTCACGTGTCATGATGAGTCTTGGGAAATTTGCATCGATTGGTGTCGTCAAAGGTCTTGATTCGGTTGACGTGAAGAAATTTGCAGAGAATCAAGCCGGTTCCTTAATCGCTGCATTTAGTGGCATGGGTGCATCTAACATGACTGTTCAACAATGGCTCATGGCTGCATTAATGGCAACCGGCACATCTATGAGCTGGCTACCTGGTTTGATGACGATTGCGCAGAATGAGTCACGTGGAAACCCGAAAGCGATCAACCTATGGGATTCAAACGCCAAGAGAGGAACGCCGTCTAAAGGATTGATGCAGACCATTGATCCGACGTTTAACTCCAATAAAGGCAAGGGCATGAATGATATTTGGAACCCAATTCATAATGCCGTAGCAGCCATTAACTACATTAAGGGCAGATATGGCACAGTCTTTAATACACCGGGATTACGGAGTATAAGAAGAGGCGGTCCTTATAAAGGCTACGCAAATGGCGGATTGATTACTCAGGAGCAGGTAGCTAGAGTCGGTGAAGGAAACAAACGTGAATGGATTATTCCAGAAGAAAGAGGCATTCGTGGAAGATATTTATTGACGCAGGCAGCCAAGGCACTTGGGATGCAAGTCTATGATCCATCAAATGCATCTGCTCCTTTACCAGAATCCCAGATGCAGCAAGTGACCTCAGCTCAATCATCAGCTGGCGGTTCTACATCATCGGGAACGAAACAAATCACCATCCAGTTCAATGGAGATCAGCATTTCCACAATGGACAAGATCAACAGTCTCTTGTCGAAAAAATAAGACAAATGCTCGTAGACGAACTGGAAGTAGAGCTTCATACAGGAACGAAGGGAGTCGTGATCGATGGGTAAATCAGTGTATCAATTGTGGATTTCCCAAGGAAAGGACAAGCTGCGATTCCCTGTCCTTCCATCCGAACTCGAAATCACAAATCATGTACAAAATGAAACAGTGAAGGTCGCCTCTTTTGGAGAACTGACCTTTATTGATGTGCCATCGGCTAAACAAGTATCATTCACCTCATTATTTCCTAAGAAATATTCGCCGATTGCTGAATATAAAAGCATTCCATCACCAGAGAATGCAATAGCGAAAATTGAACGAATGATGCGGTCGAAGAAGTCCGTGCGATTGATTGTTACAGGGACTAAAATCAATATGACGTGCAGCATTGAAAGCTTTACCCACAAGGAAGGGTCATATGATATTGGTGATCGTGAATTTACAATTGAGCTAAAGGAATATAAAACAGCATCGCCTAGGAAAATCAAACAAAAGAAAAAAGCGAAACAAACCAAAAAGAAAAGACCCTCAGCATCACCACCAAAATTGTACACCGTCAAAAAAGGCGATACTTTGTGGGCCATTTCAGGCCGGTTTTATGGCGATAGTACAAAATGGCGGCGTATTTGGAATGCCAATAAAGCAGCGATGATTAAACGAAGTAAACGCAATATTAAGCAGCCGGGACATTGGATTTTTCCTGGACAAAAACTAAAAATACCACAATAGGGGGGCTGACATTGATTGAGCTTTTTGCCATTAGAAGCGGCACTATGTATGAGCTTGTTACAGAAAGTGTGACACTTCAGGGGCAAAGGTATCAAGCCCCTCGCTCTATTCAGGCGAATATTATCACAAAGCAAGGCAGTCAAACATATTACCGTGTCTCAGAAGGAGACACGGTTCTTTTTAAATGGAAAGGAAAAGAGCTGTTCAGAGGCATCGTTTTTTCTAGGATGCCTGTTGATGGGAAACTGACCTTTACCGCATACGATATGCTCCAATATTTAGTGAAAAACCAAGATGTATATGTGTTTTCAAATCAAAGAGCAGATCAAATTTTGAAGCGAATTGGAACTGACTTTCAAATCCCTATGACCTCCATCGCCAATACAGGACATGTCATGAAGTCTCTTGTTTTTAAAAATGACACGAGTTTGTATGACATCATTCTGAAAGCACTCAAGGAAACGAAGCGGCAAACCGGTAGAAATTATCAAATTTATTCTGCTAAAGGCAAGATGGGACTGCGAGCTTGGCCTGATCCAGAGGACATCTGGGTCATTGAATCAGGCGTCAATCTTATTGATTATCAGTACAGCACCTCTATTGAAGAGACAGCAACACGTGTGAAGATGCGTACGTCTGTAGATGAACAGGGGAAGAATAAGAAAAAAGGAAGCAAATCAGATATTGTGGTGATCGAACAGGATAAAGCGGGTCAAAGTAAGTATGGCATTTTACAGCATGTTGAGACAGTGACTGGACAAATGAATCAGCCGCAGCTCCAGCAAAGAGCCAAAGTTCGTCTGGCAGAGAAAAAAGGCGTCAAACAAGAAGTGAAAAGCATACAAGCACTCGGAATTCCTGAACTGCAAAGCGGTCTGCCAATCTATTTGAAAATCCCAGAAATCAACGTAAAAAAAACCTACTGGATTGATCAAGACAAGCATGAATTCAATGGAGTGAAACACACCATGACCATTGACGTTGTTGAGAAAAATGTTATGCCAAAGGGTGATCAAGCGTGAGATTAAGTGAAGCGATTAAACGACTCGCTGTCAATGCAGTAGACGCAGCCTCTCCAATTGATCTGGTCATTGGAGAAGTCACGGCGGTTTCGCCTCTCAATATCAGATTAAATGAAAATAGTAAGTTGATCATTCCAGAAGAACTGCTTATTTGGCCAAAGCGCTTAAATAAGGGGGAGGATGATGAATTAAAAGCGGGAGACAGTATTATGGTGCTCGCAATGGCGGGAGGACAGTCCTTCTACATCATCGACAAATTGTAAGGGAGGTGATGAACGTGGCACTTTCACCAGAGGAAGAAATCGAGGAAACAGAAGAAGACGACGAGGTAGAAACCTCGATGACGTATCGCATAGATGTTGAAAATGGCAGGCTGACAAATGAAGCCATTTCGGGGATTGAGGCGATCAGGCAATTCATTTATATGACATTGCGAACAGAGCGGTATGCACATCCTATCTACAGCCACGACATTGGCACTGAAATTCAGGAACTATTGACAGACACAGAAGCAACGGACGAATACAAAGAAATGGAGATTCCAAGATTGCTAGAAGAAGCACTAATCGTTGACGAGCGTATTGATCATATTGAAGAAATAGAGGTCACGAAGCAAAATGACACGTTTCAAGTCAGACTAGCCGTCGTCACAGATGAGGGCACATTAGAAATAGAGGAGGTGATGGAGGCCGATGTTTGAGGAGCAAACGTATGAAGCATTGATGGAAAGAATGCTGGACAGGCTGCCAGATGACATAGATAAAAGAGAAAACAGCATCATTTGGAATGCCCTGGCACCTGCTGCCGCTGAACTGGCTCAGTCGTATATTTGGCTTGATCAAGTATTTGATCTTGTGTTTGCTGATACAGCGCAGGGCGAATTTTTAGATCGACGAGCGGCTGAAGTAGGAATTGAACGAAAGCCGGCCACCACAGCGGTCTGGTCCGCAGCCATTCAACCGGAGAATGTAAACATCCCTATAGGCTCAAGGTTTTTTATTGAAGATGTTTATTTTCAATATTCGAAGGATGGCACATTGGAATGCGAGACAACTGGTACAGCCGGCAATGGGCAATTAACAGGTCAACCGCTGCTATCACTTGATACAATCCCAGGCCTTGAATCGATGATCATGAAAGAACTCGTGATACCGGGGCAAGAGGAGGAAGATGACGCTTCATTATATGATCGATATTTAATACGTGCAAGGAGAGAGGCTGTCAGTGCCAACAGAGCCCATTACAAAAAGTGGGCCGAGGAAGTGGTTGGTGTCGGCAGAGCGAAAGTGTTCCCGCTTTGGAATGGAGAGGGAACGGTCAAAATTGTCATCACTGACGGCAATCTAGATGTAGCCTCTGATCTACTTGTCAAAAGGGTACAGGAGTATATCGACCCTGTGCCAGGAGAAGGGGAAGGACAATCTCCTATTGGTGCAAAAGCAACCGTTGAAAGCGCCAAATGGCTGGATATTGACATAGAAATGGCCGTCGAACTTCAAATGGACTGGACACTTGAAGGGGCGCAAAAAGAAATAGAAGAAAAGATCAAAGCGTTGTTAAAATCAATCGCATTTGAAAAAAGTACGATCCGCATGTCCGCCTTAAATGATATTTTGTATCATTCAGAAAGTGTGTCAGATTATGCAAACGTCTTACTGAATGGTGAGTCGAAAAACTTAGTATTACAGGACATTGAAATACCGCGTCTTAGGCAGGTGAAGGTTATTGAGCAAACATGATGAAATGAAAAACTACTTGCCGCCATATTTCACGGAAATTTATGATGTGGACCATTTACTAAGGACAGAGGCGCCAGAGTTTGAGCAATTGGACGAATCCATTTTTGATGTAACGGATCAGTTCTTTCCATTAACAGCGACGTGGGGATTGAATAGGTGGGAAAGAATGCTCAAGGTGCAGCGAGAATCAGATGATTCGATTGAGCTGCGCAGGGCACGCTTACTCAATATGATGTCAAACATTCCGCCAATCACGTATCTTTCTTTAGAGAAATCGGTGAATCGCTTTCTTAAAAATCCAAGTGCGATCATCCGCCTCACAGCCAATCGCTATCATTTTGCGTTACGTGTAAATCTGGATGACCTGCAAAACACAAGATATATTGTCGAAATACTCGAAACGTTAAAGCCTGCACATTTGGCGTATACGTTCACCGCTAATCATCATACCGATGTTCATGAAAAAAACGATCATCATCAGCGGCTCACACTGCGAAGCAGGGTGGGTTTTTTCGATCATATCCCGATTTTACTCAATGGTGAATTTGTATTAAATGGTACGTTCTACCTGAGCGGGACACGAGGTACAACGGATGTCCCTGCTCGTTTTAGGCATTCGTTGAAGATGATGATGCCGCTTCAACAAGAGAAGGAAACAACATACCGCATGCATTATGTCATGACCGGAGCAGTGCATGAAACGAAGCAGGCCGCGGCACTGACTTTGCACGCAAAGAACCAGCTCCCGCACTATACGAAAAAGAGGATGACGTTCCGCCTGCCAGTGCATGTTCAAAATGAACAGGGCGGCAGCTTACTGATTAAGGATCATTACTGGATTCTAGATGGATCCGTTCCGCTTGACGGATCAAAAATGCTGGCAGCAACTTCTACAAAAATAGAGCTATAAGGAGGATCACAATGGCTGATCAATTAACCGTAACAACACTTTATGCACGTCAACAAATGGCAAAGGCAAGAGCAGAAGGAACAAAACTCACAAAAGTCGTCAAAATGGCGTTCGGAAATGGAGGAACAAAGGATGGAAAACCTCTCTCTCTTGACGGTACTGAACAAGCACTCAAAAAAGAATTAGTTCAAAAAGATATCGATTCATTTACCTTCATGGAACCAGCAAAAATCCGCTACACCTGCACGATCGCCGAAGGAGAACTCGCAGGAGAAGTCATCAATGAACTAGCCCTTGTCGACGAAGCCGGCAAATTCACCGCCGTCCGCACCATGACAGACAAACAAAAAGACGGCGACATCGAATTCGTATTTGAGATTGATGATATTTATTAATGGAGGGGAAAAGAAGTGGACATAAAATCACCTTTACCGTTTGAAACCTCTGACAAAGCCCATGCGAACTTATTTAACCGAATGGTCAACACACTTGTGGAGAATGACAATGCGCTCAGTCATCAAATAGCAGGAATCACGAATGAAAGCTTGTTTATTTTAACAGGCGACCAAGCCATTCAAGATGCATCAGTCAGCGGTGAGGAATATCCAATTGGCATTACGTTTATGGATATTGGCCAAGCCAATGATAAGGGATATCCGACGAGATATGGCTTTGTGAAGAATGAGAAGATCAGTAATTTTCGATTTGTACAATACTATTATGGTACTGGAAACGAAGCTGGTAATTATTTTGATAGTACTGGAATTTGGTGCAGGCATTGGTGGACGGGATCGGGGTGGACAGACTGGCATAAACTCTCTGGTTTTCTTCATACGAATATTGGCACAACTGGTAAGCAGCTGCTTAATAATGCAGAGCGACAAAAAATCCTTTTTAATCGAAAAATAAAAGATAGTCACAATCATTTTGATATAAAAAATAGTCGTTTTATTTGTCCGGAAAACGGTATGTATCTAGTAAACGCTGGAGTCTATATTGAGACGGTTCAAATGTATGCAAATTTTGAGCTGTCTATTTTTTTAAATGGTAAAAATTATAAAAATATATCTCATTATAGACATCTCCCTGCCACACCCTCTGAAACGGCAAAACTTGATATAGGTTTATATGGGGCTGCGAATGTGCCAGCGAATAAAGGAGATTACATTGAAATTTACATGTATATAGGATATGCGGGAAATTCCGATCGTTATATATCTGATAATTCAGGCTGGTACAACTATTTCGATATTACGGAATTAGGCGGACGAAATTTCCCGAGAGTGTAGGAGGATTCTGATGATTTTATATGAAGCCATTAAGTATAAATACCCCGATGCGGGATCCGCAAAAGGATTTTGAGCTTAGAAATGACGGCGACGGTTCGTATATAAACGAATGGCATCTAGATGTGCCAAAGCCAACGGCAGAAGAATTGAAGGAATGGTGGGAGGCATCTCAAATCAATCCTCGATATCAACCACCTCTGCCGCTTGAATTTCTAGCGCAGGAAGTAGCGAAAGAAAAGCTGATGAGAAAACAACTTGAACATCAATGTGATCATCTAACAAACGAACTAAAGGCGTTAAAAAGAGAGATCCTTTTATATAAAGGAGAGAGTGAAACATGAATTATTGGGTAATGGCTTTATATTTTAAATGGGTGACTCCTGAAATGGTCAAGCAAGCAATCGAGCTAGGTGACTGTTCAATTGAAGAACTAAATGTAGGCTGTCAGCAAAGGGTGCTCTCACGGTAGAGCAGCTACAAGAGATCGATCCAAGCTTCAAAGCGAAGGAGTGAAAGCTAAATGGAAATAAAAGAACCAAAACCTTTTGAAGTAAACGATAAAGCGCATGCTGATTTGTTTAATGACATGGTCAAAGTACTTCTTGAAAATGATACTGGGCTATTAGGACAACTCACAAACCATACACATGATACGAAATCACATACAACTGAAGCAGAAAAGAAGAAATGGAATGAGTCGCAGAGCTATAAAATTACAGCAGATAATGGAAGTCAGTTAATTAATGTGCCAGCTGATGCGAGAATTTTTGATGCGATAAAAAATAAAGGAACATGTACATTTTTTGCAGCTGCTGGCGTCGAGGATTCTCCTGCACCAACTAATGTCTCGATAAGAGGGCTGCAGACAGCAGGTGAGGGAAATATTGGTTCTGGCTTTGCGATTGATAGTACAGGAAATGCTTATTTTTTCAGTTATAATGCCGGACATACATCTATGACATGGACAAAACTGCCTTCTGAAAGTGATAAGATAAGATGGGACAACGGTCAGCTAATAAAAATTACACAAGATAATGGAAAGCCCTTTTATCATGGAGTTGCTAGTGAGACAGACTATAATAGCCTTACTCAGACAGGCATGTATCTCATTTATAATCCTGGAGTAAACGGTCCACCATCCGTTAATCGAGTGTTTTTACTGGTCATGAGTTACGGAAATACATTAATACAAATAGCATACGAATCTGTTTATGGGAAAAACACGTACTTTAGAGTTCGTAAACAGGATGCAGAAACATGGACACCATGGGAGAAGCAAATCACGTTTTCAGATTTATTAGAAGGTACTTGGAAAAAACCTGAAAAAATTATAAATGGTTGGAAGGAATATGATCCTATTAATTTGCCAGTAAAATATCGCAAGAACCTGTTAGGAGAAGTTGAAATAGTAGGTGCGATAAAAGGTGGAACTTTAGGAAATAATGAAGTGTTTAATTTGTCTGAAGAATATCGGCCGAAGCAGGCGATCCATTTTATAGGAGTCGCTTCAAGTATAGGAACACCAGGAGTACCTCAATTCCATCGTACATTAATAGATAAGAATGGAAATGTATGTGTACAGTCTTCTTCAAATAATGCCAATCCCACTGAGTTTATTACATTTGGTTTTAAGTTCACTACCAGATAATTCAATACAACTGAAATATGAAAGGAGAATCACATGGAAATAAAGACACCTCGTAGTTTCAAAACCAGTGACAAAGCCCATGCGGAACTGTTTAATGACATGGTTAAAGTTATTCTTGAAAATGATGTTGGACTATTAGATCAAATCAATCAGCACAAAAGTGATACAACATCTCATGCATCTGAAACAGAAAAGCAGAAATGGAATCAATCTCAGCTATATAAAATGACAAATGATAGCGGGTCCCAGTTGGTCAATATTCCTGCCGGCGGTAGTATTTATAATGGGATTAAATCGTTAGGTGCCTGCTCGTTCTATGCTCCAGGCGGTTCGGGTGTAGTTGATTCTCCTGCTATAGGCAATGCAGCATTAAGAGGCTTTCAGTTAGTAGGTCAAAATAATATAGGCATAGGCGTCGCCATTGACACTTCAGGCAATGCATTTTGTTTTTCCTATCACGTAAATGACGTTGGAATCAACTGGCTTCAATTACCTACTCAAAATGAAAAAAATAAATGGGATGCAGGACAATTATCTAAAATTACTGCTGACGACGGAAAGGCTTACGAAAGAATTAATGCAAATGATCCTAGTATTTTAGATAAGCTCTTAAAATTACCAGGCGTGCATTCGTGGTATATTCATGAAGCACACCCTGATCTGCCGACAAGAAGTTCTATGAGAGCCTTATCTGTTTTTAGTGAAAACATTTATGGTTGGATTATTGGGGCAAATAATACAGGCGATGTGTACATCAATCGATCAACAACTGATGTTACGGGTACTCAGCAAGAATGGAGTGGCTGGAAGAGATTGAACGAGCATCCGTTATTGAAAGCGAATGGAACTAGAATGCTTATTTCTAGTGGCACAGATATTTTAAGCCTACCGTCTGGTTTTTATTACGTGTCTGGAACGAATGCTATTAATATGCCTACAACCAATGATGCATCTTGGTTTAATGTGGATATTATAGAAGCAGCCGGTAAACGTAAGACTCTTCATATTATTAGAAGTTATGATAATATGCATTGGTTTGGAACAGTGCATAATGAGGGTGTTTTTTCTGGTTGGAAACGATTGTTAACTGATACAGAGAAAATAGAATGGAAGTCCCCAACCACTCTATTAAACGGATGGAAACAATACGGCACTCAAAAAGTGCAATTTTATAAGAATGCATTTGGAGAGGTGGAGTTAATTGGATCTATTGCAGGAGGTACTATCGGTTTTGAGGTACCTGCTTTTACATTGCCAAGTGGTTATCGTCCTATACAGGGTATGCATTTTATAGGGGTAGCATCGAGTATTGGCGCTGGTTCAACACCGCAAACACACAGGACATATATTCATACTGACGGTAATGTGTATATACAAAGCGTCTCCAATACGACAAATCCAAATGAATTTATCACTTTTGGCTTTAAATTCATATCCGCACAGGAGGGATAAAAGTGAAATGGATATATAGATACGATGAAAAATTCAATTACATTCCAGGAGGAGAAATAGAAATTGAAGAAGATGCAGATATCCCAGAAGGGTATACAGATGTAAGACCTCGAGATGGCTTGTATAAAGGTAAATACAATGAAGAGAAAAGGGCTTGGTATGAGTCGGCAACAGAAGAATACATTGATCACTTTCAGGCAAAGCCGCTGCCTCCATCAGATATTGATCTATTAAAAAAGCAAAACGCCGATTTGCTTCAGCAGCTGGCAGAGTCAGAAAAGAGAGTAAAAGAACAATCAAAAATAACATCAGAACTTGTCATGTTGCTCAATGAAAAGGGGGGCATTTAATTGGATTGGTTTCGTAGTATTTCATTGTTCTATCAATGGAAGTGTTATGAAAATGAAGATGTAGCAAAATTTGTTCGTTTCGAAAAGATTACGCCGGAACAATACAAAGAAATAACAAAAGAAGAATATCCAACAAACGCTGAATAGGCGTTTTTATTTTGCCTTCTTTAAGGATACGCAAAGTGAGGGAGTAGGTGAGTGTAGTGGAAATGGATTTGACTCAATATTTAATGACACAAGGCCCATTTGCTGTGCTCTTTTGCTGGATTTTGTTTTATGTTCTCAACACAACAAAGGAACGAGAAAACAAGCTCAATGAGCAAATCGAGGCGCAAAATGATGTGTTAGCGAAGTTTAGTGAGAAGTATGACGTCGTCATCGACAAACTCGATAAAATTGAACGGAATTTAAAATAGGAGGAAAAATCATGAAAACATTCGACAAAGGCACTGTGATTCGCACAGTGCTTCTTTTTATTGCGCTCATCAATCAAACGCTTGTGATGTTTGGACAAACGGTGCTGCCGATTATTGAGGAGCAAGTGCAAACCGTAGGAGAGGCACTATATGTTGCAGGTTCCACGATTTTCACTATGGTCACTGCGGTGATCGCTTGGTTTAAAAACAATTATGTGACCTATAAAGGTCAATTGCAAAAAGATGCCCTGAAACAAAGAGGGTTAACAAAATAATTCTTGAAGGAGACACAATATGGTTAAAATCATTCAAGCGATCATCCCAAAACAAAATCGCAACAGACCAGGAAACATGATGAAGCCGCTCTATATTACGGTGCATAATACATCGAACACTGGACGGGGGGCCGATGCTGCGAATCATGCAGCGTTTGTTGCTCATGCAAGTACCGGGGTTAGCTGGCATTACACTGTCGATGATCAGGTCATCTATCAGCATTTACCGTTAAACGAAAACGGCTGGCACGCAGGGGATGGCAGAGGAACCGGCAATATGAAATCAATTGGAATTGAGATTTGTGAAAATGAAGGTGGTAACTTTGAGCAAGCCGTTGAAAACGCCCAATGGCTCATTCGAAAACTGATGGGAGATTTAGGAATTCCTTTATCAAACGTGGTGCCGCATAAGCATTGGAGCGGGAAAGAATGTCCGCGTAAGCTGCTAAATCGGTGGGATGGCTTCAAAGCTGGTATTGCATCAGCACCTACAAGTCAAATGACAACAGCTAAACCTGTGAAAGAAACATCTAACAAAAACATATCAACGACATCAACATCTAAAAGCAACAAGGTCAAAAAAACATACAGTTTGCCTGCAGGTATTTTAAAAGTGACGAAGCCTCTTACAAAAGGGTCAGCCGTAGTAGCAGTACAACAAGCCTTAGCATCGATTTATTTCTATCCTGATAAGGGGGCAAAAAATAATGGGGTTGATGGATACTACGGCCCCAAGACTGCGAATGCAGTGTCTCGATTTCAAATGATGCATGGGTTAATCCCTGATGGCATATATGGTCCAAAGACAAAAGAGAAATTAAGTAAAGCCATAGAAGTTTAAAACACGAGAATGAATAATGAATTCTTATTTATTATCAAAAAGTGAAAAAATCCCCTCTTAAACCCTTATTAATTGTATAATAATGTAAAAGGAGGTTTTTTTATGAATAGAATATTATTAATAATGTCTCTTTGTTTCATTGTCATGTTCCATTTTAATATGGAAAAGGTTGCAGCTAAGACCATTTATCGAGAAGTAGAAGTCGATTTCATCATGACGGAACAGGAAAAAGATCTGTGGGTACCAGGAGGTCAAAATAATCCTGAACAATATCCATCTACACACGGTTACCAATTTTCTATACTAAATGCAGAGGGCTGTACTTTAGAGGTGACACTCTACAGAACATCCTTATCAGGAACGGATTTTCCGTCATCAGTGAAAGAGTATGTGGGTAATCAATATGATCTAAGTGCAACAGACCAAATTTTATCAAGTGGGCGCTACATTTATAGACCTCATGGTATTAAACTGACCAAAAAAGAAGGCTGTGGGAATGATGTTGAGATAAAAGGAGTCTTCGGTTATCAAATTCAAGAACCAGACAGATAAGCTTTTTTATTTTCATCGTAATGATGGTGGATAAGATTTAATGAAAAAGGCCTCCCACACACCTAGCCTAGCTTCGCTAGGTGTGTGGCAATCTTCTTCATGTTCTGACAGGCAGCTGTGAGAAGCACTTGCTCACTCACATTTTGTTTTCCCCTCAACCGGCAGTAGCGAAGCCCATGCAGTTGTTTTGAATCTGCAAAGCTTCGCTCTATTTTTTCTTTTCTTTTTTTGTATAGCTCTTTTCCAGCGGGAGACAGACGATTTTGTCTGACCTTTTCTTTATGTTCCTCCCACACATGTCTTGAGATGACCTTTTGATGATTTTTAGATCTTGTACAGTTTTCAAGAAAATGAGGGGATGGAAACTTTAAGGAAAAAATTAAAGCTGTCGAGATTTTCTCGACAGCCTGAACCTATCCATCTTTGGATAGGCTTTTGATAATGGAGCATAGCGGGATCGAACCGCTGACCTCTACGCTGCCAGCGTAGCGCTCTCCCAGCTGAGCTAATGCCCCGAAGTGTTACGACATAACTTATTATAATCAATCCTTCTGTAAACTTCAAGCTGTAAAATGCAATCATATTGTCTATTTTTCTTTCTGATCGATCGGAATATAATCAAAGATTTCCCCGGAATGAACAGAATGGGCTAATCTTCTAAGCCAGTCATAATAGGCTTTTGAGCTCTCAAGCTGTTCAAGGAGCTGCTGGGCTTCCTCTTTTTCGTGTTCCTCCGCCTGCTCATCAAGAGCCACATCTTGAAGGCGCTCTTGCGCTTCTTCAATAGCCGCTAGATTGACCTCGACCTCTCGTTCCCATTTTTGCGGGAAAAAGTTCATGAAAAACTTAAAAAAATCTTTTTCAGCAACAAAGCTGTGTTTTCTTCGGCCGCGGTGAAAGGTCTTTTTGACAATATTCATGTCTTGCAGTTTTTTCACACCTGTACTCATACTAGGCTTACTCATTTGCAGCTCTTCACGCATTTCATCCAGCGTCATTTCCTCATTTAAATACATCGTCCCATACAGAATACCCGCACTTCTAGTAATGCCATAGAGATCCATTGTTTCAGCGATGGAATCAATGACTAGATCTTTCGCCGCTAAAATACGATCTTCTGCTTGTGGCTGTTCCTGCTTTTTCATCTTGTCCCTGCTTTCTATTAAGAGAATTCAATACGTTCAAAAAAATCTTTATGGACTATATGTTAACGAAAGAATGCAAAATGTCAAAATAAATGAAGCATATCTCCCTTTGACAGAAAAATTTGAACATGTTAAGTTAATTATGTTCAAAACGTTAAATTTTTATTTAACAAACTTACCAAAGAGAATCAGAGGAGGTTCCTTCTATGAGTCAAACACTATTTATAGATGGACAATGGGTTGGCGCTAAGAGTGGCGACACAAGAGATATCATCAATCCATTTAATCAAGAAGTGATCGCGACAGTCAGTGAAGGATCAAGAAATGACGCGCAGCTAGCCATCAAAGCAGCAAGAAAAGCCTTCGATCAAGGAGATTGGGCAAATCTTCCTGGACTTGAAAGAGGAAATATTGTCTTTAAGATTGCTGAATTGATTAGACGAGACCTTGATGAATTAGCCAGATTAGAATCACTTGATACTGGCAAAACATTAGAAGAAAGTAAAGCAGATATGGACGATATTGCAAATGTGTTCCAATATTACGCAGGGCTTGCTGATAAGGATGGCGGGGAAATCATTGCATCGCCTATTCCAAATTCAAAAAGTGAATTAGTCAGAGAGCCTGTCGGTGTATGCGGTCAAATCACTCCTTGGAACTATCCGTTGCTTCAAGCGAGCTGGAAAATCGCTCCTGCGCTTGCAGCCGGAAATACAATCGTATTAAAGCCAAGTGAAATTACACCACTAACCACGATTAAAGTTTTCAAACTCATGGAAGAAGCAGGCGTTCCGGCAGGTGTTGCAAACCTAGTCCTTGGACCAGGGGCAACAGTTGGCGATGAACTTGCTGTTAACGACCAAGTCGACTTAATTTCGTTCACCGGCGGTATTGAAACTGGCAAGAAAATCATGCAGGGAGCCAGTGGGAATGTGAAAAAAATAGCTCTTGAGCTTGGCGGGAAAAATCCGAATATTGTGTTTCAAGATGCTGATTTAGACGTAGCGGTTGACCAGGCAATGAATGCTGTGTTCTTCCATGCAGGGCAAGTGTGTTCAGCGGGTTCACGCTTGTTAGTCGAAGAATCCATTCATGATGAATTTTTAGAAGAACTGGTGAAGCGTACGAAAAAAATCAAGCTAGGCAACGGCTTTGATGAAGGAACCCAGAGCGGACCGCTCATCTCAGCTGAGCATCGAGAAAAAGTAGAAAAATACGTCAGCATCGGTCTAGAAGAAGGCGCAAGATTAGAAACAGGCGGAAAACGACCTGATGCAGAGGAGCTTCAAAATGGATTTTTCTACTTGCCAACGATTTTCTCAGGCTGTACATCAGATATGCGGATTGTACAGGAAGAAATTTTTGGCCCAGTACTGACCGTCGAATCCTTCCGATCAGAAGAAGAAGTGATCGAGCTTGCAAATGATACAATCTATGGATTAGCAGGAGCAGTATGGTCTTCAGATATCGCAAAAGCGGAAAGGGTCGCTCGTCAGCTACGATTAGGCACTGTTTGGATTAACGACTTCCATCCTTATTTTGCTCAAGCACCGTGGGGTGGATATAAGCAATCAGGTCTTGGACGTGAGTTAGGACGTACGGGTCTTGAAGAATATACCGAATTGAAACATGTATATAGAAACACAAAACCAGAAGCAGTTCATTGGTTTAAATAAAATGATTTGGAGGAGATTGAACATGACATTAAATATGAAAATTGAAAGCATGCAAAAATTCCATACATTTGAAATCCCGACTGTGATCAAGCATGGTATTGGTGCGGTGAAACATGTTGGAGAAGAAGTGAAAGCATACGGCGTTTCAAAGGTCTTGCTTGTAACGGACCCTGGTATTTATCAAGCGGGCGTTGTAGATCCAGTGATTGCTTCATTAAAAGAGGCACAAATTGATGTGGGTCCTATTTGATAAAGTAGAGCCAAACCCGCCAGTACGCCTAGTGAATGAAGGATCTGCGTTATATGAAAAAGAAGGCTGTAATGGATTAGTCGCAGTTGGTGGCGGAAGCTCAATGGATACAGCGAAGGCCATCGGTGTAGAAGCGACTCATGAAGGTTCAGTTCTTGATTACGAAGCGGCAGAGGGGAAAAAACCGCTTGAAAATAGAATTCCTCCATTAACAACAATCCCGACAACGGCAGGTACAGGTTCAGAGGTCACGCAGTGGGCAGTAATTACAGATGAAGAAAGGGAGTTCAAATTCAATACAGGTGGACCACTTATTGCCGCTCACCTCACAGTGATTGATCCAGAGCTTCATGTATCCATGCCGCCTCATGTGACGGCAATGACCGGAATTGATGCGCTTGCACACGCTATCGAATGCTATACAATGAAATTTGCTCAGCCGATTACGGATGCTGTGGCACTTATGGCCATTGAATATGCTGCTCATTACATTCGCCGTGCCTTTGCGGATGGAGAGGATTTAGAAGCAAGATACGGAATGGCACAAGCTGCAATGCTTGCAGGACTTTCCTATGGAAGTGAATCAGCTGGCGCTGCCCATGCGATGAGTCAAACACTCGGAGGCATTATTCCTGTAGCGCATGGTCAATGTGTAGCGGCGATGATGGGACCTGTTATGGAGTATAACTGGAAAGGCTACCCAGAGAAATTCGCTCGAATTGCGCAAGCATTCGGTATTGATACAAGCAGAATGTCAACAGAGGAAGCAGCTAAAGCAGCAGTGAACTGGATGTATGATTTAGTGGAAGACCTAGAAGTTCCTTCATTAGAAGAACAAGGTGTATCAAAAGATATGATCGACCGTTTATCTAAAGAAGCAATGAAAGATCCGCAAACCGTTGGAAATCCAAGAGATCTAAACGAAAAAGCATACAACTGGATTTATGCTCGCTGCTTTAACCTAACACCTAAAACAGTGTAACAATGAAAAAAGGCTCCCAAAAGGGAGTCTTTTTTACATCTTATAGCTGTTCTTTAATTTCTTTAATTTCTTTGATTTGATGAATATGGCGTTTTTCGTGTGCGCCGATAAAATCAAGATATTGCTTCAGTGAAAGCTCTTCAAACACAGGATGTGCAATCACTCGTTTGAAATCTTCCTCCGTAAACGTTGATAAAATTTGATTTAATTTCTCACGTGCTGTATCAAGTTCATCCTTTAATTGTGTAGGCGTCACATGCTTACGCTCAGGTGCGACAATACTAGGTGCAGTGGCCTTTCTTGAACGATCTTCTGCCATTTCTACTGGTTTTGGCTCATATTCTTTGATCGGTGCTTTTTTTCCCTCGGCAGCTAGATGCTTTGCTGCAACTAAATCCATTTTCTTTAAATGATCTGCCACCTCTTGAATACTCCAGGTATCATCAGATAATTTTTGGTTTAATTGTTCTTCGTTTAACCCTTGCAGTTCTTGCCACAATTCTTGTCTTGCATCATGTAATAAACTCATTTCCATCACCTCAAGATCAAATTTTATCATAATGGTACATGACAATCATTCTTTAGCTTCCCGAGAATTCCTTTGAGGAATTGTGATGAAATATGAAACCTTTACAAAAGTGGTTCGTATTACCTGTTAGAAGCAATACACTGGAGGTGAGTGTCATCTACATGAAACAAAGGCTGTTCATTTCATAAAGAAAGGGTGAGGAAGATGGATATATTCGGGCTGCCTCTTCAGACGCTGTACTTATACATATTGATGATATCAGGAATCCTGACACTTGTTTTCGTCTTTTTCGGTGATGTATTTGATGGCTTGTTTGAAGCGATCCCTGTTCCATTCCTTCAACCGACATTGATCCTCGCATTTCTTACATTTTTCTCGGCTGGTGGTTTTATCTCTGAGAAAACAGCAATCGTAGGAAGCGGTTTTGGAGCAGTATTATCTGCCATTCTCGCAGTGGTCCTTGTGACCTGTTTACATGTATTTGTGTTAGTCCCGCTTTCCTCTGCTGAAGAATCTCTTTCATATACTGAAGCCGATTTAAAAGGAAGAACTGGGGAGATCATTGTATCAGTCCCAAAAGACGGGTTTGGAGAAGTGCTGTTAATTAGTAATAGCGGGAAAATCTCAAAGCCGGCCATCAGTTTCGACCAAGAGGAGATTCCATATGGAACCCGCGTGCTTGTGGTCGAAGTGAACAAAGGCGTTTTATCTGTCATACCAAATGAAGAAATCTAGGAGGGAATGCTATGCCAGGAACAACCATTTTAATTATTATTGGAATTGTCCTTGTGATTCTGATTGCACTTATTGGCGTATTTGTAACAAAATATCGGACGGCAGGTCCTGATGAAGCGTTGATCGTCACAGGGAGTTATCTAGGAAGTAAAAATGTCCATGTGGATGAAGGTGGAAATAAGATTAAGATTGTCAGAGGCGGCGGTACTTTTGTACTTCCTGTTTTTCAACAAGCAGAGCCGCTCAGCTTACTATCTAGCAAACTAGATGTTTCCACTCCTGAAGTATATACAGAGCAAGGTGTACCTGTGATGGCCGACGGAACGGCAATCATCAAAATTGGCGGATCAATTGAAGAAATCGCCACTGCTGCAGAGCAGTTTTTAGGTAAAACAAAAGAAGACCGTGAAAATGAAGCAAGAGAAGTTCTAGAAGGTCATCTGCGTTCGATCCTAGGATCAATGACAGTTGAAGAGATTTATAAGAACAGAGAGAAATTTTCTCAAGAAGTACAACGTGTCGCTTCTCAAGATTTAGCGAAAATGGGTCTTGTCATTGTCTCCTTTACGATCAAAGATGTCCGAGATAAAAATGGCTATTTAGAATCCCTAGGTAAGCCAAGAATTGCCCAAGTGAAGCGAGATGCAGATATTGCAACAGCCGAAGCAGATAAAGAAACACGTATCAAACGTGCTGAAGCAGATAAAGATGCGAAGAAGTCTGAGCTTGAGCGTGCGACCGAAATCGCAGAGGCGGAAAAAATCAATGAATTGAAACGAGCGGAATTTAGACGTGAACAAGATACAGCGAAAGCAAGCGCTGACCAAGCTTACGATCTAGAAACAGCTCGCAACCGTCAGCACGTAACGGAACAAGAAATGCAAGTCAAAATCATCGAACGTCAGAAGCAAATTGAATTGGAAGAAAAAGAGATTCAGCGTCGTGAACGTCAATATGATTCCGAAGTGAAAAAGAAAGCCGATGCAGATCGTTATGCTGTTGAACAATCAGCTGCTGCTGAAAAAGCAAAGCGTCTTGCGGAAGCAGATGCGAAGAAATACAGCATTGAAGCAATGGCGAAAGCAGAAGCTGAGAAAGTTCGTATTGATGGGCTTGCCAAAGCGGAAGCAGATCGTGCAAAAGGGGAAACAGAAGCAGAAGTCATTAGGTTAAAAGGACTTGCAGAAGCCGAAGCGAAAGAGAAAATTGCTGAAGCATTCGAACAGTATGGTCAGGCAGCGATCCTTGATATGATTGTGAAAATGCTTCCTGAATATGCGAAGCAAGTATCTGCACCACTTTCTAACATTGATAAAATTACAGTTGTTGATACGGGCGGTAACGGGGAAGGCAGCGGCGCCAATAAAGTCACAGGCTATGCCACAAACCTCATGTCCAGTCTGCAAGAAAGCCTGAAAGCATCCTCTGGGATTGATGTCAAAGAAATTATTGAGAACTTCTCTGGCAAAGGGAATGTGAAGCAAAGCATTCAGGAACTGACAAATGAAATCAAGCAGCCAAGAAAAAAAGAAGCAGCTGATCGTCAAATAGAAGAATAAAATGAATAGACACCTTCTGATAGAAGGTGTCTATTTTGCTTGAGCCTGTTGTTTTGGTCTTTTTATATAAGAAGAAAGATTCACAAGAATGCCTGCGGTTATCATCATGAACACTAATGAGGACCCGCCATAGCTAATGAAGGGAAGGGGGATGCCTGTAATGGGGAGAAGTCCAAATACAGCCCCTAGATTAAAGCCTGCTTGAAGCATGATTTGAAAAGTGAGACCGACCGTTAACAACTTTCCAAACGGATCCTGCAATGATCGAACGATTCGGACGGCGCGATACATAATGAGAAGATATGCGCCAATCACAAACGATACCCCCATGAATCCCAGCTCTTCACTGATGACGGCCATAATGAAATCTGTGTGGGCTTCAGGAAGAAAACCTAATTTTTGAATGCTCCCGCCTAAGCCATTCCCGGTCAGCCCGCCTGAATCCATGGCGAGATATGAATGAATCAGCTGATAGCCATCCCCATCCTCATATTGAAAAGGATCACGAAATGAGGTGAGCCGTTTCAAACGATAAGGAGCTGTCACAGCAAAAAAGGTAATCCCTGCCGCAGCGGTCGTTCCTAGAAAAATGAGGTGGCGCATGTTTAGCCCAGCGCATAATAAGACGATGCCACAGCTTAATAAAATAGATACCGCCGTACCTAAATCAGGCTGCTTTAAGATCAATAAAAAAACTAGACCTAACAGAATGAGCGGAGGCAGCACCCCTTTTCTAAAGGATGTGATGTATGCTTGTTTCCTTGCATACACATAGGCAAAATAGAGGATCATCACTAATTTCACAGCCTCAGACGGCTGGATCATAAGAGAACCAATATGAATCCACCGCTGTGAATTATTTTTGACAACGCCGATCCCTGGAAGCAGGACAATGATGAGACATAACATTGACAGCATGACAAGCCATCGTATCCATTTACGATAAGCGTGATAAGGAAAAAGAGCGGCAATGATAAAAAAGAATAACCCAATCAAGAGCCATTGCCATTGTTTCATGAAAAAATAGCTGCCTTGCTCATACTTCATTTCACCTAAAGGATAACTCGCACTGTAAACCATGAGTAAACCAAATAAACAAAGACAAACGATCGTCCCAGCAAGAATGTGGTCGATTTTTTTGAGGTGAGAAAGAATCAATGACATCACCCTCAATCCCAGTTGCGTCCAAACATATAGGATGACGACCTCAGATTGACACTAAATACAAGCCCAATGGCCATCATATTGGTCAAAAGCGCACTGCCGCCGTAGCTGATAAATGGAAGTGCAAGACCCGTCACAGGCATTAAACCTACTGTCATTCCTACGTTTTGGAAGACTTGAAAGACGATCAGTCCAACCACACCAGCACATATGTACAGCCCATAAAGGGTATTCGCATGCATAGCCACATGAATCATTCGATAGACCATCATAAGATACAAACAAATCAATAGGGAAGCGCCGATAAAACCAAACTCCTCACCAATGACTGCAAATATAAAATCTGTATGGGCCTCAGGAATATTTCCACCTTGTACTTGATTTCCTTTCGTATACCCGCTTCCTGATAATTGCCCTGACCCAATGCCGAGCATCGCTTGATTCAACTGATATCCATAAGTTGAATCAAATTCATCTGGAGAGAGCCACCCATAAATGCGGTCAAGCTGATGAGGTTTAATTACTTTTGTAAAGTGCTCAAAATGTTCATTGTGCAAGTAGGTCAAAAATGCAAGAAGCGCGAGAAAAGCGGCCATTAATGCAGCGATCATCTTACTTGAAATTCCTGAAACAAGTATCAGTGTAAAAGCGATAGACAAGATCACAAGTGCAGTCCCTAAATCTGGCTGAATTAAAATCAGGAAAAAAGGGACAGCGGTCCAGCAGATGACTTTACTTGTAGGAATCATGCTCTCCTTAAATGTAAAGCGCTCATGTTTGTATCGATTTAAAACAGCCGCTAACAGGAGAATGACAAAAATTTTCATAAATTCTGATGGCTGAATTTTAATGGAGCCAAAACTGATCCACCTTTGGGAGCCATTTTGATTCGTTCCAAAAAAATGTACGAGAATGATGAGGAAGAGACCACCTGCAAATAGTCGAAAAGATAAACGCTCAAGCAGCTCGTAATCAAAGTAAGCAACTGCCGCCATGAGGCCAAAACCGACGATATACCAGAAAATTTGTCTTTTGACGAAATAAAACATATCTTGCGTTTCATACTGTCCCGATCCGCTATACACAGCCAGCAGGCTGATCACAAAGAAACAAATGACAGTGAATAATAATACGAAGTCAATGCCGTTCTGTTTTTTCATGTCTCCGTCACCTGCTATGACCTATTTGTCAGCTGGTTTAATACGACCTGCACTGCTGCAGCGTCATCAATATAGCCGATCGGAAAAATATAATCTGGTATTAAATCAACGGGCATAATGAAATAAAGCAGGGCGCCTCCCATCAACATCAATTCACGAGAAGTACCCCGGCCGCTCATGAAAGAGTTGTACATGCTTTTCAATTGATCAAGAAATGGCCCAACGCCGCTTATTGAGTCCATCTTTTTTTCAAACTTTGCTGAGATCGTTTCTTTTCCCTCGACTGATTGACTGTAGGTCTCGTATGCATTTAGCTTCTGTTTCAATTTCTCCTCGCTGAATGTACCGTCATAGACATCATGATCTTTCAGTGTTCTTTCGATCTCTTCTACCGCTTGAATGAACGTATCACCGTGAACTTTCTCATTTTTAATGGGAAATCCAGCAGCGGCCAATAGTCGATCTAAAGAAATGTTTAGAGCATCTGAAAGCCGCTGTAAATGGTTCAAAGTCGGTTTTCTTTTGCCATTCATTATTCTAGAAAGTGTCGCTTTATCAATGTCTGTTTGTGTGCTGAGTTCTCTTAATGAGAGAGAACGTAGTTGTAGTTGTTCCTTTAAGAGCTGCCGAAGCTCGGTTGTCTTACACTCCATCTTTTATTTCACCCTTTCATATGTATCAACTTTTTAATAGAAGAAGTCGTACCCAATATAAAGGTGTGTTGACAAATTGTCAATGAATTGAATTTTATACATTAGAAACTTATTATAATGAATATAGAATAGGAAACTGCTAGAAGGGGTGGCGTAGATGAAGGTGAGACATGCAGTACATAGTGATATTCCTAAAATCGCCGAGATTCATGTGAAAAGCTGGCAAACGACTTATCACGGCATTATTTCGCAGGCGTATTTGGATGCTTTAAATGTAGAGGAGCGGGAAGAGAGCTGGAGAAGCAGATCGCTTGAAGGCACATTTGTCGCAGAAGATGCGGACGGAGTATTTGGTTTTGCTTCCTTTGGAAAACAGCGTGATGAGCGCTATTCAATATATGATGGTGAGCTTTATGCCATCTATTTGTTGCAGCAAAAACAGAAATCAGGAGCGGGCATGGCTCTGATTGCAAAAGGTGTGGATTATTTAATAAAGAAAGGCTATCAAAATATGCTGCTTTGGGTATTTGATCAGAATTCAGCGAAGCAATTTTATCAAAAGCTTCAACCTAGTTTTGTCGTCACCAGCCAATTCGAGCTGGCTGGTGAGAACCATGAGGAAATTGGGTATGGATGGGAGTTGTCTGTACTAAATGATCATGTACACCGAATTATATCGTCAGCTTCCAGTAATAATGAGAGAAAAAAGTAAAAAGTGTGGCGAGTAAAATATAAGAGATAAAAGGAGCAGCCTCTACTTTTCCTTTCACAGCTGCTATTTTTAATGCCTCATAGAAACTGGCCAAAAAGTAGGCAAGACTAAGAATATAGCAGCACAGCATAATGGAGTAAGAATTCATTGGCGCACCTCCAGCTTAAAATCTTCTACTATTAATAGATTCAATAGAGCAGAAAATTATGCATAAAAAAATAACCTGCTGAAAAAGCCAGGTTATTTTTGTTGAGGAAAAACCAAACGAGACGCACTAGGGATGAGTAAACAAAGAACAATACTACAAATGATAAATGAAGGAACCATATATGTGCTGTTATATAATAAAGAGTATAGCCATCCTGGCGTTCCTTTTGGTGCATTGTGAGAAAAGAAAACAACGCCAGAAATAAAGAACGTCAGCAGCCTGAAGAAACTGGCGGTAAAGACAGATAGAGTAATATAGAAGAATTGTTTCTTTCGTTTTTTATCCTGAATGGCTTTTTTAATTGATCCTGAGAATAGCCCACTTAAACAAATCACTACAGATGCGACAAAGTAATCGAGGAATCCTTGTACAGGTGTGGCGATGATAGGACTATTCATCAGCTGTAGTCCAGCGATTAACACCCCGATGATAAACCCAGTAGACACTCCCCATCTAATAGACATGAGAATAACAGGAATCATGATCAGCGCAATTGACCCGCCGTTCGGCATTCTTAAAAAGAGACCTGATAAATAATCTAATACAAGTGCAAGAGAAGTCATGATGGCGATCTCCATCAGTCGTACTAATTGATTTGATTTCTGCATAAAAAAATCCCCTTTTCACGAATTGTGCAAGGAGAGACCATGTCAGGATGAGTATGTGATTCATAGAAAAACATATCGGCTTGGATACAGTGCATGTATGCAAGTGATTCCACATTCCTACTTCAGTATTAACTGACAGGTTCAAAGGGTCAGAACAACGAATTGTTCACTCTCAGCACAAAGCTCCCCCTGCGGTTATTTAGTTTCAATCTATTATAAATATACTAAAGACCTACAGGATCAACAATAGTGAATTACTGAGAGAACCACTTTTTATATCTATATATAGAAAGAAATGAGGAAAAATAAATTATTTAGAGAAAATACTTGTTTCTTATTTCAAAAGGTGTTATATTTGTATTCGACGCTGAAACAGCGCGGTTGAGAAATAACATTCGAGAAAAAAGTTATTGACTTCATCTTGATAGAATGTTATATTAATAAAGTCGCCTCTGAGCGATAACGAAAATGATCTTTGAAAACTAAACAAGACAAAACGTACCTGTTAATTCGAGTTTTAATAAAAAAATCCTATGAAACATCATAGGTAGTCAGTCAAACTGACGAGGCAGGAAATGATCACATGCTAAGTTCGCTACATCGTGTAGCAACGCATGTGTGATATGCATCCTGCATACCTCGGAGAGTTTGATCCTGGCTCAGGACGAACGCTGGCGGCGTGCCTAATACATGCAAGTCGAGCGGACAGAAGGGAGCTTGCTCCCGGATGTTAGCGGCGGACGGGTGAGTAACACGTGGGTAACCTGCCTGTAAGACTGGGATAACTCCGGGAAACCGGAGCTAATACCGGATAGTTCCTTGAACCGCATGGTTCAAGGATGAAAGACGGTTTCGGCTGTCACTTACAGATGGACCCGCGGCGCATTAGCTAGTTGGTGAGGTAACGGCTCACCAAGGCGACGATGCGTAGCCGACCTGAGAGGGTGATCGGCCACACTGGGACTGAGACACGGCCCAGACTCCTACGGGAGGCAGCAGTAGGGAATCTTCCGCAATGGACGAAAGTCTGACGGAGCAACGCCGCGTGAGTGATGAAGGTTTTCGGATCGTAAAGCTCTGTTGTTAGGGAAGAACAAGTGCAAGAGTAACTGCTTGCACCATGACGGTACCTAACCAGAAAGCCACGGCTAACTACGTGCCAGCAGCCGCGGTAATACGTAGGTGGCAAGCGTTGTCCGGAATTATTGGGCGTAAAGGGCTCGCAGGCGGTTTCTTAAGTCTGATGTGAAAGCCCCCGGCTCAACCGGGGAGGGTCATTGGAAACTGGGAAACTTGAGTGCAGAAGAGGAGAGTGGAATTCCACGTGTAGCGGTGAAATGCGTAGAGATGTGGAGGAACACCAGTGGCGAAGGCGACTCTCTGGTCTGTAACTGACGCTGAGGAGCGAAAGCGTGGGGAGCGAACAGGATTAGATACCCTGGTAGTCCACGCCGTAAACGATGAGTGCTAAGTGTTAGGGGGTTTCCGCCCCTTAGTGCTGCAGCTAACGCATTAAGCACTCCGCCTGGGGAGTACGGTCGCAAGACTGAAACTCAAAGGAATTGACGGGGGCCCGCACAAGCGGTGGAGCATGTGGTTTAATTCGAAGCAACGCGAAGAACCTTACCAGGTCTTGACATCCTCTGACAACCCTAGAGATAGGGCTTTCCCTTCGGGGACAGAGTGACAGGTGGTGCATGGTTGTCGTCAGCTCGTGTCGTGAGATGTTGGGTTAAGTCCCGCAACGAGCGCAACCCTTGATCTTAGTTGCCAGCATTCAGTTGGGCACTCTAAGGTGACTGCCGGTGACAAACCGGAGGAAGGTGGGGATGACGTCAAATCATCATGCCCCTTATGACCTGGGCTACACACGTGCTACAATGGACAGAACAAAGGGCTGCGAGACCGCAAGGTTTAGCCAATCCCACAAATCTGTTCTCAGTTCGGATCGCAGTCTGCAACTCGACTGCGTGAAGCTGGAATCGCTAGTAATCGCGGATCAGCATGCCGCGGTGAATACGTTCCCGGGCCTTGTACACACCGCCCGTCACACCACGAGAGTTTGCAACACCCGAAGTCGGTGAGGTAACCTTTATGGAGCCAGCCGCCGAAGGTGGGGCAGATGATTGGGGTGAAGTCGTAACAAGGTAGCCGTATCGGAAGGTGCGGCTGGATCACCTCCTTTCTAAGGATATATGGAGCAGTGTGCGTTTTGGTCTTGTTTAGTTTTGAAGGATCATTCCTTCAAAACATGTCTCTAGCGAGACAGGATTGTTCTTTGAAAACTAGATAACAATAAGTAATACATTCACATTGAATGCAATGCAAAGTTCATCACACATAGTGATTCTTTCTAAAGTAAGAAATGGTTAAGTTAGAAAGGGCGCACGGTGGATGCCTTGGCACTAGGAGCCGATGAAGGACGGGACGAACACCGATATGCTTCGGGGAGCTGTAAGCAAGCTTTGATCCGGAGATTTCCGAATGGGGAAACCCACTGCTCGTAATGGAGTAGTATCCATACTTGAATACATAGAGTATGAGAAGGCATACCCGGGGAACTGAAACATCTAAGTACCCGGAGGAAGAGAAAGCAAATGCGATTCCCTGAGTAGCGGCGAGCGAAACGGGAACAGCCCAAACCAAGAGGCTTGCCTCTTGGGGTTGTAGGACACTCTATACGGAGTTACAAAGGAATGATATAAGCGAAGAGGTCTGGAAAGGCCCGCCAGAGAAGGTAACAGCCCTGTAACTGAAATGTCATTCTCTCCAGAGTGGATCCTGAGTACGGCGGAACACGTGAAATTCCGTCGGAATCCGGGAGGACCATCTCCCAAGGCTAAATACTCCCTAGTGACCGATAGTGAACCAGTACCGTGAGGGAAAGGTGAAAAGCACCCCGGAAGGGGAGTGAAATAGATCCTGAAACCGTGTGCCTACAAGTAGTCAGAGCCCGTTAACGGGTGATGGCGTGCCTTTTGTAGAATGAACCGGCGAGTTACGATCCCGTGCAAGGTTAAGCAGAAGATGCGGAGCCGCAGCGAAAGCGAGTCTGAATAGGGCGCATGAGTACGTGGTCGTAGACCCGAAACCAGGTGATCTACCCATGTCCAGGGTGAAGTTCAGGTAACACTGAATGGAGGCCCGAACCCACGCACGTTGAAAAGTGCGGGGATGAGGTGTGGGTAGGGGTGAAATGCCAATCGAACCTGGAGATAGCTGGTTCTCTCCGAAATAGCTTTAGGGCTAGCCTCAAGGTAAGAGTCTCGGAGGTAGAGCACTGATTGGACTAGGGGCCCCTACCGGGTTACCGAATTCAGTCAAACTCCGAATGCCGATGACTTATCCTTGGGAGTCAGACTGCGAGTGATAAGATCCGTAGTCGAAAGGGAAACAGCCCAGACCGCCAGCTAAGGTCCCAAAGTATACGTTAAGTGGAAAAGGATGTGGAGTTGCTTAGACAACCAGGATGTTGGCTTAGAAGCAGCCACCATTTAAAGAGTGCGTAATAGCTCACTGGTCGAGTGACTCTGCGCCGAAAATGTACCGGGGCTAAACGTATCACCGAAGCTGCGGACTGTTCTTACGAACAGTGGTAGGAGAGCGTTCTAAGGGCTGTGAAGCCAGACCGGAAGGACTGGTGGAGCGCTTAGAAGTGAGAATGCCGGTATGAGTAGCGAAAGACGGGTGAGAATCCCGTCCACCGAATGCCTAAGGTTTCCTGAGGAAGGCTCGTCCGCTCAGGGTTAGTCGGGACCTAAGCCGAGGCCGAAAGGCGTAGGCGATGGACAACAGGTTGATATTCCTGTACCACCTCCTCACCATTTGAGCAATGGGGGGACGCAGGAGGATAGGGTAAGCGCGGTAATGGATATCCGCGTCCAAGCAGTTAGGCTGGGAAATAGGCAAATCCGTTTCCCATAAAGGCTGAGCTGTGATGGCGAGCGAAATTTAGTAGCGAAGTTCCTGATTCCACACTGCCAAGAAAAGCCTCTAGCGAGGTGAGAGGTGCCCGTACCGCAAACCGACACAGGTAGGCGAGGAGAGAATCCTAAGGTGATCGAGAGAACTCTCGTTAAGGAACTCGGCAAAATGACCCCGTAACTTCGGGAGAAGGGGTGCTTCTTAGGGTGTTAAAGCCCCGAGAAGCCGCAGTGAATAGGCCCAGGCGACTGTTTAGCAAAAACACAGGTCTCTGCGAAGCCGTAAGGCGAAGTATAGGGGCTGACGCCTGCCCGGTGCTGGAAGGTTAAGAGGAGCGCTTAGCGTAAGCGAAGGTGCGAATTGAAGCCCCAGTAAACGGCGGCCGTAACTATAACGGTCCTAAGGTAGCGAAATTCCTTGTCGGGTAAGTTCCGACCCGCACGAAAGGCGCAACGATCTGGGCACTGTCTCAACGAGAGACTCGGTGAAATTATAGTACCTGTGAAGATGCAGGTTACCCGCGACAGGACGGAAAGACCCCGTGGAGCTTTACTGCAGCCTGATATTGAATGTTGGTACAGCTTGTACAGGATAGGTAGGAGCCTTGGAAACCGGAGCGCTAGCTTCGGTGGAGGCATCGGTGGGATACTACCCTGGCTGTATTGACCTTCTAACCCGCTGCCCTTATCGGGCAGGGAGACAGTGTCAGGTGGGCAGTTTGACTGGGGCGGTCGCCTCCTAAAATGTAACGGAGGCGCCCAAAGGTTCCCTCAGAATGGTTGGAAATCATTCGCAGAGTGTAAAGGCACAAGGGAGCTTGACTGCGAGACCTACAAGTCGAGCAGGGACGAAAGTCGGGCTTAGTGATCCGGTGGTTCCGCATGGAAGGGCCATCGCTCAACGGATAAAAGCTACCCCGGGGATAACAGGCTTATCTCCCCCAAGAGTCCACATCGACGGGGAGGTTTGGCACCTCGATGTCGGCTCATCGCATCCTGGGGCTGTAGTCGGTCCCAAGGGTTGGGCTGTTCGCCCATTAAAGCGGTACGCGAGCTGGGTTCAGAACGTCGTGAGACAGTTCGGTCCCTATCCGTCGCGGGCGCAGGAAATTTGAGAGGAGCTGTCCTTAGTACGAGAGGACCGGGATGGACGCACCGCTGGTGTACCAGTTGTTCTGCCAAGGGCATCGCTGGGTAGCTATGTGCGGACGGGATAAGTGCTGAAAGCATCTAAGCATGAAGCCCCCCTCAAGATGAGATTTCCCATTCCGCAAGGAAGTAAGATCCCTGAAAGATGATCAGGTTGATAGGTCTGAGGTGGAAGCGTGGTGACACGTGGAGCTGACAGATACTAATAGATCGAGGACTTAACCTATATTTAATGTGAAGCATGAACATTGTTATCTAGTTTTGAGAGAACATTCTCTCCATCAGGTTTGGTGGCGATAGCGAAGAGGTCACACCCGTTCCCATACCGAACACGGAAGTTAAGCTCTTCAGCGCCGATGGTAGTTGGGGGTTTCCCCCTGTGAGAGTAGGACGCCGCCAAGCTTTTCTAAGGATCAGTTCCATTTGGAACTGGTCTTTTTTGTACTTGTTTGACAAGAAAGCTACTTGATTCATATGTTTTATGAATGATTTCATTTCTATACGATTTACTACAAGAGTGTCAGGTGTCTAAAAGCAAGAAGAAAGCCTGGTAAGCATGTTTTTGAACCTCTGACTATGAAAAAAGCAATAGAATAGTAGAGTAGGGTGTATAAGTCTATTTTTTTTGAAATAAATAGACAGTGTATCTATCTGCTAAATCTAAGGAATATCTATATCATTAAAGTATAAAGATGATAGGTTGCTCATATTTTGAAGGAATTGCATGTATTTAAAGAGAATATAGAGGAGAGAAGTATAGCTGTTAAACGTTGAATTGAAGCAGTTTTGACAGGGTGAATTAATATCATTTGTTAAAAGAAATACGTAATGAAAAATGAAATAAAATTTTTTTAATATAGCCTTTACAAATGTGTGAAACCTGTATATAATAATCTTTGTCGGATCGAGAGATTCCTACATAGTGGAGGATTAGCTCAGCTGGGAGAGCATCTGCCTTACAAGCAGAGGGTCGGCGGTTCGAGCCCGTCATCCTCCACCATATTTATTCTTACATAATGTTAGGATAGATAAAGCCGGTGTAGCTCAACTGGTAGAGCAACTGACTTGTAATCAGTAGGTTGGGGGTTCAAGTCCTCTTGCCGGCATCACTTTCATATGGTAAGATAGACAAGTCGCTTTAAAAGCGAGCCATTAGCTCAGTTGGTAGAGCATCTGACTTTTAATCAGAGGGTCGAAGGTTCGAGTCCTTCATGGCTCACCATGTTCATGCGGGTGTGGCGGAATTGGCAGACGCGCTAGACTTAGGATCTAGTGTCTTTATGACGTGGGGGTTCAAGTCCCTTCACCCGCATAGCCAAATAACATAAAGAAATCCTGTAATGCGGAAGTAGTTCAGTGGTAGAACACCACCTTGCCAAGGTGGGGGTCGCGGGTTCGAATCCCGTCTTCCGCTTATACCATCCACGCCGGGGTGGTGGAATTGGCAGACACACAGGACTTAAAATCCTGCGGTAGGTGACTACCGTGCCGGTTCAAGTCCGGCCCTCGGCATTATGAAATAAGCGCCCGTAGCTCAATTGGATAGAGCGTTTGACTACGGATCAAAAGGTTAGGGGTTCGACTCCTCTCGGGCGCGCCATTAAGATCGGGAAGTAGCTCAGCTTGGTAGAGCACTTGGTTTGGGACCAAGGGGTCGCAGGTTCGAATCCTGTCTTCCCGACCATCTTTTTATGGGGCCTTAGCTCAGCTGGGAGAGCGCCTGCCTTGCACGCAGGAGGTCAGCGGTTCGATCCCGCTAGGCTCCACTTTCTAAAAAAATATTTTGATCATGGCGGTGTAGCTCAGCTGGCTAGAGCGTACGGTTCATACCCGTGAGGTCGGGGGTTCGATCCCCTCCGCCGCTATAAAGGACCTTTAGCTCAGTTGGTTAGAGCAGACGGCTCATAACCGTCCGGTCGTAGGTTCGAGTCCTACAAGGTCCACCATCTATACGGAGGAATACCCAAGTCCGGCTGAAGGGATCGGTCTTGAAAACCGACAGGGGTGTCAAAGCCCGCGGGGGTTCGAATCCCTCTTCCTCCGCCATATTTTTAAAAACCATATCATCGCGGGGTGGAGCAGTTCGGTAGCTCGTCGGGCTCATAACCCGAAGGTCGCAGGTTCAAATCCTGCCCCCGCAACCAAATTTTATTCTTATGTCTATACTGGTCCGGTAGTTCAGTTGGTTAGAATGCCTGCCTGTCACGCAGGAGGTCGCGGGTTCGAGTCCCGTCCGGACCGCCATTTTTAAATGAATACATGGCTCGGTAGCTCAGTTGGTAGAGCAACGGACTGAAAATCCGTGTGTCGGCGGTTCGATTCCGTCCCGAGCCACTTTTACAAATAAATATTGACAGTATGGCGGTTGTGGCGAAGTGGTTAACGCACCAGATTGTGGCTCTGGCACTCGTGGGTTCGATTCCCATCAATCGCCCCATACATATTTTTGCGGGTGTAGTTTAGTGGTAAAACCTCAGCCTTCCAAGCTGATGTCGTGGGTTCGATTCCCATCACCCGCTCCATTTGTATATCGTTCATGGGCCTGTAGCTCAGCTGGTTAGAGCGCACGCCTGATAAGCGTGAGGTCGGTGGTTCGAGTCCACTCAGGCCCACCATGACCTTCCGCAGTAGCTCAGTGGTAGAGCTATCGGCTGTTAACCGATCGGTCGTAGGTTCGAATCCTACCTGCGGAGCCAAATGGAGAAGTACTCAAGTGGCTGAAGAGGCGCCCCTGCTAAGGGTGTAGGTCGCGCGAGCGGCGCGAGGGTTCAAATCCCTCCTTCTCCGCCATTTTTATGGCCCGTTGGTCAAGCGGTTAAGACACCGCCCTTTCACGGCGGTAACACGGGTTCGAATCCCGTACGGGTCATTTTTAAAAGAGATCTTGTGATAGATCTCTTTTTTATTTTAGCCCTTTGTCTTCTTGACAGCGTGAACTGAAAACCTTGGCAGTCTAGGAAGGACAAGTACCGGCGCGGAGCGAATGTAACATTCGTGAGCACCGGCACGCAGGACTGACAAAGAATGCGAGGGTTTGTCTACACGCTGAAAGACCGCTCTAGCGGTCTTTTTCTACATATTCATGGAGTAGATCGTATAAGACAAGTATGTCGCAAAGAATCCCCATAAAACATAAGGAATCAATAAAATTGGAACGATTTTGCTTAGTTTTCGTGAAACGATCACCAGTGCAAGTGCTGTCAGTGCAACAAGCAGGCAGTCAATTGTAGCGGCGAACAAATCCTTTTGTGTAAATTGAAAAAAACTAAAGGCCTGATTGAAAACGTAATTTAAAAGAAAGAGTATCCAGAAGGGGAAAGTGATTTTCTGAAATCCATACTTTCCATATATCATTGCAGCAGATAATGAAATGAGGGCGAATAAGACAGCCCAAACTGCTCCTATCACACCACCACTAGGTGTCCATTCAGGTTTATTTAATGCTTCATACCATTCTCTGTCAATGGGGAACAGGAACCCTGCAATAGAAAATAATGCGTATGTAATAAAGAAGACGATAACCGCCCAAATGATACTTTTTTTTGCCATCAAGAATCTCCTCCCAATCCATTCATTCTTCAATTTATTTCCCAATTATTACATGATATAAACATATAGCCCCCAATATGAGGGGACTAATGCTTTTTTTCGGTATAAGGATCTTCTTCGTACGGCTTCAAGTCACCAAACACCGTCATGACGCCTTCTTCATCTAATGCTTCTTCATAGGCTTCATGTGCTTTATTCGGGTATACCTTGCTTGCTTTGCCTTCAATATCAGCAGATGCGAATCCTTCATAGGTTTCCACATCATCTTCATCTTCTGATTGTGTATACACATCATCGTATGTCAGTGGTGGAAATTCCATATCGGACGGAGTATCAGAGTTGCCATAGCGTTCTAGATCCTGATAGGCATCCTCTCCATCGTAGGCGGCACTTTGTTCATTTTCGAATTGCCCTGATGGCGGATTTAATAAATCCTCCTCAATCGGACGGTTTTGTGAAACAGTTTGTTCTTTTGAATGTTCTGTGCATGTGACGGCTGAAGGAAGGGCTTCTAAACGTTCTTTAGGAATAGGAGCGCCACATACCTTACATAGACCATAAGAGCCGTCATCCATTGCTTGAAGTGCTTCGTTGATATCTGACAGATGTTCATGTTCCAAACTGTTTAAGGCAATGTCTTTTCCTCTCTCAAATAGTTCTGTCCCTTGATCACCTGGGTGGTTATCATAGGCTGACAGTTCACCGACTGCATCATAAGGAAATGATACGTTCTGTTCATCGTCATGGCTTTTGGCTTCAATTTCTTGTTTATCCTCAAGAAGGCGCTGCTTCAAATGTTGTAATTCGTCTTTTGACAACAAAGCGATCATCCTTTCATATCAAACATATTGTTAGTATGAGCAATTTTGTATGTAAGACTTGTTCCAATTTGAAGCAATTTCTCATTAAAAAACGCCTGCGGCTGCAGGCGTTTGATGTTATGCGAGATAGTATTGTAAGATCAATGCGATCGTTAACAAGAAACCAAAAAATGTATTGGTTTGTGCTGTCGACTTCATGGCATTCATTAATTCAATCGGTTTTTCTTTTTGCTTAAATTCTTTAATGGCTGTATAAGCTTTTGGCACACTGAGTAAAACAAGAAGACTCCAAAGGCCAACGATATCTGTGAAGATATAAACAAAAATGAGTACATATGATATCAAAAACATGGAAAGAAGAATATTGACTGCAGCTTTACGTCCAGCCAGGATAGCAAGTGTTTTTCGTCCATTTTCCTTATCACCGTCTAAATCGCGGATATTGTTCGACAGCAAGATGGCACCAACTAAAATGGAGATTGGTAATGAAATGAGCACAGCTTTTGATGTCAGTGTTCCTGTTTGGATATAGAAACTAATTAAAATGATGCCTAACCCCATAAAAGCACCTGACACAAGTTCTCCAAATGGTGTATAAGCAATTGGTACAGGGCCGCCGGTATAAAAATAACCTGCTGCCATACAAATCAGTCCTATGAGTGCAATCCACCAGCTAGACATCATGCAAATATACACCCCAAGTAATAAAGAAAGCGCGAATAATGCATAAGCGAGGCCTAAGACTGTTTTTGGCTTTACACCGTTTCTAACAATTGCTCCGCCGATGCCGACAGATTCCTCATTGTCTAATCCGCGAACATAATCAAAGTACTCATTAAACATGTTCGTTGCAATTTGGATAAACATCGATGCAAATAGCATCGCTAAAAATAGCCCAACATGTATTTGACCACTAGGAAGTGCGAGAACAGTTCCTAACGTAACGGGAATAAATGCCGCTGTTAATGTATGCGGTCGTAGTAAATTCCACCAAATCCGCCAGTTCTTATCAGGCTTCATTGGTGAAAGCTGATCTGATATCGATTGATGCTGCATAAAATATACTCCTTTAAATAAGAAAATACGTACACGTCCAAATTCCAGTTTAGCAAAGTTCAAAAAGGTGTCAATATATTGATGCGATGAAACCTGAAAAAGATGTTTGCTAATCGTTCCCATATAGAGAGAAAGCTTGAACTTAGAACAGGTCTTACCATTTTTCGTTAGATGTTCTCGTTTCAATGAGCGGGAGCGAAAAAAACTTGAAAGCGTGATATAATAAGGATTCGAGGTTTTAAAAGCTGTTTTCTTTACTAAGTTCATCTGTTAAGGTTTATAATAGAAAAGCAGGTCATTCGACATACTCGAATGTTCATGTATTTTTTACATGATGATTTTATTTTTATATGTTATTTCATGGATTTTGGAGGAATGTATCATGGTGACAACAGTGCAACGTACTTTCCGGCAGGAAGCGCTTGCGACATTAGAAGAAGCGAATAACGTCAACCATGCTGTTTTGATAAGCTACTCCAGAAGAGTTGACGATCTGGATCCTCTTGCCTTTTTCCAAAGCGGTGAAGCGGATTTTTTAGGTGAGCGGTTTTTTTGGTCTGATCCAGAAAGCCAAATGATATTTTCTGGACTGGGCAGAGCGGCCGTCATTAAATCATCAGAGCAAGGCAAAGAACGATTCGATATCGTTCATCAAGAATGGGAACAATTGAAGCAGCACATGTTCCATTTTCATGATGAGAAGGAGTTAAAGCAAGCGGCAGTTGGCCCGCTTTTATTTGGAGGGTTTTCATTTGATCCATATGAAGAGAAGGCGCGTCACTGGGAAGCATTTGGCGAGGCTCATTTTTTTGTGCCTTCGATGATGCTGACTGTTTCCAAAGAAGGTACGTTTCTAACGATCAATGAATGGAACGAGGTGGACGGGAATGTTCATCAGCTCATTCAAGAGTTAGAACAGAAAGCTTCTAATTTTGATGCATTGCCTGTACGACATGATGGACAAGCAGAGCTTGTTCACATGGAAGAGCTGGATGTCAAGGAATGGATGAAAGCGATCCATGAAGCGACAGCACACATTCGTGCGAACGAATATGAAAAGGTTGTTTTAGCAAGAGAAGTCTTGCTTCACTATAAAAATCAAATTGAACTTGCACCATTATTAGCAGAATTGCTAAAACATCAAACCACGAGTTATGTATTTGCTATAGAGCAAGGAAGACAAGCGTTTGTCGGGGCGACACCTGAACGTTTAGTGAAAAAAAGCGGTGGAGAAGTCTTTTCATCTTGTTTAGCTGGTTCCATTGTGCGTGGTCAAGATGAAATCGAAGATCAAGCATTGGGTGAAGAACTGCTTCATGATGAGAAGAATTTGATTGAACATCAAATTGTCGTCAATATGATTGAGCAAGCATTTGAAGCAAACTGCCATCATGTGCATAAGCCTCATCAACCAAGTCTTTATAAAACCAAAAACATTCAGCATTTATTTACACCAATTGTAGGAGAAATCAAAAGTAGCTGTTCTCTCTTCTCATTAATTGAGCAGCTCCATCCAACGCCAGCACTTGGAGGATATCCAAAGGAAAAAGCGGTTGAGGTCATCCGGGAAATTGAACCTTTGAAACGTGGATGGTATGCCGCACCGGTTGGTTGGATCGATTCTCAGGATAATGGAGAGTTTGCTGTAGCCATTCGGTCAGGCCTGATTGAGGAAGATCATGTGCGTTTGTTTGCTGGCTGCGGAATTGTAGAGGATTCCCTTGCAACACAGGAATATGAGGAAACGCAAGTGAAATTAAGACCGATGCTGTCTGCTCTTGGAGGCCGTCCGAATGAATAATCAAATCATGACAACATATATTGGTAGATTGATGGATGAATTTGTACAAGGTGGTGTGAAGGAGGCAGTTGTCTGTCCTGGTTCCCGTTCAACCCCGCTTGCCATGTTGGCTCTTGCCCATCAAGAGATCAATGTCCATGTGTTAGTAGACGAACGGTCTGCTGCTTTTTATGCACTGGGTCTTGCAAAAGCGAGTCAAACACCAGTGCTGCTCATTTGTACATCAGGTACGGCAGGTGCTAACTTTTACCCAGCCGTTGTAGAGGCTCATTATTCCAGGGTACCACTGATTGTCTTAACTGCTGATCGGCCGCACGAATTGAGGGAAGTCGGGGCACCTCAAGCGATTGATCAGCAATTCTTATTCGGTAAGTTTGTTAAATGGTTCACAGACTTAGCCTTACCAGAAGAAGGTCAAATGATGCTTCGGTATGTACAGACTGCTGCCGCTAGAGCGGCTCACATCTCAATGCAGGAGCCAAAGGGACCAGTTCAGATCAATGTACCGCTGAGAGAACCATTGCTGCCTGATCTGTCCATCGATCCTTTTGATAGAGAAGAAGGAGCTGTGAAAAAAGTATTGGCAGCAGGTCAGGCTCTACCAAATGATCATGTCATGTCAGAATTAGTGTCCATTATGAATAAATCAACAAGAGGTCTGATTGTGGCCGGTGAACTTCATTCGCAGGAAGAGAAAGAGTCAGTGTTACGTCTTGCAAGAGCCATGCATTTGCCGATTTTAGCTGACCCGCTCTCTCTTTTGCGAAATGGACATGAAAGTGAAGAGTACATCATAGATGCATATGACTCTTTGCTGAAGGATGAAGCATTACAGCAGCATTTATTGCCTGATATGGTCATACGTTTTGGACCGATGCCTGTGTCTAAGCCGTTATTTAAGTGGCTGGAAAAGCATGTGGAAGTGAAGCAAATTGTCGTCGATGCTGCAGGAGGTTTTCGAGATCCTGGATTAAGCGCGTCATACGTGATTGAAAGTCATGTGTCTGCTTTTGTAAATGAAGTGTTGAATAGGGCAAATCAACAAGAGAATACAAATTACTTACATCGCTGGCAGAGTGTCAATTCTTCTTTTAGACTGCATGCAAATCAATATTCTGATGAGGACCTTACATTTGAGGGAAATGTGTATCGTCAGCTGCAGCACCTCTTGCCAAAAGAGAGTGTGCTCTTTATTGGAAATAGTATGCCAATTCGAGATGTAGATACATTTTTTGAAACGCAGTCAAAACCGTTTCGAATGATGGCCAATCGCGGAGCAAATGGCATTGATGGGGTTGTGTCAACAGCTCTTGGAACATATGCGGCCTTGAAACAACCAATTACTTTAGTGATCGGAGATTTGTCTTTTTACCATGATATGAACGGTCTTCTTGCTGCTAAGCTGATGGACATTCCGCTCACGGTTGTTTTGTTAAACAATGATGGGGGAGGAATCTTTTCTTTCCTTCCACAGGCTTCTGATGAACCGTATTATGAAAAACTCTTCGGTACGCCGACAGGGCTGAATTTTGAGTATGCATCGAAGTTATATGGGGGAACCTATTCGAAGCCGGCAACAAAACAAGAATTACATGAAGTGTACTCGGCGCATATACATGAGCCTGGGCTTCATTTAATCGAGATTGAAACAGACCGGCATTCTCGTGTAGACAAACATCGTCAAATGATGAGCGAGATATTGATGGAAGTGAAAAAAGAATGCCTTCACTCATAATACGAATGCATGATGGTGTGGCGTATGAGGTAATAGACGATCATCCATCTGCTGAAAATGCCACGTTATGTTTACACGGCTTTACAGGGAGTGCAGCTTCCTGGTCGTTTTTAAATACTTATACAGAAAAACATACAAGATTGATTCAGGTCAGCTTGCTTGGACATGGCCGCACGGACTCTCCAAAGAGTATAAGAAGATATGCGATGTCACAGCAGCTGACAGATCTTGCTGAGATATTAGATCAATTAAAGCTTCACAAAGTGAACATTCTCGGATATTCTATGGGAGGGCGTATTGCTTTATCGTTTGCCTCCCGTTATCCAGAACGTGTCAACAAACTGATTCTTGAGAGTACATCTCCAGGGCTTCGCTCTTTCAAGGAGCGGATGGCAAGGCTTCATCATGATCACCAGCTTGCTCAAAAGATCAGACATGAAGGGTTAGCGCAGTTTGTGGATTTTTGGGAGAACATTCCGCTGTTTGCTTCGCAGAAATCCTTACCCGCTGACAGGCTGGCTCAGCTGAGAGAGGGAAGGTTAAAAGCCAATCCCTATGGACTGGCTCGCAGCTTAGAAGGCATAGGAACAGGTTCACAGCCGTCTATGTGGGCGTCATTAAACGAGATTAAATTGCCTGTTTTGCTCATTTGCGGAACGCTTGATGAAAAGTTCTGCAATATCGCCAAACGTATGCAGCAGGAGCTTGAAGACAGTCATTTGACATTGGCGGAGCATGCCGGGCATACAGTTCATGTGGAACAACCACATTTTTTTGGTAAAATAGTAAGTGAGTTTATTTTAGCGTAAGATTAGAGGAGGAAATATTGATGGCTATTGAATGGCAAACTGAGCGTCAGTATGACGAAATTTTATATGAAACGTACAATGGGATTGCAAAAATCACCATTAATCGTCCACATGTACATAACGCGTTTACGCCAAAGACTGTGAGTGAATTGATTGATGCATTTTCACGTGCTCGTGACAATTCAAATGTTGGTGTGATTGTACTTGCAGGTGCTGGAGGAAAAGCATTCTGTTCTGGTGGAGACCAGAAAGTACGCGGTCATGGCGGCTATGTAGGAGACGATCAAATTCCGCGTCTAAATGTACTAGATTTACAGCGTTTAATTCGGGTTATTCCAAAACCAGTTATTGCGATGGTTGCGGGTTACGCGATTGGCGGCGGACATGTACTTCATGTCGTGTGTGACCTGACAATTGCAGCAGATAATGCGATTTTCGGACAAACAGGACCAAAAGTAGGCAGCTTTGATGCCGGTTATGGTTCAGGCTATCTTGCACGTATTGTTGGTCATAAGAAAGCGAGAGAAATTTGGTACTTATGCCGTCAATACAATGCACAGGAAGCGCTTGATATGGGGCTTGTCAATACAGTTGTACCATTAGAGCAGCTTGAAGAAGAAACAGTGAAGTGGTGTGAGGAAATGCTAGAGAAGAGCCCGACTGCTTTACGATTCTTGAAGGCTGCATTTAATGCAGACACTGATGGATTAGCTGGAATTCAGCAATTTGCAGGAGACGCGACTCTTCTTTATTACACAACAGATGAAGCAAAAGAAGGACGCGATTCCTTTAAGGAAAAACGGAAGCCGGACTTCGGTCAGTTCCCGCGTTTCCCTTGATTCAATGATATGGACGAAAACAGCTTAGTGCATCAGACTGAGCTGTTTTCTTTTATGAAAAGGAGGTGTCATGATGAAGCAACCAAATTGGCTGCTGCACCGTGCCTATTTAACGCCAGATCGGGTCGCGCTCATATATCAAGACCAAGAATGGACATTTCGTGATTTAGCTTTCGAAGTGAACAGGCTTGCGAATAGATTGTCACGTGCCTCCCTTAAAAAAGGGGAGACGGTCGCAATATTGATGAACAATCATCCTGACATGGTGATGCTTGTTCACGCTTGTTTTTTATTAGGAGTAAAGATCGTGTTATTGAACAATAAGCTGACAAAAGCTGAGAGGCTCTATCAGCTTGAAGATGCAAAAGCCAAGGCTTTATTAACAGAACCTTTTTATGCAAAGGATCATGACGGTGATTTACCTGTGTATACAATGGAGACTTTACCTGTAGCAGGTCAAGATGATGAAAAGAAAATAGAGAATGACGTTGATTTGAATGAGACCGCGACCATTATGTATACATCTGGAACGACAGGGCGGCCAAAAGGGGTGGAGCAAACGTTTGGCAATCATTTTCATAGTGCTGTTTCATCTGCACTGAATTTAGGCATCAGAGAGGAAGATCGATGGCTCATTGCGCTGCCCCTTTTTCATATAAGCGGTTTATCTGCTTTATTTAAATCTGTCATATACGGTATGGCAGTCGTGCTGCACCAGAAGTTTGATGTGGATGAAGTAAAGGATTCTATTGAACGCCATCATGTGACGATGATTTCAGTTGTTCAAACGATGCTGTCTCGTTTATTAAGTAGGCTTGAAGAATGTCCGTCTTCTTTACGCTGCCTGTTATTAGGCGGAGGCCCTGCGCCTTATACGCTGCTTCAAGAAAGTAAAGAGAAGGGATTTCCTGTGTTTCAATCGTACGGTATGACGGAAACGTGTTCACAAATTGTGACACTTGCGCCCGAATTTAGTATGGAGAAGCTTGGATCAGCGGGGAAACCACTTTTTGGGTGTGAACTGAAGATTCAAGATGGTGAACGTATTTGCCGTCCTTTTGAGCATGGCGAAATCATGGTGAAAGGTGCAAATGTTATGAAAGGATACCTTCATCGTCAAGAAGCAACTGCTGCTGCCTTTGAACAAGGCTGGCTGAAAACGGGTGATATTGGATATGTGGATGAGGAAGGGTTCTTATTTGTACTTGACCGGCGTTCAGATTTAATTATTTCTGGTGGAGAGAATATTTATCCAGCGGAAATTGAAGCGGTTCTTTTAACACATCCGCATGTAAAGGAAGCCGGAGTGACGGGGATGTATCATGAAAGATGGGGAGAGGTACCTGCCGCCTTTCTTGTGGCAGACCGTCAGATATCGGAGAGTGAGCTCTATGCTTTATGCGAGTCGCAATTAGCCAAGTATAAATGGCCAGCCGCTTTTCATTTTGTGGATGAGCTTCCAAGGAATGCGTCGAATAAATTACAGAGGCACAGACTCAAATCAAAGGGGTTTTTAGATGATTCAAATTGAACGTGTGATCTTATATCATGTCACGATGAAACTCAAGCAGCCATTTACAACAAGTCTTGGAACCATTTCAGAGCGTGAGTTTATTATTGTTGAGGTCAAAGACCAAACAGGATTAACTGGATGGGGAGAGGTGTCTGCCTTTTCTTCCCCATGGTATACAGAAGAAACCATTGAGACCTGCTATCACATGCTGAGAGCTTTCTTTATCCCTAACGTGCTGACCCGATCTTTTACACATCCTTCAGAAATACCCGACAGCTTGTACCACTTTAAAGGCAATAGAATGGCCAAAGCAGGGATTGAAGCGGCTGTGTGGGATATTTATGCGAAGCGTGAAAATAAGTCCTTACGTGACGTATTAGGCGGCACAAAAGACAGAATCCCATCTGGCGTTGTGGCGGGTTTAGGGCCTGTTGACGAAATGATTCAGCAAATCCAGCAATATGTAGATCAAGGTTATCAGCGTGTGAAGGTGAAGATTAAGCCGGGACAAGATATTGGACTGCTTCAAAAGATAAGGGAGTCTTTCCCTGACCTTCCGTTAATGGCAGATGCAAACTCTGCCTATGAATTAAAGGACATTAGCAAACTGAAGCAGCTCGATGACATTCGTTTATTAATGATTGAACAGCCTTTAGCTGCAGATGATATTGTCGATCATCGTCATTTGCAAAAGCATTTAAAAACACCGATTTGTTTGGATGAAAGTATTTGTTCTTTAGACGATGCTCGAAAAGCTGTAGAACTTGGCAGCTGTCAGATGATCAATGTGAAGCCTTCCCGAGTTGGAGGGCTGACTGAAGCCCTTAAAATTCATGCGTTTTGCAAGGAGCATCAGATTCCGTTATGGTGCGGGGGGATGATTGAAACAGGTATTTCCCGCGCACAGAATGTGGCACTTGCATCACTGCCGCAATTTACGATTCCGGGGGATATTTCAGCATCGTCAAAATACTGGGAGCAGGATATCATTTTTCCTGAAATCAAAGTTGAAAATGGGTTTATTGAGGTGCCTCGTTCTAAAGGGATGGGGGTAGAAGTTGATTATCAAGCGCTTCGTTCGTTCTCAGATAAAATTGACGTGTTTACAAAACATGATTTTGTGAAATGAAAACGAAAAAATGGCCTTTTGCACAACCAATAGAACATATGTATAGTTGAGAAAAGTTTTTCCTTCCTGTCTGAATCAAAAAGAAAGAGCGGTCATCCGCTCTTTCTTACTCTTCTACCAGCTCGCTGTCGTAAGCAAGTTGTCCAATATACTGATGCATTTCATTGGGCATGCCGGTTACATGTCCATATTCATAATCCCAAAGATTTAAAAAGGAGTGAGCGGCTTGATAAAATGCGGCTTCGTCCGCGTCCTGAATTTCGTCAAAAAACGTTTGAGCAAGCCGATCGTTTTTCAAAGTGAAGCGCCTCCTTTAATGAGACTTAAAGATCTTGCGGTTTAAATGTTTTACAATCAGTTTCTTCACTTTTTTCAGCCGTATTTCCTGTATGGCTGACTACATAGATTGCATCTGCACCGCAGCGGTTTCCAGCATTCCAGTAAGAACAGTTGTTTACTTCACAAAGGATTTTTTGACTCATACAGATGACCTCCTTTTGAGTGTGTCTTTCATTTATAATGTAACCGAAATGAACGTCGCCCATTCATGTCAATCTTCCTGGCGAATATAGCGCTTATCCTTCATAAACAATTTCCAGAAGTAATAGAACCCAGGAAACAAGATGATAAAGCCTACAATATACGTAATGAATAATGCCCTAAATGTAACAGGGTCTGTAAACCCTGACATGATGGTGATATCTGGATAGGCCATATAGGGCAGATGGGCATGTCCATACACATAGCTTGCTAAGAAATATTGGATCGTAATGGCAATGACGGCTAAACGTGGCTTCCCTTTCCGATGCTTAAATCGGCTGTTTGGTAAAAAGAGAGCCAATCCTGCAAGTAAAAACATGAGCAGAGAAACAAGGAGAATGGGGATGTTCTGCATCATTTTCGTGAATAACCAATTGGCTTCACTTCGCAGTGTGAGCATGATAAAGAAGGCCATCATGAGAGAAAGAGGTCCTGTCATGAGCGCTCCCCTTCTATAAATGTGATAAGCCTCATCTTCACCTGCAACATTAGAAAAATCAGCTAGCAGCAAAGATGAGAGGAAAAGGGTGCTGAAAATTGCAAAACCTACAAATGAATAGACGTTTGCACTTGTAAAGACCAATCCTAAATCTAACGAGTAGACGTGATTCTCCTGAAAAATAAATCCACCATGGGTAATGGGGAGAACCATAATGAGAATGGACGGAATAATAAAGCCGCTAATTCCTGAAATATATGTAACGGCTTTTCTATATTTTTTAGGCAGTGAATGCGAAAAGACGAGAAATCCGCTGCGCAGTGCAAGAAGCAATAAAATAATGCTGCCTGGTATTAATAGAACAGTACCAAGTACAAATGTTGCACCTGGAAACAGGCTAAACAATGCAACGACGATGGCCACAATGAAGACGTTTGTCACTTCCCAAGTGGGAGAGAGATACTTGTTTGCGATATTAGCGGCCTTAGTTTGCTCTTTATTCATATATATCATCGACCAAAACCCTGCTCCGAAATCCATTGATGCCATCACTGCATAGATAAACACGAATCCCCATAAGATGGTGATTGCTATGAGTGCATCAGTTGTTATATCCATCTGCATCAAAATCGCTCCCTTTTTAAGATTCTGTTAACCGTAGGTCTTCTTCAATTGAATGTTTTCTAAAGTAGTACGTCAGCACAATCACTGTTGCGATGCCTAAAATGAGATAGACAATGGCAAACAGGATGAAAAGTGTGCCGATAGAGCCTGATGACGTGACGACCTCGGAGGTTTTGAGCATTCGATAAATGACCCATGGCTGACGGCCTGTACATGCAAAGATCCAGCCGAATTCAATGGCCAAGAGACTAAGAGGCCCGCCGAATAAGTAAAGAAAAAGCAACCACTTCGGATAATGTTCACGTTTTAATATTTTGCGGTAGAGCAGGGCCAACACAGCAAATAGAATGAGCACTGATCCAATTATAACCATCCCGTTAAATAACGTGTGAATAAATAAGGGCGGCCACTCGTCTCTAGGGAAATCATTTAAGCCTTTTACGACAGTATCAAAGCTATTTCCAGCTAGAAAACTAAGGGCCCAAGGAATTTCGATCGCCCCTTTTATTTCCTGCGTATTTGGGTCTGTAAAACCGCCAATTGCAAGAGGCGCGTGTGACTGCGTTTCAAATAAGCCTTCTGCACCCGCTAATTTTTCAGGCTGATATTCATACAGTAGCTGAGCTGATTCGTGACCATTTAAGGCTGTAAGAAAAGAGAAAAGTCCACCTACAATCAGTCCAAGAAAAAGGGCTTTTCGATGAAAGGTATAGAGCTTCTCATTTTTCCTTGTTTTCAGCATTTTGAAAGCAGCTACAGAGGCAATCACAAAAGCGCCTGTTGTAAAAGCAGACAGCACGACATGAGTAGCGGTCACAACGAAACTTGGGTTGAAAAAGGCCTTCCAAGGCTCGATATTCGTGATTTCTCCGTTGACCATCTGAAAGCCGGCAGGTGTTCCTTCAAAAGCATGTACGTTTGTAATCAGAATCGCTGAAGCTGCTGCGCCAATCACAACAAAAATAACGGTAATGATGCGCATAGCTGGGGATAGGCGATCCGCTGCGTACACATAAATAGACATAAATAATGCTTCAATAAAGAAAGCATAAATTTCTATTTGAAACGGCAGTGACATGACTTTTCCGATGACCTCCATAAAACCAGGCCATAGAAGAGCGAGCTGAGTACCTGCAATCGTGCCAGTTGGAATGGCGACGCCTAACAAAACAGCCTGTGCTTTCGTCCAGCGCTTGGCCATGATGGCATAATGTGGGTCCTTCGTTTTTTGAAAGATGAGTTCAGCTAACAAAATCATTAGCGGGATGCCGACGCCAAGCGAGGCGTAAATAATGTGAAAGCCCATTGTTGTACCGAACAGGCTTCTAGCTAAAACGAGATCAGTCAATTTTTTCTCCGCCTTTCTTATCGCTTCTCTTTTTCATGCTGTTTATTATTCGCCACCATTTTTAGATTATTCTTCCTGACTAAGAAAGCTTGTTTTTTGACAAGTTGTCAAAGAGGGAGTAGAATATAATTATAAAACGTAATGATTACGTTTTGATAATGAAAGGAGTTTTGACATTGAAAAAAGGTATTCACCCAACCTCACATGAAGTTGTATTTATGGACGTAAACAGCGGTTATCGCTTCTTGAGTAGATCAACTAAGACATCTAATGAGACAATAGAGTGGGAGGATGGAAAAACATATCCTGTCATTAAGGTAGAAACAAGCTCGGACACGCATCCTTTTTATACAGGGCGCCAGAAATTCGGGGAAAAAGGCGGCAGAGCCGAGCTGTTTAAGAAAAAATACCAAATGTAAAAAAGAAGCACACCCTATCAAGGTGTGTTTTTTTACGAAGAAAAAAACCCCGGCTGACCGCACGGGGTTTAACGCATTAATCATTTAAGGCTGTTTTTAAGGTGTTTAAATTTTGTTTCATTAAGCTGACGTAGCTTTCGCCATTTTTAGCGTCCTCTTCTGTAATGGATTCTAGATTTTTAAGTGTCAGGCTTTTAGCGCCAATTTCACTGCGAATCGTATCTGATACTTTACTGCTGACGTTATTTTCAAAAATGACATACTTGATGTGATGCTTTTCCGCCTGTTTTACAATATTTTCGAGCTGTTTTTGTGATGGCTCTTCAGAAGCGGATAGTCCAAGGACACTGATTTGCTCAATGCCATAGCGCTTTTCCCAGTAACCGTAAGCTGCGTGAGAAACAAGAATTTCTTTATGTTGTGCTTTAGATAACGTTGTTTTAAATTCCTGATCTAATGATTGTAATTCTTTTTTTAGAGATTCGTAGTTTTTTGTATATTCGTCTTTATGATCTGGATCTAATGAGACGAGTGTGTCTTTAATGTTCTTCGCCATTTGCTGTGCATAAACAGGGTCTAGCCATGCATGTGGATCTTTATCTCCGTGCTCGTGTCCATCATGATCTTCATCTTCTTCATGTGCATGTTCTTCTTTTGTTGATAATAGTTTGATGCCTTGAGCAGCTTTAACCGTTCTTACACCTTGGTCTTTTAACGTAGCAGCTGTTTTGTCAGCGAATGCTTCTGCTCCAGTACCGCTGTAAATAAAGGCATCTCCTTCCGCCATTTCAACCATTGTTTTTGAACTTGGTTCAAAGCTGTGTGCATCAGCATTGGCAGGGTACACACTTTGAGCGTTAACGTGAGAGCCGCCAATTTTTTCAGTGAAATCTTGAATTGGAAAGATCGTGGTGTAAATGGTTAATTTCCTGTCCGCCTTTCCTTTTGAAGCATTTGTCCCCGCACTGCTTGAGCAAGCGGCAAGGCCGATCGTTAATAAAGCCGTTATTAAAATAAAAAAGATTTTTTTCATCTAAAAAATGTCTCCTCTCAACCTATTAGATAGAAATGATTACGATTTAATGTCCTGAGTTATTGTATCGTAATAATTACGATTTGAAAAGAGGAAAATAAAAAATTTTCGTCAAGCAGATGTTTCCTCTAAAAAATAGGTTTCAAAACGTGACGAAATTTAAAACATTGTGCTATATTTATTTTTAAAAAAGAAAAAGGAATGGACAAACTTATGAAACTTTTAGACGAAATCATTGAATATAATCAACAGTTTATTGAAGAAAAGCGATACGAAGAGTTTACAACAACGAAGTTTCCACAGAAAAAAGCCGTTATTTTATCTTGTATGGATACAAGACTTGTTGAACTGCTTCCGCGTGCAATGAACATGAAAAATGGAGATATTAAGATTGTCAAAAGCGCTGGCGCTCTTGTTTCTCATCCATTTGGAAGTATTATGCGAAGCATTTTAGTGGCTGTTTATGAATTAAATGCTGATGAGGTGTACGTCATCGGGCATCATGATTGCGGTATGAGCAAAATAGATAGCCGAACACTTCTAAATAAAGCCGTTGAGCGCGGTATTCCAGAAAAACGAATTGAAGTACTGGAATACTCAGGAATCGATTTTACACAGTGGCTTAAAAGCTTTAACTCAGTTGAAGAAAGTGTGAGAGACAGTGTGTCTGTTGTTAAAAATCACCCGCTTCTTCCATCTGATGTGCCTGTACACGGCCTTGTAATTGATCCAGGGACAGGTAAGCTTGACTTAGTTGTCAATGGCTATGAAGAAAAATAATTTATTTCTCCTTTTTAGGCGGGACCGGGTCGATGCCGCCAGGATGCAGCGGATGACATTTTAATATCCGTTTGATTGTGAGCCAGCCGCCCTTTAAAGCGCCATGCGTTTTGATTGCCTCTAGCCCATAGTTTGAGCAGGTGGGATAAAATCGGCAGCTAGGCGGTGTAAGCGGGGAAATACATTTTTGATAAAAGCGGATGATGCCGATAAAAATCTGTTTCATAGAGGTTCCTCCTTGTCTGTCTTTCACAGTATAAGAAAAAAGGACAAGGAAGGAAAGTTTTATAAACTAAACAGGTCGGATCAATATGCTATAATATAGGAAATTGCAATTATAGGAGTGGTGATTTTATGCCTTCAGTTGAAAGCTTTGAACTTGACCATAATGCTGTAAAAGCGCCTTACGTTCGTCATTGCGGCGTTCATAAAGTGGGATCAGATGGTGAAGTGAATAAATTTGATATTCGTTTTTGTCAGCCGAACAAGCAGGCGATGAAACCTGATACAATTCATACATTAGAGCATTTACTTGCGTTTAATATTAGAACACACTCAGAGAAATACGATCATTTTGATATCATTGATATTTCTCCTATGGGCTGCCAGACTGGTTACTATTTAGTCGTCAGTGGTGCACCAACACCAAAAGAGATTGTTGAACTGCTTGATGCAACATTCAAGGATGCAGTTGAGGTAACAGAAATCCCTGCTGCAAATGAAAAACAATGCGGTCAAGCGAAGCTACATGATCTTGAAGGAGCAAAACGTCTCATGCGTTTCTGGCTGTCTCAGGATCAAGAAGACCTATTAAAAGTATTTGGTTAATGGATGGATGAACCGGACATATCGAATGTCCGGTTTTTTATATGAAATCAATCATGAGATGTCAAAATAGGGGATATTTGTTAAAATGGACATGTCGATAAAAGAAGGGGGACATTCGGATGCGAAAGATGATGGGGATCATTCTAATGCTCGCGTTACTTAGTGCATGTGGAAACTCCGCAGCGAGCAATGACAAAGGGGAAGTGCCTGAGCTATTAGAAGTTAAGCTCACAGGGCCAGAGCAAGTGGAGAAAAATGAAAGCGTTATAGTAAAAGCAGCTGTCACATATGGTGATACGCCTGTTGATGATGCAGATGATGTGCAATTTGAAGTGTGGAAAGATGGCGACAAGGATAACAGCAAGATGATTCAGCCAAAGAAAGAGGAGAAAGGTGTATATGAATTGCATACAGCTTTCAAAAAAGATGGCCTTTATATCATACAAGTCCATGTGACAGCTAAACAGCAGCATAATATGCCGAAGACAAATATCCAAGTAGGTGATGTGAAAAAAGAGAGTTCATCTACTGAAGAAGAAGATAGTTCACATCATTGAAAGCGGTTTTATTTTGGGTTAGAATGTTGATTTGGTTCAGCATCCTGTGGTGAATCGACTTTATGCTTGTAATCATACGCCTTTGATGTCGTCCACAGTGATAAAAAGACAACGATCGAGATAATGATAAAGCTGATAATCCCAAGTAACAGCATCTAGCTCCCTCCTTATTTCCATATTAACATATATATCATGCGGTCAAAATAGAAGAAAAAGATGGCAGGTTTCAGTATAATAAAAAAAGGGTAATCCCATACTAAACGCAACTACATAAGGAGGAATCAACATGTCTGAAAAATTATTAAACGTCGTCAATAAACAAGTAGCAGATTGGACTGTGCTTTACGTAAAATTACATAACTATCACTGGTATGTAAAGGGAAAAGACTTCTTTACACTCCATGAAAAATTCGAGGAATTATATACAGAAACAGCCACATATATTGATGATTTGGCTGAGCGTATGCTTGCATTAAATGGACAACCTGTTGCGACAATGAAAGAGTGCTTAGAAATCTCAAGCATTCAAGAAGCGGAAGGAAATGAAACAGCCGAGCAAATGGTGAAAAATCTATATGAGGATTTCTCAAATATTGCAGAAGAGTTAAAGCAAGGAATGGAGCTGGCTGCAGAGGTTGGCGATGAAACAACAGGTGATATGCTGCTTGCCATTCATCAATCCATTGAAAAACACAACTGGATGCTAAAAGCATATTTAGGATAAGAGGGATGGAAGGAATGTTGATCATGAATAGATCGGCATTCTTTTTTAGTGGAATTGTGACAGACAGCCCATTGAAATCATAGGGCTTTAAGCCGAAGAGAAAAGAGAAGGGAGGGGAAAAGATGTCCTCAATTGCAGGAATGATGAGTCAGCAAGTGGCGAGTATTCAAAAAACACTTAATATCAGTTTATTGAATTCACAGCTTGCCACGAACACAGCCCAAGCCATGGTGATGCTGGATCAAGTGCAGCAGCAGCCTCAAGCTGTTCAGCCCAAAGATTCAGATGCTACGTTTATTGATGTCAGAGTTTAACCAAGAAAGCCGCCGTCACAGGCGGCCCTTTTTATGAGCTTTACGAGTTTTTTGAGCAGCTGACTATGCCTTTATTTTTTGTCGTCCAAGCTATTCATCAGATGCGGCATATACTATTGAGGTAAGAAGTTCCACTATGAAAGGATGTTGATGCCAAGTGAGCAAGGATTTAGGCATCTTTTCGTTGTTTACAGTCTGTTTGTCGGCAATGGGCTTTCTGTTTGGTGGAGCAGGGTATTTACTAATGATATTAGTGACACTGATGGCCATTGAATTCATTTGTTCAAGCCTAAGAGAATCTTTGACTGGACAGCTCACACTGAAACGGTTGTTTACAAGGCTTGTTCGAAAGGTTGTGACGATCTCTTTAATCACTATGGCACATTTCTTCGATGTCATGCTGAAGACTGGCGGGACGATGAAGGATTTAGCGATCATCTTTTATATCATTTATGAATCTTACCAAATTGTCTCGACCGCTAAAGCTCTCGGAATTCCCATTCCGCAGTTGTTTATTGATGTGTTAGACATGATGAAAAATAAATTGCGTAAAAAGCCGTAATTTCTCGGTATCTGGTCATACTAAAGGAAAAAAGGATGAATCAGATGGCAAGACACACATACTATGTATCCGTTCAAGACGGGTCGATCTCACAGTATAGAGATACGGCTGCTTGGCAATTTCAAATAGAAGCAGATGATGATCAAATTTTGCAGCTAAGAGAGTATTTCGATGAACAGTATATGTCCGATTGGAAAGGCTTCTTTCGGGCGCATGTCCCATTTCTTGAATATCATTATGATAGCCCAAATGACGAAATGGACAGGAAAAGAAAAGAGATTTACACCATGATTTATGATCTTGGAAACGAAGAGACAAAGAACTTCATTGAGACAAATGGATTAATGAATTGAAAAAAGCATGTAGAGATTGGTACTGACCCCATCAGATGAGACAAATAAAAAACACCTTCAAGTTTGAAAATGGATCGTTGTGATCCGAAATAAAACATGGAGGTGTTTTTTCTATGGGGACAAGAGTGAGTTATCCGGTTGAAGTCAAACAGAAGGCTGTAGAAATGAGATTGGCAGGCGTACCTATGAAAGAGATTATGCAAAAATTGAATATCAAGAATAAGACGCAGGTTCAGACATGGGTGAGGTGGCATAAGGCTGGGGATACACACCGGTTTGAACAGCCTGTTGGAAAACAATATACCTATGGAAAGGGTCCTGAGTACTCTTCCGAATTAGAGAGACTTCAGGCAGAAAATCGCTATTTGAGTCAACAGAATGAAGTTTTAAAAAAGTACAACGAATTGGAAAGGAAGTTGATAAGGAAACGTCAATCAAACTGGTAGAAGAATTGTGCGAAACGATGACGATACAGGACACCTGTTTCCATTTAGGTATCTCACGCACTTCGTACTATAGATGGAAAAAGGATCTGACTCAGAATCACTCTAAAAGACAACTAGAGAAACAGGTCGGCACGTTGTGCCGAGAGCACAAGTATCGATATGGTTATCGAAAAATCACCGCCATACTAAAAATGAGCATGCGTATTAACCATAAAACTGTTCAACGTATCATGCAGAAAAACCAGTGGCAGTGCCGAGTTAAAATGAAAAAGCGTAAGAAGAATGGGCAGCCCTATGCCGTGGCTGGTAATATACTGGATCGGAACTTTCAGTCTGATCGCCCTCTTGAAAAACTAGTAACGGACATCACGTATTTGCCTTATGGACAGAAACAATTGTACCTTTCCAGTATATTGGATTTATATAATGGAGAAGTGATTGCTTTTAATATTGGTGATAAGCAGGACACAGACTTTATCTTAAACACACTTAATCAGCTCCCATCACTGCCTGAGAATTGCGTGTTACATAGCGACCAAGGTTCTGTGTATACATCTTACGAGTATCAGAAAGCTGTTCATAAGAAAGGCATTACCATGAGCATGTCCCGTAAAGGGACGCCCGCTGATAATGCCTCCATCGAATCGTTTCATTCCTCACTAAAGTCTGAAACGTTCTATCTTAACAGGATTGATCGAACTACGAACACCATTGTAGAACGCACTGTCAAAGAATACATTTATTATTATAACAACATTCGTATTCAAACGAAACTAAACAACCAATCACCGATAAACTATCGGCAACTGGCTGTTTCGTAAAGGTGTTTTGATCCCTGTCTCAAAAACGGGGGTCAGTCCCATTTTTTTCTACATGCTTTTATTTTCGAGGATGTAAGATGCCTCCGATTAAATCACTGATTCCGCCTCTATTTTCCTGCTGTGAATTGGTGAATTCGTGTGAGGTGCTCTGGTTCTGAGGTTTGTAGCGGTTATCGTCTAAACCGATCCGCATTCCGGATGTGCGCTCAAATGGCTGGATAATGACAATTTGGTCCTGCTCTTGGAATTCAAATAAGTACGATTCGCCAGATGTTTGTCCAATCAAGGTTTTCCAGTTTACATCGAATTTGATCTTCGGTGCTTTGCCCGTCCAAGCGACAAGGGCGTCAGGATCTACACGGCAAGGTGCTTTTAAAATCAGCGGGTTTCCATTCGTTTTAATGGCAACCTGCGCTCCGTGACCTTGATAGGAGAGCTTTGAAGTAAATAACCCCTTCTGTGATAAAATACCAACGCCTACTGGTGTCACGCCATAGTGACATTCTTCAGTAAAGGCTAGTAAATCTTCACTTTCTACGCTCACATGCTGCCAAGGACCGCTTGGCTCAAGATTGATCACGGTCACATGCTCGCTTGAATCAGCCAAATAACACGTACCTTGTCCACTCACTTCCATCATCTCAAGGTTTTCACCTGTCAATTTTCTGCTGATATGGTTAAATACTTGACTGACCACATTTCCTTTATTTGTTCCAAGTAATCGTTTACGGTATTGAAATGTGCCTTGATCGGCAATCATAGTGCCTTTTTTGGCAAAAAAGATTCCGCTGCCTTCTGCTTGTAAGGTGAGTTCTTCTATTGTGTTGAAATGAAATCCCATTGGTGCCAGCTCCTTTCCTTCGTCAAGGTGTGAATCCGTAGATGCGGCATAAGTCGTTTAAATCCAGGGTCGTACCTTGTCCGGTAGCGGTGATTTTCCATTCGTTTTGAGCTCTCGTTAGTTCAGCGCAAATGATAGATGTACAATACGAATAATCCTCTGTTAACTGAAAGGTACAAATTTCTTGCTGGGTGATCTGATCAGAAAGGCGTACGTAGGCATTGGTGACCTGTCCGAAATGATGTGCCCGCTCGTGGGCATCATGTATAGTGGCGGTTACGACGATTTTATGAATATCGGGTGAGACTCTGCTTAGCTGCATAATGATGATCTCATGATCTCGTTGGCCTCCGCCGACCTGATGATCACCTAGATGGCGAACAGCTCCGTCTATGCTTTGCTGCTGCTGATAATAGATCAGGTGCTTTGGAGACAAAAGCTTGTCTTCCTCATTTAAGAGAAATACTTGCGTATCTAAATCAATTGGCTGACCAGATAAATCCCAGCCAAGTCCGATATGAATTTGGTCTACACTTGGATGGTCTTTCGTTAAATCAAGATTTTGTCCTTTCATGAGGTGGGTCTTCACTGCCTCATGAGCAGCATCTTCGTTCTCATGTTGCCTAATCGGGAGTGCGTTGTTTTGTTCTTGTTCTGATCCATTTGTGTTGTTCATGTTGGTTTCCTCCTCGCCTGTATCAAACAAACACTTATTGATTTACGTCATCATGGATAAAAGGTTTCATGATTAAAATGGAATGAGGATGGAGATGATAAAAAGGTTTTAGCAAGAATACTTATTACATACAGACGAGATGGAAGCACTCGTTTGTTTCACTTTTCATAAAAATTCTTCAGAGAAATGTGATCTGTGGTATGATGTTTTACAAGAAGCAAGGACAGGATATGAGGGATTTCACATGCATGTATTTAAAGACTATTATCATAATACGGTCAAGCTCTCTTTTGAAAAGCAGCCTTTTTCGAGTCATCCTAAGCATGTTTGGGCCATTTGCCGCTATCAGGGAAAATGGCTGCTCACTGAACATGAGGATCGCGGCTATGAGTTTCCAGGAGGGAAAGTTGAGCCAAATGAAGAAGCAGACCAAGCCGCTATACGGGAGATTCAGGAAGAGACGGGTGCTGTTGTTCGTGAATTAACGTATATTGGTCAATATCAGGTGCTTGGCAGAGAGAAGGTCATTGTCAAAAATATTTATTTCGCTGATATTGAAAAGCTCGTCAAGCAGGACACGTATTTTGAAACGAAAGGGCCGGTTCTTTTCGCAGACCTGCCAAGATCCATCGCAAGAAATAAAAATTTCAGTTTTATTATGAAAGATGATGTCTTAAGGAAAAGTCTTGCTTATTTAGAAAAGAACGGTTTGATTCGTTAAAAAAAGCGCAGGGAAATACTCCCTGTGCTTTTTATTTTTGAAGAAAACGGCGTTCAAGCCATTCTACAAGCTGGTACATGATGGTAGCGAAGACGGCGATAATGAAAAGACTTAAGAACACGAGTGTAAAGTTGAAGACTTGAAAACCGTAAATGATCATGTAGCCGAGCCCTTTTGAGGAAACAAGGAATTCTCCCACAATCACCCCAACCCAAGAAAGACCAACATTGACCTTAATGGCAGAGATCATCGTTGGAATACTTGCTGGCAAAATGACCTCACGAAAGACCACTCTTTTTTCCGCACCAAAGGTTTTCATGACCTTTAAATAATTTTCATCGACTTCTTGAAAGGCCGTATAAATGACGATCGTTGTAATGATCACACTAATGATTGCGCCCATCGCGACAATGCTGATCATGCCAGGCCCAAGGGCAACAATTAAAATCGGGGCTAAAGCGACTTTCGGCATCGCATTTAAAATGACCAAATAAGGATCAAGTACGTTCGCCAGCCGGGTGGACCACCATAAGGCGGCGGCTAACAAAATGCCGCAAAACGTACCAAGAAGAAACCCAAGCACCGTTTCAAACAACGTAATACTCATATGATTCACTAAAGAGCCATCTGATATTTTTTGTATAAACAATTGGCAGACTGCAGATGGTGAACTGAAAATGAGCGGATCAATGAGCCTAAAATGACTGGCAAGCTCCCAAAGTGAAAAGAAACTGGCGAAAATGATCAGCTGATAGACTCGTGTGATGCGTTTTTCCATTCGAACTTTTTTTCGATAGGCTTCATGTAAAAGGTCACTGTGTTTCAACTGTTTTCAGCTCCTTCCAAATCGTTTGAAAGAGCTCTTGAAAGCTTGGTGTCTGTCTCGCTTCAAAGGGAGAGAGGGCTTTCAGGTCATCTGGAACGGTAAAGATCCGCTGAATAGAGCCGGGATGTTTTGAGAATAAGAAAATCCGATCGCTCATGGCAATGGCTTCACCAATATCATGCGTGACAAGGACGGCTGTTTTTTGATAGTTTTTTAATGTGTGAAAGACGAGATCTTCTAATGTCAGTTTGGTCTGGTAGTCTAGTGCTGAAAATGGCTCATCTAGTAGAAGCAGGCCGGGATCAACCGCAAGTGTTCGGGCGAGTGCTGCACGCTGCCTCATGCCGCCTGACAGCTCCTTCGGATACTTTTCCTCCACATCATGCAGTCCAAGCTTTGGCAGTAAGCTAAGGGCAGCTGAGGAGGCCTCATGTGAATCTTGTTTTGCAATTTTCAACCCGAGAATGACATTTTCCTTGATCGTTTTCCACGGGAACAAATAATCTTGCTGGAGCATGTAGCCGATTTGGTGCTCCTTTTGATTCGGCTCTTTTCCTTCGATTAAGATTCGACCTTCAGAGGGTGGCGTAATGCCTGCGATGATGGACAGCAGGGTTGTTTTCCCGCAGCCGCTGGGACCAATAAATGAGATGAATTCACCTTGGTCTATCTCCATATTGATGTGCTGTATGGCCGTTGTTTTTTCTTTTAAAGAGAAGTACGTGTGGGTCACATGGTCAATTTGAAGGAAAGACATGTGCTACCTCCTATTCTATTTGTGATCTGTGACCTTCTTTGCAATGGATGAATCGACAAGTTGTTTGTACGGGATAAATTCCGGCAGTTCACCGCTCGCCTTCATGATTTCCTGTAGTTTGTTCCATTCTTCTTCATTTAGAAGGGGATCTGTTGCATATGAGTGCTGCTGCTTGTAGCGTTTGATGGCATTTGATAAGACGTCAACATCCGTATCAGGAAAATGCGATTGGATTGTCTTGGCAATCTCCTCTGGACGCTTCGTTTCTACCCACTTCTGTGCTTTATAAATGGCACGAGTAAAGGCTTCGGCTGTTTCTTTGTTTTTTTCTAAGTAACTCTTCTTTGCCATAAAAGTGGTATAAGGCACCTTGCCAGAAGCCTCTCCAAAGGAGGCGGTAATGTACCCTTTGCCTTCTTTTTCGATTAAGGATGCAGTCGGCTCAAATAACTGGACAAAATCGCCAGTTCCAGAGGAAAAAGCGCCTGAAATGTTGGCAAAATCAATATTTTGAATCATCCGAAGATCCTTTTTCAAATCAATGCCTTCTTTTTTTAGGACATATTCACCGACCATTTGCGGCATACCGCCTTTCCGCTGTCCGAGAAAGTCTTTTCCTTTTAATTGATCCCAAGAGAATTCGTCGATTTTCTCCCTTGAGACAAGAAAGGTGCCGTCTGTTTGAGTCAGCTGCGCAAAGTTCATGACAGAGTCTTTTGTCCCTTGGGCTTCCACATAGATAGAGGATTCAGATCCGGTCAGGGCGATATCGGCACCGCCGGATAAAAGAGCTGTCATCGTTTTATCGCCGCCCCAAGTGGTTTTTAATTCAACCTCTAAGCCTTCATCTTTGAAAAATCCTTCGGATAAGGCGACATAAAGCGGAGCATAAAAGACCGAATGGGTCACCTCTGCAACTTGTACGGTCTGCTCTTGTTCTTTTTTACAGGCGACAAATGGAATAAAGAGCAAGACAACGAATATGAATGCCAGTCTGACTTTAATGGAACGATTCAAGAGTAATTCGCCTCCTTTGTTCTAGATCACTAATTAAAGTATGTCAAAAGGGATTTTTGGTGAGTGCCTAGATGAAATAAGAAGCGCATTGTTTATTTATAGATCGTGCCTTTTTTTCTATACTAGAAGCATGAATGCTTTCTTGAATTTGGCAAAAATAAAGGAGCGGTTTCGTGTATAGATTGAGTTGGATATTTGTTGGATGGTATTTGGTAGGACTCATATTAATGGTTTTTTTCGAAGTGCCGGCATGGCTTCAGTTTGCAAATGGAATCTTCCTTGTGCTGTACGCCTGCTGCGTGATGGAGCTGGGCCGACATATGTATGGATCATGGCGCTTTGTGATCAAACGAGCGGCCATTGTGGGAGCTCTTACGTTTACGATTGAATGGGTCGGAATCACAACGGGCTTTCCATTCGGGGCCTATGATTATTACCCGGCCTTAGGTTTTCTTGTGGCGGGTGTGCCCTTAACGATCGCTTTTGCATGGGTTGGCGTGTTTTTAAATAGTCTTTTTTTATCCGGACAACAATCAAAGTGGGTGCGAGCCGCCGAAACGGGGCTATGGATTGTACTGCTTGATCTCATATTAGATCCAGTAGCGGCTGACCGTAAGTTTTGGGTGTGGTATGACGGTGACGGTTTTTTTGGTATTCCTTTTGAGAATTTTGTGAGCTGGGGTATGATTGGAGCAGGGCTTTCATTTCTTTTTCCGCTCGTCTCGATTGATCAGCAGGTATTGCGCTGGAATGGCCGTATTTATCAAGCGATGGTGATGTTCTTTGGTCTTCTGGCATTAAAGGGCGGGCTGGATGTGATTTTTTATTTAGCACTGATCATTGTCATCTTGTGTGAAGGAAGGGTTCAATTTGAAAGAAAGCGACAAAAGCCGAGCGTTTAGCCGATTATTTTATCTTTATCTTGAACGATATTTACTGAATAAACATTTCCACTGTGTGATGATGCAAGGTACGGTGGACCCAAAAGAGAAGTTACCTGTTCTTTATCTTGCGAATCACAGTTCATGGTGGGATGGACTGATCATCTTTCTATTAACAGAAAAAACATCTGAACGAGATCATTACATGATGATGGAGGAGAAGCAGCTAAAGCAATATGCTTTTTTTCGTAAGCTAGGTGCATTTCCAGTCCATAAAGAGAAGTTGACAAGTGTAAAACAAGCATTGATGACGGCAAAAGCAAATATGCAGAAAGGCGCGGCAGTTTGGCTTTTTCCGCAGGGGAAAATCATGCATCAGGATACAAGGCCGCTTGAACTGGAGGGCGGAGCTTCTTTTTTGGTGAGACAATTTGAGCAGGTCATCGTCAAGCCGGTGTCGCTGCATTATACATTTAATCAATTTCAAAAACCGACGGTATCGGTCGTGTTTGGAGAAGACGTTGTACTATCTGGCGGCTCACTTCGAAGCAAGGAAGTAACAAGTATACTTGGAGACCTGCTTGAAACACAGTTAAACGAACATCAAGCGCAGGTCATCGCTGATCCTGATTTTACAGCAAAGGAACAATTTAGACAGATGACAAGGACAAGCCGGTCAACAAGTGATGCGTTTGATTCCTTTAAGAAGTGGGTGAAAACATGGCGGTCTTTTTAACGGTGATCAGTGCTTTGCTGCTCTGTCAATTGATGTTTACCATCTGGAATATGAAGCAAATCCCTGTGCTTAAGCCTGCGTCTCTTTCGCCTGATGAACCGATTTCATTATCGATCCTCATTCCAGCGAGAAATGAGGAAAAACGTCTGGAAGCGTGTCTTCAGTCGATTGTTGATCAGCATCTTTATCCGAAGGAGCTGATTGTGCTGGATGATCATTCGACAGATCAGACGAGAGCAATTGCTGAGGGCTTCGCAGAGAAATATCCGTGGATTCGTGTGCAGTCAGGTCAAGTGTTGAAGCGAGGCTGGCTTGGTAAATCCTATGCTTGCTCTCAGCTAGCTGAGGCAGCATCTTCTGACTGGCTGTTATTTTTAGATGCAGATGTCCGGTTAAAACAAGGAGCCATCGAGGCGGTGTACAAGCAGTTATGCACGCAAAAAACGGGAATGCTGTCAGGCTTCCCAGAGCAAAAAACAGGGACACCGTTTGAGCATCTTGTGGTCCCTATGATGATGTTTACGATTGGGTGTCATCTGCCAGTGAAATGGGTCAGAAAATCTCAAAACCCGGCTTTTGCCGCAGCTCATGGCGGCTTTATTGCGATTGAAAAGAACTGTTATCACGAAATAGGTGGTCATGAAGCGATCAAGGATTCGCTCGTTGATGATATGGCCTTGGCGAAACGAGTGAAAGCGAAGGGCTTTCCGTTCACACTTGCGAGTATTCATCCGTTTGTCTATATGAGAATGTATGAGAGCGGACAGGAAGTGTGGGAAGGCTATCGAAAAAATTTGTTTCCTGGAGTAAATCGGAGCATTGCTTTGTTAAGCGGTGTCTTTTGTTTATATACAATGCTTTATTTGGTTCCCGTTATTTGTTTCATTATCGCCCTCATTCAGTTTGATGTGGTCAATCTCTGTTTAGCCATTCTTTGCTACGGGCTAGGTGTATCTATTAAAGCGGTCATTGATATCGAAAATGGAAGAACGTCTACGATGGCCTTTTTATTGCCGGTAAGTATCATGAGCCTGATCGCCATTGGTTTTGCTTCTATGAAAATTGGACTGAAAAAAGAAGGGTATGAATGGAAAGGAAGAAGGTACGAATGAAAAAAGTGATCATCATTGGCGGCGGACTTGGCGGGTTGTCAGCGGCAATTCGCTTACAGTCACGCGGGGTTCAGGTCACCATTTTAGAAAAAGAAGCTGCTTTAGGCGGGAAATTACAGCGTCATCAAGGGGCTGGCTACTCTTTTGACCTAGGACCGAGCACCATTACAATGAAGGCGTATTTTGAAGAAGTGTTTACCTCTTGTCAGAGACGGATGGAGGATTATGTCACATTTTATCCGATCTCTCCCCTGACCAAAAATGTATTCTCTGATGGTCATACGGTCGAGTTTACGCCGAATATCGAGCAAATGGAAGCGCAAATTGCCGCATTTAGCCCTGAGGATGCGCAGCAATACCGAGCCTTTTTACAGAATTCAAAAAAGCTTTTCCAAATGGCGGAGGATCAGTTTTTAAATCGTTTGTTATTGACCTGGAAGGATAAAGCGGATCTTAAGCTGGTGAAAGCACTTCTTGCTGTCAAACCGTTTACATCCGTTCAGCGCCTGCTTCGTCAGTATTTTCGTCATCCTCATACATTGGCGATGTTTGGGCGGTATGCAACATACATTGGCTCTTCACCCTACGAGGCTCCCGCTATTTTTAATATGATGGCGTATTTAGAAGGGGAAAAAGGCATTTATGGAATAAAGGGCGGTACGTATCGTTTAGTTGAGGCGTTTGAGACACTCGCAAAGGAATTGGGCGTCCAGATTCATCTCAATGAACAAGTAAATAAAATTCATGTGAGGAATAAACGAATCCAAGGGGTTGAAACAGATCAGCAGGTGTATGAGGCAGATCAAGTCATTGCAGGAGCGGATGCACTGACTGTCTATCGCCATTTGATTGATGAAAAAGACCGTCCTGGCTTTTTAAATCAAAAGCTTTCAAATATCGAACCATCGTTATCTGGCTTTGTTCTTTTACTTGGAATACCTAAAGTCTATGAACAGTTGTCTCATCATAATGTATTTTTTCCAGAGAATTATGAGCAAGAATTCAAGGATATTTTTCAGAAAAAAAAGCTCCCTCAGGACCCGGCGCTTTACATATGTTATTCAGGCCATTCAGAGCCAGCCTTGAGCGGAGGACCGGGAAGAAGCAACCTGTTTGTCCTGGCCAATGCACCTTATGTGACAAAAGAGCAAAATTGGGACATGCTAAAGGAGACGTATCGTCAGCATATCAAAACGAAACTAAAAGAAAAGGGTCTCTTTGATATCGATCAGGTTGTCGAATATGAAGCGGTTCAAACCCCGCTTGATTTGCAGCAAAAAACGGGAGCATATCACGGAGCCATTTATGGCATGTCTTCGAATTCGTTCAAGCAGGCATTTTTCCGTATCAATAATCAATCAAAGGATATTGAAGGGCTTTGGTTTGTTGGAGGCACCAGTCATCCAGGCGGCGGTACTCCGATGGTGACAAAATCAGGTCAGCTTGTTGCAGAAGCGATCATCAAGCAATTGACGTAACACCGAATGAAAAGGAGAGAATTCAAGTGATTGTGGAAAAAAGAAGGTTCCCGTCGCCCCATCCGCATATTCACTTATATACAGTGACATATGAGGCCGATGGACTTCGGATGAAAGGGCTGCTCGCTGAACCGGCCGGAGAAGGTCTCTATGACGGTTTTTTGTATTTACGCGGCGGCATTAAAAATGTGGGGATGGTCAGACCTGGCCGAATTGTGCAATTTGCAGCGCAAGGCTTTGTCGTCTTTGCTCCTTTTTACCGAGGGAATCAAGGAGGCGAAGGGAACGAGGACTTTGCCGGAGAGGATCGGAAAGATGCATTTGCGGCTTTTAATCTGTTAAAAAATCATCAAAAGGTGAAGCAGGATCGCATTCATATCTTTGGTTTTTCCCGTGGCGGTATTATGGGCATTTGGACCGCTGTTGAAATGAAACAGGAAGCCGCCTCCTTTGTGACTTGGGGCGGTGTAAGTGATATGAAGCTCACCTACGAAGAACGTGTGGATATGAGAAGAATGATGAAGCGCGTGATAGGCGGTCCGCCGCACAAGGTGCCAGAAGCATATGAGGCGCGAACCCCTTTGAATGATGTGGACAAAATCGAAGCCCCTGTCTTAATCATCCATGGAGAGCAGGATCAGAATGTATCCATTGAGCATGCATATTTATTAGAAGATGCGCTGCGTCAGCATGGCAAGTCTGTGGAAACATGGTATTTTCATGGCTACAATCATTATTTCCCGCCGCAGCATAATCGGGAGATTGTCAGACGGCTGACGACATGGATGCACAGCCGTAAAGGCGGAAATGTGGTAAAATAAACAGTAGAAAGAAATTTAGAAAGTAGGGGGATTTTCATTATGGGAATGCCTGTTGAATTTAATACAATGATTGTCACAAAAGGAAAAGAGACAAGAATTGAAGAAAATGTGTTTGAGCTCATGAAGGAAGGGTACCGCATTTATCCATTAAATATTCCGCTTGAGGTGCGCAAAACGAAAGACGGGGAAAAAACAGGGACAGCACATGTAGAAAAGCTCGAGCTGTCAGACGATGTCACGAAGGTGACTTACCGTCTTGTATCATTGCATTCAACGAATTAAAAAAGCTGAGGGAATGATCCCCTCAGCTTTTGTCTTTTGATTAGACGAGTGGTCCGCCTTTTGCTTCGATGTCACTTGCTGCATGGCTGAATTTTTTGAAATTCTTTTTAAATTCGTTTGCAAGGAAGTAGGCTTTTTCTCGGTAAGCCTCTTGATCAGCCCATGTTTTAGCAGGCTGAAGGACTTCATCTGGCATCCCTGGAATATGAAGCGGGATGTGTAATCCAAAGATGTCGTCAGTGATTATTTCAGCATTGTCAAGATCGCCTTCGATGGCTGCCTGCACCATCGCTCTTGTATGAGCCAGGTTCATTCGTTTGCCCGTACCATAGCCGCCGCCAGTCCAGCCTGTGTTCACAAGGAATACTTTTGCGCCATGCTCATCAATTTTTTTGCCAAGCATTTCAGCATAGACGTGAGCAGGAAGTGGCAAGAACGGTGAACCGAAGCAAGTAGAGAATGTCGTTTCTGGTGATGTCACACCGCGCTCAGTTCCTGCTAATTTACTTGTGTAGCCGCTAAGGAAGTGATACATGGCCTGTTCTTTCGTTAAACGGCTGATTGGAGGTAAAACACCAAAAGCATCCGCTGTTAAAAAGACGATGGCAGATGGATGACCTGCGATACTTGGTTTCACGATGTTATCAATCATTTCGATTGGGTAAGCCGCCCGTGTATTTTCAGTAAAGAATGTGTCATCATAATCCGCTTCACGTGTTTCTTCATCCAGCACCACGTTTTCAAGCACGGATCCGAAGCTGATGGCTTTGTAAATTTGCGGCTCTTTTTCCTCACTTAAGTTCACACATTTCGCATAGCATCCGCCCTCAATATTGAAGACACCAGTGCTAGACCAGCCGTGTTCATCGTCTCCAATCAGCTTGCGGCTTGCACTTGCAGAAAGCGTCGTTTTCCCAGTCCCTGAAAGGCCGAAAAATAATGCGACATCGCCTTCTTGACCAACGTTAGCTGAGCAGTGCATGGATAAAATATCTTGTTCAGGGAGAAGGTAGTTCATGACAGAGAAAATGGATTTCTTCATCTCTCCTGCATACTCTGTTCCACCGATCAGAATTGTACGCTTTTCAAAAGAAACGATAATAAACGTTTCAGAGTTTGTGCCATCTGTTTCAGGATCTGCTTTAAAGTGAGGAGCAGATAAGATGGTAAAAGGCTTTTCATTTGATGATGGTGTTGATCCGTCAGGTCTAATGAATAGCTGCTTTGCAAAGAGATTGTGCCATGCGAATTCGTTTACCACTGTAATGGGTATACGGTATCTTTCGTCAGCACCCGCAAATCCTTCAAAGACAAATAGTTCATCACGTTCTTTTAAGTATGACACAACTTTTGTATATAAACGATCAAATGCGTCTTTTGAGATCGGCTGATTCACTGTGCCCCAATCAATGTTATGCGCAGAGCTTTCTTCTTTTACAATAAATTTATCTTTAGGCGAACGTCCAGTGTAGGCACCAGTTGTCGCGCGGACAGCACCTGTTGAAGTTAAAACGCCTTCATGACGTGCCAAAATCTTTTCAACAAGTTTCGGAACAGATAAATTTTGGTGCGTATTTTCTAATGAGAGCAATGACTGCAAATCTTCTTTTAAATCCACTGAGTTCATAAAAAACCCTTCCTTTACCGTTGAATTTGTTTTTGTTTCGATTAGTATAACACATTGATAATAATAGTCTATACTATTTAAATATTTTTGTGTGTGTTTTTTCATTTCTGCTATGAAAATATGCTTTTTGGTGATGTGAAAGATGAGGTAAAAAAAGAGGGGAGATAATTCCTATGAAGCATTGACATGACGCAAGGGTTTAAGATAAGATATCTTATTGAACGGATACTCTTATCCCGAGCTGGTGGAGGGACAGGCCCGACGAAGCCCAGCAACCGGTTTCTTATGAAAAAGGCATGAACATGCTGAGAAACCAAGGTGCTAACCTGATGCAAGGTACAAAACACCTTGAGCGATAAGAGTGAAAGGCATGCGATCTCAGACCCTTTCCTCGCAATGAAGGAAATGGTTTTTTTATTTTTGGGATATCATATGAACAAATTGCCAATAACATCTCTAATATAAACGTTTTGAAATATAAGAGGGAACGAGTTCCGTATCATATTGGAGGCCTCATCTTGGGATGGTGTGGTCTTGTACAGGAGGAAATAGCCATTATGAGTCAAAATCGTCGTTTATTTACTTCAGAATCAGTGACGGAAGGACATCCGGATAAAATCTGTGATCAAATTTCAGACAGCATTTTGGATGAAATTTTAAAGAAAGATCCTAATGCACGTGTTGCCTGTGAAACTTCTGTAACAACCGGTCTCGTATTAGTAAGCGGTGAGATTACAACGTCTACTTATGTCGACATTCCAAAGACAGTACGTGACACGATTAAGGAAATTGGCTATACACGTGCGAAATATGGGTTTGATGCGGAAACATGCGCGGTTCTTACATCAATTGATGAACAGTCTGCTGATATTGCACAAGGTGTAGACCAAGCGCTTGAAGCACGTGAAGGTACAATGACTGAAGAAGAACTTGATGCAATCGGTGCAGGTGACCAAGGCCTTATGTTTGGTTTTGCAAACAACGAAACAGAAGAGCTGATGCCGCTGCCGATTTCACTAGCGCATAAATTATCTCGTCGTTTAACAGAAGTACGCAAGAATGAAACACTTGCATACCTTCGTCCTGACGGAAAAACACAAGTAACCGTTGAATATGATGAACAAAACAAACCGGTTCGTATTGACACAGTCGTTATTTCTACACAGCATGCACCAGAAGTGACGCTTGAACAAATTCAAAGCGACTTAAAAGAGCATGTCATTCGTCCTGTCGTTCCAAGTGAACTTATTGATGAAGAGACAAAGTACTTCATTAACCCAACAGGCCGTTTCGTGATTGGTGGACCTCAAGGGGATGCTGGTTTAACTGGACGTAAAATTATTGTTGATACGTACGGAGGCTATGCTCGTCACGGAGGCGGTGCTTTCTCTGGGAAGGATGCAACGAAGGTTGACCGTTCAGCAGCATATGCGGCTCGCTATGTAGCGAAAAACATCGTAGCAGCAGGTCTTGCAGATTCTTGTGAAGTACAGCTTGCTTATGCAATTGGTGTTGCACAGCCAGTCTCAATTTCAATTGATACGTTTGGAACAGGAAAAGCGTCTGAAGAAAAATTAATTGAAGTGGTTCGTGCAAACTTTGATCTTCGTCCGGCCGGCATTATTAAAATGCTTGACTTGCGTCGTCCAATCTATAAACAAACAGCTGCATACGGACACTTTGGCCGTCATGACTTGGATCTTCCATGGGAAAAAACAGATAAAGCCGACTTGCTTCGTCAGGAAGCCTTAGGACAATAACAACATACAAAACCGCTTATTTTAAGCGGTTTTCCTTTTGATTAAAAAAATTCTACAAAAAGCTAAAAATGTGAAACGAAATTAGACAAAATACGGTCTAATTATAGGTCTACTTTTAAGAAATAACATAACGTGGAGGCAATAATATGTGTGGGTTTGTTGGTGTATTTAATCACCGTCCATTGTCCGAAACTACTGAGCAGGAAGAGTTAATTAAACAAATGAATCGTCTCATCGTTCATCGTGGTCCGGATGATGAGGGTTACTTTCATGATGAGCATGTAGGATTTGGATTTAGACGTTTAAGTATTATAGATGTGGAGCACGGAAAGCAGCCGCTTTCTTATGAAAATGAAAAATATTGGATTATTTTCAATGGAGAAATTTATAACTATGTGGAGCTGAAGGAAGAGCTTGTGAAAAAAGGCTATACGTTCAGCACAGATTCTGATACGGAAGTACTTCTTGCCACATATTGTAACTATAAAGAAGAAGCAGCATCTAAGCTTCGCGGAATGTTTGCCTTTTTAATTTGGGATAAAGAAGCGCAGTTATTATACGGCGCAAGAGATCCTTTTGGAATTAAACCGCTCTATTTTACACAAATGGATGAGCAAGTGTACTTTGCTTCTGAACGCAAAAGCTTAATGGCTGTGAAGGAGGACATCCTATTTGATGAGACCGCTTTGCAGCAATATATGTCCTTCCAGTTCGTTCCTGAGCCAAATACACTTGATCAAAAGGTGCACAAAGTGGAGCCGGGTCACCAGTTTACACTGCGCCCTGGCCAAGACATTGAATTTAAGACATACTGGAAAGTCCAATTCAAGCCTGAACAAACACAAGAGCAGAAACTAATCGAAGAAGTACGTGATGCCATCTATGATTCTGTAAAAGTACACATGAGAAGTGATGTGCCTGTTGGTTCATTCCTATCAGGCGGGATTGATTCTTCTTTCATCGTGTCGGTCGCAAAGGAATTTCATCCTGAGCTGAAGACATTCTCTGTTGGCTTCCAGCAGGACGGTTTCAGTGAAGTGGATGTGGCAAAGGAGACAGCTGATAAGCTGGGCTTACAAAACTTTAGCGCTGTCATTTCCCCTGAGGAATATATGAACGAGCTTCCGAAGATCGTCTGGCATTTAGATGATCCTTTGGCTGATCCAGCGGCGATTCCATTGTATTTCGTGGCAAAAGAAGCGAAAAAACAAGTGACAGTTGTTCTTTCTGGTGAAGGAGCAGACGAGCTGTTCGGTGGATATAATATTTATCGTGAGCCTCTTTCTTTAAAGCCATTCGAATCGGTTCCAACCATGTTGAAAAAGTTTCTTCTTCGTCTGGCTCGTATCATGCCAGAAGGAATGAAAGGGAAGAGCTTTATCGTTCGGGGCTGTACGCCGTTAGAGGAACGCTATATTGGTAATGCGAAAATCTTTGAAGAGCCAGTGAAGAAAAACCTCTTAAAACAGTATGATCCGAACATCACGTATCGTGACGTAACGAAAACATACTTCGAGGAAAGTGCAGGCTACAGTGATATTAACAAAATGCAATATGTTGATATTCATACGTGGATGCGCGGGGATATCTTGCTGAAAGCAGATAAGATGACGATGGCGAACTCTCTAGAGCTTCGTGTCCCATTCCTTGATAAGGTTGTATTTGAAGCGGCTTCTAAAATTCCAGAAGAGCTGAAAACAAAAGATGGCACAACGAAATATCTGTTGCGTAAAGCAGCAGAAGGCATTGTACCAGACCATGTGTTGAATCGTAAAAAGCTAGGATTCCCTGTTCCGATTCGCCATTGGCTGAAAAATGAGATGAACGCTTGGGCGAAGGATATCATTCAAAACAGTCAAACAGATGAATACATTAACAAGGCATATGTTCTTGAGTTATTAAATGACCATTGTGCGGGGAAAGCAGATCATAGCCGTAAGATTTGGACAGTCCTCGTCTTTATGATCTGGCATAGTATTTATGTGGAACGCAGTATTGAGCCAGAGCAGTTGAATCATCAACCGAAAGAAGTGATCTTTAGTTAATGAAAAAAGGTTTTCAGCTTTGTGCTGAAAACCTTTTTTGTCATGATAGAAAGTGGTGTAAACGGGTAAAATAACAAGCGCTTCACAGTTATTGCTTAATATCCTGAAAAAAACATGATAAAGTGAAGATACACGTATGATGTTAACGCGATAAAAGGGAACGATAGTATTGTCCTTTTTCTACATATTCTCTACGGATACGATCCATGTCTTGGATATCTTCATCTGTTAGCAGTCGAACAACCTTGGCTGGACGGCCAAAAGCGAGTGTGCCTTTTGGGATGACTTTTCCTTGCGGGACAAGACTGCCGGCACCGATAAAGGCACCTTCGCCAATTTCCGCACCATCGAGAATAATGGACCCCATGCCAATGAGGGCATGTTGTCGAATGATAGAGCTATGTAATGTCACTTGGTGTCCAATGGTAGCACCATCTTCAATAAGAAGTGTTTTTCCAGGACTTTGATGCAGACAGGACAAGTCTTGAATGTTGACGTTTTTTCCAATTCTTACAGGAGCTACATCGCCTCTAATGACGGTTTGGAACCAAATGCTCGAATATTCTCCAATGGTGACATCGCCCGTAATGGTGGCGTTATCTGCGACAAAGACCGAGTCATGAATCTCAGGTGTAAACTGATGATATGGATAAATCACTTTTTCGACTTCCTTTCCTAATACAACAAATGTGAGGTGTTTACTTTGTGGACTTGGCATGCTGAAAGACCAGTTGGTACAATTGTGATTGTACATGGTGCTAGTGAATATCATGGCCGATATAAATGGCTGATCGAAATGTGGCGAAATGCAGGCTATCACGTTGTCATGGGTGACCTGCCTGGACAAGGGACATCGACACGTGCGCGAGGCCACATTCGCTCTTTTCAAGAATACATTGATACAGTAGATGAATGGATTGAACATGCGAAGTCGTTCAGACTTCCGACATTTTTACTTGGGCATAGCATGGGTGGGCTCATTTCAATTGAGTGGTTCAAGCAGTATACCCATACGAAGATTGATGGCCTTATTTTATCATCACCTTGTTTAGGTCTGCAATTTAAACCGAAGAAGCTGATGGATTTTGCGTCAAAAGGGCTAAATGTGCTGGCGCCGTCGTTTAAAGTCGAGTCTGGGCTGTCAATTGAACTAGCCACACGGAATCAGGATGTCATTGAGGCAGATTCCAATGATTCACTTTATGTGACAAAGGTGTCGGTTCGCTGGTATCGAGAGCTTGTGAAAAATATTGATGCGGCGATGCAGCCAACGAATGTCTTTCGGTCGATTCCCCTCCTCTTAATGCAGGCAGGCGATGACAAGATCGTAGATAAAACGAGGGTAATCAAATGGTTCAACGGCATTGAATCATATAATAAATCATATCGTGAATGGGAAGGGCTGTATCATGAAATTTTTAATGAGCCCGAACGTGAAGATGTGTTTAAGGCAGCAAGAGCCTTTACAGATCAGTATATTTGATTGTGAGCTTAAGTTGGGGGTGGATTGAATTGTCAGTACCAGAACGTCCTTTTGCACTGATGACGAAGGTGTATAAAGAGATTTTTCCGCTAGTTCATCAGGAGCTTAAAAAGTGGCGGGCTCATGCAGAAAAGATTGAAAACGAAGAACTGAGAACGCAGGCACTAGCGAGCATATCCAGTAAAACCTTTCACTGTGAAGGCGGGGGGATTTTATCTCTTCTAGCAGGTGAAGCGAAAGAAACATGTATTGAATTCATTGTGGCGTACCAAACAATTAGTGATTACTTAGATAACCTCTGCGACCGCAGTACGTCGCTTGATCCAAAAGATTTTCATATGCTGCATCAAGCAATGAGGGATGCGCTTGATATTCATGCGGAACTCAAGCCGTATTATCAATTCCGTGATGAGCAAGAGGATCACGGGTATCTGCATGCGCTTGTCAAAACCTGTCAGGACGTGCTGTCACGCTTAGCGCATTATCCGATCATTCAGCCGTATCTGCACACGCTGTGTGATTACTATAGTGATTTACAAGTACATAAGCATGTGGTTCCTCATGAACGTGTGCCTCGACTAGAGTCATGGTTCCGCCAATATGAAAAGGATTTGCCGGAAATGGAATGGTATGAGTTTTCCGCATGTGCAGGATCAACGCTGGGCATTTTCTGTCTTGTGGCTTATGCACTGCAGCCTGATTTTACAGAGAAACAAGCGAAGCAAATTTACGAAAGCTATTTCCCTTATATCCAAGGGCTGCACATTTTATTGGACTATTTAATTGATCAAGAAGAGGACCGGCTTGAGGGCGATCTGAATTTTTGCTCATACTACAATTCTCATCATGAGATGATGGACAGACTTCAGCATTTTATTGAAAAAGCGGATGAACAGCTGAAAGGCATTCCGCATGAGAACTTTCATAAACTAATCAATAGAGGGTTACTGGCGGTCTATTTGTCTGATGAAAAAGTGACAGCTCAAAAAGAGATGAACAAGCTGGCAAAGCGGCTCATTAAATCGAGCGGGAAAACGTCCTTCTTTTTCTATATCAACGGCAGAGCCTATCGGACCTATCAGAAAATGCCTTGGATGAAATCGTCATAAATAAGTTTAAATTCAGCAGGGTGTGAGCTCGGCTTGTAGGGAAAACAATGTTTTTCTCTACAAGCTTTTTTGTTTTGTACGGTCTAGCAACAGGCGCTCGTGAGTAACATTTGTTCATTTTACACGAGGTGATGGACAGCTAACTAGTCAAACTTTCCCTAGTACAATCCTCTCATTTGCTGCCGATATAATTCTTAGTGTACGAATAGTAGGAAAAAAGTATCGATTAAATGAGTCCTTTTTCCTCCTTCTTACGTATATTTGTTGAAAAATATGAAAAAGGGGAAGATCGAGCATGTCATTCTTTAAAAAGTTTGCAGCAAGTGTAGGAATTGGTGCGGCGAAAGTAGATACTATTTTGGAGAAAGAGGCATATGAACCGGGAGAAGAAGTAAGGGGAACAGTCCATGTAAAGGGCGGGAAAGTCTCTCAAGATATCCGCTTTATTGATGTAAAGCTTAATACATGGTACAGCATTGTAAAAGATGATGAAGAGCAGCGAAAAGACACGACCCTTCATTCTGTAAGGGTGACTGAATCATTTACCATTCAGCCAGGGGAAGAGCATCAATTTCCGTTCTCGTTTATCCTCCCTATTGATACACCAATCACAGTAGGAAAAGTAGAGGTTGCTGTAGTGACAGACCTTGATATCCAAGGGGGTATTGATAAATCAGATCACGACCGCATTTTCGTGCAAGCACATCCTTGGATGAAACGTGTGCTGGAAGCTGTCGAAAATCTAGGCTTTCGTCTTCATGAAGCAGACTGTGAACAAGCGCCTTACTTCAGCCGCCGCCTTCCGTTTGTCCAAGAATTTGAGTTCATACCGGTATCAGACTATTATGGCGAATTACTTGATGAATTAGAGCTTATTTTCCTTATGGACGAAGAGGGCTTAGACATTATCCTCGAAGTCGACCGCAGAGCAAGAGGACTGCGAGGCTGGCTGGAAGAGATGTATAATGACGGAGAACAGCTTGTACGCGTCCGCTTCAGCCAATCAGAGCTTGAAGGTGCACAAGAGCTTGAATCGGTGCTGGAAGAGATCATCGACCAATACGCTGAGTAATTCAAGATTGGCTCTTTCCTTTGAGAAAATAAAAAGCTCGAATCCATTTAGGATTTGAGCTTTTTTTCAATAGCTACCACAAAGGGCGGGTCGTTATGAATATTCATGTATTGATAAGATAACACTTGTACTTCTTCATGATGGAGTGATCTGCAATAATCAAGAAGTACTTCTTTTTCTTTTTTTCCTTCAGGATGACCGTGGTAAATCACAAGAACGATCAGACCGCCGGGTTTCAGCCAGTCAAGGAGCTGTTTGATGGCTTCAATGGTCGTATGAGCCTGAGTCGTGACGGTTTTATCGCCTCCTGGTAAGTACCCAAGATTGAATACTGCAGCGGATACTTGACCATAAGCATCTGCTGGCAGATGGGCAGCCATTTTTTCGTGTCCGTCGTGGATAAGGTGAACGTAAGGATATTGCTCACCAAGCCTGTTGCTTGTTTGCTCAATGGCTTCCTTCTGAACATCGAATGCGAAAACTTGTCCATCTTTTCCGACAAGGTCAGCTAAATAGCGTGTATCATGGCCATTTCCCATCGTTGCATCAATGACAATATCACCTTTTTGGCATGCGCGTTCTAACAGCTCTTTACTAAAAGGGAGCATCCGTTTTAAAATCATTTTGCCGCTTCTTCCAATCTGACGAAACGTTTGCCTTGGTAGCTGTTACGTCTTTCAAGCTCAGCATTAATGGCATTAAGCACTTCCCACTTATTTACACTCCACATTGGACCCACCATTAATTCAATAGGACCATCGCCTGTAATACGATGAATAATCATTTCTGGCGGCAGAATCTCCAGCTGATCACAAACAAGCTGAACATATTCCTCTTGGCTTAAAAACTCCAGCTTGCCTTTCTCGTATTGCTTCACCATAGGTGTTCCTTTTAAAAGGTGAAGCAGATGAATTTTAATTCCCTGCACATCTAAATCAGCGACAGCTTTTGCTGTTTCCATCATCATGTCCCGGTTTTCAAGAGGCAGGCCGTTGATGATATGCGAGCAGACACGAATCCCGTGTTTTCGAAGTTTTTGTACACCTTCTACGTAGCATTCATAATCATGGGCACGGTTGATGAGCATAGCTGTTCGCTCATGTACAGTTTGTAGACCAAGTTCAACCCATAGGTACGTTCGTTCGTTTAATTCAGCTAAATATTCCACCACGTCATCTGGCAGACAATCGGGTCTTGTGGCAATGGATAAGCCAACGACTCCATCCAGATTCATGACGGTTTCGTATTTTTCTTTTAGAACAGGAAGCGGCGCATGTGTGTTTGTATAGGCTTGGAAATACGCCATGTATTTTCCGTCTTTCCATTTGGTATGCATCCGGTCCTTGATTTCATTAAATTGAGTGATGAGATCATCTGCCCGATTTCCTGCAAAATCACCAGACCCCGCGGCACTGCAAAATGTACAGCCGCCATGTGCGACAGTACCATCACGGTTTGGGCAGTCAAAGCCGCCGTCTAAAGCGACTTTGAACACTTTATGACCAAAGTGTTCACGCAAATGATAATTCCATGTGTGATAACGTTTTTCGCTGTTTGAATATAAAAAAGGGTTATGCTGATCCAAGTCAGTAACCTCCTTGCATAATAATAGGCATCCTAAAAGTTTAACAAAAATCACGAAAGAGAACAATTGAATCTGTCCAACATTTTCTTTAGTGAAAAAGCTTTACGTGGGCAAAATAGGCGGGAGCGATGATGAAATGGAGGGATTGCAAGATGGCAACAAGAAAATCAATTGATGAATTTGTGCAAAAAAGCACTGAGACTCTTGAGTTTGCAAGTGAACAATTTGATTTGAGCTCTCGCCAAGAGCATTATAACGAAGAAGAATTTTCGAAAGCGCAGCTCATGCTTGAGGATGCGGTGAATGAATTAGAAAAATTAAAAGATGTCGCCAATGATCAACAAAGAGAGCGTTTGGACAGGACACGTGTTCAAATTCAAAGTCTGCAAAATCAAATGATTTTAGGTATTTCATACGATAACGAATGAGAACAGATCCTTCTTTTAAGGATCTGTTCAGCGTGTAGACAAACCCTCGCATTCTTTGTCAGTCCTGCGTGCTGGTGCTCACGAATGTCAAATTCGCTCCGCGCCGGTACTCGTCCTTCCTAGACTGCAAAGGTTCTCAAGTCACGCTGAAAAGAAGACAAAGGACTAAAATAAAGGTCATTTTAGCCCATTGTCAACAATCTGACAGATCCTTCTTTTAAGGATCTGTTTTTTATTTTTTCGAAAGGTGATTGACTTTTCGATCGAGTGTCTATATTGTATTAAGTGTACTACATCAACTAATACACTTTAGACACTTAAAAGTGAAGAAAGGTGTTTAACCATGAAAAAAGAAAAAAAACCAATCAATTTGAAGTGGATGGTGCTGGCTGTTGTGTTAGCATGTACATTTTTTTTCGTTCTCGTTTTCATTGGTTTTGAAGTTCAAAACGATTTAATTAAAAATTCGGTCCCTTTAATGCAAGGACAGGATCAAACGATAGGACTGCAAAAGCATGAATGAGGAAAGAGGGAGCCATCATGATTCAAATAGATCCACGAAGCGCTGCACCCATATATGAACAAATCATTGAGCAGATGAAAATTTTGTGCTTAAAAGGCGTGGTGAAGCCAGGTGACAAACTGCCCTCTGTGAGAGAGCTGGCCACCATTATTATCGCCAACCCAAACACCGTTAGCAAAGCGTATAAAGAGCTGGAGCGGGAAGGGATTATTGAAACGTTAAGAGGCCGCGGAACGTATGTGACAGAAGGTGCGCAGTCAAAGCTGAATGAAGGGAAGGTGGTAGAGATGAAGGAGCAATTAAGGCAGCTCATGATTGAGGCTCATTATGCCGGTATTGATATTCATCAACTCAAGGTGTGGTTAGAAGAGATCGGCTCAAGTCTAAAAGGAGGGAAACAAGTTGATTGAGGTTAGAAATGTATCAAAGAAATTAAATGGACGTGAAGTACTCAGCGATGTTTCCTTCAAGATAGGCGAAGGAGAGATCTTCGGTTTGCTCGGCCGTAACGGGTCAGGCAAAACAACACTTCTCAGATTGATTCAGCAAATTCTTCTTCCAGATGAAGGAGAGATTTATTTCAAAGATGTACTCGTCAAAGACCACCCGTTAGTCAAGCAAAATATTGTGTATATGCCGGTCGTAAATCCTTACTTTGACAGGTACAATTATGGACAGCTTGTGAAGCTGTTAAAACAACTGTATCCAAAGTTTGACGTGACATATGCCAATGAGCTTGTGAACCGATATGAGATTCCGGAGAAAGTGAAATACCGTGAGTTATCGACAGGTTTAAAGAAACAGCTGTCCCTCATTTTAAGTTTTGCCATCAAACCAGCGGTCATTTTGTTAGATGAGCCGACAGATGGGATTGATGCGGTCACGAGAAATGACGTTCTTCAGCTGATGATTGATGAAGTGGCAGATCGACGAACGACGATTTTAATTACATCTCACCGCTTAGAGGATATTGAGCGTATGTGCAATCGAATCGGGTTTTTAGAAGGAAATCAGCTCACAAGTGTCATGGATTTAGATGAATTAAAGAATGACTATGTCAAAATCCAAATGGCATTTGAAGAGGATATGAACTTAAGTATTCGAAAAAAAGGCGTTGCGATTTTAGATCAAGCGGGTGTGTTCTATACAGCACTTGTACTCAAAACAGATGAAGAGGCAAAAGAGTATTTGAAATCGCTTGAACCAAAAGTCTGGCATGAACTGCCTGTGAATTTAGAAGAAGTATTCATTGCGAAGTTTGGAGGGAAACGCAGATGGTAAAGCGGCCATTGTTATATAAGGAATGGAAGCAGTCTGAGCTGACATTCATTTTAGTGATGCTTGTTGCAACGCTTGCGACGCCCTTTTTATTCTTAATGGAGTATTCGTCTTTTGAAACATGTCTAAAGGATACAACCTGTATCGTTGATTCACCACGTTTTTCTTATATCTTTAAAACAGATGCGTTTCTCTCCCTTTCTTGGTTAATGGGGCTCTTTTTTGCTGTGATTCAGCTAGGAGTTGAGAGAAATAAAGGGCAAATGGATTTTACCTTATCATTGCCGTTTAGCAGAAGTACAATTTATCACACAAAGTTTTTCTTAGGCACTGGAATCATTGTAGTTGTTCATGCTGTCTCATATGTTCTCACTTATTTACTTATTTTAGGACTTAATCCACTAGAGACACCAGGATTGCATAGCGGTTATTTCGTTTCCCTTGTGTCTTCCTTGATGTTTTATAGTCTATTTTTTGCAGCTGGTACTTTAACCGGAAGTTCCATTTCTCAAGCAATCGTTGGGTTCAGCACAGCTATCTTACCCTTTTTAGTTTTTGGATTACCGATGGTTCATTTAGAGTTTATCTTGAAGACAAGCGGTAGCTGGGTAGATAAAAGCTTTACTTATTTGATTTCGCCCATGTCTCCAATTACTTACATTACAACTGACCCTTTCCAATCGGATTATCCTCTTTGGTTTACGGGTGAAGAATTCATTATACCTATTGTCATGATGGTGTTGTTTTATCTAATTGGCTTATTGAGCTTTATGAAACATCCAATCGAACGAAATGGTCGCTTCTTTCTTTATCGAACGATCGACCGGCCCATTCAGATATTGGTCATTGTCTTCGGTGTTCTAGGATTTGGCTGGGTTGGATTTTCTTCAGACAATTCCATGTTTGGTTATATCGCCGGCATGGTAATCGGTGGAGTTGTAGGTGCGCTTACGAGTTATTTCTTAATCTATAGAAAAAGATAAACAGAGAGCAGGGGAGCAGAGATGATTCAAATTCAATCGTTAGATCATGTGTTTAAAATTGGTAAAAAGGGCAGAGAGAACGAAATTCCTGTGCTCAAAGACATTGACTTGTCTATTAAAAGAGGCGATATTGCTTGTATCGTTGGGCGAAGCGGTTCGGGGAAATCGACTTTATTGAATTTAATATCTGGATATATTTCACCAACGAGGGGACAAATTATCGTTGATGGCACCAATGTGACCGGCTTTAATGAAAAAGAGTGGGCAGACTTTCGGTTAGATCATTTTGGCTTTATCTTTCAAAGCTTTCAATTGATCGGAAGTTTGACAACGTTTGAAAATGTGGAACTTCCGCTCACTTTAAAAGGTGTGAAGTCGTCTGAGCGAAAAGTGAAAGTAAAGGAAATGCTGAAACGAGTTGGTCTTGAACATCACGCTGGACATTATCCCAATGAACTGTCAGGTGGACAGCAGCAGCGTGTGAGTATTGCAAGAGCCTTGATCCTTAATCCATCTATTATTTTAGCTGATGAACCGACAGGCAGTCTCGATTCAGAAACAGAAGGGCAAATACTAGCCTTTATCCAGCAGCTCAATCGTGAAAAAGGGATTACATTTGTCATCATTACACATGACGATGAAGTTGCTTCTATCGCAGACACAACGTTCCAGCTTCATGATGGTGTATTAAAGAAAGGGGAACAGTCCATTGAAGTTTAGAGATCAGGTCAAATTCATCAGAAGAAATATGAAGAAAAATAGATTGCGTGTGTTTATGACCATTCTTGCAACGACAATGGCATGCTCTTTCTTAATCGTACTTGCATCTGTCGGTTTTGGTCTGCAAAAATCGGCTCAAGATGAAATCATGAAACAACAAATCATTACAGAAATTAAAGTGTTAGGCAAAGAAAAAGGCGACGTCAAGGTTGATGATTTAAAGACATATGATCATGTGAAATCTGTCGTCGCCAGAACGGCAATCAATCCATCGGTTAACGTCGAGCTCGATGACCGCTCAACTGAAACGCAGGCAGCTCTGACAGATATGAAAGAAGAAAAAGAAGCAGGTCTTGAGCTAGACCGAGGGAAAGTCCCAACATCAGCAAACGAAATTGTCGTTGGGTATCATATGGCAGAGCAGCTGTGGACGGAAAAAGAACGTGCAGCCTATGAAAAAGAAATGAATCAGACGTCAAATGGTGAAGAATCACCGAAAGAGCCAAAAGGCTATACGAAGGAGATTTTAAACAAAGTCATTCAAATCAAAGTGCCAAAGCTTAATGAAGAAAATGAAGTTGTGGAAGAAAAGACGTTTGATTTCCGTGTAGTCGGCGTGTTGAAAAAACCGAATTTAGAGTGGCAGCAGGATCATAAAATTCTTATTCCGAATGCTTATGAAAAAGAATTTGGTCAAATACTCGACCTGTCTCCTGAAGCAGGAAATGTTGAGAAAATGACTTCTGTTTATGCAGACAAATTCGACAATGTTGGTGCACTGACGGATAAGCTGACAGATGACGGCTATCAAGTCATTTCTGTGACGAACCAGCTTGAAGGAATGGATATGTTCTTTACGGTCTTCAAAATTGGACTTATTTTTGTCGGATGTATTGCGGTCATTATTTCTGCGATCGGCATTTTCAATACGATGACAATGGCGGTAACAGAGAGGACACAAGAAATTGGGATCATGAAAGCCATTGGTGCGAATCCTTCTATTATTAAGAGGATGTTCCTCATGGAAAGTGCTTATATTGGGGTGATTGGATCGATCATCGGGATTATCATCTCGTATGTGATTAGTTTTGCAGTGAACTTCATCATTCCAGCCATTTTGTCTTCCATGTCTGAGGGAGGGGCAAGCGATCAATTCTCGATTACCTTCTCCTATATTCCGCTAAGCCTTGTGATCACTGCAACAGTGATTAGCGCAGGGGTAGCGATTATCTCTGGACTCAACCCAGCACGTAAGGCAACGAAAACGAATGTATTAACAGCATTAAGAAGAGAAAATTAAAAAAAGAACCTCCTGTGCCTTTAGCTGGCTGACAGGAGGTTTTTGCTCTTAGAAAAATGGCTATTGCTTAGGTGCTCGGTATCCTGCACGCTCTGCTTCTTCTACGGAGCAGAACATTTTGGTCACATGTTTTGTTCGTGTGTAGTATCTGCTGCTCGGCGTGTGATATATGCCGTTGACACTTCCTTTAATGTTACAGGCAGCCGATTCATTTTTTGTTTCTTTTTGTGACTCATGACCGCCAGTATTCGATCCATCATCCTTAGGCGCAGAGCGCTGGACGGCCGAGGACTGAGTGTCTTTGTTTCCGTTCTTGTTTTCTTTTTTGAGTGTTTCGTTGGTGGAGGTGAGTTTGTCTATTTTCTTTTCAAGCGCTTGAATGGTTTTTTCTTGTTGTTTGACTGTTTTCTTTTCTGAGGTGATGTTTTCTAGTTTCTTGGACAGCTCTTCTTTTTCGTTTGTCACGTCTTTTAAAGTGGCCGTAAGTGTCTCTTTATCTTCCTTTAGACGAGAAATGTCAGATGCTAATTGTTTTTGATCCTTGAGCAGCTGTTCAGAAGATGGATCTGCTTGTGCTTTCTGAGCACCTGTGACGGCAAACGGTAATGACATCATCGACAAAACAAGACCAATGATCAAAAAAGGATAAAAGAGTTTCTTTGAAAAAATTGGTTGGTTTTGCTGTTTGAGTAAGAAGAAATTGACGGCATATCCTATGGCGAAACAAACACATAAAAGACCTATGATGAGTAACATCATCATCTAGCAGCCCCCCCTAAATCGCTATTTACCCCTATCATACCTCATTTTTCCATTTTGGGGAGCGATTCAACTAAAAAAACCTGTTTACACAGGGTTTTCCAGCGTGTAGACAAACCCTCGCATTCTCCCGCAGTCCTGCGTGCCGGTGCTCACGAATGTCAAATTCGCTCCGCGCCGGTACTCGTCCTTCCTAGACTGCAAAGGTTTTCAGTTCACGCTGTAAAGAAGACAAAGGGCTAAAATAAAGTTCATTTTAGCCCTTTGTCAACAATCTGAAAAACCCTGTTTACACAGGGTTTTCAGCTAATGGCAATTCTTTAATTGCTTCTTTGACTGTCAAATAAGTAATCGTATTCTGTAAATTTGTATCCAAGTCTTTCATTTTCATCGCGAGCTGTGGTTTGATCCCAGTGATGATCAGTTCCGTTCCAGTTAAGTTCAGAAGGTGATGCAGCTTGAAAATTCGTGCTGCAACGGAATCATCGACATCGATTAAACCAGAAAGATCGACAATTAAATAATCATCCTTTGAATCATCTAATATACAAGTTAACTTCGCGACAATGGCATCAAAGCGTTCTTCAGATAATGTTCCGATGAGTGGAAGGGCGGACACACCATTTTTGATTGGGACGATTGGCGTCGAAAGAGAGGTGACTTCCTTTAACGAATCTTCTAGGAGCTGTTCATATTCTTTCTGTTTCGTAATATCCTTTTGAAAGCCAACGAAAAATGTTTTGTCATCTTGTTCAATGTATAGAGGATCTATATTGAGTTCATTCCAGAAAAAAGTGCCGTCTTTTTTATAATTTTTGAGCTGTGTGGTAATAGGTGTTTTGTGTTGTATTCCATGACGTATTAGAGCAAGCTGCTCTTGATCTGTGTCTTTCCCCTGGAGGAATCGACAATTACGCCCAAGAATCTCATCTGGTTTGTATCCAGTCATTTGTGTAAAGCCATGATTCACATAAACGATAGGGTTATCCTCTAAAGAAGGGTCTGTGATGACAACACCAATCCGCGCATGATCTAGCGCTTTTTTTATGAGTTCAAGCTGTTTTTGCAAGCCGAAGATATTCGAGCTGACCATATTACCCTCCTTTGCTGCTACTATCAGACATGTAGAATGGTTTTTTCAACCAAACCAATTCCTTATAAACGTAACATAACATATGTTCTGTTTCAATGATTGCAAACGCTTTGTTAAATTTGTCATCATAGTTTGTCCTCCATTAGAATAGAATAAGTAAGGAGACTTTTCATTAGAAAAAGAAGGGATCAATTACTCATAATTCATAAAATGACAGAAATAGTTAATATGAATTAGGTAAAAATGATTCCAATGCATCAAGTTGTTTTTGGGTCATTCACATATAATGGAAGAAACAAGCTTTTTTTCTTCGTTAGAGAGAATAGACCTTTTACATGGATTATGACGGAACAGCAGAATGGCATTACAGGGGGCTGGACAGCCTGAAGTCGCTTTACTATTCTAAGGGCTTTAGGAAGGTGATGAAAATGCTGCAACAAGTCATTATTGCTTGCGCCATTGGAGGGGTCATGGGCATTCTCGGTCACGTAAAGAAAAAAGGCAGGCTAGAGAAGCCCAGAATGACAAAAAAGTTTATTTATCTAGGGTTTATTGAAGATTGGCTCGTTGGGATGATTGCCGCTACGCTGCTTGTCTTATCCTCAAATCCCGATTCTAGTCTGCACTTGGTCATCTTATCAATTATTTCAGGTTACGGAGGAGAAGCAGTTCTGCGAAGCTTCGATTTTGTCAGAGAACAGCGTTCACAGGATGCAGACTCCAACCGTCATAACCGATCTCCACACGAATAATATCCTCTACTTTACCCTAGTCTAGGGTACATTCCCATTGTATACAAACCTGCTTGCACTTATGATCATAATTCTATAAAATACTACTTAGATGACGGTTACGATAAGAACAGTGAAGAGGAGTAGTAGGAAAGCAGTATTTGTCTTTAGAGAATTGACGGCTGGTGAAAGTCAATCAAATCTGCTTCTGAACTCGCCTCAGAGTTGCAGTTGCGTTAAAGCTTCTGTCGCATGTCTGCGTTAAAGATATTAAGTGAGCGTATGAACAGTAAGTTACGCTAACAAGGGTGGTACCGCGGGAAACAAAAAATCTCTCGTCCCTTTTCAGGGATGAGGGTTTTTTGTTGATTTTAGAAAAATCTGAATTCTTGCAGTGGTCATCTAAGCAGATAAAGCCGTACATATTAAAGGAGGTTTTCACATTGAGTTTTCAGCATCGGGAAATTGAAAAGAAGTGGCAGGATTATTGGCTGACACATAAAACATTCGCCACATCTGACTCGGAAGATAAACCAAAGTTTTATGCGCTTGATATGTTTCCATATCCATCAGGAGCAGGGCTTCATGTTGGGCATCCTGAGGGCTACACAGCAACGGATATTTTATCACGTATGAAACGTATGCAGGGGTATGATGTTCTTCATCCAATGGGATGGGACGCATTTGGTCTTCCAGCAGAACAATATGCACTGGATACAGGAAATGACCCGGCTGCATTTACAGAAGAGAACATCAATAATTTCCGCCGCCAAATTCAATCACTAGGGTTCTCGTATGATTGGGATCGGGAAATCAACACGACAGATCCGAATTATTACAAATGGACACAGTGGATTTTCTTGAAATTGTACGAAAAAGGGCTGGCGTATATTGATGAAGTACCAGTGAACTGGTGCCCAGCACTCGGCACAGTTCTTGCAAATGAAGAAGTCATTGACGGGAAAAGTGAACGCGGAGGACATCCTGTTGAAAGACGTCCAATGAAGCAATGGATGCTAAAGATTACAGCATATGCGGACAGGCTGTTAGAAGATTTAGAAGACATTGATTGGCCTGAAAGCATCAAAGATATGCAGCGTAACTGGATCGGACGTTCTGAAGGTGCACATGTTCACTTCGAAGTCGAAGGACATGACGAACAATTTACCGTTTTTACAACGCGTCCTGATACACTTTTTGGTGCAACATATGCGGTTCTTGCACCAGAGCATGCCCTTGTTGAAAAAATAACAACAGCTGCTCAAAAAGAAGCAGTGGAAGCATATATCAAAGAGATTCAATCTAAGAGTGACTTAGAGCGGACAGATCTTGCTAAAACGAAAACGGGCATTTTCACAGGTGCGTATGCGATCAATCCTATAAATGGTGAAAAGATGCCGATTTGGATTGCAGATTACGTGTTAGCTACATATGGCACAGGAGCGATTATGGCAGTACCTGCCCATGATGAGCGTGATTATGAATTCGCCAAAACATTTGATCTTCCAATCAAAGAGGTTGTAGAAGGCGGAGACATTGAAAAAGAAGCCTACACAGGTGATGGAACACACATTAACTCTGATTTCTTAAATGGCTTAGGGAAAGAAGAAGCGATTGAAAAAGCCATTGCATGGCTTGAAGAACATCAGAAAGGTGAAAAGAAGGTCACGTACCGTTTAAGAGACTGGCTGTTCAGCCGTCAGCGCTACTGGGGTGAGCCGATTCCAATCATTCATTGGGAGGACGGAACATCTTCAGCTGTTTCGGAGGAGGAGCTTCCACTGATTTTGCCTAAGACGACTGAAATTAAGCCAAGCGGAACAGGTGAATCACCTTTAGCCAATATCAAAGAGTGGGTTGAAGTTGTAGATCCGGTTACAGGTAAAAAAGGCCGCCGTGAAACCAATACAATGCCACAATGGGCAGGAAGCTGCTGGTACTTCTTACGTTACATTGATCCACATAACACAGAAGAGCTTGCTTCTCCTGAAAAGCTAAAAAAATGGCTTCCAGTTGATGTGTATATTGGTGGAGCGGAACATGCCGTACTGCATCTGTTATATGCGCGCTTCTGGCATAAATTCTTGTATGATATCGGCGTTGTCCCAACAAAAGAACCTTTCATGAAGTTGTTCAACCAAGGGATGATTCTTGGTGAAAATAATGAAAAAATGAGTAAATCCAAAGGAAATGTTGTCAATCCAGATGACATCGTAGAATCTCATGGAGCGGATACATTAAGACTTTATGAAATGTTCATGGGGCCTTTAGATGCGTCAATCGCCTGGTCTGAAACAGGACTTGATGGTGCTCGTCGTTTCCTTGATCGTGTATGGCGTCTATTCACAAATGAAGATGGCTCACTTAGTGATAAAGTGACAGAGCAATCAGGCGGCGAATTAGAACGCAGCTATCATGAAACAGTGATGAAAGTGACGGATCATTATGAAGGTTTACGCTTCAATACAGGAATTTCACAGCTCATGGTGTTTATCAATGATGCGTATAAGGCTGACACATTACCGAAAGAATATGCTGAAGGCTTTGTGAAACTTCTTTCTCCAATTGCCCCTCACTTAGCGGAAGAGCTTTGGAATAAACTTGGTCATGAAGGGTCCATTTCTTATGAAGCATGGCCACAATATGACGAGTCGAAGCTTGTCGATGACGAAGTGGAAATTGTCGTACAGCTGAATGGTAAAGTAAAGGCGAAATTAACCGTTCCTGCTGATGCAACAAGAGAGCAGCTAGAAGAACTTGCGAAAAATGATGCACGAGTCAAAGAACAGCTTGAAGGGAAAACAATCCGTAAAGTGATTGCGGTTCCTGGAAAGCTTGTCAATATTGTTGCGAACTAATGATCACACCCATCGGTATCAACCGGTGGGTGTCCTTTATTTCCCGGGACATAATTTTGTCGAAAACAAGGTGATTTCCCCATCAATCTCGTATTTAAAAAGTTGATCAAGAAAATGAGGAGTGACGTCAATGGAAAAGGAAAGCAAACGTGAACAACTGCTCAACTTATTAGGAGAAATGCCAGAGCGCCATCGTGTAGAGGCGTATACGTTAAAAATTGAGGAACGTGAATCGTACTTGGTTGAAACACTCATTCTCTCTATTCATGGAGTGGAGGAAGTTCCGGCTTATTTTGTGAAGCCAAAGGATACAGTCAAAAAAAGACCTGTGGTATTGTTCCAGCACTCCCATGGCGGGAATTATACGGATGGAAAAGATGAGTTATTAAAGGGTGCTCATTATTTGCAGGCGCCTTCTTATGCGAAAGAATTTACTTCAAAAGGATATAGTGTACTGGCAATAGATCATGCAGGCTTTGGGGAAAGAAGGGGCAGAACGGAAAGTGAAATTTTCAAGGAAATGCTGTTAACAGGAAAAGTGATGTGGGGCATGATGCTGTATGAAAGCATGTGTGCGATTGATTATTTGCTGTCTCGTTCCGATGTGCTCTCAGAGAGATTAGCAGTTTTTGGGATGTCAATGGGTGGCCTTCTTTCATGGTGGACGGCTGCACTTGATGAGAGGGTCAGTGTGTGTATTGATCTTTGCGCGCAGGTTGATCATCACACGTTGATTGAAACGAACAATTTAGACAGACATGGCTTTTACTACTATGTACCGAGCTTAGCCAAACATTTTACAGCAGCTGACATCCAGGAAATGATCTTTCCAAGACCTCATTTAAGCTTAGTCGGGAAACACGATCAGCTCACACCCGCTGCGGGTGTTGGGCGGATTCAGCAGACATTAAGTCAAATCTATCAAGCGGCCTCATTAAAGGAACGGTATCAGCTTGTTGGTCTTCATGCAGGTCATTTTGAAACCGCTGCTATGCGGCACGAGGCGACACGTTTTTTGAAAAAGTGGCTGTAATCAATAGAAGGCTTGGACATACTACGTCAAAAGAAGGAGGAGACAGATGAAAAAAATCACCATGATTGGCGGATGTGGTATCATCGGACGTCTATTAACAAAAGAGCTCTCTTCTGAGTATGACGTGACCATCATTGATCAAACAAGATGTGCAGAAAAAGTTCTTATAGCAGATGCGAATGATGAAGAGGAGTTGTATCAAACCATTCCCCAAGATACAGATGCCATCATTCACCTTCTGAACATGGAAATGACGCATGATGTGATGAATGCAGAGGAATTTGCAAAAATGAATGATGTTTTTTGGAGAAGCACCTATCATATGTTTCGTTCAGCGGCCCGGTTAAGCATTCCAAAAGTCATTTTTGCAAGCAGTAACCACGTGACAGATCGATATGAAAAGGATGGGCGCTCCTTATTAGGGCGAGAGATTACGACGGATGATGTACCTTCAACAAAAAATGTGTATGGCATATTAAAATTTGCCTCCGAACAGCTAGGACGTTTGTTTCATGATCAAACTGGGATATCTGTCATTAATTTGCGTATTGGAACTGTCGCAGCAGATGAGAAGGAGGAATTACACAAGAAAAAAAGAACGAAAAGAACACTGCTTTCACATGAAGATCTCTTTGGCATGACGAAGGCAGCCATTGAAACGGATATTCCGTTTGGGACATATTATGCTGTATCAGAAAACGAAGAAAAGCCTTGGTCTACTCATAAAACGAGGGAGGAGCTAGGCTACAGGCCAGATGTGAATACAACAGAGATCCTTGAAGAAGATGATCAGGCATAGGGCATAATCATGACATTAGCTCATGAACTTATTCTTTTGTTTCCTAAGCACAAAAGCACGAATGGCATGATCACCTGTGGGGTCTGTCAAGATGATTATAGACGCTTTCTTCCTTCGTTTGGTACATTTTAATCACGATATCGTCAAAGGCTGCAGCTTATTTCCAGACGAAATGATAACGCTTACAAAGAAAGGGCGTGATGAACATAGATCGTTCTATTAAAGGCCGATTGTTCAATTTATTTAATTACTCTTTTCTACTCACGTTCGCATTAATATGTGTGCTCCCGTTCATCCATGTCATTGCCGCTTCTTTTGCTACAGTAGAAGAGGTCATCTCAAAGAAGTTTATTTTGTTTCCGACGACGTTTTCTCTTGAGGCCTATCGCTATATTTTTTCTACAGATATTGTATATCGCAGCCTCATCGTTTCCATTCTTGTCACGGTCGTTGGAACAGCTGTCAGCATGTTTTTGTCCTCACTCATGGCATACGGGCTGTCTCGTCAGGAGCTAAAAGGCCGGAGAACACTCATGTTTCTCGTTGTCTTCACGATGCTGTTTAGCGGGGGAATGATCCCGACGTTTATTGTCGTGAAAACACTTGGTCTGCTTGATACTTACTGGTCACTTATTCTACCAGTAGCCATCAATGCGTTCAATTTGATCATTCTGAAAAACTTCTTTCAAAACATTCCGGCAAGCCTTGAAGAGTCAGCGAAGATGGATGGCTGTAATGATTTAAGGATCTTCTTTAAAATTGTGCTGCCACTTTCTTTGCCAGCAATTGCGACGATTTCACTTTTTTATGCCGTGACGTATTGGAACACTTACATGACTGCCATCCTGTATTTAAATGATTCAGTGAAATGGCCGATTCAGGTACTCCTGAGACAAATCGTCATTGTATCAAGCGGAATGCAGGGAGATATGTCGGATATGGGATCATCTACGCCGCCGCCAGACCAAACCATTAAAATGGCTGTTATTGTTGTGGCGACCATTCCGGTGCTGCTTGTCTATCCATTTATTCAAAAGCATTTCAACAAAGGGGCATTACTCGGTTCTGTAAAGGGTTAAAAAGATGGAACAACGGAGGGATCATATGGGGAGAAAGAAATTATGGCTGATTGCGTTTGTTTTGTTATTTGCTGCAAGCGGCATTTTGTCAGCATGTTCAAGTAAGGGAGCAAGCTCATCAGATGAAAAGGTTGATTTAGACAAAAAGGTGAAGCTGACATGGATGGCCATTTTGTATCACCAGCAGCCGCCGAAAGATACGGTATTAAAAGAGATTGAGAAGCTCACAAATACAGAGCTTGATATTACATGGGTGCCTGATGCGGTGAAGGAAGACCGTTTAAATTCAGCACTTGCCGCCGGGAATCTCCCACAAATTGTGACGATTCAAGACATTAAGAATTCGTCGGCGATTAATGCGTTCAGATCAGGCATGTTCTGGGAAATCGGTCCGTACTTAAAGGATTATCCAAATTTAAGTAAGATGAACGAACTGATTAATAAAAACGCCTCTATAGACGGTAAGCTTTATGGTATTTATAGAGAGAGACCGCTTTCAAGACAAGGGATTGTCATTCGAAAGGATTGGCTTGAAAATTTAAATTTGGATACACCAAAAACGTTGGATGATCTTTATGAAGTAGCCAAGGCATTTACTGAAAAAGACCCAAATCAAAATGGAAAAGCCGATACAATTGGCTTTACAGATCGAAACGATTTGATTTATGGGGCATTTAAAACACTTGGTTCGTATGAAGGAATGCCGACAGATTGGAAAGAAGAAAACGGCAAATTCACACCAGACTTTATGACAGATGAGTATATGAATACAATGAAATACATGAAAAAGCTGCGTGACAATGGCTATATTAACAAAGATTTCCCTGTCACAAGTAAAACACAGCAGCAGGAATTGTTCTCACAAGGAAAAGCGGGCATTTATGTTGGAAATATGGTCGATGCGGTGAACCTAAGAGATGACGCTACCGATAAAAACATGGAAGTGGACATTATCAACCGAATCAAAGGCCCAGATGGCAAAGAACGTGTATGGGCATCAGGCGGTCATAATGGTATCTTCGCATTCCCTAAAACAAGCGTCAAAACAGAGGCGGAGTTAAAGCGAATTTTGGCCTTCTTTGACCGCATTGCTGAAGAAGATGTGTATGGTCTCATGACTTACGGGATTGATGGAAAGCATTATAACAAGCAAGATGGAAATACATTTGTGAGAGAAGAAAGCCAAGTGAAAAGCTGGCAGACAGATGTACAGCCGCTTGTCAGCCTTGTAGGGATTGATAAACGTTACTTGAAAAATAAAGGAGACCCAGTTCGAACAAAATACGAAGAGCTGGAAGAAGACAATAAAAAAATCATCGTCGCCAACCCTGCTGAAAGCCTGTATTCAGAAACAGCATCAGAGCGTGGAAACGAATTGAAAAAAATCATTGATGATGCCACCTATAAGTTCATTCTTGGAGATATAAACGAAGAGCAATTTAAGAAAGATATAGAGAAGTGGAAATCAAATGGTGGAAATAAAATCATCGAGGAATATGAAGCGTCCTTTAAAAAATCATAAACAAAACGCCCCGCTTAGCAAAAAAGCGGGGTGTTTTCTTTAAAAGTCAAACTTATCTGGATCAGGACCAATTCGTTAAAGTGCCTGTTCAGAACAATAAGGAGTGAAGAAACGATGGAAAAGAAGAAATATAATATTTCTGTGGAGGCAACGCTTGAGTTCATTGGCGGGAAATGGAAGTGCGTCATTTTATGCCATTTGACACATGGGAAAAAGCGGACGAGTGAATTAAAGCGGCTCATGCCAAACATCACACAGAAAATGCTCACACAGCAGCTCAGAGAGCTTGAAAGTGACGGGGTGATTAACCGCATTGTGTATGAACAAGTGCCGCCTAAAGTGGAATATGAATTAAGTGAATACGGACAGTCACTCGAAAGAATTTTGAATGCATTATGTGATTGGGGAGCAGCCCATATTGAACGAGTGTATGGTGAGCCGCTTTCAGTGCTGGAAGACAGTATTCTCAATGAACAGTTTAAATAAATAAAGTCCCGCTTCTTGTGAGAGCGGGACTTTGCTTTATATGCCTTTTTTCTGATCGCGATATTTACCAGGTGTCGTTCCTTCCAGCTTTTTAAAGGAGCGAATGAAATTTTGCGGGTTTTTATATTTTAGCTTTTCGGAAATTTCTTTCACGGACATATCCGTTTCGACAAGCCAGTTTTTGGCGACATGATGTCTGTAGGACGAAAGATATTCACTAAAGGAGATATCCATTTCCTTTCTGAAAATACTGCTTAAATAATTTGGATTGTAATGCAGGCGTGTGGCGATTTCATCCAAGGTGAGATCTGAGTCAAATTCTTGATGAATGATATGGATGATTTTCTCTGAAATATTTTTGTACTGCGAGTCTTCACGTGCACCAAGCTGATCAATGATCGGCCGAATGATCTCATGCTTCAGCCATGCCTCTGTGTCTTCAAAGGTTTTAAATTCAAAGATCGTATCATAGAGCATTTTATTGTCTTCCACCTCAAATAATTCAATGCCAAGCAAATGCATCAGCTCGATCAAATTATTTAAAAAGCGGGCGAGGGCGATATGGTATTCGTGCGGTCCAGCATTTTTAGAAAAAATGGATTGCAGGAGCACATGTAAGTAGTGATCCGCCTTGCCTTGATCGCCAGCTTTGATCGCATCAAATAAATCATGCTGTAGCTGCTTGGGAAAGTGGGTTTTAAAGGTCTTTCCTGGCTGGATATGCTCATATAAGATAATGGACTTTTTCTCTGCTTTGAGTCTATATTTTAAGGCTTCTTTCCCTTCAATATACGCATGTTTTGCCATGGTGAGCTCTTTAAACTGGCGGCTAATACCGATGCTGATTGACAAACCAAGCTCTTCCTCGATACGCTGCTGAATGATTTCAGCTAATTGGTTTAAATATTCAGTAAATTCTTCCTCTGACTTTGATTGGTTGAGGATGATCGTTGTTTGATGCTGATTGACAACGGTTGGCTGAAGGTGCTCATCTTGCGGAATAATTTGCTCGATCAGTCCATTGATCGCAAACAAAAGCAAGTCAGCATCCTTTTTTTCATACGGCGTTCCTTTCAGCGTATCAATTTGGGTCACAAGCATGGATAAATGGGACCATTCACGAGGGAAGCCTAAACTTTGGAATCGATTGTTAATCTCTTCTTCCGTCAGCTTTCCGAGCAAAAGCCGCACCATAAAGTATTGCTGTAAATGGGTCACTTGCTGCTCAATGCGTTCCTCTAAATCATTGTTTTGATCTTTCATTTGTTTAATGCTCGACTCGATTAATTCAAACTCATTTTGGAAAGGCTGCTTATGCAAAAAGGATTCATTGCGTGCAAAGGATTCGTATAATAAGCGGATCGGTTTATAAAAGTGTCTGGAACCAAACCATGAAAATAATAATGAAAGCGCTAACAAAATAGAGCAAATAATAAAGGTAATCCATCCAATTGATTTCGTTTGCTGTTTGAGTTCTGGAATGGAGACAAAGGATAGGTACGTCCATTCGTTATAGTCTGATTTTTGAAATGTAATTTGATAGTTGAGTTCATCAATCTTCGTATCAAATTGTCCTGATCGTTCTTCAAGTGACAGCACACGCTTGACGAAATCCTGGTTTTTCAAAGATTCACCGATTTGTTCTTTGCGATTATGTAGCAGCACTTTTCCGTTTGTATCAATGACCATCATACTATCAGATTGAGAGAAGTCAGGCATGTTGTCAGCAATCGTGCAGCTTGGAATGCTGGCGACGGCGACTCCCTTTTTTTGAACACTGTTCATAGGAAGTTGTTTAATTAAGTTCACATTGTATTTGCAAAAGGACGTTTTTCCTTCTTTTGTTGCGACAAGTGGATTATTTTCTTCAAGTGCCCAGCTAGAGTGACTCGGAATATTGAGGTAAGAAGTTAACGCTTTTTCTTGGTCTCCATTCGTTAGATGATAAAGACCGGAATTGTTCATGTACCAATCCTCCATCTTACTAACAAGTGTAATATTGGAGAGGTCGGTATCGAAGGTTTGCAGGTAATTTAGTTCTTGCTGTACTTGATTATAAAGCTGGAATTGGTCTGGATGTAAAGGTTCAGCCAGTGTTTGAAGGAGAGGCGGCGAACTGACATAGTGAGTGAGAGAATGATCTACTGTCTTTAAAATATGCTCAATATTGGATTGTGTTTGTTTAATGCTGTCCAGCTTTTCATTTGAGATATTTTCAAGTGCAGTTTTTTGCGAATGCTGATAAGAGAAAATACCGACAATGATTACAGGAATTGTACTAAGCATGAAAAAAAACGTCACAAGCTTGTAATAAAATTTATATTGCCTTCTTTTCATAAAACCCCCCATTTCAAACGAAGCAACTTTTCCCCTTAATTTATTAATCCAAAAATCTGGTAGGTTTGTCAATAATCATTTTCTGAGATTAGGATCATTTTCTCATGTTTTATGTAACGTTTTGAGTAGCACCCCCTAAGGAAATATGATCTGATGATATGATTGTAGACGGATTTTTCATCCTTAAGATACAGTTAACACATGCATCAGCATGAGGGGGAGGCTTTATCAATGAAAACACAGGATGTCACTGCCAAGGGTGTGCCTGCGGCAGCTTTGAAAAAAGAAAAGAGAAAGCGCTTACTTAATCAATTACTTAGTCAAAAGTTTTTGTATTTAATGATTTTGCCGGGGTTCATCTATTTTATTGTCTTTAAATATGTACCGATGTGGGGACTGATTATTGCCTTTCAAGATTATCAGCCGTTTCTCGGCATTCTTGGGAGTGAGTGGGTTGGATTCAAACACTTTATTCGATTGTTTACAGAACCAACATTTTTCATCTTATTAAAAAATACGTTAATTCTATTCGCCATGAATGTCGTGATTTTTTTTCCAATTCCGATTTTATTAGCTCTTTTGTTAAACGAAGTGAGATTGGCATTGTTTAAGAAATTTGTTCAGACGATGATTTATATCCCTCACTTCATGTCATGGGTCATTGTTGTGTCCTTATCTTTTGTTTTGTTAACGGTAGATGGTGGGTTAATTAATGAATTGATTGCGTTCTTTGGAGGAGAGAAGATTAACTTTCTCCTTAGTCAAGAATGGTTTAGACCGATGTACATTTTACAGGTGATTTGGAGAGAAGCAGGTTGGTCGACAATCATTTATCTTGCGGCGATTACGGCGGTAGATCCACAGTTATATGAAGCAGCGAAAATGGATGGAGCCGGCAGGCTGAGACAAATGTGGCATATTACCCTTCCTGCGATTAAGAGCGTCATTGTCGTTCTGCTGATTTTAAAAATCGGTGATACATTAGAGCTTGGCTTTGAGCATGTTTATCTATTGCTGAATGCAACGAACCGGGAAGTAGCAGAGATTTTTGATACGTACGTCTATACAGCTGGTCTTAAGCAAGGACAATTCAGCTATAGTACCGCTGTTGGTTTATTTAAAGCAGCCGTTGGACTTATTTTGGTCATGATGGCGAATCGTTTAGCGAAGAAGTTTGGGGAAGAAGGTATTTACTAAAAAGGGAGATGAAGATCAATGACAGTATCGACTGAACAGCTATCACCGCTTGAGCAAGCAGAGAAATTAGCACAGACAATAATGAAAGCGTATACACCGATTGAACTTCCGCCAGCGGGAAGATGGCACTATCACCAAGGGGTGTTCCTTTGCGGTGTGATGAAGCTTTACGAAGCAACCGGGAACGAGGCGTATGTCGATTATGTGAAAAACTATGCGGACGCACTCATTGATGATCATGGAAATCTGTTATTTCGCAGAGATGAACTTGATGCGATCCAAGCAGGTCTCATTTTATTTCCGTTAATTGAAAGAACAGGAGAGCAGCGGTATGTGCGGGCAGCAGAAAAGCTGCGCGGTCTTTATCACACGCTCAATCGCACGTCTGAGGGCGGATTTTGGCATAAAGACCATTATGCCTATCAAATGTGGCTTGATGGTCTCTATATGGGTGGTCCTTTTGCTTTAAAGTATGCTCAGTTGAAAGGAGAGGAGGAGCTTGTGGAGATGGTCATCCACCAGGAGCACCTCATGAGAAAGCATACAAAAGATGAAAAAACCGGCCTTTACTATCACGCATGGGATGAACGGAAAGTGATGCCATGGGCAGATGAAAAAACCGGCTGTTCCCCGGAATTTTGGGCAAGATCCTTTGGCTGGTATGTCCTTGCATTAGCCGATATGATCGAGGATCTGCCAGAAGGGCATGAAGCGCGAAAGGTGTGGAAGGATACACTGACAGATATGCTGGAAAGTGTGGCTAAGTATCAGGATGATGAGACTGGTCTTTGGTATCAAATCATTGATAAAGGCAACCAGAGCGACAATTGGCTTGAAAGCTCAGGGTCTTGTCTATTTATGTATGCAATGGCTAAAGCCATGAATGAGGGATATGTCAGTCTTCGATATGTTGATCACGTTGTCAAAGCGTATCAAGGCTTGATTCAGTATAAGACGGCGGAAAAAGAGAACGGTGATTTTGTTGTAAACGATATCTGCATTGGAACATCTGCGGGATTTTATGATTATTACGTTGGAAGAGAGCGGAGTACAAATGATTTGCATGGAGCAGGCGCTTTTATTATGGCGTTAACTGAGCTAGAAAAGCTGTCTGTGTTTCAAAAGGCATGAGGCGGCGTCAAAGGGCTGCTGCATGGCTTTTGAGTTTCATCGCTGCCTTTTGTTTGTCAGCCTGTCAGGGGAAAACAGAAGGGATCGATGTCCTGATTTTTTCTGACATGTCAAAGGGAATGAAAGATCAATTAGTGAAAAAGGCTTTTCAGCCGAATCAGGAGACATATGACGTTCACATCTTCCCGGCAATTCCTGAGAAGCTTCTTGTTGAAATTACCGCAAAAGAGGGGGACGTGATGCTTGTCCCAGAAGAAATGTTTAGAACGTATGATGATCCTGAAAGCTTTCAGCTGCTCGAAGAGATGGGGATAGATGGTGAAGGGGCGGGACCGTACACGGTTGAAGATCCAAAGACGGGGCATACAATCGATTATGCGGTCCAAATCAATAAAGGAACGAAGCAGCTAAACGGCTATACCTTTCGATTACATCGAGATATGGTCGCCTTCATTCCTATATATGCGGAGAAATCAGAAGAGGCGCTGTCTCTTATGAAACAGCTTCGTGAAAATCGTTAGTCAAAGGGGTGGGGAATGTGAAAAGGGTCGTCGTTTGCGGGCTTAGTCACCGTGCTTTCAATATGTTTATCAAACCGCTCACCGAGGATTTCAATGAGCACTATAGAATTACAGGGCTCTTAGATGTAGATGTGAAGCGGTATACACTTTGTCAGGAACGTTTTCCAGCACTAAGGGGTGTCTCATTTTTTCATGAGGATGCCTTTGATGAGATGGTGAAGGAAGCACAGCCAGATATCGTTATTGTAGCGGGACGGGATGATACGCATGTCACGTATATTATGCAGGCACTTGACCATGATCTCGATGTCATCACTGAAAAGCCAATGGTCACAACAGCAAAAGATGCCAAAAAAGTGATGGATAAAGAGGCAGAGAGCAAAGGGAAGGTCACAGTCACCTTTAATTATCGCTACAATCCATTTCATCGGAAGATAAAAGAGCTTATTTTAGACGGAAAGATTGGAAGGGTCACATCTGTTGAGTTGAGCTGGCTCATTGATACGTATCACGGAGCGAGTTATTTCAAAAGGTGGAACCGCTCGCGTCAATTTTCTGGCGGACTTTCTATTCATAAATCAACCCATCATTTTGATTTGGTCAACTGGTGGATTGATCAAAAGCCGAAGCAAGTCTTTGCCTATGGCGCCCTGAACTATTATGGGGATGAAAGTCCTTGGAATCCTATGCAGAGTGAAGAAAATAGATATTGCGGAACATGCCATGTGAAAGATGCATGTCATTATGAAGCAAGGTGGAATCCGCGGTTAGAGCGTTCGAAGGTGGAGGACGACCATATTGAATCAGGTCAGGAGCAGTCAGAACTGTACTCAAATTACCGCCCTGATGCCTGTATTTTTGATCAGGAAATTGATATTGAGGATACATATGTGGCGTCAGTCGCTTATGACCAAGGGGCTCTGTTAAGCTATTCGATTCAATTCTCAGCACCATATGAAGGCTACCGGCTTGCGATTAACGGGACAAAGGGACGTATTGAAACAAATGAGTTTCATGTGCCATCGAGAATTCCCTTTCAATTTCCGGAACAGACGATTTTCTACTACCCGATGTTTGGTGGAAAAGAGACAATTGAAGTCGTGAAACAGTCAGGTGGACATGGCGGAGGAGATCCGCTGTTATTAGCAGATTTATTTTTAGGAAAAGACCCGCTCATTCCTTATGACATTTCGGCAGGAGCAGAGGCGGGTGCTTATTCGATTGCACTTGGAGAAGGCATGTGGCGCTCAGTAGCAGAAAAACGCCCAATTGAAATAGAAGAATTGTTTCAAAAAGAGACGGTGTAACGAGAAAGAGAGGAGGGAACAGAGATGGATCATGATGGATCAATGAGCAGAATGCTGCGGATGTGTGAGTGGGTAATGAGACTCGCCTATACGAATTTGCTATGGCTTTTGTTCACCTTATTAGGGCTTGGAATCTTTGGCTTTATGCCTGCAACAACAGCGTTATTTTCAGTGATGAGAAAGTGGATACAAGGGCACGATCAAGTCAAGGTATTCCGCACTTTTTGGAAGGTATACCGCGAAGAATTTGTACGCTCTAATGTCATTGGAGCGGTGCTAGTCATCATTGGGACAATTATTTATGTGGACCTTGCTTATATTTATCCAACGAGCTGGTTATTACATGTACTTCGTTTTGCAATCTATATCTTTGGTTTTCTGTTTATTGTCAGCCTGTTTTATATTTTTCCGCTGCTGGCTCATTATGATTGGAAAAAACGACTTTATTTAAAGTTTTCCCTTCTACTCGGTATCTCGTATTTACAATATACGCTCTCTATGCTCGTTTTCTCGGCGGTTCTCTTTATCCTATTTGCTTATTTGCCGGGCATCGTGCCGTTTTTTAGCATCAGTATTCTTGCATATGGACACATGTGGCTAGCCTATCAAGTATTTAAAAAGATAGAGTTTGAAAGTGAGCAGCAGGCAGTAGATATGAAGAAGCGATTGCCGTCTTTCCTGCAATCAAAGCGGGTGAATACGCAGTGATGTGAATGATTTGTTATAATGGTGTCACTGTGAATAAAAGGAGAGATGAGCATCGTGGCAGTAAAAGAAATTTCAATAGAAGAATTACAGCAAAAGCTAGAGCAAGAAGAAGCCATTCAGCTAATTGATGTGCGTGAGGATGAAGAGGTAGCAGAAGGTATGATTCCAGAAGCAGTCCACATTCGCATGGGCGATATCCCAGAGAAACTGGATGCGTTCGATAAATCGCAAGAGTATTACATTATTTGCCGTTCGGGTAAACGCAGTGAGAATGTCTGCTATTTCTTAGAAGACCAAGGCTATCAAGCAACCAATGTCGTTGGTGGCATGCTTGCATGGACAGGAGAAACAAAACCGAAGCTGTAAAATGAAGTCCTTTCATCGACGAGATGGAAGGCTTTTTTTGTTCATATGCCCGCCCTTATATGCATAGAGATAGAGTAGCAAGAGAAGGGAGAGTGGCATATGTGCTGAAGGTAGCTGTATTTGATGAAGAACACGAGAAAGATTTACAAAGCGAAATCAATCTCTTTTTAAGAGGAATGGACGACGACCAAATTATTGACATCAAATACAATGTAGCGGTGATCTGTGAGCAAGGGGGAGAACAGCTCTACTGTTTTTCTGCGCTCATTTTATATAAAAAATAGACGGCATCCAAAAAGGACCTATTTGGAAGGTCCTTTTCGTTTAACTAGCGTCAATATGCAGCCGATGCTTCTTACAGTGAACACATTGAAAGAGGTAGCCTTGTAAGTCTCCTCCGTTAACGAGCCATTGTTTAAGGTTCTCTTTTGTGACATTTCCGCCGCTGCTAAAAATTCTCGAATGGTTCGTCCGCGTGATACACGTGCAATGAAAATGCCAACAAATGGAGACCAAGAGATCCACCATGCCCAATAGAAGATGGTCCATCCATTAATCCATTTACAGACCAAATTCAGGCTATTCTCCCGGTTTTCCGAGCGTTATTTTTCCGATAGGGCTAAAGATAAAGAATAGACAAAAGCCGACAAGCAGTGATACCACTAATAAATAATACCAGCCAAAGTCATTTGTAATATATGTTTGAATTTGATCTGTCACATTTTGCAATGTTTCTGGAGAAAAGGCTCCCCATAGAACAGCAACAAATGTGATAGCAATCACAATCCAAAATACACTTGATACGTTTTTCACATCATCTCACTCTCCTGTTGTTCTACACGTTTAAGCAGAGGATTTTATTTTAATTCCCCTCTCTCCACTATTTTCAAACAAAAAGGAGGCGAGTTTCTCACTCGACCTCCTTTTTACGTTCACATGTTTCCTTCCGTTTAACGATCATTGATATGTGATGACGATTTTTCCTCAATTCGTTTACGAAGACGGTAGACATATTCTTTTAAGCAAACAGCGAAAATGGTAAACGCCAAAACAATCGCGAATTTTAACGGGGAAATCGACAGCTTCATGATGACAGCCGCTGTCAAGCTAATGACGACTGCAAGGACAATTGGAAGTGCGCGTCTAATCATTGAACTCTCTCCTTTACTTCTAGTGCCGCATTCATACCAGCCAGCCTGCCTGTCACAAGTGCTGACGTAATATTGTAGCCGCCTGTGTAACCGTGAATATCTAATATCTCTCCGCAGAAATAAAGACCACGCATTTTTTTAGATGCCATTTTCTTCGGTTCAATCTCTTTGACAGAAACGCCGCCACCTGTGACAAATGCTTTATCCAGAGATAACGTTCCATTCGCATGAACGATGAAATGCTTGCAATCATGGGCAAACGCACGCAGTTTATCTTTGGCGAGGCCAGAGAACGTATCTTGCGGATCAATGCCATTCCGCTCTAAAAGGAATAATAAGTAGCGTTCTTGCATCCAAGACTTTAGTACATTTTTAATGGCTTTTTTTGGTTCATCTTTTAAATCGCGATGAAGCTTTTGGAACAGCTCCTCGTCATTGAGCTTCGGATATAAGTCAATTTGCAGACGGACGGTCGGCTGTTTTTTCAGCTCCTTTACAACAAATCCGCTGCATCTGAGAACTGCTGGGCCTGATAACCCGAAGTGCGTAAAGATCATATCCATGACATGGGTGACAACAGGTTTTCCTTTTTTATTTAATACACTCACCGCCACACTTCGCAACGAAAGACCTTGAAGCACTTTCTCCTTAATAAAACGTTCATCTGATGTAACGGGTACTTCTGTTGGAAAGAGCTCTGTAATGGTATGACCAGCGGCTTCTGCCCATGCATAGCCATCGCCGGTAGAGCCTGTATGCGGCACACTTTTTCCTCCTACGGCAATGACAACGGCGTTACTTGAAATTTTTTCATCATTATTTGTAACAATTCCCGCCGCTTGTCCGTCTTGATACAGAACTGTTTTAATCTTTTCATTCGTTCGAATGGTGACATTGAGCGCACGGAGCCTGTCTAATAGGGCATCCACAACAGATTGTGCCTTGTTTGAGACAGGGAACATACGTCCATGGTCTTCTTCTTTTAGTTCAATACCTAGCTGTTCAAAGAATGAAATAATATCTTCGTTATTGAACTCAGAAAATGCACTATATAGAAAACGGCCGTTTCCGGGGATATGCTTGATGATTTCTTCTACTGGAAGGCGATTGGTCACATTGCAGCGTCCGCCGCCAGAAATGGCCAGCTTTCTGCCAAGTTTGTTTCCTTTGTCAATTAACAGAACAGTTGCACCGTGCTCTGCTGATGCAATCGCGGCCATCAGTCCAGAAGGTCCGCCGCCAATGACAATGACATCATAATGTTTCATGTTACATTCCTCTTTCTACTTTCAGTCATTTCTCTATTATAACGAAGATCAGGGAAGGCTGAAATATGAATTGATTGGTTTTGTGACTTCTGTATTGGAATTGTTACCTGTGCGATGAAATGATGTGGTAAAATAGTTAAGTTGAATATTCATTAGAAAAATGGTGGTTAAGCGCATGTCTAATAAACTGCTTCGTGGTACGTTGGTTTTAACGATTGGGACTTATCTCTCTCGTATTCTCGGTATGATTTACTTAATTCCATTTAGCGCAATGGTCGGAGCGACTGGTGGTGCGCTATTCCAATATGGATACAATCAGTATACGATCTTTTTAAGTATTGCTACACTTGGTTTTCCAACAGCGGTATCGAAATTTGTCTCCAAATATAATGCAATCGGCGATTATGAGACAACAAGAAAAATGTTCAGGGCGGGTATGTCGGTCATGCTTGTCACCGGTATTATCGCCTTTTCTATTTTATATTTGACCGCCCCGATTTTTGCCAAAATTCAGCTTGGCGGATCGAATGAAACAGGCGGTTTGACGGTCGATCAAGTGGTCTATGTGATTCGAATGGTCAGTTTAGGTCTTTTGGTTGTACCAATTATGAGTCTTGTGCGGGGGTTCTTCCAAGGGCACTCGATGATGGGACCGACAGCTGTTTCCCAAGTCATCGAACAACTTGTCAGAATCATCTTCCTATTAACAGCGACGTTTATTATTTTAAAGGTGCTTGACGGCGGGCTTGTCATTGCGGTCGGTTATGCCACATTTGCGGCACTCATCGGTGCGTTTGGCGGACTATTTACGCTGTATGTGTATTGGCTGAAGCGGAAGGATCGGCTTTTGGCAATGCAGCCGAATACAGGCGCTTATTCTAATTTATCTTATAAGCAAATGTTTACAGAGCTGTTCAGCTATGCAGCACCATATGTGTTTGTTGGACTTGCGATTCCAATCTATTCTTATATTGATACAAATACAATTAACAGGGCCATGATTGCATCAGGGCATCAGGACATTAGTACAGCGGTTCTGTCTATTGTGACGCTTTATTTACCAAAGCTCGTCATGATCCCTGTGTCACTTGCAACCGCATTTGGCTTAACACTGATTCCGACGATTACGGAATCCTTTACATCGCGTAATTACAAGCTGCTAAATCGGCAAATTGATCAAACGATGCAGGTGATTTTATTCTTCGTTCTGCCTGCGTCATTTGGAATCTCGGCATTGGCTGGACCGGTTTATTGGTTTTTCTATCCGTCTGTGCATCCTGAGATTGGGATTTCTATTTTGTTCTGGTATGCACCAGTTGCGTTATTGTTTTCTTTATTCACGATTAACGCAGCAATTTTGCAGGGGATTAACAAACAAAAATTTGCGATTGTCAGTCTTATGTTAGGGATTATCATTAAAACGGTTCTGAATATCCCGCTGATTAGCTGGCTGCAAGGAAACGGTTCTGTGCTCGCAACTGCACTAGGCTACAGTGCATCGATCTTGTATATGTTCATCATGATCAAGCGCCATGCAGGCTATTCGTTCCGCAGGATTTTTAAACGTTTTATTCTCATTAGTATTTTAACGGCGATCATGGCTGTAGTGGCTTATGTGACGAGTCAGCTTGTGAGTCAAGTGATCTCTTATGAAGGCGGAATTGTACAAGCTGGTATTGTCATTTTGATTTCAATGATCACTGGCGGTGGTGTGTACATGTTCCTATCTTACAAAGTTGGATTATTAGAGCGTGTACTTGGCAGACGTATGCCGTCATTTTTAAAACAAAAGAGTTAAGAAGAGGTGGATCATCATGAGGCTGGATAAATTGCTTGCCAATAGCGGCTTTGGTTCAAGAAAAGATGTGAAGAAGCTGGTCAAGGCAAGGGCTGTCACAGTGAATGGAGAAGTGGCGAAGCAGGTGAAAGATCATGTCGATCCATCAAATGATGAAGTGCTCGTGCACGGAGAGCGTGTAGAGTATAAAGAATTCATTTATTTAATGATGAACAAGCCGTATGGCGTCATTTCAGCAACAGAGGATCTGCGAGATGAGACGGTTGTCGATCTACTGGAGCCGGAGGATATCGCAAGGGAGCCGTTCCCTGTGGGGAGACTGGATAAGGACACAGTTGGTCTTCTCCTCCTGACAAATGATGGACAGCTCGCACATCAATTACTTTCTCCAAAAAAGCATGTCCCGAAAACGTATGAAGTTCATCTGAAATATCCGCTCGGAGATCAAGACATGAAACGTCTTGAAGAGGGGGTTGTGATTTTAGACGACTACCAAACGAAGCCGGCAAAGGTTGAAGTGGATGCGAATCAAGAGGCGGATACACGAATTCGTTTAACGATTACTGAAGGGAAATACCATCAAGTGAAGCTGATGGCACAAGCCGTGGGCAATGAAGTGATATTTCTAAAACGACTGTCAATGGGCCCTGTCTCATTAGACGAGGAGTTAGCACCCGGAGAGTACCGTGAATTGACAGACGAGGAGTTAGACAGCTTAATCCATCGTGATTAAAATAGAGCAAAAGAAAAGAACCGACATCTCGCCGGTTCTTTTTGTTATATGGACAATTCATTATTCGCCTAAGATGATATTTTTACTTTTTTTCTCGTTGTTTCCCATTTGCCTCGGCTTGGACTATGAACAAGATCGTTATAGGCAAGCACGTTTAAGTCTCTTTGAATGGTTCTAGGTGTGATCCCGAATTCATCAACCAGCTCTTGTGTCGTCACAAGACCTTTCTCTTGAATGAACATATAGACTGATTTTATTCGAGTCATCATACGGTTTGTTGAAGGTTTCAAAAAACCACTCCCTATCAATAAGATCGGATGGACTTGACTAACCACAACTTACTACACTAAAACTGCGAAATAAGGACATGCAACAATGGTAAATGTTCGTGTTTCTTAATGTTTTATTCTATTATACACGTTATTATGCATCTAGTTCCACCAAAAAGTCAACTTTACGTGTTTTTAAACTTGTCTTCATGAATGGACATGTGTTATATATCATGAATTGAATTCGGTTACAACCCAATAAACACAAGGGGTAAGAAGTGAATTGTCACCTGAGAAAAGAATAAAAATAAACATTGGAAATTTACAAAATAAAAAAATCAATCAAATGAAAAAGGGACATTCAAACGAGGAATGTCCCTTTTTTCAATTTATCCTTCTAAGAAAAAGAGCTGCACGAAAAATAAGATGGCAAAAATGAGAACAAGAATATGCACTTCTTTCCATTTCCCTTTCGCCAATTTCACTAGTGGATATGAAATAAATCCAAGTGAAATCCCAGTAGAGATACTAGATGTCAGCGGCATGGAAAGGATCACAAGAAAAGCAGGAAATGCTTCGTCAAGCTCGTTCCAGCGAATGCGTGACACTGAGTTCATCATCAAGCAGCCGACAATAATTAAAACAGGTGATGTGATGGATGGTAAGGAAGAAATGGCTTGAACGAGTGGGCCAAAAAACAATGCGACAATAAACAAAGCAGCAACCGTTAAAGAGGTCAGTCCAGTTCTTCCGCCAGCAGCAACCCCTGATGATGATTCAATATAAGCTGTGGTTGGGCTTGTTCCAAACATAGAACCAATCGTCGTCGCAGCAGAGTCAGCAAGCAAGGCTCTGCGGACCTTTGGCAACTGGCCATTTTTCATTAATCCTGCTTGTTCCGCAACTCCGATCATCGTTCCTGTTGTATCAAAAATCGTCACAAGTAAGAATGAGAATACGACGGCATACAAATGATGTGTGAATACATCACCAAACGCAGCGAATGGATTTGTAATTAGCATCCCTTCAGGCAATGCAGGAATGTCTACCGGCACTTTAGGCAAGTGAAGCTGACCAGTTGCAAGTGCAATTAAAGTGGTCGCTAACATGCCGATAAACAGCGCTCCATTGACTTGAAGAACCATTAAAATAACCGAAATCATTAAGCCAACGAGTGTCAAAATCACAACTGGTGAGCTTAAATGACCGAGTTTCACAAGATTTTGCGGATCAGCGGCAATCATGCCAGACTGTCTTAGACCAATGAATGCAATGAAAAGGCCGATTCCTGCTGTAATGCCGTACTTTAAATTATCTGGAATGGCTTCAATCAGTTGTTTTCTAAGGGATGTTAACGATAAAATAATAAAGAGTATACCAGCAACAAATACCGCACTGAACGCTGTTTGATAGCTGAGACCGCCGCCGCCGACAACAGTGACGGTGAAATAGACATTCAGCCCCATACCCGGTGCAATGGCAATCGGATAGTTGGCAAAGAGTGCCATCCAGAGCGTGCCGACAACAGCAGCGATAATTGTTGCAGTAAAGACTTGGTCAAAAGGAATGCCTGTATCTGAAAGAATTCCTGGATTGACGGCAACAATATATACCATAGTAAAGAATGTCGTCATACCCGCGAGCAATTCTTTCTTTATGTTGGTTTGATTTTCTTTTAAGTGAAACATAAAATCCTCCATTTACGAACATTATTACAAAACACTTAATATAATATTCGTTTTAAGGGTGGATTGCAACCTTTTTTCAAGGAGGAATGGAAAATGAATTGGGAAGCTGAAGTCATACGAAAGAAAGAAGACTTGATAAAGGACACACAATCTTTTTTACAAATTGAAAGTGTTCTTGATGAAGAAGGTGGAACAGAAGGGAAGCCATTTGGAGAAAAAGTAGATCAGGCCCTTCAGTATATGCTGAAAAAAGGGCAAGACGAAGGCTTTACAGTGAAAAATGTTGATGGCTATGCCGGTCATATTGAATATGGAGAAGGCGAAGACATCGTCGGTGTGTTATGTCATGTGGATGTCGTGCCTGCTGGTGAAGGCTGGACAACCCCGCCATTTTCAGCCGACATAAGAGAAAATAAACTATTTGCAAGAGGGGCCATTGATGATAAAGGGCCAACCATGGCGGCTTTTTACGCACTGAAGATATTAAAAGACGCAGGGCTGAAGCTGTCTAAAAAAATTCGAATGATCATCGGAACAGATGAAGAAAGCGATTGGCGCTGTGTGGATCACTATTTCAAGCATGAGGCAATGCCGCAAATTGGCTTTGCGCCAGATGCAGATTTCCCCATCATTCATGCTGAAAAAGGGATCATTGATGCCATCGTCTCCTTTACATACGAACAATCAGAAGAAAATAAGCGTTATACCCTCAAGCAATTCACATCAGGCATGAGACTCAATATGGTGCCAGATGAAGCCAAAGCGATTGTGGCAGCAACAAACGAACACGATGCTGAAGCATTGAAAACAGCTTTTGAAGCCTATCTCGCAGAAAATCAATTAACCGGTGAGGTAAAGATGACAGCGGATGGACTGACCTTCACATTAAAAGGTGTATCGGTTCATGCAATGGAGCCGGCGCATGGTACAAATGCGGGCATTCATTTGGCAAATTTCTTATGTGAGCATGAATTAGATGAACAAGGGCTTGCTTTTACATCACAAATAAATGCGTTATTTGATCAAGACACACGAGGACAAAAGCTGGGCATTGCTTGTAAGGATGACATTAGCGGCGACTTGACCTTGAATGTGGGGACGATCCGCTATACGCAAAACGAGGAAGCAAAGCTTGGGCTAAATGTCCGGTATCCAGTGACAGCGGACGGGAAGGAAGTCAGAAAAGGAATGGAACGTATCAAAGGAGCAGTCATTGAGAAATTTGACGACAGCCCTCCGCATCACGTCTCAAAAGATCATCCACTTGTGAAAACATTGCAGCGGGTATATGAAGAACAAACTGGAGATCCTGCGACCCTCATTGCGATTGGGGGAGGAACGTATGCGAGGTCATTAGAGGCAGGAGTTGCCTTTGGCCCGCTATTCCCAGGAAGACCAGATTGTGCACACCAAAAAGATGAATATATCGAAATTGATGACTTACTAAGAGCAACAGCTCTATATGCACAAGCCATGTATGAATTGGCAAAATAGAAAAAGGAAAGAGAAGAGGGGATTTCGCAGTGAAAAAAATGTTCTTATGCTCTTCGTTTAAAGATACCTATTCTCTCTTGTCTGACTTTGCGGGTGAATCATTAAAAGGAAAAAGCGTGACATTCATTCCAACAGCCAGTGAGGTGGAGGAGGTCACGCACTATGTGGAGGCAGCAAAAGAGGCCTTTCATCAATTAGACATGCACATAGAGACTGTGCAGATGGCTGAGCATACGGCTGAAGAAATGACACGTATGATCGAAAAAAATGATGTCATCTATGTGTCGGGCGGCAATAGCTTTTATTTGTTACAGGAATTAAGAAAGCATGGACTTGATCACGTGTTGAAGGAAGAAATGAGCAAAGGCAAGCTGTACATCGGAGAATCCGCAGGGAGTATCATCATGGCGCCAAACATTGAATATATATCACTGATGGATGATCAGGAGAAAGCGCCAGAATTACTTTCGTTTGAAGGATTCAATGACATGAGCAGCTATCCTGTTCCGCACATGCATCATGCCTATTTAGGTGAAGCCGCACAGCAAATCATTAAGAAATATCAAGAAACGCTCTCTTTGTTCCCGCTGACAGATGAACAGGTTTTACTCATTACAGGGGAGCAGGCTGAGGTGAAGTCGGTTTGATAGGGTTCACTCAATGTGAAATAAAGAAAAAGGAACAGGGGCTCATCCCCCTGTTCCTTTTTTAATCCTAATCCTGAAAAACATCACTTGATAAATAGCGTTCACCCGTATCTGCTGTCATACAGACGACCATGTGATCCTTTGGGAGCTGTTTGGCTGTTTCAATGGCTGCATAGCACGCCGCCCCAGACGATGGACCGACTAAAATGCCTTCAAGGCGGGCAAGCTGCCGCGTGATGTGATACGCATCTTCATCGCTTACTTGCACAATGTCATCATAGACCTGTTCGTTTAAAATATTTGGGATAAATCCTGGACTTGTGCCAACGAGCTTATGCTTGCCAGGTTTCCCCCCTGATAAAACAGGCGATCCCTTCGGCTCTGCCACACGTATGGTCAATTCAGGAAATGCTTTCTTTAATTCCTCTCCAGTGCCTGTAATGGTACCGCCAGTTCCAGCAGTTGCGACAAAAGCGCCTAGCGGCTGACCGAGCTGTTTCACCGCATCCATTATTTCTACAGCGGTCGTCCTTCTGTGAGCATCAGGGTTCGCTCCGTTGTCAAATTGCATGGGAATAAAGCTGTGAGGAATTTGAGCAGCTAGTTCCTCTGCCTTCTGAATACAGCCCGGCATTTTTTCCTCCCCTGGGGTTAAGACGACCTGTGCACCATATGCCTTTAAAATATTGATTCTTTCCTGTGTCATCGTATCAGGCATAACAAGAATGGCTTTGTAGCCTCTTGCAGCAGCATTCATCGCTAAACCAATTCCTGTATTCCCGCTTGTTGGTTCAATAATTGTAGCCCCTTTTGTGAGCTTCCCTTGCTTCTCTGCCTCAACGATCATATTGTAAGCAGCACGATCCTTTACACTTCCACTCGGATTAAATGATTCCAGCTTTAAATAAACAGCCGCCGCATTGTCTGGCTGAAGCCGCTGTAATTTTACAAGCGGAGTGTCGCCGATCAGCTCAGCGATATTGTGTGCAACCTTCATTATATGACACCCTTTCTTCTCATTACGCATTACTTTAGTTATACTATCATCAATGGGGATTCGTAAAGTTTGTTAAAAAAGGACAGGTGATGATATGGCAGAAAGCCGTCATTATTTTATCGGGATTCAAATCCCTGAACAACTTGCGCATCAAATAAAAGCGGATATAGACAAGAGGAGCGAACTGTCTTTTCAAAAATGGACAGCACCCATTGATTATCATGTCACCCTTGTGTTTTTAGGCGCAATTCCAGAGGACCGTTTAAACAAGATATCTGAGCTACTTGAACAGCTGTCTCATGAGATGTCTGCTTTCCCGCTGAAGCTGAATGAGATAGGGGTATTTGGTCAAATTGAGCGACCGAGAGTCTTTTTTGCAAAGCCTAGTGAAAGTAAACCTTTGATGGATGTAAGAGAAAAGGTGAAAGAAGCCGTATTGTCAGCAGATCACCCTGTAGAAAAAAGACCATTTCATCCGCATATGACGATTGCGCGAAAATGGAATGCGGATCAGCCCTATATAGAACAAGCGCCCTTACGTAAAGAGCCATATTCGATGGAGGTTTCTAGTATCGCTTTATTTGAAATTCGTCTCAAAGAAACCCCGCGTTATCACGTAATTAAACAATTTACCCTACATAAATGATTCTAGAAGTTGGAGTGATCAGCAGATGGCGCAAATCATTAAAATCCAAGATTATATATCACGATATGAACAAGACCCGCATCATTACATCAATCAGTTTATTCGATTGAAAAAGCAAAGATGGGACGAGTTAAAAAGAGCTTCAAAAGAAGAGGCGCAGCAGCAAGTTGACCAATTCCTTAGACAAGCACCTGAACAAGAGGAAGAAAAGAGAAAGAAATTCTCCTTAAAGAGAAAGCAAAAAGAAGCCGATATGAAAAAGGAACAGGACCTGAGTCTCTTTAACGAGCCGACAGATATAGAGCAAGGTGTCTTTACAAACGTTCCGACCGATGAAACGAAGCTGATTCACTTTTTTAAGGATCATCTTTACGATGTACAATTAAAGTGGGCCAGCTCGACGATCTCTCACATTTCAACTGTCTCCCATCACATTCGATATGATGAAAAACTGCGAATGCTTGCAAGGCAGCTGCCCGATTCTTATTTTGTCATGTACAAGCCGGTGCTGCTCATTCAAAAAGCAGAGATGGAATTATGTCCAGTGATCATTACGCCGCTTGAAGTGATCTGTTTATCTTTTCTAGAGGCAGAGCCAGACAGCGTATATATCGGATCGAAGGAACGTTTTTGGGAAAAGCGCGCGACTGGAAAAGCTGTTCAGTCCGTCTTGAACCCTTGCGCAAGCCTTCTTCGTTCTGGAACCGTCGTGTCAAAAATTTTACAGCAAAGCGGTGTAGAGCTTCCTGTGAAAAAAATCCTCATCAGCCGTACCTCTTATATTGACTTACCTGAAGTTCCGTATGGGATGGAGGTTGTCGATAAGAAGAAGGCTGAGGAATGGTTTGACAAGCAGCGGAAAAACACGGCGCCGACAAAACACCAGCAATTTAAGGCGACAAAGGCATTGCTCGCCTATGGTGAATCAGACAGCAAAAGAAGGCAGGAATGGCTCGATTAAAGGCAGATGAAGGTCACCAAAAACGAGACCTGAGTGGAGCTAATATATGAATGAATGGTACTTTATCGTCAATCCAGAAGCAGGACATGGAAAAGGACTCCGCACATGGAGGAGCATAGAGAAAGAATTACAAAAGATGGAGATCTCATACCGATCGTTTCTCACCCAGCATGAAGGACATGCTGAAGTTTTGGCAAGACAGATCAGCGCCATGCAAGACGATAGATTGAAACGTCTAATCGTTATTGGCGGTGACGGCACCATTCATGAAGTGCTGAATGGCTTAAAAGAAATCGAACATGTGCAGCTGAGCTTTGTCCCGGCGGGTCATTGGAATGACGCTGCGAAGGGGCTTGGTATCCAGCGTCACGATGTGATCAAAGAAGTGAGAAAGCAAAAGAGAATGCTCACAAAAACATTTGCTCTCGGTTCCTTTCAAGAGCATGCAGAAAGTCCGCAATCCGTTCTTTTTCTCAATCATATTGGTGTTGGGTTTGACGCGCATGTTTTGAGGAAAACGGTGCATTTCAGAGGGAGAAAGTGGCTGAAGCGGCTCAAGCTGGGGTTTATCATGTACCCGCTGTCATTCCTTCATTCTTTATGGTCATTCAAACCGTTTGACCTTGCTCTTTTTATTGAAAATGAGAGAAAGGTCTTTCGCCAAGTGTGGTTTGTATTGGTCTGCAATCATCCGTATTATGGCGGAGGGCTGGAAGCAGCGCCAGAAGCGAGCGCAAGGCAGCCCGGCTTTCAAACAATTGTTGTGACGGATTTGAATCCATTCAAGGTCCTCTTGTTTTTAAGTGCAATGGTTTTTCGAAAGCACCTTGGAATGGAGGGAGTCACCCTTTTTCAGCATGAGGAAGCCTATTTGGAGGCAGATGAAAAAATCTTATTTCATGCAGATGGAGAAGTGATAGGCGCAACGCCTGTTTTTGTCAAGACGAGTGAACACTCCTTAAAATTACGTGCTTAAACTACTGCCGCTGTATGCGCAGGCAAATAGACCATGAAAAAAGCCTTCTTTTTCATCAGGTTCTTGTCCTGATTTTTTAGTTTTGCTTGACGAGTATAAGAAGGTAGCGATAAAATCTATAGGGACGGCTATTGTTTAGCATCTCATTCTCAATAGCTGTCCTTTTTGTTTTTATGATCATATAAATAAAAAAAAACAGCCAATTGATCTCAATCGGCTGAATTTTGTCGACTAAAAAAGCACGATTTAAAATATTTTAAGAAATGATGGGTTGAAAATTGATATGAACTGGTTGGGACAAATATTAGGTAGCGAATGGCACATCTCTCCTGCTGGAGGCGCTACGGGAGATGCGTACTTCGCAACACACAATGACCAAAAGCTATTTTTAAAACGCAATACGTCACCGTTTCTTGCGGTTTTGTCAGCTGAAGGCATTGTGCCGAAGCTTGTCTGGACAAAACGGATGGAAAATGGGGATGTGATCACTGCGCAGCACTGGCTGAGCGGCCGAGAGCTGAAGCCAAAGGACATGAATGACCGTCCTGTTGCGGAGCAGCTTAGAAAAATTCATACATCGAAAGAGCTGCTTGATATGCTGAAACGATTAGAAAAGCACTCGCTTGACCCTGAATCCATTCTGATGCATCTCAAGCAGTCCATCTTAAAAGAGCAGATTGAATCACATGATATCGCGCGTGCTATCCAGTATTTAGAGCAGCATGTGGAGGCAGTCCAATTCGAGGACAAGGTCGTATGTCATTGTGACCTCAATCATAATAATTGGCTGCTCACAGATGAAAATCAGCTCTATTTGATTGATTGGGATGGGGCGATGATTGCGGATCCAGCGATTGATCTTGGACCGCTCCTCTATCATTATGTTGAAGAAGAGAACTGGGAAAGCTGGCTCTCGATGTATGGTGCCCCGCTGACAGACAACCTGCGAAAACGCATGGCATGGTATGTGCTCGCAGAAACCGTATCGTTTGTCGTTTGGCATAAAAGAAAAGGCAATGAAAAGGCGCAAAAAGAAGTGCAAGCGGAGCTAAGCGCATTGTTAAAACGGTTAAACATCCATTAAGACAGTGGAATGTTCTCGACCCACTCCGACAGATGAGATTGATGCTCCTCGATATGTGCATCAATTGAACTGACAGAAGTGCCCTTTTGGCTGTAATCATAAATATCTGTCAGCAGCTGACGAATATCAGGATCAAGATCTTCTTTTGCCAGCATTAATTGAATCACGCGTCCCACCTGTTCATATTCTGCAATAGTACCACAGCAATCCAGCTGGTGATCAGTTAAAATATCTTTGATTAATTGAAGCTGATGTTGGCTGTTTAATCCCATGTGAATGCTCCTTTCAAGCATGTCATTTATGTGGTTAAACTGTGCATTCAGCATTGATTTTATACATGAAAAAGACCAGCCCAAATAGGAACTGGTCTTTTTCATATGGGCATATGAGATGCTGTCTTGCGGGTCTTTATGTTTCGTGGTATCTTGATAAAATGTAAAGAAAATAGAGGTGTATCAAATTGAGAATGCGACATAAACCGTGGGCGGATGATTACTTAGCTGAAAATGCTCATATTGCTTTAGCAAACCCCGAGCAGTATAAAGGGAAATGGCATGAGCTGTTTGGAAATGATCATCCAATCCATATTGAAGTCGGTACAGGAAAAGGGAGCTTTATTGCTGGAATGGGCAAGCTTCATCCTGATATCAACTATATTGGTATTGAATTATTTAAAAGTGTCATTGTGACGGCAGTTGATAAAATCAAAGAAACAGATGTTGAGAACGTAAAGCTTTTGAACATCAACGCTGAGACATTGACAGATGTGTTTGAGGAAAATGAGATTGACCGGGTGTATTTGAATTTCTCTGATCCGTGGCCAAAATCAAGGCATGAAAAACGCAGATTGACATTTAAAGCTTTTTTAGAGCGATATGAACAAATCCTCCGCCCAGGCGGTGAATTACATTTTAAAACAGATAACCGCGGGTTATTTGAATATTCTTTAAAGAGCTTTTCTGCCTACGGACTCCTTTTAACGTATGTGAGCCTTGATTTACATGAGGATGGTCTAGAAGGAAATGTGATGACAGAATATGAAGAGAAATTCTCTTCTATGGGACAGCCCATCTATCGATCAGAAGTGAAATTCCCAGAATAACAAGTGAAGAAAAAGCTGGCTGCAACGAACGATTGCGGGCAGCTTTTTTTGATGAAAAGATTAGCACATGCGATTTTCGGCTGTATTTGCTACGATAGAAAAAGGAGGGATGACAGCATGGAGACAATGAAAATAGGTGACATGGAACTATTTTGGTTAAACGGGGGAGATACCCACATGGACGGCGGTGCAATGTTTGGCGTGGTGCCAAAGCCATTATGGTCAAAAAAATACCCTGTGAATGATCGCAATCAAATTGAATTACGGTGTGATCCAATTCTCATACGGTGGAACGGTCTTCATCTGTTAGTAGATTCCGGTATCGGTTCAGGGAAGCTGACAGAGAAACAAAAACGCAATTATGGCGTCACAGAGGAAACGAAAATAGAAGAATCACTTGCCGCTCTCGGTCTACGCCCAGCCGATATAGATTACGTATTAATGACTCATCTGCACTTTGATCATGCAAGCGGGCTGACAAAACGTGAAGGCGATGAGCTCGTGTCTGTTTTTCAGCAGGCAAAAATTATCACGTCCAAAATTGAATGGGACGAAATGAGACATCCGAACATTCGCTCACGAAATACATATTGGCAAGAAAACTGGGAGCCAGTAGTTGATCAAGTGGTCACATTTGAAGAAAGCATTGAAGTCACAGAGGGCATTCAGCTGCATCATACAGGCGGCCATAGCGAAGGGCACAGCATCTTAACACTCACAAGTCAGGGCGAAACAGCAATTCATTTAGCTGATATCATGCCGACACACGCTCATAAAAATCCACTTTGGGTTCTGGCATATGATGATTATCCAATGACCTCGATCCCAGCTAAGCAAAAATGGCAGGCATTCGCAGAAGAAAAAAATGCATGGTACTTGTTTTATCATGATGCCATTTACCGAGCTGTGAAGTGGGACCCAGACGGGACAATCACGCATGAAGTCAAAAGAGAAACCGGAAGATAGTATGTTTTTTCGCCTTTCACACAAAATAACGACAAAATGAACTTGTGAAAGGAAGAGTGCAGGTGAACCAATTTTATCGTGTACACGGTGATGTCATCGAGACACCATTAAGAGGGATAGAAGTCATGTCTATCCCTTATTTAAACAAAGGGGTTGCATTTACGAAGGAAGAGCGGGAAGAACTTGGTTTAAAGGGATTTCTCCCACCTAAGGTCTTAACATTAGAAGATCAGGCAAAGCGTGCATATGAGCAGTTCCAAGCACAGCCGGACGCGCTTGGAAAAAATGTGTATTTAACAGCGCTTCATGACAGAAACGAAGTGCTCTTTTATAAATTATTAAATGAGCATTTGGCGGAAATGCTGCCGATTGTATACACCCCGACCGTAGGAACGGCGATTCAACGTTACAGCCACGAGTATAGAAAACCAAGAGGACTTTATTTATCCATTGATGACTTAGAAGGCATGGCAGAGATTTTTGCCTCTTACGGAGTCGATGAATCAATTGATTTAATCGTTGCGACGGATGCAGAAGGTATTTTAGGCATCGGAGACTGGGGCGTTGGCGGAATTGCCATTTCAGTCGGGAAGCTGGCTGTTTATACAGCGGCGGCAGGTATTGACCCTAGCCGTGTGCTGGCAGTGGTGCTTGATGCCGGGACGAACCAAGAAAGCCTCTTAAATGATCCGCTTTATGTCGGCAATCAGCACTCCCGCGTTCGAGGAGAGCGGTATGATCAGTTCATTGATCAATATGTTGAGCTTGCCCGCGCCACCTTTCCAAATGCACTCCTTCACTGGGAAGACTTTGGTACAAAAAATGCCCGCGCCATTTTGGAAAAGTATAAGGACCGTATTTGTACGTTCAATGATGATATTCAAGGAACAGGAGCGGTTTCACTTGCTGCGGTTTTGGCATGTGCAAAAGCATCAAAGGTTCCGCTGAAAGACCACCGAATCGTCATCTTTGGAGCAGGTACAGCAGGTATTGGAATAGCTGAGCAAATTCGTGATGCCATTGTAAGAGATGGAGTCAAAGAAGAAGCATCATATGACCAGTTCTGGTGTATTGATAAAACGGGATTGCTTACAGATGATTCACCAGACATTCAGCCATTTCAAAAGCCATATGCAAGACGTTCTGATGAAGTAAAGGATTATGCCCGTAATGGCCCAAAGCACTCCATTGATTTATTAGAGGTCGTGAAGCAGGCCAAACCAACAATTTTAATTGGTACGTCGACCGTAGGAGGCGCATTTACTGAGGAAATTGTCAAAGAAATGGCGTCACATGTAGAGCGCCCAGCGATTTTACCGATGTCTAACCCAACACCTCTTTCAGAGGCAAAACCGGAGGATCTGATCGAGTGGACAGAAGGACGTGCGCTTGTGACAACAGGAAGCCCATTTGATCCTGTGGAATACAATGGGGTGACCTATGAAATTGGGCAGGCAAATAACGCCCTCGTCTTTCCTGGTCTTGGTCTTGGAACGATTGTGTCTAAAGCCCGGCTGATGACAGACAGCATGTTTGTAGCAAGTGCTGAAGCCATTGCGAGCATGGTCAATGTCGGAAAACCGGGTGCGGCGATGCTTCCAAGTGTCGATCAGCTCCGAACGGTTTCAGCGACAGTGGCTGTCCGCGTGGCACAAGCGGCGATTGACGAAGGGGTTGCTGAAGAAACGCCTGATGATCTCATACAGGCCGTGCAAGATGCCATGTGGCACCCTGTGTACAAAAAAATCAAAGCCGTATAAAAAAGGCTTCGCAAGGACACGTCTTTGCGAAGCTTTCTTATTTAAGCAACAGAATCAATGACATCAACAATCATACCTGTTTTTGCATCAATCATGACTTCGTACTGTTCAAGCTCGCCAAAGGCAGAGCGTGTAATGCCAGATTTGTACACATCAATTGTTTCACCGTTTACGGTATAAGGTTCTGGTACAGTGTAAATCCAAGAGCCATCAATCGGGCCGCGTTGTTTAAAAGCAGATTTTACAATTTTCAATGCTTTTTCAGACGAGATGTACGCAGGGAAAAAGATTTTTTTGGCAACAATTGCAGCGGCTACGCCAATACTTGCACCAATCAGAACATGTTTTAACTTCAACGTGCTGCACCTCCGTATTGCTGTTTTTTCCATTATACAAAACTTGTCCTGTGATGTTAAGAAATCCGAATACTTGAAAGCATATTCAAAATTTCTGGAGAGATACTTGGAAAACCGAAAGAATTCTTATAGTATAAAGGGAGTGTATGTTTATAGGAATTTATATGGTCATTACATAGAAACGAGGGTAACTGTCGAATGAACAACGAAACATTGTCGCTTTTCCGAAATTTAACAGAATTACAGGGAACTCCAGGTAATGAGCACCATGTGCGTGCTTTTATGAAAAAAGAACTTGAGAAATATTCCGATGAGCTCATACAGGACCGCCTTGGCGGGGTGTTTGGCGTACGTAAGGGTTCGGAAAAGGGACCGAAAATCATGGTGGCTGGTCATATGGATGAAGTCGGCTTCATGGTCTCATCAATTACGAAAAACGGGATGATTCGTTTTCAAACACTTGGCGGCTGGTGGAGTCAAGTGATGCTCGCGCAGCGTGTGGATGTACATACCGATCACGGACCAATCCCTGGTGTCGTGTCAAGCACACCTCCCCACCTTCTGACACCAGAACAAAAAAATAGACCAGTGAAGCCGTCAGATATGCTGATTGATATTGGTGCAGATAGTGAGGAAGAGGCGAAAGAGCTTGGCGTTCGCCCAGGACAGCAAATCGTTCCTGCGACGGTCTTTACCCCAATGGCCAATCCTAAAAAGATTTTAGCCAAGGCTTGGGATAACCGCTACGGGTGCGGACTTGCCATTGAATTATTAAAAGAATTAAAAGACGAAACCCTTTCATGTCAGCTGTATTCAGGTGCAACAGTTCAAGAGGAAGTAGGGCTAAGAGGGGCAGCGGTAGCAGCGAATATGATTCAGCCTGATCTATTTTTTGCTTTAGATGCAAGCCCTGCAAATGATGTGACGGGTGATCACACACAATTCGGCCAGCTTGGAAAAGGTGCACTTCTTCGTATTGTTGATCGAACGATGATTACGCACCGGGGCATGAGAGACTTTGTTCTCGATACAGCTGAAACAAACAATATCCCATATCAATACTTTGTATCGCCGGGCGGAACGGATGCTGGACGTGTTCACATTTCGAACCAAGGTGTACCGTCTGCTGTGATTGGTGTGTGCGCGCGTTACATTCATACAAGTCATTCTGTCTTGCATGTAGATGATTATGCTGCCGCAAAAGAATTAATTGTCCAACTTGTCAAAAACTGTGATCAAAGCACGGTGGATTCGATTTATCAACAGGTGTAAAAAATAAGAAAAGGCTGCCCTTTTCATGAGAGCAGCCTTTTTTCCTATTCCTGTTCAAACACGTAAGATAACGCCTTAATGGCTTGATTGACTGTTTCCACAGTAACATTTGCTTTGTTGGATAGTTCTTTTAATGGATGGTGTAATTCCTTAGGGCGAATCAAAATAAGAGGTTTTCCTTTAGCGATGGCGGAAGAAGCATCCATTGCAGTGTTCCACTGTTTATATTTCTCACCAAACCGCGCAATGACGACGTCCGCTTTATTCAATAAAATTTCGGTCCGGAAATTGTTCAAATCAGAAGCCGCATCGTCTTTAAAAATGGCATCTGGCTGCTCACCTAAAATATCTTCCCCGATGTGATCCGAGCGGTCATGATTCTCCATTGGGCCCACAAATGTCACTGGTAACTTTAACGATTGGCTTTTCTCCTTGATTTCATCACGCCACTGGCTATGTATTTCTCCAGCTAAATAAACCGTTAATTGCATAACGATCTCCTCCTTGTGCACAAACTTAGTAAAGGTTTGCCCTGTTTCTTTTCATGTTACACAAGAAGTGCTTGATAAAGCAAAAAAAATATGATTATGATATTCATGGTAGAGACTATTTTTCATCGTAAGAATACTACATATAATAGGAAGGACAGGCCTCTTCGTCTTTCCTATGAGAAGGCAGGAAGACGACATTGATGACTTATTTGAAAAGAAAGGGTCTTTCCCTTTCGCCAAAGGTGTATTTTATTGATGCACTCTCTTATATGGCTTTAGGTCTATTTGCTACATTAGTGGTAGGGCTGATCTTAAAAACAGCAGGCGGTCTGTTATCACTGCCGCTTATCATCAAAATGGGAACGCTTGCCATGGGGCTCATGGGACCGGCAATCGGTGTAGCCGTTGCCTATCGCTTAAATGCGTCTCCTTTGATCATTTTTGCAAGTGTTGTCTCAGGTGCCGCTGGAGCAGAGCTTGGGGGACCTGCTGGAAGTTTTGTGGCTGCTCTCATTGGTGTAGAATTAGGCAAACTTGTTAGTGGTGAGACGAGAATTGATATTATTTTAACGCCGCTTGTGACCATTATGACAGGCTTTCTCACCGCTGCTTTCATCGGCCCTGGGATTCAGGCGGTGATGACAGGGCTAGGCAGGCTCATCGTATGGGGGACTGACCAAAGTCCACTGATGATGGGCATGCTGGTCGCAACCATTGTTGGACTTGCGCTCAGCTCACCGATTTCAAGTGCTGCGCTTGCGCTGATGCTTGATTTGACCGGGACAGCGGCCGGTGCTGCAACGATTGGCTGCTGCGCGCAGATGGTCGGTTTTGCCGCTGCAGGTTTTAGAGAAAATCGCTTTGGCGGTCTTGTTGCTGTTGGTATTGGGACGTCAAAACTACAGCTGCCGAACATTGTGAAAAATCCCCTCATTCTCATTCCGCCGACCATTGCGGGCCTGATTCTTGCGCCAATTGGTATTATTGGCTTTGGGATGGTCAATAATGCGGCAGGAGCGGGGATGGGAACGAGCGGTCTTGTCGGTCAGCTCATGACACTGACAGTCATGGGGTTTCATCCATCCGTTTTCCTCGCGATTGCACTCTTGCATATCGTTGGCCCGGCAGTGATTAGTTTGGTAGTATCAGAATGGATGAGAAAGAAAGGCTATATACAATTCGGAGATTTAACCATACAAACTGGAGGAATCAAACATGAAAAAAATTGAATCAAACGAAGAATTACAAAAAGTCATTCAAGACGACTTAGCCGTATTGCTATTTTCAGCTGACTGGTGTCCTGACTGCACATTTATTGAACCGTTCTTGCCAGAGCTTGAAGCAAACTATCCAGAATTTGAATACTTCTATGTGGATAGAGATCAGTTCATCGACACTTGTGCAGAGTGGGACATTTACGGCATTCCAAGCTTTTTAGTTTTTAAAAACGGACAAGAGATCAACCGTTTTGTCAGCAAAGATCGTAAGACAAAGGAAGAGATTGAAGCATTTTTAACAGATTCTCTTTCTAAATAACAAAAGGAGAGTCTTATTATGGCAAAAATGACATCCAGACAGCTTGCCAATCAATTGAAAAGCCGTCTGACGAGTGACAGCTGGACACACCAGTTTGACCGGGAAAAAGATACGCTTCGTATTGAAGATAAACAAACAGGGAAAGGCATCACACTTGAGCTTCCGCCGATTATTGCGAAGTGGGAAGTAAAGCCTGATGAAACCCTGGATGAGATCGTCTATTATGTGAAAGAGGCACTAAGTGCAATGAAAGGCGAAGCGCAGCACATAACAGGCAAAGAGAAGCAGATTTATCCGGTCATTCGTTCAACCTCCTTTCCAGAGACATCAAGTGATGAGACGCCGCTCGTTTTTGATGAGCATACAGCTGAAACAAGAATCTACTATGCACTTGACCTTGGGAGCACCTACAGATTAATTGACGAGAAGATGCTTCAAAAGGAAAACTGGACAAAAGAGCGAATCAGGGAAACCGCAAGCTTCAACGTCCGCTCGCTTGAAACGGTAGTGAAAATGGATGAAGTTGCTGGCAACCGTTTTTATTTCTTCCGTGCAAATGACGGGTACGATGCAAGCAGAATACTAAATGAATCAATTTTACAAGAATATGCGCAAAAAATAGAGGGGCAGATGGCCATTTCTGTTCCCCATCAAGATGTGTTCATCATTGCAGATGTTCGCAACGAATCAGGCTATGATATTTTAGGACAAATGTCGATGAGCTTCTTCGCTAGCGGCACAGTCCCAATTACCGCATTGTCATTTTTATATGACGAGGGCAAGCTTGAACCGATCTTTATTCTTGCAAAAAGCAGACCAAAACAGCAGTAGAAGGGAATTTTGACGAATGAATGTTTTTTATAATGCAGAAGGTGTAGGCGACACACTCCTTATTTCATTGAAAGATGTCACAAGAGAAGAAGTAGGTCATGAGACGTTTGGAGATGTCGTAAGAATCTTCAATCAAGAAACAAAAGAAACAACAGGCTTTAATATCTTCAACGCATCTACTTACATGAAAATTGAAGAAAACGGATCTGTTCCGCTTTCTGAAACACTTGTTCAAGATATCAATGAAATTTTAAACCGCAACGGTGTCAGTGAAACATTAACTGTCGATCTATCACCAAAGTTTGTTGTGGGCTATGTGAAGGAAAAGGAAAAACATCCGAATGCAGATAAATTAAATATTTGCCAAGTCGATGTTGGCGATGAAACATTACAAATCGTTTGCGGTGCACCAAACGTCGACCAAGGTCAATATGTCGTGGTTGCAAAGGTCGGCGCAGTGATGCCTAGCGGTTTGGTCATCAAAGATGCTGAACTAAGAGGTGTCCCTTCAAGCGGAATGATTTGTTCAGCAAAAGAATTAGACCTTCCAAATGCGCCTGCTGAAAAAGGAATTCTTGTACTAGAAGGCAGCCGCCAAGCCGGCGAACCCTTTGAAGTTTAACTCCCATAAACGGGCACATATGAGCGAAGAATGTGTTATACCAAAAGTCACTAAGTACGTACTTAGTGACTTTTTTTCATCTCCATACAGCACGAACAGCAAGGAGTGGCACTTTTCTCGCTTTTCTGCATGAAAAAGCAATGGTATACTAAAAATCGCCCAAGAAAACGTAAGGGGAGTTAAAGTGAGTGATAAATGATGAGTTGGTTAGATAAATTTTTCAGTGTGTTTTTAGGAGAAGAAAAAAAAGAAGAAAAAGCTGAGAGACCGGAAGCAGGTCCGGCTGCGCCAAAGCAGTCAGCTTTTGAACAAAATAAAGAATATAAAAAAATTGAAGATACAAAAGTGTATTATGAATATCCAAAAGGGAACTTCCGCTTTCCTCTTGTTCCAGATGAACCTGCGCGTGAGGGAGCGAATCAGCAGGAAAGAAGACGCCCGCGTCAGAGCCGGCCAAAGGCAAAGCAGACGACCAATCAGCCAAAACAAACGTTGCAGCCTGATATGAATAAAAAACCATTCAAAACAGAGCAAATCCCTTCACCCATCTATGGCTACCATCAGGATATGCGTCCAAAACGCACAGAAGCCAAAGGAGAAGCTGCCTCTGTTCAAATGAAGGCGGCAGAAGAAACGTCACAGCGTGTCACACTGCTGTCAGAAGAGGCAGAGCGTGAGCGGAATGTGAGACAGCAAATGAACATCCCGTCTATACGAAAAGAACATCGTATGGAAGACATGATGTCTGCTCCAACAGAAGAAAAAGCAGAGAAGCGACCCGATACGACACCGTTTACTGTGCAAGAAGAACTCGCTTATCAGGATCACGTGCAATCGACGATGGAGCGTTTATATGACGAGCCTTTAAGGAAGACAGAGGATCAAGATCAAGCTTTGTCAAAGGCCGAAGATCATCAGGAAGCGCTCTTACATATGGAGCAAGGTGAAGCACACGAAGAACAGCCGGTAGACCTTGAGCTAGAACCAGAACAGTCAGTCACCATCGAACAAGAAAAAGACGAGCTGAATCGGCTTGAAGGTGATACTGAGGAACAAGAAACATTCACATTTGAAACAGCTGAAAACACACCGTCAGCGATTGAAATGGAAATAGACAGCCCAGTAGAAGAAACTGCGATGGTAGAAGAGGACGCAGTGGAACATATAGCTATGGAGGATGTAGAGACATCTTCACAAGAAGAAAAACAAGAAGACGCTATAGCAGCAGAATTTGAAGAAGCTGAGCCAATGATCATACAGGATGTGCAAGAAGGTCATGTTATGGCAGAAGATGAGATCGCAGATGAGGATGAAATCCTGCCGGCAGAACAAGTAACAGATGAACTGACTGCCTCTGAACAGGCTGGCATCGCCATAAATCAAACAGAGCAGCAGGAACAAACGCATGAAGATAAGCGTGAAGTACCAAAGCAGTCATCACCAGAGCCAAGGCGCTCAAGCGGTCAAACCTCCACTGTTCCTTTTAACGTCATGATGCTAAAAAGTGACCAGCGCGTGCAAGGGCAGAAGAAAACCGCAGATGCACATGGATATGTTTTTCCAAGCCTAGCCCTTCTAGACGTACCGCCAGCTCAAAAAGAAGAGGACGGAACATGGGTAAAAGAACGGGCAGAACTGCTCAATGCAACGCTGAAAAATTTCAATGTCAGAGCAAGTGTGGTTCATGTCACACAAGGCCCGTCTGTCACAAGATTTGAAGTGCATCCTGAACCAGGTGTGAAAGTGAACAAAATTACAAACCTGTCAGATGATATTAAACTTAGTTTGTCTGCAAAGGATATTCGAATCGAAGCACCGATTCCAGGAAAGAACACGATCGGTATCGAAGTGCCGAACCTGCACAGCAAAATGGTCTTCCTAAGAGAAATGATCAGAAGCAGTGCATTTAGAGACAATCCATCTCCATTAACAGCAGCGCTCGGATTAGATATTTCAGGTCAGCCAGTTGTCGTTGATTTGCAAAAAATGCCGCACGGCCTAATTGCGGGAGCAACAGGTTCTGGAAAAAGTGTCTGTATAAATACCATTTTAGTGAGCTTAATGTTTAAAGCCTCACCAGATGAAGTGAAAATGCTCTTAATCGACCCTAAAATGGTTGAACTAGCGCCTTATAATCACATTCCGCATCTTGTGAGCCCAGTCATTACCGATGCCAAGACAGCGACAGCTGCTCTGAAATGGGTAGTAGATGAAATGGAAAGACGCTACGAACTGTTTGCACACTCCGGTGTGAGAGAAATCAAACGATTTAATGAACTGGTAAAAGAAAAACAAATGGGTGAAAAGCTGCCGTATCTCGTCGTTGTCATTGATGAGCTGGCTGATTTAATGATGGTTGCACCAAATGAAGTCGAAGAAAGCATTTGCCGGATTGCACAAAAAGCAAGAGCCTGCGGCATCCATTTACTCATTGCGACCCAAAGACCGTCAGTTGATGTCATCACTGGACTCATTAAAGCGAACATCCCAACAAGAATTGCGTTTTCTGTTTCTAGTCAAGTCGATTCAAGAACCATTATTGACATGGCAGGTGCAGAAAAGCTTCTCGGCAAAGGAGACATGCTCTTCTTAGAAAATGGCTCAGGCAAGCCGACGAGGCTGCAAGGGAACTTTGTATCAGACCGAGAGATTGATGAAGTTGTAGCGCATGTAAGAAAACAGCGCAAGCCCGTGTTCCTTTTTGAACAGGAGGAATTAATGCTCCAAGGCTCTGCCATTACAGACGAAGACGAATTGTTTATGGATGCGTGCCGGTTTGCCATCGAGCAAAATAGTGCCAGTACATCCAGTTTGCAAAGAAGATTTAGAATTGGCTACAATCGTGCAGCGAGATTGATTGACATGATGGAACGTGAAGGAATGATCTCTGGCGCAAAAGGCAGTAAGCCAAGAGAAGTCCTCATGACACTAAGTGACTTAGAACAATTGATCTAAACAAACCACTTCATTTTTTTGATAAACATGGTATGATAGCACATAGGTGCAATTTTGGAATTGGACGCTTTTTGCATGCCTGTCTAACCGCTTTTCAAGTGAAATAAGCGAAAACAGGTGTTAGAAATGGGAAAGTTGTCGGATACTAATCATAGTTAATATTGATTAGAATAGGAAGATCGGAAAAAATCTTTATTTGGAGCTGCGATCTGTGATCAGCTAGAGACAAAAATCACAAGTTGCAAATTGAAATGAGCGTCATATACTGTAAGTCAGATAGACGTTTGTTGGAGGTACAATTATGACTGTTTATCATTTTGTTGGAATAAAAGGGACAGGTATGAGTCCGCTGGCCCAAATTCTTCATGATACTGGATATACTGTCCAAGGATCGGATATCGAAAAATACATCTTTACTCAAAAAGCATTAGAAGAACGAAATATCAAAATTCTTCCATTTAACCCAGATAATATTCAGCCGGGGATGACGGTGATTGCAGGTAATGCATTCCCAGATACACACCCTGAAATCGAGCGTGCCCTTTCTAAAGGGATACCTGTCATTCGTTATCATAAATTTCTTGGAGAATACATGGATTCATTCACAAACGTTGCGATTACAGGTGCTCATGGTAAAACATCGACAACAGGCCTGCTGGCACATGTGATGCAATCGGCAAAGCCAACCTCGTACTTAATCGGTGATGGATCTGGAATGGGGAAAGAAAACAGCGAGTATTTTGTATTTGAAGCATGCGAATACCGCAGACATTTCCTCAGCTACCACCCAGACTATGCAATCATGACAAATATTGATTTTGATCATCCTGATTATTTCTCGGATATCGATGATGTGTTTGATGCGTTTCAAAACATGGCGCTTCAAGTGAAAAAAGCCATTATCGCTTGCGGAGACGATGAGCATCTGCTCAAGATTCAAGCGAAAGTACCTGTTGTGTACTACGGATTCAATGAAGAAAATGATTTCCAAGCACGTAATGTTGTGAAAAATACAGAAGGCACCACATTTGATGTATTTGTACGCAATACGTTTTACGATACCTTCTACATTCCTGCCTATGGAAATCATAACGTTCTCAACTCGTTAGCTGTGATTGCATTATGTCACTATGAAGCCATTGATGCAGAACTCATTAAAGGTGCTTTAACGACATTTGGCGGTGTGAAACGACGCTTTAATGAAAAAGTAGTCGGTGAGCAGGTCTTAATTGACGATTATGCGCATCACCCAACTGAAATTGAGGTCACGATTGAAGCAGCTCGTCAGAAATATCCAGACCGTGATATTGTCGCTGTCTTCCAGCCGCATACGTTCACACGTACACAGCAATTCTTAACTGAATTCGCTGACAGCCTAAAGAAAGCGGACTATGTATATCTGTGTGATATTTTCGGTTCAGCTCGTGAAAACATTGGGAAACTCAGCATTGAAGATTTAAGAGAAAAAATTCCGCAAGCTCAATTGATCGAAGAAGACGATACAACTGTGCTGAAAGCGCATGAAAATGCGATTTTGATTTTTATGGGAGCAGGAGATATTCAAAAATATCTGCGTGCTTATGAGAAAGTTGCTGTATAAATGTATCGACATCAAAGTGCCGTTTCAATCGGCACTTTTTTTATTTTGAATAAAATGTGACAAAGGGGCTAAATGTGTCAAGATGTGCCGCTTTTTTTCGATCGCTGTGGACAGGAATCGGCGAATAAGTGTAGAATTATTATTCAATCGGTCATTCTAGGCGATGTTTGAATGATACAACGAGAGGGTATTGAACTGAATATGCCCGCAGCAAAGGAGGTATCAGATGATTATTATTCTTTATTTAAGCGTTGCACTCATTGCAATTGCGTTCTTCATTCTTGTCATCTACTTGTCCAAAACATTGAAATCCTTACAGCTGACATTAAAGAATGTTGCATCAACTTTAGAAGGTCTTGAAGGACAGATGCAAGGCATCACCACAGAGACAACACAGCTGCTACATAAGACGAATCAGCTCGCAGAAGATATTCAAGACAAATCAGCAAAACTAAGCACAGTTGTGGATGCGGTGCAGGGAATTGGCGGCTCGATCAACCAATTTAATACAAGCATAAAGCAGGCAGCTGGAGCGGTTTCTTCGTCCGTTGAAAGGAATCAAGAGAAAGTCACGGATGTGGTAAGCTGGAGTAACGCAGCACTTGAAATTTATAAAAAATGGAAACAGCGTAAACACCAAAAATAAACCATATTCGCATAGGAGGAATAATCATGAGCAAAGACGGAATCAATAGCAAAGACTTTTTGATCGGAACACTTATCGGTGGCATTATTGGTGCAACAACCGCATTATTTTTAGCACCGAAGTCAGGGAAAGAGCTTCGCGATGATTTGAACACCCAAGCGAATGCTTTAAAAGAAAAAACAGATCGACTCACAACAGATGCGAAGGAAAAAGGCACGGAATATGTGACGATTGCGAAAGATAAAACATCTGAATTCTCTCAGCTGGTGGCGGAGCAGTCGAACCAGATTTTAGACAAAGTGAAAGACATAAAAGAGCGTGCAGCTGGTAAAGCTAATCAAGTGAAAAGTGAAGCAGAAGATGCTGCAGCTCAAATTGCAAGTGAAGCGTCAGAAGCAGCAGACGAAGCAAAAGGAAAAGCACAAGAAGCAAAATCAGACATTGAAGAAGGCATCAAAGATGTCAAAGAAAAAGTAGAACAATCGACTAAAAGCTAATTCGCTGTTTGAAGTGAGGAAGGAGCACATCATGTCAAAGCAACTTATCGAAACAGAAGAACAATTTGATCAACTAACGAATCAAGACGGAACCTTTGTCTTTTTTAAGCACAGTTTGACATGCCCAATCAGCCAAGCTGCTTTTCAAGAGTTTGAAGCATTTGCGTCTGCTCATGAAGACGTGCCGACGTATTACTTGCAAATTCAAAACACAAGAGAGCTTTCGTCTTATGTGGCTGAAAAGTCAGGCGTTAAGCACGAAAGCCCGCAGGCACTTATCTTTAGCGGTGGAAAAGTAAAATGGCATGCATCTCACTCAAGCATTACACAAGAAGCGCTTGAACATAATATGTAAAGAAAAACGTCAGCAACCGCTGACGTTTTTTTATAAAAAAGGTTTACTTGTATCAAAAGTATGCTATAATCTTACACATAATACTTTATCGCTTAAAAGCGTTTGGGTAATAAAGAATTTTTTCGTGACAATTCCGAAATCTTTGTTTATAATAAACCCTATTATAAGAGATCAAAAATAAAAAGCGAGAGCGGGCAGAGGAAAGGATGACAAAAATGAGCAACAATGAATTGGAACAATTGAGACAGCAAGCAGATAAACTGAATCTTCAAATCTTAAAATTGATCAATGAAAGAGGAAATATTGTAAAAGAAATTGGAAAGGCAAAAGAAGCGCAAGGTGTCAACCGTTATGATCCTGTCAGAGAGCGCACAATGCTGAACCAAATTATTGAAGAAAATGATGGCCCATTTGAAAATTCAACCATCCAGCATATTTTCAAAGAAATTTTCAAAGCAGGTCTAGAGCTTCAAGAAGATGACCACAGCAAAGCACTTCTTGTTTCTCGTAAGAAAAAACCAGAAAATACAATCGTGAACATCAATGGAGAAGCGATCGGTGATGGAAAACAACGCTTCATCGTTGGACCATGTGCTGTTGAAAGCTACGAACAAGTCGCGGAAGTAGCGGCAGCAGCTAAACAACAGGGACTAAAACTTCTTCGCGGCGGCGCATTTAAGCCTCGCACAAGTCCATACGACTTCCAAGGGCTTGGCGTAGACGGTCTAAAGATTCTAAAGCGTGTAGCGGATGAATACGGTCTTGCTGTGATTAGTGAAATCGTCAACCCAGCTCATATTGAAGAAGCCATCGAGCATATTGATGTGATTCAAATTGGTGCCCGTAATATGCAAAACTTCGAGCTATTAAAAGAAGCCGGATCTGTGAAAAAGCCAGTTCTTTTAAAGCGCGGTCTAGCAGCAACAATTTCAGAATTCATCAATGCAGCTGAATACATCATCGCACAAGGAAATGACCAAATCATCCTTTGCGAGCGCGGAATCCGCACATACGAAACTGCGACAAGAAATACACTAGATATCTCTGCTGTGCCAATCTTGAAACAAGAGACACATTTACCAGTCTTTGTTGATGTGACGCACTCAACTGGACGTAGAGATCTACTTCTTCCAACAGCTAAAGCAGCGCTTGCAATTGGAGCAGACGGTGTGATGGCAGAAGTACATCCTGATCCATCTGTTGCCCTATCTGATTCAGCGCAGCAAATGGATATCCCTCAATTCGAAAAATGGTTAGATGCGTTAAGACCACTTGTCAACATTCACGCATAATCATAGGTAGAAATACCGCCGGATGACAGCCCGGCGGTTTTTTTATGGAGAAAATACGGTGGAGATTGGGAATGAAAGGAAGAAAGCACATTGCAAGCTTAAACATCGCTTGTTCACAATGTTTTCATTTTTAAAATTCGGCAACATCTGCTAAGATCATTGTCATAGCTGACATTCACGATGACTTTTGATGAAATATGATTCAATTTACAGATAACAAACGCATGAAAGTTTGTTTAATTTAGTTATAAAAAGAAAGGGAACGTTTTCATATGATGAAAAAACGTGTATAATTTCATAAAAGAATGTCATTTTGATGTAAATTGAAAAATTATGTGTCTCTTTTCATCGTTTTAATGACAAATAGGATATTATTTTCCTCGTATCTGATATGTCTCTACCCAATTGGTGAATGCTATAGATATGAAGTGTATTTGAAGGAGTGATTTATGTGAATAATGTTACAATATATGATGTAGCAAGAGAAGCAAATGTAAGTATGGCAACGGTATCACGCGTTGTGAATGGTAATCCGAACGTAAAACCAACAACAAGAAAAAAGGTGCTTGAAGCGATTGATCGTCTTGGCTACCGTCCGAATGCAGTCGCGCGAGGTCTCGCAAGTAAAAAGACAACGACTGTTGGGGTCATCATCCCTGATATTTCTAGTATCTTCTATTCTGAGCTTGCACGAGGAATTGAAGATATCGCGACAATGTACAAGTACAACATCATTTTGAGCAACTCAGACCAAAATACTGATAAAGAGCTTCATTTGTTAAATACAATGCTTGGCAAACAAGTGGACGGAATTGTCTTTATGGGTGGAAACATCACAGATGTGCATGTGGAAGAATTTAAGCGCTCTCCTGTACCAATTGTTCTTGCAGCATCTGTTGAAGAGCAGGCACAAACACCATCTGTCAACATTAACTATGAACAGGCCGTTTATGATTCCGTTCAGCTATTAGTTGAAAAAGGACATAAACGAATTGCCTTCGTATCTGGCCCAATGTCAGAACCAATTAACTCTGTAAGAAAGCTTGCTGGTTATAAGCGTGCGCTTGAAGAAGCGGGCATTGCGTTTGACGAAGCGCTTGTTGCTGAAGGTGATTACTCTTATGATTCTGGAATTGACGCTTTGGATAATCTGCTTGACCAATCTGACAAGCCGACAGCTGTTATTGCAGCTACTGACGAGATGGCTCTAGGTGTGATTCACGGGGCGCAGGACAGAGGCGTATCCATCCCTGAAGATTTAGAAGTGATTGGTTTTGATAACACCAGACTTTCTCTCATGGTGCGCCCTCAGCTGACAACGGTTGTTCAGCCGACATATGATATTGGTGCTGTCGCAATGAGACTGTTGACAAAGCTGATGAACAAAGAACAAGTGGAAGACCAAATTGTCGAACTGCCACACAGAATCGAAGAAAGACAATCAACGAAATAAACAAGAAAGCAGGCTCACCTCATCAGTGACAGCCTGCTTCTTTTTTATGCATTTTTCCTCTCTCTTCTAACAGGCATGAGTGCTTTTTCTACCGTTTGTGCATTTTTTTCTGTGATTTCTGCTCTTCTTGGAATCGGTGGATACAAATCATCAGGATCTCCCCATGTTGATGGTAGGGGGACAGGCGATTGCTTATTCCATGCCTGAATCCACTCCTGAGGAAGTTCAGCCGGCGGTGTGATGCCTTTCATCTCAAGCCAAATGCGACTCCACGCTCTTGGAACAACACGCCAAATATCATATCCACCTCCACCCACAGCAATCCATTTGCCATCACAATATTGATGTGCAAGCTCATGGGCAAGTTTAGGAATTTCCTCATATATTTTCATCGTGGCAGATAAATGAGTTAAAGGATCATAATAGTGAGCATCCGCTCCATTTTGCGTCAAAATCACATCTGGTTTAAAAAAAGCAGCAATCTCAGTCACTGCTGTTCGATATGCTTCTAGAAACGATTCATCTTCTGTAAATGCATCTAGCGGAATATTATACGCATAGCCATAGCCTTTATCATGGCCTCTTTCCTGTACTTGTCCAGTTCCAGGGAATAAGTAGCGTCCCGTTTCATGAATGGATACAGTACATACCTCTGGATCATCATAGAAGCTAAACTGTACACCATCACCGTGATGAGCATCCGTATCAATATATAAAATCCTTGCGCCATAATTTTTTTGAATATATTGAATGGCCACAGAGCTGTCATTATAAATACAAAATCCAGATGCACGCCCTTTAAATCCGTGGTGAAGCCCGCCGCCAAGATTGAGTGCGTGCTGTGAATGCCCAAGCATCACTTGATCAACCGCGGTTAATGTTCCGCCAACAAGGAGAGAAGCCGCCTCATGCATCCCTGCAAACATCGGTGTATCCTCAGTGCCAAGACCGTATCGTTCACCGTCTCTTGTAGACAGTTTGCCTTCACTTGCCCGCTGTACTGCTTGAATATAGTCTGCTGTATGGACGAGCTTTAATTCCTCCAGCGTCGCCATACGAGGGGCGACAATCTCATCATTCGATAACGCCTTCATTTTTTGAAGAAGGTCGTATGTTAAGTAGACACGAAGCTGATTGAATGGATGGTCTTGATGAAACTGGTACGTTTGAAAAGATGGTGAAAAAACAAAGGCCGCTTCCTTCATTTGATCGTCTTCTCCATAGGCCAGAGTACCTGATAGCCTTTTGCACGAATCAGCTTCGTCACATGATCTGCATGAATGGTCTGAAGGCGGAAGACGAGCACTTTAGAGGCTTCATTGGCATGCGGGTACACGAGTACACTCAGGATTTGAATATGCTGTTCCTTTAAAATGGCCGTAATGTCTGCAAGACCTTCTGTCACTTGCTCCACTTCAACCTCTAAATGTGACCCCGGCTGGTCTGCACCTGTCAGTCTGACAAACGTGCGAAGTAAATCTGTTTTCGTGATAATGCCTACAAGCTTACCGCGTCTGACAACTGGCAGACAGCCAATGCCGTGCTCAAAGAAGACGCTCGAAATCTCCTCAACGAAATCAAGCGGATGAGCGGTAATCGTCTCTAACACCATAATCTCTTCAACTGGCCTCTGAATAAAAAGCTGCCTTTTTTCTGTTTCGAAAATACTTGGACTGGCATTTTTAATATCCCGATCTGTCACCATCCCAATGACAGAGCCTTGATCAGATACGATGGGAATATGCCGAATGTGATGCGCATTCATTTTTTGAATGGCTTCTTCAATCGTATCGGTTTTTCGCAGCGTGATCACATCACGCTCCATAATTTGTTCAATCATCATGTTTACCAATCCCCTTTGCCGAAAAAAACGAATGGAATGCTAATACATAAAGCGCTGATGGAAGCGAAGACGATCAAAACGCTCAATCGAATCAGGACTCACATTTTTTCCGATTCGTGCCATCAAACAATTGGCTGGATGTGAGCTGATCTCTGGCTCGTCTGTTGCAAACCAGACAAGACCGCCGGCGTTCATCATTTTCTCCATCATTTTGCGGTACTCCCAAACGTTTTTCTTAGTCCCCTTTAAATCCCAATGCCAGTAATATTCAGTTGTAATGATGATGTAATTCTCCATTTGCTCATCCATCATGCTCACATCGAGTAAATGCTTGCCAAGTGAGCAGCCTCTGAATGGAGGAGCGACTTCAATGGCACCAAGCTCAATTAAATTCTCCATGTTGCCCTCTGACCAGCGCTCAAGCGGATCAGGGTACAAATACGTGACATAGCCTATGACAAGCTCATCCACTCTTGCAATGATAATACGTCCTTCGGGAAGGTCTGCTATTTCCACAAGTGCTTGTTTCTGCTCCTCAGGCGTGCGAAATGCCGTTAGTCCTTCATGAAACGTATAGTTCGCAAGCTCTGATGCAGGTACCGGGCCTTCAATCAGGATGGTGCCTGTTTCGTGCTCAATTGTTTTTGAATAATAAGTTTTAGGATGCTCCACGTATCCACCGCCTCAAATTCTAGTGAGTCGTCTCTATTTTATCTTAAATCTTGCAGGAATTAAAACGGTTTCACTATAAGTTTTTTAAAAATTGAGAAAAAAAGTCATCTATACTATAATAGTCATTGTAAACGTATGCAAAGGGGGACTGTTTGATGAAAGTGGAAACGCTACCATCAGTAAAAGGGGACTATCATTTAAATGATTATGAGCAGGCATACAAAAATTTTTCATGGGAGGAAGCGAGAAAAAACTTCTCCTGGTATGAAACAGGAAAAGTAAATGCAGCCTATGAAGCGATTGACAGACATGCGGACTCGTTTCGTAAAAACAAGGTGGCGCTTCACTACAAAGATTCACAGCGGGATGAAAAGTATACGTTCAGGGATATGAAGATCAACACAAACAAAGCAGGGAATCTATTAAGAGAAAAGGCACATGTACAAAAAGGAGATCGTGTTTTTATCTTTATGCCAAGATCGCCTGAACTCTATTTCCTTTTGCTTGGTGCTGTCAAAATTGGTGCAATCGTCGGCCCGTTATTTGAGGCATTTATGGAAGGTGCCGTCAAAGATCGTTTAGAAAATAGTGAAGCAAAAGTGATTGTGACAACGCCTGATCTGCTTGATCGGATTCCGTTTGCAGAGCTTCCAAAGCTTGAATCAGTCGTCATAGTCGGCGGTGAAAAGAAAGACGTCGATGGCGTGCGGACGATTCACTATGAGGATGCGTTTAAAAACGCAGCAAAGGAACTCGACATTGAATGGATGGATGAAAAAGATGGCTATCTGCTGCATTACACATCAGGGTCAACCGGTACGCCAAAAGGTGTGCTGCATGTCCATGGTGCGATGGTGCAGCAAGATCAGACCGGTAAATGGGTACTTGACTTGAAAGAAGACGACGTCTACTGGTGTACAGCTGATCCAGGCTGGGTAACAGGTACAGTATACGGGATTTTTTCGCCTTGGTTAAATGGAGCAACAAATGTCATTTTAGGGGGCAGGTTCAACCCTGATACGTGGTACGAAACCATTGAATCACTAGGGGTGACCGTTTGGTATAGCGCACCGACAGCGTTCAGAATGCTGATGGGGGCAGGGGACGATCTCATTCAAAAATATGACCTTAGCTCGCTTCGTCATGTCTTAAGTGTAGGAGAACCACTTAATCCTGAGGTTATCCGCTGGGGAGATGCTGTATTTGGCAAACGAATTCACGATACATGGTGGATGACAGAAACCGGTGCACAGCTGATTTGTAACTACCCATGCATGGATATCAAACCAGGTTCAATGGGCAAACCAATTCCAGGCGTTGAAGCTGCGATTGTCGATAATGCCGGTAACGAACTCCCACCATATCGAATGGGCAACCTTGCCATCAAAAAGGGCTGGCCGTCTATGATGCATACGATCTGGAACAATCCTGAAAAATATGAATCTTACTTTATGCCGGGAGATTGGTATGTTTCAGGAGATTCAGCTTATATGGACGAAGACGGATACTTTTGGTTCCAGGGACGTGTGGATGATGTCATTATGACATCAGGAGAACGGGTCGGTCCATTTGAGGTGGAAAGTAAACTGGTGGAACATCCGGCCATTGCAGAGGCAGGGGTCATTGGAAAACCAGATCCAGTGCGCGGCGAAATCATTAAAGCATTTATTGCGCTTAGAAGCGGATATGAGCCATCGGATGACCTGAAAGAAGAAATTCGTACATTTGTGAAAAAAGGACTCGCTGCACATGCGGCACCAAGAGAAATCGAGTTTAAAGACAAACTGCCAAAAACCCGAAGCGGAAAAATTATGAGACGTGTACTAAAGGCGTGGGAGCTGAATTTACCTGCTGGTGACCTTTCCACAATGGAAGACTAAGTTTCTTCGTCAGTTGACTTGATATCAAAAGTATGTTAAAAATGACTTTAGTTGAATATGCAAAGGTTTTGACTGAGATTCAGTAGAATCATCTTTCCCTGTTCAAGAGAGCTGACGGCTGGTGCGAGTCAGTACAAAGAGATATTCGAATTACCCTCACGAACCGCTTTTACGAAAAGGGGCATACATGCTGCCTGATTAGTGAAAGAACGGATCTGTCCGTTATCAGTGTAAGTGAAAAGACGTGATATTTGTCTTTTAAGCAGGGTGGTACCGCGATATATATATCGTCCCTTCGTTCATTCGAAGGGGCGTTTTTTATGTTGAATTGTAAATAAAGGAGATTTGGATATGAGTCAATTGATGGAAGATTTAGCGTTCAGAGGATTAATTCAGCAGCAAACAGATGAAGAAGGTTTGACAAAATTATTAGCAGAAGAAAAAATCAAGCTTTACTCAGGCTTCGATCCAACAGCTGACAGCCTGCACATTGGTCACTTACTGCCAATTTTAACATTGCGTAGATTCCAAGAAGCAGGCCATCATCCGATTGCACTTGTTGGCGGCGCAACTGGCCTGATTGGTGACCCAAGTTTCAAAAAAGCAGAACGTTCACTAAACCCAGCAGAAATTGTCGAACAGTGGTCAGAGAAAATCAAAGGCCAGCTCTCTCAATTTCTTGATTTTGAAGTCGGCGAAAACCCAGCTGTCATCGTGAATAACTATGACTGGATCAGTCAAATGAATGTCATCACGTTCCTTCGTGATATTGGAAAGAACTTCGGTGTGAACTTCATGCTCGCAAAAGATATCGTTAGCTCTCGTATTGAAACAGGGATTTCGTACACAGAATTCAGCTACGTCATTTTGCAATCGTTAGACTTCTTAAACCTTTACAGAAATGAAAACTGTAAGCTGCAAATCGGCGGAAGCGATCAGTGGGGAAATATCACATCTGGACTTGAGCTAATCCGTAAGTCTGAAGCAGAAGGTGCGAAAGCATTCGGTCTGACAATGCCGCTTGTCACAAAAGCAGACGGCACGAAGTTTGGTAAAACAGAAGGCGGCGCGATCTGGTTAGATAAAGAAAAAACATCACCATATGAATTCTACCAATTCTGGATCAACACAGATGACCGTGATGTCGTGAAATACTTAAAATACTTTACGTTCCTATCAAAAGAAGAGATCGCATCGTACGAAGAAAAAGTGCAAACAGCTCCTGAAAAGCGAGAAGCACAGCGCCGTTTAGCAGAAGAAGTGACAACACTTGTACATGGCCGTGAGTCATTAGAACAGGCTGTCAACATCTCAAATGCACTATTTAAAGGCGAGATCAAATCTCTTACAGCGGAAGAAGTCAAAGTAGGCTTTAAGGATGTTCCATCAATGGAGAAAAGCAGCACAGAAGAATTAACACTTGTGGATGTCCTTGTCGAATCAAAGCTGTCTCCATCAAAGCGTCAAGCACGTGAAGATATCACAAATGGCGCCGTCTACATCAACGGAGAGAGACAAACCGATAAAGACTACGTCCTTTCAGCAGAAGACCGCATTGAAAACCAATTTACTGTCTTAAGAAGAGGGAAAAAGAAATATTTCCTTGTGACGTATAAATAAATAGCAAATATATCATTGAAATGCACCTCAAATATTAATATGTGGGTGCTTTTCTTTTTTAGAAGCAGGAATGAAGATGAAGGCTGCTGCAAGTTCAAGCGCCTGTTAAAAAGAGCCCACTATTTTGCAGGGCCTCATTCATTTGCTTATTTTCAAGGAGTGAATTTTTGTTTGTGTAATCATGCTCCACCTTGCAAATTCGGGTCGTATAGGATTCGTACCAATCTGTTTCCCCCTTTTTTTGAACACGCTGGTGCGCTGTATGTTCTTTCCATTCTTTGATTGCTGATAATGAATCCCAATACGACACAGTAATCCCAGTCCCGTGTTCATCTCGTACACTTTCAATTCCAAGAAAACCGCCCAAGTCTTTCGCTAATTGATCCATTCTTTGAGCAGCAGCAGCGTACTCTTTCTATTCAACATTTGTTCGTTTCGATGTGAAAATCACCGCATAGTATGGTGGTGCAGGTGTTTGAGTGAAGAGCATCTAGTAGAACCTCCTTTTGTCTATTCATATTATATAGGAAAGAAAGTCTCGTAGTCTTTTTGTTTTAATTTAAAAAAGTCCAAGGTGCTTTTTAATCATTTATAGTGCTACTAAATATTTTTATAAATATTACCTTGTTCACTTTTCTGTCATATTTTCCTTGTTTAAAATAGAGAGGAACAAGAAAAATAAGGAGGAATGAACGTGATATTTTTAAAGAAAACGAGATTGCAAATTCTTGTAGCGCTTGCATTGGTGATTGGTTCAATGGCCTTCATCCAGCCAAAAGAGGTCAAAGCGGCTGAACATAATCCGGTTGTGATGGTACATGGAATGGGCGGTGCGTCTTATAACTTTGCTTCGATCAAACAATACTTAGTAACACAGGGTTGGGATCAAAACCAATTATTTGCAATCGATTTCATAGATAAAACAGGCAATAACCTGAACAATGGCCCTCGTCTTTCTAGATACGTTAAAGATGTACTAGCCAAAACGGGCGCTAAAAAAGTAGATATTGTGGCTCATAGCATGGGTGGAGCCAACACATTATATTACATTAAGAACCTAGACGGCGGAGATAAAATTGAAAACGTCGTCACACTAGGTGGAGCGAACGGACTCGTTTCACTCAGAGCATTACCAGGCACTGATCCAAATCAAAAAATCCTATATACATCTATCTATAGCTCAGCCGATCTCATCGTCGTCAACAGCCTCTCTCACTTAATTGGCGCAAGAAACGTCCTTATCCACGGCGTTGGACATATCGGACTATTAACCTCAAGTCAAGTCAAAGGCTATATTAAAGAAGGATTGAATGGCGGAGGACAGAATACGAATTAATATAAAAATTTGCCAGCTTCCAATCATGGAAGTTGGTTTTCTTTATTTTCACCAGTAATTATTATTAATGAAGAAACTGGAGGAACTATTGATTAGTCGATAAATTAAAAGTAATCTGTGTGAATACTTGAAATGATTGTCGATGAAATCAGACTATGGTACGATGAATATATATTAAAAAGTAATTCGTGCGAATTACTAAATGAGGGCGGGATATGAAGCTTGAACAAATCATAACGATCAAAATGGGGAAAAATCAATCAAGAAAAAACGAACATGATCATGCTGACTTATCTACATATTCTTATGAAGATTTAATGAAAGATTTAGATGGCGCTTATTTAGACTCCATTGTAAATGAAAAAGAAAGCACATTATTAACGGTTGATCCGTACTTAACAAACGTTTGTGATGTGGTCTTTAGCTTTGTTAGTTCAGTTGCGGGCATTGTCAGTATAGAGACTCAAGGTAAAGTCATGAACCAGAACTTTGCCAAACTCATAATTGATACCGATAAGTTAGATAAGCATTATTTATGTTATGTTTTAAATGAATCTCAATTTATGAAAAAACAAATGGCGGTTTCTATGCAAGGAAGTACGGTTCCAAAACTAACACCTGGTATTTTTCGTGGGTTAGAAGTGCAGCTTCCTTCTATAGAAAAGCAAAAAATGATAGGAACAGCCTATTTTATTTTTAGAAAGCGTCAAGCGCTTATGAAGAAACAAGCAAAATTAGAAGAACAAATATTTTTAGAAGTATTAAATCAACATGATCAATAAAGAAAAGTGAGGAAATAACGATGGCTGACTTACATACAACATTATTTAGTGCCGCAGATGACCTTAGAAGCAAAATGGATGCTTCAGAGTATAAAAACTACTTATTAGGATTGATCTTCTATAAATATTTATCTGATCGATTATTAGAAAAAGTGGTCGAAGTTGCAGATGAATCACTGGAAGAATATGATACACAGGATAAACAAGCGCAATTATACAAAGAGTTGTTATCAGATGAGGATATTCAAAAAGACTTAATTGAAACATTAGTCGATACGATAGGGTATGATATCGAACCAACGTATTTATTTAGTGAGTTAGCGAGTCAGGCAAAACAGAATATCTTTCAGTTGAATGATTTGAATAAAGCATTCATTGATTTATCGACGAAATATATTCAATTTAGTGGCTTGTTTGATGATGTGGATTTGAAATCGAAAAAACTGGGGTCAGATGATCAACAGAGAAATATCACCATTACAGAGGTACTGAAAAAATTAAATGATGTCGATGTCATTGGCCATAATGGAGATGTCATTGGAGATGCCTATGAATATTTAATTAGTCAATTTGCCTCTGAAGCAGGGAAAAAAGCCGGCGAATTCTATACACCACATGAGGTGTCTATCATGATGGCGCGTATTGTGGCAATGGGACAAGAGGAGAAAAAATTATTCAGCGTGTATGACCCTACTATGGGTTCTGGTTCTTTAATGTTAAATGTTCGTAATTACATTAAGTATCCAGAAAGTGTGAAGTATCATGGACAAGAACTGAATACGACAACTTTTAATTTAGCAAAAATGAACTTAATTCTGCACGGTGTTGATTACGAGGACATGCGTCTGCGTAACGGGGATACATTAAATAAAGACTGGCCGACCGATGAGCCGTATACATTTGATTCAGTTCTAATGAATCCGCCATATTCAGCCAAATGGTCAGCAGATGATACATTTTTAGATGATTCACGTTTTAATCGCTATGGGAAACTAGCACCGAAATCAAAAGCAGACTTTGCTTTTCTTTTGCATGGCTTATATCATTTAAAAGATTCTGGAACTATGGCGATTGTCCTGCCACATGGTGTTCTTTTTAGAGGTGCAGCAGAAGGTGTCATCCGTAAGAAATTACTAGAAGATGGACATATTGATGCGGTCATCGGTTTACCAGCAAACTTATTCTTTGGAACAAGCATTCCAACGACTGTCATCATTTTAAAGAAAAACCGTACAACGCGTGATGTACTATTTATTGATGCGAGTAAAGAATTCACCAAAGGGAAAAATCAAAACAAATTATCAACTGACCACATTGATAAAGTAGTAGAGACATATCAAAAACGAGAAGAAGTAGAAAAGTATGCACATGTGGCAAGCTTTGAGGAAATCAAAGAAAATGACTTCAACTTAAATATCCCAAGATATGTTGATACATTTGAAGAAGAAGAGCCTGTCGACATGGCCGCCATCGGAGCAAAAATCCAAGAGATTCGAAAAGAAAAAGCAGAGCTAGAGTCTAATTTATATGACATGATTTCCTCCATGCAGTTTGATGAAAAAAATGCAGAATGGATGAAAGGTGCATTAGAGGTGTTTAAACGTGGGAAGTAAGAGAGTGCCAGAAGTTCGTTTTCCTGGATTTGGAGGGGAATGGGGAAAGACAAGGTTAAGTGAAATGGTAGAAATAATTGGTGGTGGAACACCGAGTACAAATGTCCCTGAATACTGGGATGGAGATATTAATTGGTATTCACCTGCGGAAATTGGTAATGAAATATATGTGAGTGATAGTAAAAGGAATATAACAGAACTTGGATTGAAAAAAAGTTCAGCGAGAATTTTACCTGCAAATAAAACGATTTTATTCACTTCACGCGCTGGAATTGGGAATATGGCTATATTAAAAAAGGAAGGAGCAACAAATCAAGGATTTCAATCTTTAGTAGTGAATGATGAAAATGATGTCTATTTTTTATATTCGTTAGGGAAAAAAATAAAAGAATATGCATTGAAAAATGCATCTGGTTCTACTTTTTTAGAAATATCAGGTAAAAAGTTAGGTAAAATGGAGTTGTTTATCCCTCAACTAAATGAACGTATTAAATTAGGCAACTTCTTCAAACAACTAGACGAAACAATTGCTATTCAAAAACAAGAACTAAACGCCTTAAAACAAACAAAACAAGGATTTTTACAAAAAATTTTTCCAAAAGAAGGAGAATCTGAACCTGAAATTCGTTTTACTGGGTTTAGTGGGGAGTGGAGAGAGAGTAGATTAATTTCTCTTGTGGATAGAGTAAAATCATACTCACTTTCTCGTGACATAGAGACGCTTAAAGATACCGGATATCGTTACATCCATTATGGTGATATTCATAAAAAAGTTGCGAATATTGTGGGGAGGAAAAATGAACTACCTAATATTCAAGTAGGTGACTTTGAGCTGTTGAAAAAGGGTGATTTAGTACTAGCAGATGCATCTGAGGATTATCAAGGAATAGCAACTCCTGCAATAGTTAATGATGATATTCCTTATAAATTAGTGGCTGGATTACACACTATAGCTTTACGACCTAAGCCAAAACAAGTTAACTCTTTGTTTTTATATTATTTAATAAACTCTCACCCCTTTAGAAAACATGGTTATAGAGTAGGTACAGGTATGAAAGTGTTTGGAATTAGCCTCACAAATATACTGAAGTTTGAATATGTGTATCCATCTATGGATGAACAAACTAAAATTGGGGATTTTTTCATGAAATTAGACGAAACAATTACTTTAAAAGAAAAAGAACTAGATATTCTAGAGCAAACTAAAAAAGCCTTTTTACAAAAGATGTTTGTCTAAGCAAAAGGGGGAAATAAAATGGGGAAGAATGAATATAGAGATGAAACAGAAATAGAACGTCAGTTAATTGAGGTAATGGGTGAAGGACATAATCAATGGAACTATCGTCCGGATTTAAAATCAGAATCCGACTTATGGCAGAACTTACGAAAGATCATCACACAAAACAACTTATCAGAAATTGGGGAACATCCGATTTCTGATAAGGAATTTGATAAAATTAAAACGGAAATTTTAAATAAAACGCAAACACCTTTTGATGCAGCAAGGTGGCTAAAAGGTGAAAATGGAATTGCTCGCATTACAATTGAACGAGATGATGTGTCCCTAGGTTCGATGTCACTCGTTCTTTATTCAAATCATGATATCGGTGGGGGCATTTCTACATATGAGGTTGTTCATCAAATTGCGAAAAAAAGAGCGAACATTGACGAACGTGACAGGCGTTTTGATGTGACGTTATTAATCAATGGGTTACCCATTGTGCAAATTGAATTGAAAAAAGTTACGGCAAAAGATGGGGTGTTTCAAGCATACAATCAAGTGAAGAAGTATGCAGAGGAAGGGCTATTTCGTAATAATATTTTTTCCACTCTTCAGTTATTTGTCATTTCGAATGAACAAACGACTCGTTATTTTGCCAATGCTCTGCCAAAAGATATGCATAAGAAGTTTGTTTTTAGTTGGCGGACAAAAGATAACCGAAAAGTGAACGACCTCTATGAATTTGTGAAACAAGTACTTAGAATTCCAAATGCACATCGACTGATCGCTCAATATACCGTTGTGAGCGAAGAAAATGATCAAAAAGCGTTAATGGTTTTACATCCATATCAAATACACGCAATTGAAGCATTGTTCACGGCAGCGATGAAACATGAATCTGGATATGTATGGCATGCAACAGGTTCAGGGAAGACATTAACGAGTTTCGTTGCAACCAAATTATTAGCAAGGAAACCAGGCGTTGACCGAACGATTATGCTCATTGATCGAAAAGATTTAGACAATCAAACAACGACAGAATTCACAAGGTTTGCGTCTGAATTTAATACAGGTATCTCTTCAGGTAAGGCAAAGTCTAATAGTTTAATCGTTGGAACTGGCAGTGCAAAAGAACTGAGTGAGACATTATTAGCGGATGCCAATTCAAATACCATTATTATTACGACTCGTCAGAAACTAGAGAAGGCTATCAATTATGCAAAAAAACAAGAAGAGCAGGATGGTAAGAACCGATTTCAAAAACTGATCGGTCAACATATTGTCTTTGTCGTTGATGAATGCCATCGAGCATTAAGTGCGGAGGGCATGGAGTCTGTGAAGAAAACGTTCCCTAATTCTACTTGGTTTGGTTTTACTGGAACACCTATTTTCGATGTTAATAAAAAACAACCAAAAGGGCAGTTAGCACGTACGACTCGTGATCAATACGGTGAAGAGCTTCATACATATACGATTAAAAACGCCTTAGATGATGGTGCAGTTCTAGGATTCCAAGTAGAACATGAAGATACGATTGAACCAAACTCTCTTAGCAATCATATTTTTTCTCGGCTTCGTCAAAATGACAAATACGCTCATCTTAGTGATGATGAATTAAATACGTATATTGATCAAATGGATGGGATAGAGAAGGAATCCCATTTGCCATCGACTATCTATGAAAGTGATGAGCATATTCAAAAGGTCATCCATAAGATATTTCGACCGGATAATGCTTATACAAAGTTTGATTTCAAAAACGGACGACCGCAAAAGTCCGCTATTTTGACAACAAACTCTATTGCGATGGCCAAACGATATTATGATGCGATAAAAAGGATGACGAAAGATCCTGATTGGATGGCAAAAGAGTTTGAAGGTCATCCGATTCGTAAAGGGCGAACGATAGAAGATAAGGATTTTCCTAGAATCGCGATCACCTACTCATTAAATGATAATGAAGAAACTTCAAAACTAGATCAAGAAGATATGATAAACATCATCAAAGACTATAATCAATCTTATGATACCGCTTGGTCGATTCAAGATATTGAGCGGTATAATGGGGACATTAACAACAGATTAGCCCGAAAAAAAGCGGAGTTTAAACAATTTGGTAAGCATATAGATTTAGTGATTGTGGTTGATCGCCTTTTAACTGGCTTTGATGCACCGACCATACAAACTCTTTTTGTGGATCGACTCTTAGAGTATGCGGGTTTAATTCAAGCTTTCTCGCGAACAAATCGTACATATCCTGGTAAAACAAAAGGGCTCATCATGACGTTTAGAAAGCCGTGGACGATGGAGTGGAATGTAGAGGAAGCGACCAAGACATACTCTAACGAACAGGAAGAAACGAATCTTGTTTATCCAACTTATGAAGAATCATTGAAACGATTTAAAAAGGCACATAAAACCTTAAAGTCACTTGATATCAATCTTTCTGAATTGGACGAGCATTCGCCAGTAGAGGAACGTGTTGAATTTGTTAAAGCATTCCAAGAGCTGAGTAATGCTTATGAAGCTCTCGTGACGTATGACAATTACAACGATGATATGGAAGCATCGAAAGCCTTGCGAGAACAAGTGATGACGATTGAAGAAAATATCGGGATATACAATACAATCAAAGGTTCACTAGTAGAAGATGGAACGAAAGAAGAGGAGACACCAAACTTCTCGGAAATTGAATTTTATGGTGAGAATTCTGTTAAGCTATACGACATTGACTCTGCCTTTATTGATCAACTGTTAGGAAATTACTCTGCCAATAATCATGATATCCGTCAAGAAATCGAAAAGGCACTTCAAAAATTGAAAAAAGCTGAAGTGGTAAAAGAGGTTTATCGTGCGATCCTCAATGAAATGGATAATAAACAGGTGAATCTAGATGAAGACATCTTAGTAGTCAAACGAAAATTCTTTACAAAAACGAAAAATTTCTATATACAAGAATTTGCTGAAACATGGTTTGTGGATGAGAACGAACTCCATTTATCGTCTATTCAATACATGATAGGAACTGATCCTATTCCGAATATTGGGAACATCATTGATAGTAAACAATTTGATCAATACAAAGCGATTCACCCAGATGCGAAACCATTAAAATACGGACCCGAAATGAAACGAGCGTGGAGAAGATTGTTAGACGAAGTGATTGTTCCTTTGGATGATGAATTAAGATAATCTTGATAAGGAGTTTTAAATGACGCAAAAACTCAAATTAGGCTATTTTCTCTATTTTCCGTGCTCATTTCTGATCATTTATTTCATCTGGATGAAAATCGTCAAATCAGTGCAGTGGGGAGAGGTCATGTCTAACTGTACATCGATCATTAGCATCTATGACATCATGGCCAGTGTGTGGTTTATCTTTTTGCTGCAAAAACAGACAAAACAGCGTACATAGCCGAATAAAAACATGTACAAATCAACCACCATTCTTTACACTACATATAGTGAATAACAATCATCGGGGGTGGGCGTTTGTGCAAAAGAATCAAAAGGCTTTGATTATTGTGGACGTACAGAAGGCGTTCGAGCACGAAAAATGGGGAGAACGGAATAATCTAGATGCAGAGAAGAATATCAATCGTCTATTGACGTTTTGGAGAAAAAAAGGCTGGACAGTCATTCATATTCAGCATACATCTGACAAGCCGAACTCCGTATTTCATCCGGCAAATGAAGGGCATCTCTTCAAAGAAATCGCCAAACCGCTAGATGAAGAAATGGTCATACGTAAGAAAGTCAACAGCAGCTTTATAGGTACAAACTTAGAGGAACAGTTAAGATCAAACCAGATTGATACGGTCGTGATCGCTGGACTCACAACACCGCACTGCGTATCTACCACAACAAGAATGAGTGGAAACCTAGGCTTTGATACATACCTCATTTCGGATGCAGTAGCTGCCTTTGGACTCACAGATCAAACTGGTACATATTATGACCCAGAAACGATCCATCGCCTCTCACTTGCAACACTGCATGAGGAATTTGCGACAGTCCTGACAGCAGAACAGCTGATGACAAAGTGGACAAGCGAAAGCACCTAGAATCATATCTAGGCGCTTTTTTGTTATAAGCCATTAAGCATGTTCATCCATCGGTGGTTTTCGCTGTTTCATCCCTGAATATATGAGATCAATTCCAATAAATAAAAAGCTGACAAAGAAAGATAAAATTAATGTGCCGTGTCCCCATATGGATACATTCACTAGTTTTATGTGAAGGACATACTTGATAGAGAGATGTAAAACGATCCAAGAAATGATCCACTCCAAAGCAGAAGTCAGCCATGCAGGGAGTTTGAGTAAATAGGCCAGCCCTTTGCCTATGAATAGAAGAAAAGGTGACAAAAAAACCACTATCACACCTACTAACAAAGAGAACGAGATCAATGAAAAAGATGAATCATATGTTATATATTCTCCAAAAAGAAAGTTTCCCCCTAAAGCCACTATGCACAGCATGACACTTGGAACTGTGATCACAAAACAGAGAGAAATAAAGATCAGTAAGATGAACAACATCGCAGCCAATACATTTGGTGGTGCATCTATGATCTGTTTTTTTCTTAAAAGAGAATAAGCGAAAATAGACAAGGCGAAGAGAATGAGAATCATGACTAATATAAAAAACATGGCATTCCTCCAGCTAAGTGCTATAGAAGAAGATGATAAGACGTCGGTGCTTTTTTTATTTCATCTATCATCATTGTACCAATAGACAAATTGCAGCTAAATATTTGTATGTGGGAATGACCATCACATAGTGAAGCGGAGATGGTGGTGATGCTGCGAAGAAAGGTTTTGGATAAGGATGTTGTTACACACTGTCATACATTCGCTTTCATCTTGTAGGTGTTAGGTCATGGTGGAACGCAAACAAAAAACCCTAGACATCCTTGAACAATCAAGGTCTCTAGGGTTTGTTTGCTCACTCTTTGAGAGAGTCATGAAATTAACGAGAGTAGAACTCAACGATTAGTTGTTCGCTGATTTCAGGCGCTAATTCAGAACGCTCTGGAAGACGAGTGAAAGTTCCTTCAAGTTTTTCAGCATCGAAAGAAAGGTATTCAGGAACGAAGTTGTTTACTTCAACTGATTCTTTCACAACTGCAAGGTTTTGAGATTTTTCACGAAGAGAAATCGTTTGACCTGGTTTCACAGAGAAAGATGGGATGTCTACACGGCTTCCATCAACAAGGATGTGGCCATGGTTTACTAGCTGACGAGCTTGGCGGCGCGTACGAGCAAGGCCAAGACGGTATACTAGGTTGTCAAGGCGAGTTTCAAGAAGGATCATGAAGTTTTCACCTTGTTTACCAGGAAGTTTAGCCGCTCTGTCAAATAGTGTACGGAATTGACGTTCGTTGACACCGTACATGTGACGAAGCTTTTGCTTTTCCTGTAATTGTAAACCGTATTCAGATAGTTTTTTGCGTTGTCCTGGACCATGTGGGCCTGGAGCGTAAGGGCGTTTTTCAAGTTCCTTACCTGTTCCGCTTAATGAAATGCCTAAACGGCGGGAAATCTTCCAACTTGGACCTGTATAGCGAGCCATAATGTGACTCCTCCTTATTGTTTTTATTTGTGAAAAATAAAAACCGTCTGCTCTTTGTCTTTTCTGTCATTATGTTTTCATGCATCCTCGCTCCAGCAGCAGGGAGTTACAAGATGCACCTCCATATAGAAGGAACAAAATGATACAAAAAAGCCGAACAAAAAGGCTGCCATATTTCACACAAACTCTATTATATGATGCTGGATAGGAGAAGTCAACCTATTTAAAGAGGAGAATGTCAAACCTGGTCGGCATTCATCGAGGAAGAAAGCAAAACAAAAAAGCAGACAATCTGCCTGCTTTTCCTGCATCATTCCGCATCCGTAGAGACGGATAACGCCTGTTGGAGAACCTCTGTAAATTGAATTAAGTAGGTCTCATCTACTTCACTAAAGCGGTCTTTCACTGGACTGTCAATATCGAGTACCCCAATGATTTGTCCATTTACTTTAAGCGGGATCACAATTTCAGACTGCGATGCTGCATCACATGCAATATGACCAGGGAATGCATGCACATCAGCGATACGCTGCACATCACCTGTCGCAAATGCGGTGCCGCAAACGCCTTTTCCAGAAGGAATGCGCACACAAGCAGGCAGTCCGTTAAACGGTCCAAGTACAAGTTCGCCACCCTTTGCCAAATAAAATCCTGCCCAGTTCACTTCAGGAAGTGAGTGATACAATAACGCCGCAGCATTTGCTAAGTTGGCAATCAGGTCTGGTTCGCCGACTGTGATCGCTTCTACTTGTTTAATCAGTAATTGATAGTCTTTCGATGGATCGCCAGACTGTTTTTCGACATGAAACATGAAAATCTCCTACTTTCTATCTCAAAAATACATAACTTGCGTTTTGCATGTGGGATTTGTCGAGCAATTGTAAAAGGAACTTCTGCCTTCATCTTGAAGTATGTACACATGAAGAGGGGTGAGCGGATGAAAACATCAACAAACGTGCAAACAAAAGACCGCATTATTGAAGCTGCCATCAGACTTTTTAACCAAAAAGGATTTTCTGGTACCTCTGTCCGTGAGATTGCGAAAGAAGCAAACGTCAACGTTGCCCATATATCTTATTACTTTCAAGGAAAAGGAGGACTGCTAGAGCAGCTCGTCTCCGATTTTTATGAAGGCTATATTCACATGATTGAATCGCACATCCAGCACATGGAAACCCGTCACGCAAAAGAATGTTTACTTCATGTGGTTTTTGATATTTTATCTTATCAGCATGAAAACCGTCAATTAACCCGTTTCGTTTATCGAGAAGTGACCATTGATTCGACGCTCATTAGGGAAATCATGTCGACCTATTTAACAAAAGAAAAATACTTGTTTCAACTGATCATTGAAAAAGGGAAAAAAACCCACGTGATTTGTGAGCAGCTTTCACTCTCCTCTTTCATGATTCAGCTGAAATCGCTTCTGATGATGCCGTATTTACAGCCTCAATATTTAGCGGAGGTGCTCTATATCAATCCAAGTGAGCCTTATTTTTATCAAACGTACTTTAAGGAACTAAGCCGCTCACTCCATCATTTACTAGAGCCGAAAGAGCCGGCACTGGATACTCACCTGAAACTGATCATGTCTTCAAACTGATCATACGCATACCCGAGATCTTCCGCTTGATGGGCATCAGACCCAAATATGAGCGGAATTTTTTTCTGTTTTGCGAAATCAATCATCCATTGCTCCAAATAGATACTTCTGGCATATGTCTTACGAAGACCTGATGTATTAAAATCTAAGGACATGCCTTTTTTTGCCGTTTCTTCAAGGCAAAGGGTGACCTTTTGACGTAGTTCAGGCGGCATCTCATATGGAAAAAGCTGTTTGAATTTCTGGACAAGGGTGATATGACCGATTCTCTTTGGCTTATAGTGACCTAAAGATGATAGAATAGAAGAATGAATTTGGTCATAGTAGCTTTCGTAGACCTGCTCGATACTGCCATAAATGCTGATCAGCTGCTTGAAGGCATGCTCGTCAAAATCAAGACAAATATAATCATCGCCAGCAGGAAGAAAGTGAACAGACAAAATACTATCGTCTAGTTCAGGACCGTAGCAGTCTAAAAAGGCACTTGTTTCCTGTTCATACTCTCTGATATAGTCGACCTCAAGCCCAGTTTTTACTATTAATTGTCCTTTGTATTCCTGTTTCAGCTGATCCAGCTTCGTCAAATACGCTTCAAGGTCTTGAAGCTTCATGGCGCTATCCTGCTCAGGTGTTGGATCGCGAAACGAAGGTGGCAGCGGAGCATGCTCGGTAAAGGTGATGGAATCAAATCCCTTTTTCATTGCTTTTTCAATATAAGAATGAAAAGGATCAAGCGTCCCGTGCGGGCAAAACGGAGTATGTAGATGTGCATCTTGTTTCAGCATGTCGTCACCTCTTGTCGATATTTTGAAAAACGTGATGTTGATCAGTGAAAATAATGAAAAATCATGACCAAAAATGTTGGTTACATGGTATCATAATAACAATGAAAACGACAGCTTCCGCATACATAAAAGCAGGTCACATTGAGACGTGTGATCAAATGATAGAAAGCGCTGAATGACTTTCTTGAAAAAACATACATAAAACCGTGAATGGATCGTCTTGGAAAACATACGATCCTGCTTATAAAAAGCAAATGCAAAGCGGACACGAAAGGGTTCTCAGGTCTATTCGGGACACTTTTACCCTGACATCACTTAGATCACAACAAGGGGGCTCATTATGGAGTTAATCATCGGTTTAATTGTCATTTTGCTTGCTTTGTTTTCAGTCGGTTACTTCCTTCGAAAAAATATATATAAAGAGATTGACCGATTGGAAGCATGGAAAATTGAAATTTTAAACAGATCAATTGTAGAAGAAATTTCAAAAATCAAACATTTAAAAATGACCGGAGAAACAGAGCAGTTTTTTGAAAGGTGGCGTGCAGAGTGGGACGATATCGTCACAGCCCATCTTCCAAAGGTAGAGGAGCTATTATATGATGCAGAGGAGTATTCTGATAAATATCGATTCTCCAAAGCTAAGCAAGTCCTGGCACATATTGGGGATTTGCTGGCAGCTGCTGATTCGAACATTGAAGACATTTTAAAAGAGATTGCAGACCTTGTCACAAGCGAGGAGCAAAACCGCAAAGACATTGAAAAGGTCAAAGAGCAATACCAAACCGTTCGAAAAAATCTGCTTGCATACAGCCATTTATATGGCACCCTTTATGACAAAATGGAGCAGGACTTAGATGAGGCCTGGGAAGGGATCAAGCAGTATGAAGAAGAGACAGAAAACGGAAACTACATGACAGCAAGAAAAATTTTGCTTGAGCAAGACCGCAGACTCGATCAGCTGCAATTATATATCAATGATGTACCGAAGCTCATCGCAGACTGCAAACAAACTGTACCAGGTCAGCTGACGAAGCTGAAAGACGGTTATAAAGAAATGACAGACAAAGGCTACAAACTGGAGCACATCCAAATCACAAAAGAACTGGATAATTTAAATAAACAGCTGACTCGAGCAGAAAAATTACTCATTGATGAACTCAATTTAGATGAAGCATCCAGCATTCTGCAATTGATCGATGATGCGATTCAGACATTGTATGATCAGCTGGAAGCAGAAGTAGAAGCAGGTCAGGAAATAAAAAGCAAGATGCCTGAGCTTGAGGAAGCATTCCAAAAGCTTGAACAGGATCATACGCAAACAAAGGCAGAAACAGCCCTTGTGAAAGAAAGCTACAAGCTGACAGCAGGAGAGCTTGATCAGCAGAAAGCTTTTGAGAAACGCTTAGAAGAAATTGAAAAGCTCATGAAGCAAATACGTGAGAAACTCGATCGTGATCATGTGGCATATTCTTTATTAATGACTGAAATAGATCAGCTCGAGACCTTTATCGAGGAAGCAAAAGCCTTGCATGAATCGTTTAAAGATCATCTTCAATCGTTACGAAAAGAAGAACTGCAGGCGAGAGAAACACTGACTGAACTTAAAACACTGCTGACAGATACAGTACGACAGCTGCATAAAAGCAATATTCCAGGCGTACCTGCTGACATCAAAGAACGTGCTGAAAAAGCGCAGGAGATGATTCAGCAAGTGCATGAGCAGCTTGAGAACCTGCCTTTGAATATGCCGGCAGTGAACCAACAATTAAAAGAAGCCTCTGAAACAGTGAGAAGTGTCGCTCATGAGACGCAAGAAATGCTCAGTAAAGTGGATCAAATTGAACGGATCATTCAATACGGCAACCGGTTCAGAAGTCAAAATCATATCTTGTCAGAGCAATTAAAAGAAGCAGAACGAAGATTTTATGCCTATGATTATAACGGTTCATTTGATGTGGCAGCAGCGGCTGTTGAAAAAGCATCACCTGGAGCCGTCCACAAACTTTTAGCGAAGCAAGAAAAAGAATACCAGCACCAATAAAAAAGCTGAAGTCCATTTTTAGGACTTCAGCTTTTTTCAAATTATGAAGCTTGTTTCTGTTGTTCTTCTGAAGCAGAAGAAGTGAAAAGAGAAATGACGAACCCGGCGATGACTCCAAGTAAAGCAGGAACAATCCAGCCAATGCCAAGGTCATAAAATGGCAGTACGGCTTTAAAGATGTCTTTCACTGGACCGATTGGGAGGTTCGCTGCGGCTAAACCGTCAAATAAGCTGACGCAGCCTGTTAAGATTAAAGAGAGAACATAGACAGGTCTTCTATGTCCAAGCCATTTATCAGCAAGTGATAACACAATAATCACAATCGCAAGCGGATAAATCGCTGTTAATACAGGAACAGAGAAAGCGACAATATGAGCTAATCCAAAGTTTGAAATGATGAAACTAAATAATGTGACGAGCGTTACGACCGTTTTATATGAAAGTTTAGGCAGTAACTTTGAGAAATACTCCCCGCATGATGTGACAAGACCGATACTTGTCGTTAAACATGCGACTGTAATGGCAGCACCTAACACAATATTTCCTAGACTGCCGAATAGGAATTGGGAAGACTGAGCCAAGATTTTGCTGCCGTCTCCAACGAATCCAATCGCGTGTGTACTAGAAGCGCCTAAATAAGCAAGTGATAAATACACAAATGTTAAACCGCATGCTGCAATCAGACCAGCTTTGATACAAGCAGAGGCAAGTGCCTTTTTACTTGTCACGCCGCGCCCTTTAATGGCATTGATGACCACAATTCCAAAGACAATCGAAGCAAGAGCATCCATTGTCTTATAGCCCTCAAGAAATCCTTTGAAGAAAGATCCATTGCTATAAGATACATCTGGTGTGCCAATCACACCCATTGGCGTTAAAAGCGCTTTGACGATAATAATCAAAATGATGGTAAATTTAATTGGTGTTAAAACTTTCCCCACTCGATCGACAATCTTTGTTGGGTTTAAAGCAAGGTAATACGTAATACCAAAAAAGACAAGTGTAAATAAAAGAAGTGAAAGCCAAGCTGGCACACTTGATAAAAATGGTAATGCCCCAATCTCATAAGAGACGGTTCCTGTTCGAGGAATAGCGAAAAGCGGTCCAATGGATAAATATAAAATGACTGTAAATGCTGTTCCAAACACTGGGTGAGCCTTATCAGCTAGTCCTTTCGCATCGCGTCCTGTTAAAGCAATCGCAATAATCCCGAGAAGGGGTAAACCGACACCTGTTAATAAAAATCCGCCCATTGCTCTCCACACATTTTGTCCAGCATATTGCCCAAGTTCTGGTGGATAAATCATATTACCGGCGCCGAAGAATAGAGCAAATAGCATAAAACCTATGATAACCGTATCTTTCGTCGACAAAGTTGCCTTCATTGAATGTAAAGCCTCCATTATTATGTTGAAATATTCTGTTAATTGTTTGCTAGATAAACGTACATCATTAACATTCACTAATTATAAAGGATGTACGCCTGATGTCAACATGTGTTTTCATACAAAAGTCATGAATTTTTCTATTTTAGTATATGGAGAACGATAAAAAAACATCCCCTTCACAGGATGGAAGGGGATGTGAGACGCTGATGTTAAGCAAGCTGTTTAGGCGGACTCTTGAATATGGAGATGAGAAGACCGGCAATGGCTCCAATAACGGCAGGAATGGCCCAGCCGATTCCAAGACTGTATAAAGGAACAGTATCTTCTAACAAATCATGTAAACCACCAAGCGGAATCTTTGCTTCCACAAGTCCGTCGATGACGGCAAAGATACCAGTGAAAATAAGGGAAATGATATAAATCATCCGTCTTCCATTGATCCATCGATCGAGAAACGATAAAAGAATGATCACAATAGCTAACGGATAAATTGCGACAAGAACTGGGACAGATAGTGAAATAATTTGTGCCAGACCAAGGTTTGCTACAAATGTACTAAACAAAGAAACGATGAAGATGACGGTTCGATAGGAAAGGCGTGGAAATAGCGTGGAGAAATATTCTCCGCAGGAAGAAACGAGCCCAATACTTGTTGTTAAACAAGCAAATAAAATCGCCGCCCCCAGCACAATATTTCCAGCAGACCCAAATAAAAAGTTAGCGGCTAGGGAAAGAAGTTTCCCGCCATCATTTGATCCTACCATACCTGTTGCATCAGGACTTGATGCGCCAACGTAAGCAAGTGATATGTACACAAGTGCGAGTCCAGCAGCTGCCACAAGTCCAGCTTTAATACAGGCCACAGCAAGAGACTTACGCTCTGTAATGCCGCGTTCTTTAACAGCCGTGACAACGACAATTCCAAAAACGATTGAAGCAAGAGCGTCCATTGTTTTATAACCTTCCAAGAAGCCTGTAAACAGCGGGCTTGTTTCATAGGAAGGATGAGGACTGCTAATTGCGCCCATCGGTGTTGCAATGGCTTTTATCACAATTAAAGCAATGACAGCGAGTAAAATTGGTGTTAAAATTTTACCGATTCGATCAACAAGTTTCGATGGATTTAACGCAAGGGCATAGGTAATTCCGAAAAAGGCAATCGAAAACAAGAATAACGGAAGCCATGATGCAGACTGAGCTTCTGAAAGGAACGGGGCCAGTCCGATTTCATAAGAAACAGTTCCTGTACGTGGGATCGCAAAAAACGGCCCAATGGATAAATATAAAATGACGGTGAAAATTGTACCAAATGTAGGATGTGCTTTATCTGCAAGTCCTTTGGCACCTGTTCCTGTCAAGGCAACGGCTATGACGCCTAAGAGCGGCAGGCCTACCCCTGTCAGTAAAAAACCGCCAATCGCAAGCCAAACGTTTTCACCTGCGTATTGTCCAAGTACAGGCGGAAAGATCATATTACCTGCGCCGAAAAAGAGTGCAAACAGCATTAAGCCGATGGCTAATGTGTCTGACTGACTTAACTTATTGTTCATAAGAGGACCCCCTTATTATTTTATTTTTCCGTCATATTTAAAAATTCTGTTAATTAAGAATGAAATATGACAATGGCACTATGCATGTTATAGTGTATTGATCTAGTTGTCAATACACCGCTTTATTTTGAAAAAAAAGGAATGAGATTCACGTTCTTTAAATGGAGAAAGATAAGGAGTTTCGCAATGATTTATCTTGATAATAGTGCAACAACTAAGCCTTACCCAGAAGTTTTGAAGGTGTATCAGCAAGTGAGTGAGCGTTTTTTTGGAAATCCGTCCTCACTTCATCAGCTTGGCATTGATGCAAGCCGTCTGCTAAATGAAACGCGCAAACAAATGCTTCACTATACAGGCTTTAAGCAATATGAAATTATTTTTACATCAGGTGCAACAGAAGCGAACAACATCGCCATTAAAGGGGCGGCTATCGCCAAGATGAACCGTGGCAGACACATTGTCACAACCACAATTGAGCACCCCTCTGTCATTGAGTCATGTGAGCAGCTGAGGACGTTATTTGGCTTTGATATCTCCTATGTTCAAGTAAATGAGCATGGACATGCCGATATGACTCATTTAAAAGAAGTGCTTCGCCCTGATACAGTGCTGGTCAGTATGATGCATGTAAACAATGAAACAGGCGCTGTCCAGCCAATCGAAGAAGCGGCCAGCATCATTCGAGAGCATGCAAAAGAGGCGCTTTTTCATGTTGATGGCGTACAGGGGATTGGCAAGGTGCCCCTGCCTAAAGAGGTGGATATTGATCTTTTGACGATGTCAGGCCACAAGATTCACGGCTTAAAGGGAACAGGCGCACTCTTTTTAAAGAAAGAGACAGTGCTCGCACCTTTCATCACAGGAGGAGAGCAGGAGCTTGGACTCCGTTCAGGCACAGAAAACCCGGCTGGAGCTGTCAGCTTAGCAAAAGCCATGAAACATTCATTTGAGCATTTGAACAAGCATCTTGATGAGATGCAGTCGTTAAAAACGCAGCTTCAAAAGCAGCTTGGAGAAATAGAAGGTGTTGTCCTCAACACACCGCTTACGAACAGTGCACCGCATATTGTGAATTTTTCAGTGCCAGGCATTCAAATTGAAGTCTTACTCCACATGCTTGAAAAAGAGGGGATTTTCGTTTCGACAACGTCCGCTTGCTCTGCTAAGAAAAAAGAACCAAGCCATGTCCTTCTGGCTATGGGGAAATCAGAAGAGGCAGCTAGAAGCAGCATGAGAATCAGCTTGACATATGGACAAGGACCAGAGCTGGCGCCACGTATCATCACATCCATCGCACAAAGTGTGAAAAAATTAAAAGGAATGAGATAACAAGATGAAGTATGATCATATTTTAGTCCGTTTTGGTGAGATCTCAACAAAAGGGAAGAATAGAAAGAAATTCATTGAAAAATTAAGACAACATATTCGTTTTGTCTTAAAAGATTTTGCAGGACTCAAGTACGCATCTGATAGAGACCGCATTACAATCATGCTGAACGGAGAAGACCCTGAACCAATTTCAGAGCATCTCAAAAGTGTTTTTGGTATTCAAAGCTTTAGCCTTGCAGTGAAATGTGAGACAAATTTGGATGCTATCAAAGAAGCAGCACTGACAGCTGTGCAAGAAGTGTACGAAAAGGGGAATACATTTAAAGTCACAACAAAACGTTCATACAAACAATTTGAGCTTGATTCAAATGAAATGAACCGGGAAATTGGCGGACATGTTCTAAGGAATACGGAAAACTTAACAGTTAATGTGAAGCAGCCAGATGTTCATTTGCGAATTGAAATCAGGGAACATGCGACGTACATTACATTTAAAGATGTAAAGGGTGCCGGCGGTTTACCTGTGGGTTCAAGCGGAAGAGCGATGCTTATGCTCTCAGGCGGTTTTGACAGCCCAGTTGCCGGCTATCAAGCAATGAAACGCGGCATTCAAATTGAAGCCGTTCATTTCTTTAGCCCGCCTTATACAAGTGAACGTGCCAAGCAAAAGGTCATTGATCTTGCAGAATGCTTGGCTGCCTATGGAGGCGAAGTGAAGCTCCACATTGTTCCTTTTACGAAAATCCAAGAGCTCATACACAAACAAGTGCCGGAAAACTATACAATGACATCAACGAGAAGAATGATGCTGAAAATAGCAGATAAAATAAGAGCGAAGCGTGATGCGCTTGCAATCATTACCGGTGAAAGCCTTGGCCAAGTGGCCAGTCAGACACTCGAAAGCATGTATGCCATTAATCATGTAACAAATACCCCCATCATTCGTCCGCTGATTGCAGTTGATAAAAATGACATTATCGAAGAAGCGAGACGAATTGGCACATATGATACAAGCATTCAGCCTTTTGAGGACTGCTGTACAATTTTTACGCCGCCGTCTCCGAAAACGAAACCAAAGCTTGAAAAAGTAGAGCGCTATGAAAGTTTTGCTGATTTCGAGCCAATGCTTGATGAAGCAGTGGAGCAGATCGAAACGATTGTTGTCACGAATGAAAAGAAAGCGGCAGATGAATTCGCTGATTTATTTTAAATGAAAATTTCATAATAATTACCATAAAAACAATCGCATGAAGTCATGTGTTTCTACACATTCTATATTCACAAGGAGGTGAGAACACATGGCTCAACAAAACAGACAAAGCAGTTCTAATCAATTAGTCGTTCCAGGCGCTGCACAAGCGATCGACCAAATGAAGTATGAAATCGCTTCAGAATTTGGTGTAAACCTTGGACCAGAAACAACAGCTCGCGCTAACGGATCAGTTGGTGGAGAAATCACTAAGCGTCTTGTATCTTACGCTCAACAACATATGGGTGGCGGATCTTTCTAAGACACACAATTAAAAAGCTATGGCTTATGAGCGGGATCATTCCCGCTCTTTTCTTTTTGTACATATAAATTGTTAGAATATTTCTAAAAAGGAAGACGAAATGAAAAAATTATGGCATAATACTAGGAGTAGGTCCTAATTCAAGCATTTTTCAGATATGAGTGTTAGAATAGGTAAATTGAAACATGATTCGTTTCATAGAAAGAGGCTAAAAGGAGCTGTACCATGAAAAGAGAAGACTTAATTGCACCAGAACAATATAACTTAGTCAGTGAGATTGAAGCATTCAGTCATAACCGGGAAAAAATGGCCCTGCACTGGCAGGACGGAAACGGCCATGAAGCGCATGTGACGTATGCAGCATTAATAGAAGAAGCCAATAAAATCGGTCATGTATTATTAAATGCAGGCTTTAAAAAAGGCGATAAAATCATTGTAATGGTGCCGCGCATGCTAGAGGCATACAGCATTTATTTAGCGATTTTAAAAACAGGAATGGTTGTGATTCCTTGCTCAGAAATGCTCCGTGCGAAAGATTTAGATTACCGAATGGAACATGCAGAAGCAAAGGGAGCGATTGTTTACGCATCCTTCATTCAATCGTTCGACGGGACCAATCAGCCAAAAGATTTCAAAACATTCTCGATTGGTGAGAACGATCATGGCTGGACAAACATTTTGGCGCAAAAGGAACACCAATCAAACGAACTGAAATTGGCAGAAACAACACGCACAGACATGGCGTTTCTATCTTATACATCAGGCACAACAGGTAACCCAAAAGGGGTTGTGCATACACACGGCTGGGCTTATGCACATTTACGCACAGCTGCTAAAGCGTGGCTGTCTATCAATGAAGGAGATAAAGTATGGGCAACAGCAGGACCAGGCTGGCAAAAATGGGTGTGGAGTCCTCTCTTATCTGTTTTAGGAAGCGGAGCGGAAGGCTTTGTGTATGGAGGGAAATTTAATCCGAATACGTACTTAGAGCTGCTTCAAAAAAATGAAATCAATGTTCTATGCTGTACACCAACAGAATATCGATTTATGGCAAAAGTGGATGACCTTAGTCAGTACGAGCTGCCGAAATTGCATAGTGCTGTTTCTGCGGGAGAGCCGCTAAACCGTGAAGTCATTGATACATTCAAAAAACATTTCAATGTAGAAGTACGAGATGGATACGGCCAAACAGAAAGCACACTGCTAGTAGGCGTATTAAAAGGAATGGACATCAAGCCGGGCAGTATGGGAAAACCAACCCCTGGCAACGATGTGGACATCATTGATGAGAATGGCAGCATTTGCGCACCAGGAGAAATTGGTGACATTGCGGTACATCTTGAAACACCGGCTTTATTTAAGGAATACTATAAAGATCCAGAGCGTACAAAAGCGCAGCGCCGCGGGGATTACTTTATTACCGGTGACCGTGCGAAAAAAGACGAGGACGGATACTTCTGGTTTGAAAGCCGCAGAGATGACATCATTGTTAGCTCAGGCTATACGATTGGGCCGTTTGAAGTAGAAGATGCGCTTATCAAACACCCAGCAGTAAAAGAATGTGCTGTCGTAGCGAGTCCAGATGAAATCAGAGGCTCAATTGTGAAAGCGTACGTTGTATTGCGCGATGCGTCAGCACAAAGTGATGAGCTTATTACAGAGCTGCAAACACACGTGAAAAATACAACAGCACCTTACAAATATCCAAGAGAAATCGAATTCATTGACGAGCTGCCAAAAACACCGTCAGCGAAAATTCGTCGTGTCGAGCTGAGAGAAAGAGAGCTTGCGCGAAAAGGATAATCTTTTTTAATATTTTATTAATAGAAAAAGTCGGCTTAAGTACATTGTTTATGTCCTAAAGCTGGCTTTTTTAATTTCAACAAACTTTCTCTTAATTTAAAGCTAATTTCATGATATACGATGTTTATGAAGTTAAAAATTAATCTGTTGATGTTAATTTGTGGATGATGTATAATTTTTATGGAAAATTTAAGTTTAAATTTCTTAAATTAGAAATTTTTTAGGAGGATAGTCGTTGTTTTTGTTATTAAAATTTAAGTAATTTAGAGAGGGAAATAATTTTGGATAAAGAAATATGGAAAGAAATAATAGGGATTATACCAGATACAGAACTAATTGTTATCATTAAAAATTTGAATATCAAAATTAAAGGGTTTAGAGAACTTAATGCTAAAAATATCTCAACTTCAAAAAAAATTGTAACAGTCCAACTAATTAATAATTTCGAAAAAATCATTAAATATTATAACAAATTGAATATCAAGCCTTTAAACTCCGATAAACAAATTTCTTCAGAAGATATAAGGGGTGTAGGGAAAGAAAAATTAATAACCTTGTATGAAGACGGATTAAACTTGCACTTTATTTTTGGGGCATTACTTTCAAGTGAAAAAACGGAACACCATAATATAGCAAAAGATTTTAAAGTTTTAATTTTGAATAAGTATAAAAAAAATAACTTAGCTGATATTGAAATGAGTAACGCTAATGAACCATCTGGAAATGCGCAAAATTTTAAAGTGAATGTCAAAAAAATCGAAAAAAAATTAGATGAGTATAAGAAGAAGAATCAGGCAATAACTAAAGAGTTAAATACTCTTAGCAAAAAATATAAAGAAGATATAAGAGTGCTTACTGAAAGTAATAATGTATTAAAAAAAGAATTAAAAATTGAAAAAGAAAAATCAAAAAAAAGCGAAAAGAAGATATTGGAAATTAATTCTGAATTGCTTCTCTATAATAAACAACTAAAAGAAGCACAGGAATTGTTATCTAATACAAATGAAGTCGCATCTAGTATAGAGGAGGCTCAAAATTTATTTTCGGAAATTTTAATATTAGGGGATCCACAAAATGAAATAACTGATAATTTAAAAAAGAAAGGACTTAACGTTGTGAATACCAGAGATATTCTCCAAATTTCTAATACTGACTTTATTAAGAGTTTCAGAGAAATATGGATATTAAGTTTTTTAGTGCCAGCTCAATATAAAAGAAGTATAAAAATTGAGAAAAATCAATCAATAAATGATTTCAAAGATTTTAAGGTCTTAAGAGAAGAATTAGAAAGAAGGATGAATAAATGAGCACAAGAACATGGAATACAGACTTAGTAGGTGTTTTAGACAACTATGAAAAATTAGATTCTCAATATAGAGACTCGATTTTTATAAATAAGCATAATAGCTTACAAATGAACATTAGAATAATTTCTCAAGGTGCAGCAAGTTTTCCTAATGTAAAAACTGTTACTTGTTTTAATTCTGCTCTTGAAAATTGGGGCTTTAATGATGATTTACAAGTGACTGATGAGGAAAGGAAAAAAAAGTTAAAAAATTGGCTAGAAGATAAGCTTTTTATATTTAATGTAGAAAGACGTTTAATATATAATACACAACAAGACGGTGTTTATAGACAACAAGAAGTTTATAATGCGATTAATGTTAGGATAATTCACAAGCTGCCTAGCTTTACTAACGATTTAAATCTAATACCAATACCTATTTTTAGTTCGAAAAGCCATGAATACACCTTTGACGATTTCTTTTTTAAATTATCAAACGGGAAATTTATAGGAAGAATAGAAAATATCTCTCATGAACCAGAAGATACTCCTTCATTAATTATATGGAAAGAAGAAGATACTGATGAATTCAAAATATTTGGTGAGTTTGTGCAGCATCAGTATGCATACGGTGGATTCAATTTAAAGGAGAAAGAAGGAATAAAAGAATCTGTATTAAAGAGAGAAATTGCTGATGAATGCTATTATGGAGAATTTTGCCCTGATTTGCTTTTCATGCCTCTGGAGAAGTATTTAACTCTTACAGAAGAGATTGAAAAAGATGAAAAAACAATAACTCCAGAGCCAATTGAAGTTGTTAAAGAACAATTAAACGAAACAATTACTCCTAAAGAAATTACAACATTAGAAAAAGAGGAAGATTTTTTAAAGCAGTTTATGAAAATAACAAAGGAATGGGGACTTCAATATAGTGAAGAAGATTTAGTTAATTTCCATACAGCAATGAAGATATCGTCTCTAGTAATTTTAGCAGGAATGAGTGGGACAGGAAAATCAAAATTAGTTGAAACCTATGGATATTCATTAGGTCTTAAAGATAATTTGACAATCATACCAGTTAGTCCATCATGGACATCAGATTCTGATTTAATTGGTTTTGCTGATACCCTTAATATGGTGTATAGACCGGGGGATTCGGGTTTAATTAACACTTTAATAAAGGCTGAGCGTAGTGAAAAAGATGAATTGTTTATTATTTGTTTTGATGAAATGAATTTAGCAAGAGTAGAGCATTATTTCTCCCAATTTCTTTCAATTTTAGAGATGAGTAAAGGCAAAAGAGTTCTAAGGCTTTATAACGATGATTTAGAAAGTAGGCTATATAATTCAGCTCAATTTCCACCAACGATATCCATAGGGGACAACGTACTATTTGTAGGTACTGTAAATATAGATGAATCAACTTATCATTTCTCTGATAAAGTTTTAGATAGAGCAAATGTTTTTTCGTTAGAAATTTTACCATTTCGTGGAATAAGAGAGGTTTCTGAAGAGAAGAAAAGGGCCAGAACAGATGAAATTAAACTAAGTACTTATAATTCTTTCAGGGATCAAGGTACAGATTTGAGATTAAATGACGATGAACTAGATTTCCTATGGGATCTTCATAATCTGTTTCAAATAACTAATAAGCAACTAGGAGTAGGTCCAAGAATAGTTAAACAAATAGATATGTACATAAAAAACCTCCCTAATATAAGTAGTATTACAAGAGGAGATGCTTTTGATATTCAAATCGTACAGCGTATTCTAACTAAGGTAAGAGGAACTGGTGAACAACTAAAAAATTTATTGATTGAGACAAATAAAAAGGAGAAAAGTAGTATTGTTGAATTATTTGATAAGTATGAGCATGTTTCGAGATTTTATAAGAGTAGAGAAATTATAAATCAGAAGGTGGAAGAAATAAATTATAATGGATACTCTATTTGAAGATAAAAATCAATTTAAAATTATTTTAACTTACTTAAAAAGAAAGGAGCCTCATGCTACAAAGGAGTATAGTGAATTATATTTTTTTACGAATTTAAATGATTTGGATGAAAACTATCAAAAATATATTGAATTTGAAGAAAATTCACCTTTAAAATTAACGTTTTATAGTGAAGATCAATCTGCGACTTGTTACATGGATGGATTTGATATATTGAATGATGAAGCATTAATATACGATGAAGAACTTGAAGAAAAGTATATATTCTCAAATACAACTGTTAAATTATTTGAATATCCAAATAGCGGAAAAGAATATTATCCATATATACCTGGAATTTATACAATAAAAGTAATAATCAAAGATATTGTTTATTATTCTTATATAAAAGTTAAAGCAAAACATTTAACAGAAGACTCCATATCAATTATGAGAGAGGATGTACAAACTTACTTAAAAGGCCTAGCAATAGATATTGTAAGGAAACAGCCTAATAAAAAGAAAGATAGTAATATAAAAGTAGATTCGCAAATGCTAGATAAATACTTTGTTTTAAAGCAACATTTTAATGAAATACGAAGTATTCTCACTGATTTAATTGGAAATCCGAGGCACTCAATTAAAAAAGATTACGAGATGAGAAGTATAAATCAGTCTTTAAACATAGATTCGATTTCTATAAGGCATAGACTTAAACACCCTGAGTCTACTCAATATATAAAATCTCTCAAAAAGTAATCAGTTATAACAACCCTGAAAATATAATATTAAAAAAATTGTGGAGAATTGGGTTGTTCTTTTAAATAAATTTTTAGAATCCATAAAATACAGTTTGGAAGAAAATAATAAATATTATAAAAAGTTTTCGGAATATACCCAATAGCATAAAGGAAGACTTACTTCAAGAATTAGAAAGTTATTCTGCTGATGCGACTAAAATGATAAACTCTTTAAATAAGTTGAGAGAAAATAATTGGTATAAAGAAATCGAAAATAAAAATACTACCTTCTTAAATTACAGTAAAGTATATTTAGATTTTCGTTACAAAAAATTTATTGAAATAAATAAATTGATGTTTTCAAATGAAAAAAATATAGACTTTGATTCTAAGTGGAATTATCATTGGAAAAGAACTGATCAACTATATGAAATTTGGGGATTTATTCAATTAATAGAAGTACTTAGTAAGACTGAATATAATTTTGAAATTGATCCAAGCGACTATTTTAACAATTCTTATTGGGGGAATAGCAAAAATTTATTAATACCTATTATACCGGAAGGAACAAAATTTAAACTTATTAAAGGTGATTTAGTGGTAAATGTTTTGTATAATAGTTTGATTCCAAAAAAACAAGAGAAAACTGATCTACACGATAAGCCTATATATACAACAGGAAAGAATACGAAACCTGACATGCGATTAGACGTATATATTAAAGAGATTTATGTTGGGACTATTTTGTTAGACACAAAATATAGAGCAAGACATTTTGTAGAAAATGAAGTAAAGAATAATCAATCGGTTCAATTAACTAGTTATGCAGATAATGTAAGGTCTAAATTTATTTATGGTAGAAAAAAAACAGATAGAATTAGGCCAGTTCACAAAGTCGTGGTACTATATCCTGAACAAAAACAAAATAACATTAATCTAGAGGAAATAGCAGGAAGAAGCATTTCATTTTTACCCCTGACGCCAAATTCAGATCTGACAAAATTTAAATTTAGTATTGAATCTTTAATTAGTGAAGTTATTGCTGAAGCCGAAGAAAATGGTATAGTACCAAGTCAGTACACTTTTAAACACTAACTACAATATCAAAGCGTTTGGATTGAAGCATCCAGCGCTTTTTTGTACGGAAAATCAAATTTTTAGAAAGTTTTAAGCTATTAATACGTATTAAAGTATTTCCATAAAAGGAGAATGTTCTGAAAATGTCGATTGCGATAATTCATGGGATTGTGCTTGCCTTTGGTCTTATTTTACCTTTGGGCGCGCAAAATGTATTTGTATTTCAGCAAGGAGCCCTTCAGCCTCGATTATATCGCGTGCTGCCTGTGGTCATCACAGCCGCCCTCTGCGACACACTTTTAATCACTTTAGCTGTCATTGGGGTTTCGGTTGTTGTTCTCACCATTCCGATCTTGCAAATAGCTCTTTTTATCATTGGATTTTTCTTTTTACTTTATATGGGGTGGTCAGTTTGGAACACGAGCTCCGCAACAGGTAATCAAGAAAAGATGGACTTGATGCCCGTGAGAAAACAAATCATATTTGCCTGTTCCGTTTCACTTTTAAATCCTCACGCGATTCTCGATACAATAGGAGTGATAGGAACGAACTCTCTGCAATATCATGGGGCGGAAAAATTGGCATTTACCGCAGCCTGTATCATTGTCTCGTGGTTATGGTTTATGGGTCTTGCTCTTCTCGGGAAAATGTTAGGAAAGCTAGATACAAACGGCAAGTGGATGAACCGGATCAATAAAGCCTCTGCGGTCATGATCTGGCTGGTTGCATTATATATCGCCTATCAGCTTATTGGATAAAGGATACATAGAGCAAAAGAGACGTGATGTTGAACATGTCATTTGAAGAAGCGTTGGATGGAAAACATCCGGCGCTTTTTTGTTGTCTACTGTCTCGGGGCAAGCATCAGTTACACCCCGTTCATTTATCTCAGACATACTGACGATTCAATTACCTGAAGGAAATGATATCAAGTAGGAGATATGCTACATTATTTATAGTGGTTTTTTTTGGTAAATAAACCTCTTATGTCATTTTCCATAAAAAGGTATAATTTTTATGGGATTTATTAAAGGAGGCTACATAATGAAAGTAAGGAAGATGCTTGTTGTTTTATTATTCATTTCACTTCTATGCGGACAATATCCTGTGGGGAAAGCTGTTAGCATAAAAGAGGATATGCCTTTTGAAAAGATACAAAACAATAAAGTGGCTGAAAGGCTCATAAAAAAACAAAAAAGAGCTTTCAATTTTTACAGGCAAAAGAAATAGCCTACAAAAAAGGGTATCAATTAAATGGAGAAAGTGTAGCAGTTCATTTGAATGATGCTAAAGCGAATGTTGTTTATTTTTATCTAACAAAGAAGAAAGCAGATAATCAGCTAGTAAGCACAGCATCATTTATTTCAATTTCACTAAGTCAGATAAAGTCCCATTATATTCAACTTGCGGAATACGATGAGCAAGGTAATTTACACTCATATTTCATTCAAAATGGAAAGTTGAAGAATGAGTTTCATATCAATCCAAATGGGGAGTTTTTAAAAGGATCTTTTACCTATGGTGAAAACGGTGCGAAAAAAGATATGATGGAATTAAATAGAAAAATTATGAATGCTGAAGATTCGGAAATTCAAACGAGCTTTAATTGGAACAAATTTTGGAGTTGTTTAAAAAAGAAAAGTGGCCCGAATGAATCTCTTCCGCTTCGTTCAATGGTTCTTGGGGCTTGTTATTATGTTTGTTTAACAGGACCTGTTGGTTGTATAGCATGTACAGTCATTAATGCAGGAATATCGGCTGGGATAGCAGGTTATTGTGTGAAAAAAGTTTGGTGAATTGGAGGTTTTCAAATGGCTCATAAAGAACAGCGTAAAGGGGCAGTGCTTGCTGTCTTTGATACATTGACGTTTGGTGTACCAGTCTTGTTGTGGAATTTATATAAGAATACGAATAAAACATTGAAGCTGATGATCCTGATTATTCCAATAGTAGGTTTCATCACGTATCTTTTGGCATCTCTTTACTAATGTGTTCAAAAATCATTTGCATGAGCGATACGCTCATGCTTTTTTCATTCGATCATTTTTTGAAGATGGTTTGATTTAATAGACGGAGAGCTTGTACGATATCATCCATTTGATTTTGGTCAGAGGAAGAAAGGCTGTCCATGAGCATGGATTCAATTTGTTGAAATGCTTTGTCCATACACGCACGGCCTTTTTTAGACAGCATAATGACATGTTTTCGCTTGTCATCTTTATCTTCTTGTCTATCAATGAATTGTTTTTCGTGAAGCTTTTTCAATTCTCTGCTGACATTCGGAAGAGACATGTGCTGACAATCGGCGATTTCACTAGGTGTTAGCGGCTCACTGACGGCTAACTGCTCCAGAATCAAATATTGTAGAGTGGTTAGATCAGATGGTTTGATCTTGCTCATCATGGCATGTTTCAGCTCAGAAAAAGTAGAAGCAAATGCAACAAATTCTTTGAAAAAATGTGGGTTTTTCATCATTTTTCACCTCCTACGTACCATATCAAATTTGTTATCAAAAAACAATTATCATTTGACAACTAAATAAGAAAGGTATACGATTTTTGTTATCAAATGATAACTAAAAGGGACGAGCCATGAATGTACTCATGATTTATACTCACCCCCATCACAATAGTTTAAATGGTGCTTTTTTTAAAGAAATCCTAAAGGGCAGTGAAGAAAATCCAAACGTTCAAGAAGTGAGAATCATAGATTTATACCAAGACAAATTTGATCCTGTACTTATTTTTAATGAAGTGAAAAAAAGACGTGATATGCATAAGGACCCTGAGATTCAAGAATATCAAGAGAAAATCAAATGGGCAGACAATATCGTGTTTGTTTATCCGATTTGGTGGGGGCGGCCGCCAGCCATGCTGCTTGGTTTTATTGATCGAATGTTTGCAGCAAATTTTGCTTACCGTCAAACAGGCGGGCTGCTTCCAGAAGGCTTGTTAAAAGGAAAGAGGGCTGTATGTGTATCGACAATGCAAGGACCGACCCACTACCCTTTCTTCTTTTTGCAAAATGCCCACAAAATCTTAATGAAACGAGCTCTTTTACAATATGTCGGGATTAAACCGGTGAAGTTCTTCGAATTTGGCATGATGGAAAGTCCAAAAGGGAAGCATGACGTGAAATTAAAACGGATATACGACTATTTTCGGAATATTAGCTCATAAACCACATTCCTTGAGTCACTTTTCTTCTAATTTGATCCTATTATGTTTTAAAATGGCATAGAGGGTGAGGCTCATCCTCGTTATTTGAAAAGGGGGATATGAATGAAGAAAACATTGTTTAAAGATGCGGCGCTCATTACACTTGATCCATCTTTAGGTTTTTTGGAAAAGGGAGATCTATTAATTGAAGGGGCACACATTGTAGAAGTTGGGCCTTCGATTGAAGCAAGTGGTGCTGACATTGTCGATGCATCTGACATGGTCATCATGCCAGGGCTTGTGGATACCCATCGTCATGTGTGGCAGTCTGTCATAAGGGGCATAGGAGCAGATTGGTCTTTGCAGACGTATTTGAGCAAAATCTATTATGGCAACTATGGAGCCATGAGACGGCCATCAGATGATCGAATTGCTAATTACTTAGGGGCACTAGAGGCTTTAGATGCAGGGGTAACCACATTTTTCGATTGGACGATGATCAATTCAATAGATCATACAGATGAGCTCATTGAAGGATTAAAAGATGCAGGCATTCGTGCTGTCTTTGGTTTTGGTACCTCTGGAGATGCAGAGTATTGGGATAGAGAGAGTACACTGACGAATATGGAAGACGCAGCCCGCGTGAAAAAAACGCATTTTCAATCGTCAGACCAGCTGCTGACGATGGGACTTGCCATTCGTGGCCCTGAGTTTTCCTCATGGGAGACCTCGGTATATGAAATTGAAACAGCAAGATCCCTAGATGCATTATGTAGTATGCACATTGGCTTTGGAAATTGGGGGGCAGCGGATCGTTCGATTGAGCGGCTTCATCAAGCAGGGCTGCTGGGGCCTGATCTGAATATGGTGCATATTAATGCAATTGATGCAGAACAAATGAAAATGCTCGCCGACAGTGGAAGCTCAATATCCATTACACCGGAGATTGAAATGATGATGGGGCACGGTTATCCTGTAACGGGGCTCGCCATTGAGAATGGAGTTCTTCCAACGCTCGGTGTAGATGTGGTGACAGCCACAGGAGGTGATTTGTTTACCCAAATGAAATTCGGACTTCAGGCAGAGCGGGCGATCCAAAATCAAGCTTTATTGATGGAGGGGACGATGCCAGGACCTGAGCTTGGCCTGTCTGCTCATCAAATGCTGGAAGCAGCAACGATAAATGGAGCCCGTGCATTGAAGCTTGATGACAAAATTGGATCACTCACACCTGGAAAAGAAGCTGATTTCATCTTGATTGATCGGACAAGCATGAATCTACTTCCAATGACAGATCCAGCTGGAGCGGTTGTCCAAACGGCACACCCTTCAAATGTTGATTCCGTCTATGTTGCCGGAAAGGCAGTGAAGCAAAATGGGAAGCTAGTTGGAGTGAACCTAGAAGAGATCAAACAAAAAGCTTATGCAGCAAGAGATCACATCTTATCGCATCAGTTTGAATCAACAAAATAAAGCACAATCCCCCATAGGCCTTTGCCTATGGGAAGTACATGACAAAAACGGTATCAATTGATACGACCATCCGCATTTGTATTCACAGCTCACCGCCGAATAAAAAAAACAGCCAGATTGTACAGCAAAGCAGCTGTGCAGCAGCCCGGCGAGAAACGGAATGTCAAAGTTAAATAGCTGCTTTAGCCGAACACCTTTTAAGAGATCTTTTTCCGTAAAATGAAACCTACGCAGGATCGTGTACAAGCTTTGTTTTTCTTCGCTTTCATTCATTTGTTTGAATAAATGTGAAATCATCCGGCACCAATGACAGTGGTCGTACTTTGACAGCTGTATATCGCCTGATGAAAATCGTTGATCTCATACACATCATAGGGCCAGTACTCCCGCTAGAAGCAGACAAAAAAAGCAAGGGAAGAAGATCCCTTGCTTCAGCTTATTTACCTAAAAAATGCTTTTTAAAGAATGATAGTTGATATTCAAGTGTGAGTGGGTCATTAAAGTAAAATTCTTCAGCATTTGCTACGTACACACGATGTTTTTTCACAGCAGGGATGGACTTATAGATTTCACTGTTTTGATAGGAATTGTCCATTTCATTGTTTTTACTAATGATCATGTAGTCCCCGGCAAATTCAGGGATAACCTCTTGTGACACCGCGTAATAACCGGCTTTTAATGCTTTTTCTTTTACTTTTTCAGGCATTTTCAGTTTCATTGCTTGATAGAGAATTTCGGTTCCACGACCCCATGCATCTCCAAATACATAGAGATCTTTTGTGCCGCTTTCAAAGACAGATACTGTCGCATCTTTACCAATTTTTGCTTTGATTTCTTTTCCAGCTTCAGTTGCACGTTTTTTGAAATCTTTTACCCAAGCTCTCGCTTCTTTTTCTTTGTTTAAGACTTTTCCAATTTCAATATGCTGCTGAAGGTAATCGACTTTGTTGTACGTGAACAAGACTGTCGGGGCGATTTTTTTAAGTTTTTCTACATTTTTTGCATTGCTCAAACCGATGATGACATCAGGCTTTAGCTTCATGATTTTTTCTACATTTTCATCCGAAACTTCTGCTACATTTTTTAATTTCTTTTGGAAACGTGGATTCTTTTTTGACCAAGAGTCAACGCCTACAAGGTTCACACCAAGTGACATGACATTTCCTGAATAAGAGCCGAGAACCACGACACGTTTTGGATTCGCTGGTAGCTTCACAGGTCCATTTTCAGATTGATATGTAATCGTGTCAGATGACGTTGATTGATTTCCTTTATTTGAGGAAGAGTTGCTGCTATTGCCACATGCGCTCAACGCAAGTACGAAAATGAGCATCAGAGGGAACAATATTTTCTTCATGAATGTAGACTCCTTTGAAATCGGCACATGAGCCGGATATTTGGTTGTATTAGTGATAATGATAATTATTATCACTAAGTTATCATATCACAGAATTGCGGTCTGTTGTCAATTACATTTTGATAGTTGGTGATAAAAAAAACAGAGAATTTCTCATAGAAAGAAAAAAAGATCAAGGCAGCATGTGACCTGATCTTTTTTCTTATTTAAACCAGCCTTTTTCTTTTGAGCGTGTGATGGCTTCAATTCGATTTTTGACTTCTAGTTTATCTAAAATAATGGATATATAGTTTCGGACAGTGCCGCTTTTAATGCTTAGTTCCTTTGCGATCTCTTTTGTGTTTTTGCCGTCTGCGACGAGTTCAAGAACAGATCTTTCTCGTTCGGTTAAAGGGTTTTCGTCACTGTATAAGTCTTCCATTAATTCAGGGGCGTACACCTTTTTCCCTTTCATCACGCTGCGAATGGCACTTGCCAGATCTTCACTTGGACTGTCTTTCAGCATGTAGCCGCTAACGCCAGCTTTCAGTGCTCTTTGGAAATATCCAGAGCGGGCAAAGGTCGTTAAAATGATGATCTTCACATCAGACTTTTTGAGTTCTTCAGCGGCGTCGAGCCCAGATTTCCCGGGCATTTCAATATCCATTAAACAAATATCGACTGGATGTTTTTTAGCAAAATCAATGGCGTCCTGGCCGTTTGTCCCTTTTCCAACAACGGTCATATCGTCTTCTAAATCGAGAAGCGACCCAAGAGCACCAAGCAGCATTTGCTGATCTTCTGCGATAAAGATATTAATCATTTTATTGCCTCCTTATGTTTTGCTGCTGAATCATTTGGAATGCTCATGATCAGCTTTGTCCCGTCCTTTGTCTCAATGCGCAGGCGTCCATTTGCAAATTCCAATCTTTCTCTAATGCCTAAAAGGCCATGTCCCTTCGTTTGCGAGGATGGATGATCACCTTTAAATGTTCCATTATCCTCAACTGTAATGACGGCTTCCTTTGACTTTTGATGAATGGTGAGCTTACAGACAGTGGCATCACTATGTTTGACGACATTCGTTACAGCTTCTTTGATGCACATGCTCACGATGTTTTCGTTGAGGAGAGAGATGTGTTTTGGTGCTTCCTTTTCATCATAAATCAATTCAATATCGGCCGCTTCAAGAATTTGCCGAATGTTCAATATTTCATCTTTGATCCGAATACCTTTCATGGAGGAAACAATTTTTCGCACTTCATTAAGAGACGTTCTAGCTGTCTGCTGCACACTTTTTAGTTCGGCACGGGCCTGTTCAGGATCTTTATACACAAGTTTACGGGCAAGATCACTCTTTAAACCGATGAGAGAGAGCTTTTGTCCAAGTGTGTCATGCAGGTCACGTGCAATGCGCTGTCTTTCTTCAAGCTTCACAAGATCGGCGATCCGTTCGTTTGCATATTCTAATTTCTCCTCGAGCCGTTCACGTTCCTTCCTGCTTCGAATACTCAGAGGGAGGAGGATGGCGCTAATAAGTGTGATCACAACAAACGGAATTTGTGTGAGAAACCAGCCTTTTTTTAAGATCAAACTAAAGTTCACCGCCACGGCGGCGCTCGCTAGATGAATATAGTATAGGATATAGAAAGGGACCTTTTTTTTGATATGTCCATTGAAATAGGCGATACAAAAAGCAAAATAAATGTAGCTGTAAAGCATCACATAGCCAGTCGAAATGGCGATTAATAGAAGGCCGAATACATATAAAGACCACCCTTTTGCGACAAAGGCGAAACGGTAGACAGCAAAAAAGACGACGTTTAAAATAATGCCGATCACAATGCCTAAAGTGGAAGGGGTCTTAAAGATAAAGTAAAAGGGCAGGATGAAAAAAATCGCCCATATATATGGGGAAATCCCATGCAGTTTTTGAATTTTTAGTTGTTTTTTCATCCGTGATTCACCTTTTCCATTTTTTCAGTCTTTTTCACTACTTTATCAAATTGAACACGTTACCGCATCCTGCAAATACAACAAGCTCCTTCTATTGTAAGAAAGAGCTTGCGCCAATTATGCATTCTTCTTGAGTATGTCTCCTTTTATCACAGGGGTGTTTCTAATCTGACGTGCTTCTTTAAAGGTAACAAATGCTTTCGTATCTTCATCCCATAGCCTGAACTTCATTGACTCAATGCTAGTTTTCAACGTGATGGTTGGAACATTTTGAAGCGGCTCACTATGCTCATGGGCATGCTCTAAATGATAATTTGGTACCCTCGGGCTTAAATGATGGACATGGTGGTACCCGATATTACCTGTTAACCATTGAAGGAGCTTTGGCAATTTGTAAAAGGAACTGCCTTCTACAGCTGCCTGCACATAATTCCAATGTTCATCTGCTTCAAAGTAAGAATCTTCAAATGTATGCTGCACATAAAATAACCATACACCGATTGATCCAGAAATGAGGAAAATCGGACCTTGAACAAGTAGGAAGCCCTGCCAGCCAAAGAGTAGACATGTGGCTGCTGCTAATAAAACAATCGTCACGTTTGTCAAATACGTATTCCAGCGCTCTTTTTTACGAGCACTTTTCACATTGAAACGGTTTTGAATGAGAAACACAAAGATCGGTCCTAAAATAAACATCACAAAGGGATTACGATAAATTCTGTAACGAATTTTCGTCCATACAGATGCTTCTTGATATTCTTTGACTGTCAGAAGCCAAATGTCACCAGTACCTCGTTTATCTAAATTACTGCTTGTGGCATGGTGAATCGAATGATCTCTTTGCCATTGAAGATAAGGGAAAAGGGTGAGGACACCCGTTAAGAAACCAAACAGGTGATTCAGCGGCTTCTGTTTAAAAAAAGATTGGTGGCAGCAGTCGTGAAAAATGATAAAGACGCGCACTAAAAATCCAGCTGCAATAACCGCAATGAAGAGGGTGAGAAGATAGGAGATGTTCAGACTATAATAGGCTAGAAACCAAAGTCCGAAAAATGGGATAAATGTATTGAAAAGCTGCATGATACTTTTTTTAGAGTCAGCACCAGAAAATTGACCTACTTGTTTTCTTAAAGTGGCTTGCTGCTGTGTGTTTGTTGAATTTGTCATGAAGGTTCAAGTCCTTTCCGTTTCTTTCTACTTCAAAGTATAGAAGGAAAGGTGTGATGCTCATAGTAGCACCCATCATGTATACAACATGACATTTGTCATGTTGGTCATGAAAAAAGCTTGCGGTATAAGGGTTTGTAAGTGGTGATATTGATTAAAAACAAGTGAAGGCGCCAGGCCCTCACTTGTTATGAGCGTGCTTCATGTACTTTTAACTGCTTGCCTTTAATGGTAGTATGCCTCATCGCATTTAGCACAAGAGGGCCTTTGCCATTTAAAATATCTACATACGTTTTCGTTTCCTGAATGGTAATAATCCCAATGTCATCAAATGCAACGCCTTCTATTTTGGCAATGGTCCCAACGAAATCGACGGCCCTGAGTTTCTTTTTCTTCCCGCCGTTAAAATAAAGCTTCATGATATCCTTCTCTACACCGGCCTGCTTGTTTTCCTTTTGAATAGGCGTTTCAATCTTCTCTTCAAAGGATGCTACATGCTGCTCTGCTTCTTCTTTTGTAGGATAAGGATGAGTCTGAAAGTCAATGCCGGCATCCTGCTTTAATTCTTCAATGAGCGGCTGCCCGTGCCTTGTCATAAACGCAATCGTTTTTCCGCTTTTACCCGCTCTGCCAGTTCTTCCGGTCCGATGAATATAGCGTTCTTTTTCATATGGCAAGTCGTAATGAATGACATGTGTCATATCACTGACATCAATTCCTCGGGCTGCTATATCGGTTGCGATCAAATAACGGAATTCTCCGTTTTTGAATTCATCCATGACGGCAAAGCGGTCTTCTTGTCTCATGCCTCCGTGAATTTTGTCACAAGGCACATCCCATTCATCCAGCTTCATCGTCAGCTCATTCACTCGCTCCTGCGTATTGCAAAAAATGATACAGCTATCTGGATTTTCAATGACAATCGTTCGTTGAAGTAATGAAAACTTGCCTTCTTCCTCGGTTTCAATCAACGTGTGGGTGATTTGCTGCTTCGTCGTTTCCTCCCGAGCAATCTCTATCACTTTTGGCGATTGTAAAAACTGCTCACTCAAATCCTTCATTTCATCAGACATCGTCGCTGAAAATAACATCGACATCCGCTTTGGCGGCAGATGCTGAATAATAGAAGAGACTTGATCAATAAATCCCATGTTGAGCATTTCGTCTGCTTCATCTAACACGAAAAATGACAGATTGTCTAAAGAAAGTGTCCCTTTTTCAAGGTGATCCAATATTCGTCCTGGCGTTCCGCACACAATGTGGTTCTTTTGTGCAAGCTCTATTTTTTGTGCTTGAAATGGAGCTTTCCCGTAAATGGCGGCCGCTTTGATTCGTTTAAATCGTCCGAGACTGGTCAGATCCTGTTTGACCTGCATGGCAAGTTCTCTTGTTGGGACGAGGATGAGGGCTTGAGGTTTATTCTCAGCCCAATCCACCATTTCACAAATTGGCAGACCGTAGGCTGCTGTTTTGCCACTACCTGTCTGAGATTTGACAATAAGGTCCTGCTTTGAAAAAGCAACGGATAATGTCTCGTGCTGGACGGGTGTAGGTGTATGGAAATGAAGCGCTTCTAGCGCTTGTTTCAATTCATCGCTTAATGGATATTGATCAAAATGTTGTAATGGCATCGTGTTCTCCTTTTCGTACATGTATACTTGTGACATCATACCATATGATTTCCTGTAATTTTATACAATGTCTTTATAATCATAATGAAAATTAAATTAAAATCTGTTAAATATATGAAAAATGTGGTAGTTTTGATTATATATAAATACTAGGGGGAGTGTTTGTTGAAGGTGAAGAATAACAAAAAGATATTATATCAAGTTCTCCATAATGAAGTAAACGAATCTATAAACGAATACCTTAAAGAAGGTGGGCAAGATAATTCAGTTTCAAAAGGACAAAACTTTTGTGAATGGGTTCTATTTAATGTTTTTGAACTTAGAGAAGATGAAGTAGCAGAAGCAACAGAAATATCAGGAAATTTCAATAGTGGAATAGATGCAATTTTTGAAATGAATAATGAGTTGTGCATAATGCAGTCAAAGTATAAAAATGCACATTCACCAGAAGCAATGAAAGCTCTATTAGTGGATTGTAATCGAATAATATCAGATATACCTGAAACAGAAAGGTCGATTGTTCTAGAAAATTGTAAAAAGATAAGAGAAAGTTATCAAAATGGAGAAAATATAAATTGTTTTTATGTAACTAATAATGAAATAAGTGAATGGGAAGATATTCAACTTAAGCAAACACTAAAAGAAAATAGAATCTCGAACTCTCAATTAAAATTTGAATTTTGGGATATAAATAAAATAATTGAACAAATCTCTATAAAAAATGGTGAACTCCCTAAAAATTTTAGGGATAAGACATTTAAAATGAATATTGAAAAAAGTTTTGATGCCTATGATACGACATTGGTTGCAATGGTCAAACTAAAAGATTTTGCAAATTTTGTTATCAAAGGAGGGAATACATTATTTCATTCTAATATTAGAAATTATTTAAAAGGGACCAAAATAAATAAAGGGATTAAATCTACTTTGTCAGAACAAATTGATAAATTTTGGCTTTATAATAACGGTGTTACGATAGTTTGTGATACTTATGAAGATCGAACAAATATAATATCGCTAAAATCGCCTCAAATAGTGAATGGATGTCAAACTGCCAAAACAATTGGTGAATTTTATAATAAATTAACTTCCAGTGAGTTATCTGACATTGATAAAGAAGGTCATGTATTAGTTAAAGTGATTAGAACTAGAAAAAGTGCTACCAATGAAGAAAAGAAAGAATTGAGAGATAATATTACTAGGTACACTAATTCACAAAATGCTGTTAAAGGTTTGGATTTTTATGCGTTAGATCGTTTTCAAAGAGATTTACAACGGAGATTGGAAAAATCTTTCGGTTTTTATTACGAAATACAAAGAGGAGCTTTTATTACTTTAGATGTTAACAAGAAAAACTCTTTTATGGGCTACAGTGATTATAATTATCTTTTGGAGGGCGTTAACAGTAAGAAAAAATATGTTTTACCAGCAAAAGAAGTAATCCAGTCATTTACTGCAGCTATAAAACAAATGCCAAATGTAGCCTACGGAAGAGCTAATGAATTAACACCAACTGGAGACAGGTGGAAAGACATAGTTAATGATGAGACTGAAAAAATGCCAATTGAACATTTTTTATATCCTTATCTAATTTTGAAATATGTAAAAGAAAAATTGAAGTATAGAGGTGGAGTAAAGGACTTTAGAAAAAACTCTGCATTTTTGTTTATAGCAACGTATTATAAATTAATATTAAAACTTATTAACAAGTTTCAAGAGGCCGATTACGAGAAGCCGGAGGAAATTCCAATAGAGTATTACAGAGGTATATTTCAGAACTCTGAATTAAATAAAATGTTGTTAAATCACACACACGATATTTTAAAATATTATTTTAAAGATAGTGCTGTCAAAAAATCTGTTGCAGATAATTTAAGAGGTTTTCTGATGAACAGAGTCACTCAAGCTGAATATTGGCATATTTTAAATGAATATATAGATGACAGTATTAATGAGAACGAAGAAGAGATTTATCATGATATGAGAGATTTATTAATTGTATTAGATAAGTGAGTAATAAGTATAACAGCCCCTCCCATCAAAGGAGGGGCTGTTACAATTAAAGGAATCTGCGTTTTACTTTTTCCCAATAGGAGTTATCTTTCAATTTGACCGTTTTAATTACTTTGCCTGAAAGTCCAATGTCAATTTGTTTGACGTGTTTTGTACCGAGCGCTTCGTTATCAAGTCCGATAATCGGATGGTCGTTTCCATCTTGGACCACCTTCAGCGTCAGCTTGCGGTCACTGCTTAAAATAAATGGGGCGCCAAGTGTCCGGTACGAGTTGTTATTCAGAGATGCAAGCTCTGTCACTTGCATACAAGGAAGCATCGGGTCAACCACGGCGCCGTTTACGGATTTGTTGTATGCCGTTGAGCCGGTCGGAGTGGAAATAATCATCCCGTCACCTCTAAAGGTTTCAAAATGAAAATCATCTATATACACATCGATGACAAATGTTTTAATGATGCTAGAGCGGATCGACAGTTCGTTTAAGCAATGGAATTGATTTGTACTGTCGATGCTTACATCAATGATTGGATATTTTCTTACTTCAATTTTTTCGGTGTTCATGGCATCAATCATTTTATCAAAATGCTCTAATGAAAAATCACAGTATAAATGTGAATTCTCTGTTTTTGATACCCCTACATACAAGCAGTCATCACGGAATTTCGTTTTACGAACTGCTTGAAGAAATGTGCCATCTCCGCCAATTGAAGCAATAATATGGGCATCTTCTGCACGCTTGACGACTTGAAAGCCTTGATCGGTAGCGAGCTTCTCCAGAGAAGAAATATGTCCATCCAATTCATGATCTTTTTTGTAAAAGAAAAATACATTGCGGCGATTGTCTGTCATTGACGTTCTCCCCTTTGTTGTCAAAAATAGATTTCCATTATTAAAGGGCTTACATATAAAACCCTTGGTCACATTTTACACTTTTTTCATATGAAAGTAAAAATATTAGAAAGACGCAGATGATACTAGGTTCTTCTTTTAGAAATGAGTCGATGTAAGTGATTCGAACTCGCTGACTTTGAGCATAATTTAATAGCTGTTTTTTGATGCAGGAGAGGTTTGGGTGTTTCGTTGTGGTGAGTATCTATGCTATTAGGTGTGGGGAGAGGATAAAATAGCCAATTTCTCGTGGTGAGATTCTCATGATAAAAGATGTAAAGTTGATCGTCATTTAAGATCGGTGCTATCATATGTTGAAATGAAATGTAAAAAAACCACAGTTCTTGTGAAACATTTCATGTGTGTATTCGTATGAATGAAGTGAGACAAAAAAGGAGGAGAAAGAGATGAATGCGAAAAGATGGGTAGCGTTAATCATTGCACTTGGTGTTTTCGGATTTTCGATTCTGATTAGTATCACGATGGCCGTGTTCGAAAACTTCAATGACAATAAAATGAGCTATCAATTTGGGGATGAAATCGAAGAAAAGGTACTAGAGGAAGGGAGCGGAGCGAATAAAATTGCCGTTCTTGAGATTAATGGAACGATTCAAGATAACGGCGGTGCATCAAGCCTTTTAGGCGGAGAAGCGTATGACCATCGTGCGTTCTTAAAAGAAATAGATAAAGCAAAAGATGATATTTCTGTAAAAGGTATACTGCTTCGCGTCAACTCTCCTGGCGGCGGTGTCTATGAAAGTGCTGAAATACATAAAAAATTAGAAGAAGTGAAAAAAGCAAAGAAGCCAATTTATGTATCTATGGGATCAATGGCGGCTTCTGGCGGCTATTACGTGTCGACACCAGCGAACAAAATCTTTGCTTCACCTGAAACATTAACCGGTTCTCTAGGTGTCATCATGCAAAGCTTGAATTATTCAAAGCTTGCGGATAATTTAGGCATTAAATATGAAACCATTAAGAGTGGAAAATATAAAGACATCATGTCTCCAAATCGTGATATGACAAAGGATGAACGCAGCATCATGCAAAGCATGGTCGACAACTCTTATGAAGGGTTTGTCAAAGTCATCTCGGAAGGACGCGGCATGTCTAAAAAAGACGTGAAGAAAATTGCCGATGGCCGAGTATATGACGGAACACAGGCGAAGGCCAACGGGTTAGTGGATGAGCTTGGATACTATGAAGATGCGCTAAAAGCGATGAAGAAAAATGAAAAAGGCTTAAAAGGAGCAAAGGTTATCAGCTATTCTCAAAGCTTTGGCTGGAACTCTCTCCTTAATATGAGTGCAACCAAGCTCTTTAAAAGTGAAATTGATTTTCTGAATTTAAAAGAAACACTGGCTGGCTCAAATGGGTCTAAACCGATGTATCTCTATTCAAAATAAAGGAGGGATCATAGATGGATTCTACATTCGATGAAGTAAAGGGAAGCCGCAGCCAAGAGGAAGACTCGAAGCCGGTCCTTGCGAAGCGCGCTTCAATTGAGACACAGGCCTTTGCCGGTTTTTGGATTAGATTTTGGGCATTTATCCTTGATTGGCTCGTCGTCTGGGGTGTTAACCATTTGACGGTTTCTCCAATCTTTAGTCTGTTTGGCTGGTCAAAAGGCGGCGGCTGGTTTTCGCCATTTTCCGTCACGACGACGATTGTCTTTCTGCTTTATTTTGCGATCATGACGAAAATGTTTCAACAAACCCTTGGGAAGATGGTATTTGGAATCAAAGTTGTCTCACTTCAGCCTGAGAAGCAGCTGTCATGGGATGTCATTGTCTTTAGAGAAATTGTTGGCCGATATATTAACACGCTTTTTGTTCTCTATGCTGTTGTTGGGTTCTCACCGAAAAAGCAAGGGGTTCATGACTACTTTGCGGATACAGTGGTCGTCCATGAGCATTTATATGAAAAAACAGAATCAAACGTGTAACCTACAGGGAGTTTGACCGGTGCCGGTCAAACTCTTTTTTGATGATTGGGTATAAAATCTGGAATCAAAGCCATAATCGTAGAGGAAGCAAGATTTGTTATGGAGGAAGTGAGCGCAGTGCTGTACGTTTGGATCGCAGCTTTTTTGTTTCTGGTGATCTTATTGATCTTCATGAAAGTGACCCTTTCACTGGACTATTCACATGCAAATGACAATGACCACATTGCGGTGAAGGTCATCACCTTATACGGAATCGTTAGACTGAAGAAAGACATTCCGATGGTGAAATTGAACACGGAAGATCAAACCATTGATATTCGTGAAAAGAAAATGGCCAGCTCCAAAACGCCTAATCACGAAAAAGAAACCATCCATAAAAAAGTCGGCAAGCGTGATGTGAAGGAAATCCTTCAGCAAATGGAGCGCATCACAAAAGAGATTGTCGATCTAAACAGGATCATGCGTAAGTTCTTCATTCATATAAAAATTGTCTCGTTTCACTGGTCAACATGGATTGGTTTTCATGACGCAGCTTTAACAGGTGTGGCAGCCGGCGGCGTTTGGTCAGTCAAAGGAGCGCTCCTTGCCTTTATGCAGGAGCATCTCACCTTTAAGCGTAAACCTGTCTATGAAGTGATTCCCGCTTTTCAGCACAATGTGTCACAGACACACTTTACATGTATAGCTTATTTTCGTATTGGACATGCTATGCTTGCAGCCATTCGATTACTTGTCCATTGGTTAAAAGGGAGAAAGGCGAGGAAAAATGCCTCTCTTCAAGCAACGAAGAATGAATCATCTGTTTAAGGAGGAACCCGAAAATGGCAGATCATCCAATCCAAGGTCTCATGAAGACAGCGATGGAAAACTTAAAAGAAATGATTGATGTGAATACGATCATCGGCGATCCAGTCGAAACCCCTGACGGCAGTGTCATTCTCACTGTGTCAAAGGTCGGTTTTGGATTTGCAGCCGGCGGCAGTGAATTCAACGGTAACCAAAAGAAAGAAAAACGTTCTGATGAACAAGAACGAAAAGAACCGAAACTCCCATTTGGCGGCGGAAGCGGCGGCGGGGTATCCATTACACCAATCGCCTTTTTAATTGTGGGAACAAATGGTGTTCGAATGCTTCATTTGGATGAACACACACATCTGCTCGATAAAATATTGGATTCTGCTCCTCAAGCAATTGAACGTCTTCAGCACATGTTTAAGAAGGATGAACGGGAGCACCGTCACAAAGAACGAAAACTAGATGACATAGACCTTTAAAAAGTTAGCTGCGCTGCAGTTAACTTTTTTTTCAAAATGGACGATTAGGCTTTGCAGTTTTTGGCGTTCTCTACTATGATAGAACCATACATTTGATAAGGGAGGAATTGTTTTGGCATCGATCACATTTAAAGGGAGCCCAGTAACGCTTGTAGGAAATGAAGTGAAAGTAGGCGAGCAGGCTCCTGATTTTACGGTATTAACGAACTCACTAGGGGAAGTTTCACTTTCTGATTTAACAGGAAAAGTGACGATCATCTCAGTGATTCCTTCTATTGATACAGGTGTGTGTGACGCACAAACAAGACGTTTCAATGAAGAGGCAGCTGGTTTAGGTCCAGTCAATATTTATACGATTAGTGCAGACCTTCCATTTGCACAAGCACGCTGGTGCGGAGCAAACGGAATTGAAAATGTCGAAACATTATCTGATCATAGAGATATGTCTTTTGGTGAAGCATTTGGTGTTTATATGAAAGAATTGCGTTTATTGGCGCGTGCAGTCTTCGTATTAGACCCGAGCGGAAAAGTGGTTTACACTGAATACGTAAGCGAAGCAACGAATCATCCAAATTATGAAAAGGCCATTGAAGCTGCAAAAGCACTGTTATAAAAGCAGCATCGACAAGAGCTCCGGCTTCATACTGGGGCTCTTTTCAATGAGAATATATAGCTTTTAGCAAAGCGAGGAGAGAAAAGCATTGCAGAAAGATCAAGTGAGTACGATTTTTGAGCTGCTCGATACAGCGTCCATTCGTTTAAAAAAGGAACAGGACATTTCCTATATTGAAGCATTGGCAGAAGCAGGAGAAGCCTTTTTCCAGGCAAATGATCGAAACGGTTTACTAAAAGATTTAATAGAGAAAGCAGATTTCGCCTCTTATGATCATGAGCAGATTCGTAAAGCGTTTCAGCTCGCCGTATTAAAAGGACAAAAGGATATTTCACATCCAAACCGGCAGATGACACCTGATACAATTGGTCTGTTTGTCAGCTATTTGGTCAATAAATTTTTAGAAGGACAAAAAGAGCTGGTTGTCTTTGATCCAGCAGCGGGAACAGGGAATTTACTGCTAGCAGTCTTAAACAATCTCACTGCAGAAACAAAACGTGGTTTTGCCTCTGAAATTGATGACGTGCTTATTAAAATTGCGTGGGCACAAGCGAACTTAGAAGAGAAAGAAGTAGAGCTTTTCCATCAGGACAGCCTTGAGCCGCTTCTCATCTCACCGGCAGATGTGACCGTGTGCAGTCTTCCAGTCGGCTATTATCCAAATGATGAGCGTGCGGCAGACTATGAATTAAAGGCAAAAGAAGGCCATTCCTTTGCCCATTATTTATTCATTGAACAAAGTCTTCGTTACACGAAAGAAGGCGGCTTCTTATTCTTCATCATTCCAAACGATTTGTTTGAAGGAAAAGAAAGCGTGCAATTGAAGGATTTCATCAAAGATCACGCGTATATGAATGCTTTAATTCAGCTGCCAGTCTCCATGTTCAAAGACAAAAAGCACGCCAAAAGCCTATTCGTGATGCAAAAGAAAAAAGAAGGACTAAAAGCGCCGAAACGGATGCTGTTTGCGAACCTTCCATCTTTCTCACAGAAGGAAGCGATGGTGAGTGTCATGAGAAAATTAGACCAGTGGTTTATTGAAGAAAAAGAAACGAAAGAATAGCCAGAGTGATGTCTGGCTATTTTTATTATTCAGAAAATAACGACTTATCGATGTAAGCGGTAACAGTTCGAAGGTGTACTTGAAATGCAAAGTTTTCAATGTTTAAATGAAAAAGTCAGATATTTTTCGGACTTATCGTTAAACTATAAAAGACCCGTTCAACAGGTTGAATATAGCACCGGAAAAAACGTGAAACCTTATATAACAACAGAGTAAAAGGAGCGACAAGAATGTCCAAAATTATTGCAATCAACGCAGGAAGCTCATCTCTTAAATTTCAATTGTTCAATATGCCAGAAGAAACCGTTTTAACGAAAGGTCTTGTTGAAAGAATTGGAATGGACAACAGTATCTTTACGATTTCTGTAGATGGAGAAAAGAAAACAGAAGTCACTGATATCCCAGATCACGCAGTAGCGGTAAAAATGCTGCTTGAAAAGCTCATTGAATTCAACATCATCAAAGACTTTAACGAAATTGATGGTGTAGGACACCGCGTCGTTCACGGTGGAGAAAAGTTCAGCGATTCTGTTCTATTAACAGACGAAGTCATCAATGAAATTGATCAGCTTTCTGAGCTTGCACCACTTCACAACCCTGCAAACGTTGTAGGAATCAAAGCATTCAAACAAATTCTGCCTGACGTTCCAGCGGTGGCTGTGTTCGATACAGCCTTCCACCAAACGATGCCAGAGCAGTCTTACCTATACAGCCTTCCATACGACTACTACAAAAAATATGGTATTCGTAAATACGGATTCCACGGGACAAGCCACAAATTCGTCACAGAGCGTGCAGCAGAGCTATTAGGCCGTCCTCTTGAAGAGCTTCGTTTGATTTCTTGTCACTTAGGAAACGGTGCAAGTATTGCCGCAGTTGAAGGCGGAAAATCAATCGATACATCAATGGGCTTCACACCACTTGCGGGTGTTGCGATGGGTACACGTTCAGGTAACATTGACCCTGCCCTTATTCCATTTATTATGGAGAAAACAGGACATACTGCTGAAGAAGTTCTTTCTACTTTAAATAAGAAGAGTGGTCTTTTAGGGGTGTCTGGTCTTTCAAGTGATCTTCGTGATATCGAAGAAGCAACAGAAGAAGGAAACGACCGTGCAGAAGTAGCGCTTGATATTTTTGCAAGCCGTATTCATAAATACATCGGTTCTTATGCAGCGAGAATGAATGGCGTAGATGCAATCATTTTCACAGCTGGTATCGGTGAAAACAGTTCAGAAGTGAGAGCACGTGTACTTCGTGGTCTAGAATTCATGGGCGTATACTGGGATCCTTCTCTTAACAACATGAGAGGCGAAGAAGCATTCATCAGCTACCCTCACTCTCCTGTGAAAGTGATTGTCATTCCAACGAACGAAGAAGTCATGATTGCAAGAGACGTTATGCGTTTAGCGTAATAAGTTGTGCAGCTCTTTCCCTATAAGGGAAAGAGCTTTTTTCTATTCAAAGCAGCATGCTATAATGTGGTGCAATACGAAGTGAAAGGGACGGTGTGAGCAATGAGCGTTGAAGAACATAAACGAGAAGCGAAAAAGAGGCTGAACATAAAAGTCATTACAGTCAGTGATACAAGGACAAAAGAAACAGATAAAAGCGGCCGTCTGATGATTGATTTGCTTAAAGAACAGGGGCATCTCATTTTGGCATACGATATTGTAAAAGATGACATTGGAGCGATTCAAGACGCCGTTTTAGAAGGAACAAGTGAAGCGAAGATTGATGCCATCTTGTTAAACGGGGGAACAGGGATTGCAGCAAGGGATGTCACGATTGAATCCATTACACCTCTTTTCTCAAAAGAGCTGCCGGGCTTTGGAGAAATTTTTCGCATGCTGAGCTATACAGAAGATATTGGATCAGCCGCTATCTTATCTAGAGCGACGGCAGGGGTGATGAACCAAAAAGCCGTCTTTGCCACACCGGGATCTACCGGAGCGGTACGTTTAGCCATGACAAAACTCATCATTCCAGAGCTCCCACACGTCATACGTGAGCTTGAAAAAGATGAAATATAACCCAAAATGACTCTGCCAAGAAAATTTGGCAGAGTTTTTTTCATAAAGGGGTTGAAAAAACAATTTTTCCTTGTTACAGTGTATACATACTAAATGCATGTTTATAAATTAAAACTTATTTTTATGCAAAAAACATTCACAGAATCAAAACAAGCGAGAGGAGCTTTTCAAACATGTCACAAAATAAAAAAGTCGTATTAGCATATTCCGGAGGTCTTGATACCTCTGTTGCAGTTAAATGGTTACAAGAGCAAGGATACGAGGTTGTCGCTTGCTGCCTGGATGTAGGTGAAGGAAAAGACTTAGCATTCGTTCAGCAAAAAGCACTTCAAGTCGGAGCCGTTCAATCATACATGATCGACGCAAAAGAAGAATTTGCTGAAGAATTTGCACTTGCTGCACTGCAAGCACACACGATGTATGAAGGGAAATACCCGCTTGTGTCTGCACTATCTCGTCCGCTTATTGCAAAGAAATTAGTGGAAGTAGCAGAGAAAGAAAATGCAGTAGCCGTTGCACACGGATGTACTGGAAAAGGAAACGACCAAGTTCGTTTCGAAGTATCCATTAAAGCATTGAATCCAGACCTAGAAGTTCTTGCACCAGTGCGTGAATGGAAATGGTCTCGTGATGAAGAAATCGAATATGCACAAAAACACGGCATTCCAATTCCGATTAACTTAGACAGCCCGTATTCAATTGACCAAAACCTTTGGGGCAGAAGTAACGAATGCGGCATCTTAGAAGATCCTTGGGCTGCGCCGCCAGAAGGTGCATATGACCTGACAAACCCACTTGAAAAAACACCTGACACACCTGAGATCATTGAAATCACGTTTGAAAAAGGAAAACCAACAGCCATTGACGGTATCCAGTATTCATTATCTGATCTCATCCTTCATTTAAATGAAGTCGCTGGTCAGCATGGTGTTGGCAGAATCGATCACGTGGAAAACCGTCTTGTTGGAATCAAATCTCGTGAAGTGTACGAGTGCCCAGGCGCAGTTACACTATTAAAAGCACATAAAGAGCTTGAAGACTTAACACTTGTCAAAGAAGTGGCGCATTTTAAGCCAATCGTTGAACAAAAAATGGCTGAATTAATATACAACGGCCTATGGTTCTCACCACTAAAAGCAGCACTAGATGCATTCTTACAAGAAACACAAAAGAACGTAACAGGTGTTGTACGTGTGAAACTATTTAAAGGCCATGCCATTGTAGAAGGACGTAAATCACCATATTCACTTTATGATGAAAATCTAGCGACTTACACAAAAGCAGATGAATTCGATCATGATGCAGCTGTAGGATTTATTAACCTTTGGGGTTTACCAACAAAAGTAAACAGCATCGTGAATAAAAAGGAGCAGGTTAAAGCATGAAAAAGCTTTGGGGAGGCCGATTTCAAAAAACACCAGAAAAATGGGTCGATGAGTTTGGCGCGTCCATTCATTTCGACAAACAATTAGTCAAAGAAGATCTGACCGGCTCCCTTGCCCATGCAAGTATGCTGAATAAATGCGGTATCCTCGGCGATGAGGAGGCCGCTGTCATCAAAGACGGATTGAATACCCTGATGAAAAAGGCAGAGGCGGATGAACTCGATTTCTCAGTAGACTATGAGGATATTCACCTAAACCTTGAAAAAATGCTCATTGATGAGATTGGTCCGCTTGGAGGCAAATTGCACACAGCGAGAAGCCGGAATGATCAGGTCGCAACCGATATGCATTTATATTTGAATAACCAAGTAGAGCATATCATTGAGCTGATCTCTTCCTTTCAAACGGTGCTTGTAGAAAAGGCAGAACAGCACGTTGAAACGATCTTTCCAGGATATACGCACCTGCAGCGTGCACAGCCTATTTCCTTTGCCCATCATATGCTTGCGTATTTTTGGATGCTTGAGCGTGACAAAGCGCGCTTTCAAGATTCTTTGAAGCGGATTAACGTCTCCCCGCTTGGGTGCGGGGCGTTAGCAGGAACGACATTCCCAATTGATCGTGAATATACAGCAGAGCTGCTTGGCTTTGATCATATTTACGAGAACAGCCTTGATGGTGTGAGTGATCGGGACTTCATTTTAGAATTCTTGTCTAATAGTAGCCTTGTGATGATGCATCTCTCACGTCTTTGTGAAGAAATCATTTTATGGTGCTCTCAAGAATTCAAATTCATTGAACTTGATGACACGTACGCAACAGGCAGCAGCATGATGCCGCAAAAGAAAAACCCGGATATGGCAGAATTGATCCGCGGGAAAACAGGCCGGGTATATGGCAACCTGATGGGGCTTCTCACCATTATGAAAGGCTTGCCGCTTACGTATAACAAAGATCTGCAAGAGGACAAAGAAGGCATGTTTGATACGGTAAAAACGATCGCTGGCAGCCTTCAAATCTTCACAGGCATGATTCAAACAATGACAGTGAACGAAGACGTTATGAAAAAAGCAACAAAAGAAGATTTCTCAAATGCGACAGAGGTGGCAGACTATCTTGCGAAAAAAGGCATGCCATTCCGTGAAGCACACGAAATCGTTGGCAAACTTGTGTATACATGCATTCAAAAAGGTATCTATCTAAGTGATCTTCCTTTTGAAACATTTACAGAAGCAAGCGATCTTTTTGAACAAGACATTTACACTGTTCTTGATCCATATGTTGCTGTTGAAAAAAGAACAAGTGCAGGAGGTACTGGATTCAAACAAATTCAGCTTGCTTTAGAAAAAGCAAAAGCCTGCCTAGCGTAACTCACCAAAACCATTCGTTGATACGGATGGTTTTTTGTAATGAAAAAAGGAGATTGATCATCATTGGAGAAAATGAAAGCGTACCAGAGTCAAGCTGAGGAAGGAGTGACAGCAGATCATGAAGAAAACGCTGGAGGCTTTGTTTCATCAACCGATCGTATCAGTTAAAACGTTAGGAGAACAATATGCCGGACGGGCTAATGATGTGTGGCTTGTCTCCTTACAAGATCAAACGGAATACGTGATTAAATCTCCTAAAATGGCAAGAGAAGAAAGTGAATTTGTCTTTGGGATCAACATGATCTATGGAGTAGATGCCCATACTGTACAAGAGCATATCGATCAAATCAATCAAAAGCTGTCTCATACGAATTCCTTTCATATTCCAGAAGTTGTTCGTAAAGTGAAGAAGGCAGGGAGATATTTTTATATCATGGAAAAAGTAGAAGGAACACCTTTAACATCTTTTGAGGGTCGTTCATCAAACTTCTATCAAGATTATGGGAGGAAACTAGCACGTCTTCATTCAGATCGAATCCACTCTTTCGGTGCAGTATACGGAGCTGAAAAGCGGCATTTGAGAGAATTTCATGCTCTGTTAAAAAAGGCCGTGTCCAAACTGATCAGCTGCTATTACGCTGATCAGACTGAACTTCAGTGTTATGCAGAAATTGTGCAGCAAAAGCTTGGCAAGCTGAGGCCTCCTGATTCAGCCAGTCTCATTTTAATTGATTTAGATCCGTCGCAATATATTGAAAAAAATGATCAAGTGACGAGTCTAGTTGATACGGAATATGTCGTATATGGACCAGCTGCGTTTGATTTTATTGCACTGGAATACCTTTTGACGAAAGAAGCTGCACAGGATGTTCAAGCGGGCTATGAAGAGATTTGTCCGCTTCCTCGCCAGCTTCATGAGGTGAGAGAATGCTATCGTTTTGTTTCGCTCCTTCTCGATATCCATGGCTCATGGGATATGAAAAAGTGGATGAATCACCCTGTACGGTTTACGAGCAAAAATGAAGGGTTCAATAGTGCGAAGGGAGCCGGTTTATAGTAAAGTAAAGATAGTATGAGAAACACATGAACTTGCAACCTTTGCTTTAGGAGGAGATTGTGTGCGACACGCATTAATAACAGCGGGTTCTAAAGGGCTTGGCCGGAAAGTCACCGAGTCTTTACTGAATATGGGGTATTCTGTGACAGTGAATTATCGAAGTGATGATGAAGCTGTGCGGCAGATGAAAGAAGAATTGCAGGAATATGAAGATAAGCTTCAATTTGTCCAAGGTGATGTGACAAACAAAGAAGATTTAAAAAACATGGTCGAGCTGGCAATAGAGCGGTTTGGGCGGATTGACGCTCTAATCAATAATGCCGGGCCTTATATTTTTGAACGAAAGAAACTCGCAGATTACTCTGAAGATGAATGGTATCAAATGATGGAAGGCAACCTATCAGCGGTGTTCCATTTGTTCCGAATGGTCATCCCCATGATGAGAAAGCAAGGCTTTGGCCGCATCATTACGTATGGCTTCCAAGGGGCAGATCATGCACCAGGCTGGATGCACAGATCAGCCTTTGGAGCGGCAAAAGTGGGACTGGCGTCATTGACGAAAACCATTGCGATAGAGGAAGCTGAAAATGGCATCACGGCCAATATGGTTTGTCCAGGCAAAATCGTTGGAGATATGAAAGAATCGACAATAGAAGCAGCCCGTCAGATGAAAGACGATGAAACACCAATTGGCAGGTCTGGTACTGGAGAAGATATCGGGCGCATCATTTCATTTTTATGCGATGACCGCTCTGACCTGATTACAGGAACCGTTATTGAAGCAACAGGTGGTCTTAATGTCATTCACAGGCACTAAGTTTTTCAGCTTTTTATAGAGGGAATAGGTGAAATGAGATCAAATTCGAAAGGTGGATATACTCACATGAAAGCTACATATCACGGACATTCAGTCGTACACATTGAAACAAACGGATACCATATTTGGATTGATCCATTTTTAAATGGAAATAAGCACACAGATATCAAGCCGCAAGATGTCAAAGCGGATGTCATTTTACTCACGCACGGGCATGGAGATCACGTCGGTGACACGATTGAAATTGCTAAAAACAATGACGCGCTCGTTATTGCGCCATTCGAACTTGCCACTTATTTAAGCTGGCAAGGGGTGAAAACGCACCCGCTTTCTATTGGAGGCGGACGTGAGTTTGAATTTGGTAAAGTTAAGCTCACACAAGCGTTCCATGGTTCTGCTATCATTGATGAAGAGGCAAAAACGATTACGTATACCGGCATGCCATCAGGAATTTTATTTACAGCTGAAGGCAAAACGATTTATCACGCTGGGGACACGGCCCTCTTTTCAGATATGAAGCTGATTGGGGAGCTGAATCATATTGACCTAGCCTTCCTTCCAATTGGTGATAACTTCACCATGGGACCAGAGGATGCAAGAATTGCAGCAGAATGGCTTCGTGCTAAGCAGGTCGTTCCGATTCATTACAGTACATTCCCGCCGATTGAGCAAGATCCTCATGCATTTGCAGACAGCCTGCATGGCGGTGTGGGTCACGTTTTAAACAGCGGAGAATCCATCAATATTTGATCTTCATTAAGTAAAGCCGGTACACAAAGGGACTGACCCCATAAAGTGAGACAAATAAAAACACCTTTAAGTTGAAAATCGGGTATATCATATCTGAAAACAATTTGGAGGTGTTTTTTGTATGGGAACAAGAGTCAGTTACCCCGCAAGTGTAAAAGAAGAGGCGGTTCAGATGAAGTTGGCAGGAGTCTCAACAAAAGAAATCATGGACAAGCTAGGAATTAAGAATAAAACACAAGTGAAAACTTGGATGAAATGGTATCACAATGGTGAAACCCACCGGTTTCATCAACCTGTTGGAAAGCAGTATTCATACGGTAAAGGACCTGAATACCAAGATGAAAACGAGAGATTGAAAACAGAAAATCGCTATCTAAAACAACAAATAGACATATTAAAAAAGTACCGAGAATGGGAAAGGTGGTGGAAAAAGAAGCACTCGTGTCGATCTACGAAACGGTAAAAGATAAAGTGAGTGTCAGTGAATTCTGTCAGCTATTTGAAGTGGCTAAATCAACATTTTATCGTTGGAAAAAACAAGATCATCATCACTCAAAGCAACATGGGTTAATCAAGCTTATTTCAACACTTTGTAAGTTGCACAAGTATACGTATGGGTATCGTAAAATAACGGCTCTTCTACGCAAAGAAATGAAGATCAACCATAAGAGAGTACAACGAATGATGCAAACCTACGGTTTGCAGTGTCGTGTGAAAGTGAAAAAGCGTAAACAGACCGGTCAACCCTATTACATTGCAGAAAATCACTTAAAACGAGATTTTTCTGCGACCAAGCCACTTGAAAAACTGGTGACAGATATCACGTATTTGCCATTTGGGCAAAAAATGCTTTATCTATCCAGCATAAAAGATTTATATACAAGTGAGATTGTGGCTTATACGATTGGTGATAAACAGGATGTTTCTCTTGTTTTAGATACATTGAAGCAGTTAAAGACACTGCCTAAAGGCTGCGTACTTCATAGTGATCAAGGTTCGGTCTACACTTCTTATGCTTATCAAAAGGAGATAAAGGAAAAAGGCATTACCATGAGCATGTCCCGTAAGGGAATGCCCGCTGATAATGCCCCCATCGAATCCTTCCACTCAAGTTTAAAATCAGAAGGATTTTATCTCCACCACCTGACAAACACTACAACAGCCATTGTAGAAAAAACAGTCAGGGAGTATATTGATTATTATAACAATATCCGAATTCAATTGAAATTAAACAGCCAGTCACCAAAAGAGTTTCGGCAACTGGCTGTTTCGTAAAGGTGTTTTGATCCCTGTCTCAAAAACGGGGGTCAGTCCCAAATGCCGGTTTTTTTGTTTGCCTGTCTCGTGCTGGCGTAAAAGACAAATTGCTATTAAAAGCCTCCTGCCCTTATAATGAAACATAGATGAAAACGCTGAAAACAAAAAGGGTGAACGGGATTGGCGACAAAGCATGAGCAAATTTTATCGTATATTGATTCATTAGACGTCGGGGAGAAAATCTCTGTCCGGCGCATTGCGAAAGAAATGAAAGTGAGTGAAGGCACCGCTTATCGGGCCATCAAAGATGCTGAAAATAAAGGATTCGTCAGTACCATTGAACGAGTCGGCACCATTCGAATTGAACAGAAGAAAAAAGAAAATATTGAAAAGCTGACCTATGCGGAAGTGGTCAATGTCATTGATGGGCAGGTGCTTGGAGGACGAGCCGGCTTACATAAAACCTTAAATAAATTTGTCATCGGTGCAATGGAACTGGATGCGATGATGCGATACACAGCAGCTGGCAACCTGCTGATCGTCGGAAACCGAATCAATGCTCATAGGCAGGCGTTAGAGGCAGGAGCGGCTGTGCTAGTCACAGGCGGATTCTCAACAGATGAGGAGATCATTCAGCTTGCAGATGAGCTTGAGCTTCCCATTTTATCGACAAGCTACGATACATTTACGGTAGCGGCTCTCATTAACCGGGCCATTTATGACCAGTTAATTAAAAAAGAGATTGTGCTTGTAGAAGATATTTTAACGCCGATTGAACGGACCGTCTATTTATCGCCAGAGGACAAGCTTGAGAAGTGGTATGAGAAGAATTATGAAACTGGACACGGCCGTTTTCCAGTAGCAGACGATCAAATGAAGATTCACGGCATTCTTACCTCAAAGGATATTGCAGGTCATGACCGCTCCACACCGATTGAAAAGGTGATGACGAAAAATCCGCTCACCGTCATTGGCAAAACATCAGTCGCCTCAGCAGCCCAAATGATGGTATGGGAAGGCATTGAAGTGCTACCAGTTGTAGATGATCATGCGAAGCTGATTGGGATGATCAGCCGGCAAGATGTGCTGAAGGCGCTGCAAATGATTCAGAAGCAGCCGCAGGTTGGTGAAAAGCTGGATGATGTCGTTTCAAGAGGATTTAAAGAGACCGATACGGAAAAGCCAAAAACAGATGCGGTGTATCAATATGAGGTCACACCACAAATGACAAATCAGCTTGGCAATATTTCATATGGTGTGTTTACGCAAATTTTAATTGAATCAGCCAATCGCTTCTTAAAATCTCATAAAAAAGGCGAACTGATTGTGGAAAGTCTCTCTGTCTACTTCTTAAAACCGGTTCAAATGGAATCAACGATTCAAATCAAGCCGAATATTTTAGAAGTAGGACGCAAGTTTGGAAAGCTGGAAGTGGAGGTTTACCACCAGTCAAATATCGTAGGGAAAGCGATGCTGATGGTGCAGCTGATGGAGAGAGGATAAATGACAAAAAAGGGCGACATACACTCGCCCTTTCCTCTATTATGCGTGATCTTTTTCGCCTTCCTTTAAAAAAAGCGGAAGGTAGTGCTTGTAGGCTTTATACCCAGCCCACGTACTGCCGATACCGACTGCAACAAAAATAAATCCAATGACAAATGCGAGTGACGAGCGGTTTAAAAATAATTGATTCACACCGAAGAGCAGGACAAAGCAGCCGAGTGCCATACTTGATTTTGCAGACCAGAATTTTTTCTCGACCGGCCGGTTCGTACGGACGTTTTTTGCTTTGTAGTATAAATAAAACATGGCAGAACAAATAATAAACACAATCAAAACAAGCATGTGCCAAGCCTCCATTGTAAGTGATTACAACCCTATTTTAAACGTAAATAGGCTTGCTTACTAGAATAAATTGTCTATTCCTCACTTTTCCGTCAGGATAGATTATGATTTAATAATAAAAAGAGTATCGCATGAGAAGGAGTTTTTATGAAAAAAGAACTGATTAAAACCATATCATTATATGACACCATCATCATTCATAGACATGTAAGACCTGATCCTGACGCGTATGGATCGCAGTGCGGCCTTACAGAAATCTTGCGTGCCACCTATCCAGAAAAAAATATTTATGCGACAGGAACCCCTGAGCCATCCCTTTCATTTTTATATGAATTAGATGAGGTGCCGGATGAAGTGTATAAAGGCGCCCTTGTCATTGTCTGTGACACGGCGAATCAAGCAAGAATTGATGATCAGCGCTATTCTATGGGTGATAAGCTGATGAAAATTGATCATCATCCAAATGAAGATCCGTATGGTGACTTGCTTTGGGTTGATACAGAGGCAAGCTCTGTGAGTGAAATGATTTATGAGCTGTATTTAGAGGGGAAAGAAGAAGGATATCAGCTGAATACAAAGGCGGCTGAACTCATTTATGCCGGCATTGTAGGAGATACAGGCCGTTTCCTTTTCCCAAATACGACGAAAAAGACACTCAAATATGCAGGGGAACTTATCGAATATCCGTTTTCATCATCAGACCTTTTCAATCAATTGTATGAAACGGATTTGAATGTCGTGAAATTAAATGGCTATATTTTTCAGCATATCTCTTTGTCAGAAAATGGGGTAGCCTCTGTTTTTATTAAGCGTGACATTTTGGAATCGTTCCAAACAACGGCGCAGCAAGCCTCACAGCTTGTTGGGACACTTGGAAATATTGCAGGGATTAAGGCTTGGGTCTTTTTTGTGGAAGAGAACGATCAGATTCGTGTCAGGTTCCGCTCAAAAGGCGTTGTGATTAACACCATTGCTAAAAAATATCATGGCGGCGGTCACCCGCTTGCAGCCGGTGCGTCCATATATGATTGGGCCGTGGCAGATGAAATTTTGCGTGATTTAGAAGAAGTATGTAAATCATCGTGAGAGAGGGGCTTCAAGTCCCCCTCTCTTTTTTTGAGCTTTGAGAAAAGGGTTACTTGGATACAGGAATAAACCAGCAGCCGATGTCAGTTGAATCTTCATAGGCTTGGAGATTTTGATGCTTTAATTCTTTTTTAATTAAATGGGCCATCATTTCTGTCTCAGCATAAGCGCACATGCCGTCTTTAATTCGGCTTGCTTTGTCTCGTGCCATTTGACGATAGCTGTAAACCTCCATTGTTCTCACCTCTTTCTTGTGAAGATCTCGTTCTTCTTTTAGTGTATAAAAATGAAGAGTGAAAAGCGATCATTGAGAGCAGAAATTCATAAAAATTCCACATCATCATTTATTCAGCAAATGAAATCCGTACTTCAAGTGAAAGCTTCGTATAAATCGTTAGCTCTGTGACTTTGGCGCGGTATGCCTTTTCCCTAATCGTATATTCTTTATTTTCCACTGTCCGCTTTAACAGCTCTTTTGTTTTATAGACACTTTCAATATCCTTTGTAATGACCTCTGAGATATCCTCTTTGACCTGTTCTTCAAACTTTAGCGTATCTGGCTCAGGGATTTTATACTGCTCACGATTGACGAGATGAACGTCTATGCTTTGGATCAGCAGCCGCTGCTTATTGTCTTCATTTAATTTATGCAGATCTTCCCGATAGAGTGTGATTTGTTCTTTCAGACTGTCCATATGGTGCTGCTGGCTTCTGAGGAGCGTCACCTGCTTTTCCTGAAAGATTCCATACGTAAAAAGGAAAATCAGCCAGCTGATAATCGCGCCGAACATCATTCCAGCAAAAAAACGCTGCCAGCCTGGACGTTTATACAGCTCCGGCACCCTCATGATGACACATGCTCCTGGGTGAGCCATGTAATAATGAGATAGCCCGTTTGTGCCCCGCCCATAGCAGAGACAATCAATAAAATCTGCTTGAAAATATCACGCGTGTTCCCTTCAAAAATACCTCTTTCAAAGCTATAGACGGCATCAAATGTTCCGCCGATTGCGGCGACAAGCGCCCAAATTTTTAAGCGATTGGCCAGACTTGAAATGATTGATAGTGGCGGCTGACCAGATAAATATGCACCTACACCGCCTATAATGGCACCGCCCAAAATGACCCCCAGTGCGATAAAGTAACAACTAATAAAATTCGGAATAAAGGCTTCCTTCACATCCATTTTTTCCACCTCACTCTATTCAATATATGGCGTTTGCTGGACAAGTATGAACGGGCGAAAAAGAAAGAACATTTGTTTCTCACCGCATCGCGTTTTATAATGAAAGAATGAATTTAGACGAAAGGAGTGGATTAAGCATGTCTTATGTTCATCTTCAGGTCCACAGTGGATACAGCTTGTTGAGCAGTGCTGCTAAGGTCAAGGAGCTCGTACTGAAAGCGAAAGAACTTGGCTATAAAGCGCTCGCTCTTACCGATGACCATGTGATGTATGGAACGGTTGAATTTTATAAGGAATGTAAAAAACATGGCATCAAGCCGGTAATCGGTTTAACAGCTTCTGTCTTCATAGATGAACAAGAGACAGAGGCTTATCCTTTGGTGCTCCTTGCAAAAAACAATGAAGGCTATCAAAATTTGATCAAAATTAGCAGTGTGCTGAAATCAAAGTCAAAAGCCGGCTTAAAAGAGAACTGGCTGAAAGCCTATCATCATGGACTTATTGCTATCACACCAGGTGCGAACGGCTATATTGAAACACTGCTGCAAAATGATCAGCTAGAAGAGGCGCAGGATGCGGCCAGCCATTTAAAAAGTATTTTTGGTGAGGAGCATGTGTATTTAGCGGTTCAGCCATTTCAGCAGGACGAAGAGCTGTCTAATCAGCTGCGGGAGGTCTCAACAAGGGTGAATATTCCTCTTGTAGCGACGGGTGACGTCCACTACATCAATCGAGAGGACAAAACCGCATACACATGTTTGAAGGCCATTAAAGCCGGACAGCAGCTATCAGAAATAGAGGAAGACCGAGGGGAAAAGCATTTCAGATCAATAGAAGAAATGATGGAATGGTATGCGGATGATCCAGAACTGCTGACAAGAACGGTCGAGATCGCAGACCGCTGTGAAGTCGATTTAAATCTTGGACAGACAAAACTGCCAACCTATCCGACTCCTGATCAATCAACAGCCGATCAGTTTTTACGCAAAGTGTGTGCAGAAGGCATGGAGCGAAGAAAAATTGCTTCAAATGAAACGTATATCAAAAGGCTTGAGTATGAGCTGAGCATTATCCAAAAAATGAATTTCAGTGATTATTTTCTCATTGTGTGGGATTTTATGAAGTATGCTCATGACCAAGGCATTGTGACAGGTCCAGGACGGGGATCAGCAGCAGGCTCTCTTGTTGCTTATGTTCTGTCGATTACCGATGTTGATCCGATCCGTCACGGACTTTTATTTGAACGGTTTTTGAATCCGGAACGAATCAGCATGCCGGATATTGATATCGATTTCCCTGACACGAGAAGAGATGAAATCATTGCTTATGTCAAAAACAAATACGGGGACATGCATGTAGCGCAGATTATCACGTTTGGGACGCTTGCCGCAAAAGCAGCCTTAAGGGATGTCGGACGTGTGATGGGAATTGATTCAAAGGCAGCAGACCGCCTTGCAAAGCTTATCCCATCCAAGCCAGGGACGACGCTGAAAGAAGCGGTGGCCACCTCTTCTGAATTAAAAACGCTGCTCCAGCAATCCGAAGAGCTTCGAAAGGTCTTCCAAACCGCGTTAAAGGTAGAAGGTTTGCCTAGACATACGTCGACACATGCAGCCGGCGTTGTACTAAGCGAGGAGCCGCTCACACAAGTCGTGCCTATTCAAGAAGGCCATGATGGGGTGTATTTGACGCAATATGCAATGAATTACTTAGAAGATCTTGGTCTTTTAAAAATGGATTTTTTAGGATTGAGAAACTTAACCTTAATTGAATCCATTAAAAACCAGATTGAAAGACAGGAAAACGTCCACATTCATTTTAGTGATATATCGTATCAGGACCAAAAAACGTTTGAATTGTTATCGGCGGGAGATACGACAGGGATTTTCCAGCTTGAATCACAAGGAATGCGTCAGGTGCTAAGACGGCTGAATCCATCCAGTCTAGAAGACATCGTGGCAGTCAATGCCCTATACCGCCCAGGTCCGATGGAGAATATCCCGCTTTTTATCGACCGAAAGCATGGCAGAGTCGAAGTCTCTTACCCTCATCCAGATTTGTATGACATTTTAAAGGACACATACGGAGTCATTGTCTATCAGGAGCAAATCATGCTGATTGCAGCCAAGATGGCAGGCTTTCAGCTGGGAGAAGCCGATCTTTTAAGAAGAGCCGTTTCAAAGAAGGATAAAAAGGTGCTTGATGAACAGCGAAGCCGTTTTGTTGAAGGATGCCTAAAAAAGGAGTATCCTGTTAACATTGCAAATGACGTTTATGACCTAATCGTCAAATTTGCAAACTATGGTTTTAATAGAAGCCATGCTGTCGCATATAGCATGATCGGCTTTCAGCTTGCTTATTTAAAAGCGCATTATCCGTTATATTTTATGTGCGGACTTTTAACGAGTGTGATTGGAAATGAAGACAAAGTGGCTCAATATTTCTATGAGGCAAAGGAAAAAGGGATCTCTGTGTTGAAGCCTTCTATTAATAAGAGCGAATTTCCATTCACGGTTGAAAAAGGGGAGATCCGCTACAGCTTAAGAGCGATCAAAAATGTCGGAGTGTCAGCTGTAAAGGATATATACAGAGCAAGACAGGAAAAGCCGTTTGCAGATTTATTTGATTTTTGCGCAAGGGTATCACCAAAGAGTGTTAACCGAAAAACGATCGAAGCGCTCATTTTTTCAGGGGCAATGGATGAGCTTCATCCAAATCGTGCTTCGTTATTAGCATCGATAGATATTGCGTTAGACCACGTGTCATTTTTAACACCTGAGGATCAGCTGGACTTTCTTGGGGATACCACCTTCTCCATTAAGCCAAAATATGCTGAGATAGACGAGTTGCCGCTTGTCGACCTCTTGCAATTTGAAAAAGAGGCACTCGGGTTATATTTATCAAATCACCCAGTACAAGCGTATCGAGATCGTTTGAGAGAGAATGGTGCAGTGGAAATCATCAGACTTTCTTCTTATATGAAGCGAAAAATCTCAATGGGTGGTCTTTTGACAAAGGTGAAATCGATTCGGACAAAAAATGGACAATCGATGGCATTTGTCACATTTGGGGATGAAACAGGAGAAATGGAAGGCGTCGTCTTTCCAGAGCAATTTAGAAAGCTGTCCCCCTTACTTGAGGAGGGCGCAATGCTGTATGTCGAAGGCAGAGTAGAGGCCAGAAACGACAGCAGTCAAATCATCGTGCAGGAGGCTGTTCTGCTTGAAGAGATGGGCACAAAAAGAAAAGAGTCTGTCTACATTCGAGTCAAAGAGGAGAACCATACGCAGGAGCTGCTTGAGCAAGTAAAACGAGTGATCTCCATGCACAGCGGAGAAGCAGATGTCTATTTGTATTATGAAAAGCAAAAAAAGACGATGAGACTTCCAGATGCATACAAAGTTCATGCAGATCATGCCGTGATCTTCCAGTTAAAAGAGCTGCTCGGTGAACAAAATGTTGTAATTAAATGATGACAAATCGTCTGAATACGTTTTACAATTTCGCCTATTGTGTTATCATTTTAAAGATTCTGTGTATTTAAAACTGCCAGTATGTGCTTATCAACTTAGCAATTCATTAAATCAATTTCCAGTTGAAGGAGTGTTCATTACATGTCATTAAGAGAAGAAGCATTACATATGCACAAAGAGAATCAAGGCAAACTCGAATCAAAATCAAAAGTACAAGTGAAAAACGCGAAAGACTTAAGCTTGGCTTACTCACCGGGTGTTGCTGAACCATGTAAAGATATTTATGACGACACAAGCAAAGTGTATGATTATACAATGAAAGGCAATATGGTCGCTGTTGTGACAGACGGAAGCGCTGTTTTAGGGCTTGGAAACATTGGTGCAGAAGCATCTCTTCCAGTGATGGAAGGGAAAGCTGTATTATTCAAAAGCTTTGCAGGCGTTGATGCATTCCCAATCGCGCTTTCCACAAACGATGTAGACAAAATCGTTGAAACAGTGAAGCTTCTTGAGCCAACGTTTGGCGGTGTGAACCTTGAAGATATTGCAGCTCCTAACTGCTTCATCATTGAAGAGCGTTTGAAAAAAGAGACAAACATTCCTGTTTTCCACGATGATCAGCACGGAACAGCGATTGTGACAGTGGCAGGACTTGTGAATGCCCTTAAACTGTCTGGAAAATCAATGTCTTCAATTAAAGTGGTTGCAAACGGCGCTGGAGCAGCAGGTATTGCGATTATCAAACTTCTTTATCATTTCGGTGTACGTGATATCATCATGTGTGATACAAAAGGCGCTATTTATGAAGGCCGCCCAAATGGTATGAATGCAGTGAAAAACGAAGTAGCTAAATTCACGAACCAAGACCGTAAAGAAGGTTCTTTAGAAGAAGTCATTGAAGGCGCAGATGTCTTCATCGGCGTTTCAGTAGCAGGTGCTTTAACAAAAGAAATGGTAGGAAAAATGGCAAAAGATCCTGTGATCTTCGCAATGGCTAATCCAAATCCAGAGATCATGCCAGAAGATGCACATGCAGCAGGTGCAAGTGTTGTAGGAACTGGTCGTTCTGACTTTCCAAACCAAGTGAACAACGTACTTGCATTCCCAGGTATTTTCCGCGGAGCGCTCGATGTACGGGCAACACATATTAACGAAGAAATGAAAATTGCAGCTGTTGAAGCGATTGCTTCTCTTGTATCAGATGAAGAATTGACAGCAGAATACGTCATTCCTGCACCATTTGATGCACGCGTAGCACCAGCGGTAGCAAAAGCAGTAGCAAAAGCAGCAATGGAAACGGGTGTTGCAAGAATCAAAGTAGACCCAGAAGCTGTTGCAGAAAAAACAAGAAAATTAACGATTATCGGCGAGTAATCGAACTGGAAAAGTGTGCACGTTCTTTCTGAATTTGGATGAAAAACGTGCACCATTTCCTCTCTTATGTGAAATTTTTTTCATCCGGAATGAGATTTTTTTGTAGACGTTCACAATTCAAATATATCAACTGCTCAGCCCCCCAAACCTATACTCATTTCTCATCAATTCCCCCCTGAAAAAATTGAATGAAGGATGACAGCGTTTGACAAAAAAAGTACAATAGTTTCGGTACAGTTATGACATGTCCTATAATAGTGGATGTGCGTGTAAAGAAAAAACCCTTCAAAAAGGGAGGTAGTCATTTGTCAATCAAGAACATTTTCAGTAAAAAGAAAAAGTATGCATCTGTACCCTCTGAACAGGCAAGTCAAGATGTGCCTGAAGGCATCATGACCAAATGTCCGCAATGTAAAAAAATAATGCTCACCAAAGAACTAGATAAAAATTTACGTGTTTGTATGAATTGCGGCAGACATTTGCAAATGAATGCAAAACAGCGTATTGACAGCCTTGTAGACGAAGGCACATTTGAAGAATTTAACGGACACCTCATTTCTGAGAACCCGCTCGGCTTCCCAGGCTACGAAGAAAAGCTTGAGAAAGACAGAGAAAAAACATCTTTGAATGAAGCCATTGTGACAGGTAAAGGTGAAATTGAAGGCCAAAGTGTTGTGATCGCTGTCATGGATGCCACATTCCGTATGGGCAGCATGGGCTCGGTTGTGGGTGAAAAGATCACACTGGCGATCGAGAAAGCAAAAGCGGACAAGGTGCCATTTATTATCTTTACTGCATCTGGAGGAGCAAGAATGCAAGAGGGTATTCTTAGTCTGATGCAGATGGCCAAAACAAGCTCAGCATTAAAGCTGTTCAGCGAGGATCAAGGTTTGATTATCTCAGTGATGACGAACCCTACAACTGGCGGTGTATCAGCTAGTTTTGCGTCTCTCGGTGATTACAACTTTGCAGAGCCGGGAGCATTGATTGGTTTTGCTGGCCGCAGAATCATCGAACAAACCATTCGTGAAGACCTGCCAGAGGACTTCCAAACGGCTGAATTTTTATTGAAGCATGGTCAGCTCGATGCTGTGATCCACCGTGCCGACATGAAAGAAACATTAGGCCGAATCTTAGCATTACACAGCACAGGAGGTGAACGAGAGTGGCTGGAGAACTAGAATTTGAAAAACCTGTCATTGAACTTCGAGCAAAAATTGATGAATTGAAAAAGCTCACACAAAATTCAGAGATGGATTTAAGTGCGGAAATTGAGCGCCTTGAAACACGTCTGAGTAAGCTTGAAGCGGACATTTATACAAATTTAAAGCCGTGGGACAGAGTACAAATTGCTCGTCATGCGATGCGCCCAACAACTCTCGATTACATTCAAGAGCTGTTTGACAACTTTTTTGAATGTCATGGTGACCGTTTCTATGGCGATGATGAAGCCATCGTTGGAGGAATTGCTACGTTTAAAGGGCTTCCTGTCACAGTTATTGGCCATCAGCGCGGAAAAGACACAAAAGAAAACTTGCGCCGTAATTTCGGGATGCCTCATCCAGAAGGTTACCGTAAAGCATTGCGCTTGATGAAACAGGCAGATAAATTTAATCGCCCTATCATTTGCTTTATTGATACAAAAGGAGCTTATCCTGGTAAAGCAGCTGAAGAACGCGGACAAAGTGAAGCAATTGCGAAAAACTTATTCGAAATGGCAGGACTTCGTGTACCGGTTGTCTGTATTGTCATTGGAGAAGGCGGAAGTGGCGGGGCACTGGGCTTAGGCGTAGGAAACCACCTATTCATGCTAGAGAACTCAACGTATTCAGTGATTTCACCTGAAGGTGCAGCAGCACTGCTTTGGAAGGACTCGTCACTTGCTAAAAAAGCTGCAGAAACAATGAAAATTACCGCTCCAGACCTAAAAGAATTAGATATTATAGATGATGTTATTAAAGAAGTGCAAGGTGGAGCACATCGAGACGTGAAACAACAAGCAGCCTACATGGAAAAAACATTGAAACAATCACTTTCATCTTTGCTCAAACTTTCGCCTGAAGAATTAGTCGAACAAAGATATCAAAAATACAAAGCAATCGGGAAAGTCTCGATTGAAAATCAATATATTGGGGTAAACTAAATAAACGTACAGCCTTTTGGCTGGCGTTTATTTTTTTCGTCTTTTTCATGAAACACCCCCTTATGTAAGCGCTATTTGAAAATAATTTTCTTTTGTTTTCATAAAATTTGAAACGTCTAAAAACCTTGATATAATAAGGTTTAGAGCACTTGAACTGACTAGTTTCTCAAAGATTTGCTTTCATATCTTTCTTAACTTTTGTTTAAAAACAGTTTATTTAATTGTATAATAAGGACGGTTTTAGAAATTCATATTGAAAACATCTGGTTTGGCTCATGATTGTTTTCAAGCAATGGAAATGGTATGTTTAATTCATATATGGTCTCTGAGGTGAAAAAGATGAAGCGTATAGGAGTTTTAACGAGCGGTGGGGATTCCCCAGGAATGAATGCAGCTGTGCGCGCAGTTGTAAGAAAAGCAATTTATCATAATGTTGAAGTTTATGGTATTTATAATGGATATTCAGGTCTAATTAACGGTAAAATTGAGAAACTCGAAATAGGTTCGGTAGGCGATATCATTCATCGTGGAGGAACAAAACTTTACACGGCAAGATGTCCTGAATTCAAGACAGTTGAAGGCCGTGAAAAAGGGATTGAAAACTTAAAAAAATTCGGTATCGAAGGACTTGTTGTCATCGGTGGAGATGGCTCATTCATGGGAGCGAAGAAATTAACAGAGCTCGGTTTTCCATGTGTAGGTGTCCCGGGCACGATTGATAACGATATTCCAGGTACTGATTTCACTATTGGCTTTGATACGGCACTTAATACAGTGATTGATGCCATTGATAAAATTCGTGATACAGCCACATCTCATGAACGTACATACGTAGTTGAAGTAATGGGAAGACATGCTGGAGATATTGCCCTTTGGTCAGGTCTTGCGGGCGGAGCCGAATCCATTTTGATTCCTGAGGCAGACTATGACATGGACGAAATTATTGCCAGGTTGAGAAGAGGACATGAGCGCGGCAAGAAGCACAGTATCATCATCGTAGCAGAAGGCGTAGGCAGCGGTGTTGAATTTGGTAAGCGAATTGAAGAGGAGACAAGCCTTGAAACGCGTGTATCTGTCTTAGGGCATATTCAGCGCGGAGGTTCTCCAAGTGCGTTTGACCGAGTGCTGGCAAGCCGTTTAGGAGCGTATGCAGTAGAACTTCTTCTTGAAGGAAAAGGCGGACGCTGTGTAGGCATTCAAAGCAATGAACTCGTTCACCACGATATTTTAGAAATCTTAGATAAAAAACATACAGTCGATCAAAATATGTACCGACTTTCACAAGAGCTCTCTATATAAAACGAGAAGACCTTAGGAGGAACAGTAATGAGAAAGACAAAAATCGTTTGTACAATTGGTCCAGCAAGTGAAAGCATTGAAAAGCTGACTGAATTGATTGAAGCAGGAATGAATGTAGCCAGACTAAACTTCTCACATGGAGATTTTGAAGAGCATGGTGCACGCATTGAAAACATTCGTAAAGCAGGTAAAGCATTAGGCAAGGACATTGCGATCCTTCTTGACACAAAAGGTCCAGAGATCCGTACACGTACAGTTGAAAACGGCTCAATTGAGCTAGTCGCTGGTGATGATCTTATCGTTAGTATGGAAGACATTGTTGGGAATAAGGAAAAAATCAGTGTGACATACGAAGATTTAATTCATGATGTAGAAGTGGGTTCAACGATTTTATTAGATGATGGTCTTATTGGTTTAGAGGTAAAAGAACTGAACATGGACCGCAAAGAAATCGTCACAAAGGTCATGAATACAGGCACCCTCAAAAACAAAAAAGGTGTGAACGTACCAGGAGTCAGTGTGAACCTGCCAGGTATTACAGAAAAAGATGCCAATGATATTCTGTTTGGAATTGAACAAGGCGTCGATTTCATCGCAGCTTCTTTTGTTAGACGAGCTTCTGATGTTCTTGAAATTCGTGAGCTGCTTGAAAAGAATAACGCAGCTGACATTCAAATCATTCCGAAGATTGAAAACCAAGAGGGCGTTGATAACATTGATGAAATCCTTGAGGTATCAGACGGCTTGATGGTGGCACGTGGAGATCTTGGTGTAGAGATCCCGGCAGAAGAAGTACCGCTTGTTCAAAAAATGCTGATCAAAAAATGCAATCGTTTAGGCAAGCCTGTCATCACAGCTACTCAAATGCTGGACAGCATGCAGCGTAACCCGCGCCCAACTCGAGCGGAAGCAAGTGACGTGGCAAATGCCATTTTTGACGGCACAGATGCCATTATGCTTTCTGGTGAAACAGCAGCTGGGACATATCCAGTGGAAGCTGTTCAAACGATGCATAACATTGCATCACGTTCAGAAGAAGCACTTAACTATAAAGCCATTCTTTCTCGCAGAAGCGAAGAAGTAGAAGTCAGTATTACAGATGCCATCGGTCAATCTGTAGCACATACAGCGATGAAGCTTGATGTGGCAGCGATTGTGACGCCGACTGAGAGTGGTCATACAGCGAGAATGATTTCAAAATATAGACCAAAAGCACCAATCGTTGCAGTAACAGCAAACGAATCAGTGGCTAGAAAGCTATCTCTTGTCTTCGGTGTATTTGCGAAGAGCGGATCAAATACGTCTTCTACAGATGAAATGCTTGAGAATGCAGTAGAAAAGTCAATTGAATCTGGCTATGTAAGACATGGCGACCTGATTGTCATTACAGCTGGTGTGCCAGTTGGCGAAGCAGGTACAACGAACTTAATGAAAGTGTATGTTGTTGGCGATATCATTGCGAAGGGTCAAGGAATTGGCCGCAAATCTGCATTTGGACCGGTTGTCATTGCACAAAGCGGAAAAGAAGCAGACGAAAAAATGTACGATGGTGCGATTCTTGTAGCAAACTGCACAGATCGTGATATGATGGGTGCTTTAGAAAAAGCTTCTGCCCTTATCACTGAAGAAGGCGGTTTAACAAGTCATGCAGCAGTCGTTGGGCTCAGTCTTGGCATTCCGGTGATTGTTGGTCTTGACAGCGCAACAACACTTCTAAAAGAGGGCGAAGAAATTACAGTAGATCCATCACGCGGAGCGATCTACAAAGGCCGTGCAAGCGTCCTTTAAATCACACTCGAGGGGAGTTGTCTGACTCCTCTCTTTTTTTATGTTACACTAAAAAAAGCAACAGCTTTCGATGAAAGAGACCACATGAGGTGATATGGTTGAAAAAATATTTTCTACTATTATTCATTCTGTTTCCCGCAGTGGAAATTAGTTTATTTTTAATCTCAAGTAAAATCATTGGCATTTTACCAACGATGCTAGTCATTGTGCTGACAAGTGCACTAGGTGCTTACTTTGCAAGAAAACAAGGAATGGAAGCATTCCAAAAAGTGCAACGAGATTTACAATATGGCAAGATGCCAGGGGCAACCATTGTTGATGGTTTCTGTATTCTTATCGGCGGATTACTGCTGCTCATTCCTGGATTTCTATCAGATTTGATTGGGGCTTTTCTGCTCATTCCGGTGACGAGAAAACGGATCAAGCCGCTCTTTGAGCGCTGGCTTAGAAACATGTCCAATCGCAATCGTTATACGATCATTCGTTAAAGAGACCTGCAGCTGAGGTCTCTTTTACTTTTGCATACCATACCGAATGTACTGATAAATTTCGCTGAAAACACCAGCATTACGAAACGCCTGCCACACGACAAGAGAAGCGGGACCTAGAGCAAGTCCTAGAAAACCAAACCATTTTAATCCAACAAATAGCGCCACAAGTGTTGCTAAAGGATTAAGCCCAATCGATTTACTTAAGACTTTCGGCTCTGATATTTGTCTTTGAATGAGCACCACGATATACAAAATGCCTAGCCCGATGGCAAGTGAAAGATTTCCTGTCATGGCGGAGTAAATGATCCACGGAAGAAAAACAGTACCGCTGCCGATGTAAGGAAGTAAATCGACAAGTCCAATACAAAGAGCGATCACAATCGCATGCTCGACCTTTAAGATGATCAGCCCAATCAGCACAATACCGATGGTCATGGCAACGAGCAGAAGCTGGGCTTTCATAAAGCCAGTAATGGCTTTTTTGATTTCAGATAAGATTGCGCGTGTATGCAGCATCCACTTTGCGGGAAAGATACGGGCACCATATTTTTTTAATGTAAACCAATCTTTTGTGATAAAAAAAGTCGCCAGTGCGGAAAATAAAAGAGTCGCTGCTGCATCAGGCAAAAGACCTAAAAAAGCCGGAATGAATTCAAGTGTTTTTGAAAGAAGAGCTCCGACTTTCGCCGCTGCTTCGTCGCCAAGCGCTTGAATTTGTCCCAAAATAGACTCCTTTTGACCAGCTTGAAGTGTATTAAATTGAGCAGTCAAATCATGATATAAAGGTAGAATTTTATCAGTGAAAAACCGTTCCACAATACTGACCATTTGATCAAGATGGCCAGGTAGAACCTTTGCTAAATAAGCACTTCCTGAAATGATTTCCGCCACTAAAAGCGTCATGAAACCTGCTGCCGCCACTAAAAAGAGCAATAGCACAATGATGACGACAAAACCTCTTGGCATCCCGGTCATTTCTTCTATTTTACATACGGCTGGATGAATCAAACATGACAGGGCAAGTGCAATCCAAAATGGATATAAAAACGGAAAAGACTGATATAAAAAGACAACAGCAAAAACGGCAATGCTGATGATCATCAAACTGCGCAGAAAAATGGCCACATAGGTGTGATTCACACAATCCCCTCCAAAAAACAAGCATGTCCGATACTTCATTTTATTCAAAAAGATTAGTAATATGAAAAGGTCGCAATAAAAAGAAAGGAAGTGGCGGCATATGTTGACACAAGCCAATTTATTTTTGGCTCTTTTACTCGTTATTGCACTCATTGCGAAGAACAATTCGTTAATTTTAGCGGTTTCTGTGCTGATTGTGATTAAGCTCATGGGCCTGGATCAAAAAATTTTCCCGGTTCTGCAATCTAAAGGCATCAATTGGGGTGTAACCATCATTACAATCGCTGTACTTGTACCGATTGCAACAGGTGACATTGGATTTAAACAGCTTGGAGAAGCGATGAAATCTTCCTATGCTTGGATTGCACTTGGAGCGGGTATATTAGTAGCACTGATTGCAAAAAACGGCATTGTGCTACTCGAAAATGATCCCCATATTACGGCGGCGCTTGTATTCGGTACCATTTTGGCCGTCAGTTTATTCAAAGGTGTGGCTGTCGGTCCGCTGATTGGTGCAGGAATTGCCTATTTGGCGATGCAGGCTGTGAAATTTTTCAGCGGATGAAAAGAGAGTGGCGTATGTCACTTTCTTTTTTATTTTTTCTTACGCGAGCTTTTGCAAAAAAACATAATTAAATATATTAAAAGTAGCAAAATCCCTTTATTCCATGCCCTAAACGGCAGGCTGGAAAAAAAAATATCAAAAAAAATTATAGTTAAACATTTAACAAATGTCTGATTATTGTTTATAATGGGAATAGGCTTAATTTTGAACTCATTGATCACATAGGAGAAATGAGGTTAAAAGCGCTCTAACCATATAGGTAAATGTAAGCATTTTCTTTTTTGAACCTGCCAGCATATTCAGGTTGGATAGCGCTTTCAAAAAGCGAGAATTCTGCAACAAAGGGGAATCTTTTTAAAAAGGGGAGATTGAACATGACAGCAACAAGAGGTCTTGAAGGTATTGTGGCAACAACTTCATCCGTAAGCTCAATTATTGATGATACTCTTACTTATGTAGGGTACAATATCGATGATTTAACTGAAAAAGCTACATTCGAAGAAATTGTCTACCTGTTATGGCACTTAAAGCTACCGAATGAGCAAGAGTTGAGTGAGTTAAAGCAGCAGCTCAATGAAAATGCTCATATTCCGCAAGAAATCATTGAGCACTTTAAATCTTACTCGATGGATGGGGTTCATCCAATGTCTGCGATTCGTACAGCCGTATCCTTACTAGGTTTACTAGATGACGAATCAGAGATTATGGACAAAGAAGCGAATTACAGAAAAGCCATTCGATTACAGGCGAAAATTTCTGGACTTGTCGCTGCATTTTCACGCATTCGAAAGGGACTTGAGCCTGTACAGCCAAAAGAAGAGTACAGCTATGCTGCGAACTTCTTGTATATGCTAAATGGTGAAGAGCCATCACCAGTAGAAATTGAGGCAATTGATAAGGCCCTCATTCTACATGCGGATCACGAATTAAACGCCTCGACATTTACAGCGCGTGTATGTGTTGCTACACTATCAGATATCTACTCTGGTGTAACAGCGGCTATCGGTGCGCTTAAAGGACCACTTCATGGCGGCGCCAATGAAGGCGTAATGAAGATGCTTTCAGAAATTGGCGAACTTGAAAACGTAGATTCATATATTCATGGTAAGCTAGAGAAGAAGGAAAAAATTATGGGCTTTGGCCACCGCGTATATCGTAAAGGTGACCCGCGTGCAAAGCATTTAAAAGAAATGAGCCAGCGTTTAACAAACCTCACAGGCGAGCCGAAATGGTATGAAATGTCTGTTCGCGCAGAGGAAATCGTGACATCAGAGAAAAATCTTCCACCGAATGTTGATTTTTATTCTGCTTCTGTCTATCACAGTCTTGGGATTGATCATGACCTGTTTACACCTATTTTCGTGATCAGCCGATTCTCTGGATGGATTGCTCACATTTTAGAGCAATATGACAACAACCGTCTGATCCGTCCAAGAGCTGAATACATTGGGCCTGATCTTCAAACGTTTGTTCCGATCAGTGAAAGAGACTAATGTTTATAGAATAAGCGGAGGCTGATCCAAACAAACCCATCAGCCTCCATATCAACAAAAAATGAATCATGTGAAAAACTTCTTCGCTTGCAGACATCAAGCCAAGAAGTTTCAAATATTCACTACATAATCTGGGAGGTAATATCATTGTCACAAGGCGAAAAAATTACAGTTACTGGCGGCGTATTGAATGTACCAAATAATCCAATTATCCCGTTTATCGAAGGGGACGGAATTGGTCCTGACATTTGGAAAGCAGCATCAAGAGTTCTTGAAGCCGCTGTTGAAAAAGCATATAAAGGTGAAAAGCAAATCACTTGGAAAGAAGTATATGCAGGTGAGAAAGCTTACAATAAAACTGGAGAGTGGCTTCCAGAGCAAACGCTTGAAGACATTCGTGAATACTTAATTGCCATCAAAGGACCACTGACAACACCAATTGGTGGTGGAATCCGTTCATTGAACGTGGCACTAAGACAAGAACTTGATTTATTCACATGCTTACGTCCAGTTCGCTGGTTCAAAGGCGTACCATCTCCTGTGAAACGTCCAGAAGACACAGATATGGTTATCTTCCGTGAGAACACAGAAGATATTTATGCAGGGATCGAGTATGCAAAAGGATCAGACGAAGTGAAGAAGTTAATCGACTTCTTGAAAAACGAATTAGGTGTGAATAAAATCCGTTTCCCAGAAACTTCAGGTATCGGAATCAAACCAGTTTCTGAAGAAGGAACATCTCGCCTTGTCAGAGCAGCTATTCAATATGCAATCGACCAAGGTCGTAAATCTGTGACACTTGTTCACAAAGGAAATATCATGAAATTTACAGAAGGTGCCTTCAAAAACTGGGGCTACGAAGTGGCTGAAAAAGAGTTTGGCGACAAAGTCTTTACATGGGCACAATATGATCGTATTGTAGAAAAAGATGGAAAAGACGCGGCAAACAAAGCGCAAAGTGAAGCAGAAGCTGCTGGGAAAATCATTGTCAAAGACAGCATTGCAGATATTTTCCTTCAACAAATTTTAACTCGTCCAGCTGAGTTCGATGTTGTGGCAACAATGAACTTAAACGGAGACTACATCTCTGATGCACTTGCAGCACAAGTGGGCGGAATTGGTATCGCACCGGGTGCGAACATCAACTACGAAACAGGACACGCTATCTTTGAAGCAACTCACGGAACAGCACCAAAATATGCTGGTCTTGATAAAGTGAATCCGTCTTCTGTTCTTCTATCAGGCGTGCTTTTACTAGAGCACCTTGGCTGGCAGGAAGCAGCTGATCTCGTGATTCAATCTGTTGAAAAAACAATTGCTTCAAAAGTCGTCACGTACGATTTTGCTAGATTAATGGATGGCGCAACAGAAGTGAAGTGTTCTGAGTTCGCTGACGAGCTCATCAAAAACTTGTCTTGATTCTTAAACTTTAAAGTTAAAGGGGAAAAGGGAAATGGCAAACAAGCGTAAAAAAGTATCTGTCATCGGAGCAGGCTTTACTGGAGCCACTACAGCATTTCTAACAGCTCAAAAAGAATTAGCGGATGTCGTATTAGTTGATATCCCGCAGCTTGAAAACCCGACAAAAGGGAAAGCACTTGATATGCTGGAAGCAAGCCCTGTTCAAGGCTTCGATGCGAATATTACAGGAACTTCTAACTACGAAGATACAGCCGGTTCTGATGTAGTGGTCATTACGGCAGGAATTGCAAGAAAGCCGGGAATGAGCCGTGACGACCTCGTGTCAACAAATGAAAAAATCATGCGCAGTGTGACACGCGAAATCGTCAAATATTCTCCAGAAGCGATCATCGTTGTGTTAACAAACCCAGTTGATGCAATGACATATGCAGTTTATAAAGAATCAGGATTACCAAAAGAAAAGGTCATCGGACAATCAGGCATTCTTGATACAGCCCGTTTCCGTACATTCGTTGCACAAGAACTAAACCTATCTGTTAAAGATGTGACAGGATTTGTTCTTGGCGGGCATGGCGACGACATGGTTCCGCTTGTTCGTTACTCTTATGCAGGCGGTATCCCGCTTGAAACATTGATTCCTAAAGATCGAATTGATGCGATTGTGGAAAGAACAAGAAAAGGCGGCGGTGAAATCGTCAACCTATTAGGTAACGGTAGTGCGTATTATGCACCTGCTGCTTCACTCGTTGAAATGGTTGAGGCCATCTTAAAAGATCAGCGCCGCGTCATCCCAACGATTGCATACCTTGAAGGTGAATATGGCTACGAAGGCATTTACCTTGGTGTTCCAACAATCGTAGGCGGAAACGGCCTTGAACAGATCATTGAGCTTGAACTGACAGAAGAAGAAAGAAGTCAGCTTGATCGCTCTGTTGAGTCTGTTAAGAACGTCATGAAAGTATTGTCTTAATATGAATAAAAAAGAAGACTTCTCTTAAGGGGAGTCTTCTTTTTGTTTACAAAATAAATCTTGTCGAAATTTTAAATTGTCCTCTTGTTAAGCTTTCGTTAAAATGAAAGAGAAAGCATGACTTCTCGCTTTTCACATAAGATACAAAAAAACGGATGCAGGGGAAATCACTAATTGGAGGCACAACATGAATAAAAAAATATTAGTTGTGGATGATGAAGAATCGATTGTAACACTTCTAAGCTATAACCTTGAAAGGGCGGGCTACGATGTCGTCACAGCAAGAGACGGAGAAGAAGCGCTTGAAAAAGCGGCAAGTGAACAGCCTGATCTCATTGTGTTAGATTTAATGCTTCCGAAGATGGACGGCATTGAAGTGTGCAAGCAGCTGAGAATTCAAAAAATGATGTTCCCTATTTTAATGCTGACAGCAAAGGACGATGAATTTGATAAGGTGCTCGGCCTTGAACTTGGAGCCGATGATTACATGACAAAACCGTTCAGTCCTAGAGAAGTGGGTGCTCGGGTAAAAGCGATTTTGAGAAGAGCGCAGCAATCTCAACCTGCCCCTTCGCAAGAGGAGAAGGAAGAGATCATTGCAGACCAAATGAAAATTGGTGAACTGCGCATTTTACCCGAACATTACGAAGTCTATTTCCAAGAAGAACGTCTGGAGCTCACGCCAAAGGAATTTGAACTGCTGCTTTATTTGGCTAAGCATAAAGGCCGTGTCCTCACGCGTGATCTATTGTTAAGTGCGGTTTGGAATTATGACTTTGCAGGTGATACTCGTATTGTGGATGTACATATCAGCCACTTGCGGGACAAAATTGAAAAAAACACAAAAAAACCAACATATATTAAAACCATTCGTGGCTTAGGCTATAAATTGGAGGAGCCAAAGGCAAATGAGTAAAATTAGAACCCGCCTGTTTTCTGGGCTCATTTTTCTCCTTTTTATTGTGTTTGTCGCACTTGGCCTTTTCTTGGATCATATGTTTCATGTTTTCTATGAAACAAAATTAACGCAGCGAATGGAAAAAGAAGCAAGCTTTCTCCTTTCTTCAATGAATGGGGATGACCTGAAGGCAAAGCAGAACCAGGAGATCCTCAATCAAGCCAAGCAGCATCTCGATATGAATGCGTCGATTGTGGACGTGAAGGGGAATATCATACATACAACGGGTCAAGCAGAGCAAAGAGCTATCATTCAAAACACGCTGAAAAATGAACGCCTCCAAACAAAAGGAACGGTTATTGATGATGAGAAGGATGCGCTTTTTCATTATGCAGTCCCTATTATGAAACAAAACGAGCCGGCGGGATATTTATTTCTCCATGCCTCATACCAGCCTTTAAATGAAATTGACGGCCAGCTCTGGCTTGCATTAGCCTTTTGTCTTGGCTCGGCTATCGTGATCATCGTCTTTTTTGGCTACCGCATGTCGATGAAGTATGTGAAACCGATTGATTATGCCACCAAGGTAGCCAAACAGCTTGAACGTGGGAACTATGATACGAATAACTATGAAGAGCTGATCATTGAAACAAGTGAACTCAATACATCCATGAAGCGTCTGGCAGAAAGCCTTCAAGACATGACAAGCGCTGGTGAAATGCAGCGAGATCGTCTGCAAACAGTCATTGAAAACATCGGAGCAGGGATTATTTTGATTGATAAGATGGGCTATATTCACTTGGTCAATCGAACCTTCCGTAAGCAATTTAAGGTGCAAAAGCATATTTACATGCACAAGCTGTATCATGAAGCCTTTACACATGAAGAGGTAATTGAACTAATTGACGAAATTTTCATGACAGAAACCAAAGTACGCAAGTTTCTGCGTCTTGCTGTTGACATCGAGCGCCGCTATTTCCAAGTCGATGGTGTTCCGATCTTAAGTACAGATGATGAATGGAAAGGAATTGTCCTTGTGTTTCATGATGTGACAGAAACAAAGCAACTAGAACAAATGCGAAAAGACTTTGTCGCTAACGTGTCACATGAATTAAAGACACCGATTACATCTATTAAAGGATTTTCCGAAACGCTTCTCGATGGAGCCATTGATGACAAAGAAGCGCTGACAGAATTCCTTTCAATCATCTTAAAAGAGAGCATCCGTTTAGAAACGCTTATTCAAGATTTACTAGATCTCTCTAAAATTGAACAGCAGCATTTTAAGCTGAATATTCAAGAAGCCAATGCTTCAGAAATCATTCAAGAGATTGAAGTGCTGCTAAAACAAAAGGCTGCAGAAAAAGGCATTCAATTACAAGTACGTGTCCCAAAAGAGCCGGTCTATGTCATGGCAGACCCGCTGAGATTAAAGCAAATTTTCCTCAATCTCGTCAACAATGCCCTCACTTATACACCGGAGGGAGGAAGTGTCACGATTACAGCGAGACCGAGGAAAAACAGCTGTGAATTTGATATAGCAGATACAGGGATCGGCATGAAAAAAAGTGAGATTCCAAGAATATTTGAGAGATTTTATCGGATTGATAAAGATAGAAGTAGAAACTCTGGTGGTACAGGGCTTGGCCTTGCGATTGTGAAACACCTTGTCGAGGCGCATGAAGGGACGATTTCTGTCCATAGCAAACAAGGCAAAGGGACGACGTTTACAGTGAGTTTGAAGGCAAAATAGAGTAAAAAGGAAAGTGACGTCAAAATTTACATGATCTTTACAATGAATTCATGTTTTGTTAAACAATCATTGGTAGGATGAATAGGAACCCCTTCATCCAAGGAGCCAATTTTGGAAGGACGAAAACACTTGTTGTTTTCGTCCCTTTTTTTATGCAGGCTCGTCTATTTTCTTTTCAAAATAAACTTTGATAAAATGAACATACAATGTGTGAAAGAGACGACTGAGCCGGCTCAGTCGATGGAGGATTAAAACATGACAGATCAAAAGAAATTAGTACTTGTGGATGGAAACAGTCTCGCCTATCGAGCTTTTTTTGCTTTGCCGCTATTATCTAATGATAAAGGCGTACATACGAATGCCATTTACGGCTTTGCGATGATCTTAATGAAGATGCTGGAGGACGAGAAGCCGACTCATATGCTTGTTGCATTTGATGCGGGGAAAACCACCTTTCGTCACGAGACATTTAAGGAATATAAAGGCGGAAGACAAAAAACACCGCCAGAACTATCAGAACAAATGCCGTTCATCCGTGAGCTATTAGATGCATATCAGGTGAAAAGGTATGAGCTGCCGCAATACGAGGCAGATGATATCATCGGTACACTGGCTGTAGAAGCAGAAAAAGACGGCTTTGAGGTCAAAATCTTCTCAGGAGATAAAGACTTAACACAGCTTTCAACAGACCGCACGACGGTAGCCATTACGAAAAAAGGCATCACTGAAGTAGAATACTACACACCGGCCCATATTGAAGAGAAATATGGCCTGCGCCCAGATCAAATCATCGACATGAAAGGACTGATGGGAGATTCATCAGATAATATCCCAGGCGTTCCTGGTGTTGGTGAAAAAACAGCGATCAAATTGTTAAAGCAGTTTGGAACGGTTGAAAATCTACTTGAACATATTGACGAAGTCAGCGGGAAAAAGCTAAAAGAAAAGCTTGAAGAATATAAAGAACAAGCGGTAATGAGTAAAAAGCTGGCGACGATTCTCGTAGAAGCACCAATTGATGTGTCAAGCAAAGATCTCGCTTATGAAGGCCCTCACATGGAGCAGGTCATCTCCCTTTATAAAGAACTGGGCTTTCAAACGCTGCTAGAGCGTTTAGGAGAAGCGCCAGAATCAGATGAACCAGTTGAAATAGACGAAATAGATGTGAAGAAAATAACAGATGTCACAGAGGACATGCTGACAGATCATGCGGCGCTTGTGGTAGAACAGCTGGGAGACAATTATCACGAAGCAGATTTGATCGGTTTTGCGATCCATAATGAAAACGGTGCGTTTTTTATCACAAAAGAAGATGCTCTTCAATCAGAAGCGTTTAAACAATGGGCGCAAGATGAAACGAAGAAAAAATGGGTCTTTGATTCCAAAAGAGCGGTTGTCGCCCTCAGGTGGCATGGTGTTGATCTAAAAGGTGTCGATAACGACGTCTTGCTCGCTTCCTATGTCGTCAATCCACAGAAATCCTATGAGGACGTGGCAAGTGTGGCGAAGGAATACGGCCTGAATATCGCCCTTTCCGATGAAAAAATATACGGAAAAGGAGCGAAGCAGGCCATTCCGCCAGAAGATGAGCTCAAAGATCATCTTGGACGGAAAGCAGCGGCGATTTCTGCCCTGCATGATTTGACACTTGAAGCGTTAGAAAAAAATGATCAGCATGAGCTGTATGAAGATTTAGAGCTGCCACTTGCGCTTATCTTAGGTGAAATGGAATCTCTTGGGGTAAAAGTGGATATTGAACGCCTTCAGAAAATGGGTGAAGAACTAACGAAGAAGCTGAAGGAGTATGAAGAAACCATTCACCGTTTAGCGGGAGAAACCTTTAACATCAATTCACCGAAGCAGCTTGGTGTGATTTTATTTGAAAAATTAGGACTGCCGATTATCAAAAAGACCAAAACAGGCTACTCTACGTCTGCGGATGTTCTTGAAAAGCTTGAAGACAAGCACGAAATCATTCGGTCGATTCTGCATTACCGCCAAATTGGCAAGCTGCAATCTACCTATGTCGAAGGCTTAATGAAAGTGACGCGCAAAGATACCCATAAAGTCCATACAAGATTTAATCAGGCGCTTACACAAACAGGAAGACTAAGCTCTACAGACCCAAATCTTCAAAACATCCCGATTCGGTTAGAAGAAGGCCGAAAGATTCGACAAGCATTTATCCCGTCAAAAGAGGGCTGGCTTATGTTTGCAGCGGATTATTCGCAAATCGAGCTGCGTGTACTTGCGCACATTTCTCAAGACGAGAACTTGATTGAAGCCTTTACGCAGGATATGGATATTCACACGAAAACAGCCATGGATGTGTTCCATGTCTCGGAAGAAGAAGTGACTTCCTCTATGAGAAGACAAGCCAAAGCTGTCAACTTCGGAATTGTGTATGGAATTAGTGATTATGGCCTTTCTCAAAACCTTGGAATTACAAGAAAAGAAGCAGCCGCCTTTATTGAACGCTATTTAACAAGCTTTAAAGGCGTCAAAACATATATGGAAGAGATCGTGCAGGAAGCAAAACAAAAAGGCTATGTCACGACGCTTCTCAAACGCAGACGATATATCCCGGATATCACAAGCCGTAATTTTAATATCAAAAGCTTTGCGGAAAGAACGGCAATGAACACACCAATTCAAGGCAGTGCCGCAGATATCATTAAAAAAGCAATGATTGATATGGTGCGAAAGCTAAAAGAAGAAAACTTGCAGGCAAATCTTTTATTGCAGGTGCACGATGAACTGATTTTCGAAGCACCGAAAGAAGAAATCGCCATACTAGAAAAAATTGTCCCTGAAGTGATGGAAAACACACTTCAGCTCGATGTGCCGCTAAAAGTCGATTTTGCTTCAGGCCCATCTTGGTACGACGCTAAATAAAGAGATAACAAAGGAGCGAGGAGCATGCCGGAATTACCAGAGGTTGAAACCGTCCGGCGAACTCTCAAGCGGTTAGTCAAAGGAAAAACGATTGAAACGGTCGATATCAAATGGCCAAATATCATCAAACGTCCTGGGGAACCGGAAGAGTTCGCTAGAAGGATGGCAGGAGAAACCATTCAAACCATTGAAAGAAGAGGGAAGTTCCTACTTTTTCATTTAGACCACTATGTGATGGTCTCCCATTTAAGGATGGAAGGGAAATACCGTGTACATGAAGCAAATGATCCTTATGATAAACATGTACACGTCGTCTTTACGTTTACAGATGGGACCGAGCTTCGGTATCATGATGTACGCAAATTTGGCACAATGCATCTCTTTCATCCAGGGGAGGAAGAAAAAGAACTTCCGCTGTCTCAGCTCGGATATGAGCCTTTTTCAGACGCATTTACACCAGCATATCTATGGGAGCAATTGAAGAAAACCTCCCGCGTGGTCAAAACAGCTTTACTTGATCAAAAGATTGTTGTAGGACTTGGTAATATTTATGTGGATGAAGTCCTATTTAAGGCAGGCATTCACCCAGAAACAAAAGCAAATCAGCTAAGCCTTGAATCATGCAAGGTGCTCCACAAACATATCATCGACACGCTTCAAGTCGCAGTTGATGCGGGAGGAAGCACCATTCGCTCTTACATCAATTCACAGGGCCATATTGGCACATTTCAAATGCAGCTTCTTGTATATGACCGGCGGGGAGAGCCGTGCCAGACATGTGGAAGTATCATTGAGAAAACAGTTGTTGGAGGGCGAGGCACTCATTTTTGCGTGACCTGCCAAAAACGTCCTCAATAAAGGTAAGCCCATCAGCATGCTTCCTTTTTGCCATGCATACGATAAAAAACATTCTTTTTTCAGCGAGGTGTAGACTGACACACAGCCCACCTGCTCTTCATATAGTGAAGAAGAGTCTAAGGACGCCTAGAGACTCTTGATCATCGTTGCATGAACAGAAAGGAAGAGTTCAGGTATGATTTCGTTTTCGCTTCTGTTTTTAGCTATTGCAGTCAGCATTGACAGCTTTTCTGTAGGCTTTACGTATGGTCTTCGCAAAATGAGGATTCCATTTAAAGCCATTGTCATTATTGCCTGTTGTTCAGGAATTGTGCTGCTGATTTCCATGCTGATTGGGAACCTCTTGACGACATTCCTCCCTGTCTCAGTGACCGATAAGCTTGGCGGAGGAATCTTGATTGCGATTGGGCTTTGGGTGTTGTATCAATTTTACAAACCAGCGAAAGAACGTGACTTGCTTCTTCAAGAAAGAACACTCGTCAATGTAGAAGTGCAGTCGCTCGGTCTTGTCATTCAAATTTTACGAAAGCCGACAAGTGCAGATATTGACCGCTCTGGTACGATCAATGGGATAGAAGCGGTGCTCCTTGGGATTGCTTTATCTATTGATGCATTCGGAGCAGGGATCGGCGCAGCGATTCTAGGGTTTTCTCCAATTGTGATGAGTATAACGGTTGCGGTCATGAGTTCACTTTTTGTATGTATCGGGATTCGTGCCGGACATTACTTGGCAAATTGGCGCTGGATCGATAAGCTTGCATGCTTACCAGGGTTTTTGCTTATTCTCATTGGTGTATGGAAGCTGTAAAGGAGGAAATCAATTGACGCTTGTCATTGGATTAACAGGCGGGATTGCTAGTGGAAAAAGCACAGTCTCGCAGATGATAAAAGAGAAGGGCATCCGCGTGGTGGATGCAGATGTCATTGCAAAAGAAGTCGTTTCTAAAGGAACGAAGGCCCTTCATCAAATCGTTCAAACCTTCGGTGAGAAAGTCCTCCTGCCAAATGGTGAATTGAACCGGCAGCAGCTTGGAGCAATCATTTTTTCTGACGAAGAGAAAAGAAAACAGCTCAATGCCATCGTTCATCCAGAGGTCAGAAAGGAAATGCTCAAGCAGCGAGATGAAGGGATCAATCAGCAAGAAACATTTGTTGTGCTCGATATCCCGCTGTTATTTGAGAGCAAGCTGGAGGGGCTGGTCGACCGCATCATCGTTGTGTACACGACGCCTGAATTGCAGCTATCAAGGCTCATGAATCGCAACGGCCTTAGCGAGGAAGAAGCGCTGAACCGCATTCACTCCCAGCTGCCTCTTGAGGAGAAATGCCAAAAAGCAGACCGCGTGATAGATAACACAAAAGATCTCGCTTTTATGAGAAAGCAATTACAGAACATATTAAACGAATGGGAACATACAGATAAGTAAGAGTACATACACGTACTCTTCAGCGTGTAGACAAACCCTCGCATTCTTTGTCAGTCCTGCGTGCCGGTGCTCACGAATGTCAAATTCGCTCCGCTCCGGTACTCGTCCTTCCTAGACTGCAAAGGTTTTCAGTTCACGCTGAAAAGAAGACAAAGGGCTAAAATAAAGTTCATTTTAGCCCTTTGTCAACAATCTGAAGAGTACATACACGTACTCTTCTTTTTTTATGCTTTTTTGTCATTTCCTTTGAAAAGAACAGCCCTTTTTCGAAAATGTACGTTTATATACTGGCAATTACATTCTAATGTGATATACTAATTTCGTGAATGAATTTATTAAGTATAACACATAATAGAGGAGTGACCTGTTCATGAAGGTAAAAGCAGCGATCAATGGGTTTGGCAGAATTGGACGCATGGTCTTCAGAAAAGCAATGCTTGACGATCAAATTCAAATTGTAGCGGTGAACGCAAGCTATCCTGCCGAAACACTAGCACATTTAATCAAATATGACACAAATCATGGACGCTACGAATGTGATGTGACAGCAGAAGATGACGCTTTGATTGTCAATGGAAAAAGAGTGCTTTTGCTCAATAACAGAGATCCAAAGCAGCTTCCATGGGGAGAGCTTGGAATTGATATCGTCATAGAAGCAACTGGGAAATTTAATTCAAAAGATCAAGCGATGAGTCATATAGATGCCGGAGCGAAAAAGGTCGTGTTAACAGCTCCAGGTAAAAATGAAGACATTACAATTGTGATGGGTGTCAATGAGGATGATCTTGATCCTGAAAAGCACGTCATTATTTCAAATGCATCCTGTACAACAAACTGTTTAGCTCCAGTTGTCAAGCTGTTAGATGATGAATTTGGCATCGACAACGGCTTAATGACAACGGTTCATGCTTATACAAATGATCAAAAAAATATCGACAACCCGCACAAGGATTTGCGCCGAGCAAGAGCATGTGCTCAGTCCATCATTCCTACAACGACGGGTGCCGCTAAAGCGCTTTCTTTAGTGCTTCCTCATATGAAAGGGAAATTGCATGGACTTGCGCTACGCGTCCCAGTCTCAAATGTGTCGATGGTCGATCTTGTGGTCGACTTGAAAAAAGATGTGACAGCAGAAGAGGTAAATGCTGCCTTCGCAACTGCATCAAAAACATCTCTTGCTGGCATTTTAGACTACACGGAAGAACCGCTTGTCTCCACAGACTTTAACACAAACCCTTATTCAGCTGTCGTTGATGGACTTACAACGATGGTGATGGAAGGTAGAAAAGTGAAAGTTCTTGCATGGTACGACAATGAATGGGGCTATTCATGCAGGGTGGTCGATCTTGTGAAGTTTGTTGGGGCACAGATGAAAGAGCTGTCTGCTGTTTGAAATGAAGAAGACGAACGTCCCTTTTCAAGAAATGAGAGAAAATCCCACTAAAAACACAGCTTGCAAAATGGGTCTAAACAAAGTATACTATTTTTCGTGAACTTCTTGTTCGCAGACTCATTCGGGTATACTTAAAGGGTTAGGACCTCTTAGGACTAACTTTCCCCCGTGGTATATGTCCGGTCCGGCTGCTTAGAACTTCACTCTTTCATTCTTGTTTAAGGGGGGTCCATGATGGAAACAATCGGACGTCACGTTATCTCTGAATTATGGGGATGCGACTGTGATAAACTGAACGACATGGATTTTATTGAAAAAACATTTGTAAATGCAGCTTTGAAATCAGGAGCTGAAGTAAGAGAGGTTGCTTTTCACAAATTTGCACCTCAAGGAGTAAGTGGAGTTGTCATTATTTCTGAATCTCATCTGACAATTCACAGCTTTCCTGAACATGGTTATGCGAGCATAGATGTTTATACTTGCGGCGATCTAGATCCGAATATTGCAGCAGATCATATCGGAGATGAACTAGGTGCTGAAACAAGAGAAAACATCGAAATTCCTCGAGGCATGGGACCTGTACAAGTGAAACAGGCGCAAGCCAAAGCACTGTAAACATAAAAAAGATTGCAATGGGAGCTGGCCAAAAGCATTAAATGCCTTTGTGTTATGCTCCTTTTTATATTTGTTTCATACACAGCATCCAACATTCTCCAACCTGACTATACTTTTGTTCTAGGAAAACAAAGGTTTTTTTTATAAAATAAAGAAGAGGGTTAAAGACAAAGGGGATACGTGTATGACTTTAGGACAAAAGCTAAAACGATTCATTTCCAATCATACGGAAACATCTGACCATCATCCGGTGTCAGAGCTGAAAAGCCATTACTACAAATCGACAAATACACAAGTTTTTCAAGCGGTGGAAGCCATTCTTTCCCGCAACGAATCCTATCAAGTGACATCTGTTTCAGCAGAACGAGGTGAAATCAGCGCAAACATACGAACGCCGAAAAAAGCCTTTCTCGTGGCGACTGTCATTTCAATTCGTCCTTTTGAAACAGCTGTCGATTTTAATGTGACAACAGAAACGGCTCTGCCAACAGACTTTGGCTTTAGTCAAAAGGCAGTTTTGTCCCTTTATAAAGAACTAGACAAACAACTTCCAAGAATAGATCGGAGCTGATGAAATGAAATGTCCCACATGTCAGCACCTTGGTACAAGGGTGCTTGATTCAAGACCAGTAGATGAAGGGAAATCCATCCGTCGCAGAAGAGAGTGCGAAAGCTGCCAATATCGCTTTACGACGTTTGAAAAATTAGAAGAATTGCCGCTGATTGTGGTGAAAAAAGAAGGAATCCGAGAAGAATTCAGCCGGGAAAAGATGCTAAGAGGACTGATCAAAGCGTGTGAAAAGCGCCCTGTCGCTTTAAAACAGCTGGAAGATGTCTGCTTTAACATTGAAAAGGAATTGCGTAATCAAGGCATGTCAGAGGTGAAAAGCGAGCTTGTCGGTGAAATGGTGATGGACGAGCTGGCGAAAATTGATGAAGTGTCTTACGTCAGGTTTGCCTCGGTTTATCGTCAGTTTAAAGATATCAATGTCTTTATTGATGAATTAAAAGATTTATTAAAGAAAGAACGCTAAAAAAGAGCTGAAGATTCTTCATGCTCTTTTTCCTGCGTAAAGCGTAAAACGCAAAAAGAGTGTACAATGGAAACAACCGCATTAAGGGAGGATCAGCATATGACAGAGCATTGGAAGGAAGTGCTAGCCGTCGATCCGTATGTCGTCAAAAGCGCTTCATTGCTCGGTGACATCGATAGACAGCTCATCACTCTTTTATATCAGCCGCTTATTGGCATGTCCGCTTTCAGTTTATACATGACGCTGTGGGGAGAGCTGGAACAAAATCGGATATGGGGTAAACCCGCACCTCATCGGCAGCTCATGGTCATGCTGCAAACGAATTTAAATGATATTTTTGAAGAGCGCTTAAAGCTTGAAGCGATCGGCTTACTCCGCACATATGAACAGGAAACGAAAGAGGGCAGACTGTTTACATATGAGCTTGTGCCGCCGCTAAGACCGGATGAGTTTTTCCAAGACGGTATGCTGAATGTCCTTTTGTATCATCGGGTAGAGAAAGCAAAATATATGCAGCTTCGTGATTATTTTTCTTATCCAAGTGTTCCTGCTGATGCAAAGAACATTTCACGATCGTTTGAAGAAGTGTTTCACGTATTGCAGCCGGGAGAGCGCAAGATGACAGAGGAAATCAATCAGGCGTCATCGCTTGACGAGGGTTACGAATATGTGACGGTCGGATCTAGTCAGTCTGCGCCGCTTTCAGATGAATCCTTTGATTTTGATCTGTTATTAGCAGGTATGTCAGACATGATGATCCCAAGAAAGGCTTTGACAAAGCAAGTGAAAGAGACAATTAAGAAGTTAGCTGTCGTATATGGCATTACGCCGCTGCAAATGCAAAATATTGTCGCAGGCGCCTGTGGGCCGGATCAGATGATTTCAACTGAAGATCTACGAAAAGCAGCGAGAGACTGGTACCAAATCGAATACAGAGGCGAACAGCCGAAGCTGATTGATCAAAAACAGCCAAGGCATTTACGACACGATGCCGCGCAGCATAAAGAGGCAGATACGCCTGATGCGACATTGATTGAAAAGCTGGATCATATTTCGCCTAGAGAGCTTTTGAAAGATATGGCAGATGGCATTGAGCCGACGTATGCAGACTTAAGAATTGTTGAAGATATTATGCTTGAGCAGAAGCTAGAGCCTGGGGTCATGAATGTCTTGATCTACTATACACTGCTGAAAACGGATATGAAGCTGTCCAAAACCTATATGCAAAAAATCGCCGCTCATTGGGTGCGAAAGAAAATCAAAACCGTTGCAGCTGCTATGAAAATTGCCAAAGAAGAGAACAGACAAATGACAGAGTGGGCGCAGCAGAAAAAGCAGCGAAACTCGTATGGATCAGGGAAAGTCATCCGAGAGGAGAAACTGCCTGACTGGATGAAAGAAACTGAAACGAAAGAACAGCCTGCAAAAGAACAGACGGATCGTTTGTCTACAGAGGACCTTGAACGAGAAAAAGAAAAATTGTTAAATCAGTTTAATAATATGAAAAAGTACAATGCACATTAATGTGAGGTGAGATGGAGATGAAACCGATCGGTCGTTCATTTGAACAACTAAAAGGACGAGTAGATTTTCGCGTGAGATACAATCAGATTAAAGAAAGTGTATTATCTGATGAAGATGTGAAGGCCTTTTTAAAAGAGCACGAGGAAGAGATACAAGAAGACATGATTAATCGCAGCTTAAACAGGCTCTTTGAATATGTTCAGCAATCAAAGGGCTGTTCTTACTGCTTAGAGGACGAGAATGTAAATGCCATTTTAGACGGATATCACCCGAAACTTGTGATCAAAGGTCAGAGCATTGATATTGAATATTCCCCTTGTCCTGTAAAACTGCGGCTCGATCGACAGAAGAAACAGCAAGAACTCATGAAAAGCATGTACATTCCGCAGAATGTTCTTCAAGCGACGTTTGCTGATTTGAATGTTGTGGGAAGACAAGAGGTCATTCAAAAAGTAGGTCAATTCCTGCAAAGCTATGATGAGACTGGTAAGGGCAAAGGCCTTTATTTACACGGAAAGTTTGGGGTAGGAAAAACATTTATTCTAGCAGCGATTGCACAGCAGCTAGCGGTAAAAGAATATCCATCTCTCCTTGTCTATGTGCCTGAATTTGTGAGAGAGTTAAAAAATTCATTAGCCGATCATACACTCGAAGAGAAGCTGAATATGGTCAAATCAACACCGATTTTAATGCTTGATGATATTGGAGCAGAGTCGATGACGAGCTGGGTAAGAGATGAACTTTTAGGAACGATCTTGCAATACCGCATGGCAGAGCAGCTCCCGACTTTCTTCTCTTCTAATTTCTCACCGAGTGACTTGAAGCATCACTTTACGTACTCGCAGCGCGGGGAAAAAGAAGAGGTCAAAGCAGCTCGTTTAATGGAACGGATTCTTTATTTAGCCGAGCCAGTTTTGCTTGAAGGAGAAAATCGCCGTCATTTATAAAAGGATGCGTTACGTGAGGGGGGGAGCGGATGAGATGAACAAAAGAAAATGGCTGCTTATTCTCGTCATCGGCGTTCTGGCTGCTGCGCTATGGTGGCTGAACAAACAGCATCTTCAGCTGTCGCCGAAAGATGTGAAAAATTGGATTCTTCAATTTGGGCTGCTGGCCCCGTTTGTTTTTCTTTTCTTATCACTTTTTCGTCCGTTTGTGCTTGTCCCTCTCACCGTCTTTTCACTAGCAGCAGGTTTGGCGTTTGGCAGTGTCCTTGGGACCATTTATGCCCTCGTCGGTGCTACAGCTGGCGCAACGGGGTCTTTCCTGCTTGCTTCCACCTTCCGTTCAAACAAGCAAGAAACGAAATCAAGCAGCCGGAAGCTAAAGGCGGTGACGTCTCGCATTCAAGAGCATGGGTTTCTTTATATTTTGTTATTGCGCATTGCTCCAATTCATTTTGATTTTGTCAGCTATGCGGCAGCAGCTTCACATGCGAATTATCGTGCATTTACGGCCGCTACCTTTTTAGGACTAATACCGGGCACAGTTGCATTGAATGTTCTCGGGTCAAGCTTTGTGAGTGGCAATTATGCCGCCTTAGCGATTGTTTGTTTGATTTATTTGATCTTTATCTCTGTTCCACTAATTTTAAAAAGAAAGATGCCTGATTTATTTTAGGCGTCTATTTTTGATGTTCTCCCCATATATATGTAACAGATGTCGTTAGGGGGGACAAACATGCTTGAAATAATCTTTGAAGATGAATATGATACCGCCGCTTTTTTACACCTTGCTGAACACTTGGACAGTCGGCATCACATCTCGATTCAACAGGGGAAAGACCGGCTTCTCATAGAGGCGAAGAAATCAGGAGAAGCACTTGAGCACATTGTGCGGCCTTTACTGGTTCACTTTTTTTTAGAATGCAAAGAAAATGAGCGCATGCGCAGCATCCTTGAAAACACATACTTATTTAAAGATCCCGAAGAGCAGCACCAAATTCTTTCGATCGCCCATAGCATCATGAAAGGGGATATAGAGGATATTCCTGGGATTCATCAAGACCCGTCAAGGGAAGCCCTGTTAAAAAAGGAGCTAGAGACGATCTCTTTACAGCAAGGTATTTTTTCAATTGGTTCATTTATGACATTTAGGCTCGCAGAGTATGATCAAAGGCTAAAGAATTATGTAGAAGTGTCCATTGAGGAATACAAAATGGAACAAGAATACCAAAACTTTATTCAATCCCTTCGAGACTATGTGATGGCAAGAGAACCTAAGCTTGAGAAAGTACATGTTGTACATGAGGACCGTCTGGTGATTTGGGAATTTCGCTACGCTTCTGAACGTGATCAAAAACAATACATAGACAGACAGTTTGTAAGAGAGCATCCAATGTATATTGATTCGCAGCTGATTGCACCGCTTGTATCCATCGCTCCACAAAAAATTGACCTATTTACAAATGATACAGGTCATTCAATGGTACAAACCATTCAAAATATTTTTCAAGAAAGAGTCGAGGTCTTCCCGCCTCATTCGTTTCAGGAGCAGAATGTTCAATTTGTTCATGACCATTTGGAAAAGAAAAGTGAAAAGCTTTCTTGATTTTCACGAAAAAACGTTTTATAATACGGTGTAACTTCATACAGAGACCGTATTGATAAGGACATGAACAAATGAACACCCGCTTAAAGAGAGGGAAGCCGCGGCTGAAAGCTTCCTAGCTGAGGACCATTTGCTTTACCACCTTTGAACATCAGCTGTGAACTTTTTTAGTAATAGCTGACGGGAATTCCCGTTATCGAACCACAAGCCGTATTTGCTTTTGACAAAGCAAGCTGCAAATACGGGAAAAAGGGTGGAACCACGATTCCGTTTATTCAACCTCGTCCCTTTCCAGGGGGCGGGGTTTTTATATTGCCAAAAAAAGGAGTGACCAGAGATGTCAGAACAAATTCAACTTACATTTCCAGATGGAGCAGTCAAGGAGTTTGACAAAACAGCAACAACAGAAGACATCGCGGCATCAATTAGCCCGGGCCTAAAGAAAAAAGCGCTTGCCGGTAAATTGAACGGCAAAGAAATAGATCTGCGTACGCCGCTATTAGAAAGTGGAACAATTGAGATCATCACAGATAAAAGTGAAGAAGCCCTCGATATTATGCGTCACAGCACAGCCCATTTGCTGGCACAAGCGATCAAACGCATTTATGGAAAAGAGCATCACGTCCAGTTTGGCGTAGGCCCTGTGATTGAAAATGGCTTCTACTACGATGTCGATATCGATGTTGCCATTACACCTGAAGATTTACCAAAGATTGAAAAAGAAATGAAGAAAATCATTAACAGCAACCTGCCGATTGAGCGTGTTGAAGTATCTAGAGAAGAAGCGAAAGCACGTTTTGAAGCAATTGGCGATGAATTGAAGCTCGAGCTGTTAGAGGCGATTCCAGAAGGCGAAACTGTCACAATTTATGAGCAGGGTGAATTCTTTGACCTATGCCGCGGCATTCACTTGCCGTCTACAGGAAAAATCAAAGAGTTCAAGCTGTTAAGCCTTGCAGGTGCATACTGGAGAGGTGACAGTAACAATCAAATGCTGCAGCGTATTTACGGAACAGCTTTCTTTAATAAAGAAGATTTAAATGAACATTTACGTCTACTTGAAGAAGCAAAAGAACGCGATCACCGTAAACTTGGGAAAGAACTGAAGCTGTTTGCGAACTCTCAAAAGGTAGGTCAAGGCCTTCCGCTCTGGCTGCCAAAAGGGGCAACCATCCGCCGCGTGATTGAGCGCTACATTGTTGATAAGGAAGTACGCCTTGGTTATGAACATGTGTATACACCTGTTTTAGCGAGTGTAGAATTATATAAAACATCAGGCCACTGGGCGCATTATCAAGAAGATATGTTCCCAGTCATGGAAATGGACAACGAAGATCTTGTCCTTCGTCCAATGAACTGCCCGCACCATATGATGATTTATAAAAATGAACCGCACAGCTATCGCGAATTGCCAATTCGGATTGCAGAGCTTGGGACAATGCACCGCTATGAAATGTCAGGTGCTTTATCTGGCCTTCAGCGTGTTCGCGGCATGACATTAAACGATGCACATATCTTCGTTCGTCCAGATCAAATCAAAGACGAGTTCATCCGTACAGTTCGTTTAATTGAAGAAGTGTATCAAGACTTCGGCTTAAATGATTACACATTCCGCTTATCTTATCGTGATCCAGAGGATACAGAAAAGTATTTCGATGATGATGCCATGTGGAATAAAGCACAGTCCATGCTGAAAGATGCAATGGACGAGCTTGGACATGACTACTATGAAGCAGAAGGCGAAGCGGCATTTTATGGACCGAAGCTTGATGTACAAGTGAAGACAGCTCTTGGGAAAGAAGAGACGCTGTCCACTGTACAGCTTGATTTCTTACTTCCAGAGCGCTTCGATCTCACATATATCGGAGAAGATGGGAAGCACCATCGTCCAGTGGTGATTCATAGAGGGGTCGTGTCCACAATGGAGCGCTTTGTTGCCTTCTTAATTGAAGAATACAAAGGAGCTCTTCCAACATGGCTGGCACCTGTACAATTCCAAGTCATCCCGGTTTCACCGTCTGTTCATCTAGACTACGCGAAAAAAGTGCAAGAACGTTTGCAGCTTGAAGGTCTGCGTGTAGAGCTTGACAGCCGTGATGAAAAAATTGGATACAAAATTAGAGAAGCGCAAATGCAAAAGATTCCGTACATGCTGGTTGTCGGTGATCAAGAAGCAGAACATGGCGCAGTCAATGTAAGAAAATACGGTGAACAAGATTCAGAAACAATGGACCTTGAAGCTTTTGTGAAACATGCAGTAGCAGAAGCGAAAAAATAATCTTTTCAAACAATGCAGCCGGTGATCTCTTTCCTTTGAGATCACTGGTTTTTTCTTATGGAAAAAAATTCTCCTCTGGTGATCCAGATGTTTGAATGATACGTTTAGATAGTACGAAAGTACGGGTAATTATGTACTATTGGTGAGAGAAGAAAATGGGGGAATGAAAGAGATGGTTCAAACAACAAACGTATTATCATCACAAGTATTGGAACAGTCAGCCGTTCTTGGTGCATTAGAGCATTCACTAGCAATGATTGAATTTGATGTGACGGGTGAGGTGCTATGGGTCAATGATATTTTCGCAAAAGCCATGGGCTATTCTAAGGAAGAAATGATTGGTTTAAAACATAGACAATTTTGTCCTCCGCATATTGCAGAGCACACAAGTTATCAAATGTTTTGGAAGCGTTTAAAGGATGGTCGCGTTTTCCAGGAAAAGGTGCAGCGGATCACTAAGTACGGTGACACCTTATGGCTTGAAGCGACGTATACACCAGTCCTCAATGACGAGGGGAACGTCGTAGCTGTTGTGAAAGTGGCAACAGATATTACAGAGAGAGAAAACTCAATGAAGCAGGTCGTAAAAGATTTAAAGGACATGTCTGCGAAATTAATGGAGCGGGCAGAAATTGGTATTCAGCATAGTCAAAGTGTCAATGCTTCTTTTGAACATATCGCCAATGAAACAGATCAAAACATGAGCTTACTAGAAGGCTTAACAGAGCAGGTTGAGTCGATTAGCTCAATTGCGACGACCATTAACAGCATTGCTTCCCAAACGCAGCTGCTCGCACTGAATGCAGCTATAGAAGCTGCACATGCGGGCTCCTATGGGAATGGCTTTAGTGTGGTGGCGGCGGAAATTCGAAAGCTTACGACAGATTCAAAGGAAGCAATCGTAAAAGTGGATCGATATGTGAAAGCAATTCATATAGAAGTAGAAAAGGTCAGCAGCGGAACGAGCCGGGCAAAAACGAGTGTGTTTACAAACCGGGATCTTGTGAAGCAGGCAAGCGAAGAATTCATCAATGTAGGAGAAGCAGCCCGCGGCTTAGATCGTCAAGCACAGAGTCTAGCGGACATTGTGTAACCGAGAGACCAAAAACACCCTATCTCGTCTGGAGAAGGGTGTTTTCTCTTTGAATCTACTTTAATATATCAAACAATTCATGTAAGTCTTTAATTTCATAATCTGGCGTCACATCTGTTTCATTCTTCTTGCCGTGGCGGTTGATCCAAACGGTTTGGATGCCAACGCGAGATGCTCCGAGAATATCTGTTTTTGGATTATCTCCTACCATAATGACGTCATCTTTTGTGAGATTTAACAGCTGGAGGCAGTGCTCAAAGATGCCAGGGTCAGGCTTGCCTTTCCCATAATCTCCTGAAATCACAATTTCATTAAAATAAGGCGCAAGCTCTGGTACACCTGCAAGCTTTTCCTTTTGAAGACTAGGGTCTCCATTTGTTAATAGGAGTAGTTCATATCTGCCTTTCAGGCGGTCTAAAACAGGATACGTTTCTTCATAGACATACGGGCGTTTTCTCCGTTCTGCTGCAAAGAAATCAGCCAAGTATTGTCCAAATGCCTCATCGTCAATTCCCGCCTTTTTTAAGCCGTTCGTCCAAGCGTTTTTACGATACTCTGGTGCAAGGGCGTTCAACTTTTGAAAGCCTTCGCTAATCGGTTCACTAAAATTTGACCACAGTCCTTCAAAAGGATTAATACCGATCATGACAGTATAATCATATGTTTCATAGGAAGAGTACAGCTTTCTTGCTTCTTCACGTACAATCTGCTCAAATGTTTCTGAATCAAGTCCATATTTCTTTTCCGCTTCCCGGCATGTTTCTTGAAAAGTCGTGTGAATGCTTTTTTCATCCCAAAGCAAAGTGTCATCTAAATCGAAAAATACGGCTTTCATGATCTTCTCCCTTGTTATGTATGTAGTTACCTTCAATTGCATGTGACAGGCTCATGTTCATTTTACAATAGAAGGAGAGGGCAATAAAGAAAAGATTTGAGAGAGATGTGAGCATTGACTGCTCATGACTATTGACATCAACTGAGGTGGCTGGTTTGCTTCATTTCATTTTGATGATGATCGAGCATGTGGGGATCATCGTTATTTTAGGTTTTGTGCTTGCGCATGTGAAGGGCTTTCGCAATCTACTGCTTCACAACCAAGGGTTTCGGAAAAAGGACATCCTTTTTTTATTTTTGCTTCTTTTAGTAACAACAGGCAGCACTGTTTGGTGTTGAGATGGAGTTATCATTATTCTGCTGTTTGCAAAGCCTTTTGCTGATGATTGGGGGCTTTTGAGCGTGATTGTCATCCCAATCTTTCTGCAATTGCTTCTTTGATGACATCATGGTTTAAAAAAGTCTTGCTCAAATCGTTTCATCATGCTAAAATGAAAAAGTTGTTTCAAGAGTTCGGTTACTTGACGGACAAATGAAAATTGTGTAAAATAATTAACGAATTGAATAGATATCACAAGCAGAAGCACCCGCTTCTCACCTGATTGACACATGCTTGTAGTTGACAGGTTGACCGTACATTTATTTTTTCATGCAAATGTTCGCAGTGTGGGTGTTTTATATGCCCACACTTTTTGTTTGCCTGTAAAACATACAACGAAATGGTCAAAATGAGTTGTGAACTCAATTCAAAATCTCATGGAGGTGGCTCACTATTAGCAAAGATCAATTAGTTAATGAAGGTATTCGTGCGCGTGAAGTTCGTTTGATCGGACAAAATGGCGATCAGCTGGGGATTAAATCCCGCCAGGAAGCTCTGGAAATTGCTGCTAAAGCTAATCTTGACCTTGTGTTAGTTGCTGCAAATGCAAAACCACCTGTTTGCCGAATCATGGACTACGGTAAGTTCCGATTCGAACAGCAGAAGAAGGAAAAAGAGGCACGTAAGAATCAGAAAATCATTAGCTTAAAAGAAGTTCGGTTGAGCCCGACAATCGATGAACATGACTTTAACACGAAGCTCCGTAATGCCATCAAATTCCTTGAAAAGGGAGATAAAGTGAAAGCTTCTATCCGCTTTAAAGGGCGTGCGATTACGCATAAAGAAATCGGACAGCGCGTGTTAGACCGTTTCTCTGAAGCTTGCGCTGAAGTAGCAACAGTAGAAACAAAACCTAAGATGGACGGACGTAGCATGTTCCTCATGCTTGCACCAAAAGTCGAAAAGTAAAGTAACAGAGGGAGGAAACATCCAATGCCAAAAATGAAAACTCACCGCGGATCTGCTAAACGCTTCAAAAAAACAGGTTCTGGTAAACTTAAACGTTCTCATGCGTACACAAGTCACTTGTTCGCTAACAAATCTACAAAGCAAAAACGTAAATTGCGTAAGAGCGCAATCGTAAGTGCTGGAGATTTCAAACGTATCAAACAACAACTTGCAAACATCAAGTAATTTGGAATAGGAATCATAGGAGGGAAATACAATGCCAAGAGTAAAAGGCGGAACTGTGTCGCGTCAGCGTCGTAAAAAGGTTCTTAAATTAGCAAAAGGTTATTTCGGTTCAAAACATAGATTATACAAAGTAGCAAACCAACAGGTCATGAAATCTGGAAACTACGCTTTCCGTGACCGTCGTCAGAAAAAACGTGACTTCCGTAAACTATGGATCACTCGTATCAATGCTGCAGCTCGTATGAACGGTCTTTCTTACAGCCGTTTAATGCATGGCTTAAAGCTTTCTGGTATCGAAGTCAACCGCAAAATGCTTGCTGACCTTGCTGTGAATGACCTAAACGCATTCAATCAGCTTGCTGATGCTGCAAAAGCACAACTAGACAAGTAAGTCATATAAAAGATCATTCCGTCGAGGAGTGATCTTTTTTCTCATCATGTGAGGTGAAAGAAATGAACATCGCTCTGATCGTGCTGCTCATCTTGGTAAATGTCTATGGTTTTTTTCTCATGGGAGAAGATAAACGCCGGGCGAAAGCGCATAAATGGAGAATATCAGAAGCGCACTTATGGAGTACCGCAGTGCTTTTTGGTGCTGCTGGGTCGTTTCTTGGCATGCAGTATTTCCGTCATAAAACTAAGCATCCTGCCTTTCAAATCGGCATGCCTGTTCTAATTGTTGTTCAATTGGTCATATTAGGATATTTGCATTTCATCTGAAAAAGGAGCAGACGCCATCAAGACGGCGTGTCTGCTCCTTTTTTTTGTTTGATTTTTTTGATGGGCTGATCCCAATCAATTTTGGTCTGAGGATATCGTTCGATGATGTTCTCCTCAAGTTTTTCAAAGTCTTCTAATGTAAATTCATTTAGCTTCTCAGGTGACTCCGTCCAAACGTAAATGGAGTGGACAAACAGAGGATGATCCTTAGAAGGAACGTGCTTTTCCCCTTCAAACAAGACACCTTTATAGACGAAATTAAAATTTTTGCGGGCATTTTGCTGTTCGTCCATAAAATAAAAGCCTTCTTTTAATTTTGCTTGTTTCAGCTTTCTTCTCGGGTTTGAGAAGAATTTTACCGCCATGTAGAAAATATAGACAAGCAGTGCAACAAGAGCAAGTCTAATGAGGATAACAAACATGACAGGATGCACCTCCAATACCGTTATCTGATGTACTACGAATGAAAAGGCCAAAAGGTTTCAACTTTTTTTAAAAAATATTTCGTTAAACGAAAAAATATTCATAAAAAGATCGTATTGAACGAATGAGGTTTTGTATAATAAGAATGCACCATGAAGATAAAGGAGGATGAACGGAATGACAAAACTAGATCAAACATTAACTATGCTGAAAGACCTAACGGATGCAAAAGGGATTCCAGGAAATGAACGTGATGTCAAAAAAGTCATGCAGACATACATAGAAACATATGCAGATGAAATTTCTACAGACCGCCTTGGCAGCTTCATCGCTAAGAAGGAAGGAAATGCAAATGGGCCTAAAATCATGCTCGCTGGTCACTTAGATGAAGTAGGATTCATGGTGACAAAAATTGATGACAAAGGCTATATTCGTTTTCAAACGGTCGGTGGCTGGTGGTCACAGGTCATGCTGGCACAGCGTGTCACCATTGTGACGAAAAAAGGGGACATCACAGGTGTGATTGGTTCCAAACCGCCACATGTCTTATCACCAGAAGCCCGCAAAAAAACAATTGAAATTACTGATATGTTTATTGATATTGGGGCTTCAAGCAAAGAACAGGCGATGGAGTGGGGCGTGCTGCCTGGAGATCAAATTGTTCCTTACTTTGAGTTTACGGTCATGAATGATGAAAAAATGCTCCTTGCAAAAGCATGGGACAATCGTATCGGCTGTGCAGTGGCGATTGATGTCATGAAGAATTTACATGGTGCTCAGCATGAAAATATCGCTTACAGTGTGGCAACTGTTCAAGAGGAAGTAGGCCTGCGCGGAGCCAAAACGGCTGCTGCCGCGATCCAGCCTGATATTGGATTTGCCATTGATGTTGGTGTAGCAGGAGATACGCCAGGCATCACTGAAAAAGAAGCAACGAGCAAACTTGGCAAAGGACCAACGATTGTCGTATTTGATGCTTCTATGATTTCTCATAAAGGACTTCGCGATTTTGTTGTCCAGACAGCGGATGAATTGAACATCCCTTATCAATATGATTCAGTGCCTGGCGGGGGGGCAGATGCTGGGGGTATCCATTTAACAGGTCATGGTGTTCCATCACTATCCATCGGGATTCCAAGCAGGTATATTCATACCCATGCAGCAATGATTCACCGAGATGATTATGAAAATGCAGTGAAGCTTTTAACAGAAGTCATCAAAAGACTTGATCAAAAAACTGTCGAACAAATTACGTATGGTTCTTAATAGAAAAGCCTTTCCTCAGTGTAGAGGAAAGGCTTTTTTGCACCATTGAATTTCCCAGGAAATGAATCGTTTTTAATTTGTATCAAAAGAACTATTTTTAGCGGATGAAGAGAGAATTTTCTAGTTAATAAGGCACATGTGATCCATCTTTTATTTTTGTAAGATGAAATCAATAAAAAGGACAGAGCTTAGAGATCGCTCTGTCAAAAGAGAGTTTATGGAAGTAGGTGAAGCTTATTTAAGATTAAATCAATTATTCCTATTTGTCAACTTGGTTTTAAAGGAAAGAAAAAATCAATCAATTTATGTTATATTTGTAACAAATTGTTTTCAAAAAGGGGATGGTTGAATGAATGCGGTTACAATTGTTATAGGGTCTATGTGTATTTTAGCGATTGCGTATCGTCTCTATGGCACATTTATGATGGTGAAGGTATTAAAGGTCACAGACGATCATCCTACACCGGCCCATACGCTAGAGGATGGTAAAGATTATGTGCCAACAAATAAATGGGTCACATTTGGACATCACTTTGCTGCAATTGCAGCTGCCGGCCCGTTAGTTGGTCCAATTTTAGCCGCACAATTTGGGTATTTACCTGGTCTCCTTTGGCTTTTAATTGGGGCAGTGATTGGGGGAGCTGTACATGACCTTGTCGTGTTATTTGCTTCGATGCGAAAAAAGGGGAAATCACTATCAGAGGTTGCGAAAGAAGAGCTAGGACCTGTTGCAGGATTTTGTACAGGGCTTGCGATGCTATTTATTATTACGATTACGATGGCAGGATTGTCCATGGTTGTGCTTCATGCTTTAGAACGAAATCCTTGGGGAACATTTGCGGTCGGAATCACGATTCCAATTGCGATGGGGGTCGGTCTTTATTATAAAAAGACCGGCAATTTAAAGCTGGCTACATCTGCAGGATTTATTTTGCTGATGCTTGGTGTATTCCTTGGACCAAATATTCAAGGAACAGCACTTGGTGATCTTTTAACCCTTGATACAAAAACACTCGCTCTCGCCCTGCCGATCTATGCATTTTTTGCTGCGGCCCTGCCAGTGTGGCTGCTTTTGGCACCAAGAGACTATTTAAGCAGTTTTATGAAAATTGGTGTGTTCATCGCTCTCATTGCCGGGATCTTTGTGGTCAATCCAACGATTCAATTTCCGGCGTTTACAGAGTTTGTGAATGGAGGAGGGCCTGTTTTAGCTGGTCCTGTCTGGCCATTTATTTCCATCACGATTGCCTGCGGCGCGATTTCCGGTTTTCACGCATTTGTTGGCTCAGGGACAACGCCTAAAATGCTGGATCGCTGGAGTGATATGAAGCCTGTAGCGTTTGGCGCAATGCTGGTAGAATGCTTGGTTGGGATCATGGCATTAATTGCTGCGACTGCCCTGCATCCAGGAGATTATTTTGCGATTAACAGTACACCTGAAATGTTCCGGACGCTTGATATGAGTGTCGAGAACCTTCCGCAGCTGAGTAAGGAAATTGGCCTTGATTTAGAAGGAAGAACTGGTGGAGCCGTTACATTAGCTGTAGGGATGGCATACATCTTTACGGGAATTCCGTTCTTTAGTCATTTGGCATCTTATTTCTTCCAATTCGTTATTATGTTTGAAGCTGTCTTTATTTTAACGGCGATTGACGCGGGAACCCGTGTCGCGCGATATTTAATCCAAGACTTCTTTGGAGAAGCCTATAAACCACTCAAACGAAATGACTGGGTCCCAGGATCTGTCTTTGCAAGCGCACTTGCTTGTTTTATGTGGGGCTACTTGCTTTACTCTGGAGACATTGGGTCCATTTGGGCACTCTTTGGGGTTTCAAACCAATTAATGGCTTCGGTCGGCTTAATCATTGGGGCGACAGTTGTGCTGAAAATTGCGGATAAAAGGCGATATATGCTCACTTGTTTAATTCCTCTTGCTTACTTATATGTGACGGTAAATTATGCGGGTTATTGGATGGTTGCGAATGTCTATCTCAATCCTGAAGCATCTGGCTACAGCGTGCTGAATGCGGTTCTGTCTATCATTATGCTGATCTTAGGTTTTGTCATTATCGTGTTCGCTATTAAAAAATGGGTCGAAATCTGGCGTGATCCAGCTCTTCGAATGGAAACGCCGATCACTGGCTAAATGAACAAAGCCGATTTGCTTATCTATCAGCAAACCGGCTTCTTTTTATTGCTGCTGTTGAGGCTTTAAGCCTTGCTCTAATGTTTCAAGGATTTCATTTTTTTCGTCCTCTGATGCCTCTTGCCATAATACTTCGAACAAAACGCCAAGACCAGGGAGCATTTTTTCCTCGCCACTTTGAATCGCATCTAAAATCGTATGCTCAAGCTGCTCTTGATTATGGCCAGTAATGTTTTGAATGACTGCACCTCTTAAATTAAAATCCATTGCCCACACTCCTTTTTTGATGGTAATAGCCCTATTCTGTCTCAAAGACAGGTTTATTATGTAGTGTGCATGAGATATAATACATTCATGATATTTAAAGGAGTTAAAGTCGCTTGAAATATATAGAATCTGCTAAAAACACAAACATTAAACAATGGAAAAAGCTCCATACAAAAAAAGAACGAACGAAAACAGGACTGTTTCTCGTTGAAGGAAAACACTTAGTAGAAGAAGCATTAAAGTACGGGGTTGTGAAAGAGTTAATGGTCACAGCGCCTGACATGCTCCCTGCTGACACCCAGCCTGACATTGAGCTGTATGAATTAAGTGAAGAGGCTTTTGCTGCGATGACAGAAACGGAAACACCTCAGCATATCGCAGCGGTTTGCACACTTCCCGAGTTTAAAGAAAAGAAGTATGAGCGAATTCTTCTGTTAGATGCGGTGCAGGACCCTGGAAATTTAGGCACACTGATCCGGACAGCAGATGCCGCTGGTCTTGATGCTGTGATCTTAGGGGATGGAACCGTTGATGCGTTTAACGGAAAAACGCTCCGTTCAGCACAAGGCTCACATTTTCATCTGCCTATCTTAAAGCAAACACTTCAACAGGCGATTCCAGTATTTAAAGAGCAGGGCATACCAGTGTACGGAAGCGCCTTAAAGGATGCAAAAGAGTACAGACACATAGCGGCAGAAGGTCCGTTTGCGTTAATTGTTGGCAACGAGGGAGCAGGCATTGATCCAGAGATCCTTCAAATGACAGATCAGAATTTATATGTTCCGATGTATGGGCAAGCAGAATCCTTAAATGTTGCCGTCGCAGCCGCTGTTCTTGTCTACCATTTGCGTGGATAGTGTTGCATCATGCACTATTTTTCACTATAATAAAACTAATATTTTAAAAACCATGATAGAGGAAGATTGTTTCAAGGAGCGTCCTTATAGGGAGAATGCATCGTAGACTGAAAGTGCATTTAAGGAATGCTGAAACAGGAATTCACCTCTGGAGTTGTCACCGGGACCGCAAGTTTTGCGTAAAGGTGAACCGGATTCGTTTGATTCCGTTATGTCAATGAAGCTTATTCGCACATGTGTGCTTAACAAGGGTGGTACCGCGACCACAACTCGTCCCTTCTATATTGAAGTGACGAGTTTTTTTATTGTCTTTAAACGATCAAACAGCCGTTTATCCAGGCGGTTTTGTATATCAAAAGGAGGATTACACTCATGCAAGAAACGTTAAAACAGCTTGAAACAGAGGCGATAGCGAAGGTAGAAGCAGCTAGCTCGCTCAAAGAGGTCAATGACATTCGTGTTCAATATCTAGGAAAAAAAGGCCCGATTACAGAAGTGCTTCGCGGGATGGGCAAGCTTTCCGCTGAAGAAAGACCAAAAATGGGCGCACTCGCAAACGAAGTAAGAGAGCAGATTGCTAGTGCCATTGCGGAAAAAAATGAACAACTGGAAGCAGAAGAAGTGAAAAAGAAGCTGGCTTCTCAAACCATAGATGTGACATTGCCGGCAAGTCCTATCAAAATCGGGGCAAGACATCCTTTAACGATTGTTGTAGAAGACATTGAAGATTTATTTATCGGAATGGGCTATACCGTTGAAGAGGGCCCAGAGGTGGAAACCGATTACTATAACTTTGAAGCGCTCAATCTTCCAAAAGAACATCCGGCACGTGATATGCAGGACAGCTTCTATATTACTGAAGATACACTGATGAGAACTCAAACATCACCAGTTCAGGCCCGTACACTTGAGAAATATAAAGGCCAAGGCCCTGTGAAGATCATCTGCCCTGGTAAGGTATATAGACGTGACAGCGATGATGCCACTCATTCACATCAATTCATGCAGATTGAAGGACTTGTGGTAGATCACAATATTAGCATGAGTGATTTAAAAGGAACGCTAGAGACGGTCGCAAGAAAAATGTTTGGTGAAGATCGTGAAATTAGACTGCGTCCAAGCTTTTTCCCATTTACAGAACCATCTGTTGAAGTCGATGTGTCTTGCTTTAAATGCGGAGGGAAAGGCTGTTCTGTATGTAAAGGAACAGGCTGGATTGAAATTTTAGGTGCGGGGATGGTTCACCCGAATGTACTGAAAATGAGCGGATTTGATCCAGATACTTACCAAGGCTTTGCTTTTGGAATGGGTGTTGAACGTATTGCGATGCTGAAATACGGCATTGACGATATTCGCCATTTCTACACAAATGATATTAGATTCACAAAGCAATTCAAGCAGGACTAAGAGGAGGAAATCAACATGTTTGTTTCATATAAATGGTTAGAAGACTATGTCGATTTAGAAGGCATTCTTCCGGATGAATTAGCAGAGAAAATCACTAGAAGCGGTATTGAAGTGGAAGCCGTTGAGTATAAAGGTGAAGGCATCAAAGGTGTTGTCGTTGGACACGTCATTGAGCGTGAACAGCATCCGAATGCGGATAAATTAAATAAATGCCTTGTTGATATTGGGGAAGACGCGCCTGTACAAATTATTTGCGGGGCTCCGAATGTGGAGAAAGGACAATATGTCGCAGTCGCAACTGTGGGAGCAGTCCTTCCAGGGAACTTTAAAATTAAAAAAGCCAAACTGCGCGGCGAAGAGTCTCATGGCATGATTTGTTCTCTTCAAGAATTAGGAGTAGAAAGTAAGCTTGTACCAAAGGAATATGCAGAAGGCATTTTTGTTTTCCCAAATGATGTGAAACCAGGAGAAGATGCCCTTCAGGCGCTTCAATTAGATGATGCAGTACTGGAGCTTGGATTAACGCCAAACCGTGCCGATGCCCTCAATATGCTAGGTGTGGCTTATGAGGTAGCAGCGATTTTAGGGAGAGAAATCAAACTGCCTGATACAGCATATGAATCGTCTTCGGAAAAAGCATCGGATTATATTTCTGTCCACATTGAGGATCAAGAAGCAAACCCTCTTTATGCAGCGAAGATCATTAAAAATGTAAAAATAGGACCTGCACCGCTTTGGATGCAAACAAGACTGATGAATGCAGGCATTCGCCCGATTAACAACGTTGTGGATATTACGAATTTTGTCTTGCTTGAATACGGTCAGCCGCTTCATGCATTTGACTATGATCGTTTTGGTTCAAAACAGGTGGTCGTACGTAAAGCGGCTGAAAACGAAATGATTCACACATTGGATGAACAAGAGCGCACATTGTCATCAAAGCATCTTGTCATTACAAATGGGACGAAAGCACACGCTGTAGCAGGAGTCATGGGCGGCCTTGAATCAGAGGTGCGTGATGAAACGACAACGATTCTTTTAGAAGCGGCATTTTTTAATGGTCAAACCGTCCGTCAGGCTTCTAGAGACCTAGGGCTTCGCAGTGAATCAAGCACACGGTTTGAAAAGGGAATCGATCCGCAGCGTGTGAAATCAGCAGCCGAAAGAGCGGCACAACTGATGAGCATCTATGCTGGCGGTGAAGTGCTAAGCGGCACTGTTGAGGAAAATCACATGGAAGCAAGCATGAATGTCATCCATGTGTCAACGGAGCGTGTTAATAAAGTGCTTGGAATGAGCATTTCAAAAGAAGATATGATTCATATTTTCAATAAACTGGGCTTTACCGTGGGTGAATCAAATGACGTTTTGATCGTGACGGTTCCTTCTCGAAGAATGGATATTACGATTGAAGAAGATCTTATCGAAGAAGTGGCACGATTATACGGCTACGATAACATTCCGTCTACACTGCCTGTGACAGCTGGTACAGTTGGCGGTCTCACACCATACCAAGTGAAACGTAGAAAGGTGAGACGTTTCTTGGAAGGAGCAGGGCTTTCTCAAGCAATCACGTATTCTTTAACGAATCAGCATAAGTCTACGGCCTTTGCCTTGAACCCAGCTTATCAAACAAGACTTTCACTGCCAATGAGTGAGGAACGCAGTGTGCTGAGACAAAGTCTTCTGCCAAACTTACTTGATTCTGTCGCATATAATCTAGCAAGACAAGCTGATTCCTTTGCCTTTTATGAAACGGGTTCTGTTTTCTTAGCAGAAGCTGAAGGTGCAAAGCCAGTCGAGAAAGAGCATGTGGCTGGAGCAATCACAGGCCTATGGCATAAAAACCTTTGGCAGGGCGAGAAAAAAGCCGTTGATTTTTATGTAGCAAAAGGAATTGCTGAAGGGCTGTTTGAAAAGCTTGGTGTATCAGAGCAGATCACGTATGTTCAAGCAGAGCGTGAGGGTCTTCACCCAGGGCGTACAGCAGATGTTCACTTAAATGGAAAAGTGATTGGCTTTGTTGCTGCGCTTCATCCAGTCGTTGAAAAGGAATTAGATTTAAAAGAAACATATGTATTCGAATTCGATTTAACGGATGTCATGACATCTGAAACAGAGGATATGAAATATACGGCGATTCCAAGATTCCCGGCTGTGACAAGAGATATTGCGCTCGTCGTCGATCAGCATATTTCAAGCGGACAGCTGGAGCAAGTCATCTATGAAGCAGGCGGCCGTTTACTGACGGACCTCTCCGTCTTTGACGTGTATGAGGGTGAACACATGGAGGAAGGCAAGAAATCTGTGGCGTTCTCTCTGCAATATTTAAACCCAGAACAAACATTGACAGAAGAAGAAGTGACGGCTGTTCATACAAAAGTATTGAAAGCATTAGAAGATACGTATCAAGCCGTTTTGCGCGGATAAAGAAAAGAGCTATGGCCTTTTAAAAGGGCTATAGCTCTTTTTTAAATTATAACCATTTTTTCGCTTTCTGGGTGTTGGCAAAATGCAGCTTTGTAAATTGGCGTAAAGCATCTTCACCGTGCAGTTTGATGAGCTTTGCGGCCGCCTTGTCGACATGAGGACCGGCTCCTTTTGGAATGTCAAAGCCTGCTGCTTTAGATAATTTATCCATCTCAATTAAAAAGGCGTATCTTGCGATAATTGAAGCCGCAGCAACTGATAAATGGATGCCTTCTGCTTTTGTACTAAAATACGTACGCTCCCGGATGATCTTTTTCCCCGCTAGGTGCTTGAAATAAATGCCGGGTTCTGCAAATTGGTCAATGAGAATAGCCTCTGGCTTTTTCCCATCCAGTTTTTCTAGTACGGAGGTGATCACTTGGTTATGAAGCAGCGCCTTCATTTTTCCTTGGCTCATGCCATTTTCCTGCATCGCATTGTACTTTTCATTCCGAAGAACGAGAAGGCTGAACGGAATGGTCTTGATCAAGTCTTTGGCAATGTTGATAATCTGCGGGTCCTTTAGCCCTTTAGAGTCTTTCACCCCAAGCTCTTTCATCAGAGCAAGCTGACTGGAATCAACATAGGCCGCACAGACCGTAATCGGTCCAAAATAATCACCAGTACCGACCTCATCTGAACCGATAACCGACATGGAAGCAATGCCGGGCGGCGGACTGTATTGTGTGGCAGAAGGTGTTTTTTTACTTTTTGTTTCAGCTGCTTGTAAATGATTGAACTGACTTGCTTCGGCTTCTGCCTTTTGTCCTTGAAACAGCACTTTTCCAGATTTGTAGGCTGTAATCGTACAGCCAGGAACCTTTGCTTGAAAGAGGGCGCCTGGCGGCAGCGTGTCAGTTAACTGTTGAGCATACACGTTCTTCATTTTCTTCATGTCTTCTGATGTTGCTTTTAAGACGGATTGTGGCACAGTGGATAACTCCTTTTTTACCTTGATAGCATTGATTTCTAAAGTGTACCATAACAGGGAAGGGCTCGTCTTTCCATTCAATGTCTAAACATGTTATGATAGAGACTAGGATTCTCGTGGAATGGAGGAGAAACGTTGTCTGACGGCGGTAAAACGAAAACAACAGTTGAGATTTATGGACAGTCCTATACGATCATCGGTCAAGAAACGAAGATGCATATGCGACATGTTGCTTCAATTGTTGATGATAAAATGAGAGAAATGAATGAAAAAAATCCATATCTTGATATAAACAAATTAGCTGTACTGACAGCAGTCAATGTCGTCCACGACTACTTGAAATTAAAAGAGCAATACGAAAAACTAGAGCTTCAGCTTAAAGAAAAGGAATGAAATTACCGTGATCGATATCATCATTTTGTTTTTGCTTCTTATGGGAACGCTTGTCGGTCTAAAACGCGGGTTTATTCTTCAATTTATTAAATTGATTAGCTTTGTTGTTTCTATTTTAGTGGCTTCGATGTTTTATCAGTCACTTGCCCCACAGCTTACGTGGATTCCAGCGCCTAACTTTAGCGGTGGTCAAGCGCAGCTCGCTTTCTTTAGTGGGAATATAGAAACAGCTTATTATAATACCATTGCGTTTATCATTCTGTTTATCTTGACAAAAATCCTGCTCGCCATCATTGGCGGATTGCTCACAACCATTGCAAGTATTCCTGTGATTAAACAGGTGAACAAACTGCTTGGCGGTGTTTTAGGATTTGTTGAAACATATTTATTTGTGTTTATTCTATTGTTTGTCGCTGCATTACTTCCAGTCGATGCGCTGCAAACAATGATGAGCAAATCAATGTTAGCAGATGTGATCGTAGGCCACACCCCTTATTTGTCCGGTCTTGTCAAAGACTTATGGACGACGTATGGCGTTTAAAAACTTCTCCTTTCTTGGAGAAGTTTTTTCTCATTCCATGACGGAAAGTTGTGGGATGAAGGAAAAGTTTGTATATTTATAAAGGAAGATGCCAAAGCGGCTGGAGGATGAGACATGAATAAAAAAGATATCATAAAACTTCTTGAAACCATTGCAATTTATATGGAGCTAAAAGGAGATAATCCTTTTAAAATATCTGCCTTTCGTAAAGCGGCAGCGGCACTTGAACAAGATGACCGCAGTCTTTCTCAAATAGATGATCTATTAGCATTACCTGGCATTGGCAAAGGCACCTTTGCTGTGATCACAGAGTATATGGAAAAAGGACAATCAGAAACTCTCGAACAATTAAAAAAGGAAGTACCTGAAGGGCTTGTTCCGCTTTTAAAATTGCCAGGACTAGGCGGGAAGAAGATCGCTAAGCTGTACCAAGAACTTGGTGTACACGATGCACAGTCTTTAAAAGAAGCATGTGAGGCTGAGAAAGTTCAATCACTCGCTGGCTTCGGTAAAAAAACAGAAGAAAAAATTCTTGCAGCCCTTGAGGAAGCGGGAAAGCAACCTGAACGACTGCCAATTGGCTTTGCATTAGATGTTGCAGAGCGGATTGATGATGCGCTGAAACGTATGGAGGGAATCATTCGTTTTTCAAGAGCGGGCAGTTTAAGACGTGCGCGTGAAACGGTCAAAGATTTAGATTATATCATTGCAACAAATGATCCTGAACAGGTCAGAGAGCAGCTCGTTGCACTTGATGATGTAAAAGATATCATTGCAAGCGGTAATACGAAAGTATCTGTCATTCTTGCGCTTGATTTTGAGATCAGTGTAGACTTCCGTCTTGTCACAACAGATCAGTTTGCGACAACGCTGCATCATTTCACTGGCTCAAAAGATCATAACATTCGCATGCGCCAGCTTGCCAAGGAGCGTGGAGAACGTATTAGCGAATATGGGGTTGAAACGATTGAAACGGGCGAAGTGAAAACATTTGAAGACGAAAGCGCTTTTTATGCACATTTCCAGCTTCCGCTCATTCCCCCAGAAATTCGTGAAACCGGAGCGGAGATTGATTCGTATAAAGAAAGTATGCAATTTGTAGAACTGAAAGATATGAAAGGCGACCTTCACATGCACTCAACATGGAGTGACGGCGCATTCTCTATTCGTGAAATGGCAGAGGCATGTATTGAAAAAGGTTATGAATACATGGCCATCACAGATCACTCTCAATATTTAAAAGTGGCAAACGGTTTAACGAAAGAACGTTTGCGTCTGCAAGCAAAAGAAATTGATCAACTCAATCAGGAATTGGAGCATTTTCACATTTTCAAAGGGGTCGAAATGGACATTCTGCCGGATGGCTCATTAGATTATGATGATGACTTTTTAGCGGACATGGATTTTGTGATCGCCTCGATCCATTCTAGCTTCTCTCAGCCAGAGGAAGTCATCATGAAGCGTCTTGAAAATGCCTTAAACAATCAGCATGTGGATTTAATTGCCCATCCAACAGGCCGTTTAATCGGCAGACGGGATGGTTATGCCTTAAATATCGATCAGCTCATAGAGCTTGCGAAAAAAACGGGCACTGCATTGGAGCTCAACAGCAACCCGTCGAGACTTGATTTGAAAGCAGAGCATTTAATGAAAGCAAACGAAGCGGGTGTGAACATCATGATCAACACAGATGCGCACAACATCGCTATGCTGGATCATATGGAAGTTGGTGTAACAGCTGCAAGAAAGGGCTGGACACCAAAAGCAAATGTCGTGAATACATTTTCTCTCCATGAGATGAAAAAGTTTTTAACGCGTGACAGGTAGTCGTTAGGAGGCTGGACCATGCTGCAACAAAAAGTGTTGGCATCATTAGAATTTCATAAAGTAAAAGAAAAAGTCATGTCCTATACTGCATCCACTTTAGGAAAAGAAAAAGCGCAGGATTTAACACCGCTCACGGATATCGAAACCATTCAGCATTTGCTGGAAGAGGTAGCAGAAGCGCAAGATGTGATCCGCCTAAAAGGATCAGCGCCGTTTGGCGGCTTAACGGATATTAGACGAGGCGTCAAACGAGCACAAATCGGCAGTACATTAAGTCCTCTTGAGCTGATGGAAATCGCAGGGCTATTATATACAACCAAAAATATGAAGCACTTTCTCACGTCTATGTATGAAGATGGTGTCGACATACCACGTCTTCATACATATGCAGAATCACTTATTTTACTGCCCGAAGTCAGAAAAGAAATCGAGAGCTGTATCGGTGATAATGGAGAAGTGCTTGATCACGCAACACCGGCACTTCGCACAATACGAACGCAATTACGAACACTAGAATCAAAAGTACGAGATAAATTAGAATCCATGATTCGATCACAATCTGCTTCAAAGATGCTCTCAGACACCATTGTGACCATACGGAATGATCGTTTTGTCATTCCGGTGAAACAAGAGTACCGCTCGAATTACGGCGGGATTGTTCATGATCAGTCTTCTTCAGGAGCCACTCTTTTTATTGAGCCGCAGGTGGTCGTGGACTTGAATAATACCTTGCAGCAAACTCGCTTAAAAGAAAAGCAAGAGGTCGAAAAGATTCTGCAAATGCTGACAGCAAGTGTATCAGAGCACATTGATGAACTGCTGCACAATGTGAATGAACTTCAGACATTAGATTTTATCTTTGCCAAAGCGAAATATGCAAAAGCAGAGAAAGCCACAAAGCCTTCCGTCAATGAGCAAGGGGAGATTTATTTAAAGCGAGCAAGGCATCCCCTATTGCCCCGCGATCAGGTCGTGGCAAATGACATTGAGCTTGGTAAGGATTTTTCAACAATCGTCATTACTGGACCAAATACAGGTGGTAAAACAGTCACGTTAAAAACACTCGGGCTCCTGACTCTGATGACGCAGGCTGGTCTTCATATTCCAGTGGAGGAAGGATCAGAAGTGGCTGTATTCGACCAAGTATTTGCCGATATTGGAGACGAACAGTCCATTGAACAGAGCTTGAGTACGTTCTCATCTCATATGGTCAATATTGTGGATATCTTAAAGAATTTGACACCTCGTTCACTCGTGTTATTTGATGAATTAGGGGCAGGAACAGATCCTGCTGAAGGTGCGGCACTTGCAATGAGCATCTTAGATGAAGTTCATCAAACAAATGCGCGCGTCATTGCAACGACTCACTATCCTGAGCTGAAGGCATACGGGTATAACCGAGAAGGGGTCACAAATGCAAGTGTCGAATTTGACATTGAAACCTTATCCCCAACATATCGCTTGCTCATTGGTGTGCCTGGACGAAGTAATGCATTTGAAATTTCCAAACGTCTTGGTTTACCTCATCATCTGATTGACAGAGCAAAAGCGGATATGCATGCAGAGCATAATGAAGTAGACCAAATGATTGCTTCATTAGAAGCCAGCAAGAAGAAGGCAGAAGAAGAACTGCATGAGACGGAAGTCTATAGAAGAGAAGCTGAGAAGCTTCATAAGGAACTGCAAAGACAAATCCTTGAATGGAATGAACAAAAGGACAAGCTGCTTGAAGAAGCCGAACAAAAAGCGGCAGAGAAAATTGAACAAGCAGCAAAAGAAGCAGAAGACATTATTCAAGAGCTGCGATCCATTAAAAGTGAGCATCGTTCGTTTAAAGAACATGAACTCATTGATGCGAGGAAACGTCTTGAAGAAGCTGTCCCTGAGTTTGACCGGAAGAAAAAACCAGAGCCAGTGAAAAAAACATCGAGACAGCTAAAGCCAGGCGATGAAGTCAAAGTGCTGACGTTTGGACAAAAAGGAACGCTGATCGAACAAACGGGTAACAAAGAATGGAGTGTCCAAATGGGCATTCTGAAAATGAAAGTCAAAGAAAAAGACATGGAATTTATCAAATCAGCACCGGAATTTAAGCAAGAGAAGGCCATTACGGCAGTGAAAGGGAAAGACTATCATGTATCGCTTGAGCTTGATTTAAGAGGAGAGCGTTATGAGAATGCTTTAAGCAGAGTCGAGAAATATTTAGATGATGCTGTATTAGCTGGCTATCCGCGTGTGTCGATTATTCACGGAAAAGGAACTGGCGCCCTAAGGAAAGGGGTCCAGGAATTATTAAAACAGCACCGTAGTGTGAAAAATGCTCGTTTTGGAGAACAAGGCGAGGGAGGATCAGGCGTCACCATCGTCGAATTAAAGTAAAAAGGAGAAAACGCATGAAAGCCTTTTGGGAAAATGAACTTGTGGAAATTGCCGCCTATTACAGTGTGGCCGTCCTATGTTTAGTCTTATTTCTAACCATTTTTGAACTCGTGACCTCCTATAAAAACTGGGAAGAGATTCAGCGGGGGAATTTAGCGGTTGCCATGGCAACAGGCGGGAAAATTTTTGGGATTGCAAATGTGTTTCAACATTCCATCGCACAGCATAACTCTCTTCTTCAAATGGTTGGATGGGGCGTGTACGGCTTTGTGATGCTGCTTGTCAGCTACTTCATTTTTGAATTTTTAACACCAAGATTTAAAGTAGATAAAGAGATTGAAAATGATAATAGAGCGGTCGGGTTTATTTCACTCATGATTTCAGTTGGGCTGTCTTACGTAGTAGCAGCCGGCATTTAAGGAGACGACATGGAAAAGTTAGCCAAAGTATTAATCATCGTTGCCTGCACTTTTGCGGTCATTGGTGCTGTTTACATGTTCCTGTGAAATGAAGCATACTTTCTAGAAAGCTGTCAGGGAAAGCCTTGACAGCTTTTCACTCATTCAAAGGCGGCGAATTAGAATGAATCACATCCTGCAAAAAGACGAATTAATCAAGCACATTAAAACATGTCTCAAAAAGACAGCCCTCCCCCAAGACATATATGAACCTTATATTGCACGCCCCTTTCAAACGACGGGGTTTTTTGATGATTTGAGCCCATATATCGAGATTGAATCACATGGCTATATCCTCATTCAATATGAACGAGGAGTCAAAGTGCTTAATAAAAGAACAAAAGAGGCGGATGAAGTCATTTACTGGATTTTAGAAGATACCATCTTTCTCACTGTCTACCTAGACATGATGAGACAGTACCAAGTTGATAACATCCAAACACATTTACCTAATGACCCCAGTATTCATCAACAGATCGTGGAAAGAGTCAATGAGGCATTCCGTGCGATCGGGGGATTATATGAGAAGTGGCATCATGAAGGGAAAAGAGCATCTATAGAAACACAGTCGAAAAAATAAAGGTGCGCAATGGAACCAAGCCCTATTTGAAAAAAGCAAACTGCCCTAAGGAAAAGTTTGCTATAATAAAATAGTACGAAAGTTCAGGAAGGAGGGTTTTTATGCAGTCAGATAAACGATGGCTTCTGCATTACCCGAATCAAATTCCCCACGAACTCACCATTCCAAATGAAACCTTACAATCTTACTTATTCAGCTCCGCAGAGGCAGCACCAGAGCATATAGCCATTCATTTTTTAGGAAAAAACATCACCTACCAGCAGTTACAAGAAGACGCGCTCAAATTGGCCAATCACCTGATTGAAATCGGTGTGAAAAAAGGCGATAGAGTAGCGATTATGCTGCCAAACTGCCCGCAATCGGTCATTTCTTATTATGCGGTTTTAATAGCAGGCGGTATTGTGGTTCAAACAAACCCGCTTTATACAGAGAAAGAACTAGAATATCAAATGGAGGACAGCGGCTCAAAGGTGCTGATCACTCTCGATTTATTGTATCCAAAGGCCTATAAAATGAAAGCGCTGACAAGTATGGAGCACTTGATCATCACTAAATTACAAGATTATTTGCCATTCCCAAAAAACATACTGTTCCCAATCGTGCAGCGAAGAAAAAACAACATGGTCATTCAAGTCGAGAAGAGTGACTCCATTCATCACTTCTCACAGATCATGAAAGAATCGTCAGGGGAACGAATTCCGCAGCGATCCTTTGAACCGAAAGAGGATATTGCCGTTTTGCAATATACAGGCGGAACGACCGGTTTACCGAAAGGGGTCATGCTCACACACGAAAATATTTTAGCCAATACAGAAATGTGTGCATCCTGGATGTATAAAACGAACCGAGGAAAAGAACGGATTCTTGGCATCATTCCTTTTTTTCATGTGTACGGAATGACCACTGTATTGAACCTTGCAGTCAAAGAAGGGCATCAAATGATTCTTCTTCCGCGTTTTGATGTGGCTGATGCCCTCAAAACCATTGAAAAACAAAAACCGACGCTGTTTCCAGGAGCACCAACGATGTATATCGCCCTGCTTCATCACCCAAACATTGAAAAATATGACCTATCCTCGATCACGGCTTGTCTAAGCGGATCGGCAGCTCTTCCTGTTGAAGTCAAACAGAGCTTTGAAAAATTAACAGGAGGAAGGCTGGTAGAGGGGTATGGCCTTTCAGAAACATCACCCGTCACTCATGCCAATTTCTTATGGGGGGAGAACAAAATAGGAAGTATTGGGTGCCCTTGGCCGAATACAGATGCCGGTATTTATTGCGAGGAAACGGGTGGACTCAAAGAGCCATATGAGCACGGAGAGATCATCGTCAAAGGTCCTCAAATCATGAAAGGGTACTGGAATCAGCCAGAGGAGACAGCGGCAGTGTTAAGAGACGGCTGGTTTTTCACTGGAGATATCGGATATATGGATGAGGATGGTTTTTTCTATATCGTAGACCGGAAAAAAGATGTCATCATCGCGAGCGGCTATAATATTTACCCAAGAGAGGTCGAAGAAGCCCTTTATGAGCATGAGCTTGTACAAGAAGTCGTCGTGGCAGGTATTCCAGACCCATACAGGGGAGAAACAGTGAAAGCCTTTGTTGTTCCGAAAAAGGATGCCTATTTAACAGAAGAAGAACTTGATCGTTTTGTCAGAACGAGAATTGCCTCATTTAAAGTGCCGCGTGTGTATGAATTTAAGGAATCCTTGCCTAAAACGGCTGTAGGAAAAATCTTGCGCAGAGTGTTAATTGAAGAAGAAAAAAGAAAGCAATCAGCTTCATCTGAAGCGCCAGTCGATCAATGAGAGAACGAACGAGCGTCATCCGGTCCATGGGCCGGATGATTTGAATTGTACGTGTTAGCTTTGGTATGCTAAAGGTTGAAAAGAAAGAAGAACATCTCTTGACAAATCAATCGTTTCTTTTTAACATAAAGTTATGAATGAATACTCATTCAATTTAGAAAGGGACGAAGCACATTGAAGCAGAAAAGACCGAAGTACATGCAAATTATTGATGCAGCAGTTGTGGTGATTGCAGAGAACGGCTATCATCAATCACAAGTTTCAAAGATTGCCAAACAAGCAGGGGTAGCAGACGGAACGATTTATCTTTATTTCAAAAACAAAGAGGATATTCTGATCTCATTATTTAAAGAAAAAATGGGGCAATTCATCGAACGGATGGAAACAGATATTCAAAAGAAACCGTCTGCCAAAGAAAAGCTTCATCTATTGATTCAGGAACACTTTCGCCTGCTTTCGCAAGATCATCATTTGGCCCTTGTGACACAGCTGGAACTCAGACAGTCAAACCTTGAGCTGCGGCAAAAAATCAATGAGGTGCTGAAAGGGTATTTAAATATGCTCGACTCGATTTTAACAGAAGGAAAGAAATCAGGAGAATTCAGACAAGATTTAGATGTCCGCTTAGCGAGACAAATGGTATTTGGGACGATTGATGAAACCGCTACAACATGGGTGATGAATGATCAAAAGTATGACCTTCCTGCACTCGCAGAAAACGTACATGATCTTCTCTTAAACGGAATACATCAATCTTAAAGACAATTGAAAAAGGATGATTGACATGGAAAAGATACTCAGCTTACATCAAGAAGGACAGACAGCGCTCATTACGATTCAACATCCGCCTGCAAACGCCTTATCTTCTCAGCTCCTCACTGAACTCAATGACATGTTTGACGAGCTCGAACAAAACAGTGAAGTGAGAGCCATTGTCATCCATGGAGAAGGAAGGTTTTTCTCAGCAGGTGCTGATATTAAAGAATTTACGACCTTACAGAAAGAGTCTGATTATGCAAGCCTTGCAGACCGAGGACAGCAAGTGTTTGAACGAATTGAACAATGTTCAAAGCCTGTCATTGCCTCCATTCACGGGGCAGCGTTAGGCGGTGGCCTTGAACTGGCGATGTCGTGTGATATTCGAATTGCAACAAAAGATGCAAAACTTGGACTGCCGGAGCTAAACCTCGGTATCATTCCAGGATTCGGCGGAACGCAGCGCCTGCCTCGCTACGTTGGTTCTGCTAAAGCACTTGAAATGATGGGAACCGCTGAGCCGATTACTGGAGAAGAAGCATTTGCCTGCGGACTTGTTTCAAAACTTGCGGAAACAGAGGAAGAAGCGCTGGAAGCAGCCAAAACACTGGCGGCAAAATTTGCAGCAAAAAGCCCTAAAACGCTTGAGTATGTACTTGAGTTATTGAATGCAGCAAAAGTGTATTCATATGATGGCGGAATGAAGCTGGAAGCGAAAAAGTTTGGTGAGGTGTTCCAGTCGAATGATGCCAAAGAAGGCATCCAAGCCTTTATCGAAAAGCGCAAACCGAATTTTAAAGGGGAGTAAGGGATCAGTACGACACAAGGGGGAGAAATGAATGAATATATTTGTTTTGATGAAGCGTACGTTTGACACGGAAGAGAAAATTTCGATTCAGTCTGGTGCCATTCAAGAAGATGGAGCAGAGTTCATTATTAATCCTTATGACGAGTATGCAATTGAAGAAGCGATTCAGCTCCGGGATGAGCACGGGGGAGAAGTCACTGTTGTAACAGTTGGCAGTGAGGATGCGGAGAAGCAGCTAAGAACAGCCCTTGCAATGGGCTGCGATCAAGCCGTTCTAATCAATGTTGAAGACGATTTGGAGGAGTGGGATCAATATTCCGCTTCTACTATTCTCTATCACTATTTCAAGGATAAAGAACCTTCCTTGATTTTAGCAGGGAATGTAGCGATTGATGGCGGGTCTGGACAGGTGGCCCCGCGTCTTGCTGAATTACTCGGTTTTTCATATGTCACAACGATTACAAGTATTCAAATTGATGGCGGCTCCGCTTCCATTGAACGAGATGCAGAGGGTGATGTAGAAGTGATTTCTGCCGAGCTTCCGCTTGTGGTCACAGCGCAGCAAGGTCTCAATGAGCCTCGTTATCCATCGTTACCAGGAATCATGAAGGCGAAGAAAAAGCCTTTAGAGGAATTGGAACTAGATGATTTAGATCTCGATGAAGACGATGTGCCATATAAAATCAAAACAATCGAACGTTTCTTACCGGAGAAAAAAGAGGGGGGCAAGGTGCTGAGCGGCGAGCTTCAGGATCAAGTCAAGGAACTGACCGATCTGCTAAGAAATGAAGCAAAAGTCATCTAAACATCCACTTTATCAATCACGAGAACAAGGGGGAGCATGAAAGATGAGTAAAAAAGTTGTTGTACTTGGAGAAAGTCGTGACGGTAAATTAAGAAACGTGACATTTGAAGCGATTGCTGCCGCTCACAAGGTGGCGGATGGCGGTGAAGTAATTGGCGTTTTAATAGGGGATAACGTTAAAGAGCAAGCGGAGGAACTGCTGTATTATGGTGCGGATCATGTGATGATTGTGGAGCACCCGCATCTTTCTTATTATACGTCTGATGGTTTCGCACAGGCGCTTCAGGCGATATTAGATCAAGTCAATCCAGATGCAGTGCTCTTTGGTCATACGTCTATCGGAAAAGACTTGTCACCAAAAATAGCCGCACGCCTGCAAACAGGTTTAATTTCAGATGCAATAGATGTAAGCGTTACCGGTGAGCATCTTGTTTTCACTAGACCGATTTATTCAGGGAAAGCCTTTGAAAAAGTCATTTCGACAGATCGTCTGCTGTTGGCGACCATTCGGCCAAACAACGTGCCGCCGCTGGAGCGGGATGCGTCACGAAGCGGAGAAGTCATGCCAGTTTCTGTCGATATTCAGAACCTGCGAACAATTGTGAAGGAAGTCATTAAAAAGACGTCAGAGGGCGTCGATTTATCTGAAGCAAAGATCATTGTCGCAGGAGGGCGGGGGGTCAAGAGCAAGGAAGGCTTTGAGCCGCTGAAAGAACTTGCCCAAACGTTAGGTGCAGCAGTTGGTGCTTCGCGTGGTGCATGTGACGCTGACTACTGCGATTATGCTCTGCAAATTGGTCAAACTGGAAAAGTTGTTACACCTGACCTTTACATTGCGTGCGGGATTTCAGGAGCGATTCAGCATTTAGCGGGCATGTCTAACAGCAAAGTCATTGTGGCGATTAACAAAGACCCTGAAGCCGAAATCTTCAAAATAGCTGATTACGGAATTGTTGGTGACTTGTTCGAAGTCGTTCCGCTTTTAAATGAAGAGTTAAAAAAGATGAATATCCACTCGTAACGCTCATCCACCCAGAATGCCTAGGTATTCTGGGTTTTTTGTATGTCATCCTGAAGCAAAGGCCCGCTGAAGGGATTTGCATAGAGAAAAAGCCATCAGTCAATTGAGCCTCAAGTTCGCCCAATCTGCTAATGGTCAGCGTCCTACGGCTCGAACTCCCATCTAACCCAGTCATCAAAATGACTGGCGGCCTAGCTTGTTCGCATATTTCTATGTTTGATGAGAAGAATGTTGGGGCAACATACATGGTAAATGAAGCGGAAAGGGAGTTATGTCATATGCTTAGAACCATTCTGATGATCATCGGTGCGATTGTTGTCATTGGTGCGATTATACGGTTTATTTTTTAATTCATTTCATAAAAAATGATTCGTAAGCATTTCATTCGCAAGTCACATGGGTAGATGCTATACTAAAAAGCATAATTTACATTGGAGGAATGAATAATGGCAATCGTAAAAGCGACTGACGCAACATTTTCACAAGAAACTGCAGAAGGTGTTGTTCTTGCAGACTTTTGGGCACCGTGGTGCGGACCTTGTAAAATGATCGCTCCAGTTCTTGAAGAACTTGATCAAGAAATGGGCGATAAAATGAAAATTGTTAAAATTGATGTGGATGATAACCAAGAAACTGCTGGTAAATACGGCGTTATGAGTATCCCAACACTTCTTGTTTTAAAAGACGGAGAAGTCGTCGAAACGTCTGTTGGTTTCAAACCAAAAGAAGCACTAGCTGAGCTTGTCAACAAACATCTATAAACCGATTTTGCCCATGCGGCATAATCTCTAAAGCGGTTCTCGTATAGTCGAGAGCCGCTTTTCTTTCAACATGGTATAAAACAAATGTTCGTGATACACTAGAAGGAGTGAAAGAGGAAAACAAGGACGGATGAAAATATGAACAAATTGATCAAAGAAAAGCTGTCAGTCTTACCTGATCAACCAGGCTGCTACTTAATGAAAGATAGACAAAATACGGTCATTTATGTAGGGAAGGCAAAGGTATTAAAAAACAGGGTGCGGTCTTATTTCACTGGATCTCATGATGCCAAGACGCAGCGGCTTGTCGGTGAAATTGAAGACTTTGAATACATTGTCACCTCTTCCAATATTGAGGCGCTCATTTTAGAGCTGAATTTAATTAAAAAGTATGACCCGAAATATAACGTCATGCTCAAGGACGACAAAACGTATCCTTTTATTAAAATTACGAATGAACGGCATCCGAAGCTGATCGTCACCCGCAATGTGAAAAAGGATAAAGGAAAATACTTCGGTCCATATCCGAACGTGCAAGCAGCTCGAGAAACGAAAAAGCTGCTCGACCGCTTATATCCGCTTAGGAAATGTGCAACACTCCCTGACCGCGTCTGTCTTTATTATCATCTTGGCCAATGTCTCGCCCCGTGTGTGTATGACATTTCTGAGGAAACGAATAAGCAGCTCGTGGATGAAATCACAAGGTTTCTAAACGGAGGGCATCAGCAAATTAAGAAAGAATTAACAGAGAAGATGCAAGAAGCGGCCGAACAATTAGAGTTTGAGCGGGCAAAAGAACTGAGAGATCAAATCGCATACATTGACTCAACGATGGAAAAGCAGAAGATGACGATGAGTGACCTATCCGATCGTGATGTATTTGCCTATGCTTATGATAAAGGCTGGATGTGTGTCCAAGTTTTCTTTATCAGACAAGGGAAATTAATTGAGCGCGATGTCAGTTTGTTCCCTATGTATCAAGACCCTGAGGAAGAATTTCTAACGTTTGTGGGGCAGTTTTATGAAAAGAACAACCATTTTCTGCCGAAGGAAATTTTGGTGCCAGACAGCGTCGATCAAGAGATGATTGAGCAATTGCTTGAAACGAATGTTCATCAGCCCAAAAAAGGAAAGAAAAAGGATTTACTTTTACTTGCACATCAAAATGCCAAAATCGCTCTCAAAGAAAAATTTTCGCTTATCGAGCGTGATGAAGAACGGACAATTGGGGCGGTGAAGCAGCTCGGCGATGCACTTAATATTTATATGCCCTACCGGATCGAGGCATTTGATAACTCCAATATTCAAGGAGCAGACCCAGTTTCCGCTATGGTTGTCTTTCAGGACGGGAAGCCATATAAAAAGGAATATCGAAAATACAAAATTAAAACTGTTGCAGGGCCAGATGATTATGCCTCCATGCGTGAAGTCATTAGAAGGCGGTATACACGTGTGTTAAAGGATGAGCTGCCGCTGCCAGATTTGATTTTAATTGACGGAGGAAAAGGACAGATCAACGCAGCCATAGATGTGCTCGAAAATGAATTAAATCTGTCTGTTCCTGTGGCAGGTCTTGTGAAAGATGAAAAACACCGGACATCGAATCTTATGATGGGTGATACGCTTGAAATTGTGGCACTAGAGCGTAACAGCCAGGCCTTTTATTTATTGCAGCGTATTCAAGATGAAGTGCACCGGTTTGCCATCAGCTTTCACAGGCAACTACGCGGAAAAAATGCATTTCAATCTATTTTAGATGATGTGCCAGGTATCGGAGAAAAACGTAAAAAGCAGCTGCTTAAACAGTTTGGCTCTGTGAAAAAGATGAAAGAAGCCTCTATCCAAGATTTTCAGGACGCAGGAATTCCGAAACAAACGGCTGAACTTTTAATGGAGGCATTAAAAAAATAGATTGTACTTTCTCCAAAAGTCTGTTAAAATGTGACTAATTTAATAAATGAACGTGTTGTTTGTTGAAGATAGAGGTGCGAACTTCAAGAGTAGGCCTTCAGAGATCGATGGGATCTAAGAAGAGGGCTGAAAGGGGAGCGTCGCCGAAGTGAATAAAATCCACTCATTTTATTCGCTGGCTGTACATTGAAGAAATGTAGGGCTGTCAAGAATTCATTTCTTGGAGGGCTATCTCATTGTTTGCATCGTTTGATGATGATTTTAAAGCAATGGGAGATTTGTTCTCTCATTGCTTTTTTATTTGCAGTGAACAGAGCAGTCTCCGCAGCCTCTTCTCTCACACGTGATCTTTTGAAAAAGGGTGGTAGACATGGGACTAATTGTACAAAAATTTGGCGGAACATCCGTTGGATCAACAGAAAAAATTCGCAAAGCCGCAGAGAGAGTCATCGCTGAACGCGAGGCAGGAAATGATGTGGTCGTGGTTGTGTCTGCGATGGGCAAATCAACGGATGTTCTAGTAGACCTAGCGAAAGAACTCACAGATGATCCAAGCAAAAGAGAAATGGATATGCTGCTCACGACTGGAGAGCAAGTGACCATTTCGTTATTGGCGATGGCACTGCAGGCAAAAGGCTATGACGCCATTTCCTTTACAGGCTGGCAGGCTGGGATGAAAACAGAGAAGGTGCACGGAAATGCAAGAATCGTGGACATTGATGAATCAAGAATCAAAGAGGAGCTAAGTGCGGGAAAAATCGTCGTTGTAGCAGGCTTCCAAGGGATTGCGGATGATCTACATATTACAACACTCGGACGAGGTGGATCAGATACGACGGCTGTGGCACTAGCTGCGGCACTCAAAGCGGACAAATGTGATATTTATACGGACGTACCAGGCGTGTTTACGACAGATCCGCGTTATGTGCCGTCTGCGCGAAAACTCGCAGGTATTTCATACGATGAAATGCTTGAGTTAGCCAATTTAGGAGCTGGCGTGCTGCACCCGAGAGCGGTCGAGTTTGCGAAAAATTACCAAGTCCCTTTAGAAGTCCGTTCTAGTATTGAAAATGAATCGGGGACGTTAATCGAGGAGGAATCATCCATGGAACAAAATTTAGTGGTAAGAGGAATTGCATTTGAAGATCAGATGACACGCGTGACGGTGTGCGGGCTTTCAAGCGGTTTAACAACATTGTCGACCATTTTTACGACGCTTGCTAAGCAAAATATCAATGTCGATATCATTATCCAGTCCGTCACAAGCACGAATCAGACGTCAATTTCTTTCTCTGTTAAAACGGATGATTTGTCCAAAACAGTGGAAGTACTAGAAGAATATAAAGGGGCACTTGGCTATGAGCAGATTGAGACAGAAAGTAAATTAGCCAAAGTATCTATCGTTGGTTCTGGTATGGTTTCAAACCCAGGCGTTGCGGCTGAAATGTTCGCCGTGTTAGCTCAAAAAGACATCCAAGTCAAAATGGTCAGTACGTCTGAGATCAAAGTCTCAACCGTCGTGGATCGTGAAGATATGGTGAAAGCGGTAGAAGCCCTTCATGATGCGTTTGAATTATCAAAGGTGAGCGCAGCAGCTCACTCTTAGCATGTAGACAAACCCATGCATTCGGTATCAGTCCTGCGTGCCGGTGTTCACGAATGTCAAATTCGCTCCGGTACGCGTCCTTCCTAGACTGCAAAGGTTTTCTATCACACTAAAAAGAAGACAAAGGGCTAAAATAAAGTTCATTTTAGCTCTTTGTCAACAATCTGAGAGGTGGCCCCGGTACAACGGGGACACCTTTTTTATTGTGCTTTTGGAATGGCAACCCAGTGATCTTTTGATATTTCTACTAGCTCTGCATTCTGTAAATCATAAATATCTTCGTCCATCTGTTCTGTCGAAACGAATCTTTCCTTCTTTGCTTCTACTTTAGGATCAGGTATAGGGATAGCTGAAAGTAGCGATTTTGTGTAGGGGTGCTGTGGATTGTTGTAAAGCTCCTCACTTTCGGCTAATTCCACAATTTTCCCAGCATACATCACTGCTACTCGGTCACTAATATGTTTCACCATCGACAAATCGTGTGCAATGAATAAATAAGTCAACCCAAGCTTTTTCTGAAGATCCTCTAACAAGCGTACAATTTGCGCTTGGATAGAAACATCAAGTGCAGACAGAGGTTCATCACATACTATCAATTGTGGTTTGACGGCAAGCGCCCTTGCGATCCCAATTCTCTGGCGCTGTCCTCCGGAGAATTCATGAGGATACCGATCGGCATGTGAAGGCTTTAGGCCAACCATCTCAAGCAGTTCTTCCAACCTTTTTCTCCTTTCAGTGTTGGTTGTGCTTAACTTGTGGAGATCAAGCGCCTGTCCGATAATATCCAGCACTTTAAAGCGAGGGTTTAGAGAAGAATAAGGGTCTTGAAAAATCATCTGCATATGCCGTCGCATCGTTTTCATTTCTTTTTTCGACAGACGGTGGATTGGAATGCCTTGAAATAAGATATCGCCATCTGTTGGTTCGTTTAAGCGAAGGATCGCTCGGCCAGTGGTTGATTTCCCAGAACCTGATTCGCCAACAAGTCCCAGTGTCTCTCCACGTTTAATCAAAAAATCAATCTGATCAACCGCTTTTAGTACATGCCCTTTACCGATTTGAAAGTGCTGAGATAATGATTTAACTTCCAGTAAAGCCGGGTGATGTCTGAAATGCATGGCATCAAAATCTTTCTTGTTTTTTTTCTTTTCATGTAAACGAGGCAAAGCATTGAGAAGCTGTTGTGTATATGCATGCTGAGGGTTCTCAAACAATTCTTCTGTTGTATTTGACTCGACAATTTTTCCTTCTTTCATCACAACCACCCGATCACACATTCCGGCAACAACACCCAAGTCGTGTGTGATGAAAATAATCGATGTCCCAAATCGTTCTTGAATATCCTTCATCACATGTAAAATTTGGGATTGCATTGTTACATCGAGTGCGGTCGTTGGTTCATCTGCGATAAGCAAGGCTGGCTGAGAGGCTAAAGCGATGGCAATGACGATTCGTTGACGCATACCGCCAGAGAATTCATGCGGATATTGCTGATAGCGCTCCTCACTATGCTGAATCCCTACAAGTTTCATAAGGTCAATGGCCTGTCGTTTAGCTTCTTCTTTTGAAAGCTTCTTGCGTTTGATCAAGCTTTCGGCGATTTGGGGGCCGATCCGCATCGTTGGGTTGAGAGAAGTCATAGGGTCTTGAAAAATCATGCCAATATCATGACCTCTTACAGCCTGCATTTCTTTTTCCGTTTTTGTTGTGAGTTCTTCCTCCTGAAAGGTGATACTTCCTGATTTTAAAAAAGAAGGAGGTGATGGGAGGAGTTGTAAAATGCTCCGGGCAGTTACACTTTTCCCGCTTCCTGATTCCCCAACAATACCAAGTGTTTCTCCTTTGTTTACTTCAAAGCTAATACCACGGACAGCTTCTAATTCGCCATCCCGTGTGTGAAAAGATATATGCAAATCCTTCACTTTTAAAAGAGGTACTAAATCCTTCAATTTTTCCCACCACCTGTATGATATGGATATTGACTTTCAAATAAAGCTAGCATAAACTTTACTATACCGGTCGGAATAATGCAATTAACTTTTTGGAACGAACATTCATGTGAAAGGGGGAACGATGGGGTGTCGAGAATGGTAACTGTAAAACTTGATGAGATTAGCGGCATTTCTCATTCATCTTGGGTAAGTCGAATATTTCAAGATATTCAATCACGCCGCTCATATCAATTATTGCTATGGATTGTTGGTTTACCCGTGCATTTGTGTGTGTTTTTTTATTATTTACATAAGAGTAAACAAGATTCATATCTTCACGTATTAGAAGAAGTGAAGGCTCGTTTAGAGGCTTCCGGCGCTAAAGAGGAAATGAGAGCGGATATTCAGCAGCAAGTGTTGAGAAAAAAAGAATTCTTTCATGAAAAAATAGATCCACATGAGATCGACAGATTCACTCTTCAGTGGACAGAAGAAACCTTTCAAAAAATAGTCAAATTGAAAGTTGAGGAAGAGCTAAAAAAACAAGGCCGGGCGAAAGTCTCGTTTCATACGGTTTTTGCTTCACTATTATCTAACCGACTTTTTCTTATGGTGACATTGGTTCCAGGCTTACCAATGTACATTCTGCTTTTTTTATACCGACATGCATTCTTGAAATATGTCATTGAACGGCTGCTTATGAGTGTATTGGTGATTATCGGTGTAGTCATTCTTGTCTTTACCATTCTCTATTTCTCTCCATTTGATCCAGCAGTAAATATTCTTGGAGAATCCGCAACAAAGGAGCAAATCGCCGCTTTTAATCACCTATATGGTCTAGATCAGCCATATATTCAACAGCTTTGGAATGCTTTAAAAGGACTTTTCACATTTGATCTAGGAAAATCGTTTACCGGAAATGAAGAAGTGGCAACGAGCATAGCGAATAAATTTCCTATCACGCTCACATTAGCTGTTTGGTCACTCGTCATGGCGGTTGTGATTGCCATTCCAATAGGGGTTATTTCTGCGACAAGACCATATTCATTTTTTGATTATTCGTTCATGTTTATCGCATTACTTGGGTTGTCCATTCCAAACTTTTGGCAAGGACTCATTTTCATTTTGAACTTTTCGATTAAATGGAACTGGCTTCCCGCCACGTATTCCCCAGAAAATTGGTTATCTTTACTCATGCCAGTCATCGTCCTTGGTACGGGGTTAACTGCCTCGATTGCTCGGATGACTAGGTCATCAATGCTCGAAGTTATCCATGAAGATTACATGATTACAGCAAAAGCAAAGGGGCTAAGTCAGCAGCATATTCTATGGCGACATGGAATTGGCAATGCTATGATTCCGATTATTACCGTCATTGGACTGCTTTTCGGCGGCATGCTTGGAGGAGCCGCTGTTACAGAAAAGGTATTCAACATTAGTGGTATTGGAAGTTATATCGTTGATAAGCAGTTTATCCCTGATATTCCGAGTATTTTGGGAGGGGTTGTATATGTGGCGATTACAATCTCCGTCGTAAATGTCATCATTGATATTTTATATGCATTTTTTGATCCTCGTATTAGATCAAAGATGAAACAAAATTGAAGTAGGTGTAGGCATGTCAGTAACGATGAAGTCAATTCACTCTCATGAGCAGCATCACGTGAAAAAGAGGTCTATCGAGTATATTGGCGCAAAATTCACATCTGTTGTATCAATTGTAATGGCCATTCTTTTCTTTATAAACAGTGTTGATATTGCGAATCAAACAGTGAAGCCAATGATGTTCAGTGTATCTTTAATTTATATTTTCTTTTCACTTATTCAAGTCGGTATTACATGGAAAATGAAGAATGATCTAGAAAAGACAGGTGTAATTCAAACCTTCACGAGGCGTCTAGGTTATGTGCAGCTGTTGAGTCTTTTCGCTGGTCATCTCATCATCACCGTTTTTGCCTTTAGTCTCATAAAAGAAAGAAGATCTCTGGCATATGTATTTGCTTATTACATGCTGATCAATCATATCGTGATCGTGGCTTTGTCGGCTCTCAACTTATTCAAACCCTATGTAACGGATTCCTTTCCGCTTGCTATGCTAACCCTGCTTGTTATCGGTCTCTTTTATACGGCAGTATTTGTGTTTGTCATCAAGCAGGAGGATAGAAAGGTATCACCGGCAGCGGGAACATATTTTGCTATTGCCCTTGTGCTTTCATCTGTGATGGGCAATGTATTTGCCCTTCTTCTTGCGATGCAGCTTATGGTGCAAACAGAACATATCAAAAAATATCGTTTTGAAAAATGGCATTCCATCTGGGAGAAAATAACGAGAAACCAAGCAGCGATGCTAGGACTGTTGTTCATTGGTTTTGTGTTCTCTCTGTCAATGTGGAGTGTATTTACCTTCGATTATGACTTGGCTGTCAAGAATCAATATGGCGCTATTTTGCAAACACCAAGTCTTGCTTATCCACTTGGAACTGATCAATTTGGCCGTGATGTATTTTCGCAAATTGTCTTTGGTGCAAGAATTTCTTTACTCGTTGGCTGCATTTCAACCCTTATTCCAGCCGTCATCGGAGGTTTTTTGGGGGCGATTGCTGGATACTACACGCCAAAAACAGATCATGTCATTATGCGGCTTCTGGATGTTCTTTATGCCATCCCGGGCATATTGCTGGCGATCGCTATCATTGCAGCATTCGGGGCTAATATTGTGAACTTGATCATTGCTCTTAGTGTAGGAGCGATTCCGACCTATGCCAGAACAATGCGTGCCAATGTCATGATGATTTCTAATTTAGAATATGTTCACTCAGCCCGTGCATTAGGTGCTAGTGACTGGTCTATTATTTTTAAAGAAATTGTCCCTAATTCACTGGCGCCAATGATTGTGAAAGCCACTTTGACAATTGGGTCGGCAGTGATTGCAACAAGTAGTTTGAGTTACTTGGGACTTGGCGTTGAACCTCATATTCCGGAATGGGGAAATATATTAAAAGCGGGGAGTACCTATCTAGAATCTCATGCCTATCTAGCAATTTTTCCAGGGCTCGCCATTATCATGCTTGTCTTATCATTTAACTTTTTAGGTGACGCATTACGGGATGCGTTAGATCCAAAATTAGATGAAATGTAAAAAACAAGGGGGAAATACGATGAAAAAAAGTGGATTATCATTGCTCATCATATTGCTTGTCGTATTAGCAGGCTGTGTCAATACAAAGTCAAGTGTAGGAAATGAGGAAGGGAGTCAAGCGTCGAAAGAAACGATTGAATTACTTGGAATGAGTAGCAGTGAAGATGACCTGAATATCGTACGAGATCAATTGGTTAAGAGTGGACTTAAAGTCAAATTGAATATTCAGCCTGATTACGGTAGCTATACAGCTCAAAAAGATGCGGGGAATTATGACATCGTTCTTTCGAGCTGGACGACTGTGACGGGCAACCCTGATTATGCAGTTCGAGGTATATTTAAAACGGGTGCTGATAACAGCATCTTGTCAGATAAACAAATCGATCAATTGATTGACACAGCAGCAACAGAAACGTCTGACGAATACATTCAAACGTATCAAGAATTAGAAAAGCGTCTAGTCTTTGATAAGGCCTATATTGCGCCGCTTTATAATTCATTGAAAGCTCAAGGTGTGAATAAAGAAGTGATCAATGAGAAGACCGTTCGTCTGGCTAAATCTCGGGCAGTTGCATGGGAATCAATTGATTTTAACGATTCATCCAAAAGAAATAAAGATCCGCTCATCACGCAGCAGGCGCTGGCTTCCCTTACATCGCTTGACCCGATTAAAGGCAATGATGGATCAATTAATACACTGAATACCAATATGTATGTAAGACTTGTGAATTTGACAGATGATGATACAGTCACATCAAAAGGTTCACTTTCTTGGAATCATGCCGCAGCAAAAGATAAGACACATTATTACTTCTTATTAAGAGACGATATCCATTTTGCAAGGGTGGAGAATAAAAAAGCAGTGGATTCGGGCGAACGTGTAGGTGCTGATGATGTGGTCTTTTCGCTCAATCGAGCCAAGGATAAAAATGCAGTACCAGATCATCGAACATACTCATTACATGAGCATATTAAAAGCGCAGAGGTCGTAACCGATCTATCTGAACTGAAAGCAATATCAGGTAATGGTGGTACGATCAAAGAAGATTTAGAAAAAGATGTGCAACAGAAGGTGAAAAAGCTCGTAAAAGATAAAAAAGATGCAGACAATCAAGCAGGTGCGTATCAAGTGGTAAAGATCACGACAACAGAGCCATTCCCGCAAGTATTAAATTATTTAGCCCATCAATCAGCAGGAATTGTTTCTAAGAAACAAATAGAGCGTGTAAACACGTATGATATAGATGCCTTTGATCCAGCAAAGGATATCCCATATGGTGATCAGCGTACAATCACAGAAGGGAAAATGTATAACAATCAATTGTTTGCGAGCGGACCATACATTTTATCGTATAAAAACGATTATGAAGCCGTTTTTTATAAAAACCCTGCATATATGAAAGGCACAGGGAACGAGCCAAACATTTCTCAAGTCACCGTTCGATTTATTGAAAATCCTGATAGTGCACTATCTGCACTTCGAAATGGTGAAATTCATATTTTTAATGGTATACCTGAAACAAAATATGATGTGGTTGAGAAAGATAGCAAGCTCGCCTTGCAAAAAAATCAGAGCAATGCGGTTGCTTATCTATTATTTAACACGTCTAAACGTGAAGTGGCAAAAAGCGAGGATTTACGAAAAGCCATCCTTTACTCAATCAATCAAGAGGAATTCGTTAACTTCTATCAAGGTCATAAAAACAAGGCCTCATCCACAGTCAGTCCGCTTGTTGAAACAAAGAACGAGTTAAAGCCGGATGCGGAAAAGGTGAAGGAATACTTAACGGCATATCAAAAAAGTAAAAAATGAGCAAGGAGCATCTACTTCGAATAGGGGTAGATGTTTTTCTGATGAAGGGAAATCCAGGTTCTGTGTGTGCTATGATAGAAGGACATATAAAAAAGGCGTGACACGAAGTCCTCGCCTTTCATAAAGAGTGTTAGCTAGGGTCTCTTAAATCCCATTTAACGGTTAAAATGACTTTATCAGCACGCTTTTTTACTTGTTCATAGGATTCAGCCACGTACTCATTGAGAAGCTGAATCTGTTCAGCAATAAAACCTGCTTCCATTTGAAAGCATGGCTCCTTTTGATAGGTGAGTCGATTCGTTATAAGTGGACCTTCGAGCTCAAACTCAATTTCCTGTTTTTTAGAATGGACCATCGTGAGAGTTCCCCATCCAGCATCATGGAAAAATTCGGGGATCTTCTCCCATGACTCTTGAGGAAATTTACGAGCAAGCAGCTTACCCGCAAAATACATCATAGAGGAATGATCCTGACCAAGAATGTCAGGCAGCAGAACTTCGCGTATCAGCTCGTAGGCAAATCCATTGACTTCAATTTCTTTTAGCTGTTCTAAGTTAGATTCAAATTTATTCATTGTACGGCTCCCCTCTTTCAACAATTTATTATAGCTTATGTGGGCATATGATGACAGAGTTTTCCCTAGAAGTCTAAGAAATTCTTATTGTAGTAAAACGAATTTTGATTTAAAACTTTTAAATTTCGGAAAATTTTAATTTATGTACGCGGTTTCTTGACGCTTTTTTGACATAGGAGTAAAATGAAATTGTCAATAAATTTGAATAAAGTGCTTACATTTGAAAGAAGCGGGGGTAAGACAATTTTCAAGCAATTGCACTTTTTTTACTAGGGGGTAAAGTAATGTCGGGGAACAAAGAATTTTTTTATCGGAGATTGCATTCTTTGCTTGGCGTCATTCCGGTCGGTCTATTTTTAGTACAGCACTTAGTGATTAACCACTTTGCGACGAATGGACCAGAGGCGTTTAACAAAGCTGCACACTTTATGGAACAGCTTCCATTCAGATATGCACTTGAGCTGTTCGTGATTTTCTTACCACTGATCTATCATGCTGTTTATGGGGTGTACATAGCCTTTACGGCACAAAACAACACGTCTCGCTTCAATTACTTAAGAAACTGGTTATTCAGACTGCAGCGGATTACAGGTATCATTACATTGATTTTTGTCACCTGGCACGTATGGGAAACACGTATTCAAGCGCAGCTTGGAGCAGAAGTAAACTATGACATGATGGCGAATATTTTAAGCTCTCCATTTATGCTAGGTTTCTATATTGTCGGCGTTTTATCTACTATTTTCCACTTTGCTAATGGTTTGTGGTCATTTGCTGTCAGCTGGGGAATTACGGTTTCACCACGCTCACAAAGAATCTCCACATATGTGACATTAGGTATATTTATAGCGCTTTCATATGTAGGGCTAAGAGCAATTTTCGCTTTTGTTTAAGAGGAAATAGATTAGTAGAAGAGGGAGAGGGGCTACAATGAGTAATTCTAGCATCATCGTTGTCGGAGGCGGCTTAGCTGGTCTCATGGCAACTATCAAAGCAGCAGAAGCGGGAACAGCTGTTAAACTATTTTCAATCGTACCTGTGAAACGTTCACATTCTGTGTGTGCACAGGGCGGAATTAACGGAGCGGTGAATACAAAAGGTGAAGGGGATTCACCATATGAGCATTTTGATGATACGGTTTACGGCGGAGATTTCTTAGCTAACCAGCCGCCAGTAAAGGCAATGTGTGAAGCAGCACCGTCCATTATCCACTTACTTGATCGTATGGGTGTGATGTTTAACAGAACACCAGAGGGATTACTGGACTTCCGCCGCTTCGGGGGAACACAGCACCACCGTACAGCATATGCTGGTGCCACAACAGGTCAGCAGCTATTATACGCACTGGATGAGCAGGTTCGCCGCTATGAAGTAGCAGGGCTTGTCACGAAATATGAAGGATGGGAATTCCTTGGCGCTGTCTTAGATGACGAGGAAGTCTGCCGAGGCATTGTCGCGCAGAACTTGACGACAATGGAAATCGAATCCTTCCGTTCAGATGCTGTTATCATGGCAACAGGTGGCCCTGGAATCGTCTTCGGTAAATCAACGAACTCTATGATTAATACCGGATCAGCTGCATCTATCGTTTATCAGCAAGGTGCACATTATGCAAATGGAGAATTCATTCAAATTCACCCAACAGCGATCCCAGGAGATGATAAACTTCGTCTCATGAGTGAATCAGCTCGTGGTGAAGGTGGACGTGTTTGGACATATAAGGACGGGAAGCCTTGGTACTTCCTTGAAGAAAAATACCCAGCGTACGGGAACCTTGTACCGCGTGACATTGCAACGCGTGAAATTTTCGACGTATGTGTTGAGCAAAAGCTAGGAATCAATGGAGAAAACATGGTATACCTTGACCTTTCTCACAAAGATCCAAAAGAGCTTGATATTAAGCTTGGCGGAATCATTGAAATCTATGAAAAATTCATGGGTGATGATCCGCGCAAGCTTCCGATGAAAATTTTCCCTGCTGTTCACTACTCAATGGGCGGATTATGGGTCGATTATGATCAAATGACGAATATTAAAGGCTTGTTCGCTGCCGGAGAATGTGATTATTCTATGCACGGCGGAAACAGACTTGGTGCAAACTCATTGCTTTCTGCGATTTACGGCGGAATGGTCGCTGGACCAAATGCTGTGAAATACATTAGCGGTCTTGAAAAGTCTGCAGAAGACCTATCTTCTACAACATTTGACAGCGCCGTGAAGAAAGAGCAGGAGAAATGGGACAACATCCTTAGCATGGATGGCACAGAAAATGCTTATGTGCTTCATAAAGAGCTTGGAGAATGGATGACGGATAACGTTACAGTGGTTCGTTACAATGACAAACTCTTAAAAACAGATCAGAAGATTGAAGAACTGATGGAGCGATATAAGCATATCAACATCAACGATACGGCATCATGGAGCAACCAAGGCGCTGCCTTCACACGTCAGCTTGACAACATGCTTCAGCTGGCACGAGTCATTACGATCGGGGCATACAACCGGAATGAAAGCCGAGGCGCACACTATAAACCGGAATTCCCAGAAAGAAACGATGAAGAATTCCTAAAAACAACGATGGCTACGTTCAAAGGGAAAAACCAAAAGCCTGCATTCCACTATGAGGACGTCGATGTATCGTTAATTGCACCTCGTAAACGAGATTACTCGAAGAAAAAGGTGGAGAAATAAGATGAGTGAACAAAACACGATTCAATTTATTATCACACGTCAAGATACAGCAGATGGCAAGCCTTATGATGAGGAATTCGAAATCCCATATCGTCCGAATATGAACGTCATTTCCGCACTCATGGAAATTAGACGGAACCCGGTCAATAAAAAAGGTGAAAAAACAACGGCTATTAACTGGGATATGAACTGTCTTGAAGAGGTATGCGGCGCTTGTTCCATGGTCATTAATGGAAAGCCTCGTCAGTCATGTACAGCACTGATTGACAAGTTAGAGCAGCCGATCCGTCTTCAGCCAATGAAAACTTTCCCGGTTGTCAGAGACTTGCAGGTTGATCGAAGCCGTATGTTCAATTCCTTGAAAAAAGTCAAAGCATGGGTGCCAATCGATGGCACATATGATCTTGGACCTGGACCAAGAATGCCCGAGAAAAAGCGTCAATGGGCGTATGAGCTTTCGAAGTGTATGACATGTGGTGTCTGCCTTGAAGCTTGTCCAAACGTAAATGATAAGTCTTCCTTTATGGGCCCTGCACCGCTTTCGCAAGTTCGTCTATTTAACGCACATCCGACAGGTGCGATGAATAAGTCTGAACGTCTAGAAGAGATTATGGGTGATGGCGGTCTTGCCAACTGCGGGAACTCCCAAAACTGTGTGCAGGCTTGTCCAAAAGGAATCCCGCTCACAACATCAATTGCAGCACTTAACCGAGATACAACATTACAAGCTTTCCGTAACTTCTTCGGAAGCGATCACGCAGAATAACATCACATTCAGTCCTCCTTGCCAATCATGATGAGTGTTTACAAGAGGCTGGATGCAAAAAACATAACAAACGCCTCTTCCAATACGGGAGAGGCGTTTGTTTGCGAATAAGGAGTGGGTCAAATGAGAATGCCGTCATATATTGAAGAACCGTTTGAAGAGTGGAGGGCATCGTTTCGATTTTATGTGGAAACAACCGTCCGTTTTTCAGAAACGGATATGTTTGGTCACATGAACAATGTCACCCCTTTCGTGTATTTCGAAGAGGCACGGATTGCCTTTTTTCAAAAAACGGGAATTGTGGACAAACGAATGAAGCGGGTCAAAGAGACCATCACAGTCGTGGCAAACCTGCAATGTGATTACATCAAGCAGGTGGAGATCGGCGAGAGGCTGCGTGTGTATGTAAAGCCTGAAAAGGTTGGATCTAGCTCACTCATCCTGCATTACTTAGGAGAAAATGAACAGCAGGAACCGTGCTTTACGGGCTCTGTGACAATGGTGCAAATTAGCAAAGACACAGGTGCATCTGTTCCATTTACGGAAGAAGAAAAAGAGACATTTCAGGCTCAACGAAATTAAAGAATCATGGGCGTATGCATCGTTTTGTTATAATAAAAGGATCATATCAAGAAGAAACAAAAGGAGAGCACATGAAGATTTTTCAATATGACACCATTGATAGTACAAATAATGAAGCGAAAAGGCTCATACAGCAAGGAGAAACGCCTTTATTTGCTGTTTATGCCCGTCAGCAGACAGCAGGAAGAGGCAGGCTGGGCAGACCGTGGGAAACACCTACAGGGAATGTGGCTGTTACCATGACGGTAAAGCCGCCAAAAGATCTCTCTACCCAATCAACGATTGCCCCAATGACGGCACTAGCGATTTATGATGTACTCAAACCACTCATGAGAGCAGAGGACCGGCTGGCAATCAAATGGCCAAATGATATTCTGATTAATGAAGCAAAAGTATCTGGCACATTAATTGAAGCAGACCGCAGCGCCATCTATATCGGTGTTGGCATCAATGTAGAAACAAAGCCGGAGCATGTCCCGTACAAAACCATTTGCTTATCAGAGCTTGCAGAGGTGAAAGCCGAAAAGCTTGTGACAGAACTGACAGCGGCTTTTGAAAAATACTATACACGCTGGCAGCATGAAGGATTTGGAACCCTCACTTCCCTCTACAACAAACGGTTATTCCGTTTGAATCAACCGCTTCGTATCTCATTAGATCGTGAAAAACAAACATGGCAAGAAGGCATTTGCTGCGGGGTCAACCAAGACGGTCATTTGCAGCTAAAAGATGATCAAGGGCATATGAAAGCCCATTCTGCTGGAGATATTGACGCACCACGCTAAAATGGACAAAAGCAGACGAAACATAGTCTGCTTCTTGCTTCATACAAGGCTGAACCATCTAGTCTTATATCGTCAAGACTATGAAGAAACCCAATTGAATGTGGATCAACTTCTTTCTGACGATTGCTGTCATGGTCACACTTGTGCTACATATCGTACTTAATGACCCGTTTGAAAAAGGACGATGTCTTCACATAAGACTCGTTCTTTTTTGTACTGCTTGAAGCGTAAGAAATTGGACGCTGATCTGCGGGAATTCTCGATTTTAACGTCACCTACCTTAAGCACCCGGCATATGATATCTCGACTATACAGAATCCCATTCTATAGAGACTAGAGCTCTCACCTTAGCAAGGAGGGTTACAATACTTGAAGGAGAAAGAGTTTCAATCCAAGCCGCTATTAACCAAAAGAGAAAGAGAAGTATTCGAATTGCTCGTCCAAGATAAAACAACAAAAGAAATTGCAAGCGAGCTTTTTATTAGTGAAAAGACTGTTCGAAATCATATTTCGAATGCCATGCAAAAGCTAGGAGTCAAAGGTCGTTCACAGGCCGTAGTCGAGCTTCTGCGTATGGGTGAGCTAGAGCTCTAACGTCAGCCGGTTTTCCTTCCGCACCAGGGAGGAGCCGGTTATTTCTATATGGTTTCCATGAGTCTCTTCTTGCATTTTCTTTGAAAAACGAGGAAAATAGGAATGTACGTTTTAAACAAAGTGAGATGCTATAGTGAGGTATCAATGAAAATGGAAACGAATGAGTCAGGCCATGTTGCAGAAATTGAAAAATCATTGCGCCATATTGCTGCAATTATTAAGCAAAAAGGTAGAGAAATTCTAAATCAATATACGATTACACCTCCTCAATTTGTAGGGCTCCAGTGGCTTTATGAATTCGGAGATATGACAATAGGTGAGCTATCACAAAAGATGTATTTGGCTTGCAGCACGACAACCGATTTAATTGATCGAATGGAAAAAAGTGAACTTGTCGAACGGGTCAAAGATCCGTCTGACCGTCGTGTGGTTCGCATTCATTTATTGCCTGAAGGCGAGCGGATCATTCAAGAAGTGATTGTCAAACGCCAAGAATACGTCAGTGAACTTCTAGGGGCTTTCTCAGAAGAAGAAGCCATCGTTTTCAATCAATCTTTAACGAAACTACAGCAGCAAATGAAAAGAAAATGAGGCGATTTTGTTGGATCAACCAATCGGCGTTATTGATTCCGGCGTAGGCGGTTTAACCGTTGCGAAGGAAATCATGAGACAACTGCCAAAAGAAAAAATCATCTATGTAGGCGATACAAAACGGTGTCCATACGGCCCGCGGGAAGAAGAAGAGGTTCTTCAATATACATGGGAAATGGCGCACTACCTATTAAGACATCACCATATTAAAATGCTTGTTATTGCATGCAATACAGCGACGGCGATTGCGCTTGATGAAATTAAAGCAACGCTTGATATCCCGGTCATTGGCGTGATCCAGCCTGGAGCCCGCACTGCGATCAAGGTGACAAACAACCAGCATATTGGCGTCATCGGCACAGCCAATACGATCAAAAGCGAGGCCTATAAAGAAGCGCTGTTATCTCTAAAAGCAGGACTAACCGTTCAAAGTCTGGCGTGTCCGATGCTTGTTCCATTTGTGGAGAGCGGTACGTTTTTAGATCATACAGCAGATGAAGTGGTGAAAGCTTCTCTTGAACCGATGAAAGAAACAGGAATTGATACGCTCATTCTTGGCTGTACGCACTACCCGATTTTAAAAGAGCCGATTCAGCGCTTTATGGGCAGTGGTGTGAACATCATTTCATCAGGGGATGAGACAGCTAGAGAAGCGAGTACAATTCTTTCATATAAAGGGCTTTTAAATGCTTCTCAGGAAGCGCCTGTTCATACATTTTACACAACCGGGCAGCAGCAAAATTTTCAAAATATCGCGCGCGACTGGTTTGGCTACCTGCCAGGGAAGGTCGAAACCGTGTCGCTCGAAAAAGTATATCAGCAATAACCCGCTTCTCATTGGAGTGGGTTATTTTTTTATGAAAAGGGTCTAATCCTCTAGAGGAGCTCGTATACATAGTAGTACAAACTACTAGAGGAGGGTGAAGTATGCTGAAAAAGGGATCTACAGCAGCTGTTACGTGTATTGCGTCAGCCATGCTTTTGTCAGGATGCGGATTGTTTCAAACAGACCAAGCGAAAACAGAGATTGATCCACCACAAAACGTCACTTTTGTGAAAGAGAATAAAGAAGAGAAACAAACAGCCAAAGAAGGAAAAGAAGAGAAGCAAGCAGATACAGTCATGAGAGAATTATATTTAATTGATAAAAACGGTTATGTCGTCTCTCAATCCATTCCGCTGCCGAAAAACGAAGGAAGTGCCAAACAAACACTTGAATATCTCGTAGACGGTGGGCCGATCTCCAACCTGATGCCAAATGGATTTAGAGCCGTGCTGCCGGCGGACACGAGCGTATCTGTCGATATTAAAGATGGCACAGCGGTGGTTGATTTTTCAAATGAATTCAAAAACTATAAAAAAGAAGACGAACAGCGCATTTTGCAATCTGTCACTTGGACGTTAACACAGTTTGATTCAGTAGCCAAAGTCAAATTGAAGATGAATGGACATGAATTAAAAGAAATGCCTGTAAATGGGACACCGATCTCAGATGATTTAAGCAGGGAGGACGGTATTAATATTCAGCACGAAGCAGCCGCTGATATGACGGCGACAAAGCCAGTCACCGTCTACTATTTAGCTGAATCTGATGAACAGACGTACTACGTTCCTGTCACAACAAGAGCCCCAAAAGATGAAGATGATCCAATTACAGCAGCCATTGACGAGCTCGTCTCTGGGCCAAGCAAAACAAGTCATTTGCTCACAGACTTTGATCGAGATGTGAAGCTGAATGACGTACCAAAAGTAAAAGACGGCCATGTGACCCTTGATTTCAATGAATCTATTTTTGGCAGCGCAGATGAAAAGAAAAAGGTCATTTCACAAAAAGTTCTTGATAGCATTGTGCTAACATTAACAGAGCTACCGGATGTGAAAAGCGTATCTGTGAAGGTAAACGGAAAGGCAGAGCTTGTGAACGAAAAAGGGGCAGAGCTCACAAAGCCGGTTTCAAGACCAGAACAAGTGAATACAGGTAGTTTTTAACGTCACACATTGATATAATGGAGAAAAAGAGGCATGCACATTCGCTGCCTCTTTTTTATTCCAAGCGGTTAGAACAAGCCGAGGTTGTCAAAGTTAGTAGGAGAACCCCGCTGACACCCGCGCGGAATGTATATTGTAACGGAGGTAAAACATGAGATTAGATGAAAGACAATACGACGAATTAAGAAAAATTGAAATAGAGGCAGGCTACATTACGCATCCAGAAGGCTCTGTCTTAATCTCAGCGGGAAATACGAAGGTGATTTGTAACGCATCCATCGAAGACCGCGTACCTCCTTTTTTAAGAGGAGAAGGAAAAGGCTGGATTACAGCAGAATATAGCATGCTTCCTAGAGCAACCGCACAAAGAACAATGAGAGAATCTTCTAAAGGCAAAGTCACAGGACGGACAATGGAAATTCAGCGCTTAATTGGACGAGCACTCCGCGCAGTCGTTGACTTAGAAAAGCTTGGTGAACGCACCATTTGGATTGATTGTGATGTCATTCAAGCAGACGGCGGTACACGCACGGCGTCTATCACAGGTGCATTTGTCGCCATGACACTAGCGATTCAAAAGCTTCAATCAGAAGGAGCTTTGAAACAAAATCCAATCACTGATTATTTAGCCGCGATATCCGTCGGAATTGATTCTAAACAGGGGCTTCTGTTAGATTTAAACTATGAAGAAGATTCTTCAGCTGAAGTAGATATGAATGTCATCATGACAGGCGCTGGACGCTTTGTTGAGCTTCAAGGCACAGGCGAAGAAGCGACATTTTCAAGAGAACAGCTAAACGGACTGCTTGACTTAGCGGAAAAAGGCATCAAAGAACTAATCGAAAAGCAAAAAGCAGTGACAGGAAACGTCCTCGAATAAAGAGAAGGGTTTGATCAAGATGAAAACAGCCATCATCGCAACGCACAATCAGGGCAAAGCGAAAGAATTCAAAGCCATTCTTGAGCCAAAGGGGTTCACGGTCAAAACACTAGCAGACATTGGCTTTACAGAAGAGATTGAAGAAACAGGACATACCTTTGAAGAAAATGCGGTCATCAAAGCCGAGGCGATTCAGGCCAAAGCAGGTGAAATGGTGATTGCAGACGATTCCGGTCTATCAATTGATTATCTTGGCGGGAAACCGGGCGTCTATTCAGCGAGATATGCGGGCGAGCATAAAAACGATGCTGAGAATGTCAAAAAAGTACTGAGCGAGCTTACAGGCATTGACAAAGAAGACCGCACAGCCAGATTCAGATGTGCTCTGGCTGTCAGCATACCGGGCAAAGAAACAAAGACGGTAGAAGGATCAGTAGAAGGCTTCATCGCAGAAGAACCAAGTGGAGACAACGGCTTCGGATACGACCCAATTTTCATCGTCAAAGACAAAGACCAGACGATGGCCGAGCTATCACCAGAGGAGAAAAACAAGATCAGCCATCGAGCGGTCGCGCTTCAAAAGCTTTCATCACTGCTAGACGCAAATGAATAAGGGGGAATGAAGCCATGAAGATACTCATCATTAGTGACAGTCATGGACTCACAGACGAGCTTCAAACCATTGCCAAACGGCATAAAGCTGAAGTAGACATGATGATTCACTGCGGAGACTCAGAACTCGAAACGAACCATCCAGCACTCGAAGGATACAAAGTCGTCAAAGGAAATTGTGACTTTATGGGCGATTTTGAAGAAGAACTCCTGCTCCCACTGGATGGAGGCGGAAAACTATTTCTCACTCACGGACATCTGCATGGCATCAAACAATCCTTGCTTCAAGTCTACTACCGTGCAGAAGAGCTAGGCGCAGACATTATCTGCTTTGGCCATTCGCACATCCCAGGCAGTGAACTGCTAAGAGGAAAGCTGCTCATTAACCCTGGCAGCGTGCACCTACCAAGAGTGCGCAAAGAGCGCAGCTATGCTATACTGACACTAGATGGAAGCGAAGCAAACGTGCAATTTTACACGGACGAAGGTCACGTCATACCAGACCTCGAAAACACTGTCACATTGGAAGGTATTTCATAAGGGTGCAGCATTTGCCCCTTATGAAAAAACTTTCGAAAAACCGTTGACTTTAAAGAACAATAGTAATATAATAAATCTTGTCGTTGAGGTAATACAGCTCAGCACGCTACATATCAACATGTCCCAGTAGCTCAGCAGGATAGAGCAACGGCCTTCTAAGCCGTCGGTCGGGAGTTCGAATCTCTCCTGGGACGTATAATAAATCGGGTGCTAAAGCCCGTCAAATCAACCTTCTATATCGTATAGTGAAATGGTCAGTATAACGGTGACGTAAGAAATTACACCTGTTATTGGCTTATATCACTTTTGATATAGGAGGTTTTTTGTTGTGAGCAAAAAAAGATGATTTAGACAGCTTAACTGGAAGTAACTACACAATTCCTAAAGCTAAAATAAATTAGCTTGTTGGTAACAAATAACTTAATGTTGATTTCTGATGCTCTCGAAACCATGGCTAAGCAAATAAAGATGAGCGGCAATAGACGTACAATAAACAATTACATCCGGATTGACTGTCAAATGGACAGTCTTTTTTAAAACAAATAACCGCCAAAATACGGCGGTTAAAGATTCATTGCTATTTGTGTTTTATTATCATCAAATTTTAACTTTTCTGCATTCAACAGTACTTGTTGTACGGATTGAGCTATATGCCAACCAAGAACCGGTGGAACAGCGTTACCAACTTGCTTGTAAGTCATAGTAGCTGAACCTTGAAATACAAAGTTATCAGGGAAAGACTGAATTCTAGCACATTCTCTAACTGTTAATCGTCTCCAAAACAACATGTTTTCTGGGTCTTCTGGATTAGTTGAACGATAATGACCTTCAATATTACCGTGGTGTTCTGCTCGAATTGTAACTGAAGGTTGGTCTTCTTTTATTTGAGAATTACCTTGCAAACGTCTTCCGGGATAAAACTTTGCTTTAGATATTTGAGTGTGGTTTGGAACATTAGAGTTTACTTCCATATCCCATAAATCATCGATTGCTTGTCTAGAAGTTACTGGATTATCCGATGTAGTTGGAATTGGTGGAATATGTTCAACATCTATATCTGATCTAACACCCACAATAAAAACTCTTTTTCTAATTTGAGGTACACCATAGTCAGCAGCGTGATATAAATGATGAGTAACATTATAATTAACAATTTCACCATTGTGATCAACTGAACTCAAATCATTTTTAATTGTTTCAAGTATTAAACCATTTTCCATATTAACTAAGCCTTCAACGTTTTCTGCAACAAATATTTTGGGAGCAATTCGCTCAATAACTCTTTTCATTTGGAGATACAATCTACCTCGGTTTACTGTTATTCCTTGACGTTTTCCAGCGATACTAAAATCTTGGCAAGGAAAACCTCCAATAACTACGTCAGCCTCAGTAGGAACCATCTCAGGGTTATTGTTGAGAAGATCTTGAATGTCACCTTCAATTATATGATCTCCTATGTTAAGTCGATAACTTTCAACAGCTTGCTTGAAAATATCATTAGCCCAAATTATTTTAAATAAGTTTCTGTCATAGTTTCTTCCTAAGAATTCGAAGTCTCCACGAAATCCTAAATCAAGACCACCACAACCACTAAATAGTGAAACGACATTATACATATTTTCACCCTTATATTCTTTGATTATTTTAGTAATTCAGATATAATAGAATTAAATTAACATACTTATACAATTCTTTAGATAGAAAAACTACCTCAATTTTATTATATAACTCCTGGAGTTATAAATCAATAGGGAATGAGAATGTTTATGATTTATTTTAAATTAGACGAGCTATTAAAACAACATAAATACTCACGAACACAATTTGCACATTTAGCAGGTGTTAGGCCAAATACTATAAACGATATGTGTAATGGAAATACAAAAAGGTTAGAACTTGAAACTCTAAACCATATAATTCAAGCATTAAATAAAATATGTGAGGAACCTATTAAATTAACTGACTTAATGGATTACGGAGAGGGGAACCAATGTCAACGAACCAAAGTACAATTGAAACAATTCTAGAATTAGCAAAGCAAAAGATAGAAAGTGAATTAGACCTTTCAAACATTGATTCCGGTACAAAGTTCGAAAACTATGTAACATTAGTTATTGAAGAAATTTCTAACAACTATGGAATTAGTGTAATACAGACAGGAGTTCAGAGCTTTCCGGATATCGTTATAGGAGAAACTTTTGGTATTGAGGTTAAATACACAAAAAGTGAGAAGTGGGAATCTACGGGTAATAGTATTTTTGAAGGTACTTTGAGGAAAGAAGTAACAGATCAAATATACACGTTCTTTGGTCGTAAGGTTGGGAAAAAAATTGAAGTTATACACAGATATTATGAGGATTGTTTGGCCGATATAAAAGTAACACATTCACCAAGGTTTTTCCTGAATATGGAGGTTGGAAGTGGTGAATCTATTTTACATAAAATAGGTATTACATATGGAGAATTCAAAGCAATGAATTCATTAGAAAAATCCAAAGTGCTAAAAGATTATGTTCGGAGTACACTCGGTGAAGGAGAGTCTTTATGGTGGCTTGACGAAGAAGAAAGTGTAAGTCCAAGAGTTAAGGAATTTAGAAAATTACAGGAGTACAAAAAGCAAAATATTATCGCTGAGGGAATGGCTCTGTTTCCAGAGGTTTTCTCAAATAGCTCAACAAAGTATTTAAACCTGTCTGTTTATCTCTTACAAGAGTATCAAATTGTCAGTTCCTCATTGAGAGATGCTTTTAGTGCAGGTGGTAAAGCGAATATTGAGGTGTGCGGAGAACCACAAATAATTCCTAAAGTATATGGTAAACTATATGTTAATGCCAAAAAAATTGAAAAAATATTAAGCGAAATAGAATTAGATAAACTTCAAGAGTATTGGAAAGGTCAAGGAGCTGATGTTATTGTTAACGAAGAAAATAAAATTAAGGTATGGCAAGAACTAATAGATAATCTAGCGGTTGGTTTACCGGAAGGGTTAAATGCATCTGATATTTTTAAAGCAGGATTAGAAGAATAAAATAGAAAATGAGACCCCTCATAATATTTGGTGAGGGGCCTCAACTATTAACTAAAAGATTATTGAATTCCATTCCTGACTTATCATCAAAAATAAAGAACTTGTCAAGTGAAATTCTATAATCTTAAAAACTTCTGATTTACTTTTTAATGAAGCTGAAAAAAAGATCATTCAAACCATTCAGGGTGAGGGTCAAATGTATTGAAGAATCAGTACATTTAAAAGAAGTTTATAGTCGTTATCTTGTATTTGATAAAGAAACATCTCCAGAAGAAGCCATTGAAAGATATTCCTTAGACAAATAAATTCGCGCAAAATTTCGAAGTAAATGAAATCAAAGCCATCTAGTCAAACTAGGTGGTTTTTGCGTTTGTTCGACAGTTTTCACCAATTTTAAGGCAAATTTAAGCTTCCATTTCATTTCAAATACATTAAATTTTTGTTACAATAATACAGCTTTGCCTAATCACACCTTCATACTTTGGACATCTTTTCTTCGTTATTTCTTAAGATTTTTATGGTTTGATATGAAACCTTTGGATGATCCATGCGTCTTTATAAGTGTCAAAAGAAAAGAGGTTATCAATATGCTATTCAAAAAGCTATCAGAAAATAAGTCTGTAAAATGGATAGGATATACAAGTTTTTACTTACTTATTTTGCTATTATTGTTCTTTATTTACGGATTCCATACAGCGAATACGGGATCATTCATTTACAACGATTTTTAATTGGAGAGTAAACGATGAAACTATTACACACGATTCTTGAATACCAACAAACGAAACCGACACAGCCAGCATTTGTTTCTCAACACGCTTCGATCACATATGATGAGCTTTGGCGTCTATCAGACCAAATGGCGGGGGCGATTGATGCGGTTGCAGTTGACAGTGCACCTGTCATTGTATACGGTCATATGGAGCCAGAGATGCTGATTTCTTTCTTAGGAAGTGTGAAATCAGGCAGACCTTACATTCCAGTTGATATCTCAATACCTGCTGAGCGTATTGTCTCAATTATTGAAAGCTCAAAAGCGAGTCTATTGATTTGTGCAAATGAGCAGGCTGTACTGGATGTAGAAGAACACATTCATGTGAAGAGTGCATCATCGCTTTTAGCGCTTGAAAAAGAAGCACCGCCATCCACGCAGTGGGTGCAAGGTGATGATGTCTTTTATATCATTTATACGTCAGGCAGTACCGGTAAACCGAAAGGCGTTCAGGTAACGGCCAGTAATTTAGAAAGCTTTACAGAGTGGATGTGCAGCGATTTTCCAATCGGAGAGGGACGCACGTTCTTAAATCAAGCACCGTTTTCTTTTGACCTATCAGTGATGGATCTCTACCCAGCGCTACAATCAGGCGGCACGCTTTATTGTTTAGTGAAAGATCTTGTCAATAAGCCGAAGGATATGTTTGCAGCACTTGGTCAATCTGACGTTGAAGTGTGGACATCCACACCGTCCTTTGTCCAAATGTGCTTAATGGACCCTTCCTTTACAGGGGAGCTTTTACCAGAGCTGAACGTTTTCCTTTTCTGCGGTGAGGCGCTTCCTGTATCTGTAGCAAGTGCACTCCTTGAGCGTTTTCCGAAGGCGCAGGTCTTTAATACGTACGGTCCAACTGAAGCAACTGTTGCCATCACATCGATTGAAGTGACGAAGGAGGTTGTCGATCAGCACGATTCTTTACCAGTGGGCTATGCCAAACCTGATACAGATATCGTCATTTTAGATGAAGAAGGTCAGACGCTCCTAGATGGAGAAAAAGGGGAAATTGTCATCGTGGGGCCAAGCGTCAGTAAAGGCTACTTAGGTGAACAAGCTTTAACGGATCAAGTGTTCTTTGAATACGAAGGCCGCCCTGCTTACCGCACAGGTGATGCAGGTGTGAAGCAGGATGGTTTAATTACATGCCACGGCCGTCTTGATTATCAAATCAAGTTGCATGGATACCGGATGGAGCTTGAAGAAATTGAATACCATGTGAGCGAGACAACCTATGTCAATGCTTGTGTGATTGTTCCGTTCCAACCAAACGGACATGTGGAGTACTTAATTGCAGCGATTGTCCCATCAGAGCATTCATTTGAAAAAGAATATCAGCTGACAAGTGCGATAAAAAAAGAAATGGCGGATTCACTCCCTGCGTACATGATTCCGAGAAAATTTGTCTATCTTGAGCAGCTGTACATGACACCTAACGGGAAGGTTGACCGTAAAAGAATCGCGAAAGAGGTTCTTCTATGATTCCGTTTAGTTCATTCTTTTTCTTCATTCTGATTGGTATTCTCCTTTTGCCGACAATGATTCTCGGTCTTCGTGGCAAAAGAATGCAAGGCTACAACATGTTTGCAACAGTTGTAGCGCTGGCGCTTATTTTCTCAAAAGATGCACATGGGGCTCTGCTGCTCTTCTTGTTTACGGTGTGGCAAGTGTTGATCATCCGCCTGTACATTGCGTACCGGTTAAAGGCAAATCAAGCTTCTGTTTTCTATATGGCGGTTGTGGCATCTATTTTGCCGCTTGTGTTATCAAAAATCTTGCCGTTCTTTTTAACTCATCATCCGCATCATCCGCCGCCAATGAACTGGCTCAGCTTTTTAGGAATCTCGTACTTAACATTTAAAGGTGTCCAGTTAATTATTGAGACGAGAGACGGCTTGATTAAAAAGAAAATCTCGATTCACCGTTTGGTATATTTCATCGTCTTTTTCCCGACGATTTCATCAGGTCCAATCGATCGATACCGCCGGTTTGAAAAGGATATGGATACACCGCCTGAAAAGGAAGTGTACAGTGACCTTCTATATGCTGGGATTCATAAAATCTTTATTGGTTTCCTATATAAATTCATTATTGGCTATCTGATTCACACATATATTTTGATGAATATTCATTATATTGGCAGCAGCCACTTTGTTCAGCAGTTAACGTATATGTATGCCTACAGTATGTATTTGTTCTTTGACTTTGCTGGATATACAGCGTTTGCTGTGGGTGTGAGTTATATCATGGGCATCAAATCACCAGAAAACTTTAATAAGCCGTTTCTCAGCCGAAATATTAAAGACTTCTGGAATCGCTGGCATATGTCGCTATCCTTCTGGTTCAGAGACTATGTGTTTATGAGATTTGTGTTCTTTATGACAAAAAAGAAGTGGTTGAAGAACCGGATGGCCGTATCGAATATCGGGTACTTTGTTCTCTTTCTATTGATGGGTGCTTGGCATGGACTCGCCCTTCAATATATTATTTACGGACTGTACCATGCGGTTGTCATGTCCGGTTACAATTTATTTGAGAAATGGAATAAAAAGCACAAATGGTGGCCGGATAATAAGGTCACAGCTGTTGTTTCGATCATAATTACATTCCATGTGATTTGTTTCGGCTTTTATATTTTTTCAGGAAAACCATTTCATCATTAATGATTAAGGGAGTAGAAAATTATGGAATTTAAAAATCAAGTATATGGTATTATTGCAGAGGTTTGTCAGGACGATGTTGTGAAAGAAAATCCAGAGATTGCGATTTTTGAGGAAGGTCTTCTTGATTCATTTGGTACAGTTGAATTGCTCATGGCGATTGAAAATCATCTAGGAATTACTGTTCCGATTACAGAGTTCGATCGTGATGTGTGGGATACGCCGAATCACATTGCTGAGCAGCTGGCAGAGATGAAGTAATGAAAAAGCGTTTTTTTGGGCCGCTTATTTTGGCGGCTGTTCTATTCATTGGTGTTCTTCTTGTACCAAATGCATGGCTCTTACATCTGATCCCAAAAGACAAATTACAAAAGTCAGCCACAGAGTTAGATCCAGAGATGTTCCAAGGGCTTTATTTACAAGATGAAATGCTAAAAGATCCAACTTATTTGCCGATCTATGGATCTTCTGAACTATCACGTTTTGATCCATATCACCCTTCGAATTTCTTTCATGAGAACAATCAAGGGTTTACACCTTATCTTATTGGAAAAGGTGGATCACAATCATTAATCCATGCCATGAACTTCGCAGCGCATATGGATGAATTAAAAGGGAAAAAGCTTGTGTTTATCGTGTCCCCACAGTGGTTTGTGAAATGGGGATCTGACGAGAATCACTTTGCACCTAACTATTCAGCGCTTCAAGCGTTGAATCTTGCCTATAATAAAGAAATTAATCCGGCTGTAAAAAAAGAGCTGATGAAAAGAATCATGACGTTTAAAGCAGTGAAGGACGACATGGTGATTACAGAGCTTTTTAAAGCAGAGCTTTCTGGGAACAAATTCGCATTTCGCGCGATTTCTCCTATTGCGAAAATGTATTATGGGATGCTTCAAAAGAAAGACATGTACTATACGATTGGATCGGGGCATGAGCGCGAGCTTCGTCCGTCTCCTTCAGTCAAAGGGAAGTCTTGGACTGAACTTGAAAAAGAAGCGAGTGTATTAGCTGCGGAAAAAGCAGGGGATAACCCGTTCTATATGGATCAGAGACTGTATGACCGTAAACTAAAGCCGATTATGAGTAAGATGAAGGATTCCCGCCAAGGTCATTCTTATGCCGAATCACCAGAATACAAAGATTTTCAGATCATGCTGGATATTTTAAAACAGGCAGGGGCGAAGCCTTTGTTTGTGACGATTCCTGTCAACGGAAAATGGTATGACTACACTGGGTTTCCGAAAGAGGGACGTACAGAGTATTATGAAAAGGTCAATCGTCAAATTCGAGAAAACGGGTATGAAGTCGCAGATTTGACTTCACATGAGTATGATCCATATTTCTTTAAGGATACGATTCATGTGTCTTATAAAGGGTGGGTGTACATCGATAAGGCGATCGAAAAGTTTTACAAAGAGCAGTAGAATGCAGCAGCTTTCTGCTGCTTTTTGTTTGTCGAATGAGTGAATTTCCTGTATAAATAGGGTGAAAGGGCTATGCTGAATATGGAGGCGATACAATGAATCGTTCTGAGAAAAAAGAACTATTAAAGCGTTCGAAGAAGCATTTTAATGATCATGCCTTTTGGGAAAAGTTAAAAAAGACGGCACAAAAAGCTGGGGTCTCTCTTGTCTATGCTGTGCTATTACTTTACTATACATTGCAAAAACCAGAAGTGCCTGTTAAAGCGAAGACCCTCATCATTGGCGCGTTAGGCTACTTTATCCTTCCGATTGATCTCATCCCCGATACGTTGATTGGTGTCGGCTACACAGATGATTTAGGAGCGATCACATTTGCCCTGCTTCAAGTGGCGATGTATATTGATGATGATGTCAAAGGAAAAGCGAAAGACAGGCTGGCAAAGTGGTTTGGTGAGAAAACCGATACGTCTATTATTGATCAAAAGCTTGAGGATGGCGGTATGCCGTCTGCATAAAGAAAAGCCTCCAAAACGGAGGCTCAGGCTGTCGAGAAAATCTCGACAGCTTTAATTTTTTCCTTAAAGTTTCCATCCCCTCATTTTATAATAGAGAAAAGCATACTAAAGGAAGGTGTTTTTCTCATGTTCCACACTAGAAATTCTTCTCAGCACGAAGCCGAATTTGTATTGCTAGATCAACTGGTCGAAGAGGATCACCTGCTTCGTAAAATTGATCAGTACATTGATTTTTCATTTATCGTAGATAAAGTAAGACCGTATTATAGCGAGAATAAAGGTCGCCCTTCTCTTGATCCACTTATTTTGTTCAAAATGATGTTTATCGGATACCTGTACGGTATCCGTTCTGAAAGACAACTTGAAAAAGAAATTTACTATAACATGGCGTATAGATGGTTTTTAGGTTTGAACATCAATGACCCCGTTCCTCATCACTCGACCATTAGCTGGAATCGTCGTACTCGATTCAAAGATACAACAATTTTTCAAGACATTTTCGACGAGATCGTGCTTCAAGCTATCAATCATGATATGGTAGGAGGCCGCGTTCTTTTTACTGATTCAACTCATCTTAAAGCCAATGCCAATAAACATAAATATACGAGAAAAACGATTGAACAAGATACCCAGAACTATATAAATGATTTAGAAGAAGCGATCCAAGAAGATCGGATGGCACACGGAAAAAAGCCCTTAAAGGTAAAAGAGGAGGTGAAAACGGAAAAAGACATTCGTCAAAGTAAGACTGATCCTGAAAGTGGCTATCTTTATCGTGAAAACAAGCCAGAAGGCTTTTTCTACCTAGACCACCGTACAACAGATATGAAGTACAATATCATCACTGATGCTCATGTCACATCAGGTAATGTCCACGATTCTGTACCATATCTTGAACGACTGGATCACCAAATCGCACGATTTGGTTTTCAAGTAGAAGCTGTTGCCCTTGATTCTGGTTATTTGACAACCCCAATCTGTAAAGGTTTATCCGATCGACGTATTTTTGGTGTTATCGCACATAGACGCTTTCATCCAACAAGAGGATTATTTGAGAAGTGGAAATTTCAGTATGACTCTGAACACGATCACTACATATGCCCGAATGGTGAAAAGCTTTCATATACCACAACTGATCGAAAAGGTTATAGGTTCTACAAATCAGATCCCAAAAAATGTGCTTCGTGTCCTTTTCTTGAAAACTGTACAAGATCTAAAAATCATCAAAAGGTCATCTCAAGACATGTGTGGGAGGAACATAAAGAAAAGGTCAGACAAAATCGTCTGTCTCCCGCTGGAAAAGAGCTATACAAAAAAAGAAAAGAAAAAATAGAGCGAAGCTTTGCAGATTCAAAACAACTGCATGGGCTTCGCTACTGCCGGTTGAGGGGAAAACAAAATGTGAGTGAGCAAGTGCTTCTCACAGCTGCCTGTCAGAACATGAAGAAGATTGCCACACACCTAGCGAAGCTAGGCTAGGTGTGTGGGAGGCCTTTTTCATTAAATCTTATCCACCATCATTACGATGAAAATAAAAAAGATTGTAGAAAAACATGAGTTTCTCTACAATCTGAAGCCTCCAAAACGGAGGCTTTTTTTCATTACCCTAAAAATTTCACGCAAACTGGATGAGGAACGGTGATGTCTGATTGTAAGACAGTGAGTCGTCCTGTTTCTTTGTTTCGTTTGTATAATACAAGATTGCTAGATTCTTGGTTTGAACCGACAAGAAATTCTTCTGTTGGGTCAAGAACAAAGTCTCTAGGCCAATTTCCTTCAGATGAAGCGATCTCGACAAGGCTTAATTTGCCGTTCGCATCTGCTTTGAAAATTGCGATGCTGTCATGTCCACGATTTCCTGCATATACAAATTTGCCGTCTGAAGAGACATGAATTGCGCTACCTTGATTGTTCTCAGTAAAGTCACTTGGAATGGTTGCAATCGTTTGAATCTCTTCAAAATGACCGTCTTCAAAGTAACGAAGCACAATAACCTCTGAGCTGAGCTCTGTCATGACATATGCCACCTGTTTCGTTGGGTGGAATGTGATATGACGAGGGCCGCTTCCTGGTTTTGTTTCAAATGTATGGGCAAGCTCAAGTTTGCCGTTTTCTTTCTTATACGTATATATTCCGTCTGTGCCAAGGTCAACAGCCACTGCAAATTGTTCATCAGGTGTCAAACCCATAAAGTGAGTGTGCGGTTTTTCTTGACGGTCTTCGTTTGGTCCAGTGCCTTCATGCTGCGCCTGTGACAGTGTGCGGATCACTGAGCCGTTTTCAGCGTCAATTTCGTACATTTCTGCTGTTCCTTTATGATAGTTTGCTGTAAACGCCGTTTTCGTTTGACTGTCCACGCTGACGTGACAAGGAGAAGCCCCATCGGCAAGCTCTTGGTTGATGAAACGAAGTGCGCCGGTGTCGGCATCAATTTGATACGCAGCAAGACCGCCCTGTGCTCCTTCTTTCACAACAGCATACACAAACTTTTGAGAATCTGAGACAGTTAAATATGTAGGATTTTCAAGTTCTGCAGCCACTTCTACTTGTTCAATCTGCTGCTTGTCCGTATTTAATGTAAAAGAATAGATTCCTTTGCTGTCTCCCTTAGTATACGTTCCGATATAACCTCTGATGTTAGCCATGTGTTGCCCTCCTTCTATAAGATGCTCTCATTCTATCATAATTTGATAGGAAAACGCTTTATAAAGGCATTCCGAATGAAAAAACAAAAGAGATGAAATCTGACAACATTCATCAAAAACCATGTGAAAAAATATCACAAAAGTTTGTTCAAAAGAAAACCGTTCATGTAAAGTAAATAAATTGAAGAGAAAATACAAAAAAATTAAAGTTTTTTTATTCCTTGTCTAGCAAAGGTGTAAGCGTATACATTTTATTTTGATTAGTCTAAATTGTCTAATAATTTTAAAAATGCTGTTGACACTGCATGGAAAGCGACGTAAGATGGGTTCAACAAAAGCAAACAAACACGCAGAGCATGCGTGAGAAACTTCAAAATTAAGTGTCTGAAAATTCAACTACTTTTTGATTGAAAGAGAGGGTGCTCACTGAAAATGGAAGACCAAAAGGAACAGTGGATCTTTTTAAACGATGAACTCGTGAAAAAAGAGGATGCGAAAATTTCAGTTTATGATCATGGCTTCTTATATGGTGACGGTGTTTTCGAAGGAATACGCGTGTATAACGGAAATATCTTTCGAATGAAAGAGCATTTAGACCGCCTGTATGATTCCGCCAGATCCATTATGCTGAACATTCCATATTCACTTGAGGAACTCACTGAAAAAATGATTCATACAGTTGAAAGGAACGGCCTAAAGGATGCTTACATCCGTCTTGTCGTCTCAAGAGGAGCGGGTGATCTTGGTTTAGATCCTAACAACTGCGGGAGAGCCAACACAGTGATCATTGTAGAGCCGCTGGCCATCTTTCCAAAGCACCTATATGAAACAGGTATTGATATTGTGACAGTACCAACGAGACGAAATCGTCCGGATGTACTCAGTCCAAAAGTGAAATCATTAAATTATTTGAATAACATTCTTGTCCGAATCGAAGCCCAAATGGCTGGTGTAAGTGAAGCGCTGATGCTGAACGATCAAGGGTACGTGGCAGAAGGTTCTGCGGACAACGTGTTTATTTATAAAAAAGGCAAGCTTTATACACCGCCAGGTTATATCGGCGCACTTGAAGGCATCACAAGAAATGCCATCATGGAGATTGCAGAAGACCTAGGCTACGAAGTGAAAGAAGAACCATTCACAAGACATGATGTGTATACAGCTGAAGAAGTCTTCCTGACAGGAACCGCAGCTGAAGTCATAGCCGTTGTCAAAGTTGACGGCCGTACAATCGGTGAAGGAAAGCCAGGATTCCACACAAACAAACTTCTTGAACAATTCCGTAAGCGAGTCGTTGAAGAAGGAGAAAAAGTAGTCTTTGCAGATGAAAACATTCACGCAAGCTAAATAGATATCGATAAACGTTGAAGAGGAATAGTAGCTTTAGAGTCAGTATCTACAGAGAGCCGGTGCTAGCTGAAAACCGGTGTTACTTTCTAAAGTGAACTCACCTCTGAGTGTCTGCTTGAAATGATAGTAGGGCAGGCCGAGTGACATTGCTTCACTCGTTACCAAAATGGACGAAAGATGTCCATGAGACGGCAGCATGATTTGCCGTGAACAAGGGTGGTACCGCGAAAAACAAAGCTTTTTCGCCCCTTTGACCTAGTGAAAAGTAGTGTCATTGTGGGGTGAGAAGGCTTTTTTATATGGTCTCATATCTCGATCTTGAATGGAAAAGGGTGAAAAAACTTGACTGAAGCAAGACAAAGAGGAGGAAATCAAATGGGGACAAATGTACAAGTGGAGACGGAAAAATCAACTGCACCACAAACGATGAACGGTGCACTCATGTTAATTGAAGCACTCAAAAGAGAAAAAGTAGAAGTCATTTTCGGATATCCAGGCGGAGCCGTTTTACCAATCTACGATAAAATTTACGATTCTGGTTTATTTCATGTTCTGCCAAGGCATGAGCAAGGAGCGATTCACGCAGCAGAAGGGTACGCAAGAGTATCTGGTAAACCAGGCGTTGTGATTGCAACATCAGGACCGGGGGCGACAAACCTTGTTACAGGTATTGCAGATGCAATGATTGATTCACTGCCTCTTGTTGTATTCACAGGACAGGTGGCGACCTCAGTCATTGGATCAGATGCTTTCCAAGAAGCAGATGTACTCGGTATCACAATGCCGATTACAAAGCACAGCTATCAGGTCAGACGTCCAGAAGATTTACCAGGTGTCATTAAAGAGGCTTTCCACATCGCAACAACAGGTAGACCTGGTCCAGTCTTAATTGATATTCCAAAAGATGTCGCAAGCATTGAAGGAACATTTGAATACGATCAGCCGATTGATTTACCTGGCTATCAGCCCAAAATCGAGCCGAACTATTTGCAAATTCGCAAATTAGTAGAAGCTGTAAGCAGAGCAAAGAAACCAGTCATTTTAGCAGGAGCTGGCGTTCTTCATGGTAAAGCGTCAGAAGAATTAAGAAAGTATGCGGAGCAGCAGCAAATTCCGGTTGCTCATACGCTCCTTGGACTTGGCGGATTTCCGGCTAAGCATCCCCTTTTCCTTGGGATGGCAGGGATGCACGGCACATACGCATCAAACATGGCGCTTCATCAATGTGACCTGCTCATTTCAATCGGAGCTAGATTTGATGATAGGGTAACAGGCAACCTCAATCATTTTGCAAAGCATGCGAAGGTTGCTCATATTGACATCGATCCAGCGGAAATTGGCAAAAACATTCACACGCATATCCCGGTTGTTGGCGACAGTAAGCTAGTGCTTCAAGAGCTGATCAAGCAGGACGGGAAACAAGGTGAATCAGATGAGTGGAGAAGCCAGCTAGATCAGTGGAAGGAAGAATATCCACTTTGGTACGTTGAAAACGATGCTGAGGGCTTTAAGCCTCAAAAGCTGATCGAATACATTCATCAATTTACAAAAGGTGAAGCCATTGTCGCAACAGATGTTGGACAGCACCAAATGTGGGCTGCACAATTCTACCCATTTGAAAATGCAGATAAGTGGGTAACATCTGGAGGGCTTGGCACAATGGGATTTGGTTTGCCGGCAGCCATTGGCGCACAGCTAGCTGATCAAGAGGCAACCGTTGTGGCGATTTTAGGAGACGGAGGTTTCCAAATGACCCTGCAAGAACTTGCCGTTATCCGTGAGCTGAACCTTCCAGTGAAAGTGATTGTTCTCAATAATCACAGTCTTGGAATGGTAAGACAATGGCAAGAAATTTTCTACGAAGAACGCTACTCACATTCTAAATTTTCAGAGCAGCCAGACTTCGTAAAATTATCTGAAGCTTATGGCATTAAAGGAATCAGAATCTCATCAGACGAAGAAGCGAAAGAAAAGCTTGAAGAAGCGTTAACGTCTAGAGAGCCTGTTTTCATCGATGTCAATGTAGCGAGAGATGAGAAAGTATTCCCGATGGTCGCGCCGGGGAAAGGACTTCATGAGATGGTGGGGGTGAAACCTTGAAAAGAATTATTGTGTTGACTGTATTAAATCGATCAGGCGTACTGAACAGAATCACAGGCCTTTTTACAAAAAGACATTATAACATTGAAAGCATTACGGTCGGCCATTCTGAGATTCAAGATGTATCACGCATCACGTTCGTCGTCCATGTAGACCAAGAGAAAGACATCGAACAGCTGACAAAACAGCTCAACAAACAAATCGATGTCCTCAAAGTAATTGATATTACAAACCAATCAATCGTTCAGCGAGAGCTGGCTTTGATAAAAGTCGTATCTGCACCAGCATCTAGAATGGAAATCACAGGGGTCATTGAGCCTTTTAGAGCTTCTATTGTCGATGTGAGCAGAGAGAGTGTCGTCATTCAGGTGACAGGTGAGTCTTCAAAAATTGAAGCACTCATTGAATTACTTAAGCCATATGGCATTAAAGAAGTCGCCAGAACTGGCACAACGGCCTTTGCGAGAGATAATCAGCAAAAGCCGCAAACAAATAAAACAATTTCAATTGTCTAAACAAAAGGAGAGAGTCAAATGGTAAAAGTATATTATAACGGTGATATTCAAGAAAACGTATTAAACGGTCAAAAGGTTGCCATCATTGGTTACGGATCACAAGGTCATGCACATGCACTAAACTTAAAAGAAAGCGGCGTAGATGTGATCGTCGGCGTGAGAAAAGGTGGTTCTTATAATAAAGCTCAAGAAGACGGCCATCAAGTGTTCACAGTAAAAGAAGCAGCAGCACAAGCAGATGTTGTGATGGTTTTACTTCCAGACGAACAGCAAAAGAAAGTATATGACGAAGAAATCAAAGATCAATTAGAAGCAGGTAACTCACTTGTATTCGCACACGGATTCAACGTTCATTTCCATCAAATTGTTCCTCCTAGTGACGTAGATGTGTATCTTGTGGCTCCAAAAGGTCCAGGACATCTTGTAAGAAGAACTTATGAGCAAGGCGCTGGTGTACCTGCACTATTTGCCATCTACCAAGATGTATCAGGTCAAGCGAAAGACAAAGCACTTGCTTATGCAAAGGCAATCGGCGGAGCAAGAGCGGGTGTACTTGAAACAACATTTAAAGAAGAAACGGAAACAGATCTATTCGGTGAGCAAGCAGTACTTTGTGGAGGTCTTACTTCATTAGTAAAAGCAGGATTCGAAACGTTAACAGAAGCTGGATATCAGCCAGAGCTTGCATACTTCGAGTGTTTACATGAGCTGAAGCTGATCGTTGACCTAATGTATGAAGAAGGATTAGAAGGCATGAGATATTCAATCTCTGATACGGCACAATGGGGTGACTTCGTATCAGGACCACGCGTTGTTGATGCAAAAGTAAAAGAATCAATGAAAGCAGTCTTGACTGACATCCAAAACGGAACATTTGCAAAAGAATGGATCGTTGAAAACCAAGTGAATCGTCCACGTTTCAATGCGATCAATGCAAGTGAAAGTGAGCACCAAATTGAAATCGTAGGAAGAAAGCTTCGTGAAATGATGCCTTTCGTTAAACAAGGAAAGAAAAAGGAAGCGGTGAGCGTCGGTGCGAAAAATTAATTTTTTTGACACAACACTTCGAGATGGTGAGCAATCACCAGGAGTGAACTTAAATGCACAAGAAAAGCTAATCATTGCAAAGCAGCTTGAGCGCCTTGGGGTAAATATCATTGAAGCGGGTTTTCCCGCTTCATCCCGAGGGGATTTCTTAGGTGTACAAGAAATTGCAAGAACCATCAAAAACTGTTCTGTAGCAGGGCTTGCACGATGTGTGAAGGGTGATATTGATGCTGCATGGGAGGCGCTAAAAGATGGGGCGCAACCAAGAATCCACGTTTTTATTGCAACTTCTGATATTCACCTTAAGCATAAACTAAAGAAAACACGTGAAGAAGTTGTGGAACAGGCTGTTTCAATGGTGAAATACGCAAAAGAACGTTTTCCAGTTGTTCAGTGGTCAGCAGAAGATGCATGCCGTACCGATCTAGCTTTCTTAGCAGAAATTGTAGAAAAGGTCATTGATGCAGGAGCCAGTGTCATTAACTTACCTGATACAGTTGGATACTTGGCGCCAAAAGAGTACGGAAATATCTTTAAATATATGAAGGAACACGTTCCAAATATTGACCGCGTGAATTTGTCAGCACATTGTCATGATGATTTAGGGATGGCGGTGGCAAACTCACTTGCCGCGATTGAAAATGGAGCGGATCAAATTGAAACGGCTGTCAACGGGATTGGAGAGCGAGCAGGGAATGCCGCTTTAGAAGAAATTGCAGTGGCTCTTCACATTCGAAAAGATTTTTATCAGGTCGAATCAACGATTCAATTGAATGAAATTAAGCGCACAAGTGATGTAGTGAGCAAATACTCAGGTATGATTGTGCCGCGTAATAAAGCAGTCGTTGGAAACAACGCGTTTGCACATGAATCAGGCATTCACCAAGATGGTTTCCTCAAAGAAAAAACAACCTATGAAATTATTTCTCCAGAGCTTGTAGGTGTCACAACAGATGTGCTTGTCCTTGGTAAACACTCCGGAAGACATGCGTTTAAAGACCGCTTGAAAACACTAGGCTTTAAACTAACTGAAGAAGAAATCAATAAGTTCTTCCAAACATTTAAGAACTTAACAGAGAAGAAGAAAGAAATCACAGATGATGATTTGATCTCTATTATATTAGAAGAAAAAGTAGCAGACCGTAAAATCGGCTATGAATTTGAAAGCCTTCAAGTCCACTATGGGACAGAACAAATGCCAACTGCGACGGTTTCTCTTAAAAACCAAGAAACGCAGGAACTCATTCAAGAAGCAGCTACAGGTGCTGGCAGTGTAGAAGCTGTATACAACACACTCGAGCGCTGTATGGAGGAAAGAATTCATTTGCTAGACTACCGTATTCAATCAAATGGAAAAGGTAGAGACGCGCTAGCGGAGGTATATGTCACTGTTTCAATAGAAGGAAAAGAAACAGCAGGACGCGGTGTAGCGCAAGATGTGCTGGAAGCATCGGCTAAAGCTTACGTCAATGCGGTGAACAGGCATTTAATCTTTAAATCAAATCTCATTGAAATTGAGAAACATCACGCAATCTCATAGGAAAGGAGGAAGGGACTCATGAAAAAGAAAATTGCACTTTTGCCCGGCGATGGAATCGGACCGGAAGTCGTGACATCAGCAGTCGCTGTTTTGCAAGAAACAGCGGCTCAATTTCAACACGAATTTGAATTCGAAACAGCCCTCATTGGCGGTATAGCGATAGATGAAAAAAACCATCCGCTTCCTAAAGAAACAGTAGATGTGTGTAAAAGCGCAGATGCGATTTTATTAGGAGCAGTTGGCGGACCTAAGTGGGATCAAAATCCGCCAGAACTTCGCCCGGAAAAAGGCTTGCTCGCTATTCGTAAACAGCTGGACTTATTTGCAAACATCCGTCCTGTCAAAGTATTTGATAGCTTGAGCGATGCTTCACCGTTAAAACAGGATCATATTAGCGGAGTAGATTTTGTCATCGTTCGTGAATTAACAGGAGGCCTTTATTTTGGTGAACCTAGCGAGCGCTATACGGATGATGAAGGCAAAGAAGCTGCTGTTGATACGCTCCTTTATACAAAGGAAGAGATTGTCCGTGTATTAAAAGAAGCGTTCGACATGGCGTTAACGAGACGGAAAAAAGTAACGTCTGTGGATAAAGCGAATGTTCTTGCTTCTAGTAAACTATGGCGGGATGCGGTTGAAGAAGTTGCTTCCCAATATCCAGAAGTCGCATATGAGCACATGCTTGTCGATAATGCCGCCATGCAGCTTATTTATAAGCCCGCTCAATTTGATGTTATCGTGACAGAGAATATGTTTGGGGACATTTTAAGTGACGAAGCTTCTATGATTACTGGCTCACTCGGTATGTTGCCATCTGCTAGTTTATCAAGCACCGGACTCCATTTATATGAGCCGATTCATGGTTCAGCACCCGATATTGCGGGGCAAAACGTTGCAAACCCTCTGGCTACCATTTTATCAGCAGCCAGCTTGCTAAGAACATCTTTTGCATTAGAAAAGGAAGCGGCTGCAATCGAAGAAGCCGTCGAAGCCGTTCTTGCCTCTGGCAAACGAACAAAGGACTTAGCAGCAAAAGAGGGAACGTACCAAACGACTGACGAAATTACGACAGCCGTTGTAGACGCACTTAAACAGCGCACGAAAACAACTGTATAAATAGAAATCTTGTTGAATTAGGTAGAGGGAGGAAAAAGGGTTATGCCTCGAACAATCATCGAAAAAATATGGGATCAGCATGTTGTGAAAAACGGCGAGGGAAAACCAGACCTTTTATATATTGATCTGCACTTGGTGCATGAGGTGACGTCACCTCAAGCATTTGAAGGATTAAGACAAAAAGGACGCAAGGTGAGAAGGCCTCAAAACACATTTGCAACGATGGATCACAACATTCCGACTGTGAATCGATTTGTGATCAAAGATGAGATTGCAAAGAAGCAAGTTAGTGCTTTGGAGCGCAACTGTGCTGAATTTGGAGTCCGTCTAGCTGACCTTCACAGTGTAGACCAAGGAATTGTTCATGTCGTTGGACCAGAGCTTGGTTTGACACTTCCGGGGAAAACAATCGTTTGTGGAGATAGTCATACATCCACACACGGCGCATTTGGCGCACTTGCCTTCGGGATCGGTACAAGTGAGGTTGAACATGTACTTTCCACACAAACACTTTGGCAGCAGCGTCCGAAAACACTAGAAATTAGAGTAGACGGAAAGCTTCAAAAAGGGGTAACAGCCAAAGATGTCATTTTAGCAGTCATTGGCGCACATGGCGTGAAGTTCGGTTCAGGCTATGTCATTGAATACACTGGGGAAGTATTCAGAAACATGTCAATGGATGAGCGGATGACCGTTTGTAATATGTCGATTGAAGCAGGTGCAAGAGCAGGATTGATCGCACCTGACGAAGTGACCTTTGAATATTGCCGCGGACGCAAATATGCACCGCAGGGTGAAGATTTCGAAGCAGCCATTAAAGAATGGAAAGAACTAAGAACAGATCCGGGTGCAACCTACGATAAAACCATTGTTTTAGATGGAAATGAGATTTCACCAATGGTGACGTGGGGGATTAACCCAGGAATGGTGCTCCCTGTGGATGCAGCGATTCCAGGACCAGAGGATTTTGCACAAGAAGATGATCAAAAAGAAGCCATGCGTGCTTATGAATACATGGGAGTTCACCCGCATCAGCGTATTGAAGATATTAAGATTGAGCATGTATTTATTGGCTCATGTACGAACTCAAGAATGACTGATTTACGCCAAGCAGCTTCTATGATTGAAGGACAAAAAGTAGCTGATCATGTTAGAGCGATTGTGGTGCCTGGCTCTCAAAGTGTCAAACTGCAAGCAGAAAAAGAAGGTCTTCATGAAATTTTCCTTGAAGCAGGTTTTGAATGGAGAGAATCTGGCTGCAGTATGTGCCTGAGCATGAATAACGATGTGGTGCCAGAAGGCGAACGCTGTGCGTCCACATCAAATCGTAACTTTGAAGGGCGTCAAGGGAAAGGCGCAAGAACACACCTTGTCAGCCCGGCAATGGCTGCAATGGCTGCAATACATGGCCGATTTGTCGATGTCAGGAAGTTTAATCAAGAGAAAACAGTCGTGTAAGGAGTTGTCATAGATGGAGCCTTTAGTCACTCATAAAGGAAAAGCCGCTGTGCTTAACCGTATTAATGTAGATACAGATCAAATTATTCCGAAGCAATTTTTGAAAAGAATCGAACGAACAGGCTATGGCCGATTTGCCTTTTTTGACTGGCGTTATTTAGATGATGGCAGCCTGAATCCAGATTTTGAGCTGAATCAGCCGATTTATGAAGGAGCATCCATTTTGATCGCAGGAGAAAACTTCGGCTGCGGCTCATCAAGGGAACATGCACCTTGGGCACTAGATGATTATGGCTTCAAAATTGTCATTGCGCCATCATTCGCAGATATTTTTCATCAAAACTGCTTTAAAAACGGGATGCTTCCGATTCGTCTTGATTATGATGTGTGGAAAACATTTGCTGCATCATATGAAAACAAAGGATATGAGATGACAGTTGATCTGGAAAAACAACAGATTCAAGACCACGAAGGGAACATGACTCCTTTTGATGTAGATCCTCACTGGAGAGAAATGCTCCTGAATGGCTATGATGAGATTTCATTAACATTGTTACTAGAAGATGAGATTCAGGCATTTGAAGAAAAGCGCAGCAGCTGGCTGCGTGCATAAACAACGAGAAGCTGTCCGCCCGAGGTGAGACAGCTTCTTTTTTTTCATGAAAACCTCTCGTTACTTGTGTTTACTAACCTTCGTTGGTAAACTGATAAAAAATATGCGCCCGAAAGGAACGTAAGCATGAAACATGACAAGAAGAAAGATAATGTCATTTTGTTTCCTGGTCTGAAAGAAAGACTGATTGAAAAAGGAATGGCAGCATTAAAAGATAAACAGTATCAAGAGGCGCTTCACTTATTTTCTGAAGCGAAATCTTATGATGACGATGAAGAATCCGATATTCACCTCGGTATGGCGATTTGTTTTCTAGAGCTTGGTGAGCTGCAGGATGCAAAGCGTGTGTGTGAAAAGATGTTAAATGAAGGATATGGTCACTACTTCACAGTGCTTCAAGTATATATGACCATCTTAATTCAGCTGAAAGAATACGAGGAAGTCAAACAGACGATTGAGGCTGTACTCGAGGAGAACCACCTTCCAGCAGAAAGTGCGGAGCATTTTTATAAGCTGCTTGAATTTAGCAGAAAGATGATTGAATCGCCGGAAGAGATTTTAGACGAAGACGAGAATGACAGCGGTGAAATCAATATAGATGATATGCTGGAGCGGCCAGAAGAGCAGGTGCAGTTTATCCATTCTTTAAAAGACCGCAATATTACACCGCACATGGGTCTATTAAATACAATTTTACAGAAACCTGACGGAAACCCTTTGGTCAAATCATTGATCTTACAGCTCTTGTCAGACCATGATGTGGCAAAGCCGGTTCATGTGACAAAATTCGGAGACTCTTTAACGCTTGTTCCTTCGGAGGCGGTGAAGCCAGAGCAGATGCCGCTTCTTCAGCAAGTATTGCGTTTGCTGGATGACACACTCGGCAATGAGAATCCAACCCTTTATCAAGGGGTGGAAGAGTTATGGCGCAGACACTTATTTGTGCTTTATCCATTTCTTCCAAAATATACTGATCCAAACCTTTGGGCAGCGTCACTTCATAAAGTCGGCTATGAAATGCATGGGATCGAAATTGACCTTGAAGAATTGCATCTATTGTATGATTTTAACGAACGAGAGCTGAGAGAGGCTTGTACAATGCTGAAAGATATTGAAGAAATTTCTTATTTGTAATTTGTCGATTTAGTTGAAAGACGGACTTGTTATGTTATAATATAATGGTTGTATTTGTGCTTATATCGTGTAGTTGTACGATTCAAATGGTTGAAAGACGATATGTATAATCAAGTCAAATGTTGTATACATAATACCGCTGCTTTAGCGGAGTGCGTGGTTTTTTGATTGGACGAAGTCTTTGTGATGCTTTAGAATGTAACAACGCACAATCTGAATAGATTTTTGGAGGGAAACACACATGTCAGTAAAATGGGAAAAACAAGAAGGTAACGAAGGTGTCTTAACTGTAGAAGTTGACGCTGAAACATTTAACAAAGCACTTGATGATGCATTTAAGAAAGTGGTTAAGCAAGTATCAATTCCTGGATTCCGTAAAGGGAAAGTACCACGTGGTCTTTTCGAGCAGCGTTTTGGAGTAGAATCTCTTTATCAAGATGCATTAGATATTCTTCTTCCAGTTGAATATCCAAAAGCAATCGACGAAGCTGGTATCGAACCAGTTGACCGCCCTGAAATCGATGTTGAGAAAATCGAAAAAGGCGCAAGCTTAATCTTCACTGCAAAAGTAACAGTGAAGCCAGAAGTAAAACTTGGTGACTACAAAGGTCTTAACGTAGAAAAAGACGACACAACAGTCACTGATGAAGATGTACAAGAAGAGTTAAAAGCAATGCAAAACCGTCAAGCAGAGCTTGTTGTCAAAGAAGAAGGCGCAATCGAAAACGGCGATACAGTTGTTCTTGATTTCGAAGGATTCGTTGATGGAGAAGCATTCGAAGGCGGAAAAGCGGAGAACTACTCTCTTGAAGTAGGTTCTGGTTCATTCATCCCTGGTTTCGAAGAGCAATTAGTTGGTCTTGAAGCAGGCGCTGAAAAAGACGTAGAAGTGACATTCCCAGAAGAATACCATGCTGAAGACCTTGCAGGTAAACCAGCTGTATTCAAAGTGAAAATTCATGAAATCAAAGCAAAAGAACTTCCAGCACTTGACGATGAGTTCGCTAAAGATGTTGATGAAGAAGTAGAAACGATTGCTGAATTAACTGAAAAAACGAAGAAACGTCTTGAAGAAGCAAAAGAAAACGAAGCGGAAGGAAAACTTCGTGAAGAGCTAGTTGCGAAAGCTTCTGAAAATGCGGAAGTTGACATCCCACAAGCGATGGTTGACACAGAGCTTGACCGTATGATGAAAGAATTCGAACAACGTCTTCAAATGCAAGGGATGAACCTTGAGCTTTACTTCCAATTCTCTGGACAAGATGAAGAAGCGCTTAAAGAGCAAATGAAAGAAGATGCTGCTAAACGTGTAAAATCTAACCTCACTCTTGAAGCAATTGCTGCTGCAGAAGACTTACAAGTGTCTGACGAAGAAGTGGAAGAAGAACTTTCAAAAATGGCTGAAGCATACAACATGCCAATTGAAAATATCAAACAAGCGATTGGATCTACTGACGCAATGAAAGAAGATCTAAAAGTTCGTAAAGCAATTGATTTTCTTGTAGAAAACCGTTAATATGGTGCATAATAATAAAACAGGGCGCGAGTGACTCGTGCCTTGTTTTGTACAATTTTTGACTTATCATCGCTTCTTTTGGAAACGATAGTGTAAGTCACGCTTTTCTGTCATACATATTTCAATGTGCAGTGTTAGAAACACATCATTACCGTCTTTTAGGAAAGTATGGTAAAATGCATACATACTGGACCCAAAAAGGTAGCTGACTGTTAGCTACAGGCAAGTGAAGAAGAATAAGGGGTGAAAGAATGTTTAAATTCAACGAGGAAAAAGGTCAATTAAAATGCTCGTTTTGCGGAAAAACGCAAGATCAAGTGCGTAAACTGGTCGCAGGACCTGGCGTATATATATGTGATGAATGTATCGAGCTTTGCACGGAAATAGTTGAAGAAGAACTTGGTACAGAGGAAGAAGTTGAATTCAAGGATGTTCCGAAACCTCATGAAATTCGGGAGATTCTTGATGAATATGTCATCGGACAAGAGAAAGCGAAGAAATCCTTAGCTGTAGCGGTTTATAACCATTATAAACGGATCAATTCCAACAGCAAGATTGATGATGTTGAGCTTTCGAAAAGTAACATTTCGATGATTGGACCAACAGGAAGCGGTAAAACATTACTTGCTCAAACGCTTGCTCGCATTTTAAATGTTCCATTTGCGATTGCAGATGCAACGTCACTAACTGAAGCAGGTTATGTTGGTGAAGACGTAGAGAATATCTTACTAAAGCTGATCCAAGCAGCGGATTATGATGTAGAAAAAGCGGAAAAAGGCATTATCTACATCGATGAGATCGATAAAGTAGCAAGAAAATCAGAAAACCCTTCTATCACTCGTGATGTATCTGGGGAAGGTGTACAGCAAGCCCTTTTGAAAATTCTAGAAGGAACGGTCGCTAGTGTACCGCCTCAAGGTGGTCGTAAGCACCCTCATCAAGAATTCATTCAAATTGATACAACAAATATCCTCTTTATTTGTGGTGGAGCCTTTGATGGTATTGAGCAAATCATCAAACGCCGCCTAGGGCAAAAAGTCATTGGATTCGGTGCAGAAAATAAAGTCGAAGACCTTGAAAAAGAAGCTCTTCTATCAAAAGTATTGCCAGAAGACTTGCTTCGCTTCGGTTTAATTCCAGAATTCATCGGCCGTCTGCCGGTGATTGCAAGCCTAGAGCCGTTAGATGAAAAAGCACTTGTAGAAATCTTGACGAAGCCTAAAAATGCGCTAGTCAAACAGTATACAAAAATGCTTGAGCTTGACGATGTAGAGCTTGTATTTGAAGAAGATGCTCTTAGCGAAATTGCGAAAAAAGCAATTGAGCGTAAAACGGGTGCTCGTGGTCTTCGCTCCATCATTGAAGGCATCATGCTTGATGTGATGTTTGACCTTCCATCTCGTGATGATATTGAAAAATGTGTCATCACTGGTGCAACGGTTGCTGATGGTGAGCCGCCACGTCTTGTGTTAAAAGACGGTACAGTCGTGAATAAAGATACAAAAACATCGGCGTAAGCCAATGGATCACTCCTGAATCTTTTGATTCAGGAGTTTTTTATTTATCGTGGAAGTTGTGTTTATTCCGTCCAGCTCTAGGAAATACTAGCAGACAGAAACCAATACATACAATAGATGAAGGAGGGAGCACCGATTGAGCTGGACAGGAATCGTATTATTCATACAGTTGTTCTTTGGTATCGTCATCGGGCTGTACTTTTGGAACTTACTGCGAAATCAACGCACACAAAAGGTGACGATTGACAAAGAATCAAAGAAGGAAATGGAAGCACTTAGAAAGATGAGATCAATTAAGCTGAGTGAGCCTTTATCAGAGAGAGTCCGGCCAAAGGGGTTTCAAGATATTGTAGGACAAGAAGACGGCATTCGTGCACTCAAAGCCGCCCTCTGCGGACCGAACCCGCAGCATGTCATCGTCTACGGACCGCCTGGCGTTGGAAAAACAGCTGCTGCTCGTCTTGTCATGGAAGAGGCGAAGCGCCATGCTGACTCGCCATTTAAAAAAGATGCAGTGTTTGTAGAGCTTGATGCCACAACCGCAAGATTTGATGAACGAGGCATCGCAGACCCCTTAATCGGTTCTGTGCATGACCCGATTTATCAAGGAGCAGGGGCAATGGGACAGGCAGGCATTCCGCAGCCTAAACAAGGAGCGGTCACACACGCTCATGGCGGGGTTCTCTTTATTGATGAAATTGGAGAACTGCATCCGATTCAAATGAACAAAATGCTCAAAGTGCTTGAGGATCGAAAAGTGTTTTTAGACAGTGCCTATTACAGTGAGGAAAATACGCAAATCCCAAATCACATTCATGATATTTTCCAAAATGGACTGCCGGCTGATTTTCGATTGATTGGTGCTACGACAAGAACACCAGATGAAATTCCACCAGCGATTCGGTCGAGGTGTTTGGAAATTTTCTTTAAGGACCTCGATCAGCATGAACTCAAAATAGTCGCAGCGAAAGCTGTCCAAAAAATACAAAAGGAATTAAGTGATGAAGGCTTGAACCTGTTAACGTCTTATGTAAAAAATGGGCGTGAAGCGGTCAATATGGTGCAGATCGCAGCTGGTATGGCTGTCACTGAAAACCGAAAAGACATTACGATCGCTGATATAGAGTGGGTGATTCATTCAAGCCAGCTGACACCAAGATATGAACAAAAAGTACCGGAAAAGCCAAAGGTAGGAGTCGTAAATGGTCTTGCCGTTTATGGACCGAACAGCGGCGCTTTGCTTGAAATTGAAGTGAACATATGTAAAGCGCTTGAAAAAGGCAGTATCAATATTACGGGCATTGCAGAAGAAGAAAGCATTGGCAATCAGTCTAAGTCCATCAGACGGAAAAGTATGGCGAAAGGCTCAGTTGAAAATGTATTAACCGTGCTGAGAAACTTAGGCATACGGACAAATGAATATGATATCCATATTAACTTTCCAGCAGGTGCTCCGATTGATGGCCCGTCTGCCGGAATTGCGATGGCCACAGCGATTTTCTCAGCCATTCATCAGATTCCAATTGATCATCTGACAGCGATGACCGGTGAGATTGGATTGCAGGGCCAGGTAAAACCGATCGGCGGTGTGATACCGAAAATTAAGGCAGCTAAACAAGCTGGTGTTCAAACAGTGATCATCCCTTATGACAACCAGCAGTCGATTCTAAAAGAGATTGAAGGGGTTACGATTGTGCCTGTGAAGCACTTCCAAGAGGTGCTGGATCATTGTTTGATCAATCCGCCAGATGAGAAGAAAGACGGACTAGAAGAAGAAATGAAAAGAAAATCTGTTTAATCCCCATCTCATATGGGGATTTTTTAGTGAAATAGATCTTTTTTTCTTTTTCAGGATAAAAAGAAAGGGTATACTACGGTAAGATCATCATTTCTCAAGTCTTTTACATTGTACAAGACTGAAACAGGTATATTATAATGATTCATACTAGTGACGGAGGTGTCTATCAACATGGCAGATGAAATCAAAAAGAATGTTCCGCTCCTTCCATTGCGAGGTTTGCTTGTTTATCCAACAATGGTCTTGCATTTGGACGTTGGACGCGAGAAGTCTGTTCAAGCATTAGAACAGGCCATGATGAACGATCATATGATTTTTCTAGCAACACAGCGGGAAATTTCAATAGATGAACCAGGTGAAGAGGAAATTTTTAAAGTCGGCACCTACACAAAAATTAAACAAATGCTGAAACTGCCAAATGGAACGATTCGTGTACTTGTTGAAGGTTTAAACCGAGCACAGATCGAATCGTACGTGGAGCTGGAGGACTATACGTCAGTCGATATTAAAGAGCTGGCAGAAGAAGAATTAAAGGACGCAGAAGCAGAAGCACTCATGCGCACGTTGTTAGATCACTTTGATCAGTACATAAAAATTTCTAAAAAAATCTCAGCTGAAACATATGCAACGGTAACGGATATTGAGGAACCTGGCAGAATGGCAGATATCGTCGCTTCTCACCTGCCGCTCAAATTAAAAGACAAACAAGAAGTGCTGGAAACAGTCGATGTCAAAAAGCGGCTGAATCGGGTGATTAGCCTGATCCACAATGAAAAAGAAGTGCTGGAGATTGAAAAGAAAATCGGACAGCGCGTCAAACGTTCAATGGAACGAACGCAAAAAGAATATTATTTGCGTGAACAAATGAAAGCCATCCAAAAGGAACTTGGAGACAAAGAAGGAAAAACAGGCGAAGTCAGTTCATTAATGGCTAAAATTGAAGAGTCCAGCATGCCGGATTCTGTTCGTGAAACGGCATTAAAAGAACTGAATCGTTATGAAAAAATTCCATCAAGCTCTGCTGAGAGCTCTGTCATTCGAAATTATATTGATTGGCTGATCAATCTGCCTTGGGGCATCTATACAGAAGATCGTCTAGACTTAAAGCTGGCAAGTGAAATTTTAGATGAAGAGCATCATGGGCTTGAAAAAGTTAAAGAACGTGTGCTTGAATATCTTGCTGTACAGAAGCTGACAAATTCATTAAAGGGACCGATTCTTTGCCTCGCTGGACCTCCAGGAGTAGGGAAGACGTCACTGGCAAAATCCATTGCAAAATCACTGGATCGAAAGTTTATCCGTATCTCACTTGGCGGTGTACGTGATGAATCTGAAATTCGTGGTCATCGAAGAACTTATGTAGGTGCGATGCCGGGCCGTATTATTCGCGGGATGAGCAAGGCTGGCACGATGAATCCGGTATTTCTTTTAGATGAAATCGATAAGATGTCTTCTGACTTTAGAGGCGACCCTTCATCTGCAATGCTCGAAGTGTTAGATCCAGAGCAAAATCATAACTTTAGCGATCATTATATTGAAGAGACATTTGATTTGTCTCAAGTGTTATTTATCGCAACTGCCAATAATTTAGCAACCATTCCTGGTCCACTTCGTGATAGAATGGAGATTATCACGATTGCAGGGTATACAGAGGTTGAAAAAGCAGAAATTGTGAAAGATCACCTTCTGCCGAAGCAACTAAAGGAGCACGGATTAAAGAAAGGGAACTTACAGCTTCGTGAAGCAGCGATTTACGATATCATTCGCTATTACACAAGAGAAGCAGGAGTCCGCGGGTTAGAGCGTCAGCTGGCGGCAATTTGCCGAAAAGCGGCAAAAGCGATTGTGGCTGAAGACCGTAAGCGTATCACAGTGACGGAAAAGAATTTATCTGAATATCTCGGAAAAAGACTTTACCGTTATGGTCAAGCTGAAACGACAGATCAGGTGGGCGTTGTCACAGGACTTGCGTATACCTCAGTAGGCGGAGATACCTTATCCATTGAAGTCTCACTCTCGCCAGGTAAAGGCAAGCTTTTGCTCACTGGTAAGCTTGGTGATGTCATGAGAGAATCTGCGCAGGCGGCATTCAGTTATATCCGTTCAAAAGCAGATGACCTAAACATTGATCCTCATTTTAATGAAAAGCATGATATTCATATCCATGTTCCAGAGGGTGCGGTTCCAAAGGACGGGCCATCAGCTGGTATTACCATTGCGACCGCTCTTGTATCAGCACTCACAGGACGTCCTGTATCAAGAGATGTTGGTATGACAGGAGAGATTACGTTAAGAGGAAGAGTGCTTCCAATTGGCGGATTAAAAGAAAAAGCATTAGGCGCACATCGTGCAGGACTGAAAACGATTATTCTTCCAAAGGACAATGAGAAGGATATTGATGATATTCCTGAAAGTGTGAGAGAAGGACTGACCTTTATTCCGGTCTCACATGTAGATGAGGTGCTTGAGAAAGCGTTAGTAGGAGAGGGAAGATGAAAGTAACAAAATCAGATATCGTCATTAGTGCGGTGAAACCAGAGCAGTACCCAAGCGGGGGACTGCCAGAGATCGCTCTTGCTGGACGATCAAATGTTGGAAAGTCATCGTTCATTAACTCATTGATTAACCGTAAAAACTTAGCGCGTACGTCTTCTAAACCAGGGAAGACCCAAACGCTTAATTTCTACATTATTAATGATATGCTCCATTTTGTGGACGTACCAGGCTACGGCTTTGCCAAAGTATCAAAAACAGAGCGAGAAGCTTGGGGCAGAATGATCGAAACGTATATTACGATGCGTGAAGAATTAAAAGCAGTCGTCCAAATTGTGGACCTGCGTCATAAGCCATCAGTAGATGATGTGAACATGTATGAATTCCTTAAATATTACGGGGTTCCTGTCATCGTCATTGCGACAAAGGCGGATAAAATTCCAAAAGGCAAATGGGAAAAACATGCGAAGGTCGTCAAGCAGACACTCGATATTGACCCATCAGATGAATTAATCCTATTCTCTTCTGAAACAAAAAAGGGAAAAGAGGAAGCCTGGAATGCGATCCTTGCGAAGGTGAACAGCTAAGAAGTCTATAAAAAGTTGTAAGAAAACATTTGTTTTCTTACAACTTTTTTTCATATGTCGAGAAAAAACGTAGAACTTGAATGATTCGTTTTTGTTTCTAGAAATACTCAAATGGTTGCGTGCTGAAAATTAATTAAAAAGATACAGCATGTAAATTAAATACCATATTTATAAATAAAAGTAATTTGATAATATGAATTTGAAAATATTTCAGATAGGAGTGGTCATAATGAAATTAAAAGCAAGAACTTGTTATCATTACTCACTAAATGAAATGAAGGAAAGGCAATCAAAACTGAAGGCGAGAACGTGCTATAATTACTCGCTCAATGAAATGAAAGAAATGCAAAAGGAATTAAAGAAAAAATAAGAGAGAATATGATGAGAAACAGAGGTTTTTTAAAATCTCTGTTTCTTAACACTTAAATAAGGAATAGTGTACATGAACATTCGGAACGTGAATACATTTGTCTATTTGGATACTATGATCGTTTTCATAGGGGCATTAGTTTGGACTGGACTGCCTCTTTATTTTTTTGAAATGACTGGTTCATATTTTTATTCAGGCAGTTTGACATGAGGAAAGAAAAACAAAACCGTCTTACCTGCAAAAATGTTGCTACACAAGCAACTGCAGATAAGGCGGTTATTGTCGTCTATCATCAATGAAACTGTTCTCTTAAGATGTGATTACAAACATTTATACAACAACCAATTGATGGCTTATTAAACATTTTGATTGTATAAGTTATTTCCTTTTTAAAAATAATAAGAGGAGACTGATGGCAATCAGTACATATGGCCAGTACAATTCAAAACCGGAAGTAGGGATCGAGAGCGTGCTCAGCTGTTTTGTAATTTGCTGAAAGAAATAAAGGAACAGGCCAAGTGCAATGAGAACTAGACTTTCGATACGATATTCCTTTTTCTGAGATGATTTCATGAAAAGCGCAAGGCCGACGATGAACACAATCATTGTAAATGTGTCTGGCCAGTGATCCAATTTTGGCTGAAGGATAAAGTGTAGCGCAAGGCCCGTCATGAGCATACCGATAAACACATGAGAGGTTTCCTGCTCCTTCTTTCCTTGGTATAAGAAAGCAAGGCCAAAAAGCAGTACAAGTGTATACCATTTCTCCTGGTCTTTCCAAATGTCAAATTGATCTCCTGAGAGAATGGCATATAGCGCTACAGCCAGCAATGTGAGCGGCAGCAAAATGGATTTCTTCTTCAAAGATGTCACCTTCTTTTAAGCAGATCATTTGTTCACACTCGCCAAATCTGATAAATTGCTTGAAGTGATGATATGGCATCTGATGTCGAACATTTTTCTACTATATCACAACATTTTTGAAATCTGTTCACAATTTTTATCCAGTTAAAAATGAATATATGTTATAATCATTATAAATAATAAATTCTATATTGTAATTATTATAAATTAGACAGGGCGTTGGGGGTGCAAGCTGAAGTTATGCATATTCTTGTTGTGGGTTTAGATTATAAAACAGCCCCTGTTGAGATACGGGAACAGCTAAGCTTTGAACCGAGCGAGCTCGGAACAGCGATGTCCAAGCTTAAAGAAGAAAAAAGCATTCTAGAGAATATCGTCATCTCAACATGTAATCGAACAGAGATCTACGCAGTAGTAGATCAGCTTCATACTGGTCGGTTTTATATAAAAAGATTTTTAGCAGATTGGTTCGGTTTAGAAAAAGAAGATGTATCTCCGTATTTGAAGTTTTATGAAAACGATGGTGCGGTTGAGCATTTATTCCGTGTGGCCTGCGGACTTGATTCCATGGTCATTGGCGAAACACAAATACTCGGTCAAGTGCGATCCAGCTTTAAACTAGCTCAAGAGGAAAAAACCATTGGTACCGTTTTCAATTATTTATTTAAGCAGGCGGTCACCGTGGCGAAGCGCTCTCATGCGGAAACAGATATTGCATCTAATGCTGTATCTGTCAGCTATGCGGCAGTGGAACTTGCGAAAAAAATCTTTGGACGTCTTTCTGATAAGCATGTCCTTATTCTTGGTGCGGGTAAAATGGGCGAGCTTGCGGCGCAAAACCTTCAAGGTCAAGGAATTGGTCATGTGACGGTCATCAACCGAACGTATGAGAAGGCAAAAGAACTGGCCGGCCGTTTTTCAGGAGAGCCTAAGAGTTTAAACCAATTAGAAAAGACATTATCTGAAGCGGACATTTTAATTAGCTCAACAGGTGCTAAGCAATTTGTCATTACAAAAGAAATGGTCGAAAATGCGAACAAACAGCGCAAAGGCAGACCGCTATTTATGGTAGATATTGCAGTGCCCCGTGATTTAGATCCAGCCATTTCTGAAGTAGAAGGTGCTTTTTTGTATGACATTGATGACCTAGAAGGCATTGTGGCAGCTAACTTAAAAGAACGCCGTGCGGTGGCTGAGCAGGTGGAGCTCCTCATTGAAGCTGAAATTGTAGAATTTAAGCAATGGCTCAATACGCTCGGAGTGGTTCCAGTCATTTCTGCTTTAAGAGAAAAAGCACTCTCGATTCAAGCAGACACGATGCAAAGCATTGAACGAAAGCTTCCAAACCTTACAAATCGTGAAATGAAGCTGTTAAATAAGCATACGAAAAGCATCATCAATCAAATGCTGAAAGATCCTATTTTAAAGGCAAAAGAAATTGCCGGGGAACCGAATGCAGAGGAAAAGCTTTTACTCTTTAAAGAAATCTTTGATTTACAGGTTGAAGATGAAGAGCAAAAGGTAGAGCCGATGCAGGTGGATCAAGGGTCATTTCAGCTGTTCAAATCAAATATGGCACAAGGCTTTGCTACAGTTGCCAGTGAGTGATTAGGCGATGATGGAATCCATTGTAGCGAGACTAGGCGAAGCGACGATCTTGATTTATGCACTCAGTGTCTTGTTCTATTTCATAGATTTTCTTCAACACAACCGGAAGGCTGGAAAAATGGCTTTCTGGTTGCTTTCTATTGTCTGGCTGCTGCAAACAGTCTACATGTTTTATATTATGATGGAAACAGACCGATTCCCTGTGTTGAATGTAGCAGAGGGGTTATATTTTTATACATGGGTGCTTGTGACACTGTCACTCGTTCTCACAAAAGTATTACGCGTTGAATTTATTGTCTTTTTTACAAATGTAATTGGTTTTTCCATGATGGCGATTCACACCTTTACACCATCTAATCTCCATTCTGCGGAATTGACGGGGAGACTGACGAGTGAGCTGCTTGTCATTCATATTACGATGGCCATTTTATCGTACGGTGCCTTTTCACTTTCATTTGCTTTTTCACTTCTTTATCTCTTTCAATACCGTTTGCTGAAAAAGAAAAAATGGGGAAAATGGCTTCTAAGAATTGAAGACCTATCAAAGCTTGATCATATGGCGTACGTATTAAATATAATTGGCGTACCCATGCTCCTGCTTAGTTTAATTCTTGGTATTATATGGGCATATATTTCGTATGATACGTTGTACTGGACAGATGCCAAGGTGCTTGGTTCGTTTATTATGCTGTTTTTATACGGCTTTTACTTATACATTAGATTGGTGAGGAATATGCAGGGCAAAATCGTGGCACGCTGGAATGTCGCTTCATTCCTTGTGCTGATGATCAATTATTTTCTGCTTGGGAGCTTATCAACCTTTCATTGGTTTCAATAATGATGAGTCTTAAGGGCATTGTCGGGAGGAAGACGTAATGCGTACAATTAAAGTAGGTTCTAGACGAAGTAAGCTTGCGATTACACAAACAAAATGGGTCATCCAAAAGCTGTCTGAACTAACCACTTCTTATTCTTTTGAAATAAAAGAGATTGTCACAAAGGGTGATCAAATTTTAGATGTGACCTTATCGAAGGTTGGCGGAAAAGGGCTATTTGTCAAAGAGATTGAACAAGCCATGCTGAATCATGACATCGACATGGCGGTTCACAGCATGAAAGATATGCCGGCCGCTCTTCCAGAAGGTTTAGTCATTGGCTGTATTCCTGAGCGTGAGGATGTGCGGGATGCACTGATTTCAAAGGGGCATCTTCGCCTTCATGAACTGCCAAAGGGAGCCATTGTGGGAACGAGCAGCTTGCGGCGCAGTGCACAGCTTCTTCAGGAGCGACCAGATCTTGAGATTAAATGGATTCGAGGAAACATTGATACCAGACTTGAAAAACTGAAAAATGAAGAATATGATGCCATTATTCTAGCAGCCGCCGGTCTGTCTAGAATGGGCTGGAGCAAAGAAGTCGTGTCGGAATTTTTATCTCCTGACACCTGTCTGCCAGCTGTTGGGCAAGGTGCATTGTCTATTGAATGCCGCGGAAATGATGAAGAGCTCTTGCAGCTTTTAGCTCAATTCACGCATGAGTATACGGAGAAAACAGTCCTTGCTGAACGAGCCTTTCTTAAACAAATGGACGGAAGCTGTCAAGTGCCAATCGCTGGTTACGCTACGATGAATGAGCGTGATGAAATTGAACTGACGGGTCTTGTGGCATCAGCTGATGGCCATACGATCATTCGAGAAACTGTGACGGGTACTGACCCTGAGGCAATTGGTACAGCGTGTGCGAAACAGATGGCTAATAAGGGAGCAAAGGATTTGATCGACAAGGTGAAAAAGGATCTGTCCTCCCAATGACAAGAGCCAAATCGCTTTACGGACAGACGGTGCTTGTCACTCGAAATGAACGTCAAGCGGGCGTGTTTCGGCAGAAAATTGAAGCGCTGAACGGCCGTGCTGTATTAACCTCTCTAATTAGGTTTGAGCCAACGCTCACAAAAGAAAAAGCGGAGGCATTTTTACAAGACTTAAAAGCCAGTCATTGGCTTGTGTTCACGAGTGTGAATGGTGCGTCGTTTTTTCTCAATTATATAGAGGAGCATCGTTTACATCAAAGCTTATCCCACTTGAAAGTGGCGGCTGTAGGTGAAAAAACATCTGCCTATCTTAAGCAGCATGGATTTAAGGTGGATGTCGTTCCAGAACAATTTATAGCAGAAGAGCTGGCAGATGCCTTAATTGAACATGTTCAGCCAAAAGAGCGTGTTTTTGTAGCGAAAGGTCGCCTGTCACGAGATGTGGTGAAGAAAACGCTCGTTCCGCTTGGTATTGAAGTGAAAGAATGGATTTTATATGAAACAGTGAAGGATGAGGACGGAATTGCGGCTCTCAAGTCGGCCATGATGGAGCAATCATTTGATTTTATTACATTTACAAGCTCATCTACTGTTCATTCTTTTATGCATGCCATGGAAGCGGATGTAGCAAGGTTAGCAGCATCTGACACATGTTTTGTGACCATTGGTCCTCTTACAAAAGAGGCACTGCTTCAATACGGGATTTCCTCTGAAACCCCAGATACTTATACGATAGACGGGATGCTTGATTTGATGTGCCGTTTATCTGAAAGGAAGTTGAATCATTGATGAAATTTAACAGACACCGTAGATTGCGTACAAGCGCAGGAATGAGAGAGCTAGTCAGAGAAACCTTTTTAAGACCATCTGATTTCATTTACCCTATCTTTTTTGTTGAGGGAGAAAATGTCCGGAAAGAAGTACCTTCGATGCCGGGTGTCTATCACATTTCAGTTGATCTTGTGAAAGAAGAAGTTCAAGAGCTTGTGAATCTTGGCATTCAATCCATCATTGTATTTGGAGTACCAGACCATAAAGACCATGTAGGCAGTGAAGCATATCACGATCATGGCATTGTTCAAAGAGCAACGCTTGAGATTAAAAAGCATTTCCCAGAGCTTGTTGTCATTGCAGACACTTGCTTATGCCAATATACCGATCATGGACACTGTGGAATTGTTGAAGATGGTGAAATCTTAAATGATGAATCGCTTCAGCTTTTAGCAAAAACAGCAGTTAGCCAAGCGCGTGCAGGTGCAGATATCATTGCACCATCAAACATGATGGACGGCTTTGTTATCGCAATCCGTGAGGCACTTGATGAAGCTGGTTTTATTCATGTGCCTGTGATGTCATATGCTGTGAAATATGCAAGTGCTTTTTACGGTCCGTTTCGTGATGCGGCGCATAGTACACCGCAGTTTGGAGATCGTAAAACGTATCAAATGGACCCTGCAAACCGTTTAGAGGCGCTAAGAGAGGCGCAATCTGACGTAGAAGAGGGGGCTGACTTCCTCATCGTCAAGCCATCCCTTTCTTATTTAGATATTATGCGTGATGTGAAAAATGAATTTACACTTCCTGTTGTCGCTTACAATGTGAGCGGAGAGTACGCAATGGTGAAAGCCGCTGCTCAAAATGGCTGGATTTCTGAAAAAGAGCTTGTCCTTGAAATGCTGACAAGCATGAAACGTGCAGGTGCAGAATTAATCATTACGTATCACGCAAAAGATGCGGCAAAATGGCTCTCAGAATAAAGAACGGATAGACAGGAGGACGTTGAAATGGGACGTAGCTATGAAAAATCGAAGCAAGCATTTGAAGAAGCGCAGCACTTAATGCCTGGTGGTGTGAACAGCCCTGTGCGTGCATTTAAATCAGTCAACACAGACCCGATTTTTATGGAACGAGGAAAAGGCGCAAAGATATACGATATTGACGGAAATGAATACATTGATTATGTCTTATCGTGGGGCCCGCTTATTTTAGGACATACGAATGACCGTGTGGTTGAAAGCATACAGCGAGTAGCTGAACATGGTACAAGCTTCGGTGCTTCTACTTTAGTTGAAAATGAATTAGCTAAGCTTGTATCAGAACGAGTTCCTTCTATTGAGGTCATTCGCATGGTCAGCTCTGGAACAGAGGCGACCATGAGTGCACTTCGTCTAGCGCGCGGCTTTACAGGCAGAAATAAAATTGTGAAATTTGAGGGCTGCTATCATGGACATGGTGATTCTTTACTCATTAAAGCGGGATCAGGTGTAGCAACGCTTGGTCTTCCAGATAGTCCTGGTGTCCCTGAAGGTGTTGCAAGCAATACGATCACCGTTCCATACAATGATTTAGAAAGCATCAAAGTCGCTTTCCAGGAATTTGGTGACGACATTGCAGGTGTCATTGTAGAACCAGTTGCAGGAAATATGGGGGTTGTTCCTCCGCAAGAAGGTTTCTTGCAAGGCTTAAGAGACATCACAGAGCAATACGGCTCTTTACTCATTTTTGATGAGGTGATGACAGGCTTCCGTGTGGATTATCACTGCGCGCAAGGCTATTTTGGCATTACGCCTGATCTGACATGTCTTGGCAAAGTGATCGGAGGCGGTCTGCCAGTCGGCGCTTATGGCGGAAGAGCGGATATTATGAGACAAATTGCACCAAGTGGACCGATCTATCAAGCAGGAACGTTATCGGGTAACCCGCTTGCCATGACAGCAGGTTTAGAAACATTAAAACAGCTGACACCTGAGTCTTATGAAGAATTTAGACGAAAAGGGGATCGGCTGGAAGAAGGCATTTCAAAAGCGGCGAAAGCAAATGGAATTCCATTAACGTTTAACCGTGCTGGTTCCATGATTGGATTCTTCTTTACGAACGAGAAGGTCGTGAATTACGACACAGCGAAAACAGCAGACCTCGCTTTATTCGCTGAATTTTACAAGGAAATGGCTGATCATGGCATCTTCCTTCCACCTTCTCAATTCGAAGGGCTGTTCCTATCAACTGCTCATACGGATGAAGACATTGACTATACGATTGAGACAGTGGAAAAGGTATTTCAAAAATTACGTCGATAAACATATCGGCTTAGATTGTTGACAAAGGGCTAAAATGAACTTTATTTTAGCCCTTTGTCTTTTTTTTTTCAGCGTGATAGAAAACCTTTGAAGTCTAGGAAGGGAGAGCACTGGAGCGCAGACCTGACAACGAATGCGAGGGTTTGTCTACACGATGAAGCCGGTATGGAGACATATCGGCTTTTTGCTTTACGTAAAACCAATCATATTTTCGCTGCCTCCTACATACATCTGTATTGACATCTAATTTTATTTTGAAGGATTAGATGAAAGGAGGACACCGACTTGTCTCAAAACAATCGATTACAGTTTTCGGTAGAAGAGTCCATTTATTTTAAAAACGGACAGGAAGTCAGTGAGCTGCTGTCAATTTCTCTCGACCCTGACATTCTCGTTCAAGAAGTGAATGATTATGTTTCCATTAGAGGTTCACTCGAGCTAACAGGAGAATACAACATAAATCAAGAGGAGCTAATGGGTGAATCCAGTTCCTATGCATCATACAGGCAAGCTGATGAGGTAAAGGTTAGAGAGGACGGAACGGCGGAGCTGCTGCATCAATTTCCGGTAGATATCACCATTCCTAAGAACAAAATTAGTCATTTAAATGATGTATTTGTGTTTATTGATGCGTTTGATTACCAGCTGACAGAAAGCCGTTTGCTCACCATTCAGGCTGATCTAGCGATTGAGGGCTTATTAGATGAAGGAACGCCCGAACCGGTTGTAGATGAGCCGTATGAATTTGTTCATCGTTCTGAAGAGGAATATGGCGATGTCACCTATGAATATCAGGCGCAGCCAGAATATGAAGAGCAAGAAGTGCTACAAGGCGATGAGCGTGAGGAAGATGAAGAAAAGCAGGCTGTGCGGCAACATGATGTACGAACTGAAGAAGAAATAGACATAGAGACGGTGATGGTGGAAGAAGCAGAAGAGGAAGAATATGAGGAGCAAGAAGAAGCAGTGGCACTCGGATATCGCTCCTTCCCGGAAGCTCAGGTGCAGGAGCCGCCATTTTTTGAACCGCCTAAGCTATTAGAAGAAGAGGAACGGGATGATACGTTCTTTGAGGTGGAAGTGAGGAAAGATCCTGAAGCGGAGGGACATGAGGAAGAACCACCGCCAGCTTATCCAGCATTTGAATCACCTGAGTATCAGATGGAACAAGCGCAGGAGGAGCGGGATGACAGTTATCAATTCGAACGATTATATGAACGGGAAGCGCCAAAGGTGTATGAGTCAGCTCAAAAAGCGGAGGAGCATGAAGATGACGTGAGAGAAACGTCTGGCAGTGAGAATTCTCTTTATTTAACGAAGCTGTTCGCTAAGCAGGAGGAGGAAGATTTTTCTCGCATGAAAATATGTATAGTTCAGCAAGAAGATACGGTCGATCGTATTTGTGAACGATATCAGTTGAATGTGCAGCAGCTCCTTCGAACGAACTCGTTATCGATTGATGCGGAGCTTGAGGAAGGGCAGATTCTTTATATACCAGAATATCAAAAAAGCAATGCATAAGAAGCGATGATCGACCGAGAAAATGTGGTGAGTGAACGTGGATGAAATCCAATCTGTTCTATATGAATACGGGCTTGAGGCTGAATATATGGAACCTGTCAGTTCAGCAGTCGTCAAAGTGTATACAAAGCAGGGCGTATTTGCACTAAAGCGAGTCAAACCTCATCGGCATATGCAGTTTACAGAGCAAATGCTTGAATTAGAATCAAAGGGCTATCGCTCCTTTGTGCCGATTTATCGCACGAAGAGCGGTTCCTTTTTCTCAAGTCATCGAGATACCCAGTATGCCTATTACCTCATGCCATGGCTGACGAATGAAAAGAGAGAAGAGCAGGACGATAAGCATGAATATTTATTTCAAGAGATTGCAAGACTTCATAAACGAACTGAAGTGATGATGGACATCACAGAGCAAGAAATAGAAGCTCACTACACACAAATAAAAAGCAAATGGGAAGCAGAGAAAGACATGTATGAACGATTTATAGAGCGGGCAGAACAAACATGGTATATGTCGCCATTTGAACTGGCTGCTGCTATGTATTTTTCAGAAGCGATGTCTGCAAGTGAATTCGCGCTTGAGCGCTTAGAGGATTGGCACGAGGAAATGAAAGATCAAGAGACGACACGTATTGTGTTAAATCATGGGCAATTGTCGGTCCATCACTTTTTGTACAATGATGTAGGCACAGGACATTTCACCAATTTTGAGCGGTCCAAAAAGGCTGCCCCCATTTACGATCTTCTGACCTTTTACTTCCGAACCTTTAAAACCTATCCTACTGCTTGTCCTGAATGTACTTCCTTATTTTATACGTATCAAAAGGGGAATCCGCTTCGGGAGGAAGAGCTTCATTTGTTCCTAAGTTACCTCGCTTACCCGCAGGGCCTGTTTGATACGGTGAAAGCCTATGAAGCAGGCGGTCAGGATGAGATGGAAAGCTGTCAGGAGCTGTTAAGAGCGTATTGGCAAATGAAAAATTCAGAGCCGACTGTCATGAAGATTCACGAAATGGAGCAGGCTAGACGCCTTGAAGAAGAGCAAAATGCCTCGTCATCAGCAGAATGACGAGGTTTTTGTTTGAAAAATGGGAGGACCTTTACATAAGAGTGAGCCTGCATCTTTCAGCTCTTTTAAAACCAATCAAGGTGAAAGGCACAGGCGAGAAATATGAGAATACCTAAGATGAGGACGTCAAATGTTGTGGGAAAAATGATCGTACGAAACCCTTGAAATATGGCAATCGGGAGAACGACTTGGGAGGCAACTGCCCGAATTTGTCTAAGCCAGGGGGGGAGTGTGTAAGGATTGATCTTCTTCAAAATCAAACGCCCTCCTTCTTTATTTTGTTATTATTATATGGGCAATGAGGCAAAGGGTGCCTGCCCAATTTGTATAAAGAAGAAGAAAAGCGGAAAAGATGATTGACGAAAACAAAAGGCATTTAGTAATATTAATAAAAGATGAGTATGTGCTGATGAACGTGATATATCGTAAGCGTGGACCAGGAAGAGTACAAGCAAGCCCCTAAAGAGAGGGAAACCAAGAGCTGAAAGGTTTCCTAGGATACACTTGTTTGGAAGGTCGCCTGTGAGCTTAATTTCTTGAATGATTGAGTAGAGAAATTCGGGAGAACCCCGTTATCCTTTAGAGTGTATGGGACACGTGTATGTGTTCCATGAAAAAAGGTGGTACCGCGAAAAAGCTTTTTCGTCCTTTTATAAGGATGAAAGGGCTTTTTTTATGTTTCATCAGCCGAAAAAATGTGGAGGTTACACAAATGGGAACAAATAATCAAGAAATGCCTACAAAGTACGATCCAAATGCGATTGAAAAAGACCGCTATACGTACTGGCTTGAAGGAAAGTTTTTCGAAGCAAAAAATGACAAAACGAAAGATCCATATACAGTCGTCATTCCTCCACCGAACGTGACAGGAAAATTGCACCTAGGGCATGCTTGGGATTCAACTCTTCAAGATATCGTGACACGCATGAAGCGGATGCAGGGCTATGACGTTCTATGGCTTCCAGGAATGGATCATGCGGGTATTGCCACTCAAGCAAAGGTAGAGGCAAAACTTCGCGAAGAAGGCGTGAGCCGCTATGACCTCGGGCGTGAAAAATTTGTAGAAGAAACGTGGAAGTGGAAAGAAGAATATGCAGATTTTATTCGCAGCCAGTGGGCGAAAATGGGTCTTGGCCTAGATTACTCGCGTGAACGCTTTACATTAGATGAAGGTTTGAATAAAGCTGTTCGCCAAGTATTTGTTCAATTGTATGAGAAGGGACTGATCTATCGCGGAGAGTACATCATTAACTGGGACCCAGCAACAAAGACGGCCCTTTCTGATATCGAGGTGATTTACAAGGATGTACAAGGTGCGTTTTATCACTTGAGATATCCTTTAGCAGATGGATCAGGTTCGATTGAAATTGCGACAACACGACCTGAAACGATGCTTGGAGATACGGCAGTCGCTGTACATCCTGAAGATGAACGCTATCAGCATTTGATTGGGAAAACAGTTATTTTACCAATTACAGGCCGCGAGATCCCAATCGTTGGTGATGATTATGTTGATATGGAATTTGGATCAGGAGCGGTGAAAATTACGCCTGCTCATGACCCGAATGACTTCGAGCTTGGAAACCGTCATAACCTAGAACGCATTCTTGTGATGAATGAAGATGGCACGATGAATGAGAATGCGCTGCAATACAAAGGAATGGACCGCTTCGAATGCCGTAAACAGCTTGTGAAAGATCTTCAAGAAGAAGGCATTTTGTTCAAAATTGAGGACCACATGCATTCAGTTGGTCACAGTGAGCGAAGCGGAGCTGTTGTTGAACCGTACTTATCTACACAATGGTTTGTGAAAATGCAGCCGCTCGCAGATGAAGCCATCAAACTGCAAAAAGGTGATGAGCAAGTTCAATTTGTTCCGGACCGTTTTGAAAAGACGTATTTACACTGGATGGAAAATATCCGTGACTGGTGTATTTCTCGTCAGCTATGGTGGGGGCACCGCATCCCGGCTTGGTACCATAAAGAAACGAAGGAAGTATACGTTGGACTCGAAGCACCAGAAGATATTGAAAACTGGGAGCAAGATAACGATGTGCTTGATACATGGTTTAGTTCAGCGCTATGGCCTTTCTCTACAATGGGCTGGCCAGATGAAGACAGTGAAGATTTCAAGCGCTACTATCCAACAAATCTGCTTGTAACAGGCTATGACATCATTTTCTTCTGGGTATCACGTATGATCTTCCAAGGGCTTGAATTCACAGGAGAAAAACCGTTCAAAGACGTCCTCATTCATGGGCTTATCCGCGATGAGCAGGGGCGTAAAATGAGTAAGTCACTTGGCAACGGAATTGATCCGATGGAGGTCATCGACAAGTACGGTGCGGATTCATTAAGATATTTCTTAGCCACTGGAAGCTCACCAGGTCAGGACCTGCGTTTTAGCTTTGAAAAGGTTGAATCCACTTGGAACTTTGCGAATAAAATTTGGAACGCATCCCGTTTTGCTTTAATGAATATGAATGGTTTAACGTATGACGAGCTTGATTTGACAGGAGAAAAATCAGTTGCGGATCAATGGATTTTAACACGACTAAATGAAACGATTGAAAGTGTCACACAGCTTGCTGACAAATATGAATTTGGAGAAGTGGGCAGACATTTATACAACTTCATTTGGGATGATTTCTGTGATTGGTATATTGAAATGGCGAAGCTTCCGCTTTATGGAGAAGACGAAGCAGCAAAGAAAACGACTCGTTCGATTCTGGCATATGTTCTAGATCAAACGATGAGACTTCTTCATCCATTTATGCCGTTCTTAACAGAAGAAATCTGGCAGCATCTGCCGCATGAAGGTGAGTCCATTACCGTTGCGAAATGGCCTGAAGTGAAGCCCGAGCTTTCGAACGAACAGGCTTCTGCTGACATGAAGCTGCTCGTTGAACTCATTCGCTCTGTTCGTAACATTCGCAGTGAAGTGAACACGCCAATGAGCAAACAAGTTGAGCTATATATCAAAGCATCTACATCTGATGTACAGGAACGTTTAGAAAAAAATCGTTCATATATTGAGCGTTTCACAAATCCAAGTGTGCTTGAAATTGGCACAGATGTCCCTGCAAGTGATAAAGCGATGACAGCTGTTATTTCTGGAGCAGAACTCATTCTACCGCTTGAAGGCTTAATCAATCTTGATGAAGAAATCGCTCGTCTGCAAAAAGAGCTTGATAAGCTCACAAAAGAAGTCGAGCGCGTACAGAAAAAGCTAGGAAATGAAGGCTTTATGAAAAAAGCGCCTGAAAGTGTCGTGGAAGAAGAGCGTGAAAAAGAACGTGATTATGTCGCAAAACGCGAAGCTGTTCAAAAGCGTATTGAAGAGCTGAAAGCATAATGTTGAAAAGACGGCTCCTAATGGAATGGAGTCGTCTTTTTTGAAAATTTCGTATGAAATGGGAGATGACATTGTTTACAACCTATCATGAAGCCATTGAATGGATTCATAGCAGACTAGCCTTCGGCGTCAAACCGGGACTTGAACGAATGAAATGGCTGATGGACAGACTAGGGCATCCAGAACAAAAAATAAAAGCGGTGCATGTTGCTGGTACTAATGGAAAAGGGTCAACGATTGCGTTTACTCGTTCCGTTTTACAGTCAGCAGGCTATTCAGTTGGAACCTTTACCTCTCCGTTTATTTTAACGTTCAATGAAAGAATTAGTGTAAATGGGGAGCCGATTTTGGATGAGGAGTGGCTGAGCTTGGTGAATGAGATCAAGCCTTTAGTCGATGAATTAGATGATACAGAGCTTGGTGCAGCAACAGAGTTTGAGATCATTACAGCATGTGCGTTTGCTTATTTTGCCCATGTGCATCAAGTAGACTTTGTCCTATTGGAAACAGGGCTTGGCGGAAGGCTGGATTCAACAAATGTTGCAGCGCCCATTTTAACAGCGATTACGTCGATTGGGCATGATCATATGGTGATTTTAGGCGACACACTGGAACAGATTGCAGCAGAAAAAGCGGGCATTATCAAAAATGGCATTCCGATGATCACGGCCGTCCATCAACTAGAGGCTCTTTCTGTCATTCAAAACAAGGCACAAGAAAACAATGCACCGTTTCTTTCGTTACATGATACTTGTACCTTTGAGCATCAACAGCCGACGGAAACAGGTGAACGATTCACATTAACTACCCCAAAAAGGCAGTATCCACAGCTAGAGACAGGGTTAATCGGAACACATCAAAGACAAAATGCATCCCTTGCGGTTCTATTGATCGAATGGCTGGAGCAAGAGGGATATATCAATGTGTCAGAAGAGCAAGTGTATGAAGGAATTCGGCAAGCGGCATGGGCTGGAAGGTTTGAAAAGGTCAAAGATCAGCCTCTTGTCTATATAGACGGTGCTCATAATGAAGAGGGGATGGACCGTTTAATAGAAACCGTACAAGCTCATTTTTCCAGTAAACAAGTCCATGTATGTTTTAGCGCGTTAAAAGATAAACCGTACAGGCAAATGATTGACAAGCTTGAAGCTATTAGTTCCTCAATTCATTTTGTTTCCTTTGATTTTCCTAGAGCTGAATCAGCAGAAAAGCTGTATGCTTGCAGTCATTTAGAAGCAAAATCGTTTGATGAAGATCCTCGTGCAGTACTTGATTTCATTCAGAAAAAAAGTGCTGACCCTTCGGCAGTGATCCTTGTGACAGGCTCCCTTTATTTTATTTCAGATATACGAAATCGTATTTTAAGGTAATCAAAAGACGCAATTGCTTCGATGCAATGTGCGTCTTTTTTTCTTTTGAAATGAGAAAGAGGGGAGAAATCACATTTTCACTAGGTGCTCAAGATGAATCGCTATGGTACAATCCGGTCTATTCTATTTCTGGAAGGGGCTACTGAATTTGACGGATCTTTTTGTGTTTTTTGCGGGCATGATCATGGGGTCATTTTTTCATCTCGTTGGTGACAGGCTACCAATGAAACGGTCCATTCTTTTTCCACGTTCTCACTGTGAAATTTGTAAACAGTCGCTTTCTTTTCATGACATGCTTCCGCTCATCTCTTATATTGTATTGAAAGGGTCTTGTAAGCGCTGTGGCGCCCGCTTGTCTTTCCTGTATCCAATGACTGAGCTGCTAACAGGCTGCCTTTTTTTGCTCATTTATAGGACTGCTGGTTTTTCGTTTGAGGGCCTTTTTCTTGTGATTCTTTGTAGTTTATTCGTGATTGCTGTCGTGAGTGATCTTCTTTATATGAGAGTGCCAAACGAGCTCTTTCTTTTCTTTTTTCCTCTTTTCGTCATATATCGCACGCTAGAACCGCTTTTGATTTGGTGGGAAGGAGCGGCGTCTCTCCTTTTTTGTTTTCTTTTGTTTTATAGCTTAGACTGCTTCAAGCCAAATAGCATGGGCGGAGCGGATATGAAGCTGTTTGGTGTGCTTGCGTTTTGCTTTGGTTTCAAATGGTTTCTTATCATTCTTTTCCTTTCATCTGTCACTGGAATGGTTTATGCAAAGCTGTTTTCCTTCAGGCTGGATGAGCCATTTCCCTTTGTTCCTGCGATCGCTTTCTCTTTTTGGCTGTATCTTTTTTGGGGCGATAGGCTGATCGCAATTGGCGATTTTTTTGGATGAAAAAATTGGCGAACACTTTTTTAACCTGCCGACAAAAGTCTTGTTCTTTTTTTTATCTGCTATGTTAAAGTGTGAAGCAGAAAGAAGGACGGGTTACATTCGCGCTGATTCATTGGACAAAAGGGTCTTTCTTACAAACAATGTCAGAAAGCGGGGAATGACAGTGAAAAAAAGGCAGGCAAAAAAACAAGGGTTAAAGGTTAATATTAATGGCAAGGAAGAAATGCTTCATGAAGATGATCATCAGCCTCAAAAACAGCAAGAGGATCATGTAACGTTTTCGAACTGGGAGGAAAAGAGGCAATCGGAACAGGAGGCAGCAGCTTCCCAGGAAGAACCGTCTAAACCGAAGGAAGAAGATTTCCAGTGGGACGATGCAGCTGATCATATTTATCACTCTGATCCAAAGGTTGTCACGCCTTATCAAAAGAAAAAAGGCTCATTTGATCAGAAGTTCAGTAAAAATCGGGGTCCCTTCAAAAGAGTGATGACAACGATTGTGTTTGCAGTGGTTCTTGGGACAGGCCTCGGTGTGTTTGCACTAAGTTTAAGTCAAAATGGTTCAGCCAATCCGTCAGACGGAGATCATATCAGCGTCTCAGCATCTGGAAGCGAGCCTTCGATGAAAGCAGGAGGAGAGACGCCGCCGGCTGATACTACAGATGAATCAAAAGACAATAAAGATGAAAAAAGTGTCTCTGGCAGCTTTTCAACCTTTGTCGTACAGGCTGGAAAGTTTTCTTCTGAAAAAGGAGCAGATGACTTAGTTGGCAGTTTAAAAGAGGCAGGATATGCAGGTAAAAAGGTATCAATGGATGATGGATATTATGTGATTGCCGGGCTTGCCACAGAACAAGGCATGACAAGCGCTGTTGGGAAAAAGTTGATCGATCAGCACTTTGAAGCATGGGGAGGGAAGGAGCTCTCGTTTCAAGTGCCGGATGAGCTGACTAGTTTAATAGAAAAGGCATCTGTCTTATCTTCAAAGGTCATTGCAGGGGATGATGTAGATCAAAAGGAAGTCACGCAGCTGATTTCTGAGTTGGAAAATGCAAAAACAACTGATGCATCAGCCAAGAGCAGTTTGCTGAAAGCAGTTCAGCTCTTAAATAACCCATCTGCTGAAAATGGGTGGAAATCTCAGCAAGCCCTGCTTGATCAATTAAATACGTAAAATCATTTTTTAATCAACTAAACTAGTCAAAAAATGACTAGTTTTTTTCTTTTCCTTCCAACATAATGATGAATGAACATGAAAAATGATTTTTCATCAATTGTCGGTAAGATGTACATTTGATAGGATGAATGGGTATCTTACTTCTTAGGCTATACCCTGAAAGGATGAACAAACATGAACCAATTGATTCTCGCATCTCAATCACCTAGAAGAAAAGAATTGCTTGATTTAGCAGGGTTTTCATATGACATTCAAGCAAGTCAATTAAAAGAAGAAATAAATCGAAACCTTTCTCCTGCTGAGAACGTCCAATGGTTGGCAGAACAAAAAGCAAATGATATTCAAAAAATACATCCCAACGCTGTGATCATTGGCGCAGATACAATTGTTGCAATTGACGGCAAATGCCTTGGAAAACCAAAAGGCAAGGAAGAAGCGGCTTCAATGCTTCAATTATTGTCAGGTAAGGCACATCAAGTCTTGACGGGTGTTACGATTCAATCAGAAAATAGAAAAGAAACCTTTTATGAGCAGACAGAAGTGACATTTTGGCCGCTTACGCAAAATGAAATAGACCGCTATATCGAAACAGGCGAACCTCTTGATAAAGCTGGAAGCTACGGCATTCAAGGGAAAGGTGCTCTGTTTGTACAAAAAATAGACGGTGATTATTTTTCCGTTGTAGGACTCCCTATTGCCAAAACAGTTAGAGTGCTTGAAACATTTGGAATCACCCCTTTTTGATGACGGGAAGGAATCTAAAAAGGAGTGTTTATCTTGAGTCATTTCCCTATGTTGCTGAAGCATTTTCCTCATGATGAAAAGCCGCGAGAACGATTTATTAAATATGGTCCAAATAGTTTATCAAACCATGAACTTGTCGCAATCCTGTTGAGAACAGGCACAAAAAAGGAATCGGTTCTTCAAGTTTCTGCAAGGCTTCTGCAAACATTTGGCGGTCTTCGTACTGTGAAGGGAGCTTCAATTGAAGAACTGTCAAAGATTCGCGGAGTTGGAAAAGCGAAGGCGATCTCTCTTTTAGCTGCTTTAGAACTAGGCACAAGATTACACCATCAAACGACGGACAACCGTTATGTGATTCGCACGCCAGAAGATGGGGCGAACTTTGTGATGGAAGATATGAGATTTTTGACGCAAGAAAATTTCGTTTGTCTTTATCTTAATACGAAAAATCAGGTTCTTCATAAACATACTGTGTTTATTGGAAGTTTGAATTCGTCGATTGTTCATCCGCGTGAAATTTTTAAAGAGGCCTTTAAACGTTCGGCCGCTTCATTTATCTGTGTGCACAACCATCCATCTGGAGACCCGACACCTAGCAGGGAAGATATTGAAGTGACAAAGAGACTTTTTGAATGTGGAAAGCTGATTGGAATCCAGTTGCTTGATCATCTTGTGATAGGTGATCAAAAATTTGTGAGTTTGAAGGAAAAAGGGTATTTGTAACACTTTTTTTTTCAATGTTTTACGATATAATAGAGTTTATGAGTTTTTCCCTAAAGGGAATTTTGGTTTAAGAAAGGAAGATACATACATATGTTTGGAATTGGTACAAAAGACCTTGGAATAGATCTTGGAACAGCGAATACGCTTGTTTTTATTAAAGGAAAAGGCATTGTTGTGAGAGAACCTTCGGTCGTAGCTTTGGAAACCGATACGAAGTCTATAGTGGCGGTCGGAAATGACGCTAGAAATATGATTGGCCGTACACCAGGTAATGTGGTGGCGCTCCGTCCAATGAAAGACGGTGTCATTGCAGATTATGAGACGACAGCAACAATGATGAAATACTACATTAATCAAGCATTAAAAAACAAAGGACTATTTGCTCGTAAACCTTATGTGATGGTATGTGTACCATCCGGTATTACAGCTGTAGAAGAGCGCGCAGTCATTGATGCAACAAGACAAGCTGGTGCACGTGATGCATACCCAATTGAAGAACCATTTGCTGCGGCGATTGGTGCGAACCTGCCTGTATGGGAGCCAACAGGAAGTATGGTTGTGGATATTGGCGGCGGTACAACAGAGGTAGCGATTATTTCACTTGGCGGCATTGTGACATCTCAATCCATCCGTGTTGCAGGGGATGAAATGGATGATGCGATCAGCAGTTATATCCGTAAAACGTATAATCTAATGATTGGTGATCGTACTTCAGAAGCGATAAAAATGGAAATCGGTTCAGCGCAGCCAGATGTGCATGATGAGATGGACATTCGCGGACGTGACCTTTTAACAGGTCTGCCAAAAACAATCTCTATTACGGCGGAAGAGATTGCAAAAGCGCTTCGCGATACAGTGGAAACAATTGTCGATGCGGTAAAAATGACGCTTGAAAAAACCCCGCCTGAGCTGGCAGCAGATATTATGGACCGTGGAATCGTTTTAACAGGCGGCGGTGCATTGCTGCGTAATCTTGATAAAGTCATTAGTGATGAAACGAAAATGCCAGTCATTATTGCTGAAGACCCACTTGACTGTGTGGCGATCGGAACAGGGAAAGCACTAGAACATATTCACTTGTTCAAAGGAAAATCAAAAGATAATCGGGCGTAAATAAAGAGGTGTAAGACATGCCGCAGTTTTTTATGAATAAAAGATTAATGTTGCTCCTTGTCTGCGTCATCGTGCTGGTGGCCATGATTGGTTTTTCAGTGAAAAGCGGCAGAGGTGCTTCATGGCCGGAAAAATTAGTGGGGGATACGACAGGCTTTTTTCAAGGTGTCTTTCATAAACCATCACAATTTATTGCCGGTATTTATGAAAATGTACAAGATTTAAAGAACACATACGATGAAAACGAGCGTCTTCGAAAAAAACTTGATGGACAAACCCAATATGAGGCGAAACTTCAAGAACTAGAAGATGAGAACAAAAAGCTTCGCAAGCAGCTCGGATATGTAAACTCTATTCGTGACTACACGCCGATCCTTTCAACAGTCATCGCAAGAAATCCCTCCCTTTGGGATAGCTTTGTGATGATCGATAAAGGCAAAAAACAAGGCGTTGAAAAAGATATGGCGGTCACAAATGAGAGTGGTGCGTTAATTGGAAAAATTGAAAGTGATAAGCTCAACAATTTTACTTCGACTGTAAGGTTGCTAAGCTCTACAGACCAAAATAATAGAATTTCAACGAAAATTTTTGCGAAAAAGGGCAAAGAAGAACTCAATGGAATTATTAACGGCTATGACAGCAAGAAAAAAATGCTGACAATGAACATTTTAAAATCCGATGCTGATGGGGATGTCAAAAAAGGAGATCTTGTTGAAACATCTGGAGCAGGGGGCGTATTCCCGCAGGGCTTGACGATTGGAAAGGTGAGTGAAATTGAGCCTGACCATTACGGACTGACAAAAATTATTTATGTAGAACCAGCTGCTGAACTCAATAATTTAGACCATGTGATTGTTGTGAATCGCAGCACAAGTACGGCAGATGCATCTCAATTAACGAAGGAGGAAGGCTCGTGAAACGTGTCCTTCTTGCTTTCGTCATGTTGTTTATTTTCGTATTTGACAGTATTTTTGTTGATTTAGTGAGGCTCCCATTTGTTTCAGAGGATCAAATTTTAGCACCTCATTTCATCTTACTCGCACTTGTATTTTTGACAGCTTTTGTGAATCAAAAATACGGCGTGATTTACGGATTTATCTTTGGACTTTTATATGATATTTCGTATACAGGTATTCTTGGTGTTCATATGTTTGGCTTTGGTGCGCTCTGCTATTTGCTGGCGAAAGCCTTCAAAGTGCTTCAGACGAATATTTTAGTCGTTGTCTTTCTGTCAATTATTGCTGTTGCAGTGATGGAGTTTTATGTGTACGGCGTTCAAGCGACGATTCAACCAGGGATCATGCCGTTTAATACGTATGTGATCGAACGCTTTATTCCAACGATTCTTTTAAATACTGCTGCGTCTCTCATACTTGTTGTGCCGCTTAGGCTCTTTTTCATCAATGTGAAACAAGGACTGGTCGACGAATAAAAGCAGGAGTTTGTCCAATTACGGCGAAATGAGTATGTTGTTGAGGTGAGCATCTTGAAAACTCAAAAACAGCAATATGTGACAATAAAAGGTACAAAAAACGGATTAACACTACAGTTAAATGACGACTGTTCGTTTGAAGACCTTCTTTCTGGCCTGCGAGAGGTTCTTTTACTTGAGCAATATACAGATGGAAGAGAAGGACATAAGGTCAATGTGCATATTAAACTTGGTTTTCGGTATTTAACAGAGGATCAGGAGGCGCGTTTGACTGAAGCGGTGTCTGAAAATGAACATCTCGTCATTCACTCTATTGAAAGTGACGTCATGTCAACTGAAGAGGCGAGACGGTTAAAAGCAGAGGCCGAGATCACCTCTGTAGCAAAAATTGTACGCTCTGGACAGGTGCTGCATGTCGAAGGAGATCTTCTATTAATAGGGGATGTAAATCCTGGCGGAACCATTCGCGCAGGGGGTAATATCTTTGTGCTTGGTGCGTTAAAAGGTGTAGCACATGCTGGATGTAATGGAAACAAACAAGCTGTCATTGCGGCATCTCATATGATTCCAACTCAGCTTCGCATCGCACAAGTGTTTAACCGTGCACCAGATCAAAAAGAAGATGGAAATGAAATGGAATGTGCTTATTTAGATATAGATGGCAATATGATCATTGAACGCCTGCAGCAATTGGCTCATATAAGACCTAATCTGACAAGGCTTGAGGGAGGAATGTGAAATTGGGCGAGGCTATTGTGATTACCTCAGGAAAAGGCGGCGTTGGCAAAACAACAACATCTGCAAACTTAGGCACAGCACTAGCAATTCAAGGAAAAAAAGTGTGTCTAGTTGATACCGACATTGGCCTTCGGAATTTGGATGTCGTGATGGGGCTTGAAAACCGCATTATTTATGATCTAGTCGATGTAGTAGAAGGAAGATGCAAAATTCATCAAGCGCTTGTGAAAGATAAGCGTTTCGAGGATCTTTTGTATCTTTTACCCGCTGCTCAAACAAGCGATAAAACGGCTGTAGAGCCGGAGCAGATCAAAGAATTAATTCAATCATTGAAACAAGACTTTGATTATGTTGTCATTGATTGCCCTGCTGGAATTGAGCAAGGCTTTAAAAATGCTGTATCAGGTGCTGACAAAGCGATTGTGGTCACGACACCTGAAATCTCAGCTGTGAGAGATGCAGACCGAATTATCGGCTTGCTGGAGCAAGAAGATATTGAACCGCCTCGTTTGATTGTGAATCGCATTCGTACACACATGGCGAAAAATGGCGACTCAATGGATGTGGATGAAGTGGTCCATCATTTATCGATTGATCTTCTCGGCATTGTAGCAGATGATGATGATGTCATTAAGGCTTCAAACAATGGTGAACCGATTGTCATGGATGCCAAAAATAAAGTCTCGATTGCGTATCGCAATATTGCTCGCCGCGTACTAGGTGAATCTGTTCCGCTTCAATCATTTGAAGATGACAACAAAGGAATGTTTGCAAAGCTGAAAGCATTTTTCGGTGTAAGAGCATAATCATTCACGTGAGATCAGACCGATTCTTTTTGAATCGGTCTTTTTGTTGCATATCACATGAGGTCGTCACATAAAATGTACAAACTGTTTGTATGTAAAGGGTGATCTCATGAAAAGAGTGGACGAGTATCGAAAAAAAATAGCGCAGCGCCGCAAAACGAAGCAGCCGGCTGCTGCTCCTAAGAAGGCGGCTTCCAAGAAAAAAGGAGACATACCGCCATGGGTCATGTTAACGGAAGAAGAAAAGCATTCTGGGTCAGCTTCCTACGAGTCGACGTCTCATCAGTCAAAAAAATATCGTCATCCACTATTTAACCCCAATACTTTTGTGCTTAAATGTTTACTTTCTGCGTCGCTTGTTTTGATTGCAGCTATTTCATTTAAAGGTCAGGCAGGTCCTTTTCAGCAGCTGAAGCCGGTGATTAGTCAAACCTTTGAACAAGATTTTCAATTTGCCGCCGCCAACCGGTGGTTTGAGAAGACAATTGGGAACCCGCTTGCCTTTTTAACCGAGAAAAAGGATGGTCAAAAGGACGTACAAGCCAATCAAGAATTGGCTGTGCCTGCTTCTGGAAAAGTACAGGAATCATTCACACAAAATGGTGCAGGTGTCAAAGTGGAAACATCCGCAGAAGCCATTGATAGTATGAAAGAAGGCTATGTTGTAGAGGTGAAAAAGAAAAGCGACACAGGGCTCACAGTGGTGGTGCAGCATGCAGATAACAGCTACAGCTGGTACGGTCAACTAAAGGAAGCCGATGTGGCCCTATACGATTTTGTCGATAAAGGTGAAAAAATTGGCCGAATTTCGCTAGATGAACAAGGGAAAGGGACGTACTACTTCGCCATTAAGCAAAACGAACAGTTTATTGATCCCATTCAGGTGATGACCTTTGAATAGATGGCTGCTCATGCTGACAAAGGTTCACATCCATCCGCTTCTTTGGATTGTGATGGCGTTTGCCATTCTATCAGGTCAAATTAAGCCGCTGCTTTGTCTGCTCATTATCGTCTGTGTCCATGAACTTGGACATGCAGCGGCTGCTTGCTATTATCATTGGCGCATTCGGCGGATATTTTTACTTCCATTTGGCGGAGCGGTAGAAGTAGAAGAACATGGGAACCGTCCGCTAAAAGAAGAGCTGGCGGTGATTTTATGCGGACCGCTTCAGCATGTGCCGCTCCAGCTTATGGCGTGGCTTTTCATGCAAGCTTCTTTTATTTCTCAAGACGTCTTTACGATGTTCACCTTTTTCAATATGGCGATTTTTCTTGTCAACCTTTTACCTATTTGGCCGCTCGATGGCGGAAAATTATTTTTTTTGCTCTTATCTGTTTTTTACCCTTTCCAGCGCGCACATGCCCTTGCGATAAAAGGCTCACTTGTCTTTTTCGGTCTTTTGACAGCAGGGCTGATCTGTTTTGCTCCGCTGCAATTCAACGGCTGGGTCCTGCTCACTTTTTTAGCCTATTCCCTTGTGATGGAACACCGGCAGCGGCATTACGTCAGGGTACGCTTTTTACTAGAGCGGTATTACGGCAAAAAAGAGCAAAAGGTAGAGAAACTCATTCCGCTGAGAGCCAGTGCTGAGGAGAAAATATACGAAGTCATGTCACGATTCCAAAGGGGTTGTAAGCACCCCATTATTATCGAACGAAATGGTGTGAAAATGAGCCAGCTCGATGAAAATGAATTGCTCCATGCCTATTTTTCAGATCGAAGAACGACCTCCTCGATGGAAGAGCTTCTTTTACCTTACTAATGGTGAAAATACATTGACATTCTGCGTCTAGTTTGATATATTTTTTAATGTTATGGATATGTAGCACCCGTGCTACAACCGCGCGCGGAGCAGGTGTAAAGTGCCTATGGCCCCCTGTATTCGGCGAGTCTGAGTTTATTAGGAGGTGCAGAGATGTACGCAATTATTGAAACTGGTGGTAAACAAATCAAAGTTGAAGAAGGCCAAACTGTTTATGTTGAAAAACTAGCTGCTGATGCAGGTGAAACAGTTACTTTCGAAAACGTATTGTTTGTCGGCGGAGACACTGTCAAAGTGGGTAACCCTTCAGTTGCTGGAGCAACAGTAACGGCTAAAGTTGAAAAACAAGGTCGCGGTAAGAAAATTACTGTGTTCAAGTATAAACCGAAGAAAAACAACCACAAAAAACAAGGTCATCGTCAACCTTACACTAAAGTTGTTATCGAAAAAATCAACGCTTAAGGCGTGTGAGTGATATGATCAAAGCAACCATTACTCGGTCGCCAGCAGATGAGAGCATTACGTCTTTTCAGATGACTGGACATGCCGAGTTTGCTGAAAAAGGTCAGGATCTCGTTTGTGCAGGTGTATCTGCAGTTGTTTTCGGTTCAGTCAATTCAATTATTGCACTGACAGGAATTGATCCACTGCTTGATATTGGAGATGAAGGCGGATATTTCTCTTTTGAATTACCAGCTGATACAGATCCAGTCACCTTTGAAAAAGCCCAGCTGCTTTTAGAAGGCATGGTCGTTTCCTTAGAGACAATCGAACGAGATTATCACGATTATGTGAGAATATCTACAAAAAAATAGGAGGTGAACTTCATGCTTAGATTAGATCTTCAATTTTTCGCATCTAAAAAAGGGGTAGGTTCTACAAAGAACGGACGTGACTCTGAGTCTAAACGTTTAGGCGCTAAACGTGCGGATGGTCAATTCGTAACTGGTGGTTCTATCCTTTATCGTCAACGTGGAACGAAAATCTATCCAGGTGAAAACGTTGGACGCGGAGGCGACGACACTCTTTTCGCTAAAATCGACGGAACAGTTAAATTCGAACGTTTCGGTCGTGACCGTAAAAAAGTGAGCGTATATCCTGCGGCACAATAATTGCTAAAAACTCCGGTCATTGACTGGAGTTTTTTTCACTGTTCAGGGAGCTTTTGCGCTTTTTACAAGTGGTACCGAAGATGATAAAAGAAGATGCACTCCATAAATATCAGAGTACGTTTGCTGACTTTGCCTCATTTTCTCCTATACGATCAGAAAAAACAACCTTTCCTCACATAACTAGTGTTTTTCTAAGCTGTCTTCTCTGTTATAATTCAGGGAGACATAGTGATGATAAGACTCCTAAAAGAGAGACCAAACGATTGGGAGTGCGATAATGGAAGAGATACCAAGTAAACAAACTGAAAAATTAACTCACGTTGCATTAACAAATGAATTGATTTATCTACTTAGTCGCTCAAGACACGACTGGATGAATAAATTGCAGTTAATCAAAGGCAACTTGACATTAGAAAAATATGACCGAGTGTTCGAAATAATAGAAGAAATGGTCATTGAAGCACAGCATGAATCCAAACTCTCAAATTTAAAAATTCCCCAATTGGCCTATTACTTTCTAACATTTAATTGGGAGTCGCATTTTATCACCCTAGAATATGAAGTGCTTGGTGAAACCCGAGACTTATCAGCATATGAATCGCAGCTGCTAACGGTATCACGGGAGTTGTTTTCGATATTCGATCAATCAGTTTGCCAAAAAACTGAAAATCATTTAACGGTCACGTTCCAAACAGATCATGATGAGAATGATGTGGTCTTATATTTTGATTTCAAAGGAAAATTAACAAGTTTGGATGCGTTAAATGCGTTTCATGACGCAAACTATCCATGTATGAGTATAACGCAATTTCATGTGACCTCTCATGAGTCCATGATTGAGCTTTGTTTGAGGCAAGAACGAGATATGTGATGCAGAGAAACGGAGGAAGTTATGTTTGTAGATCAGGTTAAAGTGTATGTTAAAGGCGGTGACGGCGGAAACGGTATGGTAGCGTTCCGTCGTGAAAAATATGTGCCAAAAGGCGGTCCAGCAGGCGGCGACGGCGGAAATGGTGCAGATGTTGTATTTGAGGTGGACGAAGGACTCAGAACGTTGATGGACTTTCGTTATAAACGTCATTTCAAGGCGGATCGCGGCGAGCACGGGATGAGTAAAAACCAGCATGGCCGTAATGCGGAAGAAATGGTCGTCAAAGTTCCACCTGGTACAGTGGTAACAGATGCAGAAACGGGACAAGTACTTGCTGACTTAACAGAGCATGGGCAGCGGGCAGTCATTGCAAAAGGTGGACGAGGCGGACGTGGAAATACACGCTTTGCAACACCTGCAAACCCTGCACCACAGCTTTCTGAAAATGGTGAACCGGGTAAAGAACGTGACGTTATCCTGGAATTAAAAGTACTTGCAGATGTTGGACTCGTTGGTTTCCCAAGTGTCGGGAAGTCGACGCTGCTTTCCATTGTCTCTTCTGCGAAACCGAAAATTGCAGATTATCATTTTACAACGCTTGTGCCGAATCTTGGTGTTGTCGAGACTGATGATAACCGAAGCTTTGTCATGGCGGATCTGCCGGGACTAATTGAAGGCGCGCACCAAGGCGTTGGTTTAGGTCATCAATTTTTACGCCACATTGAGCGTACACGTGTCATTGTCCATGTCATTGATATGTCAGGACTTGAAGGACGTGACCCTTACGAAGATTATGTGACGATTAATGAAGAGCTTGAGCAGTACAATATGAGATTGACAGAGCGTCCACAAATCATTGTGGCCAACAAAATGGACATGCCAGATGCAGCTGACAATCTAGCAGCATTTAAAGAAAAACTAACGGATGACCATAAAGTGTTCCCAATTAGTGCGATCACAAGAGAAGGGCTTCGTGAGCTCTTATTTGAGATCGCCAATCAGCTTGAAACAACACCGGAATTCCCGCTCTACAATGAAGAGGAGCTGTCTGATAACCGCGTGATGTACAAGTTTGATGAAGGGGAAGCAGCATTTGAGATCTCAAGAGATCCTGATGGCACGTTTGTTTTAACGGGTAAAGCACTGGAGCGATTGTTTAAGATGACAGATTTCTCAAGAGACGAGTCAGTGAAACGATTCTCTAGACAGCTTCGCGGAATGGGTGTCGATGATGCCCTGCGTGAGCGTGGTGCGAAAGATGGCGACATCATTCGTCTGCTTGAATTTGAATTTGAATTTATTGATTGATCAAAAGGAGGGTCCAGTTCATGGGCTCTCCCGTTTTTAAAAGGGGAGAAAACAGGTGAAAGAAGAAACGTTCTATTTAGTAAGAGAGGATGTACTTCCAGATGCGATGCGAAAAACGCTTGAAGTCAAAAAGCTTCTCGATCGCAAAAAAGCGGATTCAGTTGCGGATGCTGTTCAGAAAGCGGATTTAAGCCGCAGTGCTTTTTATAAATACCGGGATGCTGTTTTTCCATTTTATACGATGGTGAAAGAGCAGATCATCACATTGTTTTTCCACCTAGAGGATCGGTCTGGGGCTCTGTCAAGGCTGCTGCAAATTGTGGCTGACTCTGGCTGTAATGTGTTATCCATTCACCAAACCATTCCGCTGCAAGGAAGAGCCAATGTCACCCTATCGATCAGTACGGCTGGCATGGTAGATGATATCCATACAGTCATGAATCAATTAAGAAAACTTGAATTTGTCGAAAAAGTTGAAATTCTCGGTTCTGGGGCGTAAAAGGAGAGATCATAGCAGATGAAGCAATTAACTGTAGGTTATTTTGGACCAGAGGCAACATTTACTCATTTGGCCGTATGTTCTTGCTTTCCAAAAGATGCAGTGCAGCGGGCTTATGCAACCATTCCGCAATGTATGGATGCTGTGTCAAAGGGCGAAGTAGATTTGGCGGTCGTTCCACTTGAAAATGCACTCGAAGGATCTGTAAACTTAACGATTGATTATTTAATCCATGAAGACGCACTGTCCATTGTTGGCGAAATGACAGCACCGATTCGCCAGCACCTGCTTGTCCATCCATCAAAAGCGGAGAGCTGGGAGACATTAGATGTGATTCAGTCACATCCACACGCAATTGCGCAGTGTCATCAATTTTTGAAAAAGCAGTACCCTGATATTCCGCATAGACCGGTGGAATCAACAGGCTATGCAGCGAAATATATTAGTGAGCATCCCGATGAAGCTGTTGGTGCGATTGCCAATGAGATTGCCGCAAAAACGTACGGATTGGCCATTGCGAAAAAAGACATTCATGATTATCCGCACAATCACACACGCTTTGTTATTTTACATAAAGACCCTAAGGCATCGTTTCCAATGAATTCAGGCTTTTCTTCGAAGCCAAAAACAACCATTGTTGTCAGTCTGCCAAAGGATGACCAATCAGGTGCATTACACCGCGTGTTATCTGCTTTTTCTTGGCGGAATCTGAACTTGTCAAAAATTGAATCCCGTCCGACAAAAACGGGTCTTGGACACTATTTATTTATCATTGATATCGAAAAAGAGATGGATGACGTGCTTGTCCCTGGTGCGATTCAAGAATTAGAAGCGATTGGCTGCGAGGTCAAACTGCTTGGCAGCTATCAAACATATGAATTAACGAATGAAAAATAGTGTCCCAACAGGACACTATTCAGCGTGTAGACAAACCCTCGCATTCTTTGTCAGTCCTGCGTGCCGGTGCTCACGAATGTCAAATTCGCTCCGCTCCTGTACTCGTCCTTCCTAGACTAGACTGCAAAGGTTTTCAGGTCACGATGAAAAGAAGACAAAGGGCTAAAATAAAGATCATTTTAGCCCTTTGTCAACAATCTGATAGTGTCCAAACAGGACACTATTTTTTTAGTCTTTAATAAGAAATCCGGCGTCATCCAGCGCCTGAATGGCTTGGTCAAGCTTTTTTTGGCTGTAAGAAGTGAGTGTATGTAAGTGCACGCCGTCTGTTAGCTCTGACAAATAGGAGGCGCCAGTGTTAGAAATGTGATGAACGAAATCAGCGACTTGTTTACGTGTGCTGACACGAATGGAGGCTGTCAGCTCACCGTAAACTGGGTGTTCGATTATAACGTCTTTCACCGTTACACCATGATCTACAATTAGTATCAGCTCCTCTTCTGTACGATGAGGATCATGCTTGCAGGCAATGATCTGTTCAATTTCGGTTTCCGGCGCATGCTGCGGTGCCATATACACATAGCCTTGACTTGTGGCAATAATGGGTTCATTTTTTGCTTTTAGTAATGAGATATCTTGTACAATGACTTGTCGAGATACAGCGGCTTTTTTAGCTAAATAGCTTCCGGTAAGCGGTGTATCTGTTTCTTTCAGCCACTCTAAAATGGCGGATCTTCTCTCTTCGCCAATGAGTTTTCTCTCATGCTCCACGTTTTATGCTCCTTTCTTCTCCTTTTGCAAGCTCTCAAATGTATGCAAAAGCTGGTCGATGTCATCTTTTGATGATCCTCGTCCAAATGATATTCGAATGAATTGAAGGGCATCACGATCTGATACATGCAATGCCTTCACAGCTGGGGAAGGATGATGATAACCAGAAGCACATGCGCTTCCAGTCGATATACAAACCCCGTTTCGGTTACATGCTAACATTACATATTGTCCTTCAAACCCTTCAAAAAAACAACCAATAATATGAGGCAGAATGCGGCGCTTTCCACTGCCTTGCAGCGTACGGACAGGCAGCTGTCGTTTTTTTAGCTGCTGAAGAAAATAATCACGAAGCTGACCATCGAGCTGCTGCTGCTCCTCGATCTGAAGCATTATTTGTTCGCTCGCGGCAACAAAAGCACCAATAGAAGGAATGTTCACAGTCCCTGGGCGTAGGCCGTTTTCCTGCACTGCCCCTTCATATAAAGGCTTCCAAGGGACATGTGTGTCCAAATAGACAGCGCCTGTACCCTTAGGTGCATACACTTTATGACTGGAAATGGAGATCGCATCCACCCCAAGTTCCTTCACGGACACACGAATTTTCCCAAATGTTTGCACTGCATCTGTATGAAAAAGAACCTGTCTTTCTTTTAAAAGAGCCGCTAATTCAGCCAAAGGCTGGATAATTCCTGTTTCTGAGTTGGCATGCTGGATGGATACGAGTCCTGTTTCAGGCAATAAAGCTTGTTTGAGAATTTCCGCTGTGATGATCCCTTCTTGGTTCGGTTCGATAATCGTGACCTTCACACCGAGGCGCTGCATGGCATTGACCGCATAATGAACGGAAGGGTGCTCTACTGATGTTGTGATGACATGCCGTTTATGCGGCGGAAGTCCATTCATGATGGATTGAATCGCAAGGATATTGGATTCAGTTCCTCCACTTGTAAAGTAAATGCCGCCGGGTTCGCCCTCTAAGATTGTCGCAAGTGATTGTCTGCTGTAAGTCAATATGTCATTTGCTCTTCCGCCTGCATCATGAAGGCTGCTTGCATTCCCGTAGCACTCTTTGCTCAGCTGCTGGAATACATGTAGCGCTTCGTCAGAAACAGGTGTAGAGGCTGCATAATCTAAATAGATCAAACCCATCCAACTCCCGTATAAAAATTTTTTCTTGTATTTATTGTAGTGTTGTGTAATGATATGTGTCAAGACAGGTGTAAATGACAGGAGGGGAGATTGTGTCATCAATCAAAAAAGTCATTGTGGTGGGATCAGGCATTGCGGCTCTTTCCTTTGCGAATACCATCTCAGACAACTGCCAAGTCATCATCATGACAAAAAAACAATTTTCCTCTAGTAATTCTATGCTTGCACAAGGAGGAATCGCTGCTGCTTTTTCAGCACACGATTCTGTCGATCAGCATGTGCAAGACACACTAGCTGCCGGCTGTGATCACAATGATGACAAAACCGTAGAAGAGATCGTACGGCTTGGAAAAAACCTTGTGGATCAGCTTGTAGAAGAAGGCTGTCCATTTGATCGAAATGAAGCGGGAATGCCGCAGTTAGGTAAAGAGGGAGCACATACTTTTCATCGCATTCTGCATGCAGGAGGAGATCAAACAGGTAAAACACTTGTGCAGTTTTTGAAAGGCAAGCTTGGCTCACATATCCATGTATACGAAAACCATCATGTCATTGATCTATTAATTCATGAAGGGACATGTATTGGTGTTGTGTGGAAAGACGAGGAGGGACACGTACATACAATGACCGCAGATGCAGTGGTGTTATCCACTGGCGGCTGTGGCTCATTATATGAGATAAACACAAATGACCCTTCTGTGACAGGAGATGGGCTAATGATGGCCTATCGAGCCGGCGCACAATTAGTGGATTTAGAATTTGTCCAATTCCATCCGACCCTTCTGACGATTGCTGGTAAAGCAGTCGGTCTCGTATCAGAGGCAGTCAGGGGAGAGGGTGCCTATTTAGAAGATGAATCGGGCAGACGGATCATGAATGGTATTCACCCACTTGGTGATTTAGCTCCTAGAGATGTCGTGGCAAGAACCATTTTCCATGAGCAGCAGCTAGGTCATTCTATTGATCTCAACATACAGGATATTCTGCATTTTTCTGCACGGTTTCCAGCGATTGATGCGATGTGTCAGCGTGCTGGAGTCGATACGGCAAGCGGCCGGCTGCCTGTTTCACCCGGTATGCACTTTTTAATGGGCGGAATCAAGGTCAATGAACATGGAGAAACAACAGTTCCATCGCTTTTTGCCATCGGTGAAGCGGCCTGTACAGGTTTACACGGCGCCAATCGATTGGCAAGTAATTCTCTTTTGGAAGGTCTCGTTTTAGGCAGCAAAGCGGCTCGGCGTATCGAGCAATTGGCCGTTCACCAAGAAACCATCCCATCTCTTTCAATACAAGAAATATGGTCTGTCCCGGCTATGTCAGAGGCTCAGCTCAGACAATGGATGACAGCATATGCCGCCATTGTGAGAGATGAAAAAGGCTTACAGACCTTGCTTCATGAATTAGAACATGTCTCTTTTCAGCAAACTAATGTGAAGAATATCACAAATGAGCAAATCGAATTAAGCAATCAATGGGCATTAGCCAGTTGCCTTGCCAAATCGGCATTACTCCGGACAGAAAGCAGGGGCGGTCATTATCGCAAGGATTATCCAAAGCGCCATGATGCTTTGTGGCAGGGGAAACAGATAGTACATGAACAAGGGCAAATTCACATCATCAAAAATGAAAGGATTGGTGCCAAATGGAACGTTTACAGTTAAAACAGATGCTTACACATTTTCTAACAGAAGATATTGGCTTTGGAGATGTATCCGCTGATGCCATCTTTGAAGATAAGAAAGGAACAGCTTACATCATTGCGAAACAATCCGGCGTATTGGCAGGATCACAAGTCATTGAGATGGGATACGAGCTTTTGAATGAACAGATTGAAACTGTGCTGTTTTTTCAGGAAGGCGATTGGATTCATAAAGGGGCTGTACTGGCAGAAATAAGCGGCCCTGTCAACGACCTGCTAAAAGGGGAACGGGTTATTTTGAATATACTTCAGAGAATGACAGGTATCGCAACTCTCACTCATGAAGCAGTAGAGCGATTAGCTGATCCATCTATTACGATTTGTGATACGAGAAAGACGACACCCGGTTTGCGCATGTTAGAGAAATACGCAGTGAAAGTCGGAGGCGGAAAGAATCATCGCTTCGGCTTATCAGATGGTGTGATGATTAAAGATAATCATATTGCCGCATGTGGCTCTATCCGTGAAGCTGTAGAGAAAGCTAGAGCATACGCCGGTCATATGGTGAAAATTGAAGTGGAAATTGAATCCGAAGCACAGCTACTGGAAGCCATTGACGCCAAAGCAGATGTCATCATGTTTGATAACTGCTCTCCGGATGAAGTGAAACGGTTTAAACAGATGACACCTGAAACCATTTTGACAGAGGCATCAGGCGGCATCACGTTAGAGACGCTACCAAGCTACCGGGGGACAGGTGTAGACCTTATTTCACTTGGCTTTCTGACACATTCTGCTCCATCATTTGATTTTAGTATGAATATGGAATTCAGTCATAAAGGGGGAACGACTCATGTCCATGCTTGATGTATTTGCGGCACAACACACAACGATGATGCCAGATGAATATAAGCACCGCTCTTATGAAGAAATGAAGCAGCGTGTGTTAGACATTAAACGAAATTTTGGATCAAAGCTTTTTATACCGGGTCATCATTATCAAAAGGATGAGGTGATCCAGTTTGCAGATGCCACAGGTGATTCATTGCAGCTGGCGCAAATCGCAGCTGATAATCAAGAGGCAGAATACATTGTGTTCTGCGGCGTTCATTTTATGGCGGAAACGGCAGATATGCTGTCAAAAAAGAATCAGCATGTCATATTGCCAGATATGAGAGCAGGCTGTTCAATGGCAGATATGGCGAACATGAAACAAACAGACAGCGCATGGGATCAGCTCACTGACCTGTTTGGCGATACGATACTCCCGCTTACTTATGTAAACTCAACAGCTGATATTAAAGCATTTGTCGGCAAGCATGGCGGGGCGACTGTCACTTCTTCAAATGCTAAAAAAGTACTGGAGTGGGCGCTCACGCAAAAAGAGCGGATTCTTTTTCTCCCTGACCAGCATTTAGGGCGTAATACGGCCTATGATTTAGGGATTCCGCTAGAAGAAATGGCTGTCTGGGATCAAATAGAAGAAAAGCTCATCACTGATCAGCCGCTTCATCGGATCAAAATGATTTTATGGAAAGGGCACTGCTCCGTTCATGAGAAATTTACCATTCGGAATATTGAAGAAACGCGAAAAAGAGATCGTGACATTCAAATCCTTGTCCATCCAGAGTGTATGCATGAGGTGGTAAAGGCTTCTGATCTAGCTGGTTCAACAAAATTTATTATTGACACAATCAAGCAGGCGCCAGCAGGAAGCAAGTGGGCCATAGGGACAGAAATGAATTTAGTGAAACGCATCATAGACCAGCATCCTGACAAACAAATTGAATCACTCAACCCAGATATGTGTCCATGTTTAACCATGAACCGTATTGATCTGCCTCATTTGTTATGGGCACTAGAAAGCATTGAAAAGGGTGAGCCTGTCGGTTTGATTCAGGTCAATGAAGACATGACCAAAGACGCTTTGCTTGCATTAAATAAAATGCTCACCATTCAATAATGAATCAGCCCCTCCTATGAGAAAACAAGTTTTTATCATATTGGCTTGTAAATAGGCATAAATTTATGTTGAAACATATTGTACTTCTGACATAACCGCTACGTTCACGTTTTGCATAGGAGGGGAAAACGTTGAAAATTCATATTGTGCAAAAAGGAGACTCCCTTTGGAAAATTTCAAAGAAGTACGGAGTCGACTTTCAAGAATTGAAAAAACTTAATTCACAGCTCAGTAATCCAGATTTGATCATGCCTGGAATGAAAATCAAAATTCCATCTAGTGGTGTTCCCGTGAAAACCGATCATCACAAAGCAAAAGAAATGCCAAAAGCGAAAGAACACCCGTATGTAAAAGAAAAGCCAAAGGATGTCGTGCAAGTTCAAGATACGAAGCCGAAGGAAAAGCCAAATGAACCAGTACCTTATGTGCCGCCAGTTCCAAAGATCGAGCAGCCAGTTTTTCCGCAAGTCGATGTGAACTATTATCAGACCAATCTCTACCAGCCATTCTCGCCTCCTCCCAAAAAAGAACATCATGAGAAAAAAGATCACGTACATGAGAAAAAGGACCACAAAGATCACAAGGATCATTTTCATCATGAAAATAAGGGTCATTTAAAAGAAGACGTGGCAAAGGGATATGATCCATTCATTCATATTCCACATCAAAAAGAGGAGGGAAAAGATATGGAGCATAGCAATTACCCAAACCTTCCTAATTTCCCGCAAATGCCGAATGTTGGAGGGGCAGCCGTAGGAGGGATGGCTGAAAATAAAGAGCATCAGCATCAGCATCATCATGATCCATATGATCCTTATTATGGTCATGGTCATTACATGCCGGCGATGTATCCATACCCGCAGCAAATGGTGCCGGCTTCTCCTATTTTACCGGGATCTGGTCTTTGTTATCCGGTTCAGCCGTATTATCATCATCATATGATGCCGTATCCTTACCCAGCTCAGCCGTATTATCCTGCGTATCAAGCGCCAGCCTATTACGGTGAAAATCATGAGCATCATGCAAACGACGGGCATCACTGGCACCACCATATGCATCCAAATGCAGGCGCAAATGCGAACGCCAATCAAGGCTTTTATCCAAACGCTTCAAATGAAGCATATGGTAAAGAAGACTGCGGATGTGATGATGGCATGAAGCACCATCATCAGCCATGGCCTGGACATTATCCAACTCCTGTTCCTTATGGTCAAATGGGCGCTTATCCAGCTCAGCCTTACATGCAGCCGTATCCTAATCAATCTGTATTCGCAAGACCAGAAGAAGACGAAGAAGATTAATGACAGAAGGGACGATCTCAATCGTTCCTTTTTTTGCTTATAAATGACAGCTTGTTTTTCTCCTTAACTGTACATCCTAAAACAGAGCCTGTTTCGTGCTCATAAGATTCAATTTGTACAGGGGGTTTTTCGTTTGAGACAAAAATGGCAAAAAACAATCGCATTAGTGCTTCTTCCTATTGGATTAACTGCTTGTGGTACAAATCACAATGCTGGTGTAGACACACGTCATAATCAATCAGGTCAGCCGGTTGGTTACCATTCAAATCAGCGGACAGCAAACAACGGAGAAGATCATCAAGGACCAGTTGCTGAGCTCATGGACGGAATGAACGGAAGAAATACAACGAATGTTGATTATCGTTCACGTCCTACACAGGATCAAGTGAGAATGCCGCTTACTGGTGGAGATGGACGCTACAGTCATGGAGATATGAACTATCATAACCAAATGTCGTTCTCTGGCTACGATAAACAAGAGAACATTCAGCGTTCAAGAAAAATCGCCAACCGAGTGAACAAAATGAACCATGTGACAGATTCACAAGTCATGGTGACGGATGAAAATGTGTATATTGCTCTCAAAACAGATGGGCGCTTGACGTCAGAGGGTGTATCACAAGTAGAAGAAGCAGCGACTCGTTATGCGGATGGAAGAGCTGTCCAAGTCATTAAAGATGAAGGAGCATTTACACGCTTCAGAGATATGAGAAGAACACAATTTGAAACAGGCCAAACAGGCATGACCCGATAGTTTGAGGAATCAAAAAGGCTAAAGTTCATGACGAACTTTAGCCTTTTCTTAAAAATAAACCTTAATCCCTATATAAAATTCGTAAAAGAAATAACAGCCAAATCCGAGTAATAAAATACCAGCAATCATGGATGTCCACTTGATCATCGTGCGATTCATCACTTTTCTCGTTAAGGATACAATCGTGAGAAGACCGATGTCATGAAGAAGAATCCCTGCCAGAATGCCGGCGGCAGCCAATATAAATTCAGATGAATCTGTTTTTGTATAAGCATCTGCCAGTACAGCACCAAACACAGATACCCAGAAGACAAGGTTTCCAGGGGATACCGCTACAAGCAGCCCGTTTCGGAATGTTTTTGCGAATGATTTATTCACTTTTTCTCCTGCTACATGAATGTCTTGATCCGCATTGTTGTGCGATTTTAAACAACATTTAAACTTCTTGTGTTTAGAAGGAAAGAAGCAGGGGAAACGAGTTAAATAGAGAATGAATGAAAGGAGCTGACCGGTTCGGTTAGCGAACAAGACAGAGTGGAAGGTGATCTTATGATGAAAGTATTTAAGGTAACATTTCATATGAACAATGGGGAAGTGCTTGATTTCGAGCTGAAACGTCCAGCTACCTATGATGTGTATAAAAAAATCGAGGAAGCCAATCATTGGTTTAAGCTAAACGACGACATCATTAACTTATTGAATGTAAATAGCATCCATGTAGAAACAGAATAAAACAGAAAAGCCGCTCTTCATTCGAGCGGCTTTCATTATGCAGAGAAATCATTTCGGTTGTTCAGCTGACCCCGGGACAGCCAGTTCTTTTTATATAAATAGGCGATCACTTCAAGCCATAGACGAGGCGCTTTTTTAGGGAAAAAGGGCTTTTGATAATAGACATAAGCGGCTTTTAAATCATCCCACTGATGACATGTTTTCGTTTGCGTGAAGCGGGCAACGTCAATAACCTTGACGCGTCCTTCTTTTGTTAAAATTAGATTTCGTAGATGGATATCAGAAGGATTTAATCCCTTCTCGCGTGCTTCCTCTAACGCATCATCTACCTGTTCAATCATTTGTTTATTGATGGGAATTCCCTTTGTCAGGCATTCATAGAATGTATGGCCTTTAATATATTCCATTAAAATATATCGATCCCCAGATTCATAAATCTCAGGATAGTATGAGGAACCGGAAAGTTTTGCGTAAATCGCAGCCTCTTTGCGGGCAATGTTTTCATAAGAAGGAAAAAAGACTTTTAACGCCATGTTCTTGCCGTCTTTTTTGTATGAAAATACATAGGCACTTCTTCCTTTGCCGCACAGCTCAAGCTCTGCCGGTTTGAAGGCGAGCTTATTAAAACGTTTTTCTTCATGATACTGAATCGACTCGGCTAATCTTTTGACATCTGACATTGACTTCACCTTCTTTGGTTTCAGTTTATGCGGCTGAAAAACGAATGATGAAAAAACCGTGTCATTCGGTAGAACAGGGTTGTATAAAACATAACATTTACGAATGAAGGATACAATGAAAGAGTCTTCATATGTGTCAGGTTTATCGATTTGGTTAATGTTTAGAAAAATGGGTCAAACTACATATGTCATGCATCGATCTCATGTTCTAAAGAGGTGTAAATAGTGAAAGTGAAGATGAAATATTTCGTTACAGGACTTATCATGACAAGTGTGCTTTTTTTCGCTGCGGATATGGAAGCAAAAGAACACTTGCAAAAAGAGTCAAAAACCATCAACGTTCAGCTTGAAAAAGTCTATCTAGACGGCGATGTGAGCATTGAAAGACACCAAGCATCATTAGAAGACAAAGATACATTTTGGGCGCAGTATAAAGGCTGGACATTGGTAGAACAGCGAGAGGATTTTGCCCTTTTTAGAAAGCAAATTGATGATATATCCCCATTAAGTAAAGCAAATGGATATATTGGATTATCTGAGGATGGTGTGATTTCTACGTTTCATGGAAGGCCTGACGGCTGGGCGGAGCCTATTCATCTCTTTTTTCAAATTGATACGTCCCGTTTAGAAAGCCATGTGGAGGAGCAGCTTGAGCAAGGCATTCCGTTTCGAACAAAAGATGAATTTGAGCATGTGCTTGAAGTCATGAAACCTTACCGACATGAAAGATCCTTTTAATGATGTGACAGCTTGCTGGTGTGATGACCGCAAGCTGTTTTTCGTGGGTTACATCGTAAAGACGGACTGAGCGAACGTATGTTAACTTTTATTGCGGTTTTCTCTTCGATTTATGTTACAATGGAGAACAGTCAAAGAGGTGAAAACGGTGATAGAGTTTGTAAAAGGGACCATTGATTATGTGTGCCCGCAATATGTTGTCATTGAAAACGGCGGCGTGGGATATCAAGTCTATACCCCAAACCCGTTTATCTATCAAGTAACAAAACAAGAAACGATTTATACGTATCATTACATAAAGGAAGACGCGTTTTCGTTATATGGATTCCAAACACGAGAAGAAAAAGCGTTGTTCACAAAACTGTTAAATGTCACAGGGATTGGACCAAAAGGCGCGCTTGCGATCCTTGCTTCCGGTGATCCTGGCGCTGTCATTTCAGCGATAGAACGTGAGGATGAAGCTTTTCTCATTAAATTCCCTGGTGTTGGCAAAAAAACAGCACGTCAGATCATTCTGGATCTAAAAGGAAAGCTCGCAGATGTGGTGCCAGAAATGATTGGAAACTTATTTACCCACGAGGATCATATTCAGGTCGAAACGCAGCAAACTGCATTAGATGAAGCGCTTGAGGCCTTAAGTGTCCTTGGATACGGTGATCGCGAAATCAAAAAGGTTCTCCCTTTATTAAAAGAAGAAAAGAATCTCACAACCGATCAATATGTGAAAAAAGCTTTACAAAAAATGTTGAAATAGGGTGATGTCTCATGGATGAACGGCTCGTCTCAACTGAAGCAGACAACCATGAATCAGCCATTGAGCAAAGTCTGCGGCCACAGACGCTTAGCCAATATATTGGCCAGCAAAAAGTAAAAGATAATCTTAGCGTGTTTATTGAAGCTGCCCGAATGCGGCAGGAAACGCTGGATCACGTCCTTTTATATGGACCGCCTGGACTCGGAAAAACAACGCTAGCGTCGATTATTGCCAACGAAATGAATGTTCAGCTGCGTACAACGTCTGGACCTGCCATTGAGCGTCCTGGAGATTTGGCGGCGATCTTGACATCTCTTGAACCTGGCGATGTTCTGTTTATTGATGAAATTCATCGCTTGCAGCGCTCAATAGAGGAAGTGCTATACCCAGCGATGGAGGATTTTTGTCTAGATATCGTGATTGGAAAAGGAGATACAGCACGCTCTGTCCGGCTTGATTTACCGCCATTTACTCTTGTAGGCGCAACGACCCGTGTCGGACTTTTAACAGCACCGCTTCGTGACAGGTTTGGGGTACATGCAAGATTGGAATACTATGAGCAAAGAGATTTGGCTGACATTGTGGTAAGAACAGCCGAGTTGTTTGAGATTGGGATCGACATTCGCTCAGCTGAAGAGATTGCAAGACGATCTAGAGGAACGCCGAGGGTCGCCAATCGGCTGCTCAGAAGAGTAAGAGATTTTGCGCAGGTGCTTGGAAATCATGCCATCACACAAGACATTGCAGAAGATGCCCTTGAGCGTCTGCAAGTTGACAGGCTTGGACTCGATCATATCGATCACAAGCTGCTTTTAAGTATGATCGAAAAATTTAGAGGCGGTCCTGTTGGACTTGATACGATCTCAGCGACAATTGGAGAAGAATCACATACGATTGAAGATGTGTACGAACCGTATTTACTGCAAATTGGTTTCTTGCAAAGAACACCAAGAGGGCGGGTCGTCACAAGAGAAGCGTATGAACATTTTCATATGGAGGTTCCGATTCGTGACTGAATTCCCTAAAATGTTGATGATTTTAGGTGGTGTCCTTTTTGCCGCAGGTTTAGTATTTCAATTGGTTGGGAAGCTGCCAGGTGATATTTTTGTGAAAAAAGGAAACGTAACGTTCTTTTTTCCCGTTATTACATGCATTGTCATTAGCATCGTACTAACCATTTTACTCAATGTCTTTGGACGGATGAAATAACGTTAACTAGTTAACTACAGAATAGGTGAAGGAAATGAAGCTAGAACTATTTGATTTTGATTTACCAGAAAGATTGATTGCGCAAGTCCCGCTTGAAAAACGAGACGCATCAAGACTGATGGTCTTAAATAAACAAACGGGTGCGATCACACATGATACATTTTCACAAATCACAGATTATTTTCAAAAGGGAGATTGTCTCGTTTTAAACAATACACGCGTTTTACCTGCGCGTCTGTTTGGGACGAAAGAGGATACAGGTGCCAAAGTTGAGCTTCTTCTTTTAAAGCAAGAAGAAGGAGACAAATGGGAAACGCTCGTAAAACCAGCAAAACGTGTGAAAAAAGGAACGGTCGTTACGTTTGGTGATGGACGGCTAAAAGCGGTGTGTACAGAGGAACTGGAGCATGGCGGAAGAAAAGTCGAGTTTCAGTATACAGGCATTTTTTATGAAGTGCTTGAATCTCTAGGAGAAATGCCGCTACCTCCATATATTAAAGAGCAGCTTGATGATCGTGAGCGCTATCAAACAGTATACTCGAAAGAGGTTGGTTCAGCTGCTGCTCCTACTGCTGGCCTTCACTTTACAACCGAGCTGCTGGATGCGCTAAAAGCAAAAGGTGTGCATATTGCTTTTATCACCTTGCACGTGGGGCTTGGTACATTTCGTCCGGTCAGTGCTGAACGCATCGAAGAACATGAAATGCACGCGGAATTTTACGAAATGAATGAAGAAACGGCTGAAGAGCTTAATCGCGTGCGCAAAGAAGGCGGGCGGATTATTTCAGTCGGAACAACATCGACAAGAACACTTGAAACCATTGCAAGTGCCTATGATGGTGAATTCAAAGCGTCAAGCGGATGGACGTCGATCTTTATTTATCCAGGCTATACATTTAAGGCCATTGATGGCATGATTACGAATTTCCATCTGCCGAAATCGTCATTAATTATGCTTGTCAGTGCATTAGCTGGACGAGAGCACGTCCTAAAAGCGTATAATGAGGCTGTAAAAGAGGAATACCGATTCTTCAGCTTTGGCGATGCCATGCTGATTCAATAACATCAACAAAGACAGGAGGGCTCATTTTTGTCGCAATTACCGATACGTTATGAGTTCATTAAATCATGCAAACAAACAGGGGCACGTCTTGGGCGCGTTCATACACCGCACGGCTCCTTTGAAACACCTGTATTTATGCCAGTTGGTACGCTGGCTACAGTGAAAACAATGGCGCCTGAAGAATTAAAAGCAATGGATGCAGGCATCATTTTAAGCAATACGTACCATCTATGGCTCCGCCCGGGGCATGACATTGTCAAAGAAGCAGGCGGCCTGCACAAATTTATGAACTGGGATCGAGCGATTCTAACAGATTCAGGCGGCTTTCAGGTATTTTCTTTGAGTGAATTTAGAAAAATTGAAGAAGAAGGCGTTCACTTCCGAAATCACTTAAACGGAGATAAGCTGTTCCTATCTCCTGAAAAAGCGATGGAGATTCAAAATGCACTCGGCTCTGATATTATGATGGCGTTTGACGAATGCCCTCCATACCCAGCAGAATACGATTACATGAAACGTTCTGTAGAACGGACAAGCAGATGGGCAGAGCGCTGCTTAACAGCGCACCAGCGTCCAGAGGATCAAGGTCTGTTTGGCATTGTCCAAGGCGGAGAATACGAAGAGCTTCGTAAACAAAGTGCAAAAGATCTTGTTTCACTTGATTTCCCAGGCTACGCAATTGGCGGCTTATCTGTTGGTGAACCAAAAGATGTGATGAACCGTGTGCTAGAGTTCACCACACCATTTTTACCGGCAGACAAGCCAAGGTACTTAATGGGTGTCGGTTCACCAGATTCATTAATTGACGGTGCCATTCGCGGTGTCGATATGTTTGACTGTGTACTGCCGACGAGAATTGCAAGAAACGGCACGCTGATGACAAGTGAAGGACGCCTTGTGGTGAAAAATGCAAAATATGAGCGTGATTTCAGACCAATTGATGAGAACTGTGACTGCTACACATGTAAAAACTACACACGCGCCTATATTAGACATTTAATCCGTACAAATGAGACGTTCGGAATTCGATTAACAACTTATCATAATCTTCATTTTCTGTTAAAATTAATGGAGCAAGTGAGAGAAGCTATCCGTGAGGATCGTTTAGGTGATTTTAGAGAAGAGTTTTTTGAGCGGTATGGCTTTAACAAACCGAATGCGAAAAACTTTTAACGCATAAACGAAAAGCTTTACAATGATTTAGAAAGGGGTGAGATAGAATGGATGGTGGTATGGGTTCAATCATTATGATTGTTGTCATGTTTGCTGTGCTTTATTTCTTGTTAATTCGTCCACAGCAAAAGCAACAAAAAGCTGTGCGTCAAATGCAGCAATCTTTATCAAAAGGCGATAAAATCGTCACAATCGGCGGCTTACACGGTGAAATCGACTCAATTGATGAATCAAAAGTGGTCATCAAAACAAGCGAAAACAACCGTTTAACTTTCGACCGTCGTGCTATTAGAGAATTAGCTGACAAAGGCTAATCCTCCAATACATAGCCATAAAAAAGAGAGAGCGGATCACACCGCTCTTTTTTTATTTGCCTCGAAGATTGACGCCAATCATTCCCCCTAGCATACAAATCCCCAAAAAGGCCGCATGATAGATGAATTGTCCTGGCGAAAAGGTTTCTCCAAACCCTAAATATTGAAATAAAAATACAGTGAGAGAAAAGATAAAAGAGGTGATGGCGCCTATGAGCCAGCCCCGCTCCTTTGCTTTTCCACCAGAAATGATTCCTCCTAGAAGAAGTGCCGCAAAGGACAATATCATAATCATCCATTTAAACGATGATTCCTGCATACTCGTAAAGGTAAGCATAAGTGACACAAGTAAGCTTGTCACAATCATCACGACAAAAATAGCAATTAAGCCGGATAAAATGCCTTTTCCTATTTGTTTCGTTTCCTGCATGTGATTCGTCTCCTCTCCAATTGACCGAAGCTTGTCTTTTACTAAAATGTATTCACGTTGAAGAAAAAATAGACATGTTTCTCACGATAAAAACAGAGGCTCTCTTTTCTACATAAATAAAGTGTTTTGACACAAGCTATGGTGGATAAGGAGGGTTTACATCATATGCAGGACATCTTAATTATCTCCATGAGAACGATCATTTTATATTTTCTCATTTGGTTTATCTTTCGTTTAATGGGCAAAAGGGAGATTGGAGAACTGAGTATTTTAGATCTTGTCATTTTTATGATGATCGCTGAAATTGCGGTGCTGGCCATAGAAGAAGTAGAGGATCATATGTTACATACGGTATGGCCGATCCTGCTGTTAACCTTCATTCAAATCACCCTTGCCTATCTTTCATTAAAGTTTCAAGGTGTTCGGCGCTTTCTTGACGGCAAGCCGGCCTTGCTCATTATAAACGGGAAAATAGACGAGGGTGCGATGAGAAAACAGCGTTACAATTTTGACGATTTGCTCATTCAATTAAGAGAAAATAACATAGATAGTATTCAGGATGTCTCGTACGCCATCTTAGAGCCTTCAGGAAAGCTTGCCGTTGTTGAAAAAGAAAACAAGCGCACACATGCAGCGCTTGAGCTTCCTCTTATTGCAGACGGTGTGGTTCAGCATGATCATCTCAAGCAGATCAACCATGATGAACAGTGGCTGAGAAAGGAGCTTGCCAAAAGAGGCTATGATCACATCGAACAAATCTCCTACTGCAGCTTTAATCAGAAGCATTTTTATATTGATTTGAAAGATGAAGTCATAAAGAAAAGATGAGCTAAAGCAGCTTCCCAATTAACGGGATGCGGCGCAGCTCTTCTCGTTTCACGAGCCCAAAACAGATTAATAGAATGACATACAGCACACATGTAACAAAGATCAGCATGATCAGCTCTAAAGGGGCAGAAATGAGTCCGCCCGCTTGATGCTTCATCCATAAGCTGACAGCCCCTGTGCCTATGATCACAAGGAAGCAAAGTCCATATTCTTTCAATGGTAAATGAATAGGCAGCACTTTACCGACAGTTGCCGCATGGAGCAATGTGACAAGGACGATGCCGATTAATATTGCAAGTGCTGCGCCCATAATACCAAAGCTTGGCTGTGAGGCAAGGACGAAGATCATTCCTGTTTTTACAACAGCCCCTATCAGGCTGTTGGTCATTGCCGCACCAGCTAAATTTAACGCTTGAAGGACGGCTTGAAGCGGCCCTTGAAAGTAATAGAGAAGAAAAAAGGGTGCCATGAATTTTACATAGATGGCCGCATGAGATGAACCATACATAAAGAGGGTTAAATTTTCTGCATACACAAAAAGGATAATACATGAAATGCCCCCGCTTAATAAACAAAGCCGCATCGCCTGCTTTAGCCGGTATTCTACCGTTTTGCGTTTGTTCTGCTCCATTCCTTCACTAATTGCCGGGACTAATGCGGTGGAAAGGGAATACGTAATAAAACTAGGCAATGTCAAAAGGGTGAGCGCAAGACCGGTCAATTCTCCGTACTGCCTTGTCGCTTCAACAGCCGCATATCCGGCAATTGCAAGGCTTTGCGCGACTACAATCGGCTCTAAAAACCACGAGATATTGCCGATAAAACGGCTGCCTGTCGTTGGCAGCGCAATACTCATCAGCTGCTTAAATGTGTCCTTCCCGTCATGAATCGCCTTGAAAAATCGTTTTCGGATACGGATGGTTTTTTTATAGCGAAAGGCGATCAGTAAGTAAGCAAGTGAAATCATCTCGCCAATCACTGATGAAATCATAGCACCTGCTGCCGCATATTCAATTCCATAAGGAAGGAAAGCTGTTGTACATACTGCCACAAGTGAAATTCTTGCAACCTGTTCCAGTACCTGTGACATTGCAAGCGGGCTCATTTGCTGTCTTCCTTGGAAATATCCCCTCAGCACACTTGAGATAGCGATGACGGGTACGACTGGTGTAATCGCAAGCAGTGGATAGACCGTTCTAGGATCTGTCAGCATATTTTCCGCCATAATAGGGGCAAACCATAAAAAGAGCGGCGTGAAAATCAGGCTAAGTGTTCCTGTTATCGCAAGGGACATGACCAGAATGCGTTTTGTTTTCTGTTTGTCACCCCGGGCTTCTGCTTCTGCGACAAGCTTACTGATAGCGACAGGCAGTCCGAATTGTGTCAGCGTCACCGCGAGAAAAAAGGTAGGTGCTGCCATCATGTAAAGCCCTACGCCTTCTTCTCCAATGAACCTTGCAATCACAATTCGATTCACAAAACCCAATATTCTCGTGATGAAACCTGCTAAAATTAAAATGATTGTCCCTTTTAAAAACGTTTGCTTCGTCAAATCACAGATCACCTGCCTTCTCAAACGACATAGAATCATATACAATAAGATATGCGTGTATATCGTCCAAGCATGACAAGTCTCTCGATAAAAAACTGAAAAGGGGGAGCCTCACATTGACACAACATCCGGCTGCTATATACAAAGACCATTTAAAGCCTTTTCTGTTCAGTAAGCTTGAAGAATTCATTGTTTTGGGCTACAAAGATGTTGATTTAGAGGAATTATGGTCATACTTAGAGAATAAGAAGTGGAAGAAAAAACAAGATTATCCGATTCATGAAATGGTTGCAGATATTTTATCTGTGAAAATTGGCGAATTTATGAACTATGCAACCGTTCAGTCGTTTAAAACGTCTGCTTTTTTGGACAGTGAAGATGGCAAGAATATGCTGGATGAACTGTTGAAATAAGCCATCTTAATGGATTCAGGTGTTTAAGGAGGAAATACATAATGAAAAAAGGGCGCATTCTTGCGTTTTTCTTAGTGGTTCTGTTAATCGGAACTGGTGTGGGCTTATTAACGAAGCCTGTTGCGAAAGATATGACGCTAGGGCTGGACTTACAGGGTGGATTTGAAGTTCTGTATGATGTACACCCAGTGAAAAAAGAAGACAAGATCACAAATGGTGTTCTCGTCAGTACAGTAGAGGCTTTAAACCGAAGAGCCAACGTGCTTGGAGTCAGTGAGCCGAACATTTCTATTGAAGGCAACAACCGTATCCGCGTGCAGCTTGCGGGTGTAAAAAATCAAAACAGAGCAAGAGAAATTCTTTCAACTGAAGCTCAGCTTTCCTTCAGAGATACGAATGATAAAGAGCTCTTAAACGGATCTGATCTTGTTGAAAACGGTGCAAAACAAACATTCAACCAAACGAATGAGCCGATTGTGACGGTCAAACTAAAAGATGCGAAAAAATTTGGCGAAGTGACAAAAAAAGTAGCGGCTATGGCACCAAATAATCAGCTTGTTATTTGGCTTGATTATCATAAGGGAGACTCCTTCAAAAAAGAAGTCACTAAATCAAACCACAAGTATGTGTCTGCGCCGAATGTGAATCAAGAGATTAACAGCAGTGACGTACAAATTGAAGGGAACTTTACGGTTCAAGAGGCCAAAGACCTTGCGAGCATTTTAAATGCAGGGGCATTGCCAGTAAAATTAACGGAAAAATATTCAACATCTGTGAGTGCACAGTTTGGTGAACAAGCACTGAACGAAACAGTCTTTGCAGGAATTGTAGGAATAGCATTTATCTTCTTATTCATGCTGCTTTATTACCGATTACCAGGTCTAATTGCTGTCATTACACTGTCAGCTTATATCTATATCACACTGCAAGTTTTTGACTGGATGGGTGCGGTCATGACGCTGCCTGGAATCGCTGCTTTGATTCTTGGGGTAGGGATGGCTGTCGATGCCAATATTATTACTTATGAACGGATCAAAGAGGAGCTCAAGCTCGGTAAATCTGTGCGTTCTGCCTTCAGATCGGGTAACCGCAGATCGTTTGCCACGATCTTTGATGCGAACTTAACAAGTATTATTGCCGGCGGGGTTCTGTTCTTCTTTGGAACAAGTTCTGTAAAAGGATTTGCAACCATGCTCATCCTATCGATTTTAACAAGCTTTATCACGGCTGTCTTCCTATCAAGATTCCTCCTTGGGCTTCTTGTAGAAAGCCGCTATCTCGACCGGAGAAAAGGCTGGTTTGGCGTTCGCAAAAAAGACATCATGAACATTCATGAAACAACAGAAAATACCGAACCGAAAACACCATTTGATAAATGGGATTTCGTCAGCAAACGTAAAGGCTTCATGATTTTCTCAGCAGCTGTGACCATTGCTGGAATCATTGTGCTTTCGATCTTCAAGCTCAATGCAGGTATTGACTTTGCCAGTGGAACAAGGGTTGATGTCCAAAGTGATCACAAGCTGTCAACAGAGCAAGTAGAGCAAGATTTTAAAAAGCTTGGTCTTGAAACAGACAGTGTTGTGTTATCGGGTCAAAAAGAAAATCAGGCAGCTGCTCGATTTGTCGGTGTTCCGAATAAAGAAAAAATCGCCGAAGTGAAAGATTACTTCAAAGATAAATATGGAACTGAGCCTAACGTAAGTACAGTGTCTCCGACAGTCGGAAAAGAGCTTGCACGTAACGCATTGTACGCGGTCATCATTGCTTCGATCGGGATTATCTTATATGTATCCATCCGGTTTGAGTATAAAATGGCCATTGCAGCGATTATCTCACTGCTTTACGACGCATTCTTTATCGTTGCCTTCTTTAGTATTACGCGGTTAGAGGTGGATGTCACCTTCATTGCAGCGATACTCACGGTCATCGGGTACTCGATCAATGACACGATCGTGACCTTTGACAGGGTTCGTGAACAAATGAAGAAACGCAAACCGAAAACCATTGAAGATTTATCACATATTGTGAACTTAAGCTTACAGCAAACCTTTACGCGTTCTGTGAACACCGTGCTCACCGTACTTGTAGTGGTTATTGCACTGCTTATCTTCGGATCAGCGTCTATTACAAACTTCTCTATCGCCTTACTTGTTGGCCTATTAACAGGGGTGTATTCATCTCTTTATATCGCGGCACAAATTTGGCTGATGTGGAAAGGCCGTGAGCTGAAAAGACCGGCTAAAGTAGACACAGAACAAGACATCTAAACAAGAAAGACTGCCAGTATGGCAGTCTCAGCGTGTAGACAAACCCTCGCATTCGGTGTCAGTCCTGCGTGCTGGTGCTCACGAATGTCAAATTCGCTCCGCGCCAGTACTCGTCCTTCCTAGACTGCAAAGGTTTTCATGTCACGCTGAAAAGAAGACAAAGGGCTAAAATCAACAACATTTTAGCCCTTTGCCAACAATCTGAGACTGCCAGCATGGCAGTCTTTTTTTCATGCATCATCTCCATTTGTCACAACAATAAGACAATTTGAAAAAACATTTCGGGTTTCGTTGATCTTGAAATGGTCTTTTGCTATAATGACATACGTTTAGATCAGTATAGAAAGCAAGTGCCTGTTTTGGGCATTTGGCTTTATTCATTGGAGGGGCTGTTATGAAGGTTCGGGAAACTGAACTGCCTGGTATCGGTCACAAAGCCGAAATGATCACAAGAAATAATGAGAAGCTTGCCATCATCACACATGATGACGGCAGAAGAGAGATGTATCATTTTCAAGAGGATGATCACGAAGAATGTATTTCTGGTATCTTGCTTAGCGATGAAGAAGCAAGGCAAATCTCGGCTATTTTAGGCGGTATGGTGTATAAACCAAAGGCGCTTGAGACAGTGGAGGTTGCCATTGATGAACTCATGATCGAATGGTTTAAGATTGAAAAGAACGCACCAGCTGTTAGACAGACGATTGGCGACCTCGATGTTCGTCAAAATTATCAAGTGACAGTCATCGCCATTGTGAGAAAGTCACATGAGAAGATTTTAAATCCAGGACCAGATACGATCATTGAAGAAGGGGATACCCTTGTCATCTCTGGAGAAAGAAAAGAATTAAAGAACTTAATTAAAGAAAAACTCAGCAGCTAATCACACCCATGCTGATAGAAGATCTTCCGCTGCTTTCCTTGTGTGTTTAAAAAGGACAAGAAAAAGGGAAGAATAAAAGAAAAAGCTTGGGGGATATGTAGATGAATAAACAACAATGGACCATTATACTCGCATTTATTTTCGTATTAATTGTCTCAGTTTTTGCCGTGATTAATGTGCGGCCTGTGCAGGTAGACTACTTATTTGGAACGGCTGAATGGCCGCTGATCCTTGTCATTATCGGCTCTGTTCTCATGGGCGGGCTCATTGTGGCTTTTGCAGGGATTTTCCAAATTGTAAAACTGAAACGTGAACTAAAAGCATTAAAAGCTGAACGTGCAGCCGCTGCGACTGTTCCTGCTGCTTCTTCCAAAAAGGCAGACAAAGACGTTCAAAAGAAATCGAATGTCACGCCTTTAAAAGAACAAACAGCGTCTTTTGACCGGAAGGAAAAATAATCTTCCAGTCCAATTTCATAAAATAAAAATTGAAACCCCTCAGGCCACTCTAGTATAATAGTGTGGTTGAGGGGTGAATTTATGTTATTATCCAAAATGCGCTGGGAATATGAGCATCCAAGCGAAGAAAAAGTGAAATCACTCTCTGAAAATCTGAATATTTCTGCGCTGACTGCATCACTTCTTGTACAAAGAGGACTCGAAGAAGTAGAAGAAGCGAGGTCTTTTTTATTTGATCAAAAAGCCGAATTTCATGATCCATTCTTATTAAAAGGAATGAAAGAAGCAGTAGAGCGCATCAACAAAGCGATCGAAGCGCAAGAATCGATTGTGATCTTCGGAGATTATGATGCAGATGGTGTGACAAGTACGTCTGTACTTTTACATACATTAAAAGAGCGGTCTGCGAAAGTAGACTTTTATATTCCAGATCGATTTAAAGAAGGTTATGGGCCAAACGAACAGGCTTTCCGATATATTAAAGAGCAGGGAGCATCGCTTGTCATCACAGTGGATACAGGTATCGCTGCTGTAAATGAAGCGCGAATTGCAAAAGAAATAGGATTAGACCTGATCATCACAGATCACCATGAACCAAGCGAGGAACTGCCGGAGGCACTTGCGATTGTACACCCTAAGCAGCCAGGCTGTGAGTACCCATTTAAAGAACTGGCTGGTGTCGGTGTTGCGTTTAAAGTGGCACATGCCCTCCTAGGGAAACTGCCTGTAGATTTATTAGATCTTGCTGCAATTGGAACAATTGCGGATCTTGTCCCGCTGCATGATGAAAATAGATGGCTTGCAAAAAAAGGCCTTATGCAGCTTCGGCAGTCTCGTCGTCCTGGGCTAAAAGCGTTAATAAAAGAAGCGGGGGCTACTCTTGAAGAAGCCAATGAGGAAACAGTCGGCTTTCAAATTGCGCCAAGGCTGAATGCAGTCGGACGAATTGAGCAGGCAGACCCAGCTGTTCATCTTCTCATGACGGAGGATAGGGATGAAGCAGAAGAGCTCGCTCGTTTTGTTCAAGAACTCAACAAAGAACGGCAGAAAATCGTCAGTACGATCACGGAAGAAGCCATTCGAATGGTCGAAGAGACGGGCGGTGACCAGTCTGCCATCGTTGTCGCAAAAGCGGGCTGGAATCCTGGCGTTGTTGGCATTGTTGCCTCGAAATTGACTGATACATTTTCTCGTCCGGCGATTGTGCTAGGCATAGACGAAGAAACGCAGATGGCGAAGGGGTCAGCACGAAGTATTCCTGGCTTTGATTTGTTTTTCCATTTGAGCAAGTGCCGTGACATCCTGCCGCATTTTGGCGGACACCCTATGGCAGCAGGAATGACACTTCAAGCGGATGATGTTCCTTTGCTTAGAGAAAGATTGAATCAATATGCAAATGAAACGTTGACAGAAGAAGATTTTATTCCGATTCAACGGGTTGATGCGGTATGTAAAGTGGACGAGATTACGGTGCAGGCCATTGAAGAAGTGGGGATGCTGTCCCCATTTGGCATGCAGAACCCTAAGCCGTTTATCATGATTGAAGACGCCAAGCTTGAAGACATACGAACGATTGGGGCCAATCAAAATCATATAAAAATGTCACTGAAAGACGAAGACAAACTGCTGGACTGTGTCGGTTTTCATCAAGGCAATCTAAAAGAAGAACTCGTCCCAGGAAGTCAAATTTCGGTCATTGGCGAGATCTCCATTAATGAATGGAATAATCGAAAGAAACCTCAGCTTATGTTAAAGGACGCTCGAGTGGATGAATGGCAGCTGTTTGATTTACGCGGGAAAAAGGATTGGGAAAAGAAAGTATCAACACTTGATCCAGAGAAAAGTGTTGTGCTCTGTTTTGATGAAGAAACAAAACGGCAAACGGAAATTCCGGTTCATGTTGTCGATGCAGACAATGTTACATCGTTTGATGTCCATGAGAAATATGTGGTCTTTGCCGATGTTCCCGCAGATGAGCACTTGCTCAAGTTGCTTTTAGAAAATCAAAAACCAGCAAGAATTTATACGGTGTTTCAACGGAAAGAAGATCACTTTATGTCCGCATTCCCGAGCCGTGACCAATTTAAATGGTTTTATGGGTTCTTGTTAAAACGGGGGAGTTTTCCTCTCAAAGAACAAGGCATGGAGCTTGCCAAACATAGAGGCTGGACAAAAGATACAATCATTTTTATGACAAAGGTGTTTTTTGAACTCGGTTTTGTTAAAATAGAGAATGGTGTGCTGACAATAGTACGTGATGCCCCTAAAAAAGATTTAACCGCATCATCGTCTTATACAGCAAAACAACGATTGATGGAACTCGATCAAACACTAACATATTCCTCAGCCAAAGAGCTGAAGGAATGGCTGAATAGCATGATGAGCGAAGTCTCACCTGTGCTTTGACGTACGAGGAGGAAAAGGAAAAGATGGATTTAAAACAATATGTGACAGTTGTACCTGACTACCCAAAGGAAGGTGTACAATTTAAAGATATTACAACATTAATGGATAAAGGCGAAGTGTACCGTTATGCAACGGATCAAATCGTTGAATACGCAAAGGAAAGAGACATTGATCTCATTGTTGGACCTGAAGCGCGTGGATTCATTATTGGCTGTCCTGTAGCATATGCACTTGGTGTAGGTTTTGCACCAGTTCGTAAAGAAGGAAAGCTTCCTCGTGAAGTCATTAAAGTTGATTACGGTTTGGAATACGGTAAAGATGTATTAACGATTCATAAAGATGCGATTCGTCCTGGTCAGCGTGTACTGATTACAGATGATTTACTTGCGACTGGTGGAACGATTGAAGCGTCCATCAAGCTTGTTGAGGAATTAGGCGGCGTTGTTGCAGGGATTGCATTTTTAATTGAGCTGACGTATCTTGATGGCAGAAAGAAGCTGGACGGTTACGACATCTTGACGTTAATGCAATACTAATGGAGTTTTACGAAAAAAGCACTCAGTAAGAAGGGTGCTTTTTTCCTATCAAAAATCTTTTAGCGGACTTCTTCTCTTTACATCTATCGAATTTTTCTTGATAATAAACTACAATACAGTTTTCATTTAAAAAAGGTGATTCCATGGCGAACGAACAAGTTTTAACGGCGCAGCAGGTCATTGACAAGGCAAGAGAATACCTGTCCGCTGAACATATTCAATTTATAGAGCGTGCATACGAGTATGCTGAGAATGCACACAAGGAGCAATACCGGAAATCCGGTGAGCCTTATATTATCCATCCTATTCAAGTGGCTGGAATTCTTGTTGATCTTGAAATGGACCCTTCGACCATTGCTGGCGGCTTTTTGCATGATGTTGTCGAGGATACGGATGTGACATTAGAGGATTTAAAAGAGCATTTTAACGAAGAAGTGGCAATGCTGGTTGATGGTGTGACAAAGCTCGGGAAGATTAAATATAAATCACAAGAAGAACAGCAGGCTGAAAACCACAGGAAAATGTTTGTTGCAATGGCGCAGGATATTCGTGTGATCTTGATTAAGCTGGCAGACCGTCTTCACAATATGAGAACACTCAAGCATCTTCCGCAGGAAAAGCAGCGTAGAATTTCAAATGAAACGCTTGAGATTTTTGCACCGCTTGCGCACAGATTAGGGATTTCAAAGATTAAGTGGGAGCTTGAGGATACAGCCCTCCGCTATTTAAATCCGCAGCAATATTACCGGATTGTGAATCTCATGAAGCGCAAACGAGCGGAACGTGAGGAATACTTGGACGAGGTTGTTAATGAAGTGAAAGACCGTGTGTCTGAGGTGAACATCAAGGCTGAATTCTCCGGCAGACCGAAACATATTTATAGCATTTATCGCAAAATGGTCTTGCAAAATAAGCAGTTTAATGAAATATATGATTTGCTGGCTGTTCGTATTTTGGTGGACAGCATTAAAGACTGCTATGCCGTACTCGGTATTATTCATACGTGCTGGAAGCCGATGCCAGGCAGATTTAAAGATTATATTGCTATGCCAAAGCCGAACATGTATCAGTCACTTCATACAACAGTGATTGGTCCAAAAGGCGACCCGCTGGAAGTTCAGATCCGTACAGTAGAAATGCACGAAATTGCGGAATACGGAATTGCGGCACACTGGGCGTATAAAGAAGGCAAAGAATCAGCAGAATCGACGGAAGAAGCTGTTTTCCAGAAGAAGCTGTCTTGGTTTAGAGAAATCCTAGAATTCCAAAATGAATCCACAGATGCGGAAGAATTTATGGAATCGTTAAAAATCGATCTCTTCTCTGATATGGTGTTTGTGTTTACGCCAAAAGGAGACGTCATTGAGCTGCCGTCTGGTTCAGTTCCAATTGACTTTTCGTACCGGATTCATTCGGAAATTGGGAATAAAACAATCGGAGCCAAGGTCAACGGCAAAATGGTCACACTTGATCACAAATTAAAAACAGGTGACATTATTGAAATTCTGACATCTAAGCATAGCTATGGTCCAAGTCAGGATTGGATCAAGCTTGCCCAAACTTCCCAAGCGAAGCACAAGATCAGACAGTTTTTCAAAAAACAGCGCCGTGAAGAAAATGTCGAAAAAGGCCGAGAACTCGTGGAGAAAGAAATCAAAAACCTTGAGTTTGATGTCAAAGACATTATGACACCTGAAAACCTGCAAAAAGTGGCCGATAAATTTAATTTCTCAAATGAAGAGGACATGTATGCGGCCGTCGGTTATAACGGAATTACGGCACTCCAAGTGGCGAATCGTTTAACTGAAAAAGAAAGAAAACAAAGAGATCAGGAAGAACAAGAGAAAACCGTCCAAGAAGTGACGGTAGAGTCAAAACCATATCACGGGAAAAAACGCGAAGCGGGCGTACGAGTCAAAGGAATTGATAATCTGCTTGTCCGCTTATCCAAGTGCTGTAATCCTGTTCCTGGTGATAGCATTGTGGGCTTTATTACAAAAGGACGGGGCGTATCTGTTCACCGTGAGGACTGTCCGAACGTGAAGACTGGAGAAGCGCAGGAGCGGTTAATCCCGGTCGAGTGGGAGCACGAACAGCCTGCTCGAAACCGTAAAGAATACAATGTGGAAATTGAGATATTAGGATATGACAGGCGCGGCTTACTCAATGAGGTGCTTCAAGCAGTGAATGAAACAAAAACAAACATCTCCTCTGTTTCTGGGAAGTCTGATCGTAACAAAGTAGCGACGATTCATATGGCTATTTTTATCCAAAATATCAATCATTTGCATAAAGTAGTGGAACGCATCAAACAAATCAAAGACATTTACTCTGTTCGCCGATTTATGAATTAGAAAGGAAGTATATCGTCTATGAGGCTTGTTGTTCAGCGTGTGACGAGTGCATCTGTGAAGGTGGAAGATGAGGTCACAGGTGCCATCAATGAAGGATATATGGTGCTGGTTGGTGTCACACATGAAGATACAGAAGAAGATGTGCATGACTTAGCTGAAAAGCTGGTACATTTACGTATTTTTGAAGATGAAAACGGGAAAATGAATCGTTCATTGTTGGATGTAAAAGGAAGCGTTCTGTCTGTGTCTCAATTTACCCTTTATGGTGATACGAGAAAAGGCAGACGGCCTAATTTTATGAAAGCTGCCAAGCCGGATATGGCAAACTCACTTTACGAATGCTTCAATGAAACCCTTAGAGAAAAGGGCATCCTTGTTGAAACTGGCCGTTTTGGCGCGATGATGGACGTGTCATTGACCAATTCAGGGCCAGTCACGATTTTGATGGATAGCAAAGAATAGACTGTAGATAAACTCTTGCTGAGAGTTTGTTTAGAGTCTTTTTCTTTTGGCATCAAAAAAGAGGCGCAGCGGCCTCTTTTTTTTCTATCGAAAATATTGTTTTAATCCTTCTGTCATTCCTTCTGTCACTCGCTCTTGGTAAGAGGCGCTATAGATGATCGCTTCCTCCTGAGGGTTGCTTAAATAGCCGAGTTCATATAAAAGGGAAGGGCGTTTATTTTCTCTTAAAACAAAATAATCTCCGAATTTAACACCCTTATCTGGGATTTGTGATCGTTTTGCGACTTCAGCATGAACGTTTGCCGCTAGGCTTTGATCTTTTGATGCCTGATAATAATATGCGGTGCTTCCTCTGACACTTGGGTCCATAAAACTATCATAATGAAGACTGATGAATGCATCTGCATTTCGGTAATGAGAAGTGGCAACCCTCGATTGAAGGCTGATAAATGTATCATCACTTCTTGTTAAATACACATTTGCTCCAGAAGCTCTTAATTTGCCTGCCAGTAAATTGGCGGTTTTTATGGTGATATTCTTTTCAAAAGCACCGTCTGCGCCGATCGTGCCGCTGTCTTTCCCGCCATGACCAGGATCAAGAACAATCGTTTTCCCTTTTAAAGATCCAGTTCCAGACGATGAATCCTGCTGAGGTCTTGGTGCCTCGCTGCTATTTTTCTTTGTTTGAACAACCCAGCTCGCCACATATCCTGTTCCGCCGTTAGATAGGGTGACTTCATACCAGTCACCTTGCGTTCGAACAATTTGATAAGCTGCTCCTTTCGTTGATCTTTCTGCAATCGCAGCAGAGGTAGAAGCGCTTTTTCTAATATTCGTTCCATCATAGACGATATACGCGTTCTGATGAGAGGACGAAGAGGATGAACTCTTTTCACGGGCCGAACTTGCTCCTTGGCTTGTGACAATATAATAACTTGCAACCCAGCCTTTTGTCCCTTTGGCTTCGATTTCATACCAGCCATTTTGCTCTCGTAAAATGGTGATGTGTGTATTGCGGCTAAGTGAAGCCACCACTTGTGCATTTGGTGCCGCTGATTGTCGAACATTCAAGCTGGATACGCCAACTGTGCCTGTCTGTTTAGAACGAGCGGACTCACCTGAACTTGATTGAGAAGTTTTTTGTCCGCCAGAAATGTAATCAGAGTGGACCCAGCCTTCTGCTTGTTGATACGAAATTTTTGTCCATGCGCCGCTTGTGCCCAGCTTCTTAGCGGAAGCGCCCTGCGGGAAAGTTCCGATGACTTGATAGGAAGTCCCTGGGCCTGTCCGAATGCGAAGATCGGAGGCTGTCGAGGTAATTGTGCGGCTTCCTTCTGCACGTTGATCTTGCGTCTTTGTCTTCGCAGGCTTTTGCGTGTCAGATGACCGGGTAATCAGCCATGAGACAATCCAGCCTTTTTGTCCGTTCGATAGCCCAATCTGCACCCATTCCCCTTGTTCAGTGAGAATCGGATAGCTTTCTCCTCGTTTCGCAACAGCTGCGATCCCATAGCTCAAACCAGGACCGGTTCGCACATTGATTTCATCTGTTGCAACGACTGCTTGGTCTGTTTGAGCAGTCGCATGTGTCATGGGCAACGTGCTGGCGATGAGAACAAAACAGGTCAGCAACATGATCATGTGATTGTGTGTTTTCAGATTCAAAACGGTGTTTTCCCCTCCCTTGTAAAACCGATGAATGTAAATTCGTTATGTAATGGACTAATTCCTTGCAGTATCCCTAATAAAAATGAATCAATCTGTTTATACTAGATAAAAATGTGATAAAAGGATGTACAAACATGAGATTAAGCAGAAAATTAGGACGAGTGCAGTATAATGGACATCGTGATATCGATCGCTGGCAGCACGACGAAATGGATCAACCAGGCTTCCTTGAAGAAACGGCATCTGAATACGGCTGCACGTCAAAAGAAGAGCTGGAAAAGAAAAAGAGGCACGGCAAGGGTTGACAGAGTGGCAGCACCGACCTTATTATAATATAAATCAACACACTTGAAAATTTAAAATGTGGAACTGATGATAGAGAATAGTAGGGTAAATTGCGTGAGCAGAGAGGAATCGCCTTAGGCTGAAAGCGAATCCGCATGGCATTTATCACGAAAGAACACTCTGTAGGTTTCCTGCTGAACGCTCTAAAAATGAGTCATTAGGCGGAGAACGTGAATCTGCGTTAAGGATTTGAGCGGGAACATGGCTGAATCATGTTCCAACTAGGGTGGCACCACGGGTATAACTCTCGTCCCTACTATACACATAGTAGAGGCGGGGGTTTTTTATATGTCCACATAAAAAATGATGATGGTCGTAGGAGGACGAAAAATGAGTTTTAATATTCCAAGAGGTACACAGGATATTTTACCTGGAGAGTCAGAACGCTGGCAGTATGTTGAACAAATTGCGAGAGATACATGTGCAGCCTTCCAATACAAAGAGATTCGCACACCGATTTTTGAGCATACGGAGCTGTTTGCGCGAGGAGTAGGCGAATCAACGGATATCGTTCAAAAAGAGATGTACACATTTGAAGACAAAAAAGGACGCAGCATCACCCTTCGTCCAGAGGGAACGGCTTCAACAGTACGTTCTTATGTAGAAAATAAATTATTCGCTCAGCCTACGCAGCCTACAAAGCTGTATTACATCGGACCGATGTTCCGCTATGAGCGCCCGCAAACGGGAAGATATCGTCAATTTTATCAATTTGGAATTGAAGCGATCGGTTCAAAAGATCCTGCCATTGATGCTGAAGTCATTTCACTTGCAATGAGTGTGTATGAGAAAGCAGGTCTTTCCAACTTAAAGCTTGTCATTAACAGCCTCGGTGACAAAGAAAGCCGGGCAGATTACCGCCAAGCACTTGTTGAGCACTTTGAGCCAAGAATGGATGAATTCTGTCACGACTGCCAAATTCGTTTACATCAAAATCCATTACGTATTCTTGATTGTAAAAAGGACCGTGACCACGAACTGATGGCAACGGCACCATCCATTCAAGATTTCTTAAATGAAGAATCAAGGACTTATTTTGAAAAAGTCAAACAATACTTAACAGATCTAGGCATTGAATATGTCGTCGATCCGAACTTAGTGCGTGGTCTTGATTATTACAATCACACAGCATTTGAAATTATGAGTAATGCAGAAGGCTTTGGTGCGATCACAACATTAGCCGGAGGCGGCCGTTATGATGGACTCGTTGAAGGAATTGGCGGTCCTGAATCCCCAGGCATCGGCTTTGCGATGAGTATTGAGCGTTTCCTATCAGCAATTGATGCAGAAAAGATTGAGCTTCCAGTACAATGCGGCATTGATCTTTACATTGCCGCATTAGGAGATCAAGCAAAAGATTATGCTGTGGCATTATTGAATCGACTACGAAAAGAAGGCATTTCAAGTGAAATGGACTATACAGGGAAAAAGCTAAAAGCACAATTTAAAGCGGCGGATCGCTTGAAAGCCAAGTTTATTGCAGTTCTTGGTGAGGATGAGCTGGCGCAGCAAATTGTGAATGTGAAAGATACGACAACGGGTGAACAAATTGAAGTGAAGCTTGATGAGCTCATTCAAATGATGAAAGCCCACCAGAAAGCGTAAAGAAGGAGTGGAATGTTTGTGTTTGGTAGAACTTTTTATTGTGGAGAAGTAACAGAAGACCAGATTGGTCAGACAGTTGTATTAAAAGGGTGGGTACAAAAACGGCGTGACCTTGGCGGATTAATCTTTATAGACCTGCGTGACCGTACAGGCATTGTGCAAATTGTCTTCAATCCAGACCTATCAAAAGAGGCACTTGAGACAGCAGAATCGATTCGTAATGAATATGTCCTTGATATTAAAGGAACAGTCGTCGCAAGAGAAGAAACCACCATCAACCCAAATTTAAAAACAGGCAAAATTGAAATTCAAGTGGAGACGGTCACTGTGTTAAATGAAGCAAAGACCCCTCCATTTATGATTTCAGATCAAGCAGACGAGGTATCGGAAGATGTACGATTAAAATACCGCTATCTAGATCTTCGCCGTCCTGCAATGTTTGAAACGATGAAAATGAGACATGAAGTCACAAAAGCATTCCGCCATTTCTTAGATGATAACGGCTTTCTAGACATTGAAACACCAATTTTAACAAAAAGTACGCCAGAGGGTGCACGTGACTATCTTGTGCCAAGCCGTGTACACGAAGGAGAGTTCTATGCGTTGCCGCAGTCTCCGCAATTATTTAAGCAATTATTGATGGTGTCTGGGATGGACCGCTACTATCAAATTGCTCGATGCTTTAGAGATGAAGACTTACGTGCTGACCGCCAGCCGGAATTTACACAAGTCGATATTGAAATGTCCTTTATGAGTCAAGAAGACATCATGACGCTTGCTGAAGAGATGATGGCAAAGGTCATGAAAGATGTCAAAGGCATTGACCTTACATTGCCATTACCACGTATGACGTATGATGAAGCGATGAATTCCTATGGATCTGATAAGCCAGATACCCGCTTTGACATGAAGCTTATCAACATTTCAGACACGGTAAAAGACTCAGATTTCAAAGTCTTCAGCGGGGCTGTAACCAATGGCGGAGCTGTCAAAGCCATAAATGTAAAAGGGGCTGCAGCAAAATACTCAAGAAAAGACATTGATGCCCTTGGTGCATTTGCGGCGAACTACGGGGCTAAAGGTCTTGCTTGGCTAAAAGCTGAAGGGACAGAATTAAAAGGACCGATTGCTAAATTCTTTGATGAGTCAAAGCAAGCAGAATTGAAAGAGCAGCTTCAAGTCGAAGAGGGTGACCTTTTACTTTTTGTCGCTGACAAGACGTCTGTTGTCCATGATGCCCTTGGTGCACTTCGTTTAAAACTTGGGAAAGAGCTTGGACTGATTGATGAGACTTTATTCAATTTCTTATGGGTCGTTGACTGGCCGCTGCTTGAAAAAGATGAAGAAGAAGGCCGCTTCTATGCTGCTCACCATCCTTTCACAATGCCAGTTCGGGATGACCTTGAATTAATTGAAACAAGTCCAGAAGACATGAAAGCTCAGGCTTATGATCTTGTGCTCAATGGCTATGAGCTTGGCGGGGGTTCTATTCGTATTTTCGAAAAGGACATTCAAGAAAAAATGTTTGGTTTACTTGGCTTTTCAAAAGAAGAAGCATACGATCAATTCGGTTTCCTTCTAGATGCGTTTGAGCATGGTGTTCCTCCGCACGGCGGAATCGCGCTTGGTCTTGACCGTTTAGTCATGCTTCTTGCCGGCCGATCTAACCTAAGAGATACCATTGCGTTCCCGAAAACGGCAAGTGCAAGCTGTGTGCTCACAGATGCTCCTGGCACTGTAAGCGAAGCCCAGCTTGATGAGCTAAGTTTAGCGATTAAAACAAAAGTAAAACAGTAAAATAGGCGGATGTTTATAGGCATGTAAACGCTTGAAAAAGCGGCATGCCTATGATATGCTTTCATCAACTAATCAATAAAGTCCTGATACGTACGGTGGTTACCTAGTTTTGACCGAACATTTTTTTCTACGGGAGCTTGGCTTTCCTTTCTGCATTCATGCCTCATCTGAGGACTTATAAAGTGAGGAAGAAAGCACCCACCTGCATGGTGCGGGGTTCAAAACGAAGGAACAGCTGGCGGCGTCATCGGGACTTTTTTGTGTTTTTTTCTTTTTGAGAAGGATGACGGAGAAGTCTGAATATGATATGATTCTTTCGATTCATTTTAAATAAAGGTGGAGTGAGGCACTTGTTACATCAGTTTTCAAGAAACGAGCTTGCCATTGGCAAGGAAGGCTTAAATATATTAAAAAACAGTACAGTTGCAGTGCTTGGAGTAGGCGGCGTTGGTTCATTTGCAGTAGAAGCGCTCGCTCGTTCAGGTGTTGGCCGTATTGTTCTTGTTGATAAAGATGATATTGATATTACAAATGTAAACCGTCAGCTGCCAGCATTGCTGTCAACAGTCGGTCAGCCTAAAGTGGACTTAATGAAGGCGAGAATTGCTGACATTAACCCAGAATGTGAAGTCGTTGCGCTCAAAATGTTCTATACAGAAGAAACATATGAACAGTTCTTTGAGTATCCGCTTGATTATGTCATTGATGCATCAGATACGATTCATTATAAAATTCATTTAATGAAAGAGTGCCTAAAACGCGGTGTGAATATCATTTCTAGTATGGGTGCTGCAAACAAAACAGATCCGACACGCTTTAAAATTGATGATATTTCGAAAACACATACGGATCCCATTGCAAAAGTCGTTAGAACACGTTTGCGTAAGGAAGGGATTCGAAAAGGGATTGAAGTGATTTTCTCTGATGAAAGTCCGATTGTGATTCGTGAAGATGTCAGAAAAGAAGTTGGAAATGATGAAGCGAAAATTCGTAAGGCGCAAATGCCGCCATCATCCAATGCATTCGTTCCATCTGTTGCTGGACTGATCATGGGTGGTCATGTCATTATGAAGCTTTTAAAAGACATTCCGATTACACGTGTGAAAGATAAATAAATAGCCCGCCTGCGAAATGCAGGGGGCTATTTTTATTTTTGCCGTCTTAAATTCTCATAGACTTGCTTCAGTGCACCTTCAAATTTCCCTGTTTGCTTCGGTTCATAGTATTGCTTGTTTTTCAGCGGGTCAGGTAAATATTGCTGCTTCACCCAGCCATTTTCATAATCGTGCGGATATAAGTAACCGGCGCCTCTTCCGAGTGCTGTTGCTCCTTTATAGTGAGCATCCTTTAAATGAGCAGGGACTTCACCTATTTTCCCAGTACGAATATCATGCAGTGCCGCATCAATTGCTTGATAAGCGGAGTTTGATTTTGGAGAAAGACACAGTTCAATGACGGCGTTGGCGAGTGGAATCCGTGCTTCTGGGAAGCCGACTCTCTCAGCTGTTTGAACAGCGCTTAACACGCGGGGCCCTGCCTGCGGACTGGCTAAGCCAATATCTTCGTAAGCCATCACAAGTAATCGTCTTGAAATGCTTTCGAGGTCTCCCGCTTCAATAAGTCTTGCAAGGTAATGCAGGGCGGCATCTGTGTCAGACCCTCTGATGGATTTTTGGAAAGCCGAGAGGACATCATAATGGGCATCACCGTTCTTGTCATGCGAGAAGCTCTTTTTCTGTAAACATTCTTCTGCTGCGGCAAGAGTGATCGTGATATGTCCAGATTCATCAGCTTTTGTCGATAGGACGGCTAGTTCAAGCGCATTTAAAGCAGAGCGCACATCTCCTCCGCATCCATTCGCAAAATGATTCATCGCCTTTTCATCAACTGTGACCGAATAACCGCCAAGCCCGCGATGTTCATCCTGTAAAGCCCGTGATAAAGCGGCTTTGATCTGCTCTGTTTCAAGCGGCTTCAGCTCAAATATTTGTGTCCGGCTGCGGATAGCTGGATTGATTGCATGATACGGGTTGGCTGTTGTTGCGCCAATTAAAATGATCATGCCATTTTCTAAATACGGAAGAAGGAAATCCTGCTTCCCTTTATCCAGCCTGTGAACTTCGTCTAAAATCAGGATGACCTGACCGCTCATTTTTGCTTCAGCGGCGACAGCTTCCATGTCTTTTTTGTTATGAATGACCGCATTCAACGTACGAAAGGCAATGCTTGTACTGCCAGCTATCGCAGTTGCAATTGATGTTTTGCCAATGCCCGGCGGTCCGTATAAAATCATCGAGGATAAATGTTTTGCCTCGACCATTCGTCTAATAATTTGACCTTCTCCAACGAGATGCTCCTGCCCGATAATATCTTCAATATGACTTGGGCGCATCCGATACGCTAAAGGTTTCATGATTATCTCTCCTAAAGCAATGTCTTGTTTATATAGAGTACCGAAATTTCTTCAAATAGAAAAGGGATGCGTCCTCCTTTAGCGCTCAGAGGCCGCAAATGAAAGTTGGCTGAAAGTATGATATAATTGCTTTTGGTCTATATAACAGCGTATATGAAATCAGAAAAATAATTGATGACATAGAATTAGAAAACGCAGAGGTGTTTAACTTGAAAATTTCCACTAAAGGCAGATATGGTCTGACGATCATGATCGAATTAGCCAAAAAACATGGCGAAGGCCCTACATCATTAAAATCAATCGCTCAAAACAATGATTTGTCTGAGCATTATTTAGAGCAGCTTGTATCACCACTTCGCAATGCCCGTCTTGTGAAAAGTATCCGCGGGGCTTATGGGGGCTATGTTCTTGCCCATGAACCAAGCGAGATTACAGCCGGTGATATTATTCGTGTATTAGAAGGACCGATTAGTCCTGTCGAAGTGATCGAAAACGAAGAACCAGCAAAGCGTGAACTTTGGATTCGAATTCGTGATGCAGTAAAAGACGTACTAGACAATACCACTCTTGAAGACTTGGCAAGCTATACAGATGACGGGGATCAAGACGCGTATATGTTCTATATTTAGATCAGAGGTGTACCGGAAATGGAACGTATCTATTTAGATCATGCAGCTACAACGCCTATGGATCAGCGCATTGTGGACAAGATGATGCCTTACTTTACAGAGATATTTGGCAATCCCTCGAGTATTCATTCATACGGGCGCGAGGCAAGGAAGCGGCTCGATGAGGCAAGAGAAATCATTGCAGAAGAATTACACTGTAAACCGCAGGAGATCATCCTAACAAGCGGGGGAACAGAGGCGGACAACTTGGCGATCACAGGTGTTGCAATGGCAAGGCAACATGAAGGAAAACATATTATCACAGCAAAAACAGAGCATCATGCAGTGCTGCATACATGTGAGCGATTAGAGAAGCTTGGTTTTGATGTGACGTATTTAGATGTTGATCACACTGGATTCATTCAACTTGACCAATTCAAACAATCACTAAGAGATGATACGATTCTTGTGACCATCATGTACGGCAATAATGAAACAGGCGTCATTCAGCCAATCAAAGAAATTGGTGAACTTCTACACGATCACACGGCTTATTTTCATACAGATGCCGTACAGGCGTTTGGCACAATGACAATTGATGTTGCAGCTCTTCATATTGACCTGTTATCTGCTTCTGGCCATAAATTAAATGGTCCAATGGGAACAGGTTTCTTATATGTCAACGAACGCGTAAAACTCTCTCCGCAAATATTCGGAGGAGAACAAGAAAGAAAACGCCGTGCTGGCACTGAAAATGTGGCGGGGATCGTTGGGCTGGCAGCAGCTGTTCAATTAACAAAGCAAAATAGAAGAGAAAAAGCAGTGCATTATGGTAAGCTCAAAGAAACGATGCTCAAAGTATTCGAGGAGGAATCACTCAATTTCTCTATCAATGGACATCCGGAACAGACATTGCCGCACATTTTAAATGTTCATTTCCCCGGTGTCTCCATTGAATCGTTACTTGTGAACTTAGATATGGAAGGGATTGCTGTTTCAAGCGGGTCAGCATGTACGGCTGGATCTGTCCTTCCTTCGCACGTATTAAGCGCCATGTATGGCGAAGAAGCAAAAGAGCTGACATCCTCAGTCAGAATAAGCTTCGGTCTTGGAAATGAAGAGGAACATGTAAAGCAGGCGGCGCGTAAGATCGCGGCTGTTGTCAAACGCCTAGCCAAATAAATGCTCCCTTTTTGTTCGTGTGTGAAAAATGAAACAGCCAGGCACCTGAAGAACGAAACGCGCACGCTGTTTCATTGAAATTGGAGTTGATGAAGATGACAAAAAGACCAGAAGACACAAGAGTTGTGGTTGGTATGTCTGGAGGAGTCGATTCATCAGTTGCTGCTCTCATGCTAAAGGAGCAGGGCTATGATGTAATCGGCATCTTTATGAAAAACTGGGATGACACAGATGAAAATGGTGTTTGTACAGCAACGGAGGACTATGAGGATGTCATTCGTGTTTGTAACCAGATTGGAATCCCTTATTATGCAGTAAATTTCGAGAAGCAGTATTGGGACAAAGTGTTTCAATATTTTCTTGATGAATATAAAGCAGGCAGAACGCCAAACCCAGATGTCATGTGTAACAAAGAAATTAAGTTCAAAGCATTTCTTGAGCATGCATTGTCACTTGGTGCAGATTATTTAGCAACAGGCCACTATGCACGTATCGACAGAACTGGCGATGAAGTGAAAATGCTAAGAGGTCTTGATGCAAACAAAGACCAAACCTATTTCTTGAATCAGCTGACTCAAGAACAGCTTGATAAAGTGATGTTCCCAATCGGCGATTTAGAGAAAAAAAGAGTGCGTGAATTAGCAAAAGAAGCGGGACTTGCTACCGCAACGAAAAAAGATTCAACGGGCATCTGCTTTATTGGGGAAAGAAACTTTAAAACGTTCCTCAGCCAATATTTGCCTGCACAGCCCGGTGTGATGCAGACAATGGACGGAGAAGTAAAAGGTGAACATGATGGACTGATGTATTACACGATTGGTCAGCGCCAAGGACTTGGCATTGGCGGAAGCGGTGATCCGTGGTTCGTTGTTGGGAAGGACTTAGAGAAAAATATCTTATTTGTTGAACAAGGCTTCCACAATCCACTTTTATACTCTGAAAGCATTTCAGCCGTAAATATAAGCTGGACTCGTCCTCATATTGTCGACGAAAACGGTGAATTAACATGCACAGCAAAATTCAGATACCGTCAAGAAGACCATCATGTGAAAGTCAAAATGACAGGTGAACAAGAAGCGATGGTCATCTTTGATGAACCAGTGCGTGCTGTCACACCAGGACAAGCCGTTGTCTTCTATGATGGCGAAGAATGTCTTGGCGGCGGGACAATTGACGATGTCTTTAAAGACGGTCAGAAGCTGTCGTATGTGTAACATGTGTTAAAAACCTCAACGTCGCTGTTGAGGTTTTTTAATGAAAGGATGATAAGAGCAAATGAATCATAATGAGATCGGCATAGAAGCGTTAAACCAAGGGAACATCGAAAAGGCAGCCGAAGCTTTTACAAAAGCCATTGAAGAAAGCCCAAAGGACCCGGTTCCATATATTAACTTTGCAAACTTACTTTCGAGTATCAATGAATTTGAACGTGCTCTGAACTTCTTTCAAAAAGCCATTGAACTTGATCATACAGCAGCTGCAGCCTATTACGGAGCAGGAAATGTGTACACATTGAAAGAAGACTTTATGAAAGCAAAAGACTATTTTGAGCAAGCGCTAAAAGCTGGAATGGTAAACAGCGATTTGTTTTATATGCTAGGGCAAACGCTTATCAAATTAGAGCAACCGAAGCTTGCGATGCCTTATCTTCAGCGTGCCGTTGAGCTAAACGAAGAAGATAACGAAGCAAGGTTTCAATTTGGCATGTGCCTTGCGAATGAACAGATGCTGGAAGAAGCGGTGGCGGCCTTTACCGAAGTGGTCACGCGAGATCCGCAGCATGCAGATGCCTTTTATAATTTAGGGGTTGCGTATGCCTATTTAGAGAAAAAAGACGAAGCACTTGAGATGCTAGGAAAAGCCATTGACGTGCAGCCAGATCATATGCTTGCACTGCATGCACAAAAGCTGATTCAAGAGGCAGAATAGACGGAAGGAGGGAAGACCTGTGCAGGAACATCCAGATCAAATAAAGCTTGAAGACGAACCATTTTTAAAAGGGACGGTTCAAGCGGTTATTTTCCATAACGAAAGTAATTTATATTCGGTGTTAAAAGTCAAAGTCATTGAAACATCAGAAAACTTAGAGGAAAAAACAGCATCTGTCACAGGCTACTTCCCGGCACTTCATGAGGAGGAAACCTACACCTTCTATGGCAAAGTCACAAGCCATCCGAAATTTGGTGAGCAGTTTCAGGCCACTCATTTTCAAAAGGAAGTACCTACAACAAAACAAGGGATTATTCATTATCTCTCAAGTGACTTATTCGAAGGAATAGGGAAGAAGACGGCGGAAGAAATCGTCGGGAAACTTGGCAATCAGACGCTTCATCAAATTATGCGTGATCCGTCTGTGTTGTATGACGTTCCGCGCCTGTCAAAAAAGAAGGCAGACAAGCTGGCTGCCGCACTTCAGGAGCATCAAGGACTGGAGCAAATCATGATCAACCTGAATCAATATGGCTTTGGTCCGCAGCTCAGTATGAAAATTTACCAAGTGTACGAGAGTGAAACCTTGCAGAAGATTGAGGAAAATCCTTATCAGCTTGTCAAAGACGTAGAAGGGATTGGGTTTATTAAAGCAGATGAGCTCGGCGCTAGAACAGGGATATCTGGAAATGACCCAGACCGCATTCGTGCAGCTCTGCTTTATACTGTCGAGACAGCAAGCCTTCAGGACGGTCATACGTACATACAAACGAAAGATCTGATCGTCGAAACCCGTAAGCTGCTCAATCAAACAGGTAATGACTACAAAGTGAATGAAATGGACGTTGCCAATCAGATCATTGCACTTGGAGAAGCGAAAGAGATGATCATAGAAGATGAGCGGTGCTATCATCCGTCGCTTTTTTATGCGGAGCAAAGTGTGGCGAAACGCATTCGGAAAATCGTCTCTCAAACAGAATATGCTGATCAATTTCCTGAATCAGAATTCCTTCTAGCACTCGGTGAGCTGGAGGAACGGCTGGGCGTCCAGTATGCGCCGACACAAAAGGAAGCCATTCAAAAGGCGCTCATGTCCCCAATGCTGCTCTTAACAGGCGGACCGGGTACAGGGAAAACGACGGTCATTAAAGGGATTGTCGAGCTTTATAGCGATCTTCATGGCGTTTCTCTTGACCCTAGTGATTATAAAAAAGATGAGTCTTTTCCGTTTGTGCTTGCTGCACCAACTGGACGCGCGGCGAAACGAATGACTGAATCTACAGGGCTTCCAGCTGTGACCATTCACCGGCTATTAGGCTGGAATGGGTCAGAAGGCTTCTCACATGATGAAGATCAGCCGATTGAAGGAAAACTCGTGATTATTGATGAATCGAGTATGCTAGATATTTGGCTGGCTAATCATTTGTTTAAGGCGATTCCAAATGACATTCAAGTCATTATGGTTGGAGACGAACATCAGCTTCCATCTGTCGGACCCGGTCAGGTGTTAAGAGACCTGCTTGCATCACAAGCCGTACCAGCTGTAACGTTAACTGATATTTACCGTCAGGCAGACGGTTCATCCATTGTTGAGCTTGCCCATGATATGAAAAATGGTGTTTTACCAAAAGATATTACCGCACGCTCGAAGGATCGATCCTTCATTCAATGTTCAGCTGATCAAATAAAAGAAGTCATCGAAAAAGTTGTCAGCAACGCTGCTCAAAAGGGCTATTCAGCAAAGGACATTCAGGTGCTGGCACCGATGTATAAAGGGAAAGCTGGTATCAACGAGCTGAATAAAATGCTTCAGCAAATTTTGAACCCTAAAAAGCCAAAAGGAAGAGAAATTCCCTTTGGTGACGTCGTCTACCGGACAGGTGATAAGGTGCTTCAACTTGTCAATCAGCCGGAGAATCATATCTTTAATGGGGATATTGGTGAAATCGTATCGATTTTTTATGCGAAAGAAAACACGGAAAAAGAAGATATGGCGGTGATTTCTTTTGATGGAAACGAAATCACGTTTACAAAAAAAGATTTTCATCAATTTACCCATGCTTATTGCTGCTCTATTCACAAATCTCAGGGCAGTGAATTCCCCATTGTTGTGCTGCCAGTCGTCAGAAGCTATTATCGAATGCTTCGGCGAAATCTACTGTACACAGCCATTACACGCAGTAAAAAGTTTTTAATTTTGTGCGGTGAGGAATCAGCCTTGGAGTGGGGCGTGAAAAATAATGAGGATTCCCTTAGACAAACGTCCTTAACAATGCGTCTTGCTAAGACCGAAGAAATCATGGATGCTGAGCTTGCAGCGCTTCAAAAAGAGCTGCCTTTCAGCGTACACGATGCAAATATTGGCATGGAGGGAATCACTCCGTTTGATTTTATGCAAGAATAAATGGCTTCCTTCATGGAAGCCATCAGATTGTTGACAAAGGGCTAAAATGATCTTTATTTTAGCCCTTTGTCTTCTTTTCAGCGTGACCTGAAAACCTTTGCAGTCTAGGAAGGACGAGTACCGGCGCGGAGCGAATTTAAGATTCGTGAGCACCGGCACACAGGACTGACAAAGAATGCGAGGGTTTGTCTACACGCTGATGGCTTCCTTCATGGAAGCCATTTCTTCGTATGAGTCATGAAGCAAACGCACACGATAAGACTGTTCCGCAAAAGGTGGTTGATCACATTTTGAGAACATGTCGAGAGCTTGAAGGAATGACGATCTATACAGATGAGCTGTCTCATTCACTTGGTTCGATCAAAGATATTTGCTTTTTAGCCGGCGGCAGCTGCGGGGGATATGTATTAGATGGGAAAAAGAAAGACTGTGCCTTCATTCCATTCTCAGCTGGCGACAAATTGACAGACAAAGGTCTATATGTGAGCTGCCAGGAGGGAGGAGAAATAGATTCCTCTGCCCCAGCCTTCTTCTTTTCGAAATTGAAAAAGAAAATGATGCAGTCACCAGATGGTGAAACATTAGGTGTTTTGGAAGATGTATACTTTGACGCAAATTCGGGCACAATCGTAGCATATGAACTTTCGGACGGCTTCTTTACAGAGTTATCAGGGATTCGAAAACAGCTGCATGCTGCCGGAACTTTGATGGACGTTCAAAAGGAAGCACTTGTTCTAAACCGAACGTAAAGAGGTGCTGAATATGCTCATTTGCCCAAATTGCAAATGTAAAGACATCGGAAAAATTGGGGTCAATCAATATTATTGTTGGGGCTGTTTTATTGAATTGACGCTGTCAAAAGGCAAAATATCTACTCATCAAGTGGAGGAAGACGGTACACTAAGCAGTTTAGATGATCTGTTTAGTGATGATGAACGTTCAATTCAACTATAAGTGTTTAGGGGGAATTTCGAATGGGAAAAATGACGTCTTCACTATTAACGCTTGGTGCAGGTGCACTCGCATATCACTTTGCAAGTCGATATGATATGCCATCAAAGCGTGATATGAAAAAGATGAGAAAACGTGTTATGCGAATGTTTTAAACAAAAAAGGGACATCCACCATGAGTGGATGTCCTCAGATTGTTGACAAAGGGCTAAAATGATCTTTATTTTAGCCCTTTGTCTTCTTTTCAGCTTGGCCTGAAAACCTTTGCAGTCTAGGAAGGACGAGTACCGGAGCGGAGCGAATTTGACATTCGTGAGCACCGGCACGCAGGACTGACAAAGAATGCGAGGGTTTGTCTACACGCTGGGGACATCCACTATGAGTGGATGTCCTTTTTTATGCCTGCCTGTACTCTAATCTCCGTGCAAGTAAGGACAAGCCGAAGTTGACAACAAAATACATCATGGCCGCCAAAAGGAAAATAGGGAGTAAGTAAGATTGGCTCTGACCATTTAAAATTTGTGCGTGATGCAATAATTCTGGAAGGGCAATCACAACGGCAAGCGATGTATCTTTTAAAAGAGAAATAAATTGACTGACAATCGGCGGTACCATACGGCGTAACGCTTGAGGCATAATGATCATTTTTAACGTTTGAACATAGGTTAAACCGGAAGATCTGGCAGCTTCAATCTGCCCTTTATCAATTGATTTGAGGCCGCTGCGAATAATTTCTGACAGCATGGCCGATTCAAACACGGTTAAAGCTGCTATGGCAGAGGCAGTGATGCTCAGCTTAATGCCGATTTCAGGAAGTGCAAAATATGTGAAAAAGATGATCAGCAAAAGCGGCAGGTTCCGAATGGTTTCAACAATGACCGCCAGCACCTTTGATAAAATAGGGATTTGAGCGAACCTGAATGTGCCAACGATTAAACCGATGATAAAGCTTAAAATGATGGAGATAAAAGCCACTTTTAAGGTGACAGCAAATCCTTCAAGTAAAAAGGCGAGATGATCCGGCTGGTAGGCACCTATAAAATCCATTGTGTTTCCTCCTTTCTAGTGGCTTCTTGCTAATCTTCTTTCTAAATAACCAACGCCTAGGCTGAGCGGAATGGTTAAGAGTAAATAAAACATGGCAACGAAAATGTATACATCAAACGTCACAAATGTTCTGGAAGCGATGAGGTCCCCTTGATACATGAGATCAAAACCGGCTATGACACCTAAAATAGACGAGTTTTTGACAAGGTTAATAAATTGATTCCCAAGAGGCGGGATGACAATTTTGATCGCCTGAGGCAAAATAATATATCGCATCGTACCGCCGTATGACAGACCAGAAGCTCTAGCGGCTTCCATTTGTCCAAGTGGTACTGCTTGTATACCGGCACGGATGGCTTCAGCAATAAAAGCCGACGTATAAATCGCAAGGGCGATGGTCCCAGCAGTAAAGCCATCTGCCACAATACCAAGCACCGGTAAACCAAAGAAGAAAACAAATGTGATCAATAATAACGGAATATTCCGAATAAATTCCACGTAAGCCGTTCCTAACCAGTTGAGCGGCCTAAGGGGCGCGATTCTCATAATGGCAATGAGTGTACCGATCAAAAAGCTTCCAATTAACGCAATGACACTTGCACCAATCGTATATTTAAATCCTTCTAAATAAAGAGGGAAGTTTTCAGTTAAAATTGAAAACCGCAGCAATCCGTTCACTTCCTTCCTAATCAACAGGGGAGCCGAGAACTGGCCCTCCTGAAGGTATGAATGTTGATTTAGTTAAGTGGCTATTCTTTGATCCATTTTTCATAAATCTTGTCATACTCACCATTATCCTTTAATGCTTTTAATGCTTTGTTAATGGCTTCTGTCAATTTTTCATCGCCTTTTTTCACAGCAATGCCATATGGCTCATCGGTAAAGGTTCCGCCGACGACTTCATAATTTGAGTCTTCGTCAGCCATACCGAATAGGATGGCGTTATCTGTTGTGAGCACTTGCCCTTGGTTTGATTTTAATGCTGTAAAGGCTTCTTGATAGTTTTCAAATTCTAGTACAGTCGCTTCAGGGGCTTTCTCGCGGATGTTTTGAGATGAAGTAGACCCTTTGACCGCCAGCACCTTCGTCCCTTTTTTAAGATCGTCAATGGATTGGATGTCACTTCCTTTTTTCACAAGCAGTGATTGTCCTGCTTCAAAGTAAACATCTGAGAAATTGACTTCTTTTTTACGCTCTTCTGTGATGGTCATTGTGGCAACAATTGCATGGATGTCTCCTTTTTGCAGTAAAGGAATTCTTGTTTTCGATGTCACTTCTTTGAATTCTGCCTTTCCTTCATCACCGAGCATTTCTTTTGTGATCGCTTTTGCGATATCAATATCAAATCCTTCGATATCCCCGGTGCTAGGATTTTTCAGACCGAAAAGGCGGGTATCATTTTTGACACCGAACATGATTTTTTTGTCTTTCTTAATTGCGTCTAATGAGCTTCCTTGCTTGGCATCCGTTGAGCCTTTCTCGGCAGAGCCGCAGGCAGCAAGAGCGACAATACAGCAAGTCATCAGTAATAATAGGCCAAATCGTTTCATTTTTTTCATCAAAACATTCCCCCTTAGTGATTTAAAATACGGCTTAAAAAGAGCTGAGCGCGTTTCTCGCGCGGTTTTTCATAAAATGCAGCCGGTGTTGATTCTTCAAGGATTCGCCCTTCATCAATAAAAACAATGCGGTCAGCCACTTCCCGGGCAAATCCCATCTCATGCGTGACAACAACCATGGTCATTCCTTCTCTGGCCAGCTGTTTCATCACATCTAGTACCTCACCGATCATTTCCGGATCAAGCGCAGACGTCGGCTCATCAAAAAGCATGACCTCAGGCTTCATCGCGAGCCCCCTTGCAATGGCAACACGCTGCTGCTGTCCTCCTGATAGTCTTGAAGGATAAGTGTCTGCTTTATCAGGAATCCCAACTTTATTTAAATAAAATTCAGCTGTTTCTCTTGCTTCTGCCTTGCTTACTTTTTTGACCTTCATAGGCGCAAGCATAATGTTTTCAAGCACTGTCTTATGAGGATAGAGATGAAAGTGTTGAAACACCATCCCGATATTTTGCCTGACTTGATTGATGTTTGTTTTTGGATGCTGGACAGGGCCTTCGTTGACAAGTACTTTTCCTTCATCAATGCTTTCAAGACGATTGATGCACCTGAGCATCGTGCTTTTACCGGATCCTGAAGGACCGATGATCACAACAACCTCACCCTTTTGAATATGTAGGTTAATGTCTTTGAGTACGTGGAACTGGCCATAATGCTTGTTGACTTCTTCGAATGTGATCATGAAGAACCTCCTCTTGTGATTATTTGGCTAAAGTGGATTCTAGCACACCTTGTGTAAAAAGAAGTAAATAATGGAATATTATCTGACGAGATTTTACAGCAAACAGTGACTTTGGTTGGAGCTGTATGTTTCATATGTATTCATTTTTAACGAAGTTAGGACAAATTTTATTTACATGGATAATTGCAGAAGTTGGTTAAACAATAAGAAAAGAGGTGAAAAAGGTGAAGAAACGTCCGATCGAGTTTCTGATATATGCTGCAGGTGTACTGCTTGTCCTTGCATCCTTACTCATTTTGGTTCAGCTCGACGAGTTATGGATGCCTATTTTTTTATTGCTCAAAGCGGTTTTGATCCCGCTTCTTATCGCTATTTTTATTTCTTACCTTCTTTATCCTATTGTTGAAAGGCTGCACAAGCGAGGCTTGCCTAGAACGGTCAGTCTCTTATTGATTTATGTGCTGTTTTTTGGAGGAATTGGTTTTGCTGTGTATAAAGGGGCACCTGTTTTAATCGCTCAATTAAATGAATTGTCAGAGCAAATTCCTGTGCTTGCGGAAACGTATAATGGCGCTTTATCTCATGTTCATCGTCATACAAGCCATTGGCCTGACGGACTGCACGATCGGCTTGATCGTTTTATTGTCCAATCGGAGACATATGCAGCAAATGGGGCAGAGCGAATGATTCTTAGCTGTAAAGTGCTGCTTGATTACGCCTTAGTTGCGGCACTCATCCCTTTTCTTGTCTTTTATATGGTGAAAGATATGAACACGATGAAGCGGGCGGCATGGTATTTAACGCCGCCAAACTTTCGGAAAAGGGGTCATGCCTTTGTGAAAGCAGTGGATGACTCACTTGGGGATTATATTAGAGGACAGCTGCTTGTCTGTTCTTTAATTGGGGGAACAGCTGCCGTTGTTCTCTGGCTGTTTCATATCCCGTACCCCCTTGTATTAGGTATGTTCATCGGTGCAACGAATGTGATCCCGTATTTTGGTCCAATTATTGGTGCCATTCCTGCTGTATTTATTGCTTTTACCATCTCAGTTAAGTCGGTCCTTATTGTGCTGATTACAGTGGCAGTGCTTCAATTTTTGGAAAGCAATGTTCTTAGTCCGATCATCGTTGGGAGAAGTCTGCATATGCATCCTGTCGTCATTATGCTTGTGTTACTCGCTGGAGGTGAGCTGTTTGGCTTAATGGGCATGATTTTAGCAGTGCCGTCCGCAGCCATTATCAGGGTCATCATTGTGCAATATATCTACATGAGACGAAGCGTTCATTGACAAGACGAGCCGAGTTGTCTATAATAATTTCGATTCATACATATTGAATTCAATGACGGACCCGAGTACGTTAAAAAGCTGTTGCAGAGAGAGGCTTTATGTTGCTGAGAAAAGCCTTATCAGACCTTTAACGGAAGCTAGTCCCGAGTGCAGATAAACACTGCCGCTCTCTTCCAGCGTTATCGGATGTGAAGGTGATAGACGAATAGGTCTATAATCAGGGTGGTACCGCGAGAACATCTCGTCCCTGTGTAAGTAAATGTATGCTTGCATAGGGCGGGATGTTTTTTCGTTTGTGTGAAGATTGATGAAATGAAAAGGGAGGATTTTTGAATGAAAACTTTAACTTCAGCTCAAGTACGTCAAATGTTTTTAGACTTTTTTAAAGAAAAAGGACATGCTGTCGAACCGAGTGCGTCTTTAGTACCTCACGATGACCCAACACTTTTATGGATTAACAGCGGAGTTGCGACATTAAAGAAATACTTTGATGGCCGCGTTGTGCCTGACAATCCGCGTATTTGCAACGCACAAAAATCGATTCGTACGAATGACATTGAAAATGTAGGGAAAACAGCACGCCATCATACGTTTTTTGAAATGCTCGGCAACTTCTCGATTGGTGACTATTTTAAAGAAGAGGCCATCGAATGGGCTTGGGAGTTCCTCACAAGTGACGAGTGGATTGGTTTTGATCCGAATTTGTTATCTGTTACGGTACATCCAGAGGATGAAGAAGCGTATGTTCTTTGGAGAGATAAAATTGGTATCCCTGAAGAACGGATTATTCGTCTAGAGGGGAACTTCTGGGATATTGGCGAGGGGCCAAGTGGTCCGAATACAGAAATTTTCTATGACCGCGGCGAAGCATATGGTCACGATATAAACGATCCAGAATTATATCCAGGCGGGGAAAATGAGCGTTATCTAGAAGTGTGGAATCTCGTTTTTTCTGAATTTAACCATAATCCAGATGGTACATACACGCCGCTGCCGAAGAAAAACATTGATACAGGAATGGGTCTTGAACGTATGGTCTCTGTCATTCAGAACGTGCCAACGAACTTTGACACCGATCTATTCATGCCGATTATCCGTGCAGTAGAAACGATTTCTGGAGAAAGCTATGGTGAGTCGAAGGAGAAGGACACAGCCTTTAAAGTCATTGCTGACCACATTCGAACAGTTGCCTTTGCTGTCAGTGACGGAGCACTACCTTCTAACGAAGGCCGCGGCTATGTATTAAGACGTTTGCTGCGCCGTGCTGTGCGTTATGCAAAAACGATCCATATCCACCGTCCGTTTATGTATGATCTAGTACCAGTTGTTGCGGAGATCATGAAGGACTTCTATCCAGATGTTCAGGCAAAAGAAGAATTTATTGCAAAAGTAATCAAAAATGAAGAAGAACGTTTCCATGAAACACTGAATGAAGGGTTAGCCATTTTGTCAGAAGTGATCAAAAAAGAAAGAGACAATGGCAGCTCACAAATTTCAGGTGAAGATGTGTTTAAGCTGTATGACACATACGGATTCCCTGTCGAGCTCACAGAAGAATATGCAGAAGATGAGAACATGACAGTCGATCGAGAAGGCTTCCAGGCAGAGATGGAGAAGCAGCGTGAACGCGCGAGAAATGCAAGACAAGATGTTGGCAGTATGCAGGTTCAAGGCGGGGCTCTAGGCGATATTAAAGCCGAAAGCACCTTTGTTGGTTACGAAAACTTAACTGCGGATTCTCGTATTATCGAATTGCTTCAAAACGGTGAAATTGTCGCAGAAGCACACGAAGGGGAAACGGTACAAATCTTATTAGATGAAACACCTTTCTATGCGGAAAGCGGCGGACAAGTTGCGGATAAAGGGACGTTAAAAAGTGCTGAAGTCATCATTGACATCAAAGATGTGAAAAAGGCGCCAAACGGTCAGCATGTCCATGAAGGGGTCGTCGTAAGCGGTACCGTTCAAAAAGGAATAGAAGTGACTGCAGAAGTCGAATCAGCTCTTCGAAAAGGCATTGTGAAAAATCATACAGCGACGCATCTATTGCATCAGGCGCTCAAAGATGTATTAGGCAGCCACGTCAATCAAGCAGGTTCACTTGTGAACGAGAACAGACTTCGCTTTGATTTCTCTCACTTTGGACAAGTGACAAAAGAAGAATTGTCACAGATCGAAAAAATCGTCAACGAAAAGATTTGGGAAGGGATTTCGGTTGCGATTGACCTGAAGCCAATTGCTGAAGCAAAAGAAATGGGCGCAATGGCGCTGTTTGGCGAGAAGTATGGCGATATCGTCCGTGTTGTGCAAGTAGGCGATTACAGCATCGAGTTATGCGGCGGCTGTCACGTCCAAAACACTGCGGAGATCGGTTTGTTTAAAATTGCATCTGAATCGGGTATTGGTGCTGGAACACGCCGTATCGAAGCTGTCACTGGCAAAGGGGCTTATGAAGAATTAAATGACCAGCTGGCCATTTTAGAGCAGGCAGCGAGTGTGCTGAAATCAAATACGAAAGATGTACCAAAACGCATCGCTTCCTTGCAGGCCGATTTAAAAGAGGCTCAAAGAGAAAACGAATCCCTTCTTGCGAAATTAAGTCAGGCAGAAGCAGGCTCTATTTTAGAAAAAGTAACAGAAGTCGGCGGAGTAAAAGTGTTAACGGAAAAAGTAAACGCCAAAGACATGAACCATTTAAGAACAATGGTCGATGACTTAAAAGCCAAATTAGGTTCAGCTGTCATTGTACTTGGATCCGTTCAAAATGGAAAAGTAAACATTTCAGCAGGTGTAACAAAAGACGTTATTGAAAAAGGTCTTCATGCAGGAAAGCTTGTCAAGCAGGCAGCTGAAATCTGCGGAGGCGGCGGAGGCGGACGCCCAGATATGGCACAAGCAGGCGGGAAACAGCCAGAAAAGCTTGAAGAAGCATTAGCAACTGTCGAAGAATCTGTCAAATCCGTTTTATAATCAGTCAATGTAGTGTAGAATAATGGTATTAGATGAGCGGTTAGAAAAAGCTTGCTAGTAGAATGTTGGAAGAGAGGTGCAAGAAGCAGTGAGTTCATTTGATAAGACAATGAAGTTTAACTTCTCTGATGATTCAGCTGAAACCAATGTGAATGAAGTGCTCATTACAGTTCATGACGCACTCCAAGAAAAAGGATACAACCCGATCAATCAAATTGTCGGATACTTGCTGTCAGGCGACCCTGCTTATATTCCAAGACATCAGGATGCACGCAACCTAATTCGTAAACTAGAACGAGACGAATTAATTGAGGAATTGGTTAAATCGTACTTAGAGACACATAAAGAGGCGTAAAACATGAGAATTTTAGGCTTAGATTTAGGCACGAAAACCCTTGGTGTTGCGATCAGTGATGAAATGGGATGGACAGCGCAAGGGATTGAAACAATTAAAATTGATGAAGCAGGCGGAGACTTTGGTCTCAGCCGCCTGTCTGAGATTATCACGCAATACGGAGCAGATAAAATTGTACTGGGCTTTCCAAAGAATATGAACGGTACGGTCGGTCCAAGAGGCGAGGCCAGCCAATCATTTGCGAAAGTGCTAGAAAACACGTACAATGTTCCTGTTGTGCTTTGGGACGAGCGCCTGTCGACAATGGCAGCGGAAAAAATGCTCATCTCTGCAGATGTGAGCAGGCAAAAGCGCAAAAAAGTCATTGATAAAATGGCCGCTGTTATGATCCTTCAAGGATATTTAGACAGCTTAAATTAAAATGAGGTGAATCAAATGGAACACGGAGAAAAGCAAATTACAATCGTTGATGATAATGGAAATGAACAGCTTTGCGAAGTACTATTTACTTTTGAAAGCGATCATTTTAACAAATCATATGTCCTTTACTATCCAATTTCTGAACAAGATAACGAAGAAATTGAAATTCATGCATCAAGCTTCACACCAAACGAAGATGGTGAAGATGGCGAGCTAGAGCCAATTGAAACGGATGAAGAGTGGGACATGATCGAAGAAACGTTAAATACGTTCTTAGATCAAGAAGAAGAAGAATAGAACAAATAAAAGGCCTGTGAGCATGATCTAAACGATCGTTCTTCACAGGTCTTTTTTTATAGTCAATATGTTAACTTTTATGTACTTTGTGTTGACATAAGTCGCTCAACTTTTTACTTATTAAAAAGAATCGAGTGAGGGGCATGAATATTGAACATTCAAGAGATGATGCAAATGGCATTAATGAAGCGTTTACGCTCAAAGTAGCACTGATTGCACTTGCGCTTGGTATACCTTATGACCGGATCAATAGAAGGGGCGGTGCGCTTTGTCTTGGGCATCCATACAGCGCCTCGGGAGCTGCTATGATGGTGAGATTATTTTATGAAGCGCACGGCTTACCGAAAGGGAGCTATGTCGTATCTGGCATTGGCAGTGGCGGCGGTGTGGGCTTAGCTGTCTTGCGGTGTGGGCTTAGCCGTCTTATGGCAAGTTCTGTCATGACATGCATGAGCAAGTAATTGCCGAACTCCGTCGAATCATGTACTATAAAGGCTAGATGTGAGGAGGGCCATGCATGTTTTCAGAACAAAAGAAACGACCATTTTTTAAACGAAAAATGGGGATCGTCCTGTTATCTGTACTTGCTGTGATCATCATTGCAGCATTATCAGGTTTTCTATATGTTAAATCAGCACTCGGACCGGTCGATCAAAAAAGCAAACAAACGATTAATATTCATATTCCAAATGGGACATCAGTCAGCGAGATTGCAGGCATTTTAAAAGAAAATGGGCTTATTTCAAATGACACGATCTTCACGTACTATGCAAAATACAAAAAAGCGTCCGGCTTTAAAGCGGGCTATTTTCATCTCAAACAAACAATGGATGCAGATCAGCTCATTCAAAAGCTGACCTCTGGCGGTACAGATTATGCCTTTCAGCTTGTGATTCCTGAAGGGAAAAAGCTGTCTGATATTGCAACCATTATTGCGAACCAGACGAATTTCACAGCGAAGGAAGTTGAAGCGAAGCTCGATGACCCAGCGTTTATTAAAAAAATGATGAAAAAATACCCGAAAACGGTGACGTCACAGGTGAACGGAAAACAGATCAAACATCCGTTAGAGGGATATTTATTCCCTGCTACGTATCCGTTTTATCGCGAGGATGAATCACTCGAAACGGTCATTGACACCATGATTAAACAAACAGATCAATATGTGAAAACGTATGAAAAAGACATGAAAAAGCGAAACATGTCCATCCATGATGTATTAACGATGGCATCGCTGATTGAAATGGAAGCAACCGAAAAGACAGACCGGGCAAAAATCTCAAGTGTGTTTTATAATCGGCTGAAAAAGGATATGCCGCTTCAAACAGATCCAACGATTCTTTATGCACTTGGGGAGCATAAGTCGCGCGTCTATTACAAAGACCTAAAGGTGAAATCTCCTTATAATACGTATACCAACAAAGGACTGCCGCCAGGTCCGATTGCAAATGCTGGTGAATCTTCTTGGAAAGCAGCACTCCATCCAGAGAAAACAGATTTTGTTTATTTCCTAGCGAAGAAAAATGGAGAAGTCGTCTTTACGAAAACGTTAAATGAGCACAACAAAGCGAAAGCGAAATACATCACAGGCAGCAATTAACGCCCATGTGAGAGGAAAAAGACTGTAGACAATTGTTTAGATTGCCTACAGTTTTTCTCGTTGGAATATCTATTTTATAGATTCGCAATTACCACTTCTTTGTGGTAAAATATATCGGGTTGTTTTTACTTAGATGAACGAAAGATTGACGAGAAAGAGAGCTGCAGCAGGCAGGACTCTTCTTTTTCAGGTCATGAAGGAGCTAGACATATAATGACAATCGAAGATGATCAAATAAATGATTATATTGAACATTTAATTGAGCCGAGTCCTGATGCAATCGCTCAATTAGAGGAATATGCAAAAGAGCATCATGTGCCAATTATGGAAAAGGTGAGCATTGAACTTTTACTGCAGCTCCTTTCCTTGAAAAAACCGAAGAAGATTCTTGAGGTTGGGACAGCCATTGGCTATTCTGCGATTCGAATGGCGTCAGCTCTGCCAGATGCTGAGATTTACACGATTGAGCGAAATGCGAAACGGTATGAAGAAGCGACGAGGAATATTGAGGAATTACATTTCAAAGATAGAATTCACGTGTTCTTTGGCGATGCCATGGAATCGGCTAAAACAGTCCAGACGATGGCGCCATATGATGTCATTTTCATTGATGCGGCAAAAGGACAGTATCAACGCTTTTTCGAGCTGTTTGAACCGATGCTGTCTGATGACGGAATGATTATCACAGACAACGTATTATTTAAAGGTTTAGTTGCGACGAATTATGAAGAAGACATTGAAGATAAACGGAAAAAACAATTAATAGGAAAAATTGATCGATACAATCAATGGCTGATGTCAAACCCTGATTACCAAACATGTATCATTCCTGTTGGAGATGGGATCGCGATTAGTACAAAAAGAGGTGACCAATCATGAAAAAACCAGAATTGCTTGTGACGCCAAGCAAGGTATCGGATGTACTGCCACTAATTGAGGCGGGAGCAGACGCATTTTTAATCGGCGAACAAACATACGGGATTCGTCTTGCAGGTGAGTTTTCAAGAGAAGATGTGAAACAAACGGTTCAGCTCGCACATGCACATCACAAAAAAGTATATGTGGCAATGAATGCGATCTTTCATAATGACCGGGTTCAACTGCTTGGAGATTATTTAACCTTTCTCGATGGATTAAACGTGGATGGTGTGGTCTTTGGAGACCCGGCAGTGATTATGGCTGCAAAGGAAACCGGTGTGAGCCTGAATCTTCATTGGAGTACAGAAACGACTGGGACCAACTATTACACTTGTAACTACTGGGGCAGAAAAGGCGCAACGCGTGCTGTTCTTGCCAAAGAACTCAATATGGACAGCGTGATCGACATCAAAGAAAACGCTGAAGTGGAAATTGAAATTCAAGTCCACGGCATGACATGTATGTTCCAATCGAAACGTACACTCATTGGCAACTACTTTGAATATCAAGGCAAGCAAATGAACCTGGAAGGCAGAAATATGGAGGAAGGACTATTCCTTCACGACAAGGAGCGTCAAAACAAATATCCTATTTTTGAGGATAAAAATGGCACACACATTATGAGTCCAAATGATGTATGTATGATTGACGAATTAGAAGAATTTGTCGACGCAGGCATTGACTCTTTTAAAATTGACGGAATTTTAAAGTCACTTTCATATATGACAGAGGTGACATCACTATACCGAAAAGCAATCGATTTACTCACAACTGACAAAGAAGCCTATGAAGATCAGAAAGACGAGTGGGTACAGCGAATTGAAGAGATTCAGCCTGTCAACCGCCCAATCGATACAGGATTCTTTTTTAAAGAAACGGTTTATTAATAGAAAAGGAGGCAGAAGAAATGACACTTTTAAAGGATGGAATTTCTGAGATGATTGATGGAAAACGTGTCATTACGAAAAAACCAGAACTGCTTGCACCAGCAGGAAACTTGGAAAAGCTGAAAATTGCTGTACATTATGGAGCAGACGCTGTCTTTATTGGCGGGAAAGAATTTGGACTGCGTTCAAATGCAGATAACTTTTCAATTGAAGAAATGGCAGAAGGCGTCGCATTTGCAAATAAATACGGTGCGCGAATTTATGTGACAACGAATATTTTCGCCCACAATGAAAATATGGACGGGCTGGAAGAATACCTACAAGGGATTGAAAGTGCTGGTGTAGCGGGCATTATTGTTGCTGATCCACTCATCATTGAAACGTGCAAACGCGTGGCACCAAAGCTTGAAGTTCATTTGAGCACCCAGCAATCTCTTTCAAATTGGAAAGCGGTTCAGTTTTGGAAGGAAGAAGGGCTTGAGCGTGTGGTTCTTGCACGTGAAACAAGTGCCCAAGAGATTAGAGAAATGAAAGAAAAAGTCGATATTGAAATCGAAACGTTCATTCATGGTGCAATGTGTATTGCTTATTCTGGCCGGTGCGTCCTTAGTAACCATATGACAGCGAGAGATTCGAACCGCGGCGGTTGCTGTCAATCTTGCCGCTGGGATTATGACCTTTATAAACTAGAAGGCTCTGAGGAATCACCGCTGTTCAGCGAAGAAGACGCACCATTTGCAATGAGTCCAAAAGACTTAAAGCTGATCGAATCCATACCGCAAATGATCGAAATGGGGATTGACAGCTTAAAGATCGAAGGACGAATGAAATCCATTCATTATGTGGCTACGGTCGTGAGTGTGTATCGTAAAGTCATTGATGCTTATTGTGCTGATCCAGACCATTTTGTTATTCAGCAAGAATGGTTAGACGAATTAGATAAATGTGCCAACCGTGACACAGCACCTGCCTTTTTCGAAGGTGTACCAGGAACGGATGAACAAATGTTTGGTGTACACGGAAAGAAAACGACATTTGATTTCGCAGGTCTTGTGCTCCATTATGATGAAAAAGAACAAATCGTTACCTTGCAGCAGCGTAATTTCTTTAAACCAGGCGATGAAGTTGAATTCTTCGGTCCCGAAATTGAAAATTTCACCTGCAAAATTGATACCATTTGGGACGAAAAAGGAAACGAGCTTGATGCTGCTCGTCACCCGCTTCAAATTGTGAAGTTTAAGCTTGATCAAAAAGTATACCCTAGCAACATGATGAGAAAGGGGAAATAACCAGCACATGGGGAAAAAACCAGTGGTGATTGGCATTGCGGGCGGCTCGGGTTCAGGTAAAACGAGCGTCACCAATTCGATCTATGAAAAATTTAAAGGACATTCAATCCTCATGCTTCAGCAAGATTTATATTATAAAAATCAAAGTCATATGCCATTTGAAGAGCGCCTGCTCACAAACTATGATCATCCGCTTGCATTCGACAATGACCTGATGATCGAGCATGTAGAACAGCTGCTAAGGTACGAGTCCATTGAAAAACCAATTTATGATTTTAAACTAAACACACGTTCAGAAGAGACAGTACATGTTGAACCGAAGGATGTCATCATCGTTGAAGGGATCTTTGCGCTTGAAAATGAGCGTCTTAGAAACTTAATGGATATTAAACTGTATGTGGATACTGATGCAGATCTTCGAATCATTCGCCGTATTTTACGCGATACGAAAGAAAGAGGTAGGTCTATTGATTCAGTGATTGAACAATACGTATCTGTCGTCAGACCGATGCATAATCAATTCATTGAACCGTCAAAACGATATGCAGACATCATCATCCCAGAAGGCGGCCAAAATCATGTGGCCATTGATTTAATGGTGACAAAGATTCAAACGATTCTTCAAAACCGCGGAGAGTAGATGAAAAGACCTTTACACCGTAAAGGTCTTTTCAGCATAATAATCACGTAGAAAAGATACGTAACCAATATTTTACTTATTTCTGCTAGTAGATTTTCGTTCAGCATTGGAGAAGCATACCTTGCATGCAAGATTTGATATGATAGGAAAACAATCATTCGAAGCGGAAGTGGAAAAATGGCGATGGCAAGCTGAACGTTGTAGTGATTCCTAGTTTGTAAAAGTATATTAAAAAAACGACAAACAAATCATCACAAATTTTCAAACAATTCTTGATCAAAATGCAATTTTGTAATAATATAGCATAGACATATCGTACACTGACCATATTATGTATTGGAAGTTGGAGAATGGATAAGCTATTCTTCTACATATGATCGAAATGGCCGAACGAGGTACAGGAGCTTCCTGTGCCTTTCCACAGTTTGTGCGATAAAGATAAATGATCTTTAGACCGCTGCTGGGTCCTGCTAGATAAAAGGCATAATAGTTGCATCTAAAAGGGACGCCATGTAAGATGGACTTTTACGAATATGGGACAGACGGAATGAGGGCCTGAACGTGTCCTCATTCTTGTATATTTCAGTCGTCACTCACATGCAGAAAGCTTGCATGATGAGGATTAATAGAAGGAGTGAATGATTCATGGCACAAGAGAAAGTATTTCCAATGACAGAAGAAGGAAAGCGTAAATTAGAAGAAGAGCTTGAATATTTGAAAACGGTTAAACGTAAAGAGGTTGTAGAGCGTATTAAAATTGCTAGAAGCTTTGGGGACCTCTCTGAAAACTCGGAATATGATTCTGCGAAAGAAGAGCAAGCGTTTGTAGAAGGGCGTATTACTACGCTTGATAATATGATTCGTAATGCCAAAATTATCGAAGATGAAGGGAATTCAAATGTTGTTTCACTTGGTAAAACGGTGACATTCGTTGAATTGCCGGATGGAGAAGAAGAATCTTATACAATTGTCGGAAGTGCAGAAGCTGATCCGTTTGAAGGCAAAATTTCAAACGACTCACCAATTGCGAAAAGCCTGTTAGGCAAACAAGTAGATGACAAAGTCACCGTTCAAACACCAGGCGGAGAAATGTTCGTCCAAATTGTAAAAATTTCATAATCACGTTTATACGATAAACACCTCGTCCACAATAAGGACGAGGTGTTTTTATGCGCAAAAAAAGAAGAATTCAATGGACGGGTGCCATTATATTTATATTATTGCTCGGTCTTCTGATCAGATTGGCAGAAATCCAGCTGTTTTTCACAGAATCTTTTTCAAAGCTTGATATCAATTTGATACAAGAAAGTGTCAAACAGCGGACAGAAGAAGTGGTCATTTCAGACGGACGTGGCGAGTTTTTAGATCGAAACGGCGAGGCACTTCTCACAAAAGAAGAGCCAGCGGTCATCATCTTTCCTTTCCTCCAATATGACCTTCCTCACTTAAAGCAAACGGCTTTGATTCTTGAGATGGAAGAAGATGAACTGAAAAGGCAGCTGACAGAAACGAAAAAACCACTGATTTTAAAAAATGACATCACGAAAAAAAAGCTCAAAGACATCAATGAGATGAAATATTCAGGTGTTTATGGCGTATATATGAAAGAGAAGGACAAAAAAAGACTGGCCCTTCACACATTAGGCTTCACAAGCGAGAATCCAGAACTCTTAAGAAAGCGTTATCCTGACAAAAAAGAGCTTTCAATCCGAACCGAAATCGGTACATTTGGGCTAGAAAGTACATTTGACGAATTTCTATTACCCGAGCAAGACACAAAATTGTTATATCATGTGGACGGAAGGGGAAACCCTTTGTTTGGGATGGACGTCAAATATACAGCAGAAGCTCATTCGTTTTATCCGCTGCAGGTTCAGACAACCATGGATGAAGACATGCAAGCTGAAATGGAGAATGTTCTAAAAGAACAAGGCGTCGAAAAAGGCGGAGCTGTTCTGCTCGACATTCAAAACAGCAGTGTGCTGGCGATGGCGAGTGTTCCAAATGTCACGAGTAAAAATCGGCATGAGGCAAGAAATTACATGCTGACTGCGATGGCACCAGGCTCTGTATTTAAAACGGCTGTGCTTGCCGCAGCGATCGAAAAAAACCTAGACAAGCCACAAACGATGTATGATTGTCGAAAGAATTTATATGGAGAGCCAGAAGGAAAACAGGAAGTGCTGAATTTGTCTGAGAGCTTTGCGCAAAGCTGTAATTATACCTTTGCGACACTCGCTGATCAGCTCATTCAAACAGATGATCAAATCATTGAAAAGACAGCTTCAAAGCTTGGGCTAGTCGATCGAGTGGGCTGGGAAGGGGATGTATACCATAAGCAGCAATTCAAACAGTTTGATCGTGAAGAAACAGGCAGTGTGTGGGGAGATAAAAGAGACAAGCATGTCAAAAAAGCCATTGCACAAACGGCAATCGGTCAAAAAAATGTTAAAACAACTCCCTTGCAAATCGCCAATATGATGGCAACGATTGCAAGGGGCGGAGAACGAAAAGAAGTGAGAATTGCAGATAAAGTGCTGTATCAAAACGGAACAACGATGCTGTCCTTTCAAAACAAACAGCCTGAAGGCGAGAGCATTGACCGCTATACAGCTCAAAAATTGCAAAAGTACTTAAGTCAGGTGGTGACGTCTGACAAAGGAACAGGCAGGAGGTTTCAAGATCTGCCATTTCATGTAGCGGGGAAGTCAGGCACTGCCCAAACAGGCAGTAAAGATAAAAAGGGCAATCCGCTTTATCATAAATGGTTTGCTGGATACTTTCCGGTAGAAAAGCCAAAATACGCCCTTGTGGTTGTTCATCTCGATGAGACAAGTGGCCGTGCTAAGACAAATGAAGCGTTTTATGATATTGTAAAAAAGGTCAATGAAATTGAAAAGAAACAGACATAGAACATCCCTTCATGTCATGTTAGAATAGTAACGACTTAGGGAACAGAGGCAAAGGAGTGCAGAGATTTTGAGTAGAAATTCTCGATTTGAACATCGTGATAAGCGCAGAAAGGCGAATATGGTGCTTAACATATTAATTGGTATCGTTGTGGTGCTTATTTTGGTTGTTGCATCGAGTTTGTTAATTTTTAATAAACCAACGAAAGATGTAGCAGACGCACCATCAAAAACGGCACCTGCTTCAAGTGAAAATAAACAAAACTCACAAGAAGATGTGAAAGATCAAAAGAAAGATACATCCGATGATGCAGATACAAAAAAAGATGATTCATCTGATCAAGACGAAGATACAAAGAAAACAGATGATGAAGAAAAGACGAACAAAGATGCGTTAAAAGACGCCAAAGTAACAGATGGCGGCAAAACAAGTGACGTAGACAAAACATATGAAAACGATGACTGGGAGCCTGTAGGAACAGAGCAATCCGGTTCACATACAGCGACCTATGATTCTAACTCAAAAGACTGGAAAGAAATGATCAAAGCCATGTCCTATGCGACAGGAATTTCAGAAGATCAAATGACTGTTCTTTGGTTAGGAAATAACGGAGGGCCTCAAGATGCAAAAGGAACCATCCGTGATAAATCAACAGGTGAACGCTACCGTGTAGAAATTACATGGGTGGATGAAAAAGGCTGGAAACCTGTGAAGGTTGAAAAATTAAAATAAACATGAAAAAAAGATAGCGGACATGCTATCTTTTTTTATTTAGACATTCGCTTTAAAATGAACAACCGCTGTATACAAAATCCGGTCATCAATGACGGTCGTTTGATGACTCACTGAATGAACAGTCAGCAGGATCGCCTGATTATGTTCAATTTGTTTTTGGATCTTTTGTTCAAGTTCTTTTAAAGATGCTGCTTCAAAAAATTCAATTTTGTCCTTTAAAAAATCCAGTTGAAAATCCATTACATTCACCCCTTCACGCTCTAGAATCATCATAATCTCTTCCTTTCAAAAGGGCAAATATTTTTCTACCCCTCCCAGTATTTTTTAGTAGGAAAGAATCAGAAGATGTGGTAGGATAGGAACTGTTCAACAGATTAAAACATACTATACGCATAGGAATAAATAGATAAAGTGGAGGGAAAGAAAATGGGACGTGAGTTTCTTTCTTTATTTGATCATTGGGCTGAGTCTTATGATGACACAGTCAGTGGTCACGACGAGCAGTATGAAGAAGTGTTTCGCGGGTATCCGGCTATTCTAAAAGAGATTGCTCGCCGTTCAGGTCAACATGTTCTTGAGTTTGGAAGCGGTACTGGAAATCTAACCGCGGCGCTTCTTAAAGCAAATAAAAAAGTGTTTGGCGTTGAACCTTCTGAGGCGATGAAGAAAGCGGCTCTTCAAAAGGGAGTACCAAATGTATTTCATGATGGAGACTTTTTATCGTTTCCAGCCCCGCCTTTTGAACCTGATACGGTCGTCAGTTCATATGCTTTCCATCATTTAACGGATGAAGAAAAAAAACAAGCCATTCACACCTATGGCAACATCCTTCCCTCAGGTGGTAAAATAGTCTTTGCTGATACAATGTTTCAAAATCAAGCAGCACATCAAGCTGAAATCGACAAGGCGAAAGCCGCTGGATTCGATCAGCTTGCAGAGGATTTAGAAACAGAATACTATCCATCTATTGATGTGCTAAAGCAAATCTTTGAAGAAGAAGGTTTTAGCACATCCTTTCAACAAATGAATGATTTTGTGTGGATCGTAGAAGCGAAGAAAAGGGAATGAAAGGATGTTTTTGATTTGAAAATCGCAGTCATAGGTGCAATGGAAGAAGAAGTGACGATTTTAAGAGATCAACTAAAGAATGCCACACAAGAAAACATCACTGGGTGTGAATTTACAACAGGTGTTTATGAAGATAAAGAAGTGATTTTATTAAAATCAGGCATAGGAAAAGTAAATGCTGCTGTCAGCACAACACTTCTGCTTGACCGCTTCCAGCCAGATTATGTGATCAATACAGGATCTGCTGGCGGTTTCCATCACTCTTTAAATGTAGGTGATATTGTCATATCGACAGATGTTAGACATCATGATGTGGATGTGACAATCTTTGATTACGAATATGGACAAGTGCCAGGACTGCCGGCTGCTTTTATTGCCGATGAAAAGCTTGTGAAGCTGGCAGAGGAATCTGCTTTAGAAATCGATCATATTCAAGTGGCAAAAGGAACGATTGCAACAGGAGATTCATTTATGAATGATCCTGGCCGTGTAGCGTTTGTCAGAGAGAAGTTTCCAGAGCTATATGCGGTGGAAATGGAAGCAGCAGCCGTTGCGCAAGTTTGCCATCTGTTTGGAACGCCATTTGTGGTCGTTCGAGCGCTATCCGATATTGCGGGGAAAGAATCCAATATTTCCTTTGATCAATTTCTTGAGCAAGCAGCAATTCACTCAACAGACCTTGTCCTGCGTATGATAAAGCAAACACAATAAAAGAAGGGGTTTCCCCCTTCTTTTCCATGCAAAGGAAGGGAAAAAATATGGCTGTCATACATGATATTACGGAATTAATTGGTCACACACCACTTTTAAAACTGTCAGGCATTGGCGTGCCAGCAGGTGTTGATGTTTATGCAAAGCTTGAAATGATGAACCCAGGCGGAAGTATTAAGGATCGTTTAGGTGATATGCTGATGAAAGAAGCACTGGCATCGGGCAAACTGCGGCCAGGCGGAACCATTATTGAAGCAACTGCGGGAAACACAGGCATCGGGCTTGCGCTAAGTGCAAGGAAGCATCAATTACGCACCATTTTCTGTGTGCCAGAACACTTTAGTCAAGAGAAACAACAACTCATGAAGGCGCTTGGTGCAGAGATTATTCATACACCAAGAAAAGATGGAATGAAGGGTGCGATTGATCGAGCCCTTGAACTAGAGGCAAGTCTTGACAATGCGTATTGTGTTTTGCAATTTAAAAACCAAGTAAATCCATTGACTTACTATAAAACACTTGGGCCAGAAATATGGTCTGATCTGCAAGGGAACATAGATGTATTCGTAGCAGGAGCGGGCTCTGGCGGGACGTTTCAAGGATGTGCCGCCTATTTAAAGGAGCAAAATAAAGCGTTAAAAACGGTTGTTGTGGAACCAGAAGGATCAATTTTAAATGGCGGAAAGCCGGGCCCGCATAGAACGGAAGGAATTGGCCTTGAGTTTATTCCAGATTATATGGAATCGTCTTTATTTGATGAGATTTATACCGTCAGTGACGACGATGCTTTCCGAATGGTGAAAGAAGCGGCTGAAAAAGAGGGCGTTCTGATCGGAAGCTCATCTGGTGCTGCTTTATTTGCCGCCTTAGAAGAAGCAAAAAAGGCAGCACCTGGGACAGTCATTGTCACCATTTTTCCTGATAGCAGTGAGCGCTATTTAAGTAAAGGCATTTATGAGGGAGGAAATTAAAATGAAACCAAAAACAATGATGATTCACAGCGGAACAACTGGTGATGAAAAAACAGGAGCCGTGTCTGTTCCCATTTACCAAGTGAGCACCTATAAGCAGCCAAAAGCAGGCGAACATACAGGATATGAATATTCCAGAACAGCGAACCCTACAAGAACAGCACTGGAATCGGTCATTCGTGATCTCGAAGGGGGAGCAAACGGCTACGCATTCGGTTCAGGGATGGCTGCGATTACAGCAGTGATGATGCTGTTTAACAGCGGGGATCATATCGTACTGACAGACGATGTATACGGCGGAACCTATCGCGTGATCACAAAGGTGTTAAACCGGATTGGCATTGAAGCCACATTTGTTGATACAAGTGATCCTGAAGCGGTGAAAAAAGCGATTTTGCCAGAAACAAAAGCTGTCTACATTGAATCACCGACCAATCCACTACTCAAAATGACCGATCTACAAGCTATCAGCCGCATTACAAAAGCAGCCAACATTTTAATGATTGTAGATAACACATTCTTCACACCGTATTTCCAAAAGCCGATTGAATACGGGGCTGACATTGTCTTGCACAGCGCCACAAAATATTTAGGCGGCCATAGTGATGTCGTAGGCGGACTTGTCGTGACAGCAACAGAAGAGCTTGGTGAGGAGCTACACTTTGTACAAAACTCTACAGGCGGTATTCTCGGGCCGCAAGATGCATGGCTTCTGATGAGAGGGATGAAAACGCTTGGACTAAGAATGGAAGCACATCAACAAAATGCGCAGAAAATTGCTGAGTTTTTAGAACAACATCCTGCCATTACACGTGTCTATTATCCAGGTTTAAGCGCTCACCCAGGTCATGAGCTTGCGAAAACACAAGCAACAGGCTTTGGTGGTATGATCTCTTTTGATATTGGAAACGAAGAAAATGTCGATGTGTTTTTAAGTCAGCTTAAGCTGTTTACAATCGCAGAAAGCCTTGGAGCGGTCGAAAGTTTAATCTCTGTTCCTGCTCGAATGACTCATGCATCCATTCCAAAAGAGCGCAGGGAAGAGCTTGGCATCACAGATGGTTTAATTCGTATTTCTGTCGGTATTGAGGATATTGATGACTTATTACATGATATCGAACAAGGGCTGGACGCACTAGCGAATGGATAGATTTACATGCCCCTCGCTTTCTCTCACTATGTTAAGCTATGAATAGACATGGATAACGGGAAGGTGAAACAAGTGAAGAAAAAGTGGAGTGGTTTAGTGACAGATTATAAGCAATACGCTTTTATTTTGCTTGCTGTCAGCACCTTTTTATATATTGGTACGATTTTACCTAATCAGCACATTGAAACATCTCCAAAAATGCTGATGATGGCAGTGGATTGTGTTTTCTTAATAGCCGCTTTTCTTTGTGTGAAACGCGCGATCTTTTTTCAAAAAAAGCTACAAGAACTAGATGAAGATTAATTCGTAAAGTCTCCTCATGTGATGAGGAGGCTTTTTTTATGGCATTGGACAATTGGACAAGAATGACTGTAGAAATTTAGTCAAACACACAAAAATCATCTCATTTACTAAAAACAGGTTTACAAAATGGTGCTTGCTGGATATACTTACAAAGTAATTAAAAACGTAAAGGAGGCTGAAGAATATGTTATTCGTATCTACTTGTGATCAACTCAACAAACAATTTCATTATGTCATCAGCCTGTGGAAGAGCTCGTGTCCTTCCTTTACCTTTTACGGTGCACGCTTCAAAACTGTTTAAGTAAACGAGGATTTCACGTATCATCCATCGCAGGTTGAAAGACACTGTCTTTTGATCTGCATTTTTGTGTGCCCGCAGGTCAACTGATAAAGAAGATCTGCGGGCTATTTCGCGTGCTGCGAACTGAAGGGAGGTGAGCGTATATGACAATCCATTTATTTTTTATTACATTGACGATCCGGCGAAAATACAAAGACATTGAAACAGTTCTTTATGAACAACAAGTCGAATCCTTTTATGAAGAAATGAAGCAGAAACAATTAAAGTATATGAACTAAGAAGGAAAAGAAAAAGATGAAAAGGAGGAGATTGACATGTTTATGATGCTGGCAATGCTTGATTGTTATACAAGGGAGAAGGACCAGGTTTAGACACGCTCCACATTGATCATCCGCACATATGATAACCGTAAAAGGAGATTGTGAGGTGATCAATGAATGTCGATGTCACCATATATGAGGTTTCCGTCAGTGGGGCACGGGTATGCGTCTATTCCGCATTCTTTAAAGCACGGGTACGGCAATCCATACAGATTGCAAAGAGAGCAAGAGGAAATGCTCAGACGCTATATGTACACATATCCAACCTATTGGTATTAAAGAAAAGGAGCAGGAAAACGTCATCGTTTCCTGCTCCTTTTACATTAGCAAATCCAGCTTGCACCGATGATGATTAACAAAATGAACAGTACAACAAGCAACGCGAATCCGCCTGCAAAACCGCCACCGTAGCCACCGCAGTAGCCTCCAGAATAACCGCCAAAGCCCATAATCTAGCACCACCTTTATCTAATCAAGATACATTCATAAAATATGCAGCTCATGCAGAAAACGAAATCAATCTGAGCATAATTAATGAAAATGCCTATTCGTTAAAATATTTTTCATCACGTGCGAAACATTTTCAGAAAAGGTGCCGTCTTATAAAGGAGAAAGAAATTAGGACTAGGTCTTAACTTTTGTTAGGCGAGAGCCGATATGAAAAGTAAGAAAATTCGTAAATAGTTTTATTTACTGATGCAAAGCAGGTGTTAACATTGATTCAAAGCTGGATTGGAAAACAAATGAGGGAACCAAAAGGCTTGTTCTCAAAATGGATTGCCCGCTATATGGAAAAAAATCATCATAATATCAATCAATGGACGATTCAACTCTTAAATATACAAGAAAATGACCGAATTTTAGAAATTGGCACTGGAAGAGGTATGACTTTATCAAAAGTAGCAGAAAAACTCGATCGAGGAAAAGTATATGGAGTCGATGCTTCTCGTCATATGGTGAAATACGCAAAAAGAAAAAATAAGAGGCTTGTAGAGCAGGAAAAAGCCGTTATCACACTTGGAAAAGCTGAGCAATTACCTTTTGAAGACAGATCATTCAATAAATTGTTTACAGTGCAGACCATCTATTACTTGTCAGACATAGAGCAAGTAATGAAAGAGGTGTACCGCGTTCTTCAAGTGGATGGAGAGGTATTCCTCTCTTTTCAAAAGCAGGATCTCATGAAGGAACAAAAACGTTCAAAGTCCGTTTCGACATACAGTGAACAAGAAATCAGCCGCCTCTTTTCAGCGTATCACTTTAGAGACGTTTCTGTTTATCACTATGATACATATATCTGTATCAAAGCCTTAAAATGATGAAAATATTTCCCAGGTAATGAACAAGCAATCAACAAAGAGGCTCTTCGTCAGAGGAGCCTCTTTTTGCGTGGGATGAAATCCATCGTTCGGCAATAAAAAAGACTCTTCATAAAAAGAGCCTTTTGGATTCATTTCATATGTAGGGGCCAGCCAGGTGTGTAAGGAATGATAGTATATATAAGGAATTTGTTTGTCGATTAAGGATACCTGTCTGGCTTATTCCTTATATCGACATTATTCTGCAAATGTTTAGCTTTTTTTTCAATATTTTCTTTTTTATTTGACTGGAAAATACATTTTTCTTTCCATGGTAGACATTCAGTTTTTACTTTTTGAGTCAATGTGCGGTTTGAAGAAGGGAAATGCACGAGAAATAGAGAAAATTGTAGAGACTTCATTTTTAAACAAAAAGGGAGGAATGGAAACATGTCGGGAAACAAAGGTGTCGTTTATAAAGGAGCAGGAAATGTAGCAGTGGAGGATATCGGATACCCTGATTTGGTGTTAAAGGATGGCCCTGGTGTACCTAAAGCCAATGTTGGACGTAAATGTGAGCATGGCGTCATTTTAAAAGTGGTGACAACAAACATTTGTGGAAGTGACCAGCACATGGTAAGGGGACGTACAACTGCGCCTGAAGGACTTGTCCTTGGTCATGAAATTACAGGTGAGGTTGTTGAGGTTGGACGGGATGTAGAGTTTATCCAAAAAGGGGATCTCGTATCAGTTCCGTTTAATATTGCCTGTGGCCGCTGCGTCATGTGTAAGGAACAAAAAACCCATGTGTGCTTAAATGTAAACCCTGATCGCCCTGGCTCAGCTTATGGATATGTAGATATGGGCGGTTGGGTTGGCGGCCAATCCGAGTACGTGATGGTTCCATATGCTGATTTCCAGCTCCTTAAATTTCCGGACAAAGATCAGGCAATGGAAAAGATACTTGATTTGACGATGCTTTCTGATATTTTCCCGACAGGTTTTCATGGTGCTTATTCGGCGGGCGTTAAGCCAGGCTCTACCGTCTACATTGCGGGCGCAGGGCCAGTAGGTCTTGCAGCAGCGCATTCCGCTCAGCTCCTTGGCGCGTCCGCTGTCATCGTCGGTGATCTCAATGAACAAAGGCTGGAACAGGCCAGAAGCTTTGGCTGCGAGACGATCAATTTACGAAAACATGATCGAATCGGCGAACAAATCACAAACATTCTAGGAGAGCCGGAAGTCGACTGTGCGGTCGATTGTGTCGGCTTTGAAGCTTCAGGCCATGGAGATCAAGGAGAAGCACCAGCGACCGTTTTAAATACAATTATGGATATTACCAAAGTTGGCGGTAAACTTGGAATCCCAGGACTTTACGTCACAGAAGATCCAGGTGCCGTTGATGAGGATGCAAAAGTGGGTTCTCTTAAAGTGCGGATTGGACTTGGCTGGGCCAAAGCCCATACCTTTGTGACAGGCCAAACCCCTGTCATGCAATATCACCGCAGTCTAATGAAATCCATCTTAAGCGGAAGGGCACAGATCGCCAAAGCCGTCAATGCAACCGTCATTCCCCTCGATCAAGCCCCTAAAGGATATAGTGATTTTGATTCGGGTGTAGCGAAGAAATTTGTGATTGACCCGCATGGGATGATTTCTAAATAAGGATCCATTCGAAAATAAGCTAAAAAACTTACAGGAATCGTCCTGTAAGTTTTTTGTGTTTCCAAATATAAAAAGTCCTATACTATTCTCCTGCATTTTATAACATGTTAAAATGGATGAATTGGAAAAAATAATCTTTAGTTGAAGTGAATACCATACGTGTTGATGAATGAACTATGATAGAAAATGATCCTATAGAATAGATAGGAAGAATAGGGGAGAGAGTTCAATTGCTAAAAGTACATGACATCATGAAAAATTATGAGAATAAACAAGTATTAAAAGGGGTTAGCTTTCACTTGAAAAAAGGAGAATCGTTTGGACTGTTAGGCCCTAATGGTGCAGGGAAGTCAACATTAATTGGCATTATGACAGGACTTATCCGTGCGACAAGCGGGACTGTTACGATCGGAGGTATTGATCTAACTAAAGAAACAAAGCAAGCGCAGCAATTGATTGGCATTGTTCCACAAGAGATCGCTTTATATTTAGATTTAACAGCAAAAGAAAATTTAATGTTTTGGGGGAAAATGTACGGACTTAAAGGAAAAGAGTTAAAAAATAGAGTGCAAGAAACACTTGAGTTAATCGGTTTGGATAATAGATCAAATGATAAGGTGAACGTATTCTCAGGAGGGATGAAAAGAAGAGTGAATATTGGCTGTGCAATTTTGCATCGGCCGAAACTATTAATTATGGATGAGCCTACAGTAGGTATAGACCCACAATCTAGAAATCATATATTAGAAACAGTGAAAACGTTAAATAGTGAAGGAATGACGATTATTTATATTAGTCATTACATGGAGGAAGTCGAATATCTATGTCAAAGAGTGGCTATTATGGATCAAGGTTCTTTCATTGCTATAGGGAATCAAAAAGAATTAAGTGAGCTTGTCGGAAAAAAAAGAGAAATGATTTTCACGATCAAATGTGAACAAGGACAAAACGATATAGATCGAATGTGTCAATACATACATCAATACGACCCTTTGAAGGACATTGTGGTTCAGGAAAATCAAATCAAATTATTTGATGAACATCCTCAGCAGTTACTAAGTGACCTCATTCAAGGTATGACCGAATTAAATGTTCAAATGATGTCAGCAGAAATTGTAGAACCAAATTTAGAAAATATATTTTTGTATTTAACTAGTAAAAAATTACGGGACTAGAACTGTTTAGAGGTGAGCACATGAGCATTTGGATTGTATTGAAAGATTTACTATTATTTTTTAGAGATAAAAAAAGCTTTTTTACCCTTTTTTTTATGCCTATCATTTTGATCGCTATATTAGGTGCGGCATTTGGAGATAGCATGAATGAAAATAGTGAGGTCAGTATCAACTCATTTCGTGTAGGGATCACGGATCAAGATGGGTCAACTACAAGTAAACTGTTTATATCGACTTTGTCTAAAAGTGAGCTAAGTGAAATCATTAATGTAAAGCTACTGTCAAAGGATCAACTAGAGAAAGATTTAAAAAGTAGAGTGATCGAAATGGCGATCATGATCAAGCCGAATTTTGAAAAAAGCCTAATCAAACATGACAATGTACAATTAAATATTTTAAAAGGCCCAAATTCAACATTACAGGAAATGGTTCTAGAGAATGTGGTTCTACAATTCTCACAAAACTATGAAATGAATCGTATTCTCATGCCGTTGAATCAGGGGAAAGAATTAGAGAGTGTATCTCATCAATTGAAAAAAGAACTAATAACTGAGAGAAATATTCATAAAAACAGCCAGCCGATTACATCCTTCCAATACTACGCAGGCGGGATGGGTGTGCTCTTTTTATTAATGACGGTTGTTTTCTTAGTTGGCAGTATGATAGAGGAAAAAGAGGAAGAGGTCTATAAAAGGCTGCTTGTATCAAATTTAAGCAATACTAGTTATATCGTTGGAAAGTTATTGGGTATTCTTTTAATGAGTATGATTCAGCTTTCGCTCATCATTTTATTTACTAGTGTTGTCTTTAAGGTCAACTGGGGAGATCCATTTACCGTCGTCATGATTGGATGTAGCTTTATATTAAATGCTGCTGGATTCGGTGTAATGATAGGTTCTTTTATAAAAAGAGAAAAAACGTTCAACAGTGTAGGCATTTTAGGGACACAAGTATTAGCTGCTTTAGGTGGGAGTATGGTTCCCTTGTACTTATTTCCACAGTGGTTAATCAACACCAGCTATTTTTTACCGAATTCTCTTGCTCTTCAAATGTTTTTAAAGAGTATGGCAGGTGCTGATTTTCATGAAATTCAAAGTGGTTTTTTGCTTAGCTGTGGGATGGGACTAGTTTTTTTCATCTTTGCTCTACTAAGAATGTCTTTTGAAAGGAAGCATCATTATGCATAAAATGCTAGCGATCATTTCTCTAAAGTTAAAAGAAACGCTAAAGTCCCCATTGACCCTCATCTTTTTATTTGCAATGCCAATTGTCTTTAGCTTTATCTTTGGTAGCACGGCATCAGATACAAAGAAACCCACAGTTGCTTTTGTTCAAGAGTCCAGTCAAGGTGAACTGAATCAAGAAATTTTTCGAATTCTCGAAAAGAACACGAAATTCCTTTGGATAAAGGTGTCTGAAAGTGAAGCAAAAGAATTAGTATCTGATGAAAAAGCAGTTGCATCGGTGAAAGTCACCCATCAATTAAAGTCCCATTTAAAAGAAAATAAAGAGATTTTTGATGTGACAGTTTATAAGAAAACAGAGGAATACGCGGTTTTATCTCCGTATTTAAAAGAGACAGCGGCCCACATATATCAAATCAATCAAGCTGTGAAAGAGCAGAAAAGTGTTTCGCTGATCAAGACACTGAAAAAAATAAATGCGTCTGGCATCATTTCAATGATTGAAGAAAATCTAGATGGTCAAGCAAGTGAGCAGCCAAATTTAATCCCGCTTGGATTTACCATCATGTTTATGATGTTTGCAATCTCGAGCTCGGTGTCGTCTATTCATTTGGAATATAAAGATTATACATGGCAAAGATTGCTGTCGAGTCCTATTCATAAAATATATGTGCTGCTCGGTTATTTCATTGCGTATTTCCTGCTTGGCTGGATACAATTAGGCGTTTTATTGACCGTCTTATCTGTGTTCTTCAATGTGTACTTAGGCAACTTCATACTTATTTTATTGTTTGGGTCATTCGTTATTGGTCTTGTAGTAAGTTTAGGATTTATGATCGCTGCTTTATCTCAAACAAAAAAACAAACTGAAATCTTTAGTGCAATTGTGATAGTGGGAACATGCATGTTAGGCGGTATTTATTGGCCTTTGGATATTGTTCCAGACATCATGAAAAAAATATCGATGGCTATTCCACAAACATGGATGATGTCTGGTTTTGGTGAAATCATGAGCGGCAATGTCAATCATTCAATTTTACTGCTGGATACGATAGTTTTAATTGGTTTTACCATTGTTTTTATGATCATTGGTTTAAAAAGTATTAGATCATATTGATCGGTACATTTGATTCCAACAAAATGGTATGATAGACGACATCATCTCATGTAGAAAGGTTGGATAAACAATGAACTTTCACAATAAAACAATCATCATCACTGGCGCAGCCAATGGAATTGGTGAATCGATCGCGTATGGCTATGCGAAAGAAGGGGCGCGTGTCGTGCTTGCGGATATTGATGAAGAAAAAGGGAAGCGCTTGGAGGAGCAGTTGAAAAAAGAGTCCTTTGTGGCCTTTTTTCAAAGAACGGATGTGAAACAAGAGAAGGATATTCAAGATTTAATGTTGTCTGCTGTGGAGCGTTATAAAACGATCGATATCCTCATCAATAATGCTGGGGTCATGTGTACAAAATCCCCTTATGAACTAACGGTCGATGAGTTTGATCATGTGTTACATACGAATCTAAGAGGTGCTTTTTTATGTGCAAGAGAAGCGGCACGTTATATGAAAGTAAATCAAACAGGCGGTTCCATTGTGAATATTTCATCGACTCGTGCGATCATGTCAGAACCTCATACAGAAGCATATGCAGCATCAAAAGGCGGGATATCAGCGCTTACTCATGCTCTGGCGGCTTCCTTTAGTCAGGATTCCATTACTGTGAATAGTATTTCCCCTGGGTGGATTGAAACGAAAGATGAGAAAAATCTTCGGGAGATCGATCATCAGCAGCATTTTTCAAATCGAGTCGGAACGCCAAAGGATATTGTCAAAGCTTGTTTTTATTTAACTGATGAAGACAATCAATTTGTGACAGGGACAGATGTAGTCGTTGATGGAGGCATGACAAGAAAGATGATTTATGCTGATTAAATATGGAAAAACATTGACGCGTTGATCGAGCCGCTGTATAATATGTAACAATTCAACTGAAGATCGTATAAAAAAGGAAAAGCGCAAATAGAGAAGAGTACGTAATGGCTACCTGCACAGAGAACTCCGTTCAGCTGAGAAGGAGCTTGGAAGCATTACGGAACCAAGCCTCTTAGCTCTGCATCGGATTCATTTTGATGGTGGTGCAGCGATATTCTCCCGTTACAGAGAAGGGTTAATCATAACCTGCTAAGGTTTATCTGGTAACAGATGAATGAACTGAGGTGGCAACGCGGAGTCAATCCCGTCCTCAAGACAGAAATGTCTTGGGGGCGGGATTTTTTTTGATGACAAATAGGGGGAACGTTACGATGAAAAAACATTGGCGAGATATGAGCATTTTACTTGGAGCGATTGGTATGGCGAACATAGGAGAATGGATATACATAATTGCTCTCCACCTACTGATTTTTCAGGAAACGGGCTCCGTTCTTGCTGTAACAGCCGTCTATCTGCTAAGGCCTGTCTCTGCTCTTTTAACAAATAGCTGGTCTGGCAGTTTGATTGACAGGCTGAATCAGCGTAATGTCATGATCAGTCTAGATGTATGTCGGGCCATTCTGATTGCATGTATTCCCATTGCCTTATTTTCAGGCCATTTATTGATCGTATACGTTATGTTGTTTCTCATACAGATGGCACACGCCATGTTTCATCCAGCGTCGATGGTATATATGACAGGACTGATCCCAGCGGATAACCGCAAACGATTTAATGCCATTCGGTCTTTATTACAATCGGGTGGATTTTTACTTGGACCCGCTGTAGCAGGGCTGCTTTTTCTGATCGGCACACCAGTCTTTTCAATTTATGTGAATGCGATCTGCCTTTTGATATCCGCTCTTTTGACAATGTGTTTACCGATTTTGTCAAAAACAAACGAGGCACAAAAGGAGTTTTCCCTTTCCATATTAAAGGAGGATGCAGCACTTGTTCTTCGTTTCAGTCTCACATCTCGCCAAGTGATGGCGGTGTATTTATTATTCAGTGCCGCTATCATGGTGTTGCCTACTGCTATTGACTCACTTGAAACAGCTTTTGCAAAAGAAGTGTTGATGCTGACCAATACCGAATATGGATTTCTTGTCAGTATGGCAGGAGCAGGGATTATCGCAGGGGCATGTCTCAATACGGTCATTGTCGAAAGGCTGCCTGTTTCTATTATGCTTGGTGCGGGAAGTTTGTTTGTGGCTTTTGGTTACTTGATCTATGCTTTTTCTAGCACATTGACTGCAGCAGCAGTTGGCTTTTTTGTTCTCGCTTTCTTTTTAGCATTTGCAAACACCGGTTTTATGACTTTTTATCAAACGAATATCCCGGTAGAGGTCATGGGGAGAGTGGCAAGTTTTTATGCGTTATGTGAAGCTGTTCTGACGATGATGATGACAGGAATATGCGGCGTATTGGCGCATGTGTTATCGATACGTACTTCTGTCATAATTGGCTGCCTATGTATGCTTCTTATTTGTCTATTGCTATGTTTTGTCATTTTTCGTCCATTGACTGTCAAAAAAATAGTGCATCTTTCTTAGAAAATTTTAAAAATTATGTTATCATTATTTAAGTAAGTTAATTAAAAAAAAGAGAAAAGGAGTCTTACAAATGAAAGCACTACGCTGGCACGATCAAAAGGACATTCGACTAGAGGAAATTGACGAACCAACAGTTGCTCCAGGAAAAGTGAAGCTTAAAGTAAAATGGTGCGGCATTTGTGGTAGTGATTTACATGAATATTTAGGAGGGCCTATCTTCATTCCGGTCAATGAACCTCATCCACTGACAAAAGAAAAAGCACCTGTGACACTTGGTCATGAGTTTTCAGGTGAGGTTGTTGAGGTAGGAGAAGGTGTGAGCGATTACAAAGTAGGTGATCGAGTCGTTGTAGAACCTATTTTTGCAACTCACGGGCATCAAGGTGCCTACAACTTAGATGAAAACTTGGGATTTTTAGGACTTGCCGGTGGCGGCGGTGGATTCTCTGAATATGTATCAGTCGATGAAGAATTACTTCATTTATTGCCAGACGAAATCTCATATGAACAAGGTGCACTCGTAGAACCTGCTGCAGTTGCTTTATATGCCGTTCGTTCTAGTAAACTAAAAGCTGGGGATACAGCGGCTGTGTTTGGCTGCGGACCAATTGGCTTACTTGTCATTGAAGCGCTGAAAGCGGCTGGTGCTACAGATATTTATGCAGTGGAATTATCAAAAGAGCGCCAAGAAAAAGCAAAAGAGCTTGGAGCGATCATTGTAGATCCTTCTCAATATGAAGATGTTGTTCAAGAAATCGCCCGCCGTACAAACGGTGGAGTCGATGTTTCTTTTGAAGTGACAGGTGTACCTGTTGTATTGAAGCAAGCCATCCAATCAACTAGAATTTCAGGTGAAACGGTCATTGTGAGTATTTGGGAGCAAGGTGCAGAAATTCTGCCGAATGACATTGTCATTAAAGAACGGACAATCAAAGGCATCATTGGCTATAGAAATATCTTCCCATCTGTATTAAACCTAATGAGAAAAGGCTATTTCTCTGCGGATACACTCGTCACGAAAAAAATCAAGCTGGACGATGTGATCGAGGAAGGCTTCCATGCATTAATCAATGAAAAAGATCAAGTGAAAATTTTAGTCAGTGCTGAATAAGTAGGACGACAAAGAGAAGGGCATCTGCCATTCTCTTTTTTTTAACGTCCAAGAGATTTTCCGTACACGCTGACTCGTTTCTCTAACAAAGCAAAAGCGAGTTCAAAGAAAATACTAAGCATCCAATAGATCAAAGCAGAGACAAGATACGTTTCTAAAAACTTGTAGCCATCATTTGCAATGATGCGAGAGATTCCCATGATTTCCAGTACACCAATTGTAAACGAAAGGGATGTGGCTTTTAACAGCTGAATGAGCTGATTTCCTAGGTTTGGCAGGGCAACCACAAACGCTTGCGGTAAAATAATGCGAATCATCGCCTGTCTGGTGGTCATGCCAACGATTTTTGCCGCTTCAAGCTGCCCTCTGTCTACTGCAAGAAGTGCGCTTCGGACCACTTCTGTTAAATGTGCGGCTGAATGCAGGCTGAAGGTGATAAGGGCAACGGTAAGCGGGGAGACCATATCCGGGTGAAAGGTCAACCCAAAAGTGCTATTTATTTTGGTCAGAACAAATGGAATGCCATAAAAGAAAGCAAACAACTGAACAATGAGAGGTGTTCCTCTAAAAAATGAGACATAGAGTGTGACCAGCTGGCGGAGCACAGGGATACGAAAGAGGCGAATGAAAGCAAAAACAGATCCAATCAAAAGGCTCACAGCCATAGAAACAAGTGCAATCAATAAGGTAAAGGGAACGCCTTTTAGAATATGTGGTATTTGGTCAATCGCAAATGATATATCAATGGTTTGCATCAAATCGCCTCCTTAGCGTGACAGGCTGGTGCGGCCTTTCACAAACTTTCTTTCCAGTAGCATCGTGATCAGTTCAATACTGATGCAAATCAGCCAATACACAATTGCAATGATGACGTACACTTCAAACATCCCTATCCCGTAGTTATTGCCTAGGATGATTTTGACCTGTCCCATCATATCAATGAGTCCGATTGTAAATGCAATGGCGGTATCTTTTACGAGATCAATGGTGTAATTTCCGAGGTTCGGAAGTGCAATGAGAAAGGCTTGCGGAATAATGATCCTCATTAATGCCTGCGTATCTGTCATCCCAACAATGTAAGCTGCTTCAAGCTGATCTCTCCCCACAGAGGAATAGGCACTGCGAAAGACTTCAGATAAATAAGCGCCCGTATGTAAAGAGAATGTGATCATGACAAATAACACACGATCCCAATGATTGATTTGAATACCGGCCATGAGTAAAAGCTGAGGTAGGCCAAAATAAATCAGAAATAACTGAACAATGAGCGGCGTACTTCGTGTAAATGACAAATAAATGACCGCCAATTGTTTCAGCACTGGCATTTGTTTGATTCGAATACAGGCAAATAGCAATCCGATGATGATGGCAAAAAACAAAGACACCACAATCATAAGAAATGTGAGTGGCAGACGATCAACCACCTGTAAAAAGATGCTCAGCCAATCTCCAGCTGTAAACGTCATGGCGCTTCCTTCCTTTCTTCATATTGATAGCCTTGCTCTGATATATAGTCAATATCTTGAAAGAAATCAACGCCAAACCATTTCTTCGCAAGGTCAGGTAATGTTCCATCTTCGATCATCTCTTGTGTCACTCGGTCCAATTCTGATGCTAGTTTCTTTTGACTAGGCTGTAAGACAAGATAAATAGGTTCCTTTGAGACAATACCGCCCACTTTGACTTTCAGGTGAAGATGTTTTTGAATCGTATCAAAGGTCGAAATATTCATAAAAGCCGCATCGGATCGTCCGCTTTCGACTCGTTTTAAATTGAGTTCGTTTGAAGGACTTTCAATGGTGGTGAGCGGAATTTTTGGATCATTTTCTTCATTATATTGATTTAATATGGAACGAAGGCCGCCGCTAGGACTGACGGGGGCGAGCTTTTTTGATGTCATATCGTCAAGAGATTGAATATCTTGCTCTGATTCATTCACAATTAAGCCTGTCATCGAATAGCCGTATGGAACCTTAGGATAGAGAAAACGTTTTTCGCGTTCAGGATTACTGAAAAACCAATTAGCCGCCATTTCAAATTTCCCAGCGCCAATCCCAATTAAATTGGATTCTTCCTCGCCAAAGATATAATCAAAATGAACGTGTGGCAAACGTTTCTCGACTTCATTTAAATAATCGATGTTATAGCCAATCGGCTCGTTTTGGTCATTTGTGGCTAAAAAAGGCGGATTGACTTCTGCGCTTAGTGCGACTTTGACAATTTGTCTGCCATCATCTGTTGTTGTTTTCACACTACTGCAGCCAATGAGTGAGAGGAGAAACAGAAGAATACTAGCGGAAGTGAATAAAGTCTTGCGCTTCATCTGTCTTCCTCCGTTCCTTGCCACATCCCGCGATGAATTCTTGATAAAAATTGTTTCGTCCGTTCATGCTGAGGCTTCATCAAGACGTCTTCTGGTGAGCCTTTTTCAACGATTTCCCCATCTGCCATAAAGATCACTGTATCCGCTACATCCTTTGCAAACGAAATTTCATGCGTCACAATGACCATCGTCATTCCTTGGCTCGCAATATCTTTCATCATTTCAAGGATTTCTCCGACCATCTCTGGGTCCAGCGCGGACGTCGGCTCATCAAATAAAAGCACCGCAGGATTCATGGCAAGAGCACGCGCAATTCCGATTCGCTGCTGTTGACCGCCGGATAATTCGCTTGGAAATGCTTCTTTTTTATGAAGTAGCCCAATTCGCGTTAACAATTGCTCTCCGATTTTTTCTGCCTCTTTTTTAGACATGTTTTGAGACACAATCAATCCTTCTGTGATGTTTTCAAGTGCTCGTTTATTTTGAAACAAGTGATAATGCTGGAATACCATAGACGATTGCTGTCTGAGTTTTAGAAGATCTTTTTTTCGATATTGTTCAAATTGAATCGTGGCTTCTCCAACTGTCAGCGTTCCTTTGTCTGGGATATCAAGGCTGTTTAAACTGCGAAGAAGTGTTGTTTTTCCTGATCCGCTCGGTCCAATAATGGCGACCACTTCACCTTCTTGTACGGTGAAATTAATTCCTTTTAACACATGAGTTGACCCATAGGATTTATGTAGATTAGTAGCAGAAATCATAAAAGCATCACGTTCCTTTGACATATGTACTTAATATTGATAAAATTTAACACATTAAATCCTATAAGTAAAGTGTGTTTTAATAATACCTATTGGATAAATCGGATAAGATAGATTGCGAGAAACAGAGGAGCTGGATATGTTTTGTCTAAAGCATTATTTGTCGATACAGATTTTCAAAAAAATTGGCTAAATCAACTAGAATCCCTTCGTGAGACGATCGAACAATCTGCAAAAGAACATGATGAGGGTGCCTATTTTCCTAAACAAAATATCGAATCATTAGTAGAACTGGGCTATACAACGTTGTCTCTGCCTGTTGAGTACGGGGGCGGGGGTCAATCTGTAAAGGATATGGTCCTTTTTCAAGAAACGCTAGGAAGTATGGATGGAGCAACTGCCTTATCGATCGGCTGGCATCAAGGAGTTGTTGGTGAAATTTATGAAAAGAAACTATGGAATGAGAAGCAGCTGCAATTTTTTGCTGAAGAAATCAAGAATGGGGCTCTTGTGAACCGGGCCGTCAGTGAGGCGCAGACAGGGAGTCCAACAAGAGGAGGCAAACCTGGAACAACTGCAACGAAATCAGGAGATCATTGGGTGATCAATGGCCGGAAAATATTCACAACGATGTCACCAGCACTCACATACTTTCTCGTCGGAGTATGGATCGAAGAAAAAGAAGCGATGGGCTTCTTCTTAATTCACCGTGATACAAAAGGTGTTTCTATAGAAGAAACGTGGGATGTTGTTGGCATGAGAGGAACAGAGAGCCATGATTTAATTCTAGATCAAGTGGAAGTTCCAGATGACATGTTGGTTGAAGTGCAAAAAGGACCTCGGGGCGGTACGCTGAATCCTTGGATCGCACATATCCCTTCCTGTTATTTAGGGATTGCGCAAGCGGCAAGAGACTATGCTGTTCAGTATGCCATCACCCATTCACCGAACAGTATTAGCGGAACGATTAGCGAACTGCCAAATGTCCAAACACTGATTGGCGAAATTGATTTACTACTAAAGCAAGCACGCCATGTCATCTATTCAACGACAACATTGTATGAGCAGCCAGAGAAAAGAGAGCTGTTAATCAATGAATTCGGTGCTGTGAAGCATACAGTCGTCAATCATAGTTTGCAAGTGGTCGATAAAGCCATGCGTTTAGTCGGTGCAAAAAGCTTAAGCCTTAGCTGCCCGCTTCAACGTTACTATCGAGACATTCGTGCTGGCCTTCATAACCCCCCAATGGACGATATGACGATTTCGAAAATTGCAAAGCAAGCGATTGAAGAGAAAAAATGAACGTACAATAAACAGAAAGCCGGATAAAACCGGCTTTTTTGATTGAAAAAGAGGACGAGCGGCTCTTATTTCTGATCAGTCAGCATGCTAGAATCGATTGCAATCATGAGCAAAGAGAGTGATTGTTTGCAAAAAAAGAAGATGAAATGGCTGATTGCTGGCGTGATGCTTGCAGCACTATGTATGAGCAAGCCTGCATCAAGTGAAGGAACATCTCCAAAATAGTCCGTCGATGAATTCATGAAAGAGCGGGAAGGCACATTTTTGATTCAAGAAGTAAAAGAAAAATTACCTTGGGTGTATAACTATAACAAAAAAAGAGCGAAACAGCGCTTTGCACCACAATCAACGTTTAAAATAGCAAATGCCTTAATCGAACTTCAAACTGGCGCAGTTAAAGATGAATACGATTTCAAATATTGGGACGGAGTAAAAAGAGAGAGTGATAACTGGAATAAGGACCATACACTGGTCTCTGCATGAGAGATTCAGTCGTCTGGTATTATCAAGCCATGGCGCGTGACATCGGGGAAGAACGCATGAGCCATTGGATAAACGCCATTCATTATGGGAATCAAGACATATCTGGCGGAATCGATCAATTTTGGCTAAGCAGTACGTTGCGCATTTCTCCAGTAGAACAAGTCCATTTCCTTAAACATCTATATGAAGAAAGTCTCCCATTTGACCTATTGGTTATGAGAACCGTCAAACGAATGATGATACAAGAAGAAGAGAAACACGCCACGCTATACGGAAAAACAGGCTCCGGATCAGGAATCGGCTGGTACGCAGGCTTCATCAAAAAGGAAAACAAAACCTACATCTTCGCCACAAATATAGAAGGCACCGGACTAGAAGCAAAAGAAATCACCTATCGTATTTTGAAAAAATATCATTTGGTAGAAGCATCCGTTTAGGGTGCTTTTTTTATGAGTGAATTTGGGTATATATTGATAAAAAGATGATAATTGGGTTAGTTTGAAAGAATGGTATATTTCTAGAAAAATATTGAAACATGATTTTAAATATATTATGATATATGACGTATTGTTACAAATGTTACAAATATATGATAAGGAGACCGATATGAATCTAAAAAGAAAAGTAAATTGGAAAAGAAATATTGCAGCGCTTCTAGCCTTTGTGATGCTTATATCAATGTTACCTTCTGACATTTTTGCAGAAGAACATGTAGAAAATACAAAATCAAGTCCTAACAGCATGCAAGAAACAGACGATTCAAAGACCCTTGAAATGGCAGGGATTGATGAAGCTGAAATTGGAAAAGACGGAGAAGTTCTTTCGGAAAGAACAGAAAACAGCAAACTTTTCTATGAAGGAGAGGGGGTATTTACGCAAGAAGTATATCCTGACCCAATTCATATAAAAGAGTCACCAGGTGCTGAGTGGGAGGACATCTCTCCAGAGTTAAAGTCAACTTCGAAAAAAGAAATAGAAACGGAAAATGCAAGGTTGGATTCAACCTTTCAAAAACAAATGAAGCAAGGGCTCTATGCTACATTCGAACATAAGAAGCATCAAATTGAATTTTCAATTTTAAAAGCTTCAGGAACAAACAAATCAGAAATTCGTTCCAAAGATACCTCTGCACAATTTACAGAGAACACCAACGAACTTACATACGAAGAGGTATTTCCACATATTGATTTACGATCATTTACTTTTAATGAAAATATCAAAGAAGATATTGTACTCAAACGATATGATGGCTACAATTCTTTTACATTTAAAATAAAGACAGATCTAACTGGAGAAATTGAGGAAGATGGTTCTATTAGATTTTTTGATCAGAAAAAACAGACCATTTTTCAAGTTCCAAAACCGTTTATGACCGATTCAAATCTAGATGAAAAGTCAGGCGAAGTGGCTCGATCAGAAGATGTGAGCTTTGAATTGCAAAAAGAAGATGATGGCTATTTACTTCGTGTAACTGCTGATGAGAAATGGCTCAAGGACCCTGAACGAGTTTATCCTGTGTCTATCGATCCATCGACTTCTTTATCTGTTTCATCAGACACATTCATTATGAGTGCATACCCAACAACAAACTATTCAACTTCTACGCAAAAATGGGATGCTAATCTAAAAAGTTATGTACTGAAAACCGGTTATTATGACAAAACAACTGGTACAAACTACGCATTCATGAAGTTTAATTCATTTAAACCGATTCAAAATATGAATGTAACAAAAGCGACGCTCAAAGCGTATGTTGCTCATTCATATTACGGAACGAAGGCAACGGGTCTTTGGCTGGATACAGTGAATGCAAACTATGATCATACAAAACTAACATGGAACAATAAACCAAGTTCCAAAAACATCGGTAAAGCCAACGTATATAAAGGACAATGGGCCACCTATGATGTGACATCGACCATTAAAGCTTGGAATAGCGGAACAGCTAACTATGGATTTAAATTACATGCAAATGGAAATGGACAAGACCATTGGAAAAAAATAATTTCATCAACAAACTCTACCAATAAACCAGTCATTGAAGTAACGTATACAATTCCACAAGCAAATGCCCCAACTGTAAAAGGTTTTAGTAATGGAAATGGTACAGGTTACTTAAATTTAAGTTGGAAAAAGGTGTCTGGCGCAAAAGGCTACAAAGTGTGGATATATAACGGAAAAGAGTATGAAGCCATTTCAGTTGGGAATGTGGCGTCATGGAGTACAAAAGGAAAGAATATATGGCCGACAGCGAGCGAGATTGCCGCAAAAAAATATAAACTCCATTTAGATGGAAAAGGTGGGACTGAATTAGCAGTTGATCCTTCTCCAGTTTATAAAAACTCAGGCGGCAATTATGCGACAAGTAAAAATTATTGGGTAGCTGTAAGTGCGATATTTGACCAAGGTGAAGGTGCTATGTCGGCAAAAGTAAAACCTGTTGTGCCGAATGTGGCTAGAGCAAAAGCACCTAGTACAAAAGGTTTCAATAATAATAACGCAACAGGTTACTTTGATCTCTCTTGGAATCCAGTTTCTGGTGCAACCGGATATAAAATTCAAATGTTTAACGGAAAAAGCTATGAGACATTGGATCTCGGGAATCAAACATCTTGGTCAACAAAAGGGAAAAAAGTCTGGCCGACAGCTGCTGAGATTAAAGCAGGTAAATATGCATTGCACCTGCAAGATGGAAAAGGTGCAGAGCTTCCAATTCATCCTGGTGCGACTTATAAAAATGCTGGAGGAGATGCGTCTCAAAAACATTATTCCTTCAGAGTGATTGCCTACAATAAAGATGGAGAAGCCATTGCTTCGCCGCCAGCTGGACCAACTTTACCTGATCTATCTAGACCGAAAGCTTTATCTGGATATGCTTATACCAATACAAAAGAGAGCCAAACTGGTTACATCAATTTACATTGGGACAAAGTGAAAAATGCAAAAGGGTATAAAATCAATATCTATAATGGTAAGGCATATCAATCATTTGATGTGGGTGATGTCGATCATTGGACGACACAAAACAAGAACATCTGGCCAACTCCTGATGAAATTAAAAATGGAAAATATGTACTCCATACTGATGGTAAGGGAGGGGAACTAGCACTAGATCCTTCACCCGTATATGAAAATGCGAATGGAAATTACAAAGGACGCAAGAACTACTCCTTTACTCTTTCCGCCTACGATGCAAATGGAGAAACCATTCCGACACCAGCCTTTAACCCGACATTCCATGAAGGTGTAGAATTCCTTGGAACAGAGGATTATTGGTCGATTATTGATATACCAGACGGCCAGCTCAATGGTGCAACTGGTAATATGATTGTCAGTGAAGAAGAAATGTCGATTGATGGAAGAGGACCGGGACTAGGAATTGGCAGAACGTACAACAGTTTAGATGCAGCTGACCATCTGTTTGGTCAAGGGTGGTACGCAGATGTAGAAACAAGCATCACGCCAACAAAAGAAGGTGCCATCTATCTTGATGAGGACGCCACAACTCATGTTTTTACAAAAAAAGCAGATGGTACGTATCAACCACCAACAGGTATTTTCCTTGAATTAACGGAATCAAAAGATGAATACATGTTAAAAACGAAGGATCAAACCTTTGCGCACTTTAGTAAAAATGGTGGGAAGATCACTAAGATTGTAGATGGACATAAAAATACAACGACATACGAATATAACGAAAACAATCAGCTCACATCAATAGAAGATGCATCTGGACGAAAAATAACAATCGAATATGATGCAGATGGTCATATCATCTCGGTTCAAGGACCAAAAGGGAAAAAGCTTTCATATGAGTACGATGCAGGCCTACTAGTGAAAGTCATTGACTCAGATGGAACGAGCATCTCGTATGAATACGACAAAGAAGGCAAATTGATTAAACAATTTTCTCAAAACAGCACAGAAGATCAGCCTGTTTTTACAGAATACCAATATGAAAATCACCGTTTAGTCAAAGCAATCAATGCAAAAAAAGAAACCTTTGAGTATGCATATGATATGTCTAAAAAGACACTCATGCTAACGCAGCCAAACGGCCGAAAAATACAGTATACGTACAACGAAGCAGCTAATCCAATTCAAGTAGTAGATGATGCGGAAGGGCTTAAAATCACCACTAAAACGAAATATGAAGGCAACCAAATCGTAGAAGAAACTGACCCCAATGATGTAGAAAAAGGAAAAGCTACAGAAAGCTATTCGTATGACAAAAATGGCAACGTCATTCAGGCAAAGGATGCTTACGGCACAGAAACCTACGAATATAACAAAAACAATGACGTCACTAAAGTGAAAGATACAGAAGGAGATATCACAGATATCGCCTACGATGGGTTAAATGCTGTATCTGAAACGGATCAAAGTGGAAATATGTCTTCAGCAAGTATTTATGATTCTTACGGGAATTTGGTACAAACGAGTAAAGAACTTGCTGCAGCTGCGAGTATATTAAAAAATGGTAGCTTTGAAGATACGTTAACTGGCTGGAAGCTTACAGCATCTAAGGATGATGGGAAGTTAGCGCAAACAGCTGGAAAAAGTGGTGCTTTGTCTGGTAGTAAAGTATTAGAGATCAGTTCACAATCGACAACTGAAGGAACTGAACTTGGCTATTCTTCGGCTACTCAAGAAGTGACACTAGAGCCAAATACAACGTATACACTTAGTGGAAAAATAAAGACTGAGCTAACGAAAGCAAGAGCATTTTTTAACATCGATTTAAGAGATACAAACAACAAGCGAATTCAATGGATCAGTAACGGCTACAGCACATTATCAGGCAAAAATGATTGGACAAAGCGTCAAGTCACGTTTACGACGCCATCTCATGCAGGTAAAGCTGTGATCTATATGGAAGTGGATCATCGAGATAAAGCTGGAAAAGGAAAAGCCTGGTTCGATGAGATTCAACTGGAAAAAGGCGAAGTTTCTTCAAGTTATAATCCAGTCAAAAATAATTCCTTTACGGATAAAACAACAGGTTGGAGTGGAACAGGTGGTTCATTAGATAATGAAGAAGGCTTTAACGATGACGTTTCGTTAAAAATGACTAGAACTTCTTCATCTCAAGCGAATGTCATCTATAAACAATCTGTCCCAATTGAGCAAAGTACGAATGATCAACCTGTGTATGTCACACTGACTGGGATGTCTAAGGCTGAAAATGTCAAAGTATCAAATGAAAATGATTACTCACTTCAAGCGTCCGTTACGTATACAGATGGCACAACAGGAACGTTTAATGCGAAATTCCCAACTGGTACACAAGAGTGGAACCGAGCGGCGGTTGTCATACCAAAAACAAAACCGTTGAAAAAAGTCGACGTTCAGATCGTTTTCCAAAAAAGCGCGACTGGAACGGCTTGGTTTGATGATATCCGCCTAGTAGAAGGTAGCCTGTTAACGAAAACCACTTACGACGAGAAGGGAAATTATGCTGTTAAAGAAGAGGATGAGCTTGGTTACTCATCTCAATCTACCTACGATGAAACGGGCAAAAAGCTTTCTGAAACAGATGCGAAAGGCGAAAAAACAACATTTGAATACGACCAAGCCGATCAGCTGAAGAAAATCACTTTATCTAACGGGACATCCATCGTGAGAACCTACGATAAAGAGGGAAATGAACGGTCGAAAACTATTCGTGCTGATTCAGATCAGACGTATCAATTTGAATACGACCTGATGGGTAAATTGACAAAAACGATTGATCCATTAGGGAATGTGTTGAAAAGTGAATATGATGCAAATAGCAACTTAATCAAAACCATTTCTGCCAATGGACATGAAGTTTCTCTCACGTATGATGGAACAGACAGAGTGAAATCAAAGTCATATAATGGAACAGAAAAATATCACTTTAGCTATGATAAAAATGGAAACGAAACAACGGTAGTCAATAAAGAACAAAACACAACCAAAAATCGAACGTTTGACCAACAAAACCGTATGACAAAGTTAACGGAGCGAGGCAGTAGCCAAACTTGGACGTATCCAACCGATTCAGATAAACTGAAATCCTTTGAGTGGACACACGGAAATCAAAAAGGGACGAACCAATTCAGTTACAATAAGCTTGATCAAATGACGCAGATGAAGGATTCGAGTTCTACGTATTCGTTTGATTATGATGAAAATGGAAATGTCCAGTCCTTTATTACAGGTAACGGCAGTGGTGCTAGCTTTGCATATGATGAACGTAATTTAATCAACGAATTGCATATTGGAACAAACCAAGGGACTACGATTTTAAACGAAGCCTACGAATATGATCAAAATGGAAACAGAATAACTGTTGATCAAGGCATTAACGGGAAGATTCGTTATGAGTATGGAAAATTAGATCAATTGATCAAAGAAACTCATCCAGATGGCACGGTCATTGAGTACACATATGATGGATTTGGGAATAGAAAAACAGTTACGACAGAAAAAAATGGTGTAAAGAAAACAATCAACGCATCATTTAACATCATGAACCAACTAACAAAGGTAAATGATGAGACCTTGACTTATGACAAAAATGGCAATCGAACGTCTGACGGCCAATTCCTTTATGAATGGGATGCAGAAGATAACATAAAAGCCATCACAAAAAAAGGGGAAGACAAGCCATTTGTCACTTACAAATATGATGAGCGTGGATACAGAATTCAAAAAACAGTGAATGGGAAAGTCACCAATTACTTTTATGACGGCGACAGCCTGAATGTTTTATACGAAACAGATGGAGACAACGAAGTCACAAAAGCATACACATACGGTGACAGTGGACAACTCCTTGCATTCACGCAAAATGGAAACAAATATTTCTATCACTACAATGCACATGGTGATGTCATGGCCATCACAAATAGTGCAGGAAAAATCGTTGCTGAGTACGAATACGATACATGGGGCGTTCCAACTAAAGTAAAAGAAGATGAAGAAGTAAAAGGAAACCCATATCGCTATGCTGGCTACCGCTTCGACGAAGAAACAGGACTGTACTATTTAATCGCCCGCTACTATGAACCAAAAAATGGCGTATTCCTATCACTTGACCCAGACCCAGGAAGCGATGGAGATTCACTAGATCAAAACGGATATACCTATGGAAACAACAACCCAGTCATGAATGTAGACCCAGACGGCCATTGGGTATGGTTTGTTGTCAATGCAGGATTTGCGGTATATGATGGATACAAAGCACATAAATCAGGGAAAGATTGGAAAGGTGTAGCGGCTGCAACCGTATCAGGATTTTTGGGTGGTGGAAAATTAAAGGGAGCGAAAAGGGTTTATAATTTTGCGAAACCTTCTAAAAAATCTAATATTAACTGGCGACATATAAAACAAGAGCATGGTCCAAAATCTAAAGCTAAAATGCCTAATAAAAGACCTAAAAGTAAATTCAAAAGTTCAAAAACTTTAAAGAGAACTACTAGGGCGACTGCTAGAAAAAAACCAGCATACACTCAAGCAGATGGGAGAACAGTTCATTTTAAGGTGTTTAAAAAACCAGTAGGAAGAAATACAAAAGGTAAATTGACTAGAAAAGTAAAGGTAGTAAAATCAGGAGACTATGTTGTGACAAGTTATCCGTATTGATCTTTAAATCTTACTATTAAAAATAGAAATGAGGATAGTATGCAGGAAATTTATTTTAAAAAACTTAATCTGGATATTAATGAGAGAGAACTTAGTTGTTTTAGCTTAAACGAAGAGTATTTAGTATTTGTTCTACAAAAGGAAGTTGACGCGAATAAATATGTTAATAATTTATATGTTTACCATATTAGTGAACAGGAGTTACACTATGAGTATAGTGTAACTACGATTGATCAGATTACCTCTGTACTAAAGTGTAAAGATGATTATCTTTTGATTTTTGATAGAGAATATGAAGATGGTATTATTGATGAGACTCCAAATGTATATTTTTGGAATCCTATAAAGGGATTTTATAAATCATTTTATGCTGGACGTTATATCAATTCTATTAAGATAGACAACGATCAAAATATTTGGGTAGGCTATGATGAAATGGGAATTTTCTCGATGATCGATGGAGAATTAAGTGAAAAGGGATTTAATAGGTTTGATTCTACTTTTAGAATCAAACCAGTATTAGATAAAGAAAAGCCTCATCCAATTGATCACTATTATGATTCATTTGTAACTGGATCATATGTATATCTCTACTTTAGTGTATTAGGTGAAAAAATATTTAAAAAAATAGATTTAGTATCAGATAAATTTGTTGAAACTAGAAAAATAGATTTAGATTTGACTGCTATTTGTGAACATAAATCAAGTTTATATCTTTTTATAAGGGACCCCCTTAACTATGAAATCAGTAAAGCTTTTAAAACGAATGATTTTGTAAATTATTTTGATTTAAGTCTATTAGATTTGCAAACTAATGAAAAAATAGTATTCACCGATATAACATCACATAATAATATTATTGCTGGATTAGATGAATATAATAATATTTATATTGGAAAGATATCTTAGGATTATAGATTACAAATCTAACTATAATTATCAACTTTAATTTAACAAAACCTCTTTTCTTTAGAAAAGAGGTTTTGTTATAAATTTAGATTAATAAAAACAATGGTAAGAAAAATACGCAACTCAATTTTAATCTAGTGATTCTTAGTTTTGCGAGGACTCGAAATAACTAAAAATACTGAAAATATAAGTGAGAAAAGAAAGCAATGCTTCAAAAAGAAAGGAAGAAATGATTATTCATACTAGATAAGTCTTTTCTAATAAAGAGTTTCCACTATTAGATAACGAGAACTTTGATTTTGCCAAAGTAAAGCTTTCTCTATTTACTAGAGAGGAAAATTGGTTGTTCAAGATTCAATTATTCGGTTTATCGAAGTTAAAACCGGCTATTGATTCTTTTGAGATGGGTCATGAGTTGAATAATGGTCCAATCAATTTTCTGTTGGATGAGCTTTTTGATTTCGTGGATCAGCATCAGTTACCATCCTCATCCTCATGGGATAGGGAACCTTAAAAATAAACAACTTGAAGAATTTGATTCACATGCAAACTTTATATTTAACATAGATTGTATGTTATTCGCGATAGAATCGAAAAAAGTATGTTTCGACTCACAGGAATTTATTTGCAGTGTATAGGAAGATCTCATTAGTGTCTAAATCAGAATTAAAAACATTGAGAGAATGGGGAGAGGGCCATGAAAATCAGCGGGGATAAACAAGGCTTATTCGATGAATTAAAGAAACGTTATCAATACTTATTAGATTCTAGTTATCCAGATGATATCGTCTCTTTTGAAGAAGATACTGTTATATGGTCCGATAATTTTATTTATTGCACTTGTTGCGGGAGCTCGAGTCTTGTTATCGATCATAAACGAATACCGAAAAAACAGTTAAACTTTATGGTGGAAAGAAAAAGCTTCGAAATAAAATAAGACCAATTAGTAAAAAGAACAAAAAGTATAAATATTACTTGTCGGAATCAAGAAAACATAGATAAGGAGTGTATGCTTTCAATGGGTTTTTGGGAAGAAGAACATAAGAAAAAAAATATCATAATTGGTGATGATGGATTAGATATTTTTGAAGAAGCGATTGAACAATTCTATGAAATGACTGAGGAACATTTGAAGAGAAAGCCAACGATTGATGAGATGCTTTTGACAATTATGATGGCTTTAAACAATGGAGGGAGTCACTATTTTGATGATTTAAACGACAAAGAAGTAACGGATATTAAAATAACAACTAAAAAAGTAAAAACTTTAAGTAAAGTAGAACCAGGAGCTATATTTGAACTCCCATTAAAAGAAGTTGGGAAATTGAGCTATGCTTTGATCATTGCGGGTGAGGGGAAAAATCAATATGATGATATTTTAATCCAATACTATGATTTGTTTGTTGATGAAAGAATAGAAAAAAATGAATTAAAACAATTGATGAAAAAAGAGAATGAACTATTTGTTGCAAATACAGGTCTGACAGGCTTTTTAAATGGTTCATGGAATGTCATCACAAAAATAAATCAAGATTTTATAAAAGAAGAGAATCTTCAAAATCTGAAATTCGTGGAATACCGAGATGGAAATTATTACGTAAGCAAGGGGAAAGAAGGTCACAATGCACCTGTTATGGACTTAGAGGTTGCTGACCCAAAAACGGCTAAAATGATATTTAACCCGATTGGTATGCTTGGCGAATACACTATTATAAGCATTCTTTCATTATATTTTAAAGGTATGTCAATGGAGGATATTATTAAATATGAAATATAGGCAGTTTACAGCGCAAAATAAGTTTTGAAAAAGGAATGGTGTAATAAATGGCTGAACCAAAAATGCTAGACTGTTTAAATAAAATACGAAATGTCTTAAAGGGGACGATCACAAGAGAACAAGTGTCTGATTGGGCTGAAATTTACGTTTCTGCAGACGATCCAAAAATAGACGATGATCAAGTTTGGGATATGCTGATTCTTTTAAGTGGAATTGATTTGAAAGATTCACCTAATTCTTACTTACATTCTGTAGATGATTTGAATGACTGGTTAGAAGAATACAAATAGTTCCTATGTATGAGCTTGCTAAATTCTTATGGTTAAGCCCATTTATAAATAAAAGGCGTGACGCAATGTCTATGCATCCGAAAGAATTAGAAACCACCATGCAATTACCTGCGACAAAGCGTTATGCCTATTTCATCAAAAGAGCGTTGATTTTGTAGAGGTTTGGTCATTAAGAAACGAGAAGGGGTGGGTGATGTCAGAGGATGAACATCGTGTACCGCAGCTTCATTTTTGGCCGACAGAGGAACATGCCGCTTATTGTGCGATCGACCAATGGGGAAAAACAGTGCCAGAAATGATTGATTTAGACGATTTCATAGAAGAGTGGCTGCCGGGAATGATAGCAGATGGAATCAATCCGTCCATTTTCTATAATCGAAATAATTCGGTGTCAATTGAAATTCAAACATTAAAAGAAGATATAGAGGAAGAATTAAAAAACTACTAGTTCGACAAGAGTGGAGGTAGTTGTTTGAAACGGCTTGAAGACTTATTTATTCGTTCAGAAAAAGAATTCAAATTCTATCAGAATTTAGTAGACCATGTGTTTGACACAAATAAAGAGCTACCACAACAAGTCTTCCGTAAGACATTTGATTGTTTTTTGTTTCAAGAGTTTGATTGGGCATTGAGTAATGATATTTTACCAACCATTAAAGAGTTATCAACTGTTACACAAGATAGAGAATTTTTAACTGCAGTACTTCAACCAGATCCAACTCAATATTATTTAAAGGAATTTGGTTATTTTAATTGGGTCAAAGCGAGTGTGAACATTTCAAGTGAGGATTATGTAAACGCACTATGGATGCACCCAAAAGGTTCCATAGCGGATAATATAATCACGAATTCGAATATAGTTGTCTGGTTAGCTCATTCTTTGCAGTGGGCGATTTGGGCAGATAGGGATATGGGAATTTGTGTAATAGGGATGATATCAACAAAAGATTCTGTGAAAAATAGGTTATTAAAAGAAGGATGGAAACGAATGGATCACCCTGTTTTAGCAAATTGGCTTGAAGGCTTATTGAAGGACCAAAAAACATTCAATGATTATTACACTCAAATGCTTTCTCATTATGCGTCATGTTACAAGCGGTGAGATGGAGTATCAACGACTAATGATAGACTTACCCGAAGATATGAAAGGAGCATAAAGTGAAACATTTGTTTATATCCGATCCAAAAGAACTTGAACATGTTCTATCGTTTGTTCATTCGCTCATTCACAGTACGAAGACATTCCCTGATCAAGTGTTGAAAACGAAAACCCCTCATTATTTATTCGAAGAATTCCATTGGTTGTTATCAGATGATGGTTGGGAAATATTAAAAGGTTTAGCTTTGAATCATCATGATGACTATATACTCATGGCTGTATTAGATGAGCAGAAGAGCATGGATGATTATTATCATGATTTTGGTTATTATCCTTGGGTGAAAGTATCGTTAAACCTCACACCAAGTGATTACCTCGATCTTTTAACGGATTATCCGATAGAGAGTGTAAATGATAGCATAATGGATATTGCTTCACGTGTGATATGGGTTTCCCCTTCTGCGAAATGGATCATTTATGGCGACAGAGGTTATGAGATAGGAGTACTAGCGATTCTTCAATTAGAACAAATGAATAAACAATTGTTAAAAACGTGGAGAATTTTAGATGAGATTGTATTAGGCTGGATTTCAGTTGTATTTCCGAATCAAAAACTTCCTGATGATTTTAAAAAAGAACTGATTCGAAATTATACAAACGTAGAATGAAATAACTTCATAAGGAGGAAGACATGAATCAAATAGACAATGTGTTATCTATACTAGATGAGTCTTTTCTAAATAAAGAGTTTCCATTATTAGATAATGTAAACTTTGATTTTGCCAAAGGGAAGCTTTCTCTATTTACTAGAGAGGAAAATTGGCTGATTACGATTCAATTATTCGGTTTATCGAAGGTAGGACCGTCTATTGATTTTTATGCGATTGGTCATGATTTAAAGAATGGATCAATCAATTTTCTACTGGATGAGCTTTTTGATTTCGTGGATCATCATCATGAAATAATAGATGATGATGAGATAGAACATGGGTTCACAAAGCATCCTTTACGAATTAGATTAAATGGAGACTATTTTCATGTTCAAATACCAGAGTCATGCCAAGCTGATGTAACAGAGGAAAATGAATGGATTACTTTGTTAAGAGAAATGGCCAAACATCGAGATTTGCTGGATTGTTTATGGATGACAGATCAAGAACAATTTGACATCGTTCAGCATGTATATGCTAAACCGCTCTATACAACTGAATCATGGTTTCATCCAGAAACGCATAGCCAACTCCCTAGTCAATCTCCTTTTTTTCAATCGGTTGCGAAGAGTTTGATCTATCAAGATCCAACATGCATTGTAAATATAAATACGAACACTGACTGGAGATTATGGTCAGATTTTGATACTGTGGAATATTTTTAGTTTCGTCTGATGTTTTAAATCTATGAGGTGGAGCAAGTAATGAGAATCGTATTAGCAAAAGAGAAAAATCTATTCGAAGTAAATGAATTAATAAAGAAAATCAATTTAAACGTAGAAGAGTATAACTGGGTCATAAGTGATGTGACCCTCACAATGCTTCACGATCGAAAAAATCAATCTCATTCAGAAGTCATGCCGAATTATACGGATTTTTTATTTCTAAAGGGTGAACATTTCAAAAAATTCTTACACGACTATTCTTATTCTTTTATTTTCGCTGTTTTGACCGCATTGCCTCGTCATGTAGAGCATTTGAATATCAGTTCAATACCTCAAATTGAAGAGAATGAACGATATTGGAACGTGAATTATACACCCGTTATCCCTCAAGCCGTGTTTGAAATCGGATTTTTTGATTCGACAGATGTTATTTTTACAGGAGATCAGAATATCTTAAGCGAATTTCGAAAAAAAGCGGACTTTATTTCATTTGAAGAATATTTACAAACTCCGTGACACGATAAGAATAGAGTTCATTCTGAAAAAATAGGGGAATACGTTAGGGGAGTGAATGAGATGTTTAGCAGTATAGAGAAATGGATCGATTATTTAGATGGTGTCTGTGATGTACTGGCATTCTCATTTGATTTTTTTCGTAAAGAACTAGTCATAAACATTAGTATAAGTGAAATAAATGATGCTCGGTATCATGAATTGCGATTTATGAATGTGGCGAGTCTTTATTATAATGGGGGTGAAGGTAATGATAGATTTGAAGAATTGATTCAAGAAGAGATGAATTGGCAAATTTTTGAATGTAGTTACCATCCTAATGGGATAGGGAACCTTAAAAATGTACTTCTTGAAGAATTTGATTCAAATGCAAATTTTCTATTTAACATCAATGGGATGTTACTCGCAATAGAATCGAAAAACGTATGTTTCGATTCACAAGAATTTATTTGCAGTGTATAGAAAGATCTCATTAGCGTCTAAATCAGAATTAAAAACATTGAGAGAATGGGGAGAGGGCCATGAAAATCAGCGGGGATAAACAAGGCTTATTCGATGAATTAAAGAAACGTTATCAATACTTATTAGATTCTAGTTATCCAGATGATATCGTCTCTTTTGAAGAAGAAACTGGGATATGCTCAGGAGATGTTTATATGTTTTTTACACTTGTTGCAGGCAGCTTGAGTCTTGTGATCGATCATAAACGAATACCGAAAAAACAGTTAAACGTGCTACGTCAGTCATTTGAAGAGCAATATCCCCAAATCAAATCATGTCAACAGATCCTTGAATCGTATCCTTTATTGCATTCCTATGTTCAATACCATGAAGAAACAAGAAAACGAATCATTGCACTTATACAATAACCTCTTGGAGGCCAAACAATGACATGGTTTTTAAATGAAAAAATCCAGAAACAAATCCCTGATTTCAATATCAACCATCTAAAGCAAATCAATGAATTTCACTACTTTAAAGAGTATAATGAACATTACGACTTGATCAACTGTATTGTAATACACATCCCATATGATTCCCCGAATCTGCAAGCAGACATTCATCTGAAATTTACCAACGTCTCTTCTGTTCAAATCAAAGATTTGGAGTTAACAAACGATTCCTATCTTTTTTTGAACATTCAACTTTTGGATAGAGGCTGGGAATATTTGAATTACTTTGTCGAAGATTATGAAGAACAGTATTTTTCTTTTTACTGTCAAACGGTTCAAGTCATACAAGTCGTATCAAATGAATCGGGCTAGTCGCTCTACATATGTGCGAATCATACTTCCCCATCCCAACACAGAAAGGTGCAATGACATTGAATCGAATCATGAAAGGGCTCTTATTTGTAGCTGTCATCACAGGCTTATTGGTTAGTGCGTTTTTTGTGTTCCGTTTCAACCAGCCTAAACCGACGACAAACATCCATTACGCAGACACACAAAACAAACAGCAAACACTCGATATGTATATGCCAAAGGGAAAAGATGAAGACAAAAAGAAGAAGCATCCAGTGATGATCTATCTCCATGGGGGAGGATGGACAGGCGGTGATAAAAACAGAGTTGCTTCTAAAGCGGATTATTTTACGGGTCAAGGGTATGTGTTTGTTTCAATGAATTACAGGCTTCACCCTGATGCCACCTATGAGCAGATGGCAGATGATACGGCGAATGCTATTAAGTGGGTCAAGGATCATGCAGATGAATATCAAATCGATTCGTCAAAAATTAATGTCATGGGTCACTCAGCAGGTGGTCATTTAACGGCATTGGTTGCTACAGATTCGACCTACTTAAAACGTGTGGGGCTGTCGCCAAAAACGATCAAATCCATCGTTATTTTAGATGGACCGTTAAACATGAATCAATTTATACAAGCCATTCCATCGTATAAAAAAGTGTTTGGCCAACAGGAGAAGACCTGGACAAAGGCTTCGCCTGTCACTTATATGAACGGAGCCAACCTGCCGCCTGTTTATTTAGTTACAAGATGGGAAAATCCTGAAGGATATCGATTTGCCGAAAAGCTCAATCATGATAAAGGCTCTCGGTATGTTTTTCGGGTTCATACGCTGAGCCACAGTGACCTAAATAAATGGTTTGGATCAGACCGGGCGCCAAAAGAAGCGCAAGAGATGACAAAGGCTGTCATGGCTTTTGTGAAAAAACAAAATCAATAATGAAAACCGTATGCTCAGGTAATCCATTTTGCCGCGGTATATGATAATCTGTAAATGGTTTGAGATCAAAGGAGTGTATGTTATTGTCATCACGAATGGAAAATAAAGTGTTCAATTGCGAAAAAGAGCTGACGCTGAATATTATCGGTGGTAAGTGGAAAATGTTGATTTTATGGCACCTTGGCAGAGAAGGGACAAAACGGTTTGGTGAGTTAAAGTCGTTAATGCCTGGGATTACGCAAAGAATGCTTGTCAATCAGCTAAGAGAATTAGAGGAAGATCACATTGTGCACCGGGAGGTTTATCCCGTCGTTCCGCCAAAGGTTGAGTATTCTCTCACAGAACTGGGAGAAAGCTTAATGCCAATTTTAGAGGCGATGTATGATTGGGGCAAACAATATCTCGACAGCAATTTCTTAAAGCACGATAAATAGAAATACCTACATGAGATACTGGTCGAAAGACAGTATCTTTTTTGTGACCATATGCGAAAAAGTATAGTATGTAAAAAAAAAGTGCGTACTAGGATTGCGCCATTCCTGTTGTTATACTCGTTTCATGCAAGAAAGATTCAAGATGCATCATCCGCGGAGCTCTTGAAGATGAAATAAATGCACAGGAGTGAAAGTTGATGAAATTACAATTAGCATTAGATTTAGTGAATATACCAGAAGCAATTGAGCTGATCAAAGAAGTAGAAGAATTTATTGATGTGGTCGAGATTGGGACACCCGTTGTGATCAACGAAGGGCTGCGTGCTGTGAAAGAAGTCAAACAGGCGTTTCCGAATTTACGTGTGCTGGCCGATCTGAAAATTATGGATGCTGCCGGTTATGAAGTGCAGCAGGCATCCGAAGCTGGAGCGGATATTGTGACCATTCTTGCGGCGGCAGAAGATATGTCCATTCAAGGAGCGGTGAAGGAAGCAAAAGCAAGAGGGAAAGAAATTTTAGTCGATATGATTGGTATTAAAGATATCGCTGGTCGTGCGAAAGAGCTGGATGAGCTTGGAGTCGATTATATTTGTGTGCACACAGGCTATGACCTGCAAGCAGTTGGTCAAAACTCATTTGCTGACCTTATGACCATTAAACAAGTGGTCAAACAGGCGAAAACAGCGATTGCAGGCGGTATTAAGCTTGATACGTTACCTGAAGTTGTGAAATTAAACCCAGATTTAATTATTGTCGGCGGTGGTATTGCGAGCCAAGACAATAAAGCAGAAGTGGCGGCGCAAATGAAGCAGTTGATCACACAATCATGAAAACAAGCGACTATGTGAAAGTCATTTTAAGTGAGCTATCTGAGCACTCGTTAGCTACTCAAGATGAACAAACAGAAAAGCTTGTCTCAAGTATTTTAAACGCAAGGAAGGTCTTTGTGGCTGGTGCAGGCAGATCTGGTTTGATGGGAAAAGCGTTTGCCATGAGGCTCACGCATATCGGCATCAAGGCTTATGTGATCGGCGAAACGAATACGCCTGCTTTTACAAAAGAGGATCTATTCATTGTCGGAAGCGGTTCTGGTCGCACAGAGACCTTGCTTGTGCTCGTGAAAAAGGCAAAGGCGATTGGCGGAAGAGTGGCAACGTTTACTCTTTCAGCTGAATCACCTATAGCTGATCTATCGGATGAAGTCATCTTACTGTCAGGTGCGCCAAAGGATCAACATGAGGGAAAGCATCATACGATTCAGCCGATGGGCTCATTATTTGAGCAATCTTTGCTCCTTATGTATGATGCGGTCGTCTTGAGATTGATGGAGATGAAAGAGCTCGACACACATAACATGTACGGTCACCATGCGAACTTAGAATAGCCATGGTTAAAACCTTTCCTTTTTTAGGGAAAGGTTTTTTTAATAAAATGGAACTCAAAAAGGAGGATCACTTGACATAAAGGATTGGATGTAACTATAATAGTTACATCTTTAAAGGAAAAAACGTAAGCCTCGGAAGGAAGATGAAGATGAAAGTACAAATCTGGTCAGATATCGCCTGTCCTTTTTGTTATATAGGAAAAAAACAGCTAGAAACAGCGCTTGATCAATTCCCTCATAAGGAACAGGTAGAAGTAGAGTTTAAAAGCTTTGAGCTTGATCCGCATGCACCTGTTGAAGTAGATTATGATGTGCATGATATGCTCGTCAAAAAATATGGCATGAGCCGCAGCAGAGCCATCGCAATGAATGAACAAATAAAGCAGGCTGGCAAGGAGAAAGGAATCGATTTTCAATTCGATCCACTTATTTTAACAAACACCTTTGATGCCCACCAGCTCGCACAATATGCTGGAAAAATGGGAAAAGGCGATCTTGTCATGGGAGAGCTGTTTCAAGCGTATTTTACAGATGGCAAGCATGTTGGTGATCGTCAAACCCTTTTAGAAATTGCTGAAAAAGCAGGTCTTGATCAGAACGAAGTACAGAAGGTTCTAGACGGAGAAGAATTTGCAGATGAAGTGCGAAAAGATGAAAGAGAAGCTAGACAGCTCGGAATTTCTGCCGTGCCTTTTTTCTTGATCAATGACAAATATTCGGTTGCTGGTGCACAGCCAGCAGATACGTTCCTTCGTGCGCTTGAAACGGCTTGGACAGAAGAAGCAGTGCAAACGAAGAAAGCTGCTGATGCTTCATTTGAAGCAGCATGTGCAGATGGCGTATGTGCAGTGCCATCAAATAAAGAAGAAGCATAATAGATATTCTCCCTATCTTGATAAAAGATGGGGATTTTTTTATTCATGAATCATGAAGACACCTTTATGACAATATCTTAGACCCTAAAGAACAAGGCAAAGAGGTTCCCCCGTCATATGATTTGATGAGCATGCTAAAAAGATCAACAGCAAAATGAGCCACCTGTAAAGAGGGCTCATTTTTTTCGTGCATTCAGTTGTTTAATCGTTTCACCTGGAATCAGTTCGGGCTCGTAAAACGTTTGATCAGGCAGGTTCTTTTTTCCTTGAATGTTCTTAATCATCCAGTCTGTTGCATCTCGTCCCATTTGCTCCTGAGGATGTGTCAGTGTTGTCAGCTTCACAGGGGCATTTTTTTGGACAATATACGAGTTATCCTGTCCAATAATCGACAGATCATCTTGAATGGATAGCCCCATTTCACTGCATACATTTGCCACTTCTAACCCCACCTCATCGTTATAGCAAACGAGGGCGGTCAGCTCATGCTGGTGTGCACGTGAAAATGTTTGAATATGATCCCCTAAATGCTGTTTTGATTCCTGTCTCAAAAACGGGGGTCAGTCCCGTCCCGTGGATAGATGGTTTTTTTTACTCAAGCGTCTGTTTCAGCTCATGTGGCAGTAAATCAATCAATTGATCATATGAAGACAAATCCAGTACTTCAAGAAGTGCATAATATTTTGCATAAATTTCACTGAGCTGATCAGGATGTTTCGTTTCATAACGATTCAAATGCAATTGAGTGAGTTCAAGTGCAATGTCCAATTTGTTTCGTTCCATGGTTTGTGATGTTGTGTTAAACATATCGTTCACCTCTTTTTTTAAGGTCATTGGAAAGATTATGGTGCAGTTCCGCAGCTGACCTTATATTCTTTTTCTTGTATCTTTTTTGAATAGCAGACGTAAGGTGTCATCCCCGTTTCGCTTTTCCAAGCCTGCCAATACACATCATAAAGCTGGCCATATTGAGGGTCTACATCATCTTTTTTTTGCAAAATAGCAAAATAGCTTTGGTAAGGGTAGCCTTCTTGATAAATGGCATGCCGAATGGCTCCTCTTTCAGTCGCATTTGTAAAAACCATAGGCGACAGCAGTGGGAGGGTGATGATCACAACGAGCAGGATGAACAATGAAAAGAGCTTATGTTTTGTTTTCATCAATGAATGTCCTTTCTTTCACAAAAGATCATTTGTATAATATGTTAAAATTGTCCTTTTGTAAAGAAAGAGAAAAATAGATTGCATGCGAATTTTATCCAAAATAGACAAGCATCTAATCACAAATCGCGTCTCTTACATACGATAGAGTGTAAGTGAAAGACAACTTGAAGGGGTGTTGAGATGAGCCGGAATCGATTAGACAATTTTTTCTTTGGGCCTCGCAGGGGGAATCTTGGAGAAGTTGAAGCGGTTGTATACCCTACACGTCAAATTGTCAACACGACAACAAACGAACAAACGATCAGAAAGATTCATCCAACTCATATCACAAACGTGAATAAAAACATCAAAAGAATTGAAAACTACTATCCTGTGACGCAATCTACTCGAAACGAGTATATTGTAGAAGAGTACGATTGTGGCAGTGATATCAAGAATCCTTGCTGCCGCCCGGTCAAACGCTGTAAGTGGTAGTTTAATAGTAAAAAAAGAAGTGAGGCATCCTGTGATGGGATGCCTTTTTATTTTTGTATAAAAATTTTGATCAAAAGCGCCTTTCAAGATAAAATTGGAAGTATCAATTCATTCTGATGGAGGCGATTTTCTGAATATTCGATTGTTAACACCAGAAGATGCTCAGGAATATGCGAACTTGAGATTAGAAGCACTCCGATTAAATCCAGAGAGTTTTGCTATGAGTTACGAGGAAGAGAAGCTAGATACGAAGAATAAATATAAGGCTCGTTTTGCCTCTACACAATCTATGTGGACATTCGGCGCCTTTCATCAAGGTCAGCTGGTCGGTTCGGTTACACTCATACAAGAAACCTTGCAGAAATTAAAGCACCGTGCCAATGTGGCAGCGATGTATGTAACGACCGGTGGACGCGGAAAAGGAATGGGGAAGGCACTTCTGACAAAAGTACTTTCTTTTGCACGCGAAAAAAAAGACATCGAACAAATATATTTAACAGTGGTCACAACAAACGACCCAGCCAAACATCTTTACAAGTCTGTTGGATTTAAGTCGTATGCGGTAGAGGAAAAAGCACTAAAAATAAATGGTGCTTATGTAGATGAGGAAAAAATGGTGCTATGTTTATCATCGTTTGGAGGGGATATAAATGAGCCAGCCAGTCATGCGCATCACGTTGATAGCCGGACCAAATAGTGAGCTGGAATCCTTTGCGCTTCGTGCAGCACTTGAAAACTTTGGCGCAAAAGTCGATATGCATTGGATAGGCAGACCGAATGACCTGATTAATGTTTTATCCGGGAGGAATAGAGGCGAAACGGATTTCATTCTTTTATCCTTTCACGGAGAAGAAGGAGCGTTTCTCATGCCGGAGTTAGGAGAAGATGTATACGAAGAGGGTGAGCCGAGAGGTGCTGCTTTTGGTGCGGATGACATAAAGCGGTATGCTTCGTTAAATGGAGTCCACATTATATGTACAGGCTGTACACTAGGCGAAAAAAAGTTGGCAGAAGCTTTTTTAGAAACAGGGGCGATATCCTATACAGCGCCCGATGACTACATTGATGGAAATGCGTCATTTATTTTTGTTCTCACCATGCTGTATGAGCTGGTGAACAACTCAAAGACAGTCAGAGCAGCTTTTGACCAGGCACGCTCTATTGATGAAGAAACAAAGTTATTCCAACTGTATATGCAAAAATAAGGGCTGAGCGATCAAGCCCTTTTTATATGTCTCTCGTAAAATATGTCGAAAATGTGACAAATGTGTTTTTTTGCAAACTAAAAAGGGGCTGTGAAAAGTCTATCCTACAAACACACGTCATCCAGACAGGACGGCATCACGAGAGGAGAATCATTGTGTCAACGAAAGGGAAGATCAGTCTCGTCCTATGTGTACTTGCGGTCGTCATCGGTATCGCTGCGTTTTATCATAATCAGCAAGCAAGCGGGACAGAGAGGAAAAAAGTAGAACAAGATGCGAGCTACAAACAAGTTGAAATAGTCACACTTGTGAATGACGGGAAATTCATGAGATATGCTGTCAACTATCCGCTGTTTCATCAAGAAAAACTAGATCAGGAGATCAAAAGATTTGCAGAGACAGCGTTAGAAAAGTTTAAAACATCATTTAGTCAAGCGAGTGATGTCAATGAAGAAAAACGATACGAATTAAACATCGATTATGAGATCATTCATTATGCCAAGCAAACAGTCGCAATCAAATTCAATACATATGAAGTGAAGGGCGGAAAGCAAGGCGTCAATCAAACGAAGGTGATGAACTTTGATTTCAAGAAACAGACATTTTTATCAATCAACGATATCTTTCTATCAAAGAAGGACAATCTTCAAAAATTATCTCATATGACTTTTGAGGAATTAAAAAAAGATCGAACGCTAGCTGAAAATCAGCCGCTGCTCAAACGGGGAACGTCTCCTGAGGCGAAGAACTATCAGTATTTTGCCATCAAAGATCGTTTTATTGAATTCTACTTTCCAAGAGGACAAATCGCTCCAAATCATCAAGGCCCTCAAGTGTTAGCGATTAAGAAAACACTGCTGAAAGGAATATTAAAACCTGAATATATTAAGAAAGAATTGAACAAAAACGAGAAAAAAGAACCGATTCCAACAAGAAAGATTGTGAAATTGCCAAAACCATCCACATTTCATCCAAATCAAAAAGCCATTGCACTCACATTTGATGATGGGCCCAATCCATCAACGACCTCAAAAATTTTAACAGCATTAAAAGAAAACAAAGGACATGCAACATTTTTTGTATTAGGAAGCAGGGTTCAGTATTATCCCGATATGTTAAATGAAATCAGAAAGGGTGGAAATGAAATTGGAAACCATTCCTATAACCACCCTTTGCTCACAAGACTCCCTTTAAAACAAGCGGTCAAACAAGTAGAAGACACGCAGCAAATCATTGAAAAAGCGAGCGGGTTCACACCGACTCATTTTAGACCGCCATATGGCGGGACAAACGGGCAAATCAACGAAGCTCTTCACATGAAAGTGACCCTTTGGGATGTGGATCCTGAAGACTGGAAATATCGAAACAGCCAATACGTCGCGAACTACATTCTATCCCATGCATCTAGCGGTGAAACGGTCTTAATGCACGACATCTATGACACTTCAGCCAACGCAGCCGTCACGATTATCAAAGAACTCACCAAACAGGGATATCAATTATTGACGGTATCTGAGCTTGAGCAGTGGAAGGAAGCGCGTGAGAAGAAAGGTGAATTGAATACGTAATGATTATGCGAATCTTAGTAGATTCGCATTTTTTAAAGCATATTATGAAAATAAAGGGGAATCATGTTAAAGTGAGTGTAGAAAGGGAGGGCTTCGGATGGTATTCATGAGGTTGATTAGCCTATATATGCTGACAGCATTTAGTTTGGGTTTTATCGTTAACTATGTACCTGGTTTGATGCTGCCCATCTATATACTTGCGATGATCGGGCTTATTTTATGTCTCGTTCATATTGCGCTGCATTATATTCATCGAATCAGAAATATGTTGTTTCATGAGAAACGGTAAGAATACTTGCGTACGCTAAGAAACCTCTCTCTAAAGGGACTGACCCCCGTTTTTGAGACAGGGATCAAAACACCTTTACGAAACAGCCAGTTGCCGAAACTCTTTTGGTGACTGGCTGTTTAATTTCAATTGAATTCGGATATTGTTATAATAATCAATATACTTCCTGACTGTTTTTTCTAAAATGGCTGTTGTAGTGTTTGTCAGGTGGTGGAGATAAAATCCTTCTGATTTTAAACTTGAGTGGAAGGATTCGATGGGGGCATTATCAGCGGGCATTCCCTTACGGGACATGCTCATGGTAATGCCTTTTTCCTTTATCTCCTTTTGATAAGCATAAGAAGTGTAGACCGAACCTTGATCACTATGAAGTACGCAGCCTTTAGGCAGTGTCTTTAACTGCTTCAATGTATCTAAAACAAGAGAAACATCCTGTTTATCACCAATCGTATAAGCCACAATCTCACTTGTATATAAATCTTTTATGCTGGATAGATAAAGCATTTTTTGCCCAAATGGCAAATACGTGATATCTGTCACCAGTTTTTCAAGTGGCTTGGTCGCAGAAAAATCTCGTTTTAAGTGATTTTCTGCAATGTAATAGGGTTGACCGGTCTGTTTACGCTTTTTCACTTTCACACGACACTGCAAACCGTAGGTTTGCATCATTCGTTGTACTCTCTTATGGTTGATCTTCATTTCTTTGCGTAGAAGAGCCGTTATTTTACGATACCCATACGTATACTTGTGCAACTTACAAAGTGTTGAAATAAGCTTGATTAACCCATGTTGCTTTGAGTGATGATGATCTTGTTTTTTCCAACGATAAAATGTTGATTTAGCCACTTCAAATAGCTGACAGAATTCACTGACACTCACTTTATCTTTTACCGTTTCGTAGATCGACACGAGTGCTTCTTTCTCCACCACCTTTCCCATTCTCGGTACTTTTTTAATATGTCTATTTGTTGATTTAGATAGCGATTTTCTGTTTTCAATCTCTCGTTTTCATCTTGGTATTCAGGTCCTTTACCGTATGAATACTGCTTTCCAACAGGTTGATGAAACCGGTGGGTTTCACCATTGTGATACCATTTCATCCAAGTTTTCACTTGTGTTTTATTCTTAATTCCTAGCTTGTCCATGATTTCTTTTGTTGAGACTCCTGCCAACTTCATCTGAACCGCCTCTTCTTTTACACTTGCGGGGTAACTGACTCTTGTTCCCATACAAAAAACACCTCCAAATTGTTTTCAGATATGATATACCCGATTTTCAACTTAAAGGTGTTTTTATTTGTCTCACTTTATGGGGTCAGTCCCAAAAGAGTGAGGTTTTTATTTTTGCGGTTTTTGATGTTCTAACAGTTGTATATTTTTCTCATTTGATTCTTTCATTTGTCTTAATAACGAAACGATACTCCAAGTAAACCAAATGAGGACAATCAGTAAAATGATGATGATCCACATGCTGGGGCATCCAATCTGCTGAATGCTTCTTTTTGCATGTATCAAGGATACCGTATAATGAATGTATTGAAATGAACAGTTCGTGCTATTTATTCGACAATTGATGTAAACAAAGAGCGATGGAGGTAGATACATTTGAAACGAGTAGATGTAGTATCAGCTATTATTTACGATACGGAAGAAAATATTTTAGCAGTTAAAAATGTAAAGGGATATTGGGAACTGCCTGGTGGCGCTGTAGAAAAAGGCGAACACCTGCATCAAGCCGTGATCCGCGAGGTGAATGAAGAGACAGGGTATGTTTGCAAAGTAAATGAAATTCATTCGGTTCGAGAAGCAGTCTTTCAAGACAAAAAACATCATGTATTGATGATCACCTTCTTTGCTAAAATCACCGGAGGGCAAATGGGTATTCTCGATCCGGATCATGATATTGAAGAAGTAAAATGGGTCAGCAAGCAAAACTTTCAAGAGTTAAACCCAAAGTTATATAACTTATTAAAATTAAACGAAGACCCACAAGCTTTTTATCAATTTGAAGGAAATAGAACAGTTGGTTAACAAGTTGATATAGGTATGAAGGAGAGATATGGATGGTTTTATACTACGGCCCCAAAGGAGCTCCAGTAGAAAATCCGGGAGAAGAATTCATGAAAAGAATTTTCTTTCAGGAGGGTGAAGAGTATTGGAAACAAGGAAACGGTGAATCTTCCATTGAGATAGAAGAAGATTGGGAAAGTGAAAGTCTAGTTTTCTTTTATACGGAACCGTATGGGTTCTTGATCATGAGATATCCAAATTTTTTGGTCCCTTTTAAAAAGGGAGAAAAAATTGAAATGATCGAGCATTTGGTCGCAGGCGCCCCATTGTATGTGCCGTCATGTAGCTACATCAATCGGGATCAAGCTTATCAAATCGTTCACCATTTTTTGACGACAAAAACAGTGCCTGATCTTGTTGAGTGGGTTGAGTTGAGGGATATTGATTTTCAGAAGGGTCTATAAAAATATTCTAAAGGAGAAATGTTTGTCAAATTGAAACATGTATTTTTTCAGCTATAGGTGTATCACAAGCTATAAATGAATATTGAAGAAATTATGGTAAAATTATGAAGGATATTGGACGTTATAAAGGAGGATGTAAGGTGTTAAAAAGTAAGGGAATAAAATGGTCTTTTGTATTTTGTGGAGGAGGGTTATTTACTTTAATAATATTATTAATAGTTTTCATAGTGGCAGGAAACTTTACTGTCTCTGTTCATATTCTAATGCTCATTGGTTATGCGATTTTTGCAATTCCAATTTATTTATTTCTTTATTATCCAATTAAACCAAAAAGGAATAATTTGTATTTATGGTTGGATTCTCCTTACGGAAAAGATGAGGAACTTATTTCCGATTTATCGAAAATTCCAGTTAATAATACGTTAGCAAATTTAGATACAGTGTCTAGAAGATTGATGATTTATGCTGATTTTGATATAAAAAAACTGAGATTATTAAGAGCGTACTTTAGGACTCTTCATACAGAGAGTCAGAGCGAAGCGTTTTTTAAAAAAGCTTTCGCAATTTTTTGTGGCCCTGTTATTATTTACGTATTAAATAACTTTGATTCATTTATGCTTTTTAACCCTATAAAGTTTCAAGAAGTAAACCCCGTATTCTTGACTCTATTTAATACTTTTGCCGCTGTTTTTTATCTATGTGGCATTTTATTTGCAATGATAAGAGGTATAACGACAAATAAAAAAAGAAATCGTTTAATCGAAGAGATTATCGATGTTTGTATTATTAATTTAAAGGACTAGACAAAGTGTGAATATAAAATCCCCTCTTTCCAGCATAAGAGGGGATTTTAAACTAGGAATTTATATTTCTAATCTCTATTATTTTGAAGAAAGCTGTTTTATTTGCTTCACTTCCCTTTTCCTGCTTCCGGTTTTCCTTTTCCACCCGGTAAAAATATGAAACATCTTCATCAGTGCCCGTTTCTCAATCCGGTACACATAGCTCAGCGATATCCCCAGCTTCTTGGCTATTTCCCGCTGCTTTTTTCTTTCTTTAAATCAAAGCCGAACCGGCCGACGATGACTTCTTTTTCCCGGTCGTCGAGAATGTCGATGTACTTCTTTCCTTTTTCAAGCCCCATGTTGAGCTGAATGGTATTGATCTCATCTTCATTTTCGGATTTTAAGACATCGATTAATGAATAAGAGATCGCTTTTCGTTCGACAATTTTTGCAAACGATCTTAACAACTAGATCCGTGCCGATATAAAAAGGGAGAATATTAGTATCAGATATTAACTTCAATATATTTATACTGCGTTCTAGAGGAGTTAATAAATTTAGATAGGAGTTAAAAAAGTGAAAATTAAAAGTGTTAAGATAAGAGGTTTCAAAAAATTTGTAAGCTTGGATGTTCATTTTAATGACCATTTTTCTGTTTTAGTCGGTGAAAATGAGATTGGGAAATCTACCGTTTTAAAAGCAGTAGACATTGTTTTAAATCAAAGTAGTTTCCTTTATAATGACAGCGCTGCTTCTGGCTATATTAATAGTGAGTTGGCAGAAAAGTTTTTTAAAAACAAAACAAGAGATTTTTTACCAAAGATAGAAGTCGAATTGTTCCTTGATTTGGATGGCAACATAAAATCAATCGATTTTGATGGATTTCACTATAATGCTGCTTCAGAATCAACAACAGGAATTAGATTTGTATATGAATTTAACCCTGAGTTTGAGGATGATATTGATCTTGAAGGCTTTGCAAGTAATAATATCGTTCCAACTGAATACTACAAAGCCACATGGAACACATTTCAGGGAAAGAACTATGTCCGTAGAATGTCTCCAATAAAATTTATCTATTTAGATAATTCTACAATAAAACATGACATTTTCGGTGGCTATGCAAAAAAGATTTTTGATGCAAAAATTGAAGAAAAAGCACAGCGTAAGATTTCCTCTAATTTTAAAAGAGCTATTTCAAAATTTCGAGAAGAACATGATGATGATTTAAAAATTGGTGCTAATCAAAAAATTGGTTTGGACTCATCAAAAACCGATATTATTAAGCTCTTAGATATTTTTGAATCAGGAATATCGATTCAAGATATGGGAAAAGGTCGAGAAAATATTGTGCGAACAGAAATGGCTGTAAACAATAATGTTTTTGATTTAGTGTTAATAGACGAGCCAGAGAACCACTTAAGCTATACTAATACAAGAAAATTGATTGATATGATTAGAAATGTAACTCAGGGACAAGTCGTGATTGCATCCCATAGTTCGTTAATTGTTAACAAGTTGAATCTAAAAAATACAATAATATTGTCAGAACAGAAATCTAATTCTTTAGCAGATCTCAGTGAGGAAACGGCGAAGTATTTCGAAAAAATTGATAATTTGGATGTACTTCGTTTTATATTGGCAGAAAAAGTGATTCTTGTAGAGGGAGCTGCGGAATATATTATTCTACCTAAACTTTTTAAAAAAGTAGTTGAAGAGGAGATAGATAGTTCAGGTATAGATGTGATTTCTATGGGAAGCATATCTTTCGAGAAATATAAAGAACTATCTGATATTTTAAAGAAAAAAGTTGTTGTTATTACTGATAATGACAGGAAAGAAGATGCCGTGTATTCTGTATCTGAGAATTTTATAGTTTGTGCTGATAAATCAACTGATAACTGGACCCTCGAGGTGTCATTTTATAATGTTAACAAGGACTATTTCGACGACATTTATAAAAACAGGAAGACAAAACCTGAGTACCACGAAGAAGAAATGGATAAGGCACTTGCTCATATGCTAAAGAATAAGACCGAGAATGCCCTTGAAATTGAAAAAGCATTAGATGAGTTAATTATTCCAGAATATTTAAAAGAGGCGATTGAATGGATAAGCAAATAGTTTTAGCGGTTGCGGGTTCAGGGAAAACATTCCATATAGCGAATGACTTTGATGTAAATGAACGAGTAATCCTTATTTCCTTTACTAACTCAAATGTAGACAACATACGTAAAGAAGTGCGAAAACGATTTGGAGGAACAATACCTCCCACAGTTCATATTTCGACATTTGATTCGTTTGTGTATAATAATTTACTGAAGCCTTTCGAGCCTATCTCAATGTTCCCCTATATCAGGAGTAGAGGGGTAGATATATGGTCTAGCCCAGTAGAAGATTCTCGAGAACGATCATATATAAAAAAAGAAGAACCTGGACATTTTATAAACTCTACTGGACATTATTTTGTTTCTAGGATGGGTAAACTCTTTCTAGAGCAGGACAGAAGTTATAAAAATATAGTTCTAGCTCGTCTTAGTAAATATTGTGATGCAATATATTTTGATGAATTTCAGGATTATAATGGTGCTGATTTCAAGACAATGAAATATTTACTGGAGAAAACAAAAATAAGAGTAACAGCAGTTGGTGATATATTTCAGAGTTGCCTAACTCCAATAAGAAGTCGAGCCAGTGGTTCGTCATCACCTTTTAATAAAATTCATTCAGCGGCTGATCTGAAAAATAAACTCTCAAACAAAATTATGGTAAATGAGTCTGAATTAACTAAAAGTCGAAGAGTTCCACCTTCTGTTTGTGAGTATATTAAGTCTAATTTAGGAATAAAAATCGATTCAGCTTCGAATATAAACGCTGATATAATAGTACTAAATGAAGTTGAGAACATCCATCAAATCATGATAGATGCTAACATTCCTAAACTGATTTGGAATAGTCGTTTAAAACATGTGGTGGGGAATAATTACATTAATTGGACTTACTCAAAAGGCGATACCTATAGTAAATCATGTGTAATTTTAACAAATATGACTAGTCGAAAAGATCAGTGGATGAGTTCTCTATCAGTTAAAACAAGGAATGCATTATATGTAGCCTTGACTCGTTCAAAGGGTGATTTGTACTTAATATTGAATGAAAATTATAAAAAGTGGAGAAAGTATGCTGATTCGTTACAAGTTAAGAACAGATAAACTTAGAGAAAAAATAAGCAATAAATGATTTTATAAACAATATGGATTAAATTGTCTATCTATAAATAGAGGCCAGAAACTTACTTTTCCTGGCCTCTTAAAATCACTTCCCCTTCTCCCGCTTCCGTTTCTCCTTCTCCGCCCGGTAAAACTCATGAAACATCTTCATCAGTGCGCGTTTCTCTATCCGTGACACATAGCTCCGCGATATCCCGAGCTCCTTGGCTATTTCGCGCTGCGTTTTCTCTTTCTTTAAATCAAGACCGAACCGGCCGACGATGACTTCTTTCTCTCGGCCATCGAGAATGTCGATATACTCCTTGACTTTTTCAAGCTCCATGTTGAGCTGAATGGTATCAATCACATCTTCATTTTCTGATTTTAAAACATCAATTAATGAAATTTCATTGCCTTCTTTATCCTGACCAATAGGATCATGCAGAGAGACGTCCTTTTTTGTTTTTTTGAGTGCACGTAAATGCATAAGGATTTCGTTCTCAATACACCGCGCAGCATATGTTGCCAGCTTTGTTCCTTTTCCAGAGGAATAGCTTTCAATGGCTTTAATCAGTCCGATCGTCCCGATGGAGATGAGGTCTTCAGCGTCTTCCCCGGTATTTTCAAATTTCTTGACAATATGGGCGACGAGCCGAAGGTTATGTTCAATCAGCATGTTTCTTGCATGTTCATCGCCCTGCGCCATAAGGGCTAAGTATTTTTTTTCTTCATCTCCCGAAAGGGGCTGTGGAAAGGCATTGTTTTTGACATAGGACACTAAAAACACCAATTCTTTGACCATCAATCCCATCGCTGTAAATACTCCTGCCACGATTTTCACCTCCACCATGTTTAGGCCACTGCCTATATCCTCAAATGTATGTGAAGGGAGGATTGTCTGTGTCTGTACGAGGAAAAAATCATCTTTTTCGAAAATAATGTGTTTGGGTCCGAATGTTTTTGCTGCCATTCTCATATGTTTGCGGTTTCTTTGCGGTGCTTGGCGGTTAAGAAGCGTGCTAAAATATGTAATATTAGACCGAAAAGGAAGGGGTTTTTTCGGAACATGGGGAAGGTTCTTTCTTCACATGTAGGCATGAAAATTAATGAATGGTATCGAATGATACGGCAGTTCAGTGTTCCAGATGCGGAAATCTTGAAAGCGGAAGTAGAAGCGGAAATTGAACGTATGGAAGAGGACCAGCATTTACTGATTTATTATCAGCTCATGTGTTTTCGGCACCAAATTATGCTCGACTATATACACCCTTCAAAATATAAACCTTTCTCAGTATCTAACCTTGTCGATAAAATCGAAAATTCCAATCATGAGTTATCTGATATGCTGCATTATTACCACGCATTTTTTCGTGGCATGCATGAGTTTAGTCAAAAAGAATATTTAGAGGCCGTCAAATATTATCGAATGGCAGAAAAGCAGCTGTCCATGGTATTTGATGATATTGAGCAGGCTGAGTTTCATTTTAAAGTAGCAGAAGCCTACTATATTATGAAACAAACGCATGTCTCCATGCACCATATTTTAAAAGCACTTGAAATCTACGATCAGCATGCTGCATATTCCATTCGCATTATTCAGTGCCTCTTTGTCATTTCAGGTAATTACCAAGATTTAAAACGTAAAGATCGGGCGCTGCCTCATTTGAAAAAGGCAAAACAGCTCGCATCTCAAATTGACCATCCGCGCATTTATAGCTCGGCGCTCTATAATTTAGGGAAATGTTATGGAGAGCTAGGCTATAGAGAGGAAGCAGAACGATATTTAACCCAATCAGCTGACCTCGCCCGCAAAGAGATGCTTCCTACACTTCCTCATACACTCTATACATTGGCCAAATTGCTTTTTAGACAAAATGAGCAGCCAGAGGCAATGCGCATATTAGAGGATGGGAAATTGGCCGCAAAGAAGCATGAAGACCAGCTGTTCTGTCATATGTTTGAGTATCTGGATGCTTTATATGTTCAGGGAATCAATGAAGAACAACTGCAAAAAACCATTGATTATTTGGAAAAACTTAGCCTATACTCTTATATAGAGGATATCTCACTAGAAATTGCGACAGCCTTAGAAGCCTCTCAACAGTACCAGAAGTCCAACCAGTATTATCGAAAATTACTATGGGCTCAAAATCAAATCCAAGAAGGAGAGTGTCTGTATGAATTCTAAGCAACGTTCGACAGTTGAAGAGAGAAACCAAACGTGAAACAAAAAGCGGGCCTGATGGGCCGGCTTTTTTTATGCGGAAAAGAAGCAGACATGATCATGAATCTTGAATGAATTCATCAGAAAGCGGGCAATTTAATGTGTAATCATGTTCTGTGGAGGCGGTCTGATGAAAGGGTTGCATATCTTAATGTGTGTATGCGTATTATGTGCTTTTGTTCCTAATAAAATAGAGGCGCGGACATTAAAAAGAATCGACCTAGAAAAAACAGGGCGAGCCTTTTGGGACATGAGAGAGGAACGGAAAAAGATTGCGTTAACCTTTGATGATGGCCCTCATCCGGAATACACAAATCAAATACTAGATGTGCTGAGAGAGCATGAAGTGAATGCCAGCTTTTTTGTTATAGGGAGCCGTATGCATGCATACCCACAAATAGCAGAGCGGATTGTAGGCGAAGGAAATGAGCTCGGCAATCATACGATGAACCATTCGTATTTTGACCTTTTGTCATCGAAGGAAATCAAGCAGGAACTAAAAGAATCAGCAGCTCATATCGCATCCCTCCAGCCAGGCGGCCCTTTATTATTTCGTCCTCCTGGCGGACGCTTGAGCATGAAATCATTCCGCATTCTTTCAAAGCAAGGATATGATGTGGTCATGTGGTCCTTTACGCAAGACCCGAAGGACTGGTCAAGGCCTGGTGCACACAAAATAGCCAGCCGTATTATCGAAAATATTCAGGGCGGCGATATCATCCTTTTACATGATGGCGGAGGAAATCGTAAGCAGACGGTAGAAGCGCTGAAACAGGTGGTCCCTGAATTAAAGAATAGAGGCTATGAGTTTGTGAAAGTCAGCGAACTGCTCCATCATGATAGAGCTTATGTGCCGGTTCAGTTACAATAGAAAGCATTCGTCAAAAACAGTCATTCATTGAAACCAAAAGTCTTGTCGTTTACTATATGAAGAGGGCTTTTGGAGGTGAATGTTGTGAAGAAATTTGTTTTCCTTTTCATCCTCTTATGTGTCGCTGCTGGGTGCTCAAAACCAGCGCAGGAAAGCGTCATTGCATTCGGTGACAGTAACACAAGAGGATCAAACTGGGATTTTCGAGATTATCCAACATCTGAAAAATGGGTGAATCTCATGAAAAACGTCGAGCGCGGCCAAATTCAAGTGAAGAATGCAGGCATTGGCGGGCAGACAACAGAAGATGCGAAGCTTCGCTTTGAGCAAGATATTTTAAAACAAAAACCAACTTACGTCCTCATCATGTTCGGCACAAATGATGCGGCGATTCTAGACGGGAAACACCCTCGCGTGACCAAAAAACGATTTAAAGAAAACTTAACCTACTTCATTTCTGAAAGTAGAAAAGAAGGGATTACCCCGATTCTCATGACCTGTGTGCCTGTTGTAGAAGGTGGGAAAAAGGGCTTGTATTATTACTCCCGGTATAAGTCATCTTATTTTGCTGAGAGAGGCGGGGCAAGAGCTTGGCAAAACTCATATAATGACATCACAAGAGAAGTAGCAAAAAAACAGCAAGTGCCGCTTGTCGACAATTGGAAAGCTTTCATCCGAGAAGCTGGTGAAGACAGTGACAATGCCCTGATTCAGTCAGGTCTCATTGACCCTTCTGGCAATCATATGACACCAAAAGGGGCGAGAATCATTTATAACGAAATCAAAGAGCGTGATGTCATTAAACATTTTTAAATGCAGGCCATCTGCCTAAACAAGACCATCCATCTAGCATAGTCTAACAGTATATCTTCCTAGAAGGAGGTAACTGATATGTGGGGATGTCCTTATCCTTACCCTGCGTGTTCGCCTTATCCAGCTCAAGGAGCAGGAATCGGTTACGCTTTTCTTGTTGTATTCCTTGTTGTCATTTTGGTCGTAGGCGGAGGGTTATGGTTTTGGAATGAACAGCCTTGCAAATAAGACACCTCTTCTTTGATTAGAAGGGGTGTTTTTTACGGAAAATAGTAGTAAGCATATAGCGCAAGTGATATAATATCAGTCACCTGAGTTTAAAAAGGAGAGTGCTCGGGAGGCATGGTTCCTGGTGATATGGAATTAAGAGGAAACAGAGAGCATATGCCCGAGCGAACGTCTTTTCATTTCTGTCTCAATTAATTCAATGAAGTCACGATTTAAGTTCATTTCATTTGCTTTATAATACGATTCTATAAGTAAATCATCTGACAGCTTTTTCATACTAGAAACCCATATGATGGGAAAAACACCTCCCCTGAAAAAGTTGGCATAAAACTTGAGGAAAAGACATATCATCATAGGTTGATCGAATGTCTTTGAAGTACCTTTAATCTAACATGAATGGGAAACAAGAACAATCGTTCTGTTATCCACATGGGTAAGTGGATAACTTGTGGGTAGAGTGTTTATAATTGAATGAAAGCATGATGAAATATAGGTGGATAATGTGTGTAAAATTATCCACACCTGTTGAAGGTCCTCATCATATGTCGAAAACTTTTTCATTGTATTCGATAGACAGACAAATTATGATTTGATTCGACACGATCGCTGAAAAACCAAAGGAAGAAAGGGTGCAAACTGTGCTAAAGAAGTATTTCTTACCAGATGAATTTGTGAAAAGTATTTTCCACATTTCACCGCAAAAACTAAAAGAACGAAATGTGAAAGGCATTATTACCGATTTAGATAACACACTAGTCGAATGGGACCGTCCAAGTGCGACCCCGCGTTTAATTGAATGGTTTCAAGAGATGAAAGATCACGGGATACAAGTGACGATTGTATCGAACAATAACGAAAAAAGGGTCAAGCTTTTTTCTGAGCCGGTGCACATTCCGTTTATTTATAAAGCGAGAAAGCCTATGGGACGAGCTTTTAATAAGGCAGTTGCTGATATGCAATTGAAAAAAGAAGATGTGGTTGTCATTGGAGATCAGCTTATGACAGATGTGCTTGGCGGGAACAGACATGGCTTCCATACGATTTTGGTTGTTCCTGTTGCGGCGTCGGACGGATTTTTCACGAAGTTTAACAGGCAGATTGAACGCAGAATTTTAGGAGCCTTAAAGCGTAAGGGCCACATTCAGTGGGAGGAAGAGTAATAATGGAAAAGGTTGTTTGTATTGGCTGCGGTGTAGCCATTCAGACGGAAAATAAAGATCAATTAGGATATGCGCCGGCAGCATCTCTATTGAAAGAAGATGTGATCTGCCAGCGCTGTTTTAGGTTAAAGAACTACAATGAAATTCAGGATGTGTCATTAACCGAAGACGACTTTTTAAATATTTTACACAGCATTGGCGAGACCGATTCTTTAATTGTGAAGGTCGTTGATATTTTTGACTTTAACGGAAGCTGGATCAATGGGCTGAGCCGTATTGTCGGTGGTAATCCGATTTTGCTTGTCGGCAACAAAGTAGATATATTACCGAAATCCGTGAAAAAGGACCGTCTTGTTCAATGGATGAAGCGGGAAGCAAAAGAAAACGGATTAAACCCAATTGATGTATTCTTAATCAGTGCAAGCAGAGGACAAGGTGTGCCTGAGGTGATGGAAGCAATCGACCATTACCGCGACGGGAGAAATGTCTATGTTGTCGGCTGTACGAACGTCGGAAAATCAACATTTATTAATCGAATCATTAAAGAGGTGTCTGGGGAAGAGAATGTGATCACCACATCCCAATACCCGGGGACAACACTTGATGCCATTGAGATTCCGCTTGATGACGGGTCAGCGTTATTTGATACGCCGGGCATCATCAATCGTCATCAAATGGCGCATTATGTGGACAAAAACGATTTGAAAATTTTAACGCCGAAAAAAGAATTAAAGCCGAGAACGTTCCAGTTAAATGAAGCTCAAACGCTTTACTTTGGCGGGCTCGCTCGATTTGATTATGTAAAAGGCGGCAGAACCTCATTTGTCTGCTACATGCCAAACGAGCTCAACATTCACCGGACAAAGCTGGAGAACGCAGATGACTTATATGAAAAGCATGCAGGAGAGCTGCTTTCACCGCCGTCAAAAGAGGGAATGGAAGATTTTCCGCCGCTCGTTCCGCACACCTTTACCATTGATCAGCCGAAAACGGACATTGTCTTTTCAGGACTAGGCTGGGTGACAGCGAATGATGCAGGAAAGCAAATCAAAGTCTATGCGCCAAAAGGCGTTCATGTGTTTATGAGACGTTCGTTAATTTAAAAGTTCAAAGGGGGAGAGACCTTGAAACCTTTATACGGATTAATCGGTTACCCTGTTGGCCATTCAATGTCTCCAGATATTCATAACGCAGCATTAAAGGATGCTGGAATTGATGGGCATTATCATGGCTTTCAAGTAGAAGAACACGATCTTGCAGATGCCGTCAGCGGCATGAAAGCCTTAGGAATCAGCGGTTTTAATGTCACTGTCCCGCACAAGGTGGAGATCATGCAGTACCTTGACAAAATTGATGTAACAGCTGAACGCCTGCGTGCAGTCAATACTGTGCGTCTCGAAAAAGGTCAGCTTGTTGGATACAATACAGATGGAGAAGGCTTTCTTCATTCATTGCTTGAAGCTTTAGATCAGCCGTTATCAGAGCTGTCATTTCTTATGATCGGTGCTGGCGGAGCGGCAAGAGCGATTTATATGACAATGGCTGAATATGCTCCGAAAAGCTTTGACATCACCAACCGCACCATTGAAAAAGCTGAGTCGTTAATTGAAAGTGCTGAAGGGAAAATCACATCAAGTGCTATCCCATTAAATCAAGCAGAAGAACGGCTCGGGAATTATGATGTCATCATCCACACAACCTCAATCGGGATGTACCCGAATGTTGAAGAAACCCCAATTTCTTTAACAAAAGCAAAGAAAACAGCGGTCGTTTGTGATATTGTGTATAATCCAATAGAAACAAAGCTGCTTAGTGAAGCAGCCGGGTTAGGTTTGAAAACAGTAGATGGGGTTGGTATGTTTGTCGGTCAAGCGGCAAGAGCCTTTGAACTGTGGACGGGCATCACGCCTGACGCCAGAAAAATGAAGTCAATTGTCATAGAGAAACTAGGAGGAACACCATGTTAAAAGGTAAGCAAAAACGTTTTTTACGTGCACAAGCACATCATTTATCCCCTATTTTTCAAGTGGGAAAAGGCGGGGTAAATGACAATATGGTCAAGCAAATTTCCGAGGCGCTTGAAGCAAGAGAACTTTTGAAAGTGAGCGTATTGCAAAACTGCGACGAGGACAAAACAGAGGTCGCAAAAGCACTTGTAAAAGGCGCAAAGGCTGAACTCGTTCAAACGATCGGAAATGTGATTGTCCTGTACAAAGAATCTAAGGAAAATAAACAAATTAAGCTGCCGTAAAGGTGGATATGATATGAAAAAAATAGGGTTGTTCGGCGGTACGTTTGATCCCCCGCATAACGGGCATCTGCTGATGGCAAGTGAGGTGCGTTTCCAAGTAGGTCTTGATGAAATTTGGTTTATCCCAAATCACAAGCCTCCGCATAAAACGGGCAAAAAACGAGCAGATAGTCATCATCGCGTGAAAATGGTGGAAAAAGCGATTCAGTCAAATCCACATTTTCGAATCGAGCTTATTGAATTGGAGCGAGAGGGCCCTTCTTATACAGTAGATACCGTGGAGCTGTTAAAGAAGCATCATCCTGAAGAGGAGTTCTTTTTTATGATTGGAGCGGACATGGTCGATAATTTGCCGAAATGGCACCGAATTGATGAGTTGCTTCAGATGATCACCTTCATTGGGATGAAAAGACCAGGTTATGTAGGAAGTACGACGTATCCTCTTTTGTTTGCAGATGTTCCAGCATTTGATGTATCATCGACATTGATTAGGCAGCGAATGAAGCAGGGGAAACCTGTCGATTATTTGATCCCGAAAGCTGTTGAGCGTTATATAAAGGAGCATCATTTATATGAATCGTGAAGAAGCATTAAACTGTGTCAAAGAACAGTTAACTGAGCATAGGTATACACATACACTTGGGGTCATGGATACAGCCATTTCATTAGCGGAACGATTTGGTGCAGATGTGAAAAAAGCAGAGATGGCCGCTATTTTTCATGATTATGCCAAATTCAGACCAAAGGAAGAAATGAAGGGCATCATCCAGCAGGAGCAGATGAACCCTTTATTGCTTGATTATTCCCCCGAGCTTTGGCATGCCCCAGTCGGTGCATATTTGGTCAAAAAAGAAGCTGGAATTGACGACCAGGACATCTTAACTGCGATTGAATTTCATACGTCCGGCAGACCAAACATGACATTGCTTGAAAAAGTCATTTATGTTGCTGACTATATAGAGCCAGGACGTCATTTTCCTGGTGTAGAAGAAGTAAGAGAGTTAGCAGAGCATGATTTGGATCTTGCCCTGATTCAAGCATTAAAAAACACAATCAGCTTTTTAATGAAAAAGAATCAGCCAATCTTTCCAGATACACTTGCTACTTATAACTCGCTTGTGCATAAGAACAACTAAGGAGGAATTTTGATGGATGCATCATCAATTTTAAACATCGCAGCAGGAGCATGCGATGATAAGCGGGCAGAGGACATTATTGCCCTGAATATGCAAGGAATCTCACTTGTTGCAGATTATTTTCTCATTTGTCACGGGAATTCTGACAAACAAGTCCAGGCCATTGCAAGAGAAGTAAAACATCTTGCAGAAGAAGGCGGCATCGAAGTCAAAAAGATGGAAGGCTTTGATGAGGCAAGATGGGTATTGATTGATCTAGGAGATGTCATTGCTCATGTGTTCCACAAGGAAGAAAGAGGATACTATAACCTAGAAAAGTTATGGGGAGATGCGCCGAGAGAAACGCTTTCACTTGGCATTAATTCATGATTTATCAAGGGTTTGCAGGTGTGTATGATGAGCTCATGACACATGCACCTTATGATGAATGGGTTCAGTGGATACAGCAGTATATCAAGCCGAATAGTACCATCATTGATGTAGGCTGTGGAACTGGAGAGATATCTCTGCGGTTAGCTGAAAAAGGCCACATGGTTACAGGAATTGACTTAAGCGAAGAGATGCTGGCATTTGCGCAGCAAAAAGCACAGGCTCACAAGCAGTCGATTCAATTTTTACATCAGGATATGAGAGAGCTTACGGGCTTTGAACAAGCCTTTCAAGCAGCGGTTATTTGCTGTGATTCATTGAACTACTTAAAAAACGAAAATGACGTCAAAAAAACCTTTAAAAACATGTTTCAGCTTTTAGAGGCAGGTGGGGTTTTACTCTTTGACGTTCATACCCCTTATAAAATGGAAGAGGTATTCCCTGGCTCTACCTTCGCAGATCAAGATGAAGAGATCAGCTACATTTGGCAGAGTGATAAAGGGGATGCCATGTATTCGGTCATTCATGATTTAAGTTTTTTTGTAAAGGACGGAGACGTGTATCAGCGTTATGATGAGACGCATGAACAGCGTACATTTCCATTTGAGACTTATGCAGCGTTTCTTGAGTCAGCTGGCTTTGAAAAGATTGAAGTGACTGCTGATTTTACAAATGAAGCACCTCAGGAATTCGCCGAAAGATATTTTATTTCAGCTAAGAAACCAAAAACCATCGTTTAGTGGAACGATGGTTTTTTAAAACCCTTTTTTCGTTTGTTGCAAAGGTCACTAATTTCTGCGATCATCAGTAAACACACTCGGCGGGTATTGATGCGCAACCGCTTCAAGATCTTCATCGAACTTTTCATGGGTGTTTTGAAAAAGCCGGTGAAACATATCTTGAACACCTGCTTCAAGTGCTTTAATGCCCTCACCAGTGACGCCGCCTTTCACACACACTTTGTCCTGCAGGGCCGGAAGGGTATACACTCTTTTTTCAATCAAACGGCCAAGTCCTACAAGCATGTCTTCTGATAAGGTGGTGGCTTCCTCTTTTGAAATATCCGTTTCTTCAACGGCGGCTTCAATCATTTTCTGAACGAGAAAGCTGATAAAAGCAGGTCCGCAACTGACAATATCTGAAGCTGCCCGTGTGATTGAATGATGAATTTCAATTGGAGTTGAAATGCGCGAAGCTAGTTGTCTTAGTGTCGCTTTCGTCGCAACATTGCATGATGAACCGAAAGTTAAAAGGGATGCGCCTGATAACGCACGGTTTGTGATGCTTGGAATCAGTCTGGCTGTTTGACAAGGAACGATATCCTGAAGCTGTTCAGGATGAACAGGACTTGTAATAATGACAATGGTTTGCTGTTCTGTTAACAGCGGGCTCAGCTCTTTTAACAGTGGATAAATATCCAGTGGTTTGACACAAATAAAGATGAAATCTTTATTTGTTACAGCCCCTGAAAGCTGTTTCGTTACTTCGAGCTCTGGGTGGTTCTTTTTTATATTGAATGCTTTTTCAATGGTTCGGTTTGTGATGGTGATGGATGAGGGATTGACTGCCTTCGATTCAATAAATGCCTCAGTAAGTATGGTACCCATGTTTCCTGTACCGATTAACCCGATATTCAAACGTTCTCCCTCCTTAGACGCATAGGATCTGTTATCTTCTAAACAGTATGTGAAGCAGTAGGAAAATATGATTGAAAGAAGCGTGAGCAAGTGAAAGGACTTATTCTATTGAAAAAATACAGACTCTATGTCGCAGCGGCAATTATTATCGCTGCCATCATCAGCTTTTTATTTTTAGCAGGAAAAAAAGAAAACAGCGCTGAGCCGAGTGTGTTGAAGGAAACAAAAGACATGTCAATCACATTAGAAGACAAGCAGGAGAGTGCAGAAAATGAGTCATCATCCATTGTAGTGGAGGTGAAAGGAGCTGTAAGAAAACCGGGTGTATATTCGTTTCGACCTGAGGATCGGGTTGAAGATGCGATTAAAAGAGCAGGAGGCTTTACTCGTAAGGCGGATACGTTTGACATCAATCAAGCCGCAAAATTACAGGACAGTATGATGATTTATGTACGAAAGCAGGGAGAAGAAGGCAGGCAAATGCAGCCGGCAGCAGCAGACACTTCATCAGGAAATTCATCAAAAAATGAAATGAGTCAAGTTGTGAATGTGAATCAAGCTGATGCAGCGGAGTTGCAGACCATTAATGGGATAGGTCCAGCCAAAGCAGAAGCCATCATTGCGTATAGAGAAGAACATGGAGAATTTCAACAAATTGAAGATTTGCGGAACATTTCGGGTTTTGGCGAGAAGACCATCAAACGGCTGAAAAATCAACTGACGGTCAAGTAGAATTGACGGTATAGAAGAAAGGCATGTACACTTAATACCATACATCATTCTGGAGGGATCAGCTCGTGGAGAGAATTTCATGGAATCAATATTTTATGGCGCAAAGCCATTTGCTTGCTTTGCGAAGCACCTGTGAGCGGTTAGCTGTCGGGGCCACCATCGTAAGAGATAAGCGTATCATTGCAGGAGGATACAATGGCTCCATTGCTGGTGATGTGCACTGTGCAGATGTAGGATGCTATGTGATAGATCATCACTGCGTTCGCACAATTCATGCGGAGATGAACGCCATTTTGCAATGTGCCAAATTTGGTGCACCAACAGCAGATGCTGAAATCTATGTGACGCACTTTCCTTGTTTGCAGTGCTGTAAAGCGATTATTCAAGCAGGTATTCGAACAGTGTATTATGCGAAGGATTATAAAAATCATCCTTATGCTGTCGATTTATTCGAGCAGGCCGGAGTTCAAACGGAACAGGTTGAACTAGATGAAATGATCATTGACTTAAAAAACCAAGAAAAATTAGCCTTTGTTGCGGATTTAATTGGCAAACTAAGTGAATCAGGACTTAGCGAAACAGAAATTCGACAAATGCATGAAAAGGCGAATCAATTATTTACTTCCTATGTTTAAGTATTTGCCGTTCGGGGCGATTTCAGCAGCTGCTGGAATTGCTCTGGCCGCATGTCATCTTCATGTGTATTTTTTTCTTTTTCTTCTTGTTTTTCTCCTAATCAGCTTGCTCAAAAAAACACCCCAGCTTTTTCTAATCGTTAGCTTGTGTGGAACGATTTATACACTCATGTTTATGGTTCATCAGTCTCTTGAAGCGAATCATACCGCACAAGAAAAATCATTTTCTGGTTCAGTAGTGATTGAAAGCATTCCGAAAATAGATGGCAATCGTTTTTCAGCAACTGTTTCAACAGAAGATGAGCGATTAGCCGCTTTTTATACAATTCAAACGGAGTATGAAAAAGATGCGCTAAATAGCGTGGTGCCGGGAATGAGCTGTCATATGTCAGGTGATGTTCGATTACCTAAACACGCCACCATACCTAACGGGTTTCAATATGATCAATTTCTAAAAACAAAAGGCATTGATGCTGTTTTCTTGCCAAAGTCTATTAAAAGCTGCACAAAACATGACAGCCCTTCACATGTGCTCTCGGTCTTAAGACAGAAAGGGCTAAGATTTCTTGAAAACCTTGTTCCTAACAGCTCTGTAGGAATTGTACAGGCGCTCATTTTTGGAGACCGTGAATTGATTGATCCTGACACATTAAGAGATTATCAAATGCTTGGCATCATTCACTTATTAGCCATCTCAGGACTTCATGTTCAAACGCTGCTCGCCTGCCTGTTTTGGTGTTTGCTCCGCGTTGGCGTGACAAGAGAGACAGCGCGTATTCTGTTATTATGCTTTCTTCCGGTTTATGCTTGTTTGACAGGTGCTGCGCCGTCCGTTTTGAGAGCTTGTCTCATGGCAGGGATCTATTTGGTCATCACAAGCCTGCCAAAAGAAATGAAACAGCCTTCTGCGGTGGTCTTAAGCGTGACATTTTTGCTTTTATTGGCTATTCAGCCACTTTATTTATTTGATGTCGGTTTTCAGCTTTCATTTGTGGTGACATTTTTCATTTTATTATCCACAAGAATTTTATCAAAAGCGAAAAGTTCGGTGATGCAGTTATTCCTCATTTCCTTTATTGCACAGCTTGCCTCACTTCCTGTTCTTTTATATTACTTTCAGCAATTTTCCTTGCTGAGTGTTCCTTTGAATATGATTTTTGTGCCTTTTTATACAATCGTTGTCATGCCTCTGTCTTTACTCTTTTTCCTTTTGTCTTTGATTTATCTTCCGCTTGGTCAAACTTTGTTTCAGCTGCTTGATTCGGTGATCCGGTTTAGTCATCAGCTGTCAGCGCATATGGCTTCTTATGATGGTCTCACCCTGATCTTTATGAAATCTACTTGGTGGCACGTTCTCCTAGAGGTTTCCTCTATTATTTTTCTATTATTTGTGCTTGAATGTAAAACTTCCATCAAATCTTATGCTGTGCCGCTTCTTTTTCTCATTGGTGCACTCGGTGTACACTATTTCACTCCAAACTTTCTTCAAAAAGGAGAGGTCACGATGCTGGATGTAGGGCAAGGGGATAGTTTGTTTATTCAGCTCCCTTATCGAGCGGGGCATATATTAATAGACACAGGAGGCAGACTTTCTTTTAAAGAAGAGCCGTGGAAAAAAAGACGAAAAGTATCTACGATCGGTGATCAAACGCTTATCCCGTTCTTGCATGCAAAAGGAATAGCAAAACTTGATCTTCTCATTCTCACACATGCCGATCAAGACCATATGGGAGAAGCGATGCGGTTAATGAAGCGAAATAAAGTAAAGCGGCTTGCCGTACCAAAAGGCTTTGCCCGAAGTCCGGAAGATGCAAAGCTGTTAGCGGAAGCGGCTGATCAAGGGATACCTGTTGATGAATTAGAGAGAGGAGATCAGCTGAGGATTGGAGGACAAGTAATGGAGGTTCTTCATCCGGCAAATGATCGGGTGACGAGTAAAAATAATGATTCACTTGTTCTCGCCCTTACTCTTGGCGGAAAGCGTTTTATATTCACGGGGGATCTTGAACAAGAAGGGGAACGAGAAATCATAAAAGCGTATCCCCAGCTGCGAGCAGATGTCTTGAAGGTTGCCCATCACGGGAGTAAAGGCTCAACAAGTGAAGAATGGCTTCAGCAATTGAAGCCGTCATTTGCACTTATTTCAGCAGGTGAACGAAATCGGTATCAGCATCCTCATCAAGAAGTCTTGAAAAAACTCAACGATCATCAAACAAAGGTGTATCGTACAGATATCGCTGGAAGTGTGACCTATGAATTTCTTGAAGAGAATGGAACATTTTACGCTCATCCTCCATATGATATCTTACAAAATCAATAAAAAAACTGCCAAAACGGCAGTCATCTTGCATTCATGTAGTTAAGATCCAACAAGGTGTATAACTGTTGCCAAAATAAACATTGAGGCGAAAAATCCGAATGTGACGATAAAACCAACAGCTGAGTCGGTCACATCATTCCGCTTGCTTTGAACATTCTTTTCAAATTCATTCATTTTCATCCCTCCTGGCTAATTTTAGTATACTTGAACTCATTTGGAATTGCTAGAAGGCAAAGTAACCGTTTTCCATTTTCATGATCATTTTGTGAATATCGTCTGACTGTGAGCTGACCCGGGAGCTTACGTGAGACGTTTACTATAAATGAGGAGGCGGCACTTTCAGCTTCCTCTTTACTAATGTCTCCACACACTTTAGGATAGAGGAGGAAGTGAAAGAGAGGGATTCGAGCGAATGGTCTTTGAGATATGGAACAATTTTAAAAAAGGGGATATCCATCCCGTTTATTGCTTATATGGAAAAGAAACATACTTATTGCAAGAGACAGCTGCTAAATTGAGACAAGCTGTGGTCGACGAAGAAACGAAGGATTTTAACTACTCGGTTTTTGATATGGAAGAGGTGCCGCTTGAGCAGGCTGTGACGGACGCCGAAACATTTCCGTTTATGGGAGAACGACGTCTTGTGGTGATCAAGAATCCTTATTTTCTGACAGCAGAAAAGAAAAAGGAAAAAATAGAGCATCAGCTTTCTGTATTAGAAGCTTATTTAGAAAAGCCAGCTCCTTACACCATTCTTGTCTTATTAGCACCTTATGAAAAACTGGATGAACGTAAGAAAATCACGAAATTACTGAAAAAGAAAGCAGCTGTGGTCGAGGCGAAAGAGTTAAATCCTAAAGAAACGACTGATTTTACCATCACATTGGTGAAAACAGAAGGAAAAACAATCACAGCCGAAGCGGCAGAACAGCTTGTGATGTTATGTGGTGGAAGTCTGTCCTCCCTTTTCCAAGAGGTCCGGAAGCTCAGTACATATATTGGAGAGCGGGAGGAAATTGAGCTGGCTGATGTCAATCAGCTCGTTGCACGAAGTCTGGAGCAGAATATTTTCGAACTGATCAACCAAATCGTGAACAGGCGCCGTTCTGAAGCTATGCAAATGTTTTATGACCTCCTAAAGCAAAATGAGGAACCCATCAAAATATTGGCACTCATTTCAAATCAATTTCGATTAATTCTGCAAACGAAGTACTTTGCTCAGCAGGGATATGGGCAAAAACAAATTGCGTCAAACCTGAAAGTCCATCCATTCCGGGTCAAACTCGCTATGGATCAAGCGAGTTTGTTTTCAGAAGAAGAGCTCAAGCGCATCGTCAAAGAGCTTTCCACGATTGATTATGAAATGAAAACGGGCAAAAAGGACAAGCAGCTGTTATTAGAATTGTTCCTGCTTCGCTTATTAGGGGCATGAGAATATAAAAAAACGACCTTCTGAAAAGAGGGTCGTTTTTGTTTAGATGTATAATTGCCAGTCTGTCCTTATGGCTAAGCCGGTCAGGACGGACGTACAGTTAAACAGGTGCCTCATGACTGAGGCGTTGCAATTATTATGCAGAAAGTCCGTTTACTTGTTTAGCAAGTCTTGATTTATAACGCGCAGCTGCGTTTTTGTGTACAAGACCAGTTTTAACGGCTTTGTCAATGCGTTTTGCAGCAGAAGAAAGAGCAGCTTTTGCTTGCTCAGCATCGTTCTTAGCGACAGAAGCTTCAACTTGTTTAATCGCAGTACGCATCGCAGACTTGATCGTTGCGTTGTGTGCACGGCGTTCGTTATTCGTTTTTGTACGTTTGATCGCTGATTTAATATTTGGCATGTGTTTCACCTCCTAAGATACAACCTAAACACAATTGTCTTAAGGTTAAATCTTCACAATAGAACAAATTGTATTCTATCAAACACACCTTTAGAATGCAATATAAATGTAAAGTATTTTTCATTGATGAAGCGCTCGAATGTTTCTTGAAAGAGATGGAAAGACTACAGTTAATGACTTGGTGGAAGGAGCTTTTTCATGAAGAAACAGAAACTCGATTTAAGCGCATATCAAATCCGGACCGATTTGGCCGTTGAAACAAAAGAGATACTAGAACAAGAGAACGATCCGAATGTCGTCAAAAAGGACGGTATTCAAGGAATTGTCGAGAAGGAAAAGGAAGAGCATGGCATCCGCATACGTACTGTGGAAATCACGAAAGAAGGAGAGGAACTGACAGGGAAAAAGGCGGGTACATACTTAACGCTTGAAGCGCAGGGAATTCGCGAGAAGGATTCTGAGATGCAAGAAAAAGTGGTCGAAGTCTTTGCCCATCATTTTGCTCAGTTTTTAAAAGACCGCGGCATTCAGGCAGATGCGAGCTGTCTTGTTGTGGGACTCGGAAACTGGAATGTCACGCCTGATGCTTTAGGGCCGCTCACAGTTGAAAACTTGCTGGTGACGCGGCATTTATTTGAATTACAGCCTGAAAATGTGCAGGAAGGCTATCGACCTGTGTCTTCTTTATCACCTGGCGTCATGGGACTGACGGGTATAGAAACAAGTGACATTATACAAGGTGTGATTGAACGATCCAAACCGGATTTTGTGATCGCCATAGATGCACTGGCTGCCCGTGCGGTGGAACGGGTGAATACGACGATTCAAATCTCTGATACAGGTATACATCCAGGATCGGGTGTAGGGAATAAGCGCAAGGAATTAAGCAAAGACACATTGGGCATTCCAGTCATTGCGATTGGTGTTCCGACCGTGGTTGATGCAGTAACGATCGCAAGTGACACGATTGATTATGTCTTAAAGCATTTTGGTAGAGAACTGAAAGATGATAGACCTTCCCGATCTTTAGTACCAGCTGGTTTGACATTTGGGAAGAAAAAAGTGCTGAATGAAGAAGACTTACCAGACGAAGAAACGCGTCAATCCTTTTTAGGCATAGTAGGAACGCTGCCTGAAGAAGAAAAAAGACAGTTGATCCATGAAGTGCTTGCACCGCTTGGACAAAATCTAATGGTCACACCGAAGGAAGTCGATACATTCATTGATGACATGGCGAACGTACTCGCCAATGGATTAAATACAGCGCTTCATCAAAAAATCTCTCAAGATAACATGGGTTCTTATAATCATTAAACGGTTCTACTTTCTCTAGCTCGCTCATAGTGTAATTACTAGAAAGCGTGCTGGAGGGAGTAAATCATGAAAAAAAGACCCCGCCGTCCTCGACAGTTGGTTGTTGCGATTAATGGAACGAAAGTAGTGAAGAGTATTTTCTTGTTTATTGCCTCTCTTGTGGTTGTGTTTGTCATGTCAGGGTCTTTGACGTCTTTAAAACCTGAGCTTAGACCTCAAGCGTCATTATATGGTGTGGCAGATGAGCTGTCAGGGGCATTCTTTGCGACCCTAATGGGCATGGAAAACCAATATTTCGCCTCAGCGGTCCCAGAAGATCAGAAAGGATTCAATTTCTCTGGGCTGTCACTCAAGCTTGCCACAAGTATCAATTTAGAAGATCCTCGCAGTTTTCTAGGAAGAGAGCTGCCGGGCTTTGAACATTTTGATACAAAAATCATTTTAGCGGGTGAAGGGACAGACTATACGAATATGCCAATGGAATCGCCGCCGCCAAGTGAAGTCATCAAAGATGAAAAAGAGGCAAATTTGGCTGAGCTGGACAAGCTTGATGAGGATGAGCCGAAAAAGCCTGCGAAAGAGCCGGACCGATCTACAGGAAAACGAAAAGCTGTGTACATTTATCACACACATAATACGGAATCATATTTACCATTTCTAAAAGGAGAGACAGATCCAAACAATGCGCGGCACTCAAAAGTGAACGTCACCCTTGTCGGCGACATGTTTGGTAAAGCGCTCGACCAGCAAGGAATCGGCAACACAGTCGATAAAACGGAAATTGAAAAAAGACTGCTGCAAAAAGGGTTAAAGTATCCGCAATCGTATAATGAATCGAGACTGGTTGTAAAAGAAGCCCTCGCTAAAAATGAGGACCTCAACTATTTAATAGATATTCACCGTGATTCAAGAAGAAAGAAAGATACCACAGTAGAGATCAAAGGCAAGAAATATGCACGGATAGCGTTTGTTGTTGGGAAGAAGAATCAAAGCTATGAGAAAAACTTAAAGCTGGCGACGGAGTTCCACCATTTGATGGAGAAAAAATATAAAGGTCTCAGCGTCGGAGTGTTTGCCAAAGGAGAAATTGGTGATAATGGAATCTATAATCAAGACTTATCTGACAAAGCCCTTCTTTTAGAATTTGGCGGTGTGGATAATAATATGGAAGAATTGAAAAATGCATCTAACGCAGCAGCTGATGTGTTCAGTGAGATTTTCTGGGACGCAGAAAAGGTAAACGGCAAAGCAAAGGATGAGAAAAAACGGTCTTAAGGTGGTGCAGGGCATGGGCTCATTTATCGGAAAAACCATTATTTTAGGGTTGGTATTGCTGTTTGGCGTCTTTTTAGGAATGCAGCAAGCCAATAATGGCATGCTTCAAATGAAGGGCTACCATGATCCGCAATTAAAAGGGGCCTTCACGATTCACATGAATGACGATCAAGAAAAAGAAGCCTCTATTTTAGGAACAGCTGTGACAGAAAAGGATTTAGCAGAAAAGCAAAAGCAGCTTGAAGAAATGGAGAGCTTTAATGCCTTCTCTAAGGCAGGGAAAGCTTTATCTGATGGCATGACCCATGCAGCCCGTTCTCTTTATGATTGGGTGAATGGGAAATAAACAGTGAATTTCATAAGATCACACACCTTTTCATGAAAGCCGCTAACCGATGAGCGGCTTTTCTTGATTTCGATTGAATCTTTACAGCCCTATTGATATAATCTAACCTAGCGCAACCCGCGTTTTATAGTAGGAGTGATAGATTGTGACAGATAAAGAAAAACGATTAGAACGGCAATCAAGAATTCGGAATTTCTCCATTATCGCCCATATTGACCATGGCAAATCCACATTGGCGGACCGTATTTTGGAAAAAACAGCGGCGATTACTCAACGAGAAATGAAAGAACAATTACTTGATTCCATGGACTTAGAGCGTGAACGCGGCATTACGATTAAATTAAACTCTGTCCAGCTGAAATATCAGGCCAAGGATGGAGAAGAATATATTATGCACCTGATTGATACACCAGGGCATGTCGACTTCACCTATGAAGTATCCCGAAGCCTGGCTGCTTGTGAAGGGGCAATTCTTGTTGTGGATGCAGCACAAGGCATCGAAGCACAAACACTTGCGAACGTTTATTTAGCTCTTGATAACAACTTAGAAATTCTACCGATTATCAATAAAATTGATCTGCCGAGTGCAGAGCCTGAGCGTGTAAGACAAGAAATTGAAGATGTCATCGGCTTGGATGCATCTGAAGCAGTTCTGGCCTCTGCTAAGGCGGGGATTGGGATCGAGGATATTTTAGAACAAATCGTCGAAAAGGTGCCCGCACCAACTGGAGACCCAGAAGCACCGCTTCAAGCCCTTATTTTTGATTCCCTCTACGATGCGTATCGCGGCGTCATTGCTTACATACGAATTGTCGAAGGGACGGTAAAACCCGGCCAGAAAATCAAGATGATGGCGACAGGCAAAGAATTTGAAGTGCTTGAGGTCGGCGTATTCACACCAAAAGCAATGCCAACAGACGAACTGACTGTTGGAGATGTTGGCTATTTGACAGCTGCCATTAAAAATGTCGGTGATACACGTGTAGGGGATACGATTACAAGTGCAGAAAACCCTGCAAAAGAAGCACTGCCTGGATACAGAAAGCTAAACCCAATGGTATACTGCGGACTTTATCCAATTGACACAGCGAAATACAATGACTTGCGTGAAGCGTTAGAAAAGCTTGAATTAAATGATTCTTCCCTTCAATATGAGGCAGAGACATCCCAAGCACTTGGCTTCGGTTTCCGCTGCGGTTTCCTCGGTATGCTTCATATGGAAATCATCCAAGAACGGATTGAGCGTGAATTTAAAATTGACCTCATTACGACGGCGCCAAGTGTTATTTACGATGTGTATATGACAGATGGAGAAAAAATCGTCGTAGATAACCCGTCTAATTTGCCTGATCCGCAAAAGATTGAGCGAATTGAAGAACCGTACGTGAAAGCGACGATGATGGTGCCGAATGATTATGTAGGTTCTGTTATGGAGCTTTGCCAAGGAAAGCGCGGTCATTTCATTGATATGCAATATCTTGATGCGAACCGCGTCAGCATTGTTTATGAAATTCCTTTGGCTGAGATCGTATACGAATTCTTTGATCAGCTAAAGTCTAATACAAAAGGGTATGCGTCCTTTGATTACGAGCTAATTGGCTATCGCCCATCCACTCTCGTGAAAATGGACATCATGCTCAATGGTGAAAAGATCGATGCGCTTTCCTTTATTGTTCACCGTGATTACGCGTATGAACGAGGAAAGATCATTGTAGAAAAGCTAAAAGAACTGATTCCGCGCCAGCACTTTGAAGTACCTGTTCAGGCAGCGATTGGTCAAAAAATTGTTGCTCGATCCACTATTAAAGCAATGCGTAAAAACGTACTTGCGAAGTGTTATGGTGGAGATATTTCCCGGAAAAGAAAGCTTCTTGAGAAGCAAAAAGAAGGGAAAAAGCGCATGAAGCAAGTGGGCTCTGTAGAAGTCCCGCAAGAAGCATTTATGGCCGTGCTGAAAATGGACGACAGCACACCAAAAAAATAACCGCCTCAAGGCAACCTACTTTACAATGTCTGCCTTGACGTTTATAGTCGAAAACAAACAAAGGTGCCGCAGCGATAAACTGCGGCTCTTTACCTGTAAAGAAGGTGTCATCAAATGAAAGCAGCTTACATTCACATTCCATTTTGTGAGCATATTTGTCACTATTGTGATTTCAATAAATTTTTCATTAAAACCCAGCCGGTCGATGAATACTTAGCCGCACTTGAAAAAGAGATGCAGCACACGATCGATCAAAAAGGAGAGCAAGAACTTAAAACGATCTTTATTGGCGGAGGAACTCCGACATCACTGACAATCAGCCAGCTAGATCAGCTTATGGACAGCATTCACCGCGTATTAAAACCGACTAAAAACCTGATCGAATTTGCAGTAGAAGCAAACCCAGACGAACTATCGCTTGAGAAACTGCATGTGCTAAAATCAGCAGGTGTCAATCGGTTGAGCTTTGGTGTACAAACATTTGAAGACGATCTGCTCAAAAAAATCGGACGGGTTCATCAAAAGAAAGATGTCCTCACGTCTTTCGAACGAGCAAGAGCGGTTGGATTTGACAACATTAGTCTCGACCTCATGTTCGGTTTGCCTCATCAAGAAAAACATCATGTCATGAATTCACTTGAGACGGCTTTTTCATTAGGTGCAGAGCACTATTCTGTCTATTCACTGATTGTCGAGCCGAAGACGGTTTTTTACAATCTGATGCAAAAAGGGAAACTGCATTTACCTCCGCAAGAACGTGAGGCTGAAATGTACGAGCTGGTCATGGATGAAATGGAGCGTCACGGGCTCAAACAATATGAAATTAGCAATTACGCCAAACCGGGCTTTGAAAGTCAGCATAACCTCACCTATTGGAGCAATGATGATTACTTCGGTTTTGGTGCAGGAGCGCACGGCTATGTAGATGGCGTCCGTAATGTGAACGCTGGACCAGTGAAACATTATTTGGAACTGATTGAACAAACAGGCTTCCCATATAAAGAAACACATCAAGTCACAAAAGCAGAACAGATCGAAGAAGAAATGTTTTTAGGCTTACGGAAAATTGAAGGCGTGAAAAGCGCTCATTTCCAAGCAAAATATGGAGACACTCCAGAAACGCTCTTTTCCTCTGTTCTTGAAGAATTAGCAGAAAAAGGGCTCATTGAACAGGATGAAATGGGCATTCGTTTAACAAGAAAAGGAAAATTATTAGGAAATGAAGTTTTTCAAGCGTTTCTCGGTGAGTTATAATTGACATTTTAATTTGAGTTTGGTAATTTTGTTTATACAATTAGCACTCGTTGAAAGAGAGTGCTAACAGGGGTGATGATGATGTTAACAAATCGTCAGCTTTTGATTCTGCAAGTCATCATTAATGACTTTATTCGTTCGGCGCAGCCAGTTGGATCAAGAACGCTTTCTAAAAAGGAAGACATCACATTCAGCTCTGCGACGATTAGAAACGAAATGGCTGATTTGGAGGAACTTGGTTTTATTGAAAAGACCCATTCTTCATCAGGAAGAATTCCTTCCGAAAAAGGATATCGTTATTATGTAGATCATTTGCTCTCTCCGCGAAAGCTGTCACCTAAAGAGCTTGTGCTCATCCAGTCAGTGTTTCAGGAGAAAATTTTTGAGCTGGAAAAAACAGTTCAAAAATCGGCGGAAATTTTATCAGATCTCACAAACTACACATCGATCGTGCTTGGTCCAAAGCTAAGTGAAAATCGATTAAAGCAAATTCAGCTTGTCCCCGTCCAGCCTAACAAAGCTGTGGCGATTATGATTACAGACAGCGGACATGTTGAAAACAAAACCATTACCTTCTCTGAGCATCTTGACGTCTCAGATATCGAGAAGCTGATGAATATTTTAAACAGCCGCCTAGCAGGGGTTCCGATGGATCAGCTGAAGGACAGGATGTATAAAGAAGTGGTGATGCTGCTTCGTACGCATTTAAAAAACTATGATCATATTTTAGATGCACTTGAAAGCACATTTACTTCAACGCAAAATGAATCAAAACTATTCTTTGGCGGGAAGATTAATATGTTGAATCAGCCAGAATTTCATGACATTGACCGCATTCGTTCACTCATGATGCTGATTGAACAGAAGAATGATGTCATGCAGCTGTTTCATCCAAATGAGCAAGGAATCACCATTAAAATCGGTTCAGAAAACAATTTGGAAGCAATGGAGAATTGCAGTTTAATCACGGCAACTTATTCAATCGATCAAAAACCACTTGGCTCCATTGCTGTCATCGGTCCTACCCGCATGGATTATGGCCGGGTCGTCAGTCTTTTGCATCATGTATCAAAAGACTTGTCAAACGCACTTTCCAATTTGTATGATGATTAGGGTGATAAAAGGCGGGGGCGCAGCCCCTTCGTATTCTTGAATCTTTTGAGGGAGGTGAACACAATGTCAGAAGAAAAACAGACACCTGAGCAAGAAGCAGAAGTTGAAGCACAAGAAGAAGCAGTTCAAGCAGATACTGAGGAAGTAAAGCATGATGAACAGTCTGCCTTCCAAGAGAAAATTGATGAATTGCAGCAGCTTCTAGATGAAAAAGAAAACAAAATTCTGCGTGTTCAAGCAGATTTCGAAAACTATAAACGCCGTACTCGAACTGAAATGGAGACCGTGCAAAAATATCGATCTCAACATGTTGTCAGTGATCTTCTCCCGGCTCTTGACAACTTTGAAAGAGCGCTTGGAATTGATCCAGACAATGAGCAAACGAAAAGTTTGTTAGAAGGGATGAAAATGGTTTACCGCCAGCTGGTAGAAGCGCTGAAAAACGAAGGCGTTGAACCAATTGAAGCTGTCGGCAAAGAGTTCGATCCAAACCTTCATCAAGCCGTCATGCAAGTTGAAGATGAAAACTACGATTCAAATATCGTTGTAGAAGAATTGCAAAAGGGCTATAAACTCAAAGACCGAGTCATTCGTCCATCAATGGTAAAAGTAAATCAATAACTACATAATGGGAGGTCATTGAATATGAGTAAAATCATTGGGATTGACTTAGGAACAACAAACTCATGTGTTGCAGTACTTGAAGGCGGCGAGCCAAAAGTGATAGCAAACGCTGAAGGAGCACGTACAACACCATCTGTTGTCGCTTTTAAAAATGGAGAGCGCCAAGTAGGTGAAGTAGCAAAACGTCAATCAATTACAAACCCGAACACGATCATGTCTATTAAAAGACATATGGGTACAGATTATAAAGTAGAAGTTGAAGGCAAGAAATATACACCGCAGGAAATCTCTGCCATCATTCTTCAACACCTTAAATCTTACGCTGAAGCCTATCTTGGCGAAGAAGTAACAAAAGCTGTTATCACAGTTCCTGCTTACTTCAACGATGCAGAACGCCAAGCAACAAAAGATGCTGGTAAAATTGCGGGTCTTGAAGTAGAACGTATCATCAACGAACCAACAGCAGCTGCACTTGCTTATGGATTAGATAAAACAGAAGAAGATCAAACGATTCTTGTATACGACCTTGGCGGCGGTACATTTGACGTGTCAATCCTTGAGCTTGGAGACGGCGTCTTTGAAGTACGCTCAACTGCTGGGGACAACCGTCTAGGTGGAGACGATTTTGACCAAGTCATCATTGATCACCTAGTCGCTGAATTCAAAAAAGAGAATGGCATTGACCTTTCTAAAGATAAAATGGCGCTTCAGCGTCTAAAAGATGCTGCTGAAAAAGCGAAAAAAGATCTTTCAGGTGTATCATCTACACAAATTTCACTGCCATTTATCACAGCAGGAGAAGCAGGGCCTCTTCACCTTGAATTAACGTTAACTCGTGCTAAATTCGAAGAGCTTTCTTCTGAACTAGTTGAACGCACAATGACACCTGTACGTCAAGCACTTAAAGATGCTGGTCTGTCTGCTAGCGAGATTGATAAAGTCATCCTTGTTGGTGGATCAACTCGTATCCCGGCAGTACAAGAAGCGATCAAAAAAGAAACAGGCAAAGAGCCTCATAAAGGCGTAAACCCTGATGAAGTGGTTGCACTTGGTGCGGCAATTCAAGGTGGAGTCATCACAGGAGATGTCAAAGACGTTGTCCTTCTTGACGTAACACCACTTTCTCTAGGAATTGAAACAATGGGCGGCGTCTTCACGAAGCTGATTGAACGGAATACAACCATTCCAACAAGTAAATCTCAGGTGTTCTCAACTGCTGCTGACAACCAAACAGCTGTAGACATTCACGTCCTGCAAGGTGAGCGTCCAATGGCAGCTGATAACAAAACATTAGGTCGTTTCCAATTGACTGATATTCCGCCAGCACCACGCGGCGTACCACAAATCGAAGTATCATTTGATATCGACAAAAACGGTATCGTAAACGTACGTGCAAAAGATATGGGTACTGGAAAAGAACAAAACATTACCATCAAATCTTCTTCAGGTCTTTCTGATGAAGAGATCGAAAAAATGATCAAAGAAGCAGAAGAAAATGCTGAAGCAGATGCAAAGAAAAAAGAAGAAATCGAAGTGCGCAATGAAGCAGATCAATTAGTGTTTACGACAGAAAAAACATTAAAAGATCTTGAAGGCAAAATCGATGAAGAGCAAGTCAAAAAAGCAAATGATGCAAAAGATGCGCTGAAAGCTGCGATTGAAAAAGGCGAGCTAGAAGACATCAAAGCGAAGAAAGATGAGCTGCAAACAATCGTTCAAGAATTAACGACAAAGCTCTATGAAGAAGCTGCAAAACAAGCACAAGCTCAGCAAGAAGGCGCTGAAGGTGCTCAAAAAGCAGATGACAATGTAGTGGATGCAGAATACGAAGAAGTAAACGACGATCAAGAGAAAAAATAATCACCTTTACTTTTGAATAAGACTGCTGAAACGTACTCGTCAGAAAGTCAAAGTCAGGATCTCTTGGCTTTGACTTTTTTCTTTTCAACGATGAAAATGAATTGAAAAAGGTCAAATCAAAATGATACAATCGTATTTATGTGAGAAAATCGGGAGTGTGAAGAGATGAGTAAGCGTGATTACTATGAAGTGCTTGGCGTGAGTAAGAGCGCCTCAAAGGACGAAATCAAAAAGGCATACCGCAAGCTTTCAAAAAAGTATCACCCTGATATTAATAAAGAAGCTGGCTCAGATGAGAAATTCAAAGAAGTAAAAGAAGCCTATGAAACCCTTTCTGACGACCAAAAACGTGCGCAATATGACCAGTTCGGTCATACCGATCCAAACCAAGGCTTTGGAGGTGGCGGCTTTGGCGGCGGTGGAGACTTTGGCGGCTTCGGTGGTTTTGATGATATCTTCTCTAGTATTTTTGGCGGCGGAGCCAGAAGAAGAGATCCGAATGCACCGCGTCAAGGAGCGGATCTTCAATATACAATGACCCTTTCATTTGAAGAAGCGGCATTTGGAAAAGAAGCAACGATCGAAATTCCTCGTGAAGAAACGTGTGAAACCTGTCATGGATCAGGTGCAAAACCTGGAACAGAGGCGAAGACATGCTCACATTGCGGCGGATCAGGTCAACTAAATGTTGAGCAATCCACTCCATTTGGTAAAGTAGTCAACCGCAGAGTATGTAACTACTGTAGCGGAACTGGAAAACAAATTGATCATAAGTGTTCAACATGCGGCGGGTCAGGTAAAGTACGTAAGCGTAAGAAGATTAACGTGACAATCCCGGCAGGTGTTGATGATGGTCAGCAGCTTAGAGTATCTGGTCAAGGTGAACCAGGTGTAAATGGAGGACCTCCAGGCGATCTATTTGTTGTGTTCCATGTACGGACGCATGAATTCTTCGAGCGTGATGGAGACGACATCTACTGCGAAATGCCGCTCACCTTTGCGCAGGCCGCACTAGGTGACGAAATTGAAGTGCCGACATTACACGGAAAAGTAAAATTAAAAGTTCCTGCTGGTACTCAAACGGGTACAAAGTTTAGACTAAAAGGAAAAGGTGTAAAAAATGTACGCGGCTATGGTCAAGGTGATCAGCATATTGTTGTACGCGTCGTTACACCGACGAATTTAACTGAAAATCAAAAAGATATCTTGAGAAAATTTGCTGAAGTGAGCGGAAATAAACCGGACGAACAAGAAATGAGCTTCTTCGATAAGGTGAAACGCGCATTTAAAGGCGAGTAAGACGGATAAGGAGTTGGTAGTATTGAAGTGGTCAGAAATTAGCGTCCATACAACAAATGAAGCGGTGGAACCAATCACCAATATTTTGCATGAAGCAGGTGCAAGTGGTGTCGTGATTGAGGACCCGCTTGATTTAGTCAAGGAACGTGAAAATGTATACGGTGAGATCTACCAGCTCGATCCGAATGATTATCCTGACGAAGGAGTCATTGTGAAAGCCTATCTTCCGATGAATAGCTTTTTGATGGAAACGGTAGATGAGATCAAAGAAGCCATCAACAACCTTCTTCTATACGATATCGACCTTGGACGAAACACGCTGTCTACTTGTGAAGTAAACGAGGAAGAATGGGCGACTGCATGGAAGAAATACTATCATCCTGTGAAAATCTCTGAAAAGTTCACCATCGTTCCAACGTGGGAAGAGTATACACCCGTTCATTCTGATGAATTGATTATTGAAATGGACCCTGGTATGGCATTTGGAACAGGTACACATCCGACAACAGTCCTTTGCATTCAGGCGCTGGAACGCTATGTAAAGGAAAACGATACCGTGATTGATGTTGGAACAGGATCGGGCATTTTAAGTGTTGCCGCAGCGATGCTTGGTGCAAAGGACATTTATGCATTTGATCTCGACACCGTTGCAGTGGAAAGTGCAAAGCAAAACATTGCATTAAATGGTGTGAGTGAGCAAGTAACGGTGAAACAAAACAACTTACTTGATGGCATTTCAGGTGAACGTGATGTGATCGTTGCCAACATTCTTGCAGAAGTCATCTTGCGCTTTACAGATCAAGCGTACGACCTATTGAAGAAAGATGGTTACTTCATTACATCAGGCATCATCGGACAAAAGAAATTACAAGTCAAGACGGCTTTAGAAGAAGCAGGTTTTGAGATTGTTGAAGTGCTGTCCATGGAAGATTGGGTCAGCATCATTGCGAAAAAATAAAGCGAGTAGGTGTCAGGACACGTATGCAACGATATTTTATCGACCTCACGAAAGAAGAAGTGATGACAAAGGGAGCCATCGTCATAAAAGGTGAAGATGTACATCACCTTGCGAACGTCATGCGGATGAAAGCAGGAGAGGATATCCTTTGTTTAACGACAGACGGCTTTGAAGCGCTCAGTAAAATTGATACAATAACAAAGGAAGAAGTCATTTGTCACCTTGAAGACTGGACGAATCAGAATAGAGAACTTCCGGTCAGGGTGACGATTGCAAGTGGTCTCCCGAAAGGAGATAAGCTTGAGCTGATTATCCAAAAAGGTACAGAGCTTGGTGCAAGTGCTTTTATTCCATTCCAAGCAGCGCGTTCGATTACAAAGCTTGATCAAAAAAAGTCGCGTAAAAAACGAGAGCGCTGGGAGAAAATTGCGAAAGAAGCAGCCGAGCAGTCCTACCGAAATCTCATTCCTCATGTTCACCCAGTATCAACGTTTAAAGAGCTGATTCAACTGGCGGGTGAATTCGATAAATGTGTCGTTGCATACGAAGAATCATCGAAAGAAGGAGAGCAAAGCCGATTTCAATCTGTGCTCCAACAGATGAAAGGCGGACAAACCTTATTAGTGGTTTTTGGTCCAGAAGGCGGTTTAGCAGAAAAGGAGATTGAAGAACTTGAAGCGATTGGTGCAGTCATTTGCGGGCTCGGACCACGCATTTTAAGAACAGAAACAGCTCCTTTATATGCGCTTTCTGCTATATCTTATCAAACAGAGTTATTAAGAGGTGAATCATGATGGGAACAGTAGCGTTCCATACACTTGGCTGTAAGGTCAATCACTATGAAACAGAAGCCATCTGGCAGCTGTTTAAAGAAGCTGGCTATGAAAGAAAAGATTATGAATCAAAGGCAGACGTATATGTCATTAATACATGTACCGTCACGAATACAGGCGATAAGAAAAGCCGCCAAGTCATTAGAAGAGCCATCCGTCATAACCCAGATGGTGTCATTTGTGTCACAGGCTGTTATGCGCAAACATCTCCAGCAGAAATCATGGCGATTCCTGGTGTTGATATTGTGGTTGGAACACAAGACAGACATAAATTATTAGGGTATATTGAAGAATACCGTAGAGAAAGACAGCCGATTAATGGGGTTGGTAATATTATGAAAGCACGAGTGTTTGAAGAACTAGATGTTCCTGCCTTTACGGACAGAACGCGTGCTTCATTAAAAATCCAAGAAGGCTGCAACAATTTCTGTACATTCTGCATCATCCCTTGGGCGCGCGGACTTCTTCGTTCTCGTGATCCTGAAGAAGTCATCAATCAAGCGCAGCAGCTTGTAGATGCCGGCTATAAAGAAATTGTGTTAACTGGCATTCATACTGGCGGATACGGAGAAGATCTAAAGGATTATAACTTTGCTAAGCTTCTAAAAGAATTAGACGAACGTGTCGCCGGTTTAAAACGAATCCGTATTTCATCCATTGAAGCAAGTCAAATTACAGACGAAGTGATTGAAGTGCTAGATCAGTCAGATAAAATTGTCAGACACCTGCACATTCCACTTCAATCTGGCTCTAATACGGTCCTGAAAAGAATGCGCCGTAAATACACGATGGAATTCTTTGCAGAGCGTTTAACCAAGCTCAAAAAAGCACTGCCAGGTCTTGCTGTCACTTCAGATGTGATCGTTGGATTCCCTGGAGAAACAGAAGAAGAATTTATGGAAACATACAATTTTGTCAAAGACCATCAATTCTCTGAACTTCACGTGTTCCCTTACAGCAAACGTACAGGTACGCCAGCTGCAAGAATGGAAGATCAAGTGGATGAAAATGTGAAAAACGAACGCGTTCACCGCTTAATCGCTCTATCTGACCAGCTTGCAAAAGAGTATGCGTCGGCTTATGAAGGAGACGTCTTAGAAATCATTCCAGAAGAATCCTTCAAAGAACAAGACGGAAAGCACAATCTTTATGTAGGTTATACTGATAACTACATGAAGGTCGTATTTGAAGGCACAGAGGATATGATCGGCCGTTTGGTGAAAGTGAAAATTACGAAAGCGGGCTATCCTTATAACGAAGGACAATTCGTCCGCATCAGTGATGACGTGCAGACAGATCAAGTCAGAATGACCTCATAATAGATGAAAAACCGGCAGCCGTTAGGCAAGCCGGTTTCTTTTTTATGTTGACCGGGCAGGCAAAAGGAACAAAATCAGGGCGTGAAAAGGACGGATGAACGGGAAGAAAAGGAGAGAACTTGCGACATTAAACAGCAGACTAAAGTGTGCAATCTGCTGTGATGGAGAGCTCGCCAGAAGGGCAACGAACTCTGTGATAAGGGCGAGAAACGGGAGACATAATAGAACCCCAAGCACATTAAACACGACGTGGGCATAGGCAGTTTGGCGTGCCGCATAGCCGCCAGATATTGCAGCCATCACAGCAGTAATACATGTCCCAATATTCGACCCTAACACAAAGCTGATGCCTTCCTTTAGAGCTACAGTCCCTTCATTCATAAACCCCATCAAAATACCAATGCAAACCGAGCTTGAATGAACAATGGCTGTGAACACCGTACCAGAAAGGAGCGCTGTCCAGTCAGAGTGCTGCATCATTTCAAGAAAACGCAATGTTTCTGGCTGGCTGGTCATCATACCTGCAATTTTTGAAAAGCCTTGAATGCAAAAGAAGATCATTCCAAGGCCAAATAGACTTTTTCCTGCATACTGAAAGGGTCTTCGGCCAAAAATAATACATACAAGACCGGCTGCAATCAAAACCCACATGAACACGTCCATCTTAATGGCAATAAACTCTGTTGTAAACGTTGATCCGATATTGGTTCCAAGAATCATTGGAATGGATTTTTTAAACGTGAGAATGCCTGTACTCACAAAGCCGATGACGATCACCATAAACGCCGAACTGCTTTGAAGAACCCCTGTAAACACAATACTAACCAAAAAAGCTTTCACAGGGTGATCTGTAAAGAGAAGAAGTGATTTCTCAATACGGGACGATGCGAGCGCCATTAACCCTTTTCTTAGCAAACCCATTGACCATAAAAAAATGAAAATAAGTGCACAAAAATAAATGATCGTCATCATAGAAAAGTCCTCCTCTTACGAATGAATATATGGACTTGTCTACCTGCTCATGACGAAAATATATTTCCAAATCACTTAGTTGACCTCACACTAGGCTTATATTATAATGTCTAGGTACATGTTTGCATGTATATCTTTTTTTAATGCAGTCGATTGGTGTATTCGGAGGGAGGGAAAGAGAATGTCAAAAACGGTCGTTAGAAAAAACGAATCGCTTGAAGATGCTCTTCGTCGCTTTAAACGCAGTGTATCCAAAACTGGAACATTGCAAGAAGCAAGAAAGCGTGAATTTTATGAAAAGCCTAGCGTAAAGCGTAAGAAAAAGTCTGAAGCTGCTAGAAAACGTAAATTCTAAAGAGGGTGGATTTTATGAGTCTTCTTGAGCAATTAAATTCTGATATGAAGCTTTTTATGAAAAACCGTGAGAAAGACAAGCTTGTTGTCATTCGTATGGTAAAGGCTTCGCTCCAAAATGAAGCAATTAAGCTTAAGAAAGACAGTTTGACCGGCGATGAGGAACTAACCGTCCTTTCCCGCGAGATTAAGCAACGTAAAGACTCCCTCCATGAATTTTCGAAAGCTAATCGCTTAGATTTAGTAGATAAAGTTCAAAAAGAGATTGACATTTTAGACGTTTATTTACCTGAACAGCTTTCTGAAGAAGAACTACAGGCGGTTGTGAAAGAAACAATTGCTGAAACAGGTGCTTCATCGAAAGCTGATATGGGTAAAGTCATGAGCGCTATTATGCCAAAGGTAAAAGGTAAAGCTGATGGTGCTGTCATTAACAGACTTGTCAGCGAGCAGCTGTCTCAATAAAAAAGTATCCTTCTAACACTAGAAGGGTACTTTTTTTATGCCCTCATCATTCTGTCATATAAAAATGAAACCTATGATACATTTGTAACGTATGTAAAGGAACGGTAAAATGGAAGAAAGAGAGGGGGGATCACCAAATAGATGAAAAAAATAAAAATTTCTATTGCTCTCTTCAGTTGTTTTATAATATGCTTGTTATTAGGGGTTCAATTGACCGCGAAATCAGCAGAACAGAAAGTTCATGTCATCCCAATTGAAGATACAGTAGAAAAAGGACTTTCTAAATTCATTGAACGATCATTTGAGCAAGCAAAGTCGGAGCGGGCGAAACATATTATTCTTGACATCAATACGCCAGGTGGTGCAGTTGATGCGGCTCTTGAGATCGCAGATACCATTCGTGCGTCCGATATCCCAGTGACAGCGTTTATCAATCATAGAGCGCTTTCAGCCGGGGCTTTCCTTGCCCTAAATGCCGATCAAATTTATATGACCCCAAACGGAAAGATGGGGGCTGCTGCGATCATTGATGGAGAAGGCAATGCTGCCGATCAAAAGTCTGAATCTCTATGGCTTGCTGAAATGAGTGATGCTGCTGAGAAGCAGGGGCGTGATCCAAAATATGCTCTTGCGATGGCAGATGTAGATATAGACGCAAAAGAAGCCGGTGCACCTAAAGGAGAATTGCTCACCTTCAATACAGATCGAGCGCTTCAGTTCGGCTATGCAGAAGGTGAAGCGAAAAATCTGGATGACTTGCTTCAGAAGCTGAACTTAGGAGATGCTTCTGTTCAATACGATGAAGTGAGCTTTGCTGAAAAGGTTGCGCGTTTTTTCACGCACCCAATCGTCATTCCCATCCTTTTATCCATCGCAAGCTTAGGGTTAATTGTTGAGCTGTATTCTCCCGGCTTTGGGGTCCCAGGTACGATGGGGATCACGGCGCTTCTTCTATTCTTTTATGGTCATCTTGTGGCAGGTTTTGCAGGATATGAGACGTTGTTCCTGTTTTTAGCTGGGATTGTGCTCATTATTTTGGAATTATTTTTGCCAGGGGGAATCGTAGGTGTCATTGGACTAATCTGTGTCGTTGTCAGCTTGTTTTTAGCAGCTGGGAGCTTTACAGAAATGACGATTTCCATCTTGATTGCCACTGCTGTTTCAATCATAGCAGTTATATTATTGACAAAGGTGTTGGGGAAACGTATGAAATTTTTCAAAAAGTTCATTTTAACCGATTCAACCAATAAAGAAAGTGGTTATGTCTCAAATGAAACAAGAGAAGATCTTGTGGGACAAATCGCAGTGACAGCTACAGCACTTCGTCCATCTGGTACGATTGTACTCGGTGATGAGCGCATTGATGTTGTGTCAGAAGGTGCATTTATCGACAAGGATGAACAAGTAAAAATTATCAAAGCGGAAGGCTCACGCATTGTCGTGAGGAAAGTATAGATATACTGATTTTATAGGAGGAATAAAATGGATCCATCTACTTTACTATTATTTGTGATTATCGCAGCAGGTTTGATCGTTCTATCGATCTTCTTCACCTTTGTACCGGTGATGCTGTGGATTTCTGCCCTAGCGGCTGGCGTAAGAGTAAGCATTTTTACACTTGTAGGAATGAGACTTCGCCGCGTTATACCAAACCGAGTGGTGAACCCGCTGATCAAGGCACATAAAGCAGGTCTTGATGCGACGATTAACCAGTTAGAGAGCCACTATCTTGCAGGTGGTAACGTTGACCGTGTTGTAAATGCTTTGATCGCAGCTCAACGTGCGAATATCGAGTTGAACTTTGCACGCTGTGCAGCAATCGACCTAGCAGGCCGTGATGTTCTTGAAGCGGTACAAATGAGTGTAAACCCTAAGGTCATTGAAACACCATTTATCTCTGGTGTTGCGATGGACGGGATTGAAGTAAAAGCAAAAGCACGTATTACAGTTCGTGCAAACATTGACAGGCTTGTCGGTGGTGCAGGGGAAGAAACCATTATTGCACGTGTAGGTGAAGGGATTGTCTCTACAATCGGTTCATCAGATAATCATAAAAAGGTTCTCGAAAACCCTGATATGATTTCTCAAACTGTTCTTGGTAAAGGACTAGATTCAGGTACTGCATTTGAAATCCTCTCGATTGATATCGCAGATGTGGATATCGGCAAGAACATCGGGGCAATTCTGCAGACAGACCAAGCAGAAGCCGACAAAAACATTGCCCAGGCGAAAGCAGAAGAACGCCGCGCAATGGCTGTTGCACAAGAACAAGAAATGCGTGCGAGAGTTGAAGAAATGCGCGCGAAAGTAGTAGAAGCAGAGGCTGAAGTACCACTTGCAATGGCTGAAGCACTACGTGAAGGCAATATCGGTGTCATGGACTACATGAACATTAAAAATATCGATGCTGATACAGATATGAGAGATTCATTTGGCAAAATGACAAAAGGTCCATCTGATAATGAAAACAAATAAGCATCCTCTCACGCCTTAAGGAGGGAGCCCATTGGACATTCTATTTGAAAATCCGCTACTAATCGCGATTATTATCGGTATCATCTCTGCGGTCTTTGGAAAAATCGGCAAACAAGAGGAGAATGAGGAAAAAAGCAGGCAAAACAAGCCTGCTCCTCAGCGTAAGCCGATGCCCGAAAGACAAGCAGAACAAACAAGTCCAGATCCAGTCGTGACGGACCAGCTAGACGATTTTGGCGATGTACATGATCATGGCGGGATGAAGAAAAAAACATCACAGTCCTTACAAGACCGCTATACGGATACACTTGCCAAAATGGAAGAAAGAAAAAGCGAGCTGAATCGAGAATTCCAATCGCTTGAAAGGCAGCTTAAAAGGCCAAAGGCAGCATCTGCTGAAGTGAAGCCGAAAATCATTGAGAAGCTCAACCAAGATACAGTAGTTCAAGGGATGATCCTTGGTGAAGTATTTGGAGAGCCGCGTGCGAAAAAGCCGCATCGAACGATGAAACGGCCTTATCAAAGATAAAGAAAGAAAAGCCCTTGCTTTCTTTGTCAGGCTCGCGCTCAGGTGCTCGTCCTTCCTAGACTGCAAAGGTTCTCTATCACGCTGAAAAGACGACAAAGGGCTAAAATCAAGTTCATTTTAGCCCTCTGTCAACAGTCTAACCCCCCTTTCACTAAAGGGGGGTTTTTTGTGTCCTGATGGTCATTTTTCACAAGCGATATGATGAACTGGCTGTTTTACGGATTCATTAGCATGATATGAACCGCTGGGGAATAGGATGATATAGAGGCTTTCTCATCAGTCTCACCATCTTTCAGTTTGATCTCATACACATGAGGTGGGAAGGGGTTCTTATTGAATGGGAAAAAGAAAAAATCGACTTAAAGCATGGCTGACAAGAACACTCGAAATCCCTCCGGACGTCATGATGGATCTACCCCGTATTACGATGGTTGGCAGACTTCACATTTACATAGAGAACCATAAAGGGCTTTTACTTTTCAGTGATCAAGAGGTAAGGCTTATGCTCAAGCAAGGTCAATGCATGATTTCAGGAAAAGACTTTGTGATAAAAACGATTTTGCCAGAAGAGATCTTATTGGAAGGGAAAATCGATGAGGTCCGTTATATTGATTCTTAACTGACGGAGGGGAGAAGCGTGAAGAATAAATGGTTTGCCTATTTTATTGGCAGAGTGGAAGTGGAGATGAAAGGAAGCGGCATTGAGCGCCTCATAAATGAGTGCACGAGACAGGGGATCACAATTTTTCAAGTGAGCCGCCGTCAAGACAGCGTGCGCTTATTTATTCGCCTGTCAGATGTACATGCCTTTAGAAAAGTGCGCAGACACCATGAAGTGAAATGTTCATTTCATCAAAAGAAGGGGTTTCCGTTTCTTCTCCTATGGTCGAGAAGAAATATCGGATTTACCCTTGGGATGGTTTTTTTCCTAGTGACGATATTGGCTCTTTCAAATATGGTGTGGAAAATTGAGATTAAAGGTGCGAATCCAGAGACAGAACATCAAATGAGAAAGCACCTAGACGAAATTGGGGTACAAAAAGGACGTTTTCAGTTTCTTATGGGGACACCTGAAAAAATACAAAAATCACTGACGACCAACATTCAAAGTATTACATGGGTCGGGGTTGAATTGAACGGAACGACGTTTCAAATGAAAGTGGTCGAAAAAAATGAGCCGGAAAAGGAGAAATATACGAGTCCTCAGCACATCGTCGCCAAGAAAAAAGCAGTCATCACGAGGATGTATGTAGAAAAAGGCGAGCCGCTTGCCCAGGTCGATGAGCATGTGAAAAAAGGGCAGATGCTCGTCTCTGGTTTGATTGGAAGTGAAGATCAGAAAAAAAAGGTAGGAGCTAAAGCGAAAATCTATGGTGAAACATGGTACCGTTCTGAAGTTTCTGTCCCTCTTCAAACATCTTTTGACGTCTTTACGGGTAAAATGAAGACAAAGCACAAGCTCTCCTTATTCGGAGGTTCCATCCCATTTTGGGGATTCTCCTTTAAAAAAGATGATTTTCAGCAGCCAAAAACAGAAACGGAAGTTCATCCGATTCATTTCTTAAATGTTCAGCTGCCGTTCTCCTATGAAAAGGAAATCACACGTGAAAGTGAAAAAATAAATCGAACATACACAAATAAAGAAGCGGTTCAAGCAGGGATTAAAATGGGTAAAAAAGAATTAGAAGAGAAGCTAGGTCAAACAGGTGAGGTAAAAAGTGAAAAAGTTTTGCACGAGACAACAGGGAATGGTAAAGTTAAGTTAATCATCCTTTACCAAGTAATAGAAGATATTGTTCAACCAACACCTATTGTTCAGGGAGACTAGAGAATGACAGAACATTTACTTGAGATTCAACAAAAATTGGATAGCCCAAACGAAGCCATTGCTTTATTTGGCAATCAAGATGCTTATCTGAAACTGATGGAAAACGAGCTGAATGTCTCCATTATTACTCGTGGAGAAAAGGTGTATGTTTCTGGTCAGGAAGCATCAAGAGATACAGCGAGTCGTTTGATTACATCTCTCTTACATCTCATCCGTAAAGGCATTGAGATTTCTGAACGGGATGTCGTCTATGCCATTAAAATGGCGCAAAAAGACAAGCTCAATTATTTTGAAAATATGTATGAAGATGAAATTACGAAAAATGCCAAAGGAAAGTCGATCAGAGTTAAAACGATCGGCCAGCGTGAATATGCTGCGGCAATGAAAAAAGATGATCTCGTCTTTGGGATTGGGCCCGCTGGTACAGGTAAAACGTATTTGGCAGTGGTCAACGCAGTACATGCGCTGAAAAATGGTCATGTGAAACGGATTATCCTGACAAGACCAGCTGTTGAAGCGGGAGAAAGTCTTGGCTTTTTGCCAGGCGATTTAAAGGAAAAAGTCGATCCTTATTTAAGACCGTTATACGATGCTTTGCATGATGTACTTGGCAGTGATCATACGGAACGATTAATCGAGCGCGGTGTCATTGAAGTAGCACCTCTCGCCTATATGAGGGGCCGGACGCTCGATGATGCATTTGTCATTTTAGATGAAGCCCAAAATACAACGCCAGCCCAAATGAAAATGTTTTTGACGAGATTAGGGTTTGGCTCTAAAATGGTCATTACAGGAGATATTACACAAATTGATCTGCCAAAGGGCGTCCAGTCAGGCCTTGCGGCTGCAAGGGACATGCTTGCAGAGATCAAGGGCATCTCATTCATTGAATTAGACCAAACAGATGTGGTCAGACACCCGCTTGTGGCGAAGATCATTGGCGCATATGAAAAGCAAAAATGAACTGAGTGACCCGATCGCCTTAATCGGGTCATTTTGTTTCGATCGTGTTTTAAAGTAAAAAAGGAGGTACTTTCCTTGAGAAAGAAACAGAAAGACAGTAAGCGCAAAAGACTTCTGTCTAAAAAAGAACCTCAGAAAATGGAGCGCTCACGTTATTTAAACGTGCTGCTATACGCTGGTTTAGCAGCCATTCTGTTTGTGGTGCTCTTCTTCCATGTAAAGCCTGAATCGCTCGACTTAGATTTGTTTTCAGTGAGCGAACAGACCATCTATTCTCCGTCTACCGTTGATGATCAAGAAGCAACAGAAGAAAAGAAACAAGAAGCAACGGATCAAGTAGAAGATCAATATACACTCAAAAAAGCGTATTCTGATAATCGTGTTGACCTCATTTCATCCCTCTTTGAAGCGATTAAAGAAGAGAAGAAAGCAGCAGCTGCTGATAAAGAGAACCCGCCGACAGATCAAGAAATGGTGAAGCGTGTAAAAGAAAAGCTTACAACCGATATGCAGGAAGCTGTTTCAGATCAATCTATTAAAGCGCTGCTCCAAGCAAGTGACGAAAACCTTTCATTTACGAAGGATTCTATCATCACAGTGGTCAATTCATTGATGAGTAAAGAGATCACGGCAGCTAAGTTACAAGAAGAGAAAAAACAAGTGAAAACAGAGCTTGAAAATAATTCGATTCCGTCAAAATATTTAAATGCGGCGAAAGAAATCGGTGAATTTGCGATCATTCCTAACTATGTATTTGACCCAGTAGCAACAGAGAAGAAAAGACAAGAGGCAGCTGATAGCATTCAGCCGGTTCAAATCAAACAAGGGCAAATTTTAGTGGAAGAAGGAGAACTCATTGACCGTGAAGTTTATCGCAAATTAGAACTGACTGGTCTGTTAAACAGCTCCAATTTGGTTAAGCCTATTAGCGGTCTTATCATATTAATCGGTCTCTTCTTAGCAGCGATTGCTCACTCACTTGAAACGAGGAAAAAGTCGCTTGTCCATAAGAATAAATCGTTACTGCTTTTTTCGCTTATTTTCACCATCATTTTAATCATCATGGAAGTATTCAGCCTCTTCCAGGAAACGAAGTATACGACGATAGGCTATGTCGTGCCAGTGGCGCTAGGTACGATGCTGATCAAACTGCTCATTAATGAGCGGCTAGCGATCTTCTCCGGTCTCGTATTTGCTCTTTGCGGCAGTATGATGTTTAATCAAGGAGTAACCGGCGTCTTTAACTATGTCATCTGCGCCTATTATCTCATGAGCGGGATGGCGGGAATTTTATTTTTGAGAAAACATAATGCGAGATCGAAAATTTTACAGGCAGGGCTTTTGGTAGCATTGGTGAATGTGCTGGTGGTTCTATCCATTATGCTGATCCAAAATTCTTCTCCATCAGGGCTTGAAATTAGTGTGAATCTTGTGATGGCAACTGTGTCAGGGTTTGCATCGGCTATTTTGGTCATTGGCTTAATGCCGGTTTTTGAGAGCATGTTTGGCATTCTTTCGACAATGAAACTCATTGAATTATCGAATCCGAATCATCCGCTGCTCAAAAAGATTTTAACAGAGACGCCAGGTACATATCATCATAGTGTCATGGTGGCGAATTTAGCGGATGCCGCTTGTGAAGCAGTCGGAGCAAACGGTCTTTTAGCAAGAGTCGGCGCTTATTATCATGACATTGGAAAAACGAAAAGACCGCAATACTTTATTGAAAATCAAATGAACATTGATAATCCGCACGATAAACTTTCTCCTCAGCTGAGTAAAAATATTATTATTGCCCATACGACAGATGGTGCTGAGATGCTGAGGGAAAAGAAGTTTCCAGAGGAACTGATTGATATTGCAGAACAGCATCACGGGAAGTCGCTGCTGAAGTTCTTCTACTATAAGGCAAAAGAACGGGATGATCAGGTGACAGAAGAAGAATTTCGCTACCCTGGTCCAAAACCGCAATCAAAAGAAGCGGCCATTATTTCTGTGGCTGACAGCGTGGAAGCGGCGGTTCGCTCGATGCATAATCCAAACCCAGAGCGGATTGAAAAGCTGGTCAAAGGCATTATTTCAGATAAAATGCAGGATGGACAATTCAGTGAATGTGATCTGACATTTAAAGAATTAAATATTATCAGCCAAACGATTTGTACAACATTAAAGGGGATTTTCCACTCTCGGATTGAATATCCAGATGCCCCGAAGCAGAAGGTGAAGTAAATGACATTGTTAATCGATTTAATAGATGAAACAGGACAAGTAACGAAAGAGCAGCTTGAAGAGGTGGAAAAACTTCTTCAATTTGCTGCGGATGCCCTTGGGGTAAAAGATCAAGCGGAAGTATCAGTTTCAATCGTTTCGAATGAAGAGATTCATCAAATCAACAAAGAATACCGAGGGAAGGATGCGCCAACGGATGTGATTTCCTTTGCACTTGAGGAAGAAGGCGAAGGGGAAATTGAAATCATTGGTGCAGATGACATCCCGCCGGTACTTGGTGACATTATCATTAGTGTGGATCGAACGAAAGAGCAGGCAGAGGAATATGGACATTCCTTTATGAGAGAGCTTGGATTTTTAACGATTCATGGTTTTCTTCATTTGCTTGGTTATGATCATATGACAGAGGAAGAAGAAAAAGAAATGTTCGCCAAACAGACAAAAATATTGGATGATTATGGGCTTTCGAGATCATCGTAAGAAGCGAACGCTGCTTGTCCGTTTTTTTCGGAGTTTTTATTATGCATTTAAAGGAATATGGCGAACTTTCTTGAATGAACGGAATTTTCGATTTCACACAGTCGCAGCCACCATCGTGGTGATTTGCGGCTTTTGGTTTCACATTGAACCGAACGAATGGATGATCGTTCTGCTATTATGCGGAGGGATGCTTGCGCTAGAACTTGTGAATACAGCGATTGAACATGCAGTGGATCTTTGCACAGAAGAAAAGCATCCGCTTGCGGAGAGAGCAAAGGACGCAGCAGCAGGCGCTGTTTGCGTTTACGCCGCAATTTCGGTTATGATTGGGTTAATCATCTTCTTACCGAAGATCATGCAATAGAACAATATTACTATTTATTAACATTTTTAGAAATGGGCGTGAAAATGTCACGTGAATTATGTAAAATATAAATGTGACAGTGGTACCATTTCTTCTGAAAGTGGGAACTAGAATGAACAAACAAGAGTTGATTTCAGAAGCCATCAAAGCAAGAGATTTTGCATATGTACCCTATTCTAAATTCAAAGTCGGTGCAGCATTATTGTCAAATGACGGAAAAGTGTATGGCGGTTGCAACATTGAAAATGCGGCATATGGTATGTGTAATTGTGCGGAAAGAACAGCACTTTTTAAAGCCTACTCAGAAGGCATCACATCTTTTCAAATGCTTGCAGTAGTGGCTGATACAGATCGGCCAGTTTCACCATGCGGCGCATGCAGACAGGTCATTTCAGAGCTATGTGCACCTGATATGCCAGTGATTCTAACGAACTTAAAAGGACATATATACGAAACAACAGTAAACGAACTATTGCCAGGCGCATTTTCACCGGAGGATTTAAATGACTAACGAAAGCTTCAAATCAGGATTTGTATCAATTATTGGCAGACCAAATGTAGGGAAATCAACCTTTCTTAATCGTGTGATTGGACAAAAGATTGCGATTATGAGTGATAAGCCCCAAACGACACGAAACAAAGTGCAAGGTGTCCTGACAACCAACACGTCACAAACGATTTTTATTGATACACCAGGAATTCATAAACCTAAGCATAAGCTAGGTGATTTTATGATGAGGGTGGCTCAAAATACACTGAAGGAAGTCGACCTGATCTTGTTTATGATCAACGCGCAGGAAGGCTATGGCAAAGGCGATGAATTCATCATTGAACGACTAAAACAAACATCTACACCGGTGTTTCTAGTCGTTAATAAAATTGATCAAATTCACCCAGATGAACTGTTCCTTTTAATTGATGAATACCGCACACGCTACCCGTTTAAGGAAATCGTGCCAATTTCAGCTCTTGAAGGCAACAACATTGACACGCTCCTTCAGCAGATTGAAGGTTATCTTCCAGAGGGCCCTCAATTTTATCCGGCAGATCAAGTAACAGATCACCCAGAGCGGTTTATTATTTCAGAATTAATTCGTGAAAAAGTGCTGCATTTAACAAGAGAAGAAATTCCTCACAGTATTGCGGTTGCGATTGAATCGATCAAGCCAGATGAAAATGGCAAGATTCATGTTGCGGCGACCATTGTCGTAGAACGTGATTCGCAAAAAGGGATCGTCATTGGAAAACGCGGCAGTTTATTAAAAGAAGTGGGACAAAAAGCGCGCAGAGACATTGAGGCACTTCTAGGTTCAAAAGTGTACTTGGAGCTTTGGGTAAAGGTTCAGAAGGACTGGCGTAATAAATCCACTCACCTTCGTGATTTTGGTTTTAGAGAAGATGAATATTAAACATCACTGTATTTGTTGGGAAATCTGACAATGGTGCAGTTCGATTAGTAAAAATTGTTTATCATGAAATGGAGGTAGCCGGGTCAAGATAAAATTAATATGTTGGATGTAGCGTTGCTGCTTCTAATAAAGAAAGGTGGGGTTTTTATGTTGAATTTTACATGGAACGTATTTTCACAAACAGGAAGCGTTGACACGTATCTGCTTTTCAAAGAGTTAGAAAAGGAGAACCTGGAAAGACCCGATGTACTTGAAGAAGAAATAGTAGCACGACTTGATTTTCCAATCTTATAATTTTTGACCCCCTCCAACGCTCGGAGTGTAGACAAATGCTCATTAAAACTGAAGGAATCGTCCTTAGAACAACAGATTATGGCGAAACAAACAAAATTGTCACGCTGCTCACTAGAGAACATGGGAAAATTGGTGTGATGGCAAGGGGGGCTAAAAAAGCTAACAGCCGCCTGTCAGCCATAAGCCAGCCGTTTTTATACGGAACCTTCCTGATCCAATCATCAACAGGACTTGGAACGCTCCAGCAAGGTGAAATGATCGAAAGCATGCGGGCCATCCGGGAGGATTTATTTCTGACCGCATATGCCGCATATATGACAGAATTACTCGATAAAGGAACAGATGAAAAGAAGTCCAACCCTTACTTGTTTGAGCTCCTTCTTCAATCATTGCGCCATCTCAATGAAGGCACAGATGCTGATATTATTTTATTTATCGTAGAGGTCAAAATGTTATCAGTGATAGGGCTGAAGCCTGAGCTTGATCAATGTGTACACTGCGGTCAAAAAGAAGGACAGTTCCATTTCTCGATTAGAGATAACGGATTCATCTGTGAGCATTGCTTTTCTAAAGATCCCTATAAACTGCCCTTATCTCCAGCAGCTGCAAGGCTCCTCCGTTTGTTTCATTATTTTGATTTATCAAGGCTTGGTCAGGTTGATGTGAAACCGCAGACGAAACAAGAAATACGTCAAGTGCTCGATCACTACTATGACGAGTATTCAGGCCTTTATTTAAAATCAAAAAAATTCATGAATCAGATGGAATCCATGAGAAAGCTAATGGATGGCGAAAACAAAAGTTGACATCTCCCATGACTTTTTGTAAGATCATCTAAGATCAAATATGTTGCATTGACAGAAAGAAGTACTTACGTATAATCCATAAAAGCGACCTTAGGACGGTGTAAGCTAAGGATGGACACGTAACGAAAGGCATTCTTGAGCAACGTAAAACAAAGCGGCTGGATGCTACGACACCAGCAAATAGGGTGGAACCGCGGGAAAAACTCTCGTCCCTATGTTTGCAAGGAACCTTGTGAGCATAGAGACGGGAGTTTTTGTGTTCTCTTAAGAGGTTCTAATCCCCACCCGCCATACATAGCGGATGGTGTAAAAAAGATGGAGGTGCGATCATTGAATATTCAAGACATGATTTTGACGCTGCAAAAGCATTGGTCAAATGAAGGCTGCGTATTAATGCAGGCGTATGACACAGAAAAAGGTGCTGGAACGATGAGTCCATACACGTTCCTCAGAAGCATCGGACCAGAGCCTTGGAAGGTGGCATATGTAGAGCCTTCAAGACGCCCGGCTGATGGCAGATATGGAGAAAATCCAAACAGGCTTTATCAGCATCATCAATTTCAAGTGATCATTAAGCCGTCACCTGACAATATTCAAGAACTGTATCTTGAATCATTGAAGGCACTTGGCATAGACCCATTGAAACATGATATTCGTTTTGTTGAAGACAACTGGGAAAACCCATCTCTCGGCTGCGCAGGACTTGGCTGGGAAGTTTGGCTGGATGGCATGGAGATTACACAGTTTACGTATTTTCAGCAAGTAGGTGGTTTAGAATGTAAGCCGGTTTCCGTTGAAATCACATACGGTATTGAGCGTCTTGCTTCTTACATCCAGGACAAAGAAAATGTGTTTGACCTTGAATGGACAGAGGGTTTTACTGTAAGAGATTTATTCTTAATGGCTGAATACGAGCATTCTGTTTATACATTTGAAACCTCTAATACGGATATGCTGTTCGATTTATTTACAACGTATGAAAAAGAAGCGCATAGCCAAATGGACAAAGGGCTTGTGCATCCAGCATACGATTATGTGCTCAAATGCTCCCATACGTTCAACCTACTTGATGCAAAAGGTGCTATTTCAGTAACAGAGAGAACAGGCTATATCGGAAGAGTACGTCAGTTAGCGAGAAAAGTAGCCAAAACATATTACGAAGAACGAGAAAAACTTGGATTCCCTATGTTAAAAGAGGAGGCGGCTTCTCATGAATAAACAAGATGTATTACTCGAAATCGGCTTAGAAGAGATGCCGGCTCGTTTCATGCCAGAAAGCACAAAGCAGCTAGGTGAAAAAGTAAAAGCATGGTTTGAAACGCAGCGTATTTCATTCGAAGATGTGGCGTTATTTAATTCACCAAGACGTCTTGCTGTTCTTGTCAAAGGTGTCGCAGAAAAACAAGAGGACATCAAAGAAGAAGCGAAGGGGCCAGCTAAAAAGATTGCGCAAGACGCTGAAGGCAATTGGACGAAAGCGGCCGAAGGGTTTGCCCGCGGACAAGGTGCATCTACAGCTGATCTTTATTTCAAAGAAATCAAAGGTGTGGATTATGTCCATGTCCAAAAGTTTCAAGAAGGTAAGCAAGTCAAAGACCTTCTACCAGCGTTAGGTGATATTGCTGCTTCATTGAGCTTCCCTAAGAACATGAGATGGGGAAGCAATGATTTACGCTATATCCGTCCCATTAAATGGCTCGTTTGTTTATTCGGGCAAGAGGTCATTCCTGTCGAAATTGCAGGCGTGAAAAGCGGCCGCAAGACAAGAGGACATCGCTTCCTTGGTACGACAGCCAGCATCGACTCTCCTTCTTCTTATGAGCAAACGTTACTTGACCAGTTTGTGATTGCTGATTCAGATAAAAGAAAACAAAAAATTATGGAGCAGCTAAATGCCCTTTCTTCAGAGAAAGGCTGGGTCATTCCAGTTGATCCTGAGCTTTTAGAAGAAGTCAACGACCTTGTTGAATACCCGACCGTTCTATCTGGCTCTTTTGAAGAAGAGTTTCTGGCATTGCCAGAAGAAGTGCTGGTCACGACAATGAAGGAGCATCAGCGCTATTTCCCTGTGAAAAATGAACAAGGGGAATTACTGCCGCACTTCATTACAGTGAGAAACGGAAACAGTGAGGCCCTTGAAAATGTTGCAAGAGGAAACGAAAAGGTCCTGCGTGCCCGTTTATCAGATGCTGCATTTTTCTATAAAGAAGACGAAAAGCTCGTCATTGAAGACAATATTAAAAAGCTTGATAAAGTGGTATTCCATGAGAAGCTTGGCACGATTGGCGACAAGCTGAAGAGAGTGACAGACATTGCCGTTCGCCTGGCAGAACATGTCGGTGCAGATGAAGAAACGTCTAAGCGCGTAAAAAGAGCAGCAAGTATTTCTAAGTTTGACCTTGTGACTCAAATGGTCTATGAATTCCCAGAACTGCAAGGAATCATGGGTGAGAAATATGCAAGAGCACTTGGCGAACATGAAGAAGTGGCAAAGAGTATCAACGAACACTATATGCCGCGTTTTGCGGGCGACGACGCGCCGTCAACTCTCATTGGTGCAATTGTCGCAGTAGCGGATAAACTAGATTCTATTTGTTCATTCTTCTCAATAGATGTCATTCCAACGGGTTCTCAAGATCCTTATGGACTAAGAAGACAAGCGAGCGGTATCGTCCAAATTCTGCTTGATCGCCATTGGAATATTTCATTCAAAGAACTTTTAGCACTGGCTCAAGTAGAGACAGAACATGAAGCTGCCCTTATTGAATTTTTAACGCAGCGTTTGAAATATGTTCTCCAAGCAGAGCATATCCGTCATGATGTGGTCGATGCAGTTCTTGATGTTGAAAATATTGAGCCTTATGCGGTTGTGAAAAAAGCAGCTGTACTTGAAGAGCGTGTGAAACAAGAAAGCTTCAAAGAAACGGCTGAGGCATTAGGCCGCGTCATTTCAATCAGTAAAAAAGGGGAAGACGCAGAGATTCAGCCTGAGCTGTTTGAAAATGAACAAGAACAAAAGCTATTTGAGGCGTATCAGCAAGTGGAGAAAGCTGTCAAGGAGCATATGGCAAAAGGACAGTACAACTTAGCACTAGAGGCATTAGATACATTAAAAGCACCAATCGTTGATTATTTCGATCATACAATGGTTCACGCCGATGATGAAAAACTGAAGCGAAATCGTTTGGCGCAAATGGTCAAACTAGCAAAAGTCATTCAATCATTTGCGAACATGAACAATTTAATTGTAAAATAAATACCTAAGAGCGGTTGCCTTTTTCGAAGGGCAATCGTTTTTTACTCATTTAATTCACGGTTTTGAGTGGATTTTTGTTTCATTCGGACGAAGATGCGCTATAATATGATGAGTTATGAATTTGATATACATAAAGTCAAGATTCGCTCTCTCTATTTAAAGGTGGTGAGTACAATCGAGTTAAATAAACGGCAAGAGCAGATTTTACAGATTGTCAAAGAGAATGGTCCGATCACTGGAGAGCATATCGCCGATCGGCTGAACTTAACAAGGGCTACCCTTAGACCGGATTTGGCCATTTTAACAATGTCTGGCTTTCTAGAAGCAAGACCAAGGGTCGGCTACTTTTTTACAGGAAAAACTGGCACGCAGCTTCTAGCAGATAAGCTGAAAAAACTCCAAGTGAAAGATTTTCAATCCATTCCAGTTGTGATACATGAGAATGTTTCAGTTTATGATGCGATTTGTACGATGTTTTTAGAGGATGTGGGCACATTATTCGTTGTGGACGATCACTCTATTTTAACAGGCGTATTATCAAGGAAAGACCTTCTTCGAGCAAGTATTGGGAAACAAGAGCTTCCATCTATACCGGTCCACATTATTATGACAAGAATGCCGAACATCACCGTTTGCCGCAAGGAAGATTTCATTATGGATGTGGCCAAGCACTTGATTGAAAAGCAAATAGATGCACTTCCTGTCATAAAGGATACGGATAAGGGCTTTGAAGTTGTCGGCAGGATTACGAAAACAAACATGACGAAAATACTTGTTAGCTTATCGGAGAACGAAATTATCTAACTACAGAAGACTGCGAGGGGATGTTATGAGTAATCGCGTAATTTTTGTTGTATCAGATTCAGTAGGAGAAACGGCAGAGCTCGTGGTCAAAGCGGCACTTAGCCAATTTGATGGCGGCTCATCAGATCATTCAAATATTAGAAGAATCCCATATGTAGAGGATGTCGGTACGATTAAAGAAGTCATTTCACTGGCAAAAGCAGATAATGGGATCGTCTGTTTTACGCTTGTTGTGCCAGAAATGCGCCAATTTTTAATAGAAGAGGCCGAAGCAAATGGCGTCGTTTACTATGACATTATCGGTCCACTCATTGATAAAATGGAGACGGCATATGGAAATGAAGCGAAACATGAGCCGGGTCGTGTACGTCAATTAGATGAGGACTATTTTAAAAAGGTAGAAGCCATTGAGTTCGCTGTAAAGTATGACGATGGCAGGGACCCAAGAGGAATCCTAAAGGCTGATATTGTCCTTATTGGTGTATCGCGCACGTCCAAGACACCGCTTTCTCAATATTTGGCGCATAAGCGGCTGAAGGTAGCGAACGTTCCGATTGTTCCTGAAGTAGATCCGCCGGAGGAGTTATTCTCAGTTGATCCAAAAAAATGCATTGGCTTGAAAATTAGTCCAGACAAACTCAATCACATTCGGAAAGAGCGTTTAAAATCTTTAGGTTTAAATGATCGGGCCATTTATGCGAACATTGAGCGGATTAAAGAAGAACTAGAGTATTTTGAAAAAGTGGTTAACCGAATTAACTGTCAAGTTGTCGATGTATCAAATAAAGCAGTTGAGGAAACAGCAAATGTCATTCATCAAATGCTGACCAAAAGAGGTTCCGAATAAACTCAGGATGCTCCTCCTGGGTTTTTCCTATGGTGGGAAACGGGTAAGCAAAAACAATAGCATATTTGCTGCATTTGTATTATAATAAAAAATTGTGATAAAATGATTGATTTTAGGTTTAAGTTAAGTCAAGAACGAATAAACTAATATTGGCAGAAGTCAAGTGATTCTGAACATAACTTTTCGACAAAATGAGTTTTACTGTTGATTCCTTTATGGGGGAAAAGTAGGGTCTTTTTACTTCTCTAAAGCAGGAATAAGGTGGAGGGATGGAGAATTAGTCACCTGAATGAACGTAAAAAAGAGAGGACGATTTATGTCGATGCAGATGCTTGCCCTGTAAAAGACGAAATTCTTGCTGTCGCATCTTTATTTCAAGTACATGTGACTTTCATTGCTTCATATGAGCATTTTCAAACCAAAAGATCACCACTTGAAGATTGGCGGTTTGTTGATACACATAAGGAAGCGGCGGATTTAGTCATTGCGAACGCAGCAGTCGCGCATGATATTGTCGTCACCCAGGATATTGGTCTTGCCTCCTTACTGCTTCCAAGACGTGTCATTGTTCTCTCTGAAAGAGGACGAATGTACACAAACGAAACAATTGATTTTGATTTGGAACGCAGGCATGTTTCAAGCAAACAGCGAAGAAATGGTGTATACGGAAAAGGTCCCAAAAAGCTTTTAGAAGAGGATAAAAAGCGATTTATTGCGCAACTACAAAAAATCCTGTCGAATCATGAAGGATTTTTGAATTAAAAGGCGAATAATGTACGACGGAGTGTTATTAGGATGAGCAAACGTATACCAGATGAACTTTTGGAGCAAATCCAAAAAAACGCAGACATTGTCGAAGTGATTGGAGAATACGTACAGCTTAGAAAGCAAGGTCGGAATTACTTTGGTCTTTGTCCATTCCATGGTGAAAATACTCCATCATTCTCTGTTTCAGCAGATAAGCAAATCTTCCATTGTTTTGGCTGCGGTGCAGGAGGTAATGTATTTTCGTTCCTCAGACAAATGGAAGGCTACTCATTTATTGAAGCCGTTTCACATGTTGCTGATAAGTACCATATTGATTTGCCTGATCATGTAGCAAACGCCCAGATCAGTTCCTCTCAGCAAGAGGATACAGCAGATCATAAAATGATTGAGGCCCATGCGCTTCTTAAGAAATTTTACCACCATTTGCTGGTAAATACAAAGGAAGGTCAAAACGCACTCGATTATTTACGGTCCAGAGGCTTTACCGATGAAACAATTGCCAAGTTTGAGATCGGGTATGCTCTCGACTCATGGGATTTCATGACCAAGTTTTTAGAAAAACGAGGGTTTGATCCGGTGATGATGGAGAAGGCTGGTCTTTTGATTCAACGTGAAAACGGCACAGGATTTTTTGACCGCTTTAGAGACCGTGTCATGTTTCCCATTCATGATCATCATGGAACGGTCGTCGCTTTTTCCGGAAGATCGCTTGGTCATCAACAGCCTAAATATATGAATAGTCCTGAAACGCCACTTTTTCATAAAAGTAAGCTGCTTTATCACTTTCATGACGCGCGTATGCATATTAGAAAACGCGAGCGGGTCGTCCTTTTCGAAGGATTTGCTGACGTCATCTCGGCCGTCACATCTGGTGTTGGCGAAAGTGTTGCAACAATGGGTACGTCTTTAACAGAAGAGCACGTAAAGCTTCTGAGGCGGAACGTAGAAGAGATCATCCTATGCTATGACTCTGACACAGCCGGATATGAAGCGACCATGAAAGCATCAGATTTGCTTGGGAAAAGAGGATGTAAAGTTCGCGTTGCCATGGTGCCAGATGGACTCGATCCAGATGATTATATTCGTAAATATGGCGGCGAAAAATTTAGGAATGACATCATAGATGCAAGTGTGACACTCATGACATTTAAGATGAATTTTTTCCGAAGAGGAAAGAATTTATCGGATGAAGGAGACCGCCTTGCTTATATGAAGCAGGTTCTCCGAGAAATCAGCCGGTTAAACGGCTCCTTGGAACAAGAGATTTACATGAAACAGCTTGCTGGAGAGTTCTCCATCTCACTTGACTCATTAAGGGAACAATTGGAGCTGTTTGAAAAGCAGCAGCGGCAAGAAGCCAAGAGCTCGCAAGCAGAAAACGGGCTTGAGAAAAGGCGCGCACACCTTTCAACACAGGTGAGAAGAAAGCGTCTAAGGCCGGCATATGAAAACGCAGAGAGAATGCTGCTAGCACATATGTTAAAAAGCGATGATGTGATTCGCAAAGTGCTTGATCGGGTAGGGATTGAATTTAATATAGATTCCCACAGGGCGCTGGCAACGTACATTTATGCGTTGTATGAAGAAGGCAAAGAACCGACTCCGCAGCACCTGATGAACCGTATTGAAGATGATGTGATGAATCAGCTTCTGACGGATATATTGATGATTCAAGTTGGAGACGAACTAAGTGAAGCTGAATTAAGTGATTATGTTAAAAAAGTGTTGAATCATCGGAATTTGTCAATGATAAAGGAAAAAGAACTAGAACGTGCAGAGGCGGAGAGGCAAAAAGATTTCTTCAAAGCGGCAACACTTGCAAAAGAAATTATTCAGTTGAACCGTTCGCTGAAGTAATACGTCTACTATTTATGACAAGACTTACGGCTGGCAATGAATCCTTTATGGGAGGAGCATAAGACCGCAAGCATCTTGCCTTCATCATTATTTATTTTATTCCTATTTGCTCATTCTGTTTGATAGAGAGAGAAAAGCAGAGCGGAAGCAAATCGCAAGTTACTTTAGAATTCGTTGCAAGCTTTGGAAGGAGGGATCCATAATGGCTGATAAACAAGCCCACGAAACCGAAACTGAATTAACCTTTGAACAGGTGAGAGATAAGCTCACTGAAACGGGTAAAAAACGGGGCGTTTTAACATACGAAGAAATTGCAGAGCGTATGTCTAGCTTTGAAATTGAATCAGACCAAATGGATGAATACTATGAATACTTAGGCGAACAGGGTGTCGAGCTCATCAGTGAAAACGAAGAGACGGAAGACCCAAATGTTCAGCAGCTGGCTAAAGCAGAAGAAGAATTTGACCTGAACGATTTAAGCGTACCACCAGGTGTCAAAATTAATGATCCTGTTCGTATGTACTTAAAAGAGATCGGTCGCGTCAATTTGTTATCTGCTAAAGAAGAGATTACGTATGCTCAAAAGATCGAAGAAGGCGATGAGGAATCAAAAAGAAGATTAGCGGAAGCGAACCTTCGTCTCGTTGTCAGCATTGCAAAACGCTACGTTGGTCGTGGTATGTTGTTCCTTGACTTGATTCAAGAAGGAAACATGGGTCTCATGAAGGCAGTTGAGAAGTTTGATTACCGCAAAGGATACAAATTCTCAACATATGCGACTTGGTGGATTAGACAGGCGATCACACGTGCTATTGCCGATCAGGCGAGAACGATTCGGATTCCAGTTCATATGGTGGAAACCATTAATAAATTGATCCGTGTTCAAAGACAGCTTCTGCAAGATCTAGGCAGAGAACCAACGCCAGAAGAAATTGCTGAAGACATGGATTTAACACCAGAGAAAGTAAGAGAAATTCTTAAAATTGCGCAAGAGCCTGTATCTTTAGAAACACCTATTGGTGAAGAAGATGACTCGCATCTTGGTGATTTTATTGAAGACCAAGAGGCGACTTCTCCATCTGACCATGCTGCATATGAGCTCTTAAAAGAGCAGCTGGAAGATGTATTAGATACGCTAACGGACCGTGAAGAAAATGTGCTGAGACTACGTTTCGGATTAGATGACGGAAGAACACGCACGTTAGAAGAGGTTGGAAAGGTGTTTGGCGTAACAAGAGAGCGTATTCGACAAATTGAAGCGAAAGCTCTTCGTAAATTAAGACACCCTAGCAGAAGTAAACGATTAAAAGACTTCTTAGAATAGAAACCGGACGGATCTTGAAAGAGATCCGTTCTTTCTTCATCAAAATGAAAACGCTTTTTTCAATCTGATTATATTTTACTGAATAACAAATGAATTTGCAACGTTCTTAGAGAAAAGATGTATTAAAAATACATCAAAATGTGCTGAAGGCTTCATTTCTCATCTTGATTTATTTTTGTCTAATCTGTGAACTTGGCCAAAGTTTTATATCATAATTCGTTTACTTTTTGTAAAATTAAAGTAGAATTAGAATTGTTTGCATAGTCTCAAAAGGGGTTTTTCACAAAGGGGAGGATGAAAGAAATGAAACGGAATCCACTTATACCATTCTTATTGATTGCCATTTTAGGAATTGGACTCACTTTTTTCTTATCAATGAAGGGGCTGAAAGATGAAGAAAAAATTGCCTCAGGGGGTAAAGAGCAACAGCAAGAAGAGACAGCAAATGCGACGCCGGAAGAATTGTATAAGCAGAACTGTATTAGCTGTCACGGGGAAAACTATGAAGGCGGCGCCGGTCCTGCATTAACAGGTGTTGGCGACAAGCTTGAAGTGGCAGACATTAAGAAGAAAATTCAAGAAGGCGGAAACGGAATGCCAGGCGGACTAATTCCGAATGAAAAGCTGGATGAAATGGCGGAATGGGTATCCAAAATTAAATAATAAAGCGCAAAAAGCTCTTTTTCATAAGAAGAGCTTTTTTCATTTGAAAACAACTTTTAAAAAGTCCATAATTTATATAAGATAGACAAGTATGAACATTAAAGAAAAGTAGTGATATGTATGAATGAAATGAATTTGTCAAAACGATTAAAAAGAGTCGCAGACTTTTTACCAAAAGAGGCTGTCTTTGCTGATATCGGCTCAGATCATGCTTATTTGCCATGCTATGCGATCTTGCATCATAAAGCCGTGAAAGCCATTGCTGGTGAGATTACAGATGGACCGCTTCAATCTGCGAAGCAGCAAGTACATAGACTTGAATTAGATGGACAGATTTCGGTCAGAAAAGGAAATGGCCTTGAAGTGATTGAAAAGGGCGAGGTGAATGCTGTAACGATTGCAGGGATGGGCGGGGCACTCATTGCAAGCATTCTAAACGAGGGCAAGCATAAGCTCACAGGGGAGGAGCGGCTCATTCTACAGCCTAATATCCACGCTCACCATATTCGTTTATGGCTCTATCAAGAGGAGTATGAACTGATGGATGAAGTGATCTTAGAAGAGGATGGCAAAATATACGAAATCATCATTGCAGAAAAAGGCGACAAAGATAAAGCCTATGAAGGCATGTCCATTGAAACAGGTATGCTAGTTGGTCCATTTCTTGCCAAAAAGCAAAATGACGTCTTCTGTCGCAAGTGGAGGCAAGAGCTTCAGCACATGGAGAATATAGAAAAGCAAATTCAAAAGGCCGCGCCAACGGAAGAGAACAAAGAGCGCCTGAAAGAGCTGAATGCGAAAATAAAGATATTAAAGGAGGTTTTGACTGTTGGCTAAAACAGTGAACGGACATGAAATCATCCAATTATTTGAGCAATTTTCACCAAAGGAATATGCGATGGAAGGGGATAAAATTGGGCTTCAGATTGGGACGTTGAATAAAAAAGTGACCAATGTCATGATCACCTTGGATGTATTAGAAAATGTGGTAGATGAGGCGATTGAACGGAATGTGGATCTCATCATTGCCCACCATCCGCCGATTTTCCGTCCATTAAAGCATGTGGTGACAGATCAGCCGGCTGGACGGATCATTGAAAAATGCATCAAACATGATATTGCGGTGTATGTGGCACATACAAATTTAGACGTGGCTGATGGAGGGGTCAATGACTTGCTTGCTGAAGCTTTAGAGCTTGGGGACACACGAGTGCTCGTTCCAACATATGAAGACCCAATCAAGCAGCTAGCCTTGTATGTCCCAGTGGAATTTGAAGAGGCCGTCAGAACGGCTTTAGGAAATGCGGGAGCTGGCCATATTGGCAACTACAGTCATTGCGCTTTTTCAAATGAAGGGACAGGCAGTTTTCTGCCATCAGAAGAAGCTGCGCCATTTATTGGTGAGACGGGTAAACTGGAATTTGTGAAAGAAGTACGAATCGAAACCATTTTCCCTGCAAGTATTGAGAAACAAGTGATTCGTGAAATGATCAAAGCGCATCCTTATGAAGAAGTGGCTTACAGTGTACACACGACGGATCTTCCTCCTATTCAAAAAGGTCTTGGCCGCATTGGAGAATTAAGAGAACCGATGACACTTAGAGACTTCACACAATTTGTGAAAACGAAGCTAGATGTGAATGGAGCTCGTTTTGTAGGAGATCAAGAAGCCGTCGTAAAAAAAGTAGCTGTGCTTGGAGGAGACGGAAATAAATACATCCATCAAGCGAAAAGAATGGGTGCTGATGTGTATGTGACAGGAGATCTTTATTTCCATGTCGCTCACGATGCTATGATGCTTGGGCTAAATGTAGTGGACCCAGGTCATTACGCAGAAAAGATCATGAAAGAGGGCGTGAAGGCAAAGCTGCAATCTCTATGTGCAGATCAAAAGTATGATGTGCAGCTCTTTGTGTCTGAATCGAACACGAACCCATTTCAATTTGTATAAACAAAAAACGTCAGAGCATAGCAGCTCTGACGTTTTCTTATTTTTTCGTTTTCACGCGAGGTAATATTTTAGAAAGAGGAACAGCATGTTCGATCTTCCAAGTCGATTCATCATCCGGTTCATAGTTTTCTAAAAAGCGGATGACTTCTTTTGTAATAGGTGTCGGTGTGGAAGCACCAGCCGTAACGGCAACGGTTTTTACGCCTTTTAGCCATTCAAGCTTTAGTTCACTTAGGTCACCAATACGGTAAGCCTGCGTTCCTGCAATCTCCATTGACACTTGAGCCAGACGATTTGAGTTGTTACTTTTCGGGTCGCCTACCACAATGGTGAGATCGGCTTGACCGGCTTGCTGTGAAACAGCTTCCTGACGTACCTGTGTTGCAAGGCAAATTTCTTGATGGTACTCGACATGAGGATATTTTTCCTTAATCAGCTCCATCAAATCATGGACGTCCCACTGAGACATTGTTGTCTGATTGGTGATAAGCAGTTTATCTGACGTTAAATCGAGCGCTTCGATGTCGGCTTCTGTTTCAACAAGGTGGACTCGGTCAGGGGCGACACCGACAGCTCCTTCAGGCTCGGGGTGACCCTTTTTCCCGATATAAATAATGTCATAACCATCAGCTGTTTTTTCTGAAATAAGTTCGTGTGTTTTCGTAACATCTGGACAGGTCGCATCAATGGTAACAAGGCCTTTTTCTTCTGCGATTTGACGAACCTCAGGGGATACGCCATGAGCGGTGAAAATGACTGTTCCGCTTTCAACCTGCTTTAAAATGTCCAGACGGTTTGGTCCGTCTAATGTGTAGATCCCATCTTGTTCGAAGGCATCTGTGACATGTTTGTTGTGCACAATCATACCTAATATATAAATTGGGCGTGGCAAGTTTTTATCAAGTGCGGCATTTTTAGCAATGACCATTGCATCTACAACGCCATAGCAATAGCCACGCGGCGATATTTTAATTACATTCATCTATTCGTCCTCCTGTAGGGAAGTGCTGCTAGAGAAGAACAATATAAAAAGCCGTAAAAAACGGCTTTTGATCATTCTCTTTCTTCCATTATAGCCAAAGTAAGCGCATATATCAAAGATTGTTATACACGTTCAACACTTCACCTTTAAAAGACCGCTAGACATATAGTTTTGGTACTGAACTGCCCACTCTTTTTTTCGGTTTGATGACAGGAGCAGGTGAGTGTGAAGCTGTCTTTTTGACAAGAATGTCCTCTGGATCTTCTTCTTCTTCTTTTATATCATCTATTTCATTGACCTCTGCTGTTTCTTTATGCTGCACGTCTAGTTCTTCTCCAATTTCTTTTGGTTCTGCATTTGAATCATTGTCATTCGTCTCATCATCATCCGCGCTGCCGAGCTGGCTGTAGAGCTTAATCATGGCAGGCAGATTTCTAACTAAAGGGCCGTATTGCTGAATCATTGGCGTGAACTGCTGCGCCATACCGAGTACTTTTTGTACATTTCCTAACATACTTGAGAGGGTCGCAGGATTTGTGAAGCTCTGGATTCCTTGTAATCCCGCACCACCTCCAGAGATCCCTGCACCTCCAGCTCCAGGCAGAAATTTTGCGAGCATGCCCTTAATTCCCGCTCCGCCGCCAAGTGCGCGGCTTTCGCCTCCTGGAATCCCGCCCATCCCGCGCAAACCGCCGCCCTGTACAGACGGAGAGCGAGGCATCATTTGTTGAAATTGATTTCCCTGCCCTTGAAAAGGCTGTTCGATAGGAGCCTGCTGTCTCCTTTGAAATATCCCGGGCTGTCCGCCATTTCCAAGGTGCCGGCGTGAGGGACGATGCGGCTGAAAATCGCCCATAGGCCTTTGCCCTAACATACTTGTACCTCCCTTACTGCATTCTCTTTCTCTTCATAGGTTATGCAAGGAAGCATCAATTGGTTTCCTGTAAGAAAAGCGGACATGGTTTTTTTGCTGAAAATCAGCTATAATGAGGAGATGAGCAAAAAGGCATTGCCTTAAGGAGTGAAAACATGAAAGAAACGAAATTTACGACATATGAATTAAAGCCTTTTATTATAGATGCTATTCATGAACTGGGCTTTTATGAGCCGACTGATATTCAAAAAAGAATCATCCCTGCTGTTTTAAAAGGAGAAAGCGTGATTGGGCAGTCACAAACAGGAACGGGAAAAACCCATGCATACTTATTGCCCCTGATTCATTCAATTGATCCAAGCAAAGAGCAAGTGCAGGTGGTCATTACTGCACCTACACGAGAATTAGCGAATCAAATTTTTAAAGAAGCCCAAACCATCTTAAAAAATACATCTCCAGAAGAAGAAATCAAGGCAAAGCTTTACATTGGTGGAACGGACAAGCAGAAATCTATTCAAAAGCTAAAGAACCAGCCGCATTTAGTGGTCGGCACTCCTGGTCGGATTGCTGATCTTATTCATGAGCAAGCGCTGAATGTGTACAAAGCGACATCTCTTGTCATTGATGAAGCAGACCTCATGCTGGATATGGGCTTTTTAGAAGATGTAGACCGTATTGGTGCGCAAATGCCAGAACAGCTGCAAATGCTTGTGTTCTCAGCAACTATTCCAGAAAAGCTAAAGCCTTTCCTCAAAAAATATATGGATAATCCGAAATATGCTCACGTTGAACCGAGACGGATTACGGCTGAAAACATTCAGCATATTTTAGTCCCATCTAAACAGCGTGACAAATTAAAGCTGCTCCATGAAATGGTGACGAATGTACAGCCTTATTTAGGGATTATCTTTGCCAATACGAAAGCAACTGTTGATGAAATCGCCTCATTCCTACAGGAAAAAGGAATGAAAATTGGCGTGCTTCATGGCGGATTAACACCGCGTGAACGTAAAAAAGTGATGAAACAAATTGAAGATTTGGAGTTCACTTATATTGTAGCATCTGATCTTGCTGCCCGCGGAATTGATATTAAGGGTGTCAGCCACGTGATCAACTATGAGCTTCCATCTGATCTTGATTTTTATGTTCACCGTGTGGGAAGAACGGCTCGCGCTGGTTCATCTGGCATTGCGATGACCATCTATGATCTCGCTGATGAGGATGCACTCGTTCAAATTGAAAAAATGGGTGTTGTCTTTGAAAACAAAACAATTGTTCATGGCGAATGGCGAGATGCAGATGATCGTTTGAAGCGTCAAAGACGTAAAAAAGCACCAAATGAAATTGAAGAAAAAGCAAAGCGTCTTGTCAGAAAACCGAAAGCCGTCAAACCTGGATATAAAAAGAAAATGACACGTGAGATGGATAAGATCAAAAGACAAGAGCGTAGAAAGTCAAAGCGTAACGGAAAGTAGGGGGAAACATTGTTGAAGATTGGATCACACGTATCCATGAGTGGAAAACATATGCTTCTTGCAGCGAGTGAGGAAGCTGCCTCTTATGGTTCAAATACTTTTATGATTTATACGGGTGCACCGCAAAATACACGCCGTAAAAAAATTGAAGATCTCAATATTGAAGCTGGACAAGCTCATATGAAGGAGCATGGCATGACAGATATCGTCGTTCATGCCCCTTATATCATCAATATCGGCAATACCGTTAATCCCGCTACATTCGAGCTTGGAGTGGATTTCCTCCGTTCAGAAATTGAGCGTACGGAAGCACTTGGTTCGAAACAAATTGTTCTTCATCCGGGTGCACATGTGGGTGCAGGTGCAGAAGCTGGCATTCAAAAAATCATTGAAGGCTTAAATGAAGTCATTGTGAAAGGGCAGGAGGTTCAAATTGCACTTGAAACAATGGCAGGTAAAGGCTCAGAGTGCGGAAGAAGCTTTGAAGAGCTTGCCCAAATTATCGACGGTGTGACACATAACGAAGCACTTTCTGTCTGCTTTGATACGTGTCACACGCATGATGCGGGTTATTCCATTGTGAGTGACTTTGATGGTGTGCTAGAAGAATTTGATCGAATTGTCGGGATTGACCGAATCAAAGTTCTTCATATCAATGATAGTAAAAATGTACAAGGCGCAAGAAAAGACCGACATGAAAATATCGGTTTTGGCGAAATTGGTTTTGATGCCCTGAGCTATATTGTTCATCATCCACAGCTTCAAGATGTGCCGAAGATTCTAGAAACGCCTTATGTAGGTGAAGATAAAAAGAACAAAAAACCACCTTACAAATTCGAAATTGCGATGCTGAAAGAAAAGCAATTTGATGAAGGTCTACTAGATAAAATTACGGGTCAATAAAAAAGAATGCAACGTGATGAGGTGCCGCTAAATGCGGCCCTTTTTTGTCTAACTTGTAAACTGGTTAAACAGATCATTGACGGTCTGTGCTGTCTGTTTAGAAGTAATCGCTTCCACTTGCTTAAGCAGCCGGCTGCGCTCTGCATCATTAAAAATATTGACGTTTTTCCCATTCATCAGTTTGGCAACCTCAGCGGCCTGACTGGATGTTAAGCTGACTCCGTACTGTTTTGCATACCTTAACAAATCATTTGCCGTGATCTGATTGAGCCGCTGCAGTACAATTTTCTGAATTAAAATCAATTCCATTCCTCCCCTCTGTAACAATGTATGGGCGAAAACGGAAAATGTGCAAAAAATTTTATTTTACTCTGTGAAATGATAAAATAGTAAAGTGAATAACATGTTCATTGAAAATTTAACAAGTGTAGAAGGGAGAACGTATGGCAAATAGTAAACAACATAGAAAGGAATCAGTGCCTCATTTTATTTTGAGAATTTTTCTGATTCTAGTAGGAGCTGCGTGTGCAGCAGTCAGTATTGAATTATTTTTAGTGCCAAACAATATTATTGATGGAGGCATCATCGGCATCTCGCTTATTTTGGATTACCTCTTTACAGATAACCCATTCATTAACTTTGCGACGATTGTTGTCATTTTGAATATTCCATTTATGATATCAGGATACAAACATATTGGGAAAACCTTTTTGATTTCCACTGTGATTGGAATTGTCAGCTTGGCCGTGATTGAATCTTCACTTCATCATGTAGAGGCATTTACAACACAGCCGATTTTAGCCACTGTATTTGGGGGGCTGTTACTTGGATTTGGTGTTGGACTTGTGATACGTAATGGGGGCTCAATGGACGGAACAGAGATCCTTGGAATTCTTTTAACGAAAAAAATTCCTTTTTCCGTCGGTGAGTTTGTCATGATCGTCAATGTGTTCATTTTTATTTGGGCGGGCTTTGTCTTCGGACCAGAGCAAGCTATGTATTCTGTCATGACATATTATTTGGCAATGAAAACAATTGATGCTGTTATTCAAGGGCTTGATGAAACAAAAGCTGTCATTATCGTATCGGATTATTATGATGAAATTTCAGATGCAATCCTTCATCGTCTTGGCAGGGGAACAACCAAGCTTAGAGGAAAAGGCGGCTATACAGATGAAGAAAAAGATGTCATCTACGCCGTTGTGACGAGACTTGAAATTACAAAGTTGAAATCTATCGTATTTGAAATAGATGGTCAAGCATTTATTACGATTATGGATACGCATGAAACAAAAGGCGGTAAATTCAAAACAGCCATTCATTAGCTTTTATTTTACTTTTTTATCTTTCTTTTATATAATGAAATGTATGTATGGACAAAGAAAATGGCTTTTGCCATTTTCTTTTTGTTGTATAAATCGTAATCATTCTTTTTATATTGGATTAAAGGTGGAAAGATTCATGGCAAAGCCAATTATTGAAATGAAGGACATCTCGTATTCTTATGGTCAGCGAAATGTCATAGATCACATTCATTTAACAGTAGAGGAAGGAAACTTTCTAGCACTTGTTGGACCGAATGGATCTGGTAAAACAACCTTATTAAAATGCCTGCTTGGGCTGATCAAACCACAGCAAGGTGAATTGAAGCTGTTTGGCACGCCTGCTCAAAAATTTAGAGACTGGGATCAAATTGGATTTGTTTCTCAAAAAGCGAATAGCTTTAATACAGGGTTTCCTGCTTCTGTATACGAGGTCGTTGCAAGTGGTTTAACGGCGAAGATTGGTTTATTTAAACGAATGAGTAAGCAGGATAAACTTCAAGTGGAAGAGGCCATTCGCTCAGTTGGTATACAAGATTTAAAGCATCAAAACATTGGGGAGCTTTCAGGCGGTCAGCAGCAGCGTGCATTTATTGCCCGTGCGCTCGTCAGTCAGCCGAAGCTGCTCATATTAGATGAACCGACAGTTGGAGTAGACCAAAAAACAGTAGAGGGCTTTTATCAGCTATTGGAAACATTGAATAAAGAAAAAGGCATGTCTTTAATTCTCGTCACACATGACGTGGGAACCGTTTCTGACAAAGTTACCCATGTGGCTTGTTTAAATCAGACACTTCATTTTCATGGAGATGCGAAAACGTTTGATTCAATGGATGATCAAGCGCTATCTCAATTTTACGGACATGACATTCAAGTGATTCATCACGATCATCACCATCATGGGGGACATGAATAATGCTATTTCCATTTTTTCATTACGAATTTTTACAAAATGCATTTATTGCAGGGATGCTGATTGGTTTTATTGCGCCCTTACTTGGTGTATTTATTGTTGTCAGGAGGCTCTCGCTTATTGCCGATGCCCTTAGTCACGTGTCACTTGCGGGGATTGCAGCGAGTTTATTTCTTGATAAAAAGTTTGGACTGCTGACAGGGGTGAGCCCGCTTTACTTAGGGATGGCGTTTTCTGTTGCCGGCTCATTGTTTATTGAACGTCTGCGCTCTGTGTATAAGCATTATCAGGAGCTGGCCATTCCAATTATCCTATCGGGTGGTATCGGAATTTCCGTCATTTTTATTTCACTTGCTAATGGCTTTAATACCGACCTGTTCAGTTATTTGTTCGGAAGCGTTAGTGCGGTTTCGAGACTGGATCTTTGGATCATTGTTGGGATCTCACTTGTTGTGGTGCTAGTGGTTGTGCTTTTATATAAAGAATTGTTTTTGCTTTCTTTTGATGAAGAACACGCAAAGGCTTCTGGTATTTCAGCAAAATGGATTCATTTCATTTTTATTTTAGTTGTCGCACTCGTCATTGCGGCATCGATGCGTATTGTAGGTACACTCCTTGTGTCTGCCCTCATGACGCTGCCTGTTGCGGCAAGTATTCGGATTGCTAAAGGGTTTAAACAGGCGATTTTTCTTTCGATCTTGTTTGGTGAATTGTCTGTCATGACCGGATTGATCTTAAGCTATTATCTTGATTTAGCGCCGGGCGGAACCATTGTGATGCTGTCCATTTTGATTTTAATCGGGTGTATCAGTATTGGAAAATTCAGAAGGGGGAATCATCTTGAACGTACAAGAAGCGCTTGATTTATTAAAGGAAAAAGGCTACAAATATACAAGCAAACGTGAGGATATGCTTCAATTGTTTTCTGATTCTGACAAATACTTGACCGCTAAAAATGTGTTAACGGCATTAAGTGAAGATTACCCAGGTCTTAGCTTTGATACCATTTATCGAAACCTGTCTTTATATGAAGATCTTGGGATATTAGAGACAACCGAATTATCAGGTGAGAAATTGTTCCGTTTTAAATGTTCGTTCTCTCATCACCATCATCACTTTATTTGCCTTGCATGCGGTAAAACAAAGGAAATTGATGCCTGTCCAATGGACAAGCTTGACGCTGATCTAGAGGATTATCACATCAGCGGACATAAATTTGAAATATACGGAACGTGCCCTTCTTGTGAACCGAAGGAAGTTCACTCGTAGGAAAGCCAGCCAATGCGCTGGCTTTAGCGTGTAGACAAACCCTCGCATTCTTTGTCAGTCCTGCGTGCCGGTGCTCACGAATCTTAAATTCGCTCCGCGCCGGTACTCGTCCTTCCTAGACTGCAAAGGTTTTCATGTCACGCTGAAAAGAAGACAAAGGACTAAAATAAAGATCATTTTAGCCCTTTGTCAACCATCTGAAGCCAGCCAATGCGCTGGCTTTTTGTTTTGTCGTTTTGAAAACGTTTTACAACGAGTGGCTGTTTCATTAAAATGAGATCAAAGGTCATAGTTCAAGCAAACTTGAGTCTTTTGGAATAGAGGGAGGGGTCAAACGTGGGGTATTATGCTGTGTTCGATGTAGGCGGCACAAAAACAAAACATGGATTAATGAATCAGAAAGGGGAGCTGATGACGAGCGGTGACTATGAAACGAACTGCCGGCAACTTGAACCATTTTTAGAGGCAATGGAGGACGTGGTTCAGGAGTATCAAGCGTCTTGGGATGTAGAAGGGATCGCCATTAGTCTTCCAGGTTTTGTAGACAGTCAAACCGGCTATACGGAATTTGCAGGAGCGATTATTGCCTTGCATGGACAAAATGTGAAAACGCTCTTGGAAGAAAGGACTTCTCTTCGTGTGGAAGTAGAAAATGATGCGAACTGTGCAGCCCTGGCTGAAAAATATAGCGGTCATGCAAAAGAGTGTGACAGCTTTATTTGTATGACGCTCGGCACTGGTGTTGGCGGCGGTATTTTTGCTGGCGGCCAGCTCGTTCGCGGAGCCTCATTTCGCGGCGGTGAATTTGGCATGATGCTGACAGAAACAGAAAACGGTCAGTTTACGACACTCAACAGCAGCGCTTCAACGGCTGGTTTAATACGAAGCTATAAGGACCTGCAAGGAATTCCGCAAAGTCAACAAATAGTCGGTCAAGAGATTTTTGAAAAAGCCAAACATGATCCGGCCATTGAGAAGCTGGTAGATCAGTGGTACAAACGAATCGCCATCGGCATTTACAATGTTGCAACTGTCCTCAATCCAGAGAAAATTCTCATTGGCGGCGGCGTGAGTGCAAGGGAGGACTTGATTCCAAATATTCAGAAGCACTTACATACACTGCATGCCTGGAAAAACATTCAGGTGAAGCTTGGCACATGCCATCACCTCAATCAGGCGGGCATGATCGGGGCACTCCATCATTTCTTAATGAAAGAAGAGCATTTCAACCCATCAAACAAGCCGATACATTAAACGTACCGGCTTGTTTCTATTCCATACATTAGTATGCAGTTTGCAGACGTTGTTCGTATTGTTTGATCCATTGAGACGCTTCTTGCCAGCTGCTCACACGAATGATTCTGTCATCAGTTGGCATTTGATTATAGGGTGAGTTAAAAAGAATGACTGGAATGTCAGCCTCTTTCGCAATCATTGTCGCGTTACCATGATGATCCTCGAAAAACACATCAATCTTGTGTTTTTGAACAGCTTCCAGCTTATGATGACCGCCAACAAGCTCAATGTCATCATAGTGCACGTGATTTTCTTGAAACCATGTATAAGTCACATCTTTGTGATGCTGCCTTCTGGCTGTGATATAAATTAATTTATGATGATGTTTCATTTGATCGAGGATTTCCTTTGCACCCTCGGCAGGCTTCGCCTGTTTATAGATAAGAGGCTCATACTGATCCATCCAGCCCCAAAATTCTTCATTTGAAATCTTCAAAAGCTTCGTCAAATCATATTCCGTCATATCATCTAGTGTGATGGCGCATTGGAACGACTCATTTAAGTAAGGAACAAAGGTGTCCTGCGCCGTCACTGTGCCATCAATATCAATTCCTAAACGTAACATGCCCACACTCCTCATATTTATACTCTTAAAGTGTAACATAATCAATTCACAATTCCAGCAAGTTTTAGCAAACATGAAACAGACATTTTTGCTCATACTAAAAAAGCTCCTTTCTATTAACCAAAAGGGGGAATTGATCATGGAAAGAGACAAGGATTTCAGAAGAAATGATCGTGAAATCGACACACACTTTAGTAATGATGATGGCTATTTAGAGGAAACAGCTGCTGAAATTGCAGAGCCATATCAAGCATCAAGAGATCGAGAAGACAGACGCAAACGTGACCATGCAGGTGACGATTCAGGCAGTAAGGGGATAGGCTATACAGCACTCGCGATTGCGATTATCTCACTATTTGTCTTGCCGGTGCTATTAGGAGTAGCGGCAATCGTTGTTGGTTATATGGCAAGAAGAAAAGGAGCACATGCGCTTGGCGCGTGGTCAATCGGGATCGGAATTGTTTCCGTTATCCTTGGGATATTTATTACCCCGTTCTTTTAACAGGAAACAGAAAAACGCCTGACAGTGACGTCAGGCGTTTTTTGTTATGCGTTCGCATGTTTTGCTTTTTCAGCTTCCATTTTCGCATAATGTTCTTCAGCAATTTTATCTATTTCTTTTTTCAGTTCTTCGACCATTGTTTCTTCTGGCACTTTCCGAACAATTTCACCTTTGCGGAATAAGAGGCCTTCACCTCTAGCGCCAGCGATGCCGATATCAGCCTCACGCGCTTCACCCGGACCGTTTACAGCACAGCCGAGAACAGCTACTTTGATCGGTGCTTTGATTTTAGAAATATATTCTTCGACTTCATTTGCAATGCTAATGAGGTCAATTTCAATTCGTCCACAAGTTGGACAAGAGATCAGTGTGGCTGCATTTGCTGCAAGACCAAATGATTTTAATAATTCACGTGCTACTTTGACCTCTTCGACTGGGTCAGCACTTAATGAAATGCGGAGTGTGTTCCCAATACCCATATTCAAGATAGCGCCAAGACCCGCTGCACTTTTGACTGTACCTGCAAATAAAGTGCCTGACTCTGTAATCCCAAGGTGAAGCGGATAGTCAAACGCTTTTGCTGCTTTTTCGTACGCTTCAATGGCAAGGTTTACATCAGACGCTTTCATACTGACGATGATGTCATGAAAGTCTAGGTCTTCTAAAATTTTAATGTGATGCAGTGCACTTTCTACCATACCATCTGCTGTTGGGTAGCCGTATTTATCAAGAATTTTTTTCTCTAATGAACCTGCATTTACCCCAATGCGAATCGGAATGCCTTTTTCTTTTGCTGCTTTGACAACGGCTTCGACTTTTTCTCGTCTTCCGATGTTTCCAGGGTTGATTCGGATTTTGTCTGCACCTGCTTCAATGGCTTTCAGTGCAAGCTTGTAGTCAAAATGAATATCGACAACAAGCGGAATGTTGATTTGTTTTTTAATATCTGCAATCGCATTTGCTGCACGCTCATCTGGGCATGCGACACGCACGATTTGACAGCCGGCTTCTTCTAGACGCTTAATTTCAGCTACTGTCGCTTCGACATCATGTGTTTTGGTTGTAGCCATACTTTGAATGACGACTTCATTGTTTCCACCTATAGTTAAAGGTCCCACTTTGACGGGACGCGTTTTTGTACGATGTGTGACTTCACTCACTTGTCAATCGCTCCTTAGTGTACATGCAATTCATTTGCAGTGTACGACGTGTTTTACATTTCATATTGTAACAGTCTCTTTATATGAATGACAAGGAATTAACGTTTTATCTCTTATAGACGGGAAACTTGTATGTGCTGCCCGCCCGAATTTCATTCGCTTTGACGCCTTTATTCAGTGCTTCAAAATCTTCAATGACTTCATCGAGTGGCTTACTCGTTTGTACGATTGATACGACGGTTTGACCCTGCTTGACAGTGACTGTCTTATACGCTTTTTTTTCAGATGCTTGAAAGGCGCTGGCGGGAACAGCAGGATTTTCCCGAACAGGAATGGTTCCATTTTTCAAATCAAAAAAGATGATAAAGAGGACAAACAAACTGATTAGTAAAAAAATCATTCGCCGCATTTCGCTCACCGCTTTTAAGAGTTTACTTCAGTGTATGCATGTCCAGAAATGATAGAACCAAAAGAGTGCAAAAGCGACAAAGGGGGGTGCTAGTGAGTTCTAGTCAGCCTTTCATAAAAATCACTTGGATCAGTGGAATGCAGCTTATAGACTTTGTTTACAAACTGAAAGCTCCCCGGCTTGGAGAGCTTTCAGTTGCTTTTGACAAGTGATTTATTTTTTCGCAGGTATTTCTTTTAAGACAAGGTATAAGAAGATAGAGTTAATCACCCAATTTAACAAAAATGAGTTGGCAACAGGGGTATTCAACGCACTCATAATGGCGAAAAAGACGGTTGTTAATGTGAGTGAGTAGGCAGAGAGCTTCCAAAGCATTTGAAAGGACAGCTCTTTTTGCTGCATCCGTTTCATAAATGTACCAAGCATCGCTAGAAATGTTGCGCTGATGAACATGAGTGCGGCCGTTGATAGATACAGCAGTACACAAATGACAGGGATAATGATCGCTTGGTTCTGGTTTGTGACGCGGGCGAGTTCATCTTTTGTGAGTGTTCCGCCAAGAAGCTGGTATGGGATATCTGTCATTTGTCCATCAATGGCAATCACTGCTTTTTCTTTTAATAAGGCAATGGCTGTTTGTTTTGATTCAAGCTCACTTGATGTTATTTTTTCAGCTGGGTCAAAGATAATCGTGATGCCGTTCTCTTCTTTTTCTATCGGAGCGCTTTGATCCGCTTGTAGTGTTCCTTTTTCAATTGAAAAGTCAGGTAACTCTTTTTTGATCACATGCTGAAATCCTGACATCGCATTCGAAATCTCTTGGCTGATATGATAGCCCTGAGGAACAGCTGCGATGATGGAAAGGATAAAGAGAAATAAGATGGCCTTTCCAATCCCAGTAAAACGTGCTCTGGCAATATCTTTTGGTGAATAAATTCCTTTTAACAATAGACTAAATACGTTCAACCGTTTCACTTCCTACATTCTTTTCTATTTCTCATATTGTATCAATGTCTATCCATTCAGTACAAGTACGGCCTTCATGGCTGGTTAAGATAAAAGGAATGAGGCATAATGTATACAGCATATTAAAAGGAGGCGGCCGCAGTTTGGACGTGCTGTATTGGATTCTGATTGGCTGTGCATTTATTATTGCGTTTGTGGGACTTGTCTATCCAATTATCCCTAGTGTGGTTTTCATGGTTCTTGGGTTTCTTCTATATGGGTTCTTGTTTAGCTTTGAGCAGCTGACGCTCACCTTTTGGCTCATTCAAGCCATGTTTACAGCTGTCTTATTTGCAGCGGATTATGTTTCAAACCTGATTGGGGTCAGGCGCTTTGGCGGAAGCAGGGCGGCCATTTGGGGAAGCACCATTGGGTTATTAGTCGGTCCTTTTGTCATTCCGATTGCAGGAATTATCATTGGACCATTTATCGGCAGTGTCATCGCAGAGCTGCTTGTTCATCAAAAAGATGTGAAGACAAGTGTGAAAGTTGGGCTGGGCTCATTAATTGGTTTTGTGTCAGGCGTATTTGCCAAAGGATTGATTCAAGCACTCATGCTGGGAATCTTTTTGTTTTATGTGCTTCGTTAAATGAAAAATAGGTGTTTAAACCTCTTTCTGATGGGTTAAATACAAAATAAACACTGAAATGTTTCAGATCGTGAGCAATAACGTTGAAACAAGCCGTTTCTTTTGATACTCTTTGATTAGGGTGAATTGCTTGCTTATTAAGGAAGCATTTCAGTACATACATTTCTAAGGAGGAATTTAACCATGGCTTTTAAACTTCCAGAATTACCATATGCTTACGATGCATTAGAACCACATATCGACAAGGAAACAATGACGATTCACCACACAAAACACCATAACACATATGTAACAAACTTAAACAAAGCAATCGAAGGTGTATCAGCTCTTGAAGATCAATCAATTGAAGAGCTAGTGGCTAACTTAAACTCTGTGCCTGAAAACATTCGTACAGCTGTACGTAACAACGGCGGAGGACATGCGAACCACTCATTATTCTGGACGCTTCTTTCACCAAACGGTGGCGGTGCACCAACTGGTGAACTTGCAGATGCAATCGAAAAAGAATTAGGCGGATTTGAAAAATTCAAATCTGATTTCGCTGCAGCAGCTGCAGGACGCTTTGGTTCTGGTTGGGCATGGCTTGTTGTAAACAACGGAAAACTTGAAATCACAAGCACACCAAACCAAGATTCTCCTTTAACTGAAGGAAAAACACCAATTCTAGGACTAGACGTTTGGGAGCATGCTTACTACCTAAACTACCAAAACCGTCGTCCTGATTACATTTCAGCATTCTGGAATGTTGTGAACTGGGATGAAGTCGCTCGCCTTTACAGCGAAGCTAAATAAATGATTTTTTTCAAAAAGACCTGCTTCTCTCCGGGAGCGGGTCTTTTTATATTTTCCCTCCTTTTTTTACATATCTGCCTTTTGATGAGACAGACTATTGTGTAGAAAAGGAGAATGAAATATATGAGCAGATTAAAGAAAATGTTCGGGGACATGGATGTCACAAGAGATTTATTGCTCCTCCTCACGATTGGTGGATTATACGCACTTGCCATTGCGCTTTCGAATACGTTTGTGAATGTGTATTTATGGAAACAGTCTGGACGATTTACGGATCTTGCGATTTATAATTTGGCGATTGTTGTGCTTCAGCCCATTACCTTTTTATTTGCTGGACGTCTTGCTAAAAAGATAGATCGGGCGTTTGTTCTTCGTTTCGGTGTCATCTTCTTAGCCGCTTTTTATTTAATTGTCTTAATGGCAGGAGAACAAGCGGCCGCACGGCTTGTTTTATTAGGGAGTGTACTTGGAATCGGCTATGGGTTTTACTGGCTTGCTTTTAACGTACTCACCTTTGAGATTACCGAACCTGAAACAAGAGATTTTTTCAATGGATTTCTAGGGGTGCTCACTTCTACAGCTGGCATGATCGGACCACTGATTGCAGGGATTGTCATTTCTCAATTAACGGATGATACGGGTTATACTGTGATTTTCACCTTATCGCTTTTTTTGTTTTCACTAGCGGTTGTGATGAGCTTTTTCCTTAAGAGAAGGCAGTCAAAAGGGAAATTTATGATCAAGCAAATTTGGAAAGAGCGGCATGCAGACGAGAATTGGCGTAAGATCACAACGGCTCACTTTTTTCAGGGGCTGCGTGAAGGCGTATTTGTCTTTTTAATCAGTGTCTTTGTGTTTATTGCGACAAACAGTGAGCTTGCTTTAGGAACATTTGGTTTAGTCAATTCAGGTGTTGCCTTTTTTGCTTATTTTTTCGCTACACGTTTGATGAAGAAAAAATGGCGCAAAAAAGCGATTATGCTTGGCGGACTTATTTTATACGGGGCTTTATTTTTAATCGTCTTTCATTTGTCCTATGTATCACTACTTATGTATGCGGTAGCCATTGCGATCGGGTATCCGCTTCTGCTTGTTCCGTATGTCTCTTTAACATACGATGTCATCGGACATGCCAGATATGCAAGGAAAGCCCGAATTGAATATATTGTCGTCAGAGAACTTTTTTTAAATGCTGGACGTATTTGCTCCATTGTGTTGTTTCTTTTATCTGTCACTTTACTCGGTGATGAGCTCGGCATTCCTGCTTCACTTGTTGTGCTAGGGGCGGGACACACCCTCATTTATTATTTTGTCAAAGATATTCATTTAAAAGGAAAAACAGCGGATATAAAAGAAGCTGACGGTCAAAAGGCAGTATCTCAAACGAACCTTATGAAGGGAGAAAGGTAAAATTCCTTACCACTGGAACATCAAATTTCTAGATAAATGATAGAAAAACCGCTAAAATGATGATGGCACCTTTTATACACAAAAGGGGTGCCATTTCTTTCTTGATAGAAAAGGTGATGTGATGAGAAACAAGAAAAACAAAAAAGACGCGAAGGAAGGGCGCAAAACACTTCCAATCCGGCTAAATCTATTATTTTTAGCTGCGTTTATTATTTTTACCGGTGTTGTGGTCAGGCTCGGTTTTGTGCAGATTGTCAATGGAGAAGATTATAAAAAGCAAGCAGAAAAACAGGAAGATGTGAATGTCAGTTCATCTGCTCCGCGCGGAAAAATTTATGATCGAAACTATAATACGATCGTCAGCAATAAAGCGCTAAATGCCATTACATATACGAGAACCTCGACGACTTCACAAGAAGAGCGGCTCAAAGTGGCAACAAAATTAGCGGACATGATTCATGTGAGCACGAAGAAAATCACAGATCGTGACAAAAAAGATTTTTGGATCTTAACCCATCCAAATGAAGCGAAAAAGCTTGTTCAAAAGGAATCCGAATTAAAGGGTGACGATAAGGTCTCTGATGATAAACTGTATGAGCTTCAGCTGAAACGCATCACAGACAAGGAATTAAAGCAACTGACGAAAAAAGATTTACAAGTGCTTGCGATTAAAAGGCAGATGGATGCAGGTTATGCGCTCACGCCTCAATTCATTAAAAATGAAAATGTCAAGGCAAGCGAAATTGCTTACGTCTCTGAGCATTTGGACGAGCTGCCAGGCGTTGATGTCACAACAGACTGGTCGCGCAGCTATCCTTATAAAGGACTGCTTCGCAGTATGCTCGGAAGTGTGTCTTCAAGTGATGAAGGTCTACCGCAGTCACTTCTTGAACATTACCTATCCCTTGGTTACAGCCGAAATGACCGTGTAGGGAAAAGCTATCTTGAATATCAATATGAAGATGTGCTGCAGGGCCAAAAAGAAAAAGAACAGAATACAACCGATAAAGATGGCAATATCACAAGTTCTAAAGTCTTAACAGAAGGTAAAAGCGGAAAAGACCTTGTGCTGACGATTGATATTCAGCTGCAAAAAGCGGTTGAAAAAATCATTGAAAAGAACTTGAAAAGTGCGAAGCAAAGAAGCGGAACAGAGCTTCTTGATCGTGCGTTTGTTGTGATGATGGACCCGAGAAATGGAGAGGTTCTCTCGATTGCGGGTAAACAGATTACAAACAAAAACGGAAAATATAAATTCGATGACTACGCACTAGGAACGATGACATCATCGTATGCGATGGGATCAGCTGTCAAAGGGGCAACTGTACTAACAGGTTATAAAACAGGCGTTCTTCACATTGGCAGCACTCAGTATGATGAACCGCTCTATATCGCTCAGTCACCGCCAAAGAAATCCTATCAAAATATGGGACTCATTAATGATTTAACGGCCCTAGAACGTTCGTCAAACGTGTATATGTTTAAAACAGCGATTGCGATTGGGAAAGGGAAATACAGTAAGAATCAGCCGCTCCCAATTGATACGAAAGCATTTGATACATTCCGTTACAATTTCAGTAAATTTGGTCTTGGGGTGAAAACGGGGATCGACTTACCAAATGAAGCAACGGGCTATAGAGGAACGTCTACACAATCTGGTCTTTTACTTGACTATGCGATTGGACAGTATGATACGTTTACACCGCTGCAAATGGCGCAATACGTGTCAACCATTGCAAATGGCGGGTATCGTTTACGTCCGCAGCTTGTAAAAGAAGTGAGAGAGCCAGATCCGCAGCGCGGCATTGGAGCTGTGACAGAATCCGTTAAACCGGATGTATTGAATAAGCTCGATATGACAAGTGCTGAGATCAAGCGTGTACAGCAAGGCTTCAAGCTTGTGATGCAGAACCCAAGAGGGACAGCGTATTCGAACTTTGGCAATAAAAAATACAATCCAGCTGGCAAAACGGGTACTGCGCAATCCTTCTATGATGGCCCAATTAAAAGCAAACGCGGCACAGCGACGTATAACACAACACTTGTTGCGTATGCGCCTGCTGATAATCCAAAAGTGGCCATTTCAGTCGTTGTACCGTGGGTGTATCAAGACTACAATCAGCGCTATCCAATTACAAATGATATCGGTGAACAAGTATTGGACAAGTACTTTGAACTGAAATCGAAACAGGAAAGCAATGATACCCAAACGAAGAATAAAAATAAAATTGAAAACGAAGCAGAAACAAATAACTAGATCTTTCCTAGGTAAAAACGCTCACTTTTTGTGGGCGTTTTTTTATATTTTCTTCAAACTTTTCGATATAAATTGACAAAAATCATAAAAAACTCCGCAATACCTCTACAAATCTTCGACATTTACAAAACCTTTACATTGCATTTAAACGAAATTAATAAAGAACCTTTAATGTATTACTCGTAGGACAAATTATTCAGGGGGTATTCTTGAAATGAAAAAGAACAGACTATGGCTGCTTACTTTCCTTACTATCGCATTGTTAGCATTCGTCACAGCATGCGGAAACAGCAGCTCAAGCGGAGATTCAAAGGACAGTAAAGGAAATGCTTCAAACAAAGATGAGGCATCTGGTTCCATTACCATCTCAGGATCATCTGCGATGCAGCCTTTAGTTCTTGCGGCAGCAGAAAAATTCATGGATAAACATCCAAAAGCCGATATTCAAGTACAAGCCGGCGGTTCAGGAACAGGACTTTCTCAAGTATCAGAAGGATCTGTACAAATTGGTAACTCAGATGTATTCGCAGAAGAGAAAGACGGAATCGACGCAAAAGCTTTAAAAGACCACAAAGTGGCAGTTGTTGGAATGGCAGCAGCTGTAAACCCTGAAGTCGGTGTCAAAGACATCACAAAGGAAGAATTGAAAAAAATCTTCACTGGTAAAATCAAAAACTGGAAAGAACTTGGCGGGAAAGACCAAAAAATCACACTTGTCAACAGACCTGATTCTTCAGGAACACGTGCAACATTTGTGAAATATGCACTTGACGGCGCGACACCTGCTGAAGGAATCACAGAGGATTCTTCAAACACAGTGAAAAAGCTGATTGCAGAAACACCTGGTGCGATTGGATACCTAGCATTCTCTTATTTAACAGATAACAAAATTACACCGCTTAGCATTGATGGTGTGAAACCAGAAGAAAGCAATGTAGAAAGCGGTAAATATACAATTTGGGCTTATGAGCACTCTTATACAAAAGGTGAGCCAGAAGGTCTAGCAAAACAATTTTTAGATTACTTGATGAGTGACGAAGTACAAAAAGAAATCGTTAAAGACCAAGGTTACATCTCAGTCTCTAATATGAAAGTAGAAAGAGACGCAACAGGTAAGCAAACAGATAAGTAAGAGGTCTTGAATTGCTGATGAAGGAAAAGTGGAGCTTTTCACTTTTCCTTTTATGACATTCATAGGAGTGTAGAAAAAGATGAAACAAATAGAACATACAGAAGCGAGCGATCGACTGATCAGCTCGAAAAAAAATAGGCAAATGGATGAAGTAAGAGGAAGTATTTTGGTGAGATTTTGTGCATTCTTTATGATTGCTGTATCAATCGCCATTACGATCTTCCTTGGCATTAAGGGTTTACAATCTTTCATCGTTAATGGTGTAAGCCCAATTGAGTTCTTAACCAGTATCAATTGGAACCCAACAGCAGAAAACCCGGAGTACGGTGCATTTCCATTTATCTTTGGGTCCATTGCTGTCACGCTCCTATCGGCACTCATTGCAGCGCCGCTAGGCATCGCAGGAGCGATCTTTATGACAGAAATTGCACCTGCCTGGGGCCGGAAAATTCTCCAGCCGGTGATTGAATTGCTTGTAGGGATTCCATCCGTTGTTTACGGATTCATAGGTCTTACAGTATTGGTGCCGTTTATTGGACATTTCAAGTCAAGCGGCTCAGGGCACAGTGTATTAGCAGGAACGATTGTCCTGTCTATTATGATTCTGCCAACCGTTACATCCATTGCTACTGACGCAATGGCTTCACTTCCAAAAAGTTTACGTGAGGGATCGTATGCATTAGGCGCAACAAGATGGCAAACGATCAGACGAGTTCTTGTACCGGCAGCACTTCCGACGTTAATGACAGCGGTCGTGCTTGGAATGGCAAGAGCATTTGGAGAAGCCCTTGCCGTTCAGATGGTCATTGGGAACACACGTAATCTACCAGAGAGTATTATGGACACAGCTGGTACATTAACAACCATTATTACGTTAAACATGGGACACACAACGTATGGAAGTGTTGAAAACAATACACTTTGGTCAATGGGACTGGTCCTTCTAGTTGTATCCTTTATGTTCATACTCATTATCAGATACTTGTCGTCTAGGAGGAAGATTTAATGAATAGCAAAATGACCGATCGTTTTGCCACATTTGTTTTTGGATTATGTGCCGCCATTATTACGGCGATCCTAGTTGGTTTGTTTTCTTATATCATTTTCAACGGTGCAAAAGAATTAAACTTTGATTTTTTGACAACTCGCTCAAGTGCGATTGGCTCTGGCGGCGGTATTAGGGATCAGCTGTTTAACTCGTTTTACATTTTGTTTATTACAATGCTGATTACAGTCCCGCTTGGCGTTGGCGGCGGAGTGTACATGGCAGAATATGCGTCTCAAAACAAAATCACAGATTTTATTCGTACATGTATTGAAGTGTTATCATCACTGCCTTCGATTGTCATTGGTATGTTTGGTTTACTCATGTTTGTTAATTTAACAGGATGGGGTTATACGATCATCGGAGGAGCCCTTGCGCTGACTGTCTTTAACTTACCAGTGATGGTCAGGGTGACAGAAGATGCGCTTCGATCTGTACCGAAGGATCAAAAGGAAGCTTCACTTGCGCTCGGTGTGACAAAGTGGCATACAGTGAAGACGGTGCTGATTCCAGGTGCGCTTCCATCCATTATTACCGGAGCGATTTTAGCATCAGGAAGAGTTTTTGGTGAGGCGGCTGCACTTCTTTTCACAGCAGGTCTCTCCACACCGCGTCTTGATTTTACGAATTGGAGTCCTTTTTCCGATACGTCACCACTGAATATTTTTAGACCGGCAGAAACATTAGCCGTTCATATATGGAATGTGAATACACAAGGGATCATTCCAGATGCAGAGGCGATTGCAAATGGTGCATCTGCCGTACTTGTGCTCTCTGTCCTAGTGTTCAACTTAGCAGCTAGATGGCTTGGTTCATTTATTCATAAGAAACTTACGTCTAAATAAAATGAGAGAGGTGTGAAGGGGATATGGTTCAAATGCTAGCAGAAAAAAAAGAGATTGCAGCAAAAAAGGCTCCACTTCAAGCGGAACAGATTTTACAGGTGCAGGATTTAAGTATTTATTATGGGGAAAAAAGAGCGGTCAATCACATTTCATTTGAAATTGAAAAAAATGCGATCACTGCATTAATCGGCCCATCAGGCTGCGGAAAATCGACTTTTTTACGCAGCATCAACCGAATGAACGACCTGATTCCAGGTGCACGAAATGAAGGGGCGATCATGTATGAAGGGTTAAATATTTTGGATGACCGCATTAATGTGGTGAATTTAAGAAGAGAAATCGGCATGGTCTTCCAAAAGCCAAATCCATTTCCTAAATCCATCTACAACAATATTACGCATGCACTCAAATATGCGGGTGAAAAAAGGAAATCAGTGCTTGATGATGCGGTAGAAGAAAGCTTAACAAAGGCAGCGCTATGGGATGAGGTCAAAGATCGTTTGCACCGATCTGCCTTGTCATTATCAGGCGGTCAGCAGCAGCGCCTCTGTATTGCACGTACCCTTGCGATGAAACCTAGCGTGCTTTTATTAGATGAACCTGCATCTGCCCTAGACCCGATCTCCAATGCAAAAATTGAAGAGCTGTTAACAGAATTAAAACATGATTATTCAATTGTCATAGTGACACACAACATGCAGCAGGCATTACGTGTATCTGATCGTACAGCCTTTTTCCTGAACGGTGATTTAGTGGAATATGATGCCACTGAACGTATCTTTACACGCCCAACGCAGCAAAAAACAGAAGACTATATCAATGGTCGATTTGGATAAGGCAGGTGGATTTGAATGGTAGCAGCAACTGAAATAGCAGCAAAAGAAGTCTTTCGTGTGAACGATATGAACCTTTGGTATGGCCAGCATCACGCACTAAAAGATATTGATTTAGCCATTAGAGAGAATGAAGTCACAGCAATTATCGGTCCATCAGGCTGCGGGAAGTCAACGTTTATTAAAACATTAAACCTTATGGTCAAAACAGTACCAGGTGTGAAAATCACAGGGGATATGATATATAACGGTGATAACATCTTAAAAGGCCGTGTCGATTTAGTTGAACTTCGTAAAAATGTCGGAATGGTGTTTCAAAAAGGGAATCCGTTTCCTCAATCTATTTTTGATAATGTCGTTTATGGTCCAAGAATTCATGGAGTGAAGAGCAAGCAGGAGTTGAAAGAAATCGCAGAAAAAGCCCTTCGTGATGTCGCCCTTTGGGATGAAGTGAAAGATCGTTTAAGTGCGCCTGCATTAGGTCTTTCTGGCGGTCAGCAGCAGCGGCTTTGTATCGCAAGAGCAATTGCCACAAGCCCAGATATTCTATTAATGGATGAACCAACATCTGCGCTTGATCCCGTTTCTACATTAAAGATCGAGGAATTAATTATGAAACTGAAAGAGAAATATACGATTGCCATAGTGACGCACAATATGCAGCAAGCGGCAAGGGTATCGGATCGAACAGCCTTTTTCTTAATGGGCGAGCTTGTTGAGGTCAATGATACGAATGTGATGTTCTCAGAGCCAAACGATCAAAGAACAAATGATTATATATCTGGACGATTTGGATAATCAAAAATCCCCTGGAGGTCAGAGCCGTCAGGGGATTTTTTGTCTTATTTTGTTAAGGCTTTGACGATTTGTTTGAATGTCATACCTGTTTTTAAAGTGAATTTGCCGGCACGAATTTCTTTATGGTAGCCTGCGTCAATCACATAATCATTAAAATCTTTAGACGAGTTGATGATTCCGTCTTTTTCTAGCATGTCTGAAACATCACTTGTGCTCATACCATTTTTAATCACGACTTTGATCGTTTTACCTTTTTGCTTGGATGATGTTTGTTCCTCACTATTAGAATCACCGTCTTCATTTGCTTTCAGCGCTTTTTCTTTATAATCAAGAAGCTGCTGATATGTTTCGCGGCTGACGGATACTTCTTTTTTTGAATCTAAGTAGTTTTTCACATCAGTGTCTGTCACTTTCGCTGCGAGTGTTTCTTTTGTCGTTGAATCAGCTGCTGCTTCATCTTTTCCAGTGAGGAAAAATACGATGGCCAGAACACCAGTTGCAAGAATCATACCTGCTGCGAACGTTTGGATGCTTTTTTTCGTCATACAAGCACCCTCTCGTTGTCTTTAATGATCATATTGACATCTTCTACAGATACACGTTCAGCACGCGCAATCGCCTCTGGAGACATGCCATTTTGATGCTTTGAAATGATTTGTCTTGCGATAGATGGATCAATTTCTGAATGCTTGCGGACCACAATGTTTGTTTCAAGCAATTCTTCTTCAAGAACCTTCATTTTCTTTTTCAGTTTATAGATTTCTTGCATTGCAGATAGTTGAAGTGTTTCAAGTTCCTGTTCTACTTCCTTAATCGGTTCTCTTTGAAAATATGAGAATGCGATCAGTACAATACTGACAACAAGCAATCCGATAATTGCAATTTCCATGTTTCATCACCTTTTATTCATATTTTAATGCTGAAAGCCGAAAAAGGCTTTCAGGGTTGTTTCAGACAGTTTTCGACCCTTCTTTTTTATACCATAAAAAAGCTAGTTTCAAAAGGAATTGCTGAAGAAAATCACCTTTTTTTCATCTTTTTTCTTTTTATATGTAAAACGAGTATGAAAACCTGGCCCGCTGTCAAAATAAAAGAAGGCAGACAAAATCAAAAAAGGCTGCGGGTGAAAGAGGGATTCTCATCTATAACAGTACGTCAAAGGACGAGGTTTTATAGGGGAGCAGGCAATTTTTCATTTCATCAATATGCCATTGTGATAAGGATACGGATGGAATGCACTGAAAAATGAAATTGGTGAAAAAACATTCTAGCATTCCTAAGCTAGAAGTGGTATTATAGTTAGGTCTGAATGTGAATTGATTTTAGTTTGGAGGGAAAAACATGCGCGTAAATATTACTCTAGCTTGCACTGAATGCGGTGAGCGTAACTATATTACTAAAAAGAATAAGCGAAACAATCCAGATCGCGTTGAATTCAAAAAGTATTGCTCACGTGATAAAAAACAAACTTTACATCGTGAAACAAAGTAAGCAGCAGGGAATTTTCCTGCTGTTTTTTTATGATGGGAGATGATTCGTGTGAAAAAAGAGCTTCGGCTGCAAACACTAGATAAGCTTGATCAGATGAGCTCTGAGGAATTCAAGCGCAGCACGTCTTTACTTCACGATCACTTGTTTCAATTGCCAGAATGGAAACAGGCAAATACGGTGGCTCTGACCATGTCTAGAGGAAAAGAGGTACCTACCATGCCTCTGATTGAAAAGGCGTGGCAGCAAGGGAAAACAGTATGTGTGCCCACCTGTTTCCCGAAGACAAAAGAGATGACGTTTTATGAATATACATCGAAAACAAAGATGATATCCCGCTACTTTGGTCTATCTGAACCAGACCCTGCGTCATCGGCAGCTGTACATAAAGAGGCGATTGATTTGATGATTGTTCCTGGGGTATGCTTCGATCAGCATGGCTACCGTATTGGATACGGAGGCGGCTATTATGACCGTTATTTAGCTGATTATCATGGCGTTACGCTTGCTCTTTGCCTGTCTGTTCAGCAAGTAGCCCATCTTCCAGCTGAACCGCACGACATACCAGTATCTATCATGGTCAGTGAGAAAGGCGCGTTTTATCAACAGTAAACGTCCGCTGCTTATGCGTAAGAACGGGCTTTTTTGTGTTGAGACCGTTTGGTTTGATTGATGCGCTGGTCGAAGTGAATGTTGAGTTGATACCTCCTTAAATTTAAGTTGTGGCTTCACTTTTCTGTAAGTGAACCGATTTTAATAATCGTTTACGTTGACTTTTTAGCTATTAGGAGGCATATGTTGAAAAAATTTCGAGGAAAGAAAAGATACTTCCGTAATTTGTGGGAGGAAGTGAATACTTTTGACTTACAACTTGATCCTGATGATTGGTTCGATTTTTTTCATACCCACCTTGATTTTTGGGGTGTTGGGAAAAATAACTTAAAAATAAGAAGAGAGCATATAAAAGCTCATGTCGCCTTGTACAATAGAACACTCAAGCTGCTTGAAGGCTTTGAAAAGCCATATCAAACATGGATTTGTATTTACGAACAAGATCCTGCACTAGACGCAGTATATATCCATACACCAAATCCAAACGATCACAACTTCCCGCATAAGATTGAAGCGTTAGAGTGGAATGGTAAGTTGCCTCATACGTTCAAGGATTTGATTGACCTTCAACAATTTGATGTATCTTATCTTCAAACAGAGTATGGAGAAGAATTTTATATTCAATCAAAAGAACAACCGATTAAATTGGGAACAAGGAACCAATGAACGAGCTCTGATAAAAAAAGAATGTTCATGCATAAACAAATCCTATTTAAGCCACGATACGAACATAGGAGGGAATATGATGAATAAAATGATTTGGAGCATTGTGTTCACACTGTTTGCATTCGTTCTTGTGCAAAATCGTTATCGGCTCATGAATTTGATTTTAGGCCAAAATCAAGTGCGTCACTTGTTGATTAAATGGCTGATGAAAATCCCATATTTTCGGACGAAATTTATTCGTCAAGCATTCTAATCCCGCAAAAGCCGGGATTTTTTTGTTCAGAAATGCGTATAAGACAGATTCTTGCTATAATAATGTAAAAAATGGAGCGCGAATGAATGAATGTCATAGATAGTCTATTTTGGCGAGTTGTTGATGAACTAAGGCAAAAAGGGTATGAGATGATTCAGAGTCCGTACCCAGAAGATGAAATATTCTTTGAAGCACCACGAAACTCAGGGTATGATCTTATCCGTCTATATAGAAAAGATGTGAATTTTAGACAGGAGATCGTTCGAGATATGGAAGAGCAGGCCTTTCGGATGAATCAACTGAGAGAAGCCATGCGTAAACGTTCTCTTCATCTTCTGCAGCTGCAATTTACTGCTGATCATCCAGTAGATGATTGGGAAGACATAAACGGTCAGCCGCAAAAACAGCAAAAGGTGACGGTGACACCTGTTTTACTTAATGAAGAAACCCTTCAAAACGGTGTACACGAGCTGCAAAAATGGCTGAATACATCACTTTTGGTTGATGTAGAAGCGGCGAAGGCAGATACAGCCGAAGATGTCATGCAGCTTAAAATGAACGTGCTTCAGGCATTTAACGATCAGGAAAAGCAGCGTGAACGAGAACGGGCCGTTTTTCAAAATGGAAGACCGATTTTCACTTATTTGCTGATTGCTGTTCAAGTGGTGATGTTTCTTTTGCTAGAGCTGTCTGGCGGAAGCACAAATACAGCCACTTTAACAGCGTTTGGTGCTAAAAATAATGTGCTCATTTTAGAGGGTGAATGGTGGCGCCTTGTGACACCAATGTTTTTACACATTGGCCTGACGCATTTACTCTTTAATACATTTGCTCTTTGGTCCGTTGGAGCGGCGGTTGAGAGAATTTATGGGTCAGGAAGATTTTTGCTGATTTATTTGATTTCCGGCATATTTGGCTCGATTGCGAGCTTTGTGTTTAATACGGCAATTGCAGCCGGAGCATCAGGTGCGATCTTTGGCTGTTTAGGCGCACTGTTATATTTAGCGATCTCTAACCGGAAGCTTTTCTTTCGGACGATGGGGACAAATATTATCGTGATTATCCTCATCAACTTAGGGATAGGCTTCACTGTATCAGGTATTGATAATGCAGGGCATCTTGGGGGACTTACTGGCGGATTTTTGGCCGCATTAGCTGTTCGTCTTCCAAAACAGTCTCAGCCTGTCAAAATGCTTCTTGCTAGTCTTCTGCTACTTCTTATTGGCGGTTTTGGATTGTATACAGGGTTTCATTCAGAGGATCAAAAAGAAGCCGCGGCAACTAGCGAGGCAGCGAGTTTATTTGATGAAAAGAACTATAGCGAAGCAAGTCAGCGTTTAGAGGAATATGTACAGCAAAAGGATGCGTCAGCTGAAGCCCTTCATATATACGCACTATCTGAAGCGCAGCTTGGACATCTGGACAAGGCGATTGAGTTTTTGCAAAAGTCGCTTGAAAAAGATCCAAATGAACCGAATAAACTGTATCATTTATCATTACTGTACGTAGAAAAGGGCGAGACAGCGGAAGCAGAAGACCTAATCGACAAAGCGTTAAAACAAGAACCGGAAAATGATCAATTCTTAAAAATGAAAGAATATATCGAAAACACTCAAACACGTTGAATGACTTGACTGAAAGCGCATTTATGAATACGCTTATCCTATCTGTTGATTTAGAGAAATGGTGAAAATAATGAAAACGTTATATGATGTACAGCAGCTGCTCATGAGATTTGGTAATTACGTGTATTTCGGAGATCGTGAAGTGGAATTAGAATTTATGGCAGATGAATTGAAGGAAATGTACACATTGGGAATCATCGACCGAACTGAATGGTCAAATGCAATGACCATCCTTCAAATGGAGCTAGCCAAATTAAATCGAAAAACAATGTGAAGGTGGAGGGCATATGACAGGGGATTGGTTTGTAGGTGTTGATCTTGGCGGTACGACAATTAAGCTTGCATTCATTAATTTATATGGTGAAATTCAGCATAAGTGGGAGATCCCTACGGATATATCCGGGCAGACGATTACAGTCGATATTGCCAAATCAATTGATCATAAACTGGTTGAGATCAGTATGCCGAAATCAGCGCTCATTGGTATTGGAATGGGGGCACCTGGACCAGTAGATAAAGTTTCCGGAATCGTCTATAAAACAACGAATCTGGGCTGGACAAACTATCCTTTGAAAGATCATTTAGAGGCAGAGACAGGACTCCCAGCTGTGATCGAAAATGATGCGAACATTGCTGCACTCGGTGAAATGTGGAAGGGTGCAGGAGATGGTGCTAAAAATATCCTGATGGTCACACTTGGCACGGGTGTTGGCGGCGGTATTATCGTCAATGGAGAAGTTGTTCAAGGGGAGACAGGCGCTGGCGGAGAAATTGGCCATATTTGCGCCGTTCCATTTCAGGGAGCACCATGTAACTGCGGAAGAACAGGCTGTATTGAAACGATTGCATCTGCCACAGGCATCGTTCGAATCGCAAAGGATACATTACAAACAGAGCGCCATACATCATCACTTGGTACGCTCCCTTCGCTGACTGCAAAGGATGTATTTGAGGCAGCAGAAAACGGAGACGAACTTGGGATGCGTGTCGTAGATGAAGTGACAACCCACCTTGGTCTTGTCCTTGCGAATCTTGCCAGTGCCTTAAACCCAACAAAAATCGTCATTGGCGGCGGTGTATCTAAAGCAGGCGAGCTTCTTCGCAGTAAAGTAGAGCAGGTCGTCAAACATCACGCATTCCCTCCTTGTGCTGAAGATGTTGAAGTGGTCATTGCCTCACTAGGAAACGATGCAGGTGTTATCGGCGGTGCGTGGATGGCAAAAAACAAGTGGCTGTCTTGAACAAAAATGTCATAATGATGTCATTTTTATTAAAATAAGCGATATCTAGGCATGAAATTGAATGTTTAGCATATTTATAAGTTTGTCATGGGGAAAAGACATTGATTTTCCAGCATAGACAGGATAAGATATACTTTAGTTATTTTTGAAGAAGCACCAATAATTGGGGTATGACCCTAACCTGAGTGCGTTTTTAGCATAAGGAGGTTACAATGCGAAAGAAAAGATTAAAGGCGATTTCATTTTTACTGATTGCGACTTTGTTCATGTGGGTCAAAACCTATGTTATCTATAAATCTAGCTTCAATATTAAAATTGAAAATTTCATGCAGGAGTTTATCCTGTTTATTAATCCGCTTAGCTTTCTCTTGTTTATCTTCGGTATCGGTTTATTCTTTAAAGAAAAAAATCGCAATCGATATATCATCGTGACGAGCTTTATTCTGACATTTATTTTGTTAGCCAACATTGTATTTTATCGATTCTACAGTGATTTTCTAACCATCCCCGTCCTATTTCAAACAAACAATATGGGTGATCTTGGGTCAAGTATTACCTCTTTAATTGAACCAGTTGATTTTCTCATGTTCGTTGATATCATCATTTTAATTTGGCTCTATAAAAAACAGCCTTCTTTTAGAACGGATGTGATGATATCACGTAAGGAACGTGCAGCCTATTATTTATTTGTGGCAGCCACTTTCTTCTTTAATCTTGGTTTGGCTGAAACAGAAAGACCAGAGCTGTTAACTCGTTCATTTGATCGTGAGATGCTAGTGAAAAATATCAGCTTATATAATTTCCATATTTATGATGGGGTTCTGCAATCGAAACAGTCTGCTCAACGCGCACTTGCTGACAGCAATAGCTTAACTGAAATTGAAAACTATGTAAGCGCCAATCAAACAGACCGTAATGAAAAGACGTTCGGTCAAGCAAAAGGGCGAAATGTCATTCTTATATCACTTGAGTCTACACAAAGCTTTGTGATCAATGAAAAACTGAATGGGAAAGAAATCACCCCGTTCTTAAACAAATTGATCAAGAAAAGCTACAACTTCAGTAATTTCTATCATCAAACGGGTCAAGGAAAAACCTCTGACTCCGAGTTTATTGTAGATAATTCACTCTATCCGCTTGGAAGAGGGGCTGTATTTTTCACTAATCCAAGCAATGAGTTTAAAGCCGCACCAGAGCTGTTAAAAGAGGAGGGCTACCATTCTTCTGTCATTCATGCGAATAACAAAAGCTTCTGGAACCGTGATTTGATCTACGATAGCTTTGGCTACGACAAATTCTTTGATATTAAATCATTTAACGTAAATGAAGAAAATTCAGTTGGCTGGGGACTAAAAGATGGTCCGTTCTTTGAACAGTCAGTGGAACTAATGAAATCGATCCCGCAGCCTTTCTATACGAGATTGATTACATTAACGAACCATTTTCCATTTGATCTAGATGAAGAAGATAAGCTGATTGATGAGTATGATTCAAAGAGCAAAACGTTGAATAAATACTTCCCTACAGTGCGTTATCAAGATGAGGCATTGAAGCTTTTCTTTAAAAAGATGAAGGAAGCAGGGCTATATGATAACTCCATTTTTGTTTTATATGGGGATCATTACGGAATTTCTGAAAACCATAACGAAGCAATGGGGCAATTTTTAAACAAAGACATTACACCTTTTGAAGAAGTTCAGCTTCAAAAAGTACCTTTTGTTGTACACATACCTGGTATCACGGATAAACATCCAAAAGAGATTGATACGGTTGGCGGCCAGGTCGATATCCGCCCAACAGTCATGAACCTTATAGGAATTGATACAAGCAAGCAAATTCAATTTGGTCATGACCTATTATCAAAAGATACAAATGACTTCACAGTGCTTCGAGATGGAAGTTTTATTACGAAGGATAGTGTTTTCACAGACGGTGTTTGTTACAACAAAGAAACGGGTGAGCCGAGAGAAGATGAGTCCGTTTGTCAGTCCTATGAAGAAAAGGCAAAGCAAGAGCTTCAATTCTCTGATCAAATTATCTATGGAGATCTCCTTAGATTTTATGACCGAAACAGCTCGGACCATGCACCATCCAAAAAAGAAGATGACAGCAAGCTGAAAAAGGCGTCTTAACTTATGAGAAAACCTCTGCTATTTAGAAGCGGAGGTTTTCTTTTTTTATATGATGGCTCATATAGTGTGAGAGGAGGGATGAAAATGAAAACAACGTCGTTTGGAACCATTGAATGGCAGCTGAATGAAACGGGGAAGGAAGGTGTGGCAAAGCAGCTTGGTATAGGGAAAGAGGCTTTCCAATTATCCAATCAAACAAGGACTGATCATTTTCTTTTACCGGGTTATAGACTTCCAGAAGGCACCCATTCCTTTCATTCGATAGGTGATGTGCAGGGATTTATTGCGCCTTACCGGCTTCAGCAATCAGATGATTGGATTAACGGAACATTTGAATATGATAGTGCTCACTTAAAAGAAGAATTAAAACATTTGAAAGCTGTCTTTCCTTTTCTACAGATGAGTGTGATTGGACATTCAGTACTCGGAACACCTATTTATGAAATTCATACGGAGCCTGTTCAGCATTTACATTCAATTCATTTCAATGCCTCTTTTCATGCCAATGAATGGATGACGACCTCGGTTTTATTAAAATGGCTCAAATCACTTTGTTTAGCAGCGTCTGATCCAGTGCAAGCAAGACATGATGCAGCGGTTCGTATTTTGCAAACGACTGCCCTGTCCATTGTACCAATCGTCAATCCAGACGGGGTGGACTTGGTTCGCAATGGTCCAGAATCATTAGGTTTGCGCAGTGAGGAATTCATACCGCTAAATGGCGGGTTTTCCGATTATCAGGAATGGAAGGCAAATATTCGAGGCATTGATTTAAACAATCAATTTCCTGCCTATTGGGAAATTGAATACTATCGTAATGCGCCAAAGGCGCCGTCTTATAGAGATTTTCCTGGGCACCAGCCGTTAACAGAACCAGAAGCGAAAGCCATGGCAAACCTTGCATTACGTAAGCGATTTGACCGGCTGATCGCCCTTCATACACAAGGAGAAGAGATATACTGGGGCTTTCTCGGCCACGAACCGGCTATTTCCAAGGAAACGGTCGAACGGTTAGAACGGGTGAGTGGGTATAAAGCGATTCAATATCTTGATAGCTATGCAGGCTATCGAGATTGGTTTATTTATCAATGTAAAAGTGAGGGCTACACAGTGGAGCTTGGATTAGGGAAAAATCCTCTTTCTATGAATCAATTTGATTCGATCTATGATAAAACAAAGCGGTTACTATGGGAAGCATGTAAGTGTTAAAAGCACCTGTTTGGTAGGTGCTTTCAGCGTGTAGACAAACCCTCGCACTCGACCTTCCTAGACTGCGCAGGTTTTCTATCAAGCTGGAAGACAAAGGGCTGAAATGAACTTTATTTTAGCCCTTTTTCATATTTTCAGGTAAAGCAATTTCTTTATGTCAATAAAAACAGCGTTGAAGTGATTGACGAGGGCTTCCTTGTAGGCTATTGTGAAAGAAAAGGATGTAAAAAAAAGGATAAGTTTTAGGGAGATGTCGACCATTGAGTGCTCAAAGCCTGTGGAAAAGAAATTTTACTTACTTATTTGTTTCTAAAATGTGTAAAATCACAGCTGATAGTTTATCTTTTAACACCATCTTGTGGCTTTTAGTGCTAGAAGGGAAAGGCGCAATAGGGACGGCGTTTTTTATTGCTGTTAGTTTTGTGCCTCAAGCAATCGTTGGACCGTTTATTACCCCAATGATGAAGCCCCATCAATTAAAATTTTGGATGTGTTTTGCTGATTTAACACGAGGAGCGATTATCCTTGTAATTGTGATCAGTTATTTTTATGGTTTCACACCATTAGCACTCATCATTGGCTGCATGCTGCTGCATTCGGCGACTGGGGGCTCCTATGAACCGGCTTCGGTGTCCATTATTCCAAAGCTTGTGCATGAGGATGTGATACAAAAAGCGAATGCAACGATTCAATCAGCAAGTCATGTGGTCAGACTTGTGACGGTGACGATTTGTGGTGTTATGATCGCGTTTGTAGGAGTAGGGTATACAATGCTTGTGATTATTCCTCTTTACCTCATGTCAGCTTTATTGGTTTTAATGATTACATATCAAACAGAATGGATAATTGAAAAAGGAAAAAAAGGATTATCATACGGAAAAAGATTGATCAGGGGATTTTCGCTTGTTAAAAGTCATCATATTTTGTTTCCATTAGCCATTTTTTGTGTCTGCTCAAACTTTGCTGCGGCCCCATGGGAAGCATTGTCTGTTATTTATTTAACAGAGGATTTACATAGTGGACCAGTCGTGTATTCATTCATCAAAGTAACAACGGCACTAGGTGCATTTTTGATGGGGTTTGTTTTGACAAAGGTGAAAGTGAATCGATATGGTTTACTATTTATAGGCGCAGGGATTGTTGATGGAATTGCATTTTTCATAACAGGAATGAACGCATTATTACCCCTTGTGTTTATATCTGCTTTTGCTTTAGGTGCAGCCATTAGTGCAGTCAATGTACCTGAACATACGATGATTCAATTGTCAGTAAAAGCGGAGGATCAGCCGCAAGTGTATGCAATCATCAATATGATCTCCTATTTAATGATTCCGATAGGCGCCCTCATTGGCGGCTATATGGCGACGTTATTCGGTTCGGGCTATGTCATTGCAGCAGGCGGGATCGTTGAAGCCGCTTCAGGTATATGCCTGCTTTTGTTCACGAAGATTGGGAAGGTAGAGAGGGCGGATTTGACGATAGAACGAGACAAACCCAGCTTAAACGCCACGTGATCATGGCATTTTAGAATCGTGATGGGTTACAATGAAGACGAGAAAGAATAAGGATTCAATTGAAAGGAGCAAGAAACATGGCTATCGCAGACGTCACCATCATTCCAATAGGCACTGATACACCAAGCGTGAGTGCATACGTAGCAGATGTACAACGAATTCTAGAAGGCTTTCAACAAGAAGGGAAAATCAAATATCAGCTTACACCAATGAGTACGTTAATTGAAGGTGAGCTATCCGTTTTATTTGAGGTCATTCAGCGTATACATGAGGCACCTTTTGAAAAAGGTTTACACCGAGTAGCAACTAATATTCGCATAGATGACAGACGGGATCAAACCACAACCCTTACAAGCAAATTAGAAAGCGTGAATAAACATTTGAATCAATAGAAAAAGCCTGCTGATAGCAGGCTTTTAATGTGCAGTTGGATAACCGCTATAGATGATGGTCATGACAGTAAACCATCCAAAAACCAAAAATGTAGCGCCAGCGAAAGCAATAGCCAGTAAGTTCACTTTTTTGAGTGAGCGATAGATGCCGAGAGCAGCTAAAATCGTGACTAGACCAAAAATAATGACGAGCATCATTTGAAAATCCCCCTTTGTCATCAATCCCCTTGATTTCCTTTCTTTTCATTTTAACCGTTTTCATAATGCTTGTCGAGTAGATTCAAGTTGACGATTGTTTGAATTTTTATTGAATAGCCTTCATAATAAAAAAGAATGAAAAAAGTAGGTGATGAAAATGAATTGGAGACGAATGCCACTAGGCTATGTACAAGCGAACGCATATATTTGGAAAAATGAGCAGGGAGAATGCTTAATTTTTGATCCAGGCGGTGAAGCGCAAAAGCTGATTTCTTATGTGAAAGAAAAGCAGCTTAAACCACTTGCTGTCTTACTGACACATGCCCATTTTGATCATATTGGTGCAGCAGATGAGGTGCGTCAAGAATGGGGAATCCCGCTTTATGTACATGAAAAGGAAAAAGAATGGCTTACAAATGGTGAGTTAAACGGTTCAGCTCGATTGATTGGAAATGGAATTACGGTCAAAGAGGCTGAACAATTGATTACATCAGAAGGAACGCTTCAAATTGGATCGTTTACACTAGACTTATTACATACACCTGGTCATTCACCAGGAAGTGTATCTTACTATTCGGCAAAAGAAGGATTTGTTATTTCTGGTGACACATTATTCCAAGGCGGCATCGGAAGAACCGATTTAACAGGCGGCAGTCAGAAAGTGCTGCTTCAATCGATACATGACAAATTATTATCATTGCCAGAATCAACGCTTGTTTTAAGTGGACATGGCGAGGAGACAACTGTGCTCACAGAACAAGAGCAAAATCCGTTTATCAATGGATTTTCCCTATAAATGTTTGCATGAAAAAAGCATCTCTTTCATTAGAGATGCTCAGCGTGTAGACAAACCCTCGCATTCTTTGTCAGTCCTGCGTGCCGGTGCTCACGAATCTTAAATTCGCTCCGCGCCGGTACTCGTCCTTCCTAGACTGCAAAGGTTTTCAGTTCACGCTGAAAAGAAGACAAAGGGCTAAAATAAAGATCATTTTAGCCCTTTGTCAACAATCTGGGCATCTCTTTCAGTAGAGATGCTTTTTTCTATTAATGTCCGGTACCGGGAACCATGATGAAAATCGAATAATATGTAAATCCGGCAAAGAAAATCGTCAAGTACGCTCCGAAAATGTAAATATACATTCTTTCGGATAAATTCAAGTAGGATAAAAATACAAAAAGAACGGTTTGACCAAAGAACAGCAAGGATGCATCTTTCATATGTCCTAAATAAAACATGACAGCAAAAATACCCGTCCAAAAGCCAAGCACACGGAACATGCGATTCATTTCTTTCCCTCCCCTTCAAAAAACCCCTTTGATTCATATTATAGCTGATCAACAGTTGTCATGTAAACATTTACATTTTTGACAACGTGTGAACATTTATTTAGAGTAGAAAAAGTTTTTTTGAAAAAGTGATGAAAAAGTGTTTATGCCTAAATGCATGAGGGTACTTAGTCCATAAGAGAAAAGGTTAACGACCTAAGGAGGAAGACTAATGAGTGACATTACTTTTTATTCATACCCGAGCTGCACGTCTTGCCGCAAAACAAAACATTGGCTAAAGGCGAATCAAATTGATTTTAAAGAGCGTCACCTTTTCAGAGAAACGCCAACTCTAGATGAATTAAAAAAGATTCTTTCCTTAACAACAGAAGGAATGGATGAAATTCTAGCGACACGAAGCCAAGCTTTTAAAAGCTTAAATTTAAATATTAATGATTTAAAAGTAAATGAGGTACTTCAGCTTCTCATTGAAAAACCAAAACTGCTCCGGAGACCAATCATTATTGATGGAAATAAATTAGTAGTTGGCTATAATCCAGGCGAACTCATAAAAATTTCAAAAAAGAAAGCGATTCATCAATCGGTTTCCTAATTAAAAACGAAGATTAGCTGAATGATGCTTCAGCCGTCTTCGTTTTTGTGCTGAACTGGGCTAGCTGGGTTCGAACCAACGATCACGGAGTCAAAGTCCATTGCCTTACCACTTGGCTATAGCCCAATATCAAATGTGTAATGATATTGTTCACCATCTACGGTCATTTATACATAAAAAGTTGGTTGTCACTAGTTGTAAGTGAAAAAGGAGCGAACGACATAAATGAAAAATGAAAAATCTGAGCAATTATATGAATTTATCCTAAAAGAAGCCCCTGTCATGACCGAAGAGTGGCTGAAAACAAGAACAGAAGAAGGCTCATTATATTCCAAACATGCCTCATTGGAGACAGAAAAGAAGCTAAAAGAGCAAAATACTACGTTCATCCAAACCATTGCAGCGACGCTAGTAACGGTATCAGACAAAGTAGAGAATCACCTGAAAAAGTGGTCAGTTGATATTGCACGTGATCGAGCTGTTCATGAAGTGCCTTTATATGAGATCATCGGACAATTTAAGGTGTTCCGCCATATTTTTTGTTCAAGAATTGAGAAATTCACACAAGAAACAAATCTTGAAGTGACGCTGCAAGATGTTTGCGGGTGGAATCAGCATTTTCACGCTACATTTGATGATATGATTGAGCGTTTGTCGGAAGAATATGACCGTGTGACACTAAATCAGCTAAATGCACAAAGAGAGATGATTCAAGAGCTGAGTGCTCCTGTTATTCCAGTGTCTAAAGAGATTGGAATTTTGCCGCTAATCGGGGAAATTGATACGTACAGAGCAAAAATTATTTTGGAATCCGTATTAGAACAGGCATCCAGACTACGTCTAACGCATTTATTTATTGATATATCTGGTGTTCCGATTGTTGATACGATGGTTGCTTATCAGCTGTTTAAAGTGGTTGATAGTACGAAGCTTCTAGGAATTGAGACGATTATTTCCGGTATTCGTCCAGAGATTGCGCAGACAGTTGTCAAACTTGGCATAGATTTTTCAAAAGTAAATACAGAACATAGCCTTGCAAAAGCGTTAGAAAAGAGAGGATTCCGTATCTTTGAAGAGCAGCAGCAAGAAGCCACATGACGAAAAAACCTGAACTTGTAAAAGTCAGGTTTTTTTATATGCTCTTTTTTAAAAATCCACGTTTCACATTGTAAGTTGATGGTTTTTTCGCCTGTTTAGTCGTTAAAACCATCAAATCCTCTTTTGTCAGACAGGCTCCTCCACCTTACAATAGGGTCAGAGAAAGGAGTGAACCACTTGTATGGTATTGAATATGTGGGACAAGAGCTGCTAGAAGAAGCTTGCCGCATGAGAGCATCTGATGTGCATATTGTACCAAAAGAAAAGGAAGCTTCGGTATCTTTCCGTGTAGACTCAGATTTAATCCAGCAGCGAACCATCGATAAAAAAAGCGGGGAGCGGTTAATTGCTCATTTTAAATTTTTATCCTCCATGGATATCGGTGAAAAAAGGAGACCGCAAAATGGGTCATTGGCTGTGATGCTAAGAACTGGACAAGTGTTTGTACGGATGTCTACATTACCGACTGTGAATGATGAAAGTTTAGTGATTAGAATTTTACCGCAGGATCATGTCCCAAAAACAAAATATCTGTCGCTATATCCTAAAGCTTCAGCCAGATTATTATCATTTTTAAATCATTCGCATGGACTCATTTTATTTACTGGGCCAACAAATTCAGGGAAAACAACAACACTTTATTCATTGATACAGTTTGCAAAAAAGCATTTCAATCGAAATATTATTACACTTGAGGACCCTGTGGAAACAAGAAATGAAGAAGTGCTACAGGTACAAGTGAATGAAAAAGCAGGTATTACGTATGCGACAGGATTACGTGCTATTTTAAGACACGACCCAGATATGATTGTGCTAGGAGAAATAAGAGATGCTGAAACAGCAAGAACAGCAATAAGAGCAGCACTGACAGGTCATTTAGTGATGAGTACGCTGCATGCGAAAAATGCAAAAGGTGCCCTTTACCGAATGCTTGAATTTGGTGTCACGATGAATGAACTCGAACAAACCATGGTTGCGATTACTGCGCAGCGTTTAATCGAGCTCACATGTCCTTTTTGCGGGGAAACGTGTGAGCTTTATTGCAAATTAAATCGCCCGGTCAGGCGAACGAATGTGTTTGAATTGCTATACGGAAAGAAGCTTGGTGAGTGTGTCAAAGAGGCCAAAGGAGAATATGCTCACTCGTCATATGAAACATTGCAAAAATTAATTCGTAAAGGAGTGGCACTGGGCTATCTATCGAAAAACACATATCATCGCTGGGTATATGAAGAAGCAGGCATTTAAATCTTGGTCTAGAAGAGAACAAGCTGAATTTCTATCAAAACTTGCTCAATTGATTCAAGCTGGATATACATTGATTGAGGCATTAACGATGGTGAATATCCAGTTATCAAAGAAACAACAGCTGCTATTAACAAGAGGTATTCAGTGGTTGCTTGAAGGGGAGCCTTTTTATGTGGTGCTGGAAAGACTCCATTTTCAGCGGGAAGTCATTGCCATTCTCTGTTTTTCAGAGAAGCATGGCAGCCTGGCACGTGCTCTTGAACAAAGCTCTCGTTTTTTAGAGAAAAAAATCAAGCAGTTAGACACGTTCAAACGTATGTTACGGTACCCGGTCTTCCTCATCTTTATGGTTTTGGTTGTGCTGTTACTTGTACAGCAGATGATCATTCCTCAATTTTCCTTATTGTATTCATCCATGGATACCCGCATGTCATGGCTGATCCAAGGGATGTTTGGACTCTTTCAAATTCTTCATGCTTTCCTCATGATTATAGGCTGTATGTGTATCTGTCTAGCTGGATATTACTATGTCTTTTTTAGGAAGAAGTCGACCCTTGAAAAGCTGAGAGTGATGAGCAGGCTGCCTGTTTTATATAAAGGGATGCAGCTGATGCATACGTATCTTTTTTCCCTTCAGCTAAGCGGTCTTCTTCAAGCTGGATTATCGATGTTTCAAAGCTTGCAAGCTTTCAAACAGCAAAGCTATTTACCCTTTCTTCAAGAAATATCTGAACAGATGATTGGAGAGTTAAGAAAAGGAGAAAGCATGGAACACCAAATAAGCAGGTCTCCTTTTTTCGAAAAACACTTTGCAGCTGTTATCAAGCATGGTGAAGCTAGCGGGATGCTTGCAAGAGAGTTGTACACGTATAGTCACTTTCTATTAGAGAGTGCAGAGCTGAAAATTGAAAAATGGGTTTCATGGCTACAACCGATCATATATGGTTTGACAGCCCTCCTGATACTCATTGTATATTTATCTATTCTTTTACCGATGTATCAACTAATGGAACAAGTGTGAGAAGGAGGACAAAGGCATGAATGATAAAGGATTTACCCTATTGGAAATGTTAATTGTCATGCTCGTGATTTCCATTCTTTTACTCATTACCATTCCGAATATCACACGTCACCATCAAAGCATTCAAGCGAAGGGGTGTGAAGGGCTCAAATCAATGGTGAGTACACAGGTGATGGCATATGAATTAGAGCATGACGGCAAGACACCATCTTTAGCTGAATTAGAAAAAGAAGGCTATGTCAAAAAGGGATTAACCTGTCCAAATGGAAAGGCTATTGTCATTCAAAACGGCGACGTGAAGCATGAGTAAATGGCTTTTGCATGAGAAGGGTTTTACGCTCATTGAACAGCTCATGATCTTACTTATTTTATCTATTCTATTGTCGATCTTAGGAGGAAAAGTTCCAACTATATTAGAAAGTGCTGAAGCCAAAAAACAAGTGAATATCATGAAACAAGACCTCCAGTTGGCTGCCTACACGGCATTTATCAAAAAAACCCGTGTGAATGTTGAGATTCATCCGCCGCATGTATCTTATCAAATAATAGATCAAAATCGCGATGAGGTGATTGCTTCTTATCAGCATAAAAAGGGCATCATCAAGCATTCTACATTTCCGCAAGGGATTCATTTTAATGTAAATGGACATCCGAAAAGCGGCGGATCTCTCATTGTTCAATTTGGCAGTCAAACCTATAAACTCACGATTTATTTAGGGAGTGGGCGGATCCATGTACAAAAACAGTAGAGGATTTAGTACGTTTGAGATGTTGTTTGCTTGTCATATCTTTCTATTTTCAGCTCTTGTGCTCATGCCAGCCTATGAACAAATCATGATGGGGAAAAAGGAATTAAGAGCAAAACTAGAAGCCTACCAAGTGTTACATGAACAAATGAACGAAGCGTTCATAGAAGGGACAAAGCCAGCTGTCAAAAAGAAGAGAGGCGAGATCACATATGAACTCGATTGGAGTAAACAAAAGGGATGTGTATCATACAAAGTACAAAAAAAGAAGACGATATGCTTTCGGCGGCATGTCGAACGATGAACAGGGATTTACACTTGTACAAGCTTTGTGTCAATTGCAGTTATTTCTGTTCCTTTCTTTTGGTTGTGTGCTCATCTTTTCTGTTGTAGAGAAAGCCCGCCCATTTGAAGAAATCAACAAATTTTCACAAATGGAGTGGAAGCAAACTGTGCTGCAATTAGATGAGGAATTAAGCCGAGCAACTGCTGTTAGGTCGGTAAAAGAAGGAAAAGCGTTAGAGTATATTTCCGATCAAGGGCGAGTGGTAAGGGTTGAGCCATACCAAGAGATGCTGCGGGAACGAATGGATGAGGCTGGGCATCTTCCTTTATTGCAAAAGGTGAAGCAATTTCGCGTCAGAACGAATCAACATAGAGCAATTCTTGAGGTCACAGATGTATCGGATAAGGTGTATGAAGCCATTTTTTTCACATATAAAGGAGTGGTTCCTCAAACGTGAAAAGTGAAGAAGGATTTATCTATCTGCACGTACTTGCGGCGATTCTTTTTTTTCTTTTGATCCTCGGATCGATGACGATTGGGTTTCAAAAAGAGCTGAAAAGTGCAGAGATGACGATTTCTTTTTATAAAAAGCAGCAGCTATTTAGAATGGGATTAAGTGAGGCTGCAAGTAAATTAAATCGTAGTTGTGATCAGCAGCTTACCCATTTGAACACTGAAGAAGGCCTTGTAACACTGAAACGGGCCGGTTGCGATCAAAAGAAAAAAATCATGCATATGCTGGTCGGTGTTCAAACAAAGGATGGTTTAGCAGAAGAGCGAGAACTGATGATGGATTGGGAGACCGGTGAAATCATGAAATGGACAATCTCCGATTAGCCAGTGTATAAAATCACACTCTTTCTGGTAACACTTTAAGGAAGAAGAGGTGAATGTTCGTTGAAAACAAATGATTATGTAAAATATATGACACAGGAAATCATCAAATATATGAATACACCACGTGACGAACGAAAGGAACATAAACAAGAAAAAATGGAAACAAAACCTCCATTTTCACAGCGTTTATTTGGGGTTCTGCCGTTTGGTTTTTCAATGATGCTAAAAAAACGACATCGACAGAAGTAAAAAGCCGCCAGCAGGCGGTTTTTTTATGCCACTTTAGCTGTATTCTTCCACAACAATCACTTTATTGACTTTGTTTGAGTAAGGATTATAGGAAATGGTGACAAATACCCCAAATTCTTTGGCATGATCTTTTAACGTAATATGATACTGCTTCACAGATTCTTTTTCCCGGTACCGGTCCCATACTTTTTGTTTAAATAAGACTTGTGCTAACGGATATCTTTTCTTTGCTTCTTTGACAGCTCTTGTTTCCCATTGATCTGCGGCCGTAGTGAATCCTCTTGCATCCGCAGGTTTGACGTCTTGTATGACAGGACCCAACAGTAAACTGATCATGATCATCATTCTTCCATATTTCAATTAACATCACCCTCACCTCACCACTTATTATCCTGACCAAATCCTACACTTTTATGTAAATTTTTAAGAAGTACAAATGGCATGGAAAAAAATATCCAATATGGCGAAAGAACGAGAAAATGGAAGAATTTTCTCATAAAAGTTCTTATTTAAGAACAAAATGGACTAATTTGGCGTTTTGGGTTTTATAGGTATTTCCTTATACTATGTGTAATCGTTCTTTTTAAAGAACAGTCGTTCAAGGAGTTGAAAGAATTGGTGAAACAGTTGCTCTTTGTACTCATTTGTGCCATTTGATTTGTTTGATTTTCACTTCTTTTCTTATCACATCTACCAATGCTTCTTTTAACGATGTCGAGCATTCAAATTTTGTCATGAAAACATGTGAAAATTTTGAAGGGACAGATCAGCATTGCCAGCCAAAGAAATGGGATCGAAGTCATTTGAAGCTCATTGATCAAACGATTATGGAAGGAACAGTCTGTGCGCCTCAAAAGCTGAGCATGACACTAAAAAATATTGGACAACCCATTGCGCACTCTAAATGGATGTGGGAACTGCACAAAGTAGAGAGTGATCAGATGCCATTACAAGATGGTCATATTCTTGAAAAAGGGTCGATACAGTCCCTCCCATCAAAAAAAACGGTGACTATCACGACAGAAATCGCAAAAACGAGTGGGATTTATGCATTTAAAATCTATTATCCTAAAGGGTTTGGTGCATCTAAAAAACCATTCTTTTGGTCTCAACATATGCAGCTCTCTAAATGCCAAGAAAATGTATCCTAAATGGCTGCCTGCTGAATGAAAAATGATATGTAAAGGGGAGAAGGATCATGAAAAAATGGATGAAAATGTCTGGTAGTATTCTTTACGTGATGGTCTTCACGATGATGATTGCGTGTATTATTGTCGTTTTGTCATCAAGAACAACAGGCGGAGATCCTCAGATCTTTGGTTATCAATTTAAGCAAGTGCTATCTGGCTCAATGGAACCGGAATTTTCAACTGGTTCGTTGATTGTGGTGAAACGTGTAACCTCACCTGAGACGCTCAAAAAAGGCGATATTATTACTTTTCAAACGAAGCAAGATCAGTCCTTTGTGACCCACCGAATTGTTGGGGTAAAAGGAACTGGAGCAAAGAAAGCTTTTGAGACCAAAGGAGACAACAATATGTATCAAGATGGTACGCTCGTACAAGCGAATCAAGTGACTGCGCAGTATACGGGAGTGACCATCCCTTATGCAGGAAAGCTCCTTTCGTATGCTGGGACTTCTGCTGGAACCGCTTTGCTGCTCATTATTCCAGGTGTGATGCTGCTTGTTTATTCCACGATTCATTTTGTCGGTGCTGCAAAACAGCGAAGACATACAGCTGAATTACATATATCAGAGGAACAAGCATAAATTTCCGTTTGTAACCTATTCAGGTTTCAATAAAACAATTTATTAGGGGGTTCAATCATGGTAATGAAAAAATCAATTCGTTTAGGTGTATTATCAGGGGCATTAGGTCTTGCATTAATTGGCGGGGGAACGTGGGCTGCGTTTAATGATGTCGAGACGGCAAACGCGGTCTACTCTACAGGAGAGCTGGCTTTATCTGCAAAAGAAAATTCTGGCGCCATCAACCTTTCGAACTTAAAACCTGGTGACCGAATCAAGAAGGAATTTAATTTTGAAAATAAGGGGTCGCTTGCGATTAATCAAGTGCTGATGAGTCTTGATTATAGCCAGTTTAAAGATGGAACATCAGCGAAGAACGGCGGAAAGAATACAGCTGAAGAATTCCTCAGCCAATTTCAGGTGAGTGTTCTAACGGTTGGAGCCGAAGGTGGAAATGGATACCCGAAAAATATTATTTTAGACCATGCCAACCTGCTTGACCTGCATTTATTAACGTCAAAGCAGGATCAGACCGCATTTGAAAAGCTTCGTCATGCCGTCGATGAGAAGTTTTTACATGAAAGTGGTAAAATCAATGTAGCAACCGTTGATGGAACAGCGGCTCCAGAGTATGACGGCATTCCAAAGAATCCGTTTGATTACGATAAAATGGAAATGATCATTGAATTTGTCAATGACCAGACGAAGGATAAAGCGGGTCACTATATCCAAAATAAATACCAAGGCGATGCGATTCAAATTGATCTTTCCTTCGAAGCGACTCAGTGGAATGGGTTAACGATCAATCCAAAAGAGCATACGGATGAAAAAGGCTACGTGAAAGAAAACGAAAAAGCACACAGCGAAGATAAAAAATAAAACCAGTCTTTAGACTGATATCAAGTTCTGCATAGCAATTGGAGGAGTATGCGCTAAAACGTGCGCGTCACTCCTCTTCTTGCTTTTTTTTCCAGATTTGATAATCTAAAAATTCACGAAATTGCTTTTTCGAAACCCCTGATGTCATTGCATCTCGAACTAGTTTTTCCCATTCACTATCTAATTGACCATCGTATTCGGTTTCATCTTTTTCGTTTAACAGTGTATGAACCGAGACGTCCAGAACAGCGGAGACTTTTTCAAGAAATTGAATGGAGGGGTTTGTTTGCAAGTTTCTTTCTATTGAACTTAAATAAGACTTCGCTACCCCAGCCTTTTCGGCCAGTTCTGATAGTGAGTAGCCTTTTTCATTGCGGTATTGTTTAATACGCTGGCCAATCAATGTCATCACCTTCCTTTCGATATTATAGCACATTCAGAAAGGTTTGATAGAATGACTTCTTACCATAGGGGGAGACTCAGAGGACTTTTCGCTTGATTTGAGAAAATGACGGACTTCGTCAACTGTTAGTCCCACTTTGCGAGCTTCGCGTAATAATTGAACCCATTCATTGTCTAATAACTTCGTTTTCTTTTCCATACAAATACCCTCCTAAAATACTGAATCGTGTATTTCAGGCACTTAACGCATGAAATGGAAAGACACAGGTGATAAGACCTCATAGATTGCTTGCGTCATGTTTCCGCCCAATACAAATAGACAAACGTTGCTTTTGATTGATCGAAAATTGTATGTCATATGAAAGGGAAGGAGACTCGCTCAGTCAGCCTCCCCTTTTTTGCTGTAAGTAAAAAAGTCCTCCATTTTCAATCGTAAGACTGATTTTTGGTTCGTATAAAGTTTTAAGTGCTTGTCTTTCTATTTCATATTCTACAGATGTGTCAGAAGTCCCTTCATAAAATTGGTTTAAAAGTTCCGAGTCTTCCTTCCACTTTTGAACAGCTCTTACTGCCCAATCGTCCGGCTCTTCGTGGGCATAACGCTCCATCAGGCTGTAGAGCCGTTTGACGCCGCTCTCTGGCTTAATCATCGTACTCATTGTAAAGCAATAGTCAGGAATTTGAGACGACAGCTCACGGGCTTCCAGCTGATCTTGAAATTGTTCGATAACTTCCCCGCGTATCAGATGAAGCCCAAGGGACAGCAGCTTATCTTTCTTACGGTCTGCCAGATAGGATATTTTCACATTGAGGCCAAGCCATGGCTCTAGAGCGATCTGGTTGTTTGTGAGCGGTCTGACTTTTTCGTAGAGCCGGATAAAACGGCCTTGCTGTTTAACAGCCTCGAAAATTTGGAATAAGCGAGGGGAGCCGAAGTGGACGAATTCGCCCTCGACCGTGTCACCCGCTTTTTTTTGATCGGTAATCAAGGTCAATTGCCGCGGCTCAGGTACACCGCCCGTTTTTTCGAGCCAGTGCCAGTAAAAAGGGCGGTTCATAATCAATTTATCCATTTCGATTGTCAGCTGTACTGTCATGTGCCCTGCACTTTCCTCTAGTATGTCGCATTGATTTGCCTGAAAGAAGCGGAGAAGAAATGTGTGAATGTCACGCTGCTCCATTGGTCAACTCTCCTTTATGAACCCTGCTGTCTTTTTTCTAAAAGCGGTGTTTGTGCTTCTGTCAAATAGGAAGCAAATTGGGTTAACTTCTTTTTCATGTCTCTGTCAGATTCGTGCTGAAAGAGGATATGATGCAATTCTGTTTCGGCTTCTTTGATATCAATCCGGGTTAAAATATCATCTAGATCACCAATCACGTTTTCAAACAGCTGAATTTTTTCATATAACAGCTTTAAAATATGTTCCTCGACTGTTCCGTTTGTGGCCATATTGTAAATGTGGACATCCCGCTCTTGACCGAGGCGGTGAATACGTCCAATTCGTTGTTCTAGCCGCATTGGGTTCCACGGAAGGTCGTAGTTGATGATCTGGTTGCAAAACTGAAGGTTGATCCCCTCGCCGCCTGCTTCTGTCGCAATTAACACTTGCGCCCGTTCTCTAAATAAATCCTTCATCCAGTCTTTTTTGCTTCGTTTAAAACCGCCTCGAAAGGGAACTGAGCTGATCCCGTTTTGTTGGAGAAACCATTGTAAATAAATTTGTGTCGCACGATATTCAGTGAAGATAATGACTTTCTCATTTAATTGTTGAATGAGCTTAACGACTTCCAGCGCCTTTGAATTTTGTTCGACTTGATTGATTTTCTCCATGATTTGCCCAATTGCAGAAGCGCCTAGAATGTGTTTTTCCTCTTCTTGCATTTTTTTGATGGTCATATAGACCGCTTCTCGGCTTGAACAGCATTCTCGTTCCAAGGTCATAATGGAAAACATGTGCTTCGTATAAGATGGATTGTTTTTCAGCTGACAGATTTCATCATATAAGGCTTGTTCTGTCGGCGAAAAATCAATGGAAATGGTCTTCACATGACGTTTTGACCATTCGATGCCAGTGTCTTGCCTGCGGTTACGAATCATCACTTTATTGACTAATTGTTTTAGCCGGTCATGGTCTTCAAGCTGAAGCTCCTTTTTAGCAAAGAGATCTTTGAACTGATGTTCATTTCCTAGATGCCCTGGTTTCAGAAGGGAGACGAGATTGAAAATTTCTCCTATTCGGTTTTGGATAGGTGTCGCTGTGAGCAGCAGGCAGAACTTCTTATTCAAATTTCTCACAAACTCATAGTTTTTCGTTTTATTGTTTTTCAGTTTGTGTGCTTCATCAATAATGACCATATCGTAGGCGATGGATAAAATGGTGTCTCGATGTGGCTGTCTTTTGGCAGTATCAATCGAGGAAACGACAACATCACACTGCTCCCACACATAGCTCTTTTTTTGCTCGACAGCATCAATGTAAAATTTCGTCCGCAGCTCCTGCACCCATTGGGACACAAGGGAGGCGGGTACGAGAATGAGAATCTTTTTGGCAAGTCCGCGAATCATGTATTCTTTGATAATGAGTCCAGCTTCTACGGTTTTCCCAAGGCCCACTTCATCTGCTAAAATGGCTTTCCCGTTCATCTCTTCTACGACTCTTTTAGCGACTTCAAGCTGGTGTTTTAAAGGAGTAAATGCAGGCAGGTGTGCCGGAGCCAGTAGCCCCTCGAATGAATCGATGGCTGTGACTTGTTGAACCTGCGCTGCTAAACGGTACATATTCCAGTTCGCCCAGGGGCCGTCTGCTGAAAGCCGCTGCTGAAATTCATTTGCCCATTCCTCATCAAAAATCGTTTGAATATTCAATGTCATCGCCTGCCTTTCTAGTCGGTTGATGTAAAATCGTTCTGTTTTTAAACGCTTCATTTTTTAATAGGTGTTTAAAAGATGATATATTTTAATAAAAGCGAACGATACTAAATGTTTATTTTAAAAATGTTAATGATTTTTCTGTTGCTCTCGATCCATTTCTAATGGTAGGATGTTGGTAAGTGAACTAGAGAATAAGTCACCCATTTTGATAGTATGTCCAATAAATGTGAAGAATATGAGCGGATGATGGTATGGGGAGAGACCTAGCGGTTATTTTGCACTGGCAGGCGCCGAAGGAGCAAGCTGATTGAATCAGTGAATCTCTCAGGCAAAAGTACTCTTACCGGACGCAACTCTGGAGAGTGTTTGCTCATCGGTTTTTAGCAAACCACCAAAGGGGAAAACGCACAATGATGTTGTGCTGTAAACTTTCAGGTGCAAGGACAGAGACTTCTTTTTGATAAAAGGGAGCGCTCTGTCCTTTTTTGCTGTGATTTTTTCTGAAAATTCAGCTTGTGGTCTGCACTGTAAGAAAAAAGGGGGAAATGATTAATGTTGAAACGAACACCGCTTTTTCATGCGTATGAAACATTTGGCGCAAAAACGATTGATTTCGGGGGCTGGGAATTACCTGTCCAATTTTCTTCCATTAAAGAAGAACATGAAGCTGTTCGAACAAAAGCAGGGCTTTTTGATGTGTCTCACATGGGTGAGGTGGAAGTCAAAGGTCAAGATGCCCTTCCTTTTTTACAAAGGTTATTAACCAATGATCTGTCGAAGCTGACAGATGGTAAGGCACTATATACAGCCATGTGCTATGAAGATGGCGGAACGGTGGATGACCTGCTTGTCTACCAAAAAGAAAAGAACAACTATTTGCTTGTCATCAATGCATCAAATATCGAAAAAGATGTGGATTGGCTGCTTCAGCATCAAGGGGAGGATGACGTTACAATCAAGAACATCTCTGATCAAACCGCCTTGTTAGCCCTTCAAGGACCTCTTGCTGCTGACATCATGAAGGCTGTGGCAGGTAAAGAGGTGACATTACTCAAGCCGTTTACATTTTTATCAAAAACGGAGGTCGCTCAAAAAGAGGTGCTTGTTTCAAGAACCGGCTATACAGGAGAAGACGGCTTTGAAATCTACTGCCAGTCAGAGGATGCTGTCCATATTTGGTCGGCTTTATTAGAAGCGGGTGAGCCTAAAGGGCTCATTCCATGCGGTCTCGGTGCACGTGATACCTTGAGATTTGAAGCAAGACTTCCGCTTTATGGCCAAGAGCTGACCAAGGATATTTCTCCTTTAGAAGGCGGGATTGGTTTTGCTGTTAAAACGGATAAAGAAGCCGATTTTATCGGAAAAGCCGCGCTCAAAAAACAAAAAGAAGAGGGAACGAAACGAAAGCTTGTCGGCATTGAAATGATGGATAAAGGAATTCCGCGGACAAACTATCCGGTCTTTTCAGGAGAGAAGCAGATTGGAATCGTCACAACGGGCACACAATCTCCAACGTTAAAGAAAAATGTCGGGCTTGCCTTGATCGAAACCGCTCAAGCCCAGCTTGGGACAGAGGTGGAAGTGCAAGTTCGTAAAAAACGTCTAAAAGCGAAAATCGTCGCCACACCATTTTATAAAAGAGCCAAATAACGAGGGGGAATAGAGGATGAAGCACAGGTATTTGCCGCAAACAGAGCAAGATCAAAAAGAAATGCTCGATGTCATCGGCGTTCAGTCGATTGATGAGCTTTTCTCAGATATCCCAGAGAAAGTAAGATTCAAAGGCACATATAACATCAAAGAAGCCGCATCTGAAACAGAGCTCGTGCGGGAATTGTCTCGTCTCGCTGCCAAAAATAAAGATACTCTTGCCTATGCATCGTTTTTAGGTGCTGGTGTGTATGATCATTACCAGCCTGTGATTGTAGATCATGTGATTTCACGTTCTGAATTTTATACAGCGTATACACCGTATCAGCCTGAGATTTCGCAAGGTGAATTGCAGGCGATCTTTGAATTTCAAACGATGATTGCGGAGCTGACCGGTATGGATCTTGCAAATTCCTCAATGTATGATGGCGGAACCGCATTAGCTGAAGCGGCGATGCTGGCTGCAGGACATACAAAGAAGAAAAAGGTTGTGGTCTCTGAGACAGTTCATCCTGAATCACGAGCGGTGCTGAAAACATATGCAAAAGGACAGCATATTGAAGTCGTCGAAGTACCTGCACGTAAAGGACAGACGGATATTGCTGCATTAGAAGAAGCTGTCTGCGACGAAACAGCAGCGGTTCTTGTACAATATCCAAACTTCTTCGGTGTCGTTGAACCGTTAAAAGAGATTGAACCGATTGCACATCAAGGGAAAAGTCTGTTTATTGTTTCAAGTAACCCGCTTGCACTTGGTTTACTGACACCTCCAGGAAAGCTTGGAGCAGATATTGTCGTTGGTGATGCACAGCCGTTTGGCATTCCAGCTGCATTTGGCGGACCTCATTGCGGATATTTCGCTGTGACGAAAAAACTAATGCGGAAAGTGCCGGGGCGTTTAGTCGGACAAACAGAAGACGAGAACGGTGTGCGTGGATTTGTACTGACCCTACAAGCGCGCGAGCAGCACATTCGAAGAGATAAAGCGACTTCTAATATATGTTCCAATCAGGCGTTAAACGCGTTAGCCGCTTCTGTTGCAATGACGGCACTTGGAAAAACAGGCATAAAAGAAATCGCCTATCAAAATGTACAAAAAGCTCATTATGCTAAAACGCAGGCGGAACAGCATGGATTACAGGCTGAAATAGAAGGGGCCCATTTTAATGAGTTCGTGATCAAGCTTGATGAGCCTGTGAAGGAAGCTAATAAACGATTGCTTGAAAAAGGAATCATTGGCGGATATGATCTAGGGCTAGCCTATCCAAACCTTCAGCATCATATGCTTGTAGCCGTAACAGAGCTAAGAACAAAAGAAGAAATTGATACGTTCATCAAGGAATTGGGGGATCGCCATGAATAAACAAGATCAGCCGCTTATTTTTGAATTATCCAAAGAAGGAAGAATTGGTTATAGCCTGCCTGATTTAGATGTACCTGAAGAAAAGCTCCCAGCCTTATTTGATGAAACGTATATCCGCCATGAAGATGCGGAGCTGCCTGAAGTTTCCGAGCTAGATATTATGCGTCACTACACAGCATTATCTAGGCGTAATCATGGGGTCGATTCTGGCTTTTATCCTCTAGGCTCTTGTACGATGAAATATAATCCGAAAATTAACGAAAAGGTCGCACGTCTTGCAGGCTTCTCGCAAGTGCATCCGCTTCAAGAGGCAGACACAGTGCAAGGCGCATTAGAGTTACTTTATGATTTAGGTGGCCATTTAGAAGAAATCACAGGAATGGACGCCGTGACTTTACAGCCTGCGGCAGGAGCACACGGTGAATGGACGGGGCTCATGATGATTCGTGCGTATCATGAAGCAAGAGGAGATCATAAACGAACAAAAGTGATCGTGCCTGATTCTGCCCATGGAACGAATCCGGCATCTGCGACAGTCGCTGGATTTGAAACGATCACCGTCGCATCTGATGAAAATGGTCTTGTCGATTTAGAGGATCTGCGGCGTGTTGTCAATGAAGAAACCGCTGCTCTCATGCTCACAAATCCAAATACACTCGGCCTTTTTGAAGAAAATATTTTAGAGATGGCTGAGATTGTTCACGGAGCTGGAGGTAAGCTTTATTATGATGGAGCGAACTTAAATGCCGTTTTAAGCAAAGCAAGACCGGGGGATATGGGATTTGATGTCGTTCACTTAAATCTGCATAAAACCTTTACAGGTCCACACGGAGGCGGAGGTCCTGGTTCTGGTCCAGTCGGTGTGAAAAAGGATTTGATTCCATATTTGCCTAAGCCAGTACTTGTGAAGAAGGAAGGTCGTTATTATTTTGATGATGATCGCCCAGAATCCATTGGACGTGTCAAACCGTTCTATGGCAACTTTGGCATCAATGTCAGGGCGTATGCGTATATCCGTTCTATGGGTCCTGACGGCTTAAAGGCTGTAACAGATCATGCGGTGTTAAATGCCAACTATATGATGCGCCGCTTAAGTGCCCATTACGATTTGCCATTTGACCGCCACTGTAAGCATGAATTTGTTCTTTCAGGTAAACGTCAGAAAAAACTAGGTGTCCGGACGCTTGATATGGCCAAACGATTACTTGATTTTGGCTATCATCCGCCAACGATCTACTTCCCGCTCAATGTAGAAGAATGTATCATGATCGAACCAACTGAAACGGAATCAAAAGAGACCCTTGATGCATTCATTGAAGCGATGATTCAAATTGCAAAAGAAGCAGAAGAGAACCCAGAAGTCGTACAGGAAGCACCACATACGACAGTTGTCAAACGAATGGATGAAACAAAGGCTGCACGGAATCCAGTTCTTGTTTTTGAAAGAAAATAAAAAGACTCTAGGGGGCAATAGCTCCCAGAGTCATTTTTATTAATTCTTTGTTTTAATGCGGCCGCCCCATTTTTTAAAGCCGCCCTTTAAATTATAAATCTCACGACAGCCATTTTTACGTAAAGTTTGAGCTGCCTTCCCGCTTCTCAAGTTGTTTTGGCAATAGAGATAAACAGGCTTGTCAGGGCGTATTTCATTTTTTCGCTGCTTTAGTTGTGAAAGGGGGATGTTTCTTGCGCCTAAAATATGTCCGCCTTCAAACTCATTTGGCTCTCTCACATCAATGAGCTGGGCTTTGCGGTACCCTTTAATAAATTCTTCTTCCGTCAGCGTTTTCATAATACGCTGCTGATAAATGAAACTGCCGATGGAATAAAGAACGAAAAGTCCACAAAGTGAGAGGACGATATAGTTGAATATTGGCAATACGACTCGACTCCTTCTTGAGCATCAGCACAGTAGCCTGTCTGATGGTACGTTTTAGACAAATACTATTATAGTAAAGCAAAAGAAACTTGTCATCATAAATGGTCAGAATTATTTTCAATTCCTTCCCTATTTGATAGACTGATGAAGAGAGAAAACCGGTGGCTGCCACCATGATCTAACATTGACTACGTAAAAGAGAAGGGATTTTTATATGCAAAAAGAGAAATGGTGTTTCATTGATACAGGAAACCAAGACCCTGCCTTTAACATGGCAATGGACGAAGCCTTGCTTTATTGGCATAGTGAGAATCTCATCCCGCCAGTGATCCGTTTTTATGGCTGGAATCCGGCGACACTATCTGTTGGGTATTTTCAGCATGTTGAAAAAGAAATCAACATGGAAGCGGTCAAGCGCTATGGTCTTGGGTTTGTCCGCAGACCAACAGGCGGCAGAGGGGTTCTTCATGATCAGGAGCTGACCTACAGCGTGATTGTGTCAGAAGAGCATCCAGAGATGCCAGCGACGGTGACAGAGGCATACCGCGTCATTTCAGAAGGTATTTTAGAGGGCTTTAAGGAACTGGGACTCGATGCGTATTTTGCCATTCCTCGTACAGAAAAAGAAAAAGAAAGCTTAAAGAATCCAAGGTCGTCTGTCTGCTTTGATGCGCCTTCTTGGTACGAGCTTGTCGTAGAAGGCAGAAAAGTAGCAGGCAGCGCTCAAACGAGGCAAAAAGGTGTGATCCTCCAGCATGGCTCGATTTTAATTGACCTTGATGAGGACAAATTGTTTGATTTGTTCCTTTATCCAAACGACCGGGTAAGAGAGCGGATGCAGCGCAGCTTTAAAAACAAGGCGGTGGCGATTAATGAAATCTCAGACCGAACATGTACGATAGACGATGCACGTGTTGCGTTTAAACGAGGGTTTGAAAAAGGATTAAATATCGAGCTTGTGCCTTATGAGCTGACAGATGAAGAATTAGCGTTTGTCCACCATCTCGCCAAAACGAAATATGCCTCAGATGATTGGAATTACAAGCGTTAAGACGAAGGACACTTCTTGTTTTTTAATGAGCGATGGTGTAGAATTGTTATGATTATTAAGTAAAGGTGCATTTTGGAGGGGTTTTATGACTACACCTAGTATGGAAGATTACATTGAACAAATTTATATGCTAATAGAAGAAAAAGGATATGCAAGAGTATCTGATATCGCAGAAGCACTCGCTGTCCATCCCTCCTCTGTAACAAAAATGGTTCAGAAGCTAGATAAAGATGAATACCTCATTTATGAGAAATATCGTGGTCTAATTTTAACCCCGAAAGGCAAAAAAATTGGAAAACGTCTCGTATACAGACATGAACTGCTAGAGCAATTTTTAAGAATCATTGGTGTAGATGAAGAGAAAATTTATGATGATGTAGAAGGCATTGAACATCATCTCAGCTGGAACAGTATTGACCGCATTGGCGATCTCGTTCAATTCTTTGAAGAAAACGATGAGCGATCCGTTCAGCTGAAAGCGATTCAAAAGAAAAACGAACAAACCAATCAAGAATCTTAAGAAAAAGGACACCCATGCCGAGGGTGTCCTTTTTGAATAAAGTTCTAATTGAAAGCAAATGCTCCTACACTATTAATAGTGTGACATTGAAAAGGGGGCTCCTTGATGAAGATAGATGGTGTGTTCTCGGGTGGAGGCATTAAGGGTGCAGCACTTGCAGGTGCCTATGAAGCACTTGAAGCGAGGGGATTTCAATTTGTCCGTCTAGCTGGAACAAGTGCTGGAGCGATCATTGCTTCACTCATCGCAGCAGGTTTTACAAGCCAGGAGATTCGGGACCTTTTAGATGAAATGGATGAGCATCAATTGCTTGACCGAAGGTGTCAATTCATCCCGTTTAAAATGCTCAGATGGGTATCTATTTATTGGCGTCTTGGTCTTTACAAAGGAGACCGGCTAGAAAAATGGCTGGCAGACATTTTAAAACGAAAAGGAGTCACCGTATTTGGCGATCTGAAAAAAGGTTCACTGAAAATCGTCGCTTCTGATTTAACGAATGGGAAAATCCTCGTCCTGCCAGATGACCTTCCTTCATATGGGTTAAATCCAGAACGTTTTTCCGTCGCAAGAGCCATTCGCATGAGCTGCAGCCTGCCGTATTTTTTCGAACCTGTCAAACTGAGGTCTTCAAAAGGAATTTGTACCATTGTAGATGGAGGAGTGCTCAGCAATTTTCCAATTTGGTTATTTGCGGAAGAGAAAAAAAGACCATTTGTCGGTGTCACATTAACCCCAAACGAAAAAGAACGCCCTCAACATTCCATCCGCAATGCGTTTGAACTGTTTGGCGCTCTTTTTGAAACGATGCGTGGTGCTCATGACGAAAGGCATATTGCCACAAAACACGAACGTCATATTATTTTTATTCCGGTAGAACACGTCATTGCCACTGAATTTCATCTCATGACAGAAAAGAAAAGGGCGCTCGTCGATCTAGGTAGACAGAAGGCCGAGCAATTTTTAAAGAGCTGGACATTTTAAAATAAGGCGCGATTCTTCTTTTTGTTTTTCTTGCCTTCAATCACAGTCAAATGTGTTTGGCTTTTCTTTTTGAGAAGGACGGGCTTAGACTTGTGGTCAGTCGGCACGCTTCGCAAATGAGTGACCCGATTTTTCATATGGCTTTTCGTCTTTGGTTTAGGCTGCTGGTAGCGACGTTTTGATTGTTTGACTGCTTTACGATATAGGTTGCCTTCTGTTCCAGTTCTTCGATTCATCAGCCATCTAAAAAGGAAAAACATAACCGCTCCAATGATCACAACTGATAGCAGCATCGTAAAGAGTCTGCCAGGATTCGTTGTGAGTAAATATATAAAACCCAAAACACCTAAAGCGAAAATAATGGTAAAAGCAGGATGTACTCGGCGATTCATAACTGTCCACCTCCGAAGGAATTTACCGGATTTATAAGCTAGATCACTTGATGAGTAGAATCTGATGCTTGTTTCTCAGACGCTTCCTCTAAACGAAGAAGTTCATTAAAACTTGCAATGGCTACCTCGACTTGGTCGTCAGAGGGTTCTTTTGTTGTAAGCAATTGCAGCCAAAGGCCAGGATAGCCAAGCACTTTTAGCACTGGCACTTCACGGAGTTTGTTCGTAAGCTGAAGCACTTCAAATGAAATGCCCAGAACAACCGGAATGAGTGCCAAGCGGTTCAGAATTCTCACCCATAAAGGATCTGTCGGTACAAGTAAATAGACGAACATTCCAACAATGACAGTGAATAAAATAAAGCTGCTGCCGCATCGATAATGAAGCCGGGATTGGCTTTGGACATTTTCCACTGTGATGTCAAGGTTCTGTTCATAGCAGTTTATGACTTTATGTTCTGCTCCATGATATTGAAATACCCTTTTAATTAAAGGGGTCATGGAAATAAAGTAAATATAGCCTAATAACAGGATCAATTTAAAGAATGTTTCAACTGCGATTTGTGCGAAGTTTCCTGAGAACACAGGCCGCACAAGCTCAGCTAAAAAGACAGGTACTAGGGTAAAGACAAATTTACTAAAGAGAAGAGAGAGAACTCCGATCACAGCAATGCCAAAGATCATTGAGAATTTCGAGCCTTTTTGTTCTTTTTCAAGAGTATGATCTTCAGAAGGATCTAAGTCATAGCGCTCACTGGAGAAATTTAAGTGCTTACTGCCGTTTGCGCTTGCTTCAACAAGTGCAGCAACACCCCTAACAAATGGGATTTTCTTGAGAAAGGCGGTTCGTTTATTGGAGGTCCGGGGAAGCTTTAAAAACTCGATGGACTGGTCCTTACGCCGAATCGCTGTCACATAGTTCTTTTTACCTCCGAACATGACACCTTCTACAACTGCCTGCCCTCCATATGCTGGAGATTTTGTTTGATTGGACATATTTCATCAACCTGCCTGTTTCCTGTAATTTACATGCATTTCTTTATACCTTTATTGTACAGGAAATGAAGGGAAATCACTAGCTCACAGGTCGATTATCTACTAGAATTCTATCTACCTCTTTTTAGCCAGTATACCCTGTTTTAAAAATTTTACACTCACGCATGGAAATCCTTTTTTTTCATGACATTTTGGACATACTACTTGCTGGAGGTGTTCATATGAAACGTGATGAAAAGAAAAACCAAGAAGAAAAAAATCAGTCTGTACAAACGTCTTCGATGGTGGCAAGGGCAGCAGCTACAGGCTTTGTCGGCGGAGTTTTTTGGGGATTTATCGGATTTCTGACCCATATGTTTCATTTTTCAGAGGTGAGTCCAAATATGCTTTTGCAGCCATTTGTGCTTGGTGATTGGAAAAAGGGAGGACTTGGCACATTGATTAGTATTGTGCTTTTAGGGCTTTTATCTATTGGCGCAGCCTTTATTTATTACGGGCTGTTAAAACGGATCAAAGGCTTTTGGATGGGGCTGGTGTATGGCGGGCTTTTATGGGTACTTGTTTTTTATGTATTTAATCCTATTTTCCCAGATGTCAAGCAAGTACAAGATTTACAGCAAAGCACCATTGTAACGACATTTTGCCTATATATTTTATATGGCATGTTTGTAGGGTACAGTATTTCATTTGAATACAATGAATTAACAAGCCAGAAGCTTGCGAGGGCACTCGGGAAAAAGACAGAATAAAGTGTAAATCACTCATTCATATGATAAAATATTTTTGGAAACGAAAGGTTTCTAAGGAAAAAGAAACAGACATCGATATAGATTGAATTAGGGTGAAGGAGTGGTTAAATGCCTCATTTTCTAGTGCTAAATGGGCCCAATTTAAATAGGCTCGGCAAAAGAGAGCCTGCTGTTTACGGAAGTAAAACGCTGACAGATTTAGAAACGGATTTGTTTCAATTCGCAGAACGAGCAAATATCCAATTAACATTTTTTCAATCGAATCATGAAGGTGATTTGGTTGATGCGCTCCACGAAGCAGAGGAGCAGTACGATGGCGTCGTGTTTAACCCGGGTGCTTTTACCCACTATAGCTATGCACTAAGAGATGCCATTGCAAGTATTTCTTTACCTGTCATCGAAGTACATATCACAAATGTTCATAAAAGAGAGGAATTCCGCCATCACTCAGTTCTTGCGCCAGTCTGCCAAGGTCAAATTGTTGGACTTGGTCTAGAAGGGTATAAATTGGCGATTCGTTATTTGGTCAGTGATGGGGGAGCGGGATCATGAAACTTGAAAAACTAAGAAATCTTTTAAACGAATTAGAAATTGACGGTCTAGTGATTACGAGCAGCTTTAATTTACAATACATGACCAGCTTCACTGGATCAGCTGGTCTTGCCGTCGTTTCAAAAGATCGAGCAGCCTTTATTACCGACTTCCGCTACACAGAGCAAGCCAAGGACCAAGTAAAAGGCTATGACATCATTGAACATAAAGGAAACATTGTAGAAACTGCTGTCCAAACGGCAAAGGCATTTGGGGTCAAACGTCTTGGGTTTGAACAGAACCATATGACATTTGCCACATATCAGCAGTACGCAGGCAAAGCAAGCGGTATAGAGCTTGTTCCTGTCTCAGAATCAGTTGAAAAGTTGCGCTTGATTAAGTCTAATGAAGAGATTAAGATATTAGAGGAAGCTGCGAAGATTGCAGATCACGCCTTTGATCATATTCTCACTTACATCAAGCCGGGCCTGACAGAAATTGACGTCATGAACGAGCTTGAATTTTTCATGAGAAAAGAAGGTGCTGAGGGATCTTCATTCGATATGATTGTTGCTTCAGGCGTTCGTTCAAGCCTGCCGCATGGGAGAGCAAGTGAAAAAGTGATTGAATCCGGTGATTTGGTTACACTGGATTTCGGTGCTTACTATAAAGGCTATTGTTCTGATATGACAAGAACAATCGCTGTAGGAACGCCAAGCGACAAGCTAAAGGAAATTTATCATATCGTATTAGAAGCAGAAAACGCTGGTGTGGATAGAATCAAGCCAGGCTTAACAGGAAAAGAAGCTGATCGCATCACACGAGACATCATTGAAAAGTATGGCTACGGTCAATACTTCGGGCATTCGACTGGACACGGGCTTGGTATGGAAGTACATGAAGCGCCTGGTCTTTCTTCACGCTCAGAGGTCGTGTTAGAAGAAGGAATGGTTGTGACAGTAGAGCCGGGAATTTACTTACCGGATGTCGGCGGCGTGAGAATTGAGGATGATATTGTCCTGACAGCTGACGGCAATAAACGATTGACCCACTCACCGAAAGAACTTATCATATTATGATGGTGAAATGTAGGAGGATGACAAAATGATTTCAGTAAACGATTTTCGTACAGGCCTGACAATTGAAGTGGACGGCGGTATTTGGCGTGTAGTGGATTTCCAACACGTAAAACCAGGAAAAGGCGCAGCATTTGTCCGTTCGAAACTGCGTAACCTGCGTACAGGTGCAATTCAAGAAAAAACATTCCGTGCAGGTGAAAAAGTAGCGAAAGCTCAAATTGAAACAAAAACAATGCAATACTTGTATGCAAATGGCGACCAGCATGTATTCATGGATACAAGTTCATACGAACAGCTTGAACTAAGCGAAGCGCAAATCAAAGATGAGCTGAAATATTTGCTTGAAAATATGTCGGTTCAAATCGTGATGTACGGTGATGAAACACTTGGAGTAGAACTTCCAAACACGGTAGAACTAGAAGTAGTAGAAACAGAGCCTGGTATTAAAGGTGACACAACATCAGGCGGCTCAAAACCTGCGAAAACAGAAACTGGTTTAATCGTCAACGTTCCTTTCTTTGTGAACCAAGGAGATAAACTAGTGATTAATACATCTGATGGTTCATACGTTTCAAGAGCGTAATGAACGAAGAAAGACTGTAAACCTCGAGTTTACAGTCTTAGCGTGTAGACAAACCCTCGCATTCTTTGTCAGTCCTGCGTGCCGGTGCTCACGAATGTTAAATTCGCTCCGCTCCGGTACTCGTCCTTCCTAGACTGCAAAGGTTTTCTATCACGCTGAAAAGAAGACAAAAGACTAAAATAAAGTTCATTTTAGCCCTTTGTCAACAATCTGAGACTGTAAACCTCGAGTTTACAGTCTTTTTTTATTGAAAAAAATAACGCCTCTCCAAACACTTCTCTCTCTATTCTCTCATTCATCTCTCTTCCTTCTGAAAAACAAGACTACTTCCAGCTAGTGAAGCATATAGTGTAAAAAAAGCTGGAGGTTCTATATGAAACAATTTCTTTTCCCGGGCATACACCCGTCAGTCGCTGCAATGGCAGGCATGAGATTTTTATCAGCGACCATTGAACTGACGGCCGCCATCCTCATTTTACTTACAAATGATGTACGTAAAGCGGTTGTCATCAATAGCATTCTAGCGATCATCGGGCCGCTCATTTTTATTATCACCATGACGATTGGAATCTATCAAATCGCAGGGCAGTTATCCTATGCAAAGCTTGTGTTTATTTTCATGGGTGTCGTGTTTATTCTTGTTGGGATTTATAAGTGAATGGCTTGGCATAATTAACGCCACACATCATACATTTTAGAGAAGAAAAAAAGGAGGGGAATTCGTTGCGGAGTTTGTTGGATATTCTCCCGCATTCGATTGGACAAGAGCTCAGCCTGCTGAAAGAAGCAGAATGGGCGCAAATAGAAGAAATCCGCATTCGCACAGATCGTCCGGTTGAATTGATGCAAGGAGGAAAACCGCGCTTTCTTTCCTATCATACAACAGGAGAAGACGCATCACAGCTATTAGGCAGGCTAAGTAATTACAGCATGTACACACTTGAAGAAGAGCTAAAACAAGGCTATATCACCATATCTGGCGGACACCGGGTAGGACTTGCTGGAAAAGTAATCGTTGAAAATGGTGTCGTCAAAGGCTTGAGAGATATTTCGTCATTTAATATCCGTATTGCAAAAGAAAAAATCGGCATGGCCCTGCCCTTTCTCCCTTATTTATATGAACAACATTGGTGCAACACACTCATCATTGGTCCTCCGCAAACAGGGAAAACGACATTGCTGCGTGATGTAGCGCGTCTTGCGAGTACAGGAACGAAAACCATCCCTGCTAGAAAAACAGGCATTGTGGATGAACGCTCTGAGATAGCCGGGTGTATAAGAGGGGTGCCGCAGCATTCTTTTGGACACCGGATTGATGTACTGGATGCGTGTCCAAAAGCTGAAGGGTTAATGATGATGATCCGTTCCATGAGTCCAGAGGTCATCATTGTAGATGAAATCGGAAAAAGTGAGGATGTACAGGCACTTTTAGAAGCGATCCATGCTGGAGTCACCATTATCGTCTCAGCTCATGGGTATTCACTGGAGGACCTATATAAACGGCCATCATTCGAGCCGTTATGGCAGTTTCGAGTATTTGATCGGTATGTTGAATTAAATAGAAAAAATGGTCCCGGCACGATCGGTCGGATGTATGACCAAGATGGACAAGAGATGAAGTATAGGCAGGGAGTGGACGTATGCTAAAGCTCATTGGCGCTATTTTCATCGTCGCGGCCACGACTTGGGGAGGATTTGAGTTTGCCAAACGATACAGCGACCGGCCTAAGCAAATTCGGCAGCTTCGGTTTGCTCTCCAATCTCTTGAAGCTGAAATCATGTATGGTCAAACACCTTTAGCTAGAGCCGCTGATCAAATTGCATCGCAAGTAGGGCCACCTGTGAATCGATTATTTGAACAATTTGCAGAAAAACTCAAAGCCGGCACCTTTTCAGCAAGGCATGCATGGAACGAAAGTTTAGAGGACGTTTGGAAAAAGACCGTTTTGAAAAAAGGCGAATATGAAGCGCTGAAGCATTTTGGAGAAACTCTTGGTCAGCATGATGTCACTGCTCAGCAAAAATATATCAAGCTGGCGTTAGGTCATTTGGAATCAGAAGAGAAAGAAGCTGAAGTTGCCCAAGCGAAAAATGAAAAAATGGTGAGGAGTCTTGGATTTTTAAGTGGATTACTACTGATTCTGTTATTGATGTGAGAAGAAGGGAGTCGAGAGCATGGGCGTTGATGTAAACGTCATTTTCCAAATCGCAGGAGTAGGCATCGTCGTGGCCTTTCTTCATACGATTTTGGATCAAATGGGGAAAAAAGAGTACGCTCAGTGGGTGACACTGCTTGGGTTTATCTACATTTTATTTATGGTGGCAACCATTGTAGATGATTTGTTTAAGAAGATTAAAGCCGTATTTCTATTTCAAGGATAGGGGAGGGCTTACAAATCGAAATCATTCAAATTGTTGGCCTTGGTTTAATTGCTACTTTTCTAGCTTTAATCGTCAAAGAACAAAAGCCACCCTTCGCCTTTATGCTTGTTGTGTTTACAGGGTGTGTGATTTTTCTTTATTTAATCGATCAAATCTATGCCATTATCTCCATGATCGAAAAAATTGCGGCAAGTGCCGGTGTCAATATGAAGTACGTTGAAACCATTTTGAAAATCATCGGAATTGCCTATATTGCAGAATTTGGCGCCCAGCTCACAAAAGATGCAGGACAAGGCGCCATTGCTTCGAAAATAGAGCTTGGCGGCAAGATTCTCATCTTGGTCATGGCGGTCCCGATTTTAACGGTCATCATTGAGACCATTTTAGGCATGATCCCGTCCATGACTTGATTGAAAAGAGGTGATGTTAATGAAACGGGTGATGGCTGTGGCGGGGCTTATCATGTTCTTTTGGATGATGGTTCCGTATGCAAATGCAGAAGAAAATGAGCCTTTATCAAGTGAAGAACCGGCCGCAGAAGAAGCGGCGAGTGGACAGGCTGATGCATTAGAGCTTCATTCCATCAATGACTTTTGGGAAACCATATTGGACGAGTATGGCGGCTTTCTCCCTGAAAGCCAAAAAGGCACAGTGAAGGAAATGATTGATGGCGATAAAGAGTTGTCTCCCCAAACGTGGCTGAAGGCATTTGTTCATTATCTTTTTCATGAGGTCATTGCCAATGGAAAGCTTCTAGGCACATTGATTTTACTCACCATCTTTTGTTCGCTTTTGCAGCTTTTACAAAACGCTTTTGAGCAAAGCACTGTCAGTAAAGTCGCATACGCTCTTGTTTATATGGTGCTCATCATTATTGCATTAAACAGTTTTCATGTCGCCATTTCTTATGCAACAGAAGCGATTCAAACGATGACCAGTTTTATTCTTGCTCTTATTCCTCTTTTATTAGCGCTCATTGCTTCATCAGGCGGAATTGTTTCTGCCGGATTCTTTCATCCTGTGATTTTATTTTTAATGAACACGAGCGGCATTTTTATTCAGTATGTCGTTCTTCCGCTCATCTTTTTATCCGCCATATTGAGCATTGTCAGCACGCTGACGGAACAATACAAGGTCACCCAGCTGGCTCAGCTGTTAAGAAATGTGGCGATTGGCGGACTTGCTGTTTTTCTCACCGTTTTTCTCGGCGTCATTTCCGTCCAGGGAGCATCTGCTGCTGTCAGTGACGGCATTGCGCTTCGGACAGCCAAATTTATTACAGGAAATTTCATTCCTGTTCTCGGCCGGATGTTTACAGATGCGACAGATACCGTCATCAGCGCCTCAGTGCTGCTTAAAAATACGGTTGGCCTTGTTGGTGTCGCCATATTGATCTCAATTGCGGCTTTTCCGGCGATTAAGGTGCTGTCGCTCGCCCTTATTTATAAGCTTGCCGCCGCCATTCTTCAGCCTTTAGGGGGCGGACCGATTATAAGCTGTCTTGATGTCATTTCAAAGAGTGTTCTGTATATATTTGCTGCACTAGCTGTTGTGTCACTGATGTTCTTTTTAAGTATTACCGTCATCATTACAGCTGGCAATCTCACAATGATGATGAAGTAAGGAGGGGGCACCTTTTGAGTTTTCTCACAGAATGGATCACAAGTATTATCCTATTTATTTTATTTGCTATTGTGATTGATCTTTTGCTTCCTAATTCAAGCATGCAGAAATATGCAAAAATGGTCGTCAGCCTACTGCTGATCGTTGTGATGCTTAATCCGATCTTTGCTTTATTTCGTGCCGATCCTGACCAAATTTTCTCGGAATTAATGAAGGGAAAGGAAGAAGCGCAATCAGAAGACATAAAAAATCAGATGAATTTAGAAAAAAAAGAAATACAAGCCTCACAGCGTGCATATATTTTAAAGCAAATGGCTGTCCAACTAGAAAAAAGCGCAAAAGAGCCACTGGAGAAGGAGAGCTATGAAATGAAACACGTAGAAGTGTTGGCAGATGAAGAGCACCTTGATCAGAACATGGAGGTAGATCAATTCCGCATCAAAGCAGTCCTCTCCCCGCTCACAGGTGATGCTGTAGAAACGGTGGCAAAGGTCGACATTGATCTCTCCAGGCAAAAGGAGGAAAGCGCTGGATCGTCACCAAAAGAGATGGCGAGAGTAAAAGAGACGCTTGCGGATGTATGGAATACAAGTCCTGAACATATTGCGCTGAACATTGAGGGAGGTGACGCAGCAGATCATGAATAACAAGGACTGGAAACAAAAGCTGAAATCATTGTTCCAACCACCTGAAAAAGGTGAAGGAAAACCAAAATTAACGAAGCATCATTACTTGCTGCTTGTATTCATTATCGGCGTGTCGTTCATGTTAGTCAGCCAGATTCTCTCACCACCATCAAGCAAACAACAGGCTGCTGTTCCAGCATCTAAAAAAACATCTTCAGAGGAGCAGACGGTGTTCAAACCAGCGTCGTCAAGCAAGGAGAAAAACTCAATTGAGGATGTTGAGCAAGAGTACGAAAATCAGTTGAAAGAAATTTTAGAGACGATCATTGGTGTTGAAGATGTGTCCATTGTGGTCAATGTAGATGCGACGTCTTTAAAAGTTTTTGAAAAAAACAAATCCAATAAAAGCACAACGACAGAGGAAACAGATAAAGAAGGTGGCGTGCGAAGTGTGACGGATCAAACAAAGGAAGAAGAGATCGTCATCATCAAAAACGGCAATGAAGAAACACCTGTTGTTGTCCAAACGAAAAAGCCTGAAATTCGAGGTGTTCTCGTTGTTGCTCAAGGAGTAGACAACGTTCAAATAAAGAAAACCATCATTGAAGCGGTTACACGAGTGCTTGATGTACCGAGCCATAGAGTGGCTGTTGCCCCTAAAAAAATCAAGGAGGATTCGGAATGATGTTAAAAAAACAAACGGTTTGGCTATTAACGATGCTAAGTTTAGTTGTCGTATTAAGTGTGTACTATATCATGTCCCCACAAGGTGAGAATGCAGTGACAGTAGAAGATACGAAATCAAAAGGAATGGAAGAGAAAAAGACTGAAACAGAAAAAGGAACGGAAAAAGGCGCAGGTGACAAGTCAACTGACAAAGAAACAAATGCCAAACAAGAAGATGTTGAAACAAGTGGTGAAGAAGGAAAGGCTGTTTCAGAGCAGACAGACGATGAGCTTTTCACAACATACAGACTAGAACTAGAAGATAAGCGCAGCAAGCAGCGCGAAGAATTTAACGAAATCGTGTCTAGTGATGATGCAACAGCGCAAGAAAAAAGTGAAGCGTATGATCAAATGACAGCTCTTAGTGAGGCAGAAGGAACAGAGCGTCAGCTGGAGACATTAATTAAAACAAAAGGATATAAAGATGCTCTTGTGAGTGCTGAAGGCGATAAAGTGAGCATCACGGTTCGTTCTGATAAAAAATCAAAGTCCCAAGCAGCAGATATTATTGATTTGGTCACAAAGGAAATGAGGGGGCTTGATAACGTAGCCGTCACTTTTGAGCCATCGAATCAATAAAAAATGAACCAGCGCCCTTTGCTGAAAAGGGCGTTTTTTATGCGGTTTGGCGGCCTTTTTAAGATGCCTGAATGGAGCGTTTCATCACAATAGTAGTTGAATTCAACGAAATCCTCCTGTAAGATGGTTATAGTATGTAGTTTTAGTACTAGCCTATAAAAAAGATAAATCCATACATAGGGGTGCAAATCCATGTTAAAAATTGAAGAAATTCATGAACTGATTAAATTAATTGACGAATCTACAATTGATGAATTTACGTACGAAAATGAAGGTGCAACAATCAAACTGAAAAAAAATAAAGAAGTCGTTCAGCAAGTTGCGGCACAAGCACCAGTGGCTCCTGTCCAAGCAGCTCCAGCTCAACAAGCTCCGAAAGCACAAGCTCCAGCTCAGACCGAAGCCCCTGCACAAGAGGCAGTTGCGTCTGAAAATCTGCATAAAATCACATCCCCAATGGTTGGCACATTTTATGCTTCTTCTTCACCAGAAGCAGATCCTTACGTGACAACAGGTTCTAAGGTGAAGGAAGACTCAGTTGTATGTATCGTTGAAGCGATGAAACTGTTTAATGAAATCGAAGCAGAAGTAAAAGGTGAAATCGTCGAAGTATTAGCTGAAAACGGTCAGCTTGTAGAATTCGGACAACCCCTCTTTCTAGTGAAAGCAGAGTAAGGAGTACGATCATGATTAAAAAGCTATTAATTGCAAACAGAGGAGAAATCGCAGTTAGAATCATCCGCGCTTGTAAAGAGCTTGGAATTGAAACCGTTGCGGTATTTTCTGAAGCGGATCGAGATGCGCTGCATGTTCAAATGGCTGATGAAGCATATTGCATCGGACCGACTGCTTCAAAAGATAGTTATCTAAATGTGACAAATATTGTCAGTGTTGCAAAGCTGACAGGTACAGATGCCATTCATCCAGGATACGGATTCCTTGCTGAAAATGCAGATTTTGCAGAGCTTTGCGAAGAATGTAATGTCATTTTTGTTGGACCAACTGCATCAGCGATTTCCAAAATGGGAACAAAAGATGTGGCAAGAGAAACAATGAAGCAGGCAGGCGTACCAATTGTCCCTGGTTCTCAAGGAATTGTAAAAGACCTTGATGATGCCGTTTCAACCGCAGCAAGTATTGGGTATCCTGTTATTATCAAAGCAACTGCAGGCGGCGGCGGTAAAGGTATCCGTGTAGCTCGTACAGAAGAAGAGCTCATCAACGGTGTCAAAATCACGCAGCAAGAAGCAGCGCAGAACTTTGGTAACCCAGGTGTTTATTTGGAGAAATTCATTGAAGACTTTAGACACGTGGAAATCCAGGTGCTTGCTGATCAGCATGGGAATACGATTCATTTAGGTGAGCGTGATTGCTCCATTCAAAGAAGAATGCAGAAGCTTCTTGAAGAAACACCATCACCAGCACTGAATGCAGATATTCGTGAGCAAATGGGAGAAGCAGCTGTGAAAGCAGCAGAAGCTGTTGAATACACAGGGGCTGGAACGGTCGAATTCATTTATGATTATAATGAAGAGAAATTTTACTTCATGGAAATGAATACCCGTATCCAAGTAGAGCATCCTGTTACGGAAATGGTCACAGGTGTTGACTTGATCAAAGAACAGATCATGGTTGCATCAGGTGAAAAGCTTTCTCTTACTCAAGAGGATGTCGTATATGAAGGCTGGGCAATCGAATGCCGTATTAATGCAGAGAACCCAGAGAAAAACTTCATGCCTTCTGCAGGTGAAATTAAAATGTATCTTCCGCCAGGCGGACTAGGTGTACGTGTTGATTCTGCTGCTTATCCGGGTTATGTGATTCCGCCATATTACGATAGTATGATTGCAAAAGTCATCACATATGGTAAGACGAGAGAAGAAGCGATTGCAAAAATGAAACGTGCGCTTCAAGAATTCGTCATTGAAGGAGTCTACACAACCATTCCATTCCACCTTAGATTGCTTGAGCATGAAACATTTGTGAGCGGTAATTTTAATACGAAGTTTTTAGAAACGTATCAAATTATGAAATAATAACAGCTTTCGGAGGTGAATGATCGTGTCAGAAAACAATTTGCTTGAAATGAACCTTGATGAAGATCAATTGGGAAAAGTGCAAATTGCGCCAGAAGTGATTGAAGTCATCGCTGGGATTGCTGCTTCAGAGGTTGAGGGAATTGCGGAAATGCGCGGCAACTTCGCTGCTGATGTGGCAGAACGCTTTGGTAAGAAAAATCACCGTAAAGGTGTAAAAGTAGATGTCTCTGATGAAGGCATCACAATTGATGTGTATTGTGTGGTTGAGTTTGGCCTGTCCATTCCAAAGGTATCCACCGCTGTTCAAGAAAATATCCGTCAAACCCTTTTAAACATGACCGCCTTAACGATTAATGAAATCAACATTCATGTGGTGGGCATTCAATTTGATACAAAAGCACCTGAGGCTGAAGTAGATCAAGAAATGTAAAAAGGGTTGAAGTGAAACCAAGGAGGCATCGCCTCTTTGGTTTTTTAAAGCCCATTTTTGGGTGAGTTCCGAATAATGATTACGTCACGCTTTGATTTATTCGTTTTTCGCCGTAGCTCGCATGGATCTTGGTGCGACCACGTTCAAAATATGTTATGATCTCTGTATGGCTTAACGACAAGCGGATAAAGTGGTTAAAGGAGTAAATGATGAAAAGAAGAACTGCAAGAGAAAAGGCGCTACAAACATTATTTCAAATTGATGTCAGCAATATTGATCCGAAAGAGGCCATTACACATGCGCTGGATGAACAAGAATCAGATCCTTTTTTCGAGGAACTGGTTTTCGGTGTGCTTGAACAAAAGGACAAGCTCGATGACATGATTTCACAGCACCTTGTGAATTGGAAACTCGATCGTATTGCGAACGTAGACAGAGCCATTTTAAGGCTGTCTGTATACGAAATGGTATATCAAGAAGACATCCCGGTTAGTGTTTCAATGAATGAAGCCATTGAACTGGCTAAAGTGTTTGGTGATGATAAAGCACCGAAATTTGTAAATGGCGTACTTTCAAACATTAAAAACGACCTAAAGCAATAGGAGGATTCGACATGACCGCAACAATCATCGATGGAAAAGAAACAGCAAAAGAAAAGCGTGAACAATTAGCAAAAGAAGTAGAAGAGCTAAAACAAAAAGGAGTCACACCTGGTCTTGCCGTTATTCTAATCGGTGATGATCCGGCCTCACTTTCTTATGTGCGCGGGAAGAAAAAAGCAGCTGAAGCCATGGGCATGCATTTTCAGCTTGATCATTTAGATGCTTCTTTAACAGAAGAAGAATTGCTTCAGCTAATCGATCAGTACAATGCGAACGATCAATTCCACGGGATTCTTGTTCAGCTTCCACTGCCAAAACATATTTCTGAAAAAGCCGTCATTGAACGTATCTCACCAGAGAAAGATGTAGATGGTTTTCATCCGCTGAATATTGGGAAGATGCTGCTTGGTGAAGATACATTCCTTCCATGTACACCAGCAGGTATTGTTGAATTGCTGAACAAAACCGGTGTCAATCTTTCTGGAAAAGAAGTAGTGGTTGTGGGACGAAGCAATATTGTCGGCAAACCAGTTGGACAATTGCTGTTAAACGAAAATGCAACTGTCACATACTGCCACTCCAAAACGGCGAACATTTCAGAACATACGTTAAAAGCGGACATTTTAGTTGTTGCCGTCGGTCGAGCAAACTTTATTAAAGCTGACCAAATTAAAGAAGGCGCTATTGTCATTGATGTAGGAGTCAATCGTCTAGAAACAGGGAAACTTGTAGGGGACGTTGACTTTGAAGCAGCAAAAGAAAAAGCTTCTTACATCACACCAGTCCCTGGCGGAGTTGGTCCAATGACGATTACGATGCTTGCACACAATACGGTTAAATCAGCAAAACGTACATTATCATAAGCTTGATCCATTCATCCACCTGCGTGCTGCCGGTGGATGAATGTGCGTTTTTGAAGAGGAGGAATACGTCATGAGTGAAAAAGCCTTTGTGACGGTCACAGCCCTTACAAAATACATAAAAAGAAAATTTGATGTTGACCCTCATTTAGAAGATATTTGGATCAAAGGTGAGTTATCAAATGTGAAGATTCATTCAAGAGGGCATGTTTATTTCACCTTAAAGGACGAACATGCACGTATGCAAGCTGTCATGTTCCAGCGTTCTGCGTCCAAGCTGCCCTTTTCACCAAAGAGCGGAATGAAAGTGTTCGTACGTGGAGGAATTCAAGTATATGAGCCGAGCGGCAGCTATCAATTATATGCTAAGGAAATGCAGCCTGATGGTGTTGGTGCTCTTCATCTTGCTTACGAAGAGCTGAAGAAAAAGCTAGCCAGTGAAGGCTTATTTGATGAGCGCTATAAAAAAACAATTCCTGAATTTCCAGAGGTCGTTGGTGTCATTACATCCCCAACAGGAGCAGCTGTTCGAGATGTCATTACCACGATCAATCGGCGCTATCAGCAGGCCAAGATCATTGTGCTACCGGCATTAGTCCAAGGGGAAAATGCCCCTCGTTCAATCGTTGAACGGATCAAAGAAGCCAATGAAAAACAGCTCTGTGATGTCTTGATTGTCGGAAGAGGCGGAGGATCGATTGAAGAACTTTGGGCCTTTAATGAAGAAGCAGTCGCAAGAGCGATCTTCGCATCAGACATTCCAATCATTTCTGCAGTTGGGCACGAAACAGACTTTACCATTAGTGATTTCACTGCAGACATGAGAGCACCCACACCAACAGGAGCAGCAGAACTAGCTGTTCCAAGCACCGCCGACTTAATCGAACGAATCAAATCAATCGACATTCGGTTAACAAGAGCAGTAAAAAATCGAACGTCACAAGCAAAAGACCGTCTTGTGGCACTTCAATCCTCTTATGCTTTCCGTTTTCCAAAGCGATTACAAGAGCAAAAAGAGCAGCAATTTGATATGGTATTTGATCGTTTTCAAAAACAGCTGACAAGACAAATGGAACAAAAACGGAGTCAACTCGAGCGTGAGATCTATAGACTTAAACCGCTTCATCCAAAAGAGCAGCTGCTTCAGGCGAAAAAACGGCATGTCAATCAAACAGAACAGCTCATCCGAAGCATGAATGTGCAAATGAAAACAATTCATTCGCAGTTCCAATCGGTTCTTGGTAAACTAAATGCATTAAATCCACTTCAAGTGATGGAAAGAGGCTATAGTTTAGCCTACAAAGAAGATGAACTAGTTAAAAGTGTGAATCAAGTAGAAACGAAGGATCAGCTGGCCATCACAATGAAGGATGGACGTCTCATTTGTGAGGTCATTGAGAAGGAGGAGCAATCATCATGACAGAATCAAATAAACAAAAGGAAGAACAAATGACATTTGAAGAGGCCATGAAAGGACTTGAAGAGATTGTGGGAAAGCTCGAAGAAGGCGATGTACCGCTTGAACAAGCCATCCACTATTTCCAAGAGGGGATGACACTTTCAAAGCTTTGTCATGAGAAATTACAGCATGTTGAAAAGCAAATGGATTTCATTTTAAAAGAGGACGGTGAACTGGCTCCTTTTTCAGTGAAGGAGGCAGATGCTGGTGACAAGTAACTTAACTGAATTTTTGACAACAAGAAAACAGGCAATTGAAGATTATTTATTTACTTATGTTCAGGAATTAACTATTCCAGAGGACTTGAAAGCTTCGATGCTTTATTCTCTTAAAGCAGGCGGAAAAAGACTGCGCCCTGTTCTTGTCCTTGCTCTTTTAAATGCGTATGGAAAAAGGGAAGAAGACGGCATACCAGTGGGCTGTGCGGTGGAAATGATTCATACGTATTCATTGATTCATGACGATCTTCCTTGCATGGATGATGATGACCTGCGCAGAGGAAAGCCGACCAACCATAAAGTATATGGAGAGGCAACTGCGGTTCTTGCAGGTGATGCGCTTTTAACGGAAAGCTTCCGCCTCATCACATCGCAATTATCGGATCGTGTACCAGCTGAGCAAAAGCTCAAAATCATCGATGAACTTGTAAAATCAGCAGGTGCACTTGGAATGGTTGGCGGGCAATTTGATGATATGGAAGCAGAACAAAAGCAAATCCCTCTTTCTGAACTAGAATCAATACATGCCCGTAAAACTGGAAAGCTTTTGACCTTTAGTGTGGCAGCTGGCGCAATGCTGGCAGGTGCATCTGATGATGATATCGAAAAGCTGAGAGAATTCAGCTACCACATTGGCATTGCTTTTCAAATTCGAGATGATATTTTAGATCTCGAAGGAAGCGAAGAAAAAATAGGAAAACGGGTCGGCTCCGATACGGCAAATGAAAAGTCGACATATCCTTCTTTATTAACGCTTTCAGGAGCGAAAGAAAAACTTGATGAACATATCACTCGTGCGAAAGAAATTGTCTCAAATCTTGATTTAGAGCAACACTTGCTGCATGATTTATGCGATCTGATTGCCTCAAGAGATCATTAAAAACAGCCTAGATTTGAGGGGCTTCGAGCAATTGTGGTAAACTGTAAACAGTTTATCGTGATGAGACAACTCTTATTCCTGAATTGGTTTTCACAGGAATGAGGCATTATATATGTAGATAGAAATTTTGTTGAAAGCGAGTTGATCCTGATTGGATCTTTTATCAATAAAAAATCCAACGTTTCTAAAAGGAATGTCAAATGCAGAATTAGAGGAGCTTAGTGCTGAAATTCGCACGTTTTTAATTGAGTCGTTAGCGAACTCTGGCGGGCACATCGGTCCAAATCTTGGTGTCGTTGAACTGACTGTTGCACTTCATAAAGTATTTGACAGCCCGAAAGACAAATTCCTTTGGGATGTTGGACATCAATCTTACGTTCACAAGCTGTTAACTGGACGTGGTGCTGAGTTTGATACACTTCGTCAATATAAAGGGCTCTGCGGTTTTCCTAAACGAAATGAAAGTGAACATGATGTGTGGGAGACTGGGCACAGTTCAACCTCATTATCTGGCGCGATGGGTATGGCGGTAGCACGTGATATTAAAGGAACAGATGAATATATTCTCCCGATTATCGGAGATGGTGCATTAACCGGCGGTATGGCGCTTGAAGCACTGAACCATATCGGTGATGAAAAGAAAGACATGATTGTCATCTTAAATGACAATGAAATGAGTATTGCGCCAAACGTCGGTGCCATTCATACCATGCTTGGCAGACTGCGTACAGCTGGCAAATACCAATGGGTGAAGGACGAGCTTGAATACTTATTCAAGCGTATTCCAGCAGTAGGCGGAAAACTTGCTGCAACAGCAGAACGTATTAAAGACAGCCTGAAATATTTGCTTGTCTCTGGTATGTTCTTTGAGGAAATGGGCTTTACGTACTTAGGCCCTGTAGACGGACATTCCTATGAGGACCTTTTTGAAAACCTTGAATACGCAAAGAAAACAAAAGGCCCTGTTCTCCTTCATGTCATCACGAAAAAAGGAAAAGGCTATAAGCCGGCAGAATCTGATAAAATCGGTACTTGGCACGGCACAGGTCCATACAAAATTGATACAGGCGATTTTGTGAAACCGGCAGCGGCCGCACCGTCATGGAGTGGGCTCGTGAGTGAAACCGTCAGAAAGCTGGCGAGGGAAGACGAACGGATTGTCGCAATTACACCTGCGATGCCTGTTGGCTCAAAGCTTGAAGGGTTTGCAAAGGAATTTCCAGAGCGAATGTTTGATGTAGGGATTGCAGAGCAGCATGCCGCAACAATGGCAGCAGGGCTTGCAACTCAGAATATGAAGCCATTTTTGGCCATTTATTCGACCTTCCTTCAAAGAGCCTATGACCAAGTGCTTCATGATATTTGCCGTCAAAACCTCAATGTGTTTATTGGTATTGATCGTGCGGGTCTTGTCGGAGCTGATGGAGAAACGCATCAAGGTGTGTTTGACATTGCTTTCATGCGCCATATGCCGAATATGGTTCTCATGATGCCAAAGGATGAAAATGAAGGACAGCACATGGTCAACACAGCCATTCAATATAATGACGGTCCGATTGCCATGCGCTTCCCGCGTGGAAATGGACTAGGCGTCAAAATGGATGAACAGCTGAAAACCATTCCAATTGGTTCATGGGAAGTTCTTCGTCCAGGGAAAGATGCCGTTATTTTAACATTCGGTACTACCATTAAAATGGCGCTGCAAGCAGCAGAAGAACTGCAAAAAGAAGGAAAATCAATTCGTGTCGTCAATGCTCGTTTTATTAAGCCGCTGGATGAAGGAATGTTAAATGAAATACTGTCTGAAGGCATTCCAATTTTAACGATTGAAGAAGCTGTGCTCCAAGGTGGATTTGGCAGCAGCGTATTAGAATATATACATGATAAAAAAACGTCACATATAAAAGTAGAACGTATGGGCATTCCAGATGAATTTATTGAGCATGGAAGTGTCGATGCGCTTCTTGAAGAAATTGGACTGACGAAAACACAGGTGGCTGAAACTTTACGTGACCTGCTTCCTGCAGCACCAAGAAAAGGAATTGGATCATGACATCAAAGAAAGAACGACTTGACGTTTTATTAGTCGAACAAGGGCTAATGGAAACGAGAGAAAAAGCAAAGCGTGCCATTATGGCAGGGATCGTTTACTCAAATGAAAACCGTTTGGATAAACCAGGAGAAAAAATCGCTCGTGATACCCCGCTGACTGTAAAGGGGAATCCTTTGAAATATGTAAGCCGCGGCGGGTTAAAGCTTGAAAAAGCACTAAAAGAATTTGACTTAACAGTTAAAGGAAAACTGCTGATTGATATCGGCTCATCAACAGGAGGATTTACAGACTGTGCACTCCAAAATGGAGCGGTCAAATCCTATGCTGTTGATGTTGGCTACAATCAGCTCGCTTGGAAATTAAGGCAGGATGATCGAGTGATCGTGATGGAACGCACCAACTTCCGCCATTCTGTTCCGGCAGATTTCACCGAAGGATTACCAGAGGTTGCATCTATTGATGTATCATTTATCTCGCTCAAACTCATTCTTCCCGCATTAAAGCATATTCTTATCCCAGGCGGCGACTGTATTGCGCTAGTAAAGCCGCAGTTTGAAGCGGGCAGAGAGCTTGTTGGAAAAAAAGGCATTGTGCGAGAACCTTCTGTACATCTTGGTGTGCTAGAAGAAATGAATCAATTTGCTGCAAAAGAAGGCTATGATGTAAAGGATGTTTCTTTTTCACCCATTACAGGCGGAGATGGAAATATCGAATTTCTCCTCCACTTGGTCCTGCATCCTGATCAAGAAGAGAATACGGCACTTCCAGTATCTGAACTTGAAAAAGTCGTCAAAGAAGCCCATGCCGTATTGAAAGAAAAGAAAAACAGTCCTGAGCCGGCTGACACATGAATTATTGAAACAAAAGGAATAATAGCTCGCTATTATTCCTTTTTACATGGTCAAAAGATCAGAATTAACCGTTTCTCACGTAATGCTTGTTTTTTGAAGTGTGCATCATATAACATAGAACGTAAAGACAAACTGAGATTCTAACGCCTAGGGGGGTCAAAATGAACAAAGGTCAAAGACATATTAAGATTAGAGAAATTATCGCAAGCCAAGAGATCGAAACACAAGATGAATTAGTCGATATTTTGAAAGCCGATGGATATAACATTACACAGGCGACCGTATCAAGAGATATTAAAGAATTGCATTTAGTGAAAGTGCCAACGAACAACGGCACGTATAAATACAGCCTACCTGCGGATCAGCGGTTTAACCCGCTGTCAAAATTAAAGCGTGCTTTGATGGATGCATTTATTAAAATGGATGCTGCCAGTCATTTAATTGTTTTAAAAACCATGCCGGGGAATGCTCAGGCCATTGGTGCTTTAATGGATAATTTAGATTGGGAAGAAATTATGGGAACCATTTGCGGGGATGATACCATTTTAATCATTTGCCGCACGCCAGATGATACGGATACAGTTTCGGCCAAAATTTTAGAGCTTCTATAAAGAGATCAGGTTTACAAAAAGAGGTGTCAAATGAGTGTTAGCAGAACTAACCATTAAAAACTTTGCAATCATTGAAGAGTTAACGGTTTCATTTGAAAAAGGACTCACAGTTCTAACCGGGGAAACAGGTGCCGGAAAATCAATTATGATTGATGCTGTCTCACTTCTTGTAGGGGGAAGAGGATCATCTGAATTTGTCCGCTACGGTGAAAAAAAAGCAGAGCTGGAAGGGCTTTTTCTTGTACCAGCAGATCATCCTGTGTTTGCTTTATGCGAAGAGCAGGGGATTGACGCATCGGATGAAATGATGATTCTTCGCCGGGATATCAATCAAAGCGGGAAAAGCATCTGCCGCATTAATGGTAAGCTTGTCACCATCTCTCTTCTGCGAGAAATTGGCCGGCTGTTGCTCGATATACATGGACAGCATGATAATCAGCTATTGATGGAGGATGAAAATCATCTGCATCTGCTCGATCAATTCGGGGCAGAAGAAATTGCACCTGCTCTCATGCAATATCAAGAAGCGTATGATCAATATATGAAGACGGCCCAAAAGCTCAAACAGCTGTCTGAAAATGAGCAAGAGATGGTACACCGTTTAGACTTATTGCAATTTCAGCTGGAAGAGATTGAAGCGGCACAATTAGAGCCTGGGGAAGATGAGAAGCTTCAAGAGGAACGTCATCAAATCAGCAATTTCGAAAAGATCTACTCCTCGCTGCAAAATGCATATAATGCCTTGCGCAATGAGCAAGGAGGGCTTGATTGGGTTGGAATGGCCTCAAGCGAGCTTGAGCAAGTTTCTGACATCAATGAAGATTTAAAACAGCTCTCTGAACAAGTCTCGAACTCCTATTACCTATTAGAGGATTCGACTTTTCAAATGCGCAGTATGCTCGATCAGTTAGAATTCGACCCAGCTCGTCTTGATTTTATTGAGTCCAGGCTAAATGAGATGAAACAGCTGAAGCGAAAATACGGCACAACGGTAGAGGAAATTTTAGAGTATGCGGCTAAGATTGAAGAGGAAATAGATCAAATTCAACATCGAGACAGCCACCTGCAAACACTCAAAGACAAGCTTGATGCGTTAAGCCGAGATGCATTGCTTGAAGCGCTTAACGTTTCTGAGCTTCGCAAAAAATGGGCAAAAAAACTAGCGAAGCAAATTCAAGCTGAATTGAAGGATTTATATATGGAGAAATCGTCCTTTGATACGGCCTTTTCCGTTCGATATGCGCCATTTGGCAGTACGGATTGCCCGCTTTTAGATGGAAAGCCCGTTCAGCTCGGGAGAAACGGAATAGATCAAGCGCAATTTGTCATTTCTACTAATCCTGGCGAACCGATGAAGTCTTTGTCAAAAGTAGCATCTGGAGGAGAAATTTCACGTGTCATGCTGGCGGTGAAGAGTATTTTCTCCGCCAAACAAGAAGTGACATCCATTATCTTTGATGAAGTGGATACAGGCGTCAGCGGCAGAGTCGCACAGGCGATTGCTGAAAAAATTTATAAAGTAGCGGCAGGCTCACAAGTCCTATGCATTACGCATCTGCCGCAAGTAGCAGCAATGGCTGACACTCACCTCTTCATTTCTAAACGCTCTAAAGCTGGCAGAACACTGACGAGTGTCAAACCATTAAGTAATGAAGAAAAAGTGAGTGAAATTGGCCGGATGATTGCAGGCGTAGAAGTCACAGAGCTGACAAAACAGCATGCAAAAGAATTATTGCATCAAGCAAATGATGTCAAAACGACAGGGTAGCTGAAAAATCAGCTGCCTTTTTTATGTTGTCTGAAATTCACTGTATATACGCATGGAATCGTCTTTTTCTTTTATCAATTTATCCAATCATTTTCTACAGCTGCCGGTTATAAATCCTCGCTAAGAAGGCAAAAGTAAAGGTGTAGCCAAAACATTTATGTTCTGGTGTGGGTAAGGAGCGAGGAGAGTGAAAAATGAATGCCCGAAAAGATGAGAAAAGCCATTGGTGTTATTCTCCTTGTTTCTTTAATAAGTACAGGGTTTATGAGCATAGTGAAGGACTATATCAGCATTCCAACAAATGTCGCAGTATTTGAAAACGAGAAGCATTCGATTGAGACATCAATTGAAGCATCAGCCAATGCTTCTTCACCAGCCTTTAGTCTTTCAGACAAACAGAATCAACTTGAAGTAACAGGACAAAAGGCGGGAAAAGCCGAAATTGTTTATGATTTTAAAGGATTTCCTATTAAGAAAACAAAAGTTGACGTTCTCCCTGAATTAAAAGTCATTCCTGGAGGACAATCCATTGGTGTCAAGCTCCACTCTGTCGGAGTTCTCGTTGTCGGTTTTCATCAAATCACAACAGCAGACGGCAAAAAATCACCAGGTGAAGCCGCAGGCATTCAATCAGGGGATATGATCATTGAAATCAATGGTCAAAAGATGGAGAAAATGAATGATCTTACCCCATTTATTCAGAAAGCCGGGAAAACGGGAGAAACCCTTCATTTACTCATCAAAAGAGATCATAAAACCTTTCAAACAACATTAATACCCGCGAAAGATGCAAGTGAAGGCACCTATCGAATCGGTCTTTACATTCGTGATTCCGCAGCAGGAATTGGAACCATGACCTTCTATGAACCATCTTCTAAAAAATATGGTGCCCTAGGGCATGTGATTTCTGATATGGATACAAAAAAACCAATCGTCGTCGACAATGGTGAAATTGTCAGATCAACCGTAACATCCATTGAAAAAGGCACAGGAGGCAATCCTGGAGAAAAATTGGCCAGATTTTCTTCCGAGCGAAAAACAATAGGTGATATTTCTCGCAACAGTCCTTTCGGTATATTTGGTACGTTAACCGAAAAGCTCGAAAATCATGTAGCAGATCAACCACTCCCAGTCGCTTTATCGAATGAAGTAAAAGAAGGACCAGCAGAAATACTAACCGTTGTGGACCATGATAAAGTGGAGAAGTTTGATATTAAAATCGTCAGCACAACACCACAAAAATTTCCGGCAACAAAAGGAATGGTGCTGAAAGTAACGGATGAACGTTTATTAAGCAAAACGGGCGGCATTGTTCAAGGAATGAGCGGAAGCCCTATTATTCAAAATGGCAAAGTCATTGGAGCGGTCACTCACGTCTTCGTCAATGACCCGACAAGCGGGTATGGCGTACACATCGAGTGGATGCTGTCAGAAGCAGGAATTGACCTATATCAGAAAAACAAAAAAGCTAGCTGATCAAAAACTGCCGTGAATCTTTCGGCAGTTTTTTTCTCCCCTTTCTTTCTCTTTCCGCATGTTATAAAATAAGGAAAAAGAGATTTTTCGACAAAATGGAAAACAGCATGTTGTCAAATTGCGATAATCGTCGATTCATTAAGAAAAACGTAGAAAAAGCTAGATAATGCTCTATTATTCGGAAAATGAAAGTTTTTTAAAGGGGATAGCATGGTTTTGTCGAATTGAACACTCAGAAGAGAAATGCAAAAGACTAAAGGAATCGACATTGGGGAGGAAAGAACGTGGAGAAAATTAAAGTGTGTGTAGCTGATGACAATCGAGAACTTGTTGGCCTTTTGACAGAGTATATTGAGGGACAGGAAGATATGGAAGTACTTGGCGTGGCATATAATGGTCAGGAGTGTCTGACATTATTTAAAGATAAAGAGCCGGACGTTCTTCTCTTAGATATTATCATGCCTCATTTAGACGGTCTTGCTGTACTGGAACGACTTCGTGAAAACACTGATATGACCAAGCAGCCAAGTGTGATTATGCTAACGGCGTTTGGGCAAGAAGATGTAACGAAAAAAGCAGTCGATTTAGGCGCATCCTATTTCATTTTAAAGCCATTTGATATGGAAAACTTAGTAGGTCATATTCGTCAAGTCAGTGGAAACGGCACACAAATCACCCATCGATCTTCTTCTATCCAAAACAGTGTCCTTCGCAGCAAACCTGAACCTAAACGTAAAAACTTAGATGCGAGCATTACGACGATTATTCATGAAATTGGCGTGCCAGCTCATATTAAAGGATATTTATACTTAAGAGAAGCCATTTCGATGGTGTACAATGACATTGAACTTCTCGGCAGTATCACAAAAGTATTGTATCCAGACATTGCGAAGAAATTTAACACGACAGCCAGCAGAGTAGAACGAGCCATTCGTCATGCCATTGAAGTTGCTTGGAGCAGAGGGAACATTGATTCCATTTCCTCACTCTTTGGTTACACAGTCAGTATGTCAAAAGCCAAACCGACCAATTCAGAATTTATTGCTATGGTGGCTGATCGTCTGCGTTTAGAGCATAGAGCTAGCTAAATATATGAACATGAAAAAACGTTTCTTCATTGAGGCGTTTTTTTATTTTTAAAAAACATTGTCAAAAAATGGTTAAATTGATAAAATCATCTTATGTTTAAATTGGACAAACGGGCAGCTTTATTTTCAGAATAAAATGAAAAATAAAGCATGAAAGAAATCAATATGACATAAAGTAGTGGTAATCAGCTACGCCAATCAATTGGCTTAACACCAAAATAGAAGAAGAAAACGCTTATTCGTAAGAAAAAGGATGAGAGCAAAAGGTCTTATGCAATTGGTAAATAAAACAAATAAGATCGAAAGTTCTATTTCTATTGACCTGATTGATTGGCGTTTTAAAGTCACTGGCTTCTTAGAGATTGTGCCTTTTGAACTGAATATTCCCATTGTCGAATTTAATAATTTTCACATTCTTTTACTATGCTATAATAATGAAAAGAAGAGGGTGAGGTTATGGGAAAGCTGAAAATCCACTCTGCTGAGGTTGCGAACGAAATTAGCAAGTGGACGAGGGTCATTTCTCAAAATGATCTGGAGAAATCTGTTGTCTATAAAGAGAAAATTCAGAATTTGCTAAAAAACACAGATGAAGATCGCGAAGTTCTCCTTTATTATCAGCTTGTCGACGGCAGACATGAAATGTTACTTGGAAATATTGAAAAAGCCAATCATATTATAAAAAGTGTCGGAACGCTGGATGAAAAAGCAGATGACATTATTAATTTTTATTTTTACTTTTACAAAGGACAGTATGCCGCGTATGTGAAAAAGTATGATGAAGCGATTAGCTTTTACAAAATTGCAGAGCAGCGCCTAAAACGGGTGAATGAAGATCTGGAAGTAGGAACTTTTCACCATAAAGTCGCTTCGATCTATTATGAACTTAAGCAGAATTTCATTTCCATTAATCATATAAAAAAAGCCATTGATACGTTCAAAGCGCATGAGGAGTACACATCGCAGGCGATTGATAGCTTAATTTTACATGCAAGCAATTGTATTGATTTATTTCAATTTGATGAAGCAGAAGAAAAGTATCAAGAGGCACTTGAGAAAAGTAAGCGCATTAACAATGAAGTGCTGATTGGAAAGTGCTATCACAATTTAGCGGTTCTTTATTATGCAAAACCCGATTATGAAAAAAGTGCGCAGTACGCCAAAAAAGGGATGAGCATTCAAATTCACCGTGACAATCGCCATTATTACATCCAATCTTTATATGTTTTGGCGAATGCCCTAGTTCATCTAGATGATCCTGAGGCGAAAGAATATATTAAAGAGGGTATTCAGTACAGTTGCGATATCCAAAATAATGAATATATAGTAAAATTTGAAATTTTAGATTTGATGTGCGAAAATAGTGGAGCAGCAGACGTATTCTCTGAAAAACTAGACTACATAGAAAAAAATAGATTATATGTGGAGCTTGAGGATTTGTCTGAACAAATATCGAAATACTTCAAGGAACGAAACGATTATCAAAATGCCATTCGTTTTCTTGAAAAGAAATTCGATGCACAAATACTTCAAAAGAAAGTGGAGGTTATCTTATGAAAAAGTTGTTGTTAGGTGTAACAATCGTTACAGCATTCGCAGTTGTTTCTTCCCTTTTTGCTCTTGACGCAGAGACGACAGAGCAAGCCATCAGAGCGATTACGTGATCGAATTGACCTGTTAACCTCTTCTCTCTTATCAGAAGAGGTTTTTTTATGTGCTCAGACTGGAAAAACGGAAATAGACACGTCATAATGAAGGTAATCATCATATTTAGAGGTGGCATATGACGAAAATTTTTGCACACAGAGGCTTTAAAGGAATGTATCCTGAAAACACCATGATCGCCTTTGAACATGCACTCCATTCTGGAGCTGACGGGATTGAGCTTGATGTTCAGCTGACCAAAGACGGCAGACTGGCGGTCATTCACGATGAGAAGCTAAACCGAACAACGAATATGAAAGGCTTAGTGAAAGACTATACATATGAGGAGTTAAAAAGAGGGGACGCGAGTCATTCTTTTTATGAAGAAACAGGTGCGGTGCAGATCCCCCTTTTAGAGGAAGTGTTAGAGCTAGTCACGCAGCGATCATCTTTTATGATCAATATTGAACTGAAAAACTCCATTTATCGCTATCCAGGGATCGAAGAAAAGGTAAAAGAGCAAATTGAGCACTTTCAGATTGAGGACCGGGTGCTGGTCTCATCATTTCATCATGGTAGCTTAGCTCTTTTTCACAAGCTGATGCCGCACATTGAACTGGCTGTCCTCACGATGGATGTCATTCATCAGCCGGAGATGTATTTAAAAACAATACCGGCAAAAGGGTACCATCCGAATATCAAGGGCGCTGGGGTGACAAAAGAGGTCGTATCGGCGCTCCATGCCGCCCATCAAGTGATCAGACCGTTTACTGTAAATAGTGAAAAGCAAATACGAAACATGTTCTCATTAGGTGTCGATGGCATTTTCACTGATTTTCCTGACCGAGCGGTGAGCATAATAAGAGAAGAAATGACGAAAAACCCTGCTAATCAATAGCAGGGCTCTTTTAATGCTCATCTTTGTTTAAAACGAGTGGTTACTTTATTTCGTTTGCGGTCTCTATATAAAATAAATCCAGCGACAACATAAAGACCTGCCCCTAAAAAAAACAACCCTGCAATTCCTTGCAGCCATAAATATGGAAATGGTGCAATGATGATGCCGAAAATAGTGTCGCGCAGCAGCTTAATTCCAAGTGCTGCAAAGGCGCCAGGTATTAATATAATCACTAATGCTAGGATTCTCCCCATCAAATGTCCCCTTAAACGTCATTTACTTCCATTGTCTAATTCAAAAAATATTTTGTCAAGAAAGGAAAACGTGGTAATATAAGAGTTGTGCAATTTTTTGCAACGGAAAAATATGGTGTGCAAAATTTTTCATATAAAGGGGTAACGGGATGCAGAGAGTCTTGATTGTCGGTGCGGGACAGGGTGGATCAGCACTGCTTGAAACATTGCTGAAAACAAATATGATTCAAATCATTGCGATCGCCGACCTTGATCTCGAGGCACCGGGGATGGTAGAAGCGAAAAAGAATGGAATTGACACGACAACAGATTGGAAAGAATACATAAAAGATGACATTGATATCATCATTGAAACAACAGGCAGTTCTGCTGTGCTAAAGGAATTGATTGAAGAAAAACCAGAGCATGCTGTGATTGTGCCAAGTTCGATGGCATACGTCATTTCAGAATTAATGGCTGAGAAACAACAGCTTATTCAAATACTCAAAGAACAAACCTATAAACATGACCGCATTTTTAATGCAACGAATGACGGCATGATTTTTATTAATATGGATGAAGAAGTGGTCCTATTTAATCGATCGGCTGCCAAAATGGTAGGGTGCTCACAAAAGGATGCGATCGGTCGCCACATTCGAGAAGTCATTCCAAACACAAAACTTCCCGATATTTTAAGATCCAGAGAGCCGGAATTTCATCAAAAACAATTTTTAAATCAGCAAATTCAAATTGTCACCACGCGTCTTCCGATTATTGATGACGCAGGGAAAATGCTTGGCGCTTTATCCATCTTTAAAGATATTACAGATGCGGTTGAGCTTGCGGAGGAAGTGACGAACCTCAAAGAAGTACGAACGATGCTTGAGGCCATCATTCAATCATCAGATGAAGCCATATCGGTTGTGGATGAGCAAGGAAAAGGTATTTTGATTAACCGTGCTTATACGAAAATGACCGGTTTAACAGACAAAGAAGTGGTTGGTAAACCAGCAGGTGCAGATATCTCTGAAGGGGAAAGCATGCACTTGAAGGTACTCGAAACAAGAAGACCGGTTCGCGGCGTCAGAATGAAGGTTGGACCAAACAAAAAAGATGTGATCGTCAACGTAGCGCCTGTGATTGTTGACGGCATTCTAAAGGGTAGTGTCGGTGTCATTCACGACGTATCAGAAATTCAATCACTGACGAATGAATTGAATAAAGCGAGACAGCTCATCCGTACACTTGAGGCCAAATATACGTTTGAAGACATTGTTGGGGAAAGTGAACAAATGCTTGTTGCACTTGAGCAGGCAAAGCTAGGCGCAAAAACGCCGGCAACCATTTTGCTGCGCGGAGAGTCAGGTACTGGGAAAGAATTGTTTGCGCACGCCATCCACAATGAAAGTGACCGTAAATATAACCGCTTTGTTCGTGTCAATTGTGCGGCATTATCAGAGACCCTTTTAGAGTCAGAGCTTTTTGGCTACGAGGAGGGAGCTTTCTCTGGTGCAAGGCGCGGCGGGAAAAAGGGGCTGTTTGAAGAAGCGAATCACGGTAGCATCTTTTTAGATGAAATTGGTGAAATGAGCCCAAGTACACAAGCGAAATTACTGCGCGTCATGCAGGAGAAAGAAATTGTGAGAGTGGGCGGAACAAAAGCGATACCTGTAGATGTCCGTGTGATTACGGCAACAAATGTCAATATCGAAAAAGCGATGGCAGAGGGAAAGTTCAGAGAGGATTTATATTATCGAATGAACAGATACCCGATATCTATCCCGCCGCTCAGGCAGCGACTTGAAGATATTGACTCATTAAGCAAGCGACTCATTCAGAAGATCAATTTAGACTATGGACGGAATGTCAACGGATTAACAGAACAGGCTCTCAATAGACTTCGCTCTTATAGTTGGCCAGGTAACGTAAGAGAGCTTGAAAATGTGCTTGGACGAGCCATGATCTTTTTAAATCCGCAAGAAGAATGGATCGAAGAAAGGCATATTGCCTTTATGGAGTCAGAAGCGCGTGAAGAAAAAGAGCAGCAGGAGCTTGCTGTAAGTCAATTTGAAGGGGAGACGCTTTCAGATGCTGTTGAAGCATTTGAAGCGCAGTTGATCAAACAAACCCTTGAAAAACATCAATTCAATCGTACGAAAACAGCGAAAACATTAGGGATCAGTATTCGAAACCTTTACTATAAAATGGATAAATACCAGCTTGCAAAAGATAGCATGCAGTAACATGCACGTAATCTGCAAAAAATTGCACGAATTCTTCTCGGAAAGGTTCGTTTTTCACACATTTCAAGCTGGCACGGAACTTGCATATAAAAACACGAACCGAGCACAAGGAAAGGTGGGCAAGTATGAAGCTTGACGATCTGATTATGAAAGCCTCACAGTTGCAGAATAAAACAGCGGCTGTGGCTCATGCAGAAGACGAAGAAGTGCTTCAGGCCATCAAAATGGCCATTCAGCGAAAGGTTGCTCGCTTCCTGCTGGTTGGGAACAAACGTAGCCTAAAGGAGCTAGTCAAACAGCATGAGATCAATGAAGACTGGATAGATATTATTCACTCCGATTCACCCGAAGAATCTGCCAAAATTGCCGTGCAGGCAGTCAGTGAAAACCATGCAGATATTCTCATGAAGGGGCATGTCCCGACAGCCGTATTGTTAAAAGCTGTTCTGAATAAAGAGTATGGACTTCGAACAGCGAGTGTCCTATCACATGTTGCGGCATTTGAAGTACCGGGCTTCGACCGTTTTATTTATGTCACAGATTCTGCTATGAACATCGCACCGGATTTAAAAATGCTGAAAGAAATTACGGTCAATTCCGTTCAAGTCGCACATGCTGTTGGAAATGCCATGCCAAAGGTGGCGGTGCTATCTGCGGTAGAGGTGGTGAACCCAGCGATGGATTCGACGCTCACGGCTGCAAGTCTTGCGCAAATGAACCGCCGAGGTCAAATTTCTGGCTGCCTGATTGATGGACCGCTTGCTTTAGATAATGCCATCTCTCAAACGGCAGCTTCTCATAAAAATATTACGAGTGATGTCGCTGGTCATGCAGATATTTTGCTTGTCCCAACCATTGAAGCAGGCAACATTCTTTATAAATCCCTCATCTACTTTGCTCATGCAAAGGTGGGGGCTGTGGTGGCAGGAGCGAAGGCACCGATTGCTTTAACAAGCCGGTCTGATTCAGCTGAAAGTAAGCTCTATTCAATTGCACTTGCCATTTGTACATCAAATGAAGCGGAAGTAATAGGAGGAAAAAACAATGGAACTTTTTAAATATATGGAACGATACGATTATGAACAGCTTGTATTTTGTCAGGATGAGCAGTCTGGTTTAAAAGCCATTATTGCGATACATGATACAACACTTGGGCCAGCACTAGGCGGAACAAGAATGTGGACATATGAAAACGAAGAAGCCGCTATTGAAGATGCGCTGCGTCTTGCAAGAGGGATGACGTATAAAAATGCGGCAGCAGGCCTGAATCTTGGCGGCGGTAAAACGGTCATCATCGGTGATCCGAGAAAAGACAAGAATGAAGAAATGTTCCGTGCATTTGGACGCTACATTCAAGGGCTGAATGGCCGTTATATCACAGCTGAAGATGTCGGTACAACGGTAGAAGACATGGACCTTATCCATGAAGAAACAGACTTTGTCACAGGAATCTCTCCTGCATTTGGTTCTTCCGGAAACCCATCACCAGTCACAGCTTACGGTGTATATAAAGGAATGAAAGCAGCTGCAAAAGCTGCTTTCGGGACGGATTCATTAGAAGGAAAAACAATTGCCGTTCAAGGTGTTGGAAATGTGGCTTACAACCTATGTAAACACCTGCATGAAGAAGGCGCACAGCTGATCGTCACAGATATCAACAAAGATTCTGTTCAGCGAGCTGTAGAAGACTTCGGTGCAAAAGCGGTAGATCCTGACGATATTTATGATCAACCATGTGATATTTATGCACCATGTGCACTTGGTGCAACCATTAATGATGTGACAATTCCTAAGCTAAAAGCAAAAGTCATTGCAGGTGCAGCCAATAACCAGCTGAGAGAAACCCATCACGGAGATCTTATTCATGAGATGGGCATAGTGTATGCACCTGATTATGTGATCAATGCAGGTGGCGTCATTAACGTGGCTGATGAACTTTATGGCTATAATGCAGATCGTGCAATGAAAAAAGTAGAAGGCATTTACCAAAATATTGAGCGTGTAATTGAAATCTCAAACCGTGATGCCATTCCAACGTATAAAGCGGCAGACCGATTGGCTGAAGAACGAATTGAAAGAATGCGCAAATCAAGAAGTCAATTCCTGCAAAATGGCCAACATATTTTAAGTCGCCGCTAATTTGATGAATGAGTTGAAACGGAGGTTTTGTTTTTGCTGACAAAAGAATGGCGTATTCTCACGATTAATCCTGGCTCTACTTCAACAAAAATCGGTGTGTTTCATAATGAACGATCTATCTTTGAAACGACATTAAGACATACAGATGAGGAATTAAAGAAATTCCCTCATATCATTGATCAGTTTTCATTTCGTAAAGAAACAATTCTTAAAACGCTGCATGAACAGGGGATGAACATCTCAAAATTTGATGCTGTTTGCGCGCGCGGCGGTCTTCTTCGCCCGATTGAAGGAGGCACATATGAAGTAAATGAGCAAATGGTCAAAGATCTAAAAGAAGGGTATGCTGGCCAGCATGCCTCCAATCTAGGCGGAATTATTGCCCGAGAAATTGCACTTGGCCTCAACATTCCGGCTTTTATTGTGGACCCAGTGGTAGTAGATGAACTAAAGCCGATTGCTCGGATTTCCGGGCTGCCGACAATTGAGCGAAAAAGCATTTTTCATGCGTTAAATCAAAAAGCAGTCGCAAGAAAAACAGCCGCTTCTTTTGGAAAGCGTTACGAAGATTTGAACATGATTATTACCCATATGGGCGGCGGGATTACGATTGGTGTACATGAAAAAGGAAAGGTCATTGATGTCAATAACGGTCTCCATGGCGAAGGTCCTTTTAGCCCAGAGCGAGCGGGAACACTTCCGACAGGTGACCTTGTCAACCTTTGCTTTTCTGGTGAATACTCACAAGAGGAAATGCTCAAACGCATTATTGGCGAAGGCGGTCTTGCGGGCTATCTCGGCACGACAGACGCGGTAAAAGTAGAGCGCATGATCGAAGCAGGCGATGAGCGTGCAGCCCTTATTTATGAAGCGATGTGCTATCAAATTGCCAAAGAAATCGGTGCGGCGAGTGCTGTCTTAAAAGGGGCTGTTGACGTGATTGTGTTAACAGGCGGCCTTGCGTACAGCAAACAAATTACGTCAAGTATTAGAGGGTACATTGACTGGATTTCAGATGTTGTCGTGTACCCAGGTGAAAATGAGTTGCAATCCTTAGCAGAAGGTGCGCTCCGTATTTTAAAAGAAGAAGAATCACCGAAGGAATACCCAAATGATCAAAGGATGAAGAAAGGAGTGACAAGTCATGGCAACTGAATATGACCTCGTCATTCTTGGTGGAGGCACAGGGGGCTATGTAGCCGCTATCCGTGCCTCTCAGCTTGGATTGAAAACAGCAGTCGTAGAAAAATCAAAGCTTGGTGGAACATGTCTTCATAAAGGCTGTATTCCATCTAAAGCGCTCCTCAGAAGTGCAGAAGTCTATCAAACGGTGAAACGTGCCGCTGATTTTGGCGTTGAAGCAAGCGGCGTTGCCTTGCAATTTGCCAACGTACAAAAAAGAAAAACAGAGATTGTAGAAAAATTAGCAGGCGGCGTTAAACATTTAATGAAACAAGGGAAAATTGATGTATATGAAGGAATAGGCCGTATACTGGGGCCTTCTATCTTTTCTCCAATGCCAGGAACCATCTCGGTAGAAATGGCAAATGGAGATGAAAATGAAATGCTGATTCCAAAGCAGGTGATCATCGCGACAGGCTCAAGACCACGCGTCTTGCCTGGACTTGAAGCGGATGGAATGCACATCCTCACATCAGATGATGCGCTTGAACTGCAAGAACTCCCTCAGTCCATGCTTATTGTTGGCGGCGGTGTGATCGGGATCGAGTGGGCATCCATGCTGAATGACTTTGGCGTAAAAGTCACAGTAATCGAGTTTGCTGATCGCATTTTGCCAACAGAAGATCAAGATATTTCTAAAGAAATGGAAAAGCTATTAACGAAAAAAGGCATCACCTTTGTAACAAATGCGAAGGTCCTGCCAGATTCCGTAGAAAAGCATGAAAATCTCGTTAAGATACAAGTGGAAAAGGATGGAGACATTCAATCGTTTGAAGCAGAAAAATTGCTCCTTTCAGTTGGCCGGGTGCCGAATGTGGAAGGCATTGGACTTGAAAACACGGACATCCAGATAGAAAAGCAAGGCATTGTTGTGAATGAGCATTATCAAACGAAAGAGTCACATATTTACGCGATAGGAGATGTCATTGGCGGACTTCAGCTGGCCCATGTCGCTTCCCATGAAGGCATGATTGCGGTGGAACATATGGCAGGTCAAGATCCAAAGCCGCTTGATGAAACACTCGTGTCTAAATGTGTTTACTCTCACCCAGAAGCCGCTAGTGTTGGACTGACTGAACAGGCGGCAAAAGAGCAAGGCTACGAAGTCAAGGTTGGGACATTCCCTTTCATGGCCATTGGAAAAGCACTTGTGTTTGGGGAGACTGATGGATTTGTCAAAATCATTGCCGATCAAAAGACGGATGATATCTTAGGGATTCATATGATTGGTCCCCATGTAACAGATATGATATCTGAAGCTGGATTAGCCAAAGTACTTGATGCAACTCCGTGGGAAGTGGGGCAGACGATTCACCCGCATCCAACCCTGTCAGAGGCGATGGGCGAGGCAGCACTTGCTGTTGACGGAAAGGCGATCCATTTTTAATCAAGGAGGGAAACATGATGAGTAACATGCGTCATCAGGAATTAGGATTATCAGATGAACAAGCGATTGATATATATAAAACCATGCTTCTAGCAAGAAAAATTGATGAACGGATGTGGCTTTTAAACCGTTCTGGAAAAATTCCATTCGTGATTTCTTGTCAGGGACAGGAAGCGCAGCAAGTCGGCGCTGCTTTTGCCCTCAATAGAGAAGAAGATTACGTTTTACCTTACTACCGTGATATGGGAGTTGTCCTGGCATTTGGGATGACAGCGAAAGATTTGATGATGTCTGGTTTTGCGAAAAAAGACGATCCAAACTCAGGCGGGAGACAGATGCCGGGTCATTTTGGGCAAAAGTCAAACCGAATTGTGACTGGATCATCGCCTGTGACCACACAGGTTCCCCATGCGGTTGGAATTGCACTTGCTGGGCGTCTAGAGCAGAAGAACTTTGTCAGCTTTGTCACGTTCGGTGAAGGCTCTTCAAACCAAGGGGATTTCCACGAAGGCGCCAACTTTGCTGCTGTGCATAAGCTGCCTGTTATTTTCATGTGTGAAAACAATAAATATGCGATTTCCGTTCCGTATGACAAACAAGTGGCATGTGAACGCATTTCCGATCGTGCAATTGGGTACGGAATGCCTGGCGTGACGGTTGATGGAAATGATCCGCTTGAAGTCTATGCAGCGGTCAAAGAAGCGAGAGACCGTGCGGCACGAGGCGAAGGCCCAACATTGATCGAAACTATTTCTTACCGATTAACCGCGCATTCAAGTGATGACGACGATTCTAGCTATCGTGAAAAGGAAGAAGTGCTCGAAGCGAGAAAGAAAGATCCGCTCATTCAGTATGAAACGTACTTAATCGAAGGAAACGTCATGACTTCTGAAATGAAAGAAGAGATGACAACAGAAATTATGCAAATCGTAAACGAAGCCACTGATGAAGCGGAAAACGCAGCTTATGCTGATGCAGAAAGCGCACTTCGTTACGTATATGCGGAGTAAGGAGGAAGAAAAATGCCTGTCATGTCATATATAGACGCTATTACACTAGCGATGAAAGAAGAAATGCAGCGAGATCCGAAAGTGTTTGTGCTCGGAGAGGATGTCGGGAAAAAAGGCGGCGTATTTAAAGCGACAGCGGGTCTTTACGAGCAATTTGGAGAAGCGCGCGTGATGGATACACCTCTTGCAGAATCAGCGATTGCTGGTGTCGGCATTGGGGCAGCCATGTATGGAATGCGTCCGATCGCAGAGATGCAATTTGCGGATTTCATTCTGCCAGCTGTCAACCAAATCATTTCAGAGGCTGCAAAAATTAGATACCGCTCAAACAATGATTGGAGCTGTCCGATGGTCATCCGTGCACCTTACGGGGGCGGTGTACACGGGGCGCTTTATCATTCACAATCGGTTGAAGCGATTTTTGCTAATCAGCCTGGCTTAAAGATTGTCATGCCTTCTACACCTTATGATGTAAAAGGTCTGTTAAAGGCCGCAGTGCGTGATCCAGATCCTGTATTGTTCTTTGAACACAAACGTGCATACCGTCTCATTAAAGGAGAAGTGCCTGAGGAGGATTATACGCTTCCTATTGGAAAAGCAGATGTGAAACGTGAAGGCGATGACATCACGGTCATTACATATGGTCTTTGTGTTCATTTTGCCTTGCAAGCAGCAGAGCGCCTTGCGAAGGACGGAATTTCCGCTCATATTCTTGATTTACGTACCGTGTATCCACTTGATCAAGAAGCGATTATTGAAGCGGCATCAAAAACAGGCAAGGTGCTCCTTTTAACGGAAGATACAAAAGAAGGAAGCATCATGAGCGAAGTGGCAGCGATCATTTCTGAGCACTGCTTGTTTGATTTAGATGCACCAATTAAACGTCTAGCAGGACCTGATATTCCGGCAATGCCGTATGCACCGACAATGGAGAAATTTTTCATGGTCAATCCGGATAAGGTAGAAGCTGAAATGAGAGAGTTAGCGGCGTTTTAAGAAAGAGGAGGGTTTCAAGTGGCAATTGAACAAATGAAAATGCCTCAGCTAGGTGAAAGTGTAACAGAAGGAACCATTAGCAAATGGCTTGTTTCACCTGGCGATCATGTGAATAAATACGATCCGATTGCGGAAGTCATGACGGATAAAGTGAACGCAGAGGTTCCGTCATCCTTTACAGGAACGATCACAAAGCTATCGGCTGCAGAGGGTGACACACTTCAAGTAGGTGAAGTGTTTTGTGAAATTGAAGTAGAAGGCAGTGCGCAGCAGAGTGCAAAAGAAGCAGAAGCGGCACCTGTGCAAAGTGAAACAAAAGAAGCTGATCAAACAAATGCCGATCAGAGTCAAAAGAAACGATACTCTCCAGCAGTCCTTCGTTTAGCAGATGAGCACGGAATTGATTTAGCGGCTGTTCAAGGAACGGGAGCAGGCGGCAGAATCACAAGAAAAGATTTGCTGAAGCTTATCGAAAGTGGAGGCGTAAAAGAAACGGCAGCACCTGTGAGTGATGGTACGGGTCAAACGGAGCCTGCGCAGCCTTCAAAAGCAAACACAAACACAGCCCCTTCCATCTCTTCAATGCCTGGTGATGTCGAGCTGCCAGTCACGCCGATTAGACAGGCGATTGCAGCCAATATGCTAAGAAGCAAACACGAAATTCCGCATGCATGGACGATGATGGAAGTCGATGTGACAAATCTTGTGACGAGAAGAAATCAGCTAAAAGATCAATTTAAAGCAAAAGAAGGCTTTAATTTGACGTTCTTTGCATTCTTTGTCAAAGCAGTGGCTCAGGGCTTAAAAGAATTCCCTGAAATGAACAGCATGTGGGCTGGAGATAAAATTGTGCAAAAGAAAGCGATCAATGTATCCATTGCTGTTGCTACAGATGACGCTCTTTTTGTCCCAGTGATCAAAGATGCGGATGAAAAGACGATTAAGGGTATCGCCAAAGACATTCATGAGCTTGCTTCCAAGGTGAGACAAGGCAAGCTGAAACAAAGTGATATGGAAGGCGGCACTTTCACTGTGAACAACACAGGATCATTTGGTTCGATTCAATCAATGGGGATCATTAACTATCCGCAAGCCGCTATTTTACAAGTAGAATCAATCGTGAAGCGTCCAATGATTGTAAATGGCATGATTGCAGCAAGAGATATGGTGAACCTTTGTCTCTCATTAGATCATAGAGTACTTGATGGTCTTGTATGCGGCAGATTCCTGCAAAGAATTAAACAAATTCTTGAAGGCATCGACGAGCAGACGTCCGTCTATTAAGTCATTTATGTTTCCCCTTCTCACAATGAGAAGGAAGGGGATTTCCACATCAATCAGAAAGGAGCGGTGATATGTCTGGACTAGATTTCTTTGCTTTTCTTACCGTGGGTCTTATGTTTATGACAGCCATTGCGTTCGCTTTTCTTCGATATATTTCCAAATCACGCAATCATCCTGAACGATTACTGCTGATCATATCTATCGTTTCAATCATTCAAATCGCTTATTGCTTGTTGATGGTAGGCGGGTTTAAAGGAGTCGCCAATAGTTTTTTAGGGATTTCCCTTCTTTTAGGGACACTGCTAGGCTATGCACTTGAATATTTATACAGACGTTATATCAAAAAAACGCCCGAATCGAAATGATGCGGGCGTTTTCTCTATTCTGCTGGAACAATAAAGGTCAAATGCTGTTTTAATACTTCAAGTGAAGAAGGAGCAGTCATATATACCTCACCATCTGTATCTGCATCCATTTCTTCTTTTGTATGGATATGAATGCGTGATGCTTGAATAAGAGACAGGTCTCCTGTAAAATCCTCTAGCTCTTCCCGGTTCATTGAAAAAATCTCTTTTAAAGCAGAGAAACTCGTATTTCTGCAAATTAAAATTTCGGCTTTTCCATCATCAATTGCCGCATTTGGCAGATCTATTTTATTTGTACCGATAAAATGCCCATTCATGACAAGGACGATGACTGCTTCCTCTTCCCAGTTTTCCTCTTCGGTTTCAATTCGAACGTGAAACGGATCTGTTTGCTGAATGGTTCGAATAGCGCTCGTGAAGTAGCTGATTTTTCCGAGTACGGCCTTTTCTTTGTCGTTGATATTATTAGAGGTATCTGCAATAAGCCCGATCCCCCAAAAGTTTAAAAGATATCGATCTTCTGCTTTGATTAAGTCGACCTTTTTTTTAGCGCCGTCTATGATGACTTGAGCGGCTTTTGGCATTTGCTGAGGTATGCCCAGCGTTCTAGAAAAATCATTGCATGTTCCGCCAGGCAATATCGCGACTGCCGGCCTTTTTTCTAAACCGCCAATTCCGTTCATACATTCATGGACGGTTCCATCCCCGCCTAATATAATCAGCAGTTCAACCGTCTCATCCATCTCACGGCAGAAATGATAGGCATCATGTGGCCGCTTTGTCGGTTTAAGGATGAGTTCATCCATATGTAAAGAAAGAAGAGGCACTGTTTGACTTAGAGTTTTTTCCATGTTTTTTTGTCCAGCATTTCCGTTATAGATAAGCATCGCTTTTTTGAATTGTGCCATCATGCCATTCTCCCTTTCATCACTTTATTATCACTTTTCCCCAATCCCACAGCTCATAAACGATCTTCGGAAAAAGTGAAAAGGGCAAGACAACACATTTGCCCGCCAGCGTTTTCCTTGATATGATGTAGTTAAAATGCTTTGGTACGTAGAAGGAGTGGACGGATATGAATATTGATTTTAATTTATTTATGAATGATATTGTGAAACAAGCGAGAGACGAGATCAAGCAGGCAGGCTACACGGAACTGACAACAGCTGAAGAGGTTGATGAAGCACTGACGAAAAAAGGAACGGCACTTGTCATGGTGAATTCAGTTTGCGGCTGTGCTGGCGGTATTGCAAGACCAGCAGCTGGTTATTCTGTTCATTACGATAAGCGTCCGGATCAATTGCTTACAGTGTTTGCTGGACAGGACAAAGAGGCAACGGCAAGAGCACGTGAATACTTTGAAGGCTACCCGCCATCTTCGCCATCGTTTGCCCTATTAAAAGATGGAAAAATAATTACAATGGTAGAGCGCCATGAGATTGAGGGGCACGAACCAATGGAAGTGGTGTCAAAACTTCAAGCCGCTTTCGATGAGCATTGCGAAGAAGTATAAAATGTTACTTTTGAATGAATAAATACGAAGCAGTCCGGTCTTTTGGCCGGTCTGTTTTTTGTTTTATAAGACATAAGAATCAAAATAATTTTAGCAAAATACTATTGCATATCAAAAAGAAAGTGTTTAAAATACATTATAGTGAATAAATATTCAATTCTACAATGGAGTTTAAATACTGGGAGGCATTATCATATGAAAAAGTGGTTATTATTACTTATGACAGCTGGTCTTGCAGCTGCACTAGCGGCGTGCGGAACTTCTTCTAATAATTCAAATGCATCAGGAGACGACAAAACACTCATCATGGCGACTTCAGCAGATTATCCGCCATTTGAATCAAAAGACGGTGATGAAATTATCGGTTTTGATGTCGACCTTGCAACAGCTCTAGCGAAAAAGAACGGCTATAAGCTGGAAATTCAAGATATGGACTTTGCGAGCCTTGTGTCAGCACTTAAAACAAACAAAGCGGATATTGTTCTTGCAGGAATGACACCTACAGAAAAGCGTAAAAAACAAGTTGATTTCTCTGATGTCTACTACAATGCTGAAAACTTAATTGTGTCAAAAAAATCTAGCGGTATTCAATCAGAGAAAGATTTAAAAGACAAAACAGTCGGCGTTCAATTAGGTTCTATCCAACAGGATGAAGCTAACGGCTTGAAAGAGAAATATAACTTAACGGTGGAAGATCGCAATAAAATCTCAGATATCATTCAAGAGATCAAAGCTGGCCGCTTTGATGCAGCGATTATTGAAGATAAAGTGGCTGCTGGTTATTTGAAAAAGGAAAAAGACTTCCAAGCGTTTAAATTAAATAGCACAAACGAAGGGTCAGCCATTGCATTCAAAAAAAATAGCGACCTAACAGCGAAATTCAATCAATCATTAAAAGAAATGAAGGAAAATGGCGAACTTGATAAATTAATTAAAAAATGGTTTGCTGATGAAAAGTAAGTCAGGAAAAGGATCAGCGTCATGCATGAAAATCAAGTAGAAAGCGCTGAAAAGTTCAACATCTGTTGAACTTTTTTCCTGTTTATTCTTTGATTTTATCTGAAGGCAAAAAAAGGAGAATACAATGATGGATTTTAAAGATGTAATACCTCAGATGCCCTTTATTTTAGAAGGTCTTAAAGTAACGCTTTCTATTGTCGTGGTGTCACTCTTCCTTGGTTTTATTTTGGGCATTTTATTAACCCTCTGTAAAATTAGTGTGTTTAAGCCGCTCATTTGGCTTGCAGATTTTTATACGTCAATCTTTCGAGGCACACCGCTTGTGCTTCAGCTGTTGATTATCTATTTTGGTCTTCCTCAGCTGCTCGGCTTTCAAATTGATCAATACTGGGCTGCTGTAGCCGCATTCTCTTTAAACTCAGCGGCGTATGTATCAGAAATTATTCGTGCGGGCATTAATGCCATTGATAAAGGGCAAAAAGAAGCAGCCGTAGCTTTAGGTATCCCTTATGCTAAAATGATGAAGGACTTATTGCTTCCGCAAGCATTCAAAAATATTTCACCAGCACTTGTGAACGAAACGATTACACTGACAAAAGAATCAGCGATTGTCACAGTCATTGGACTGGGCGATGTCATGAGACGAGCCTATCAAGCAGGTGCCGTCACCTATAACTATCTTGAACCGCTTATTTTTGCAGGTCTCATCTATTATGTCATCGTTCTTGTTCTCACCTTTGTCGGTAAATCGGTGGAAAGGAAGTTAAAATCAAATGATTAAAATAGAGAAGCTCACAAAATCCTTTGGAAAAAATGAAGTATTAAAAGGCATTGACACCACGATTAAAGAAGGCGAAGTGGTGGCCGTCATCGGGCCGTCTGGTTCAGGGAAATCAACGTTTCTTCGCTGCATCAACCTGCTTGAAAAGCCGACTTCTGGTGTCATTACGATTCGGGATACTGAAATTACAAATCCAAAAACAAATGCTTTAAAAGTGCGCGAAAACATTGGGATGGTGTTTCAGCATTTTCACTTATTCCCGCATAAAACTGTGCTAGAAAATATTACGTATGCTCCTATGAATGTCAAGAATCAATCGAAGGAAGACAGCATCAAGCAGGCCGAGAATCTTTTGAAAAAGGTAGGACTTCTAGAGAAGAAAGATGATTACCCGAATCGTTTGTCAGGTGGTCAAAAACAGCGTGTCGCCATTGCACGTGCACTTGCGATGACTCCAGACATTATGCTCTTTGACGAACCAACGTCTGCACTTGATCCTGAAATGGTAAAGGAAGTATTAGAGGTCATGAAAGAGCTGGCTCAATCAGGGATGACGCTCGTCATCGTCACACATGAAATGGGCTTTGCAAAAGAAGTGGCAGACCGTGTGATCTTTATGGATGACGGAAAAATTGTAGAAGATGCGAATCCAGTGGAATTCTTTGAATCACCATCTTCACAGCGTGCTCAAGACTTTTTACAAAAAATATTATAAAGAAAAAGAGAAGGAGACTTAACATCTTCTTCTTTTTTTGATTATAATGGGGAAGTAAAAAAAGCTCATCATTTCACAAAAGTGATGGAAACAAGACAGAAAAGAGTGAATCACATCATGTTTAAAATCGGCTATCGAACGCTGAAAACGGCATTAGGAACAGCTCTAGCCATTTATATTGCACAAATGCTTGGCTTGCAAAATTATTCAGCTGCCGGAATTATTACTATCCTCTGTATTCAGGTGACGAAAAAAAGGTCACTGTTAGCATCAGGTGCCCGCTTTGCAGCATGCAGTCTAGCCATCTTATTTTCTTATTTATTTTTCGATCTCATTGGTTACCACCCTTTCGTTATAGGACTTATGCTGCTCGTCTTTATTCCGACCACCGTTTTGCTTCGAATCAAAGAAGGAATTGTCACAAGCTCAGTCATTATCCTTCATTTGTATATGTCTGGAGGAATCACGCTTCAGCTCATCTGGAATGAGCTTTTACTCATTACAATTGGCGTCGGGGTAGCACTCATCATGAACCTGTATATGCCTAGCGTTGATAAAAAGCTGAAACAATACAGTGAACAGATTGAAGCCAATTTTGCGAAAATCTTTGAAGAAATCGAACAATACTTAATGACAGGGAAGCAAGACTGGACAGGAACAGAAATACCGGAAACGCATCAATTGATCAAAGAAGCGAAAGCTCTTGCATACCGTGATGTCGAAAACCATGTCCTAAGACATGAAAATCTGTATTATCATTATTTCAACATGAGACAAAAGCAATTTGAAATCATTGAGCGGGTGCTGCCGAAGATTACGTCCATTTCTGTTACAACAGAGCATGGACAAATCATTGCAGAATATATCAGAGACTTACGCGAGCATATTCACCCAGGGAACACGGCACATAAGTTCTTAAGACGCCTGATTGATATGAAAAAAGAGTTTGATGCACTGCCGCTTCCGCAAACACGTGAAGAATTTGAAGCAAGAGCGGCACTATTTCATTTTCTAGGGGAAATGGAACAATATTTAGTGCTGAAAAGCTATTTTAAAGGGATGAAAGAATAGAGACGCATGAGTTCCTCCTTCATTGGTCAATCTAATGAAAAAAGGAGGAGCCTATGCGTCTTTTATTTTATACTGTGCTAACCATGTCGCTTTCACCAATCTGGCCGCTCGGACAGAATCCGCTTCCAGGGGACCCGTTTGTCATTATTAATAAACAAACAAATGAACTTGCCTATATTGATCAAGGGCACATCCAGCAAGTATATCCAGCCTCTACAGGGAAAACAGCAGATTTAACGCCAGAAGGTGAATTTACCATTATGATCAAAGCAAAAGATCCCTACTACAGAAGAAAGAATATTGAAGGCGGTGCGAAGGACAACCCTCTCGGCCGAAGGTGGATTGGATTTGATGCACGAGGAACAGATGGCAGAACTTACGGAATTCATGGAACAAGTGACGAAACATCGATAGGGAAATTTATAACCGCAGGCTGTGTGAGACTTCATAATCAAGATGTAGAACGATTGTTTGACCAGCTTCCAATTGGAACAAAGGTATGGATTACTAAATCAAGCGATTCATTTGAAAAGCTAGCCAAAGACAAACAGGCCATTCGTTGATCAAACGAATCACCTGCTTGTCTGTTTTATGATAGAAACCTTATAAAAAGGTTGCCGCTCCTGCTAATAGTGAAGAAATTAACAGCAGGCTAATCATGAGCAATACCATAAATTTCATGAATTTCTGAGACATATCGCACCCCTATAACCGAAGATTTTTGCGACGAGCGCACCTTTCTTTATTTTAGCTGGTTTTTTCGTACGCGACAAGTGATCAACAAAGGAAGTGAACAGATGAATCAAATCGATCATATCGCCATTGCAGTCTTTTCGATTAAAGAAACAAGTCAAACGCTTTATCAGTTGTTTAACTGGCAATTTTCAGACATACAAGAAATTCCTGAACAAGAGATTAAGGCATCGTTTGTTTCACTTGGTGATCTGCACATTGAATTGATTGAACCGATGTCAGATCACAGCAAATTACATATTTTTTTAACAAAAAGAGGAGAGGGGCTTCACCATATTGCATTAAAATCAGGTGACATCCAGGCTGATCTCCGTCAACTTGACCAGCAAGGTGTACAGCTCCTTCAAAAAAACGCACAAATGGGTGCAAACGGAAAGCGCATTGCGTTTATTTCACCAAAAGAAACGTCAGGTGCGTTAGTTGAATTATGTGAGCCTTTGAAAGGAGAGAGAGATGGAGATGCATGAATCGTTCAATGACTTGTCTAAATGGCGAGAGAAGGCCTTACAGGGCGGCGGTGAAAAACGGGCAGCGGCTCACCGGAACAAAGGAAAGCTGACTGTCCGTGAACGGCTTCATGAACTTCTTGACCGAGGCAGTTTTATGGAAATTCAGCCATTTGCAAAAGGTCAATGGTCAGAGTATGCAGGTGACGGTGTTGTTATTGGTACGGGACTAATTCATAAGAGACCCGTATGTGTCTATGCTCAAGATGCGACAGTATACGGAGGCTCGTTAGGCGACATGCATGCCAAAAAAATTGCTTCTTTAATGGATCTGGCGGCTAAAAATCAAATGCCGATTATCGGTCTAAAAGACTCAGGTGGTGCGAGAATTCAAGAGGGTGTGGTATCATTAGAAGGATACGGTCAGATTTTTAAACGTAACGTCCTGTACTCTGGTCAAATCCCGCAAATATCCGTTATTCTAGGCTCCTGTGCTGGAGGTGCAGTCTATTCTCCTGCATTGACTGATTTTGTCTTCATGACAAAGCAAACAGCCCATATGTTTTTAACTGGTCCGAAAGTCATAGAAAAAGCAACAGGAGAAACGGTCTGTCCTGACCGGCTTGGCGGTGCAAGTGTTCAGCATCAGACAAGCGGGAATGTGCACTATACGGGGAAAGATGAGAAGGACGTGTTAAAAGCAGTTCGAACTCTTTTAACGTACATACCAACGAAACAACAGGCTGTCATTCATCGTGAGGTACGAAAGCATGTTGCAAGTGATCCAGCCGAATTTTTGCCAAAGGACCCATCACGCACCTATGATGTCAAGCAAGTTGTGACAACATTAACCGATGACGACTCATTCTTTGAAACGCAGCCTTGTTTCTCGAAGAATATTGTCACTGGCTTTGCTAGATTACAAGGGGCTTCGATTGGTCTTGTTGCCAATCAGCCAAAGGTGCTGGCAGGAAGTCTTGATCTTGACGCTGCTGATAAAGCGGCCAGGTTTATTCGATTTTGCGATGCATTTCATATTCCTATTTTAACCCTTGTGGACGTTCCTGGATTTTTGCCAGGGGAGAAAGCCGAGCATGCAGGAATTATCCGCCACGGCGCGAAGCTTCTATATGCATACGCTGAGGCGACCGTTCCAAAAATCACCGTGATTTTAAGAAAGGCGTTTGGCGGGGCATATGTCGCCATGAACAGCAAGGGCTTAGGTGCTGACTTTGTTTATGCATGGCCAAAGGCAGAAATTGATGTCATGGGAAAAACGTTCGCAGACGAAATTGTTCATCATGCTTCGCGTGAGACCGGCAGCGAACCCAATGTCGTGAAGGCGGCTCAATTAGGTTTGATAGACGATATTCTAATGCCAGCTGAAACGAGAGAGCGGTTGATCCGCTCATTTGACCTGCTTCGCAGTAAACAAGAAGATAGACCATTAAAAAAGCATGGCAACATACCGCTATAAGAGGAGGAACACCATCATGATCAATGAGAAACGCTTATTAGACGAATTTTTAGAACTCGTTCAAATCGACTCAGAAACAAAACATGAAGAAAAAATTGTGGAAGTACTTAAAGAAAAATTTTCGGGACTTGGCCTTAAAGTGGTTGAAGACGATTCAAAAGCGGTAACGGGTCACGGCGCAGGCAATCTGATCTGTACACTTGAAGGAAATCAACAGGCAGATACAATCTATTTCACTTCTCATATGGATACAGTGGTTCCTGGTAACGGCGTGAATCCAATCGTTGAAGACGGCTATGTCAAAACAGATGGAACAACGATACTAGGTGCTGACGACAAAACAGGGCTTGCCGCGATGTTGGAAGCGATCCGTGTCCTAAAAGAGAAGAATTTACCGCATGGGACGATTGAATTTGTCATCACAGCAGGTGAGGAATCAGGACTTGTTGGAGCAAAAGCGTTAGACCCGAAATGGATGACAGCGAAATACGGCTATGCCCTCGATTCAGATGGCAAGGTCGGTACAATTATCGTAGCTGCGCCCACACAGGCGAAAGTACGGGCAACCATTTACGGAAAAACAGCTCACGCAGGTGTAGCACCTGAAAAAGGCGTGTCTGCGATTACCATTGCAGCAAAAGCGATTGCCAGCATGCCGCTTGGCCGTATTGATGACGAAACAACGGCGAATATTGGCCGTTTTGAAGGTGGAACGCAAACGAATATTGTCTGCGATCAAGTGGATATTCTTGCCGAAGCACGCTCTTTAGAACCTGCAAAAATGGAAGCGCAAGTAGCGAAGATGAAAGAAGCCTTTGAAAAAACCGCTAAAGAAATGGGCGGAAGTGCCGATGTACAAATTGACATCATGTATCCAGGCTTCAAATTCTCTCACGGCGATCAAGTCGTTGAAGTGGCGAAAAAAGCGGCTGCAAAAATTGGCCGGCCTTCAGAGCTACAGACAAGCGGGGGAGGCAGTGATGCAAACGTTATTGCTGGGAACGGCATCCCAACCGTCAATCTAGCTGTTGGATATGAAGATATTCATACAAAAAATGAGAAGATGCCGATTGAAGAATTAGTCAAGACAGCTGAAATGGTTCTCGCCATTATCGAAGAAACGACAAATCCATCGTAAAGGCAGGAGACTCTGTGAGCACGCAAAAAATCATTATTTTCCAAGTAGGACAAGAGGATTTTGGCATTAGTGTAGAGCATATTCGTTCGATTGAGAAGGTGCCTTATTTACAAGAAGTATCGAACCTTCCAAAAGAGATTAAAGGACTGATGTCTTTAAGAGGAGAAGTCATTCCAGTCAGTGACACAGGCGTCATGCTTCACGGAAAACCTCTTGATGTAACCGATCAGTCCAAGATTTTACTTTTTGAATTAGATGATCAAATGATTGGCTGCATTGTCTCAGATGCAAAAGATATCATTGATATCGAGCTAAGCGAGATCAAGCCATTTCATATGAACACAAAAGCATCTGAATATTTCTTCGGCGTCGTTGAGAGAGAAGGCAAGATGATTTTACAAGTGGACCCAAGTAAGTTTCTTGGGAAAATTGAGGATCTCGATCAATTGCATGAGCGAATGAAAGAAGAATTGGCATAAAGAAAAGCCCCTTATCAAATGGATAAGGGGTTCATTTTTTATTCAGCAGCTGGGTTGACTGGATCGTTTGCCGCAGCTTTTGTTTTTGATTTTTGGTACATGACATTTAAGATAATTGTTTGAATGGTGAGTAAAAGTCCACTCGTCATCCAGTATAAAGGAAGAGCAGCGGGTGCATTGATTGAGAGAAATAGCATCATGATGGGGAAAATCATGCCCATTAATTTCGCTTGCTTCAGCGCAGCCTCTGTTTGCGTGCCTGATTGTTTTGCGTATTTTTGCGTGACATAAAATTGCAAGAAATACATAGCGCCGGCAAAGATCGCTACTAAAAGGTCAGTTTGTCCCAGACTAAACCATAAAAACGAATGCGCGGCAATCTCAGGTGTTGATCGGATAGCTGAGTAAAAGCCAAGAACAATTGGAATTTGAATCAGCATCGGCAGACAGCCCATCGCCAGCGGGTTCACATTGTTGTCTTTATATAATTTCATCATGTCCATTTGCAGCTCTTTTTGTTTTTCAGGTTCTTTCGTTTTCTTCAATTTGCTTTGTATTTGGTCAATTTGTGGTTTGATCAGTGCCATTTTCTCTTGCATGACTCTTTGTTTTTTAAATTGGTTTGCAAAAAGCGGGAAAATGAGCAAGCGCACAATAAATGTCACGAACATAATGGATAAACCATAATCATCATGAAAGAAGTTTGCAAGCCAAATGATCAACTCAGAAAAAGGCTGGACAAAATAATGATGGAAAAACCCATCAGAGCTCGTATTCGTTTGCGTACTTGCAGCAAATGCAGGTGACGCCACCATCATCAAAAATAAAGTCGTACAAATAGTCAATAAACGTTTCAATTCATTTCCTCCTCAATAATAAAATCTAATAAGAGAGAGGAAGCGAATGGTCTTCATCATCATTTGATGATCTTTTCATTCGAATGACTTTACTAATCCAAGTTGTAATGCGATCATATATGATAAACAGAAAGTCTGTTCGATTCAAGCAAGATGCGTTCAACTCTTCCAAACGATGTCCGCCAAGGTGCTCGTTCATTCGGCAGTCTTTTAATAAGAAAGCAATGCCGATGGCCGTCAGCGCTGGAAGAATAATCGTAAAGAATTCAACAAGGAAAAAGACTTCATTGAATGTATCAATAATCATGATTATCACATCCATTTCATTATTCACAGTGTACTATACACCATATGAAATGTCTAATGGAACTAGCAGGTCAAATGACGATGAAGTGATGAAGATGAAACAGATGAAGGAGGTAAGCAAATGGCTGATTCTCAAAGGAAAAGGCGGATCATTTTCCATATTGATATGAATAGTTTTTATGCATCGGTTGAAATGGCATATGATCCTTCTTTGAGAGGGAAACCTTTAGCCATTAGCGGAAATGCCAAAGAGCGTAAAGGAATTGTTGTGACTTGCAGCTACGAGGCAAGAGCACTAGGGGTGAAGCCGCCGATGCCATTATGGGAAGCGAAGCGGCTTTGTCCAGGACTGATTGTGCGCACACCAAACTTTGACCGCTACCGCAGCTCCTCACAAGAAATGTTTACGATACTGAGAGAATATAGTGATTTAGTCGAACCCGTTTCGATTGATGAAGGCTATATTGATTTAACCGACACACCTTATGCTGAGCATGCGGTGAAAACCGCTCATGATATCCAAACGAGGCTCGTAGAAGAGCTCATGCTTCCTTCAAGTATCGGCATTGCGCCGAATAAATTTTTGGCGAAAATGGCGTCGAACTGGAAAAAGCCAATGGGGATTACGATTTTGCGTAAACGAGATGTCCCGCAGATGCTCTGGCCTCTATCAGCAGGTGAAATGCACGGAGTTGGTCAAAAAACAGCAGATAAATTAAAAACAATTGGCATTCATACGATTGAAGATTTAGCAAAAGCGAATGAGTATGAGCTGAAAGAATTGTTAGGCATCAATGGACCAAGGCTAAAGCAAAAGGCGAACGGAGAGCATGACGGCATTGTTGATCCAGAAAGGATATACGAATTTAAATCTGTCGGCAATTCTTCCACCCTTCCTCACGATTCAGATGATACAGATGAGCTTGTCACATTAATTGATCGACTGTCACAATCGGTGAGTGCAAGATTACGAAGAAAGGAAGTGATGGCGAACCGGCTGCTCATTATGATTCGGTATGCAAGCTGGAAAAATATCACACGGAGCGTCATGCTTACGAATCCAACTGATCGAAAGGAAGACCTTTTTGAGGCAGCAAAGCAGTTATTCCTTAAGCACTGGAATGATCAGCCGGTGAGGCTCTTAGGTGTTACGGGGACAGATCTTGTGGAGCGAAAATCGGCCGTCAAGCAGCTTGATTTATTCTCCTATACAGAAGATGCAAAAGAAGAGCCGCTGCAATCCATTTTAGACGGTTTCAAAGAAAAATACGGAAAACCATTGATTCAAAGAGGGATGACCGTGAAGGAAAAAGAGAGCAAAACAAGCGGTACAAGTTTTAATAAAGATTTTTTTCAGGACGAAAGAGGAAATGACTAGCCTGAAAACTTGATAAAAGAGGTGGTGTTGTGGTAATTTCAAAGGGTACATCATTTCAGCAGTAATCAATATAGTGTGTTAGAAGGGACGTCAGAATTATGTCAAAACAACAAATCGGTGTGATTGGACTAGCCGTTATGGGGAAAAACCTTGCCCTTAATATCGAAAGCCGCGGGTTCTCTGTGTCTGTTTATAACAGATCTAGCAACAAAACAGAAGAGTTTCTTCAAGAATCACAAGGGAAAAACGTTGTAGGCACATACAGCATTGAAGAATTTGTTCAGTCGCTTGAAACGCCTCGTAAAATTCTGTTAATGGTAAAAGCTGGTTCAGCAACAGATGCAACCATTCAATCATTACTTCCTCACCTAGAGAAAGGTGACATTTTAATTGATGGTGGAAATACATATTACAAGGATACACAAAGACGTAATCAAGAGCTTGCAGAAAGTGGTATTCACTTCATTGGAACGGGTGTTTCTGGCGGTGAAGAAGGCGCACTGAAAGGCCCATCTATCATGCCAGGCGGTCAAAAAGAAGCACATGAGCTAGTGAAACCAATCTTAGAAGCAATCTCTGCGAAAGTAGATGGCGAGCCTTGTACAACGTACATCGGACCAGATGGAGCAGGACATTATGTCAAAATGGTTCATAACGGTATCGAGTACGGAGACATGCAATTGATCTCTGAGTCATATTTTATCCTAAAGCATGTCGCTGGATTATCAGCAGGGGAGCTTCACGAAGTATTCTCAGAGTGGAATAAAGGGGAGCTTGACAGCTACTTAATCGAAATTACAGCTGACATTTTCACAAAAGTGGATGAAGAAACGAACCAGCCGCTAGTGGATGTCATCTTAGATAAAGCTGGACAAAAAGGAACTGGAAAATGGACAAGCCAAAGCTCACTTGATTTAGGTGTCCCGCTTCCAATCATTACAGAGTCAGTTTTTGCGCGCTTTATTTCTGCGATGAAAGATGAGCGTGTTGAAGCAAGCAAATTGATTCAAGGCCCTGAGCCGACTCAATCAACTGAAGATAAACAAGCAATAATCGAAGCAGTTAGAAAAGCACTATTCATGAGTAAAATCTGTTCTTATGCACAAGGTTTTGCACAAATGAAAGCAGCGTCTGATGAATATAACTGGGATTTAAAATACGGTGAAATTGCCATGATCTTCCGCGGTGGATGTATCATTCGTGCAGCCTTCCTGCAGCAAATCAAAGAAGCATATGACCGTAACCCTGAACTGAAAAACCTATTGCTTGATCCTTACTTCAAGGATATCGTAGAAAGCTATCAATCATCACTACGTAAAGTCATTTCACTTGCAGTAGAACAAGGTGTTCCTGTTCCTTCATTCTCAAGTGCACTTGCTTACTTTGATAGCTATCGTACAGCTGTCCTTCCAGCCAACTTAATTCAAGCACAGCGTGACTACTTCGGCGCACATACGTATGAGCGCACAGATAAAGAAGGCGTATTCCACACTGAATGGATGAAATAAGAATAAAGCAGCAAAAAACCTTACCTCTGGTAAGGTTTTTTGTGTTTGCATATTTTCGGCTAAAAATGCGAAAAAGAGGGATGCTATGTAAAAAAGAATGAAAGTAGGGATAGAAGTGGGCATTTTATATGCACTTCTCCCAGCGATATTTTGGGGAAGTATTGTTCTCATCAGTGTCAAACTTGGCGGGAATGCGTATCAGCAAACACTTGGCATTACCCTCGGCGCCTTTTTGTTTTCAATTGGGGCCTATGTGATCAAAATGCCAGAGCTGACACCGCTTATTTTTGCGGTTTCAGTGATTTCTGGGATCTTCTGGAGTATTGGACAAATGAATCAGCTCTCAAGTGTCGCCTTTCTTGGAGTGTCTAAGGCTGTCCCTTTATCAACGGGGATGCAGCTTGTGAGTACGACATTATTTGGTGTCATGGTCTTTAAAGAATGGCAAACCATGACAGTCATACTTATTGGTTCTTGCGCCATTTTATTGATCATTGCTGGCGTTGTCATGACATCCCTTGGTCAAAAAAAGAGCGGCGGGAACAGTGGCGGCAATTTTAAAAAAGGAATCATTATTTTGCTCATCTCAACCGTTGGCTACGTCGGATATGTCGTCATTTTAAGATGGTTTCATATTGATGGCTGGTCCGCTCTCGTTCCGCAATCTGTCGGCATGTTGCTTTCATCCTTGGCCATAAGTCTAAAACAAGACCCGTTTAGTAAATATACGTTCAAAAATATTCTTGCTGGTTTTGTTTGGTCGACAGGAAATCTAGGGCTTCTTTTGGCCATTCCGCTCATTGGTGTAGCCGTAAGCTTTTCCATGTCTCAAACAGGAATTGTTATCTCCACATTGGGCGGTATTTACTTATTAAAAGAGAAAGCATCTAAAACAAGCTTTGTGATTGCTGGCTGCTTGATGATCATTGCAGGCGGTGTGCTGCTAGGCTTTACAAAATAGGAGGTTAATCAAATGTACCCAGATTTAGAAGGAAAAACAGTTCTCATCACTGGCGCAGGGACAGGGATAGGTCAGGCGATGGCGCGCCGATTTGGACAAGAAAAGGCCAACGTGGTGATCAATTACTTTTCTGATAAAGAAAATCCGGACGAGACGATAGCTGACATTCAAAAAAATGGTGGTCATGCTGTCAAAATTCAAGGGGATGTATCAAAAGAAGAGGATATGCGAGCGATGATTGATAAAGCTGTCGCTACATACGGCAGTCTTGATGTCATGATCAATAATGCAGGAATTGAAAATGAGGTTCCCTCAACTGAAATGACATTAGATAATTGGAACAAAGTCATATCCACCAATTTAACAGGCATGTTTCTAGGCTGCCGTGATGCATTGAAGTATATGACAGAACACGGGATCGAAGGATCGATCATTAATATGTCGTCGGTTCATCAGCAAATCCCATGGCCTCATTTTGTCCATTATGCAGCAAGCAAAGGAGGCGCTAAGCTTTTGACCGAAACGCTGGCATTAGAATATGCCCCTAAAAAAATCCGTGTAAACAGCATTGCCCCAGGAGCGATTGACACCCCGATCAATGCCGAGAAATTTGCTGATCCAGAACAGAAAAAGGGCGTCATCGAGCTGATTCCAATCGGCTATATCGGCAAGCCAGAAGAAGTCGCAGCATGTGCCGTCTGGCTTGCGTCACAAGAGGCTAGCTATGTCACAGGATTGACGCTATATGTAGACGGCGGTATGACAAAGTACCCTGGGTTCCAGGCAGGAAAAGGATAAATACTGCATTTGATGATAACCATTTGGTTGTTAAAATAATGCCAAATCATGATCTAGCAATCAAAACGGCAGCATATTACGTTTTACCTAGCCCGCCTTTGTTCTCCAGTCGGCGTTAAACGTCTAATCAGTTTAAGGGATGAAGGGGCAGCTTACGAATGTGACGAGTCATTAGCACTCATTTTTCACAAAGTTCTCAAAGACTGTCTCGTAAATATTTATGAGTGTTTGAACAAAACAAAAAATAAAAGAGGTCTCATTCGTATGTGAATGAGATTTCTTTTATTTTTATAAAGTTGGTTACATTTCAAAATAAAATACAAACATATAAAATTAAATGTCTAGACATTTAAAAATAAAAATATATAATATTAATTGGAAGCGCTTTTATTACAACAATGGGGTGAGAGAAATGAAACGTATTTTATTAGCATGCAGTTCAGGCATGTCTACGAGTTTACTAGTCACAAAGATGAAAGCCCATGCTGAATCTATTGGCGAGGAAGCAGAGATTTGGGCGGTCGGACAAGACAAAGCGAGAAAAGAGATGGCACATGCGGATGTTGTGTTAATTGGACCGCAAATGAGCTTTTTAAAAGGGGATCTTCAAAAAGAAGCTCAAAAGTACGGGATTCAAGTAGAGGTCATTGATATGCAGGCTTATGGGCTTGCAGATGGACAAAAAGCGTATGAACAAGCGGTTTCATTGATGGGAGAATCTTAAAGAATGGAAAAGAAGACGCTAGAAGGACTCACGGGGGAACAAGTCAGTTTTCAATTGATCTTACACAGCGGCAATGCTCGGAACAAATTGCTTCAATCTCTTAAACAATTTCGAGAAGGTCAAGAAAAGGAAGCGTTTGATTTCATGAAAGAAGCAGAAGACGACTTGCGAAATGCACACGATATCCATTTTCAAATGGTGCAGCAGGAGGCAAAAGGAGAAACCACTCCATTTTCCTTGCTGCTCATGCACGCTGAAGATCACTTCATGTCCACGCTGACGATCAAGGAGCTTGTGGGAGAGCTCCTGCCGATATTTCAATCGCTAAAACAATAAAGGGTGTAAACAAGGGGGGAAACCAATGTTTGATAAAATAAGTGCCATTTTGGTACCGATTGCCGGGAGATTGAACAATAATCGCTATTTAGGTGTATTACGGGATGCTTTTATGCTTGCATTCCCATTAACGATTTTTGGTTCCATTATGGTTGTGTTAATGAATTTGCCATTTTTAAATAAAATCATGAGTCAAACTGCACTGGAAGGATTCCAGTCTGCACTGAATATCGCACCAAGTGCGACCATCAGTATTATGACCGTGTTTGTTGTATTTGGAATTGGCTACTATTTATCGAAAAGCTATGAAGTGGAAGCCGTATTTGGCGGCGTGATCGCTCTCGCTTCTTTCTTATTGCTGACGCCATTTTTGCTCGAACAAGAGGGTGCGGCGTCTATAGCGGGCGTCATCCCAGTCGATCGTCTAGGGGCAAAGGGGATGTTCCTCGGCATGATTACAGGCTTTTTATCAGCAGAAATTTACCGTTATTTTGTGAAAAAGAAATTTGTGATCAATATGCCGCAAGGGGTCCCGCCAGCTGTTTCAAAGTCTTTTGCTGCACTGATTCCGGCTACCCTGACTCTAACAGCCTTTTTACTCATCAATATCATCATTACACAAGGCTTTCACACAAATATACATGACCTTATTTACCATGCAGTTCAGGCACCGCTTGTCGGACTTGGAAGCGGTATCATTCCGACGTTAATTGCGGTTTTCTTTATACAAATTCTTTGGTTCTTTGGATTGCACGGTCAAATTATTATCAACTCTGTGATGGACCCAATTTGGAACACGCTGTCCATTCAAAACCTTGAAAGCTATACAAAAACGGGCGAGGTTCCAAACATCATCAGCAAACAGTTTATTGAGGTCTATACGGTTGGAATGGGCGGAACCGGTATGACGCTTGCCGTTGTGTTTGCGATTTTAATTTTCCTAAAAAGTAAGCAATTAAAACAAGTGGCAAAGCTCGGCTTAGGACCAGGATTGTTTAACGTCAATGAACCGATTATTTTCGGTTTACCGATTGTGATGAACCCGCTTATTCTCATTCCATGGATTTTGGCACCCATGGTCATTACATGTATTTCTTATTTTGCGATGGCCGCAGGCATTGTGCCGCCGCCGACAGGCGTGAACATCCCATGGACGGTGCCGATCTTTATTAGCGGCATCATGGCAACAAATTCATTAGCGGGCGGTCTGCTTCAGCTGTTTAATTTAATGATTGTGTTTGTTATTTGGTTCCCGTTCCTGACATTTATTGACCGCATGAATGTGAAAAATGAAAAAATAGCAACGACAGACAAAACGAAACAAACAAACATCAAAGGTGAAGGGGACTCAATACATGTCGATGGACACTAACAGACAATCATATACATTTCCAAAAGATTTCTGGTGGGGATCTTCTGCCTCTGCCACGCAAACAGAGGGCAGTTATCCGGGAGATGGAAAGGGACCGAACATTTGGGATCACTGGTTTGAAAAAGAGCCGACTCGTTTTTTTAATGGCGTCGGTCCAGACGTGACCTCTCAATTTTATCGTAAATACAAAGAGGATATCCGGCTTATGAAGGAGATTGGGCATAATTCATTTCGTCTATCCATTTCATGGTCACGCCTTTTACCCAAGGGAAAAGGGGAAGTCAATGAAGAAGCTGTGGCTTTTTATAATGATGTGATCAATGAACTGATAGCGAGTGACATCGAACCGTTTGTGAACCTGTACCATTTTGATATGCCAATGGCGCTGCAGGAGACGGGTGGATGGGTAAACAGACAGGTCGTAGACGACTATGTCAACTATGCGGTGTTGTGCTTTCAGTTATTTGGCGACCGGGTGAAGAAATGGTTTACCCATAACGAGCCGATTGTCCCTGTAGAGGGCGGATATATGTATAGCTTCCATTATCCAAACGAAGTCGATTTCCAAAAGGCAGTGCAAGTTGGTTTTCATGAGATTTTATCAAATGCTAAGGCCATTGCGGCTTATAAAGAGCTGCAACAGGACGGGAAAATCGGTATCATCTTAAATCTCACTCCTTCATATCCGCGAAGCGAGAATCCGCGGGATGTAGAAGCAGCTGAGATGGCGGATGCTTTCTTTAATCGTTCCTTCCTAGATCCTGCTGTTAAAGGGCACTTTCCTGAAAAGCTGGTGGAAGTGTTAAAGAAAGAAGGATTTATGCCGGTGATAGAAGATGGAGACCTTGAGCTCATCCAAGAGAACACGATTGACCTGCTCGGTATCAACTATTATCAGCCAAGAAGAGTGAAAGCAAAGGAACATATGCCGCATCCTCAAGCACCATTTATGCCAAACCATTATTTTGATCCCTTTGAAATGCCGGGAAGAAAAATGAATGTGTATCGAGGCTGGGAAATCTATGAAAAGGGCATTTACGATATATTGAAAAAAGTTCAAACAGACTATAAGAATATCGAATGCTTTATTTCTGAAAATGGAATGGGTGTTGAAGGAGAAGAACGGTTTAAAGATGAACAAGGAATGATTCATGACGATTACCGCATTGACTTTATTTCTGAGCATCTCAAATGGGTGCATCGAGCCATCCAAGAAGGCAGCAATGTGAAAGGCTATCATCTGTGGACGTTTATGGATAATTGGTCATGGACAAATGCGTATAAAAATCGTTATGGATTTGTCTCAGTCAATCTTGAAGAAGACGGGAAACGCACCATTAAAAAAAGTGGATACTGGTTTCAATCTGTTTCAGAGAATAATGGCTTTTAATCAAAATACTTGCTCTTTCCTTGAAAAGGGCAAGTATTTTTCTTATGTGATGGTGCAGGGATTGACACTAAAATGGCTGGAACCTTTTAAGCTCACTAGGCTTAGTGTAGAATGAGGGGAAAGGCTGGAAAGCGCTATAATATGATATGAAAAAACAAGTCAGTTGGTGGTGTGAGATGACAAAATACGAACTCATTTCAGAAGAAATTAGAAAACGAATAGGAACAGCATATTATCCAGAAGATCAACCCATTCCAGATGAAAACTCGCTTGCCGCTGAGTTTCAATGCAGCAGAATGACGATGAAGCGTGCGCTCGATCTTCTCGTAGCAGAAGGTCTGCTCTTTAGAAAAAGAGGTCATGGCACATTTATTGTGAAGGCAGCGCTAAACAAAAGGTACATCAATGTATCAGGTCATGAAAATAGAGGATTCACGAAAGTCATGGCAGATAAAAACGTGACGAGCCAAATCATTCGCTTTGATGTGCATTTTCCAAGTGAAGAGGTGGCAGCTCATCTCTCAATTGACTCAAGCGCACCCGTTTATGACATTGTCCGTCTCCGCCTTGTGGAAGAAGAGCCTTATGTATTAGAAAAGACTTTTATGCCCGTAAATGTCATTAAGGGAATAGATGAAAAGGTTCTATTAGGTTCAATATATAGCTACATTTCAAACACACTGCATCTAAAAGTAGCTGGAGCGCACAAGAAAATTAGAGCGGCTAAATCAGATCAGCTAGATCAGCAGTATTTAGGCTGTGACCAAGCTGATCCAGTGCTTGAAGTCGAGCAGGTGGCTTACTTAAACACGGGCCGGCCGTTTGAATACTCCTATAGCCATCATCGCTATGATAAGTTTGAATTTTCAACTGTGGAAATTACGAAAACAGGACTTTAAAAAAGAGCAGCCCCCCCTTGGGAGACTGCTCTTTTTTCATCTTGATTTTATATATTCCACCAATGATACCCGTCTTTTTCTAGCAGCTCATCTGCTTCTTTCGGTCCCATAGAACCAGCAGGATAATTTGGTTTTAACGTTTTCGTTTCTGCCCATTTCTCAGAAATCGGATCAACAAAGTTCCAAGAAAGTGCCACTTCATCCCAGTGCGCAAAGTTTGTTGCATCACCGAGCAAGCAGTCATGAATCAGCTTTTCGTATGCTTCTGGTGTATTCATGATGTCGTTGTAATTTGTTTGGTAGTCGAGTTTAATCGGTTTAGCATATGTTCCGCCATCAAGCTTGCGCGCATTCAGGTGAAGGGTAATACCTTCATCCGGCTGAATGTGAATGACGAGTAAGTTTGGATGCATGGAATTCCCGTTTCCGTAGTACAGGTTCATCGGAATGTCTTTAAATTGAACCACGATTTGAGTGGATTTCTTTTCTAGACGTTTTCCTGTCCGAATGTAAAATGGTACGCCGGCCCATCTAAAGTTATCGATGAGAAGTTTCCCTGCAACGAATGTTTCTGTGTTAGAGTTTGGGTCCACATTTTGCTCTTCAAGATAGGAAGGAACCATATGGCCATCAATCGTTCCAGCATCATACTGTCCGCGGACAAAGAATTGATCGACCTCATCTTTAGAGAAAGGACGAAGGGCGCGCAATGCTTTCCGTTTTTCGCTTCGAATTTCCTCTGTATTGAGCTTAATTGGCGGCTCCATGGCTAAAAGTGCGACCATTTGAAGCATATGGTTTTGAACCATGTCTCTAAGTGCGCCAGAGCTTTCATAATATCTAGCCCGGTCTTCAACACCTAACGATTCACTAGATGTAATTTGAATGTTTGAAATATAGCGGTTTGTCCAAAGTGGTTCAAAGATCGCATTCGCAAAGCGGATGACCTCAATGTTTTGCACCATTTGTTTACCTAGATAGTGGTCAATCCGATAAATTTGATCTTCTGTAAATGCACCACGAATCTCTTCATTTAATGTTTTGGCACTAGGCAGATCATGTCCAAATGGTTTTTCGATCACAAGTCGTGACCAGCCGGTCGTTTCTGATACGCCCTCACTTTTTAAGAACTTCGCAATCGTTCCGAAGAATTCCGGTGCCATAGCTAAATAGAACATCCGGTTATTTGGGATACTGTATGTATCTTCAAGTCCGGAAAGAAGCGTGTTGAGTGCTTGATAGGAAGCAGGGCTTGAGACGTCAAAGTCATGGTAATAGAAATGAGAAATGAATTCCTCTGCTTTTGCTTCTGCATCGTCAGAAGAGACAGATTCTTTTACCACAGCTCTGAGATCCTCGTGAGACCACGGGCGGCGCCCAACACCTACAACGGCGAATTGATCTCCAAGCTTTCCGCTATGATAAAGTCTATGTATAGAAGGGTAGAGCTTGCGCTTTGCAAGGTCTCCTGTTGCGCCAAAGATGACAATGACTGCTTTTGGATAATTAGTTTCTGTATTCACGAAAAGTACCTCACTTTATTCGTAGCATTGTTGTAAAAAACAAGAATGTATGTACATTTTCTTTATTTTAAAGGTTCATTGTACGTAAAGCAAACATTTGATTCGACTTTTTCTGCTCAAGTTTGTCTTTTTTAAAAAATTCAGCTGAATTCACATTTACCTTGTCTTCATGTATTCTATATGAATGAAGACATTGTATACCGGCTGTAGGAGGAAATCGTAATGGAACTGCTCTTTTTAGGAACAGGTGCAGGCATTCCTGCAAAAACAAGAAACGTCACTTGCACAGCGCTGAAGCTTTTAGAAGAGAGAAAAGCAGTGTGGCTTTTTGATTGCGGAGAAGCGACGCAGCATCAAATATTACATACAACGATTAAACCAAGAAAAATTGAGAAGATCTTTATCACGCATATGCACGGTGATCATGTATATGGTCTCCCGGGTCTGCTTGGCAGCAGGTCCTTTCAAGGCGGAGAGGATGAATTGACGATATATGGTCCAAGAGGCATCAAAGCCTTTGTAAATGCGGCACTTTCAGCGACACAAACGCATTTGACCTATCCGCTGCATATCATTGAAATAGATGAAGGGATCGTATTTGAAGATGATACCTTTCAAGTAGAAGCTAAAAGGGTGTCTCACGGAGTCCCAGCCTACGGTTATCGGGTCGTGGAAAAAGATGTACCTGGTGCACTAAAAGCCGAAGACCTAAAAAAAATCGGTGTAAAACCTGGACCTTTGTATCAGAAGTTAAAAAACGGGGAAACCGTTACACTCGAAGATGGAAGAAGAATTGATGGAACCGATTATTTGGAACCCCCTAAAAAAGGGAGGATTGTTGCATTTTCAGGAGATACACGTTTGTGCGAGAATATAAAAAGGCTTGCCAAGAATGCGGATGTGTTAGTCCATGAAGCAACATTTAGTAAAGAAGATGCAGAACTAGCCTATCATTATTATCACAGCACGACAGAACAAGCAGCGAAAACAGCGCAGGAAGCAGGCGCCAAAAAACTCATTTTGACCCATATTAGTGCACGATACCAAGGGGAAGAGTCACTGAAGCAATTACTGAAAGAAGCCCGCGATATATTCCCGCTGACTGAAGCTGCGCATGATTTCTCTTCTTTTCCTATAGACCGCACCCTGTAAAAATTGGATGAATCGTCAGAAATAGTTGTGTGATTTTTTTGATTTTTATGATGACGCTCTTTTTCAGGTAGTGGTAAAATGGTGAAGAAAAAACAAATGACGAATAACACTATGAAGAATACGGGAGGCACAATCAAAGATGAGCGGTTTTACAGCATTAAGTGAAGCAGAATTAAATGACCTATATGCAGCACGACAAAAAGAGTATGAAACGTACAAAAGTAAAAACTTACACTTAGACATGTCTAGAGGGAAGCCTTCACCAAAACAGCTCGATTTATCTATGGGCATGCTCGATGTCGTGACATCAAAGGATGTGATGACAGCTGAGGATGGTACAGATGTGCGAAACTATGGCGGCTTGACAGGCCTTCCTGAAACGAAGGAATTTTTTGCAAGTGTGCTCAATCTGAAGCCGGAACAAATCATTATTGGCGGTAATTCAAGTCTAAATATGATGCATGATACGATTGCCCGTGCGATGACTCACGGCGTATATGGCAGTAAAACACCTTGGGGAAAACTTCCAAAGGTGAAATTCCTTGCCCCAAGCCCAGGGTATGATCGTCATTTTGCCATTTGTGAGCATTTTAACATAGAGATGATAACGGTAGATATGAAGGCTGATGGACCTGACATGGATCAGGTGGAAAAATTGGCCGCAGAAGATGAAGCCATCAAAGGCATTTGGTGTGTACCAAAATATAGCAACCCTGACGGCATTACGTACTCAGATGAAGTTGTTGACCGCCTTGCTTCAATGAAAACAAAAGCAGACGACTTCCGTATCTTTTGGGATGATGCCTATGCAGTCCATCATCTAACAGATACACCTGATACGTTAAAAGATATTTTTCAAGCAGTAGAACAAGCAGGACATCCAAACCGTGTGTTTATGTTTGCCTCTACTTCTAAAATTACATTCCCAGGCTCAGGTGTGGCACTCATGGCGTCTAGTCAAGACAATGTCAGCTTCACTCAAAAGCAATTAGCCGTACAAACCATCGGGCCAGATAAATTGAATCAAATAAGACACCTACGTTTCTTCCAAAATCCAGAGGGATTGAAGGAACATATGAAAAAGCATGCAGCGATCATTAAGCCGAAGTTTGACCTCGTTCTTTCGATCCTTGATGAAAAGCTTGGCGGAAAGGGTATCGCTGAATGGCACAAGCCAAATGGCGGCTATTTCATTAGCTTAAACACACTCGATCATTGCGCAAAAGCTGTTGTGCAAAAAGCAAAAGAAGCAGGTGTGACACTGACAGGTGCAGGGGCGACATTTCCATATGGAAAAGATCCGCTTGATCGTAATATCCGTATTGCGCCAACGTTCCCAACACTTGAAGAACTAGAACAAGCGATTGACATCTTTACGTTATGTGTTCAGCTTGTCAGCATTGAAAAGCTGCTTTCTGAAAAGAGTCAATCTGCGCCAACGGCATAAAAACAAAACTCCTTGACGGATGTCCATCAAGGAGTTTTTGCTTTTAATTGGCTGTTTGATAATAGGAGACGGGCTGTTTTGCTGCGCACCATACATCATAAATCGCAAGCTGCACGATATGTGGTTCATCATGATGAATATAGTGCGAGCTGTTCTGCGCCTGAATCCATCCGCTTTGGGATGACAAAGTGAGCATTTGTTTATGAAGCCTGAGCCAAGCTTCATGCGCTGGATGAAGCAGCCGGCTTTTGCCTGATGAAATGACAAGAAGCGGCATCATGCCATAATGCGTTTGCTCCTTCTTGATCGTACTTAGCATTTGCTGAAAATCCTCATGTGTACACTCTGCTGTGAACTGTGCCATATACGAAGTGCGTTCTTCTTTTGATAAAAGCGGCAGGATGACCTGCTCTTGATCTTCACTTGCCGGGTCTAACAGCACCATACCGATCACATCTTCACTTCTGCGGCTTGCCCATAAGCGGCTGACGAGAGAACCGAATGAGTGCGCCACAATAAGAAAGGGCGGCTGAATATTGGCTTGTTTTAAAAGCGCATCTAAATCATCCGCAAGGTCATGCAGCGTTCTTCCTTCATGGCTTTTACTGCTGTTCCCATTTCCTAAACGGTCGTATAAGAAAACCCCAAGCTCTGGATCAATATCACGGGCAATATTTGTCCAGGTATCGCCAGAAATTCCGTAGCCTGCTTCAAAGATAATGGTCGCTTGCCTTTTGCCTTGACGATGCTTCGTATAAAAGTGATGTCCATTTATATGATAAGTTCTTTCAATCATTGCAGCGTTCATTCTTCCATCTCCTCTAAGTGATTCTTTAGCTAAAAGACGGCACAAAAGGCAAAGATGTTTCTCTTAAAAACAAAAAAGATGCCTATTTCAAAAAATAGACACTTTTTTCTTAGAGCGGTTACCAAGCGCGATCGTATTGTCGCGGAGCTTCAATGGATGTACGCAGCTGTTTAGCGGCTGTTTTTGGGAAATACGGATCCCGTAAAAATTCTCTGCCGATAAAGATCAAGTCAGCACGCTGATTTTGCAGAATTTCTTCTGCCTGTATACCAGATGTGATCAAACCGACAGCAGCTGTTTGAATACCGGCACCTTCTTTTATTTTCTCTGCAAAAGGTACTTGGTAGCCGGGGAATATTTTCATATCAGCCGGCACCACAGCGCCTGAGCTGACATCAATTAAGTCAACACCTTGTTCTTTCAGCCATGCGGCAATGCCAATATAATCAGCAATATCGAGTCCTTTTGTTGAGTAATCAGAAGCGGATACACGGACAAATAACGGCCCTTCCCATACTTCATTGACCGCATCAATGACTTCTCTTAAGAAGCGATAACGGTTTTCTGGTGAGCCGCCGTACTCATCTGTCCGCTGATTTGCAAGCGGTGAAAGAAATTCGTTAATCAAATAGCCATGCGCACCATGAATCTCAATGATGTCAAATCCAGCTTTTTTTGCTCGGACAGCTGCATGTTGAAACGCCTGAACCGTGTCTTTGATTTGATCGACAGACATCTGCACAGGTGTTTTCGACTGTTCATCAAACGGAATGCTGGAGGGGGCAAGAATGTCACCTTCCAGCTCCGCCTTACGCCCCGCATGGGCTAGCTGAATGGCTGTTTTGGTTCCATATGCTTTGATTTGTTCGTTTAAGGAGGCAAATCCTTCAATGTGCTCATCACTCCATATCCCGAGGTCTTGATCACTAATTCTTCCTTCAGGAGAAACAGCACTTGCCTCAACCATGATTAGACCAGCCTGACCTTGCGCGCGGGAAATATAATGTGCAAAGTGGAAAGGCTGTAATTTCCCATCCCTGTCATAGGATGAATACATACACATCGGTGACATCACAATGCGGTTTTTGAGTGTGACACCTTTTAATGTCCAAGGTGAAAAGAGTTTTGTTTCCAATTACCTTCGCCTCCTCATAGAATGGTATAGCCGATTATAACAACCATTCAAACATTCGTCATAAAAGGTGCTCAAACCATATAGCTTTTCTACACGTTTTTGTATAATGGAGGATAAGATCAAGGACATCAAAGGGGGAAAACGGATGAAATGGCAAACAGAGAGTGAACTAAAGGAGCTGCTCACAGCTCTTATGCAATATGAAAGCATATCTGGTACAACGGGAGAAGTCGCGTTAGCGGAATATGTATATTACTTGCTGAGGGAGCGTCCGTATTTTGAGCAGCATCCTGATCATTTGGCTTTGCATCCGATGAAAGACGGCCGGTATTATTTAACGGCTCTTGTCAAACGCAGTGCGCTGCCACGTACCGTACTTTTGCTCAGTCACTTTGATGTAGTCGATACTGAGGATTACGGAGAATTTCAAAATATGGCGTGTAAGCCAGAAGAGTTAATGGCATCCTTTTCTCAAAAAAGTGCGCTTCTTCCAAAGAGAGCAAGAGAGGATTTGGCTTCAGGTGACTGGCTGTTTGGAAGAGGGTCTATGGATATGAAAGCAGGTTTGACCGTGCAGCTTTCTATGCTGGAAAGAGCGATGACGGAGAGATTTGAAGGAAATGTCCTTCTCGTGACAGTTCCAGATGAAGAGGTGAACTCACAGGGAATGCTCGAGGCTGTCCCAAAGCTAAAAGAGCTCAAGGAGAAGTACGATCTTGATTATACCGCGTGTTTAAACAGCGAGCCGATGTTTGAAAAGTATCCAGGAGATACGCACCAATATATTTATACAGGCAGTATAGGGAAGGTGCTTGCCGGATTTTTTTGTAAAGGAATTGAAACGCATGTAGGAGAGCCTTTCTCAGGCTTAAACGCGAATTTTATGGTGTCTGAACTCAACCGTTTGTTAGAACTGAATAGTGATTATTGTGAGGAAGTAGATGGTGAAGTGACGCCGCCTCCCACCAATTTGATGCAAAAGGATTTGAAAGAAGCCTATTCCGTTCAAACGCCTCACACGGCTGTTTCTCTATTTAATGTGCTTATGATGAAACGCTCAAGTGAAGAGCTCCACGGGCTTCTCTATGAAACTGCGAAACAAGCAGCCATGCAAATTGAGGCCAATCTGAAACAGAAAACGGCTGCATTTCAGCGCTTCAAACACTTTACACCCATTGACACGAACATCACGGTTCTTACATATCATGAGCTGTATCAAAAAGCCGCTGAACGATCAGGCACGCAGGAAGTCGAGCGTATTGTCAACTATGCATTCGCCAACCGGGGTGAGCTCGGAGATCGTGATTTCTCAACCAAAATCGTATCAGAGCTGACGACTCTTTGTAAGGAAGAGGGGCCGCTCATTGTTCTATTTTATAGTCCGCCATTTTATCCTTCAGTGTCTTCAACAGATGATCAGCATATTCAGATGACCTTAAAGAAGATTCAAAGGGAGGCAAAAGAGGTCTATGGACTTGAAGTAGAAGAAGTGAAATATTTCCCCGGATTGTCTGATTTAAGCTACTTACAGCTTGAAAAACAGGATGTAGCCGATTATACGGTCAACATGCCGCTTTACCAAAAAGGCTACTCGTTACCGCAAGGAGAAAAGGAGGCACTTTACGTTCCGGTCATCAACGTTGGTCCATTAGGAAAGGACCCGCACAAATGGACAGAACGTCTGCATATCCCGTTCTCTTTCGGCGTTTTGCCGTCGCTCTTAGAATCAACGATTCATGCGTTATTAGAGAAAGAGTAAGCATATGTGGCAAAAAGTCCTATCGTGATGATAGGGCTTTTTGTTGTGAACATTTAGTCTATTTTTTCTTCATTATGCCAGAAGTTATATATGAAAACGGCAATGTGAAACGATAGAACTAACAAAAATAGTTAAAATGATTGAAATATTCAGAAAAGTATATTATAATCAATTATGTAATTTAGTTACAATTACCCTAATTATAAGGAGGTGATTTAAATGAAACGTAACGAATGGATTGCGATCTAAAAAATGAACGAATACTTACAAAACAGTGTACACCGCAGAGAAGCGAATGTTTTAGCTTCTCTGTGAATCTGTATAAGGACTAAAAATAGATGAGAGTTGGGTGATAGAATTGTCAAATATGAAAAATTATTATGAAGAGCATCCGCCTTTATGGAATTTTCTTTATCCGTTTTTTGGTCAATCTAGCCAAGAAGGAGCACAATCTCGTGTGACAGAATTCATCCAAAAAGAACGAACATTTCAAAAGGGGAAAAATGCTTTATATTTACATATCCCTTTCTGTGATACCATCTGTTCGTTCTGCCCCTTTATTAAATCCACAAAATATGAGCCTATGATCGGAAAGTATATTGATGCTTTAATCAATGAGATGCGCATTCTATCACAATCTCCTAATATTCAAAAAATGACTTTTGATGTGGTATTTGTTGGTGGAGGGACTCCTTCCATTATGCCTCCTGAGCTGATTTATCGACTTTCGACTGCAATAAAAGAAAACTTCACATTGTCACCTGACTATGAATGGACTTTTGAGTGTGAAGCAAAGACAGCTACAACAGAAAGAGTGGCTGCCATGTCTGAAGGTGGAGCAAATAGAGGGAGCTTTGGTGTCCAAACATTAAACGAACATTATCGGAAAATGTTCAATTTAACTGCTAGTTTTGATCAAATCTCTCAGACGGTAGACTTAATGAAGCGGCATTTCCAATCCTATAATATTGATTTATTATATCAGCTGCCTGGGCAAACGAAAGAAGAGATGATAGAGGACATAAATGGTGTGATGGCATTAGGAAGCACAAGTATTGATACGTATCCATTAGAATACATTGCATGTTCAAAGGGATGGTTATCAAAAATAAATAAAGGCAAAGTTCCTATGCCGCCAAATCCTAAAGAAAAGTTTGAGTTTAGCGACACACTCTATCGTCACTTAAAAACGAAGGGCTGGCATCAAAATTATGTCTATACGTTTATGGCTCCTGAGCATCAAAATAAACGTTTTCAATATGGCGAAGTGATTTACGGTGGTTATGAAGATCAATATATTGGACTTGGCACAGGTGCCATCTCGTACATGCAAGGCATGATATGGTCAAATGAAGGAAATACCCAAAGATACATCGAAAGCCTGACAACTCAAGAATTACCTATTGTCAAATCTAGAGAGTATCATGCTTTTGATAGAAGACTCGTCTTTTTCCCTAAAACAATGAAAATAGAAAAAGCACATCTTAATCAAATGCCAAAGCGTGAAGAGATTTATCGCAAACTAGAATTACTCATGTTGAGAGGGATCGTGGAGGAGGCGGAGCAATATTTTGTGATAAAAGAAGAAGCGAAACCTTGGTATCCTGCGATTTTAGTTGATCTTATACCAGAAAAAGAAAGAGCTAATTATGATCAAGCCGTCGAGTTTATGCAAAAAGAATTAGGCTGGTATGAGACGACAGAGGTGCTCCTCTAATGATTTTAAAGAAAGAAACGACATCTCTTTTTAAAAATCAGCACTTTGTCAGTTTCTTTATTGGACAAAACTTATCTGCTTTTGGAGATTGGTTTAGAACGATCGCTACGATTGGCTTAATCTATGAACTTACTGGCAGAGCGACTCACCTAAGTATTCTATTTATTTGTTCAATGCTTCCTCTCATTTTAACATCTATGCTTTTAAGCCCAATTATAGATAAGTTTTCTTACAAGAAAGTTGTAATTTTTGCAGATTTGGCACGCTTTATCATAGGACTAGGCTTTGTTTTAGTAGTTACATTGAATGTGACAACGTTTATCCTTTATTTTTTACTAGCGTTAAATGGTGCTTTTTCAGGTATATACTTGCCTGCTCGTTCATCTATGATTCCTGAAATCCTAGATAAAGAGCAGCTTTCTAAGGGAAATAGTATACTGGCAACGTCTTTTAGTGCCTCCATGCTGATTGCGACAGGTGTGGGCGGGTTGGTCACAGAAATCTGGTCCGTTTCCACCATTTATTTGGTGGATGCGATGACATTTTTATTATCAGCTATGCTGCTAATCCCTATTAAAGCGAAAGAAACGTCTGAAAAAAAAGAGTATGTGTCATATGTTCAAAGCTTTAAAGAGGGCATTGAAGAAATCAAAGGGTCGCCCAAAATTCAAAGTGCCATATGGATATTGATGTCTAGAGAATTCGCTTTAAGCATTGTTTATGTCATGTTTAGTTTGTACATTTTAGAAGTAGCAAAGGAAGGGAATTTTGGCTTAGGGCTTGGACATACAATAAGTGGACTAGGGCAAATAATCGGAGGAATTACACTCGCAGCTTATTTTAAAAAAGTGAAATTCTCCTTTCAGTTTTATAAAAGATGGTCAACGATATCGATCATATTGTTAGCGATATTACATGCGCTTTCCTATCAACAAACAAATTTTATTGGATTTTTATTTGTTGTTTTATTAGCAAATCTATTATACAGCCCAGTCGAAGTTTTGTACTCTACAAATATTATGACATATGCAAGCAGTCATTTAAGAGCCCGGGTTTTTTCGGCTGGACTTGCATTATCACGCATATTTTATATTAGTGGATTTATCATCATGGCGTTCATCGGAGATTTGATTCCTATACATGTCATTGCTATGTGTATGGCAGGTCTTTTGATATTAGCTGGTTTGATGAACAACTTATTGTTACTAAAAGAGAAACCGCAAGATGAATCCAAAAGAGAAATGCATTCACTATAAAGGAGACTTTGATTACGCAATGGAAACTGGAAAATTAACAAAAACAGAAATCGTCACATCGCTTCAAAGGAGTATTCGTGAGCTTGAGGAGCTAGTGCAGGCTTGTGATGAGCACACATTAGATCAATCTTTAGGAGAAGGCAAGTGGTCTATTAAACAAATCACTGGCCATTTGTATGATACAGAGGAAGTCTGGTCAGAGCGGATAGAGCAGGCACTTTCAAATGAGAACACACCTTTCCAATCGTATGATCCTGAGATTTATGTGAAGGAAAGAGCTTATGAAAGGTACACCGCACAAGAGATCCGTGCATTGCTTGAGCGCCTAAAAGAGAGCAGAAACAACACACTCCAGCTATTACACAAGGATACATGGGATTGCTCTGGTCTCCATCCTGAAGAAGGGGTGATGACAGTCCAAATCTTAGCTGAAACCATTGCTTTACATGAAAATCATCACCTCGCCCAAATAAAAGCCATCCTATCCATGAACAAATCATCTATATGAGGAGGTGCTAATCAATGAAGCACCAAGAATTGTTGATTGATGTTCATTTTTATCAAGCGCGTGATTATCTAATAGAACAAGCCGTTTCAACAAAAGAACAGAAAGAACCAAAAGATCAATCACACTGCTTGAATTCAATGACGAGCGAGAAAAAATAGATGGATATATGTAAAAAAGCACCTGTCATGGGACTGACCCCATCAAAACAGGTGCTTTTCTATATTATTTATACGTACTTGCTGAAAACATGTCGTTTAATTCTGCTGCACGTTTTGTCGCTGTTTTCACACAATCGACAATCGCTTCTTCAAATTGATAGGAAGCAAGTGTGTTCAGTCCAGCCTCTGTCGTTCCGCCTTCACTGGTAATTTCTTTGCGCAGTTCAGCAGGTTCCTTTCCGCTATCTTGCAGCATATTAGCAGCCCCTGCAATCATTTGACAAATGAGCAATTTCGCTGTCTCTTGGTCCATCCCAAGCTCCGATGCACCTCGCTCCATTCCTTCAATCAAATGATAAATAAAGGCAGGACCGCTGCCCGCAATGGCTGTGACCGCATTCAGCTGTGATTCATCTAAGACCGTCACATGACCGATCGTTTCAAACAGCTCAACCGCCTTTTTCTTTTGTGCCTCTGTGACTTCATCACTTACGGCAATGCCGGTTGCAGATTGCTGAATCGCCGCTGAAGTATTTGGCATAGCGCGAACCACCGCCGTTTTCCCGCCGGCATAATGTTGAATGGTTTCAATAGAAATACCCGCCAAAATAGAAACGATCAGCTGTCCATTCAAATGAGGACGTACATCAGCAATCCCGCTTTCCGCATCTTTTGGTTTTAAAGCAAACACCAAAATATCAGCTTCATCATAAATAAAGGAACGGGAGAAGTCTGTTTTGACTCCATAACGTGTCTTTAATTCATCTAATCGTTTTTTGTTTGATTTATTTGTGACAATGATATCTTCATTTGACATCATGCCGCTTTTTAATAACCCTTTGATCATAGACTCGGCCATCGAGCCTGCACCGATAAATCCAATTTTACTCATCAGCTGCTCCTCCTTGTAGAAAATAAAAAAACCTCTCGTCTGCAAAGGACGAAAGGTTTTTTCGCGGTACCACCCTCAATTAGCATGCAATCATGCATACTCAGCTCTAGTCCCTTAACGCGGGAAACGTTTAGGTTTGCCTAACAGCTCAAAGGGCAGGTTCAGCAAATAAGAGGATGGTGAAGTCTTACAGCCGGCGGACTTCACTCTCTTGCATCATTATTTTGCTTACTAATCCTTGTCATCGCGCATCATATATTTGTTGTTCATTATGCAACGATGGACAAGTTTGTGTCAATAGGGGAGATAGAAAAAAATTGACTATCCAAACCGCATGACAGTCTGCCCTTTGCAAGATACAATGAATAAAGAAGCGTAAATGGTGATGATCCATGAGTCAAAAAGCAGGAGATGACGTATAAAAGTGAAAGAAGAAATCATTCAATTATCCATTCCTACACCGTTTGCTGTGGGGGATGTCCATGCATATGTATTAAAAGGTGACGCGGTGACCTTAGTGGATTGCGGGCCAATGACACAAGAAGCGCAGCATGCCTTTGTTACGCAATTAAAGGAACATCATTTATCAATAGACGATATTGATCAAGTGGTTTTGACACATCATCATGCAGATCATGTCGGTCTTTTAGATCTGATGAAACCTCATGTCCGTGTGATCGGACATGAGCTGAATGAGCCCTATATTAGTCAGGATTCAGCGTTTAAACAGCGCCAAATCATTTTTATGGATGATTTTTTTCAGCAGTTAGGTGTGCCGCTTCGTCAAAGTGAGTGTGAAAGAATCGTGAAGCAGTCCTATACATATTCTTGTACTGCGCATGTTCATGACGTCATAAGGGAAGGCGATCGTTTGAAGGGGCATGATCACTTCCTAGTCATGGAGACCCCAGGACATGCACAGTCTCATCTTTCTTTTTTAGATGAATTAACAGGGAACTTCATTGGTGGCGATCTACTGCTCACGACCATTTCTTCAAATCCATTAATGGAGGCGCCGGTGAAAGGAAAAGAACGTCAAAAATCGCTGCTTCAATATAAAGCATCGCTCAAGCGGTTATTGCAGTTGCCAATCAAGACAATTTATCCAGGTCATGGTCAGCTGATCACATCTCATCATGAATTGATCGAAGAAAGATTTAAGAAACAAGAGAAACGGGCAAATACGATGTATCAGCTGCTCAAACGAAAAGAAATGACGGCCTTTCATCTTTGCCGCAAGCTATTTCCAGTGTTGTATGAAGAAGCCCTATTTTTAACGATGTCCGAGACAGTAGGTCAGCTCGATGTGCTCTTAGCGGCTGGACAAATTGAAGAAGTGCAAAAAGACGGAACCCTCTATTACCGGGCGAACTAAGGAGTGAAACGTATGGGAAGATTAACAGGAAAGAGAATATGGATTACAGGTGCATCTGGCGGTATTGGTGAAAAGATGGCGTATTTGGCAGCCGCCCAAGGAGCAGAAATCATGATTTCCGCACGACGACTTGAAAAGCTCACGGATGTGAAAGAAAAGATTATGAGCGCTGGCGGGGTGTGTCACATCGTAGAGCTTGATGTCAGTCAGTTTGAGGACATTGATCGAGCCTATCAAGAAGTGGGTGCTGTTGATATTTTGGTCAACAATGCCGGCTTTGGGGTATTTGATCTTGTAGAGGATGCATCCATTGAGGAAATGGTGTCAATGTTTGAGGTCAATGTATTTGGTTTAATTGCCTGCACGAAAAAGGTCATTCCAGAGATGAAACAAAGGGGACAGGGACATATTATCAATATCGCGTCTCAGGCAGGGAAAATTGCCACCCCTAAATCAGCGATCTATTCGGCATCTAAGCATGCTGTTCTCGGATTTTCAAACAGCCTTAGAATGGAGCTCGCAGACTGCGGGATTCACGTTACGACGGTGAACCCAGGGCCGATTGCCACAGACTTCTTTACCATTGCAGATCGCAGCGGTGAATATGTGAAAAACGTGGATTTTATGATGCTTAGTGCTGACAAGGTGGCAGGAAAGGTCGTGTCAGCCATGATGACGAAAAAAAGAGAGATTAATTTACCAGGCTGGATGAATGCTGGCAGTAAGCTGTATCAATTATTCCCATTTTTATTTGAAAAAGCAGCACGTAAAGCGATGATGAAAAAATAACAAAAAAAGAAACCGGTCACAGCTGGTTTCTTTTTTGATTTTTAAGTGGTTTTTATGTTCGTCTTGCCGCTTGCTGAAGCGGGTCCCATACACTGTTAAAAGGCGGTGCATAGCTAATATCTAAATCTTCAAGATCTGTCACCGTCAGCCCCTGGTAAAGAGCAGCTGCCATGACATCAATGCGTTTATCTACACCGTCTTGACCAATAATTTGGGCGCCGAGCAAGGTATGGTCATCGCTTCTATAAATCAATTTCACTTTCATTTTCTGCGCATGTGGGTAATAGCCAGCGTGATCTGTACTGTCGATGGTCATCGTAGAGAAAGGAATATTCGCTTCCTTTGCTTCTTTCTCTGATAGGCCCGTTCGTCCTGCTGTCATGTTCATGAATTTCATCACCGCTGTTCCAGTTACGCCTTGAAACGCCCGGTTGGTTCCAGTCATATGAAAGCCTGCGATTCTTCCTTGTTTGTTCGCTGTTGTGCCAAGCGGAAGATAATCCAGTTCTTTCTTCAAACGATGATAGGTCGCTGCGCAGTCACCGGCTGCATAAATGTCTTTTACATTGGTCTGCATGTATTCATTCACAACAACTGCACCATTTTGTAGACGATTAATTCCTGTGCTGTCTAAAAAGGATGTTTGCGGAGTGACACCAACGGCGATGATGACCATGTCTGTTTCAATGGTCTGTTTGTCTGTTTGAACAGCTGTTACATATGTCTTGCCCTTTAATTTTTGCACTGTTTCACCAAGTACCACGTGAATGCCTTGATTGTCCGCTTCTTCTTTCAGATATTTTGCCATATCGGGATCAAAGCCTGGACCAAGTGTTTTACCCCGCTGAATGATATGAACGTCTTTTCCCAGCGCTTTTAAATTTTCAGCCATTTCTAAACCGATATATCCTCCACCAATGATCGTGATATGTGTGACGTCTTTTTTTAGATTGTTTAAAATAGACAAGGCATGCGGGATTGTTTTTAATACGTGAACACCTTCTAATGAATGGGTGTTTAGATCAAGTGTGACGGGGCTTGCTCCCGTTGCGATCAAGAGCCGGTCATAGCTTTCTGTAAATGGCTCTTTTGTTTTTGTGTGAAGACCTGACACCGTTTTTTTCTTCGGGTCAATCGAGGTCACTTCGTGTAAGCCTCTAGCATCAATTCCATATTTGTCACGAAAGGTTTCGGCGCTGCGTGCGATGAGTTTCCTGTGATGATCAATGAGACCGCCGATCAAGTAGGGGAGTCCGCACTGTCCATATGAGAAAATCTCTCCTTTTTCAAAAGCAACAATGTGTGCGTCTGGATCCTCTCTATATATTTGCATAGCGCAGCTCATTCCTGCTGCATCTCCGCCAATCATCACATATTTCATTTGGTGTGCTCCCTTCTATCTATCAAACTGCATACTCTTATTTACCCTCATTTTCCTTTATTTAATGCTTTTTTTCGCAAAAGAAGCAAACTTTCGTTGAAAAATAAAGACAGCGCCTTCATTTTAAGCTACAATCGGATTATCGTCTTTTTGGTTATGAGTTTAGTGAAGATTGGTGGGAAAGATTTTGACTGACGAACGGCTTGATTTTAATACACTATATACACGCCATACGAGAGAGGCCTGGGCCGCTCTTGGAGAATATATGCCGGTATCTGTTTCAGAAGAAGAAGTGAGAGCGCTTCAAGGATTAAACGACTACTTATCGCTAGAAGAAGTTCGAGATATTTACATACCGCTTATTCGTTTTCTGACATTACATGTCTTTGCAGAAAAACAAAAAAATCAGCATGTGAATGCTTTTTTAAACTACCCGCACCATGCCAAAATTCCCTTTTTAATTGGGATTGCTGGAAGTGTGGCTGTTGGGAAAAGCACGACTGCACGTATCATTGAAACACTTTTATCAAGGCTTGGAGATGGGCTGAAGGTGAGTCTCGTAACAACGGATGGCTTTTTGTATCCTCAAAAAGAGTTAAAGGATCGAGGACTGATGGAAAAGAAAGGATTCCCAGAAAGCTATGATGTCAAAGCGCTTCTTTCGTTTTTAAATGAACTGAAATCAGGTAAACAAACTGTGCATGCACCTGTGTATTCACATCTTACCTATGACCGGCTGGAAGGGGTTTACGAAACAGTGGAGGATGCAGATATTGTCATCATTGAAGGAATCAATGTGTTGCAATCCCCAGCGCTGGATGATCTGAAGGATGAACCACGCGTGTTTGTATCCGATTTCTTTGATTTTTCGATTTATGTGGACGCCGCTGAAACACAAATTCAATCTTGGTATAAAGAGCGGTTTCGCTTGTTGCGGGAAACAGCCTTCCAAGACCCTGAATCCTTCTTTCATCAATACAAGGATTTGACGGATGAAGAAGCGGATCAGATGGCAAGTACGATTTGGAATACAGTGAACCGGCCGAACTTATATGAAAATATTTTGCCGACAAAGTATCGGGCTGACCTCATATTAAAAAAAGGCGACCAGCATAAGGTGGAGGAGATTGCCATCCGCCGGGTATAAAGATCAACCGCTCACACAAGAGAGCGGTTTTTTTAATGACCTCCGCTTACTTTCACAGCCATGGCAGCGGCCGTTCGTTTTTTTAGGCGGTAGTATCCGATGAGTAAGAACGGGACGCCTGCAACGGTGACAATCGCCAAGACTGAAAAAATGGAAAGGGGATGGGCTGCGCCAAATAAATCAATACACAATCCTCCGGCAAACGGTCCGACGACGCTGCCGAGCTGAGAAAACCCCATTGCGCCGAAGTACGATCCTTTCACTTCAGGTTTGGCAATATTGTCCACAAAAAGATCCATCATCGCAAATAGCAGAACTTCACCAATCGTAAACACGACAATGATAAGAGCAAGCGCACCAAGACTTTGTGAAAAAGCAATGGCAAACAAACTGCCTGCTAGAAGAATATTCCCAGTAGTCAACGACAAAATGGTCGAGTAGCGCTTGGCGATCATAATCAGCGGGTACTGAACGACAATGACAACAACTGCGTTTAAGGATAAAAGATACCCAAATAGCTTAGGGCCATCCTCAATCATAGGGGATGCCGATAAATATTGAGGCAGTGTTGAGCTTAGATGTGAATATCCGAACGAACATAAAGTCACACCGATGAGGATGATGCTAAAGACCGTATCTTTCTGGATAATAGAAAGGGCTTTTTTGACACTGATTTGTTTGTTGTTTTCTGGAGCAGCAACGGGATGCTTTTGAAATTGCCATGCCAGCGTGAATCCGTATAAAAAGTAAATGAAGGCAGCAACGAGAAATGGAAATGTTGTTTTTGATGACCCGAGATATAAACCAAGCAGCGGGCCGAAGATGACACCAATGTTAATGGCCGTATACCTTAAATTAAAGACAAACAACCGAATGCTTGCTGGGGTCACATCTGATAAGAGCGCCTTAGATGTTGGCTCAAACAGCGCCCGGCACAGTCCATTTAAAGCATTCATAAAAAAGAAGACCCAAATGGCATCTGCAAACGCGAAGCCAACAAAGACAAGTGTCCAACCAAAGATGGATAAAAGCATCACCTTTTTTCTGCCGATTCGGTCAGAAATATAGCCGCCATAAAAGCTCGCAACGATCCCAATAAGAGAGCTGACGGCAATGATTAACCCAGCTGAAGAGGCTGAGGCGCCTTTGACTTGTGTCAAATAAACGGCCAAAAAAGGAATGCTCATGGACGTCGCCATTCGGCCAAATATCGTGCCGATGATGATCGTCCAACTAAGTGGATGTAAAGTGCGTAAATTATTTTTCATGCTGCGTCTCCCCTGCGTTTGTAAGATGTTCCAATCATACATGAAAAATTGTGCAAATTAAATACACAATTTGATGGAGGAGACATCCGTCATATGGCAGAGAAGCTCGAATCCCCCAGTGAATGGGAGAGGATATGTCGTGCTGCTGGTGCATAAAAACCTTGATGAGCAAGGGCTTTGTAGGAAAGGGAAGCGGACAATGCTCCACTGATTCGTCTGCTCATTTTACGAGAAATCAATCGAGATCAATGGCGATAATTTGCTCTAAGGAAAGGCTTAGCACATCTTCGTCATTCACCATTTTCATGCGCCGCGTTTCATAATGAATGGCTTTGACCCAGCCCCAAAACTGTGCTTTCATGCCTGATGCGACATACGTCACGCAAATCGCTTGATCCTCTGTAATAGACTGTGTGATCAAAAAATTCATTTCCTCTAGCTGATCGGAGCTGAGCGGAAGAGACGTGTATTCCTGTTTCTTTCGTTTTTGAGCAAGAAGCTGCTCCCGGTGCTCTGGCAGCATCATTCGGCTTGATTCCCACATGATGTTGTATCCAGGTGTTAATTTATTGGGATTCATGGTTGTTCGCCTCCGTTATTTGTAATGCCCGCCAATTTTTTCGGCGCGGTGATATGCCTGGCCAGCACTTGTCAGTGACGAAGCATGCAGTAGTGCCGCAGGTCCATACTTCAAATGGATCGCATCAAATACTTTGCTGAGTCGATCTTTCTTCAAATGGTGATCAAATAAAGTCAGCTGATAGTGGCTGTCAGGCCGCAGCTGTGAGAGGGTGATACCTACACTGCGAATGGGCTGACCATCCCAGTGCTGCTGGCATAGCTGAATCGCAGCCTCTGCAATATCTGTGCCGTACTGTGTAGGTGAATGAAGCTTGATTTGTCGATGAAATCCTGTTGGATGTGAAAAATCAGCTCCTCTTACACCAACAGACACCGTTTGACCAAGGTAATGCTTAAAACGTGCCCGTCTAGCCACTTCCTCACTCAATTCAAGAAGAGCGACTTTGATGTCCTCAAAAGACGCGTAATCATGGGGAAGGGTCATATGATGTCCAACGGCTTTTTGCTGATCATGTGTGTGAATAGTGACTGGTGAGGGATCGTGTCCTAAAGCTGTTCGCTGCAGGAGCTCCCCATTGATTCCCCAGCGTTTTTTTAACCGGTCCAACGGATAAGCAGCAAGTGTCCCAATGGTACTAATGCCCATTCGTTTTAAATGATGTTCCATTCGTTTGCCAACGCCAAATAATTTCCCAATCGGGAGCGGCCATAAATCAGCAGCAACTCGGTCGGCACTCAGTTCATAGATGCCGGATGTGTTTTTTTTGGCAAAATGGTCACAGGCCATTTTAGCGAGCACTTTGTTAGGGCCGATGCCCACACGTGCGTAAATGCCAGTCTGGTTCATAATCGTTGTTTGTATATGTTGAGCGATCTCGCGCGGAGAGCCGAATAGTGTAAGACTGCCTGTAATATCAAGAAACTGTTCATCAATGGAATATGGCTCGACAAGGTCTGTGTATTGTTCAAGCAGTTCTGTAATCATGACAGAGACATCGAGATAGCGCTGCATACGTGGACGTACAACCACTGCTTCAGGACATTTCTCCTGTGCTTCCCATAACCTTGATGCATTTTGTACGCCACGTTTCTTAGCGAGAGGGCAGGCTGCCAGGACGACTCCGCTTCTTCGTTCTGGATCTCCAGAGACAATGAGCGGCACATTCTCCCAATGAGGCGCCTCCACCTTCTCAACTGATGCATAAAATGACTGCATATCCACAAGTAGAATGGTTCGTTCATTCATTGTACTTCACCTCTAAGAACATATGTTCTGTTTCTATTGTAAACAACATGAGGTGAAATTCATACTGGTAAATCATTCATATTCTAAGTAGAAAGCTTTGTTTATGAGTAGATATAGAATAATAGCATAGGAATAAGATATCTTTTTTGTTTTTTTATTGAAAAAATTTAAAAATAATGGTAATATCCAAATGTGATTAATTGGGGGTGTAAAAGATGAGAAAATCTGAGCATGAATATCGGTAATTAACAAGAAGCCTCTGGTAAAACCAGGGGCTCTAAATTTAGAAAGAGGGGAATATTAATGAGTAGAAGCCTGTCCATTGTTGCATTAGAAATTCTTGAAGGTTGTAATTTATTTTGTGATTTTTGTGTAAGGAACGCTCACAATAATTTAAAAAATAAAGTGGATATGGAAAATTTAGATGTTTTTCTAGGTATGCTGGATAAGTTTCCTGAAAAACCGCACATAGCAATAACTGGGGGAGAGCCATTTCTTCAAGAAAACCTTTTGAATATCCTGAAAAGAATTGCAGATTGTGGCTTTAAATTTTCTATAACCACAAATGCTACAATTAGAAATAAAGAGATTATAGACTTTTGCGGTGAATCTGATTTTTTCAAACATTTTATTATTTCTGTAGATAGTTATCAAGAAGAAACTCATGATAGTATCCGCGGACCTAAAGCATTTAAAAGAACACAAAAATTTATAGAGCATTTAAGAAAGAAAAATATACCATTTGGAATTAACATGACAGTCAGTGAAAAAAATTATTTAGACGTTGATCAAACAATAAAGTTTTCTAAAAAGATAGGTGCAAAAGATATATCGGTAGCAACTGTGAAACCTAATGGAAGAGGGGAAGCAACGTTCAATTTAAATAAGTTAAATATTGTGAATGATCAAATTCTTAAAAATAAACAACTTATAGATGGAAATTTCAAATTATGGGCGACTGAAGTCACTTTTTTCCTTTATGACATGGATACTTACAGAGATGATATAATAAATGGAGAAAAAGGGAGTTGTGGATTTGGTAGAGCTACTTTACATGTAAGAGCAAATGGAGATGTACTAGGTTGTACAGCTTGTGAAGATAAAGTATTAGGCAATATATTTAAAACAGTTAATAGTAACTTCCTGTCGGAATTATGGGATAACAATCAATTATTGGAAGATGTAAGATCTAAAAAATATTTAAATGGAATTTGTAGCAGCTGTGAATACATGGATTTTTGTGGGGGATGTAGATGTAGAGCTTACGGAGTTAATGATGATTTATTTGGAGATGATCCGTATTGCCCAATAGTAATAGAAAAAGAAGTGCAACAAAAAGTGTAATGAAAAAAATGCTGTGGTTTACCATACCAATTTGGGCTTCAATGATGGTAAATTCATTACTGGGTATTACAGATTTTCTTTTTTTATCGAGTATTTCAAACCATTATATGTCAGTAGTAGGCTTGGCATATGTTCCGTTTAACTTTTTAATTTCATTGCTAGTGGGAGTTGGTATTGAAGCTAATAGAACAAAAGCTAAAGGGGAAAAAATCCATTTTCTACATATCTTTATTTGGACGTGTGTTATTTCAAGTCTTATTACGCTTACTGCGTCTATCTTTTCGAAATATTTTTTGTTTTTCACTTGGGGTAGTCAATATTATCAGGAGGTAAATACATATTTTGGTATTCTGACAATAGCTATTATTCCAACATCGATCCTATTTATTTGTACAGGGTTATTAAGAGGAAGTGGACAGCCTCATATTACTCTATATTTTAGTGGAATATGTGTTGTTTTTAATTTAATTTTCGATTTTTTATTTATCACTTATCAAATTTTTGGAGACCCTCTTATTGGATGTGCTGCAGCAACAGTAGTGGCTGATACTCTTACGGTTTTAAGTTACTTCTATTATTTAAGGAAAAAAGGGATATTTTACAGTGGAGAAAAGATGGATGTAAGTAAATTTTTTAAAAATGCCTTTACTAATTCACTGGAAAAAATATTTTCCGTTTCAACACTACAGTTAGTTTCTAGTTTCTTTCTAGTGAAAATAGATATTATTTATTCTGCTATATATTTTGCATTAGAACGATTTATGCAGCCAGTCCACCTCTATGCTCATAGTCATTTTGAATGGATTATTTATTCAAGATCTAAAAAGATAAGAACGCCCGTATTTATATATTTAGCCTACTTTATATTGTGTTTAAGTCTAAGTGTATTTTTTATATACTATCTAAACATGAACAGCACAGCAATGATTTATACGGCTATATATTTATCCTATATCATTCTTTTTTTCATACAGAGAACGATTGTTGCCGAATTTTTTGTTCACGAAAAGGGGAAAATAGTTAATTATATAATTCTTATGAAGAATTTGTTGTTTATAGCCACACTTATTATTCTAGTGAAGTATGATAAACTTTCACTTATCACGTTTGGTGTAGCGAATTTATCCTATTTAATTATAGAGAACATTATATTGATAATAATAAAAACAAAAAATACTGTGGAATAAAAAAATAAAGAAGCTTCATCATAAATAATAGTGTTTATGATGAAGCTTCTTTTGTATTATAGAAGAACCTTTAAGTAGACAAAAAAATAAAAAGACGACGTGTCATACACTTCGGCTCATCCGATGCAACGTGGCTCTGTTTTCAAGCATGTGCCAGGCTGTGGAAAGTTTGGAGCGGTTCAGAACGCAAACGGTAAGCCGTAAGCTTTTTCTTTGGCTTATGTGTAAACTGCCGAACCACGTCCACATGGTCATCATAATGGAACAGATAAAGGGTGACATCGTGCTTACCAAGCTTTGTTTGCATCGTAAGCGGCGCCGGCCCTTCATTTGGATGAAGAAAACGCTCCTCATCACCAGGATAAATATAGTAGCGTTCAATAAAGATCGCGTCATTAAAGTGTTGAATGACTTCAGATGCTCGCTGCTCATCAAGCGAACGACCTTGAAAAGTAATATTTGTTTGATCACTTGTTACTTTTGCATGAACCGCATAACGACTCAGCAGGCGTTCGACCACACCAGAAGGCAGCGAGGTGACAAGCAGCTTTAAAAGACTAAACACAACAAGCGAAATAACAACCCAAACCAATCTCATCATCTCCAATAAACATTTGTACCATTTCCTATATGAACCATCTTAACATAACAAATGAATGAAACTTTCACACAAAAAGTGAACTTTTTGAAATAAGTGTGAAGATTTAAAAGGAGATGGCGGCTGAAAGACGAAGAACCAACAAAGCTAAACTGAAAAAGGCTGGCACACTGTCTTTACAACCATCTGATCAGACAGGTAGACTATTGAAACAATCTCTTTTTTGTGAAAAAACGATTCGAATAAGAAAAGACAAAATGAGAAAAGGGGCGAGGCCATCATGATACGCCAAGTGAAGCCGTCGGATTTTTACGCCGTCACATCCGTCATCCAAAGCTGGTGGGGAGGCAGAGATTTGCGTGCAAAATTGCCAAAGCTATTTTTTGAACATTTCCAGCAAACAAGTTTTGTCGTCGTCGAAAAAGGAGAACTGATCGGTTTTTTAGTTGGTTTTTTATCGCAATCTCATCCGGATGAAGCCTATATTCATTTTGTTGGCGTACATCCCGATCACCGTAAATTAAAAATAGGCAAAATCCTCTATCAAGCTTTTTATGAAGCGGCTGAAAAGGAAGGGAGAACAACGATTAAGGCCGTCACAGCTCCTGTTAATAAAGTCTCCATTGCTTACCATACAAAACTCGGTTTTCAGATAGAAAAGGGAGATAAAACAGTAGATGGCATCTCTGTCTTTTCAGATTACGATGGAATTCATGAAGACCGTGTGTTATTTATGAAGAAGCTGGAGGTGAAAAAATGATCATCCAGCTGGATCAAAAAAATAAGGAACAAGCAAAACAGATATTACACATCCAATTGGCCGCATATCAGATGGAGGCAGAGCAAATTGGCTATCAAGATTTACCGCCCTTAAAAGAAACAGTTAAAGATGTAATGGATGCAAATGAGATATTCATAGGGTTTGAAAAAGAAGGCTCTTTGTTAGGGATCGCTTCATATGAAATGCATGAGGACCGGATCGTTCTCAGCCGGTTAGCTGTGCATCCTCATGATGTCCATCAAGGGATCGGAACAGAGTTGATGCAGGCTATTATCGAGCATCATCTGCCAATCGAGCTCACAACGGCAGAAGCAAATAGACCAGCGATCCGGCTCTATGAAAAACTCGGGTTTAAACAAACGGCCCGTTTGCAAGTAGAAAACAATCTCATGTTAATAAAGATGGAACGTTCAATGCTTCGGAAGGTGGAAGTGGTTGAATATGAAACGAGCTGGCAAGAACAATTTCATCATGAGCTAGACAAACTGAAGAAGGCAGTGGGTGACAACTGGGGAGATGGTCACCATATTGGCAGTACGTCGATTAAAGGAATGGCCGCAAAGCCTATTATTGATATTCTGCTAGAAGTGAAACAGATCAGCAAGTTAGATGAATGCAGTCATCTGTTTAGTGAGCTTGGTTATGAACCGCTAGGAGAAAACGGACTCAAAGGAAGACGTTTTTTTAGAAAAGGCGGCTTACAGCGATCACATCACATTCACGCCTATGAAGCTGGACATGAGGATGTAAAAAGACATTTAGTGTTCCGTGATTATTTAAGAGCAGCACCAGGTCGTGCCAAGGACTATGCAGACAAAAAGCGCCAATTAGCGAAAGCACACCCAGAGGATATGGCAAGCTATATAAACGGAAAAAATGCGATCATTAAAGAAATTGAGCAAGAGGCGTTCAATTGGTCAAAGCAGCTTGAAACAAACAATCAGGCAAGAGAATGACCATTACATAGAACAAGATCATCTAAAGCATTCACTGGCAAGGGCGCGAACATGTTTAATTGATGGCTGATATGTTACAATGTAACAATCAATGAAAAAAGGATGTTCGTCATGTATATTCATATAACGGAACCAGCAGCAGCCTTTCTTACAAAAAGGCAAGCAGAGCATAAAACAAAAGAACTGCTCCTTCGCTATGATTCAGATGGATGCGGCTGTGCAGTAAGCGGTGTACCAATGATTTGGCTGACAAGCGAAAGAACAGGTGAGTGGGAACAGCTCAAGCATAATCAACCATTTCACCTATATATACACACAGCACAAAAGGTGTTTTTTGACGAGGAAATGACGATTGATTTTAATGAAAAAGCCAATACACTTATGTTGAAAAGTCCTCAACAAATACTCAGCCCGAGAATGGGTATACTTGTAAAGTAAGGTGGAAAAGTAGTGGATCAAAAGCTGAAAGTGATACAAAACACGGCACAAAACAAAACGTGGGTGTCGTTTTTAAATAATAATCATCCTTATAGCCTTTTGCACTGGTCAATTGGTGGAATGGATTCAGTGAAAAAGGACGTCTGGCTTCTTCAAGATGAAGTCACATTTAAAACAGAAGAATTTCCAACGCTTGAATTAGCTGTCAATTGGATCAAAGAGAATATGGATCAAGTAACAGATGTCTTATAAAAAGCCTTTTGTTGTTGATATGATCCCCTCTAAGCAGATGGTGTAAAAGCCCAAGAAAATATCTTGGCTCTTACACAATACTTGGAGGGGATTTTTTTCGTGTCATCATCATCTCATCAAACAGCAGAGCTGTCTAACTTGAAAAATGATCTTTTCAAACGATAAAAAGCAGGTTTTAACAACCATTTCGACAAAATGAGAAAAATGGAAATGAATAAATAGAGGCTATAAATGCCGAAAAATAGGCAATGGAAGCGTTTATTGCGGGATACCGAAAACTTTACGAAAAACGACATTTCATATTTCTTCCATTCGTGGAAATATGATAGAATACAACATGTATCGTATATGAGAAGGGAGGTGCTAAGGTGAATTGAAGCTCAAGCTGTCATCGCCTCAGGTTGGAATCAAAATAAACGAATGGTATAGACAGATTTGCGGATTTCATGTCATGAAGGCAGAGAAACTGAAGGCCGAGATCGAGCAGGAAATCCTTGAGATGGAGCAGGATCAAAACTTGCTGCTTTTTTACCAGCTGATGGATTTTCGCCATAAAGTGATGCTTGAATATTTTGAACCGGCAAAGAAAGCTTCGAATGATGAAGAAATTAAGAAGCTTTTAGAAACGATCGAACATTCGCAAACAAAATTAACGGACATGCTTGAATACTATGTTCATTTTTTTACAGGAATGTTTGAATTTGAACAGAGAAACTATTTGAGCGCTATTGCTTATTACCGTTCCGCAGAAAAAAAGCTCAATCTCATATCAGATGATATAGAAAGAGCAGAATTTTATTTTAAATTAGCAGAAATATACTACCACATGAAACAAACCCACTTTTCGATGCACTATGCTTTGCAAGCGTTAGATACGTACGCTGCCTACAGAACGTACACGCTGAGAATCATCCACTGTGAATTTGTCATCGGTGCAAACTATGATGATTTGAAATGCTATGAACATGCATTACCCTACTTTAAAAATGCTCTAAAGCGAGCACGCTCAATTGGAAACCCTCGAGTCATAGGTTCGGCCCTTTTCAACTTAGGTAACTGCTATTACCAAATGAACGATCTTGCCGCAGCAAGTCGTTATCTCAAAGACTCTCTTGAAGTGTTTGAAAAGGAGAATTTAACCCATCTAAATCGCTCTCTAGACCCACTATTTATGCTGACACAAATCCTGTTTAAACAAAAAAGAATAGAAGAGTCGTTAACCCTCTATCAACAAGGTATTATGAAAGCCTGTGAATTAGAAGATGAAATTTACATCTGCAAATTTCAGTTTTTAAAAGCATTATACGTTGATGCAGAAATAAAAATCATAGACGATACATTAGATTTGTTGGAGGACAAGCGCTTATACCCGGATATTGAGGAATTGGCACTTGATGCAGCTCATTATTATAATGAGCTTGGATTATTTGAAGTATCTACCCGGTATTACGAAAGGAAAATTCAAGCTATATCAAAAATTCAAAATGGAGGTCATTTATATGAAAATGAGTTTGATAGTTCTTTTATTGGCAGCAACTGCAGGGTTATCGGTCATGAGTCAGCAGCAATCGGAAGAGAGCCATATGGAGCTGGCGGGCAGACACCATACAACAGTGGTGACTATCGCATAAGTTAGCTAAAAAGAGGAGACGAACCGCTGTTCATTCTCCTCTTTCATTTTCATTGAGTTTAAATGTTTGAAGAAATGCCTGGACCTCTTGTTCATATGCTTCCTTATTTTCACTATAGGACATCGCATGCGCACCATGAGGCGCAATAAATAGCCGTTTATCACCCTTTTTTCGTGCATATAACTGCTGACTTTGCTCACAGGGAATATAGTCGTCATAAAGGCTATGAATAAAAAGAACAGGTTCTTTCACCTTATCAATCACATCAAGAGGGGACACCTGCCTGATGCGATATCCGTCCCGCCATTTTAACACTAGATCACTTAGTGGAAGAATCCATTGCCCTGAAAGTCTAAAATCCGTTTTTAATCGATACACAAGCTGATCCTGAAAAGAAGCAAAAGGACAATCGGCTATGTAAAAATTGGCGCTTGCTTCCGGTTTTGCAGCATATAGTAAGGTCGTGACTGCGCCCATTGATTCTCCGTGTATACCAATGATGGCACTTTCCCCGAGTCTTTGTCTCAGCCACTTTACCACCTGAGCTAAATCTTCTTTTTCATAAAATCCATAACTAGTCGTTTTTCCGCCGCTCATTCCGTGTCTTCTATGATCATAAAGCATCACATTCCATCCGAGCTTTTGGAATAATTTCATATACTTAACGGAATTGATCAGACTGACTGTGACGCCGTGGCAAAGCACGATGGTGCGGGTTGTATGTGGAAGCGGCACAAAATAGCCATGAAGATCATAACCAAATGCTGAAGGAATACAAACTTTCTCTTTTTGAAGCTGTTGAAATTCCTCGTGATGATAATGCCCTTCATCTGATTCTCGTTTGATGAGCTCTTCGTCCGTTAATCTACGAATATACATCATTTTATTAGTGAAAAAAATACCGATTGCAGTGAGTGGAAATAACATCAAAGCAAGTATAACGATCCATTTCTTCTTCAAGCTGATTCTTCCTTTCCGAAGTTCTTCTATGATGATCATACCACATGTTGGGAGATTGGCGTGACTCTTGCTCAGCAAATAAAACGGATGATACACTAAGGCAAAAGGAGAGAGGCAAAGTGAAAAAGACCAAGCAAGACCAAGCAAAACTGAAAGACGGCATAAAGGATGATGTGAAACAGCAGCTCCTTCAAATGAAGCAGAATCTCGCCGTTGAGACAGAAAAAAGAGAAGAACAAAAACGACAAGACCTCCTTCGGCAGCAGAAAGAAAAAGAAAAAAATAAAAGCTTCTCAGAGCTGCTAGATGAAAGTCATTTAGACTGGAGAAAGTATAAAAGCTAACTAAAAAAGAGATCACGTGATGTGATCTCTTTCAGATTGTTGACAAAGGGCTAAAATGAACTTTATTTAAGCCCTTTGTCTTCTTTTTACGTTCGATTGACACGATGCGTCTCATACACAGACTGTTTTGTGAAATACATCAAAGCTTTTACTTCTTGATCGCTTAAAGAACGTGCATTGGCTGCTGCCACATTTTCTTTTAACTGTTTCACCGAGCTTGCGCCAAAAACAACCGAGCTGACAGCAGAATGCTTGAGCAAGTATTGAATGGACAGTTCAGTGAGCGATAGGTCATAAGCGACTTTCTTTAATGAAGGAATGACTTGCTGAAGCTCTTCAAATGAGTATTGAAGATAACCGTTTTTTTGAATCGCTGCACTTGCTTGAGAGAGCGGTTTTTCAGTTAAAAGCCCTTTCGCTAAAGGACCTCTAGCGACGACACTAATGCTTTGTTCTTCAAGAAGAGAAAACCATTCTTCTGGACGGCGGTCGAGTAAACTATATTGCATCATCACACTCACAATGTTCGATTTTTTGGCATATTCTTTAATGACATTTGGACGAATAGACGATATGCCGTAATAGCGAATGACGCCTTCTTCCACTAATTCTTCAAACGCCTCAATGGTTTCATCAATTGGGTCGTCAATTGTGCCCCCGTGCAATTGATATAAATCAATATAATCTGTTTGAAGCCGTTTGAGGCTCTGTTTCACGGCCTCTTTTATGTACGCCTTTGAAGGGTCCCAGTCCCAGCCCGGCTTGCCTTTTTCAAAGCGGTTGCCCACTTTTGTGGCCAAAATCAAATCTTGCCGTCTGTTCTTAATGGCCTCCCCGACAATTTCCTCATTTGTCCCAAAATCATATAAATCGGCTGTATCCAAATAGTTAATCCCAAGATCAATGGCTTCATCTAATAAAGAGAGCGCCTTTTCTTTTTCAGTTCCAAGTGACATACATCCTAGTGCCGCCTCACTAACCAAAAGATCAGAGGTGCCAATTCGTCTTTTTTTCAATTCAATCACACTCCTATCCTTTCACATTAAGTGAAAAAATTCTGGAATTCAAGCCAGGTGATTTCAAAGGGTGCATTGAAGCGGCCCTTGGCTTTTCGCTTCTCCTAAATCATCTATGTTAAAATGAATGAAGTGAAAAGTGAAAGTAGAACGAGGAGCTGACAAAATTGAAGGACTTTGAAGAAAAAACATTATCATCTAAAGAGTTATATAAAGGAAAAATCATTGACTTGGTTCTTGAAGATGTAGAATTGCCTAATGGAAAACAAGGCAAACGAGAAATCATCAAACATCCAGGTGCAGTAGCAGTTATTGCACGTACAGACGAAAATAAAATCATTTTGGTCAAGCAATACCGGAAAGCACTTGAGAGAGCCATTGTTGAAATTCCAGCTGGAAAATTAGAACAAGGTGAAGAGCCGGCACATACAGCACTAAGAGAATTAGAAGAAGAAACCGGGTACACGACTCAGCAGCTGAAAAAGCTGACGGCCTTTTACACATCTCCTGGGTTTGCAGATGAAATTGTTCACATGTATCTGGCAGATGAGCTGGTTCCGCTTGAAGAAAAAAGAGAGCTGGATGAAGATGAATTTGTCGAAGTGATGGAAGTGACATTAGAAGAAGCGCTGCACCTCATCGAAAAACAGCAGATTTATGATGCAAAAACAGCCTATGCCATCCAATACTTACAACTGCAAGAGGTACTTGAGTCTACAAAATGAGGGAGTTCTTTGCAGATATCCATATTCATATTGGCAGAACGAGAACAGGCAGAGCTGTCAAAATTACAGGTGCAAGGTCACTGACCATTGATCAAATTCTAATAGAAGCGTCACAAAGTAAAGGGATGGGGATGATTGGTGTGATTGATGCACAATCTCCTGAAGTCCTAGAAGAATTGATAGAAGGTGTAGAGGAAGGCACGTACAAGGAGTTAAGCGATGGCGGTCTATCATTTGGACAAACCGTTTTGCTTTTAGGCAGTGAACTAGAAATCAATGACGGCCATTCAAAGGGGCCGATTCATGTGCTGGCTTTTATGCCCACATTACACAAAATGTCCGAGTTTTCCGCATGGCTCTCTCTTCACATGAAAAATGTGCATTTGAGCTCACAGCGCCTATATGTTGATGGGAGAACGCTTCAGCATAAGGTAAAGGAGTTTGGCGGATTATTTATTCCTGCGCATATTTTCACGCCGCACAAAAGTTTATACGGCAAAGGGGTAAACACTTCTTTAACAGAAGTATTCGATCCAGAGCTCATTGATGCTGTTGAGCTTGGTCTTAGCTGCGATACGTCAATGGCCTCCCAGCTAAGTGAGCTAAATCGCTATCCTTTTTTAACGAATTCAGATGCTCATTCCTTAGGGAAAATTGCGCGAGAATATACGAAAATTCGAATGGATCATGCTTCTTTTACTGAATTCGAGCTAGCCCTTCAAGGAAAAGATGGCCGAAGCATCACAGGAAATTTTGGGCTCGCTCCGCGGCTTGGAAAGTATTATCATACGACCTGTGAGAAATGCGGGGTAAGACCTGACAGTCAGGATCAAGAAAAGTGCAAAGCATGCGGCCATACCCGAATGACCAAAGGGGTGAGTGAGCGTTTAAAGGAGCTTGCTGACCAAGAAAGTGATCATGCAAAGAGACCTCCTTATGTTCATCAGCTCCCGCTTCAATTTATTCCGGGCGTTGGGGCCAAAACATTAGAAAAGCTGAAAGCCGTTTTTCACACAGAAATGAACATTCTTCATCAAGCAACAGAACAAGAACTAAAAGCTGTCCTGCCAAAAAAAACGGCCAATTACATTATCAAAGCGAGAAAGGGAGAAGTCGGACTGATCGCTGGTGGAGGCGGCGTCTACGGCAAGGTGGATATCAATCATGAGTCAACTTAAATGGACATGTCAAACATTTGAACAATTGTCTAAAGAAGATCTTTACCTTATTTTAATGGAAAGAGTGAATGTGTTTGTCGTAGAACAAGCATGTCCTTATCCTGAAATTGATCATCGTGATCAAGATGCTCTTCATTTCATCGCAAAAGAGAATGGCACCATTGTCGCTTATTGCCGCATTTTCCAAAGCGGGATTATGTATAAGGAGGCGTCTATTGGCCGCGTCCTTGTGACGCAGGCAGGCCGGAAAAAAGGCTATGGGAAGATACTGCTCAGCAAGGCTTTAGAAAAGCTCAGTGAATTAGGAGAAACAAGTATCAAAATTCAAGCACAGGCGTATTTGAAATCGTTTTACGAATCATTTGGTTTCAAAGCGATCTCAGATTGTTATGATGAAGATGGGATTCCGCATCTTGATATGGTGAAAAAAGCAAGATAGACGTGTAGACGTCTATCTCAGATTGTTGACAAAGTGCTAAAATGAACTTTATTTTAGCCCTTTGTCTTCTTTTCAGCGTGACCTGAAAACCTTTGCAGTCTAGGAAGGACGAGTACCGGCGTGGAGCGAATTTGACATTCGTGAGCACCGGCACGCAGGACTGACACCGAGTGCGAGGGTTTGTCTACACGCTGAGATAGACGTGTAGACATCTATCTTTTTCATATGACATCGTGTATCATAACGACAACGAAAGGGGTTTTGCCAAATGGGAAAAAGCAAAGCAAAGAAAAAGCGAGAACATATTCAAAGGCAGCGCAGCCGAAATCCAGAACGGTCGAGAGGGAACATGGCGCATTTTAGCACTCACGAAAGAAAGACAAAAACAAAACAAGAAGCTTTGCAGCACATGATGAAAAAACATAAAGACAGGAATGCTTATGATCACTATGAACAGGATCATAAGCATTTTTATTTTGCTTTTTTGTGACAAGTAGATCAAATAAATGGAAAATTTTTAAAAAATAGGACAAATGGTCGTTTCTTTTTGTCTAAAAATGTAGTTAAATGGCAAAAAGCAATGAAAGGGAGAGTGAGTATCGTGAACGTCAAGTCATTGGGAGCAGGATTTTGTATGGCAAGTATGCTGCTGGTATCCATCACGTTCGGCGCATCAGATATATCTGCAGAGGAGCAAGCAAAAAAAGAGTATATCATCGGCTTTTCTTCTTCCGTTCAAGACAAAACACAAAAACAACTTGTAGAAAAAGCTGGCGGCCATGTGAAAGAATCAATAGAACAAATAGATATAATGAAAGTTTCATTGAATAAAGCATCAAAAGAAAAACTGAACCAAGCAAAAGAAGTGACCTTTATTGAGGAAGACCAAAAAGCAAAAACTAGCGGTCAAACCGTCCCATATGGCATCAAAAGCATCCAAGCACAAAAGGTACATAAACGAGGATATGCCGGTCAGAATGTGAAAGTAGCTGTTCTTGACAGTGGAATTGACGGCGAGCATGAAGATTTACACGTAAGCGGCGGTGTCAGCTTTGTTCCAACAGAGTCCGATCCGCTTGTCGATCCCCATGAACACGGAACCCATGTGGCAGGCACGATTGCAGCGCTAGATAATAAAATAGGTGTCGTTGGTGTTGCGCCAAAAGCTTCTATCTATGCTGTTAAAGTGGCAGATGAAAATGGTGACGGCTACTATAGCTGGATCATAAAAGGCATCGAATGGGCCATTGAAAATGACATAGATGTCATCAATATTAGTATGGGGGGAGCAAGTGAATCTGAAGCGCTGAAAGAGGCTGTAGATCGAGCGTATGACAAAGGGATTCTCATTGTGGCTTCCGCAGGGAATGCTGGAAGCTATGGTTCACTCAATACAATAGACTACCCGGCCAAATATGACTCCGTGATAGCTGTCGCATCTGTGGATCAAGGAAGGAAAAGAGCCTTTGATTCCTCTGTTGGTGAAGAGGTGGAAGTATCAGCACCAGGTGTTTCAACGTTAAGCACCCTTCCTCATAACGAATATGGCTATAAGAGCGGAACGTCCATGGCATCACCTCATGTTGCGGGAGCTGCAGCTGTCATTCTATCAAAACATCCGAATCTGACAAATGAAGAAGTGCGTGAAAGGCTTTCAAAAACGGCAATAAAGCTTGGAGACCCATTTTATTATGGAGCCGGGCTTGTGAACGTACAAAAAGCCGCACGATAAAGGAAACGAGAAAGCAGTATCCAGGCTGGCTTTCTCGTTTTTCTTTCAATAAAACTGTCATGTTTCGTATTCTCTCTCATAGAATCTAGTAACCTTTACTATTTGGGAGGAAGACGCATGCGGAAAAAGTCTTGGAAGGAACATCTTCTTCAGCACGTGAAAGATCATCTATCGATTTATTTGTTTGTTTCTGTGCTCTTTTTAATGGGCGTCATCTTTGGGGCCATCATCGTCAATAGTATGACAATGAGTCAGAAAGAGGATTTATTCTATTATTTACATCAATTTTTTGGACAGCTGACGAATGAGAAAGCAGCAGAATCAAAGGAAATGTTTGTGCAAAGCTTTCTGCATCATATGAAATATTTAGGTCTCATGTGGATACTCGGAATTTCCATTATTGGCCTGCCGCTCATCTTTCTCATGATCTTTTTAAAAGGGATTGTTGTTGGGTTTACGGTCGGTTTTCTAGTCAATCAAATGGGGCTTAGTGGATTTTTTCTTTCTTTTATATCGGTGCTTCCGCAAAATATCTTGCTCATACCAGCATATTTAATCATTGGGACTTGTGCGATTGCGTTCTCCATTCGGTTAATTGGACAGCTTTTCATGAAAAAAACCATCAGCCAAGCGCCAGTACAGTGGTTTGGCCGGTATGCGTCTGTTCTGCTGATGATTTTAGCGCTTGCGGCCCTTTCGTCCTTTTTTGAATCATACTTATCATTCATACTGATGAAAAAGCTGGCAGGTGTTCTTTTTTAAAGTGTTTATAATTGTTATTAAATAATAATCAATTTATTTATCAATTTAAAATGATTATAGTTGGCTCTCTGCACATCATTTGATATAATGATCAAGTAATGTGGCGTAGGAGGGAAAGTCAATGGAAAATCGGATTGATCGAATTAAGAAACAGCTTCATTCTTCCAGCTATAAGCTCACGCCACAGCGTGAAGCAACAGTAAGAGTACTGCTTGAGAATGAAGAAGACCATTTAAGTGCAGAAGATGTATACCTCCTCGTAAAAGAGAAGTCTCCTGAAATTGGTCTTGCTACTGTTTATCGGACGTTAGAATTGCTGACTGAACTGAAAGTTGTTGATAAAATTAACTTTGGAGACGGCGTTTCGCGATATGATCTTCGCAAAGAAGGAGCCGCTCACTTCCATCACCATCTTGTCTGCATGGAATGCGGGACAGTCGATGAGATAGAAGATGATTTATTAGAAGATGTTGAAGAGATTATTGAACGCGACTGGAAATTTAAAATTAAGGATCATAGATTGACATTCCATGGTATTTGCCACCGGTGTCATGATGATGAATCCGGCAAATAATCCGAATTGGAACCTTTTCATTCAAGATGAAAAGGTTTTTTGCATTTTCGCTGTATATTCCTTGTCCCACCTGGCATATGCTGAAGTAATGAAAAGATGAGAAAGGACATGAAGATCATGCGAAAATGGCTCAAAACAACAGGTGAAGTGATGAAAGTATTTATCTTGTTCACTGGTTTTACCGTCCTGTTCTATTATGCTATGATATGGATAAATTCAGAATATGAAAGCTATCATCGTTATGATAAACCAGAGGGTGCAGCGATTAAAGTGATGGAAATGGATCAGCCGAAACAAAACACCTGGCAGGATCGATTGATTTATTTTTATCAAAACGGGGAGTAGAAACCATTGAAGGATCAATTATCCGACTTTATTCATTTTATGACAGTAGAGAGAGGACTCTCTGAAAATACCATTGTCTCTTATAAAAGAGATTTACAGAACTATTTGTCCTTTTTAATGACACATGAGCAGTTGACAGATATCAAAGATGTCACGCGCCTTCATATCATTCATTATTTAAAGAAGCTAAAAGACGAAGGGAAATCGAGTAAAACGTCTGTGCGGCATCTATCATCCATTCGCTCCTTTCATCAATTTCTGCTCAGGGAAAAAGTGACAACAGATGACCCGTCATGGAACATCGAATCGCAAAAAACAGAGCGGAAATTACCGAAAGTTCTATCACTAGGTGAGGTCGAAAAGCTGCTCGATACACCAAAGCAGCACACACCATTTGACTACCGTGACAAAGCCATGCTTGAGCTTTTATATGCAACCGGTATTCGTGTGAGTGAAATGCTGGATCTGACCCTTGCAGATGTTCATCTGACAATGGGCTTTATCCGCTGTTTTGGAAAAGGGCGAAAAGAGCGCATCGTGCCTATTGGTGAAGCCGCTGCAAGTGCGATTGAAGTATATATTGAAAAAGGAAGACACAAGCTTTTAAAAAAACAGCCGGCTGATGCCTTGTTCCTCAATCACCATGGGAAAAAGATGTCACGACAAGGCTTTTGGAAAAATTTAAAAAAACGAGCCATCGAAGCGGGCATTCAAAAAGAATTGACGCCGCATACGCTCAGGCATTCATTTGCAACACATCTACTTGAAAACGGTGCGGATCTTAGAGCCGTTCAGGAGATGCTCGGTCATGCCGATATTTCTACTACACAAATTTACACACATGTCACGAAAACAAGATTAAAAGACGTGTATCACAAATTCCATCCAAGGGCATAAGTAAAGCATGACACGGAGAACGTGTATCATGCTTTTTTTTGTTTGGACCGTTTAAGGTTGTCAATTGACTTGAAAACGGTTTATACTTGAGATGTCTGACCTCTCTAAATATGAAAGGTCAAAGGATAAGAATATTGAAGGAGGCGCTTTTTCATGCCTGATTATCAGTATAAACGCATTTTCCTCATTGTGATGGATTCAGTAGGAATTGGGGAAGCACCAGATGCTGCTGATTTTAATGATGTAGGTGCAGATACACTTGGACATATTGCAGAAAAAATGAACGGGCTTCATATGCCGAACATGGCGAAGCTTGGGCTGGGTCATATTAAAGAAATTAAAGGAATTCCAGCGGATGAAAAACCGCTTGCGTATTATGGGAAGATGCAAGAAGCATCAAACGGTAAAGACACAATGACAGGTCATTGGGAAATCATGGGTCTTTACATAGACACACCATTTAAAGTCTTTCCAGACGGATTTCCAGATGAACTATTAAATGAACTAAAAGAAAAAACCGGACGCGGCATCATTGGAAATAAACCGGCGTCTGGTACAGAAATCCTTGATGAGCTTGGCGAAGAACATATGAAAACAGGCGATTTAATCGTTTATACTTCAGCGGATTCGGTGCTGCAAATTGCTGCACACGAAGAAGTTGTACCATTAGACGAACTTTACCGCATTTGCGAAATCGCACGTGAGCTCACATTAGATGAAAAGTATATGGTAGGGCGCATTATCGCTCGTCCGTTTGTCGGGAAGCCGGGGGCATTTGTCAGAACACCAAACCGTCATGACTATGCGTTAAAACCATTTGACCGTACAGTGATGAATGAACTGAAAGATGATGGACTGGATGTCATTGCAATCGGAAAAATCTCTGATATTTATGATGGCGAAGGGATCACCTCTTCACTCAGAACAAAATCCAACATGGATGGAATGGACAAGCTAGTTGAGACGCTGAAAACAGACTTTACAGGACTTAGCTTCTTAAATCTTGTCGATTTTGACGCGCTTTATGGACACAGAAGAGATCCAGAAGGCTACGGTAAAGCACTAGAGGAATTTGACGCACGTCTTCCTGAAGTATTTGATCTATTAAAAGAGGATGATCTGCTTGTGATCACAGCAGATCATGGAAATGACCCGGTTCATCACGGAACAGATCATACAAGAGAATATGTTCCGCTTATTGCTTACAGCAAAAAGCATCAGGAAGCGCATGAACTCCCAACAGCAAAAACCTTTGCTGATCTCGGGGCAACGGTAGCAGATAATTTCAAATCAACGCTGCCAAAATACGGAACAAGCTTTTTATCTAAACTCAAATAGGGGGAAATCTCGTGGGAACACAGTTTTCAGAAGCGGCGGCATACATTAAACAAGCATCGACATATGTACCAACAGTTGGATTGATTTTAGGGTCAGGTCTTGGCATTTTAGCAGATGAAATTGAACATCCGATCAAATTAAAATACGAAGATATTCCTGGATTCCCTGTTTCAACAGTAGAGGGGCATGCTGGTCAGCTCGTGATTGGAACGCTGAAAGGCACGGTCGTTTGTGCCATGCAAGGGCGTTTTCATTTCTATGAAGGATATGATATGAAACAAGTGACGTTTCCTGTCCGTGTGATGAAAGAAATCGGCATTGAGACATGTATTGTTACAAATGCAGCAGGCGGCGTGAATACGTCCTTCCATCCTGGTGATCTCATGCTGATTACAGATCATATCAATATGATGGGAACCAATCCGTTAATTGGACCAAACGACAGTCAAGGGGTTCGTTTCCCTGATATGTCTGCACCGTATGATCAGGAATTGCTGGCACTTGCAAAGAAAACCGCTCAAAACCTAGGGATATCTGTGCAGCAAGGGGTTTATGCAGGAATGACAGGCCCATCCTATGAAACGCCGGCTGAAGTACGATTCCTCAGAACGCTTGGTGCTGATGCGGTCGGTATGTCGACTGTGCCAGAAGTCATCGTGGCTCGTCATGCAGGAATAAAAGTACTTGGAATTTCATGCATTTCCAATGCGGCCTCAGGTATTTTAGATCAGCCGCTTTCTCATGATGAAGTCATCGAAGTGACGGAAAAAGTGAAAGCCAGTTTCCTTGATTTAGTGAAAGATGTTGTCAAACAACTCTCATAGAACGTGTCCTAAAGCCTTCTGTTCATTAAGCAGAAGGCTTTTTTTTATGGCAATCAAACGATCTCTGAATAAAACAGCCTTTATGAGGAAAAAATAAAAAGGATTACGATAATGGAGGTCTGCCACTTGAAACGTCATATATGTGCATTGTTTATTTTAATGATCCTTATCTCAATGGTGTCGCCATCAGCGACAGCAAAAGAAAAAATCGAAAAGCCAGGAGAAAAACAAACATCAGAATTGGCGCATGAAGCCAAATCAGCCATTTTAATTGAACGTGACACGGGAAAGGTGCTTTACAACAAAAACAGTGATGAAAAGCTTGCGCCAGCAAGTATGACCAAAATCATGACGATGCTTCTCATCATGGAAGCAATTGACCAAGGAAAGATCAAAATGACGGACAAGGTCAGAACAAGCGACTATGCAGCATCAATGGGAGGCTCACAAATTTTCCTTGAACCTGGAGAAGAAATGACTGTGAAAGAAATGCTGAAAGGCATTGCGATTGCTTCAGGAAACGACGCTTCAGTTGCCATGGCAGAGCATATTGCTGGATCTGAAGAACAATTTGTTGAGCAAATGAACAAAAAGGCAAAAGAACTTGGCCTCAAATCAACCGTCTTTCAAAACCCAACAGGACTTCCTGAAAAAGATCATTACAGCACAGCTCATGATATGGCAAAAATGGCGAAAGAGCTGTTAAAATATGAACAAATCACCAAATTTACAGGTGTATATGAAGACTACCTCCGGCAAAACACGGATAAAAAATTCTGGCTTGTAAACACAAACCGACTCATTAAATTTTATCCCGGCGTCGATGGGATGAAAACAGGATTTACTGCCGAGGCGAAATATTGTTTAACCGCATCCGCTAAAAAAGGCAACATGCGCGTCATTGCTGTTGTATTCGGTGCAAGTACACCGAAAGACAGAAACGCTCAAGTCGTCAAAATGCTGGATTATGCATTTAGTCAATATACCACCCATCCTCTGTACAAACGAGGACAAGACGTGGCAGAGATCAAAGTGAGCAAAGGGAAAAAGAAAAACATCCAGCTTGTCACATCTGAACCGATTTCTCTTTTAACGAAAAAAGGCGAAAATGTCGATCAGATCAAAAAAGAAATTAAACTATCTCAAGATGTCACGGCCCCATTTTCAAAAGGAACGAAGCTTGGCACCATCGTCTTGAAAAAAGATGGGAAAGTGCTTCATGAAAGCCCTGTCGAGGCAAAAGAAGACATGGAAAGAGCCGGTGTTTGGACTTTCTTTAAACGGGCAATGGCCGAATTTGTCAAATGGAAATAAGAGGCGAAAGACTGCTGCAAGTGGCAGTCTTTTTTTGCTATGAGCGAATAGAAAAGAACATCTAAATGTGACGAATGATCACTAGTTTTGTCATGGTGAAGGATTTACTTCATAGAAAAGAGAAACATTCTTTATCCGAAAATAGAGCAAGGAGGAAGAAAAAGATGAGCCTTGGTATTGATTTTCAAGTCAAAGAGAGCGTACTTTGTATTCGGTTGACAGGAGAGCTCGATCATCACTCTGCAGAAACGTTGAGACAAAAGGTGACGAATTATTTGGAAACAGAGGACATTCGCCACATCGTGCTGAATTTAGCTGATTTATCATTTATGGACAGTTCTGGCCTCGGGGTTATTTTAGGAAGATATAAGCAGATTAAGCAGCTTGGTGGCGAAATGGTCGTCTGCGCGATCTCGCCAGCGGTGAACCGTTTATTTGATATGTCTGGCTTGTTTAAAATCATCCGTATGGAGCCTTCAGAGCAAACAGCGCTGCAAACATTGGGGGTGGCATCATGACAAATGAAATGAATCTGACCTTCTCTGCTTTGAGTCAAAATGAATCCTTCGCAAGGGTAACAGTAGCGGCGTTCATCGCCCAGCTTGATCCGACATTAGATGAATTAACCGAGATCAAAACGGTCGTATCAGAGGCAGTAACAAACTCCATTATTCACGGATATGACGGAAACCCAGATGGAAAGGTGCATATTAGTGTCACGCTGGATGATCATGTGGTGTATTTGACGATACGCGACGAAGGTATGGGAATTACAGATCTTGAGGAAGCAAGACAGCCTCTTTTCACAACAAAGCCAGACTTAGAACGATCCGGGATGGGATTTACCATTATGGAGAATTTTATGGACGATGTCATGGTAGACTCATCTCCAGAAATGGGCACAACGATCCGTTTAACAAAGCATCTATCAAAAAGCAAAGCGCTTTGTAATTAAGGAGCTGCTCATATGGATGTGGAGGTAAAAAAGCAAGCAAAAAAAGCACAGCTGTCAAATAATGAAGTGAAACAGCTCATAAAAAAAAGCCAAGACGGAGATCAGCAAGCAAGAGACCTCCTCGTAGAAAAAAACATGCGTCTTGTTTGGTCCGTCGTTCAGCGCTTTTTAAATAGAGGATATGAACCAGATGATCTATTTCAGATAGGCTGTATCGGCCTGTTAAAATCTGTTGATAAATTTGATTTATCCTATGATGTGAAATTTTCGACCTATGCTGTTCCCATGATCATCGGTGAAATCCAGCGCTTCATTCGTGATGATGGAACGGTCAAAGTCAGCAGGTCCTTAAAGGAACTTGGAAATAAAATCAGGCGGGCAAGAGACGAATTGTCTAAATCTCATGGGAGAATGCCGACTGTACAGGAAATCGCTGATTATCTCGACATCACACCAGAGGATGTCATCCTCGCTCAAGAAGCGGTTCGCTCCCCGTCATCTATACATGAAACCGTGTATGAAAATGACGGTGATCCGATTACACTGCTCGATCAAATTGCCGATCATTCAGAAGAAAGATGGTTTGATAAAATTGCGCTAAAAGAGGCAATCAAGGAATTAGAAGAGCGAGAGAAACTGATTGTGTACTTAAGGTATTATAAAGACCAAACGCAATCTGAGGTAGCAGAGAGGCTTGGTATTTCACAAGTACAAGTCTCAAGGCTTGAAAAGAAAATTTTAAAACAAATCCAAGTGCAAATGGATCAAAAAGACAGCTAGCCTATTGGTACTGACCCCATCAGATGAGACAAATAAAAAACACCTTCAAGTTTGAAAACGGATCGTTGTGATCCGAAATAAAGCATGGAGGTGTTTTTTCTATGGGGACAAGAGTGAGTTATCCGGTTGAAGTGAAACAGAAGGCTGTAGAAATGAGATTGGCAGGTGTACCTATGAAAGAGATCATGCAGGAATTGAATATTAAGAATAAGACGCAGGTTCAGACATGGGTGAGGTGGCATAAGGCTGGGGATACACACCGGTTCGAACAGCCTGTTGGAAAACAATATTCCTATGGAAAGGGCCCCGACTACTCTTCCGAATTAGAGAGACTGCGGGCAGAAAATCGCTATTTGAGTCAACAGAATGAAGTTTTAAAAAAGTACAACGAATTGGAAAGGAAGTTGATAAGGAAACGGCAATCAAACTGGTAGAAGAATTGTGCAAAACGTTGACGGTACAGGACACCTGTTTCCATTTAGGTATCTCACGCACTTCGTACTATAGATGGAAAAAGGATCTGACTCAGAATCACTCTAAAAGACAACTAGAGAAACAGGTCGGCACGTTGTGCCGAGAGCACAAGTATCGATATGGTTATCGAAAAATCACCGCCATACTAAAAATGAGCATGCGTATTAACCATAAAACTGTTCAACGTATCATGCAGAAAAACCAGTGGCAGTGCCGAGTTAAAATGAAAAAGCGTAAGAAGAATGGGCAGCCCTATGCCGTGGCTGGTAATATACTGGATCGGAACTTTCAGTCTGATCGCCCTCTTGAAAAACTAGTAACGGACATCACGTATTTGCCTTATGGACAGAAACAATTGTACCTTTCCAGTATATTGGATTTATATAATGGAGAAGTGATTGCTTTTAATATTGGTGATAAGCAGGACACAGACTTTATCTTAAACACACTTAATCAGCTCCCATCACTGCCTGAGAATTGCGTGTTACATAGCGACCAAGGTTCTGTGTATACATCTTACGAGTATCAGAAAGCTGTTCATAAGAAAGGCATTACCATGAGCATGTCCCGTAAAGGGACGCCCGCTGATAATGCCTCCATCGAATCGTTTCATTCCTCACTAAAGTCTGAAACGTTCTATCTTAACAGGATTGATCGAACTACGAACACCATTGTAGAACGCACTGTCAAAGAATACATTTATTATTATAACAACATTCGTATTCAAACGAAACTAAACAACCAATCACCGATAAACTATCGGCAACTGGCTGTTTCGTAAAGGTGTTTTGATCCCTGTCTCAAAAACGGGGGTCAGTCCCAGCTAGGTCTGCTTCTTTTTATTTTATGTTGTTATCCTTATAGTAAAAGCGCAGAGGGAGTGTGTATATGACCAATTACAGAAATACAATTACAGCATTTCACTGTTCGAAAAGGAACGGGGAATTGAAGGTTAAACCGAAACCTTTCAAGTGGCATATTCCAAAAAGACTAAGAGGACAGATACAACAAGGGGATATTGTGTTGGTTGAATCCCTAGACAGAAAAAAGCCTGTCCTAGTAATTGATGTTTCAAGAGAAGAGCTAGAGGAAACGGGTTGCTATTACAAGCGAGTCATTAAGATTTTGGATCAAGTAGATAAAAATAAAGAAAATGTACCTGTGTGAAAGAGAGACTATTACGAGTAGTCTCTTTTTTAATGTAAAAATTCACTCAAATTTAACATGTCAATTCATCAGATATTAAAATATCCTTAAAATTCTATTAATGTTTACATGATCCATATTAACCATTATTATGGTGAATGTGGACCACGCTAAAAAAGGAATTGGAGGTAATAATATGAAAAAACGAAACGTTATTGTCACATCCTTGTTGTCAGCATCTGTATTATTCACTGGGTTTGGATTGGAAGGAAATGCACAAGCGACAGATGTATACCCTTCTATGAACAATGAAAGAGCCAAAGAAGAAATAGAAGAAATGAAAGCAGAGGGTATGACCTCTGAACAGATTAATGAGCTTTACGAGATGAGCAAAAAGGAGTATAACTCTGTATCTACAGAAGAAAAAGCAGAAGCTATATTCGAAGAGTCGCAGAAAGATATCGATCAATATATTAAAGAAGGCGTGATTGACGAGTATTTACCTAAGTACAACGAAGAGAAAGATAAGATAAGCGTAAACGCCAAGAATTTAGGCACTAAGGGCGATGTATTAGTAAGCTATGACTTGAATTCAGGTAGCTCCGCAATTGGCTTCGGACACGCCGCAATTGTCTCAAGAAAAGCAGCTAAGACCGTAGAGGCTTGGCATAAAAATTGGAGTCCTATTAAACAACATGGAGTCAGAAGATATAATAATAATTGGGGTTCTAGAAAGAAGGTTTACGGGCTATGGGTGAAGAAGTCTAATAATACCAAATATGTAAATGCGGCTAAGTATGCTGAAAAGCAAGCTGACCAAAAGAAGCCATACAACATGAATTTCTTTGACAAGAAAACTACCAAAAAATTCTATTGTTCTCAATTGGCCTGGAGAGCTTGGAAGAACCAAGGGCACGACATTGACAATATAAAAATTGATTCGGTTGTGTCGCCAATGGAATTAGTCAACTCTAACAACACGAAGGTCTTTTATCATAAAAAGTAAGTCAATAAGCAGTCGGGGGACTCCCTCGATTGCTTTACTTGTTTAAAATTGAAAGGAGATGATTGAATGAAATACTTAAAACTACTTATTTCAGCTTGCGCCATTGCATTAATATGTACAGCATGCTCAAAGAAAGAGGAGGCTGCTGTTGACTCACCTAAGAGAGAATTGAGCAATATGAAAGACAGTAAATTTGCTATCATTTATTCGCAGGTAATGGATAGAGGATGCGAGGTGGTCAACTATAACAACGAAGGAAAGAAATTGTCGAGTATTACAATGAAAGACTGTGTGGGATTTACCTCATCTACTCAGAGCGATAATAATATGTACTTTTCATCTAATAGGTCTAATTATCATGTATCCCTAAATAAGAAGACTGGGAAGGTAGAGCCTTTGAATACAAAATCACTTTCAAAGTCTACAGATGACGAGGGTGCATTCTTTATTAACTACTCTAATGGGTATGTTATACACGATATTAACGTTGGCTTTACAGAGGATGGCTTAGTAGGAGAATTAGTATATTGGAATGAAGATGACAACGATAAAAATCAAGTTGAATTAGACGGAGAATTAACAACAGCTATATTTGAAGACAAAAAAATCTATGCCATTCTCAGTAATGATGAAAGTGTCACAGTGTCTTCAATAGACCCTAAAACTCATAAAGAAAAACGAAAAAAGTTAGATGTCGACTCAGTCTTCTTTCCTGACAATAATGAATCTTTGAAGTCATTAAACAATGAAGAATTAATTCTTGCCGTAAACGATGGCGTTGACAGTAAGAAAGAATCGATGTTGGTTGTACTCGACAAAAAAACTCTCGATAAGAAGAGAGAAATAGTAATGGATAAAGGATTCATTATCTACAAGATCAATGTAGGCAAGGATAGAGTCACGATAGTTTCCTATGAAGGAGAAGTCAAGACATTCAACAAAGACCTCAAAGAGATATCTTCTGAAAAAATTCCACTTAATTTTAAATCAGATGACGAACGTTTAGAAGAGGTCAAGATTTTAGACGGCAAGATTTATGCATTGGTAAGAATGTTTGATAGAGATAAGGATGGAGTTATTGGCAGAATTATTGAATATAATATTGAAAGCAAAGACTCTAAGGAGATATCACTAAAATCTGATAGAGACTGGGAAATGACCAGCATGGAAGTTATAAGATAACTGTAGAGGAGAGTGGAGTAAATTAACTTACATTATCTTCAACCCATGGGTCTTGTGTTATTCACATTGCCGTTGTTGTATTTAGTTTGGGGGATTATTGGGTATTTAATCTTTAAGAAGATTCATGTGGTGCTAATTATCACATTTATAACTTCAACCATCTTCATATTTGCCTATACTGGATTCGACCTGTCGAATATGTATTGGGTAGTGGCTATGACCTTTTTATGCATGTGTACCACTGTCATCACAAAAATCATTCGATATATGTATTATCGCTATAAAAGAGCATAATAACCAGTCAAAGCTTGTGTTCCCGAACATGAGCTTTATTTTTGTTTCATACCACTAAAATAACTCAAGAAGCTGGTAATAATTAAAGAGATAACTGATGCAATTAGCAAAGATACACTCATTGCACCCATTCCTAAACCTTCCCATTCTCCTACAAAGAAACTTATAATTAATAAGATAATGCTTGCCATCATTAAAACTGCTGGAAATCCATACTGTAAAAAGGATTTTCTTTTTTTAAATATTAAAGAAAAACCTAATATAATAACTGTAAGGATAGTTGTCAGTAGCCAGAAAGGCATTTGTCTCGCCTCCTTGAAAGAATATGATAAGAGAACCCTAATGAATATTTATGTATCCTTTCAATATCCTACCACTGATTTAATCTGTTGACCACAGACCGAGAAGTGTTAAATAATCCATATAAAGTAAAGACTCTGTGACAATGATTATCACAGAGTCTTTACTTTATAATTTATTACCAGCTTCTTTCCCTAAACTCGATGTAATCACTTTGTCAGCTACTTCATGTGAGACAGCAGCAGAAGGAAAAATTGGTAAAGCTAATGCTACAGTTTCTTAGAGAAAACAGGTTGCTATTATAAGCGAGTCATCATGGTTATGGATCAAGTGGATAAAACCAGTAAAGAGCGTGAAAAATAAACAGCGTCTTTTGTAGGTGGATTTTTGTCATGTTTTGGAGTTCTTTATTGTCTGTATGGCATGTCACATTACTTATTTTTACATAATTTGTTTAAAAAGGTCATTTAATCTGCGATAATGAAAGAAAAGGGTAAATGATAGGGGGAGGTTTGTTTGTCGGAAAAAGTAGCAAGTCCATTTGTTGCTAAAATGATTGGTGATTGGTACGGACTTATAAAAAAACAAGATATCCTAAAAGCTGAAAAAAAGAAAAGCGAGATAGTACAAGCTTTTGAAAATATGGAAGAAGATCAAAATGTCTTATTATACTTTAACTTGATTGATGCCAGATACAAAATGATGGTGCAGGAGTTTGAGGGATCAAAAGTTTTATTGAAGCAAATAGACATTGAAGAGAAGCAGAAAACAGATGACATGATTCAGTATTATTATTTCTTCTTCAATGGCATGTATGAGTTCTATAAAAATCGATTTTCAGACGCTATCAACTATTATCATATCGCAGAGACCCGCCTTAGAAATGTTCCTGACGAATTAGAACGTGCTGAATTTAACTATCAGCTTGCGATTGCGTACTACAAAATCGCACAAAATCATTTCTCCATTAACCATGCCAAAAAAGCTTTAGAAAGCTTTAAATCAGCAGATTTACAAGAGAGTCGGATTGCTACTACTCTAATGGTAATCGCATCAAATAAGATGGATTTAAACCAACTCGAACAAGCTGAATCCACCTATAAGGATGCTATCAATTTAGCAGCAAAATCTAACATTGATTTGCCACAAGCGCTGGGGTATTTCAATCTAGGGATATGTTATGACCGTCAAGGAAAGGTTCAGCAAGCTTTAGACTCTTTCCAGAATGGGTTGTCTATTGAACTAAAAAAACCACACAAAACACTGCATATGAGAACTAAGTACATGTTAGCCCGTGTTCTCTTCCAGTTAGATAAAAAAGCTGAAGGGCTGGAGTCATACAATGAGTCACTCATATTGGCGAATGAATTATCTGACAATGCGTATATTGCTAAGTTAAACATCATACATTCAATTTATATAACAGGTGATGAAGCTCAACTAGATGCAGCTTTAAATGTACTGAAAACTCAAAAACTTTGGAAAGATGCCGCAGAATTGTCAATCATGGCTGCAAGATTTTATAAAAAGCAGGATAATCATAAACTAGCATCAAAATACTTTGATGAAGGTTTGGAATCACAGGCCAAAAAATTGACATGGATGGAGGAGGAAGCTGAATGAAGCACCTGAAAGTTATGATATTAAGCCTTACCTTATTAATGGGGGTCACAACCGCAGGGGACTGACCCCCGTTTTTGAGACAGGGATCAAAACACCTTTACGAAACAGCCAGTTGCCGAAACTCTTTTGGTGACTGGCTGTTTAATTTCAATTGAATTCGGATATTGTTATAATAATCAATATACTCCCTGACTGTTTTTTCTACAATGGCTGTTGTAGTGTTTGTCAGGTGGTGGAGATAAAATCCTTCTGATTTTAAACTTGAGTGGAAGGATTCGATGGGGGCATTATCAGCGGGCATTCCCTTACGGGACATGCTCATGGTAATGCCTTTTTCCTTTATCTCCTTTTGATAAGCATAAGAAGTGTAGACCGAACCTTGATCACTATGAAGTACGCAGCCTTTAGGCAGTGTCTTTAACTGCTTCAATGTATCTAAAACAAGAGAAACATCCTGTTTATCACCAATCGTATAAGCCACAATCTCACTTGTATATAAATCTTTTATGCTGGATAGATAAAGCATTTTTTGCCCAAATGGCAAATACGTGATATCTGTCACCAGTTTTTCAAGTGGCTTGGTCGCAGAAAAATCTCGTTTTAAGTGATTTTCTGCAATGTAATAGGGTTGACCGGTCTGTTTACGCTTTTTCACTTTCACACGACACTGCAAACCGTAGGTTTGCATCATTCGTTGTACTCTCTTATGGTTGATCTTCATTTCTTGCGTAGAAGAGCCGTTATTTTACGATACCCATACGTATACTTGTGCAACTTACAAAGTGTTGAAATAAGCTTGATTAACCCATGTTGCTTTGAGTGATGATGATCTAGTTTTTTCCAACGATAAAATGTTGATTTAGCCACTTCAAATAGCTGACAGAATTCACTGACACTCACTTTATCTTTTACCGTTTCGTAGATCGACACGAGTGCTTCTTTTTCCACCACCTTTCCCATTCTCGGTACTTTTTTAATATGTCTATTTTTTGATTTAGATAGCGATTTTCTGTTTTCAATCTCTCGTTTTCATCTTGGTATTCAGGTCCTTTCCCGTATGAATACTGCTTTCCAACAGGTTGATGAAACCGGTGGGTTTCACCATTGTGATACCATTTCATCCAAGTTTTCACTTGTGTTTTATTCTTAATTCCTAGCTTGTCCATGATTTCTTTTGTTGAGACTCCTGCCAACTTCATCTGAACCGCCTCTTCTTTTACACTTGCGGGGTAACTGACTCTTGTTCCCATACAAAAACACCTCCAAATTGTTTTCAGGTATGATATACCCGATTTTCAACTTAAAGGTGTTTTTATTTGTCTCACTTTATGGGGTCAGTGCCCTTTTTTTGTGTGGTAATTACCGGTAAATGAAGTTCTTTCAGTATGAGAACCATTTTTCACCACATACTATTTTTAACCCATCGTATAGGAAGTGACTTGGATGGACGGACAAATCTTTATTCGGCTGCGCCATCGGATCAAGACCGGTAATGATCAGCTCATTTATTTAGCAGATATCGCCCAAATCACTGGTGATGAGCGGACTGTTCAAAAGCTCAGGAAAATGCCGATGTATCACGTCAGCAAAAAGGATCGTCACATCGTGGTTTTAGATATCATGCATGTGGTCAAAACGATCAAAAAAACGTGGCCAGACATTGACATTCAAACCGTCGGAGGCTCGGAGGCCATTGTTGAAATTGATACAGGCAAACGCCAGCTCTCACCCGTATTATTTGTGTTTGTATGGCTCCTATTATTTGTTGGAGCGGCCCTTGCCATCATGAATTTCCACGAGGATGTCAGTATGCGACTTGTTCATATCCGCCTATATGAAATGATCACAGGAAAAACAGTGGAGCATCCGTATTTATTGCAAATTCCATATAGTTTTGGACTCGGTTTTGGGATGATTTTATTTTTCAATCATGTCTTTAAAAAGCGTTTAAATGAAGAACCAAGTCCGCTCGAAGTGGAAATGTTCAAATACCAGCTCGACCTCGATCATTATGTTGCACTCAACGAAAATAAAGAAACATTAAAAGATATCCATGATCGGTAATTGGTTGTTTGTTATGCTCGTAGGGCTTGGCGGCGGGTTAACGGTAGGGGCAGGATTTGTGGCATTTCTCACAGTGCTTGGCATTATCCCACGGTTAATGCAATTAACGAAAACGCAGCGTTTCATTCAAGGGTACGAGGCGGCTGTCATCAGTGGAGCGGTCGTTGGCGGATGGGCCACCTTAAGTCAAATGCATGTGCATTTATCCAAATGGCTGGTGCTCCCGATTGGCCTTTTATCAGGCATCTTCGTTGGCATGCTCGCCGCCGCACTCACTGAAGTGTTAAATGTACTTCCTATCTTAACGAAAAGAATTGGAATGGACGGGAAAATTGTGCTGCTGCTCATGGCCATCGTCTTAGGAAAGGTGTTTGGCTCATTATTTCATTGGCTTATTTATATTTAAAAATGTGGAGGGAACGACTTGTGTCAAGTTTAAAAGAGAATTATCCATCTAAGGTGAAAACGTATCAGCCCAAACCCCCTTATGTACTCAACTGCATAAAGGCTTTTCTTGTTGGCGGATTGATCTGTGCCATAGGCGAGGGATTGCAAAATTTCTATATTACCTTTTTCGATTTTAATGAGAAGACAGCGGGGAATCCAACGGTGGCGACCCTCATTTTAATGTCTTCTATTTTAACTGGTATCGGTATTTACGATAAAATTGGTCAGTTTGCTGGAGCGGGGTCTGCTGTCCCTGTGACAGGGTTTGCAAACAGTATGACAAGTGCGGCTCTTGAGCATAAAAGTGAAGGGCTTGTGTTAGGTGTGGCCACGAACATGTTTAAGCTTGCTGGAAACGTCATTGTGTTTGGTGTCGTCTCGGCATATGTCGTAGGAATCATTCGATACGTCTTGGAAAAGATGTTTTCGTAGGAGGAATGAAACGTGAAACTAACAGGTAAACAATCTTGGGTATTTGAACACAAGCTTTATGTTAATGCAGAAGGAACAGCTGCAGGACCGAAAGAAAAGGAAGGCCCGATCGGTCATCTCATTGATAAAACATACGATGAAATGCACTGTTATCAAAAGAACTGGGAAATGGCTGAAAGACAGCTTATGGATGATGCCATATCAACAGCTTTATCAAAAGCGAATCTGCAAAAAAGTGAGATTGATCTTTTGCTGGCAGGAGATTTACTGAACCAAAATGTCACAGCAAACTATGTGGCTAGAGAGCTTAAAATCCCGTTCCTTTGTTTATTTGGGGCTTGCTCCACATCAATGGAATCAGTTGCGATTGCCTCAGCATTAGTAGACGGCGGTTTTGCAAAAAGAGCGATTGCTGCGACAAGTAGCCATAATGCGACAGCAGAACGTCAATTTCGTAATCCGACAGAATACGGCGGACAAAAACCGGATACTGCGACAAGTACAGTGACTGGGAGCGGGGCAGTGATTATCAGCCAAGAGCCCTCTCAAATTCAAATCACAAGTGCAACCATCGGACGGGTCATGGACCTTGGAATTACAGATCCATTTGACATGGGATCAGCCATGGCGCCAGCGGCAGCAGACACCATTAAACAGCACTTAGAAGATTTAGGGAGAACGGTTGATGATTACGATCTTATTTTAACAGGTGATCTATCCGGCATTGGCTCACCGATCTTAAAGGATCTCCTTAAAGAAGACGGCATTCAGCTCGGCCGAAAGCACGATGATTGCGGCTTAATTATTTATACACCTGATCAAAATGTTTTCGCTGGAGGCAGCGGCTGTGCTTGTTCAGCTGTTGTGACATTCAGTCACATCTTTCAAGAAATGAAAGCAGGGAATTTGCAAAGAGTATTGGTTGTAGCAACCGGTGCGCTTCTCAGCCCAATGATGGTCCAGCAAAAAGAGACCATTCCAACCATTGCGCACGGAGTTGTATTTGAGCGTGCAGGAGGAGAGAGCTAATGGATTATCTTATCGCTTTTGTTGCAGGCGGGCTTATTTGCGTCATCGGCCAGCTTTTACTAGATGTACTTAAACTCACGCCTGCACATGTCATGACCACTTTTGTTGTGGCTGGAACCATTTTAGACGGGTTCGGTATTTATGATAAATTTATTGAATTTGCAGGTGCGGGTGCTACCGTGCCTATCGTGAGCTTTGGTCACAGCTTGCTTCATGGGGCGATGCACCAAGCCGATGAACACGGCTTTATTGGCATCGGGATTGGTATTTTTGAATTAACCTCTGCTGGAATATCAGCTGCGATTTTATTCTCATTTATTATCGCACTGATCTTTAAACCGAAAGGATAACCTAATATGGGGCAAAGACGCAAAGTCATTTTAGTGACAGACGGAGATATATATGCTGCCAAAACGATTGAGCTTGTCGCAAAAAAGGTTGGCGGAAGATGTATTTCCAGCTCAAAAGGGAATCCGAGCAAACGGACAGGACCAGAACTGGTCCAAATGATTTTAAAAACGCCGTATGACCCAGTGTTTGTCATGTTTGATGATTCTGGTTTAACTGGTGAAGGGACGGGGGAGACGGCGATGAAACATGTAGCAGGTCACCCTGAAATTGAAGTCATTGGCGCAATTGCAGTGGCATCTAAAACCCATCAAGCCGAATGGACAAAGGTACATGTTTCCATTGACCGAGAAGGTGAACTGACAGAATACGGCGTTGATAAACACGGACTTCCAGAAATGGAACCACATAAAATGAGCGGAGATACAGTGTATTGTCTGGATTCACTTCACCTTCCGTTTGTTGTGGGCATTGGAGATATTGGCAAGATGGGACGGAAAGATGATATAAGCAAAGGGTCTCCAATCACGATGAAAGCAGTTGAATTAATTTTAGAAAGGAGCGGTTTCTATGAAGAAAGACAAGGTACATGTGTTCCGAGATCCGAAGAAAAATGAAGATTTCTTCAAAGACAATGTCGGAATGGGTCTCAGCTTTGACCTTGGCGTTCGGAAAATTTATGTCCATGATCAGGAAATCCAGCTTTACTATGTAAATGGATTATGTGATACACAATATGTGATCTATTTATTAAAAGAACTGATTGAAATCAATGACAACGAACCTGAATCAGATGATCTTGCACGTGTGATAGAGAACCGCCTTGTCAATCAGCAAGTCTCCAAAGTTGAAACGCTGGATGAAGCTGTGGATCAAGTGCTGTCGGGGCTTGTGGCAGTCGTTGTAGAAGGCGAAAATTACGCATTCATCATTGACGTCAGGAGCTATCCTGGCAGAATGCCAGAGGAGCCGGATACAGAAAAGGTTGTCAGAGGTGCAAGAGACGGGTTTGTTGAAAACATTATTGTGAATACAGCACTTATTCGAAGAAGAGTGCGGGATGAAAAATTGCGCTACAAAATGCTTAAAGTAGGCGAACGTTCAAAAGCAGACGTTTGTGTTTGTTACATTGAAGACATTGCGGACCCAGATCTTGTTGATATTATTGAAAAAGAAGTATCCAGTATCAAAGTTGATGGACTGACGATGTCTGATAAAACGATTGAAGAATTTATCATAAAACAAGGATACAATCCCTTTCCGCTTGTCCGATATACCGAGCGTCCAGATGTTGCCGCTAACCATATATTAGAAGGGCATGTCATCATTATTACCGATACATCCCCTAGTGTCATCATTACGCCGACCACTATTTTTCATCACGTTCAACATGCAGAAGAATACCGCCAAGCACCAGCAGTTGGGACATTTTTAAGATGGGTGCGTTTTTTAGGCATCTTGTGTTCTACTTTTCTTTTGCCGATTTGGTTTCTTTTTATCCTAGAGCCGAATTTGTTACCAGACAATCTAAGCTATATAGGATTTAACAAACCCTCTCATATTCCTGTTATTCTCCAAGTGTTCCTTGCTGATTTTGGGGTCGAATTTTTACGAATGGCAGCGATACATACGCCAACCGCATTGTCGACGGCCATGGGCTTGATCGCAGCCGTTTTAATTGGACAAATTGCGATTGATGTTGGTTTATTTACACCAGAGGTCATTTTATACGTCTCACTAGCAGCCATCGGCACATTCACCACTCCGAGCTATGAGCTTAGCGTCGCTAATAAAATCATCCGACTGATCATATTAGCATTAGTAGCGATATTTAAGCTGAATGGACTCATCATTGGTTTTACGTTGTTAGTCATTTATTTAACCTCTATTCGGTCCTTGCAGACGCCTTATATGTGGCCGTTCATTCCTTTTAATGGAAAGGCTTTGTGGCAAGTGCTCATTCGGACGTCTGTTCCTGGCTCAAAAGTAAGGCCGAGCATCGTTCACCCTCAAAACAGATCAAAAATTCCGCCAAATTCTTAACGCTCGTTGAAAGTGGCTGAAGATTGTGATATTGTATTTTTAACTTTGAGAAACGGCAAAAGGCAGCTCACGCAGCTGTCTTTTTTCAGCCGAGGCGGAGAAAGAGGGAATGACATTGTATTTACACGGCACTTGCAGACAAAATGAACTCGGACATTTAGAAATAGGTGGTGTGGATGCCGTTTCTTTAGCTGAAACGTATGGGACGCCACTTTATGTATATGATGTAGCTTTAATACGGGAGCGCGCAAAAAGCTTTCAAAAAGCATTTATTGAAGAAGAATTAAAGGCCCAGGTGGCATATGCGAGTAAGGCATTCTCTTCTATTGCGATGTTTCAGCTTGCCAAAGAAGAAGGATTATCACTTGATGTCGTTTCAGGAGGGGAGCTGCATACAGCTATTTGTGCTGGATTTCCAGTAGAAAAAATTCATTTCCATGGCAACAACAAAAGCAGAGAAGAATTAAAAATGGCATTAGAGTATGGGATTGGCTGTATTGTCGTTGATAATTTCTATGAAATCAAACTCATTGAACAGCTTGGTCAAGAGCTGTCGAAAAAGGTGAAAGTATTGCTCCGCATCACGCCGGGTGTTGAAGCACATACGCATGATTACATTACAACAGGTCAAGAAGATTCAAAATTCGGCTTTGATCTTCATAATGGACAAGCAGACGAAGCGGTGAAACAAGTGCTTGATTCAGAAGTGATCGAGCTTTTAGGTGTCCATTGCCATATTGGTTCACAAATCTTTGATACGGCTGGATTTGTCCTTGCAGCAGATAAAATTTTTATGAAGCTGGATGAATGGAGAGAATCATTTGGCTTTATTTCCACAGTGTTAAACTTAGGCGGCGGCTTTGGAATCCGTTATACAGCAGATGACGAACCACTGCCTGCGACAGAATACGTGGAGAAAATCATTCAAGCAGTGAAAGATAATGTATCCCGCTATGAGTTCGAAATGCCGGAGATTTGGATTGAGCCAGGCCGCTCTCTTGTTGGAGATGCAGGGACAACACTTTATACGATCGGCTCATCAAAACATGTACCTGGCATTCGTGATTATGTAGCGATTGACGGCGGGATGAGTGACAACATTCGTCCAGCTCTATATCAAGCAAAATATGAAGCGGCGAGTGCCAACAAAATGAGCCAAACGCACGACCAAACGGTTTCGATTGCAGGAAAATGCTGTGAGAGCGGAGATATGCTTATTTGGGATATCGACTTGCCAGAGTTATCACAAGGAGATTTACTAGCGGTCTTTTGTACAGGAGCATACGGCTACAGTATGTCAAACAACTATAACCGCATCCCGCGCCCGGCTGTTGTGTTTGTAGAAGATGGGGAAGCGCAGCTTGTGGTGGAGCGTGAGACATATGAGGACATTGTCAAATTAGATCTGCCTTATCAATCAAAAGTGAAATCATCTACTTAAAAAGAAAGCTGCCTGATCATTAGGCAGCTTTCTTTTTATAACATTTATTTTCCACCAGTGAATACAGACACGATTGCGTTCCAAATGGAGACAAAGAAATCCCAAATCTTCTGTAGAAGGTTTTTCCCTTCATCTGATTCTATGAATTTCGTAATCTTGTCTTTTGCTTTATCAATTTGAGATCCGACCTGTTTCCAATCGATATTGATATTTTTCATTTTATCGAAGAGAGAGACAAGCTGATCCTTTTGTTCTTGCGTCAGATTTAAGTTCAAATCCGAAGCGGCTTGATCCACTTTTTCTTCTACTTCTTTTGTTGTTTTAGGAACACCATTTTTCGCAATGTCATCTTTGATTTTTGCAATCAGGGCCGAAGCATTGTCTTTACCAATAGAGTCACCTAATTTAGAGGTTGTCACAAGCTCTTCGTTTGCAACCTGTTTCACATCCTCTGGAATGGCTTTATCGCTTGACACTTCATAGGCTTTTAATAGCCCTGTAAGAGCTGCTGTACCAGAGACTTCAAACGGAGCCGTCACGACAACTTTTGCATCTTTCACACCTGCTGTCATTAAAGCATTTAAATACATCTCATCTGTAATGGTCTTAATGTTATGAGTATCCACAGTCAGACCAGATCCTGATTTTTCAATAGTGATGGATGAAGATGATAATGCTCGACTCCCGATTTGAGAACTAGGGATATACTTTCCTAAATATTCGTGCTCTTCTTTATTGGTCACTTCAATTTTTGTCGCATTTTCAGGTGGATTCAACTCGTCAAGCACCTTCTGGCGATCAGCCGCAGTTAAGTCTTGCCCGAGTGTGACGATGACATCGCCGACAGCTGCATCCGCTAAGCTGACTTTTGGCGCACCTATTAGCAAAAGGAGTGCTGCCATCATACCAAGCATTGTTTTTTTTAACATGTTGACCTCCTTCAAGTCGAAAGCGTTCCTCTTTTGAGAGAAACTCATCTTTTGAGTACATGCGTGAAGCGTACTCCAACATATAGACGTAACAAATCAGCCTGACGTTTCAATTTTCTTTTGAAGACGTTTTAATCAGTCTGACTTCATGTACTTAGGAGAAAAGAATCAGGCTCTTCTATTTTATCAATGATGTGATGGGAGGTAAATAACATTCAAAGAGCAGGGGATGTTTCACATCATTAAAAATGTGCTATAATGAGCGTTGTTTAACCTGAAAGGAGAATGTGAAAAATGGCGAAAAAAGGATACATACAATTAACAAATGGAAAGAAAATTGAGTTTGAACTTTACCCAGAGGCTGCTCCAGGTACAGTAGCAAACTTTGAAAAATTAGCCAATGAGGGCTTCTACGATGGATTGAAATTCCACCGCGTAATCCCTGGCTTCGTCAGCCAAGGCGGCGATCCAAACGGTAATGGAACTGGGGGTCCTGGTTACACCATTAAATGTGAAACAGAAGGAAATCCTCATCAACATGAAAGAGGTTCATTATCAATGGCACACGCTGGTAAAGACACTGGCGGCAGCCAATTCTTTATCGTACATGACCCGCAGCCGCACCTAAACGGTGTTCACACTGTTTTTGGCAAGGTGACATCAGGTATTGAGGCTGTTCTTGATATGGAACAAGGTCAAGGCATGGAAAAAGTCGAAGTTGTCGACGCATAATAATGGGAAAACAACGTATGAAACACCGCATTTGCGGTGTTTCAGCGTGTAGACAAACCCTCGCATTCGGTGTCAGTCCTGCGTGCCGGTACTCACGAATGTCAAATTCGCTCCGTGCCGGTACTCGTCCTTCCTAGACTGCAAAGGTTTTCTATCACGCTGAAAAGAAGACAAAGGGCTAAAATAAAGTTCATTTTAGCCCTTTGTCAACAATCTGAAACACCGCATTTGCGGTGTTTTTTTATGACGAAAAAAGCTGTCATTTATGATATAATGGAACATATATTCGTAAAAAGAAGCCTGGTAATCGTACAAGAAAAAAAGAAAGCTGGTGGATGAGATGAAATCATTGACAACGGAAGAAAAAAGGCAAATGATGGATGAAATACAACGTTTCTTTGCAAATGAGAGAGAAGAGGTTATTGGAGAAGTGGCAGCGGGAGAAGTATTGGCTTTTATCACTCATCACCTCGGAAGCTACTACTATAATCAGGGGGTGCGCGATAGTCGAGATATAGCTGTTCAACGTGCACAGGCCTTAGAAGAAGACTTGTTTGCTCTTGAAAAAAGAGTTTAGGTGAAAAGTTTCTATTTTCTTTAGTATCTATGTGGTTTACTGTCCTTATCAGGAGAAATTCAACGAACACCCCCTTAATAAAGAACGCATATTCGTATCATATGTAATGATTAAAAGGTGGAAACCAAAGGGCCATCTGAATCGTTATATAAGTAACCATTAATGAAATCAGCTTTTTTGGTTTTATTTCAACAAAAGAAGGAATAAAACATACAAATAGGCGAAGTGCAGATGATGGAGGTTCTAACTATGGGGAAAATCAAATTAAAAATTGCGATCTTATTTGTTTTACTGCTTTGTTTAGGCGCAGGTTATTTATACATGAATGGCATGAAATTTGAAGATGTGCCAACAGCCATTGGTGAAAGCTTAACGAACAATGATAAAGACTACACCATCTATGAATATACCATTACAAAAATTGATGGAGACGAATACTACGGTAAAGCGAAAAACGGAACGAAAATCATTTTTAATGGAAAGAAATTTGAAGATGATGTAGCTGATCTGAAAAAAGGCGATCGTATTAAAGCGTACTTTAGTAATGAAAAAAGAATAGATGGTCTTATAAAAGTAGTAAAAGTCGTAAACTAACATGTCTCCTTTCCTATAAGGAGGCTTTTTTTATGAAACAGATCATGAAATCTTGATTGTTGCATTTGTCAACAAGGATCGCTATAATAGCCCCTAAGGACAGCTAAATATCGATTGTATCCTTCGGGGCAGGGTGAAAATCCCGACCGACGGTAATAAAGCAGTTGCTTTACAGCCCGTGACCCGTTAATTTATTAACGGTTGATTCAGTGAAAAGCTGAAGCCGACAGTGAAAGTCTGGATGGGAGAAGGATAACGAAAGCTATGTATGAACAAAAAACAAGTGTTGATCATAGTTTTATTTCTAATGCAAAAAAACCACAGCCCCGGAATGTTTCCGGGGCTTTCTGTATGTAAATGAAGTGATAGCATGCAGTGTTTATTAGGTGATCCCTCATCTACCTTGTATGGACCATAAAAAGCGACGAAGGTGCTCAATCGATCACATGTCCCTAATATCGCTTTTTCATAAAGTGAGAAATACAATCGAAAGAGAAAGGGAGGATCACATGTTTACGGGGATTATTGAAGAAGTTGGTACAGTCCAGTCATTAAACAAAAAGTCAGCTGATGCCATGGAAATCGTCATCAAGTGTAGCCGTGTGCTAGAAGATGTTCATCTTGGAGACAGCATCGCCATCAATGGCGTATGTCTCACAGTCACAAGTTTTACAAAAGATCAGTTTGCGGCAGATGTGATGCCTGAAACGGTCAAAGCAACATCGCTTTATCAGCTGGCATCAGGCAGTCCAGTGAATTTAGAGCGGGCCATGTCCTCAAATGGACGATTCGGCGGTCATTTTGTATCTGGCCATGTTGATGGAACGGCTTTAATTACCCGGATTGAAAAAAAGAGCAATGCCATTTACTATGATTTGGAAATGGACAAGACCCTCACAGATATGCTCACGAAAAAGGGATCGATCGCAATAGATGGCGTCAGTTTGACCATTTTCGATTTGCGAGATGCACGCGTTACAGTTTCTATCATTCCACATACGCTTGAAGGAACCATTTTCCCGACTAAATCTATGGGTGATGTTGTGAATGTAGAATGTGACATGATCGGTAAATATATTTATCGCTTTTTAACAAAAGAACAAGACGAAAAGCAGCCATCCCGATTGACCCCATCATTTTTAAAAGAGCACGGATTCTAGGAGGCGATTGTATGTATCATTCAGTTGATGAGGCGGTAAATGCCCTCAAGCAAGGAGAAATTATTATCGTAGTGGATGATGAAGATAGAGAAAATGAAGGAGACTTTGTGGCACTTGCTGAACACGCCACGCCGGAAGTCATTAACTTCATGGCTTTATATGGGAGAGGCCTTATTTGTACGCCTGTTCATGAGTCGATAGCCAAGCATCTGAATCTGCATCCAATGGTAGAACAAAACACGGATGCACACCATACAGCGTTTACGGTGAGTATCGACCATACGTCAACGACAACGGGTATTAGTGCGTTTGAGCGCTCAACGACCATTTTGGCCATGTTAAATAAAGAGTCAAAACCAGAAGATTTTGCCCGCCCTGGTCATGTTTTTCCGCTTATTGCAAAAGAGGGCGGCGTACTAGAAAGACCAGGCCATACAGAGGCGGCCGTTGATCTTGCTAAACTTGCGGGGTCAGTCCCTGCAGGTGTTATATGTGAAATTATGAATGCAGATGGAACGATGGCACGCGTGCCCGAACTGAAAAAAATTCAAAAAGAACATGAGTTAAAGATGCTGACGATTGAAGCATTGCAGGCACATATAAATAATCAAACAACGACAATTGAAACAAAATAAAAATCACAAAAAAGGATGATGAACATATGAATACAATACAAGGCCATGTAGTAGCAGAAGGATTAAAATTTGGAATCGTCGTCGCAAGATTTAATGATTTTATTACAAGCAAGCTGTTAGATGGGGCAGAAGATACATTGCTTAGACACGGAGCAAACGGCGACGATATCGATGTCGTGTGGGTGCCGGGTGCTTTTGAAATTCCGTATATGGCCAAAAAACTAGCAGAAACAAAAAAATATGATGCAGTCATTACACTTGGAACCGTCATTCGAGGCGCAACCACACATTATGATTATGTTTGTAATGAAGCGGCAAAAGGGATTGCTCAAAGTGCCATCTCAACAGGCGTACCGATTATCTTCGGTGTACTCACAACAGAATCCATTGAACAAGCCATTGAAAGAGCTGGTACAAAGGCTGGTAATAAAGGCAGTGAATCAGCTGCAGCTGCAATTGAAATGGCCAATCTAAATCGAACGTTTCGTTAATTTGATGAAAAAGAGTTTAAAAATAGCACGAAAGTGTTTATAATGTGTGATAGCAAGTGATTCATCAGACATTTGCTGGAAAAAAGGATAATTTTAATATTGAGGGGTATATATGTTAATTCGTTACAAGAGGTCTTTTGAAAAAATTGCCATGGGACTCCTGTCCTTTATGCCGGGTGAGAAAGACGTCAAACAGCTTCAGCAGACGATGAAGTCATATGAAATGGATGAAGATCGGCAGCTGTTCCTTTGGAAAGATGGTGAGGATATCGTAGGTGCTATTGGTGTGTTGAAAACAGACGACCAAGTACAAATCGAGCATATTAGTGTCAACCCATCCCATCGGGACCAAGGAATCGGCAAGGAAATGGTATTAGCCGTGGAAGAGGTATTCAAAACGAAAACACTCATTCCAAATGAATTAACACAAGGCTTCTTTCATAAGTGTCAGAACGAAACAAATTAAATATCACACGTGAAAGCAGAGGTTACATGCCTCTGCTTTTTTTGCGTTCAATTTGTTTTTCACGTTCAAGCAATACGTCAGTTCGGTCACGCAGTCTATGCTTTTCAATTAAAAATGTATGTGATAAGTTGCTTTCCTGTCCAAAGATTAAGCCTTCTTTTTCGGCCATGTCTTGGCATAAAGAAAGGAGCGCTTGATCTTTGAATGGCAGCATGACACTCTCATAAGGCATGTCTTCATCCATTTTCTTTTTCAGTGTTCTCAGAAGCATCATAAACGCCTCTTCATCAAGCCCTAAATCGGTTAGTACGTTTCGGTCAGCTTCTAACAGATGAAGGCTGTTTGAAATCAGTCGTTTCGCTCCTTTGCCATTTCCCCGTCTTTGGTGATACAAAGCGACAGCAAGCTGAATGAACCCAACCCAGTACGCTTTGCGCTGATGAGGGGGGTCTTCCTTCCAATATTCCTCAAGAATTTCATGACACTCAAAATAATCTCTTGTCGTGTGAAATTCATGTAAAAAAGCCACGTACGCTTCAGGATACACAGCGGTCATCTCCTTTTCCACTATCAGTCTAACACACGGAAAAGAAAAGAAGAAAGAGCGCCCCTTTATGAAAGGACGCTCTGTTTCTTTAATAAACCCAAGCCGCGCCAACGATGATCAGCAAGATGAACAGCACAACAATAAGCGCAAATCCTCCGCCGAAATAATAACCATCTCCCATAATGATACGGCCTCCTTTTTCATCAGTTCTGATTACAATGGTATTCTATGTATAAAAGCCCTCATTGGTATGGGCGAATCCACTGTTTTTCTTATTTTACCGGCTGCATCATGGCCGAAATTATATTGGACGAGAGCTTTATCGTGTCTTATACTAAAGGGTAGCCGGTGAAAACGGTACTTAGAAGAAGTAGAAATGGTGAGAAAAGAATGCTGGAATATCAGGTGAAAATAGATTCGTTTGAGGGTCCTTTGGACTTGCTTTTACATTTAATCAACCGTTTGGAAATTGATATTTATGATATTCCCGTCGCTAAAATTACGGAGCAGTATTTATTATATGTCCACACGATGAGGGAGCTTGAGCTTGATGTTGCAAGTGAATATTTGGTGATGGCTGCAACCCTCCTGAGTATTAAAAGCAGAATGCTTCTTCCAAAACAAGAGGAAGAGCTGTTTGATGAAGACTTGATTGAAGAGGAAGAAGACCCTCGTGAAGAACTGATTAGTAAATTGATTGAATACCGCAAGTATAAAAATGCAGCGCAGGAACTTAAAGAACGCGAAGAAGAACGGCAAAACGCCTTCACAAAACCACCGAGCGATTTAAGTGAATTTGTAAAAGAAGCAGAAGTGAAGGACACAAACTTACATGTAACGGTGTATGATATGTTAGGTGCGTTCCAAAAGGTATTAAATCGAAAAAAGATAACAAAACCAGCACCATCAAAGATTACAAGACAAGAAATCCCGATTGAAGACAAAATGAATGAGATTATGAACCATTTAAGAAAAACAAAAAAGCGGACCAATTTCATGACTCTATTTCAACATGATCAAAAGGAACACCTTGTCGTAACGTTTCTTGCTGTTCTTGAATTGATGAAAAGCCATCAAATCATGTTAGAGCAGGAAGGGAACTTTGAAGACATTTATATCATAGGGAGTGAAACGATTCATGACGCTTGATATCGTGAATTGGAAAGCCATCTTAGAAGCGCTGCTTTATGCAGCAGGTGATGAAGGCTTAACAAGAAAACAGCTCATGTCCGTTCTTGAAGTAGATGAGGCGGCGCTTCTTGACATTATGTCTGCCGTAAAAGAAGAATATCAAAAACAAGAACGAGGGATCGAGCTCATTGAATATGCAGATTCATATATGCTGCTGACGAAAAAAGAATACAGCATTTATTTGAAAAAATTAGTCGAGACACCATCAAAAGGTTTGTCACAGGCAGCACTTGAGGTGCTCGCTATCGTCTCTTATAAACAGCCGATCACACGCAGTGAGGTCGAGGAAATCAGAGGTGTTAAATCAGAACGGGTGCTTCATAGTTTAGTTGCCAAAGCACTACTTTGTGAAGTTGGACGTGCCGACGGTCCGGGACGAGCGATCCTGTATGGGACAACGCCGACCTTTTTAGAGCAATTTGGCTTAAAGGCCTTAGATGAATTACCGCCGCTTCCAGAAAATGTTGAAGCAGATGGGGTACAAGAAGAGGCTGATCTCTTTTTTGAAAACTTCAATCAAACATTTGAAGAGATAAAATAGTTCAAAATAAGGAAAAATGTATGATAAAATATAAAAAAGATTTTAGGTCTAAAATCTTTGGTTGAAAGATAAAATGGTGACAAAGCCATGAGGGGAAGGTAAACACGAAACAAATGGCACATATGAATGTAAAGGCTCAAATTGATCAAGCAGGTGTTTTTTTATCAAAGGTTGCAACTGAAGTGAATGACTACCTGAACGAAGCTACCTTATCAAGCTTGAAACGATTAAACCCGGAAGCGGAAGCCTATTATTGTGACATATTGAGTACATTACGGAAGCTTGCAGTCTATAGTGAGGATGCAGCCGAAGTTTGCAGGAAAATCCGGCAGCAGCAGACATTCCCGCAGCAAGCCGCACAGCAGATGCTTCACCGCATTTATCATCAATGCATTGAAGAATTCTTTACACCAAAAAAGGATACATGGTATGAAGACAGCCGTTCGGCCTATACAGGGAAAAGCAGTATTGTTTTTCACCATGAAGTATCGGCTGATGTCAAACAACTATTTTCTACATTAGAAAAAGACTTTTTATGGATGAGAGAAGAGCTGGAATATACGACATCTCATCAGCAAATGAAAATGGTATAAGCAAGAATGAAATGCGCCTCTATCGTTAGAGGTGCTTTTTTTATGGACGAGGCATCATAACTTTTTCAACCGCGCATACACTTGTACAAAACGGACAAGGACGTGAATGAACATGCCCTATTTAAAAATTGGAACAGCAGTCCTTCTTCTATTCACACTCTTACTGCCTTTTTCCTCACATGCTCAAGCAGACCTATCCTTATCGGTGAGTGCAAAAAGCGCCATTTTAATAGATGGACAGTCTGGCAGAGTCCTATTTGGAAAGGACGAGCACGAAAAAAGAAGAATCGCCAGTATTACAAAAATTATGACGGCTGTATTAGCCATTGAATCAGGAAAAATGAAGGACACCGTCACAGTATCAAAACGGGCGATTCAAGCGGAAGGCTCATCAATTTATTTAAAGGAAGGGCAGAAGGTGAGCTTAGAAGACCTGACGTACGGGCTCATGCTGCGTTCTGGGAATGATGCAGCTGTTGCGATTGCAGAACATGTTGGCGGCAGCTTAGAGGGCTTTATTTTTATGATGAACCAAAAGGCATCTGAACTAGGAATGGAAAATACAAATTTTCAAAATCCGCATGGACTCGATGATCATAAAAACCATTATTCATCAGCCTATGATATGGCCATTTTAACAAAATACGCCATGGAGCATAAACAATATCAAAAGATTGCCGGGACCACTTTTTATAAAGCAAAAACAATGGAAGGCTATTGGAAAAACAAAAACAAGCTGCTCACTGGTTTATACCAATATTCGACTGGCGGGAAAACGGGCTATACAAAGCTTGCAAAACGTACGCTTGTCTCTACAGCTGCAAAAGGGGATGCTGCGCTGATTGCTGTGACGATTAATGCGCCGGATGACTGGAAAGATCATATCTCTATGTTCGAGTATGCATTTGATCACTATAAAACGTATGTGCTTGCTGAAAAAGGCAGGCTCGCTTCGTTAAAAGGAACCTTTTACGAAAAAAAAGCGTTTATTAAGCGGGATGTGGACTATTTTCTAAATGAAGATGAGAAACAACTAGTGGAAATCGAAACGGAAATGCTCACGCCGAAAAAGAAATGGGAGAAAAACGCAGAAGCTATCCCAGATATAGTAGGGAAAATGACGTTTTTACTGGATGGTCAGGTGATTGAGCAAGTCCCGATTTTTTATGAAAATAAACGCAACCGAATGCCTCAAAAAAGCTTTCAAGACATGTTTAAGTCTGTCTTTCAGACATCGCTAGGCGGCTCTTCATGGTCAATCTGATTTGGGTATTCCTTACGGTCATCGGTCTTGTCTATGCGATGTTTAACGGAACGATGCAGGAAGTGAATGAAGCTATTTTTAAGGGTTCAAAAGAAGCGGTCACCATTTCAATCGGGCTGATCAGTGTCCTTGTTTTCTGGCTCGGATTGATGAAGATCGCAGAAGAAGCAGGGCTGTTACAATTCTTTAGTAAATTGTGCCGCCCCTTTATTTCAAAGCTATTTCCTGACATTCCTGCGAATCATCCGGCTATGGGGTATATTCTGTCCAATCTCATGGCGAATTTCTTTGGCCTTGGCAATGCCGCCACACCAATTGGGATTAAGGCGATGGAGCAGATGAAAGCATTAAATGGCGGAAAAAATGAGGCGAGCCGCTCTATGATTACATTTTTAGCAGTCAACACATCCTCTATTACACTTGTGCCAACGACCGTTATTGCCATTCGCATGACCTATGGCGCGGATCAGCCAACAGATATTGTAGGACCGACCATTTTAGCGACACTCATTTCAGGCATCGGTGCGATAATTATTGATCGCTATTTCCACTATCGCAGAAGCAGGCGGGGGTGATCTTGTGGCATTTATTAACTGGCTGTCACTTGCTTTGATTCCACTAATCATCGCAGGAATTTTGATTGCAGGAACCATCAGAAAGGTCCCAACCTACGAAACCTTTGTAGAAGGCGGGAAAGAGGGCATTCAAATTGCCTTTTCAATCATTCCATATTTAGTCGGCATGCTTGTGGCCATTACGATATTCCGTGCGTCAGGTGCGCTTGATTTTGTGATGGCGTTATTAAAGCCTGTGTTTACAGCAATCGGTGTTCCTACCGAGGTGGTGCCGCTTGCATTTATTCGCCCCATATCAGGTACAGCCGCACTTGGCATGACATCAGACTTAATTGCAACATATGGTCCAGATTCTTTTATAGGAAAGCTTGCAGCCGTCATGCAAGGGTCAACGGACACCACGCTTTACATTTTAACGGTCTATTTTGGAGCAGTCGGTATTAAAAAAATGGGAGATGCGCTGAAAGTCGGTCTGTTAGCCGATCTCATTGGTGTCATTGCATCTATTATTATTGTCAGTTTGTTATTTAGCGGCGCCTAATGAGGCGCTTTTTTATTTTTAAGGGATGGAAAACAGCTTTTTTGCTGAAATTAGACAGGTGAAACGCTTATTTTTCCACGAATGCTTGTTTGTTTCAAGTCAAGCAAGTAAGATAGTACATGAGGTGAAAGACAAATGGAACGTTTACAGAAAGTAATTGCACATGCCGGCGTCGCTTCTAGACGAAAGGCTGAAGAATTGATTAAAGAAGGACGAGTTACCGTTAATGGTCAAACAGTGACAGAGCTCGGAGTAAAAGTGGGCTCTTCAGATAAAATTGAAGTCAATGGATTAAAGCTTGAAAGAGAAGAACCAGTGTACTTTATGCTTTATAAACCGCGCGGCGTCATTTCTGCTGCCGAGGATGATAAAGGGCGCAAAGTCGTCACAGACTTCTTTGATGATGTCCCGCAGCGCCTTTATCCGATCGGCAGATTAGATTATGATACGAGCGGTTTAATTTTGATTACAAATGACGGCGAATTTGCCCATAAGCTCATGCATCCGAAGTATGAAATTGATAAAACGTATGCAGCGAAACTAAAAGGTATCCCTTCAAAGGAATTGCTTAGAAAGCTAGAAAAAGGAATCATGTTAGACCATAAAAAAACAGCACCTGCTCGTGCCAAAATGCTGTCGATTGATAAACGAAAGCAAACATGTATTGTGCAATTAACCATACATGAAGGCAGAAACAGACAGGTACGCCGCATGTTTGAAGCCATCGGTCACGATGTTTTAAAGCTAAAAAGAGAGCGATATGCTTTCCTTCATATTGAAGGCATGAGACCAGGCGAGCGAAGAGAATTGTCTCCGCATGAAGTAAAGCGTCTAAGAGCGATTGCAGATCATGGGAAAAGTGCTTTTTAATTTTCACATAAACTTCAAAAAATGAAGAAGCATCAAAAGACGGAGAATGCTATAATTTACCTGAATGTCTATGGGGAAGGGGTACTTCAGATGAAGAAAAGACGATTTTTCATACGGACGGGCATTCTCCTCGTGATGCTTGCTGCACTCTGTTATACCATGTATAATTCAGTATTTGCCAAACCGGATCGAGTGAAAGAAGGATCTATTGCACCTAATTTTGTCCTTCAATCTGTAGATGGGGAACGGATTGAATTAAAGGACTTAAAAGGAAAAGGTGTCTTTCTAAATTTTTGGGGGACATGGTGCGGTCCTTGTAAGCAAGAATTTCCTTATATGGCAAATCAGTATCAAGTGTTCAAGGATCGCGGTGTCGAAATTGTTGCCGTAAATGTGGGGGAATCCAATATTGCGGTGAAGAATTTTATGGATGCTTATGGCGTGAATTTTCCTGTTGCCATGGACAAAGATCGTCAAGTGACAGAGGCATATGATATTACGCCGCTGCCAACCACATTTTTAATTAATCCTGAAGGCAAGGTAATCAAAGTCATAAAGGGAACGATGACAGAACGTAATGTCTATGAATATATGAATTTGATTAAACCAAAGGGGTCATAGAATGAAAGAAGTAAAGTGCGAGTGTGGACATATTAATCCAATTGGTACTGTTCTATGTGAATCATGCGGCAATCCCATTGCAGCAAAAGAGAAAAATTCATCAAAGCTGCTGGATATGAGATATGACGGCAGTGCGAGACGCTCGCAAACATACAACAAATCGATTGTTGATAAAGTATGGAACTTTTTTTCTTCCGTCAAAGTGGGTGTGTGGCTCATTGTCATCACACTATTAGCTTCTTCGCTAGGAACGATTTTTCCGCAGGAGCGATTTATTCCTCCAGGTGCATCGGCTTCCACTTATTATGAGGAGCAATACGGATCGTTTGGCAAGTTATACTACATACTTGGATTTCATGATCTTTATAGTTCTTGGTGGTTCTTAGCCCTTATAGCATCTATTGGAATTTCCCTTGTCATTTGCAGTCTCGACCGAGTGATTCCACTTTATCGGGCGCTTAAAAACCAAGGGGTTGTCAAAAAAGAAGGCTTCATGAGAAGGCAGCGACTTTTCAGCGAAACAGACAAAACATTAGATCAGCATACATATGAAGGCATCGTTCGTAAGATGAAACAAAAGCGTTACCGCGTGCGAGAAGAAGATGGACATATTTTAGCTGAAAAAGGCCGCTTTTCCCGCTGGGGACCTTACGTCAATCATATCGGATTAATTATATTTCTCATTGGATCAATGCTCCGTTTTGTCCCGGGAATGTACGTGGATGAAACATTGTGGGTAAGAGAAGGCGAAACGGCACCAATCCCAGGCACGGGAGGTCAATATTTCTTAAAGAATAATGCGTTTTCCATTGATCGCTATGAATCTGAAAAAGAAAAAGAAGTGTTTGAAAACGCGATTGAAAAAGCTGGTGACGGTCAAGTCGTCAAAAGTTATAAAACCGATGCCACCTTATACAAACGTGAAGGGGAAGTTGTTTTTGGCGAAAAGCCCAAGCTGAAGCAGGTAACAGAGCACGACATTAAAGTGAATGAACCGCTTAAGTTTGACAATTTCTCATTATATCAAGTGGATTTTAAACAAAATGAACTCGATCAAATGGTCTTTCAGCTGATTCGAAAAGATACTGAGAAATCTTTTGGAACTGTGAAGATTAATCTGCTGGAGCCTAAGTCAGAATATGATCTTGGTAGCGGTTACAAAGTCAAGGTGATGAGTTATTTGCCTGATTTTTATTTGGACGAAGATGGCACGCCGAGTACGAAAACAAGGAATCCAAATAACCCTGCTTTCGTGTTTGAAATGATTTCTCCTGAAAAACCAAAAGGTGAAAAAAGCTTTGTCGCGATTCAAGAGACAGTAGAGGGTTCAGATAACAATCTTTATAAGATGAAGTTTGACCGGGTTGAAACGAAAAACGTTACGGGTTTAACGGTGAGAAAAGACTTAACACTTGGGGTACTCATTGTTGGCGGAATCATCTTCATGATTGGTGTCGTGCAAGGGATGTACTGGCAGCATAGAAGAATCTGGCTGTCGGCAAAGGATGGAAAAGTATTTGTGGCAGGACACACAAACAAAAACTGGTTCGGCTTAAAGTCTGATCTTAACGTGTTACTAAGTGGCAGCGGCATCAAACAGCCAGTGGATCAAAAAGAACTGCCTGATACAACAAGTATCAGCAAAAGCAAGGGGGAAGGATTAGATGGCGGCAGTCAGTGAAAACCTGTTATTTGCAGCTTTTCTATTTTATTTAGCGGCAGTTCCTTTTTTTGGAGGGGCCATTAAGGGAAAAAAGAAAGAGGATGGACCGCGCAAAAACAAGGCGGCACTTATTGGCATTACGCTCACCATCATCGGTTTTTTGAGCCAATTTGGCTATTTTATTTCAAGGTGGATCGCGTCTGGTCACGCGCCAGTCAGTAACTTATTTGAGTTCACCACGGCCTTTGGCATGATGCTGGTGCTCGCGTTTATCATTTTATATTTTGTCTATCAAGTGTCTGTACTTGGTTTATTCACACTTCCAATCGCTTTATTGATTATTGCGTATGCAAGCATGTTTCCATCAGATATTTCACCGCTGATTCCTTCACTTCAAAGCAACTGGCTATATATTCACGTGACGACAGCGGCGCTTGGTCAAGCCATTTTAGCGATCAGTTTTGTGGCAGGCGTCATTTTTCTTTTGAAGCATGTCGATCAAACAAAACCGGGCAAGAAGACATTTGGTTTAGAGCTTGTCATGTTTATGATTGTGGTCACCCTTGCATTTATTGCGGTCACGTCCATCTTTAGAATGACAGGGTATGAAGCGAAATTTAATTGGGTAGATAAGAATAAAGAAGAAAGCGTGATGGTCTATGAGCTGCCAGCTTTAGTAGGACCTCATCAAGGGGAGCTTGTGACGCAAAATCGTTTGGAGCCTTTCGTTGATTTACCACCTGTTTTTTCAGGTAGAAAGGTCAATACAGTATTATGGTCATTTGGCGTTGGGCTGATCATTTATGGCTTGCTACGATTGATCATTCGAAAAAGACTAAGTGCTCTCCTTCAGCCGCTCGTGAGACAGGTGAATCTCGATTTAGTCGATGAAATTGGGTACAGGGCTGTTTCCATTGGTTTCCCTGTATTTACGTTAGGCGGACTTATTTTTGCGATGATCTGGGCGCAATTAGCATGGACGAGATTTTGGGGCTGGGACCCGAAGGAAGTATGGGCTTTAATCACATTTTTATTTTATGCAGCCTATCTCCATCTTCGGTTATCACGAGGCTGGCACGGTGAAAAGTCCGCCTGGCTTGCCGTGATCGGATTTGCCATTATTATGTTTAATCTCATCTTTGTCAATCTTGTCATTGCAGGGCTTCATTCTTACGCATAATCGCAAGAAAAGACCAACTTTTATGATTCGATTCGGCTTTTTGTTAAAATGAATGTAACAACGGAGAAAGCAGGAGGATTGTCTAATGGAACACACAACTCAAACGAAAATATTAATCGTAGATGATGAGGCAAGAATTCGCCGCCTTTTAAAAATGTATTTAGAACGAGAAAATTATGAGATTGATGAAGCGGAAAATGGGGATGAGGCGATACAAAAAGGGCTTCAAACGGATTATGACCTCATTCTGCTCGATTTAATGATGCCTGGAACAGATGGGATTGAAGTGTGTAATCAAATTCGAGATAAAAAAGCCACCCCCATCATTATGCTGACAGCAAAAGGTGAGGAAGCTAACCGTGTCCAAGGATTCGAGGCGGGAACGGACGACTATATCGTCAAACCTTTTAGCCCGCGTGAAGTAGTTTTACGTGTAAAGGCATTGCTTAGAAGGTCGTCTCAAACATCGTATCTTAATACTGGCACAACAACAAAAGATGTTCTTGTGTTTTCTCATCTATCCATTGATCATGATGCACACAGGGTAACGGCTGATGGAAAAGAAGTCAGCCTCACGCCAAAGGAATATGAACTTCTATACTTCCTGGCGAAAACGCCGGATAAGGTCTATGACAGGGAGAAGCTTCTAAAAGAAGTGTGGCAGTATGAATTCTTTGGGGATTTGAGAACGGTGGATACCCATGTCAAAAGACTTCGAGAAAAACTGAATAAAGTGTCACCAGAAGCGGCGAAAAAAATCGTGACAGTATGGGGTGTCGGGTACAAATTTGAGGTCGGCGCTGAATGAAGCTGTGGAAAAGTGTCGTAGGAAAGCTATGGTTAACCATTCTTTTCCTTGTCCTCATTGTTTTATCCATTTTAACTGTGCTTCTTTTAGAATTCATTGAGAATTATCATGTAGAAGAAGCAAAGTCTGATTTAACACAAATGGCAAACAAAGTGGCAGTCATTTTAGAAAGCCATGAGAATCAATCGCTCGCAAGGTCTATTACATCAGAACTCGCTGACAAATTGACGAGTATTGCGATTGTTCAAGAGGATGGACTAGAATGGTATTCGTCTGAAAAAGGCGGAAAGCTTCCAGCGATAACAAAAGAACAAATTGAAGCAGACAAAGATTTAAAAAAAGCGCTGAAAGAACGAAAGAAAATCAGCAAACGAGCAGAATCTGGTACAGGCAATCAAAAGGATGAGCGAATTGTAGTAGGTGTTCCTTATGAGGCGAACGGAAAGAAAGGCATGGTCTTTCTTTCCCAATCACTCCTCGCTGTAGAACAAACAACGAAACATACGACGCGGTATATTTTCCTCGCTGCCGGAATTGCAATTGTTCTGACCACTATTTTCGCTTTCTTCTTATCGACACGTGTCACCTATCCTCTCAGAAAAATGAGAGAGGGAGCACAAGATTTGGCGAAGGGGAAATTTGATACGAAGATTCCTATATTAACGCAAGATGAAATTGGAGAACTGGCCATCGCCTTTAATCAAATGGGGAAACAGCTGAAATTTCATATTACTGCCTTAAATCAAGAAAAAGAACATTTGTCCAACATCCTAAGCAGTATGGCTGATGGTGTCATCACCATCAATATTGATGGAACCATCCTCATGACAAATCCGCCTGCCGAAAGATTTTTGCAGGCCTGGTACTACGAGCAAAACATGAAGATCAAAGATGGAGATGAACTGCCGCCAGAAGCGCGAGAATTGTTTCATACAGCCGTCAGCACGGAAAAAGAGCAAATGATCGAAGTCACGCTGCAAGGGCGTACTTGGGTGCTCCTGATGTCTCCGCTTTATAATCAGCAGAATGTGAGAGGTGCGGTTGCGGTACTCCGTGATATGACAGAAGAGAGAAGACTTGATAAGCTGAGAAAAGACTTCATTGCCAATGTCAGTCATGAGCTTCGCACACCAATTGCTATGCTGCAAGGCTATAGTGAGGCCATTGTCGATGACATTGCAGGATCAGAAGAAGAAAAGAAAGAGATTGCGCAAATTATCTATGACGAATCACTTCGAATGGGGCGTCTTGTAAATGACCTTCTAGATCTGGCACGTATGGAAGCTGGTCATATTACGCTTAATCTTGAATCAACTGATACAGAAGAACTGACTGATAAAATTTATCGAAAGTTTCTTGGGATTGCGAAAGAAAAACAAATTCATCTCACATATGAGATTCAAGTAGAAGAACCGCACTTTGTATTCGATCCAGATAAGATTGAACAGGTTTTGACCAATCTGATTGATAATGCCATTCGTCATACACCAGAGGGCGGAGAGGTCCACTTCTCTGTTCAATCGGTGGAGAATGGGCTGAAGGTGGATGTGAAAGACTCAGGAAGCGGCATTCCTGAAGAGGATCTGCCATTTATTTTTGAGCGGTTCTATAAAGCGGATAAAGCAAGAACTAGAGGACGCTCGGGTACGGGGCTAGGCCTTGCCATTGTGAAGAACATTGTAGAGGCACACCAAGGCACGATTCATGTACACAGCAAAGCAGGAACAGGTACACACTTCACCTTCTATATTCCGAAAAAAAAGCAGGAACTCGTCTAATCTTGACGAAGAATCTTGTTACATGAGAAACACTTCTTTTCGTCAGAAAAAGAGGTGTTTTTTCTATGTTTTCTTTTTTTTAAGGAGAAGTTAAACAAAAAGCCCTTTCCAAATGGTCGATCTTGTAATATATTTGTCATAAAGTTGTAATGTAACGTTTTGCAAGAGTCACTCGACAAAAATAAGTGAACGGAGGGGTTTCCTATGCATGAAACCTTTCAAAAAATATATGATTCGTACCATCAAGATTTGTACCAATTTTTATTTTATATGGTAAAAGATAAAAATCAGGCAGAGGATCTCGTTCAGGAGGTTTACATTCGGGTACTTCACTCATATAAAACTTTTGAAGGAAGAAGCAGCGAGAAAACATGGCTGTTTTCAATTGCAAGGCATGTGGCAATTGACTGGTTTCGCAAACAGCAAACCATTAGACAACGTGTGCTAGGCACGTTTGATTGGGATAAGCAGGATGTAAAAGACCCAGACTTGCTCCCGGATGAATTGGCTGTCCAGGATGAAAATATAAAAGAAATCTATGCCGCACTTGATCATTGCACCATAGATCAAAGAGCTGTCATCATTTTAAGGTTTATCCAGGGCTACTCAATCATGGAGACGGCAAAGGCGCTAAAGTTCTCGGAAAGCAAAGTCAAAACAACGCAGCACCGAGGCCTGAAAGTGCTCCGAAAACATATGGAGCTTTTGAAGGAGGAGCTATTGAATGAAAACGAACAGGTCCGATTGGAGCGAAGAACGAATCAAGGTGTTACTAAGTCAGCTTCCAAAGGTGGAGGACAACCGTTCATCTAAGCAGATTTACCAGCAAATGCTGATGGCAAGCGGGAAGAAAAAGAAAAGTGTCAGATGGATCGGTCCAGCGGTAGCAACCGTTGTGGTTCTATTTATGGCGTTTTTGATTTCTCCTCATTTCTTTCAGCCAGCCGCTCAAGATATAAAGAAAGTGAAAATGGGATCGAATGCTGACAAAGGGCAGGTGAATGCAACATTAGAGGCGGTAAAAAACACAAATGAGCCTTCGCATGTTGTTTATAAAGCTGACAAGGAAAAGTATATGACGATTGCATACATAGATGAATCGACTTCTCAAGTTGTCCCAATTAGTATTGAAAAAGATAATGACCATGACCATGTGCAAGCATTGCTTGACACATATGAAAAGGTGCAGCTGCCTGAGATGACAAAACCGCTTCAAACTTATATGGATATGGTGGAGGTTAGTGCAAAAGGGGATACGCTGGTTTTTCAGCTGAAAAATGATTTGTCTCTTGATACATTAAAAGAAGCCAACCGCTTTAAAGACATGGTAAAAGAAACACTAAAATGGAGTCCATATAAGCAAGTGCAGGTCAAGTCTGTCAAAGGCTCTCATCTTCAATTAGGTGCTAATGGAAGTCTTGGCACCATTTCAATTGATAAACAAACAAAGCACGCTTACTTCGTATTAGAGAATAAGAGCGGGACCTTTTTGGTGCCCTCAAAAAGTCGTTATGAAACTTATGAAGATGCGGTAAAGGCAATGAAGCAGACAGGTGACGCAGGATTAGATCCGCTCATTAAAGAAGAACCTATTAAAGATGTGACATCAAAAGGAAAACATGCGACCGTCACGTTTGGAGCATCAGTACAATTAACGAACTCAATTGATCATATTCTACTTATTGAAGGGCTGCTGCTCACAGCGAAAGATTTTGGTTTTAAAGATGTCACGATTCAAAATGCAGGGACAGATCAAGTAGGGCCCTATGAATTAGAAGAACCACTAGAAGTACCGGCGCTGCCAAATCCAGTTGTCATCAAAGATCGTTAAAGAACGCAATTTATTGCGTTCTTTCAGATTGTTGACAAAGGGCTAAAATGTTGCTGATTTTAGCCCTTTGTCTTTTTTTCATGTATAGAAAAGGGCATCCTTGCGGTATACTAAGCTGTCATGAAAAGAACTTCAAAGAAGGGAAGTCACTGATGAAAAGGTATTGTTTCATATGTGCCAGCTGTTTCTTGTTCTTGATCTTATCGCCATTTGCCCATGCTGAGAAAACAACCGAATGGGTGGAACCAATAAAAGGGGAAGTCACCGATTTATTTGGGACAAGAGGCGGCGCGCATAAGGGATTAGACATTGCTGCGCCAGAAGGCGAATCAATTTTTGCTGCAAGCGAAGGGGTAGTCACTCGTTCCTATGTATCTGCTACTTATGGAGAAGTCGTGTTTATCCGCCATCCAAATGGATATGAAACCGTCTATGCCCATTTACACGAGCGCTTCGTTAAAAGCGGTGATCAGGTACAAGCAGGACAGCCAGTCGGCATCATTGGCAACACAGGCGCTTCTAGAGGCACTCATTTGCATTTTGAAGTACACAAGGGCAATTGGTCAGTGAGCAAAGAAGATGCAGTAGATCCGCTCACAGTCATTGCGAGGGATCGTTTTAAAGAGCCAGCTCTTCATGTAAACGGACATGAAAAACATACATATGTCATTCAACAAGGCGACACCCTGTGGTCCATTGCTCAGGCACATGAAATGACCGTTGATCAATTGAAAAAGATCAATGCGCTGACAACTCATCTCATTCGAACGGGTGACCGATTAATCGTTTCAACAAAATAAAACCTCATGCAAAAGCATGAGGTTTACGATCGTTTTTATAGGTCGATCAGACGTACAGAAAGAATATCACGCACTTCAGTTAATTTTTGGACAATTTTATCTTCAAGATGCTTATCAAAAGAAAGCATCATGATGGCTTCGCCGCCTTTTTCTTTACGTCCTACTTGCATAGTCGCAATGTTCACATCATGGTCGCCTAAAATCTTACCTACTTGACCAATCACACCAGGTGCGTCTGTATGCTGAATGTAGACTAGATGTCCATCAGGGTAAAAATCAATATTGAATCCATTAATAGAGACGACGCGTTCCCCTAAATGCGGAATATAGGTTGCTTTTAAAGTAAAGGTTGAAAGGTCACCTTTGACTTCAATTGAAATGCTATTCTCATAACCAGATTCGCTAGAAGAAATTTTCTCACTAAAGCTAATGCCGCGTTCTTTTGCTACCATCCCGGCGTTTACTTCATTGACCGTCGAGTCTACACGCTCTTTTAAAAAGCCAGACAAAAGACTTTTTGTAATAAACGATGTTTCGAGTTTTGAGATCGACCCTTCATAGGAAATGCTCACTTCTTTTACAGGCTCTCTCATGGATTGAGAGACAAGACGTCCAAGTTTTCCTGCAAATTGATGATACGGTTGAATTTTTTTGAACTCGTCTTTTGTCATCGCTGGCAGATTGATAGATGACATGACAGGCAGTCCTTTTGCAAATTGAAGCACTTCTTCAGATACTTGTGCCGCCACATTTAATTGCGCTTCTTTTGTAGATGCACCAAGGTGCGGAGTTGCAATGACGTTTGGATGATCCACAAGCGGATTATCAGTAGGTGGTTCTACTTCGAATACATCGAGTGCAGCCCCTGCGACATGGCCGCTTTCAAGTGCTTCAAGAAGGTCAGCTTCGTTAATAATACCACCGCGTGCACAGTTCACTAGACGAACGCCTTTTTTCGTTTTTGCAATCGTTTCTTTATTGAGCAGTCCTCTTGTTTCTTTTGTTAATGGTGTATGTACAGTAATAATATCTGATACTTCGAGCACTTCATCGAGTGATTTTGCATTGACACCAATTTTTTCTGCACGTTCTTTTGTAAGGAACGGGTCAAACACGTTTACAGTCATACCAAATGCTCTTGCTCGCTGAGCGATTTCGCTACCGATTCTGCCTAAACCAACAATCCCAAGTGACTTTCCATAAAGCTCAGCACCGACATATGCACCTCTGTTCCATTCTTTTGATTTAACAGAAATATTGGCTTGAGGAATATGGCGCATGAGAGATGAGATCATGGCGAACGTATGCTCTGCTGTTGAGATCGTATTTCCATTTGGTGCATTGATGACAATGACGCCGTGTTTTGTTGCTTCATCAATATCAATGTTGTCGACTCCCACACCGGCACGGCCCACAATTTTTAATGAAGTCATTTTTTCATAAAGTTCTTTTGTCACTTTAGTGGCACTTCTGACAAGTAAGGCATCAAACGTGTGTAATTCATCCTCGGCTTCTGTTACATTTTTTTGGACAATTTCAACAAAATCTGCTTCTAAAAGTGGTAAAAGACCATCATTGCTCATCTTATCTGAGACTAATACTCGAAACATCGTAAGATTTCCTCCTAAAATAAACGTCATAAATATCTGATAATTTACCATATTCCTTTTCACTGTGTCAATCAAATTAAAGCAGTAAAGCGAAAAAGAAAACACGAACATTTATTGGTGTCTTTATAAAGAATGAACACCTTTAAACAAAAGATAACCAATTTATACGCATTTGTCATTATAAATTTTACGTTTTTTACGATTTCTTAAAACTGATGAAATTGCTCAGGATTTTTATCTGTACAAATGCTCATATATCATATATAATGATGTCGAATTGAATAATGATCAATCTTCGGGGCAGGGTGTAATTCCCTACCGGCGGTGATGAGGCATTGTCTCTAAGCCCGCGAGCCTTTTTTGGCAGGATTCGGTGTGATTCCGAAGCCGACAGTATAGTCTGGATGGGAGAAGATGGAGGTTCATAAACGTTGAAAACATGTCTGTTTATACGTTTATTTGTGTAGCCTAAATTTCCCGCTCCTGTGTACGTATTCAGAGCGGTTTTTTTGTGGCTAAAATTGAACAATCCTCTTTTCGAAAGATTTGATCGAAAAGGAGAGAGAATGTTGAATCAAAGTAGAGTAAAACGATTAGTCGTAACAAGTATGCTTAGCAGTATTTCGTTTGTTTTAATTTTATTGGATTTCCCTTTTCCAGGGCTTCCAGCGTATTTAAAAATTGATTTTAGCGATATTCCGGCGATTATTGCGATTTTAATTTATGGGCCGGGTGCAGGGATTGCCGTTGAAGCTTTAAAAAATGTACTGCATTACCTCATCCAGGGCAGTATGTCCGGTGTTCCTGTTGGGCAAGTAGCCAACTTCATTGCAGGCACATTATTCATTTTGCCCGTCGCTTTTATGTTCAAAAAAATCAAATCAGCAAGAGGCATGGCATGGTCAATGATCATGGGAACACTTCTCATGACTGTCATGATGAGTATTTTAAATTATTTCTTATTCCTTCCCGCTTACACATGGTTTTTAAATGCACCTGAGCTTTCAGATCATGCGCTCAGAACGACCATTACAGCTGGGATCTTACCTTTTAACTTTATTAAAGGAATTATCATTACCATCGTATTTAGCTTCATTTTTGTGAAAATGCGTCCATGGTTTGAAAATAAACGACGACTTCAAAATAGTTAATATAAAAAAGCCCCTGTATAAGGGGCTTTTATACTATTCATGCTTAAGTGGGTCACCATCGAAAGATTCGTCCGCAACTTTAATTGAGTCAGTTGGGCATCCTTCGAATGCATCAAGCATATCTTCTTCAAGCACTTCTGGAACTTCTACAGTCCCCTGATTGTCATCCAGTGTAACAAATGCAATGCCTTCATCATCATAATCATAAATGTCTGGAGCAGCTGCACCGCATGCGCCGCAAGCAATACATGTGTCTTTGTCTACAATTGTATATTTTGCCATGTTAAAAAAATACCTCCCAGATTGTTCGATGGAACAAATGGTTTAACCTGTTTCGTTTCACCGATAAAAAAACAATTTCCTCAAACCTTATTGTAATGATTTTAAATTCACATTTCAACTGTAAAGTGATTGAGAATGCTTATCATATAAGGGTTTGTTCATAACTTTCCCCCATTAATTGAGTTTAAACATTTCTTCTTCTATGAAATCTGTTAAAATAAAGGGAGAAAATATTCGAATTTTGTCAGGAAGACAGGTGCTTTGATGAATGACGATTCATTACTTGGATGTCGTGTTGATGGACAGCGTACATAAATTGAACGGCGAACGCTCCATTAGTGCTGTCTACCATCTTTTTAAAGGGAAAAAATCATCACAAACGATACAGGATGCAAGTTTGTTTCAGCTTTCCAGCTACTTCGGCTGTTTTCCGGGTTTTACGCGGGATCAATTGAATCGCTCTGTGCAAAAGCTTCAAGAGAAACACTTCATCAGAAAAACAGGGGATACATTCATTGTCACAGATGCAGGAAAGTATATGCTAAGGCAGCATTTTTCTAAAAAACCGATGCCCCCTTATTTTCACGGTGCCAAGTATCATGATAAAGCAAAGATGCTATGGGTGAGGTTGTCTTTACTTGTTCAAGTTCTTTCCCATCATGCGGCGCAATCACATCAATATGTGCCGATTCAAAGGGATATATCGGTTCAAAGCTGGACGAAATCGTTTTTAAAACACTTCCGCCAGAAGAAAGAGCTTTCTGAAGGTCTGCATCATGAACTTGATACGCTCCTTGATCGTTTAAGTGATCAAGAGGCACTGCTCTTTGTCTATTCATTGACTTCACATGAAAGAATCGGGCGTACGTACCAGCAAATGGCTGAATGGCTGAAAGAAGATGTGTGGTATGTTTACCTGCTTTTTTGGAATGTGCTCCATTATTTTATTCAATCTGCACAAAAAGGTGAGGCGCCGATCATGCAGCGTATGATAGATGACCTTGAATTCAAACGTGTGCTAACCACCTCCACCCACAAAACACTTGAGCTTGTGCAAAAAGGGTTTAGTATTGATCAAATAGCCCACATTCGTTCTTTAAAAAAGGCAACGATTGAAGACCATATTGTGGAGCTGTCCATCCATGAGCCGAGTTTCTCAATAGAACCTTATGTCAGCAGCGAGGAGCAGCAGGCGATCCATGAGATAGCCTTCCAGCTTCAAACGAATAAACTGAAGCTGATCAAAGAAAACCTCGAGCATCCATTTACTTATTTTCAAATACGATTGGCACTGACAAGGATGGTGAAAGCAAATGGATAAGCTTCATCAGACACTCATGAGATACTTTGGTTATAGCGCGTTTAAAGTGGGGCAAGAGGATATTATTCAAAGTGTACTTCATCAAAAAGATACAGTTGCCATGCTCCCTACTGGCGGCGGTAAGTCACTTTGCTATCAAATTCCCGGCTATATGACAGAGGGGCTAGTTCTCATTATTTCGCCGCTTTTATCGCTTATGGAGGATCAAGTGGAGCGAATGAAAATGCGCGGTGAAAAGCGAGTGGCGGCGCTTAACAGTACACTATCTTTTCATGAAAGGCGACATATCATTCGGCATCTGCCATCATATAAATTTTTATTTGTCGCACCTGAGGCGCTCATGTCAGATGCGCTGTTGCAGCAGCTCAAATCGATGCATGTTGGTCTATTTGTCGTCGATGAAGCGCACTGCATATCAGAATGGGGACATGATTTTCGTCCTGAATACTCCAAGCTCGGAGAATGGAGAGAAGCGTTAGGTCATCCTATCGCCTTAGCACTGACGGCAACTGCGACAAAGCAGACCTTAAAGGATACTGTGCAAACTTTGCGGCTACAGCAGCCAGACTTTCATATTCACTCAGTGAACCGGCCTAACATTGCGCTAGTGAAGGAAGTGCATGAAACGAAAGAAACAAAAGAAAAACGAGCACTTGAGCTTGTGGAAACCATTCAAGGACCTGGCCTGATTTATTGCCCGACCCGGCAAATGACAGAGGATATCGCTCTTTTGGTTAAACAAAAAACGCATCAACGTGTAGAGTTTTATCATGGCGGAATGGAGGCAGGAGACCGCATGCTGATTCAGCAGCAATTTATCAGCGGTCAAATTGATCTGATTTGCTGTACAAGTGCCTTTGGCATGGGAATTGATAAAGCAGATATACGGTTTGTGATTCATATGAGCCCGCCGCAATCAATAGAAGCATTTATGCAGGAGATTGGAAGAGCGGGACGGGACGGAAAAAGTAGTGTGAGTGTTCTTTTATATACAGAAGAGGATGCCGATATTCAAAGTCATTTGATTCAAGCTGAAGGCTTTGACGATCCAGAAATTGATTTTTTCTTGGCTCAATTATCTCAGGTGCCTACAAATGATGAAAAAAAATTACGTGAACGATTGATGGAAGCGGGGCTACAGGAGACGCGTGCGAGGATGCTGACACATTATTACATGATGCACCAATCTGAACAGCCTCGAGTGCTTTTGGAGAATCTGAAAGAAAAGCTGCAGGATAGACAAACAGAAAAGCTCAAAAAAGTGTGGCAGTTTAAAGAACGAATCACTGATCATAGCTGCTTTAGACAATCTCTGTTATCATACTTTGACGAACAGCTTGATCAAGCGGAGGGGTCTTCCTCTGGCAACTGCTGCTCTTCTTGCGGACTTGACCTGTCGGATTATGAAAAAAAAGATCAACCATTGGAGCTGAATGAAATGAAACACTGGAAGACCGAGCTGGAGCGTATGTTTCATCTGATAAAAGAGGCGCAGCATTGATTGAACAACATCGCCGTATTATTGAAAAATTAACCGATCGACAAGTAGTAGAACAGCTGTATTTCACGCAGCTGCTCATGCTGATTGTCTCTTTTTTATTAGGCATTTTTATGTTTGATCATTGGACTGATTTTACGGCACTTTGGCAGATGCATGATATGCGGATACTCACTTATGGAATTGGCGGCGCCTTACTTGTCATAATTGTGGATGTCATTGTCATGAAGGTGTTTCCGGCTCATATGTATGATGATGGCGGATTAAATGAGAAAATGTTCAAAAACCGCAGCGTACTGCATATTGTTTGGTTAACACTGCTCATTGCCTTTTCAGAGGAAATTCTATTCCGAGGGATCGTTCAGCAGCAATTTGGACTTGAGATTGCCAGCATGGTGTTTGCGCTTCTCCACTTTCGCTACCTGTCAAAAATACTCTTGTTTATCCTTGTGGTTTCTATTAGTATTTTTTTAGGACTTTTATACGAGTGGACGGGGAATTTATTTGTTCCTGTCATGACACACTTTGTCATTGACTTAGTCTTTGCTTGTCAAATTCGTTTTAAATATTGGGGGAGGGATGAACATGGAAGAGATGTCGAGAATAAAGAGAAAAAAGCAGCAGCTGACAAACATCCATGATGATGTAGAGGAAATCCTTGAGGAAAAAGTGCATCCTTCAGATGACTCTCACTTTCCTACACGAGAAGATTTCCATGAATATAAAAAGCAGCGCACGAAAAAAGTACGTAATCCACTGTTTACGACACTTGCTATTATCTTTCCTATCATTGTCGTCACTGTGCTATTTCTTTTGATGTATTATGCGTCAAACGGAATCAATGATCACAACAATCAAGGTGTATATATCGATAAAACTTCAAGTGCTGACACAGACCCAGTGCCAACCGCACTTGCTGAAACAAAAAATGACTCGGGCGCTGATCAAGCGGCGTCTGACGATGAGAAGAAAAAGAAAGAGGCAGAAGAAGAAAAGCAGCGATCAAAAGAAAAAGCAGAGCAAAAGAAAAAAGAACAAGCTGCTAAAGAGAAGACAGAGCGCGAGAAGGCCGCAGCTGCAAAAAAACGTGAGCAGCAGCAGCTGGCTTTGCAAAAGCAGCAGGAAGAGAAAAAGCGAAAAGAAGCGGAAGAGAAAAAGAAGCAGGAAGAAAAGTCAGTTCGTGTTGTGCAGCATACTGTTGGTCCTAAAGAGAATTTGTACCGAATTTCCATGAAGTATTATAAGAACCGTTCGGGTGAAGAGAAGATTAGAGCTTATAATCATTTAAAAGGAAATAGTGTATACAGCGGACAAGTGCTGAATATTCCATTAGAAAATGAATGATCTGACATGAATCAATGAACAAGCACATACATATGTAGAAAAAAGGGACAGGGTGTATGTGATGACATTACACGCAATCAGCCGCTATATGGATCAGCCAACACAGAAAATGATTGAGACATTGATCAAAAGAAAGCACAAATACGAGGGCTTTGCCAAACAGTGCAAAAGGTGGCAGTGGACAGCCCTTTTATCTTTAGCGATTCTTCTGTTTTATTTTGTGATAACAGCGAATACTGGGGGTTCTCTAGAGCCAGAAGCGATGATTGCCACACTGCTCGGTCATGAGGTGTTTCTGTTTTGGATCATGGCTGAAGTGTTTGCGTTTTACGCATCATATTATTATAAGAAAAAAGAAGAAAAGGCTGAGGATGAATATCATAAGCTCAGATGTGAGATTATACAAAAAAGCACAGATTTATGGCCTCAATCAAACCAGTGGAAAGAGCGTGAAGCCGTTTTTCACTTCATGCAGAAGCAATATGACATCAATCTCTATTATGAAAGTAAATAAATGAGAAAAAGACGTTTAATAGTTGAAACGTCTTTTTTCATTCAAGCGTCTTATGAAAGAAAGATGATAAAAGGGAGTCATTCATAATGAAATATGCCATCGGATTTACTGCTGCCATAGCGGCTGTTACGACAGGTGTGTGTGTAACAGCGAAAATGATGAAAACGGCAAAACAAAACAACATCAAAAAGCATTACTTTACAATAGAAGCACTTCAATCAGATAGACCCGCAGTCATTTTCTTTATTTCTGATACGCATCGCCGCCTAATTAGTGAGACGTTATTGGCAGAAGTAGAGCAGGAGCAGCCAGATGTCATTATGATCGGTGGGGATTTAGCAGAAAAAGGTGTGCCTTATGCAAGGGTTGAAGAAAATGTGAAGCGGTTATCAAGAATGGCGCCGGTGTATTTTGTTTGGGGCAACAATGATCATGAGCTCCATCAGCAAAAGCTAAAAGAGATCCTTCATTCCTATCATGTCACGACATTGCAAAATGAAACGGCTGTGTGGAATTTTGAAGGCCAGCCCATTAAAATAGGCGGAATTGATGATATTCGGCTTGAAAAAGCAGATTATGAAGCGATTCGACCGGAGTTTGTTAAAGAAGATGTGAATATTCTCTTATCACACAATCCAGATGTGCATCACTTGATGAGTGAAGAAGAGGGCATTGATCTTGTGCTAAGCGGTCATACCCACGGGGGACAAATCCGTATCGGGAAATTTGGACCGTATGAAAAAGGGAGAACTGGCCAGGTCAAAGGCGCTTTCTTTCTGATTAGCAATGGCTATGGAACAACAAAAATTCCAATGCGACTTGGGGCAGAACCAGAAACGCATCTGATCTATTTAATGCCGCTAAAAACTCGCTAACTTGATGCTCCCTCAATATTTTCCATAAAAGTCACCTTAAGCATCGCTTCATGCTTGTCTTCCGTCTTGACACAGTGTAAACTGAATACAAAATTAAGAACCTATGACTCATCATCTCATATACTACAGTATGATGTGTGTTAGAAGAGGCAGGAGGGAACGTTATGCGACTGGAGCGTCTGAATTATAATAAAATCAAAATTTTTCTCACACTAGATGACCTGACAGACCGAGGTCTTACGAAAGAAGACCTTTGGAAAGATTCGTTCAAAGTTCATCAGCTATTTAAAGACATGATGAACGAAGCGAATCAGGAGCTCGGTTTTGAAGCGAATGGACCGATTGCAGTTGAAGTATTTTCTCTTCAGGCGCAGGGGATGGTCGTCATTGTGACAAAGAGTCAGCAGGAAGATGCTGATGATGAGTTTGATGAAGATTACATTGAGATGCAAGTCAAGCTCGACGAGAGTAAGCATGTGCTCTATCAATTTGCTTCGTTTGAAGATGTGATTCAACTGTCCCATAGTTTAAGTCGTATTGGACTTTTAGGGGGGACAGTTTACCATTATGAAGGTCAATATTTTCTCAGCCTAGATGATTTTGAAGAACTGTCTGCTGATACGGTCATTTCCATTTTAGCGGAGTTCGGATCTCCTACGACATTAACCATTCACCGGCTAAAAGAGTATGGAAAAGTGATCATGCAGGAGGATGCAGTGAAAACGATTCAAATGTATTTTTAATCACTCTTTTCTATTATATTTAATACTGTTGTGTTGAAACAACAGTATTTTTTTATATCCTTTTTTATATTTATAAACGCTGATATTTTATTTTGATAAAAAACGCTTTTTACCTTTGCTTTACCAGTACGAAGGTGTATACTATTGCTTGAAAGGGAGCAGTAGATCATGAAAGATTTCTAGGGGGTTTATTTTAATGGCAGCCGATCAAAACGCCGCTCATAACGCAGAAGATAAGCTAGATGTTTTAAAGTCAACTCAAACCGTCATACATAAAGCGCTTGACAAATTGGGCTATCCGCAAGAAGTGTATGAATTACTGAAAGAGCCAATTCGTCTATTAACGGTCAAAATCCCAGTACGTATGGATGATGGATCGGTGAAGATTTTCACTGGTTATCGCGCGCAGCACAATGATGCTGTCGGTCCGACAAAAGGCGGAATTCGATTCCACCCAAACGTTACTGAAAAAGAAGTAAAAGCGCTTTCGATTTGGATGAGTTTAAAATGTGGTATTGTGGATCTTCCTTATGGCGGAGGAAAAGGCGGTATTATCTGTGATCCAAGAGAAATGTCATTCAGAGAGCTTGAAAAACTAAGCCGCGGCTATGTTCGCGCAATTAGTCAAATCGTTGGGCCAACAAAAGATGTTCCAGCGCCAGATGTATTTACAAACTCTCAAATCATGGCATGGATGATGGATGAATATTCTAGAATTGATGAATTTAACTCGCCAGGATTTATTACAGGAAAACCAATTGTTCTTGGAGGCTCGCATGGACGTGACACTGCAACTGCAAAAGGTGTGACGATCTGCATCAAAGAAGCGGCGAAGAAAAAAGGGATTGACATCAATGGGGCTCGTGTTGTCGTACAGGGATTCGGAAATGCGGGAAGTTACTTGGCTAAATTCATGTATGATGCCGGAGCGAAAATCGTAGGAATTTCAGATGCTTACGGCGGTTTGTATGATGAAGATGGTCTAGATATTGACTACTTGCTTGACCGACGTGACAGCTTTGGAACCGTCACTAAATTATTTAACGATACAATTACAAACCAAGAGCTGCTTGAGCTGGATTGCGATATCTTAGTACCAGCAGCCATTGAAAACCAAATTACAGAAGATAATGCGGCAAACATTAAAGCTAAAATTGTCGTAGAAGCAGCAAATGGACCGACAACACTGGAAGGAACAAAAATTCTTTCAGATCGCGGTGTACTGCTTGTCCCAGACGTACTTGCAAGTGCGGGTGGAGTAACTGTTTCATACTTCGAATGGGTGCAGAATAACCAAGGGTTCTACTGGACTGAAGAAGAAGTCGAAACTCGTTTAGAAGATATGATGGTGAAATCATTTAATAATATTTATGAAATGGCGCAGAACCGCCGCATTGATATGCGTCTTGCCGCATACATGGTCGGCGTACGTAAAATGGCTGAAGCTTCTCGATTCAGAGGCTGGATTTAAGCGGCTTATTTGCATCACGCCTAAAAATCTCCTATCCTTAAATAGGAGATTTTTTTATGTAATGGCACAAAGAATCAAACAGCCCAGCAATTGTTATTGCAGTGAAACGACAGGAGTGGAACAAATGAAACAAGAAAAAGCGATCATAATAGGAGGCGGCCCGTGCGGTTTATCAGCTGCCATCGCATTCAAGCAAATCGGCATTGATGCACTTGTGATTGAAAAGGGGAATGTGGTCAACAGTATTTATCATTATCCCACACACCAAACCTTCTTTAGTACAAGTGAAAAGCTTGAGATCGGTGATGTCGCTTTTATTACTGAAAACCGAAAGCCTGTTCGCATTCAGGCGCTTTCCTATTACCGAGAGGTGGTCAGACGAAAAAACCTGCGTGTGAATGCCTTTGAAAAAGTAAACGCTGTGACGAAAAAAGACGGCCGTTTTACCGTGAGTACATCAAAAGACGACTATACATGTGACTATGTCGTGATTGCTACTGGGTATTATGATCACCCAAACTATATGAATGTCAAAGGGGAAGACCTTCCTCATGTGTATCATTATTTTAAAGAAGGGCACCCGTACTTTGATAAAGATGTGACGGTCATCGGCGGGAAGAACTCTAGCGTCGATGCCGCCCTAGAACTTGTGAAATGCGGAAGCAGGGTCACGGTTTTGTATAGAGGGACTGAATATTCCTCCAGCATCAAACCTTGGATTTTACCGGAGTTTGAAGCACTTGTCAGAAATGGAACCATTCGAATGGAGTTCGGTGCGGAGGTCAAGGAAATCACAGAAGAAGATGTTGTCTTTACAAATCAACATGGTCAAATAGAGCGTGTGAAAAGTGATTTTGTATTTGCGATGACAGGCTATCATCCCGATCATTCATTCTTAGAAAAAATGGGTGTCACGATTGATCAAGAATCAGGCCGCCCAGCATTTAATGAACAAACCATGGAAACAAATGTAGAAGGTATTTTCATTGCAGGGGTCATTGCAGCAGGAAATAATGCCAACGAAATTTTCATTGAAAATGGAAGATTTCATGGCGGGCTGATTGCAGAAGAAATCAACAAAAGAATCAACGGGTAAAAAAAGAACTGGATCCTTTTAAGGGATTCAGTTCTTTTTAGGTAAAATGGGATTATATAGAAAAATATTTTGTGGAAAATGGGCTCGAGTCATATAAAAAAGCGGAAAATCATGGTACGATAATAAAGGATAATGTAGGGAAAGAGGTCTGATTATGATCGCAATCATCTCAGCAGGTTTAGCTCCCGGCATCGCACTTTTAAGTTATTTCTATTTGAAAGATCAATACGACAATGAGCCGGTTCACATGGTCATCAGATCTTTTATGCTAGGTGTCATACTTGTGTTTCCAACCATGTTTATTCAGTATGTCCTCCAAGAGGAACATATTGCCACGAATCCTATCTTGATTTCATTTGTGACGTCGGGTTTTTTAGAGGAATCATTAAAATGGTTTATTTTAATGGTCAGCGTTTATGCACATGTGCAGTTTGATGAACACTATGACGGGATTGTCTATGGAACAAGTGTCTCACTTGGATTTGCGACACTTGAAAATATTCTATACTTAGTCGTTCATGGGGTAGAATTTGCGTTTACACGGGCCTTGTTGCCTGTATCAAGTCACGCTTTATTCGGTGTTGTGATGGGGTTTTATATAGGTAAAGCTCGTTTCTCTGAAAAAAAAGAGCAGCGCAAATGGCTGATCCTTTCTTTAATACTTCCTGTCCTTTTTCATGGCTTATATGACTTCATTCTTCTTGGCATGAAAAATTGGGGATATATTATGCTGCCTTTCATGATTTTTTTATGGTGGTTTGGTCTACGGAAAGCCAAAAAAGCCCGTGCAGTGAAGATGGTACAAATGTAAATCGAAAAACGTCCTATATGTCATTAGGGCGTTTTTTTTGTTTTTTCATCCAATTCAATCCTGTGATGAATGTATAAAAATAGGGATCGGAAGAAACATATATTCAAACATCAAAAGTACAGGAGGATCAAATATGGACAAAGCTCGTTTCATGAAACAAATCGTCCTTATCTTTTCAATCGTTCTTCTCGCATCTTCACTGATGACAGCTGAAAAAAGTGGGGCTTTCACTAATCAAGTGATTCAGCGGGGAGCTACAGGAGAAGATGTAGTCGAGCTGCAGGCAAGGCTTCAATACAATGGCTTTTACAACGGCAAAATTGATGGTGTATATGGCTGGGGCACGTACTGGGCCGTTCGCAACTTCCAAAGCCAGTTTGGTGTAAAAAAAGTTGATGGACTCGTAGGGGAACAAACAAAAAGCCTATTAGTTCAAAAGACGAAATACTATAAAGAGTTTGTACAGCAGCAGCTGCAAAAAGGGAATCAGTTTACGCACTATGGAGGGAAACCCCTTGATCAGCAAACAAAGGCTCCTGCGCAAAGAAACACGCAAAAAAAGACAGCACAAGGAGCAAAAGGGAATCAAACAAGTCAAAGCGGAGGCAGCAGCTCATCTGGGAAGTCTGGAAATGGGCAGGCAAATCAAGCGCCGAAACAAACCGCAGCCAACATGCCAGGTGGTTTTTCCAGCAATGACATTCAGCTTCTTTCACAAGCTGTTTATAGTGAAGCAAGAGGTGAACCATATGAAGGGCAGGTGGCTATTGCTGCCGTCATCTTAAATCGTTTGAACCACCCAACCTTTCCAAATACAATCGCTGGTGTCATTTTTGAACCGCTTGCGTTTACAGCTGTGGCAGATGGACAGTTTTATATGACGCCAAATGAAACCGCTAAAAAGGCCGTGTTTGATGCCATTAATGGCTGGGACCCATCTGAAAGCGCCGTCTATTACTTTAATCCTGATACAGCAACAAGCCCATGGATTTGGGGAAGACCACAAATTAAACGGATCGGGAAACATATTTTCTGTGAATAAAAAGAGGTGTAAATAAATGATCAGAGGAATATTGATTGCTATTTTAGGAATTGCTGTCATCTCAACAGGCTACTGGGGCTATAAAGAGCATCAAGAAAAAGACGCAGTGCTGCTTCACGCAGAGAACAACTATCAAAGAGCATTCCACGATTTAACGTATCAAGTTGATCAGCTGCACGACAAACTTGGGGCGACACTTGCGATGAACAGCCAAACATCTATTTCTCCAGCACTTGCAGATGTATGGAGAATGTCATCAGAAGCGCATAACAATGTCAGTCAGCTTCCGCTCACATTGATGCCTTTTAACAAAACTGAAGAATTTCTAGCGAATGTCGGAGACTTTAGCTACAAATCGTCTGTTAAATCTTTATCAGATGAACCACTAAACAAAGATACGCATAAAAGCATTACAGCTTTATATGATCAAGCGGCAGATATTCAAAACGAGCTTAGACAGGTGCAACATCTCGTACTTAATAAAAATCTAAAATGGATGGATGTTGAAATGGCGCTGGCTGACGGCGATCGAAAGAACGACAACACCATCATTGACGGATTAAAAACCGTTGAGAGAAATGCAGATGCGTTTGCAGATGTTGATCTCGGTCCTACAAATGTGTCAACTGAATCAGAAACGCAAGGCTACAACCACTTAAAAGGTCAAAAGATTTCAAAAAAAGAAGCGATTCGCATCGCCCAGCAATTTACACCGGATCATAACCAAGATTTTAAGGTGAGAAAAAGCGGGAGTAAAACGAATCGTGATGTATACAGCCTGTCGATGTCAGACCCAGACAGCCAGGCAAACTTTTATTTGGACTTGACTGAAAAAGGAGGTCATCCAGTCTATCTTCTTCAAAATCGAGAAGTGAAAAAACAAAAAATCAGTTTAAATGATGCCTCAGAAAAGGCTCTAAGTTTCTTAAAAAAGCATGATTTTGATACCGAATCATTTCATTTAGATGAAAGTGCGCAATTCGATAATATCGGTGTATTTACCTACGTACCTCTACAAAAAAATGTACTACTTTATCCAGATAGTATTCGGATGAAAGTCGCTTTAGATGATGGAGAGATCGTTGGGTTCTCAGCGAAAGATTATTTAGTCAATCATAAAAAACGGGACATAAAAGCCCCTAAAATCTCTCGAAAAGAAGCTGAAAAGACGCTGAACAAACACGTGAAGATCGAGGATACGCATCTAGCCATCGTTCAAAATGATATGTCAGAGGAAGTTCTCTGCTATGAGTTCCTAGGAACCATTAAAAACGACACGTACCGGATGTTCATCAATGCAGATACTGGAAAAGAAGAAAGAGTAGATAAACTGAAAAATGCGGAACCTATATATAAAGACCTATAAAAAAGGAAACGAGGAAAAGGCTAATAAGTCTTTTCCTTTTGTTTTATACATGGTTTAATATAGGAGAGGATGCGATTTCACAGATGAAAAGAGTGATGAGGAATGTTACAAATAGGGGATGGAATCACAATTGAGTATGTCAATGAGAACAAAGAAGTAAAAACAGCAAAATCGAAGGTTTTGGAAAATAATAACGATCATATTTTCATTAATTATCCAGCTGATAAAGAGACGGGGCGCACAATTTACTTAAACCAGCAAACAGAAATCACTGTCTTCTTTTTCGATGAAAATCAAATTCCGTACAAATGTACAAGCGAAGTTATCGGAAAAAGAAAAGAAGATATTCCAATGATTGTTATTTCGATTCCACCAAAAGAAGAAATGGTTCGGCTGCAGAGAAGAGAATACCTTCGAGTGGATACGATGCTGAAAGCTACGATCACCCAAAATGATGTAGAAACCTTTGACACATTTATCGTGAATATAAGTGCAGGCGGTGTAGCAATTGCTGTTCCAGAAGGTGTCGCACTACAAGAAAACGGTGAAGTAGTCACAGAGTTTGAACTTCCGCTTAAAGAGCCAGTGAAAATTAAAGCGGTTGCAGAAATGAAGCGTGTATATGAAGATGAACAAACTGGCAAAACAAGAGCGATCATCGAGTTTACTGAATTGACGAATGATCACCAGCAGTACATCATGAAGTATTGCTTCCAGCAGCAGCTGTTAACTCGTCTGAAAAAAGTATAAGAATAAAGGTTGTCAAAAGCTTCCATACTAGAGTGGAGAGAATCTAGCGTGGAGGCTTTTTGTATGAAAACTTTAGAAAGATGGTTATTCAAAGCGGTGCTCATTCAGCTTGTTCTGCTATTAGCCGTTCAGATCACCCTTCACTTGACGAAAGGAGAATTATTTTTGTCAAAAGTCGTGCAATACGAGGGTGTGAATAACATGAGCATTGAAGATTGGATTGAGACGTTTAAGCAAAAGGATTGATAGAAAAATTCCCCCGTTTGAGCGGTGATCGTGTTACAATTCATAAGGGAGATTCAATCAAGGAGAGGTATTATGAAAAAGAAATTATCTATCGCAATTGACGGTCCTGCAGCAGCAGGAAAAAGCACTGTGGCAAAAATTGTCGCAGCGAAAAAATCATATATTTATATCGATACAGGTGCGATGTACCGCGCGATTACACTTGCGGCACTCAATCAAGGCGTAGACCTTGAGGATGAACAGGCGCTTGATGCGTTACTGAAAAAGACAGTGATTGAACTTGTGTCAACGGACGAAGGTCAACAAGTACATTTAGACAAGATCGATGTCACAGAAGACATCCGAACTGACCGCGTGAGCAACCAAGTATCTGTTGTCGCAAAACATAGAGCTGTCCGAGAGGAAATGGTCCGCAGACAGCAAGAGCTTGGCAAACGAGGCGGTGTCGTCATGGACGGAAGAGACATTGGCACACACGTTCTTCCAGATGCCGAAGTGAAAATTTTCTTGCTTGCTTCAGTAGAGGAGAGAGCAAAACGCCGTTTCGAAGAAAATCAGAAAAAAGGCTATGACGTCAATTACGACCAGCTGATTGAAGAAATTGCAAGACGTGACAAACTTGATTCTGAGCGGGAGGTATCACCGCTGAAGAAGGCTGATGACGCCATTGAAATTGACACAACTTCCCTTTCCATTCAAGAGGTAGCATGTAAAATTTTAGATGCAGCAGCGCGTGTAGAAAAACAGTAAGAAATTTTAGAAAACTTTTATAAGTTAGAGGTTTATCTCTTGACAAACAAGGTCTTTTATTAGAAGTTTATACTAATACTATTTTTATTGATCATTCAAGCAATTATGTTGATTTGAATGTTTCTATAATACATATTCGGCTGGCAATCATCATGCTAAGGACACATATTCGCTCAGTCGTTTTAACTAAGCTGTGTAGGTTTGGACCAAGGAGGTTATCGAAATGACAGATGAAATGAATCAAATCGATGTTCAGGTACCAGAGGTTGGAGATGTAGTGAAAGGGATTGTTTCTAAAGTTGAGGACAAGCATGTTAATGTGGATATCGTCAATGTGAAACAACCTGGGATCATCCCAATCAGTGAATTATCAAGTCTTCACGTTGAAAAAGCATCAGATGTCGTGAAAGATGGCGACGAGTTAGAGCTTAAAGTAACAAAGGTCGAAGACGATGCTTTGATTTTATCGAAACGTGCTGTTGATGCAGACCGCGCTTGGGAAGACCTAGAGAAAAAGTTTGAAACAAAAGAAGTATTTGAAGCTGAAGTAAAAGACGTTGTGAAAGGTGGTCTAGTTGTCGACATTGGTGTACGCGGATTTATTCCTGCATCTCTTGTTGAAGCACACTATGTCGAAGACTTCACAGACTACAAAGGAAAAACACTCTCACTTGTCGTGGTAGAACTTGACCGCGAAAAAAATCGTGTGATTCTTTCGCATCGTGCAGTGGTTGAGCAAGAGCAACTAGATAAGAAGCAAGACTTCCTGCAAAAGCTTGAAGTAGGCAGTGTGATTGATGGAAAAGTACAGCGCCTGACTGACTTTGGTGCATTTGTTGACATTGGCGGCATTGATGGATTAGTTCACATTTCTCAACTATCCCATGCGCATGTTGAAAAGCCATCTGACGTTGTTGAAGAAGGCCAGGAAGTGAAAGTAAAAGTACTTGCTGTTGACCGCGATAACGAACGTATCTCACTATCTATTAAAGAAACATTACCAGGACCTTGGAGCCAAATTGGCGAAAAAGTACAACAAGGTGATGTGCTTGAAGGAACCGTTCAACGTCTTGTGAGCTTTGGTGCATTTGTTGAAATTCTGCCAGGTGTAGAAGGACTTGTGCATATTTCCCAAATCTCACATAAACATATTGGTACTCCTCAAGAAGTCCTTGAAGAAGGGCAGACGGTGAAAGTGAAAGTGCTTGATGTAAATGAAGATGAAGAGCGCATTTCACTAAGCATTCGTGAGCTAGAAGAAAATCCTGAAAAACAAATCGAAGAGGATTATCGTCAATATCAGGCGAAAGAAGAAAGCACAAGCGGATTCCAGCTTGGTGACCTGATCGGTGATAAACTCAATAAACTAAAATAATTTGGTGATTAAAATTGACGCGAGCAGAAAGAAAGAAACAGCATATTGAGCATGCTTTGTCGACTGGCCAGCATGCAGCAACAGGTTTAAAAGATGTTTCCTTCGTTCACGCCAGTTTACCAGATCTTGCGACATCACAAATTGATACACACACGACAATTGGCGGACTGACTTTCGGTTCGCCAATTTTTATCAATGCAATGACTGGTGGGGGCGGAGAATCAACCTATGATATCAACCGCTCTTTGTCTATCGCAGCGAAGGAAACCAATATACCAGTAGCAGTTGGATCACAAATGGCTGCGCTGAAAGATAAAGAGGAAAGACGTACGTATGAAGTCGTTCGACAGGTCAATCCAGATGGACTGATTTTTGCCAATTTAGGCAGTGAAGCGACCATTCAACAAGCCCGGGATGCTGTCGACATGCTGGAAGCAAACATGCTCCAAATTCACTTAAATGTCATCCAAGAGATCGTGATGCCTGAAGGGGATCGTGATTTCAGGGGGGCTGTTGAGCGAATTGCAGCCATCGCTGAGTCGATTGGCGTGCCTGTTGTCGTAAAAGAAGTCGGATTTGGCATGAGTAAGGAAACGGCAAAGAAGTTATTCGATGCAGGAGTTGCAGCCGTTGATATTGGAGGATTTGGCGGAACAAACTTTTCTAAGATCGAAAACCTGCGCCGCCAAAAAGCACTTCGCTATTTTGACCAGTGGGGTATTCCAACTGCAGCGAGTCTTGCTGAAGTACATACAGCCTTTCAAGATCAGACAGTACTAGCCTCTGGAGGCATTCGAGATGCACTTGATGTGACCAAATCAATCGCTCTTGGCGCATCTGCCGCTGGGTTAGCTGGCTTTTTCTTAAAATCGCTGACGAGCGGGGGAGAAAGTGCTCTGATCTCTGATATCATCGATCTACAAGAAGATGTGAAAATGATGATGACAGTCCTTGGCGTGAAAACCATCGAGGAGCTGAGACAAGCTCCGATTGTCATTACGGGGGAGACGAGTCATTGGCTGAAAGAAAGAGGCGTGGATACGACGTACTATAGTTTAAGATCTAAGGAAAGAGGCATGTGATCATCACATGCCTTCAGCGTGTAGACAAACCCTCGCATTCTTTGTCAGTCCTGCGTGCCGGTGCTCACGAATGTCAAATTCGCTCCGCTCCGGTACTCGTCCTTCCTAGACTGCAAAGGTTTTCAGGTCACGCTGGAAAGAAGACAAAGACATGTGATCATCACATGCCTTTTTTTATTGATTTCTTTTGCGAGCGTCTTCAGGACCTTCTAATGTTGTTGTCCCTTTGTGATGAATTGATTGATCGCGGTCAGATTCAACTCTTCTTGACGCCTTTAAGCGTTTTTCCTGTCTATCTTTACCCATCATACATCCCTCCTCAACCATTAGGGTGTCACCTCTTGTTCATTTCATACAAAGCCCAAGCGTTCTTATACGTTTAAAAAATGGAGATTTTCCCATAATGTAATTGAGGTGATGAGGCATTGGAGGCACTGTACTATTATTGGTCAATATGGTTCGTTTGGATTATGGTGACGTTTATCATGGAAAAAAGCACGTGGCGCAACGTGCTAGGAGTGTGTGTTCTTGTTCATATAATATGCAGTCATGTCATGATAGCCATGGTAGGCGTCAGAATCAATGCGGGGTTTTTGCTGACCTTTTTATATGCTTGTATGGCATTTGTTATCTTTCTGCCTGTTTATCGAATCATAAGCATCATGCAATTAGGCTCCATGGTTAGCGCGTATGCCTTTTTTATGATTTTTGCATTATATGATCCAGTTTGGTTCACGATAATAAAAGTGGACTGGGTTGTATTTGCCTTGCTGATCTTGATGTGTTTGACATATGGGCATCAGTTAATGGAACGGATCACTTTATGGATGATGTCTGTGTGTCTTGGGGAAGCTCTTTATACGCTTGCGATTCACCGGCTCACATTACCCGTTGTCATAGGGGATCTCTCGTTTCTTTCCCTTGTTGTTCAAGGAGCCATCTTCCTATTAGGTGTAGATCAGTTTGAAAAGCTCTTAAGCACCCGTTCATCTAGAAAACCAGTAAAAGGGGCTGCAAAATCAACATGACGGATTACACATTTCCTGTGATCATTGGTGTCATCTTTGGGATGGCTGCAAGGCTGTATATGTTAAGAACAGATTACCGGCAATATCCTACATATATTCATGGACAAGTGATTCACATTGCGCTTGGTTTTATCGCATCAGGGCTAGGAGCCATTATTATGCCTGCACTAATCCAGGAGGAATTTACTGCAATTACGTTTCTGACGCTTGCAGCCACGCAATTTCGTGATGTACGTAATATGGAAAGAAACACGTTAACCCAAATGGATTCGTATGAGCTTGTCTCAAGAGGCAGTACATATATCGAAGGCATTGCGATTGCCTTTGAAAGTCGAAATTATATTTCCATCCTCACGGCTCTGATTACAACAACAGCCTGTATTTTTTTCTCGCTCGTCGTTGGGACAGTGGTCGGTATTCTTTGTTTTTTCATGGCAAAACGATTAATGTCAGGCAGCCAATTAAAGGATATTGTCAATATTCAAAAAGGCGAACTTCGCTTTGACGGGGCCGGGCTTTACGTGAATGATATTTACATGATGAATATCGGGCTTCCTGAAAAGCAAAAACTGATTTTAGAGCATGGAATGGGTTTCATCTTGACACCAAAGAATTTTAACTCTGCCACAACGATTGCAAACCTTGGACAGCGGCAAGCGATTTTATTTGATTTATCCAATGTGCTTGGTGTATATCGTGATTCTGGTGAACCATCGCTTTGTCCGCTCGCAAAACGTGATCTGAATAACGGCACACTTGGCGTGTTTATTTTGCCGCAGTGGAAACGAGAAGATTTGGCTGTACGTGTATTAGAAGAAGTGCCAATATTAGAAAATGCCATTAGAATGCCGACAGATTTCATTAAAAAGAAAGCGAGGTAATAGGGCATGGCGAATACGATTGAACAATTTATATTGGCTGTAGCCACGACAAATAAAGAGCGAGTCATTGGAGGAACAGCGGTTTTTTTCTGTGAAAACAAAGAAGAGCTCGACATGTATGCCATGAATTTAGAGGCCATTCTAGACGGAATTGCCCATGGTATTGGAGAAGATCTTTACTTGATTGTCAAACATTTTTAAGTTATTCATTGTGGTCTGATTAAAAATTGATATAATATATAAGTTGAACCCTTCATGTTTGAAGGGTTTATTTCATAACAAACTGAATGAAAATTTTAAATCCCGGTTGAAACATGATGATGAACATATTGAATCGCGGCTGGATTGAAAGGAAGGGTACTATGGGTAAACCTGTCGTAGCCATTGTTGGAAGGCCCAACGTTGGAAAATCTACAATTTTTAATCGAATCGCAGGCGAAAGAATATCGATTGTAGAAGACACACCTGGTGTAACAAGAGATCGAATCTATAGCTCTGCTGAATGGTTAAATTATGACTTTAATTTAATAGATACTGGTGGAATAGATATTGGAGATGAGCCGTTTTTGGCGCAAATTCGCCATCAGGCTGAGATCGCAATGGATGAAGCGGATGTCATTATCTTTATGGTCAATGGAAGAGATGGCGTGACATCTGCGGATGAAGAAGTCGCAAAAATTTTATATCGCACGAAAAAGCCGGTTGTACTTGCTGTCAATAAACTGGACAACCCTGAAATGAGAAGCGACGTGTATGACTTTTATGCACTTGGATTTGGCGAGCCGTATCCGATTTCTGGAACGCACGGACTAGGCCTTGGTGATTTGCTTGATGCAGTCGCAGAGCACTTTAAACACTTGCCAGATACACAGTATGATGAAGAAGTGGTCCAGTTCTGCCTAATTGGCCGCCCGAATGTAGGGAAATCTTCTTTGGTGAATGCTATGCTTGGAGAAGAACGTGTCATTGTCAGCAACATCGCTGGTACGACAAGAGACGCTGTGGATACGATGTTTACGTACAACCAACGTGACTTTGTCATCGTCGATACAGCAGGTATGAGAAAAAAAGGAAAAGTGTATGAAACAACGGAGAAATACAGTGTGCTTCGTGCGTTAAAAGCCATTGATCGATCTGATGTTGTCGCTGTCGTTCTTGATGGTGAAGAAGGCATTATTGAACAGGATAAACGTATTGCCGGCTACGCACACGAAGCGGGTAAAGCCGTTGTGATCATTGTGAACAAGTGGGATGCTGTTGAAAAAGACGAGCGTACAATGAAGGAATTTGAGCAAAATATTCGCGAGCATTTTCAATTCCTTGATTATGCACCTGTCTTATTCATGTCTGCTCTTACGAAAAAGAGAATTCACACGTTAATGCCAACAATTATTACCGCTAGTGAAAATCATGCGATGCGCGTTCAAACGAACATTCTAAACGATATTATCATGGATGCTGTAGCGATGAACCCAACGCCGACCCATAATGGACAGCGTCTGAAAATTTACTATGCGACACAGGTGGCAATCAAGCCTCCGTCCTTTGTTGTGTTTGTTAATGATCCAGAGCTTATGCACTTTTCTTATGAGCGTTTCTTAGAAAACCGGATTCGAGATGCATTTGGTTTTGAAGGAACACCGATTAAAATATTTGCAAGAGCGAGAAAATAAAAAGGGTGAGCAGGATGAAAAAAATTTCAGTACTTGGAGCAGGAAGCTGGGGAACTGCTCTTGCACTTGTATTAGCTGATAATCATCATGATGTACACATGTGGGGACATCGGCAAGAATTAATTGATCAAATCAATGAGAACCATGAAAATCATGACTACTTGCCTAATGTCGCGCTACCAGCGTCTATTCAGGCAACAACAGATATGAAACAGGCACTAGACGGGACAGATGTGATTATTGTCGCCGTGCCAACAAAGGCCATTCGAGAAGTATTGAAGCAGGCAAGTGAGTTGATTTCGTCGAAAGTGCCGTTTGTTCATGTGAGTAAAGGGATTGAACCAGATACGCTTCTCAGAATTTCTCAAATGATTGAACAAGAAGTGCCAGAAACGAAAAGAGAAGCGGTCGTTGTCTTATCAGGACCGAGTCATGCAGAAGAAGTAGGCCTGCGTCATCCGACAACAGTCACGGTCTCATCAGAAAACATTGAAGCGGCTCAATTTGTTCAAGATTTGTTTATGAACAATAACTTTAGAGTGTACACAAACCCTGATGTGATTGGTGTGGAAATTGGCGGGGCGCTGAAAAATATCATTGCGCTTGCGGCAGGAATCACAGACGGACTTGGATATGGGGATAATGCGAAAGCAGCACTTATCACAAGAGGGCTGGCTGAAATCGCCCGCCTCGGTACAAAAATGGGAGGAAACCCTCTTACGTTTGCTGGATTGACAGGTGTTGGAGATTTAATTGTCACATGTACAAGTGTTCATTCACGTAACTGGCGCTGCGGGAATTTACTTGGCAAAGGATATAAGCTTGAGGAAGTACTTGAGAAAATGGGAATGGTGGTAGAAGGCGTCCGCACAACAAAAGGCGCTTACCAGCTATCCAAAGAATATAAGGTCAGCATGCCAATTACAGAAGCGCTTTACCATGTCCTGTTTGAAGGGAAAAAGGTAGACGATGCTGTAGAATCATTAATGGCACGTGTGAAAACACATGAGATGGAAGACCTTGTGAACATGTTCGAAAACCAAACAAAGTAATTGAAAGACTGAACTTAGGCGTGTAGAGGATGCAAGAAAGGGAAGACTTGCATAACATAACAATGAAGTTTGAATAGAGCTTTGCCTCTACAGAATGAGGAAACATAGTCGACCTAATGACTGAAGCGGAGTCCCCCTCTTTGCTTCAGTTTTTTTATGCGCTTTTTTTTGAATGATTGGAAAAAAGATTGATATATCCCTTATTTTTGGTTTAAAATGAAATATAAACGCTTACAATTTGTTCGTGTTGAAGGGGGACAGGCACGATGAGTTTTGCTTTAATCAAGATGTGGTTTGCGCTTGGTTCAATGGGGCTCATGTTTTTAGCCGTTGTAACCATTTATTTGAGTAGGTTTAAGCTGAAGAGCCGATTTCTGAAAATAACAGCTTCGACCGTCGCATACAGCTTGATGCTCATATCGGGTATCATTGTGTTTTTAGTTGTATTTAGCGGGCCGGTCAATGAATAAAGAAAAAGGAAGAATGTGATGATCAAAGCAAAAGTCAGTGTCATGCTGTTAACACTCATTTTACTTACGGGTTGTCTATATCCAGAGAATCGCAAAGCTGAAAACCGGGTGCCATACGAGGAGCAGCTGCAAAGTGTGCAGACGGCGATCGAGGAATTTCAAAAAGCGACAAATGGTCTTCTGCCAATTGAAACAAAAGAAGGAGACACACCTATTTACCAGAAATACGTCATTGACTTTAAGCGTCTGTCACCAAGGTATTTACACGATGTACCGTCAACATCCTTTGAAGGCGGGGGCGAGTATATCTATGTCCTCACAGACGTTGAAAAGAACCCAACTGTGAAACTGCTTGATGTCAAAATGACGCAAACGATCAGTGAGTTACGTCTAAGGATCAAAATGTATCAAGACGAACATACATATCCGCCATATGGCAAAGTGGTGTCCAAAGATTTATATACGTTAAATGAAAAAAAACTAGGGTTAAAAGCGCCGCCTACTGTGATGAGTCCTGTCACAGGACATTCGCTCCCATTACTGATTTCATCAAATGGTGAAATCTATGTTGACTATCGCAGTGATTTTGCCCAGATTTTGAAAAATACGAAACTAAAGCTAAAGCCAGGTGAAAATATTCAAGACGTATATTGGCAGGAAACCCCGTTTGTACCAGCGTTTTCTGTACCATATACGATCAACAAAAAAGGTGAGCCTGCCTTTTTAGAAAAAAAGACGTCATAAACAAGAATGAACCTTTCTCCTCTGCATATAAATGAGGAGAAAGGTTTTTTTATGGCTAAACATACTCTCAAAACAAAAAAGGTGTCATATTCAAATAGGACAACGTCATACACATATATTGTCCTGACACCTTTCAAGCACAGTTTGATTGAAGTATAGAGTATTTAATTTGAAAACGAGGATAGCAAGTCCGGGAGGGGATCACTTGGAAAAAGTCGATATTTTCAAGGATATCGCTGAACGAACAGGAGGCGATATATATTTAGGAGTCGTTGGAGCTGTTCGTACAGGGAAATCTACGTTTATTAAAAAGTTTATGGAGCTCGTGGTGCTCCCGAATATCAATAATGAGGCAGACCGTGCAAGAGCACAGGATGAATTGCCGCAAAGCGCAGCAGGAAAAACCATTATGACCACAGAGCCAAAATTTGTGCCAAATCAAGCGGCATCGATTCATGTGAGTGACGGCCTTGATGTCAACATCAGGCTTGTCGATTGTGTAGGATACACTGTCCCTGGTGCACGCGGGTATGAAGATGAAAATGGTCCGAGAATGATTAACACGCCGTGGTATGAAGAACCTATCCCGTTTCATGAAGCAGCGGAAATTGGTACACGCAAGGTCATTCAGGAGCATTCAACTATTGGTGTTGTGATTACAACAGATGGATCAATTGGAGAAATCCCAAGACATGACTATATTGAATCTGAAGAACGTGTCATTGACGAGCTTAAAGAAGTTGGAAAGCCGTTTATTATGGTGATCAACTCTGTGAGACCTTATCATCCTGAAACAGAAGCACTGCGGCAAGAACTCAGTCAAAAATATGATATTCCTGTACTCGCGATGAGTGTAGAAAGTATGAGAGAGCAAGACGTACTCAGCGTTCTTCGTGAGGCATTATATGAATTCCCGGTGCTTGAGGTGAATGTGAACCTGCCAAGCTGGGTCATGGTGCTGAAAGAAGATCATTGGCTAAGAGAGAGCTATCAGGATTCAGTGAAGGAAACCGTCAAGGATATTAAGAGATTAAGAGATGTCGACCGTGTCGTCGGTCATTTCAGTGAATTCGATTTTATTGAAAGAGCGGGCTTAGCAGGTATTGAAATGGGTCAGGGGATCGCAGAAATTGACTTGTACGCGCCAGATGATCTATATGATCATATTCTAAAAGAAGTGGTGGGTGTGGAAATTAGGGGCAAAGACCACCTGCTCGAGCTTATGCAAGATTTTGCGCATGCGAAGACGGAGTATGATCAGGTCTCAGACGCCTTGAAAATGGTGAAGCAGACTGGCTACGGAATTGCGGCACCCGCATTGTCAGATATGAGTTTAGATGAGCCGGAAATCATTAGGCAAGGATCAAGATTCGGCGTGAGATTAAAAGCAGTTGCTCCATCTATTCATATGATTAAAGTGGATGTAGAGAGTGAGTTTGCACCGATTATCGGCACAGAAAAACAAAGTGAAGAGCTCGTCCGTTACTTAATGCAAGACTTTGAAGATGATCCGCTGTCCATTTGGAATTCCGATATATTTGGACGCTCACTCAGCTCGCTTGTCAGAGAAGGCATTCAAGCAAAACTGTCTCTGATGCCGGAAAATGCAAGATATAAGCTGAAGGAAACGCTTGAACGAATTATTAACGAAGGATCAGGCGGCCTGATTGCGATTATTCTATAGCATGTGAGACCTCTCATTGATAGGGGTCTTTTTTTGTGTGTGCGGTATCAGTCATAAAAAGACAATTGTATAAAGATTAGTCAGATTCAGGCTGAAATTAGGAATATTCGTTCGCAAAAGTGCCCTTAATCCTTGACGAATAAGGATTCTTCGCTTTAAAATGCTTGATATGGTATTTCATATGTGTTAATCTACTTACAGAAAATCTTCACTTTGTTGGACAAACATTCCTTCAAAGAGACGTTTTCTAATGAAAAGCCATGTATAACGCTTTCTAGACACTCTTTTTTTCAAAGAAAGTGTATAGAAAGAAGATGAATTGTGAAGAAATGATAACAATCTACTGAATGCATATTTTTGGGAGGAGGTGAAAGGCATGAACAAGACAGAACTTATTAACGCGGTTGCTGAAGCAAGCGAGTTATCTAAAAAAGATGCGACAAAAGCAGTTGATTCTGTTTTTGATACAATTTTAGAGGCACTTAAAAATGGTGACAAAATCCAATTGATTGGTTTTGGTAACTTTGAAGTACGTGAGCGTTCAGCTCGTAAAGGACGTAACCCACAAACGGGTGCAGAGATCGAAATCCCTGCAAGCAAAGTACCTGCTTTCAAACCAGGTAAAGCACTTAAAGACGCGGTGGCAGGTAAATAATCGTTATGTGTAATAATCCTATTTAAGGAGTTATACATATACAGTTTCACACTGGTCTAGAAAAGCCCCTTCGATAAGGGGCTTTTCCTTTTGAATCAAAAGGTTCGTTTAGAACGCTCTCCTTTGCTTTTAGGATCTGATGTGTGCTAGAATCTGAATGAAATGTAATTGCCTTTGGAGGATATAATACATGAGTGAAATAAATAAAGAACGAATCGAACGCGCTGTACGCGATATATTAGAAGCAATCGGAGAAGATCCGGATCGTGAAGGACTTCTTGATACCCCAAAACGAGTAGCAAAAATGTATGAAGAAGTGTTCTCGGGATTAAATGAAGATCCAAAAGAACATTTTAAAACCATTTTTGGTGAAGATCATGAGGAACTCGTTCTTGTAAAAGATATTGCTTTCCATTCAATGTGTGAACACCATCTTGTGCCATTCTATGGAAAAGCCCATGTCGCATATATTCCCCGCGGCGGAAAAGTAACGGGACTAAGTAAGCTGGCAAGAGCAGTAGAGGCTGTTGCCAAGCGTCCGCAGCTTCAGGAACGCATTACATCAACCATTGCTGATAGTATGGTGGAAACTTTAAATCCACATGGTGTGATGATTGTCGTTGAAGCAGAGCATATGTGTATGACGATGCGCGGAGTGAAAAAGCCTGGCGCTAAAACGGTCACTTCAGCAGTGCGCGGTACATTTGCAAATGATGCGGCAGCAAGAGCAGAGGTCCTTTCCTTTATTAAAAACGACTAATCAATAGATGGAAGGTGAACAGATTGAGTGAAAATAAAGCATCTGATTTTGTGGTGATTAAAGCCATTGATAATGGTGTAAATGTAATCGGCTTAACTAGAGGCTCTGATACAAGATTTCACCATTCCGAAAAACTTGATAAAGGTGAAGTCATTATCGCACAATTTACTGAGCATACATCAGCTATCAAAGTAAGAGGCGATGCTGTCATTCAAACAAGCTTCGGTGAAATTCAAAGCGAAGCAAAGAAATAACGCACGAGTATGCACTTGATAGCATGAAAGTCAGACTTGATATGGTATAATAAATGTCTATACAATGTGCAGGACTACATATGAAACTGTAATTTTTGGGACAAGGGTGATATCTTTGCAAGACATCTACGGAATTTTATCGAATCTGAATATAAAATTAAATAAAAAGCTTTCTCATCCTTATTTGGCCAAGCATTTGCGTGCGCCGCTCATCGATGAAGACAAGCTCCTTCTTTTCCATGCAATGTTTGATGAAGCTCAAATCGATGCTGAGAAAAAAGAAAATTATATTTTAACGGCGATGCTTGTGCAAATTGCCCTTGATACCCATGACGAAGTCACAACTGCTGCAGCCATCAAACAAGACGAATTCAAAAATCGTCAGCTGACCATCCTAGCTGGAGACTATTTCAGCGGTCTCTATTATTCTCTTCTCTCTGACATGAAAGACATTTACATGATCCGCACACTCGCTACGGCGATCAAAGAGATTAATGAACATAAAATTAGACTGTATGATCGGTCCATTCAAGATGCAGCCCGCTTTTACAAAAGTGTAGCTACGGTGGAATCTGCGCTATTCCAAAGAATTTCTGAGCACTTTCAATTAACGCATTGGAATGAAATTGCAAGTCGCTTCCTTGTGTATAAGCGTTTTATGAAACAAGCAGAAGACGACAAACATTTAAAACTTTTTTTGAACGATAGCTATACGGACGCCTATACATGTTTTGACAACTTTGAGAATGAAGGGTATGAAGAAGCCAGACGATCCATCCAGCAGCATCTTGTTTCATCTCCGGTCGTTCAAAAAGAGCTATTAAATCGCTTGGATCATATGAAAAATGAACCTGCGTACCATCAGAAAGTGGAAGAAGGGTAAGACATGCAGCAATCAAAAGAACAGCGAGTACACGGTGTATTTGAAAAAATTTATAAAAACTATGACCAAATGAACTCTGTCATTAGCTTTAAGCAGCATAAAAAATGGCGTGATAAAACAATGAAGCTTATGAATGTTCAAAAAGGAGCCAAAGCATTAGATGTATGCTGCGGGACAGCCGATTGGACCATTGCGCTTGCAGATGCCGTTGGAGAAAATGGCGAGGTCAAAGGCCTTGATTTCAGTAAAAATATGCTGAGTGTTGGGGAAACGAAGGTAAAAACAGGCGGCTACAATCAAATTGAACTGCTTCACGGCAATGCAATGGAGCTTCCTTTTGAGGATGACTCATTTGATTATGTCACGATCGGCTTTGGACTTCGAAATGTCCCTGATTACTTAACGGTGCTGAAGGAAATGACGCGCGTGGTGAAGCCTGGGGGGATGGTTGTCTGCCTCGAAACATCACAGCCTGAGATGATAGGGTTTAAACAAGGGTATGCTGTCTATTTCAAATACATTATGCCGCTTTTTGGCAAGCTGTTTGCCAAAAGCTATCAGGAGTATTCATGGCTTCAAGAATCAGCCAAAACGTTCCCTGGCATGAAAGAGCTGGCGGCTCTTTTTGAAGAGGCTGGTCTGTCAGATGTCACGTATCATCCATTTACAGGCGGTGTAGCAGCAACACATATCGGCAAAAAGCTTTGAATAAACGATATTTGGGTGAAAATAATGAAACTAAAAGCAATGATCTCTTTTTTAAATCATGATATCGATATCATCGAAAAAGAGCTTGAACAAACAGTTCGCTCTGATTATGCATTATTAAGTGAAGCGGGTCTTCATTTGCTGCAAGCGGGCGGAAAACGAATCCGCCCCGTTTTTGTTCTCCTTTCAGGCATGTTTGGCGACTATGACATTAATAAAATTAAATACGTAGCCGTAGCGCTGGAATTAATTCATATGGCGTCGCTTGTTCACGATGATGTCATTGATGATGCAGAATTAAGAAGGGGAAAACCAACCATTAAGGCAAAATGGGACAACAGAATTGCCATGTACACAGGGGATTACTTATTTGCAAGATCGCTTGAGTACATGACAAAAATCAATCACCCAATGGCACATGAAATTTTGTCAAAAATGGTCGTTGAGCTCTGTCTCGGTGAAATTGAGCAAGTAAAAGACAAATACAACATGGATCAAAACCTTCGTACATACTTAAGAAGAATCAAGCGGAAAACAGCCCTGCTTATTGCAGGCAGCTGCCAACTAGGTGCAATAGCAGCAGGGACAGATGAAAAAACACATAAGGCCCTTTACTGGTTTGGATACTATGTCGGCATGTCTTACCAGATCATTGATGATGTTCTTGATTTCACGTCAACTGAAGAAGAATTAGGCAAGCCTGTTGGCGGAGATCTTTTACAAGGGAATGTGACCCTCCCCGTTTTATATGCACTTCAGAATCCAACATTAGAAGGTCAGTTGAAGCTGGTCAATAGTGAAACGACAGAAAAACAGCTGAAGCCTGTCATTGAACATCTCAAACAAACAGATGCCATCGACCGGTCCATTCGAGTGAGTGAAATGTATTTGAAAAAAGCATTTGAACAGCTTGATCTGCTTCCGCGCGGGCGGGCTAAATCGTCTTTAGCCTCAATTGCAAAGTATATTGGAAAACGAAAATTCTGATCAACTTCTAGTTGATTGGTTTTTTTGTGAAAATTTTTGTCAAAAATTGATTATTACAAAAAAAAATGATACGATCACTTTGTAACAATGTAAGCCTATACATACATAACGACGGGGTGGAAAACGTATATGGACAAAACATTTCTTATGGTCAAACCTGATGGTGTGGAAAGACAATTAATCGGTGAAATTGTGTCAAGATTCGAAAAAAAGGGGCTCCAGCTTGTTGGTGCTAAACTCATGAGTATTCCGAAAGAAGTGGCAGAAACACATTACGGAGAACATAAAGAAAAACCATTTTTCGGGGAATTGGTTGACTTTATTACGTCAGGACCTGTATTTGCAATGGTATGGCAAGGTGAACAGGTAGTCGATGTAACAAGGCAAATTATCGGAAAAACAAATCCGAAGGAAGCACTTCCGGGTACGATAAGAGGCGACTATGGATTAACCGTTGGCAAAAACATTATCCATGGCTCAGACTCACCAGAAAGTGCTGAAAGAGAGATCAATCTTTTCTTTAAACAAGAAGAACTGACAAAATGGGATCAAACGATCTCAAGCTGGATTTATTAATGTTCAAGCCAAGGTGTTCATCAAATGATCACTTTGGCTTTTTTATATTGAGGTTTCTATACGAAATTCGCATGAGATGATACAAATTTTTGATAAAAACAGCTATACTAGGACAAAGATAGATGAGACAGGAGAGGACATTGATGGATCAATATCAAGTATTTGTTGGAAAATGGAAAAAACTGACCGGGGTTGATCTGAATTTATATAAAGAAGCACAAATGAAACGAAGATTAACATCACTATATGATAAAAAAGGATATAAAGATTTTGAAGCATTCGCAGCTGCTCTTGAAAAGGACAGAGCACTACTAGAAGAAACGATGGACCGAATGACCATTAATGTGTCAGAATTTTACCGAAACTATCAGCGTTGGGAAGTACTTGATCAAAAAATCCTTCCGCTGCTTTCGAAAAACAGTGGGAGTCTAAAGATCTGGAGTGCAGCATGTTCGACTGGAGAAGAGCCGTATACCCTTTCGATGCTGCTTTCAAGCCATCCCCTTGTAAAGGACTTCCAAATTATCGCAACAGATATTGATGATAAAGTCCTTCAATCAGCGCAAAAAGGGAGATACCATGAACGCTCCCTTCAAGAGGTGCCTGAACAGATCAAACAAAAATATTTCACAAAAGAAGATGCTTCATTTTACACGGTGAAAGATGAGATCAGAAGGCATATACAATTTAAGAAACACAACCTATTAGCAGATCCATATGAAAAGCAGCTTGATCTCATCGTCTGCCGAAATGTTCTTATTTATTTCACAGAAGAGGCAAAGGAAGAAATTTACTTAAAAATGAGCAACAGCTTAAAGAAAAACGGCGTGCTATTTGTTGGTTCTACAGAACAAATTTTTCATCCAGAAAAGTTTGGACTGACATCAGCAGACACTTTCTTTTATCAAAAGAAGGGGATCTAGCTGACTTTTTAGTAGTAAGTGTGTTATTATATTTTTACTTAAAAGCGTTAATGCGATGAAGGGAGAATAAGTCATGAGGTACTTAACAGCAGGTGAATCACATGGTCCACAATTGACCACTATTATTGAAGGAGTTCCAGCGGGACTTTACATAGAGCAGGATGACATCAATTATGAACTGGCTAGAAGGCAGAAAGGTCATGGCCGCGGAAGAAGAATGCAGATTGAAAAAGATCAAGCGAAAGTGTTAAGTGGTGTTCGCCACGGGAAAACATTAGGCTCTCCTATTACACTTGTCGTTGAAAACAATGATTGGAAGCACTGGACAAAGGTGATGGGAGCAGAGCCGATTACCGAAGAAGAAGAGAGTGAGATGAAGCGTCAAATCTCTCGTCCAAGACCTGGGCATGCGGATTTAAATGGAGCGATTAAATATGGCCACCGTGATATGCGTAATGTATTAGAGCGTTCATCAGCGCGTGAGACAACGGTTCGTGTTGCGGCGGGAGCAGTAGCCAAACAAATTTTAGCCCACCTTGGAATCAAAGTAGCTGGTCACGTCCTTGAAATCGGCGGAGTGAAAGCAGCTCATACTGCATATGAATCTATTGAAGATTTGCAAAAAGTAACAGAAGAATCACCTGTTCGCTGCTATGACAGTGAAGCTGGTCCCAAAATGATGGATGCCATTGACGAAGCCAAGAAAAACGGTGATTCAATTGGCGGCATTGTTGAAGTGATCGTTGAAGGCATGCCAGTTGGAGTCGGCAGCTATGTTCACTATGACCGCAAATTAGATAGCAAGCTTGCTGGCGCTGTCCTTAGTATCAACGCTTTTAAAGGCGTGGAATTCGGTATTGGCTTTGAGGCAGCTTCTAAATACGGCAGTGAAGTCCATGATGAAATCATTTGGGATGAGGAAAAGGGCTATACGAGAAAAACAAATCGTTTAGGCGGTCTTGAAGGCGGAATGTCAACAGGCATGCCGATTGTCGTAAGAGGGGTTATGAAACCAATCCCAACGCTTTATAAGCCGCTGCAAAGCGTTGACATTGAAACGAAAGAACCGTTCTCTGCAAGTATTGAGCGTTCTGATAGCTGCGCTGTTCCAGCCGCAAGTGTTGTGGCAGAAGCGGTGGTCGCTTGGGAAATTGCCAATGCAGTGGTAGAGCAGTTTGGTCTTGACCAAATTGACCGGATTAAAGAAAATGTTGACAAAATGCGCCAGCTTCAGAGGGAGTTTTAATGAAAACACTGGAAGTGAAGACGTCTTCAGCCACTTATCCTGTATATATCGGTGACGGGATTAGACACAATATTGTAGACTTGATGACTTCCACTGGGCGTTCCTTTACGAAGCTCCTCGTCGTGACAGATTCAGCCGTTGATGCCATTTACGGAGATGAAATGGTTCAACTACTGAAGCAGAAATGGTCTGTGCAAAAAGTGGTTGTGCCAAACGGAGAGCAATCAAAATCTTTTACGCAGTTTGAGCAGATTCATACGAAAGCCATCCAATTTCAGCTCGACCGCTCCTCCTGCATCATTGCGCTTGGAGGCGGGGTGATTGGGGACTTGGCTGGCTTTGCTGCTGCCACTTATATGAGAGGCATTGATTTTATTCAAGTTCCAACCACGCTCCTTGCACATGACAGTGCAGTCGGCGGAAAAACAGGAATCAATCATCCGCTCGGCAAAAATTTGATTGGTGCGTTTCATCAGCCGGCGGCCGTCATCTATGATACAAGTATGCTAGAGACGCTCTCACAAACAGAGCTGAGATCGGGCTTTGCCGAGGTCATCAAGCATGCGCTGATTTCAAGTGAAGACTTTTTATCAGAACTGATGTCCATTCGTTCTTTGACGGAATTATCAAAGGGCGAGCTGGCACATATGCTGTATCAAGGGATTCAAGTGAAAGCGTCGATTGTCCAAGAAGATGAAAAAGAACAAGGTGTACGTGCATTTTTGAATTTTGGACACACACTTGGGCACGCCATTGAAGCAGAGTATGGATACGGAACCATCACGCATGGAGATGCCATTGCAATTGGCATGCAGTTTGCTTTATATGTGAGTGAAAAGCAGCTAGGACTCAGCTTAAATCGTGAGAAATTCAAACTGTGGATGAAAGAATTAGGATTCCCGGTACAAGTCACGCAAGATATTTCAACTACTACATTTGTCGATCGCATGATTGGCGATAAAAAGGCAAGAGGCGGGAGCGTTCAATTTGTTTTATTAAAACAAATTGGAGACGTCACCTTGCAAGCTTTCACAAAAGATGAGCTATATCACTGGCTCGAAGAATGGAAACGGGAGGAGGGATGTCTGTGATGTTTCGCGGGATACGTGGGGCTACAACCGTAACAGAAGATACAGAAACAGAAGTGTTAAACAAAACGAAACAGCTGCTAGAAGCCATCATTTCAAAAAACCAAGTAGATCCAGAACGTGTCGTGCAGATCTTGATTTCAGCTACACAAGATATTCACTCCGTTTTTCCGGCAAAAGCACTTCGTCAGTTTGAAGGCTGGACCTATGTGCCTGTCACTTGTATGCAGGAGCTGGACATTCATGGAGGCTTAAAGCAGTGCATTCGCGTCTTAATGACCGTCCAGACAGATACTAAGCAGGAAGATATACAGCATGTATACTTGGAAGGAGCCGTCACGCTTCGTCCTGATTTACAGTTGACAAAAAACAAAGAGTTATAATACGATATGAACAGCCGAAGTTTACATACAGGTGTAAACGGCATTGCAAGCTTAGAGAAGATGAGAATGAGACTAGGGTAGTTGAGATGAGTAGAGTTGAGCAGAGATACGATACTTCTATTTAATCATACTGCCTAAAAGAGCGAGCCTCTTTTAGGCTTATTTCGTATACTCATACAAACCCTCTATATGTCCCCTCATTCTCCTTAATCCCATTTAAGGAGTGTGCTTATGAATTCCCAATCAAACCTGACTCAATTTTTAAAAGACAGTACGTCTTACAAAACGATTCCGATTGTTGAAACCATTACAGTAGATACCCTGTCACCGATTCAAATTGTTGAGAAACTGAAACAGGATATTGTGTATCTACTAGAAAGCAAAGACGAATCTTCCAGCTGGTCGAGATATTCCTTCATCGGATTACACCCTTTTTTAACTTTACATGATGAACAAGGCCAATATGTTGCACGTGACGCTACGGGAGAGGCAGTGATGCAAAAAGCAGAACTGAAAGATTTACTCGACTGGATGAAAGAGCAATATCAAATCAAGACGCCGGATGTTGATATCCCGTTTACAGGCGGAGCTGTTGGGTACTTAAGCTACGACCTTATCCCAAACATCGAACCTTCTGTCATGCCGCATAAGAAGGCATCAACAACAGATAATTGCACATTATTTGTTTGTCAAACGATGATTGCGTTTGACCACGAAACAAATCATGTTCATTTTATTCAATATACTCAGCTGTCCGGTCATGAGACAGAGGATGAAAAAATACAAGCATATAAGAAAAATCAAAAACGACTCGAACGTATGATTCAGCAGCTTCACACAAAGATTGATATGAAAGAACTGATTTTATCAGGGAATATGAACGAAGCGCCGTCCTTTGAACAGGTGACTTCAACATATGAAAAATCGCAATTTTTAAAGGACGTCGAAAAAATCAAGGAGTACATTAGAGCAGGCGATATCTTCCAAGGTGTACTATCACAGCGCTTTGACATTCCTGTGACGGTGAGCTCATTTGAATTGTATCGCGTGCTTCGGATTGTCAATCCATCTCCGTATATGTATTTTATGAAACTAAAAGATCGAGACTTAGTCGGCAGCTCGCCAGAACGATTAATCCATGCGAAAAATGGGCACTTAGAAATTCATCCAATTGCAGGTACAAGAAAACGAGGAATGTCAAAAGAAGAAGACGCTGCTTTAGCAAGAGAACTGCTAGATGATGAAAAAGAAAAAGCAGAACACTACATGTTAGTAGATCTTGCCCGAAATGATGTTGGACGCGTGGCAGAATACGGCAGCGTGTCCGTCCCGACTTTTACAAAAGTCGTGAACTTTTCACACGTCATGCACATCATCTCTATTGTGACAGGAAAGCTGAAGCAAGATACGCATCCAGTTGATGCGCTCATGTCCGCTTTCCCAGCAGGTACATTGACAGGTGCTCCGAAAATTAGGGCGATGCAATTATTAAATGAAATGGAGCCTGAGCCAAGAGAAACGTATGGTGGCTGTATTGCTTATATTGGATTTGACGGCAATATTGACTCCTGTATTACCATTCGCACGATGAGTGTGAAAAATCAAACCGCTTCTATACAAGCAGGTGCTGGCATTGTCGCTGATTCTGTTCCGGAAAACGAATGGGAAGAGACATGCAACAAGGCCGGGGCACTTTTGAAAGCCATTCAGCTTGCTGAACAAATTTTTTCAGAGAAGGAGAGTGTGCAAGATGAATCAACGACTATCAGCTCTTGTTAATGGAGGATGTCTATCAGAAAATGAAGCGAACCGGCTGATGCATGATATGATGAGCGGCTCTTTAACAGATGCTGAAGTCGCTGCCAGTCTCGCCATTTTAGCACATAGAGGGGAAACCTCTGAAGAGATGACAGGATTTGTGAAAGCCATGAGGAAAAATGCAGCGCCAATGGAAGGATCGCTTGATGTCGTTGATACGTGCGGAACGGGAGGCGATGGTTTATCGACATTTAATATATCAACCGCCGCCGCCATCGTTGCTTCCGCCGCCGGTGCTAAAATCGCCAAACATGGAAATCGTTCGGTCTCATCCAAAAGCGGAAGTGCCGACGTGCTAGAATGCCTTGGCATTCAAATTCAGTCCACACCTGAAGAAACAAGACGGCAAATACAAGAGAAAAACATGGGCTTTTTATTCGCCCCTCTCTATCATTCATCTATGAAACAAGTAGCAGCTGTTCGCAAGCAGCTCGGATTTCGGACGGTATTTAACCTATTAGGGCCGCTTTGCCACCCAATGCAAGCCAAAAAGCAAATCATCGGTGTGTATTCAAAGGAAAAGGCAAAGCTCATGGCAAAAGCGCTTGCCCCTTTAGAGCCAGAACATGTGCTGTTTGTTTGCGGAGAAGATGGACTGGATGAATTAACCATTACAGCGAATTCGTATGTTATTGAACTTAAAAAAGATGTGATGACAGAATATACGTTAAACCCAGAAGACTTTGGACTTGAAAAAGGGCATTTATCAGACATTCAGGTTCAATCACCGGAAGAAAGTGCCAAATTGATTCAGAATATATTGAATCATCAAACAGGAGGAGCGCCCCTTCATATTACAGCGCTGAACGCAGGAGCCGCTTTATATGTGGCAGGAAAGTCAGAGAGTTTGATGGCAGGAACAATCAAAGCGTTAGAAACGATTAAAAACGGGGCAGCCAAAGAACAATTAGCCCGTTTAAAACAAAAAACGAAAGAGGAAGAGATCTATGCTTAATGACATTATTACCCGCAAAAAAGAACATGTCCAAACCTTGCAATTACCTGCTGATGGACATTTTGAAAGACGATCATTTAAAGAAGCACTGATGAACCCTCACCGCTCAATCGGACTCATTGCTGAGGTGAAAAAAGCATCTCCCTCAAAAGGAGTCATTCAGCCTAACTTTGATCCTTTACAGACAGCAAAAGCATATGAATCATCAAACGCAGATTGTCTATCTGTCTTAACGGATGAACCGTTTTTCCAAGGGAAAAACGAGTACCTGTCCCTTATCAAAGAACACATCACACGCCCTATTTTAAGAAAAGATTTCATTATTGACTCCATACAAGTAGAAGAGTCAAAACGCATAGGGGCTGATGCCATTTTATTGATTGGAGAAGTACTTGAACCGAAAAAACTGCACGAGCTTTATATTGAAGCAAGGGAAAAAGGGCTGGATGTCCTCGTTGAAGTACATGCAGCACAAACACTAGCGAATATTTTGAATGTGTTTACTCCTGAGATCATTGGAGTGAACAACCGGAATTTAAATACATTTACAACAACACTCGAACAAACAAAAGAAATCGCACCACTTGTTCCAAAGGATGTATTACTAGTGAGTGAAAGCGGCATTCAGACATTTGATGACCTGACCTATGTGAAACAGCATGGAGCAGGTGCTGTCCTTGTTGGTGAATCTTTCATGAGAGAACCATTACAGGAAAAAGCCGTTCAGGCATTGTTTGGAGAATGAATAGAATGAAGCCTTATTTAAAATATTGCGGAGCTGTCTCACAAGAGGATGTCGCTTGCATCTCGCAATCTCATGCGGATGCCATCGGATTTATCCTTGCGCCAAGTAAAAGAGAGGTCCATCCAGATCAAATAAAGCACTGGCTGTCACAAGTCAATTGCACGAAAGATATTGTGGGTGTGTTTGTGAATGAAAAGATACAGAGAGTGTGTGATATCGCAAACGACCTACCCTTAGATATCGTGCAGCTTCATGGAGATGAGAAACCAGAAGATGCAAAGGAAATCAAACAACAAACAGGGGCTGCAGTTTGGAAAGTGTTCCATCACGAGCCCCATTTAAACGACACACTTAAAAATATGACGACATTCGCGCCATTTGTCGATGGTTTTCTCATTGATTCGAAAGTAAAGGGAATGAGGGGCGGTTCTGGAACAGCTTTTGCATGGGAGGCGGTGCCTTCATATGTTCAGCACGCAAAACAGCTGGGGAAAACTTGCGTGATTGCAGGCGGGGTGACGCCAGAAACAATAACAGACCTGCTTGCTTATGGTCCAGACGCCATTGACCTTTCAAGCGGAATAGAAGAAAACGGGAAGAAAAGCACGACAAAGATAAAAGCGCTCGAAGAAAGGATGTTAAACGATGTACGCATATCCAAATGAGCTTGGCAGATATGGAGAATTCGGAGGGAAATTTGTTCCTGAAACGCTCATGCAGCCACTAGAAGAAATCGAACAAGCTTTTCGTGAATTAAAAGAAGATCCTGCTTTTCAAAAGGAGTATATATCGCTTCTGCAAAACTATTCAGGCAGACCGACTTCCCTCACATACGCGGATCAATTATCAGCATATCTCGGGGGCTCAAAAATCTACTTGAAAAGAGAAGATTTAAATCACACAGGGGCTCATAAAATTAACAATGCGCTTGGGCAGGCGCTGCTAGCGAAAAAAATGGGGAAATCAAACATCATCGCCGAAACAGGAGCAGGACAGCACGGCGTAGCTGCTGCCACCGTGGCAGCAAAATTCGGCTTATCCTGCACTGTATTTATGGGGAAAGAAGATGTGGAAAGACAATCACTCAATGTGTTCCGAATGAAACTGCTCGGCGCTGAGGTCATACCTGTCACAAGCGGGAACGGAACATTAAAAGATGCAACCAATGAAGCCATCCGTTACTGGGTTCAGCACTGCAGTGACCATTTTTATATGATTGGATCAGTTGTAGGGCCTCATCCATATCCTCAAATCGTCAGTGAATTCCAGCGGATGATCGGTGATGAGGCAAAAGCACAGATACTTGAAAAGGAAGGCCGGCTTCCTCATAAAGTCATTGCCTGTGTTGGCGGCGGTAGTAATGCCATTGGCATGTACCGGGCGTTCCTAGATGAAGAGGTCGATATCATTGGCGTAGAAGCTGCTGGGAAAGGAACTGACACCCCGCTTCATGCAGCAACCATCACAAAAGGAACAAAAGGTGTCATACATGGATCTTTGACATACTTAATTCAAGACGAATTTGGTCAAATTATTGAGCCATATTCTATTTCGGCGGGTTTAGATTATCCTGGAATTGGACCAGAGCACGCATACTTGCATGCGAGCGGACGGGTTCAATATGTGAGTGCCACAGATCAAGAAGCACTAGATGCATTAAAGCTGCTCACAGAAAAAGAAGGCATCCTGCCAGCGATTGAATCGGCACATGCTTTAGCCAAAGCGTTTGAAGTGAGCCAGAACATGAATGAAGACGACATTGTCCTTGTCTGCTTGTCAGGAAGAGGAGATAAGGATGTGCATACATTAATGAATGTGCTTGAAAGTGAGGGCGAAACAAAATGATCACATTTCAATTAGAACAAGGTGAGAAATTATTCATTCCCTTTATCACGGCAGGTGATCCATCAGAAGAGGTGACCATTGATTTAGCCGTCGCTCTTCAAGCAGCGGGTGCACATGCGATTGAATTAGGTGTTCCTTATTCCGATCCATTAGCGGACGGTCCTGTGATTCAAAGAGCTTCTAAAAGAGCTTTACATCATGGCATGAATATCGTAAAAGCGATAGAATTAGCAGGGAAGATGAAAAAAAACGGTGTAAAAATTCCTCTAATTCTATTTACGTATTATAATCCTGTGTTACAATTAGACACAGAATACTTTTTCGCTTTACTGCGCAAAAATCATATTTCGGGACTCTTAACACCCGACTTGCCGTTTGAAGAGAGCAGCGAGCTTCAGAAGAACTGTCAAACACATGACATTTCATATATATCGCTCGTTGCACCAACAAGCAAGGAGCGATTAGAAAAAATTGTAGAGCAGGCAGAAGGTTTTGTGTATTGTGTTTCATCTCTCGGCGTTACAGGTGTCAGACAATCCTTTGACGCGTCGATTACTGATTTTATTCAGCAAGTCAAACAGCAGAGTCAAATTCCGGTTGCTGTAGGTTTTGGCATTTCAACAAGAGAACAGGTTGACTCAATGAATAAAATAAGTGATGGTGTCGTTGTAGGCAGTGCCCTTGTGAAAAAAATTGAAGAGCTTCAAGAACAATTGATTGCAAGTGATACACGTCAGGAGGCACTAAGAGAATTTGAAACATATGCAAAAACGTTTAGTCCCCTCTATTCATTCAAATGAGGTGAAACATGTTGCAAATCAAAGATCAATTAAAACAACTAAAACCGTATCAACCTGGGAAACCAATTGAAGAGGTCAAAAAAGAATATCAATTAGATAAAATTGTGAAATTGGCTTCAAATGAAAACCCTTTTGGATGTTCCACACATGCAAAAGAGGCCATACAAGCTGAGCTCGAACACTTAGCGATTTATCCAGATGGATACAGCGCAGAGTTAAGATCGGAGCTAGCTGCATTTCTTCAAGTAAATGAAAAACAATTAATTTTCGGGAATGGCTCAGATGAACTTGTGCAAATTATTGCTAGAGCATTCCTTGACCAACATACAAATACCGTTATCCCATCTCCATCTTTTCCGCAATATCGTCACAATGCAGTGATTGAACATGCAGAAATTCGTGAAGTGCCGCTTTTAGACGGAGGAGCTCATGATCTGAAGGGGATGCTGGCTGCGATTGATGAAAACACGAAGGTTGTTTGGGTATGTAATCCAAATAATCCGACGGGAAATCATTTGTCAGAATCTGAGCTCGTGTCATTTTTAGATCAAGTGCCAGCTCACGTGCTTGTCGTTCTAGATGAAGCGTATTTTGAATATGTTCGTGCGGAAGACTTTCCGGATAGTTTATCTTTATTAAACTCCTATCAAAATGTCATTGTGCTCCGAACGTTTTCTAAAGCATATGGACTGGCAGCACTTCGAGTAGGGTACGGGATTGCGTCAGAGGAACTGATTACTGCCATTGAACCAGCGAGAGAGCCATTTAATACAAGTCGTATCGCTCAGGCAGCTGCGCGTGCTGCTATAAAAGATCAAGACTTCATTCAATCGTGCAGACAAAAAAATGAAGCAGGTCTCAAGCAATATCAAGCATTTGCAGACCGCTTTGGGCTGTTTATCTATCCATCTCAAACAAACTTTGTGCTGATTGATTTTCAAAGAGATGCAGATGAACTGTTCAATGCCCTATTGAAAAAAGGCTATATTGTTCGTTCTGGTAAAGCACTCGGCTTTCCAACTTCTTTGCGTATTACTGTTGGAACGAAGGAGCAAAATGAAGAAATTTTAACTACACTCGCCAATTTATTAGAAGGCATTCGTGCGTAGCATAACAATGAAGTCATATCCTGTTTATAGGATATGGCTTTCGTTGTAGCTCATCCACTATACATATCAGCTATTGAAACGGCTTGTTTAATTTTCACGAAAAATCAGGTGATGAACATGAATGAAGCAAACGAAACCATATTAATCGCTGGACTTGGTTTAATTGGCGGTTCCATTGCACTGTCAATTAAAAAAGAGTTTCCTCATAAAAAAATTGTAGGCTATGATGTTGCTAAAGAGCAAATGGTTGCTGCAACAAAGCTTGGCATCATTGATGCAACAGCCGATTCATTTATGGAAGGTTTACATGAATCAGCAACCATTATTTTGGCAACGCCAGTTCAACAAACAATCAAAATGCTAAGTGATATTGCAGCATCTGGAATTGAAAGAGAGCTAACGATTACGGATGTGGGTAGCACAAAGCAGAAGGTTGTTAATTTTGCGGAAAAAACGTTGCCTGATCACTACCAATTTATTGGTGGACATCCAATGGCCGGTTCTCATAAATCAGGTGTCATTGCAGCGAAAGACTTCTTATTTGAAAATGCATTCTACATTTTAACGCCAGCAAAGGTAACAAGTCGTCAGGCTATTGATCGTTTGATGGAATTGCTGAAGGGAACGAATGCTCATTTTATAGAAATGACGCCGGAAGAACATGACGCCGTGACAAGTGTCATCAGTCACTTTCCGCATATAGTCGCTGCTAGTCTTGTGCATCAAGCGCACCATTTTGAAGAGCAATTTCCTCTTGTCAAACGGTTTGCAGCTGGTGGATTTCGGGATATTACCCGTATTGCATCAAGTAATCCTGCCATGTGGCGCGATATCCTTTTGCACAATAAAAACAAGATTTTAGACAGATTCCAGGAATGGAAAAAAGAGATTGAGCGCATCGAATCCTTTGTGAAGCAAGAAGACGCTGAGAGATTATTCTCTTATTTTCAAGATGCAAAGGAATATCGTGATGGCCTTCCTCTAAGAAAAAAAGGAGCGATCCCTGCTTTTTATGATCTTTATGTGGATGTTCCGGATCATCCTGGTGTTATTTCTGAAATTACAGGTTATCTAGCAAGTGAAAATATTAGTATTACGAATATCCGTATTATTGAAACACGAGAAGACATTAACGGGATTTTACGCATTAGTTTTCAAACAGATGACGATCGCAAGCGGGCAGAACTCTGTATAAAAAATAGAGCGAATTACGATACATTTTATGCTGACTGAGGTGACGAACATGAAAATTCATAAACATGCTCCTATGAACGGAGAAATTCATATTCCTGGCGACAAATCCATTTCTCATAGATCCGTGATGTTTGGTGCTATCGCTGATGGGACAACAGTAGTGAAAAACTTTCTTCCTGGAGCTGATTGTTTAAGTACGATTGATTGCTTTAGAAAGATGGGTGTAGACATCGAACAAAAAGGAACAGATGTTGTCATTCACGGCAAAGGACTGAAAGAGCTTAAAGAGCCGAGTGATATCCTTGATGTTGGTAATTCTGGCACCACCATTCGTTTAATGATGGGAATCTTAGCTGGCTGTGAGTTCCACAGTACGCTGATCGGTGACGAAAGTATTGCCAAACGACCAATGAAACGAGTAACAGGTCCGCTAAGACAATTAGGCGCCAAAATAGATGGCAGAGCAAATGGCGAGTATACACCACTTTCTATACGCGGGGGCAATCTAAAAGCCATCTCTTACAAGTCTCCGGTTGCAAGTGCGCAAATTAAGTCGGCTGTCCTTTTAGCTGGACTGCAAGCAGAAGGAACAACGACGTTAACTGAGCCCCATAAATCAAGAGATCATACCGAAAGAATGCTCTCAATGTTTGGTGTCTCGCTACATGAAGACGCACAAAGTGTCTCCATTGAAGGGGGACAAACATTAAAAGCGACAGATATATTTGTCCCAGGAGATATATCTTCAGCTGCCTTTTTCCTAGTAGCTGGATCTATCGTTCCAAACAGCCGGATTGTATTGAAAAATGTCGGCTTAAACAAAACAAGAACTGGCATTATAGATGTACTGAAGCAAATGGGTGCGAACCTGGACATTCATGAAGTGGATGCAAAAGGCGGAGAACCATACGGTGATTTAATCATCTCTACATCTTCCTTAAAAGGGATTGAAATTTCTGGTGATATCATCTCCAGACTCATCGACGAAATTCCTATTATTGCGCTTCTAGCTACTCAAGCAGAAGGAACAACGATCATTAAAGATGCGGCTGAGTTAAAAGTAAAAGAAACCAATCGAATTGATACCGTCGTTTCAGAACTTAAAAAACTAGGTGCTCATATTGAAGCAACTGATGATGGAATGAAGATTCATGGTAAAACCAGCCTTAAGGGCGGCGCAGTCGTCTCCAGCTACGGAGATCACCGAATTGGTATGATGTTAGGAATTGCTGCATGTATCACAGAGCAAGCAATTGAAATTGAAGATACAGATGCAGTGCGTGTATCTTATCCAAATTTCTTTGAACACATTGAATACTTAACGAAAACAGTCTGAGGATTTCCTCAGGCTTTTTCTTTCCTTTTGCATATTTGAAAGAATGATAGCATAGCTTGTCTCAAGGTGAAACCTTGAAAAAAAACGTTTTGTTGATTCAAACATGATTTTTTAGCGTTTACGGTTTACAAATCGTCAGTTTAGTAAAGTATTGATTGAAAAAGAGTCTTTAAAAGACAAAAATGGCTTCATGTGAAAAGAGCAACATATTTGCTGGATATGCAGCTGTCGATTATGATATGAAGTAACAACAGTTTAGGTTTTTGGAAACAGAAAGGAACGGTTTGATTTGAATAGTTCATTACAAGAAGCCATAAAATTAGTTGAGGCAGGTGAGACTGAAAAAGGACTCCAAACACTTGCACAAGCAGAGAAGCATCTACACGATGAAGAAAAGGCGCAGGCAGCTCAGTTATATTATGAGTGGGGAGATATTGACAAAGCGCGGAATCTCATCAGTGATTTACATGATTTATATCCAGAGGAAACTGGATTAACCTGTTTTTATGCAGAGCTACTCATTGACTCTGATGAAGAAGAGAAGGCAATTGCTGTACTTGAAACGATTCCTGAAGATGACGATGCGTATCCAGAGAGTTTATTGTTAATGGCGGATTTGTATCAAATGCAAGGGCTATTTGAAGTGAGTGAACAAAAGCTTTTAAAAGCGAAAGAATTATTACCTAATGAAGCCGTCATTGACTTCGCGTTAGGTGAATTGTACTTTTCTCAAGGTCTTTCAAAGAAAGCAGCCGATTATTTCTACAAAGTGGCCGATCAACAAAATGAGGTTGGCGGCGTCAATGTATATCAGCGTCTCGCTGAATCGTTAAGCACAGCTGGAGAATTTGAAGATGCGCTTGAATGGTATGAAAAGGCGGTAAAGGATCAAGCAGACCCAAATACACTCTTTGGCTACGGATTTACAGCAATGAGGGCTGGCAGAACGAAGACAGCTATTCAGCAGCTTTCAGTACTAAAAGAGATGGATCCATCTTATTCGTCACTTTATATGCCTTTAGCCAAAAGCTATGAGGAAGAAGGACTATATCATGAGGCGTTAGAGGCAGTAAAAGAAGGTATTAAAATGGATGAGTATAACAAAGAGTTATATTTATATGGGGCAAAGATTGCTTTGAAAAATGGCGATTCGGAAGATGCGAAAAAGCTGCTTCAAGAAGCACTCGCCCTTGATCCAGGATATATTGAAGCGGTTCAAACACTGCTAGCGATCTATTTAAATGAAGAGCTGTATGATGACATTCTCGATGTCATCAAAGAAGTTAAGAGTTTTGGAGAAGATGATCCAAAATGGAACTGGTATGCTGCTTCTGCTTCTGTTGGACGAGAGGAATACGAAGAAGCAGCTGAGTATTTCAAACTTGCTCTGCCTGATTTTGATGAGGACCGTGACTTTTTATACGAATACGCTTCGTTCCTTTTAGAAGAAGGCAGACAAAAAGAAGCCTTACCGTTATTACGTAAAGTTCTTCAAAAAGATGGCGTGAATGAAGAAATTCAAGAAACAATTTTAAGAATTGAAGACGAAATTTCCTTATAGTTTGCAGGAATGAAGAACTGGTTTGTTGAATAATTCAGGTATAGCAATTTAATTTACGATAGAGGAGGGAATAACATGCAGACCCCTGTTTCTGTCAATGAAAAAAAGGAATTTATCCGGTGGTTCTTAAACCATTATCAGTTAAAGCGAAGAGAATGTGTTTGGATATTAAATTATTTAATGAGTCACGACTCTTTGATGGAAAAGGTTCATTTTGTAGAGCAAGCAGAATTTTGCCCAAGGGGAATTATTATGTCAACACACTGTGTGGATGAAGTTCCCTTTAGATTTTATAAAGAAAACATCATGACGACAGATGCTGAAAAATCATTTCATGATATTCGTTTGAATAAACAGCAAGATTTGTTTATTCAGTTGAATTTCCGCTCCGCTTATCGTTCGCCGGAATATGCAGCCGTTCTAGAAACAAATCCTCATATTCCTAAAGATCTTTATGAAAATGAAAAAGATAAGGATCTTGCTGAGAAAGTATTAGAGCACTCTATCGCTACTTTCCAAAAAGAACGGCTTATGAAAGAAATAGATGAAGCGCTTGACCGTCATGATCAAGAAACGTTTAATAAGTTAGCCAAAGAATTAAGCCTATTATCATAAAGTCAGCCAATAAGCCTTGCCCTATTCAGGCAGGGCTTATGTGATGAAAGAGGGGAACTAGATGAAGTTTCAGGCGGAGGACGCGGAACGCTTTTTACAATCTAAAGATTACATTGATACCGCTATCATTCCATTAATTAGGATCAGTGCAAACCAAATTAAACAAACCGCATCTTTAGGGGAGTTTACAATTCTAGTGGCAGAGGATCTTGAAAGGCAGCTAAAAGGCAGAGTGTTTCTTTTTCCTCCACATACATATTTAGAAGTCAATGATCGTAAACAAGACGACATACTTGCAGTGAAACAATCATTACAAGAACATTTTCAGCATGTCGTATTTATCACTTCCGATCATCAGTGGAAAGAGCAGTTAGAAGTGAATGAGTCGCTATTTTTGCTGCACCCGGTTCCATTGGAGCATTTAAAGGTCGAATTAAAACAAAAAGTCATTCAAGACAGTGTAGAACAAATTTTGAACTTTTTGTTACAAAAATGGAACCCTTCATAAAAACCCTTACATTTGCATTGTACATAGCTTTTTAGGCTGTTGACCTTGTGAATAGATTGATATATTATGAGGGTGTCCTAGTTTTATGAAATTTTTTCTAATTCAGTTATAAAGTAGCTGACGACCTGAGGGGGGGAGAAAAAAATGAGCGAGAAGAGACATGGAGTGTCCAGGCGTCAATTTTTGAATTACACGTTGACCGGCGTGGGGGGATTTATGGCCGCTGGAATGCTCATGCCTATGGTTCGCTTTGCGCTTGACCCTGTGCTAAAAGGAACAGAGGATCAGGATATGGTTCAAGTTGTCAGTGTGGATGAATTGACAAAGGAACCGAAGCGCTTTGACTTTAAAATTGACCAAGTAGATGCATGGTATGAGTCAAAGGAATCTAGGTCAGCATGGGTGTACAAAGAAGGGGATGAAATTGTCGCTTTATCGCCAATCTGTAAACATTTAGGATGTACAGTGAACTGGAACAGTGATCCGAAAAATCCAAACAAATTTTTCTGCCCGTGTCACTATGGGCTGTACGACAAGGATGGTACAAACGTACCCGGAACTCCGCCGCTTGCGCCGCTTGACCATTATAAGCAGCAAGTGAAGGACGGATACCTCTATCTTGGAAAAGCTGTGCCGAAAGGGGAAGGGTAACGATGCTTAACAAGATTTATGATTGGGTAGATGAGCGGCTAGACATTACACCGATATGGAGAGATATTGCGGATCATGAAGTGCCGGAGCACGTCAATCCAGCGCATCATTTCTCTGCTTTTGTGTATTGTTTTGGCGGTTTAACGTTTTTTGTGACTGTCATTCAAGTCCTTTCGGGCATGTTTTTAACGATGTATTATGTGCCGGATATTAAAAACGCATGGGAATCTGTCTATTATTTGCAAAATGAAGTCGCATTTGGACAGATTGTCAGAGGGATGCACCACTGGGGTGCGAGTCTAGTAATCGTGATGATGTTTTTACATACGCTACGGGTCTTTTTCCAAGGGGCGTATAAGAAGCCGAGAGAGCTAAACTGGATTGTAGGTGTGCTCATTTTCTTTGTGATGCTTGGACTTGGTTTTACAGGGTATCTTTTACCATGGGATATGAAGGCGCTGTTTGCGACGAAGGTTGGTCTTCAAATTGCAGAGGCGACACCTTTCATTGGAAAAGAGATTAAAACGCTGCTTGCAGGTCATCCTGACATTGTAGGAGCACAAACGCTGACGAGATTTTTCGCTATCCATGTCTTTTTCTTGCCAGCGGCATTATTTGGGCTGATGGCTGCCCACTTTATTATGATTCGTAAGCAAGGAATTTCTGGACCGCTGTAAAATTTTGCGTTTGATGAATGTTCAATGAGGAGGGGATGACTTTGCATAGGGGAAAAGGGATGAAGTTTGTCGGAGATTCCAGAATACCGGCAGAAAGAAAACCTAACATACCTAAAGACTATTCCGAATATCCGGGAAAAACAGAAGCCTTTTGGCCGAACTTTCTTTTAAAGGAATGGCTTGTAGGTGCCGTTTTTTTAATTGGATTTCTTGTCCTGACTGTTGTTCATGCACCTCCGCTTGAGCGGATGGCTGATCCAACAGATACGGGCTATATTCCGCTGCCAGACTGGTATTTCCTATTTTTGTACCAGTTGTTGAAATATGAATTTGCTGCAGGAAGCTATACGGTTGTGGGCGCGATGATTATGCCTGGAATTGCGTTTGGTGCTCTTTTACTCGCACCATTTCTCGATTCTGGTCCTGAACGTAGACCATATAGAAGACCGATTGCAGTCGGTATGATGATTCTTGCCGTTGGTGCAGCAACATATTTAACGTGGGAATCTGTTGCTACTCATGATTGGGAAGCAGCAGCGAAGCAAGGTGAAATTAAGAAAGAAGCAGAAATTGACACCTCAGCCGAAGAGTATAAAATTTATCAAGAGCAGACATGTATCTCCTGTCACGGGGATAATATGCAAGGCGGTGCAGCTGGGCCGTCACTTGTTGACAATGGCTTAACACCTGAACAAATAGCGAAAATCGCTGTAGAAGGAAAAGGAAACATGCCTAAGGGCATCTTCAAAGGCAGTGATGAAGAACTTGAAAAACTCTCGAAATATTTATCTGAGGTCAAATCTAAATAATTCAGTTGTTTAAATGCAAGTACAAGGATATACTCAAAGGAGAAAAAAGCTGGCGCTGTCAGCTTTTTTCTGATTTTAACAGATCGTGAGTGAAGAGAAATATGAGATGGATTCAATATCTGCTAGCCACACGCTACATGCTTGTGCTGGTGCTCATTGTCAATTTTCTTGGCACTGTGTACGGCTATTACTGGTATATTCCGCAGCTTGTAGAGACGCCGGCTATCTTTTTACCTTTTGTTCCAGACAGCCCAACGGCAAGCTTTTTCTTTTTATTTGTATTACTAGCTTTTCTGATGAAACGTCACGCTCCTTATTTTGAAGCCCTTGCCCTTGTCACCTTGATCAAATATGGGTTATGGGCCGTAGGGATGAATATCTTCGTGCTGGTTTCTGTTGAAGATTTTCCGTGGGAAGGGTATATGCTGATTGGTTCACACTTTGCCATGGCGGTTCAGGCTGTATTATTTGCCCCATATTACCGCTTTCAAATGCGCCACTTGGTTGTCGCTGGTATATGGATTTTACATAATGATGTGATTGATTATGTATTTGGTATGATGCCGCGTTATTCTATGCTTTCTGCGTATTCGAATGAGATTGGCTATGTCACATTTTGGTTAAGTATCGCTGTTCTTCTCGTTTCGTATTATCTGGTCATTTCCAAAAAATCGGACAAGCTTGAACTCCCTTAACAATGTTGGTCTAACCTTGTCCTTTTCTTCATACGCTGTATGGAGAAGGGCTAGGAGGGACTTGCATGAAACGAAAGCCAATTGCGATGATTCTATTATTTTTTCTCGTCTTACATCCAGCTGCTGCGGAAGGTGAGGAAACAACCGCTAAAGCGCTGCAAGAATTGACGGAACTATCAGATTCAATCTTTCAATTAACGAGACAAGCTAAATATGATGAGGCGCTACAAGTCGCATTGTATGTTGAAAAGACATTTAAAGCTGAGAATTGGCGTGGAACTCTGACGAATACGCAGGTCCGGCAAATTACACTTGGCTATCAAGATATCATTAAAGGACTCCCGCAGGAAGACTTAAATGAACGCGAAAAACTTCGATATGCCTCTCAGTTTAGAATGCTGATCGATGCGATTCAATCTAGTTCAGAGCCTCTTTGGGGTTCGTTAGAGAAGCCGATTATGGGGTCATTTCCTGCATTGAAGAAGGAAGTGAAAGATCCAGAATCAACGGCGTTCTATGAAACTTGGAATGAGCTGGTTTCTTTATACGATATGATTTATCCGAGTTTAACCATTGATATTTCGCCTGAAAGGCTTCACACGATTAAGCAGCACATGGACGTGATTGAGCAAGGTGAATTTTTAAAAGCTTCGAGTGGGACAAAGCTTGAGCGTCTTACCAAGCTGGAAGAGGATTTATCAAGTGTGTTCGCTCATGTCGATCAAGATGAAGCCGATCCATCGCTTTTTTGGGTCATCTTAACAACAGGGAGTATCATTTTATTCACTTTAACGTATGTTGGGTTTCGTAAATACCGTGCTGAAAAAGAGAAGAAGCAAAAGCGGCAAGCTGATTACCCGAAGTCATAAAAAAAAGAAGCACTGCTTTTGTGCTTCTTTTTTTAATGGGGATTGAGCGGCTTTTTATGTTCATCTAATGTAAATCCTTCACCGAGTACATCATGAACGTCACTCACTGATACAAATGCATGAGGGTCAACGGACGTGACAACACTTTTGAGATGGGCAAGCTCATTTTTTGGAACGACACAGTAAAGGACATTGCGTTCTTGTTTCGTATAGGAGCCGACACCTTTTAGAATCGTCACACCGCGCTCCATTTCTTCAGTGATTTTCTTTTGAATAATGTCATCCTTTTCAGAAATAATCATTGCTCCTTTGGCAGCGTAAGCGCCTTCTTGCATGAAGTCGATCACTTTCGCAGCAACAAATACGGCGACAAGTGTATACATGGCTTCTTTGTAATTTAAATAGGTAAGAGAGATGGTAATGACGCACGCGTCGAAAATAAACATCGTTCTTCCCATTGCTACTTGATAATGCTTGTTGATCAGTCTGGCAATAATGTCCACGCCGCCTGTTGTACCGCCGAATTTAAAGATAATTCCGAGGCCTGTTCCGATAAACACACCTGCAAAGAGGGCGGCTAAGGCTAAATCGTGCTGAAGAGGCATATGTATTTGAAAGCGCTGGAAGATAGCCAGAAAGACTGAAAGACTAACTGTTCCTACAATTGTATAAGTAAACATCGTTCTGCCAAGCATTTTCCAGCCGATAAAAAAGATCGGAATGTTTAAGACAAGGTTTGAAATAGACGGGTCAATGTGAAATAGAAAATATAAAAGCAGTGTAATACCTGTAAATCCGCCTTCCGCCAAGTTGTTTTGCATATTAAAATGAACAAGACCGAAAGAAAAAATCGCAGATCCTATCAAAATAAAGACGATATTTTTAAGACGAATTTCTTTTAGCAAAAGATCACTCCTTTTTTTGCTTAGACAGCGATAATATTATATGGTATGGGAGAGAAACAAGCAAACTGAGTTTTAAACATTTGTCAAATATTTATGATTTCGCTAACATGTAAGAGATGGATAGGAGGATGAGCTTCATGACGAATGAAAAAACGCTGCGTCACGTGCAGCAAGAAGTAGATGATTACATAGGACAATTTAAAGAAGGTTATTTTAGCCCGCTTGCCATGATGGCCCGTCTGACAGAAGAATTAGGTGAGCTGGCAAGAGAGGTTAACCATTATTATGGAGAAAAGACGAAAAAAACAACCGAAACGGAAAAAAGCATGGAGGAAGAAATTGGTGATGTGTTGTTTGTATTAACATGCCTTGCCAATTCACTCAATATTTCACTTGAAGAAGCTCATGATCGTGTGATGCATAAATTCAATACAAGAGACAAAGACCGCTGGACGAAAAAAGAAGGGAAGTAGAGACGATGACGAATCAAACCATCAAAGTAGTAATCGCTGGAGCAAGAGGAAGAATGGGGATAGAGGCTGTCAAGTTGGTAGAAGAAACAAGCCATTTTGAGCTGGTGGCAGCACTTGATCATACACACGAGGGAAAAACATTATCTGATGTCATTCATACAACATCTGATGCACCCATTTATACGGATATTGATGTGTGTCTTTCAGAGACAGCACCTGATGTACTAATTGATCTGACAACACCAGAAATTGGGAAAGTGCATACGAAAAAAGCACTTGAACATGGTGTACGTCCAGTCGTAGGGACAACTGGTTTTTCAGAGGCTGACCTAAAAGAGCTTCAGCAATTAACAGAAGAAAAGGGCATAGGATGCATCATTGCCCCTAACTTTGCTGTCGGTGCAGTTTTAATGATGAAGTTTGCCAAAATGGCAGCGAATTACTTTCCTGATGTTGAGATCATTGAGCTTCATCATGATAAAAAACTGGACGCTCCAAGCGGTACGGGCTTAAAAACAGCTGAAATGATTGCAGAAGTAAGAGAAAGCAAAAAGCAGGGACATCCTGAAGAAAAAGAATTAATCGAAGGTGCACGTGGAGCAGATTACGATGGCATTCGCTTGCATAGCGTACGGCTTCCAGGCATGATTGCACATCAAGAAGTGCTGTTTGGAATGGACGGACAGACTTTGACCATTCGTCATGATTCTTATAATCGTGCATCATTTATGTCAGGTGTGAAGCTGTCGGTGGAACAAGTAATGCATATTGATCAACTCGTCTATGGTTTAGAAAACATCATCGACTAATATAAGGAGTGGATTCCTGATGAACATTGCTTTAATCGCTCATGATAAGAAAAAAAGTGACATGATTCAATTTGCCATTGCGTACCGAGATATTTTGGCAGATCATACACTTTATGCAACAGGAACAACAGGTTTAAGAGTGAAAGAAGCGACAGGGCTTCCCATTCATCGTTTTCAATCAGGACCACTTGGAGGAGATCAGCAGATTGGTGCTTTGATTGCTGATAATGCAATGGATCTTGTGCTCTTTTTTAGAGACCCGTTAACCGCACAGCCGCATGAACCTGATGTATCTGCACTCATCCGGCTTTGCGATGTGTATGCCATACCACTTGCAACCAATATGGGGACTGCTGAAATTTTAGTCAGGAACTTAAATAAAGGGACGTTTGATTTTCGAGAAGTAGCAAAAAACGGAGGAACAAATGAAACCACTTGATATCCTTGCATTCGGTGCCCATAGCGACGATGTAGAGATCGGAATGGGCGGTACGCTTGCAAAATACGTAAAAAAAGGGGCGCGTGTCGGGATCTGTGATTTGACTCAGGCTGAATTATCTTCAAATGGAACGGTTGAGAGCCGTAAAGAAGAGGCGAAAGCAGCCGCCGCTGTTTTAGGCGTCAAAACTCGAATCCAGCTCACGCTGCCAGATAGAGGACTTTATATCAATGACGAAGCGATAAAGGAAATTGCAGGTGTCATTCGAACATACAAACCAAAACTTATTTTTGCCCCGCACCACCAAGATCGACATCCTGATCATGGTCATGCGGGTTCACTTGTAGAAGAGGCGGCTTTTTCTGCAGGTATACATAAATTTGAAGATTCATACAAGCAGCCGGCGCATAAAATAAGCCAGATGTATTATTACATGATTAACGGTCATCATCGTCCAGATTTTGTGATTGATATTTCAGACGAGATGGATCAAAAAATGGAGAGTTTACATGCGTATCAAAGCCAATTTGTGAAATCGGCAAATTCGGTGGAGACACCGCTTGTAAATGGTTATATTGATTTTGTCAAAATGAGAGAGTCGATGTATGGAAGGGAAGTCAATAAAGCTTTTGCAGAAGGGTTTCTGACAAAGAAACCACTTCTGATGGATGATGACTTACTTGGGGGGTAATTATGAAAAAATTGAAGGTCGGAATCACTTGTTATCCGAGTGTCGGTGGTTCGGGTATTATTGCCACAGAGCTTGGAAAACGTTTAGCTGAAAAAGGGCACGATGTTCATTTCATTACCTCAAGTATTCCGTTTAGACTCAATAAAGTGTATCCGAATATTTATTTTCATGAAGTAGATGTCAATCAATATGCTGTGTTTCAATATCCGCCTTATGACCTTGCACTAGCAAGTAAACTCGCAGAAGTAGCAAAACGAGAGAAGCTAGATATTATTCATGCGCATTATGCAGTCCCGCATGCTGTCTGTGCGTTTTTGGCCAAGCAAATGACTGGACACTCTGTGAAAGTCGTGACCACGCTTCACGGGACGGATATTACGGTTTTAGGCTATGATCCATCATTAAAGGAAGTCATCCGGTTTGCCATCGAATCATCTGATCGCGTAACGGCGGTGTCGCATTCATTAGCCGCTCAAACGTATGATCTGATTAAACCGGATCAAAAAATTGATACGATCCATAATTTCGTCGATGAGCGCGTGTATTTACGTGAAGATCATGAAGTGCTGAAGAAACATTATGGGCTGTTACAGGATGAAAAGGTCGTGATCCATGTATCGAATTTCCGCAAGGTGAAGCGAGTGCAAGATGTCATCCAAGTGTTTAAAAAGATGTCTGAACAGGTGGATGCAAAACTGCTTCTTATTGGGGACGGTCCTGAAAAATCGGTTGTATGCGAACTTGTGAAAAAACTGGGACTTACGGACCGTGTGTTATTTTTAGGAAAGCAAGAGAAGGTGGAGGAGCTTTATTCGATTAGTGATTTGAAGCTGCTGCTTTCTGAGAAAGAAAGCTTCGGCCTTGTGCTGCTTGAAGCAATGGCGTGCGGAGTACCTTGTATTGGGACAGATGTTGGCGGAATCCCAGAGGTCATTACACATGGAGAGACAGGATTTCTTGTCCCGCTTGGCGATGTAGATAGAGCAGCAGCATATGCAATCTCTTTACTCAAAGACAAATCGCTCCATGAGCAAGTGTCGATGGCAGCCAAGTCTAGTGTTGAGGCTCATTTCTCTTCTGAAAAAATTGTGAGAGAGTACGAAGATCTTTACTTAGAATTGATCGAAGGTGATGATGAAGATGAATGAACCATTCACACATGCGCTCCCTATTTTACATACGCTGCACGAACATGGGTATCAGGCTTATTTTGTCGGCGGTGCGGTGAGAGATGTCCTGTTAGGCAGGGAAATTGGGGATATCGACATTGCGACAGATGCCACGCCTGATACAGTAGAGTCTTTATTTGATAAAACAGTGGATGTAGGCAAAGCGCATGGCACTGTCATTGTTTTACTTGATGGGATCAGCTATGAGGTCACGACGTTTCGAAGTGAATCTGAATATGAAGACTTTCGCCGGCCTAAAGAAGTGACGTTTATCTCCTCGCTCAAAGAAGATCTTTTAAGAAGAGATTTAACGATAAATGCAATGGCCATGGATATTCATGGTGACATCATTGACCATGTAGGCGGTAAACAGGATATCGAGCGGAAATGGATCCAAACGGTTGGCGATCCTGCATGCCGATTTCAAGAGGATGCGCTTCGCATGATGAGAGCTGTACGTTTTTTAAGCGAGCTCGGGTTTGAGCTTTCTCCTAAGACGGAGGCAGCCATGAAAAAAGATAAGCACCTGCTTGCCAACATTTCTGTTGAGCGCAAAAAGATTGAAATGGAAAAGCTTTTAAAAGGCCGCTACTGCGAAAAAGCCATTCAGGTCCTCATATCAACACAATTGTATGAAGAATTGCCAGGCCTTGAAACGTATGGGTTTAATGAATCCTTGCAAGCCTTCCCTTATTATTTACTGGATGGATTAGAGGAGGTATGGGGGGCCTTTATCCATTTGCTTGGTCTTGATGAGGCGGAGGCAGTGTCTTTCTTAAAAGAATGGAAGCTGTCAACGAAAGTTCTAAAAGAAGCAGTGGCCATTAGCAAATATGTCGATTGTAACTGGGATGAGGAGAAGATGTTTGAAGCTGGTGAACATGTGCTGCTATCTAGCCTGAAAATCACGCAGCTCAAACATGAGCGCCGCATTTTCTTTGACGAGCTGGAAGCGGCGAAGCATTCATATGATGCGCTGCCGATTAAAAAGCTTCAAGACCTTGCAGTGTCAGGAAAAGATTTAATGGCCTTTCGGCAAAAGCCATCAGGTAAATGGATTGCAGAAGAGCTTGCTTGTGTAAAAAAAGCGGTTTTGCAAAACCAGTTGGAAAACCGAAAAGAAGCCATAGAGGAGTGGCTTATAGCATGCGATCAGCGATTAGAAAACGATTAATTGAACTATTTACAGCATCTGAGCAAGACTTTGTCTCAAGTCAGCAAATATGTGATGAGCTTGGCTGCTCTCGAACGGCTGTCTGGAAGCACATAGAGGATTTGCGAAAAGAAGGGTATGAGGTAGAAGCTGTCAGAAGAAAAGGATACCGCCTGCTTCGGAAACCAGACAAAATTAGTGAGGACGAAATTCTTTTTGGTCTGGAAACAGAGGTGTTTGGCAGATATATTTACTTTCAAGAAGAAGTTGCCTCAACTCAGCTGATCGCCCATGACCTCGTCAATGAAGGAGCGCCCCACGGCTCGCTTGTTGTCAGTGATCATCAGACAAACGGAAAAGGACGCCTTCAACGAGCGTGGTATTCACCAAATGGGACAGGCATTTGGATGAGTCTGATTCTAAGGCCTGAAATTCCATTACATAAAGCGCCGCAGATGACGCTTTTGGCATCTGTAGCGATTGCAGAAGCCATCGCACAAGAAACAGGACTCAGCCCATCTATTAAATGGCCAAACGATATTTTATTAAACGGCAAAAAGGTCGTGGGCATTTTGACTGAATTAAAAGCAGAAGCTGATCAGGTTCATGCGGTCATTATTGGTCCAGGTATAAATGTGAACCAGACGGCAGAGGATTTTCCTGATGAACTAAAGGGGATCGCTACGAGTTTGAGAATGGAACTAGATAAAAAGGTAGACAGAGCGGCACTCATTCAAACCATCATGTCCACCTTTGAAAAAAGGTATGACGAATATAGAAAACATGGATTTGCTCCGATCAAGCAATTATGGGAATCGTTTGCGGTGACCATCGGTAAACGTATTGTCGCCCGCACTTTTCATGAGCAATATATTGGAACGGCGCTTGGAATCAATGATGAAGGTATTCTACTCCTTGAAACGGAGGATGGAATCCAAAAAATCTATTCCGCAGACATCGAGATCAAATCAACTTAAGTGGAACACCCGGCACATTTTTGATATACTTCGTGTGGACAGTATCTGAAAAAGAACTGTACCTGTTAGAAAGAAAAATTCGATAAATTTCTGCCTTGATCCTAAGGGACTTGGACAGAGGGATGATTCGCCTGCACATGAGAGGCAAGAGCATGTGATGAGGCAAGCCATCTCCTCTCCAGAATGAGGAGGAACAAATGAAGACAAAGCTAGATTTTTTCAAAATGAAAGAACAAAACGAACCTATTGTGATGCTGACAGCATACGACTATCCAGCTGCAAAGCAAGCGGAAAAAGCGGAAGTCGACATGATCTTAGTTGGTGATTCACTTGGGATGGTTGTACTTGGGCTTGATTCCACAGTACAAGTGACGATGGATGATATGATTCATCACACAAAAGCGGTCAAAAGAGGCGCAAAAGACACATTTATTGTAACCGATATGCCCTTTATGTCTTATCATTATTCATTAGAAGAAACGATGAAAAATGCAGCTCGCATGATGCAAGAAAGCGGGGCAGATGCCTTAAAGCTAGAAGGAGGAGACGGAGTATTCGAATCCATTCAAGCTATGACAAGAGGCGGAATTCCGGTCGTCAGTCATTTAGGACTCACACCTCAATCAGTCGGTGTACTTGGCGGGTATAAAGTCCAAGGGAAAGATAAAGAGAGTGCGCAAAAATTGATTGAAGATAGTCTGAAATGTGAGGAAGCAGGTGCAATCGCCCTTGTGCTAGAATGCGTACCTGGTGAGCTGACAAAACGCATTACCGACATGCTGAAGATTCCTGTCATTGGAATTGGTGCAGGAGCTGAGGCAGATGGACAAGTTCTCGTTTACCATGATGTGGTAGGATACGGGGTGTCTAGAACACCTAAATTTGTGAAACAATACGCGCAAATCGATGCTGTAGTAGAAGAAGCGCTCATACAATATACAAAAGAAGTAAAAGCACGCACATTTCCAGAGGACATGCACACATTTCATATCAAAGAAGAAGTCCTTGAAGGTTTATATGGGGGAATCAAGAAATGAACGTTGTCACCCATATCCATGAGCTAAAAGAACTCATAAAGCAGCAGCAAAAGAAGCAGCATTCCATTGGTTTTGTGCCAACAATGGGCTTTCTTCATGAAGGACATTTGACTTTGGTGAAAGAAGCAAGAGAACAAAATGACATTGTGGTGATGAGCATTTTTGTGAACCCTTTGCAATTTGGACCGAACGAAGACTTCGAATCCTATCCAAGAGATATAAAAAGAGACCAGCGCCTTGCTGAGGAAGCCGGAGTGGATATTTTATTTACACCTGATGTGAAGGAAATGTACAAAGGTGAACCATCTGTGACGATGACCGTTCAAAAGCGTACAGACGTCTTATGCGGGAAGAAACGTCCAGGGCACTTCGACGGCGTTGTCACTGTGCTCACAAAGCTGTTTCATCTTGTAGCACCAACAAATGTCTACTTTGGTCTAAAAGATGCACAGCAAGTCGCGGTCATCGATGCGATGATCAAGGATTTCTTCTTTGATCTTCACCTTGTGTCTGTTCCAACCGTTCGAGAAGAAGACGGTTTAGCAAAAAGCTCAAGAAACGTGTATTTGTCTGAAACAGAAAGACAAGAAGCACCTGCATTATACCGGGCATTAAAAAAAGGACAGACAGCTGTTGAAAAAGGTGAACGTGATATAAATCATATTTATCAGTTGGTGGAAGAGGAAATTCTTCAAACGAGCGGGGAAATTGATTATATTGAGATTTATTCTTACCCAGAACTTGAACCACTTCAGCATTTAACTGGCAAAGTGATTATTGCCATTGCTGTGAAGTTCTCTCATGCAAGACTAATTGATAATGTGATTTTCCATGTTCCTGAAAGCGGTGAAAAACATGTATAGAACCTTTATGATCTCTAAGCTCCATAAAGCGACTGTGACAGAAGCAAACTTACATTATGTAGGCAGTATTACAATCGACGAAGATTTACTTGATGCAGCAGGCATGATGGCAAATGAGAAAGTGCAAATTGTTAATAATCACAATGGAGCGAGACTTGAAACATACATTATTCCTGGAGAAAGAAAAAGCGGTGTCATTTGTCTAAATGGTGCGGCAGCAAGATTGGTCCAGCCAGGGGATGAAGTCATTATCATCGCTTATGGGATGTTGTCAGAAGAAGAAGCAAAATCGCACACACCAAAAGTGGTCGTGTTAAATAAACAAAATCAAATTGAACAAATGATTGGGCAAGAGCCTGCGAGAACGATTTTATAACGCACGCTAAAATGGAAACAGAACAGTTTCAAGAAAAGGAAGCTGTTCTGTTTCAGCTATAATGCCCAGAGCGTGTTTCACTTAGAGTGGAACGAGGAATTGAGGTGTCCATTTTATGACCGATCAAAGGTTTGTTGTCGTTGATATTGAAACCACCGGAAATTCACCAAAAAAAGGTGATAAAATCATTCAAATTGCTGCGGTGGTCATTGAAAATGGACAAATTGTCGAACGGTATTCAAGATATGTGAACCCAGGGAAAACGATTCCTGGATTTATTGAACAGCTGACAGGTATTAAACAGCACATGGTTGATGATGCGGTGTTTTTTGAGGAGATTGCCCAAGAGGTGTATGACCTCATACATGGCGCTTATTTTGTTGCGCACAATGTTCATTTTGACTTGAATTTTTTAAATGATGAACTACGCGCATGCGGGAAAAATGAGCTGGATGTGCTAGCGATTGATACAGTTGAAATTTCTAGAATTCTTTATCCTGAGCTTGAAGGTTATAAGCTAACTGAATTAAGTGAAGAGCTCATGCTTCCACATGACCACCCGCACAGGGCGGATAGTGATGCGGAAGTTACTGCCATGTTATTTTTAAACCTATTACATCAATTGAGACATACACCGCCAAATGTGTTAAAGCAGCTGCGCAGATTATCTTCATATCTTCTAAGTGATATAGGCCTGTTAATTAAGCAGCTTGAAACAAATCATTCTGATCAGGATGATTCTTTGGTGGAAGTCGGATCTTTTGCTGTAAAAGATGTGACCAATCGTATAACTGATACGACACATTCAGTAGACGCGGGCGACGAGCAGCTGTTTGAGGAGATCAAAGAGAAGCTTCCTCAAACGGTAGAAGGTTATGAAGTAAGAGAAGGCCAGCTCACGATGATGAATAAAGTAAGAGATGTGTTCAATGAAAGAGCCTATGCCTTAATTGAAGCGGCACCAGGTATTGGGAAAACACTAGCTTACCTCATCCCAGCTGCTTTAGAGGCAAAGAAATCAGGAAAGCCTGTTATTATCAGTACATATTCCATTTTATTGCAGCAGCAAATGCTTCAGCGCGATGTCCCGCTGCTCAATCAATTGCTCCCATTTGAACCAGCTGCTTGTGTATTCAAAGGGAGAGCGCATTATATTTGTTTGGATAAGTTTGAGCATGTACTGCATGAGGAAGATGATAACTATGATATTGTCTTAACAAAAGCGCAAATTTTAATGTGGCTGCTTGTAACCGAGACGGGGGATTTATCTGAACTGAATTTACCGTCAGGAGCTGCAAATATAAAAGACCGAATCTCCTGTGTACACATGCCGTTTACATCAAAAAAACGCCGCTTTAAAGAGTATTGTTTTTATGAACGAGCGAAACGAAAGGCGCAGACAGCTGATTTGATTTTGACGAATCACCGCCTGCTTTTATCTCAAACGGAAGCATCGTCTATCTTTCAGCATGCTGACGTCTATGTGATTGATGAAGCCCACCAATTTGAGAAAACAGCCAATGAAACACTTGGTGACAGTACTTCTTATATTCAGCTTCATGCAAAATTAACACAGCTCGGTTCCTTACAAGGCGGACTGTTAAAGAAACTGAAAAAGAGATTCCATGGTGCCGCTTTATCAACGGATACCTTTATTGAAATGGACGAATATCTTTATCAGCTTCAAATGGAAAGTGATGCGTTCTTTAGTACCGTCCATACTTTTGTGAAAAGGACAAAACCAAAAGCGGACATTAATCGTCTCATTCATAGAGTGCGTCATCATTCGAAACATGCTCAGTGGGTACGAATTAAAGAATCAGCGAGTAAGCTTTGTTCCTTGTTAATTGCTTGTGAAAAGCTGTATGAGCAGCAAAAAAACGAGCTGCTTCACAAAAGGGATCAACTGACAGAACACTTTGCATTTGAAGCAGAGGAATACGATCAAGTCATGTCATTTATGCAGACATTTTGCAGTACGCTGTACCGGTTTATGTTTGAACCGAATAATGACGAAACGGTTTGGATTGAGATTGATGCAAAAGGTGCCAAAAATGCTGTCTTTATGCATGCGCAGCCGCTAGATACAGGAGAGCTTTTGGCGGATCGATTTTTTATGAACAAAAAAAGTGTGGTGCTGACATCAGGAACCCTTACAGTCAATCATCGTTTTGACTATTGCATGGAGAGATTTGGACTGCAGGACTTTTATCCGCACCTGATCCAAATCGATTCACCTTTTGAGCTTGAAAAGCAGCTCAAGGTTGTTGTACCGGCTGACATGCCGCCGATTACAAACCGTGATGAGAGAGATTATGTGAAGCAAGCTGCAAAATATATTAAGATTATGGAAAAGCAGGATCAAGCGAAAATATTGGTTTTATTTAATTCACATGAGATGTTAAAAGCAGTGTATGAAGAGCTAAAAACAGAAGGCATGAAATCGGCACTGCTTGCTCAAGGGCTGACAGGCGGGAGTCCTGTGAAATTGACGAAAATGTTTAAATTAGCAAAGGAAGCGATCTTGCTTGGTACAGGCAGTTTTTGGGAAGGTGTGGATTTTCCCGGCTCAGAGCTGACGACCGTCATTATGGCAAGACTGCCTTTCCGGCCGCCTGATTCACCGCTCATTGAAGCAAAATGTGAAGCAGCTAAAAAACAGGGGAAGAATCCGTTTAAAGCCGTCGCTCTTCCAGAAGCTGTATTAACCTTTAAGCAAGGTGCCGGCCGCCTGCTGCGCTCTGAAAAAGACATTGGTACATTGCTCATTTTAGACCGCCGAGTGAAAACAGCCTCGTACGGAAAACTATTTTTAGAATCACTCCCTCATGCGCCGGTTCATGAGATGTCAAAAGAGTCACTTGAGGCGTATATAGAGAAGCTCAACAACGAAAAGCCGCTGTTATAAGCGGCCTTAAGCTGGTGGTGTGGGTTTGGAGTTAATTTATCTTAACGGTTTTTTGTGTTCCGTTGTAAAAATAGTATCGGTTCCTGCGTGAAAAAGTATGACTAACAATATTTACGTACCGAGGAGGAATTAGAAGTGGAAAGTAAAATAGAGGTACTTTCAACTGTTCAAATTAAACATTCGGAAGACCTATACAAAATCGTTGATTTGCTGAACAGAACGCTGAAAAGGGAAGATCTTATGTTTGGATTAGCATTAGATCAAGAAGATCAAAATCAAGCGATATTTACCATATATCGCACTTAGGGGAAGCTTGACATGAAAAGAATAGTTTGGATGATTTCGTCCGCTGCGGCTCTCGTTTTGCTCATTGGCATCATTAGTTTTTCGTGGATTTATCAAATTGCTATGGGGCAAAAAGAACAAGGTCATGAGGCAGCGATTGAACGAGCAAAAAAACAAGTAGCATTAGAACAAGTGGAGCAAGTGGAAACCTTTGTCGGGAAAGAAAAACAATTTATTGTAGAAGGTAAAGACAAACAAAACGACACGATCTATGTATGGGTACCTGCCAGCAAAAAAGAAAAAGTGATCGCCAAAAAAGCAAAAGAAGGCATTACCTCAAACCAAGCAGTACAAGCCGTTCAAAAGGAGAACACGATTTCTAAGTTAAAGGGTGTCAAATTAGCAAGAGAAGGTGATGTACTCCTTTGGGAAGTGACATACTTAAATGAGAACAACCAATATAGTTTCAGCTATGTCGATTTTACGACAGGACGCGTAGAAAAAAATTTAACACCTTAGTTTCTGCTGTCTTGCGTTGACCGTGCTGATTTAGAACGGTTATAATAAAATGTATGAAAAAAGAATCACACCTTTCTACTAGGTGAGTTTCTTTCTGGCTTTGGAGGGAAATATGTTGAAAACAACTATTAATCAAGTGTTCAAACACGTCGATGAAGAAGTAACGATCGGCGCATGGATTGCCAATAAACGTTCAAGCGGAAAAATTGCATTCTTGCAGCTGCGTGACGGGACAGGCTTTATTCAAGGAGTCGTTGTAAAAGCAGAAGTGGATGAGGAAGTCTTTAAGCTTGCGAAATCAGTGACACAAGAAACATCTGTCTATGTAACAGGACAGGTGACAAAAGACGAGCGTTCACCACTTGGTTTTGAATTACAAGTGAAATCCATTGAAGTGATTCACGAAGCAACAGATTACCCGATTACACCAAAAGAACATGGAACAGAATTCTTAATGGATCACCGTCATTTATGGCTTCGTTCAAAAAAACAGCATGCCATTATGAAAATCCGTAACGAAATCATTCGTGCTACATATGAATTTTTCCATCAAGAAGGCTTCGTAAAAGTGGATCCGCCAATCTTAACAGGAAGTGCACCTGAAGGAACGACAGAACTATTTGCTACTAAATATTTTGATGAAGATGCGTACCTTTCTCAAAGTGGACAGCTTTACATGGAAGCTGCTGCGATGGCACTTGGAAAAGTATTCTCATTTGGCCCAACATTTAGAGCTGAAAAATCGAAAACGAAACGTCATTTAATCGAATTTTGGATGATCGAGCCTGAGATGGCGTTTGTAGAATTTAATGAAAACCTTGAGTACCAAGAAAAGTATGTGTCTCACGTTGTTCAAAGTGTACTTGAAAACTGTAAGGTGGAGCTACACACACTTGGCCGTGATACAGCAAAATTAGAAAACATCAAAGCACCATTCCCGCGCATCACTTATGATGAAGCGATTAAATTTTTGCAGGATAAAGGGTTTGATGACATTGAATGGGGAGATGACTTCGGTGCACCTCACGAAACAGCCATCGCCGAAAGCTATGATAAACCAGTGTTTATCACACATTACCCAACGTCATTAAAACCATTTTATATGCAGCCAGCACCGGACCGTGATGACGTAGTCCTCTGTGCAGACTTAATTGCACCAGAAGGCTACGGAGAAATTATCGGCGGTTCTGAACGTGTTCATGATCTAGATCTACTTGAAGCGAGATTAAAAGAACACGGGTTAGATCAAGAAACGTACAAATGGTACACAGAATTGAGACAATACGGTTCTGTACCACATTCAGGTTTTGGTCTTGGACTCGAACGAACAGTTGCTTGGATTAGCGGAGCGCCGCATGTGCGTGAAACCATTCCATTCCCAAGATTATTAAACCGTTTATATCCTTAAGACGCGAAAGCCTCCAACATATGGAGGCTTTTTCAAACGTCTTTTCCAAGGGCACGTATCATAAAACGTGATATACTGAAAGTGAAGAGGTGTATCCGATGAAAAGGCAGCAATTTATAGATATGCAGCAAATGGGTTCAACCAGTTTGCCAAATTTGCTGATTGCTCACTATGAGCAGTTAGGACTGAATGAATCACAAATGATGGTCATGTTAAAGATTAAAATGAATGAAGAACAAGGCGTCTTTTTTCAAACCTTTGAAGAGCTTTCAAATGGTATGACCATTTCAGCCGAAGAGTGTGCCTATATGGTGCAGCATTTAATTCAAAAAGGGTTTATTTCAATTCAGCCGTTTGAAGACAGATCCGGCATACAGCATGACCGGTACTCAGTAGAGCCTTTATGGGGTGTGCTGTACGACTTTTTAGAAGCAAAACAGGCAAAAGAAGTACAAAAGAATGATATGCAGGCCGAAAAGTCTTTATATGCATTATTTGAAGATGAATTCGGCAGACCGCTGTCTCCTCTTGAGGGCGAAACACTCTCGATCTGGATGGATCAAGATCATCATGATGCGGAGATGATTCGTCTAGCACTGAGAGAAGCGGTTTTATCAGGAAAATTAAATTTTCGTTATATTGATCGAATTTTGTTTGAGTGGAAAAAGAAAGGGCTGAAAACAGCGGAAGAAGCGAAAGAGCATAGCCAGCATTTCCGTTCGCAGCAAAAAGCCCCACCTTCAAAAGAAGAAACGTCATCTTATAAACGACAAGTTCCTTTTTACAATTGGCTGGAACAATAACCAATAAAGGAGAAGGCATGTTATCAAAAAAACAAATCAATGAGTGTTTAGATATTATAAGAGACATGTTTCCAGAGGCTGAGTGTGAGCTTGTTCATTCCAATCCATTTGAACTTGTGATCGCTGTCGCACTCTCAGCGCAATGTACAGACGTTCTAGTGAACAAAGTGACCAAACATTTATTTCAAAAATACAAAACACCAGAAGACTATGTAAGTGTGCCGCTTGAAGAATTGCAGCAAGATATTCGCTCGATTGGTCTTTATCGCAATAAGGCGAAAAACATTCAAAAATTAAGCAAAATGCTCATTGAAGAATATGGCGGTGAAGTACCAAGGGATCGAGATGAGCTCATGAAGCTTCCCGGTGTTGGGCGAAAAACAGCAAATGTCGTCGTGTCTGTAGCTTTTGGGATTCCTGCTATTGCAGTCGATACACATGTAGAACGCGTCAGCAAACGCCTCGGAATTTGCCGCTGGAAGGATTCTGTTCTTGAAGTAGAGCAAACCTTAATGAAGAAGGTGCCAAAAGAAGATTGGTCTGTGACCCATCACCGCCTCATCTTTTTTGGCCGATACCACTGCAAGGCGCAGCGGCCGCAGTGCGAATCCTGTCCGCTTCTTGATATGTGCAGAGAAGGGCAGAAAAGACTGAAAAAAGGGCTGGTGAAACTGGCATGAGCGGGGCAGCTGTTTTCACCTCATATGTCGAAAAGCTAAAAGATAAACAGGTAGATTTCAGCGCTGAAAGAAAGGATATACTGAGGAGTCATCCACTTGCGTTTGACCTGTCTTCAAAGCCTTTATCAGACGAGCTTCCGTGGCAGAAAACGGAAGAATTTGTTCCTGTGATGTTCGAACTGTGGAATGAATTAAAAATAAAAATGCTTCCTCGCTTTCAAACAAGAAAATCCCGCTGTGAACAGGATGATATGCTGCAAGGCATCGTTAGTATGATGGCGATGTTTTACTGGATCAAAGGGGAGCGGCTCCAATCGGTTGATTGGGAGGAGATCAAACAACAGACGTTTCCTGTTGCCCCTATTAACTGGACAGAACGAGTAGAGTTTATTTTGCTAAAACCTACTCAATATCACTGCTTTATTCAACTGGACGAGCTGTATACAGAACTTAAAAAGCAGTATGGAAAATACGAAGCACTCAGAAAGTTAAAACAAAATCGTTAAAAAAAGCACTTGCCGAATGAGGCAAGTGCTTTTTCGTTATTCGTCTTCTTTTCGAGAAGTAGTATTTGACTGGGTATTTGCGCTTTGAGAGTTGGCTTTATTGTCATCTTTCTTTTTCGTGGTATCACTCTGTGAGCTGCTGTTCCCATTCGTAGTATCTGAGCCATCGTCAGAATCGCCAGTACCATTTTCCGTATTTTCACTTTGATCTTGATCTTTTTTATCATCTTGCTTCTGTTCATCCGTGCCTTGGTTTTGATTTGTATTATCGTCTGTCTGATCTGTCTGCTCATCATCAGACTGCTGCGTTTCTTCGTCTTCTTTGTTCTCATCATCTGCTTTTTCTTCTGTCTCTTCGTCATCCTTAATGGTGAGGAAGGTAGAAGCTGCTTTACTTGTGACATCCTCTACAGTGGCTGTCACTTGGAATTTATAGGTAGAGCCAGGCTTCACATCAGAGATGACCGCTTCTTTAGCAGAACTGTTTTGAATTTCTTTATAGCCGCCATTATCGACCGCTTGCTTCACGTTAAATGTAGCATCTGCGTCGTCATTATAGCTCCATGTCAGTGTGATGGACTTTTTCTCTTCGTCATACACTGCTTTTAAGTCAGATGGTTTATCGGCTTCTTTTTGATCATATGTGTCAGAAACTTTTGTCGGAACCGTTCCTTTCACGAAGTATTCGGTTGTTTTCTTATCACTTGGTGTATTTGGTCCGGCTAATTTTGCTGGATCTGATCCTTTTTCAATCGTTGCTTCAACGACGCTGTCTGGCTTTTCAAATGAGCCGCTTCCATCATCAATTTGAGAAATTAATTGCTTGAATACAATTTTTGCAACGCGCTGCTCATCCGTTGTGAGCCACATTTTACCGTCCGCATCTTTTGAGTTGCCGATTCCAGTCCAAACAGCTGCTGTGTATTGCGGCGTATAGCCGACAAACCACGAATCTTTCGCGCCGCCAGACGGGATATTGTATTTATTAATATCATCTTGTGTAAAGTTGGTTGTACCTGTTTTACCAGCTACTTGAACGTTCGGTACTTGTGCGAGTGTACCAGTTCCAGATTGTACAGCTGTTTTCAGCATATCAGTAATCATAAAGGCTGTGTAATCACTCATAGCCGCTTTAGAATCTGGCGTGAGGTCAAGCTTTGTTCCGTCATTAAATTCAACAGACGTGACAGCGTGAGGCTCATTATAGTACCCATTATTACCGAATGCACTAAACGCACCAGCCATCTTTAGGGAAGATACACCATCTTCAAATCCACCGATTGAATAGGATTCTGGAATATCAGAAGGTAAGTCCATACCTAAGTTATTGGCAAATTGAACGGCATGATCTGTGCCAGCCGCTTGGAATGCTTTTAGGGCAGGGATGTTTCGTGATTGTGCCAACGCATTTCTCATTGACATTTTCCCTAAATGTCTTTTGTCAAAGTTATTAATTGGTGTGCCATCTGAGTACGTATACGGCGCATCATCTATTTGCTGATATGTTGACCATTTTTTATTTTCAATGACTGGGCCGTAATCTAAGATTGGTTTAATGGTTGACCCTGGCTGGCGCTTTGCGTCAGTGGCATAGTTAAAGCCGCCGACTGGAACGTCCCGGCCACCGCCAATGGCACGAATTTCACCATTTTTTGTATCGAGCAGGGTAACACCAGCTTGCATGCCTTTCGTAAATCCGGCTGAATCTCCATTTATAATATCATCCAGGTGATCCTGTGCATTTCGATCAAGTGAAGTATAGATTTTTAAACCATCGGTTGATACATCCACTTTGGCTTTTTTCTGAACTTCTTCCATGACTTCTTCGATATAAGCAGAGTATTTGCTTGAGTTTTGGCTCTTGTATTTATCAGCTGAAACGACGGTTTTGCTGACAGGTGTTGCTTTTGCTTCCTCATATTCTTTATCTGTAATGTAGCCTTGTTTTTTCATCAGGCCTAAAACGATATTACGGCGTTTTTCCGCTGCCTCGGGATGTTTCACTGGGTTATAGGCAGTAGGACTCTGCGGCATACCTGCAAGCGTGGCAGCCTGTGCAACAGTTAGTTTATTTAAATCTGTAACGCCGAAAAATTGTTCAGCCGCTTTCCCAACACCATAAGCATAAGGCGAGAAGAAAATACGGTTTAAATACATTTCTAAAATTTCATCTTTAGAGTATTTTTGCTCAAGCTGTATAGAAAGCCATACTTCCTGCACTTTACGCTTTAATGTTTTTTGGTTGTTTAAAAGGGTGTTTTTTACAACCTGCTGTGTGATCGTACTACCGCCTTCGGCTCCAAAACCGTCCTCGACGTTTGCGACAAGAGCACCGCCAATACGGATGGGATCAATCCCGTGGTGTTTATAAAAACGAGCATCTTCAGTCGCAATAAATGCGTTTTTTACAACATCGGGTATATCTTTAATCGAGACATACGTTCTTTTTTCCGCCCCGACTTCTGCAAAGACTTTTTTGTCTTTATCATAAAGCTTTGAAGAATACGGCGTTTTAAGCTTGCTATCATCAATAGAAGGAGCGCTTGATGCAAAAACGGCAAAAGTTGTGATTCCGGCTACTACACAAAGAAGACCGATCACGAGTAAAGATAAAAATATTTTTTTAAATAGACCTGCTTTCTTTTTGCCTTTTTTGTTTTTTTGCTTCCTGTTTTTTTCTTGACTGGCTTTTCGTCGCTGTTCACGACTTGTAAATTGATCAGACATCACATCTCAACCTTTCGTGTTAAACCTTTTTCGAACGTAAATGTTACTGACTTTCATCCGAAAAATGAAGTGTCTCCACTACTTTAATATAATCAATTCTTGGCGAATATCCAAGTGTCATTAAGTGGCCAGCTTCCATTAATTCGTCTTTACTAATGGATTTGCGCCCATTTCGCTGCTGCCGCTCCCAAAAGAAGAAGAGGTCAGAAGCGGATAAATAATAAACGGAGCCAAATGCGGATATAATAACAAAACAAATACCGCCTTGCTTTTCAACCTGTTTCATATGCTCAATTTGATGGTCGTGGAAATTTTTGAGCGGAAACGAGGTGGTGCTTTTGGTTTCCTTTGCTTCAAAGTCGATATACCGCCCTTTGTACACCCCGTTATAGTCTGTCGTAGATGATTGTTTAAAATAAGCTTCTTTAATGACAGCGGCACTTCTTTTCGGATAGTCCACATTGACAATTTGAACTGGGGTAGGCTTTTTATGAATGACTGCGATCCCATTGACCAAATAGTACTGGTTGGTTTCATTTAAGTCAGCTTCAAGCGTCATCCCGCGATTACTATAAGAGGATTCGCCCCTGACTCTTTTTTTTGTCCCAATTTGTTGAATGGGCTGATACGATTTTCCGTTTGGATACCGAATCATCAAGTTTCAGCCTCCTTTTAATGCATTTTGTATTGGAGAGATCACCATGTTGTCACAACAAGAGAACATCATCACTCAGCATATTCTACATGAAACGAAAGCAAACAATAAGGACAACGTGACGAGGACAAATGCGTACAAGCGTTTTTATGACCGCCATCCAGAAATAAAATGGTCTCTGCTTGCTTCCTTTGTCTCGAGAAATGCTGGATGGTCAATGACAGATTTAAAAGGCGAGCTCTTCCATCCGGGCTTAACCGATCAGCAAGGGCATCTGTTTTTCACAGCGTATGAAAGAGCGAATTGGCTGATCTTTTCAGATGCTTACCCGCAGCTTCTCTTGTATGAATGGTCAAAAAGGTGCCGCAAACCTTTATTTCATCTGCTGCCATATTTCGGCGTGTCTCGTTTTATGAGCGCTGAGTGGGAACGTTTTTGGCTAAAGCGTGACACAGAGCGTCTGCTTCATGCACTCATCATAAATGAACAATATACTATACAATCTCCTATTATACAAAATCCTCTTCTGAAAAAGAATGTTTTTCACTCGATTCAATATCTTTTCAGCGAGTGGGGACATTTTCAAACCGTTGTTTTTCCGACAGTTGACGGGCATTTGTACGGGTTAACCATACGAAAGTTTTCCCGTGTAAAGGAGCGCATTACATTAGGAAAAAAACTAGCGAAACTATTATTTCGAGCCGATTTATTTTCGAGTTTTTATCATTTTTTGCATACCGTACCGCATACGGGGTCTCGGTTTGATTTCGAGCCGTTTTTAGGGATCGCTAGAAGGTCAACGCCTTTCCTTCGAACGGTTTATCCGGTGATGACACATTCATTAGACGATCAACGGGAAGATTGGTTTCAGAAGAAATTGAATCCATCCTTATTCGACGCAGAACCTTTACCAAAACAAATTGAGCTGACGGACTGGTATTTCCATAAAAAAAGACAGCTTCGTTTTCTTTTCTCATTAGAGCACTATTTTTTGCATAAATAAAAAGCAGGGGGTACCTGCTTTTTTTACGTGGATGGACGGTTAGGACCGCCGAGCTTTTTATCAAGTTGATCTGTACTGTTCTCTTTCCCTTTTGGCTTTTGCTCTTTTGGTGTTTGCTGTTTTTTCATGAAATCTACCTCCTTTGTCCTTAGAATTTACACAATCGGACGCAATCATACAAAGAAGGACAAGCACATGTCGAAAAGGAAGAAATCGTGCTTAAATGCACTTAGATTGGCGATTTGCTTCTAGTTTTGTCATGTATGAAGGAGGGGGCAAAAGAAAAGAGAATGTAACGAGAGACGATAAAGGAGGAATCTGATGATGAGTAAATTTGTATCAAAAGAATCCATTATGCAGTTATTAGAGGAAATCGAGCGAAAGATTGATGCGGTGGAAGAGAAACTGTCTCTAGCTGTCAAGGAAACAAAACACGCTGCCATAGAGGAGCAAGAACAAATGATTGACCGTCTTGAATCAGAAGTGAAGGACTGTGAATTGAAAATTCATGCAGCAGAGGATCAATTGGCGGCAAGACCTGCATACCACGCTGGCTAGTTTTCATATTTGAGCAATAAGTAAACGTTTGATAGGATGGTTCATAGAGGTGAACACTTTGGATAATCAAACTTTACTTAAATATACAAAAGAGCTGAGAACGTGGATTGAAGAAGCATATGAGCAGTATCAAAAGGGAAAGGCGGAAGAGGAATACCCCGTATATGATTTTTACAAGGATATTCAGCCCGCCATTGATAAATTTGACAAGCAAATGGAAGAGTGGCTGACTACTGCCATTTCGTTTGTTCATCAGGTCAAACCTAGATACTTACATCAAGACCAGCTTGATGCCGTAAAAGAAAATGGCAAAGAGGTTGTCCTGCAATCTTATTTTGGCAAACAGCATGCAACCCGTGTGAAAAATTTAGTTGAGTCAGTGATTTACACACTGAATCTTTTAATAGAAGAAATCAAAAAGCGCAGCTGATGAAACAGCCTGCGTTTTTCTTATCGCTGTTTTAGGCACACCTTCTGTTTTTGAACATAATATATCATTGACTTCAATATGTTTTGAGAGCGAGAGGAGCGAGATACATGGTCCCTTATTCACATCAGCCATCTTATGAATTGAATCAATTCAATCAGAACCCCTTTACGTATCCAGATATGCAGCAACCTCCGCAGCCTCCAGAGTATTTCATGCCGCCACATCAAGGTGGAATGAACCAAACACCATCTTCAAGCTATCAGCCGCCATTTGGATACCAAGAAAACTTCCAGCCTTTTCAGCAGACTGAAGTGATGAATCAGCCGCAAATGCAGCCTTCAGGTATGATGCCCATGCAGCCGCCTATGAATCCTTATCCTTTGCCAAGGCCTCAAAAGCAGCAATCATCTCAATTTAAAAATGTGCTGTCACAATTTAAAAAGACAAATGGGCAATACGATTTTAATAAAATGTTTGATACAGCTGGGCAAATGATGAGTACAATGAATCAAGTGGGCTCATTGGCGAAAGGATTTACAAGCATATTTAAAGCATAGCAAACCCAATAGATATATCTATTGGGTTGTTTGCTTTGGCGCGGTCACACGAAGTGATTGATCTTTCCAAACACTCTTCATGTTTGTTTCATCTATTTTTGCAGGCATTAAAATAGTTTTGGTAAAGCTTGAATAGGAGGAAGACGTGTCTGTTTTAATTTTTTCCTGCACCGATAAGTGTAAATATTGAGCCTTCACTTCCAGTGCGATATCACCTTCGACAAAATGGTCTGGAAATCGAATGTCAATATACACATATTGATCATCTTCTGTCACATCGGTAGTAATGGATGCCAGTGAATGGGACGTGGTCATGAGCGCCTCCGCACTATTTAAAATCTCGTGAAACGGGGAGGACGCAAAAAATTGTTCAATCGCTTCATATAAAATGTCTTCATTTGCCAACAAATCATGTTTCTTTTCGCCATCTTGTTTCATTTGAATCACCTCTCATCTACAGCCTATGCAAAAAGGGCTCAGGCGGTTATCAATTGATGGGAGGAAAAAATTATGATTAAATAGTGTTGAATAAAGCAGGGTGTATGAGCATGAAGGTTTATACGCTGAATAGATCTAGGAGCAAAGCTTGAAGGGAGCAAATGAACATTGCTGAAAAAATTATTCGGTTTCGAAAAAAACCAAGATGATGTAAAGGAAGAAATTATTTATTCTCCAGCTGATGGAGAGTTAATGGATATGACGGATGTACCAGATCCCGTCTTTTCTCAAAAGATGATGGGAGACGGCGTCGCCGTAAAACCAAAAAGTGGCACCATTGTGTCACCAGTAGAGGGTGAAATTATTCAGCTCTTCCATACAAAACATGCAATTGGGATTCGCACACTCTCAGGGCTTGAGCTTCTGATTCATATCGGACTTGAAACGGTTGGATTAAATGGTGAAGGGTTTGAATCGCACATTAAAGAAGGGGACAAAGTAAAAGCCGGTGATCCTCTCATTACGTGTGATTTAGCACTCATTGAAGAAAAAGCGGCAAGCACAGTGACTCCTATTGTCATCATGAATGGTGATCTAGTCGAGAGACTTGATAAAGAACCAAAGGGATCTGTTGAAAAGCAGACGTCCAAGCTCTTTACAGTGAAAATGAAATAATTCATGAACATAAAAAAACTACCCGCGTGGGGGGACTGACCCCCGTTTTTGAGACAGGGATCAAAACACCTTTACGAAACAGCCAGTTGCCGAAACTCTTTTGGTGACTGGCTGTTTCATTTCAATTGAATTCGGATATTGTTATAATAATCAATATACTCCCTGACTGTTTTTTCTACAATGGCTGTTGTAGTGTTTGTCAGGTGGTGGAGATAGAATCCTTCTGATTTTAAACTTGAGTGGAAGGATTCGATGGGAGCATTATCAGCGGGCATTCCCTTACGGGACATGCTCATGGTAATGCCTTTTTCCTTTATCTCCTTTTGATAAGCATAAGAAGTGTAGACCGAACCTTGATCACTATGAAGTACGCAGCCTTTAGGCAGTGTCTTTAACTGCTTCAATGTATCTAAAACAAGAGAAACATCCTGTTTATCACCAATCGTATAAGCCACAATCTCACTTGTATATAAATCTTTTATGCTGGATAGATAAAGCATTTTTTGCCCAAATGGCAAATACGTGATATCTGTCACCAGTTTTTCAAGTGGCTTTGTCGCAGAAAAATCTCGTTTTAAGTGATTTTCTGCAATGTAATAGGGTTGACCGGTCTGTTTACGCTTTTTCACTTTCACACGACACTGCAAACCGTAGGTTTGCATCATTCGTTGTACTCTCTTATGGTTGATCTTCATTTCTTTGCGTAGAAGAGCCGTTATTTTACGATACCCATACGTATACTTGTGCAACTTACAAAGTGTTGAAATAAGCTTGATTAACCCATGTTGCTTTGAGTGATGATGATCTTGTTTTTTCCAACGATAAAATGTTGATTTAGCCACTTCAAATAGCTGACAGAATTCACTGACACTCACTTTATCTTTTACCGTTTCGTAGATCGACACGAGTGCTTCTTTTTCCACGACCTTTCCCATTCTCGGTACTTTTTTAATATGTCTATTTGTTGATTTAGATAGCGATTTTCTGTTTTCAATCTCTCGTTTTCATCTTGGTATTCAGGTCCTTTACCGTATGAATACTGCTTTCCAACAGGTTGATGAAACCGGTGGGTTTCACCATTGTGATACCATTTCATCCAAGTTTTCACTTGTGTTTTATTCTTAATTCCTAGCTTGTCCATGATTTCTTTTGTTGAGACTCCTGCCAACTTCATCTGAACCGCCTCTTCTTTTACACTTGCGGGGTAACTGACTCTTGTTCCCATACAAAAAACACCTCCAAATTGTTTTCAGATATGATATACCCGATTTTCAACTTAAAGGTGTTTTTATTTGTCTCACTTTATGGGGTCAGTCCCGTACCCGTGATAGGGTAGTTTTTTTGAGGAAGTTAATCCTCCATCGGAAGCCAGCCTTTGTTTGCTTCCATGATCGTCCACAATCTCTCTGGAATCAAATATTTGTCTTTTTGACTGCGTTTCATAACAGTTTCGATCTCACTTTCTCGACCTTCTTTAATCTTCAGTGCCCAATCTGGATCAACAATCAGTTCTCTTGCGACAGCGATGAGCGGAATTCCTTGATTGTACGCATTCAGTGCATCCTCAGCTGTAATGACGCTGCCGACGCCGATAAGCGGAAGGGTATCGCCGCAGCGCTCTTTTAATAGCTCCATGCGCGTCTTACTAGTATCAGCACCGCGTCTTGCCTTAGCGTCAATCTCCATTAACGAAATATGCAAGTAATCAAGGCTTTTCGTCTTGAGTACATCAACTAACGTGAATGTTTCTGTCATGGTTAAACCAGGTGTTTCTGGTTCCTCAGGGGATAGACGATAGCCAAAGATAAATGGTTTTGTCACATGCTCCTTGATCGCTTCTTTGACTGCGTCTACAACCGCAATTGGAAATGCGAGACGCTTTTCTTCACTTCCGCCCCATTGATCTGTGCGCTGATTGCTATGCGGAGAGTAGAATTGCTATAATAAATACCCGTTTGCTCCGTGGATTTCCACACCATCAAAGCCTGCTTGGATCGCTCTTCTTGCTGCTTCTTTAAATGAGTCGATAATATGGATAATTTCTTCTTCTTTTAAAGCGCGTGCAACCTGTTTGCCATCTTTGAACACATCACTTGGTGCAACGACATCACCGTTTGGAACCAAATGAGGGAGAGCTTGAGAGCCGCCGTGATGAATTTGAATGATTGCTTTTGTTCCTTTCGCTTGGATCGCAGAAGCTAACTTCTTAAGGCCAGGTATATCTTCATCTCTTGCAATGGAAGGCTGTCCTTCAAACGCCTTACCATCTGGCGTCACGTTTGCGCATGCTGTGATGACCATGCCCATTTCCTTTGATCTAGCTGTAATGAAATCAATTTCTTCCTTTGAGATCGTGCCATCCTCATGAGAACCGAAGTGTGTCATTGGTGCAACCACTAGCCGGCCATCAATAGAAGCACCCCCCGGGAATGTAAAAGGTTCAAATAAAGGCTTAAATTCTTTTTTCAATCTGATCAACTTCTTCCTTCGTAAAATCATTTCACTATAGAAGTGTAATAGATACTGTTACACCACTTCAAAATATTTGCTCACAGGCGGCGCATCAAAAAATTGCCGCCTAGTCATGCAAACAAATATTCGGTACACTAGAATGAGAGGTGATGCCATATGAAAAAGAAAACAATGAACGAACTCATAGAAGACTTAAAAAAAGACGAACAGGTCGAGCATTGGCATGAAATTGAAGCGAAGCCTGCAAAGACATCTCCAGTTCCTGAAAGAGTAAATGACAGGCTCAAAAAGGCGCTTGAGAAACGAGGCGTGAGCGAACTCTATATTCATCAAAAGGAAGCCTTTGAACGTGTAATGAATGGTGAGCATGTGGTGACTGTGACACCTACAGCTTCAGGTAAAACGCTTTGCTACAATCTGCCTGTCCTTCAGTCGATCGCAGAAGATCAGACAAGTCGCTCCCTTTATTTATTCCCAACAAAAGCGCTCGCGCAAGATCAAAAAAGTGAATTAAACGAAATCATTCATGAGATGGATGTTCCAATTCATAGTGAAACCTATGACGGGGACACCTCCCCGGCGATTCGCCAGCGCGTCAGACAAGCAGGACATATTGTGATCACAAATCCGGATATGCTGCATTCAGCCATTTTGCCTCACCATACGAAATGGGTCAGCTTATTTGAGAATTTGAAGTATATTGTCATTGATGAGCTTCATACATATCGAGGTGTATTTGGCAGTCATGTCGCCAATGTCATTCGCAGGCTAAAACGAATTTGTGCATTTTACGGAAGTGACCCGATCTTTATTTGTACATCTGCGACCATTGCAAATCCAAAGGAGCTTGCAGAGCAGCTGACTGGAAGCAAGATGCATCTGATTGAACGAAACGGAGCGCCTAGCGGTAAAAAGAACTTTGTCTTTTACAACCCGCCAGTTGTCAATCAGCCATTAAATATTAGACAAAGTGCAGCCACTGTCGTCAATCAGCTGGCTAAAACCTTTTTAAAAGAAAAAATCCAAACGATCGTTTTTGCTAGAAGCAGAGTGAGAGTTGAAGTGATTTTAAGTCATATTCAAGAGCTAGTAAAAAAAGAAATAGGTCCAAAATCGATTCGTGGTTATCGCGGGGGGTATTTGCCAAAAGAGCGGCGCATGATTGAAAAAGGATTAAGAGAAGGAGACATATTAGGAGTCGTCAGTACGAACGCACTAGAATTAGGGGTGGATATTGGCCAGCTAAAAGTATGTATCATGACGGGGTATCCTGGCAGTGTAGCAAGCACGTGGCAGCAGGCAGGGCGAGCTGGAAGGCGTCATGAGGAAGCGCTTATTATCATGGTCGCCAGCTCATCACCGCTTGATCAATATATTGTCAGACATCCTGAATATTTCTTTAACAGACCGCCTGAATCGGCAAGGATCAATCCTGAGAACCTCATTATTTTAGTCGATCATCTCAAATGTGCGTCCTATGAACTTCCATTTCGAGAAGATGAACAGTTTGGCGATATGGATGTAGAAGAAATCTTGCAATACTTACATGAAGAAGGGGTTCTTCATTTTAGCGGAAACCGTTATTATTGGTCAGATCAATCGTTCCCAGCTCATGGCATCAGTCTGCGGTCTGCGAGCCAAGAGAATGTTGTCATTGTCGATCAATCCGATGTAGCGAACGTTCGAATTATTGGGGAAATGGATCGATTCAGTGCAATGACGTTACTTCATGATGAAGCCATTTATTTACATGAAGGGGTTCAGTATCAAGTGGAAAAGCTTGATTATGAGCATTTGAAAGCTTATGTCAAACAAGTAGATGTTGAATACTATACAGATGCGAATTTAGCGGTACAGCTTAAGGTGCTTGAAATTGATGAGACAACGGAGAAGGAAGCGGTATCTGTTCACTACGGTGATGTAACCGTAAACGCAATGCCGACCATTTTTAAAAAAATTCGATTGTCAACGGGGGAAAATATCGGGTCCGGCCCGATTCACTTGCCTGAAGAAGAAATTCATACGAGTGCTGCTTGGTTTGAGTTACATGAAGCAGAGCGGAATTTTGAAGAAAAAACACTTGAACAGCTTTTGCTCGGTATTGCCAATGTTCTTCAGCATATTGTCCCTGCATTTGTCATGTGTGACCGCTCTGACATTCATGTCATTTCTCAAATAAAGGCAGCGCATACCGGGAAACCGACAGTGTTTTTATATGACCATTACCCTGGCGGAATTGGTTTAAGCAAAGAAGTCCAAGCTCGTTTTGGTGAGATTGCCCGTGCGGCCGCTCAGCTGATTGAGCGCTGTAGCTGCGAGAATGGCTGTCCATCCTGTATTGGCATGGAAATGAAAGAGATCAATGGAAAAAGCAGTATCATTCAATTGATGTCTGTATTTTAACGGAAAGGAGGACACCTGATCATGTCTTTAAAAGGGAAATTAAACAGAATGAAAAAGCACCTTTCGCACAATCAGCCAGATGAAAAGCGTGAGGCGGTTAAAGAAGGAACAGCACAAACTGTGACAGCTGAAAACATCCCATTTTTAAAAGAGTGGGAGCAATTAGGTGCAGCACCTTACTACTTTGAGAACTCTTTTTGCCTCATTCGAGAAGTCACTTATCCACTGCATCATCAGCATGGACAATATTCATTCGCAGAACTCCCGAACATGGTGAACGCATGGAATGAAAGTGAAATGCAGCATTCTCTTTCTGCAAAAGGTTACAAGCCTCACGAGCTATTTTTCTTCGATACAGAAACAACAGGATTATCTGGCGGGACGGGAAACATGATTTTTTTGCTAGGGCATGCGAGGGTCTATCAAGACAAGGTTGTCGTCAAACAGCATCTGCTCACTAGTCCAGGAAATGAAGCAGCTCTCTATAAAAGCTTCCTCAGCGAAGTCGATGTAGAATCGCTTGTGACATATAATGGAAAGTCATTCGACTGGCCTCAGGTGAAAACGAGACATACGTTATTACGTGATCAAATACCTGCCCTACCTGAATTTGGCCATTTTGATCTTTTGCATGGCTCCAGAAGATTGTGGAAACATAAATATGAGCGGATGGCTCTTTCCGTTGTAGAAAAGGAGGAGCTGCACGTCAATCGGGAGGGGGACACACCAGGGTTCCTGGCGCCAATGATCTATTTTCATTTTTTAAAGGAACAAAACCCGAAGTTGATTGAAGGGATTTTGACTCATAATGAACTAGATGTCCTCTCGTTAATCAGTCTCTACATTCACCTGTCAAAAAAAATATTATCCAAAGATGCCGTGAAGGAAAGCGATGAGAAATACGCACTAGCTAGATGGCATCTTGCGCACCGTGATATAAAAGAAGCGACGAAACATTTACAAGAATTAACGGGAACTGAATTTGAACATGAGAATCATGCGGCTTATGATCTATCCTTACAATACAAGCGGTTGAACCAATGGGATGAAGCGGTTCGCATATGGAGGCGTCTTTTTGAATCAAATGATGTTCATGTAGCGTTAAAAGCGGGTGTAGAGCTTGCAAAGCATGAAGAACACCGCCAAAAAGATGCAAGCGCAGCCCTTTCAATCACTGAATCATTATTATCTTTATCGTCTTTAAGCGAACGGGACATTGAAGCACTTGAAAAACGAAAAAAGCGGCTCTTAAGAAAAGCTAGGCAATGAAATTATTGCCTGGGAAAGCGCAAAAAATGACAACGTTCGGCTCTCGGACGAAAATAAAAATTGTTTAGCACTTTTATTGTAGAAAAGTCACGAATCCTGTAAAATAGCGTTAGATATTGAATGAGGAGCGTAGAGCATGTATAAGGGTCTTTTTTACTTGTTTTTTCTTGTTGTCATTTTGGTCGCTTTCGTGTTTTCAAACTATAAAGATGTTTTTCTTGCAAATTTTTAAAATAGGTTAATGCATTAGTACATGTACACCTCTTGATTCATACATTGTTAATGTAAGAAATTCAAGGAGAGGGGAATGCTACATGTACCATCATCATCATTGCAAGCCAAATGTTACACAGCCAATTGTTCATCCAACGAATCACTGCTGTACACACAGTGAGTCAACAACAATTGTGCCGCATATCCATCCGCAGCATGTGACAAATGTACACCACCAAAATTTCCAACATGTTCACTACTTCCCGCATACGTTTTCTCAGGTGGACCCGGCAACACATCAACACTTTAACTGCGGTGGACCTTGCTGTAACAGATAAAGTGAAATGGGACTTTTATAAGTCCCTTTTTTTAAAAGTAGGTGAAAAAATGAAAATTATTGCTGTCACAGGGTACAAGCCATTCGAGCTTGGGATATTCAAACAAGACGAGCCCGCGCTTCAATACATAAAAGCGGAGCTTCAGAAAAGGCTGACAGCACTCATTGAAGACGGACTGGAATGGGTTCTTATTTCAGGTCAGTTAGGTGCAGAAATTTGGGCAGCCGAAGTCGTGTTTGCGCTTCAAGAGGAGTATCCAGCGTTAAAGCTTGCTGTCATTACGCCATTTTATGAACAGGAAGAGCGCTGGAACGAACAAAATAAAGAGCTGTATGAAGGGATTCTTGCACAAGCTGATTTTGTAGAAAGTGTCACGCATAGACCATACGAAAGTCCGGCACAATTTAAACAAAAGAACCGCTTTTTTATTGAAAAAACAGATGGTCTTCTCGCCTTATATGATCCCGAGCATGAAGGCTCGCCAAAGTATATGATCAAAGAAGCGCAAACCTATACCGATTACCCAATTATGTATATTACAATGGATGATTTAAGATCACAGGTTGAGGCAGAAGATCCGTTTTTTGATGAAAAGCAAGAGAAAATTTGACAACGTCACGTATTTCTGAAAAAATATACTATGAATTCACGATATGAGGTGAAAAAGATGCTTGCTGATAAAGTAAAGCTTTCTGCGAAAGAAATTTTAGAAAAAGAATTTAAAACAGGTGTCAGAGGGTATAAACAAGAAGAAGTCGATAAATTTCTAGATATGGTCATTAAAGACTATGAGACATTCCATCAAGAAATCGAAAAGCTTCAACAAGAAAACCTTCACTTGACGAAACAGCTTGAAGAAGCCGTTGAACAAGGGAAAAGACAGCCTGCACAGTCCAATACAACAAACTTTGATATTTTAAAAAGACTATCTAACCTTGAGAAACACGTTTTCGGCAGCAAACTTTATGATTGAGTCCTGCTGAAAAAGCTTGTGTCAGATGACATTGTCGTTTATAATAACGCATGGTGATTAACGTTCGGGTAATCGCTGTAATGCTTTTAGGCATTGCAGAGGAAAGTCCATGCTCGCACGGTGCTGAGATGCCCGTAGTGTTCGTGCCTGGCGAAAAAATAAGCCAGGGCAGCCTGGGAAAGGCTGACGGCAGGAAAAATGCCTACGTCCTTTTAGGATATGGCAAAGTATCCTTGAAAGTGCCACAGTGACGAAGTCTCACTAGAAATGGTGAGAGTGGAACGCGGTAAACCCCTCGAGCGAGAAACCCAAACTTGGTAGGGGAACTTTCTCAAAGGAACCAAACGGAGAGAAGGACAGAGAATTCTGTAGATAGATGATTACCACCTGAGTACGAGGCTTTTGCCGTTTGCAGTACGATGGAACAAAACATGGCTTACAGAACGTTATATCCGTTATGATAAACATGATGAAAACAAAGCTCTCCTATTTCTACATATGGAGAGCTTTTATCTTGAATACATAAAAGGACGAGAAAACAGGTGATAAAAAGTGAAAACCTATACACTCATCGCAACAGCGCCAATGGGAATAGAAGCGATTGTTGCAAAAGAAGTAAGAGATCTTGGCTATGAGTGCACAGTAGATAATGGGAAAGTTATTTTCCAAGGAGATGCCCTTGCCATTTGCCGTGCAAACCTTTGGCTGCGTACAGCAGACCGAATTAAGGTCCAAGTTGCTGAATTTTCGGCCAAAACATTTGATGAGCTTTTTGAGCAGACGAAAGCTATTGACTGGGCCGCTTTTTTACCGAAAAATAGCACGTTCCCTGTCATCGGTAAATCTGTCAAATCACAGCTTGCCAGTGTGCCTGATTGTCAGCGCATCGTCAAAAAGGCGATCGCGCAAAAACTGAGATCATCTTACAACATTCAGTCTGAATGGCTTGAAGAGACCGGCCCTGAATATAAAATTGAAGTCGCGCTTTTAAAAGATAAAGCATTACTCACTCTCGATACGTCTGGTGTGGGTCTTCATAAGCGCGGATACCGTGCGGATCAAGGCGGTGCGCCAATTAAAGAAACCCTTGCTGCCGCGCTCGTGTTATTAACGAACTGGACACCTGACCGTCCATTTGTGGATCCATTTTGCGGATCAGGAACCATTGCCATTGAAGCTGCCATGATTGGACAAAACATTGCCCCTGGATTTAACCGGGAATTTGCATCCGAATCATGGGAGTGGATCGGTGAGGATGTCTGGAACAAAGCGCGTCTTGAAGTGGAAGAAAAGGCGAACTATGATCAGCCGCTTCACATTATTGCAAGCGATATTGATCATCGCATGGTAGACATTGCAAAGTTGAATGCAGAAGAAGCTGGACTAAGTGAATTGATCCAGTTTAAACAAATGCAGGTGAAAGACTTCCAAACAAAAGAAGAATATGGTGTGATTGTCGGAAATCCACCGTACGGAGAACGTCTCAGTGATAAGCCAGCTGTGGAAAAAATGTATCAAGGGATGGGGGAAGCATTTAAAAACCTAGACACTTGGTCCATTTATATCTTAACATCACACGAAAAGTTCGAAGAGTGCTTCGGAAGAAAAGCGACGAAAAAGAGAAAACTGTTTAATGGATTTATTAAAACAGACTACTATCAATACTGGGGAAAACGCCCGCCTAGAAAACAAACAACTGAAGCATAAATCAAGTCGCATCCTTTTATGGGTGTGATTTTTTTGTGCCGAAAAGGTATAAGTCCTCACAGGACGGAATAAACTGAACTTGATTTTAAAAAAAGAGGTGTCTCCATGATTCATTATGATCAATTTCAGTTAATCCAAAAAGCACTCGCTTCGACGGCTCAAGAAATAGAAGGGCTTGAAACGGGACAATCTGCTCAGCTTATGGCAGCCATAGAAGACTTAGCGTTAGCTCAGGCTTACATAGAACGTTCAGAGCACGCATTTTTAATGAAGGAAAGTTATCAGCATCGCCTGCGCTCATAAAAAAAGATTGTCATTCCCCAGCATAAGTGTTACTATTGAATGTCTGAATGATTCAAAAGTTGGGGGTTGAAGCAGGTGACAGCATCTCGTTTGCCTTTTTCATTATCAAAAGAACACAATTTTTACGAAGAACTGGGCAACTGGATTGGTGATGTGTTTTATGACATTTTGCCAGAAAAGGGCTTTGATCTTCGAGATGAACAAATATTCATGGCTTTTCAGTTAGAAAGAGCCTTTAAAGAAAAAAGTGTGATGTTTGCCGAAGCTGGGGTAGGTACAGGCAAAACAATCGTCTATCTCTTATTTGCGGTCACATATGCAAGATATACAGGGAAACCTGCGATTATTGCATGTGCAGATGAAACGCTAATTGAACAGCTGGTTAAACAAGAAGGTGATATCTATAAAATTGCCAATCACCTTGATATTCAAATAGATGCGAGATTAAGTAAATCGCATGATCAATATTTATGCTTGAAAAAACTAGAGAAAACGATGCAGCGTGAAGATGATGAGAAGTGGCTCGATATTTATGAATCGCTTCCTTCATTTGTTCATGAATCTCATGGGATGCAGACTTTTTATCCGTATGGTGATCGAAAAGAGTACCCAGAATTAACAAATGATGAGTGGTCCAGAATTGGCTATGACTCTTTTCAGGACTGCTTGACATGCGACATGCGGCACCGCTGCGGCTTGAATTTATCAAGAGACCATTACCGAAAAGCAACAGATCTGATCATTTGTTCTCATGATTTTTACATGGAGCATGTATGGACAAAGGAATCCCGCAAACGTGAAGGACAGCTTCCACTGCTTCCTGAACATAGTTCTGTTGTATTTGATGAGGGACACCTTCTTGAGTTTGCAGCACAAAAAGCCTTAACATACCGAGTGAAACAATCAACGCTTGAGACATTTTTGGAGCGTCTTTTGCAAAATGAGATTCGCGAAGAATTTGCAGAGCTCGTTGAAGATGCACTTGCAACAAACGATGAGTTCTTTTATCTCTTAAAAACACATGCCAAAGAAATCAAAGGCTCACATCGCCTTGAAATCGGGCGCGTGGAAGAGGTAAAGCGTTCAGCAAGTGAATTATGTGATTTACTTGAAAAGATCGGAGAAGCACTCGTATTTGAATCAGAGATGTATACAATTGATCAATACGAATTGTCTGTTGTGGAGGAGTACATTGAACAGATGGCGTATTCCCTGTCACTCTATCAAAAAGAAGCGATTAGCTGGCTTGAGAAGCAGGAACTAGATACGACATTTGTCGTGATGCCAAAGACCGTTGCAGAGGTACTTGGTGAAAAGGTATTCTCGCAAAAAATTCCTTACATTTTCTCTTCTGCTACATTGTCTGAAAACCAATCATTTGATTATTTAGCTGAAAGCCTTGGGATCAAAGATTACTTATCCATGAGCGTGGCTTCGCCGTATGATTACGAGGAGCAAATGCAAATTTATTTTCACGGCATTCAGCACCCAATCTTAGAGCCAGGTGAAAAAGGGCAGCAAGTGATGGCTCAACTGAAAGAAAATGGCGGGCGATCTCTCATCTTATTCCCTTCATTTGAAGAACTTCATGTGTTTAGAAAGCAGCTCGACGCTTCAAACGAATCGCTGCCTTTCCATGTGTACTTTGAAGGAGACGAGGAGATCAGCACCATTGTGCAAAAATTCCAAGCAGATGAGACGTCTGTGTTATGTTCCGTTCATCTGTGGGAAGGATTGGATATCCCGGGGCAGTCTCTAACGAATGTCGTCATTTGGGGACTTCCATATCCGCCGCATGACCCAGTATTTGAAGCGAAACGGAATGAAGCAGAGAATGCATTTACTGAAGTAGACCTTCCGTATATGCTGCTTCGATTACGTCAAGGGATTGGGAGACTGATTCGGACAAGCAAGGATGCTGGAAGCATTCATATTTACTTTGGCAGTAAGGAAGATACCGAACTGCAAAGTAAAATTGAATCCGTTCTTCCAGTAAAGCCGGTCATCACGTCATAAAAAACGAATGGACAAGAGGAGGATACGAGCAGTGTATCCTCCTTTTTCATTGACAAAAGAACATTGATTTTAGTAGCCTTGAAACGTACATACATATTTATTGATTGGGGGAACGAACGCATGAGTCTTGAATCAAAAGAGAAAGCGTTTTATCAATTACTAGGAAAAATCGCCCACTATACAGAGGCGCTTCATTTGCTTTATTGGGACTCTCGAACACAGGCGCCAAAAAAAAGCGCTGATTTCAGAGCAGAAACCATCGGTCAATTATCAAGTGATATCTTTAATATGAAGACTTCTGATGAAATGAGAGATCTTCTTGATGTACTAAATAAACAGAAAGAAGAGCTGTCAACAGATACACAGAAGGCACTCGAATTAGCGCAAAAAGAATATGATGAAAACAGCAAAATTCCTAAAGAAGAATTTAAAGAATACTCCATTCTACAATCGAAAGCAGAGCATGTCTGGGTAGAAGCAAGGGAGAAATCAGATTTTTCACTCTTTGCACCATACTTAAAACAGCTCATTGATTTTAACAAGCGTTTCATTCAGTATTGGGGCGTGAAAAAAACGCCATATGATGTACTGCTCAATAACTATGAGCCAGATATGACCGTTGAACAGCTCGATCAAAAATTTGGCGCACTTCGTGACGCTATCGTTCCTCTCGTCAAAAAAATTGAAGCCTCTCCAAACAAACCGGATACTTCATTTTTATCGAAAAGCTTCCCAATCGACAAGCAAAAAGAGCTAAGCCTCTTTTTCTTAAAAGAGTTAGGGTATGACTTTGACGCAGGGCGTCTTGATACAACGGTTCATCCGTTTGCTGTGACATTAAGCAGAGGGGATGTACGTGTGACGACGCGCTATGATGAGCACGATTTTCGAATGGCGATCTTTGGCACGATTCATGAATGCGGTCATGCCATCTATGAGCAAAACATTGATGAGGCACTGAGCGGAACGCTCTTATGTGATGGGACGTCAATGGGCATTCATGAATCACAGTCTCTTTTCTTTGAGAACTTTATCGGAAGACATGAAGATTTCTGGAAAACGTATTATCAAAAACTGCAAGAGGCCTCTCCTGAACAATTTAAAGATGTCTCGTTAGAAGAATTTGTGCATGCTGTAAATGAATCGAAGCCGACTTACATTCGAATTGAAGCAGATGAACTCACGTATCCGCTACACATTATTATTCGCTATGAAATTGAAAAAGCCATTTTTAATGAAGAAGTGGCTGTTGAGGACCTGCCTGCACTTTGGAATGAAAAGTATAAAGCATATCTCGGGATTACGCCGCCTAACGATGCACTTGGCATCTTGCAGGATGTTCACTGGTCTGATGGAAGCTTTGGTTATTTCCCTTCATACGCACTTGGTTATATGTATGCAGCGCAATTAAAGCAGCAAATGATCAAAGATTTACCGAATTTTGATGAACTGATTCAAAACGGGTCTTTTGCACCAATAAAAGAATGGCTAACTGAACATGTCCACAAGCATGGAAAACGGAAAAAACCATCTGAAATCATTCAAGATGCAACTGGTGAAGAATTAAATGTTCAATACTTAATTGATTATTTAACGGATAAGTACACGAAACTGTATTTATCATAAATGAAAGGCACCCTTTGATCAGAAGGGTGCTTCAGCGTGTAGACAAACCCTCGCATTCGGTGTCAGTCCTGCGTGCTGGTGCTCACGAATGTCAAATTCGCTCCGCGCCAGTACTCGTCCTTCCTAGACTGCAAAGGTTTTCAATTCACGCTGAAAAGAAGACAAAGGGCTAAAATAAAGGTCATTTTAGCCCTTTGTCAACAATCTGAGGCACCCTTTGATTAGAAGGGTGCTTTTTTGATGGTTGAATATTCTAAAAACGAACGTTTGGAGCATAATGATTATTTAAGTTCGGTATTTTTCTAGAAAAGTGCTTTCCAAGTGTCTGAAATCTTGTTATAATTTGAACACTATGAACCACTCATATAATCGCGTGATGATGGCACGCAAGTTTCTACCGGACACCGATACCGTCCGACTATGAGTGAGCAAAATGAAACAGCTTTTGTATCAGCTGAAGATCCCGTGGATCGTTTTCGCATTGCTTGCTCCTTAATGGACAGCAATGCTTTTTTTATGCAAAAAATTGAAAGTTGCCAATATGCTAGGGGGAAATATGATGGAATTGTTACGTCAAAAAATCGAGAACGAAGGAATCGTTCTGTCAAATCAAGTGTTAAAGGTAGATGCTTTTTTAAATCATCAAATTGATCCTGTGTTAATGCATGAGATCGGTCAAGAGTTTGCTAGATTATATCAGCACGATGGTATTACTAAAATTATCACGATCGAATCTTCTGGTATCGCACCTGCCGTCATGGCTGGACTTGCCCTTCATGTACCCGTTGTGTTTGCCCGGAAACGCCAATCGCTGACATTAACGGATAATTTGCTGACAGCTAGTGTGTACTCATTTACGAAAAAAGTAGAAAGTACGATCGCTGTTTCGAATACGCATCTTAGTGAAAATGATTGTGTGTTAATCATCGACGACTTTTTAGCAAACGGTGAAGCTGCTAAGGGACTTGCTACAATTGCAAAGCAAGCAAAGGCGAAAGTCGCTGGATTTGGGATTGTCATCGAGAAGTCATTCCAGCCTGGAAGAAATGAACTTGTGCAAATGGGCTACAGAGTCGAGTCGCTCGCACGTATTGAATCACTCGAGGAAGGAAAAGTCACGTTTGTACGGGAGGTACAATCATGAGTGCTGCAAAAAAAGTCAAAACGCTTTCGCTAGGAATTCAGCATGTGCTGGCCATGTATGCAGGTGCGGTTCTTGTACCGCTCATTGTTGGAGATGCGCTAGGGCTCTCGTCTGCACAGCTCACTTACTTAATTTCGGCGGATATTTTCATGTGTGGTGCGGCCACACTGCTCCAAGTATGGAAAAACCGTTTCTTTGGCATCGGTTTGCCTGTTGTACTAGGCTGTACATTTACTGCGGTATCTCCTATGATTGCGATTGGCTCTAAATATGGAATTTCGTCTATATATGGAAGTATAATCGCCGCAGGGTGTATGGTCATTGCCCTTTCATTTTTCTTTGGGAAGCTTGTGAAATTCTTCCCGCCTGTTGTCACAGGTTCAGTCGTCACGATCATTGGAATTACCCTTATTCCGGTAGCCATGAACAATATGGCAGGCGGAGAAGGAAGTGCAGATTATGGTTCGTTTGAAAATTTAGGACTCGCTTTTCTTGTGTTGTTTATGATTATCCTTCTCTATCGATTTACAAAGGGGTTCATGAAAGCCATTGCCATCTTAATCGGCATTCTACTTGGGACAGCCGTTGCTGCTCTTTTAGGAAAGGTAGAGACGGCAGAAGTGGCGAATGCACAAGTCTTCCGCATCATTGAGCCTTTTTACTTTGGAATGCCTACCTTTGAATTTGCGCCAATTATGACGATGACTTTAGTTGCGATTGTGTCCTTAGTCGAATCAACGGGTGTTTATTTTGCACTGGGCGATTTAACGAATCGCTCATTAAAGGAGAAGGATTTAGCAAAGGGCTATCGTGCAGAGGGGATTGCTGTGTTACTAGGCGGAATCTTCAATGCCTTCCCATACACAGCCTACTCCCAAAACGTTGGATTGATCCAGTTAACTGGTGTGAAGAAAAATCAGGTCATTGTGGTGACAGGGGTATTATTAATGTTATTTGGCCTTTTTCCTAAAATCGCTGCATTCACAACGATCATTCCAAAGTCCGTTCTTGGCGGTGCGATGGTCGCAATGTTTGGAATGGTCATTGCATACGGGATTAAAATGCTCTCGCGTGTCGATTTTGCCAAACAGGAAAACTTGCTCATTGTCGCATGCTCAGTTGGCATCGGGCTAGGTGTAACCGTTGTGCCGCAAATGTTTGAGCATCTTCCAGAATCGATTAAATTATTAACAAGTAACGGCATTGTGGCAGGGAGCTTTACCGCCATTTTGCTTCATATCATTTATCACATGATTCCACTGAAAAAGGAAACAGAAAAGGACCATGTGGAAGAACCTAAACAATCTGTTGTGTAAACACCTCTCACCTGAGAGGTGTTTTTTGCACAAAAAAAGCAGGTTCGCTTGGCTTGGAACGAACCTGTGAAGGAGGAAAACTACATCATGTTTTCACCTATATTATCCAATATTTATCAATTGTCGTCAAGACAAAAAGTTAGACGGAGGAAAATATTTTGACTGAATTGTGACGATTTGGCATGTATATCCTTTTTTTGATTGGGGATATTAACCGAAAAAAGAGGTGAAGCCGATGGCGTACATTCTTTCAGTTGGAACAAGTCTGCCAAAACATCATGTGGATCAGCAAGCAGCTGCTCAATTTGCAAGGTCTCAATTTAAACGATCGTTTAAAGATATTGATCGGCTATTAAAAGCTTTTCAAAATGGCGAAATAGAGAGCAGGCAGTTTGTGAAGCCCATTGAATGGTACCAAGAACACCACTCGTTTGAAGAGAAAAATCATCTCTATTTGGAAAAGGCTTTGGAGCATGCGAAAGAAGCTGTCTTTCACTGTCTTCATGAGACGGCGTTCCTTAAAAAACCGCTTCCCTATGAAGAGGTCGATGCTTTGTTTTTCATCTCCAGCACTGGATTATCAACGCCAAGTCTTGATGCAAAGCTGATGAATGTTCTCCCATTTTCTCCTTATACGAAACGAGTGCCGATTTGGGGATTGGGTTGCGGAGGTGGAGCTTCAGGCTTATCTAGAGCGTATGAATACATACGCGCGTATCCAGAAGCGAAGGTACTAGTTGTGGCCTGTGAGCTTTGCAGTTTAACGTTTCAGCCGCAAGATCAATCAAAGAGCAATTTAATCGGGACCTCGTTGTTCGGAGACGGGACTGCGGCAGTACTATTAGCTGGAGAAACAGCTATATCTGAGTATGCACAGTTAAACGCAGTACCTAGAGTGCTTGGCACACAGTCCGTGACCATGAAAGATTCCGAGGATGTCATGGGCTGGGATTTTACAAGTGACGGGTTTCGGGTCATCTTCTCACGTGACATTCCGTCCATCATTTCTGGCTGGTTAAAAGAGCAAGTGGATCAATTTTTACATCAGCAAGGGTATTCAACAGAGGATTTATCCGTTTTTCTTGCTCACCCTGGAGGAAAAAAAGTAATTGATGCCTATCTTGAAAGTCTATCTTTACAAGAGGATCGGCTGTTTTCTTCAAAAGCAGTACTGAAACATCATGGGAATATGTCCTCTGCCACCGTTTTGTATGTGCTGAAGCATTTTCTTGAGCATCAGGAAGTTGAAGCGGGAGCGGTGGGACTATGCGGAGCGCTTGGTCCAGGCTTTTCCTCTGAGTTATTACTCATGAAATGGGAGGAGGTCTCGTCATGACCTTCTGGCTAGTGATTGGTTTCTTCATTTGTCAGCGCCTGATTGAAATGCTCGTTGCTAAAAGAAATGAGAAGAAAGTGAAAGCGATAGGTGCGATTGAATTTGGTGCTGGTCATTATCCTTATATGGTCGCCATGCATGCGGCCTTTTTTCTCTCGCTCATTGGAGAGACATGGCTGTTTCATCGTGACCCGTCTCGTTTTTTCCTTTTGCTGCTCGCCTTCTTGCTGGCTGTACAAGTGATTCGATATTGGGCGTTATGGTCTCTTGGGACGTACTGGAACACAAAGATTTTAGTGGTTCCAAATGCGACGATTGTCAAAAAGGGGCCGTATCGATGGTTAAAGCACCCTAACTATATGGTGGTGGCGATTGAACTGATGTTTATTCCGCTGCTATTTAATGCGTATATTACGGCCATTTTGTTTACGTGTTTAAATGGATGGATGATGATGGTGAGAATTCAAACAGAAGAAAAAGCACTGAATCAGTATTTACTAAATTAATATTGAAAATCATTATCAATTGTGCTACACTTTCATTAATGATAAGCATTCTCAATCATGAAGGATGGACGGTGATCACATGACAATGATTTTCTTACTCGGTACGGTTTGTGTATACAGCCTATTAATTGGCTTTGTATTAAAAGGTGTTTCAAAAAAATCTGCTTCCTGATTGCAGTCAATGATGACTGATCGGGCAGCAGATTTTTTTTATTTCCTCAGATCAGAAGAAAAATTTCTTCATTTTGTGTAAAATGGTATCACATACATAACTGACTTTTCTAAAAACAAAGGGGTTTATCGTCATGAAAGACTTGTCTATTCGAGATTCGCTCGTTCAAACTACAGGTGCACTATATGAGTGTCTCCTTAAAAGGGATGATCATGAGCGCGCAGCCAAACTTGCATCGATTATGAAAAAGGAAGCTGAAGAAGAAGTGTATATCGCATTTACCGGTCACTATTCTGCTGGTAAGTCATCACTTGTGAATTATCTTCTTCATGATCATATCCTGCCAACGAGTCCAATTCCAACAAGTGCAAACTTGGTCGTTGTGAGAAAAGGGGTCAGCGAAGTGAAGCTTCATACCTCTGACGGCCGTTTTGCAAAAATGAGCGGTTCTTATGATAAAGATGCGGTGCAGCGTTTTTGTAAAGATGGGGAACAGATTGAAATGGTGGAAATCAGCGGTAATTATAAGGGACTTGAAGAAAAGGTGGCGCTCATTGATACGCCAGGTATAGATTCAACGGATCATGCGCACTTTTTATCTGCTGCGTCTATTCTTCATCAAGCAGATGCTCTTTTTTATGTCGTTCACTATAACCATGTTCATTCTGAAGAGAACATTCGCTTCATTCGCTCAATTAAAGAGAAAGTGCCAAATCTTTATTTCATCGTCAATCAAGTGGATCGGCACAATGAACAAGAGACAACTTTTGAAGACTACAAAAAGCAAGTCGTTGAGATGCTTTTAAAAGAAGGCATAGAGGAAGAGCATTTGTATTTTACATCTGTGACCGATGAGGCGCACCCAAGAAACGAAATGATTCGCTTAGTGGAGAAACTGCAAGAATTACAAACTTTACCTAAAGCATCACTTCGAGCCTATACAGAGCAGAAAATAGAACATGTATTAAAAGAACACATCGAATCGCTAAAAGAAGAACTGAACGAAGAGGACCTTGATACGCAGCTTCACGAAAAAAGGAATGAAGTCAAAGTATTAGAAGCAAAAAGCCGATTTATCGAAAATGGCGCAAAACAGGTAGAAGATGAAGTGTCTTCTGAAGTAGAGAACATTTTAAAAAATGCCAACCTCACCCCATTTAAGATGAGGGAGCTTGCAAGTGATTATATCGAATCGAAAGTACCTGGCTTTAAAGTAGGTTTGCTCTTTACTAAAAATAAAACCGAGCAGGAGAAACAAAAACGGGCGAGCGATTTCTTAGCAGATGTCAAAAAGAGAATGAAAGCGGAAGTGGACTGGCACATTGCCGAGCTGCTCAAAACAGAAATAAAACAGCATCAGCTTGGTGAAGAGTTATTAAACCAAGCGATGGCATTTGAAACACCTGTTGAAGAATCCCTGCTTGAAAAGGTGATTCATCCTGGTGCGACTTTCTCTAACGAATACGTTCTTCAATATGCGAAAGATGCTGGTGAAGCCTTAAAAAGACAGGCAAAACAAAAAGCCATGCCATTGATCGAACAAATGGTCGAGGCATTGAAAGACCAGCTGATGAATGAACAGGGGAAGCAGCAAGACAAATGGGAGAAAGCAAAGCAAGAGCTTCAGATGCTTGAGGCGTTTAACGAAAAAAATGAACAAATAAGACAGGACATTCAATCTATATGGGACATTTGGCAAAATGGGACAGATGAGCATATTCAAGACGACTGGTTTTATGTGAAAAAGCATTGGATGCAGCATGACCAGCTAAAGCAGAATCAAGCGCCATCTCATGCTAAAGATAAAGAGAGCAGTCAAGATGATGAACGGACAGATCGTGATCAAATACGTCAGTCGCAGCATGTGACGACAGCACAGTCGATTGAGCAATTTAAACAGCTTTCTCATATTTTATCGCCTTTAGACGCTATCCAGTCACAAAGACAATCCTTTGAAAAACGAACAGAAAGGCTTCAGGCAAAAGAGTTTACCCTCGCATTATTTGGCGCTTTTAGTTCGGGGAAATCTTCTTTTGCCAATGCACTTGTTGGGAGAAAAGTGTTACCATCATCACCTACGCCAACAACGGCAACGATTAACAAGCTCACACGGCCTACAGAGGATCACCCTCATGAAAGTGTCAAAGTGGTGTTCAAAACAGAACAGGACATTCTAGAGGAGCTTGATCAGATTCTTGGATTTTCAATAACAGAAGAAAAAGGGGATACATTTAAAGCGAAACTGGAAAGGGTGCTGAAAAAAAGACAGCTTGAACAGGACCACTGCATCATTGTCGAACATTTTCTAAAAGCACATACCCGGTTTCATGATTACATTGACAACCAAACCCCATTACATGTCACACTTCAAGAATTAAAGCCGTATGTGGCAGAAGAAGCCGTTTCTTGTGTAGTGAAGGAAGTAACGGTGTATTTAAGTACACCTTTGACAGATAAAGGGCTGACGATTGTGGATACCCCGGGTGCGAGCAGTATGAATAAGCGTCATACAGAAATAGCTTTCCAATATATGAAGGACGCCGATGCCCTGCTATATTTAACGTACTATCAGCATTCTTTCTCAAAGGCTGATCGATCATTTTTACGTAAGCTTGGACTCGTAAAAGATTCATTTAGTATGGATAAAATGTTCTTTATTATCAATGCAGCTGATTTGGCCAAGGATCAAGCAGAGCTTGAAACGGTGTTTGACTATGTACGAAACGAGCTCACAAAAGAAGGCATCCGGCATCCCAATCTGCATCATGTGTCTAGTAAGGAAGAAATCGAAGGAAAAGAGCCGTCACCTTATAATCAATATGCAAAACTTAGAAAACAACTCGATTATTTTATTGAGGAAGAATTAACGAAAGATGCAATCGAGCTTTTGCATTTTGAAGCCAATACACTATGTGCAACAGTTGACAAGCTTCATGCGACTTTGCATCAATCAGAAGATGAGAAAGAAGCCGAAAAGAAAAACATAGAGACATCATATGAAGCAATTCTTGAAAAAATGAACGATGTGAAACGGTCTAAGCTAGTGACAGAAAGCGTAAAAAAAGACGTGCATGAACAGCTTTACCACATTGTACAGCGTCTATCACTATTTGCGAATGATATGTTAAAAACAGCCTTTTATCCGGGCATATCTCAAGAAAACTTCAGTCAGCAGCTGAAAAAGGCACTTGAGAAAGCTCTAAAGGAATATGAATTTGAATTTGTCCAGGAGATCAAGGCGCTTGATATTCGAATGGAATCGTTTATCCATCAATATTTCCAAGAGGAGTGGGAGAAAGGGATGCAGGCTGCATGCGCTGAAGATCCTTACTTTTCTCTCAGTCTGTCACGACCTGAGGAGAAAAACGCCGAGCTGAAACAAATCGAAGTCGAAGCAGAGCTTACGCCGTTTGAGCCGCTCTTAAAGAAACAAAAATCAGCAAAAGCCTTTTTTGAACAGAATGGAAAGGCGGCGTTTATTGAATCCGTTCGAGATGTTCTACTTGAATTGACAACGTTGTGGGCAGATAAAGAAAAAGAAGAGTTACTTAGCAGATATGACAAAATCGTCAAGACCTATACTGAAAGGTATGAACAAGCCGCGCTTCAGCAGCTCAATGAGCAAAAACGCACGTTTATGACGAGCCTGAAGACAGATGCGAAAAAGCAGGCCATAATTGAGCAAGTATATAAACAAACAATTGAATGGAAGAACCAGTTGAAAACGATATGATTCATGATAGACTAGATAAAAAAGAAAGCAGTTGATACACAATGACGAGCGTACATGAAGAAATTTCTGCACATTCACAGAAACAGCATGCCCATATTCAATCCTTTCTCGCACTTGAGCAAAAAAGAGAGCAGGCAATTGAGACTGCTGTAGCAAAGTGTGAACGAAACGAACCATTTACAACAGATGAGATCAATGCCATTACTTCGAAAATGAATGAGCTTGCACGAGGTGGAATTGTTCCACTGCGAAAACATGTCACGATAGATATGGTAAGCGAGTACGCCGGGCGTAAACAGAAGTAAAGAGTAACTTTCTCTTTTTTGGTCATCTTAACAAATGAACCAGAAAGGGGAATGATGATGGCAAAAAAGCAAAACGCACAGCAGAAGGAAGAACGCATGCCTAAACAAAAAGACATGCCGTCCTACGCAGAAGCTGAGACGAAAAAAATGCAATATGGTCAAAAGTAATCGGGCTGCCTCTTCTTTTCAAAAAGAAGAAGGCGCCTTTTTATGTCCGTTTCTATGTTCTATGATAGAATAGGAGTATTGTTTTTAAAAAGGGAGTTTATACGAATGAATAAACACGTACTGCTTGTAGATGGAATGGCACTTCTTTTCAGGTCGTTTTATGCGACGGCTGTCCATCGTAACTTTATGATAAATGATCGTGGTGTGCCGACAAATGGAGTTAGTGGCTATTTGAAGCATTTATTAACGGCTGTCCAAACCTTTGAGCCAACACATATTGTTTGCTGCTGGGATATGGGAAGCCAGACGTACCGAAATGAATTGTTCCAAGATTATAAAGCCAATCGAGGAGAAGCGCCTGTCGAGCTGATCCCGCAGTTTGATTTAGCCAAAGAGGCGACAGAAGAACTTGGAATCATGAACGTTGGTTTAAAGGGCTTTGAAGCAGATGATTGTATCGGTACGCTCGCTGCACTCTATCAAAAAGAAGCACGTGTGACCGTTTTGACTGGAGATAAAGATCTGCTGCAAATTTTGAACGAACAGGTGACAGTGGCTCTGATGCAAAAAGGAATTGGGAATTATAAACCATTTACAAAAGCCTTATTTGAAGAGGAAATGGGCATCACTCCAAAGGCGCTGATTGATATGAAAGCTTTAATGGGTGATGCAAGTGATAATTATCCCGGTGTAAAAGGTATCGGAGAAAAAACAGCATTGAAATTTATTCAAACGTATCAATCCATTGATCGTCTGTTAGAAAATATCGAGGAATTAACGGCAGCGCAGCAAAAGAAAATGCAAGCAGGCTTAGAAGATCTGAAGCTTTCTCGTATACTCGCAGAGATTAAATGTGACGTACCACTTAGCTGTCCAATTGATGAAACAAAAATGAACATCAATCCAGAGCGTGCAGCCGCCATGCTGCGCCTGCACCAAATCAAAGGAATTGAACCAATGGTCCACCGTGTAAGTCAATTAGAAATCAGCTAAGGCTGATCTCTCAGACTTCAAGGAACTCTTTATTATGATGAAAAGAAGCAAAGGGCTAAAATAAAGTTCATTTTAGCCCTTAGTATTGCTTTTTTTCGCCTTATTTTCTAATTGAGATAGAGGCTGCTTATCTTTTGTCTGCGCATCACCTTGTGGGGTTGTTCCGTTTGTGACACGGCCTTTGTTCTCTTTATCCAATTCGATTCACCTCACACATTAGCATAACCAAAAGAAAAGCGATTCATCCTTTAGAAAGGTGAATCGCTTTTCTAGCGAGCTGATCGGCTACATGATTTTCCTTGCTTGGAATCCACTTAATAAAAAATAAATCAAACTCGGTTTGAAGCTGCAACATCTCTTCAATAAAATGGCGGAAGGCTGGATTTTTAGCAAACCCTGCATTGGCCGCACGATCAACTACCTGTGAATCTGTGCGAAATGAAACGGTTCGCAGGCCTTTTTCAGCGCAAATTTTCATCCCTTCGATCAGCGCAGAAAATTCTGCTTCATGATTGCTCATTGTTCCAAGAGGGATCGAGAAAGACTCAGCCTTTCCATCATATTTAATGAAAATGCCGATGCCAGACGGACCTGGATTTCCTGCACTGGCGCCATCAATGTATATTTCTGCTGGCACATTATTTCCCCCTTTCATCAAGCGGAACCATTTTCTTTGCTGCATACGCATATGGGGTAGCAATCGCCGCTACGATAAACTTAATCACGTATGTCGTGATGAAAATTTCGATCCAGATATGAAATGGGTAGGTGCCAAGAAAAGCAATGGTTGTGAAAACGAGTGTATCCAGCAGCTGGCTGATCATCGTACTTCCAGCGTTTCGCACCCAGAGCGCACCGTCTGAAGGAAATATCCGGCGAATAAACGAATATACATAAACATCTAACATTTGACTGATGATATAAGCAGCAAGACTGCCAAGGGCAACTCTCGGCATAAAGCCAAAAATGGTTTCTAATGATGATTGTGAAATGTCAGATGGAGCGGGATGGAAAAGCAAAGCCTCCTGCATGACAACTGTTAACGTTAAAAGAGTGGCAAAGCCAATCCAGACAGCTTTCTTCGCTTCTCTTTGCCCATATTTTTCATTTAGAACGTCCGTTGCAAAGAACACACTGCCATATAAAATATTTCCAAGTGTCGCCGTTAAACCAAATAATTCAACGGTTTTGACCACTTGTAAATTTGCGGCAACCGTCGCAAAGCCAATCCAGACGAAAAGGCCTGTCTTGCCAAATCCTTTATAAAATAGAAGAACAATGATAAAATTAATGATCGCAAATAAGAGCCAAATACCTTCATTAAACAAGTGACATGAACTTCCTTTCTGATTGTAAAATGTAACTTTTTGATTATAGCATAACGAACGTTTACCTTAAAAGTACGGAAAGGCGATGTGATCAATGAAACTAAGAGCACATTATACAATGAAAGTGAAATCAATTGGGTCCATTGCTTTTTTCCAAGAAGATTGGATGGAACTCAAGGAGGCCTTGCTTTTAGCAAAGCATATAGACAAAAAAGAACCGCAGTCGCTTCTATCATTTGAAGATGAAAAGGGTGCGATGTGGTCTATCAAAGAGCTTGAAAAACTAAACGAAGAACTTAGGCTTGAACCTGATCAGCTTCAAGTTTATTTTGATGCAAGCTTTCGCAAAGAAACGGGTGAATCCGGACTTGGAATTGTCGTGTATTATCATCTTGGAGAAGATGCTTATCGATTAAGGAAGAATCACCCTTTTCGGGGTACCACTAATAATGAGGCAGAGTATGCGGCTTTATTTGAAGCAGTAAATGCTTTAAAAGAACTGGGAGCGGGCAGAAACTCTGTTACGATTAAAGGAGATTCACTCGTTGTCATGAATCAGTTAAAAGGGGAATGGCCTTGTTATGATGATGTGCATAACAAATGGCTCGACCGAATTGAGGCTGCAATCAAAGAGCTGAAGCTCACCCCAACCTATGAAGTCATTGATCGTAAACAAAATGCAGAAGCCGATCAGCTTGCCAGGCAGATGCTAGCAGACGTCCCAATCGAAAGTAAGTTGAAATTAGAAGCAGACGGAGCTGAATAGTGTGGATAAAAAAACAGCAGTAAAAGAATTGACGGATCTTCAAGACACGTATTGTTCAGATTGTTTGATAAAGAAGCACTTTCGAAAAGAATTTGGCAAAAAATACGCACACTCCTTTTGTATACAGCAATGCACGGTAGGAGAGAAAATCAAAGAATACGGAAATGCACTGCTCAAAAAATAAACGGGCACACCGGTTTTCCTCTTGTTAAACAGATGCTCATGAAAAAAAACGGACAGAATGTGTAAAAAGAGAACATATTCTGAAAAATGAGCCGATATAACTATAGAAAGTTTCGGTTAAGTTACTTTTTGACTAAGTGACGGATATTAGAGGAAAAGGGGAAGGCCGGCATGGATAATAAGGATTTTGAAATGGTATTACATCGAACATTTCAAGAGGTATACAGCGATCTAGAGCAGCTAGTAGATGTAGCAAAGAAGGGAAGACCTTTTCTCGAAAAAGATATCTCTGAAATTGAACAAAGACTAAAACAAAATATTTTAGCAATTGAAATTCAGCTGAAAATCAAATAAGAGAGGCATATGCCTCTCTTTATTTTGTCGTTTCATCATTGATTTAGTTGATTAAATTTTTGTTACGTTAGCTGCTTGAGGTCCACGATTACCTTCAACGATTTCAAAAGAAACTTCTTGTCCTTCTTCTAAAGACTTGTAACCGTCACCTTCGATAGCTGTGAAGTGAACGAATACATCGTCTCCGCCTTCAACTTCAATGAAGCCGAAACCTTTTTCATTATTGAACCATTTTACTTTACCGTTTTGCATATTGCTTTTTCCTCCTAGTACTGTAGCACACCTTTTGGTATACTAAAAAAAATTTTCATCACCTAACGAAGTTGTTAAATGATGGTTCCACTATACACTATCAAAAGTAAAGCGTCAAGCAGGCAGGCCAAATTTTGAGCAGAATATTTGATTTTTTTGTTTTTTAATGCAAAACCACTTATATATAAAACGTCCTAATTTTCTGAAACCTAATGTGTGTCTTGTCCGTATATAAAAAAAATATTGAAAGAGGTGCCGGTCATGAATCGTTACACGATTGAGGAATTTGTTCACAATACACAGCAAGAAGATAAAGGAGAAGGGGTCTTCGAGCTTGAAACATCGAGGCTTTTGGAAATAAATTTGACTGATACCATTTGGGCAAAAACAGGTTCCATGGTGTCATATCGGGGCAAAATAAAGTTTGAACGTGAAGGTGTTTTGGAGCATGGCGTCTCAAAGATGTTCAAGAAGATGTTATCAGGAGAAGGAACCTCTTTGATGAAAGCAACGGGTGAGGGGAAATTATATATCGCAGACCAAGGCAAAAAAATCTCCATTCTTCGGTTGGCTCAAGGGGAGTCCATTTTTGTAAATGGAAACGATCTGCTTGCATTTGAACCGTCAATCCGCTGGGATATTAAATTGATGAAAAAGGTGTCTGGCATGCTTGCCGGTGGTTTATTTAACGTCAAACTTGAAGGACCAGGTCTGATTGCAATCACCAGTCATTACGAACCGCTTACGCTGATTGTTCAGCCAGGTGATTCTGTTTATACAGATCCGAATGCGACGGTCGCATGGTCAGGAGATTTAAACACTGAATTTGTAACAGATGTGTCCTTCAAAACGTTTATTGGCAGGGGAAGCGGGGAGTCCATTCAAATGAAGTTTAGCGGAAGCGGCTTTGTTGTTGTTCAGCCGTTTGAAGAAGTGTACACAGCAAGTGGAAATCAAGGGTAAAAGAAAAAGGTGTCCGTCATAGACGGGCACCTTTCAGACCGTAGACAAACCCCACCTTTACTTCAAGTAAAAGTGGGGTTTTCACTTATTTTGATAAAATTGATAAGCTACCTTATGCTGGACATGGCACTTTCCATGTCCAGTTTGCTAATTTCTTAAGATTCATGGCAGCGAAAGTAAGCATCGCCTGCATCGAAACTTTTTTCAGTCCTCGAAGTTTCGTCCATCGCATACCATGCTTTTCTTTTGCATCCGCAAAAACGCGTTCTATTGTTTCTTTCCGTTTTGCATAGATGTCTTTATTCATTTGTGTCAGCCTCAGATGGTCTGCTTCATCTAGATAGTCCTGCCAAATATGCCGATGAATTTGTTTGGTGTGATTTTGACTTTGTGTACAGTTATTTAAAAACGAGCAGGATTTACATACTTCTGAATCAGACGCATATTGCTTATAGCCTTCTCTAGTCGTTGTACGATAAGAGAGAATTTGCCCGTTGGGGCAAATGTAACAATCAAAATATGCATCATACACGTATTCATTCTTTTTCAAATAACCAGCTTTTGTTCTTGGTCGAGTGTAAGGCATGACAGGTCTTATCTCTTGATCCATTAAAAACTTAGCGATGTAAGGTGTTTTATATCCTGCATCTCCTGCGACTACAAATGGTTTTCCGACTTTTTCTGTCACCTTTGATACGAGTGCATCCAACATACGACTATCATGAACATTTCCACCTGTGACCAGTGATCCTAAAATAAACCCTTTAGAATCACAAGCCGTATGAAATGAATAGGCAAATGATTTTTCTCGCTCATCCTTCACATAGTAGCCACTCTCTGGATCAGTCGTACTTACCTTGATTTCTTTTGTCTCTTCTTTATTCTGAAGGGGTAACGGCTTTTTTCCATGTGCCTCACGATCAACATTGATCTCCTCATGAAGCTGATTTTGATAACTTCTCGTTTCTACTCGAACAATTTTCTTTTCAAGTTTTTTCTTATTGGCGTTCGCTTTTACATGAGTTGAGTCAATAAAAGCGATAGTTGGATCAACGAGACCTTTTTTCATCGCTTCTCTTAAGATTCGATAAAAAATTTGTTCGAATAAATCTGTATCATGAAAGCGTCTCACGTAGTTCTTACCGAAGGTAGAAAAGTGCGGAATTTTCTCAGAAAACCCATACCCAATAAACCAACGATAAGCCACATTGGTTTCAATTTCTTTAATGGTTTGACGCATAGAGCGAATACCAAATAGATATTGGATCAAGACCATCTTAATGAGAACAACAGGGTCAACACTTGGTCTACCATTATCAGAACTATAATAATCTTTGACAAGATCATAAATGAAATCAAAATCGATCGCTTGTTCAATTTTTCGTACAAGATGATCTTCAGGCACTAATTCATCTAAGGCCACGACTTCTAATTGATTTCTTCTTTCTTCTTCACGTTTCGATAACATGTGCATCCCCCACAGAATCGTATTATTACCCTTATTATACAAAAAAGCTTGCAGACTTTGTCTACAAGCTGAAAGGTGTCCGTCATAGACGGGCACCTTTTTATGATAATGCACGAGCATACGTTTTGTTGCTCATGATCAGATCAGATTGTTCAACGATATCTTCTAAAATGGTTTGAGAAGATTGTTTTAAGTGCAGTTTTTTTATGTTTTGTTTCATTGTGTTTAATTTTTCTTCATCTTGTAGCAGGTTGGTCACAGATTCTAAAATGTCTTCATGTCTGTTGATGACGATGGCAGCGCCATAATCTTCGAAGAAAAGAGCATTTTCTTTTTCTTGTCCAGGAACAGGTTTGTAAAGAATCACTGGGACACCAATTGCTGTTGCTTCTGTTAATGTAATACCACCTGGTTTTGTAATCATACAGTCTGTTACTCTGAACAATTCATCAATTTGTTCCACATATCCAAGCGCCTTCAATTGATCTGGGTGTGCTTGTTCAAGATCGCTGAGCGATTGTTTCAGCGCTACGTTTTTACCGCATACAACAACAATTTGCACTTCACTGTCAAGAAGTAATGCTTCACATAGCTCCTTCACATTTTTTAGTACACCATGAGCACCTGCCATAATGAGAAGGACCTTTTTGTCTGACGATAATCCATATTTTTTATAGATGATCGATTTTGGTACGTCTGCTTCAAATTGTGGTCTAATAGGAATGCCTGTCACCTTGACATCGCTTGGATGTGTGCCGATTTCCACTAGCTTTTGTTTCACATAATCGGTTGCAACATAGTATCGGTCGATGTTTTCATGTACCCAAATTTTATGAAGACAGAAGTCTGTCATCACATTAAATGTTGGAATCACTTTACCTGTTTTGTTTCGGTATTCGGGTACAACAATCATCGGGAATGTAATGATGATGATGTCCGGGCTGTGTAACTGAATTAATTCATCGAGACGCTTATTTCCCATTTTTAAGTAAATGTTAAATTTGCGTTTATTGTAAATTTTATCTACACCGTAATAAAACAAGCGATAAAATTGTTTCCCAATGGAGAAGCTCTTCAAATATAAATATTGAGTCACTTCTGACACAATGGGATTTGATTCTTGATACAAATTAGAAACTATCACATGTTCAAACCCTTGGGATTTGCATTCATCATACAGTGTTTTTGCAACCTGCATATGTCCATTTCCATAATTTGCGGTCAAGATTAATATTTTTTTATTGGTATTCAAGAATATTCACCTCAAATGTAATCAACAACAACAAAACTTCGTACGAAACTATGAATCTCATAGGTCTACATATACATAAAGATAACATATAAACAGGAAGAGCATATCATTCGTTACGAAAGAATTAAACTAATTTTAAAAAACAAACAGGCTAAATTGATAATGGAAGACAGAGCCATTTGTATTTTAACACATTTTGATCATTTTTCATCAGACCAGAGTCTATTTTATTCCCACACATATGGTGTTTCTTGATAAACATAATAATTAAGCCAATTCATAAAAAGTAAAGTTGCGTGGGCTTTCCAGCGATTCACTGGCACTAATGTGTCTCCATCCTCTATAAAATAGTGGACAGGTTTTTTAACTGTATCATGTTTCAACAAATCTCTTTCATATTCCTGCTTCAATGTATCTGTATCATATTCAGGATGTCCAGTTAAAAATACTTGTTTATCATCATCTGAAACAATTAAACAAACACCAGCTTCTTCAGATATACTCAATATTTTCAGATTCGGTGTGTTTTTTAATTGTTCTGTATTAATATCTGTATGCCTAGAATGTGGGACATAGTATACTTCATCGAAACCTCTTACCAATCTTTCTTTTTTTTCTTTGACATGATGCTCAAACACACCGAATTTTTTCTCGGGGAGCTTGATTTTTTCAATGCCATAATGGTGATATAGACCTGCCTGTGCTCCCCAGCATATATGAAGAGTAGACGTCACATTGGTTTTACTCCAGTCCAAAATGTCCTGCAGTTCTTTCCAATAGGAAACTTCTTCAAAAGGTAAATGCTCAATTGGCGCGCCTGTAATGATCATTCCATCAAATTTTTTATGGCGAATTGAGTCAAAGGTCGTATAAAATTCATCTAGGTGCTCTCTTGATGTATTCTTCGGTGTATGTGTACTTGGAATCAAAAATGTGAAGTACACTTGCAAAGGAGAATTTCCGAGCATTCTTAGCAGCTGCGTTTCAGTTTGAATTTTTTTTGGCATTAAATTTAAGATCACGATATTCAAAGGACGGATATCTTGCTTGAATGCCCTTGTCTCATCCATGACGAAAATGTTTTCGCTCTCTAGTATTTGTTTTGCCGGCAAATGAACTGGTATGTTTATAGGCAACTTGCCACCCCCTGAACCAAAGCTAATTTCATTTCATTATAGGAACTTTCTGGCGATATTTCAATGTTTCAATTATGTTACAATGAAAAATAGAGCAAAAATGAAAGCTGTTTCTGTCAAAAAGGAGGCCGTTTATTGATGATTACAAAACATTTATCGGATATTGACATTGCCCAAAGGGCAAAGCTGAGACCCATTCAAGACATCGCAGCGAAATTACAAATACATGACGAAGAATTAGAATGCTATGGTTTCACAAAAGCGAAAATATCTTTGACTATTTTTGACCGTTTAAAGGAACAGAAAGAAGGAAACGTGATTCTTGTGACTTCGATAAACCCAACGCCAGCAGGTGAGGGGAAGTCCACTGTCACAGTTGGCCTCGGTCAAGCCTTCGAAAAAATTGGCAAAAAAGCGATCATTGCCATGCGTGAACCTTCACTAGGTCCTACAATGGGCATTAAAGGCGGTGCAGCTGGTGGCGGATATTCACAGGTGCTGCCAATGGAAGAAATCAATCTCCATTTCACAGGGGATTTCCATGCCATCACATCCGCACATAACGCTTTATCTGCTTTTATTGATAACCATATCCATCATGGAAATGAACTGGGTATTGATGCACGCCGGATTGTCTGGAAACGGGTGCTTGATTTAAACGACCGTGCTTTAAGACAAGTGGTAGTAGGGCTTGGCGGTCAATTAAATGGATACCCTAGAGAAGACGGATTTGATATTACGGTTGCTTCGGAAATGATGGCGATCCTTTGTTTAGCACAAGACTTAAACGATCTGAAAAAACGTCTTTCTTCTATTGTTGTTGCCTATAATCAAGAAGGTGAGCCTGTCACAGTTGGAAATCTTGGATATGAAGGTGTACTGACATTACTTTTAAAAGACGCGCTCAAACCAAATCTTGTTCAAACAATTGAAGGAACTCCAGCCCTTGTCCATGGCGGTCCTTTTGCCAATATTGCACATGGCTGCAATAGTTTAATTGCAACAAAGATGGCAGCAAAACTAGCCGATTATGTGGTAACAGAAGCCGGGTTCGGTGCAGACCTTGGTGCTGAAAAATTCCTTCACATCAAAACAAGAGCCGGTGAATTCAAACCATGTGCTGTTGTCATTGTAGCAACTGTCAGAGCGTTAAAAATGCATGGCGGAATGCAAAAAACAGAGCTCAAGGAAGCAAATGCACATGCTGTATTAGAGGGTATACATAATTTAGAGAAGCATATTGAAACAGTGCAAGCCTTCGGTCTTCCATACATCGTCGCAGTGAATCGTTTTATCACCGATACGAAAGAAGAAATTCAAGCGATAGAAAATTGGTGTGAAACGAATGGGCATCCAGTAAAAGCCGTCAATGTATGGGAAGAAGGAGGGGATGGAGGCACAGCACTTGCCGAAGAACTCACGACACTCATTGAAAAGAATGAGAACCAATTTTCGTATTTGTATGAAGAAAAAGATTCCATTGAAGAAAAGTTATCAAAAGTGGCCAAAAACGTTTACGGTGCAGATGGCGTCACGCTCACTTCAAAAGCAAGAAAACAGCTAGCAGCAATCGAGAAAAATGGCTGGGCTCATTTACCGGTTTGTATGGCCAAAACGCAATACTCCCTTTCGGATGATCCTGCTTTAATCGGCAGACCAAAAGGCTTTACCATTACGATTCGAGAGTTAAAGCCGTCTGTTGGAGCAGGTTTTATCGTTGCTTTAACCGGAAGCATCCTCACCATGCCCGGCCTGCCTAAAAAACCTGCGGCGCTTGAGATGGATTTATTAGAAGACGGCAGTGTGACAGGACTCTTTTAGCAGAGAGCATAAAAAGCGATTTTCTAAAAGAAGCATGTTACGATAGGAAAAAGAGAATCCTAGGAGGCAATGAGATGTCAATTTATGATATTCAGGTCAAGACCATTAACGGTCAGGAAAAATCAATGGCAGATTACAAAGGGAAAGTACTGATCATCGTGAACACAGCGAGCAAATGTGGACTGACCCCTCAATTTAAACAATTACAAGAGTTATATGATCAATATCACGAAAAGGGTCTTGAAATTTTAGGATTCCCATGCAATCAATTTATGAATCAAGAGCCAGAAGGGGAAGAAGCGATTCAAGAATTCTGTTCATTGAATTATGGTGTGACCTTCCCAATGTTTGCAAAAGTTGATGTCAATGGCGACAATGCGCATCCTCTTTTCAAATACTTAACAAGTCATGCGAAAGGTGTACTTGGCACAAAAACGGTGAAATGGAACTTCACAAAATTTATCGTTGACCAAAACGGAGAAGTCACTGAACGATTCTCTCCTAAAACACCGCCAAAAGAATTAGAAAGCTCGATCATCGCTCTTTTGGATCAATAAGATGCGTACGATCATGCAGCAAAAGCAATTGGAGGCAGCGGCCTTCTTTGTTTCAAAACAGCTAAAGGATGAGCCGACAGGTCACGATGCGGCTCATATTGATCGTGTCCGTCTCCTTGCACTTAATATCGCAAAGCGGGAAGGCGGGTCACTATTTATCATTGAAATGGCGGCGATTGTACATGATTTAATTGATGAGAAGCTGTCAAGTGAATGGAAGCTTTCACCGCAAGAACTCAAGCAGCAGCTCCTTTTGTGGGAAGTGGATAAGCGGGATATTCGTTATATCATGGATATCATTACAACGATGTCTTTTCGCCGCCGTCATATGCAGCATAAGCCAATGACATTAGAAGGAGCTATTGTTCAAGATGCGGATAGGCTGGATGCAATAGGAGCAACTGGTATTGCAAGGGTATTTACGTATGCAGGTGCAAAAGGTGAACCCCATTATACAAACGGTTCACACCTAGGCTCAGTGCTTGAACACATGCAAGAAAAACTGCTCAAATTAAAAGACTTAATGAACACACATGAAGGAAAGCAGCTTGCTAATGAGCGGCATGAATTCATGTGTTTATTTATCAAGACATGGAAAGAAGAATGCGGCCTTACAGATGAGTAGGGTCTTTATGTGTGTGTAAGGAGGATGATGAGATGAAAATAATTGCCATAGAACCGACACCAAGTCCGAATACAATGAAGGTGATTTTGACAGAGGCGCTTGCCGGCGGTAAAAGCAACAACTACAAAAAGGATCAAAAAGACGAAGCACCAGAAATGATCAAGCGAATTTTAACGATTGAAGGTGTAAAAGGGGTCTACCATGTAGCAGATTTCTTAGCAGTCGAACGCAATGCAAAATATGACTGGCAGGGGATTTTACAACAGGTCAGAGAAGCCTTTGGACAAGAAACGGAAGGTCTTCAGGAAACATCACAGTCAGGCGGTGACACATTTGGCGAAGTCAAAGTGTTTGTCCAAATGTTTAATGGCATTCCGATGCAGGTCAAGCTGACAGATGGGGAAAGAGAAGAACGATTTGGCATGCCTGAACGTTTTCAGGCAGCTATCCTGAAGCTAAGAAGCAGTTCAGACAATGTTGTGTTTGAACGTGTGTGGAAAGAACAAGGCGTACGTTTTGGAGAATTTGCTGATATCGGTCAAGAAGTCACTGAAGAGCTGCAAGCAGCTTATGACGACGAGCGCTTAACCCGTTTAACAGAAGCGGTCCAGGAAGGACAAGAGGCTGTCGATAAACAGGTGAATCGCAAGGCCTATGACGTCACAGAAGAAATGCTGCGTGAAGAAGATTGGAAAAAACGATTTGCTCATTTAGAGCAAATGCAGCCTGAGAAAAAAGATATACCCGTTTTAATGAAAGCGATGGAGGACCCAAAAACGTCTATTCGCAGGCAAGCTGTTGTGAATGCTGGCATGATTGAAGACCCAGCTATTCTGCCTATTTTATATAAGGGGCTTGAAGATAAAACAGTGACGGTCCGCAGAACTGCTGGAGACTGTATTTCAGATCTTGGTGATCCAAGCGCTATTGAAGCGATGATCGCAGCATTAAAAGACCCAAGTAAGCTTGTCCGCTGGCGTGCGGCCATGTTTCTTTATGAAGAAGGTGACGAAACGGCACTTGAAGCATTAAAAGAAGCGGAGCAGGACCCTGAATTTGAAGTCAGTCTTCAAGTGAAAATGGCGATTGAACGAATTGAGCACGGGGAAGAAGCGAAAGGCTCAGTCTGGAAGCAAATGACAGAAAGTAGAAAAAATGCGTCAGACTGATGAGAAATCGGAACAAGCTGCCAGTGAAAGGCAGCTTGTTTTCTAAAATCAGGAATCTTTATAGACAGAAAAATTTTTTTAGAAAAATTATTTTGAATATTGTTGAAATATGAGAAAAAACTCTATATAGTAGTACCAATATAGAATATTGGAGGTCAGATTTTATGACACCATCCTTGCTGAACACTTGCTTCAGCAGCCATGTTGGTCATCATCATTCATAGGTGGCTAAATAAACAGAAAATTTGTAAAATAAAATCAACTCAAAATGATGCAGTCAACAAGACTTGTAGTATAGGAGGCTTTTTAAACAGATGGCAGAACTACGCAGTAATATGATTAAACAAGGAATTGACAGAGCACCTCACCGAAGCTTACTAAGAGCAGCGGGGGTAAAAGATGAGGATTTCGGCAAGCCATTTATTGCCGTATGTAATTCCTATATTGATATTGTCCCAGGGCATGTCCATCTTCAGGAATTCGGGAAAATCGTCAAAGAAGCCATTCGTGAAGCTGGCGGCGTTCCATTTGAATTCAATACGATTGGGGTCGATGACGGAATTGCAATGGGGCATATTGGGATGAGATATTCATTGCCTAGCCGTGAAATCATTGCTGACTCAGTAGAGACCGTTGTGTCTGCACACTGGTTTGATGGAATGGTTTGTATTCCTAACTGTGATAAAATCACACCGGGTATGATGATGGCAGCCATGCGCGTCAATATCCCGACTGTATTTGTCAGCGGTGGTCCAATGGAAGCGGGAAGAACAAGTGATGGCAGAAAAATTTCTCTTTCATCCGTCTTTGAAGGTGTTGGGGCATACCAATCAGGAAAAATTAATGAAGAGGAATTAAATGAATTAGAGCAGTTTGGCTGTCCAACCTGCGGCTCTTGCTCAGGTATGTTTACTGCAAACTCAATGAACTGTTTAGCAGAGGCGCTTGGTATCGCTCTTCCTGGAAATGGAACGATCTTAGCAACATCACCAGAGCGGAGAGAATTTGCGAAGAAGTCAGCAAAACAACTGATGGAACTCATCAAAAAAGATATTAAACCACGTGATATTGTCACTGAAAAAGCGATTGATAACGCATTTGCTTTAGATATGGCATTAGGTGGTTCAACAAATACAGTTCTTCATACATTGGCAATCGCAAATGAAGCGGGTGTTGAATATTCACTTGAGCGTATTAATGAAGTAGCAGAACGAGTGCCACATTTATCAAAACTTGCTCCAGCCTCTGATGTTTTTATTGAAGATTTACATGAAGCTGGCGGTGTAACAGCTGCTCTAAATGAATTGTCCAAAAAAGAGGGTGCTCTTCATTTAGATACAATGACTGTCACAGCGAAAACGCTGGGCGAGAACATTGCAGGACATGAGGTAAAAGATTATAACGTCATTTATCCAATCGATAAGCCATTTACTGAAAAAGGCGGCTTAGCCGTTTTATTTGGAAACCTTGCGCCAGATGGAGCCATCATTAAAACAGGCGGTGTACAAGACGGCATCACACGTCATGAAGGACCTGCGATCGTATTTGAATCCCAGGAAGAAGCTCTTGAAGGCATCATTAACCGAAAAGTAGAAGCAGGACATGTTGTCATTATTCGCTATGAAGGACCTAAAGGCGGACCTGGCATGCCTGAAATGCTTGCACCAACCTCACAAATTGTCGGAATGGGACTTGGTCCAAAGGTGGCGTTAATTACAGACGGCCGTTTTTCCGGTGCTTCTCGCGGATTGTCCATTGGACACGTCTCTCCAGAGGCAGCAGAGGGTGGACCTCTTGCTTTTGTTGAAAATGGTGATCATGTTGTGGTCGATATTGAAAAACGCATTTTAAGTGTAGATGTCCCAGAGGAAGAATGGGAAAGAAGAAAAGCAAACTGGAAAGGCTTTGAGCCAAAAGTGAAAACCGGCTACCTTGCCAGATACTCAAAACTTGTCACATCAGCCAATACAGGCGGGATCATGAAAATTTAATCTGAAATCGAACATTTGAAAAATGGCTCTCTCTATAGTATCCTTTATTCACAACATAAGGATTTTAGAGGGGGCTTTTTTATGTCAATGGCATATGAAGAATATATGCGTCAGCTTGTTGTACCAATGCGCCAAGAGCTAACAAGTGCAGGATTTCAAGAATTGACGACGGAAGAAGAAGTAGAACAAACGATGCAAGAAGCAGAAGGAACAACATTTGTTGTGATCAATTCTGTATGCGGATGCGCTGCCGGCTTAGCACGTCCAGCTGCTACTCAAGCGGTCATGAAGGCAGAAAAAGCACCAGATCGACTCGTGACGGTTTTTGCTGGTCAGGATCGGGAAGCAACTGCTAAAATGAGAGAATACTTTACGGGAGAAGAGCCATCTTCTCCATCTATGGCACTTTTAAAAGGAAATGAACTCGTTCATTTTATCCCGCGTGACGAAATTGAAGGTCATGAAATGGAAGACATTATGAACAACATCTTATCTGCTTTTGAAAAACATTGCTAATACAAGTGTTGAAATGCCCTGTGATCCTATCAGGGCATTTTTTCTTGATCATGATGGAGGAATGGACATGCTCATTACAACAAGCTTTAGAGCAAATGAACAAACAATTGAAACAGCAAAGGCACTCGCAAGGGACTTACATGGTGAGTATATAGCGCGGCGCAAACAATCTGTCAAACAGCTTGCGATCAAGCGGGGGGATGTACTCGTTGTTGGGAAAGAACGATTTGAATGGTATCAGCCAAATGGTGAAAAGTTTTTCTTCCATCCAAGCTCAGCTATGTTTAGGGTGAAGCGGATTTTGCGAGGGGAGAAGGATCCATTAATTGAAGCAGCCGGGCTAGAGCCGGGCGATTCCTTTTTAGATTGTACGCTTGGCTTAGGCTCAGACGCCATTACCGCCAGCTGCGCAGCAGGCTCTAATGGAAAAGTGGTCGGCATTGAAAAAAATCCGATGACGGCATTGCTAGTTCAAGAAGGGCTTAGCACTTGGGAAACTGGTGTAGCGGCGGCAGATGAAGCAATGAGACGTATATCCGTCATAAGCGGAGACAGCATTGAGCAGCTAAAGAAGCTGCCTGATCGTTCATTTGATATCGTCTATTTTGATCCAATGTTCGAGGAGACGATTCAAGAATCTACAAGCATGTCGCCGCTCCGTCATGTCGCAGAGCATCACTTTGACCACGAAGTAGCCATGCAAGAAGCGGTGAGAGTGGCTAGAAAAAGAGTGATTTTAAAGGATCATTGGAAAAGCACTCGATTTACTACAGACGCCTATCAATTTCAGGTCATCAAACGTAAAACCGCCCAATTCCATTATGGGTATATCACAATAGAAGAAGACTAATCAACACCACTTTAATTAATCTGATCGAAAAAAGCCCTGATTCAGGGCTTTTAATCTGTGATCTCCATATAGACAAAATAAAATAATGTCAGCAAGGAAGCTGTGATGAAAAACCCTTCAAGCATATCCATCCCTCCCAAATTTTAGTCGTCGTTACTGTCATTGTAAACGTTTTATCTTAAAAAAGAAAGTCTCAAATAAGTGACCAAATTGAATGACTGAAAATTCATTATATGCTAGAATAGCAGTATGATAACGTATGGAAGGAATTAGATATCATGAAGATGTGGATGAGAAAAACGCTTGTTGCACTCTTTACGATTGCAACGTTTGGCTTAATCTCTCCTCCGTCGGCTTTGATGACAGACAAGCCATCTGAACTTTCTTCATCTGATAAATCACCTTATACAGCAGTTTATGATACATCAGATGATACGCGCAGCTGGGAACTATCGCAAGAAGACAACAAAGAGCGGGTAGACCCCTTTGAGCAATATAAGCAAGAGGTTCTATCAAGTGCAGAAAACCAATCCTTTCTCAAATTTGGTCGTAAAATCACACCTGTCATTGAGGACGAGTACAGAGAAGAGATTCAACCGAAGATTGAACAAGTGTTAACCGATTTTCTAACTAATTTTAAAGATGACGAAAAATTTCAAGATGTTGTTTTAACTGATCAGCCTTCGAGCGGAAATAGCGAAAAAATCTTCCACATTTATAACAGGAAGACCGGAGAAGATTTGCTTCGTTTCCATGTGAGAAGAGATCAGCCGCCTCACAGCGGATACTGGTTTAATTTTCACTATCATACAGCAGAAGATGGATTCCAGACGCATCATGAACTCGGTAATATTTACTGGGATAAAAACACCCCGCCGAGCTGGATGAGCCACTAGAAGGAGATGTCATGCCAATTGAAAAAGTATACAATGAACGAAATGGTTCGCATTACAAAACAGATGTTAAACGAACGCGGAGTGAAAATAGAAGATATTGCACACATTGTGCTAAAGCTCCAAGAAAAATATAATCCAAATCTTCCACTTAGTGTCTGCATTGAAAATGTTGAAAAAGTGCTGCATAAAAGAGAAATTGTCCACGCAGTTTTGACAGGACTTGCTCTTGATCAGCTGGCAGAAAAAAAGCTTTTGCCAGAACCTTTGCAGCATTTAGTTGAAACAGATGAACCGCTATATGGAATTGATGAGATTATTCCGCTTTCCATTGTCAATGTATATGGATCAATCGGTTTGACCAACTTCGGTTACTTAGATAAAGAGAAATTTGGTATTATCAGGGAATTGGATGAAGGTCGTCCAGGTGAAGTGCACACTTTCCTTGATGACCTTGTCGCTGCACTCGCCGCCGCAGCTGCAAGCCGCATTGCTCACTCTCACCAAGATATTAAGGACGAAGAGCAGGATCGAGTGAATCAAGGATAAAAGAAAAACATGTCTGCTCATCATGCAGACATGTTTTTTTGGTTTCAACAAAAGCTGAAATAAGGTAAACTACAACAAGAACATAAATAAAGGATGAAAAAAATGAAACAATACAAAGAGTTATGCCGTCATGTATTACAGCACGGGGATAAAAAAGGTGACAGAACAGGAACAGGCACAATCAGCACGTTCGGTTACCAAATGAGATTTGATTTACAGGAAGGATTTCCTCTATTAACCACAAAGAAATTGCACCTGAAATCAATCATTCATGAGTTACTGTGGTTTTTTAAAAGGTGATACAAATGTCAAATATCTTCAAGAAAATGGTGTCCGTATTTGGAACGAATGGGCAGATGAAAATGGAGAGCTAGGGCGCGTGTATGGTGCCCAGTGGAGATCATGGGCGAGCGGAAACGGAGAGACAGTCGATCAAATCGCAAGGCTGATCCATGATATTGAGCACAATCCGAATTCAAGAAGACTGATTGTCAGTGCTTGGAATCCGGGAGAAATTGATCAAATGGCGCTGCCTCCTTGCCATTGCTTGTTTCAATTTTACGTATCAAACGGGAAATTGTCCTGCCAGCTTTATCAAAGATCGGCAGATATCTTTTTAGGCGTGCCGTTTAATATTGCTTCATATGCACTTCTGACGATGATGATTGCCAAGGTGACAAATCTTGAGCCAGGAGAGGTTTATTCATACACTAGGAGATGCTCATATTTATCAAAATCATCTTCCGCAGGTGAAAATGCAGCTAGAGCGAGAGGAGCGCACGCTTCCGCAGCTTCGCATCACAAGAGATGTAAAGAGTATTTTTGATTTTACGTTTGATGATTTTGTGCTTGAAAACTATGATCCGCATCCTCACATTAAAGGAGAAGTCAGTGTATGATTTCCATGATAGTGGCGACAGGAAAAGACAGAGTCATTGGCCAAGATAATCAAATGCCTTGGCATTTACCCGCTGATTTAGCGTATTTTAAAAAAGTCACAGGCGGCCGTACCATTGTCATGGGCAGAAAAACATTTGAATCAATTGGACGAGCATTGCCTAACCGCCGTAATATTGTGTTGACCACAAGTTCTTCTTTTCAAGCTGAAGGATGCGAGGTTGTCCATTCAATCGATGATATTTTAGCCATCGCGAAGAATGAGACAGAATTATTGATCATTGGCGGGTCTAAGCTGTATGAGGAAATGATGCCATATGCAGATCGTCTATATATCACCCACATTCACCATGCGTTTGAAGGTGACCGTTTCTTCCCTCATTACGATGAAGAAGATTGGACGGTTGTATCACGTGAAAAGGGCCATAGTGACGAAAAGAACCCCTACAATTATGAATTTGTCGTTTATGACAGAAAAGAAGGATAAATGAGTAGGAGGAGTTCGGTTGTTTCGTTATTGGTGTTTAACGATGTATGTTGTTGTATCCTTTTTTAAAAGTATGAAGCATTTGTACGATCATGAATTAACTGATCCCCGCATTTCCTATACGAAACGAATGCATCTCATTCATGAGCATGCGAAAAAGTTTGCCCGGGGATGTATTGATCAATCAGGGTCAGTGATGACCATTTATCAGCAAAAGAAGCTCCCAGATGGACCTGTGATTTATGTCACACAAGAGCATCATCCAGTTACGACGACATTGTTGATTGGCCACCTTGAGAAGCCATTTGCTTTTATTGCAAAACCGCATCTGTTTCGCTATCCCATCTTAAAGCAATGGCTGAAAAAGATGGCGGTGATTCATCAGAATCAATCTGATGATGCGTTATTAGAAGAGGCAAAAGAGCGAATCATATCTGGACAGAGTATATTGCTTCCTGAAAAATATCGTCCCATTGCAGAAGCGCTTGCTGAAGAATGTGACTGTCCTATCGTTCCGATTGAAACAAGCGGAACGGAGCGCCTTTTAACAGGGAAAATCGTGAAAAGGCTGCGTCCTGTCAATGTCGATATTCATATTAAAGCACCTGTTATGATGAGTGACTACGCACAAAAGCGTGCATAGAAAAACCAGCATCCGAATGTGGATGCTGGTTTTTTTATCATGCAGCTGGGATGTTGACACAATAGAATAGAATGCAGAAAAACATGGATGCACTTCCGCCTAGGACAAAGCTGTGCCAAATCGCATGATGATAGGGGATTTTCCGCCAAATATAAAAGATCGTTCCGACAGAATACAAAATACCGCCTAACAGTAAGAGACTAAAACCTGCTCCTGTCAATTGAATGTACAGAGGTTTGATCGCGATGATAATCATCCAGCCCATTAATAAGTAAACAAGGGTTGATACAATGATAAATCGTTTGACGAAAAAGATTTTAAAGACAATGCCTCCAGCAGCAAGCGCCCATACGATTGCAAGAAGTGTATAGCCGAGTGCGCCTTTTAATGGTCCGAGTAAAAAAGGTGTATATGTACCAGCGATCAAGACATAAATAGCCGAGTGATCGAGGATTTCAAACACATCTTTTGTTTTTTTGTGCCGAATGCTATGAAGCAAAGTTGAGCTTAAATAAAGCAGCAGCATGGATGCGCCGAATATCGAAAAGCTAATAATGTCTGTGACTGTGCCATATTGAACAGCGAATAAAACGAGAAAAACAATGGCGGGAATGGATAAAATGACCCCAATGCCATGTGTAATGGCGTTTGCAATTTCTTCTTTTACAGTAAACAATGGATGTCCTCCTTTATTGAACCGGTATATAACCATCAAGCGACTTCAGAAATGAGAGACCTTCAAGTGTAATCTTCGTTCCAGCTCTGCCTTTTCCTTTCGTCACATAGGCTTTTTTCTCAAGATCATCTAATCGGCTCCTGACTTGCTGAGGAGTCAGCGGGATATCACCTTGCTTGCTTAATTCAGACAAGATGCGCCTGCTGGCTGTTTCCCCCTTTTCATTGAGAGACTTAATGGCTTCAAGTAAGAAAACAAATTCTTGTTTCTCCATAAGCGTGAGCTGGTGTTCCTCTTTTTTTCCTTTACTCGCCGTGTGTTGAGGTAATAGCACAAAAGGCGGCAAGTGGTGCAAGAAAACCGTTTGTCCCTCGAGAACCGAAGCAGCATAATGAACCATATTTTTGAGTTCCTGGACATTGCCTTCAAACGGATACTGCTGCAAGAACTCCCAAACACTTGAATCAATATCGGGCTTCATGCCGAGCTCCTGAAAGAAAGCTAGTGTTAAAACAGGAATATCTGTTTTTCGATCTGCTAAAGACGGAAGAGGCACGTGGAGTACATTGAGACGATAAAACAGCTCAGGTAAAAAAGTTGACGAAACCCTCAGAGCCTCTAAAGATAAAGACGAAGAAGCAATGATTTTTGTTTCAGGAGAAGTTTCTAGAAAATGAATGACGTGATGCTGCATAGGGATACTTAATAGACTGACTTCGTCTAAATAAAGAACTTGGTTTGTCACTTGCGTGAATGCTTCCTTTAAAGTGACTTCATCCAAAATAGGGCAGTATATGTGCCGCATGGAAGCTTGTGGATTAGATAGGTTTGCCATTTCCTGTGCAAATCGTGTTTTGCCTGTTCCAATTTGTCCTGTCAACAAGACAGGCTGCTCATTTTTCGCGAATTGCTTTGCCATATGAATGGCGTGCTTAATATCTTGATGCTCCCCATATATAGAAGCAAACGGAGGTGTGGTCATTGGGTGATTCCTTTCTTTGTGGTTCTAATTGGTTTTATTATAACACCCAATTAGAACAATTGTATAGAAAAACGAAAAAGTTCATGAAATTTATCTTCGATCCATGATCTATTGGTTCATTTTTTGAATATTCATGTTATAATGACAAATTAAATAAGGTTAAAGAGAAAGGATCTTGTACATGAAACCGTTGCTCAAAGAAAACACGCTAATTCAAGTGAAAGACATCTTAAAAGCCCATCAAAATTTGAAGGATGTAGTCATTCATACACCACTTCAAAAAAATGAGCGACTTTCTGAACGATATGAATGTAATGTCTACTTAAAAAGAGAGGATCTTCAAGTAGTTCGTTCCTTTAAATTAAGAGGCGCTTTTAATAAAATGAGCCAGCTCCCAAAAGATAAACTAGAAAATGGCATTGTCTGTGCCAGTGCTGGAAATCACGCGCAAGGCGTGGCTTATTCTTGTAAATATTTAGGGATCCATGGGAAAATCTTTATGCCGGCTACGACTCCAAGGCAAAAAGTATCTCAAGTGGAGCTTTTCGGAAAAGAATATGTTGACATTATCTTAACCGGAGATACCTTTGATGATTCGTATCATGAAGCAGTAAAATGCGGAGATGAGGAAAAACGCGAATTTATCCATCCGTTTGATGATTTGGATGTTATGGCAGGACAAGGAACGACTGCTGTAGAAATATTAAATGATATCGAAGTAGAGCCTCACTTTTTATTTGCAAGTGTCGGAGGTGGAGGTTTGTTATCTGGTGTTGGTACCTATCTCAAAAATATCGCACCAGAAACCGAAATCATTGCAGTCGAGCCGCTTGGCGCAGCTTCACTGCATGCTTCCCATGAGAAGGGGGAGGTTGTGACACTTGATTCGATTGATAAGTTTGTAGACGGGGCAGCGGTTCAGCGAATTGGCGAAAAGACGTTTACATCCCTTCAGTCCGTTGTTGATAAAATTAGTCTCGTACCAGAAGGAAAAGTGTGTACAACCATTTTAGAGCTGTATAATCAATGTGCGATTGTAGCTGAGCCAGCAGGCGCTTTGCCAATTGCAGCCTTAGATGCACACCGCGAGGAGATTAAAGGGAAAAATGTCGTCTGTATTGTCAGCGGGGGAAATAATGACATTGGCAGAATGCAAGAAATCAAAGAACGCTCAATGATTTATGAAGGGCTTCAACATTATTTCATCGTCAACTTCCCGCAAAGAGCAGGTGCTCTTAGGGAATTTTTAGATGAAGTGCTCGGGCCAAATGATGATATCTCACGCTTTGAATATACGAAAAAGAATAACCGAAGCAAAGGACCTGCGCTTGTTGGCATCGAATTGAAAGAGCGAGATGACTATGCAGCGCTGATTGAACGAATGAACAAAAAAGGCTTCCATTATGTTGAAGTGAATAAAGATCAAGATTTATTCCACCTATTTATTTAGGGTAAACAGATCACTTGGAAAAGAGGACTGATCGTTTGTGCTGCTCAAAACAATATGTTTTAGACGGATGGATGGAGCTCAGATCAAGGTAACAGAAATCCCTGTTCTAAAGGGAGATGAGCCATATGGTTTCATGCTCACCTTTAGACTTGAAGCTTTCTTGAAAAAAGTCTATGTATCTAAAGGGAAGAGATATGTTTACTCTTTCAGGGAGGATGTGAAACGTAACGTCAAGTGGAGCACATATGAACAGATCTATCAGCAGCCTACATTGAAACACAATGCGTAAATAGAAATCTTTGTCAAAGGAGTAAGAGGCGGCTTTGAAATGGCGGCTGCTCCGTTTGGCAAGGATTTTTTTGATGAAAAGAAGAAAATGTGACAATTTCAAAAACGTTATGACAGTTGTTTTCAAGATTGCAGGAAATAAGGTAATATCATAAGTAAAGACTAAGACAGCAAGGATGAGACGATAGTGAAACAAATTAAAATTGTAACAGATTCAACCGTGGACCTTCCGCAAGAGAAAATCAACGATCTTTCAATTCACGTCATTCCACTGAATATATCCATTTCTGGAGTTGACTATATTGACCGGATAAATTTACAGCCAGATGAATTTATTGAGAAAATGGAAGCCGCAGAAAAACTGCCGAAAACGTCTCAACCTGCAATTGGTCAATTCGTGGAATTATATGAAAAGCTGACGGCAGATGGAAGCGAAGTGTTGAGTATCCATTTAACCGGTGGAATGAGTGGTACGGTTCAAACTGCTGAAAGCGCTTCTAAAATGGTGGATGGAAACATTACGGTCATTGATTCTGCTTTTATCTCTCAAGGACTGGGCTTTCAAGTCCTTAAAGCAGCGGAGCTTGCAAAAGAAGGAGCCAGCAGTGAAGAGATCATCAAAGAAGTGGAAAAAATCCGTCTTAAAACAAAGCTATATGTCACAATTGATACATTAGAAAATCTCGTGAAAGGTGGAAGAATTGGAAGAGGAAAGGCGCTGATCGGCTCACTTCTTCATATCAAACCAATTGCCAGCTTAACAGACGGGGTATATACGCCAGAAGCGAACGTGAGAAGCTACTCTGCTCTTGTGCGCTATTTAACAAAACAGTATGTACAGGCGGTGAAAGGAAGAACCGTTCAGGCTATTGGAATTGCGCATGCAGATGCATTAGAACTCGCTGAAAAACTCAAAGCAGCGCTGCTTGAGCACACACCTGATGCCCTTATTGACATTGCCTATACAACACCGATTATTTCCTGTCATACCGGAAAAGGCGCAATAGGCTTTACTTTTTATACCGATTGATTGAAAAAGGGGATGTGCAAGTCATGTATAGAAAAAGGGGAGCCTTGTTTGGTACGCTTATGATGATAAGCGTGCTTCTTTTAGTCTCGTGTTCAAATGGGCAAATCAAGGATGCGTTAAATTATCAAATCGAGCCGTTTGAATATCAAAACCAGGATGGTCAAAAGGTGTCGCTCGATGATGTAAAGGGGAAAGTGTGGGTGGCAGATTTTATTTTCACAAGCTGTGAAACGATTTGTCCTCCTATGACGGCACATATGACAGAACTGCAAAAACGATTAAAAGAAGAAAAATTGGATGCGCATATCATTTCGTTTAGCGTAGACCCAGAGGTAGATTCACCGAAAAAGCTAAAGACGTTTGCAAAAGCATATCCATTGTCCTTTAAAAATTGGGATTTTCTGACTGGTTACTCACAGTCAGAAATTGAAAAATTCGCGATGAAAAGCTTTAAGACCATCGTGAAAAAACCTGAAGACGAAGACCAGGTGATTCATCAATCACTGTTTTTCCTTGTGGATCAAGAAGGAAAAGTGATAAAAAATTATGACGGTGTTCAAAACACACCATATGATGAAATCATTAAGGACATCAAGACGCTGAGCCGGAGCTAGCATAAGGATGTTCAAATGAGCGAAAACATGATACACTTTTTTAATCAGAAAAAGGAGGGACATCATCGTTTGAAAGCTCGTTTGATTTTGATTGTGATGTCTCTAGCTTTTGTTCTTTCTGCATGTTCTGCGCAAGAGGCTGGCATAAAGGATAAACTAGAAGACACACAAAACGTAAAAGAACATATTACGATTGCAGCGGTTGGAGATTCCTTAACAGAAGGAATCGGAGATCAAGATAAAAAAGGATATGCAGGCATCACCCGTGACAAGATAGAAGCGGTGGACGGCGTGCAATCTGTGACATTAAAAAACTATGCTATTAAAGGCAGTAGAACGGTAGATTTATTAAAAAGATTAAAAGAAAAAAAGGTGCAGGATGGACTGAAAGACGCTGATTATATTTTCTTTACGATCGGCGGAAATGACTTGATGCATGTCGTCCGTCAAAATGTGCTCAATTTGACGTTTGCTCCTTTTCAAAGAGAGCAAGGTCCTTTTGAGGAGCGCTTTAAAACCATTCTTGCCCAGCTAAGAGAGCATAATGACCACGCGAAGATCATGTATGTCAGTATGTACAATCCGTTTAAGTTCAGCTTGTCTGAGCTAAGAGATATTGACGAAGTCGTCAAAGACTGGAACGCTGTTGCCAAAAAAGAACTGAAAAAAGACGGCAACGCTGAGATGATCGATGTGGCAGATTTATTTGATGAAGATTCTGATGAAAAATTACTGGCAGATGATGATTTCCACCCAAACCAAAAGGGGTACTCTCTTATGGCAAATCGTTTATTCTCAGAAGTGAAAAAAGAAGGACTGCCGAAGGAATAGGGTGAAAAGATGAAAAAATGGAAGAGCTTATTTTTTATTTTACTGTCAATCAATCTACTCATTGTTCTTGCCTGCGGTATTTTGATGCTGCTGCCGGGCGGTCAATCCGCTTCAACAAAAGAAGTGAATAGCGAGTATGCGTTTAACATTTCTAGCTCAAAAGAATCTCTGACCAGCTTTGTCAATGATTATTTGAAAAACCAAGGCTCAAGCGATATGCCAGACTTTCATGTGGCGATTGATCAAGATGTGAAAGTAACAGGCGCAATCAAAGCTTTTTCTTCAACGATTGATGCAAATGTCTCTTTTACACCAACTGTTGAAGATAACGGGGATGTACTGCTTAAAGTAGATGACTTTTCCATCGGACAATTAAGCATTCCGATCAGTTTTGTTTTAAGCTATATGGGTCAGTTCTATGAACTGCCTGAATTCGTTCATGTGAAACCAGACCAAAAAACGGTTGAAGTGCGCCTTTCAGAAATGCCGCTGACGAATGATATGTATGTCAAAGCAAACAAAATTGATCTTGAGAATGATGAAATTGAATTTTCATATTACCATCCAAAGCAATAGAACGTGTTAGTCAGGAGTGAAATCATGAAGCGAGTCTATCAATATTTTAGTTTACTGTCGCTCTTATTTGCTGCGTACTTTGGCATTACGGCTGCCACTGATTTAAAAGCAGAAAATATCGACCAGTTTTACTTAAATATCGCCTATTGTGCTTTATTTTTAGGTATCATGATTCTTGCTTTTGATTTTCAAAAGCAAGAAAAAGCTGAAGATGTCTCGTAAGGAGCCTTTTCCATTTGGAAAGGCTCTTTTTACATTTGACGAGACAAGACCACCTTTGCCATAAGCTCTGGTTCTCCATTTGCAAAACCATGAAGCAAAATAAGATAGGCCCGCTTTGGTTGCAGATGGACTTTCGGGATATCAAGCAGCACACTCTGAGTACCAGACGCTTTCAATTCAAAATGATACTTATTCGGCGAGAAATGATGGGTTTGAGTGCCGCTCACATAACCGAGCTCCTTTGATAACATTCCTTGATCCCGTTCATATATATCAATGGGAGGGAGGTCTGGAGACAGCTGGACAAACGTCAGTGCTGACAAATCTTCTTGCTTAATCAGCGAGTCTTGCCTTTCTGTAAGCAGCGCAAAGCCAGTATGAGCTCCTGTGATACATAGTGTGTAAGTCTCGTTTCCCTTCATCGTCATACGAGAAGAAAGAACTCTTTCTTTTGTAGCCAGCTTGAATACTTCTATCTCATATACACCCTCATCCCACTCCATATATGCTGTCAGCTGGCCGTAAGGCATCTTCTTATGAATCTGGTGCTGGTTCACAAATACAGCGAGCTCACTTAAATCAGGTGCGGCGTGAAATATTCGAATAACGGCTTTTGAAGAGGTGTTTCTCTGATGGTATGGGTGGGCGGTAGCTGATGGACGATATAGAAAGTGATTCATCTCATAGAGCTGCTGCAAGTCCTCATCCCTTCTTTCTCATGCAATGTGTTTTTTGTAGCGTATGCACGACAGGGACGATCTGTATAGGCAAAAGAAACATAGAAAAAAGCCTGACAGATAGCGTCAGGCTCGCATGTTAAGAAGGAGACGAATATTGATGATATTCAGCCAGCTTTATGAACGTTTTTTCATCCTCAATTAAACCACAGACGCCGCATTGGACTTTGATTTTAGGACCTTGATAGCTCATGTGAAAAGGAGAAAGCTGATCACCTTCGTATGTTTCAACAACGGCTCCAGTCGCAGGATCAAGTTTCACAGGTTCTGAAATCTGTTCGATGAGATTAAAGCGCGTTCTATTGGTTTTGCAGTTTGGACAAAGATAAGGGCTTGTCATCGTTTATTCCACCTCTTTTTATCCGTAGCATGTCCTGAATGCTAAAATCTATGCTTAATTCTTTTGACTTTTATCCAGCTTTTTAAATAATTTGATCATCGTTTTTAGTTCTTCGTCATCAAAGGATTCAAATCGCTCCATGAAGTATTCTGTTTTCTTTTTCTCAAAATGCTCAGTAATTTCCTTACCCTTATCGGTTAAGTGGATTTTGATGATGCGGCGATCCTCTTTTGAACGGATGCGGGTGATCCAGCCTTTTTCTACAAGTGTGTCGGTCACCGCTGTAATATGACTGGCTGATACCCCGAGAATCGAAGCAAATTCCGTTACTTTTTTCGCACCCTGCTCACGCAGTAAATTTAAAATGAGAAATTCATTCCGAGATAATTCGTTTTCAAGCAGGCTGTTAATTTCATAACGAATCTGCTTAAATACGGTTCTCAGTAAAGTATCCATTTCATACATCATTTGTTTTCTTTGTTCCAATCATTAAACCCCCATTATATTTTAAGGATACGACAGAATGCTTTCTCTCCATTTTAGGTATACAAGTCGTATCATTTTCATTATTTTTTATCATGTTATAATATGATGATACCATTTTTTAAATGAAGGGGGCACTAATATGTCTGAAAAACAAGAATTAGCCACATTTGCCGGGGGCTGTTTTTGGTGTATGGTTAAACCTTTTGATGAACAGCCAGGCATTATCAAAGTTGAATCAGGGTATACTGGCGGACATACAGTGAATCCGACCTATGAGGAAGTTTGTACAAATACAACGGGGCATAGAGAAGCTGTTCAAATCACATTTGATCCTGATGTTTTTCCATATGAGAAGCTATTAGAACTATATTGGCAGCAAATAGACCCAACAGATGATGGAGGGCAATTTGGTGACAGAGGAGAATCCTACCGTACAGGTATTTATGTTCACAACGAAAAACAAAGGCAGCTTGCAGAAACATCAAAACAGCAGCTGAGCCAAAGCGGAATCTTCCAAAAACCAATCGTCACTGAAATTTTAGACGCTGGTCCTTTTTATCCCGCTGAGGAATATCATCAGCATTATTATAAAAAGAACAAAATGCACTACGAACGATATCATGTCGGTTCGGGCAGAGCAGGTTTTATTAAGTCTCATTGGAGTGATAAATAATGGCCAACGAAAAAGAGCAGCGCATCAAAGAATTAAACCGGATGCAGTATGAAGTCACGCAAAATAATGGCACTGAGCCGCCATTTCAAAATGAATTTTGGGATCATAAAGAAGAGGGCATTTACGTAGATATCATTTCAGGCAAACCATTGTTTTCTTCTTTGGATAAATTTGATGCCCACTGCGGCTGGCCAAGTTTTACAAAACCGATTGAAGATCAAGAGGTAGAAGAGAAGGTTGATACGAGTCATGGGATGGTTCGGACAGAGGTTCGCAGTAAGACAGCGGATTCTCATCTTGGTCATGTTTTTCCAGATGGGCCAGGGCCAAACGGTCTTCGATATTGTATTAACTCAGCCGCTTTGAAGTTTATCCCAAAGGATGATCTTGAAAAAGAGGGCTACGGTCATTTGAACCATCTATTTAAATGATTGATTGAAAAATCGTCACATGGAAAGCGAGTGCTTCCGTGTGACGATTTTTTATTTTTTATGATGCGTATGATGTAATTGTTCAATGATGTGAAACAGCTTCTCTTTTGTAATGAGCGGTGCTTTGTTTGACGTGTAATTGATCAAATCGATTTTTTTGAACGCAGGGTGCAGATGCGGTCTCGGTAAGATGGCATAAAACTGTTCATGTTCAAACAGTGTATCTGCTTCGTGAGGGAATGTGAGTTCCTCGTGCAGTTTTTCTCCTGATCTTTTTCCGATCACGAGAATATCAGGAGATGCAACATTGATTTGACCGGCATATTCATGAAACGCTTTTAATAGATCAGCCAGCTGTAATGACTCCATCTTGAGAATAAACGTTTCGCCGCCTTTCATCATGATCGCCGCTTTAAGTGTGAGGGATACAGCTTCTTCAATGGACATAAAAAAACGTGTCATCTTAGGGTCTGTTACCGTTAAAGGCTTCTCATTTAACAGCTGCTGGAGCATGATGGGAATGACGGAACCCCTTGATCCAAGCACATTGCCAAAGCGTACAGAACAAAACATCGTTTTTTGATTAGCGATACTTTCGTTCGCTTGAAAAAATAATTTCTCTGAAATCAATTTTGTTGCACCCATGGCATTTGTTGGAGAGACGGCTTTGTCGGTTGAAATGTTGACAACATGACTGACTTCATGCTCGATTGCTGCTTCAATGACATGCTGTCCGCCGATGATATTGGTTTGAACGGCTTCAAACGGATTATCTTCACAAGTGGGTACTTGTTTTAAGGCAGCTGCATGAAAGATGATATCAACCCCTTTGACAAGCTGTCTCACACGGCTTGCATCCCGCACATCTCCAAGTGCAAATACGACCTCTGGATACGCTGCATACTCATTTTTCATCATGTATTGTTTGCTGTCATCCTTACTGAAGACAATGATTTTCTTAGGAGAGCATGCTGTTAATTTTTTCACAATTTGACGACCGATCGACCCCGTGCCGCCTGTGACCAATATAATTTTGTCGCGAAAAAAGGTCTTCAAACTCATTTCTACCTGTTTGGACATATCTAATCCCCCAACTCTCATTTCTCTACTTTGTATCATATGTAAAAGCGTGACAGACGTTTGAGGAAAAGAACCACTTTATGCATAAATTAGGTGAACAAATTATAACCATCTGCTTGACGTCTTAATAGAATATGTAGAGATAGAAGAACAAGTAGAAAAACGAGAATCGTGAACACTTCAGTACTGCGATCAGCTCAGCGTAATGGAAAAGCTTTTTTGCAGGATACTGGGCTGCACGAGGGGAGAAGATCATACATGTATAGGGGAAATCGTATTTTAGCCATGATACCAGCTTTTAGCGGCCAGCAAACTCATCATTCAAAACACATTCGTGTAGTAGCGGAGCGTCCGCTGATCTATTGGACCATTCAGCCGTTATTACAAATGGTTGAATTAGATGAAGTCATCGTATCTTCAGAGGATGTGAATACTCAAATCATTTCGTCTCACTACGGGGCAAATGTGATTGAGCTGCCAAGCACACATGTGACCGAACAAACACCTGCTATACTGGCTGTGAAGCATGCGCTTGCTTATTTAGAACGAGAGGGGAAGACATTTGATATTGTGTTGTATCTGCCTCCTTTATCACCACTAAGGCAGCCGGAAGATATTGAGAACTGCTTGAAGCTGCTAGTCGAAGGGGGATTTGATTGTACGGCTTCTTTCACAGAGGCGTTAGAAAACCCGAATGAAACGTGGACACTTCATGAAACCAATGAAGCGAACCTTTATAAGGACAATCATTATTTTTTCATTCCAACACATGACCACCCTTATACGTATGGGCGTTTAAATGGTGCTGTCTATGCGTTTCATGTTCCTTATGCAAAAGAATGCATTCATTCCTTTTTAGAAGGATCTGTTGGAGCGTATATGATGGATCGTGAGCAATCGCTTGTTGTCCTAAATGAGGCAGATCGGAAAAAGGCAGAGAGCGTTTTATTGGCTCGGCAAGATGCAGAAGGAACGGTATAATCAGTAAGAAAAGCGCCTGGTCATAGGGCGCTTTTGGTTATTTCATAAAGTCTGTATGGCAGCGTATCAAATGTGTTCCAGCGAACGACCTGCTCGTAATTATTCTGCGCGACCGACTGTCTTTTTTCAACGTTGGTGATATAATACTCGACCTGTTCAATCAAATCGTTCTCATGTGTGTAAAAAGCAAAGCTTGAAAATGCCTGCGGCGGTTTCAGGTCCGTCAATTGAAAGCGTCCGCTTGCAGCGATATCAAACGCTCTGTTGTTCAGGCTCGTATTTTGAACCATGGCTTTGTTTTGATTATAGGCAAATTGTGCCGGCCTGTGTGGATTTAGAACAATGGCTGATGTTTGATAGATCTCTGCTATTTGCTGTGGGTTCAGCCAATGGGTCATCAGTGTTACATCACGATATCGTCTGCGTGATTTATTCAACTGACGATGCCATTCTTTACCTGCAACGAGAATACGCCATTTGTTTTGATGTAAGAGTGTATGGATGGCTTTGATGCGGTTTGGGTAAGGGTAGCCAATGAGTGCAATGTCATAGATGCACGTCTCAAGCAGGGATTCTTTTTTTTGAAATACTTTTGTATTTGTCGGAATAGGAAAGTAGTGCGAGTGATTAGCGCCAAGTTGTTTGTAAAATGACAAAGCACCTTCGTCAATCGTTAAGATCAGCTGTGCATCACCTGCGCAAGCAGCTGACACATCTGTGTAAAAAGGGTCTTCTGTCATCCACAGCACGATCGGGATCTTTTCTTGTTTGAATTGATGAAGCAAGTCTTTTGGAACATGGTCACCGATCATCATGAAAACAAAATCCGGAGAAAATGTCCGGATTTTGTGCATATGATCGAGGAGAGATTCCCTTTCCATTTTGATACAGGAAAACGGGGAATCAATGAAGCTTTCTTCTATCCATTGATCGAAATGCCGATAGATTCCACCGTAGCCAGAGCTGATATAAAGAAGCTTCATGATGGCCCTCTCACATTAAGATGTGAACGTAACACTTTCAACTTTATCTACATCTAATAGAGTCGTTGCAGAGCCTGTAGGTGTCACAGAGCTTTCTTGTGTGACGAAAACAATACCCGCTGAAGCATCGAATGATACGAATTGAACTGGACCGATTAAGTCTCCTGAGTCCATCACAATGCTAATGACTGTGCCTGGTGCAAGTCTTGCAAAAATCCATCTTGCTGCTTGAGAAGTGTTGAGTGCTGCAGCAGAACCTGTCGCGGATGCCTCGACTGCCACCTCACTAAATAAATTGTTTAATTTTTCTTCCACTTGAACTCCTCCTTCTTCGAGATTGGCTGTTAATGCATGACTAAGCGGTTGGAAAAACAGCTTTAATAGCTCTTTTTTTAATTCGGCACGCTTTTCGCTCATCTTTTCCCCATCCTTTCTTCATCCTTTCAAACACACCATTATGTATATGCCGTTCTCTTTTTTTGGTATAAGCAGAATGCTCATTCCTTATTCTTTTTTCATTTAATGACTTCACACATTTTTTAAAATGTTCTCAAGTGCTGATGCTAAATGAAGTGATTCTCATACTCTAGTAAAGATCAAAGGAGAAGAGAGAGGGATTTTGAATGGAATTTGAACAATTATTAAGTGGCTGGAACGAAGAATTACTAGAAGCAGAAGGAGTCCTTGAAGTGATGTTGATTTTACTTCTTCTTCGTCTTTTAGAGGGAAGTGAGGAAGAAAGTGCGTCAGAAATCAAAGAATTGCTGCGTTCATGGCTTGAGCTGGGCATTCCGGTACCGCGTGTTCATTTAGTCAACGGAGATGTGCTGCAAAACGTAATTGTCGTGCAATTGTTTGATTCAGTGGCGGTCTTTAAAAATGCGACAAATCAGCTAAGAGTGAGTGTTCCTTACGTGAACATTGTCAGCTGGGGAGCTTTTTAATCTATTTAAAAAAGGATAATGTGATCATGAAAGTATCAGTGATTTTAACAAGCTATAATAAACCTGATTTCATTGATCGTGTGCTAAGGAGTATGGTGGAACAAACGTATCAGCATTGGGAGCTTTTGATTATGGATGATGGGTCAGAACAAGAAACGATTCAAAAGATCGAGCCTTTTTTAGACGATGAGCGCATCCAGTTGTATTCGCATCAAATTCATCCTGCAAATCGGCTGACGACCGTACGTTATGCGACGCTTATTAATGAAGCTTTAACACGTATAACAGGCGAGCTGGTTTGTTATTTAACTGATGATACGGTGTACCGGAAAGATCGTTTAGAGAAAATGGTGGATGTTTTTCAGTCGAACCCTGACATCGATATCGTGTATTCCTCGCAGCGTGTCGTGCAGGTGAATCAGCATTCGATGGAAACGGGGAGCTTCGTCCGAGAAGCAGAACAAGTGTTAGAGCATGCGTCCTTTCAAGTCGACCATTGTTCGGTCATGCACAGAAGGCGATTGCTTCCACTTATTCATGATCAATACGGACAATACTGGGCTGATGATCCGAAACATTGGCATCATGGAGACTCCGTTTTTTGGAAGAGGCTAAATCATTTTGCTGCGTTCTTTCCATTAAAAGAAATACTTGATATCACATATAAAACACCACAATCATTCCATCATATGTTTTCAAGTATGCCCTATGATTTAATTGATGGAACCGTGATCGAAAAGGGTGGAGATTATTATCAGATCGCTCACGGATATCTTCATCGAATTGACAGGCGCTGGGTCAATGGAAAGAACAGGCGTGCGATTCGTGTGCCATCGTTATGTACGATGAAATATGAAATAAGAGAAATGCTCACAGTGCCAAATGATACAGTCGTCACCGCAGATTACGGAAAAACGTTTTATTATATTGAACATCAGAAAAAAAGACGATTTGCTTCAAAACGTGATGTACAATACTTTCAGTTTCACCCAAATGAGATATACACCATTTCAAATGAACAGCTCGAGACGTTTGAGGATGGCAGCATTATTCAAGTATCGCCTGTTTTCAGCCCGCCAAACAGACGGCTGTTTAAATGGAAACAAGATATCTATTTACTGGTACATGACACCTTTTGCCGGATTGTACCTGAGGTAGTGAAGTTATTTGCGTTTTACCATCAGCCAATCAAGCTGTATCCCTCTCAATTTGCCTTTTTTCCAGAAGGGAAGCCAATTGTGCCGCTGTATATGGAATCACTGCAAGAATTCGACATGTCTCTTTATCAAACATCAGGGCGAAAGTACTCCTCATAAGAGGGGTGCTTTTTTTTAGAATAGACAAAAAAAGCAGGAGATCGAAAGGAAAAAGCGAAACGTGAAAAGGGTAGGGGAACGATATGAACATGATCAAGCCGCTGAAAATTGGGCAATGGATGCCGGGTTTTCGGCATAGAAAGCGAGGGGGAAGAAATGGGGAAGGTTGTCGAAAGAGCGGATTGGTTTGAATTAATTTTAGAAGCCATCGACGAAGCGATTCATGTTGTAGACGATCAGGGGGTCACCATTTTTTATAATCATAACGCAGCGAAGTTTGACTGTTTAGATAAAAAAGAGGTGGTTGGCAAATTCATCCTGGATGTGTATCCATCATTAACTGAAAAAACAAGTACACTCATGCATGTGCTCAGAACAGGAAAGCCCATTTATCATTCTTTACAAACCTATTTGAATAAAAATGGAGAAAAAATTGAAACGGTCAACACCACATTGCCCATTATAGAAGGCAGCAAGTTAATAGGCGCAGTAGAAGTAGCCAAAGATGTTTCAAAGCTGTCAGCGCTCTCGAATCGTTTAGATCAAAAAAAACGATCAGATGGAGTCACTGAAATTGATCAAATGCATGATTTTTCTTCATTTTTAACAAATGATTCACACTTAAAAGAGACGCTTGACAAGGCTAAAAAAGCTGCTGCATATCCTTCATCCGTTGTTGTCTACGGGGAAACAGGGACTGGAAAAGAAGTACTCGTACAAGCCATAGTCCATGAATCTGACCGAAAAGACCGGGTCTTCATCCCGCAAAACTGCGCGGCGCTTCCAGAGTCATTACTTGAGAGCCTTTTATTCGGATCTGTCAAAGGGAGCTATACGGGCGCCGTTGATCGCAAGGGGCTGTTTGAATTAGCAGATGGGGGTACACTTTTTCTTGATGAGCTGCAGGCGATGCCGCTTACATTGCAGACAAAACTACTGCGTGTTTTAGAGGATGGTGTTGTCCGCCGCATAGGTGATTCAAAGGCCATTCAAGTGGATGTCAGAGTCATAACTGCACTGAATGTAGACCCATTTGAAGCGGTTAAAAAGCAAATTTTAAGAGAAGACTTGTTTTATAGACTGCATGTGTCATCTTTTCATATCCCGCCACTTCGTGCGAGAAAGCATGATATCCAGCTGTTATCCCGCCACTTTATTCAAACCTATCATCAGCAATTTTCTAAACATGTGACCCGTCTTTCTGAAGAAACGACCCAATTATTTATGGCTCACCAGTGGCCAGGGAATGTGAGAGAACTAAAACATACCATTGAGCATGCCGTTTTGATGATGCCAAAGGAAGCGGTAGAAATAACCCCGGCGTATCTTCCTGCTCATTTACGAACGCACAAGGTAGATAAGAGCCCGCCTGAGTCCTCATTAAAAACTCAAGTGACTTCATTTGAACAAACGCTGATCCAAGAAGCTTTAAGAAAGCATGCTGGGAATATTAAGCAAACTGCCGCAGCCTTAAAGATTCCTCGACAAACACTGCAGTATAAAATGAAAAAATATGCAGGTGCCGAAAAGTAGGCACCTCAAAAAATTGAATACCACGGAAAAAGCTCCTTTTGTAAAGAGTAGGGGCATTTTCCCATGTTGGCACATAACTTGCATAGTATAAAGTGAATGCTGATAGGGGGAATGGATATGAATCAGAAACTGTATCAACCGGCGCGACACTGGAAGGACATTGAGCTATGGAAGGATGTCCCTGAGGAGAAATGGAACGACTGGATTTGGCAGCTGACGCATACTGTTAAAACGCTTGATGATTTAGAAAAAGTCGTGAACTTAACAGAAGAGGAAAAAGAAGGGGTGAAGATTTCCACCAAAACCATTCCACTAAACATTACACCCTACTATGCCTCACTGATGAATCCAGACGATCCAAGATGTCCAATCCGTATGCAGTCTGTACCAATTGCAGAGGAGCTTCATAAAACCAAATATGACCTGGAAGACCCGCTTCATGAAGACGAGGATTCACCTGTCCCGGGTCTAACGCACCGCTATCCAGATCGTGTGCTGTTTCTTGTGACAAATCAGTGCTCCATGTACTGCCGCTATTGTACGAGAAGACGTTTTTCCGGTCAGATCGGCATGGGCGTACCGAAAAAGCAACTAGATGCGGCAATTGGCTATATTAGAGAAACACCTGAAGTGCGGGATGTGTTAATTTCAGGTGGTGACGGGCTTTTAATCAATGATCAAGTGCTTGAATACATTTTGAAAAACTTACGAGATATTCCTCATGTTGAAATCATTCGAATTGGTACTCGTGCTCCGGTTGTCTTTCCGCAGCGAATTACGGATGAACTGTGTGAGATTCTGAAAAAATATCATCCGGTTTGGCTGAATACCCATTTCAATACAAGCATTGAAATCACAAAAGAAGCAAAAGAAGCGTGTGAACGTCTTGTCAATGCCGGTGTCCCTGTAGGCAATCAGGCTGTGATCCTTGCGGGGATTAATGACAGTGTACCGATTATGAAAAAGCTGATGCATGATCTCGTGAAGATTCGCGTCAGACCTTATTATATTTATCAATGTGATTTATCTGAGGGCATCGGCCACTTTAGAACACCCGTCTCAAAAGGTCTTGAAATCATTGAAGGCCTAAGAGGACATACGAGTGGTTATGCCGTGCCAAGCTTTGTTGTAGATGCGCCAGGAGGAGGAGGCAAGATCGCCTTACAGCCAAATTATTTATTGTCACAAAGCCCTGAAAAAGTCGTTCTTCGTAACTTTGAAGGTGTCATTACCTCATATCCAGAGCCAGAACATTACGTCGCTGGCCAGGCGGATGCATATTTTAATGAAATTTACGAAAAGAAGAAAGAACCGGCAATCGGTGTGACCGCTTTATTTCAGGATGAGGCCAAATCCTTTACACCTGAAAATTTAAGCCGAATGAAACGAAGAGCGTCGTATGAGACAAATCCTGAACACGATACGCTCAAAAATAAACGTGAAAAGCGAGATGAATTAAAAGAAAAGAAATATCAAGCGCAGCTCAAAAAAGAACAAACCGTAAAGGAGGAGAAATAACGTTGCTGACATGTGATTGGTGTGAGGAGAAGAAAGCAAATGAAGAGCAGACAACGGTCTATTGGGAGCTGATCACCGGCACACAGTCAATTGAAATAATTGAAACGCCCTCAATCTCCTGCACGCATTGCGGCATGACCTATCAGAAGGATGAAACGGTAAAAGAGATAGAAGATCAATTGATTTTAGTCGATCAAACAAAGCTGCCCGAAAAAATCTCATATGAAGAATTAATGAGTATGAAGCGATTATTAAAGCGAAATTACTTTGATTTTTCATCATAAGTTGTACCTCCGCCTATACAAGTCATCAATTTCCTGTATAATATAACAACAAAACAGAGTGTCGCGGAGGGAATTACAGGTGAAGTCGTTTTACCACTATTTAATGAAGTACAGACATCCAAAACCGAAAGATGACATCAGTCATTTTGCCAATGCTGCTTATGAAGATCACAGCTTCCCTAAAGCTTCCACTGATTATCATGAGCTGTGTGCGTATTTAGAGTTAAATGGGGACTATTTAAGCTCTATGACGACATTTGACGAAGCATTTGAGCAATACGAAGTAGAAGTCAAAAAAAAATAACACATAACACCGCTTGTTCCGTATGGGAGAAGCGGTTTTTTATTGGGGAAATAAAATGGCGTTTTGCATGGTGTGGTTGCCCATGCAGAATTCCTTGCGCCGGCATACGATACGTTAAGACCAAAAGTCGGGCAAGGGGGAGACAAAATGAAGGCGAAAGCACCAAAATATAAAGTAGGGGATATTGTCGTCGTTGTCATGTACGGCACTGTTGGAACGATAACAAAAGTCCATCAAATTGACCAGCACTATCTATATGAGGTCAATCATAATGAGGTGCTTTATTTTGAAACATCACTTCAGCTTTATGACGAGTACGACGGGGTGATTGTGGATACAGAAAAGCTGGACATTGAATATGAGTTCCTCATTGGCGATGTTGTATATGTAAAAGATTACGGAAAAGAGCTGTTTAAAATCATTGGCCATCGGACTGAAATTTGGCGCTACCTTGAAGATGGCTGGGAAGATGTGATTTACGAACTCACGAGGTTAAAAGACGGAGAATGGCTGGAAACAGAAGAGGAAGACTTGACGCTTGTCCTAAGGAAATATGAGATGGACCAGTTTGTCCATCAGCTTCTTTTTGTGCATTACGTTGGGGAGACCTCAAAAGAAATAGAAGAAGATATGGTGCAGACGGCACTATTACAGTTAGAAGAGAAACAAGAAAGCGAAGCCACACTAGAATTCCTCGCTGTATCTATAGTGGATGAGCTTCTTGACATTTACAATGATTATAAAATTCTCTATGAATTTTTTAAGGACCCAGAATACAAGGATATGATGGACTTTATTTTGGAAAGCTTAAACGAACATTTTGGTTAAAGAAAGACTTGTCCTAACACGAATAAAAAATAAGGGACACAGAAAAAAGCAATCACATAAAACCATCCCCTCAAGATACGGCCCATCACTTGATCAAAAGTATCTCCATCTAATATGCTTAACCATTTCATTGTCTCAAGCCCCTTTTCTTTGTGTTTACTGCATTTATATGTATGGAATGAGCCATTATGACAAACTGTAATAAAAATAAGGGAGCGTTCATACATCATAAAAAAGGAGGCTAAAGCAATGAAAGAAGCTGATTTGGTGATTGATACAGAGGAAATTGCAGAATACTTCTACATGGAGCTGGTCAAAAGAGGGTACATACCATCTGAGCTGGAAACATTTGAGCTTGCTGATATCACATTTGAATATATGCTGAGGAAAGCAATGATAGTTGAAGAAGAGGCTTGGTAGGCACTATACTTTGAAGAGATTCTGAGTAGAAAGGGAGGGGAATACTTTAGCGTGTATGTGATCATTCTTTTCATGATATTTGGCGCCATCGCTGCGCTTATGGTATCTGGTGTGTTTCAAAAATTGGACAACCAGATCATCTTATCGTTTGAGAACATGAGACTTCCTTTTTTAAATGACGTCATGCTCACTTTGACTGATTTTGGCATCAGTGCACTGCTTGTCCCAATCATGCTCATCTTTAGTGTGGTGCTGCTCGCGTATAAACGCTACTACTCTATCATGCTGCTTTTTCTGCTCTATATTTCAGAAAGGGCGATCAATCATGAACTGAAAGGGCTTTTTGCTAGAGAGCGTCCAGCCTTTGATCATCTAGTGAATGAAACATATTACAGCTTTCCGAGCGGTCATTCAATGAATGCAGCAACAATCTATCCGTTTATCGCATATCTATTAATTGAGATGATTCCATGGCTCAAAAAAAGACAAAAAGCGGTCTATATGGTGACAGGATTATGTGTGCTGATGATTGGCATCAGCAGGATGTATATCGGTGTACATTATTTGACGGATGTAGCAGGGGGCTTTGCGATCGGACTAGCTTTATTTCTCATATGTAAAAAGATTGACGAAAAATTGTCCGGCATTCGACAAAATTAGAAGAAGGAAATTAACAAATCCCAGCTAATTTTATATAAAAGGGGAGGGATTTGAATGCAATTGACGTTGAGATTTTTTCAAAAGAAACCTTCAGCATATCACTTAACCATTTACCAAACACCTGAATATGGTGCTGTAAGCGGGCATCAGCCTGTGTACCGGACAAAGATTGGCGGCAGGACACACCTTGATGTACTGGAAAAAGCATTCTCGACATTTAATGTACAAGATACAGTCCCTAATGATTACAATGCACGGTTCATCTCAACAGGGGATATCGTTGTGATTGATGATCAGAAAAAAGGGAAGTGCTATTATCAGCTCTTTCCGACAGGATGGAAACGCAGTGAACGCTTAATGACGATGAGTTAAATATAAACTGATGATGCCAGCCTCACATCCAGCTGGTATTTTCTTTTTCCCCTCAATCGTTTATAATAAATGGGACTAAATACATGTTAAATGTAAGTGGAGGCTGACAAATGAGTGTACATATTGGAGCAGAAAAAGGACAAATTGCAGAAACGGTATTGCTGCCAGGCGATCCGCTTCGTGCGAAATATATTGCAGATACATATTTAGAAGATGTTGTGTGCTATAACGAAGTGCGAGGCATGTATGGCTTTACTGGAACGTATAAAGGGAAGCGTATCTCTGTACAAGGCACTGGAATGGGCGTACCGTCTATTTCGATCTATGTAAATGAGCTGATCCAAAGCTATGATGTTCAAAATTTAATCCGTGTTGGCTCTTGCGGAGCGATCAAAAAGGACGTCAATGTGCGTGATGTCATTTTAGCTCAAACATCGTCAACAGATTCTCAAATGAATCGTGTGGCATTTGGACCGATTGATTATGCGCCTTGCGCAGATTTTGATCTTCTGAAGAAAGCCTATGACACAGCCGAAGCAAAAAATGTAGCTGTGCGTGTTGGGAATGTGTTTACCGCAGACCAATTTTATAATGAAAAACCACTTGAGCTGATGGATCAATATGGAATTCTAGCGATTGAAATGGAGACAACAGCTCTTTATACGCTCGCTGCAAAATTTGGCAGAAAAGCGTTGTCGATTTTGACAGTGAGTGATCATGTGCTAACAGGAGAAGAAACAACTGCTGAAGAGCGCCAAACAACGTTTGACGAAATGATCTTAATTGCACTAGAGTCTGTTTTATAATAGTATAAAGGATGTGCTACGACGTAGCGCATCTTTATTTTTTTAGTAGAGCAAAAGGAAGGTATGTCATGAAGAAAAGCTATAAAATACTCTCAATCGCATCGATTCTTGGTTTGACGGCCGCATTATCAGGCTGCCAGTTGCTGGATCAAAAAAGCGGTACCAGTGAATCCAACAAAACAAGCGAACAAAAAACTCAAAGTTCATCGTCCCAGCAAAACTCAAATGATACGGCAGATTCATCTAATCAAGAGCTGACGTTAAAGAGTGAATATTTCAATGACATCAAGGTTGTTAGCGGGCTGAAAACCATTCAAAATCCTGAAAATGTGCTCGCACTTGTCAACAAAGAATACGCACTGCCAGGAACCTATAAACCTTCTGATCTCGTTGTACCAAAAGTAGAATTCTCTTTTACAGAGGATATTGAAAAACGATATATTCGGAAAGTAGCAGCGGAGGCACTTGAGAAATTATTCAAAGGTGCGAAAAAGAAAAACTTCGAGCTGGCCGCTGTATCTGGCTATCGCTCCTATGATCGTCAAAAAGTTATTTTTGATAGTGAAGTCAAATTAAAAGGGAAAGAAAAAGCCCAAGAAGCCGTAGCATTACCAGGCGAAAGTGAACATCAAACAGGTCTTGCAATAGACATTTCCTCAAAAAGTGCCGGTTTTGAGATTTCTGAAAAATTTGGTGAAACACCTGATGGCAAATGGGTCGCCAAAAATGCCTATAAATATGGCTTTATCATCCGTTATCCAAAAGGAAAAGAAGACATCACAAAATATGAATATGAGCCGTGGCACCTGCGCTATGTAGGGAAAGAAGCCGCAAAAGCGATGCATGATCACGACTTAACATTCGAAGAGTACATGAACAAAGTCAAGAAAGTATAACAAAAAAGGCCTCCCAGCTTATGGGGAGGCCTTCCAGCGTGTAGACAAACCCTCGCATTCTTTGTCAGTCCTGCGTGCCGGTGCTCACGAATCTTAAATTCGCTCCGCTCCGGTACTCGTCCTTCCTAGACTGCAAAGGTTTTCAGGTCACGCTGAAAAGAAGACAAAGGGCTAAAATCAAGATCATTTTAGCCCTTTGTCAACAATCTGAAAGGCCTCCCAGCTTATGGGGAGGCCTTCTTTTATTGTCTTTTTAAAAAAAGAACAAACCTGCTAATGCGAAGCCGGTAATAAAACCGAGGCCAATGCCGTAAGCTGCACCCCAGCCCCAGCCATAATAACCTCCGTAATATCCAAAGCCAAAGCCCCCGCGGGACCCGCCGATTGGACGGATATAGACTTTGCGGTTTGTCACCCGCTCAATACGTCCAACATGTACTCTGCCATTACGATCAGTGATTCTAGCCACTTTTCCCATATGCTGCTGACAAAGCTTGTAGTAGCGCTCCATGTTTTACCTCCTTATGATAAACTCTTTTCACTCTTATCCTATGCGAGAGACTTCATAGAGTTTGGACAAAACATATAGGAGATTCGCTCATTTTATACTGTACATTCAAATAAAATGTGACTTAGGTTTTCTCGGTGGGCTCCAATAAGCTCATAGTGTGTTTGCAGTGTATCGTAAAGAGACGGTGGTATTTGTTCAGATAGTTCCATTTCTGTAGTAGGCTCCTCCTGCACCATGTGCTCATCAAAAGAGAGAATCCGAATATCGCGGAATCCTGCCAATGTTAACTGTTCTTTCCATTCTGAAAGTGAAAAGAGGGAGTGAAACCCGTAAAACTCTCGAACAGCTGCCTGTTCTTTTGGTGTGAGCGGTGCTTTTAACACAGCCTCATTAGCGATCAATTGACCTCCAGGAGCAAGTACCCGTTTAATCTCTGCAAGTGCAGACTGTAAATGGGTGAAGCTTAATACAGATTCACTGATCACTAGAGAGAACGATGCATCAGCAAATGGTAGTTGTTCAATAGAAGCTTGCAGGGCATGGAGCGGCAGTTTTTCACGCGCGAATCGAAGGTTAGCCTTTTTAATCATCAACGGATGAGTATCAATCGCTTTCACCTGATAACCTAAATGCCCTAAATATGCGGCTGTTTGTCCTGTACCGCATCCAGCATCCAGTATATGATCATCAGGCTTCAAGTTCATTTGCTCGATCATCGTTTTTGTTAACTCTATTCCACCAGGATGAGCACCTGATACACCAAAATAGGCAAGCATTTCTACATAATCACTCATGGAATCCCTTCTTTCCTTATCATGTTTCTCTCTAAAGATTATGCAATCCAGGGTCAAATGGCTTATCTTTTCAAATAGAAGTTTGATCCTTTGGTTGACGGATGAAGAATCGTCCTTGATAATAATGAAAGGAGATAAAGGTGGTGTTTTTTTGAAAAAACAATTCAAGTTCGTGCTAGCCATTCTGGTGACAGCAGCGCTTTCCTCATCGATTACATTTGTGATCACAAAACAAAGTGCTGTCAGTGTCTCAGGAGATGAGAAGTTTAGTAAACTCATGGCTGCTTATACGAAGGTCAAAAATGAGTATTACGAAAAAACGGATGATCAAAAACTAGTAGATGGTGCGATTCAAGGAATGATTGCATCACTTGATGATCCATACTCTACATATATGGATCAGGAGGAAGCCGAAGGGTTTAACAACACCATTTCTTCCTCATTTGAAGGAATTGGTGCACAAGTAGAAGAAAAGGATGGACAAATTTTAATTGTCGCACCGATTAAAGGCTCTCCTGCTGAAAAAGCTGGTTTGAAACCTCATGATCGTATTTTAAAAGTGGATGGAAAAAGCACAAAAGGCATGTCAGTCAATAAAGCGGTATCTCTCATCAGAGGGAAAAAAGGAACGGATGTCAAGCTAAGTCTGAATCGTCAAGGTGTTGGAAACGTGGACGTGAATATTACAAGAGACACCATTCCTCTTGAAACGGTTTATACAAAACTAACAAAAGATAAAATAGGAGAAATCCAAATTACTTCTTTTGCTGAAACGACATCTAAGGAGCTAGACAAAGCGATTGATGACCTCCAGAAAAAAGGTGCAAAAGGTTTTGTGATTGACCTAAGAGATAATCCAGGCGGCATCATGACTGAAGCGATTGAAATGAGTAATGACTTTATTGATAAAGGAAAAGTCATTATGCAGGTTGAAGAAAAAGGGAAGAAACAAGTGTACAAAGCGGAAAAAGAACGAAAAGTGCAGCAGCCGGCTGTTGTCCTAGTAAACGGCGGATCAGCTAGTGCTGCTGAAATCATGGCGGCAGCTCTGCACCAATCATCAGGTATTCAAATTGTTGGTGAAAAGACATTTGGTAAAGGGACTGTTCAGAATGCCCAAAGCTATAATGATGGTTCTAGTGTGAAATTAACGATCGCCAAATGGCTGACACCAAACGGCTCTTGGATTCACAAAAAAGGCATTGAACCACAGATAAAAGCATCTCTACCGAGTTATGCGAAGCTACCATACTTAAGCCCAAAAAAGACGTATCAGCTGAATGATCATGGAGATGAAGTCAAAGCAGCTCAAAAAATGTTCCAAGCGCTTGGCTACAAAGCAAAAGCCAATGGAGAATATGATCAAGCATTCCAGTCGATCTTGAAAAGCTTCCAAACTGATCACGATCTGAAGGCAGACGGTATTCTCACAGGCGACACAACGACGGTACTGATGACAAAGATCCAAGAGAAGCTAAAGAAAAATGATACGCAAATGAAAAAAGCCATTGAAGTGTTGAAAAAAGAAATGAAATAGAAAAAGCACTCTTCGATTACAAGAGCGCTCAGATGGTTGACAAAGGGCTAAAATGAACTTGATTTTAGCCCTTTGTCTTCTTTTTAGCGTGACCTGAAAACCTTTGCATTCTAGGAAGGACGAGTACCGGTGCGGAACGAATTTGACATTCGTTCCGCACCGGGAATGCGAGGGTTTGTCTACACGCTGGGCAGTCCTTATCAGGGGACTGCTTTTTTCTTCTGCTTACGCTTTATTGGCTACAGGTTCTACTTGTTCACTGCCATTTTCAAACAGATCGCTTGTCACGGAGTTAGATGTGACATTTTTCTGGAAGAACGGATTCAATATCAAGATGATAAGAACGTTCGCTAGTAAACCGAGAAAGCCCTCATAAAGGCCAAACGTCACTTGTGTGATATTGGCTGTGAAAGTAACGATAATTCCTGCGACAAGCCCAGCAATGGTTGCTTCTCTAGATTGTTTTTTCCAGAACAAGCTGATCGCAATCGCCGGGAAAATTTGAACCATTCCTGAAACACCGATCAGCTGAAGCGTAACAAGCGCAGTTGGGAACAGCATACCGAATAAAAGAGCAAGCCCAATGACGATAAATACCATTGAACGTGTAATGATGGTTAACCGTTTAGGTGACACATTTGGATGGATTAAGTCTCGGTATAAATTATTCGCAAATAAATTCGACGCGCCAATGGCCATGATCGAGCATGGAATGAGTGAAGCAAGTGCAATCGTTGAATAGGCAAGCCCCTGCATCACGCCTCCATATGACGTTTGAATTAAATGAAGAAGTGCAAATCTAGGATTTGTATCTTCTGGTAAGACCAAAAATGCAATAAATCCAAGGAAAATGACCAAAATCAGCACAATGTTGTAAAGGGGTAAAAAGATGCTGTTTTTCCGGATGGCATCTGCGCTTTTCGCTGTAAATACCCCAGTAGCTGCATGTGCCCACATAAACAAAGCAAGTGCAGAAACGCCTGAAGCGGTAATAAACCATAAAATGCCTTTAGGACCGCCTTCAGGTATCGTTAGAAGCTGCGGCGCCTCTTTAGCTAACGTATTCATCATTGGTGTCCAGCCGTTAAAATGAATAATAGGCAGAGAAACCACCATAAAAAGCATGATCACCCAAACAAGAATATCTTTAATAATGGCTGTATATGTAGGCCCTTTAATCCCACTGAAAAACGTATAAAGCGCGACTAAAATAAATGAAATCACAACAACTGCATTCACATTAATATAACTCGTTCCAGCGACAGTTAGCGTATCTTGAATGCCGCTTAGCTGCAGACAAATATATGGAATCAGCATCAGTACACCGATAATGGCAATTAAACTGGATAACAGCTTGCTGTCAAACCGCTCACGTGCATAGTCAGCAAGTGTTGTCAGCTTGTGATTTTTCGCAACCGTCCAAAGTTTCGGTAAGAAGAAATAAGCAATAAAATAAGCAAGAACCGAATAGGGGATAGCGAAAAAAGCCACACTTCCAGCTGTATAAGCTGTACTTGTTAGCCCTAAAAAGGTATAGGCTGTGTATAAGTCTGCGCCAACAAGGAACCAGACGAGCAGCCCGCCGAATTTTCTTCCGCCGACAGACCATTCTTCTACTGTCTGTCTTGACGATTTGTCACGACCAGCGGCAAATCCGATGACCACGACGATGAAAATAATACTTGCAGTAATCAATAAAGCTGTTAAATTTCCTTGCATCAGTCAGTTCCTCCAGTTGAATGTTGCATCCTGTAAATGATAAATGTGCAAATAGGTGTAAGAACAATCCATAGTAAGAGCCAGAAGTGGAAAAAAGGCAGCCCAATCACAAATGGATGAATACGATTCACCAAGGGAAGCAGTGCAAGCTGCCCAATGAATGGAATCGCGATGAGTAGTGCCAGCATCAATTTTTTATTCATGTGTTCCTCCTCTAATATTTTGTAATTTCATAATAATAGCAGTTGTCAGATTAGATCACAAGACCATTTTCAGAAAAAACAATCATTTTTGTGAATATCATACTAATATAACGCTTTCATTTTGGAAAAGAGAGAAAGAGCGAAGTACGGTAAAGGGAATCTTGAAAATAAGTATGGAGGAATAATATTTAATGCAAATAAAAAAGCCCCAGCATGAAGCTGGGACTGTGCCGTTTTTTATAGGAAATCAGATACTTCTTCGATGTCAAAACGATTGCTTTTATGAGCTTCTTTTGCTGCTTTTCCGACAGAAATTAACATAACTGGTTCGTAGCGGCTGCTCACATTGAATTCTTTTATGTAAGCTTCTTTGCTGAAACCGCCCATTGCGCAAGTATCATATCCCATAGCTTTTGCCGCAATCATTAATTGCATGGCTGCTAACGAAGCATTTGAATAGGCAGCTTCACGTGCATATTGCTCGCTTTGGTAAGCACTATTGATTTGCGTCATCAGTGTTTCTTTAATGTCCTCTGTGATGAACCCTTGCTCTGCTAGCTCACTGTAAATTTTTTCACCATTTTTATTGGCTTCAAGGTCACCTAGCACAGCAATGACAGCGGATGCTTGTGAAACTTGTTTTTGGTTGTAAGCAATTGGAAGAAGCTTTGCTTTTGATTCAGCACTATGGAAAACAGTGAAATGCCAATGTTGAAGGTTCCATGCAGATGGTGCTTTTGTTGTGATATCAAGAAGCTCTGTTAACTCTTCCTTTGTCATTTCATGAGTTGTATCATACTCTTTTACTGAAGCTCTTTCTTTTAAAATGTCAATCGTTTTTTGATCGGTCGCCATATGGATATTTCCTCCCGTTTGTGCAAATAGTATGGTACAATAAATAAAAAAGTGAGAAACTTACTTATTGTAACTAGAGACATTTTAAATTGTATACCGTTAATTTGTCAAACATTCATGAAAAGAAAGGCTGAAATATATGGAATTCCAATTATGCCCACACATTCAGCAAGCTTTTTTACTTCTTGGGAAAAAGTGGAATGGTCTCATTATTCATGTATTGCTTGATGGTCCAAAGCGGTTTAAAGACCTGACGGATATGATTCCATCTATCAGTCAAAAAATGCTCGCAGAACGCTTAAAAGAGCTTGAACAAGAAGGAATTATAGAGCGCATTGTGCTGCCTGAAATGCCTGTGAAAGTCATCTATTCCTTAACCGAAAAAGGGAATGCATTAAACGATGTGTTTGGAGAAGTATCGCGCTGGGCAGGGGAGTATGCCGGATCTCATGAAAAAAAAGAGCAAGCCTAGTTTCAGGTTTGCCCAAACGTTTTGTCTCCTGATGAATATGCTGATGTTAGGCACATGACAAAGGAGGAGAAATGCATGTACCCTCATACTCCGTATTTTCGAGGCGGCGCCCCTGGCATTCCGCCGTTTGAATCCAGAGTCCCTTTGTTTTTTGGTTTTGGCGCTCCTTTAGTCGGCGGACTGCTTGGCGGATTTCTAGGAAGTGCGATTTTTAATTATCCTCGTCCATATTACCCGCCACCACCACCGCCTGTTCCACCACCATATGGCGGCGGATATCCACCATATTATTAAGAAAAAAGACTAAGCCTGCTCCCATACGAAAGCAGGCTTTTTATAATGGAATATCTATTTCAGAAATCCCCGGATCATCATGCTTTAAAAACATAATTTCTAAAATACCATCCTGATACGAAGCCTTCGTTCCTTTTCTTTTCACAGCAGCAGGCAGGACCACCTCCTTTTGTTCATTCTCTTCTGGAAAATGATCAATAAAGAGTAGATTAGCTGTATGTCTGATTTTTACTTTTTCAGTGTTTGGACGAGCAAGCTCTATTTTGACAAACACGTGATCAGTTGTCTCGAACACTTCAACATTCGGCTCTTTCTCTTTTTTAACATCGGGCTCTCTCGTTTTTTTCTGCTGAGACAGCGGATCCTGAAAGGGGAACTGAGCAGAATAATTGGAGCCGAATACACTTTCCATCACTTGATTGACATATTGCTCAACATCTTTAGGATCTGAATTTTTTAAGGCTTCTTTTGAAAATTGCTTTTGAAAAGGGAATAATCGGTTCCAGTCAAACATGCAAATCATCCTTTCTAAATGCCCTGAATTAGTATATGCCCATTCAGCGGAGTGCGTGCTATAATATACGATAGGTTTAGAAAGGAATGGTTAGATTGAACGAACAACATCAATCAAAAGGTGTCTTATATACTGCGGCATCTTTTACATTATGGGGGCTGTTCCCATTATATTGGAAACTGATGGAGCATATTTCGTCAGGCGAAATTTTAGCGCACAGAATTGTATGGTCATTTATTTTTATGTGCGGTATTCTCCTTTATTTAAAGCAAGTCCGTCCAGCGATGCAGACTGTGAAGGGTCTGATGATGGATGGAAAAGCATTTTTCTCCTTACTTTTATCTGCTATTTTAATTTCGGTTAACTGGTATGTGTACATTTGGGCCGTGAATCATGATCTGATGCTAGAAGCGAGTTTGGGGTATTATATTAATCCACTTGTATCAGTTTTACTAGGCATCATTTTCTTGAAAGAACGAATGAATAAAATGCAAACAATCGCAATCCTCGTCGCCGCTGCTGGCGTGATCATTTCAACAGTTCAGTACGGTTCATTCCCAGTTGTTGCTTTCTTATTAGCCTTTAGCTTTGGTTTTTATGGCTTGATTAAAAAGAGGATGAGTTTTACAAGTGCCATTGGACTAACGATTGAAACGCTTCTTCTTGCGCCGGCTGCACTTGTTTACTTATTATTTTTCTTAAAAGAACCAGTTGTGACAATGCATCCGAGCAGCTTCGGTTCTCTTGGCCTGTTATTTTTTGCAGGGGTCTTTACAGCTGTTCCGCTTCTTTTATTTTCTGAAGGGGCAAAAAGAATTCCACTTTATCAAGTGGGCATTTTGCAATATATTGCACCGACGATTACGTTGTTCTTAGGTCTGTTTGTGTATCACGAACATTTATCTGCGGCTAAAATCGTGACGTTTCTCTGTATTTGGACAGCGATTTTCCTATTTACCACCTCGCAAATACGAATGAAAAAAACAGCGAATTCTCATTAAAGAGAACAAGCAGTTTGCTTTTTTTTGAAGGCGGATCATGTCATAATAAGTTGTTACCAAAACTGTAGAGGGTGATCACATGTCATCAGCCAATGAGCTAGTATTCGCTTACAGGTCTTTATGGAAAAATCGTCAGCTTCAAGTCGATGATATGTCTTCTTTACACGAGGCCATATGTGATGATTTACTCGATGCACGCACCCATCCGCGTGCAAGAAAATCTTTGCATCAAAAGTACGTGCTCGCTGTGGAGAGAATATTAGAGAGTGCTGTTAAGCAGGATCATCAGCTGCAGCTGATCAGCTTACATACGAAAAAGCTGCGAGAACTAATTCAAAATGAAGGAAGGAACCACTCATGAAACCAATTCAAACGGAAGATGTCACAGCACATCTTGAATCGTTTTTAAATCGTCCAGTCTTCGTTCATCTTGAAACGACAACTGGTTCTTATTCAGCTCATGTGAATGAACAAAACATGACGGTCGTGGCGTATATCCGCAATGCGAAAGTCGTCTATTCACAGGCAAAAATAAAAGGACAAGGTCCATACCGTGTGGGAATGAAAACGGAAGATGGCTGGATTTACGCAGAAGGTTTGACCGACTACGTGTTTGATGACCAAGGCCGCTTGCTGTTAGCAGGGCATCTGCCAGATGGAAAACTAGCGATCTCATTACAAATTAGTGAAACACCATTTCAGGTGTAGGAGAAAGGGTGACAACTGATGAACGAACATGTACTTGTGATGCTGCCTCACCCCGACGATGAATCCTTTGGGGTCGCAGGGCTCATCGCGCAAAGCAGAAAACGTGGAATTCCAGTGACGTATGCATGCGGAACACTTGGAGAAATGGGAAGAAATATGGGAAGCCCGACATACGCTAACCGTGAGACACTACCTGAATTAAGAAAACAGGAATTAATCAATGCATGTAAAGAAATGGATGTCACGGATTTACGTATGCTTGGCCTTCGCGATAAAACGTTAGAATTTGAAGATGATGAGTATTTGGCCGATGTGATGGAAAACATCATTGATGACGTGAAACCAACACTTATTGTCACGTTTTATCCAGGGCATGGTGTACACCCTGATCATGATGCGACAGGTGAAGCGGTCATTCGTGCTCTATACCGCAAGAAAAAAGAAGACCGTCCCGTCACATACTGCATGGCCATTACGAAAAATCGAGAAGAAGTGCTGGGAAATGCCGATATTGTGATTGATATTACAGATGTAGCAGATATCAAATTAAACGCACTAAGAGCGCATAGAACACAAACAGAAGGCATGCTAAGAGAGCTTGAACAAAAGCTGAAAAACAAAGAACCTGTCGTCCAAAAATGGTTCGATGAAGAAATTTTCTGGACGTATCAATGGAATGACTAAATAAAAAGAGCTGGCCGAAGTCAGCTTTCTCGGGCTGTCGTCAACATATCGACAGCCTCCTTTATTGTCTAAATACCTATTATTGATATGTCTTCTTAACCGCTTTATTTAGTTGATGGTAGATTCCTAAGTATTCGCGATGAGTTTAAGAAATGCCTGATTGACTGTAAATGTATCATATGGTAAATTTTAATCGTATAAAATGTCAAATTCTTATATTATTCTTCTTTCATCCTTCTCTTTTTACACCTTTATTTAGCGATCGACTCATCCATGTAAATGGTCTCATCATTTTCCAATCGAATTTTATATCAAGTTGTCTATTATGAAAGCGCAGAGTGAAATAAAGAAAAGCTTTATTAAATATTACTCACACGTTTCATAAAAGGATTTGACGAGTATACATTCCTTGGAGAATCAGATTCTGGCGATACTATAGAAGGAACATTTGGTTCAATAAAGGGAGATACTTTTATGGTCAAGTTAAGGTTGTTATTAGCGGCGAATCTTATTTCCTCTGTAGGTACTGGAGTTACTTCCTATTTAATGATTTGGCTGCTAATAGACCAATTAAATCAGTCAGTTTTATATGGCATTGTAACCATGGTTACGATGACTTTTGTGTTCTTAGCCTCTCCTTTTTTAGGAAGCTTGGTTGATAGACACTCTCGAAAAAGCATATTCCTTCAATTGGAGATCACTGGTGCGGTCATGCTGCTTATTTTTCTCATTCTCTTTGATATTTCAACTTTTCTTAACATCATTCTTGTCGTTATATTGACCTTGTACAATACGACATATGATTCAATAAAATATCCAACCTTATCAGCTCTAACCCAAGAAATGTTTAATAAGAATGAGTATAGCAAAGTGAATAGCAGTTTAGAGGTTCAGGGGCAAGCAGCGTTAATGATCAGCTCTGGTTTAGCCGCTTGTTTGATCGGACAAATATCTATTACAGTTATATTGCTTATGAATGTCATCACTTTTGCCATCGCATCCATTCTCATTTATAAATTGCCCTATCAATCTAGCAGTTCAATTAAGGAACAATTCCATTCTACTAAAAGTGCATCGTACTGGGAAAACTTCACATCATCACTACAATATCTTTTCCACCGTAAAGTTTTGTTTGTCCTTTTACTAACGACTTTTGTGCCCAGCATTGTCATTATTGTAGCGAATTATTTGGATCCCATTTTTGTTTATCATTACTTAAACGAGGGGCCCTCAGTGATTGGCATCGCCAATATTTTTTACGCAGTCGGCGCAATCAGTGCAGGCTTCATTGCGTATCAAATGTCGAAGAAAGTCGGGGATATTCCGGGAGTTATGTTGTTCATGCTTCTTTTTGCCGCCTCAATCATGGCTATTTTCCTCATTCCTCATTCTTACACATTTATTGCAGCAAGTCTGTTTTTAGGAAACGCAAATGCATCAATTAGGATTTTTAGAAAAAGTTATCTGTATCGTCATGTTGATAATGCGTTCATGGGACGCGTCAACTCTTTCATCAATGCTTGTAAGTTATTAGGTCAGATTTCGCTTATTGGTATTTTAACAATCACTGTGGTGCCAGCAGGAAAATCAAATGTTGGCTATGTCATTTTATGTATGATCGTCATGGTCTCTCTTCTCATCACCTCCTATTTATATGTGAAGAAAATCCGTACATTAGACTGAAAAATGTCCTGCTTTTGCCTCATTAGGTCTCTCAGATGGAAGGGTGGGGGCAAGCTTGCTCCTGGGCGGATAAAAAATGAGGTCATATCATTTAGTGTACATCTCACAACATTTATGTCTCAATTAAAAAATCAACCGAGAATGATTCGGTTGATTTTTTACACTTTGAATTTAGTTAAAGATGATACACGATGATTTTCAATTGGATTAGACAGAGAATATCGTCTTTCAATCAACCTGAGGCGGATAAAGAGGACGATTGCACCTGCGGCAAGTCCGGCAATGAGCCCGATCCAATAGCCAAACGCCCCAAATGAGGTATATGTACCAATCAGGTAGCCGGCCGGAAGACCAATGACCCAGTAAGAGACAAAAGCAGCAATCAATGTATAATTCACATCTTTATAGCCGCGCAGAGCACCTTGAATCGGTGCAGCGACCGCATCTGACAGCTGGAAAAAGATCGCATACATCAAAAAGTGCTGTGTCATTTGTAAAACAGCTGAATCGGCTGTATACAAACCTGCAATCTCAGGTCTAAATAACAAGATGAGTGCTGCCGTACATAACGAGAACAAAACAGCTGTTCCAATGCCAATATAGCTGTAGCTTTTGGCATCTTTATACCGCATGGCACCCGCTTCAAAACCTACGACGATCGTTAACGCCATAGAGATGCTGAGCGGCAGTATATATAAGATAGAAGCAAAGTTCATCGCTGCTTGGTGACTTGCGATCGTCACGGTATCAAAGTGACCCATTAAAAGAGTGACGGCGGCAAAGATGCTTGTTTCAAAAAAGATCGCAAACCCAATAGGGATACCGATTTTCAGTATTTGTCCCATACGGGAGAGGCTGAACCGGGGCAGTTTTTGAAACAACCGAAAGGAGGCAAACGGTTCGGCTTTGATGACAATACAAATACTCATGATAAAAATCGCCCAATACGTCATCGCAGATGCAAGACCAGCCCCCGCACCGCCAAGCTTTGGAAACCCAAAGTTCCCAAAAATAAATAGGTCATTTAAAACAAAATTAATAGGAAGTGCGGTTAACGTAATGAACATCGTCACACGTGTTTTTCCTAATGCATCAACGAACGATCTCATGACTGAATAACCAAAAAGCGGGATGATTCCAATAGCAAGGAAGCTGAGAAAATGTCGGGCAATGGTTTCTACGGATGGTTCAAGCCCAAGTCTCCCTAAAATAAAAGGAACACATAACGATCCAATGACGATCACCACGATACTTAAAAGGAAAGATAAATAAATGGCCTGGAAGACAGCCCGAGGAACGTCTTCCCTGCGGCCACCGCCCATTAACTGAGCCACAATAGGGGTAACGGCCATTAATATACCGGCAAGTCCAGTATAAACAGGTGTCCAAATACTAGAACCGATCGCTACACCCGCAAGGTCTTCTGCGCTCACCTTTCCAGACATAACCGTGTCTAAAAACGTGATAAGCGAAAGACCCGCTTGCGTAATTAAGATCGGGATCAAAATAGTTAAAAATTGTGCCAACTTTGCTCGAGTGCTATTCGTTTCTCTCATCATAAGTTCCTCTCTGAACAGAAATAACGAGAGGAATTATATCATGCTATGTAAAAAAATCAATTCTCCGTCGGATTATTTTTCTTTGATGGCTTCGTTTTTTTAAACATTTGGGCATAAATAAAAGAAAGACTGACAACACCTAAAATGCTGCAAGCATATTGAATGATTTTCTGAATGGTCATATTGAATTCACCTCCATACAAATAGAATGTGCACAATTTGTTATTTTATGACACAAGCGAAACAAGGAGAGAAATGGTGAGATGATGAATCGCACAAACGAAGAAACGATGTTTAAATTAGAGATGAAATCCCATTTGATGCAAATGATGATGGATGCAAGGAAAATCGTCGATTCGCTTGACCAGACGGAGCAATGTCTCCTTTGTGAACTCGAATCATTGCATGATCAGTTTAATGAAATGCATGCAGAGGCTTCCTCGTTTTATTTGCAATCGTATATGGAAGAATTCACACCGGGATTTGCTCAATTTTCTTTAGCCATTGAGAATTTATCAAAACAAAAGCATGGAGCACTGATTGTGATTCAAAGAAGAGACGAGGTCGAGGATTATATCCAAAAAGGGACAAACCTCCATGCGAAAATAAGTGCATCATTAATAGAGAGCATTTTCTACCCTGGGAATCCACTTCATGATGGCGCTCTTTTAGTAAAAGAAAATACGCTTGTCTCCGCCGCAAATGTCCTGCCGCTCACCTCAAAGAAAGTCAGTCCTTCTCTTGGGACAAGACACCGGGCAGCCATCGGACTATCTAGTATGACCGATGCACTTGTTCTCGTTGTATCAGAAGAAACGGGAAAAATGTCGTTTGCGAAAGAAGGAGTGCTTTATCCGCTCACTGTGAAAGGTCCGGAAATTAGGAAATAGCCATGTCCACGGCATTCTTCATTTGGAAGGATGCTTTTTTTAATGGAGAAAAAACAGGCAATTAAGTAAAAAGTCATTTGATACAGAAAAATTTGTCATGTAGAATAGAACTATGAAACTAGCAGCGTGCTTGTTTTGGCAAATTTTCTAAACGTCAACTTAAAAATTCCTTGAAAAATGTTTATAAATACAGTAAACAGCCGATAGAAACGATATGGCTTTGTTTTAGCATTTTGAGTTTGCTGCTCTAACCTATTTATGATTGCCCAACGTCTTCATGTCGAGTAATATAATAGAAATAAAGATAAAATAGTGCAAGAGAAGCAGAACCATTAAATGCTAAACTCAAAACTAGTACATAAGTCTTATTGGACGAAATTATGAAAGGCGGAGATTCATCTATGAAGAAAAAAGTAGTAACCGGCCTCACAGTTTCAGCGATCGCGGGCTCAGCTGTTATTGCTGCACCGGCAGAAGCACAGACGATCAAGGTGAAAAGCGGTGACTCACTTTGGAAGATTGCCGAACAGTACAATACAAGTATTTCGGAGCTTCAATCTCTTAATCAATTAAAAACGACAATGATATTTGCAGGACAAAGCTTAAAAATTCCTGGTGCAAAAAGTTCGAAATCCAGCTCATCAACAAGCTCAAAAGCAACGAAATCCAGTGCTTCAACGACATCTAGCTACACTGTCAAGCTTGGAGATTCATTATGGCTGATCGCAAAAAATCATAACATGTCAGTTGCAAGCTTAAAAAGCCTGAACAGCTTAAACAGTGACCTCATTCGCCCTGGTCAAAAACTGAAAGTGTCTGGAAGTACAAAAACGAGCGGCAGTCAGTCATCAAGTTCAAATTCAACATCTAATTCCAGCTCAGATAATAAAACAACGAACTCAAATAGTTCATCATCAGCATCTAGTACATACAAGGTGAAATTAGGCGATTCTCTCTGGAAAATTGCCAATTCCTTAAATATGTCGATTGGTGAAATTAAAACATTGAACGCCTTAAAATCTGATATGATTTATCCAAATCAAGTATTGAAGATAAAAGGGACGGTGACGTCAAAACCAAGTCAGCCGCAAACACCTGCTAAGTCAAGCAGCCCGTCTTCAAACAGTAATCAGTCTTCAAGCGGTAAAACAACATCTTATACCGTCAAATCAGGTGATTCATTGTGGAAAATCGCCAATCAGTTTAGCGTGCAGGTTCAATCCATCCGCATGGCAAACAGCTTGAAAAGTGATGTGCTTAGAATTGGACAAGTATTGAAAATTAATGGCGCGGCTTCCGGCTCAACTGGATCTGATGGTTCTACGTCTAACGGTTCAACAACTCCGGCTAACAATAGCAAAAACGACGTGCCAATGAATGCAAAAATTATGACGATGATCCAAGAAGGCAAAAAGCTCACAGGCATTCCTTACAGATGGGGCGGCAATACACCAGCTGGGTTTGACTGTAGCGGCTTTGTGTACTATCTCATTAATAAGGTTTCATCTGTATCGAGATTAAGCACAGCAGGCTACTGGAATATGATGACGCCTGTCAGCACACCACAAGTTGGAGATTTTGTTTATTTCACAACGTACAAAGCAGGGCCTTCTCACATGGGACTATATCTTGGGAATGGAGATTTCCTTCATGCGAGTGACAGCGGCGTAGGGATTTCGAACTTAAGCAACCCATATTGGAAAAAAGCGTATCTAGGTGCAAAACGTTTCTTCTAAAAAGCCGATTTTCGGCTTTTTTTGTTTGTCCCCTTATGAGATTGTCCATACTGATTGAAAAAAGGGGGCAGTCAGATGAAAATGTCCATGTGGACGGTCATGATGTGTTTGGTCATTCTCGCATCAGCATGTCATGCGCCGCCGAAAAAAGAAACAACAGAAGAGAGTCACGAAGTTGCAGCACCTAAACAAGCGCCAGTCACCGCTTCATTGATTAATGAAAGCGGGCAAAAAATAGGAAGCATCGACATACGAGAATCCTCATCAAATGGACTGGATTTACATGTGAAAGCAAAAGGATTACCGCCAGGAGCCCACGGCTTCCATATTCATGAGACAGGCGTATGTGAAGCACCAGATTTTGAAACGGCGGGTGCGCATTTTAATCCCACGCATAGAGAACACGGCTTCGACAACCCAAAGGGGCATCATGCGGGAGATATGCCTAATTTAGAGGTAGGAGCAGATGGCCAGATTGATGTCGTCGTCAATGTACCTGATGTGACGTTAAAGGGAGGCGCAAATCAATTAATTGATCAACATGGCCGAAGTTTTATCATCCATGCAGAAGCAGATGATTACTTAAGTAACCCGTCTGGAAATTCAGGGAAACGCATCGCTTGCGGAGCCATCACAAAAGAAATGGTAAAATAACAGAAGACGAACCTTTATGTATTGAGTGCATAAAGGTTTTTTTAGTATACTTGGTGAGGAAAATGATCGAAGAGAGGAATTAATCATATATGTTTAACCAACAATCACTCCCAGAAGAAATCCAAGCAATGATCAAAGCGAAAACGAAAGTTCTTAACGAAGAATACCGCCAGCTCATCGGAACAGGCGGCTATGAATCACAAGATCCTTCTATCATTCAAGATGCCATCATTGCCCTTGCGCTAGGAAAAAACGTTCTTTTAAAAGGACCGACCGGCTCAGGTAAAACAAAATTGGCAGAAACTTTATCCGCTTTCTTTCAGCAGCCGATGCACAGTGTAAACTGCTCGGTTGATCTTGATGCAGAAAGCTTAATTGGCTATAAAACCATCCACAATGATGGTCAGGTCGCTTCTATAGAATTCATTGAAGGCCCCGTAACAAAAGCGATGAAAAAAGGTCACCTTTTATATATTGATGAAATCAACATGGCAAAGCCGGAAACATTGCCTATTTTAAATGGTGTGCTTGATTACCGAAAAATGATGACAAACCCGTTTACAGGTGAAGTTGTTAGAGCGGAAGAAGGCTTCGGCGTAATTGCGGCAATCAATGAAGGATATGTTGGTACAGTGCCTCTCAACGAAGCGCTGAAAAACCGTTTTGTCGTCATAGACGTTCCTTATATTGGCGGGGGAATTTTAAAAGAAGTGCTGCAATCTCAATCCGTCTTAAAGAATGAGCGGTTCATCGACCAATTCGTACAGCTCTCATCAGATCTCATTACACAAGCGCACAATGGACAGGTGAGTGAAGAGGCAGCATCCATCCGCGCGCTCTTAGATACATGTGATCTTGCACAATATATCCCGCCGCTTCGTGCCGTTGAACGGGGGATTGTTGAAAAGCTAGAAGATGACCGGGAAAAAGCAGCGGTAAGAAATATTGCCCAAACATTATTCGAGTGAGGTTCTGACTTTTGAAATTCATCAAATTTAATGACAGCAGAATCGATTCATTTTTATTTATGGAATTAACGGATTTAGCCAAAACATTAGCCAAAAGTGACGATGTCGAACTGGAATATGGCGTGCAATCCTACTATGAACCTTTTGAAAAGAAAATTTACATCAGCCATTTTTGGGATGATCGCAAACAAGAAGACATGACCGCAGGGCTAAAAAGTGATGTGTTCCTGCGCGCAGTAGGTACGGTGTATAGCGATCTTACGGTATTTCAGGATATCATCCGCTATGCCCATACACTGTCTATTCCTGATGTATGTAAACAATTGTTTATGCTGTTTGAAGATATCCGAATTGAAGAGCGAATTAAACGTGACCGCCCAGGAACAAAAAAAGTGTTTAAACGCAGAAGAGAACTTTACAGACGCCACTTTAAGACGCAATTAACGATTAACCAGGAGCGAAGCATTTTAACAGATGCTCTCTTTTGCGCCATGTATCTGAAACTGACAGCTGAATCACCGCTTGAAGAAATTCCATCCCTTCACGAGCGGATTCATCCGATGATTCCGTTTATTGAGTCAAGTCTTGCACGAGTATATGATGCAGATTCTACATCTGATATAGCAGCAATCGTAAAAGCATTGACAGAAGGATTTGATGAGCTTCTTGAAAAAGATATGCTGAATACATACTTTTTCTTCCCAGAATTGGACTATGAAAAAGCGGCAAAAGAACCGCTGTTTCATGACCTCAAAAGAAAACCTAAGCTAAGTGAGGACATCAAAGTCGACCGGGAAAAAGAGGGGGATGAAGACATCCACCAAGAGTATATGGAAGTATGGCATAGAGAAACGGAAGCGCCGTCTAAAAGTTTCCTTCAATTTGATTTAGAGCACGGCGGTAAAAGTGATCTCGGTAAAGATGCGGCAAGAGAAGGTGATGATGGAGATCAAGCGCTTGGAACTGTTCAAGGCTCTGCCAAGCAAACCCATCGAAAAGACTATTCAAAGCTTGAAGCATTAGAAGAGGCAGAAGGCGAAGAAAGCGGAGCAGATACTCATGAGAACGGGAAAGAGAATAAATTTGCGTTCCCAGTCATGATTTCACCAGATCCTCCTACGCCAGAGCAAATCGATGTGTATAAGCAGCATGCAAAGGCCATTGAGCCTTACCAGAAACGCTTAAAGCAAATGATTCAAAAAACACTCGAGCATAAAAAAACATGGCCAAAAACAGACCTTCATGCAGGACGTCTCAGTAAAAAGCTCATTCGCTATTTTACCGAGTCTAATCCGCGTCTTTTCTATAAAAAACAGGCACCATCCTCTCAAATTGATGCTGTTTTCACCCTGTTAGTTGACTGTTCTGCGAGCATGTTTGACAAGATGGATGAGACGAAAAAAGGGATCGTACTGTTTCATGAAGCATTAAAATCAGTGCAGGTACCTCACCAAATTGTAGGGTTTTGGGAAGATACAAATGACGCAACAGAAACAAGTCAGCCGAACTATTTCAATACAGTTGTATCGTTCAAAGACTCCTTATTTGACGCAGGACCTTCCATTATGTCACTTGAACCAGAAGAGGATAACCGGGACGGCTATGCGATTCGTCAAATGACAAACATGATTTTAAAACGAAGAGAAGAGCAAAAATTTCTCATTGTCTTCTCAGACGGAGAACCCGCAGCGTTCAGCTACGAGCAAAATGGGATCGTGGATACACATGAAGCGGTTCTTGAAGCGCGGAAAAAGGGAATTGAGGTAATCAATGTGTTTTTATCCAATTCACCAATTGAAGAAGCACAGATGAAAACGATACAAGATATGTATGGCAAGTTCAGCATTTTTGTACCAGATGTCGATACACTGCCAGATGTCTTATATCCATTACTCAAGAAACTTCTGCATAAAAGCATTGGGGCATAAGGTTTTGCCCCTTTCTTCAAATTATTTTTCGGAATGATTTAAATTTTTTGTTTTTCTTTGAATTTTTTATCTTTAATTGAACAAAGAATGTAGAAAGTAATCCAAAACAGTGGTAGAATATGATTGGAAGCGTTTTATTACATAAATTTGGTCATTTTGTTCTGGAAGTTATATCGAGATAGTGTTCAATCACTTGATGATCAAAGTTGGGGGTAGTGTTCAAAATGTTTCAAAATAATGTGAAACAACCGTTGAGTTGGGAAGAATTTCATGGTCCGAACCTCGGCTACGTGCTCGAGCTCTACGATCAATATGTCCAGGATCCTACTAGTGTTGATGAAGATCTAAGAGGCATATTTGATGAACTTGGTGCACCACCGAGTGAAATGAAGGAGGAAATTGGGAAAAAAGAAAATAGCGTAGTTACTTCTGAACAAATCCAAAAGATAGCATCAGTCGTTAAACTGGCAGAAGACATCAGAACGTATGGCCATTTAAATGCTTCCGTCAATCCTCTTCGCAAAGAAAAGGAATTACAAGAGCTGTTTCCTTTAAAGGATTACGGTTTAACTGAAGAAGACGTTAAAAATATTCCGATATCAATTATCAGTGCAAGCGCACCTAAAAACATTTCAAACGGCATAGAAGCCATTAACCACCTGAGAAATACGTATAAGCGTACCATTTCGTTTGAATTTGATCACGTGCATGACTTCGAAGAGCGAAACTGGCTCTTAAACTCGATTGAATCTGGTGAACTATTTAAGAAAAAACCAGCTGATAAACTAGTTTCTGTATTCAAAAGATTAACAGAAGTCGAGCACTTCGAGCAGTTCCTTCATAAAACATTTGTGGGGCAAAAGCGTTTTTCTATAGAAGGATTAGACGCACTTGTTCCAGTACTAGATGAAATTATATCAGAGTCTGTTACACAAGGGACTTCAAATATTAACATTGGAATGGCACATAGAGGCCGTTTAAATGTATTAGCCCATGTATTAGGAAAACCATATGAGATCATTTTCTCAGAATTCCAGCATGCGCCAAATAAAGAGCTTGTTCCATCAGAAGGCTCTATCGGCATCAGCTACGGATGGACAGGGGATGTGAAGTACCATCTTGGGGCTGATCGTCAAATTAAAGATGAAGATACAAAGAGTGCGAGAGTCACACTTGCCAATAACCCGAGTCACTTGGAATTTATTGACCCGATTATTGAAGGAAGCACACGTGCTGCTCAGGAATCACGTACTCAAAAGGGCTATCCAGTTCAAGACGTCGAAAAAGCGTTAGCCATCTTAATTCATGGGGATGCAGCATTTCCTGGAGAAGGAATTGTAGCAGAAACATTAAATTTAAGCCAGTTGGATGGCTATCAAGTAGGTGGAACGATCCACATCATTGCAAACAATATGATTGGATTCACAACGGAAAGCAATGAATCTCGTTCAACGAAATACGCTAGTGACCTTGCAAAAGGATTCGAGATTCCAATTGTTCATGTCAATGCAGACGATCCAGAAGCATGTTTAGCGGCAGTTCAGTTAGCTGTAGAATACCGCAAACGCTTTAAAAAGGATTTCTTAATTGACTTGATTGGTTACCGCAGATACGGCCATAACGAAATGGATGAGCCTTCGACAACGCAGCCAATGCTATACGATGCGGTCAGAAAGCACAAAACCGTCAAGAATATCTTTGCGGATAAGCTTGTCTCAGAGGGTCTTCTGTCAAAAGAACAACGAGAAGAAATCGAGCAGGCTGTAACGAAAAAATTAGAAGAAGCCTATAAAAAAGTGCCTTCAAAGAAAGAACATACGATTCAAGAAATTGAACTGCCAGAGCCTGTGTCTAATGGCTTCCCAGCAGTCGATACATCCGTTGAATTTGATGTATTAAGAAAGCTGAACGAAGAATTGATCAGTTGGCCGAAAGACTTCCAAGTATTCAGTAAGCTAAAACGGATCCTTGAAAAACGTGCAAAGGTGTTTACAGATGACCGGAAAGTGGAGTGGTCACTTGGTGAAGCACTGGCATTTGCATCTATATTAAAAGACGGTACGCCAATTCGAATGACCGGACAGGATTCAGAGCGAGGCACATTTGCTCAAAGAAACCTTGTTCTTCACGACAGTCAAACGGGAGATGAATTTATTGCTCTTCATGAACTGAGTGATGCAAATGCATCATTTGCAGTCCATAACAGTCCACTGTCTGAAGGCTCTGTCATCGGATTTGAATATGGTTATAATGTCTATTCTCCTGAAACATTAGTGATTTGGGAAGCTCAATTTGGAGACTTCGCAAATGCGGCTCAAGTGTATTTCGATCAATTTATTTCAGCAGGCCGCGCAAAATGGGGACAAAAATCAGGTCTTGTAATGCTCTTGCCGCATGGATATGAAGGACAAGGTCCAGAACATTCAAGTGGAAGAACAGAGCGCTTCCTGCAATCAGCTGCTGAGAATAACTGGACAGTTGCGAACTTGACAAGTGCCGCGCAGTACTTCCATATTCTTAGAAGACAGGCGAAAATGCTGCTTCGTGAAGAGATTCGTCCGCTTGTCATTATGACACCGAAGAGTCTGCTTCGTAACCCGAACACATTATCCGAAGTCCAAGAATTAACTGACGGACAGTTCCGTCCAGTTCTGGAACAGCCGGGACTTGTGCATGATCATGAAAAAGTATCACGCCTCGTTCTATCCAGCGGGAAGGTATCAATTGATATTAGTGATCGTTTCAATCAAATGGAAGAGCCGAAAGATTGGCTTCATATTGCGAGAGTGGAACAACTATATCCATTCCCAGCGAAAGATATTAAAGCAATTTTAACGAAACTTGTGAACTTAGAAGAAATCGTCTGGGTGCAAGAAGAACCACAGAATATGGGGGCTTGGGGATACATCGAGCCATATTTACGTGAAATTGCGTCTGAAAAAGTAAAAGTGCGTTACATCGGCCGCAGAAGACGCTCAAGTACGGCTGAGGGTGATCCAACAGTGCATAAAAAAGAACAAGAACGAATTGTATCTGATAGCTTGACTCGCAAAAACTAAGGGGGAAATGAAAAATGGCGGAAATTAAAGTACCTGAATTAGCGGAATCAATCTCGGAAGGAACGATTGCCCAATGGCTAAAGCAGCCGGGCGATTATGTTGAGCAGGGAGAATACCTGCTAGAACTTGAAACAGATAAAGTCAATGTCGAACTGACAGCTGAAGAATCTGGTGTACTAAAAGAAGTACTGAAAGATTCTGGTGACACTGTCCAAGTTGGAGAAGTCATTGGAACCATTGCAGCAGGTGAAGCTGGCGGAAGCGAGTCCGCAGCTCCAGCACCTGAGCAAGATTCTGCACCAGCTTCGAAAGAAGAACCGGCAGCTGAACAAAAACAAAAGGCACCAAAAGAAGAGCCGAAAGCTGGTAATGGCAGAACCATCGCTTCTCCTGCAGCTAGAAAACTAGCACGAGAGAAGGGACTAGACTTATCTGAGATTCCAACCGTAGATCCGCTGGGCAGGGTACGAAAGCAGGATGTGGCTTCTTACCAAAAGAATGAAGCTCCTGCAAGTGCACCGAAAGCCGCGCCAAAAGCAAATGCTGCAGTGCAAAATGACCAAGCAGGAAAACCAGTTGAGCGTGAAAAAATGTCACGCCGCAGACAAACCATTGCAAAGCGTTTAGTTGAAGTTCAACAAACAGCTGCGATGCTGACAACATTTAATGAAGTGGATATGACAGCTGTGATGGATCTAAGAAAGCGTCGTAAAGATGCCTTCCTTGAACAAAATGATGTGAAACTTGGCTTCATGTCCTTCTTTACAAAAGCTGTAGTCGCAGCACTTAAGAAATATCCGCTGCTCAATGCGGAAATTCAAGGTGACGAGCTTGTCATCAAGAAATTTTATGACATCGGTATCGCTGTAGCTGCCAATGAAGGGCTTGTTGTTCCAGTTGTCCGTGATGCAGACAGATTGTCATTTGCAGGAATTGAAAAAGAAATTGGCCATCTTGCGAAAAAAGCAAGAGATAACAAATTGTCTCTCAATGAATTACAAGGTGGATCATTCACGATCACAAATGGTGGAACATTCGGTTCTCTGCTTTCGACACCAATTTTAAACAGTCCTCAAGTTGGAATTTTAGGAATGCATAAAATTCAGCTTCGTCCTGTTGCGATTGATGAAGAACGTTTTGAAAACCGCCCAATGATGTATCTAGCTCTTTCTTATGACCACCGTATTGTCGATGGAAAAGAAGCTGTTGGATTCCTTGTCACCATCAAAAACCTGCTTGAAGATCCTGAGCAGCTATTGCTTGAAGGATAATCGAAAAAATAAAAAGCTAGCACCGATTAAGGGGCTAGCTTTTTTTCTCTTTGTTTTGTTGATTTCCTCGTTTTGACCAATACGTCGCAAGCCATGAGCCAGATAAATTATGCCACACACTAAAAATGGCACTTGGTACGGCGGCAAGAGGAGAGAAGTGTGCTGTCGCAAGAGCTGCGCCAAGTCCAGAGTTTTGCATCCCCACTTCAATCGAAATAGCTCTTTGGGAGGGAATGTCCATTTTAGACCATTTGGCAATAAGGAAACCAAATAAAAGCCCGAGTCCATTATGTAACATAACAACTGCAAAAATAAGCAGGCCAGATTGCAGTATCTGGTCTTTATTTGCACTGACAACCGCAGCGATGATCGCCACAATCCCGGCAACAGATACAAGCGGCAGTGCTTGAACTGCATATGTGACTTGTTTTGAAAAAAACAATTTGACGATGACCCCTAAAATAATCGGAATCAAAACAACTTGGACGATCGACAAAAATAAAGCACCTGGAGATACGGGCAGCCAGGATCGTGCAAAAAGGTAAATGAAGACAGGGGTTAAAATGGGGGCAAGTAGTGTTGATATCGTTGTCACGGCAACAGATAATGCCGTATTTCCTTTCGCCAAAAAGGTCATCACATTGGAGGCTGTTCCGCCTGGGCAGCAGCCTACGAGAATCACACCAACAGCGATTTCAGAAGGCAAATGTAACCCATAGGCCAATAAAAATGCAATCAGCGGCATGAGTGTATACTGCGCCAAAACCCCGATCAGCACATAGAGAGGTTTTCGGAACAGCTCTTTAAAATCATCAGAGGACAGCGTCAAACCCATTCCAAACATAATGATCCCAAGTAAAAAAGGAATATAAGGTCCAATCATCGAAAATGCGGCAGGGAAGAAAAAGCCTAGACAAGCAAATACAATGACCCATATGGCAAATGTTCTTCCTGCAAAGCGGCTAATGTTTAAAAGGGTGTTCATTCATCATTCAACTCTCTTTCTTTCCATATCTTTTCTATTTTAAATGAATTTTCTGAAAAAACAACCTGATCTTAATAGGTGTTTATAATTATATTATGTAAACTAAAAAAACCCACGCAGGCCAAGGCCTACATGAAGCATGATATCAATAAGGGGTCCATTTCACTTGCTGAGCCTGCTTTAGTCTTGCTTCAGGCTCACGCCAGTCAACGACATTCCACCACCGGTCTACATATTGTGTCTTTTCATTTCGGTACTGAAGGTAGTAGGCATGTTCCCACACATCAAGGGCAAGGAGAGGGATGACATCCCATTGTGAGAGCAGTTGGTGGCGTTCGGCTTGTAAAATCTCTAAGCGATGAGCGCGTGGTGCCCATACAAGGATCGCCCACCCGACTCCTTCTACTTGTTTGGCTGCCGCTGAAAAATGTGATTTGAATGCCTCATAGCTGTCGAACGAATGCTCAATAAGACGAAGCATTTGACCAGTAGGCTTTCTTTTTCCTGAAGGACTCATTGAAAACCAAAAGATACAATGTAAATAATGCCCTGCCCCATGAAAAGAAAGCTCACGTTCCCAATGCTTGATCATCGTAAAATCATTGGTTCTTCTTGCTTTTTTTAGTGCAAGTTCAGCTTTATTTAGACCATCGACATAAGACTGATGATGCTTTTGGTGGTGCAAATACATAATTTCCTTTGAAATATAAGGCTCTAGCGCTTCATACCGATAAGGCAGCGGTGGTAACTGATGATTTCCTGCTGCTACATCCCGCAGGGCTTCGTGTTGTTTCAAATCGTCTGCAATCCTTTCGGCCAGTTCGTACCACTCTTGTTCACTGGAACGGTCATCGTTCATTTTGAACCGTAAATTTTCTGCTTTCTGGTGAATGTGATCATCTTGAGTTACATGTTGAATCGAGCTAAGCCACTCTTTGAGCTGTGAACGATATTCTTCCTTATTCATTGATACGCCTCATTTCTTTTAAAAATGTGGAACAAGCCATCATTGGAAACACAAATGGATAGCTATGATATGTGATGTAAAATTGTTTTGGCAGTCCAATGCCTACTGGATAGTGCAAGGCTTCTTCCGTATGATGATGATTCACTAAAAAGGAGACAGCTTCTAAAATCGCTTTGTCATTTGGTTTCTCATATTGCAGGAGAGCCTCTGCTGCCCAGGCGGTTTGAACCACTGTGCCAAACGGGAGCGGGACATAGGTTTTCACTTCTGCACTTTTGCATGATTCTCCGAAGCTGCCATCCTCTAGTTGAATCTGTTTTAGGAAACGGCATGCTTTTTGAACGGCAGGGTGTGAGAAAGGGATACCGGCCGCTTTGAGTCCTGTTAACGCTGCCCAAGTTCCATAAATATAACAAACACCCCATCTGCCAAACCATGATCCGTTTTTCTCTTGATGATCAAGAAGCCATTTCACGGATTGATCTTTTTGTCTGAGGATAGTTGGAGAAGCCATGTTTTTCTCCTCTAAACCAATCAGATGAAGCACGCGGCCTGTAATATCAGGAGTTGAGGGATCAATGGCCGCATCCTCCGCCGATTCAAGCGGAAGATGACGAAGCAGAAAGTGATCTTGATTTTTTTCGAACGCAGAAAAGCCGCCATCACGGTTTTGCATGGAAAGAAGCCATTCAAACCCTCGTGTCCATTGCGCTTGCGCAAATTCTTTTGGAATTGCTTTTAACACAATTTGTGTGTCATCACAATCAGGGTTATTGGTATTAATATGTGAAAAACCAAAGCCTCCTGGAGCGGCATGCCGGTTATGAATTGCCCAATCCGCTTTCTTCATTTGCTGCCGGTTCAACAAGTATGTGAATGATTTTATGATCATGGGATCTTCTCGTTTTTTGCCTGCTTTTTGAGAGGCATAACTGACCAGCGCAGTATCCCAAACAGTGGATGTGGAATTCTCAGCATACATGTGGCCGTGACAGGAGGTGACAAGCTTTTTCATGCCTTTGACCGCTTTTTGGATGAGATGATGTCCTGGTGGGTGACCAAGGCTCATTAGTGCATAGACCATAAAGATTGTCGCACTTAAGTAACTGTACAGCGTCCCATCTTGTTCAAGCCGGTCAAACATATATCGCTTAGCCGCTTCATATCCGAAAAAGTCGAGCCGGTTGTCTAAGGCGGTATATGATCTCATATACATCAGGAAGTGATCCGTTGAACGTTCTTCTCTTGCCATAAACCAGTCAAATGGATTTTTGGACATGCTGTCATCAAGGTGTGCTAACGATGGAAACTTAGCATGAGAGGTATACCGTTTGTTCAGTGCAATCATCATTGGCACAAAATGAATTCTTGCATATGCACTAAGATGGTAGAAATGCAGTGGAAATGATGTAGGGATGAGTAAAAAAGAAAGGGGTGCATAGAAGTACGGCCAGGGGTGCATGCCATTGACGGCGAGCATCCACTTTGTCATAAAATGTACGTTCTTTAATCCACCTTTTGATCGAATATACTGTGCTGCTTTTTTCATATGAGGTTCGTCTTTTTGAAATCTGCCAGAAGCGAGCATTCCGCAATAGCCTTGAACTGTTGCTGTGACATGTCCCGTTTGATCATGATACAAAGAAAAGGAACCATCTTCATTTTGCTTTGCATGTATTGCTTCGGCCAATTGATAGATCAATGTCTGATCGGGGTCATGCACAGCCTTTAACAGCATAATTAAAAAAGCATTTGTCATCATAGGTCCTTCAAAGCAGAAAACAAAAGCGCCATCTTCTCTTTGTCTGCGTTCTACCTGCATGTGCAGTTCATTGATGTATTCCTGTACTCTCGTTTTGACATCCTGCATTTGGTCATACTCCTTTCCTTTACCACTATATTCAGGAGCCTGCCTGTCACATGCCATCACAAAAAGGCCGATGACATCGTCACCGGCTTCAACGTGTAGACAAACCCTCGCATTCTCCCGCAGTCCTGCGTGCCGGTGCTCACGAATGTCAAATTCGCTCCGCTCCGGTACTCGTCCTTCCTAGACTGCAAAGGTTTTCAGTTCACGCTGAAAAGAAGACAAAGGGCTAAAATAAAGTTCATTTTAGCCCTTTGTCAACAATCTGAAGCCGATGACATTGTCACCGGCTTTTCTTTACGTGCTTGATTAGTCTTGAAGGTTAATCCACACACTTTTGACTTCTGTATAGTTGTTCAGGGCATATGATCCCATTTCTCTGCCAAGGCCTGACTGCTTATATCCTCCAAACGGGGAGGCGGCATCAAAGACATTATAGCAGTTGACCCAAATCGTGCCTGCTTCAAGACGTGCAGCGATATCATGGGCATGTTTTAGATTTTCTGTCCAAAGTCCTGCGGCTAATCCATATTCAGACTGATTGGCCCGTTCGACCACTTCATCAATGGAATCATAAGGAATTGCAGATAGGACTGGGCCGAAAATCTCTTCCTTTGCGATTGTCATGTCATCTTCTACATCTTTAAACACAGTAGGAGAGACGAAATAGCCGGCTTCATAAGGACAATCGCCACCGACAACAGCGGTTGCGCCTTCTGACTTCCCTTTTTCAATATAGCCTAACACACGCTCATGCTGCTCTTTACTGACAAGAGGGCCGATTTGGGTATCCTGATGCAGACCAGCGCCTTGCTTTAATGAGGTCGCATACGTGGCCATTTGATCAACTACTTCATCATATTGACTCCGGTGAATAAAGACTCTTGAGCCTGCACAGCACACTTGACCTTGGTTAAACATGACACCATTTAAAGCTCCTGGAATGGCTTTCTTTAAATCGGCATCCGGTAAAATAATATTTGGCGATTTTCCGCCAAGCTCTAATGTGACCCGTTTAATAGATTTAGCCGCTTTCTCCATAATCAATTTCCCAACACTTGTTGACCCTGTGAATGCCAGTTTGTTGACATCAGGGTGATCAGTTAAAGCTTCTCCGGCTGTTTCACCGAATCCAGGGACGATGTTAATGACGCCATCTGGGAATCCAGCTTTATCCACTAATTCAGCCAAATAAAGAGCAGAAAGAGGGGTTTGTTCGGCTGGCTTTAAAACGATGGTACAGCCTGTTGCTAGTGCTGCCCCCATTTTCCACATGGCCATAAGCAGCGGGAAGTTCCAAGGAATGATTTGTCCCACAACGCCAACAGGCTCATGGCGGGTATAGTTAAAATATCCCTGACTGACAGGAATCGTTTGTCCAGTCATTTTGGTGGTCCAGCCTGCATAATAGCGCATGTGTTCAATGGCAAGAGGAACATCCGCATGTGTTGTTTCATTAATGGGCTTTCCATTATCCAGTGTTTCAAGCTGAGCCAGCTCTTCTTGGTGTTCTTCCATTAGGTCTGCAAGTTTAAACATCAGGCGGGCACGTTCTGCCGCAGACATTGAGCGCCACGGACCATGGAAGGCTTTTTTAGCCGCTTTCACTGCCTCATCAATGTCGTTTGCACCGGCTTCATATACATCAATAAGGGTTTCTCCTGTGGCTGGGTTAGGCGTAGAGAATGTTTTGTTATCGTGACTTGCGACAAATTGACCGTTAATGTAGAGTTTCTTCGTCCCTTGGAGAAAAGATTCGAGTTTTGAACTGATTTGAAGTGTTGTAGAGCTCATAAATAAACAAACCTCCTTAAAGATATGGGTTGTTCTGCGAGTTCTAGGTGGAAAAAGTGGACGTGAAGCCAAACAGTATACGCACACAGATGTAAACGTATACATTTATCATAGTACACGACATGCTTGAAAGCAATCCATAACACTGATTGCATTTCACAAAAAATTGGCTACAATAAATATATAGATGAAAAAAGGAGTTTTTATATCATGATCCATCAAAACTGGCAAACGGCCAAAACGTTAAAACAAGTAAAATGTGTACATACGAATGCGAAAAAATATATGGTCAACCGCGTTCTAACGGTTGGAAACACATATGAAGTGAAAAATGAAACAGAGGAATTCCTCTTTGTCGTTGATAATACCGGTAAAGTAGGCGGATATTACAAAGAGTATTTCGAAGACATTTCGGCTGAATGATTTGAAGGGTCATCACTCATACTAAGAAAAACAGTAAAGGGTGATGAAAATGAAAAAGCAGCAAACAGACGAGCAGAAACATCAAAATGCTTGGCATGATAACGAAGACGCTGATATGGCGATCACGCTTGAGCAGATTTCTGATGTGTATGCCGAGGGAACGATTGATACCTCAAAAGATGAATAGCCATTTAAAACAGTGATTTTACACAATCACTGTTTTTTTATAGGATGATGACAATAGAAAATCAAAGGTGATTTCTCGAAAAGAACTGAAACTTTTTTCCTGCTTTAGCAGTCTAAATAAGTAGAGGAAAGAGCATCGGATCATAAAGAAAAAGTTAAATGAAATTTAATCTATTCGTAATGGAATAACAACCACTTATAGCGTATTCTATAAGTGAGAATAAAACGTACCCACAGAGCCGTGTGGCCGTTTTGTCATAAAGGAATTTGATGCAGGAAGAGGGGGTTTACGTGGGTATTTTTTCTGTCAGTAAACAAAATGATCATAAAAAATTCGAATCCTTATTGATTGAAGGGGAAAGAATTGAGGCTGTTTACAGACTGCGTCACGACCAAATTTGTTTTACCAATAAACGACTGATCTTTGGCGATAACCGCATATTTTCTAAAAAGAAAGTCAGGGTCTCCTTGCCGTATCGATCAATTGAAAGTTTTGCCATTCAAGAAGCTGGCGTGTTTGATCAAGACACAGGTATGCTGCTTGTCACAAGCTCAAAAGTATTTGAACTCGATTTTTCTAAAGATACAGATTTGAGTGATGTGCAGGCCATCTTAACAAAACATCTTTGCTGATCAACTTTGCGATTACATAGATCACATGCACTTTTCTCATTCTTCGTTCTTATTTTTATTTATCGCACATGATTTAGCCTTTCTCATAACAAATGGGAAAGGCTTTTTTCTATTGGCGTGTTTGAATCATAGAAAAAAAGGATAAAGATGAAACAGATACAGAAAGGAGAATGAACAATGAAAGTATTAGTTGCTGGAGCAAATGGACATACAGGCAGACTTGTCATTCGTTATTTAAAAGAAAAAGGACATGAGCCGCTTGCTCTCATTCGAGATGAAAAACAAGCCGATGAGCTAAAAGAACTTGGTGCCACGCCTGTCACCGGTGATCTTGAAAAGGATGTCACACCTGCTGTAAAACAAGCGGAAGCTGTCATCTTTGCAGCTGGTTCAGGCTCAAAAACAGGTGCAGATAAAACGATTGCTGTGGATCAAGAGGGGGCAAAGCGCCTCGTTGATGCGGCCAAAAAAGAAAATATTCAGCACTTTGTGATGCTGAGTTCGTATAATGCTGACGATCCTAACCAAGGAAAAGGACAAGGCAGTATGGAAATTTATTATGAAGCGAAAAGAAAGGCAGATGAACATTTAAAACAGTCTGGTCTTTCTTACACCATTGTGCGCCCAGGTGCGTTGCTTCATGAGAAGAAAACAGGGAAAATAGAAGCTGCTGCTCATATCCCAGATGATCGAAACATTGAGATTTCAAGAGAAGATGTAGCTGTTGTTCTAGTAGAAAGCTTAACGGAGCCTAATGTGAAAAATAAGACCTTTGACTTAATCAAAGGTGATACACCAGTAGAAGAAGCACTTCGTAAGCTTTAAGTGAAGGAAGAAAGCTGCTGCCAAAGAGGCGGCAGCTTTTTTTAATGTTTTTATTTCGCTTGTAGCGGGAAGGAAAGGAGAAAGGAGTGGTTGACCGTGAGCTTAACGAAAGAGCAAAAAGCTGATTTATATGAAAGACTCATTCAATTAAAAAAAGATGTGAAAGGATCAAAAAAGAAAGAAGAATCCATGCTGGTCGAATCTAATGAAATGTCAAATGGTGTTGGAAACCATCTGGCTGATCATGGAAGCATTTATTTAGACCGCATGACAGAACAAACGCTGGATCAAGTCGATGATCAGCTTGAAGGTGAAATTGATGCAGCGCTTAAGCGAATGGAGGACGGCACATATGGGATATGTGAGAAAACAGGAAAAGACATTCCGTATGAACGTTTAAAAGCAGTACCATATACGCGTTATTCAATTGATGCCAAGAAAAACGAAGAAACCAATCAAGATCCGAATGAATTTGACCGTTCGTTCTCTGAACAAATGCGTAATTTAACAAATAGAGAAACAATGGATCAAATGCATTCAGACACGTATGAAAGATTAGAAGAAGAGCAAGATGTTGATTTAGAGGATGACAAATAACACGATGGGAAAAAATGAAACTTTCTTAGAATAATTTTTTCTTATGTATGTATGGACAGATATCTTGAATACATGAGCATTTTATTGAAAAAACATATCTTGAAATTTAATAAACTTTCGTGTAGTATAGTTTAAAGGCTGCGATGTGCGTAATGTTAATTAAGTTTTAACCTTTAAGCTGTAATAGGGAGTTTTATATTGAAGCTGGAATGTCACGCCTCCTTTGAGAGGAAGACAGGAACGTTTCTGCAAACACCCACTTTGAGGAGTGGTGGTTTAAAACTTTCTTACTTAGATTACGGCATCCGCAGCTTTTCCTAGGATGAATCAAGCCATTTTCCATTTTGGAAAATGGCTTTTTATTTTGCTCAAAATACGAAATTGAGCAGACCGAATGTGAATGCAGGAATGTATGTTAAAATAGACAAAACAAATGACGGAGAGGGAATTGGATGTTACGACAAGCAGAAGCACTCCTTAAACAATATTATGGCTTTGATGCCTTTAGGCAGGGACAGAAACAAGCCATTGAATCGATTGTAAGCAAAGGAAAAGATACCGTCTGCATTATGCCGACAGGCGGAGGGAAATCGGTTTGCTACCAGATTCCTGCCCTGATGATGGAAGGCACAACGATCGTTGTATCTCCGCTTATTTCTTTAATGAAAGATCAGGTGGATGCGTTAAATGAGATGGGAATACGATCGTCTTTTTTAAACAGTACACTTTCAGCAGGCGAATTGAATGCAAGGCTGAAAAAATGTGAAAATGGTGAATATGATCTGCTGTATATCACCCCTGAACGCTTACAAAATGAACGCTTTTTTCAGCTGCTTCATCAATTGACGATTCCTTTAATCGCTATTGATGAAGCGCACTGTATATCTGAGTGGGGTCATGATTTTAGACCGAGCTATCGCTTTATTCAAGAATGTTTAAATAAGCTGCCGAAAAGGCCGGTGATTGTGGCATTAACAGCAACAGCCACAAAAAAAGTTCATCAGGATATATGTCAGCAGCTTGGCATGAACGGGGAAGAAACCATCTTTACTGGTTTTGCTAGAGAAAATTTATCCTTTCAAGTGGTGAAAGGACAAAACAGCGACCATTTCATCACACAATATATGAAGAAAAACAGTCTTGAATCAGGCATTATTTATACAGCTACACGAAAAGAAGCAGATCAGATTTACAATCGCTTAAAAAAGCAAAAGATCAAAGCGGGTATTTACCATGGAGGATTAGATGATGATGTGCGAGAGGAGCAGCAAAACCTCTTTTTAAATGATGACATTCAGGTGATGGTGGCTACGTCTGCATTTGGCATGGGAATCAATAAGTCCAATGTACGTTTTGTCATTCATCATCAAATTCCTAGGGATATTGAAAGCTACTATCAAGAAGCAGGACGGGCCGGCAGAGACGGGCTTGAAAGTGAATGCATTTTGCTCTTTTCACCTCAAGGCGTACGAGTGCAGCGTTTTCTCATTGAGCAATCGACAGAAGATGAAGTGCGGTATCAGCATGAATTGTTTAAACTAAGACAAATGGTCGATTACTGTCATACGGAGCAGTGCCTTCAGCAATTTGTGATGGACTATTTTGATCAATCAGCAAGTGCGCCTTGTCAAAAGTGCAGCAATTGCTTAGACGAGAGAGAGCGTGAAGACGTCACAAGAGAAGCGCAAATGGTTTTATCTTGCACCGTTAGAATGAACGAACGATTCGGAAAAATGATGATTGCCCAAGTATTAGCGGGCTCAAAAAACAAAAAAGTGCTTGATCTTGGTTTCGACCGTCTTCCTACATATGCTTTAATGAAGCATCATTCAGCCCAGCACATTAGTGATTTCATTGAATTTTTAATTACAGAAGAGTATTTACATATGTCAGAAGGAACGTATCCAACGCTAAAGGTGACGTATAAAGGAAAGAAAGTGCTAGTAGGGCAAGAGGCTGTTTATAAAAAGCAGGCGATCAAAGCTATGGCCATTCAAGAAAACGACGCACTATTTGAGCAGTTGAGGGTAGTGAGAATGAGGTTAGCAAGAGAGCAGGGCGTTCCGCCGTTTGTTGTATTTTCTGATCAAACATTGAAGGAAATGTCAGCAGTAGAGCCTAAAACGGAAGAAGAACTTCTGAATATTAAGGGTGTCGGCGCTCAAAAAAGAGAGAAATACGGGGATGCTTTTTTAGAAGAAATACGTTTATTTATAGAAAAAGAGAAAAAATCAAGCGTTTGAAGAAGAAAAATAATTTTTTTCACAGCACTTGGACATGTGCTTTTCACGGTGTTTTCCATCCTTTTAAAACCTTGATGTGATGCGGAATTGAGCCGTTTGGTGGTCTGATTTACCAATGGAGAGAGATGTTTCATGTAAAGGAACTGTAATCTAAAACATATCGTTTTGTTATTGAAATGACATTTACATATGTTACGATAGCACTCGTTAGCCGCCATAAAAAGCTAACAAGGGAGGATTTACTTTATGAAGAAGACTATTATGTCCTTGGTTGCTGTTGCAGCAATCTCAACAACAGCATTAGGAGCACAGCAAGCTTCTGCAAAGGAAATCACTGTAAAGAAAGGTGATACACTTTGGGGAATCTCTCAAAAAAATGATGTGTCTCTAAAGGACCTAAAGGGTTGGAACAATTTATCTACAGACATGATCTATGTTGGCGATAAATTGACAATCTCTTCAAAAGAGAAAACTCAGGAGCAGTACGAAGTCCAGAAGGGGGACAGCCTCTGGAAAATCGCTCAAAAATTCAATGTGTCAATTAGCGATCTTAAGTCTTGGAATAACTTAAACTCAGATATAATTTTGATTGGTTCAACACTAAGTGTTGCTGGTCAAAGCTCAGCTCCGGTAAGCTCAGAGTCTGTTCAAAAACAGGAACCTGTCCAAAAAGAGCAAACAACGAAAAAAGCTGCTCCTAAAAAGGAAACAGCTAAAGCAGCATCATCTTCTGCAAGTCAAAGTGTGAAAAAAGAAATGACTGTAACGGCTACGGCGTATACAGCAAATGATGGTGGCATCTCAGGTATCACTGCAACAGGGGTAAACTTAAACAAAAACCCGAATGCAAAAGTCATTGCAGTAGATCCTAAGGTCATTCCATTAGGAAGTAAGGTTTATGTTGAAGGCTACGGTGAAGCCATCGCAGCAGATACTGGCGGCGCAATTAAAGGTAACAAAATTGATGTACACGTACCGAGCAAATCCCAAGCAAAAAATTGGGGCGTAAAATCAGTCAAAGTGAAAGTACTTAACTAGTAGTCTATTGTTTTTTGGAAGAAAGCATCAGGTGGCGGCCTGATGCTTTTATTGTACCCTTTTTTTGGGCAAAAAAACACATATTTTTCTGAAAAATTTGCATTTTCGACAAAAACCAGCGTACATCTCATGATAAACGCTGGTTTTTGTCGTTAGCTGTCCACCCAATAAATTTCTCCGCTTTGTTCTCTCCAATTGATTTGGACATCAAAATGGTGTTTTTCATAAAAATGAATCAGGCGGTTCACGTGATTCCAATCTCTTTTGACGAGATCTCCAGTAATCACAGGAATGTTTTGCTCTCTTGCGATTTCCTTTAAATGCTTCATACAGATTGACCCATAGCCGTTATTGGGCGGGCCTTTAATATCGGCAATGTGAATCTTTCCTTCTTCAGGATATTCCGCAATTAAGGAAAAATCAGATTGTCCGCGAAAAGCTTTTTCACAATCGCTTAACATAATTTTACATGTATCCGCACTTTCAATGGCGGAGACAATCATCCACTCATCTTCTTTCGCTTGATCAATGCCAATAATCTTTGCTTTTTTTGAAATATCCTTCATATTTTCTTGCATTCGATACATTTGGAACTGCAATTGCTGTAATTCTTGCTCTAACGTCTTCACATCTTTTGCTGTTTCCTGTAAGATTGACAAGTCTATTGCTCCTTTCATATTGAGATGATAAAAACCACACAAATTCCCATTCTAAAGGAAGTGCATAGATCTTTCAAGCCGCTAGCAATCGGCAAGTTTGTCTAAAATTCGACGAAGACAGCGAATTCATTGACTTTAGCAAGAAAGTTAAATAACATACTCTTAGTCGGAACTAATAAAGAGGGGTTTTCAAACATGAACGAACAGAATCAAAAACCGAAAAATTTTACCGGCATTGTTGTCTTTTTAACAATTGCCATAAACGGCTTAATTGCTTTATTATTTTTCATGCCAAAAACAGATAAATTTAGTCATCTGGATATTACATTTCTGCCATTACTGAATGCTGTGATGAACAGCTTTACGTTTATCTTTTTACTTTCAGCGCTCATCATGATTAAACAAAAGAATATCAAAGCGCATAGACGATTTATCTTTGCGGCTTTTTCAACCACACTTGTCTTTTTAATTTCGTATGTGACGTATCATTCAATGGCAGCTGATACACACTTTGGGGGAGAAGGAATCATTCGTCCGATTTACTTCTTTATTTTAATTACACATATCGTGTTATCTGCCGTTATTGTACCGCTTGCCCTCATTACACTTTTTAGAGGGGCACAAATGCAAGTGGAGCGTCACCGTAAAATTGCCCGCTGGACAATGCCGCTTTGGCTCTATGTCAGTCTCACTGGCGTCATTGTGTATATCATGATTTCTCCATACTACAGTTAACGTATGTCCATCTGGACATACGTTCTTTTATTTACAAGATGAGGTGCTTTGGATAAAATGGGAATTGGGTATCCGACTTGCACGGTATTTTCCCATCAATAGAATCACATCATTTCTGGCCGTTTGCTCGTTTGGAGAACAACAATTGAACGAAACGGGGGTTATATGATGACTGAACAATTGCAGTATAAACCGGGGCTTGAAGACATTGTGGCAAGCGAAACGTCCATTTCGTACTTAGATGTGCAGCAAGAAGAAATTGTGATTCGCGGCTATGATCTCATTGAGTTGGCGCAAAACAAGACATACTTAGAAACAGCCTATCTGCTTATTTACGGAAGATTACCAGATGCAATGGAATATCACCAATTTCAGCAAGACATTTCCTCACAAACAAACTTACATCCAACCATTCAAACCATTTTGACAAAACTGCCAAAAACCACTCACCCGATGGATGCCATAAGAACTTGTTTATCTGCTCTTGCAGGGTATGATGAACAACTGAATGATCGATCAGAAGCATGCCAACAAGCGCGTGCCGTTCGATTACTTGGCCAGCTGCCAGCGATTGTTGCAGGGAGCTATCATATTCTCACAAAAAACGCCGCTATTTCTCCAGATCAGACCAAACCCTACACTGAAAACTTTTTAGCCATGTTAACAGGCCGTACTCCTACACAAGACGAAATCACCGCTTTTGACCAAACGCTTACGCTCTATAGCGAACATGAGCTGCCGAATTCAACTTTTGCTGCCAGAGTCATTGCATCTACTCATTCTGACATGTATGGCGCTTTTACTGGAGCGATATCTTCATTAAAAGGCGATTTACACGGAGGAGCGAATGAAGCCGTCATGCACATGTTACTCGAAGGCAAAACAACAGAAGGTTTCCTTGCACTCATTGAACGTAAATTAGCCGCAAAAGAAAAAATGATGGGCTTTGGCCACCGGGTATACATGAGAAAAATGGACCCGAGAGCTGCTCTTTTAAAACGATCATTGAAAACGCTTACTGAATCAAAGGGAGATACAACATTGTATGACATGTGCGTCGCAGGCGAGGCATACATGAAGGAGAAGAAAAACCTCTATCCAAACCTTGATTATTACGCAGCACCTATTTATTACGTGCTCGGAATTCCTATTTCACTTTACACGCCGATCTTCTTTGCTGCGAGAGCAAGCGGATTAGCCGCTCATGTCATTGAGCAGCATTTGCACAATCGGATATTTAGACCAAGAGTCCGGTATTTAGGGCCAAGAGGATTAAAAGTCTCAAATGATGATGGAAAAACGGGGGAATGAACATGAATAAAACAGCAGTAGCCAATCAAACGGATCAACTATTAGAAGAAATCGCTGCCTATGCCGTAGACGGAGAAATTACGAGCAAAGAGGCAATTGAAACAGCAAGGTACGTCCTCATGGATACACTCGGCTGCGGGATGCTGGCGCTCAATTTTCCTGAATGCACGAAGCATCTTGGACCGATTGTACCTGGAACCGTTGTCCCTAACGGAGCAAGAGTGCCTGGCACTTCATTTGTGTTAGATCCAGTTCAAGCGGCCTTTAATATAGGATGTATGATCCGCTGGTTAGATTATAATGACACGTGGCTTGCACAGGAGTGGGGTCATCCGTCTGATAACCTAGGCGGTATTTTAGCTGTAAGTGATTATTTGAGCAGAACGCGTCTTGCAAATGGAGAAGAGCCGCTTTCGATGAATGACGTCTTGCATGCAATTGTGAAGGCACATGAAATACAAGGTGTGCTGGCTTTAGACAATTGTCTGAATCGAAATGGTTTGGATCATGTTCTCTTTGTTAAGGTAGCCACAAGTGCAGTCGTTTGTGCGATGCTTGGCGGAACAAAGGAAGACGTGCAGCATGTGCTATCACAGGCCTTTGTTGATAATTCCCCGCTCAGAACGTACCGGCACGCCCCAAACACAGGATCAAGAAAATCGTGGGCAGCAGGGGATGCCACAAGCCGCGGGGTGAGACTGGCGATGATGACACTGAAAGGAGAGATGGGCTATCAAACACCGCTAAGTGCAGAAAAGTGGGGGTTTGAAGATGTGTTAATGAAGGGAAAACCGCTCACACTTGCCCAGCCGCTCGGATCATATGTCATAGAAAATGTGCTCTTTAAAATTGCTTATCCTGCAGAATTTCATGCACAAACTGCTGCTGAAGCTGCTGTGATGCTCCATGATGCTGTAAAAGACCGGTTAGATGAGATTGACCGAATTGAGATTACGACACATGAATCAGCGATTCGAATTATTGATAAAAAAGGACCGCTTTACAACCCGGCAGATCGTGATCATTGCTTACAATATATTACAGCCATTGGGCTGATCTATGGTGAGCTGACAGCTGATCATTATGAAGAAGAAACTGCACAAAATCCCCTCATTGATCGTTTGCGTGATCAAATGGTCGTGAAAGAAGATAAACGTTACACTGAAGACTATTTAGATCCGAAAAAGAGGTCGATTGCAAACTGTGTGCAAATTTTCTTTAAAGACGGGACGATGACAGATCGAATTGAAATTGAGTATCCGCTTGGTCATCGCAGAAGAAGACAGGAAGGCATTCCGCTGCTTGAAAAAAAATGGGCGTATCATTTGAAGACAAGATTTCCACAAAAACAAGTAGAACAAATTGTGTCACTTTGCCAAAATCCAAATCAATTAAAAACAACGACAGTACCAGCATTTATGGACTTATTCGTGATATAAGGGGGAGCTAGTGTGTGGATCGTGAATGATGAGACGAGTCAAACTGACTTAGCCGCAGCTTTTAAAGAGCAAATGAACAAATCCGCTTTATTTCAAATCCCAGGCGTTCACGATGGAATGTCTGCGCTCTATGCGAAAAAAATGGGCTTTCAAGGGCTTTATTTATCTGGTGCCGCTTTTTGTGCCAGCAAAGGACTTCCTGACTTAGGCATGATTCATTCCACCGAAATGGCGGAAAAAGCAAAGGAAATCATTCGGGCTTCTCAGTTACCTCTTTTGGTCGATATGGACACTGGCTATGGCGGTGTATTAAATGCAGCAAGGGCAGCAAAGGAAATGGTGGAGAGTAAGGTGGCAGCTGTTCAAATCGAAGATCAGCAAATGCCGAAAAAATGCGGGCATTTAAACGGAAAGTCACTCGTCCCTGTAGAAGAAATGATTGCGAAAATCAAAGCCATCAAACAAGCGGCCCCAACGCTGCTCGTCATTGCTAGAACCGATGCGAAATCAGTAAACGGGATGGAGGATGTCATTCACCGGGCCAATTTATATGTAGAAGCAGGTGCGGATGCCATTTTCCCCGAGGCGCTGATCACAGCAGAAGATTTCACGCATGCTTCAAGCCATATAAAAGGACCGCTCCTTGCAAACATGACGGAGTTTGGGAAAACGCCTTATTATCATACAGACGAATTTTCCATGTTCGGCTTTCAAATGGTCATTTACCCTGTGTCCTCCCTTAGAGTCGCTGCAAAAGCGTATGAGCGTTTATTTACAGAGATCATGGAAAAGGGGACGCAGCAAGGGATGCTGGAGGACATGCAAACGAGAAAAGAACTGTATGAGACAATTCATTATGATGAATATGAAGAAATGGATCAGCATTTAGCCAAAACAATCCTGCCGGAAATCGGAAAAGAACATTCATAAAAAAAAGAAAGAGCTAAAATAAAATCATTTTAGCTCTTTCTCAACAATTCTGAAACACTTCCTAGCCGGAAGTGCTTTTTTTAAGATGATGGTGTGGATGATGAAGCCAATTTCATTTTTTCTTCAACTGTTTTCATTTTTTCTTTTACTTTTTCAGCATAAGTGAAATCACCGTAGCAATACGGATAGCGGAAGTTATCTTTGTCTCCTCCGCACGTATACACATCGGGGTTTCGTTTCACTTGCTTTTTGGAGTATTGCTTTGCCAATTTTTCGGAATGTTTCCCCCCGTTTTTTGCAACAAAATCAATATAGCCGATTCCCATATTATAGCTTTGTATAATGGTTTCCAAATCAACGCCTTTTTTCTTCCCATGCTTGTACATGGTCGAAAAATGATGGATACCTTGTTTAATGCTTTTCTGTGGGTCATTGATTTCATTTCGTTTCAAACCAAGAGATTCTGAGGACTGCATGGGATCTCCGCCTCTGCCTTTTGATTCTTGATACATCATACCGAGGATTAACGCGGTATATTGATCTAAATCTTCATCTCTTAACTCTGTTTCTACAAGCGGTTTGTAATCATCCAATCTCGACAAAACAATTGATTCCGTATCAATCGGCAGCTTTTTTAATTCCTTTTGATTAAAGGAAATGACAATAGCTGCTAATACGCAAACAAACAGAAAAATCGTGAAACAGCCTGAAATGGCAAAACATCCTGTTTTTTTCTTTTTCAAGGTCAGTTCACCCCTGTTTTGCCCCGCTTTTAAAAGGGAAGTACAGCCTTTTTATTATGCCACATCCTGCACCGGATACCAAGTGAAAACCTATCATCAATCATACCCAAACGTAAATTCAGCTCTTGTTTTCAGCCTGTAGCAGAAATAAACGAAACCGATCATGAGCCACACCATGCCAATGATTAATGCATTGGTACTGATGCTTGTTAACAGCCACATACAAAAGGCCGTTCCGCAAAGAGGAATGATTGCATATCTGAGTGTGTTTAATATCCCTCTTTGTTTCTGTTTGATGAAATAGTATGCAAAAACAGACACGTTTACAAAGGTAAATCCAATTAATGCCCCAAAGCTGATAAACGAATAAATGACTTCAAGCTCGCCAATGACTGCGGTTAAAGAGAAAACGCCAATTAATAAAATGTTGAAAACAGGGGTTTTCAATGTCGGATGAATATAACCGAAGAATCGCTTCGGTAATGATTGATCTCTTCCCATCGCATACAAGAGCCTTGCTGCACTTGCGTGTGACGATAAGGATGAAGAGATGACAGCGACCATGGTGCCAGCTAAAAAGAACGAGTGGAGAAATGCGCCGCCCACAAATTCCGCAATTTCAAGTGAAGCAGCATCAGGATGCTTGAACTGCTGAAAATTTGGAAACACCTGCTGTAAAAAATAAGAGGTGAGGGTAAACAAAACGCCTCCAATGGCGACCGTTAAGAAAATCGCAAGAGGAATCGTTCTTTTTGGCTTAATCGTTTCCTCAGACATGGTCGAAATCGCATCAAATCCAAGAAAAGAAAAACATAAAATGGTTGCCCCTGAAAAAATAAGAGTAGGATCTAAGCTCGCTGAATAAAACGGACGGGCTGACAATAATTCCCCCGTACCTGCGTTTTGCGAAAGTCCATAAATCATAAATCCAACAAATGTAACAGCAACAATGACCTGAAAGGTCACAAATAGCGCCGTAATGTTGGCTGTAAGACGTATACCGATTACATTGACAGTCGTTATGGCGATAGCAAGTATGATGATCCAAATGTAATGAGGTACATCAGGAAAGGCTGCGGTTAAATATGCACTTCCGATTGCAAAATTCACCATAGGCAAAAATAAATAATCCAGCAAGAGCGTCCAGCCTACAAGGAAGCCGACGTGAGGATGAATACTTTTTTGCGCGTATGTATATGCAGATCCTGCTTTTGGAAAAGCCTTCACCATATTCCCATAGCTAAGCGCTGTCAATAGTAATGCAAGTAAAGTAAATATATAAGCTGCAGCTACGTGGCCTTTCGTCAGCTGCGCTACGATGCCGTATGAATCAAATACGACAAGCGGGTCCATATAAGCAAGCCCGATCACAACAAGTGGAAAGACAGTCAGGCTGCGTTTTAGTCTTGGCTCTTCAGTCAATTTGCCTATCAGCTCCTCTAAAAAAATGAATAAATAATGCTCATTTTAAAAAGAATGCTACCACGTGTCAATGCTATTTGAATAAATCTTTTTCCTAAAGGTGTGTAAGCTTTGCATGCCGCACGTTTTGGTATATGATGATACATAGAATAAGTCGTGAATTGACTGACAAGAAAGGTGAAGCGAAATGAAGGAAGAACTGAATACAAATCAAGAACAGGAACGGATGGAGCTGGACGAAGAAAGTTTATTTCTTGTCTCACAAACATTTAAGGCATTGTCTGATCCGACCCGTATTCGTATTCTGCATTTGCTGTCTCAAGGAGAACATTCGGTAAATGATATAGCGGAAACACTCAACCTTATGCAATCAACCGTTTCTCATCAGCTGCGCTTTTTAAAAAACCTTCGTCTCGTAAAATCTAGACGAGCAGGGACGTCCATTTTTTACAGCCCTGAAGATCAGCATGTGATGGAAGTGCTTGAACAAATGATTCACCATGCACAGCACGATTGATAAAAAACCTTCCTACTTTCAGGGGACTGACCCCAGATAGGAAGGTTTTTATGCATGATGCATATGTGTCGATCGTTTATTTGCTTTCATCATTTGATAAGAAAAAACAATATAGTAAGCAGCTAGCAGAAAAAAGCTGAGCATGGTCAGGGCATCATCGCTTACGATATGCTGATATAATTCAACGACATCCATTTTTGTGATCGCATGTTTGGTCAGATCGACTAATTTCAATGCAAGCCTGGATAAAAACAAACATAAAATGAAGCTCTCAATCCATTTACTCGTTTTGACATAAAGCCGGCCATCTTCTGATTTCATCCGAATCGTTTGATAGGCGTGAAGAGCCAGAATGCTCCCAAAGATCATGCCAATTGCGGCATAGATAAAAATACTGTGATTTTGCCATCCTTCTGATAAGAGAATAAGGGCAGTGAAACCAAATACATACATTCTCATGAACAGATTTACCGGGCGCACAAGTTGATAGCGTCTCATTCGATTCATTCGAATGATAATCCATGTCAAAATGATGATCCCGATCATGAACAACTGCCATACGTGATGTGTCATGATGCAACCTCCTCCTGCACGGGCAGGGATGTAAATGAATGCTGGCTGTTACTTATCTTTACCATTCTTTCTTTTTTTATCAAATCAAAACCTACATTTATGAAAAAGAGGAAAAGTCATGAAAATAGATCGCATTTTGTCCATTGTGATGATACTGACGATCTATCGATCCAAAAGAAGCCCAAATCAATATTTATATTGCAGTTGATGAAAAAATAGTTGCTAAAACTAATATCATTAGTTAATATGAAACTAACGACATTAGTTTTAGGGGGAATAAGATGAGATTCACTACATTTGGTCGCTTACACCAGCTTACATTAATGCCTCGAATCTTTCCGGTAAATTGTTATGTATTTGAGGAAGAGGATGAACTCATCTTAATTGATGCAGCTTTGAAAATGGCAGCAAGCTCGATAATTGAATTTGCACATACATTAAACAAACCGATTAAACAAGTGATTCTGACTCATAGTCATATGGATCATATTGGTGCTCTAGATGAAGTGAAAAAGGCTTTTCCAGAGGCAGTCGTCTATTTGTCGAAACGAGATGCTCGTCTGTTTGCTGGTGATTTTTCCTTACTCCCTGGTGAGCCGGAGAAAAAAGTGAAAGGCAGTTTTTCAAAAAACATTCACACAAAACCAGATGTGCTTCTCGAAGAAGGGGACGAGATTGGCTCACTTACAGTCATTGCCACACCAGGACATACCCCAGGAAGCATCTCTTTATACGATGAAAAGTCGGGGGTTGTCATTGCAGGTGATGCAGTTGTGACAAAAGGTGGTTTATTTGTAACGGGAGAGTTTCGCTCCACCTTTCCATTTCCTTATTTTTCCACTTGGGATGCAGAAACAGCACTAAAAAGTGCTGAAAAATTACTGGAACTTCCCTTATCTTGTCTCGCAGCAGGACATGGTGATCTCATTATAGAGCCTAAGGCAAAGCTGCAAACCGCTATTGAAAAAAGGAAACATCAGCTACAAAAGGGAGGGCAGTAAACCATGTCTCCAAGAATGGGTATCACTCAAGACAAAATTTTTAAAACTGCTATTGAATATGTTGATGAAGAGGGCTACTCCGCTTTGACGATTGCTACATTGTCCAAACGGCTCAACATCAGACCGCCATCACTTTACAATCATGTATCTGGTCTTCATGAAATACAGGCTGCTCTTGCTGTTAAGGGGCTGACAATGCTTTGTGAGGAGGGCAAACAAGTAACGGCGGGGCTGGAAAAAGAGGACGCTGTTTTAGCATTTGCAAGACAATATGTTCAATTTGTCCGTCAGCATCCCGGTCTATATGAGGCTGCTTTTTCACATATGAATGAAAAAGAAGTCAGTATGGCTGCAGAGAACCTTGCTGATTTTGTCCAATCCATCATGTCTCGTTTTGGTGTAAAAGAAGAGGAGATGACGCATGTCGTCAGAGGTCTCAGAAGTTTACTGCATGGTTTTGGGGATATTTCAAACAAAAAGGGATTTCAACGGAAAGAACAGCTTGAAGAGAGTGTCAGCTATGCGGTCCGTCTTTATATCGCAGGTATTAAGCAGCAAGAAGATCTGTCTCATTGACAGGTCTTTTTTATGTATTGAACCGATATGATGAAGGAGGCGGAAACAGATCAAAACATTTTTTTTGCAAATAACCAATAAAGATTTGACAGTTTTGTGAAACATGGTATGCTTATTATGTGAAATAATTCACATAGAGGAGTAGAGGCAGATGAAAAGAAAGCCTGTTTATGTGGAAACAACCATTCATGCACCTATTGAAAAAGTATGGGAGTATACGCAAAATCCAAAGCTTCATGAACAATGGGATTTGCGGTTTTCGACCATTTCATTAAATGGACCAAGAGATGAACAGCCCCAATCCTTTTTATATGAAAAACATCTTGGATTCGGCATCAGTGTGACTGGGACAGGATCGTATCGAACGAGCGTGAAGGATGAGCGTCATGAAAGAGCATCCTCACTTCAATTTAAGTCGTCACATCCTTTATCTTTTATTAAAGAAGGTGGAGGGTATTGGAAATACATGAAAACAAATGATCACATTGTGTTTCAAACGCAATTTGATTATGAAACAAAAGAAGGAAAAGGGTGGAAATGGGCAGACCGGTTCTTTTTTCGTCCAATGATGGGTTTTATGACGGCCTTTAGCTTTGGCGCATTAAAGACGTGGCTTGAAAAGGGCACACATCCCCGTTTGCTGCTTGAGAGAACACTTGCCCATTATGGCATTTGTTTGCTGTTTGCTGTCGTCTGGTTATGTCAGGCGATGATTCCCTTTTCACCTTCTGCTTTTGATCATAGCACCGGATTTCGATTGTTTTATGCACTATTAGGCGTATCATGGCTCATGCCTAAGCTGCCAAAGAAATATATATTCATCCTTCAAAGCATCTTTCTGCTCATAATGCTTAGTATAGGGATTTTATCACCAAAAACGACTCTGCATGAGCCGCTTGTGCTGAGTGCATTTTTCATCTTGTCCGTTGCAGGAATGATTAATTTAAAAGATTGTGTAGATGTGTTTTCGATCAAACGAAAAAGGGGAGCTAGACATGGTCGTTCATCATTATCAAGTAAAGGACTACGATAAGCTGCATCCAAAATTAAAAGAACGTTATAACCGTGCATTTACGGCCGAAGGCATCATGGAGGAAATAGGTGGCGGAACGAAGCTCATTCGATTGTTGTTTAAAATCGGTCCATTGTTTCGCTGCTTTTTTCCTGAAAGAGGTCAAAATATTCCCTTCCAAATCGTGAACAAGCCTTTTACGACAAGTAAAGGAGAAGAAGGAATGCACTGGTTTCGTACGTTCTATTTCCCAAAGAAGGAAAGACATTTTGATGCAGATATGATCATTGATCAGAAGAGTCATCAAGTACTGGACTACTTTGGAAAACCTAGGCTTCTGATGTCAGAGCTTCATTTTACAGTCACGGAAAAAGGGTTCTTGCACATTCAATCAGGTAAGCAAAAGTTTTTGATGTTAGGGCGGGAGTGGCCGCTGCCTTCATGGCTTTACGGTGTATCTGATGTAACGGAAGGTTACGATGAGCGTGCAGGTGAGTATACCATTGATGTCCAAGTGAAAAATCGCCTTTTTGGCACTCTTTTTACATACAAGGGCCGGTTTACAGAAAGGGTGTCATCTCATGAATAAATGGCATTTGACGTCTAGCATCATTTTGATGTCTTGCTTTCTCGTTATCCGTTTAACGACAGCCCCCATAGCAGAATTCTTTGTCCTCGTTGCGATTTTGTTTTTTCTTCCCGCGTTCTTACACTTTTTCTATCAGGAAGAGAAGAAACGGCAGCAGGAGTGGCTGATTTACTTCATAATGAAAGCCTTCCCAGCAGCAGCGCTATGTGCAACAGGTGCATTCATCTATCATTCCCTTTGGCTCGCATTGGGATGGCTTTTCTATACAATGATTCTGGCTTTATTTGGTTTCATCCGCTTCTTGAAAAGAGGAATCCATCCGCTTCATGAGCTGATGATAGATGGCGCATTGATGTATATCGCTTTAGGCGGGCTTTGGTTCTGGCTGTACACAGCAGATATACAAGTGATGACATTTTCACCGATGATTGTTCTTTTGACCGCTATTCATTTTCATTACTCCGCTTTTTTTATCCCCATCTTTTATGGATTATTAGGGAGGCAGCGGAAAGAAGAGACGATTCTATACAAAATAGGCGGTTGGTTGATTTTACTGTCACCTATGATGATTGCTGTTGGAATCAGTTATTCTCGCCTGTTTGATACGTTCAGTGTCATTCTTTATGTGATCGCACTTTATTTGTATGGAATTCTGTGTATGAAAACAAGGTTTCGTTCAACTGCCGCAAAGGGGCTCGTTGTGTTTTCTAGCATCATCTTAATGGGAACCATCGCCTTATCATTACTATATTCTGCTGGTATGCTTTTACGTGTTACCTACATAAGCATCGATCAAATGATTTGGTTTCATGGCAGTATCAATGCAAGTATGGTGATTTTACCAGGTCTCATAGGGTGGCTGATTGAAAGGCCAGCTGATCGATTGAAACAGAAGGATTTTCCGGTTTCGAGAGTTCACGGTCGCTTTCAGTTCATGTCTTTTCAAAATCAACACATGCAGCATGACGAGAAGATCGGTTTAGTAGATTCTCTTGACCAATTAAATGGAGAGACGTTTTCAGCAGAGAGTGTGTCACCTGTTATTCGCAGATTTTATGAGGATCCGATGTCATTTACGTTAAAAGCAGCCGTCTGTTTTCACTGGTGGGTGAGGCCATTTGTCTATTTGCTTCAACCTGTTTTTAGACGACTAGGACAGCTTTATTTAGGGTTATCACGAAAGCCATATGAAATGCCGGGGAGTCTTTTAAAATTTCAACATCCTCTTGAGGAAAGGGAAAATGTACGTGCGTGGATCAGACGCAATGAGAAAGGCGAGCAAGTCTTTTATGCGCTTTATGCCCAGCACCATGATGAAGAGACGGTCTATATGAATATTGCTTTGCCGCTTCCATTTTCTCAGCTTACTGCTATTTTAAAACCTTTTAATGAACAGGAAGACTTTTTGTTAAAAAGTAAAAGTCCAAAAGGCAGTACTGGTCATGAAGGATTGTATGTGCATACGCCTTTCATCACCATGAAACTGCCAATGGAAGAAAGCTTTCACATGAAACCGGGGACGGAAAATAGTCTCACAGCATTGCATCAAATGAAGCTGTTTGGCATTCCTTTTTTAACCATTCAGTATCATATCGACAGTGACAGTCATTCATCTTAGTCAATGATGTCACATGGTTCACCGTGACGAATGATATTGACAATCGCTTGTCCATCACTTGGATGATGATCTGCATACTGTACTGGCAGTAAAGCAAAAAAGACATAGTAGACTGAGAAGTAAGCAAATTGATAGAAAAATTGATGCTCTGGCAGGACATCATTGGCGATCATTGTATTCAGTATGAGAACACTGAGCAGGTTGCATAATGATCCGCCTAAGTAGACAAGAATGTGTGAGAAACGGTTATTTTTCCTCATTTCTTCATAATGGCAAAATGCATCTAGAAAATAGATTCTTCGAATTTCAACTACGCCTATTTTCAATACTTTTTTGCCGCGGCCAAGTGCAAAAGAAACCTTTGCCCCAAACATCCATGCGACCAAAATATGACCTAACTGATGCAAGATGGCCACGATAGGAAGAATGACGAAAAATGACCAGCAAAACGTCCACATATCCGATAATGTAAACAAGTGTTACCCCTCCCTGAAATATTCGAGAGGAAGCAGTAGGATTATTTGCCATTTTACAGAATTCATTTTCAGGATGCAAACATTTAATAGATCACGATAACTTTATTATGTAAACTAAAAGGCGACTGCGGATTTTTCCCCTTCCTTTTCAAAGAGGTGACTGTGCTACAATGGAGAAATCAGCGAGAGATACAAGGGCAGCTAACAGAAGAATGGATCAATGAAAAGGAGAGGTTCATATGGCAGATATTGAACAGTTTTTGGCTTTAGACATTCGTGTTGGGACGATATTAGAAGCAGAATTCTTTGCAGAAGCAAGAGTACCTGCTTTGAAACTAAAGATTGATTTTGGCGATGAGATTGGGATCAAACAATCCAGCGCTCAGCTCACAAAACGTTATACTGCTGAGAATCTCACCGGGAAACAAATTGTGGCAGTCGTCAATTTCCCGCCAAGAAGAATTGCTGGGTTTAAATCTGAAGTGCTAGTCTTAGGAGGCATGCCGTCGAAAGAAGACGTGGTCTTGCTTACCGCAGATGAGCCGGTTGCAAATGGAACAAAAATAGGGTAAGAAAAAAGACATCTTCAACAGAAGATGTCTTTTGCGTATTGAGGCGGAATAACCACACGCCACATTCGTGTGTGTCTCAAAGAGACGTGTTACCCGGCTTACACAATTCAGCTCATCGCTTGATTAATATAGCATGGGACCAGCCTAAATGCAACCATTAATTGATTTCTCTTTTATTTTGGAAGAAGAGAAGCGCTTATGTATATTCTGATATAAAGAAACATGACAGGATATGAATGAGTGGCTCGCGTATGCGGGATAAGCCGAAAGGGAAATAGGTTCAGCTTCATTTTTGCAACAAATGAAAAGAAGCGATATAAAACAATCAGTCACCGAAAGAGCTTCGGTAACCGGCTGTTTTATAAAGTGGTGTTGATCCCAGTCTTAAAAACGGGGATCAGTCCGCGAGGCTGTTGGCTTTATTTATGATAATTTTTCAACCTCAACTCTGCCAGAAAAGAACGTCGCTCCACCGCCCATATCTGCCAAACGATCAGGTGTGAGACCATTTACCAAATGTTTTTTGCCTTTCTGATCTGCCCATAATCCTTGACTGACCACAACGCCAGGTAACACATTTTGACCGACTGACACGACAAGTTCACATTCTCCTCGATCATTGAGCACACGTACCATGTCACCATCTTCAATCTGTCTCTCTTTTGCATCTTGTTCATTCATATGAAGCTTCGGAAATTTTTCAAGCTTTTGATGCTTTTCGTGAAGAGAGAAGGTGGAATTTAGAAAATTATGATTTGGTCCCGGTATAAACGTCAGCGGATAATCACTTTCCTGATAAAGTGGTACATAGGTTGGAAGTGCTGGATATCCATCTTTTTTCATTTGTTCAGAGTAAAGCTCAATTTTCCCGCTTGGGGTAGGGAGCTTTAATTCCTCGAAAGATCCACGTTTTGCTTTGATCCATTTTTTCTCTTTCAGCGCCTGATATGAAATATCTGCATAATGCGGATTTTCTGGATGATGAAGGGCTTGTTCCATCAGTTCAGCATCTGTCTCGCGAAACGCTTCATCTTCAAAGCCCATGGCCTGAGCTAATAGACGAAATACTTCCGTGTTTGATTTGCTTTCTCCATAGCGTTCAATGACTGGCTCTTGAATTTGAATATAATGATGCCAGTATGAAGTATAGAAATCCTCATTTTCAAAGGCAGATGTCGCTGGCAGTACAATATCTGCATAAGCCGCTGTCTCTGTCATGAATAGATCATGAACCACCGTAAATAGGTCTTCTCTCAGCAAACCTTCTCTTACTTTATTCGCTTCAGGTGTGACAACAGCTGGGTTGCATGAGTAGACAAAAAGAGAATCAATGGAAGGCTCTGCGCTGGTCAGCACGCTACCTAGCTGATTCATATTAAATGATCTAGGTGTACGGCCTTTTAATAGATCCGGCCGCTGAAGAGCTGTTTCATTATAACTGAGAAAAGAAGAGTTCGATTTCATCGCACCGCCGCCTTTATGCAGCCATTGCCCCGTCAAGGCAGGGAGGCAGGAGATGGTTCTTATACTCATCCCGCCATTATCATGATGCTGAAGTCCATTTCCAATACGAATGAGAGATGGCGATGTCTCTGCATACATTCTCGCAAGTGTGATGATGTCTTCTTTAGGGACACCTGTGATCTGTTCAACGGTTTTTGGATCATACTGCTTTACATGCTCGCGAAGTTCATTGTGGCCGACCGTGTAAGTTTCTAAAAATGAATGATCTGTGCGATTTTCTGCAAAAAGGATATGCATGATCCCTAGAGCCAGCGCACTGTCAGTGCCAGGGCGAAGCGGAATGAACCAATCAGCCATTCGACCAGTTTGGTTTTTGTGAACATCGATGACGACAATCTTTGCTCCTTGCTTTCTCGCTTTTTGTGCCAAGGTGATTTGATGCATATTGGTCGACACGGCATTGATGCCCCAAAAAATAAATAGTTTCGTATGAATGGTGTCTTCTGGATCGGTCCCGATGCTTGCGCCCATTGTATATTTATAGCCAGTGGTTCCTGCTGACTGACAGATCGTTCGGTCTAGCTGACTTGAGCCAAGACGATAGAAAAAGCGGCGGTCCATTCCCTCAGCATTGAGATTGCCCATATTCCCATAGAAGCTGTAAGGCAAAATGCTTTCCGGACCTTTTTCTTCGATCAGCTTTGTCCATTTTTGCCGGATGGTTTCAATGGCTTCTTTCCACGTAATCGGTGCAAACTGCCCGTCCCCTTTTTTACCTACACGTTTTAATGGCGTTGTCAGCCGTTTTTCATCATATAAGCGGGCTGTGACATTCCGCACTTTATTGCATATGTTTCCTTGAGTGACTGGATGGTCTGGATCTCCTTGAACTTTGACGATCTTTCCATTTTCTTTATGTATTAAAAGACCGCATTGATCAGGACAATCTAACGAACAAACTGATTTGAATATTCCGTCTTTCATAGCTGTATAATCGGTCATAAGTTTTGGCTTCCTTTCCGAATTCCGTGATCACGTTGATATGGACTTTATTTTAGCATGTTCGGAGCAGGAAGGTAAGAATAAGCTGATGAAAAAAGCCCCATATCAAAGGGACTTTTAAAAACGGGTGACCTGTACAGGAAATTCTTTTACCCCAAAAACAAACGTGCTTTGAATGGGTTTCAGCTTATCTGCCGCACAGGTGATCTCTTGAAATGTATTGAGTAAAATCTCAAGTGCAATATGACTCTCAAGCCGGGCGAGAGGTGCACCAAGACAAAAATGAATACCAAAACCAAAACTCATATGCGGATTGGATTTCCGGTCAAGACGAAACGTATCTGGATCTTCAAATTTCCGTTCATCGCGGTTCGCAGAGGCAACCCAGTTGATGAGATAGTCTCCTTTTTTAATGTGTGAACCTGCGATCTCAATATCCTCTGCTGCAATTCTCCCAATCGCTTGTACAGGCGGATAATAGCGCAGTGTTTCCTCTGTCAATTGAGGAATGAGAGAGGGATCTTGCCGGACTGATTCTGCAATGTGCGGCTGCTCTGTTAGCAGTCGTACTGCATTTGTGATTAAATTCGTCGTCGTCTCATTACCAGCAACGAGTAAGAGAATACAAAAGCCAAGCAGCTCATTTTCTGTTAAATGTTCCCCATCAATTTCCGCTTGGATGAGAAGGGAGATTAAATCATCGGCAGGCGTTTCTTTCCGCTTTTGGATCAAATGCGTAAAGTACTCTGACAGTTCTTCTTCTGCTTGTTTTTGCATCTCTACAACGGCTTGAATGGCTTCTTTTGAATCATCCTTTGCTCCTGCAACAAGGGCATCTGAATGTTTCTTAATCAGCTCTCGGTCTTCCACCTCTGCACCAAGAAGCTCGGCGATGATCATGACAGGCAGGGGAGCTGCTAGGTCCTGAACAAGATCAAAGGTACGTTGATCCTTTACTTGATTTAATAAATCATGTGTCAGGTCTTTAATCTGATCTTCTAATTGTTTGATCGCTTTTGGCGTGAATGCTTTATTGACGAGTGCTCTCATTTTTGTATGTTTTGGAGGGTCCATTGTTAAAATACTCGTTTTAGATGTGCTTCTGCCCCGCTGTGATGAAAACACTTTTGGCTGCTTCAAAACGGACTGAATGTCCGCATACCGAAAGAGATCCCAGCACTTTCTTCTTTCATCGTATCGAATATCACCTTGCGATCGTAATTCATTGTAGATAGGGAATGGGAAAAGAAGGTCATCAGTGGAACGGATTTCTTTCATTGGAATGACATTGACATAGTTTTTTTTCACTTTCATTATGAACACTCCTTTTTCGCTTGATTTCCCTTTCACGGTATCATCACGAAAAGCGCATTTCAACGGACATGTTTTCTAAAATATGTCAATAGTCTAATCGAAAGATTCTTACCCATTCATCGCATAGGAAATGAGACAGTCAATAAAAATGATAACGTTTTCTTAAAAATAGAATTGAAGTCACCGAAACCAAAAATAAAATGGTGAATTCAGTCGAACGAAAGGGTACTTTGATTCAAATACGTATAGTTCTTTTGATCTAAATTACTGATTCGGAAAAACAGAGCTGACATACATACAGCAAGCTGTTCAGCGTGCATTCGGGACTTTTGAAAAGCGCCGGCTCTTTCTTGACACGATTTCTCATCATGTTACGATAACTAACGTGCGAAAAACACGAACAAAAAGCGAACAAGGGAGAGGATCAATATCATTGATCAAAAGAAAGTTGCTTTCATTGGAGCAGGTTCGATGGCGGAAGGAATGATTGCAGGTATTGTGCGATCAGAACAGATGCCGTTAGGCCATATTTACGCAACAAACAGGCAAAATAAGCAGCGATTAAATGAATTAACGAAGCGCTACGGAATCCAAACAGCCACAATGGATTCATTTCCTTTTGAAGAAATGGATATGTTGATCCTGGCAATGAAGCCGAAGGATGCTGAAACAGCACTTGAATCATTAAAACCCCATATTCAGAGAGATCAGCTCATCCTGTCTGTACTTGCAGGAGTGAAATCATCGTATATTGAAGACATGCTGCATGAAGGCCAGCCTGTCATGAGGGTGATGCCAAATACGTCAAGTACCATCGGGGCATCAGCAACGGCATTATCTGCTGGACGTTATGTAAAAAGTGAAGATGTGAGCATGAGTCAGGCTCTTCTATCTGAAATGGGAGAAGTCTATACCATTCAGGAAGAGCAAATGGACATTTTTACAGGAATTGCCGGAAGCGGGCCAGCCTACTTTTATTTCTTAATGGAAAGAATCGAAGAAGCGGGAGAAGAAGCCGGTTTATCAAAAGAAATGTCTCGCCAAATCGGGACACAGACACTTCTTGGTGCAGCGAAGATGCTCCAAGAAACAGCTGAAAACCCTTCTGTCCTTAGAGAAAAAATTACGTCACCAAATGGAACAACTGCTGCAGGACTAAATGCATTAGATCATTTCGGCGGAGGAGAAGCCATGAAGCAGGCCGTCAAACATGCCGCCAATCGATCAAAAGAGATAAGCGAACAGCAAAAACAAAAAGTAACGATATAAATAGAGCCTCAAAACAGGAGTGATAAGGTGTACGCAGATAAAGAGAGAAAACGAATTGTTGTCAAAATCGGAAGCAGCTCTCTTACTAGCTTTCAAGGGGAGATCAGTTTAAAAAAACTAGAAAATCTCGTGAATCAAATTGTCAAACTCAAAGATGAAGGACACGAAGTCATTTTGGTTTCTTCTGGTGCAGTTGCAGCAGGTTACCGAAAGCTAGGATTTATTGATAGACCCAAAACACTGCCAGAAAAACAGGCGTCTGCCTCAATAGGTCAGGGACTTTTAATGGAATCATATTCTACATTATTTTTATCGCACGGCTATATTGCTTCACAGCTCTTAATTACAAGAAGCGATTTTTCAGATGAAACCCGGTATCAAAATGTGCGAAATACGATGAATGTATTATTAGATCGGGGCATCATCCCCATTATCAATGAAAATGATACCGTGACAATCAATCGCTTGAAGTTCGGAGATAATGATACATTGTCTGCAAAAGTAGCTGGACTGATTGATGCGGATTTCCTTGCTATTTTATCTGATATTGACGGCTTGTATGAAGATAATCCTCATACAAACCCAAATGCAAAGAGAATTCTTGAAGTCACAGAAATTACAGAAGACATCGAAGCAGCTGCTGGAGATGCCGGAAGCAGCGTTGGCACAGGCGGAATGAAATCGAAGCTCGACGCCTTTAAAATTTCAATGGCAGCAGGTATCAACGGCTTTTTAGGAAAAGCGGATACGCCGCACATTTTAGATAAAGCAATCAATGGGACAGAGGACGGCACTTATTTTACAGCTGATAAAAACCTAGCTCCGCTGAATTATAAGAAGCAGTGGATTGCTTTTCATTCTGGACCAAAAGGTGAGATCGTGGTTCAAGAGAAAACAGAGGAGCACCTCATGCACCGCGAGAAAAGCCTTGAATCTGATGGCATTGTCGAGGTAAAAGGTTCGTTTAAAAAAGGCGATGTTGTCCGTATTTTAGATCAAGATAGAAGAGAAATTGGGCTCGGCATTGTCAATTATGCGTCTGACGAACTCGCACTGAGCAGTGATTTGTTACAAGATGAAGTGGTGCATGTCGTCGATCTTGAAGCATTTGTTTGTCATTTAGATTTATCAATACCAGTTTGCTAACCATAAGGGAGGAATTTCATGACACTGACAGCTGAAGTTGTCACATCGGTCAAAGAAAAAGCGAAAAAAGCAAAGCACGTATCAAAAAAACTAGGGTTACTTCAAACAGAGGAAAAGAATGAGGCGTTGCTTAAAATAGCAGAAGCATTAGAACAGAAAAGCAGCTTCATTTTACAGGAAAATCAAAAGGATTTAGATGCAGGAAAAGAAAAGGGCTTCTCAGATGCCTTAATGGATCGTTTAATGTTAAATGAAAAAAGAATTCATGAGTTTGCTGAAAGTTTGCGGCTTGTGACGAGATTAACAGATCCTGTTGGAGAAATATTGGATGAATGGACTCTTAAAAATGGCTTACATGTGAAAAGCCGAAGAGTACCGCTCGGCGTGATCGGTATGATCTATGAAGCGAGACCGAATGTCACTGTCGATGCAGCAGGACTTGCTTTAAAAGCAGGCAACTCAGTGATTTTAAAAGGCGGTTCCTCCGCTATTTCTTCCAACAAAGCGATCGTAAGCGTCATTCATGAAGCCTTGGATGAAACAAAGATTCCTCGTGATGCGGTACAGTTTATCGAACAAACAGACCGCTCATCGGTTCAAGCGATGTTCCACTTAAAGGAATGGATCGATGTCCTGATTCCGCGAGGCGGTGCGTCATTAATTCAAACAGTTGTGGAAGAATCCACCATTCCAGTCCTTGAAACAGGAACAGGGAACTGCCATGTCTTTATTGATCAAACAGCGAACTTGAAGAAAGCCATTGAGATTGTGATCAATGCGAAAACGAATCGCCCAGCTGTTTGTAATGCACTTGAGACCTTGATCGTTCATCGCGATTGGCTGAAAGAGAATGGAGCTAAATTGAATGAAGCACTGCTTCAGCATCATGTGACAGTACATGGCGATCAAGAAGCACAAGCCTTCTTTTCAAATGCGGTTCCTGCTGAAGAAGTGGACTTTACAGATGAGTATTTAAGTCTTGATCTTGCGGTGAAAGTCGTTGATTCTATTGAGGACGCAATTTGCCATATTGATCAGTACGGCACAAAACATTCAGAGGCCATCGTAACAGAGGATGAAAAAAACGCACTGACGTTTCTAAACGAAGTCGATGCGGCCGCTGTTTATCATAACGCATCCACTCGCTTTACAGATGGCGGCGCACTCGGATATGGGGCTGAAATTGGCATCTCTACTCAAAAGTTACATGCAAGAGGACCAATGGGACTTCCTGCACTCACAACAACAAAGCTGCTTCTATCTGGTGATGGTCAAATTAGAAACTGAGAACGAATGCTAAAAACACTACCTTTCTTATGGGGTAGTGTTTTTTAGTGAATGCTGAGGAGATAGACAAGAAAGGGGAATGACATGGAGGCGAACTACTTATCCATCTGTTTAAGAGACCTCATAGAGAGCGATGTTGAAGCACTGACAACACATGAATATGAACATCGTGCGTTCTTTCAGCCATTTACTCCACTTAGGCAGGAGAAATTTTACACCATCTCCGAACAATTAAACGAATTCAGACCTGTCAGCAAGGCCGCAACAAAGCCGAAACGTATGCAAAAGGAATTTTTCACCGTGAATCGAATCAGCTAATCGGAACGATGACACTGTCTGGTGTTGTCAGAAACGTCCTTCAAAGTGCCTGGCTTTGATATGGCCTTGATCAAAAACAAAATGGAAAAGGCTACACGACTAGAGCCATTGCACTCATGCTGGATGAGGCATTTCAAGTACTGGATCTTCACAGAATTGAGGCCGGTGTTCAGCCTCATCATCTCGGCTCCATACGAGTGCTTGAAAAATCTGGATTTCAAAAAGAAGGTCTGTCTAGACAAAATGTAAAGATCAATGGAGAGTGGAAAGATCATGATTTGTTTGCTATTTTGTCCACTGATGAACGGCCACAAGTCATTTAGAACAACTCGATAGGCAGAGGAATTGAAGGTATATTTAAAGAGTATTTGCTCCATTCTTTCATCTGTAAACAAGAAAGAGGTCAGGATTCTGACATAAAAAAAGAGGATCGACAGATGGGGAAATGCGTGTCAATCCTCTTTTTTGTTTTTAACCGACTTGATGCTCGGCAAATTGACTCATATACAGATCAGCATAAAAGCCCTTTTCTTGCAAAAGCTCACTGTGCGTTCCTTTTTCAATAATGGTACCATCTTTCATGACTAAAATGAGATCGGCATCCTTAATCGTCGAAAGTCTGTGTGCAATGACAAAGCTCGTTCTGCCTTTCATTAATTCATTCATCGCCTTTTGAATATGCATCTCTGTCCGCGTATCGACACTGCTTGTCGCTTCATCTAATATCAAAATTTTTGGATCAGATAAAATCGCACGGGCGATTGTTAACAGCTGACGCTGGCCTTGCGAAAGGTTGCCGGCATCTTCTGTTAATATGGTGTCGTATCCATCTGGAAGCGTCCGGATGAAATCATCGGCATAGGCATGTTTAGCGGCTTTTATGACATCGTCTTTAGAAACATGCTGCCTGCCATATGCAATATTGTCATATATCGTGCCTTCAAAAAGCCACGTATCTTGAAGAACCATCGCAAATAAGTCACGTACTTGCCGGCGGCTGAGATCGGTCGTTTTTACACCGCCAATGCGAATGGACCCTTGATCTAGTTCATAAAAGCGCATTAACAAATTAATGATCGTTGTTTTTCCAGCACCTGTTGGCCCTACAATGGCAACCGTTTGTCCCTCTTGTACGTGTAAATTCAAACCTTGAATCACCGGATGATCTTTTTCATATCCGAAGTGAACTTGTTCAAAGGTTACATCCCCTGAAAGTGCTTCAAGATCAATCGCTGCATCCTCTTCCGCATGTTCTTCTTCCTCATCCAAAATGTCAAAGACCCTTTCAGCAGAAGCGATGGCAGATTGAACTAAGTTTGCAACACTTGATGCTTGCACAAGCGGCTGCGACATTTGCTGCGTGTATTGGATAAATGCCTGCACATCCCCAACACGAATATTTCCGTTAATGACAAGAATCCCGCCGGCTACACTAACCGCCACATAGCCAAGATTTCCGATAAAGGTCATCATTGGCATCATTAAACCAGAAATAAACTGCGCTTTTCTTGAAGATTCATACAGCTGTTCGTTTAATTGATCAAATGTATCAATGGCTTTCTTTTCATAGCCATACGCACGAACCGTCTGATGTCCTGTGAACATTTCATTAATATGTCCATTGATCATTCCCAGCTCTTTTTGCTGCGCCTTAAAATGCTTTTGCGAAAATGATGTGATGCCTCGAATCGCAAACAGACTAAGCGGCAGTGTCAAACATACTAGCAAGGTGAGTAACGGGCTGATGAAAAGCATCATAAGGACAATCCCGATGACCGTAATCACAGATGTGATCACCTGGGTGAGTGCCTGCTGTAGAGATGTATTAATATTATCAATATCGTTCATTACACGGCTCAACGTGTCCCCGTGTGTTGTTTTATCAAAATAACGAAGGGGCAGACGTGTGAGCTTATCATTTGCTTCTTGCCTTAATTCAGCAATCGTCTGCTGTGAGACACCAGCCATCACATATTGCTGAACGAATGAAAAGAGAGAGGCAACGACATATAATAAGACAAGCAGCAATAAAATGCGTGAAATGACATCGTATTGAACGCCTGTTCCTTGTGTAAAGCTTTCAAAGAGGGAAGAGGTGGCATCCCCAAGTAATTTTGGACTAATGACATTAAAGACGGTTGAACCGATCGCTGCAATCAATACAATGATCAGTTGAAATTTCCTCGGTTTTAAATAGCCAATCAAACGAAGAAGTGTTTTTTTAAATTCCTTCGGTTTTGCGACCGGTCCCTTTGGATGACCGCCTTTATGTCCCATTCCAGAAGACATTTTTTTACTCATCTTTGCTCCACCTCCTGACCTTCCTGTGATGCGACAATCTCTTGATATACAAGGTTATCCTTAAGTAATTGTTCATGTGTTCCAATGCCTGCAATCTTTCCTTCATCTAACACAATGATTTTATCGCTATGTTTCACTGTGCTGATTCTTTGAGCGACAATAATCAAGGCTGCGTGCTCCTTTTCAGCTTCTAGTGATGCCCGAAGTTTTGCATCGGTTTTGTAATCAAGGGCAGAGAAGCTATCGTCAAACAGATAGAATGAGGGTTTTCTTACAAGTGCTCTTGCAATAGACAGCCGCTGCTTTTGACCGCCAGATAGGTTTGAACCGCCTTGGTCAATCTCTGCATGAATGCCGCCGTCTTTTTGCAGCACAAATTCTTCGGCCTGTGCCGTTCGCAGCGCCTGCCAAATGTCTTCATCAGTCGCATCGTGACGGCCAAAGCGCACATTATCGGCAATGGTTCCGCTGAATAAAACGGCTTTTTGAGAGACATAGCCCATCTGACTTCTTAGTTTCTCCTGAGGCAGTTCCCTAATATCTACACCATCTAGTGTAATCCGTCCTTCTGTCGCTTCATAAAAACGCGTCATCAGCTGAAGAAGGGTTGTTTTCCCAGAACCCGTACTGCCAATAATCGCTGTCGTTTCGCCAGTTTTGGCTTCAAACGTAATGTCTTGAACGGCTGGTTTTTCAGCATTCGAGTAATAAAATGAAACATTCTCAAACCGAATAGCTTGCGCAGGTTGTTGAACGTCAGTCACTGACGATTTTTTGTCTGTAATCTTCGGTTCCATGTTTAACACTTCATTCATTCGTTTAGCGGATGCCTGAGCTCTTGGGACCATAATAAAGCTCATCGACAGCATAATGAGTGCCATTAAAATCATCATCGCATATTGAATGAAAGCGATAAGATTTCCGACTTCCATTTGTCCCGCATCAATACGGTTTGCGCCAATCCAGACAATGCCGATATTCGTGAAGTTCATGATGATCAGCATAAACGGAAACAAGTATGCCATTAAACGATTGACCCTAAGGCCAGTATCTTTATATGATGTATTGGCTTCTTGAAAACGCTCCTTTTCATCATCAACGCGGTTAAACGCACGAATCACCCGGATGCCTGAAAGAGACTCTCTCATAATTAAATTCAGCCTGTCTGTTTTTTTCTGAAGCTGGCCGAATAGCGGGATGGCTTTTCTTGAAACCAAATAGATAAATCCGCCAAGAAGGGGAAGGGCTGCTAAAAAGATAAGAGATAACACAGCATCTCGAGACACAGCCAAAATAATTCCGCCAACGAGCATAAGAGGCGCTCTTGTCATCATTTGTAGGATCATGATCGTTACATCTTGAACTTGTTTCACATCATTTGTTGATCTTGTAATAAAGGAAGACGTCCCGATCTTTTGAAATTCTTCTAGTGAAAATTGTTCGACATGCACAAACAGCTGTCTTCTTATATCACGTCCGAAGCCAAGTGCAGTCTTTGATGACAGGTAGGACTTCCAAATCGTAAGCAGGATGGCAAGAAAAGAACAAGCCACCATCCAGCCGCCAACCTTCCATATATAAGCGATATCTCCTTGGACGATCCCAACATCTACGATATCTGCTGTCAAAGTCGGTAAATACAGCTGGAGCATACTGCTTAAAAAGGTCAGGATGACAATGGATACAACGGATAGCCGATAGGGCTTTAAAAATGATAAAATTGATTTCATAAAATTACCTTTCTTCCATATAATCTGTTGCTTTGTAACTCATCATATACAAAGAGTGATTATTTCTACAAATGAAATGTCTTGTTTTAATGAATTATTTATATTGTTCAATTTTAGAGAAGAAATCCTTCACAAACATATAAAAATCGTGTGCGGAAGGAGACATCTCTCTTGATTTAGAGGCAATAATTCCAACGGTTCTTCTCACTTGCGGGAAATCAATTGGAATTTTCACTGTAAATCGCGGTGTTGTTTCATAAAAGGCACTTTCGGGTAATAAGGTCACGCCCATATCAGCTGACACGAGACCTTTAATCGCATCCAAATCTTCTCCTTCAGATGAAATGGTTGGTTCATAGCCTGCCTGCTTACAAGCATCAACCGCAATTTGTCTCAGCACATACCCCTCAGGAAATAAAACAAAATGGTCTTTTCTCAAATCACTTAAATGAATACTTCTTTGCCCGCTGAAGGGGTGGCTAACAGGTAAAAGGGCATAAATGCTTTCTGAAAACAAAATATTTCCTTCTATTTGAGGATCATTTGTCGGTACAGGTCCTAAAAAGGCAAGATCGATATCTCGATTTTTGACTGCTTCAATGAGAAACTTATAGGAACCTTGCCTAAGTAAAAAATCGACCTCTGGATATTCCTGCTTAAAGGCCGAAATGACAGAAGGGAGAACTTGGCTTGCTAGACTTGTAGGAAATCCAATGTTTACCGTCCCTTTGTGCGGGTCTAAGTATTCATCAATTTGCTCCTTGGCGTAATCAATTGCCTTTAGTGCTGTCCTAACATGGTCCAAAAATTGTCTGCCGATTTTCGTTAGTTTGATATTTCGTCCTTCTCGTTCGAATAAAGCCACTCCAAGTTCTTCTTCTAAATTGGCAATCTGCCGGCTGATGGCAGATTGGGCAACGTGTAAGTTTTCAGCCGCTTCTGACACGTGTTCACGGTCAGCAACTTCTACAAAATATCGTAATTGACGAAGCTCCATTTTTACACTTCACACCCATCTATCTCAAAAAGAGATTGTTTTGATCTAAATTATATATTGTTTATATTAATTTGAAAACTTAAAATAAGTTACAGAGTTTGTGAGATTTTATTACTGTGAAAAAACGGATCTTTTAAACGGGGGAGAGAAACGATGACTTTTAATCAACTACCACAACCACAAGGTCTCTACCGTCCTGAATTTGAACATGATGCATGTGGAATCGGACTGTACGCCCATTTAAAAGGGGAGGCGACACATAGCATCGTCAAAAAGGGATTGCAAATGCTGTGCCAACTCGATCATCGCGGCGGGCAAGGCAGTGATCCGTATACAGGTGATGGTGCCGGCTTAATGGTACAACTGCCAGACGCTTTCTTTAGAAAGAATTGCCAAGATTTTGCACTTCCTGAAAAGGGCCGTTACGGGGTAGGAATGGTTTTCTTTTCAAAAGATGATGATGACAAAACGCGTCAAGCGATTGAACAGAAGATCAACGGTTTCATTAAACAAGAAGGTCAAACATTGATTGGCTGGAGAACCGTTCCTGTTGATGCTGGGAAAATTGGGACTGTCGCAGCAAAGAGCTGTCCGGTTGTCCGTCAAGTGTTTATCGGTGCAAACGACAACGTAACAGATCGTTTGGCATTTGAACGAAAATTATATGTCATTCGTAAGCAGGCTGAAAATTGGGGAACAGCAGAGAAAAAACAATTTTACTTTGTCAGCCTATCAAGTCAAACCATTGTATATAAGGGACTTTTAACATCAGATCAAGTCGATGCTTTTTACCTTGACCTGCAAGATGAAACATTTGTTTCTGCATTTTCACTTGTTCATTCAAGATTTAGTACAAATACATTCCCTACATGGGAAAGAGCTCATCCAAACCGTTACTTAATTCATAACGGAGAAATCAACACATTAAGAGGAAACATCAATTGGATGAGAGCAAGAGAACAACAATTCGTGTCTGAAGCCTTCGGAGAAGATCTAGACAAGATTTTGCCAGTGCTGAATGCAGACGGAAGTGATTCATCTATTTTAGACAATGCGTTTGAATTTTTCGTACTTGCAGGCCGTACACCTGCTCATACAGCGATGATGCTCATTCCGGAGCCTTGGACTGAGAATACGCACATGTCAAAAGAGAAACGGGCATTTTATGAATACCATAGTTCTTTAATGGAGCCGTGGGATGGACCAACAGCGATTTCCTTTACAGACGGGAAACAAATCGGAGCTATCTTAGATCGTAACGGATTAAGACCAGCAAGATACTATGTCACAAATGACGACCACATCATTTTCTCATCTGAAGTAGGTGTGATTGAAACAAAAGAAGAAGATGTCAAATATAAAGATCGTCTTGAGCCAGGTAAAATGCTGTTGATTGACCTCGAAGAAGGCAGAATTATTTCAGATGAAGAAGTGAAGTCGACCATTGCGAATGAACTTCCTTATCAAAAATGGCTGGATGAAGAAATGGTTCATGTCAATCGCTCTGAAGAAAATTCAGAAAATTCTAGTATAATGAGTGATTTACTGACGCGCCAGCGTGCTTTCCATTATACGTATGAAGACATTCAAAAGTATTTAATCCCTTTACTAGAGGAGGGCAAAGACCCAATCGGTTCCATGGGAAGTGACACACCGCTTGCTGTGCTATCAGATAGGGCGCAATCACTCTTCAATTATTTTAAACAGCTATTTGCACAGGTCACGAATCCACCGATTGATGCGATTCGTGAGCAGCTCGTCACATCAACCATGACTTGGTTAGGTGCTGAAGGAGATATTTTACATCCAAATGAATATTCATGCCGAAGAATTAAACTTTATACACCGGTCTTAACGAGCGGACAATTTAACGGTTTGAAAACGATTGTTCATAATGCCTTTAAAAGCAAAACAATTCATACACTTTTCACCGATGATCTAAAACGTGGTCTCGATGCGATGTTTGAAGAAGCGGAAAAAGCCATTCGCGAAGGCGTATCTTTATTAATTCTTTCAGATCGTGAAATGACAGAACAGAAAGTGCCGATTCCACCACTTCTTGCACTAAGTGCACTTCATCAGCATCTTGTGCGCCAAGGCTTGCGAACAAAGGTGAGTCTGATCGTCGAATCTGGTGAAGTGAGAGAAGTCCATCATTTTGCAGCACTTATTGGCTACGGTGCAGATGCAATCCACCCTTACCTGGTCTATGAAACATACAAACAGCTTATTTCAGAAGAAGCGATCTCTATTAGCTTTGATGAAGCTGTCACGAAGTTTGGCAAAAGCGTGACCGAGGGTGTTGTCAAAGTCATGTCAAAAGTGGGTATTTCCACTGTGCAAAGTTATAGAGGAGCACAAATTTTTGAAGCAGTCGGCATTAGTGAAGACGTCATCCAGGCGTATTTCACAGGCACAGCTTCGCAGCTTGGCGGAATTGATCTTGAGACCATTGCTAGTGAGGCAAAGCTTCGTCATGAGGCCGGGTATCAGGCATCTACTGACCAAACACTCGAATCAGGCAGTGAATTCCAATGGAGAAAAAACGGAGAGCATCATGCCTTTAATCCTAAAACAATCCATACGCTTCAGTGGGCATGCCGCAACGAAGATTACGATCTATTTAAACAATATACGAAGGCAGCGGACGAAGAAAGAATTGGCTTCCTCAGAAATCTGTTTGCTTTTCGTTCAAAACAAAAACCCGTTCGCCTTGAAGAGGTTGAATCTGCTGAATCGATTGTGCGCCGCTTTAAGACAGGTGCGATGTCATTTGGTTCTTTAAGTAAAGAAGCGCATGAAGCACTAGCAATTGCGATGAACCGAATTGGCGGCAAAAGCAATAGCGGAGAAGGCGGGGAAGACCCTGCACGTTTTACAGTAGATGAGCAAGGTCATGATCGCAGAAGTGCGATTAAACAAATTGCTTCTGGCCGCTTTGGTGTGAAGAGTCATTACTTGGTCAATGCAGATGAACTGCAAATTAAAATGGCGCAAGGTGCAAAGCCTGGTGAAGGCGGTCAGCTGCCAGGAAATAAAGTGTATCCTTGGGTCGCAGATGTGCGTGGTTCTACGCCGGGTGTTGGCCTGATTTCACCACCTCCGCATCATGATATTTATTCAATCGAGGATTTGGCTCAGCTGATCCATGATTTGAAAAACGCGAACCGTGACGCACGCATCAGTGTCAAGCTAGTTTCTAAAGCTGGCGTTGGTACGATTGCAGCAGGTGTCGCAAAAGGGACAGCGGATGTCATTGTCATTAGCGGATATGATGGCGGTACTGGAGCTTCTCCTAAAACAAGTATTAAACATACAGGACTTCCTTGGGAGCTTGGATTGGCAGAAGCGCATCAAACCCTTGTCTTAAACGGCCTTCGAGAACGAGTTGTTCTTGAAACGGATGGCAAATTAATGACAGGACGCGACGTTGTCATGGCTGCGATTTTAGGTGCAGAAGAATACGGCTTTGCAACAGCTCCACTTGTTGTATTAGGATGCGTCATGATGAGAGCTTGTCATTTAGATACTTGCCCAGTCGGTGTTGCGACACAAAATCCAGAGCTTCGCAAAAAATTCATGGGTAACCCTGATCACATTGTGAACTTCATGATGTTTATTGCAGAGGAAGTAAGAGAAATCTTAGCTGAACTTGGCTTTACATCAATGGATGAATTGATTGGACGTACAGACGTTTTAGCGGTTAGTGAAAGAGCAAAGGCACACTGGAAAGCAGGGCAGCTGAACCTTGAAACACTGCTTTATCAGCCAGAAGGGCCGCGCACATTTAGAACGCCGCAAAATCATAAGATTGATGAATCACTGGATGTAAATGAGATTCTCCCTTATGTACAGGAAGCGCTGGATCATCAAACACCGGTTGATCTATCACTAAACATTCGCAACATTCACCGTGTAGCTGGAACCATTACTGGTAGTGAAGTGTCTAAGCGCTACGGCGAAGAAGGACTGCCAGAGGATACGATCACACTTCGTTTCACTGGTTCAGCTGGACAAAGCTTCGGCGCATTTGTGCCAAAGGGCATGTCCTTATATTTAACAGGTGACTCAAATGACTATATCGGCAAAGGACTCTCCGGAGGCAAAATTGTTGTCAAAACATCTGATCACTTTGTGCAAAATGGACATGAGAACGTCATTGTCGGAAACGTTGCATTTTATGGGGCGACAAGCGGAAAAGCATATATTAACGGGCGTGCAGGTGAACGATTTGCCGTTCGTAATTCAGGTGTCCATGTGGTCGTCGAAGGAATCGGTGATCATGGCTGTGAGTACATGACTGGCGGACGTGTTGTTATTTTAGGGGATGCCGGGAAAAACTTTGGTGCAGGCATGTCTGGCGGTGTGGCTTACGTGCATACATCTGATGCGAAACAGTTCAAGAGAATGTGTAATATGGAAATGATCATGTTTGAAAAACTCACAGATCATGAAGAAGAGCAAGAAGTGAAGCAAATGATTCAGGAGCACCTTGATTATACAAACAGCTCAAAGGCATCAGCCCTTCTAGAGAACTGGGAGCAAGAAAAGAATCAATTCATTAAGATCATTCCGAGAAATTACAAAATGATGCTTCAAAGCATTGAAGAGCAAAAACAAGCGGGACTTAGTCATGAGGAAGCTGTCATGTTCGCATTTGAAGCAAACACAAAACCGAAAAATAAAGAAACGGCAAACGGGCAAAAAGCAGCCCTCGCTCATTAAGAAAGGGGAGAGGACAATGGGCAAAGCAACAGGTTTTATGGATTATAAAAGAGAAAAGCCAAATGAACGTGACCCTCTCACTCGTCAAAATGACTGGAAAGAATATTCAGCTCCTTATACAGATGAGGTATTAAAAAGGCAGGGCGCTAGATGTATGGACTGCGGAACACCGTTTTGTCAAATTGGGATGGAGATCAGGGGCGGCGTTTCTGGCTGCCCGATCTACAATTTGATTCCAGAGTGGAATGACCTTGTCTATCGCGGGAGATGGAAAGAAGCGCTCGAAAGACTGCAAAAAACGAACAATTTTCCTGAATTTACTGGGAGAGTGTGTCCAGCGCCTTGCGAGGGTTCATGTACAGTCGCCATCAATGATCCAGCGGTTTCAATTAAAAATATTGAACGGACGATCATTGATAAAGGCTTTGAGAATGGATGGATCACTCCGAGAATTCCTTCAAACCGTACAGGGAAAAAGATTGCCATTGTCGGTTCAGGACCAGCAGGACTTGCAAGTGCAGATCAATTAAACCAAGCAGGACACGCTGTAACCGTGTTTGAACGATCTGACCGTCTTGGCGGACTGCTTACTTATGGTATTCCGAATATGAAGCTCGACAAAGAAGTCGTTGAGCGCAGAGTCAAACTTCTAAGACAAGAAGGCATTGACTTTGTGACGAACACAGAAGTGGGTGTGGATATCACGGCTGATGAGCTGAAAGAGCAGTTTGATGCAGTCATCCTTTGTACAGGTGCACAAAAGCAGCGGGACCTGTTGATTGAAGGTCGGGAAGCAAAAGGGATTCATCTGGCGATGGATTATTTAACACTCGCAACAAAAAGCATGCTTGATTCAGGATTTAAAGATAAAAACTTTATTGATGCCAAAGGAAAAGATGTCATTGTGATTGGCGGAGGAGATACAGGTGCTGACTGCGTGGCAACTGCGCTTCGCCAAAAAGCAAAAAGTGTTGTTCAATTCGGGAAGCATCCTAAGCTTCCAGATACACGTGTAGGGGATAACATGTGGCCAGAGCAGCCTTATGTCTTCTCACTCGATTATGCTTATGAAGAAGCACAAGCAAAATTCGGAGAAGACCCGCGGCAATATTCTATTCAAACCACAAAAATTGTGGCTGATAAACATGGGAAATTAAAAGAGCTTCATACCATTCAAATGGAAAAGGTGAAAAACGAGCAAGGGAAGTTTGAATTTCATGAGATTCCAGGAACAGAGAAGGTATGGCCAGCTCAGTTAGTCTTTATCGCGATTGGTTTTGAGGGAACTGAACAGCCGCTAGTGAAACACTTTGGCGTGGACAGCAAAAACAATCGTATTGACGCAAAGTACGGGGAATATACAACAAATGTAGAAGGCGTATTTGCAGCGGGAGATGCAAGACGCGGCCAAAGCTTGATTGTCTGGGCCATTAACGAAGGCAGACAAGTGGCTCACGAGGTAGACCGTTATTTAATGGGGAGTTCGGTTCTGCCAAAATAGGTCAAACAAAGGGTGTTTATCACATATAGAGAAAAGCCATGACCAAAGAGTGGTCATGGCTTTTTATGATTCAGAAACGGTGTGGTTGATCACGACTTTTTTGCGCTTAAGCTGTGATAAGACTAAACAGAGGAAGACGACAAGGACAAAAAGTGAAATGGTCAAGAATCCAAACGTATACGAACCAGTCATTTCTTTTATACTGCCAAGAACATTTGGTAAAAAGAATCCGCCAATGCCGCCTGCAGCACCAACAATCCCAGTCACAATCCCAATTTCCTTATGGAACACTTGCGGCACTAGTTGAAAAACAGCCCCATTCCCCATGCCAAGACACATCATCCCGACAAATAAAAGGGCAATAACCACAGGTAAAGCAGGAAGACTGCTCACTGCCCCTAGGCAGATGCCGATGACAGCGAATAAGCCAAGCAGAACCTTCATTCCACCTATTTTATCGGCAATTAGACCGCCAACTGGCCGAAAGAAGCTGCCTGCTGCTACACAAAGCGTCACAAAATCACCAGCATGGATTTTCGAAATGGCATATTGATCCACGAAGAAAATACTCAAAAAACTTGAAAGTCCGACAAAACCTCCGAATGTAATCGCATAAAGAAGGCAGAAAAACCACGTCGATTTCACTTGAAAGACTGAAAAATATGACCGCAGCGGCTGAGGAGCGGGCTGGTTTGGCGCATCTTTCGCAGTGAAAATAAAAAACAAAAAGACAACAATTAAGGGAATAAGGGCGAACCCCATCACTGCATGCCACCCGTAAATCTCCGCAAGTCTTGGTCCAAATAGCGTAGAGATCAGTGTTCCGCTGTTTCCAGCACCTGCAATCCCCATGGCCACCCCTTGTAAATGTGGCGGGTACCAGCGGCTTGCCATAGGCAAGGCGACAGCAAAACTTGCACCTGCAACTCCTAGTAAAATACCAATCAACACCAGCTCCGAAAGGGTTGTACCAGCGGTGAACCCCCAAATGAGCGGTATGGTGGTCAACAGCATGCCCATCACCGCGGTTTTTTTAGGTCCTATTCGATCTGTTAATAACCCCAGCATTATGCGAAAAAAAGAGCCGGATAAAATCGGAATGGCCACAATCATCCCTTTTTCTACTGTTGATAAGGCAAAATCTTGTGCAATAAAAGCACCCAGTGCCCCTAACAAAACCCAAATCATGAAGCTCACATCAAAATATAAAAATGCACCAAACAATGTTTTAGGATGACCACTAGACTTTAATTCTGAAAGTTTCACAAAAACCCTCCTCTATTTTGAATTTTCTGACTTAAAGATAGCGAGTTCATTGTTGTAATGAAAGTATCATGTCAGAAAAGTTCACATGAACAAACACTTTTTGACAGGAACGTGCCATAATCTAGGTACATAAAGCTTTGGAGCAAGAGACGTAGAAAGGTTGATCTCACATGGCAAAGCGCAATCTCGTGTTTATCGGAAACGGCATGGCGAGTATGAAATGTATCGAGCATATCGTCCAGAAGCAATCAGAAAGCTATTCCATCACAATCATTGGAAAAGAAAAGCACCCAGCCTACAACCGAATAAAACTTTCGTCGGTTTTACAAAAAAGCGAATCATTGTCTCAAATTGAACTACAGAAAAAAGAGTGGTACACCACACATGACATCACCATACAAGCAGGTGAAACAGTTGTTCACATCGATACAAAGCGGCAATGCATCATGACAGAAGCGCGCCAGAATATCCCTTATGACAAACTGGTCATCGCAACAGGTTCATCGCCTTATTTTCTTCCTATACAAGGTGTATCCAAAAAAGGTGTCTACGCTTTTCGTACGATTGACGATTATCAGGCGATTCACGCTGATTCCTTGCGCTATCAACGTGCAGCAGTCATTGGGGGCGGTGTTCTTGGCGTGGAAGTGGCCGCTGGATTACAGATAAGGGGGCTGAAGACAACCATCATTCATCACACCGAAGGGCTCATGCAGCGCCAATTAGATGAAACAGCATCAGAATTGCTGCAGCAACAATTAACTCGTAAGGGCATCCAGGTGAAAACAAGTGCCCATACGATTGCGTGTTTAGGAGAGGAGAGAGTAGAAGGGGTTCTTTTAAAAAACGGTGAGATCGTAGATGCTGATCTCGTGGTTTTCACAACAGGAATACGGCCGAATATACAGCTTGCCAAACACCACGGAATCCTCACGAGAAAAGGCATTGTCGTAAATGACGTCATGCAAACAAACGTCGAGAATATTTATGCCATTGGAGAATGTGCCGAGCATAAGGGCGTGGTGCACGGTCTTGTGCAGCCCATTTATGAACAAGCAAGCATTCTTGCCAAACACCTATTAGGCGAACAGATAACGACTGCATCTCAGCCCATTTACTCAACAAAATTAAAAGCAGATGACATGCCCATCTATTCTGCAGGATGTATTGAAACCCGGTCTCCGTATGCTTCAGTGGTCACTTATTTAGATGAAGAACAAGAAGTGTACAAAAAATTAGTGTTTGAATGTGATGTGCTAAAAGGTGTCTTATTGGTCGGACAGCTGGAAAAAGCCGATCAGCTTCTCCAAGATGTGAAAGTGGGACGCGATAAAAGTGTAGTCATGAAATCACTGAATGAAGAGCCGTCATCCCCTCTAGATACGTTAAAAGAGGAAGATCTTGTCTGCCAATGTCAAAACGTGACGAAGGGAGCCATTTTAAAAAGCATATTGATCCATCAGCTGACAAACTTAGAAGAGGTCAAAAAGGAGACAGGGGCCGCAACCGGCTGCGGAGGCTGTCAAGAGCTTGTCCGTGCTTGCTGTCAAAACGCATCAAATGAGCAAACGGAAGCGCAGGACTCTTTTTGTCCATGTACAAATGCAGATGAACAGAGCATTTTCTCATTTATGAAAGAACGGCTGCCGCTGAATGTAGAGGAAGTGAGAAGTCAGTTTGATTGGACAACCGATGATGGATGTGACTTCTGCCGAGAGGCCATACCATACTATTTCGAGCAGTTTCATGATCAGCCAAAAAAAGATAGTTTCAACTTATCCGAGCAAGAGTTCACAATGATTCCTCAATTATATGGAGGCCGTCTTGATCTCAATTTTTTACAGATGATCACCACATTATTAGAACAAAAGCTGATTCAGCAGGCTGAACTAACGGAGAAAAAGCGCATTCGTCTTATCGGTGTTTCAGAAAAAGCCGCACATATCTTAAAAGATCAGGGACAAATCATGCCTATAGAAAGAAGCAGACTATCTCATATTCTTTCATGTGATTGTCGTCACGATCCAGCTGTCACGACGCTTGTCATCGAGATCGAAAGACAAATAGAAAACACGCTTTTACCTGCCGTCACATCCATTCATGTCACCGGTCCTTCCTGCACGTGTCAACTTAGCCCAATTGATGACATCTGCATCAAGAACCAGCTGGATGCATGGAACATTTATATCGGAGGCGACATGCGTCAGCCGAAAGCAGGTCAGCTTTTTTATTCTGTGAGCCGAAAAAGTGAGCTCATCCCTTTTTTAAAAGCGCTGCTTGAAGACTATAGAAAACGAGCCTATTTCAAGGAATCTATCGGGGACTGGCTCCGAAGAAACGGCAGCATATCCATACGGGAAAAATTGCTTGATGAGGAAATGAGAGAAGAACTCTGTGAGCAATTTGATGAAAGCAGACAAAAGGGTGTGAAGGTATGAATCAATCTTTTTTACAATATGCGCAGCAAAAATCAGAGCAGCAAGAGCGAAAGCGAGTGTTTCCATCTCAATGTCCGTTTTGCAGTATGCAGTGCAAAATGCAATTAGTCGAGCAGCATGTAGAGGGGCGAACACGTTACCAGACGATTGGCATTCACAACCCAACCACGTTCGGAAGAATTTGTATGAAAGGACAGCATGCCCACCAGCATGCCCTGCACCGGGAACGATTGAATCATCCGCTTATCAAAAGAAACGGACAATTTGTCAAAGCAACTTGGCAGGAGGCACTTGAAGAAATCAAAACACGCACCGAAGCGCTTCAGGCGGCACATGGCCATGATGCCATCAGTGTGTATGGGAGCGCATCAATTACAAATGAGGAAGCTTACTTACTTGGAAAATTTGCAAGGGTCGCACTGAAAACGAAACATATTGATTACAACGGCAGGCTTTGTATGTCTTCAGCAGCAACAGCCGCTAACCAAACATTTGGGCTTGACCGAGGCCTGACCTTCCCGCTTCGTGACATCAAAGATGCCCGGGTTTTAATACTCGCCGGAACCAATATAGCTGAATGTCAGCCGACCCTCATGCCATACATGGAAGAGGCGAAAAAGAACGGGGCGTTTCTCATCGTGATTGATCCGCGCAAAACAGCGACAGCCCAACTAGCCGACTTACATGTCAGCCTGAAACCAGGGTCAGATGCCGCATTAACAAACGGAATCTTACACATCATGCTTCAAGAACATTTAATAGACGAAGAATTTATTAGAAAACGAACATCAGGTTTTCAAGAAATGAAGCAGCATATCACACAAATGTCTCTAACAGACATTGTCCAGCAAACCGGTGTGCCAGTTGAAGTTCTTCAGAAAATAGCAAGAAAATTTGCCCAAGAAAAAACAGGAATCATCCTCACTGCAAGAGGCATTGAACAGCAAATAGACGGAACAGCAGCCGTTCGGAATTTACTGAATATTCTGATTGCGACTGGAAAAATTGGCAAACCCGGGTGCGGATATGGGGCAATTACTGGGCAGGGAAATGGACAGGGGGCGAGGGAGCATGGACAAAAAGCCGATCAGCTTCCTGGTTACCGTGATATCACAAACCCACTACATAGAAAGGAAATCGCAAAAATATGGAACATTGATGAAAAAGAATTGCCGGGAAAAGGTGTCTCTGCTTTTGAAATGTTTGAAAAAATGCAGGAAGGTGAGATCAAAGCGCTTTTTTTAATGTGCTCAAACCCCGTTCAATCAGGCCCGCACGCAAGTTTTATCAAAGAAGCCATCGAACAGCTGTCCTTTTTTGTGGCAATTGATTTATTTGTTTCTGAAACGGCTGCACTCGCAGATGTCATTTTACCTACTTCGTCATATTTAGAGGACGAAGGAACCATGACGAACATAGAAGGGCGCGTTACGCTGAGAGAAGCAACATATCCACTCAAGCATCAAAGAAAGCATGATTGGCAAATCATTTGTGACATAGCAACAGTATTAGGCAAAGGCGATTATTTTTCTTTTTCATCAGCAGAAGATATTTTTGAAGAATTAAGAGCTGCGACGAAAGGAGGAAAAGCTGATTATTCCGGGATAACCTATGAAAGGCTGAGGAAGGAGCAAGGCATTTTGTGGCCATGTTCGCATTTAGAAGATCCAGGAACAGAAAGACTATTTGAACATGAATTCTCACATCCTGACAAACTAGCAAAGTTTGCAGTCGTCGCACACGGAAAAAAGGTGGCAAAGGAACCAGTCAGTCAAGAGTACCCTCTTTATTTGACGACTGGCAGGGTGATGGCTCATTACCAAACAGGGGTCCAAACAAGAAAAAGTACCTCTCTTGTTGCCAGACAGTTTGAAGCCTATGCAGAGCTTCATCCTGACACAGCAAAAGCTTATGGACTTCAGCACGGGGAGCTTGTCACCATTCGTTCGACACGAGGCAGTGTCATCATCAGATGTCATCTATCAGACACCATTCGGAAAGATACCGTGTTTGTTCCGTTTCACTGGAGCAAACATCAATCCATTAACCAGTTGATTGGCGAGCATTTAGATCCGCACAGTAAAATGCCGGGATTTAAGTATTGTCCCGTACAGCTGTCAGCCTACAAGAATTGAAAACTATGTGAGAAATCATAACGTGTATTTTCCATCTTTATTGAAATTATGGTACTTTCTAAAAAATGATCACATGAGGGGTGTTTTTCATGAAAGAAAAACTCGTATTAGTAGGGAATGGTATGGCTGGCATCCGAACGCTTGAAAACATTATAAAGACAGACAACGAACGATTTGACATGACTGTATTTGGAACTGAGCCGCATCCTAACTATAATCGGATTCTTTTATCAAAGGTTCTGCAAGGGGATACGAATGCAGATGATATTACGTTAAACGATTGGAATTGGTACGAGGAACATCATATTCAACTGTTTACAAATGAAACCATTGTGACAATCGATACAGACAATCAAACAGTGATAAGTGATCAAGGGCGGATCGTGCAATATGACCGCTTGATTTTAGCGACAGGTTCACTTCCATTCATCCTGCCAATTCCGGGGAGTGATAAAAAAGGGGTCACAGCCTTTCGTACATTGCAAGACACCGAGGAAATGATAAGTGCCTCCACCAAGTATAAAAAAGCAGCCGTCATTGGGGGCGGGCTTCTTGGGCTTGAAGCGGCACGTGGTTTATTAAACTTAGGGATGGAAGTGACTGTCATTCACCTCGGCTCTCATTTGATGGACCGTCAGCTAGATCCAATTGCAGGGCAGCTTCTTCAAAAGGAATTAGAAAAACAGGGCATGAGCTTCCTGTTAGGAAAACAGACAAATGAGATTTTAGGAGATAGAAGAGTTGAGGGATTAATCTTCTCAGATGGCTCCACGCTCGAGACAGATATGGTGGTCATGGCAGCCGGAATTAAACCAAATAAAACGCTCGCAGAAACAAGTGGTCTTGCTGTGAACCGGGGCATTATCGTTAATGATTATATGGAAACAAGTGTCCCTCGAATCTATGCAGTCGGTGAATGTGCAGAGCACAGGGGACAAACGTACGGACTTGTCGCTCCTTTATACGACCAAGCAAACGTGCTCACAAAGCATGTATGTGAAATGAGCCCGGCCCCGTATGAAGGGTCTGTTCTATCGACACAGCTGAAAGTATCAGGAGTTGACGTGTTTTCAGCTGGTGATTTTATAGAAAACGATGAGAAAAAAGCGATTAAGATTTTTGACGAACAACAAGGTATTTATCAAAAACTAGTTTTCCAGCAAAATCGATTAGTAGGCGCTGTGTTGTTCGGAGAAACAAGTGATGGACCTCGATTATTCTCCTACATTAGAGAAGGGGTAGATATGTCGGATATGGAGAAGGTATCCATCTTAACATCAAATGATCTGGCGCAAGAAAGCACGATTGAGGGCATGGCAAACGACCATATCGTTTGCGGCTGTAATGGTGTATCAAAAGAGCAGATTGTGCAGGCCATTCAGGAAGAAGGCTTATCTACGATTCAGGAAGTCAAGCAATGTACAAGTGCCTCTCGATCATGCGGGGGCTGTCAAGCTGTTGTCGAAGAGATTTTATGGCACACCTTAGGCGATGATGCGAACCGCACAGCGCAAAAAGAAACCATTTGCGCCTGCACCACCTTATCACGAGATGAAGTGCTTCATGAAATAAAAGAAAAAGGCTTGCAGCATGTCAAAGAAGTGATGAATGTACTTGATTGGCAAACAGAAGAAGGCTGTTCAAAGTGCCGGCCTGCACTGAATTACTATTTAGGTATGATTCATCCACTTGACTACAAAGATGAAAAAAGTTCACGATTTGTGAATGAACGTATGCATGCCAACATACAAAATGATGGCACTTATTCAGTTGTTCCGCGTATGTACGGAGGCGTCACAAATGCAAATGACCTGAGAAAAATAGCAGATGTCGTCGACAAATATGAGATCCCCCTTGTGAAAATGACTGGCGGTCAGCGTATCGACCTTTTAGGTGTAAAAAAAGAAGATTTACCAAAAGTATGGGCTGATCTGAATATGCCGTCCGGTTATGCTTACGGAAAATCATTAAGAACCGTCAAAACATGTGTCGGAGAACAATTTTGCCGGTTCGGAACGCAGGACTCTATTTCTCTTGGAATTGCACTTGAAAAGAAATTCGAAGGTCTTGCTACACCACACAAAGTCAAAATGGCCGTGTCCGCATGCCCTAGAAACTGTGCAGAATCTGGGATTAAAGATCTCGGCATCGTAGGGATTGATGGGGGATTTGAATTGTATGCAGGCGGGAATGGGGGCACCCATTTACGAGCTGGAGACTTATTAATGAAGGTAAAAACAGCAGAAGAAGTAGAACAAATGGCCGCAGCTTACCTTCAATATTACAGGGAAACAGCAAATTATTTAGAAAGAACATCCGCTTGGGTTGAACGGCTTGGATTGGATCATATTCAGTCGGTTCTGCTAGATGACGAAAAACGTGCAGCATTAATCGAAAGAATGGACATCGCTCTTTCAACCTATAAAGAGCCTTGGCAGGAGCTTCGGGAGAACCAACAAGAAACAAGACAACTGTTTCATAAAGCTACAGCTTCCGTATAATCAATGAATTGAAAGGAGGAGATCAGATGTCAATTCCAGTGGTAAAAGTTCACATTGGTACTATATCAGAGTTCCCGATGAAGCTAGGGAAAACCGTCGCAGCCGGTACACTTGAATTAGCTGTTTTTCAAACCTCTAACAAGCAGTTCAAAGCCATTGAAAATCGTTGTCCTCATAAAGGCGGCGTATTAGCCGAGGGAATGGTGAGCGGAGATCATGTGTTCTGTCCGATGCATGATTGGAAAATCGATCTTTCATCAGGTCACGTTCAAGCACCAGATCATGGGTGCGTCAAAACTTATGAAACATTCGTTGAGGGAGACGACGTCTTTATTTTACTGCCTTCATAAATGGTTTAGAACCTTCCTTTCATGTACATGCTGTAGATACATGCAGTCAGAAAGGAAGGTATGCTTGTGCCATTTTTTAATATTTTGATTGAACTCTTCATCGGATTTTTTGCTTTATTTTTCATTACAAAACTATTAGGGAAAACCCAATTTGCTCAAATCACGCCGTTTGATTTTATTTCTGCACTCATTTTAGGGGAAATGGTCGGTAATGCTATCTTCGATCCAGAAGTTAGCATTCTGCATATTCTTTTTGCTGTTGCGGTATGGGGGGTTTTAATATACACAGTTGAATGGCTCTCGCAAAAGTTTAAATCGGTTCGTTCCTTTTTAGAAGGAAGACCGACCCTTGTTATCGATAAAGGAAAGATTCACTACAAACGCTTAAAGAAAAACATGCTGGATTTAAATCAACTGCAAACGCTTATCAGGGCGAAGGGGCATTTTGCTCTTCACGAAATTGAATATGCGATTTTAGAAACAGACGGTTCTGTCAGTGTGCTTCCGAAAATGAAATACGCACCAGCGACAGCCGAAGATGTGAACGTGAAAGGTAAAGAAGTCAAACTGCCTAGAACCTTTATTATCGACGGGGAAATCTTAAGAAAAGACTTACAGGAAGCTGGATTTGATGAGTCATGGCTGCGTGAGCAACTGAAATCGAAGCACATTTCCTCTTATCAAGATGTCCTTTTCTGTGAATGGATTGAAAATGAAGGAATTTATGCGATGAAATATGAGAAATCTGAAAAAACATCCACAACATAAGGGACTGACCCCCGTTTTTGAGACAGGGATCAAAACACCTTTACGAAACAGCCAGTTGCCGAAACTCTTTTGGTGACTGGCTGTTTAATTTCAATTGAATTCGGATATTGTTATAATAATCAATATACTCCCTGACTGTTTTTTCTACAATGGCTGTTGTAGTGTTTGTCAGGTGGTGGAGATAAAATCCTTCTGATTTTAAACTTGAGTGGAAGGATTCGATGGGAGCATTATCAGCGGGCATTCCCTTACGGGACATGCTCATGGTAATGCCTTTTTCCTTTATCTCCTTTTGATAAGCATAAGAAGTGTAGACCGAACCTTGATCACTATGAAGTACGCAGCCTTTAGGCAGTGTCTTTAACTGCTTCAATGTATCTAAAACAAGAGAAACATCCTGTTTATCACCAATCGTATAAGCCACAACCTCACTTGTATATAAATCTTTTATGCTGGATAGATAAAGCATTTTTTGCCCAAATGGCAAATACGTGATATCAGTCACCAATTTTTCAAGTGGCTTTGTCGCAGAAAAATCTCGTTTTAAGTGATTTTCTGCAATGTAATAGGGTTGACCGGTCTGTTTACGCTTTTTCACTTTCACACGACACTGCAAACCGTAGGTTTGCATCATTCGTTGTACTCTCTTATGGTTAATCTTCATTTCTTTGCGTAGAAGAGCCGTTATTTTACGATACCCATACGTATACTTGTGCAACTTACAAAGTGTTGAAATAAGCTTGATTAACCCATGTTGCTGAGTGATGATGATCTTGTTTTTTCCAACGATAAAATGTTGATTTAGCCACTTCAAATAGCTGACAGAATTCACTGACACTCACTTTATCTTTTACCGTTTCGTAGATCGACACGAGTGCTTCTTTTTCCACCACCTTTCCCATTCTCGGTACTTTTTTAATATGTCTATTTGTTGATTTAGATAGCGATTTTCTGTTTTCAATCTCTCGTTTTCATCTTGGTATTCAGGTCCTTTACCGTATGAATACTGCTTTCCAACAGGTTGATGAAACCGGTGGGTTTCACCATTGTGATACCATTTCATCCAAGTTTTCACTTGTGTTTTATTCTTAATTCCTAGCTTGTCCATGATTTCTTTTGTTGAGACTCCTGCCAACTTCATCTGAACCGCCTCTTCTTTTACACTTGCGGGGTAACTGACTCTTGTTCCCATACAAAAAACACCTCCAAATTGTTTTCAGATATGATATACCCGATTTTCAACTTAAAGGTGTTTTTATTTGTCTCACTTTATGGGGTCAGTCCCATAACGCGGTGGGTGTTTTTTTAGTTAGAACATGAATAAGATCAAAAAGAATGTTTCAATGAAAACGTTCACAAAATAAGGAGGAGATGTGGGATGAAGTATGGAAAACTACTGCTTGTGATCGTATTGTCTTTATTCCTTTTGGCCCCAGCTTCACTTGAAGCAGCTGAACACAAGAATCAAACAAACCGTGTTCTGGTGGTCGATCAAAAGGGAAATGGGTCATTTCGAACGGTTCAATCCGCCATTGATGCGATACCAGTGAACAATCAGCAGCAAACAACGATATATATTAAAAATGGTGTGTATAAAGAAAAGATTCTCCTTCCGCAAAATAAACCGCACGTGTCCTTTATCGGAGAAAATCAGTACAATACCATTCTGACGTATGATGATACAAATGCAAGCACTGGGAGCACAACCAATAGCTCAAGTACAATGATTCGTTCAAACGACTTTTATGCAGAGAACATCACCTTTCAAAATACAGCTGGCAGAAATGCAGGGCAGGCAGTTGCCCTTTATGTGTCAGGAGACCGCGCTGCGTTTAAACAAGTACGTGTCCTTGGCTATCAAGACACGCTTTATGCAACAGGTACAGGCAGGCAATATTACGAAAACTGCTATATCGAGGGCACGGTTGATTTCATTTTTGGTTCAGCAACCGCTGTATTTAAAAGAGCTGAAATAAAAAGCCTTGGAAATGGATATATTACTGCAGCATCCACAACAGAAGCGCAAAGGTACGGATACGTTTTCATCAATTCGACGTTAAAAAAGGGAACAGCTGCTGCTCAATCTGTTTATTTAGGCCGTCCGTGGAGACCTCATTCTGCTGTCACGTTTCTCCATACAATAATGGATGATCATATAAAAGCAGAGGGATGGCATAATTGGAATAACCGTGACAATGAAAAAACGGCAAGATATCAAGAGTATGGATCGACGGGGGCAGGGAGCAATTTGACTCAGCGGGTAAAATGGTCAACGATTTTAAGCAATAACGAAGCAAGTCAAATCACCGTTCAAGCCGTACTTGGCGGAGCCGATAGCTGGAATCCAGAAAAAAGGTAAAGGAGCTTGTCAGTTTTCGTCAAAGAAAGCTGACTTTTCTGTTTAAAAAACCTTTGAGAACAAATGTTCTTTTGTGTATAATGAACATAATCTTCTAAATTTGGCTGCTTCTCTAAAAAGGAGGGATTGCGTGAAACGTTTCTCACAGTTCATGTTTTTACAATTATGCATGTTGTCGATTTTATTTCTCCCTTTTTCAATGAAAAACGAACAACTAACGGCTCGTGATGACCAATCCAAATGGATAATAGCTTTAGACGAACTTATTCGCACAGCGCCTGATTTGGAGGGTGCTATCTCTGGCATCAGCGTCCGTGATACTTCTGACACCTCTCTACTTTATGAACATCAAGCTGACATCCGTCTTACTCCTGCTTCTAATATGAAACTACTCACATCAGCCATCGCCCTCGATATACTGGGTGAAAACCACACATTTCCTACAGACGTTTGGATGGATGGTTCTATTCAAAAGCACACATTACATGGCAACCTTTATCTCCGAGGCACTGGAGACCCGACATTGTTAGAGAACGATTTTGCTGCTTTAGCTAAGCAAGTCAAAAAGGCTGGAATACATACAATTCGTGGACAGCTTGCAGCAGATGATACTTGGTTTGATGACACGAGATATTCCATTGATCTTCCATGGAGTGATGAGGATCAATATTACGGCGCACAAATATCTGCTCTCACAGCTTCACCGAATCAAGATTATGATGCAGGAACCATCATTCTCGAAGTAAAGCCTGGAAAGAAGCAGGGGCAGAAGGCCGGCTATGACATAATCCCAAAGACTGATGTTGCTCAAGTCATCAACCGAGTAAAAACCGTTCCAGAAGGCGGGGAAAAGAAAATATCTTTTAAACGTTCTCACGGCACAAACGAGATTACGCTGACTGGGACTATTCCGCTAAATGCAAGTTCATCTAGACAATGGGTTGCATTATGGGAACCGGCAACCTATGCCTTAGATTTAATGAAACGTGCCCTAAAGGCTGAGGGGATTCAGCTGAACGGACCACTCACAACAAAACAAGTTCCTAAAAAAGCAAAAAAAATCGCTTCTCATTCATCAATGCCTTTATCAGAACTGCTTGTTCCCATGATGAAATTAAGCAACAATACGCATGCAGAAATTCTGTTAAAGGAACTTGGTAAGCGGGTAAAGAATAAAGGAAGTTTTGAAAAAGGGCTGGACGTGATCAATGAACGCCTTCCTGCCTTTGGCATAGATCCATCACTCACTGTGTTAAGAGACGGATCAGGCATATCACCGATTAACCTTGTCTCTGCAAATCAATTCACTCTCTTTTTGACAAACATTCAAAAGGAAAAATGGTTTAAAACCTATGTAAATGCGCTTCCGTTAGCAGGGGCAAGTGAGCGTATGGTGGGAGGTACATTAAGAAACAGATTGAAAGAACCAGCCACACTTGAGAAAGTACGTGCGAAAACAGGGTCATTATCAACTGTTAGCACACTTTCTGGATATATTGAAACACAACGCGGAAAGACACTTGCTTTTTCGATCTTATTCAATCATCTCGTTGATGACGAAAAAGGGAAAGTCATAGAAGACCGCATTGTGAGCATCTTAGCCGAGGATCTTTAGACAGAGAAGGGGAGCATCATGATGTTAGATAATCAACAATCTTTGGTAAAAACCATGTCCATCTTTTTGATTCCACTTTTATTGAGCAATATTTTACAATCAATCGGGCAGCTTGTGTCCATTGTACTTGTCGGCAGATGGATTGGAGAGGATGCAGTAGCTGCGATTTCTGCATTCTTTCCGCTTTTCTTTTTACTCGTTTCTTTTTCCATTGGGATTGGATCAGGGAGCTCGATCCTGATTGGACAAGCGTATGGAGCAAAAAATGAACAGAGATTAAAGGAAATAATAGGAACAACGCTTTCATTCACTTTTCTAACGGGGCTTATTTTAGCTATCATTGGCGGTTTTTTTGCAGCAGATATCTTACATTTGATGGGAACTCCTGCCAATATTATCGAGGAAAGTACTGCATATGCCAGAATTCTATTCATCTCAATGCCAATCTTATTTCTTTACTTTGTTTATACGACCTTTTTACGAGGAACAGGAGATTCAAAAACGCCTTTTTATTTCTTAATGATTAGTACGGGAACAAATATTTTACTTTTGCCGATTTTATTATTCGGCTGGCTCGGGCTTCCAGCTTTTGGTTTGTATGGCGCTGCGTATTCCTCTGTCATTTCTACAATTGTTACGTTTATCATTCTGCATATCTATCTTTATAAAACAAAGCACCCGCTGCGCGTTGATGCGTCGGTTAGAAAGCATTTATTGATGAAAGGGGATTTATTAAAAACGCTATTAAAGTTAAGTATCCCTTCAAGTATTAATATGATTCTCATTTCTTTATCCGAAATTGCTGTCATTTCTTTTGTCAACGATTATGGATCACAGGCGACCGCAGCCTACGGCGTTGTCAATCAAGTCGTCAGTTACGTACAGATGCCGGCAGTGAGCCTAGGAATTGCAGTTTCTATCTTCGCAGCACAATTCATTGGCGCAGGAAATATGAATCGTTTAAAAGATGTCATTAAAATTGGGCTGGGATTAAACTTTGCCATAGGCGGATTGATCATCTTGTTCGTTTATATATTTGCACCGCAAATTTTATCCATCTTTTTAACAGAGCCTGCCACAATTGACATCGCCTATAGTCTGGTCGTTATTACGCTATGGAGCTATCTCATTTTTGGAACGGCGCAAATCGTTGCAGCCACAATGAGAGCAAGCGGAACCGTTCTATGGCCGACCATCTTTAGTATTTGTTCCATTTGGCTTGTTGAAGTACCAGTTGCTTATGTGCTGTCACACTATACATCACTTGGGATCAAAGGAATTTGGATAGGCTATCCTGCAGCTTTTTTTGTAAACTTATTACTTCAATACGGCTATTATCGATTGGTATGGAAGAAAAAACAGATTGTTGCGCTTGTTCAATCATAAGGTGAAGATATCATTTGGCATGTACTGACGCAGACCTATTACTTTTTAGGAGGTCTGGTCTGCTATGTTTTTGAATCAAAGAAGTGAACGCATACCGGTGACTTCTTTGATGACGGACCTGATATGTAAAGCTGACGCGGGAAAGCTTTTGTTCCATTGCAAACGAGTTGAAAAATCGTTTGACCGAATATGGACTGTGCTTAGTCTCATCTGACAATGAAATCACTTTGAGAAACAAAGGCCCTAACGGATGTATGACCTATTTGCCATAGCAAAAAACGAACGGATTGTACACATGTCTCGGCTCTTAAAATGGATATTTGATTCTATGTGTCATTGCTCCAATTGGAAGTGAGACCTAGAAAAATTATCATTTCGACAATCATCGAATCAAATCATTTAAAAGTTAAATGGTTTTATGTTATGGTGTTGAAAGGATAAAACTAGTATGATTTATGACAGAAATGGGGACATCATTTATGAGTCAATCAAGTTTACAGGGCAAAGCATATTCCGTTTTAAATTTATCCTCTGTGACAGAAGGCGGCACCATTAAAGAATCTTTTGAGCATAGTATGGATTTAGCAAAAAAGGCAGAGAAGTGGGGCTATCATAGATATTGGCTGGCAGAACACCATAACATGGAAGGGGTTGCGAGCTCAGCAACGTCTGTCTTGATTGGATATATTGCTGGTGGCACCAAAACAATCCGCGTGGGTTCTGGCGGGATTATGCTTCCAAATCACTCTTCACTTGTCATTGCAGAGCAATTTGGAACACTGGAGACATTGTATCCGGGGAGAATTGATTTAGGTCTTGGCCGGGCACCAGGGACGGATCAATTAACGGCAAGAGCTCTCAGACGAAATCTTCATCATGGAGAAGATTTCCCGGAGCAGCTTGAAGAGCTTCGGCAATATTTCAAACCGGCAGGTCAGGTCAAAAAACATGTAAGAGCCGTTCCTGGAGAGGGATTAGATATTCCGATTTGGCTTCTTGGTTCAAGCGGATTTAGCGCAAGGCTTGCAGGAGAACTTGGACTGCCTTTTGCCTTTGCGGCACATTTCTCACCTAAAAATACCATTCCTGCTTTAGAGTTGTACAGACAATCATTCCAACCTTCTGATGTGTTAAAAGAGCCTTATGCCATGGTTGGTGTGACAGTCATTGCTGCTGATCAAACAGAGCGGGCTGAATATTTGGCGACCTCTCATTATCAGCGGTTTTTGAGTCTCATTCGCAATACACCAGGAAAACTAAAGGCCCCTGTTGAAAGTATGGATGGGCTGTGGAGTCCATATGAGAAGGCGATGGTTGACGAACAATTAAGCTCAACGATCATTGGGGATAAACAAAAGGTGAAAAAAGAATTGGAAGCCTTTATTGAAGCGACGCAAGCAGATGAAGTGATGATTAATTCTGATATGTATGACCATCAAGAAAGAATGCGTTCTTATGAAATCATTGCGGATATCTTTCAAGAGGAACAAGAAAAATAAGCATCAAAAAAGAACTGCAAAGAGCAGTTCTTTTTTATTTATGCTTTTGTAAAAATGCGAAATGGCTGGCCAACTGGCAGTACGATCCGCCCAAAATGGGTATTCAGTACAACAGCTGCAGAACCATAAAATGAAAGCAGGGAAATGATCAATTCTGCAATTCCAGCCATCATATGAGTCACATCATACATCACACCAAACGAGCTAAGGGAAAGGCCAATGAATAAGAAATCAATAAAGACGAAAATCATAAATAACACTTTATGTGTTTCCATTGCACCAATCGTCATAAATAAGCTGAAAATTAAATAACCAATAAAAGCAAAACCTAATTGTTTTGGATCAGCAGCTCCCGCAAGCGTTTTCCCAAAAACGCCAGCTTGAATGAGCCAAGTGGTTCCAACACCCATCCAAAAAAGGCCGAACGCCCCAAAAGCAGTCGCTCCAAAAATATTATGATGCTTTGAATCTTGTATGGACGCGATGAGTTGCGCGATTCCTCCAAGGAAGATAGCCCAAGGTAAGATAAGGGAAGTGCCATCTGTCATTCCTAATTTTTGAGAGGACGCAACAAGCGTCACCATTGCTAAACCAAACAAACCAAGTGGTGTTGGGTCTGCAATTGATAATCGAATTGCTTGAACATTCTGTTTTTCCATCATGACCTCCTACAATTTGCACTTACAAAAGATACTCGAATTCGATAGAAACGTCAAGCTCTTTTTTAGTAGACACTTGCATGGTCTTCCAAATCAATCTATATTTAATACATATACTTGTGATAGAAAAAGAGGGATAGAATGAGTAAAGGCTTAGCTGGAAAAACCATTGCCATTTGTGGAACGAGAAAAACTGAAGAAATGCGTACACTTGTTGAAAAGCAAGGAGGACAAGCCGTTATTCGTTCTCTTCAAGGAACTGTATTTTTAGCCAAAGAAGAGTTAAAGCCGGGGATTGAAACCTTTGTGAAGCAGGGATCTGACTGGGTGATTTTAACAACGGGAATTGGCACAGAAACATTAATTGAAAGTGCAGAAGAGCTGCAGCTTGGAGACGCTTTTATGAACATTTTATCAAACGCGCACATCGCTTCCAGAGGGTACAAAACCTTTGCGGCTCTAAAAAAACGCGGAATTCAGCCAGATGTTTCTGATGAAGATGGAACCGTTCGTGACCTCATTTCAAAGCTTGAAGACAAAGAGTTTCAAGGCAAGCGTGTTATGGTGCAGCTTCACGGTGAAAACGCGCCAGCTCTCATCCAGTTTTTACATGACAAGGGAGCAGATGTTTTGCAGCTGCTGCCATATCAGCACACGCCTCCTGAACCAGAGGTTGCTGAAACGCTGCTTCAAGAAATGAAAGAAGGAACGGTCCATGCTGTTTGTTTTACGACCGCTGTCCAGGTTCATGCTTTTTTCAAGATAGCAGCAGAATGGGGCAGAAAAGAAGAATTGCAAGCTTTATTCGAGCAACATGTATTGGCTGTCGCTGTCGGAAAAGTCACAGCTGAAGGTTTAAAAGAAGAGGGAGTCAACCGCATTCTTACCCCGTCACTTGAGAGAATGGGTGCAATGATTATGGAATTATCCCAATATATGAAAAAACAATCGACACACTCATAAAAAAACGCCTTTCACAATATGTGTGGAAGGCGTTTTCGTTAGATTGTCCGTTTTCGATTCGTGCGAATTTTTTTCAGTACGAAATACAGAACGATGAGGACGATGGCAATGGCCATAATCGGCGTTGTATAAGCGTGAGCAACACTTTGAATATGATCCCATTTTGTCCCAAGCTGCATACCGAGATAAATAAATAGGATGGACCAAGGGATGGCGGCTAGTCCTGTCAAGAGAACAAATTTGAAAAATGGCATTTTGGCAATACCAGCTGGAATCGAGATCGCATGGCGCACAACAGGGATAAATCGTGCTGTAAACACGACACCTGTTCCATAGCGGTCAAACCAGCGCTCTGCCGTAGCAATATGATGCTCGTGGATGAATAAATATTTCCCGTATTTTGTTAAAAAAGGTCTCCCGCCGTAAAGACCAATCCAGTAAATAAAGCACTGGGCAAGCGTTCCTCCAATGACTCCAGCAATGACAGCTCCAACAAAACCAATGGTGCCTGTTGACACCATATATCCGCCATAGGCAAGGACAATTTCACTTGGAATAATTTCAATCATAAGTCCAAGTGCAACACCTGCGTAACCAAGGCTGGTCAGCCAGGTTAAAATTTCAGTAAACAAGGTTCCCATTCATTTCACTCTGCCTTTAAATACGAATTTTCTTCAAGCATCCTGATAAGAGCTTATGCTTGTTTTGCTTCTCTCATGAGTATGCTTTGCATATATGCTAGCATGGCTGACCGCATATCATGACGCATTAATCCAATTTCGGCCGCTGCCTTAAAAGAGCCAAGTTTATCGCCGACATCAAACCTCATGCCATCTAATTGTTTTGCATAAATAGGGGATTGATGTGCAATGAATCTCAGAGCATCTGTCAGCTGTATTTCGTTACCGGCACCTCTCTCAATTTTTTCTAAAACTGAAAAAATTGACGGGGTGAGAATGTATCTGCCCATCACGGCTAAATCGGAAGGCGCCTCATGAATAGCTGGCTTTTCCACCAAGTCTGTGACTTCAATCACTTGACCGTCTACTCTAGCTGGTCTTATCATACCATACTTGTTGACATCTAGACGATCCACTTGCTGAACACCAATGACCTCTCTTTGTTTCTCCTCATAGACTTCCATGAGCTGAGAGAGAGCTGGCTTTTCTGATACCATCACATCATCCCCTAAAAGAACCGCAAAAGGATCATTTCCGGTAAAATGACGTGCACATAATACCGCATGTCCAAGGCCTAAAGGTTCCTTTTGGCGGATATAATGAATATTGGCCATATCTGCAATATGCTTGATTTCAGCCAGTTGTTCCTTTTTCCCTTTTTCGAGCAAATTTTGTTCAAGCTCAATCGAGCGGTCAAAGTGATCTTCAATAGATTTTTTATTCCTTCCTGTAATAATGAGAATATCTTCAATTCCAGATTGAACAGCCTCCTCTACTATGTATTGAATAGCGGGTTTGTCGATAATAGGTAGCATTTCCTTTGGCTGTGCTTTAGTAGCTGGTAAAAAACGTGTACCTAATCCTGCTGCTGGTATAACGGCTTTTTTGATGTTCATTGAATCATCACTCCATTTCTGATGGTTTACTTTCTGTTTGAAAAACCCAAATGCGGCTTCCAGTAAAAGTGATCATAAGGCCCACTAGGGTGCCAACTGCTTTACTGATGAATAATGAGAAACCTGCTAGCTGCGTGACATATAAGACAACATAAGTAAGGAGACACGCTGCCCCGTTGACAGTGATCCATTTGATCCATTCCCATTTATCAGCTTTCTTTTTCACTTGAAACGTCCATTTTCGATTCCAAATATAACTGTTCAGCATTCCTGCAGTATAGGAAAGGCACTGTGCAAGAAAAGAGGGGACAAGGCAGGCAGTGAGAAAAAAGAAGATAATAAAATCAATCAGCGTATTGCTGACGCCTACGATTGAAAATGCCGCATAGGTCCGAATGTTTCTCTTTGTCATGTGAAGGACCGTCACCTCCTAGTGTTTGAGTGGGTGTATAACTACTGTACAAAAACGAGTTGACGAATCAGTGAAGAAAAGATGAAAAAAACATGAACAGACTGGATCCGTTTTTTCACCAGCTCGTGATATAATTTGTGAGATAAAACAAACGGTGGTGCACATTCATGTATTTAACAATTGCAGAAACAGCTGAATACCTCGAAGTATCAGAAGCGTATATTGAAAAATTAATGCAGCAAAAAAAGATCCGTTACGTATTCGACGGAGAATCATATTTGATTTATCAAGGACAGTTTCAAACCCATATGAAGCAGCTAAAGCAATATAAAGAGCTCATCCAAGAAATCTTAAATGAACCGATTCCTGAGGACCCCGACGTCAAAGATGAAGATTAAAAAAGACTGTATGAGAAAGGAAGAACGGGACTGACCCCATAAAGTGAGACAAATAAAAACACCTTTAAGTTGAAAATCGGGTATATCATATCTGAAAACAATTTGGAGGTGTTTTTTGTATGGGAACAAGAGTCAGTTACCCCGCAAGTGTAAAAGAAGAGGCGGTTCAGATGAAGTTGGCAGGAGTCTCAACAAAAGAAATCATGGACAAGCTAGGAATTAAGAATAAAACACAAGTGAAAACTTGGATGAAGTGGTATCACAATGGTGAAACCCACCGGTTTCATCAACCTGTTGGAAAGCAGTATTCATACGGTAAAGGACCTGAATACCAAGATGAAAACGAGAGATTGAAAACAGAAAATCGCTATCTAAATCAACAAATAGACATATTAAAAAAGTACCGAGAATGGGAAAGGTGGTGGAGAAAGAAGCACTCGTGTCGATCTACGAAACGGTAAAAGATAAAGTGAGTGTCAGTGAATTCTGTCAGCTATTTGAAGTGGCTAAATCAACATTTTATCGTTGGAAAAAACAAGATCATCATCACTCAAAGCAACATGGGTTAATCAAGCTTATTTCAACACTTTGTAAGTTGCACAAGTATACGTATGGGTATCGTAAAATAACGGCTCTTCTACGCAAAGAAATGAAGATCAACCATAAGAGAGTACAACGAATGATGCAAACCTACGGTTTGCAGTGTCGTGTGAAAGTGAAAAAGCGTAAACAGACCGGTCAACCCTATTGCAGAAAATCACTTAAAACGAGATTTTTCTGCGACCAAGCCACTTGAAAAACTGGTGACAGATATCACGTATTTGCCATTTGGGCAAAAAATGCTTTATCTATCCAGCATAAAAGATTTATATACAAGTGAGATTGTGGCTTATACGATTGGTGATAAACAGGATGTTTCTCTTGTTTTAGATACATTGAAGCAGTTAAAGACACTGCCTAAAGGCTGCGTACTTCATAGTGATCAAGGTTCGGTCTACACTTCTTATGCTTATCAAAAGGAGATAAAGGAAAAAGGCATTACCATGAGCATGTCCCGTAAGGGAATGCCCGCTGATAATGCCCCCATCGAATCCTTCCACTCAAGTTTAAAATCAGAAGGATTTTATCTCCACCACCTGACAAACACTACAACAGCCATTGTAGAAAAAACAGTCAGGGAGTATATTGATTATTATAACAATATCCGAATTCAATTGAAATTAAACAGCCAGTCACCAAAAGAGTTTCGGCAACTGGCTGTTTCGTAAAGGTGTTTTGATCCCTGTCTCAAAAACGGGGGTCAGTCCCCTTCATGAACTAGACGCTTTTTTTCCATATTGAACGGCTTCTAATAAAAAGTCAGCTAGATGAACAGCCCTCATGTCATGCGCATGTCCTGACTTTTTGACGCCTGCCGCCATTTGCAGCTGACAGCCTGGATTAGATGTAACAATCGCTGTCGCTGCTGTTTGATTTGCTTCCATCATCTTATGATCTAAAATTTGCATCGACATTTTTGGTTGCAAAATGTTGTAAATGCCTGCTGAACCGCAGCAGCGATCTGCATGTTTCATTTCTTTCAACGTCACACCTTCAATGGCTTTCATAAGTACCCTCGGCGCCTTATCTACACCCATTCCATTCCGTAAATGACAAGAGTCTTGGTAGGTGATGACCTGCTCTGGTAAGGCCAATGGCGCGTGGCGGTGAAACTTTAGCTCTACAAGGATGGTGGATATATCTGTTATCTTCTGCGAAAAGGCCTCACTTCGTTTTTGAAAAGCTGGATCATCCTTCAGCAAATGACCATAATCACTTAAAAAGGCGCCGCAGCCGCCCGCATTCATGACAATGGCTTCAGCATCCGTTTCCTCAAATGCTTCAATATTCCGCTTGGCTAACTGTTTCGCTTGGTCCTTTTCTCCGCTATGACCATGAAGCGCTCCGCAGCACGTCTGGATAGGAGGAACGATAACATCGCAGCCTGCGAGCTGAAGGAGCTGAATCGTCGCTTTATTTGTACTGGAAAAAACCGTATCCATTAAACAGCCGGAAAAAAAGGCCACCCGTTTTTTTACTGGACCAATGGCTTTATATTTTTTCAAACGATTTTTCTTTTGAGGCGGCACCTTTGGAAGCGCCTGTTCCATCAGCTGTAAATGTGAGGGAAGCACCTTTAGCATGCGAGTCTTGCGGGCGGCCGTTTGCAGACCAGATGTTTGATAAAATCGAAGAAGGCCAGCTGCTTTCCGCATACGGCTTTGTGAAGGGAAGAGACCTTTAAACACCATGCGCCTCATCAATTTGACGGGTAACGATTGTGGTTTATGCTGCTGAATGATGTCTCTTGCATCTTCCAGTAACCGCCCATACTTGACGCCTGAAGGGCAGACCGGTTCACATGCCCGGCAGCCGAGACAGAGATTGAGGGAGTGTTCAACATCTTCATCAGGTTCAATGATACCGTCTCTGACCGCCTTCATTAACGCAATTCGTCCCCGAGGAGAGTGTGTTTCTTGTTGCCCAGATTCAATATAGGTAGGGCAGGAAGGCAGGCAAAAGCCGCAGCGCATGCAGTTGAGCAGTTCCTTTTCATCCATTTGCTGCTGGAATTTTTGCTGAATCTCTTTTTGACTCATGAGACCACCACCCGCTTTCTTGTTGATTTTCCAAACACTTTATCAGGATTCATGATATGAGCAGGGTCTAGCGCCTGTTTGATCGCTTTCATCGCAGCAATTCCTTCTTTTTTGACCTTCAGCTCCAAATAGGGCGCTTTCATGAGACCTACGCCATGTTCACCCGTAATGGTGCCGCCAAGTGCAACGGCTTTTTCAAAAATGGCCTGAAAGGCTGCTTCTACACGTTTCATTTCTTCTTCATTTCTTGCATCTGCTGCACAAGTAGGATGTAAGTTCCCATCACCTGCATGCCCAAATGTACAAATAGTCACGTCGTATTTTTGAGCAATTTCTTCAATCGCTCGAACCATGTTGGCAATTTCAGAACGAGGAACGGTGGCATCCTCTAAAATAGTGGTCGGGCTGAGCCGGGCGAGGGCAGATAAAGCTGAGCGTCTCGCCGTTAAGAGCGTACTTGCCTCTTCTTCAGAGCGGGCGATATTGACGCTTTTTGCCCCATGCCGCTGACAGACTTCAGCCATTTTTTTGATATCACGTGAAACAGCCTCAGGGATGCCGTCCTGTTCGATTAATAACACTGCCTGAACATCAGTAGGCAGGCCGATTTTTGCAAAATCTTCAACGACTGCAAGGGTCGGCTGATCCATGAATTCTAATGTAGCAGGAATAATGCGCTCAGCAATGATAGCTGAAACAGAAGTAGCGGCTTCTTCTAGGCTTTCGTATAAACAAAGCATCGTTTGTTTCGTTTCTGGAAGCGGCAGGAGCTTCAACGTGGCTTCTGTGACAATTCCGAGCGTTCCTTCTGAACCAACGAACAATCGAGTCATATCATATCCAGCCACATCCTTTGCCAGCTTCCCGCCTGTTTTGATGATGTCACCATTTGGCAGAACCACTTCAAGTCCAAGCACGTAATCTCTTGTCACCCCATACTTTAAACCTCTCAGCCCCCCTGAATTTTCGTTAATATTTCCGCCTAATGTGGAAATTTTCATCGAGCTTGGGTCAGGCGGGTAGAAGAGACCTTTTTCCTCGACTTGCCGAATGAATTCTTGCGTAATCAAACCAGGCTGTACCGTTGCGGTCAGGTTTTCTTCGTCTATTTCTATTAATTGGTTCATTCTTTTGAAAAGAATGACTAATCCGCCTTGAGCAGGGCATGTTCCTGCACAAAGATTTGTACCCGATCCTCTTGGCACAATTGGCACGTTGTATTGAGCGCAAAGCCGCACGATTTCCTGCACTTCCTCAGCTGTGTGAGGGCTTACAATAGCATCTGGCATATGTTGAAAATTTGGTGTCGCATCATAAGAGTAGGCAAGACGATCCGCCTTGCTGTCTTGGACATAAGACGCACCGACAATGTCTTTTAATTGATTTGAAAATTCTGAATCTAACATGTGCAATCACTCCCACTCGTTTCTTTCAGTATAAAAAAAGAACCGTCTCATGCCTATGGACGATTCTACAAAATATCACGCTGTTTTATAGGTTTCTTTGTATCATCATCCAACAGCATCAATGCCAAATAAAAGAGCATCGCATCTTGCATCCGTTTTGGATCAAGTGTCGTTAAATCCTGAATACGTTTTAACCTGTAATGCAGTGTATTAATATGTACATGCATGGCTTCAGCTGTATGTTTCAATGAGTAATCAGAAGCTATGAGTACCCGCAATGTTTTCACTAGTTCAGAATAGGGGAGAAGGGGCGCAATCGTTCGATCGAGAAACACACCTTTCGTTTCCTGACTGATTTCCTCAATCAAAAGCTCAAGTGTCAAATCTTCATCAAATACAATCGGTGTATCAGCATGCGCCAATTTTAAAGCGCGAAAGGCTTGATGAAAGGACTGCTTCATGACATGAGAAGCTGATGGTTTCCCCGCACCAATCAACATTCTTGATGAAGAAAGGGCTGCGAGCGCAGCATGGATACGGAACAGGCGCTGCTGAAATGCATCACGATCACCAGACGTCGTTTCCAGCATGAGCAAAAACCGCGCATGTCCCCAGCGCACGATAATCTCCTGACTCGTGAGGTGCAGTTTGTCCTTCATCACTTGATATTGATCCTGCTTCATAAACGATTCATCTTGACAATCAATCAGTACCACCGCACGCTGCTTTTTGACATCAAGATGCAGCCGCTGCGCCTTTTCAGTGATATCAACAGCTGTCTCTGGCAGATGAAGCCAGTCAAACACAAACGCTTCAAGCTGTCGTTCATCTGTTTCCGTTTCTTGAAAGAATTCATGCTCTTGAATGAGCAGCTCTGTCATTTTACGTAAAATGTCGCCAAAAGGGGACACGTGCACAGGATCTCCTGTCATCCCAATCACACCAATGACCTCTTGCTTAAAATAAATAGGCAGATTGATGCCGGCTTTGACGCCTTTCATATGCTGCTGGTCATCCTTTGTGAGGATTCGTTTCTGCCCTTCAAAGGACGTGACATATGCGCCTTCATGAAATTGACCAATGCGTGCTGGATCTGTTGCGGCAATGATGGTACCGTTTGGTTGTGTGATGATGATTTCTTCCGTCAGTACCTTTTTGATCTCGTCTACGATTTTTTCTGCCAGTGTCATTGTGAGCAAAACGGTCCCCTCCGAGATGTTTCTTTTTACACTATGATATCATATGCTTAGGCATATCTTTCTTTTCCTGTGTTATGCTAAAATAAAAAACGCAAATGACGTAGATGAAAGGAGATACAGCCATGTCACTGCAAAATCGCTTACAAGATTTACTGAAAGAAGGGCAGGCGCTTACAGACTTTGAATATGCCGAAGCTGCACGTCAAAATTGGCCGTTAGAAGGGGCAAAAATGAAAGAAGAAGCACGCTTTGCCGATAGCTATATAGAGCGTGTGGACAAGGAATCAGAGGAAATGATTCAAACAGAAGCCGTGTCCTTTTTAAATACACCCCTTACATATGTAAAAAAACAACCAAACGAATTCATTTATATCGAATCGAAATGGTTTGATGTGGTGAAAGTCGATGGACTGGCCATAGAATGGGATGAAGTATTTCAGACGTATACCGCATTATTCGGATTGAAACGTCCTAAAAAAGATACAGGATTACTAAAAGAGATGCTCTCAGAATTAAATGGTGCTCAGCTCCAATTTAATGGACAAGACGGCTTATTTGATATCAATATTCCGCTGCTTGAACTTGAGAACATCCAAGAAGATACGCCTATTATTGATGCGATCTCAGCGGTATACCGTTATTTATTCCACTTGATCCTGCAGCTTGAAAATGAATGAACCAAAAAACGGCTCAAATTCCTGAGCCGTTTTTTGATAGCAAAATGGTGCTTTTCCCACCCAAAGGCTCCAATCGGCATTTCCCTTTTCAACCATTGTGCAAAAGAAAAAAGCCAAAATGCTCTTGGCTTTTTCTGCATGAACTAAGGCGTGACAAACTTCACATCATGCTCTTTTCCATATTGAAGATAATTTTTAGAAGGCTGCTCGTTGGTCACGACGACGTCTATTTCTTTTAAATCACAAAACGTGGTCAAAGCATAATGATCAAATTTACTATCATCGACTAATAAAAAGGTTTTCGCGTTTTTTTCAACAAGTGTCTTTTTTATATCTGTCTCAAGCGGGGAAGAATTCGTGACCCCATGATCAATGGATAAACCAGTTGACGCAATAAACGCTTTATTGACATTATATGCTTTTAGACGCTCTACACTTTGATAGCCAACGAAAGAATTTGTTTTTCTCTCTAGCATGCCGCCGGTCGAAAAGATGGTGAGATTTTCATAAGGCATGGCCTGCGTAATGAAATCCACGTTATTTGTCACAACAGTTATCTGTTTCTCTGTCAAATAAGGAAGCATCTCAAGCGTTGTCGTACCAGAATCAACAAAAATCATATCACCCTGTTCGACAAAAGCGGCGGCGGCCTGTCCGATCAATTGTTTTTTACTCAGCTGCCGCGTCTTTCGCTCCTGATATACGACTAAAGTTGAGTGATTCACAGCAACGCCGCCATAGACTTTTTTGAGCACGCCGGATTCTACCAATGCTTGTACATCTCGGCGTATTGTGTTTTTTGAGACGCCAAAATGTGCCACAAGCTCATCAAGAGAGGCAGATTCCCGGTCAAACACATACTCTTTTATTTGCTGAATACGTTTTGTTTTTATCATGCTATAATCTCCAATCAATACGAATATGCTGATTCTATTATAACAATAATTTCAGGCAAAAGATGACACTGATCCATATGGAGGCTTAATGGTTTTTTCGCTTAGCTTTTCTCATATTCCATAAAAGCGTATGATAGAGAAAAGAGGATAGAAAGGATTTTCACTCCTATGAATCAATCCAACATACAATTTTCAAAGCTTGCGAATTTTAGAGAAGTCGGCGGACTCCAAACAACGGATGAAATGGTCATCAAACAAGGCATGATTTATCGATCCGCAGATTTATCACGTCTCACAAAACAAGATAAATGCACGTTCTCAACACTTGGGATTCAAACCGTTTGTGACCTCCGGACAAGCTCAGAACGCAAATCAAACCCACCAAAGATCAAGGAACATGACAAAATTGTTCATATCCCTATGCAGCCTGACAGTATGATGCCTAGTAAATGGAGCATGTTTCGTATGCTGACAACAAAAGGAAGGTCTCTATCCTTTACGCCGATCATGAAATATTTATATCAAAGCATGCTCACTGAGCGAAAAAAAGAGATTCAGCAATTGTTCACAATACTGTCAGATGAGGAAAATTATCCGCTCATGCTTCACTGTACAAGCGGAAAGGACCGTACAGGCTTTTTATCTGCGCTCATTCAATTAGTAGCAGGTGTCTCGGTTCATACCGTTTTAGATGAATACATGCGCTCCAATGAAGGCGTGCAGATGCTTGTGAAAAGGCAGCAAAGATTTGTTCGCATGATGAGTTTATACCGGGTGTCAAAAGAACAAATCCAGCCGCTTCTCGGTGTGCAGAAGGATTATCTTGAGGATGTGCTGAAAGAAATGATGGAGACATATGGAAGTGCAGAGCGATATTTAATCGAAGCATGCGAAGTTCCGGAAGATCAGCTCCATCAAATGAAAAACATCTTGCTTACACCATCTGCTGGCATTCCATTTCGAACCTCAGAATAAACTTAGCATGAGGTGATGCAAATCATGCTGAAAAAAATCAGCATCATGTTTCTAACATTTGCTTTTATGTGTGTCTTCTTATTGATTCCATCTAGCAGTCTAGCTCGCCCTTTGATGAACGGGACGCTTGAGAGCAGCCGGGAGATGCGAGCGGTTTGGGTTGCATCGGTCTATAACTTAGATTGGCCATCAAAGAAAGGACTGCTCGCCCAAGAGCAAAAACGAGAGTTCATTCATCTGTTAGACGAGATCAAAGCGATGAATATGAACGCCGTCATCATGCAAATTAAACCAACAGCAGATGCCTTTTATCCTTCGGAATATGGACCATGGTCAGAATATTTGACCGGAACGCAAGGGAAAGATCCTGGATATGACCCGCTTGCGTTTATGGTAGAAGAAGCACATAAACGAGGCCTCGAATTTCACGCTTGGTTTAACCCATATCGAATCACAATGAATCATACAGACCTCAGCCGGCTGTCAGCCGATCATCCTGCAAAAGCACATCCTGACTGGACCATTGCCTACGGAAATCAGCTTTACTACAATCCCGGCATTCCTGACGCTCAGAAATTCATAGTAGGAGGCATAGCGGAAGTTGTGAAGAATTATGATATTGATGCGGTGCATATGGACGATTATTTTTATCCAAATAAAATGGCCGGTGTCCCATTTCCAGATCAAGAAACGTATGAAACCTATGGAAAAAAAGCATTTACACACATAGAAGATTGGCGAAGAGATAATGTAAACCAATTGGTGAGGCAAATCAATGAAGCCGTTAAAAAAGAAAAGCCGTATGTGAAATTTGGTATTAGTCCATTCGGTGTATGGCGTAACATGAAAGATGATCCAACTGGTTCAAACACAACAGCAGGCATGACCAATTACGATGATTTATATGCTGATACAAGACAGTGGATTCAGCAGCACAATATTGACTACGTAGCCCCGCAAATTTACTGGAGCATTGGCTTTCAGGCAGCCTCCTATGACGTGCTAACGAAATGGTGGTCTCATGAAGTAAAGGGAGAGCCCGTTCACCTTTACATTGGTCAAGCGACGTATAAAATCAATCAAAACAGTGATCCTGCTTGGTCAGATCCCGAGGAGTATATTCGCCAAATCAAGCTGAACAGGCAGTCTCAGCTCGTGCAGGGAAGTATGCATTTTAGTTTAAAGGATATCAATCGAAACCCGTTGAATATCAAGAATCGATTAATAGAAGAAACCTATAGCAAACCGGCTATCATTCCAGAGATGCCATGGCTTCAACAAAAAGCGCCCAAAAAACCAATCATCCATGCTGTGAACAAGAGAGAAGATGGCGCAGTTTTAAGGATTCAACATGATCCGCACTCTACTGCATCCTATTATGCAGTCTATCGACTGTCGAAAAAAGGGACGTATGAATTAATCCAAACGGTCAGAAAAGAGAAAGGCACAATGACACTTGTCAAAGACCTTTCAGTACATCAGAAAAAGACATATACCTACAAAGTGACAGCGCTCAATCGCCTTCACCATGAAAGCAAGCCTTCTACAAAAACAGTCAAATAACAAAGAAAGCATAAATGAGGACTTTCCTCCATTTATGCTTTTTTTACTATTTTTATTTTAATTTTCTGAATTCAATTAAGCTTGGCATGAAGCAGCTACTTGATTAATAAATATGATAGAAAAGCGCCAAAGGGGGAAGCACAATGGATTTTGAATTAACGAAAGAGCAGCAAATGATCCGCCAGATGGTTAAAGAATTTGCAAAAACAGAAATTGCACCGCTCGCTCAAACGATTGATAAACAGGCTGTATTTCCTGTCAAAACATTTCAAAAAATGGGGGAACTCGGCTTTATGGGTATACCCTTTCCAGAGAAATATGGAGGGTCAGGAGGAGATACGATATCGTATGCGCTGGCTGTAGAGGAAATCGGAAAGCAGTGTGCCAGTACAGGTCTTAGCTATGCCGCTGCTGTCTCCTTAGGCGCAAGCCCGCTTTATTATTTCGGTACGGAGGAGCAAAAGATGGATCACCTTGTTCCGCTAGCGTCTGGAACAGCACTCGGTTCCTTCGGATTAACAGAACCAAACGCAGGATCAGATGCAAAAGGAACGAAAACAAAAGCAATCAAAGACGGACAAGAATATGTCATCAGCGGTGAGAAGTGCTGGATTACAAATGCCAATTTTGCTAGAACAATTATTGTCACCGCTGTGACAGATGATGATGAACATGGTCGTCCGATCATCTCAGCCTTCATTGTGGAGAAAGGACAAAAGGGGCTGTCGATTACAAATCCATATGACAAAATGGGGGTTCGCGGTTCAGATACGGCTGAGATCCTTTTAGACGAAGTGCGTGTCCCGGCACATCATATATTAGGAGACCCAGCGAAAGGGTTCAAGCAATTTTTATATACATTAGACGGGGGACGAATTTCCATTGCTGCTTTATCTGTTGGAATTGCGCAAGCGGCACTTGATGCTTCGCTTTCTTATGCAAAAGAAAGAAAGCAATTCGGGCAGACCCTCTCATCGTTTCAAGCCATTCAGTTTAAGCTGGCGGATATGGCGATGCAAATTGAGCTTGCAAGACAAATGGTCTGGAAAGCCGCTTGGCTGAAAGATCAAGGCAAACCGTTTACAAAGGAAGCCGCCTATGCCAAACTTTTCGCTTCTGAAATGGCGACAAAAGCAAGTCTTGATGCGGTTCAAATTCATGGCGGAACAGGCTATATGAAAGAATGTGGTGTTGAACGACTCGTGAGAGATGCGAAGCTGATGGAAATTGGAGAAGGAACCTCTGAAATTCAGCGGCTCGTCATCGCAAGACAGATGTTAGCGTAGCACCAGAATGAAAACGCTTACTATTGGTGAGGGAGGAAAGCAATGATGTCGATTCATCCACAAACGATTGGCTCCCTATTAAGAGAGAAAAAGGAGCGGCACCCAGCACATGAAGCCATTGTTTATCCAGAACGTTCTTTACGCTATTCATACGAAGCGTTTTATAGGGAGGTGAAGGAAACAGGGAAAGGTCTCATGGCATTCGGTGTTCAAAAAGGTGATCATATCGCCATCATGGCACCAAATGTTCCAGAATGGCTCATCCTGCAATTTGCCTGCGCCTCCATTGGAGCTGTTCTTGTCACTGTAAATACCAATTTTCAATCACAGGAACTCGCTTATTTACTCAAGCATTCTGATAGCAAAATGCTGTTTATCGTAGACGGCTTTAAAGAAACTTCCTATGTCAACATGCTTGAAGAGCTGATTCCAGAGCTTCAAACAGCTCATCATGGTGAGATCACATCCGCACAATATCCTTATTTAAAAAGCTGCGTGTATATCGGTCAGCGCGTACCAAACGGCATGCGCAGCTGGGACAGTCTTCAAGTGGCTGCCAAAAGAACAAAGGAGCATGAATGGGAGAACCGAATGGATGAACTCGTGCCTGATGACGTCATGAATATGCAATATACCTCAGGCACAACCGGTTATCCAAAAGGAGTCATGCTTAGTCATACAAACATCGTCTGTAATGCCAGTCAAATCGCAGATTGTATGAAGTTAACAGAGCAAGACCGTATGTGTATCCCTGTACCGTTTTTTCATTGCTTTGGCTCTGTTCTTGGTGTGCTTGCTTGTCTAACAAAAGGGGGAACGATCATCCCACTTGAATCTTTCCATCCGGAGCGAGTCCTTCAAACAGTTGAAAAGGAAAAGTGCACCGTTCTTCACGGTGTGCCGACGATGTTCATCGCAGAGCTCGATCATCCAAATTTCCACTCTTATGATCTGTCCACATTACGAACGGGCATTATGGCCGGCTCGCTCTGTCCATCCCATGTCATGAAAGCCGTCATAGAAAAAATGGGACTCAGAGAACTCACGATTGCCTATGGTCAGACCGAAAGCTCACCTGTCATTACCCAAACAAGAACCGATGATTCATTTGAAAGACGGGTTCAAACGGTCGGACGTGCGCTTCCTCAAATCGAAGTGAAAATTGTCTTACCGGGTACGTCAGAAGAAGTACCAAGAGGGGAGCAAGGGGAACTGTGTACAAGAGGTTATCACGTCATGAAAGGCTACTATAAAAACGAAGAAGCCACAAATGAAGTCATTGACGAGGACGGGTGGCTTCATACAGGGGATTTAGCTGAGATGGATCAGGACGGCTATGTAAAAATCACAGGACGGCTCAAAGATATGATCATCAGAGGCGGAGAGAATGTGTACCCAAAAGAGATTGAGGATGTCCTTTACACGCATCCCGCTATTCTAGACGCACAGGTCGTAGGCATTCCTGACGAGACATACGGAGAAGAAGCCGCTGCGTTCATTCGGCTCAAACAAGGCCAAACGGTCTCGATTGATAAATTAACCAGCTATTGTCAGTCTCAAATGGCACGCTACAAAATCCCGAAATACTTTTTCATTACAGATGAGTATCCAATGACCGCCTCAGGAAAGATTCAAAAGTTTCGACTAAAAAAGCAGGCGCTTGATCTAATAAAGGAGTGAAGGCAGCGATGTTTCAACAAGTATTGATCGCCAATCGAGGCGAAATTGCCCGTAGAATGATTCGGACATGTAAACGGCTCGGCATTAAAACGGTTGCCGTCTATTCAGAGGCAGATCAGTATGCACTTCATGTGCAAGAGGCAGACAGCGCCTATTTTATCGGTGGCTCAAAAGTATCTGAAAGCTATTTAAACATGGAGGCGATCATCGAGGTTGCCAAACAAACAAATACAGATGCCATCCACCCTGGATATGGCCTTTTATCAGAGAATGCAGCATTTGCTGAACGCTGCCGCAGTGAAGGCATCGCCTTTATTGGACCATCTGCACAAGTCATTCAGCAAATGGGGAATAAAATTGAAGCGAGAAAGACAATGGAACAAGCTGGAATCCCAATCGTTCCAGGTATTTCGGCCCCGCTCAATGATGCGGACGATGGGGTCAATAAAGCAAAGACGCTCGGTTATCCCATTATGCTGAAGGCATCGAGCGGCGGAGGAGGAATTGGCATGCAGCTCGTCCGAAATGACGAAGAGCTGTACAGAGCGTTTGAAGGAAATCAAAAAAGGGCGCAAAGCTTTTTTAATGACGGTACTTTGTACATGGAAAAGGTGATTGAGCATGCGCGCCATATTGAAATTCAAGTCCTTTTTGATTCCTTCGGCCATGGGGTTCACTTATATGAAAGAGACTGTTCACTCCAAAGAAGACATCAGAAAATCATTGAAGAAGCGCCAGCTGTCTGTCTCGATGAAGAAGTGAGGCATCAAATGGGGCAAATGGCCGTCAAAGCTGCCAAAGCCATTGGGTACGAAAATGCAGGGACGATTGAATGTTTAGTCGATGAAAACCAGCAATTTTATTTCTTAGAAATGAATACGAGATTACAAGTAGAACACCCTGTCACAGAAGAAATCACAGGCATTGATCTTGTCGAAGAGCAGCTGAAAATCGCTGCATTAGAGCCGCTGGCTTTCAATCAGGAGGACATTCATCCAATTGGGCATGCCATCGAAGTGAGAATCTACGCTGAAGATCCTGTCACATTTTATCCATCACCAGGAACAATCACTCGGCTTTCTGCACCTGAAGCCTCATATATCCGTCATGAGTCAAGCGTCACGAGTGGAAGCGTCATTACGCCATTTTACGATCCAATGATTGCGAAAATGATTGTTTACGGCGATACCCGAAAAGTCGCAATAGAACGATTAAAAACGGCATTACAAGCATATGAAATAGAAGGGATCAAAACCAATTTACCGCTTTTAAGGGAAATGGCCGGATCTTCTGCCTTTTTACATGGCAGTATGACAACCGATTTTCTGATGAAAAGAAGGGAGGAAAACCGTTCATGAAAACCGTCACAATACAAATGGCCGGCAACCTATGGAAGCTTCTTGTAAAACAAGGCGATGTAGTGCAAAAAGGGCAGGAGGTCGCCATTTTAGAATCAATGAAAATGGAGATTCCGATTGTTGCAGAAGAGGCAGGTGTAATTAGCAAAGTGTATAAGGCAGAAGGTGAATTTGTCGATGAGGGAGAGGTGCTTTTGGAGCTGACAGTATAGGAGGGAAGCCACATGGCATTACCAAAAAGCGTGCTTATTAGAGAGGTCGGTCCGCGGGACGGACTGCAAAATGAATCCGTTTGGCTGGACACAAACGAGAAGCGAACGTGGATTGATTTACTCGCAGCAGCCCAGCTCCCTTATATTGAAGTCACATCATTTGTCCATCCGGCATGGGTTCCAGCCTTAAAAGACGCCAGAGAACTAGCCCAATCATTAAACAAAAAAGACAAGATCACCTATGCTGCACTCATTCCCAATGAAAAAGGCTTAGCTCATTTTTTTGAAGCAAACCTTGATATCGGCGCTATGTTTGTCTCATCGAGTGAAACACATAACAAAAAGAATATGAATCAGTCCATACAGGAAACGCTTCCTGTGATCAAACAAATGACAGCCGATTTAAAAGCAGAGGGGCGAAAGACTCGCGCATATCTTTCTACCGTGTTTGGCTGCCCCTATGAAAAACAAGTGCCAATGGACCAAGTGCTGCGATTAACGGAATACCTGCTCTCATGCGGCATTGATGAAATTTCTCTCGGAGACACCATTGGAGAAGCTCATCCGCTGCAAGTAGAAAGACGGTTGGACATTTTGCTTGAACGCTTTCCCGCCGATAAAATCGCTCTACATTTTCATGATACAAAGGGGATGGGCCTTGCGAATATTTATACAGCATTAAAGGCGGGCATTACGATATTTGATGCCTCTAGCGGCGGGCTTGGCGGCTGTCCATATGCACCTGGTTCCAGCGGAAATGTAGCGACAGAAGACGTCGTGCATATGTTACACAAACTGGGGATTGAAACAAATGTCGACTTTCCCAGGTTGATCCGCGCGGCCGAATGGATTGAAGCAAAGGTAGATCGAACCCTGCCTAGTCACTGCTTACATGCATTTCACTCTCACTACTTGATAAAGGATGAATGACATGGAGGAATTGATTCAATATTCAATACAAGATGAACAGATCGCGATCTTGACCTTAAATAGACCCAAACAAGCCAATTCTCTATCAGCTGCTATGCTGGAGGAAATCAATCAAACCATTCAAGAAATCAAACACGATGAAAACATCCGCTGTTTGCTCATGACTGGAGCTGGCGCTAACGTTTTTTGCGCAGGAGCAGATTTAAAGGAACGACGATTCATGACTGACGAAGAAGCAAAACAGGCCGTCCTAACCATTCAGCAAACCTTTACAGAAATTGAATCATTACCTGTGCCTGTCATAGCCGTCATCAACGGACACGCACTTGGCGGAGGTCTTGAGCTTGCGCTAGCCTGTGATCTCCGCATCGCAAGAGCGGGTGCAGCACTCGGCTTGCCGGAAACAGGACTAGCCATCCTGCCGGGAGCAGGGGGCACGCAGCGTCTTCCGCGCCTGATCGGCATCGGTAAAGCAAAGGAGCTTATCTTCACAGGCACTTCTTTACGAGCAGAAGAGGCCATTCATATTGGGCTGATTGAGCATATCTCTTTCGCAGATTCACTCATGAATGATGCCATCGCACTCGCAAAGCAAATGGTCAAAAATGGACCAATTGCCTTAAAAGAAGCAAAACAGGCCATTCAATCTAGCCTTGATCACGATTTACAAACAGGTTTGACGAAAGAACACGAAGCCTATCTGCGGCTTATTCATACAGAAGATCGAATGGAAGGTCTCAAGGCTTTTCAAGAAAAACGAACGCCTCATTACAGAGGCAAATAGCAAGAAAGGGGAATGCTCATGATCCAGGAATATGAATTAAAAAAACAGCGAATTGAAAAGGGCGGGGCTGAACGATATCATCAAAAAAACAAAGAAAAAGGAAAATTGTTTGTCCGGGATCGCCTCCAATTGTTATTAGATGAGGATTCTTTTATTGAAGATGCCATGTTTGCAGAGTGTCAAGATGACCATTTGCCAGCAGATGGTGTTGTCACAGGGACAGGGCGGATGCATGGGCAGACCGTTTGTGTCATGGCAAATGACTCTACTGTTAAAGCAGGGTCGTGGGGCGTCAAAACAGTAGAAAAAATCATTAGAATACAGGAAACAGCCGAGAAGCTTAATTGTCCCATGCTCTATTTAGTCGATTCTGCTGGTGCAAGGATTACCGATCAAATCGCGATGTTTCCAGGGAGAAGAGGAGCAGGTCGCATTTTTTATAATCAAGTCAAACTGTCTGGACGTATCCCGCAAATTTGTTTACTATTCGGCCCGTCTGCGGCTGGTGGTGCTTACATCCCTGCTTTTTGTGACATCGTCGTCATGGTTGAAGGAAATGCTTCCATGTATTTAGGCTCTCCCCGAATGGCTGAAATGGTGATTGGAGAAAAAGTATCACTCGAAGAAATGGGCGGGGCGAACATGCATTGCAGCATTTCTGGGTGCGGAGATATATTAGCAAAAACAGAGGAAGAGGCCATTCAAATCGCACGTGATTATTTAACCTACATGCCTGCCAACTATACGGAAAGACCAAAAAGGAAAGCCCCAATAGCGCCTAAACCATCTGAAATCTCACTCCAAGACCTCATACCTAAGGGACAGAATACCCCTTTTGATATGTATCAACTTATTGATTTGCTCATTGACGAAGGGTCATTTTTTGAAATCAAAAAGCTGTTTGCTGCAGAGCTGATCACAGGCTTTGGGCGAATAGACGGTCAGCCTGTCGGTCTTATTGCCAATCAGCCAAGAGTGAAAGGCGGCGTGTTATTTCATGACTCCGCAGACAAAGCCGCTAAGTTTATTCAGCTGTGTGATGCTTTTCATATCCCACTGCTCTTTCTTGCTGATATACCGGGATTTATGATCGGAACAAAAGTGGAACAGGCTGGCATTATTCGGCATGGAGCAAAAATGATTTCCGCTATGTCAGAGGCGACCGTACCGAAGATATCTGTCATTGTACGTAAAGCATACGGAGCAGGTTTATATGCGATGGCAGGACCAGCCTTTGAACCGGATTGCTGTCTCGCTCTTCCATCTGCCCAAATTGCTGTTATGGGCCCAGAAGCCGCTGTCAATGCTGTCTATGCGAATAAAATTGCCGCACTCCCTCCAGAAGAGAGAGCCGCATTTATACAAGAGAAACGCAAAGAATACCAGGAAGATATGAATATATACGAGCTTGCCTCCGAAATGATCGTCGATGGCATCATTCCATTTGACCGTTTAAGAGCTGAACTGTGTCATCGCCTACAAGCCTATACATCAAAAGAGATGACATTTACGAGACGAAAACATCCGGTCTATCCGGTCTAAAGGGGGGGCGTCCTCATGATGAACCTAAAACCAGCATGGATACCGAAAGAGCAGATGATCAAAAAAACACGTCTTGACCAATGGATGAAGTCTCTTGGATTTTCTACTTATCACGCATTCTATCAAGCCAGTATCGAGCGCACAGATTGGTTTTGGAGAGAAGCCGAAAAAGCGGTCGGTATTCAGTGGAAAGAGCCGTATGAAGCGGCATTAGGGAAGCATTCATTTATGTGGCCAAACTGGTATAAAGGCGGCATATTAAACATGACTGAAACGGCCGTGGACAAATGGGCAGAGAAAGAAGAAACGAAGCATCAACCCGCCATTATTTGGAGCAATGAAGCAGGTGAAGAAAAGAGGTGGTCATTTCTCCAGCTGCAGGAGAAAGTCAATCGTCTTGCAGCTGGCCTTTTAAAGGAAGGGCTTCAAAAAGGGGATGTGGCCATTATTTATATGCCGATGCTTCCTGAAACGGTTGCCGTCATGCTTGCCTTTGCGAAGATTGGTGTCATCTTTAGTCCCGTCTTCTCAGGCTATGGAAGTGAACCTCTCGCTGTACGTATTCGCGCATCAGGTGCATCCATTGTCGTCACAGGAAATGAAATGACGCGCCGCGGAAAGACGATCAACATGCGAGAATGTGCGGCGGATGCAATCAAAAAAACAACAACTGTGCAAACAGTCATTGTGCACACTTCCTCTGATACTGGATATCAAGATGACATCAAACTGAATGATTTGTTGAACGAACAGCCGATAGCCCGAGCGGCTTATGTCACAAATGAACACCCGCTTATGATCTTGTACACATCAGGCACAACTGGCACACCAAAAGGAGCTGTTCATACACACGCAGGATTTCCTGTCAAAGCGGCATTTGATGCCGGTCTATGCATGGATGTTGCCACAGGAGACCGGCTGTTCTGGCTGACAGATATGGCTGGATGATGGGGCCATTTCTTGTCTTTGGCGGTTTGATCAATGGAGCCGCCATCGTTTTATATGACGGCGCCCCCGATTATCCAAATGAACAGCAGCTCTGGTCATTCATCCATCAGCAGAAAGTTACTCATTTTGGACTTTCGCCTACATTTGTTCGTTCTGCGATGCAGCAAAACATGGAAGGGGTCCATCTGCCGCATGTCAAAGCCATCATTTCTACTGGCGAACCTTGGAATGAAGCGCCGTGGGAGTGGTTATTTGACACCATCGGTCAAAGGAAGATTCCGATCTTAAATTATTCAGGAGGAACCGAGGTGTCTGGAGGAATTGTCGGGAGTACGCTGCTTCGTCCAATCAAACCGATTCTCTTTAATGCGGCGATCCCAGGAATGGCGGCAGATGTGTATAATAAAGCCGGACAAAGCGTGATAAATGAAGTAGGAGAGCTTGTTGTGAAAAAGCCATGGGTCGGCATGACATGTGGTTTTTGGAACGAGCCGGAGCGTTATGAAGCTGCGTATTTCAAACAGTTTGACGGCGTATGGACACACGGTGATTGGGTCATGCAAACAGAGGACGGAGAATTTCATATCACGGGCAGATCGGATGATGTTATAAATACAGCAGGCAAACGTGTCGGTCCAGCTGAAATTGAATCCATCCTTGTTGGACATCCGGCTGTGCACGAAGCTGCTGTAATTGGGGTAAAGGATGAGGTGAAGGGAGAAGCACTCGTATGTTTCATCGTAACCGGTTCACACACTTTTGAAGAAGTCAAACTCATCCAAGAGCTTTCAGCACATGTTGGTACACATGCCGGAAGAGCGCTCACACCAAAAGAAATTCATCTCATTTCTGCTTTACCGAAAACAAGAAACGGAAAAATCGTCCGGCGTTTACTAAAAGAAGCGTATGAACACAGGCCTTCACCAGACCTTTCTTCACTAGCCAATCCAAATATATATAAACGCATCTCTGAATATTTGAAAAGCAAACAGCAAACATAGAAAAGAAGACAAAGGGCTAAAATAAAGATCATTTTAGCCCTTTGTCAACAATCTTAGACAGGAAGGAAGGACTCCTGTCTTTTTTATTGCACATGAAAATTCGTTCCATCTGTTGTTTCTTTGACAATTCCTGCCCGAATGACAAAATCACCGAAATGTTCATTTTCTTCTCGTTCTTTTGCGTAGCGGGGAAGAAGAGAACCAAGTTCTTTTAAAATGTCTTCCTCACCCACATTTTCACGGTACAGTTTACTTAACCTGCTGCCGTCGAATGCAGCGCCAAGATACATATTGTATTTACCAGGTGATTTCCCGATAAAACCAATCTCACCTAAAGCATGACGAGCACAGCCATTTGGACATCCAGTCATTCGGATCGTAATCTCTTTATCACTTAATCCATTTTCTTCGACAATCTCATCAATACGATCAATCAAGCGCGGAAGGTAGCGTTCTGCTTCTGCCATCGCTAAGCCGCACGTTGGCAGTGCCACACAAGCCATGGAACTGCGGCGCAGGGCAGAATGCTGCTTGCCATCTGATAAACCAAATTCCTGAATCAGCTTCTCAATCTGTTTCTTTTTATGAGTTGTCACATTTCCAATGATCAAGTTCTGATTTGCGGTTAAGCGGAAGTCACCTGTATGAACCTTGGCGATTTCACGAATGCCTGTCATCAGCGGATAATCATCATAATCTGTGATGCGCCCGCCTTCTACAAACATCGTATAATGCCATCTGCCATTAATGCCTTTCACCCAGCCATAACGGTCACCGTTATGATCAAAATGATAATCCCGTGCGTCTAAAAGAGTAAACCCAAGGCGACGCTCAAGCTCTTCTTTTACATTCTCAAGGCCGAGGCGGTCTACTGTATATTTAAAGCGGGCATTTTTTCGCACGGAACGGTTTCCATAGTCTCGCTGAATGGTGATGACTTGTTTGGCAATCTCCACAACCTGCTCAGGTGTGCAAAAGCCGATCACCTTTGCAAGCTGAGGGTAGGTTGCTGTATCACCGTGAGTCATACCCATTCCGCCGCCAATTGCGACATTAAAGCCGACCAATTGCTCATTTTCGATGATCGCAATGAAACCTAAATCCTGTGAAAAGACATCAATATCGTTAGCAGGAGGGACCGCCACACCAATCTTGAATTTTCTTGGTAAATAAAGCGGACCGTACATCGGCTCAACTTCCGTATCAAGCGTTGCCGCTACCTTTTCTTCATCAAGCCAAATTTCATGGTACGCTCTTGTTTTCGGAAGCAGGTCATCACTTAATTTTTTCGCCAGCTCGTACACATCCTGGTGCACTTCTGATTGATAGGGGTTGGATGTACACATGACATTCCGGTTCACATCGCCGCAAGCAGCAATCGTATCAAGCATAGTTGAATGAATGTCTTGAATGGTCTTTTTCATGTTCCACTTTAAAATACCGTGCAGCTGAAAGGTTTCACGAGTTGTCAGCTTTAACGTTCCGTTACCGTATTTGTGAGCAAGCTCATCCATTACAAGCCACTGCTTGGATGTAGCGATTCCGCCAGGCAGGCGCACGCGCAGCATAAATTGATAGGCTGGCTCAAGCTTTTGTTTTTGCCGTTCATTTCTGAGGTCACGATCATCCTGTAAATAGCTGCCGTGGTGCTTCATCAGGCGGTTGTCATCATCAGGAATTCCCGCTGAAATCGGATCAAGCATCACTTCCTTTAACGTACCCCGTAAATAATCACTTTTTTCTTTGATTTCCTCTACGTCGCTCGGAGGTCCATCCGGCGCTGTTAATGCTGTCTTCACCATGTCGTAAAAGCTCCTTTCTTTCAAGCATCAAATCAATATACGTCACGCTGATAGCGTTTTTGCTGCTGTAAGTTGGCAAGATAGCTTTCTGCTTTCTCTTTGCTCATTGCACCTTCTTCTTGAATGATCGATAGAAGGGTATTGTGGACATCATGTGCCATATGCTTTTCATCTCCGCAAATATACACATAAGCACCTTGCTCAAGCCATTCGAATAATTCTTTACTGTGTTTCTTCATTTGGTGCTGGACATATACTTTTTCCTCTGAATCTCTTGAGAAAGCCACATCCATCTTCGTTAAGACGCCATCTTTTAACCACTTTTGCCATTCTGTTTGGTATAAGAAATCCGTCACAAAGTGCTGATCACCGAAGAATAACCAAGATTTTCCGTTTGCGCCGATTTCCTCGCGTTCCTGCATAAATGAACGGAAAGGGGCGATGCCTGTGCCTGGTCCCACCATAATGATCGGAGCATCAGGATCTTGAGGAAGTTTAAAGTTTTGGTTGTGCTGAATATAAACAGGGATCGTATCACCTGGCTGCAAGCGTTCCGCACATAAAATCGAGCAGACACCTTGACGTTCTCTCCCGTGTGCATCATATCTGACTGCACCTATCGTCAAATGAACCTCATCCTCATTTGCTTTTAGACTGCTAGCAATCGAATAAAGGCGTGCAGGAATTTTTCTTAAAATAGACGTAAAATCGGCTGCTGTTCCTTCAAAAGGACCAAAATCACGAGCCGCATCTAATAAGTCTCGTCCTTCTATATACTCTTTGAGCTTTTCTCCATTTCCTTCTTCTAAAAGGTCATGCAAGGCTTCACTTTTCGTCAATGAAGCGAGCTTTTGAAGAAGAGGCTTTGTTAAAACTGTAATCTCAAAATGCGAGGTGAGGGCTTCTTTTAAAGGAAGAGTATCACCGTTTTTATGAACGGTTACGACCTCCTCTGGATTCCATCCGCATGTCTTGATCAGTTCATCCACAAGCGCAGGATCATTTGTTGGGTAAATCCCAAGACTGTCACCTGGCTCATAAACAAGGCCTGATCCTTCAAGAGAAAGCTCTAAATGACGGGTTTCTTTGTTAGAGCCTCGGCCATTTAGGTTGATATTTTCAAGGACTTCAGCATAAAAAGGATTCGTTCTAGAATATTCTGAAACGGTTTGACTGGCTGCTCCCGCTGCTTCTTGTGGTGATGATACAGCTTCACCTTCACTTAGAGAAGAAGTCACACCTTGAAGCCATTCAGAAAACGGCTCATCATAATCAAGATCACAGTCTACCCGGTCAAAAAGGCGCGTTCCGCCAAGCTCTTTTAGGCGCTCGTCAAATTCTTTCCCCGTCTGACAGAAGAATTCATATGAACTGTCACCTAATGAAAGGACAGAAAAGCTTAAATGATCAAGCTTTGGTGCACGTCGGCCGTGGATATATTCATGGAACGAAAGGGCGTTATCAGGCGGATCTCCCTCGCCATGTGTGCTGACGATAATCAGTAAATTGTTTATTTTTTTCAGATTATTCGGTTTAAAATCGGACATAGAAGAAAGCGTCACTTGAAAGCCTTTCTCTTCAAGATGCTGCGCTGTCTTTTTCGCCAACCCTTCGGAATTGCCTGTTTGCGATCCGTAAAGCACGGTCACATCTTTTTTCACAGGCTGAGCAGATGCCGCGGCAGAAGGAGCCTCTATGACAGCTTCTGAGCCGGCAAGAGCTACCTGTGCTGATAAATAACCAGTAAGCCAAATTTTTTGCTGATCTGTTAAAGTCGGAAGCAGCTGATTGAGTAAATCTGCCTGTTCCTGACTAAACGGACTGTTCAATACATGAAGTTGCAACGATATCCACCTCACAAGGAATATAAACATAGATTAATTCGATAGGAATTATATATATAGGTTCAATTTGAACTTTACCGAAAGTTTGCCATTAAGTAAAATATATAATATTGATTGTCATGATTAAGATTTCTAATAACAAAGGGCATAAAAAAAGGAAAACGGCGATCCGTTTTCCTCAGATTGTTGACAAAGGGCTAAAATGAACTTGATTTTAGCCCTTTGTCTTCTTTCCAGCGTGACATGAAAACCTTTGCAGTCTAGGAAGGACGAGTACCGGCGCGGAGCGAATTTGACATTCGTGAGCACCGGCACGCAGGACTGACAAAGAATGCGAGGGTTTGTCTACACGCTGAGGAAAACGGCGATCCGCTTTCCTTTTTTATCTGACTTACGCCGTTGGAAGTCCCATTACAGCTTTGACTTCTAGATATTCCTCGATACCGAAATCTCCCCATTCTCTGCCAATACCTGATTGCTTAAAGCCGCCAAATGGGGCAAAGTAATCTGTTTCGGCATTGTTAATGGTGATTTGACCAGCACGAATGTGTTCAGCGACGTATTTTAATGTCTTTTCATCTTTGCCAACCACATACCCAGCAAGACCATAAACTGTATCATTAGCGATTTCAAGGGCATGGTCTAGGTCCTGATACGTAATGACACTCATCACCGGTCCAAAAATTTCTTCTTGGGCAATGGTCATATCATTTTTCACATTTGTGAAGATCGTATGCTTTGCAAAATAGCCTTTGTCTATGCCGTCCGGCTTTCCAGTTCCCCCAGCAAGCAAGGTCGCACCTTCTTCGATTCCTTTTTCAATATATGACTGCACAGTATCCCATTGTTTTTTGGAGACAAGCGGGCCAGTGGCGTGATCTTCTCTCGGATCACCTACAGTAAACTTCGGCAGAGCCTTCAGCAGTGCTTTCTCAAATGTCTCCTTCATTGATTCAGGAATCAGTACACGTGTAGCTGCGGAGCATACTTGACCTGTGTTCATCGCAATATGATGAACGGCCGTTTCTGCTGCTTCATCCACATCTGCATCGTCTAAAACGATAAGAGGGGATTTCCCGCCAAGCTCAAGCGCGACTTTCTTAATATCTTCAGCAGCGTTTTCCATTATTTTAGAACCGACTGCACCTGAGCCTGTAAATGAAACAAAATCAATATCGGGATGTGAGCTAATGCCATTCCCAATGACTTCACCTGTTCCATTCACTAGGTTAAAGACGCCTTTAGGCACACCTGCTTCATCAATAATTTCTGCAAGAATCATTGCTGCAAATGGTGTAATTTCAGCAGGTTTTAAGACGACTGGTGATCCTGCCGCAATGGCACCAGCAATTTTCAGTGATGTTTGGTTTGTTGGAAAATTCCATGGTGTAATGAGTCCACTGACACCAATTGCTTCTTTTATAATTGTATGTCCACCGCGGTCTTCTGTAAATGTATAGGACTTAAGGGCTTCCGCAGCTTTAGAGAAGTGTTCATGCCCCATTTTGTAATGAACCTCTTCTGATACTTTAAGCGGTGCACCCAGCTCTTGTGTCATGACTTCGACTAGTTCATCCTTACGCTTTTCGTACCCGCGCACAATGTTTTCCAGCATCTCTACTCGTTCATGTCGAGATGTTTTTGAGAATGAAGGGAAGGCGGCACGAGCTGCTTTAACAGCCTTATCTAAGTCTTCCTTCGTTCCTAAGCTAATTGTGCCAATGACTTCCTCTGTAGCAGGATTGATGACTTCCGTCGTTTCGTTTCCTGTGGATGCTACCCATTCTCCATTCATAAAGTGTTTCTCTTGATTTCTCATTTTGACATGTCTCCTTTTTATATGTGATTCAATCCTATATTCTGTTTTCAGCTGATATAAAACTGTACCCACTGTGAAAAATCTAAAACGAAGAAACTGCATGAGAAAAAGTTTCTGATATAATACGCAAAGTGGGACATATGTCCTTTTCAACCTCGGGGCATCTATCATTTAATGGAACTAGACAGAAAAAGAAGGAGCATTTGAAAGAATGAAAGGTGTTATTTTCGCATTATTAGGAGGCGCATGTATTACATTACAAGGCGTAGCCAACGCAAGAATTAGTCAAGATATCGGGACATGGCAGGCGGCAACAATCACGCAGCTAACAGGGTTTATTCTCTCTCTATTCATTTTACTCATCGTTCGAGATGGCCACTTTTCGGAATACAAAAAGGTGAAGCCGCTCTATTTAATTGGCGGCGCATTTGCAGCCATCATTATTTTTAATGAAGTCACCGCTATTCAAATGATCGGCGTCACGCTCACCATCGCCGCCTTACTCATTGCACAGCTTGCATTTACCTTTGCAATTGATGCAAAAGGATGGTTTGGTGTTCAGAAGAAAAAAATGAAATGGCCTCATTATGCAGGGATCCTTTTAATGGTTGCAGGCGTCATCATTTTAAAGCTATAAAGGAGGGCATCAAATGGAGGAGCTTCATCATGAATCTCTTTTTTCCTCTTATATCAAAGCGCATCAATTACAGAACGTTTTTCACAAGAACTTCATGTCACATGTGAGCTTATGGCGCTATCAGCAAGGTGAGCTGATTTGCTCAAAAGGAGATAAGAGGGAGTACTTGTACTTGTTAGTGAAAGGAAAATTAAAGATTTTCACCACCACAAAGGAAGGAAAAACCTTTATTCTTTGCTTTAAAAACCCTCTTGAAGCGATTGGAGATATTGAGTACGTTCAACAGACAGATATGGTCAATACAGTCGAAGCCGTCACAGAAGTACATATGCTAAGAATTTCCCATCAAGCACTCATGCGACATGCGAAGGACGACCCTCGCGTTTTAACCTTTTTGCTAAAAGGGATCACAAACAAATTTTATATAAAATCAAACGATTTAAGCTTCCACCTTCTATATCCTGTGGAGGTCAGACTCGCAAGCTATCTATTGTCTGTTCTAACAAGTAATGACGGCGCCCTCACACGCCCGCTTCGTCTCACAGATGCCGCGAGCTTAATTGGAACGAGTTATCGTCATATTAACCGGGTCATTCAGCAATTCCAAGAAAAAGGACTGATTGAAAGACGAAGGGGAAAGATTACGATTTGTGACCAAAAAGGACTTTTAGAAATAGCGGAGCACAACATTTATGAATAGAAGAAACGAAGGGATTTATATATGATCATAGGCATAATATTAGCTGTCACTGCTGGGGCACTAGTCAGCTTACAAACCATTTTTAATAGTAAAGTCAATGAGCATACAGGCTCTTGGTCAACAACGACACTCGTTCTTGGTATGGGTTTTATCGCTTCCCTCCTGATGGGTTGCTTATTAGAAGGAACAGGCATGTTTCAATTAAGACATATGGAAGCCTGGTACTGGGTAAGCGGGGCGATTGGGGTCGGGGTGGTCATCTGCCTTGTTCAGAGCATCAAACGTCTAGGACCCACTTATGGGATATCAATTGTTCTCACCTCACAGCTAGGATGCGCGCTTTTATTTGATTCGCTTGGCTGGCTTGGGTTAGAGAAAGTAGAATTTACATTTACAAAACTATTAGGTGTCCTTGTCATCGTTGCCGGAATATTGGTCTTTAAGCTAACCAAGCTTGAAGCAGCAGACGAGGAGCAGACGCAAGAAAAAGGGCTGCCACAAAAGTAGCTGCCCTTTTTTAAATCAATCGTCTCCATAAAACAGTGATCGTGGATAACCCAGTTAAAAGGAGCCTTTTCATGAAAGGCTTTTTTTTCTGCCCATAGGCGCTCGTTTTATATTCTGTTCGGTCTTTTGCTACAAGAACACTATACGCGATTTTCCGCTCAATGGCCTCCGTAAGAGATAACGCAAAGGGGGCACTATCAATGACCAAAATCGACTCCGTATTTAAAAAACTAGATCTCGCATCCAAATTATAGGTTCCGATCATACTTAAATGATCATCAATCACCATCGATTTTGCGTGAATTGAATACGGACCTTCATATTCATACAAATGAACACCCGTTTTCATCAATTCCTTTTTTGTGCTTAAATACCCTGCAAATGCTAAAGGGTTTGGTGTGGCTGTAAGGGAATTCGTCACAATCGTCGTTTGAATACCACTAGGTAATGGAGTGAGGCCGTCTTTCATTGGACGTGTCGGTATGACATAAGGCGTCTGGATGAGAACAGAACGCTTTGCCCGGTGAGCGAGATCGTTTAACTTTTTTAGTACGAGAGGGCGTTTATTCAAGCGTTCCACTGGATTTGTGAAAAAGGCCAGCTGTTTCGCCGCAATGGCATCTTTTGCCCAATCGAATGTGGACATCACAAAAGGTTCTTTTGTGCGAAGGGCTTCTTGATAAGATCTAAGCAACTGTTTCCTTAGTTTTTTCCCTTTTTTCGCTTTTGCCTTGGAAAAGACATCTTTCGTTTTTTTCGTAAAATCATGATTCCATAAATAAACGAAATACTGTTCCATTTCATCTAATACTTTTCCCTTTTGGGCGTTGTAGAGCAGCACATCGCGGTCATAAGCAAAGTCTTTCGGCGGCTGATCTGCAAAGTATTTATCACCGATATTCCTACCGCCCATGACAGCGACTCGTCCATCTGCCAAAAGCAGCTTATCATGCAGGCGGTTATGCCATGTCCATGGCTTAAACAAACGAAAGGGCTCATAAAATCGAATGGCCATATTCGGATGATCCGCCACAGCATAGCGCAAATGCTTCAGCGGTCCACGAAGGCTGTGGCAAATGCCATCTAACAATAACTGAACTTTCACTCCTCGATCAGCGGCTTCAATTAAAGCACCAAGTACCCATTCAGCCGTTTTTCCCTTTTGAATGGAATAATAACTCAAACGGATCATCCTTTTAGCCTCACGAATCATTTGAATTCTCACTTGACCCGATTCAAACCCGTCATCAAGGAGCATCACTTGATTTGTGCCTTGGTCGTCTCCTGAAATAGAAGAGGCTTTATAGATGCATTGGTCTTTACATGTTTTTTGAAACGGTAAGTAAAACAAAACAAATGCGGTCAAAAATACATATACCACATATAGAACAATCAGAAAAAACAAGAGATGAAGCATGGTGATCAATTCCTTTCACACAGACAGTTCTTTTTCTTATCTTATGTTAAAAACAAAATTTCACTCATGCTGCCTTTCTAATGAAAATACAGAAAAAAAGAATCATCTTGTTTTTACCGGCCATTTAATTATAGGATGAAATGATCAAGGGGAATCGCATTGAATGAACCATTATTTAACATTCCAAGTGATGTGTATCAAACGTGAAGTGAAACAGAACGTTATTTACTGCATGATATTCACCAACATTTAGAGGATATCTCCACCTTATCTATCGTCACATTAAGTGAAAGAGCCAACGTGTCGACAGCTACGATTGTCAGACTGATGAAGAAAATTGGATACAACGGCTATGTCACATCTAAAATACGAATCGTTGGCAGCGAAGGAAAAGCCCATCTTTTATATCAATAAGAAGAAAAAAAGCAGAGCCCCATCGCTCTGCTTTTTCATCTTATTCGCTTTCTTTCATTTCATTTGATGTACGTACTCGTGCATTTCCCATGAATACGACCGTTATCGCTGCAAGTGCAATTGGGAATAAAGCAATCATAAATACATACGTAATACTTTGTGACATCGCATCAATGACCTTATTTAAAATATCAGGTGGAATTTGTGAGCGGGCACCCTCTTGAAAAATGGCTTGCGGATCGCCAACTTGAGAAGAGGCTCCTTTCATCCCGCTAAAGGCATCTGCTAATCGATTCGTCAGGACATTGGTTTGAATCGTCCCAAAGATCGTCACACCTAACGTCATCCCAAGTGATCTCATAAACGAATTGGTAGAGTTGGCACTGCCACGGTAGCGCGGAGAGAGATCATTCATTGAAGCAGATGGCAGAAGGGAGAAGCTAAAACCAACGCCAAACCCTGATATCATCATAAAGAGTGTAAGCCACAGCCTTGCTGTATCTGGCGACATGTTAGCAAGCAGCAGCATCCCAGCAAAAAATGAAATCACAGAGATCGTCATCAATCGTCTAAAAGGTACTTTCGTCTGCATTATTCCGCCGATCATACTGCCAATGACTGAACCGATCATCATCGGTGTTAAAATGAACCCGGCACTTGTTGCAGATTCACCGTACACCGCCTGAACGAAAATCGGAATAAAGACAGCTAGAATAATAAACGTCCCGCCATATAAAAAAGCCAAAATTTGAGCTGTCGCAAACAAACGATTTTTAAACATCCAAAATGAAATAATCGGTTCTTCGGCCTTCCGTTCAACGATAAAGAACATGGCACCAAAGACAACAAACACAGCAAATAGTGTCAGGATTTGAATAGAATCCCAAGCATAGGATTTACCGCCAAGCTCAAGTGCGAACATTAAACTCACAACCGCCACAACAAGCGTAATGGCGCCTGACCAGTCGATTTTCTGCTTACGATGCTCAAGCGATTCCTGATAAAATTTAGCGATCAAGAACACACTGACGATACCGATTGGCACATTAATATAGAAAACCCAATGCCAGCCGATTGAATCTGTAATAATAGCACCTAAGAGCGGGCCTAACACACTTGACAGGCCAAATACTGCACCAAACATACCGGACATTTTCCCGCGTTTTTCAGGCGGAAAGATATCAAAGATAATCGTGAAAGCGATCGGAAGAAGTGCACCGCCTCCAAGCCCTTGAATGGCGCGGTAAATAATGAGTTGATCCATCGTTTGTGCGATGCCGCACAGCGCAGATCCAATTAAAAAGAAAATAAGTCCAAACAGAAAAAAACGCTTTCGACCATACATATCTGAAAGCTTTCCATAAATCGGCATTCCGGCCATCACTGCCACCATGTAAGAAGCGGTTACCCAAGCAAATTTATCAAAACTGCCTAAATCTGCTACAATGCTTCCCATCGCTGTTGCGACAATGGTGTTGTCCATTGCTGCCATAAAAATGCCTAAAAGCAAACCGATCACAACAAAGCGAGTGGATGCCTTGCCTTTATCTACAGTATTCATTTCATTTACCTCCTGCTTACGTTCTCTCCTTTTTTTTGCTATGATCAACTTAATTATAAAGTAAGAGAACATTTATCTTGATGATCAAGATAAATTGATTTTAAAGGGAGGAGTACAAGTTGTCAATAAAGAACGAGGCAGAAGAGCGAGCGGACCAGATCATTCATACGATGAGGCGCCTTGCCACACGAACGGTTCTATTCCACCAAGCGGCCGCTCAATCGCTCGGCCTTTTTCCAACAGACCTCAAATCAGCCGATTTGTTAAACGAACTCGGACCACTCACAGCAGGTGAATTAAGTGAAAAAACAGGTCTTAGCTCAGGTGCAGTCACCGCTCTTATTGACCGGCTTGAAAAAGCTGGCTACGCCAAAAGAGAAAAGGACCCAAAAGACAAGCGAAGAGTCATCATTGTTCCACTAACTGCGGGGAAATCACAGGTGAAGCAGCTATTTTTATCCTTATCGGCATCAACCAAAAAGCTCACAAACGAATACAAGCCAGAAGAATTAGATTTAATCATTCAATTCATTTCCCAAACAGCAGATATCATGGATCAAGAGCTGCAATTGCTCAAATCTAAATCGTAACAAAGCACACTCATGCTGGTGTGCTTTTTTGATGGAAAAAAGAGCACCCAAAAGCTGCACAACACTGGCTGAAGACATTTGGACTTCTTTGACGCATGTGAGTTGATTAGACTTATAACCAAAGGGAAGAAGGGAGGGATTCCATCTGTATTTAACCAAAAGGGGCACCACTTTATTATCAATGCTGCTTCACACAACATCTTATCTATCAATAGAAGATTTACAAAATCGACTGAATGTCTCTACTCGTACCGTCTACTCTGAAATCAAACGCATGAATAGCTGGCTGGAAACCCATCAGCTTAGCAGCGTCCAGCGAAAAGATCAACTGGGCTACTATTTACACCCACATGAGAAAGAAGCGATTATCCAAAAAGCTGACACCATTCTCGTCGGTCATGACTATGAACCATGTGTAAAGGAAAGACGTGCGATCTTGCTCTTATCCATTGCATGCAGTGAGAAACGCCTCAGAATTGATGATTTTATGGAGATGACAAAGGTAAGCCGCAATACACTGCTTGAAGATATGAAACAGTTAAAAGAAGCACTTTCCAAACAGCAGCTCACACTCCACTATCAGGCGGCAAGCGGCTATTTAATTTCCGGAGAAGAAAGAGCCATTCGATTGGCGATGAAGCCTTATATTCATTTCATTCGCACCATGATAAAGAATGAAAAAACATTTCCAACGTTTTGGTTAAAGGGCCCTATATCACATAAGAGATTACACCATCTCCTCCAACAATCAGAACAAGATCTTAAGCTCGAGTTTGCAGATGACATGCTGGATCAGCTGTCTTTGGATCTCTTTTTCTACTTCAAACGAATGAAGCTAGGACGTGCTGTACACATTTCAGCGGAAGAAAAACGTACTTTGCAGGAAACAGATGAATGCTTGGCAGCTATTCGTTTCATGGCGCAGATTCAAAAAGAAACCAGTCTTTTTGTTCATGATGATGAAATCTATTTTCTTAGTACGCTATGGCTCAGTGCCAAAAAACAAAAACTTCCATCAAGTCAAAAAAAAGAAGAGCATCTCATTCGTACCATTGCCAGACAAATGATCTTTGACTTTCAGCGCTATGCGTGTATTTCCTTCCAAGAACTAGAAGCCTTGGAACAAAACTTAACCATGCATTTAATTCCGGCCTATTACAGGCTCATCTATCACATTGATATCATCAATGAATTAACAGATTCTATTAAACAGGCACAGCCAGAGGTGTTTGACATCACTCAAAAGGTTGCATGCCATTTAGAGAAGGCGACCTGTTCAAAGATGAGCGACCATGAAATAGCCTATGTGGCGATGCATTTTGGCGGCTGGATGAGAAGAGAAGGGATTTCTTCCATTGCGCGGCGTTCTGTTTACATTGTCTGCGGCGAAGGAATTGGCACAAGTCACATGCTAAAGACGCAGCTTCTCGAATTAATCGGCTACATCGAAGTTCGTGGATTGTTATCAAAACGTTCATATGAAGAATTAACGTCCATTGATGCCGACTTCGTTGTGTCAACAACACCTATTTCGTTTAAAGGAAAACCTATTCATCTTGTTCATCCTATTCTCACTGCCTATGAGAAAAAAACATTGCTTCAATACGGGGAAGGCTCAGAGACTAGGCTTGATGAGCAACATGTGAACGCTTTATTCAACGTGATTCAGCAGCACACCATCGTACAAAATAAAAAAGCATTGCTTCGTAACCTGAAGGAGCTGCTTCATCCCGCATACGTATCCCATCAGAAAGGGTGGAAACCAGTGTTAAACGATTTATTAACAGAAGAAACCATTCAGCTCCAGCAAACAGCAGACACATGGCAGGAGGCCATTACAAAAGCAGCGCAGCCCTTGCTTGATCAAGATGCGATTCAGGAAGGTTATGTGAAAGCAATGATCCAGTCTGTTCATGAAAATGGCCCTTATATCGTGATTGCACCACAAGTGGCCATTCCGCATGCCAGACCAGAGGATGGCGTGAACAAATTAAGCATGTCACTCATGTCATGTAAACAGCCCGTTTCCTTTTCAAAGGATGGAAAAAAGCAGGTTCGGCTCATCATTGTGCTAGCTGCCATTGACAGCATGACCCACCTAAAAGCACTCAAACAGTTGACGATGCTGTTAAGTGAGGAAAAACGGCTGAGACAATTAATAGAAGCAGAGGAATTCACAACGATTCAAGCTCTAATTGATCAATTTTCACAAGTATAAAGGAGGAAAATGAAGATGAAAAAAATTCTTGTTGTGTGCGGAAACGGTTTAGGAAGCAGCTTTATTGTTGAGATGAATGTCAAAAAAGCATTAGAAGAATTAGGACTTTTAGCCGAAGTGGATCATACCGATCTCAGTACAAGCAAAAATGAACAAGCAGATCTCTATATCGGAGCAACAGATATCATCGATCAGCTCGATGACGGCACAAGAAATGTTGCTGGGTTAAATCATTTATTAGACCAGGAAGCCATTAAAGACGTCCTTCGTAAACACATATAAGCCAAGAAAAAGGGGGATTCACAACATGATAGAACTGATCATGAACGATATATTGGGCACACCAGCAATTCTCATCGGTTTGTTTGCACTAGCCGGTTTATTATTGCAGAAAAAATCAGCCGCCGATACTGTATCAGGCACCTTGAAAACAACGATGGGCTTCTTAATATTAGGAGCGGGCGCAACAGTCGTGTCTGATTCACTTGGGGTTTTCAGGAAAATGTTTGAAGCAGCCTTTCACATTCAAGGGGTTGTCCCAAATACTGATGCCATGGCTGCAATTGCCCAAAAGGAATTCGGTACACAGACAGCGCTCATTATGATTTTTGGTATGTTCGTCAATTTGTTACTGGCAAAATTCACACCCTTTAAATACGTCTTTTTAACAGGGCATCATACGCTGTATATGGCTGCTATGCTCGCAGTCGTTCTCTCGACAGCCGGCATGAAAGGGACGCTTCTTATCGCCGCCGGTTCAATCATATTAGGTGCAGCGATGGTCATTGCCCCCGCAATTCTTCAGCCGTTTACAAGGAAAGTCACCGGAAGCGATGATCTTGCGCTCGGACACTTCAGTACGTTCGGTTATTTTACAGCGGGAATGATTGGCAAATGGGTCGGACGCCCAGAGACATCAACGGAAACCATTCAAGTGCCTAAATCACTCGGATTTCTCAGAGATACATCGGTGGCCATTTCAATTACGATGGCTTTGCTTTTCTTTGCTATTGCACCGTTTGCGGGAGTTTCCTTTATAGAACAAATTAGTGGTGGCTCGAATTTTGCTGTCTTCATTCTCATTCAGGCCATTACCTTTGCTGCTGGCGTGTACATTATTTTAGCAGGGGTTCGAATGGCCATCGGTGAAATTGTGCCTGCTTTCAAGGGGATTGCTGATCGCTTTGTGAAAGGGGCGAAGCCGGCACTTGATGCGCCAACGGTTTTTCCATTTGCTCCAAATGCGGTCATCATCGGTTTTTTATGCAGCTTTGCAGGAGGCATCATGTCTATTTTCCTTCTTCCTTTGTTTGGTTTAACTGTCATTGTTCCTGGACTTGTGCCGCACTTTTTCTGCGGCGCTACAGCAGGCGTATACGGCAATGCAACAGGAGGGGTGAGAGGTGCAGTCGCGGGTTCCTTTGTGAATGGCATACTTCTTTCATTCTTACCTGCTTGTTTACTTCCTGTGTTAGGAACTCTTGGATTTGAAGGAACAACTTTTGGGGATACAGACTTTGGCATCATCGGCATCTTCATTGGACTAATCAAGTTTCTATTTCATCTTTAAAAAGGAGGAATCTGAATATGACAGCCATTTTCTCACCTTCACTCATGTGCATGGATTTAACGCACTTCCGTGAACAAATTCACCTTCTGAACACAAGGGCAGACCGTTATCATGTCGACGTCATGGATGGTCATTATGTAAAAAATATGACCTTATCACCCTTTTTCATTGAACAGCTTCGGAAACTGACAGATGTACCGATTGATGTTCACCTTATGGCCGAACAGCCTCAGGACTTCTTAATCGATGCCTGTATTGATGCTGGTGCAACGATGATTTGTTTACATCCAGAAGTTGTGCAAAAAGACGTCTTTCGAATCATTCGGCATATCCACCAAAGAAAGTGCGAAGTTGGCTTTGTGCTAAATCCCGCTACACCAGTTTCGGCATTAGATGCGTTTATTCACTTAATAGACAGAGTGACCATCATGACGATTGATCCAGGGTTTGCCGGTCAGCCTTTTATTAAAGAAATGCTTCCGAAAATTCAAGAGGTGAAAGAAGTAAAAGAGAAGGGGCGCTACTCCTTTTCAATTGAAGTAGACGGTTCTTGTAATGAGAGCACATTCCGATTGCTTGCTGAGGCTGGAAATGAAATCTACATCATCGGCACCTCCGGTTTATTCGGACTACACGAACAACTAGGCACGGCCTGGGAAACAATGAAGCAATTGTTCGCAAAAGAAACCGCCGCAATTAAATCACCTTAGGAAAAAGAGGATGAAATTATCCTCTTTTTTACGCAATTTTACTAAACATACTGCACTCTCATCAAAACATACTCAAAAACTTTACAAAAAAAACGCAAATTTTTAATTGAAAGCGCTTTATTTATGTGTTATTCTTCAAATATCTTTAGTAAACATTTAGTCAAATAAGCCATGAGGAGTTTACCTATGACCACACTCAAAGATATTGCTCATGATGCAAAAGTGTCTGTTTCTACTGTATCCCGTGTGTTAAATGGCGACCAAACGCTTGCCGTTTCACACGCAACAAGACAAAACATCCTCGACATAGCCAAGAAATTAAACTATACCCCAGTAAGAGCAAGAAAAGCCGATCCAGCAGAAGGAAAAAGCCCAACTGAATCCCCGGTCATCGGTGTCGTTGTCGCACAATCCATTGACGAAGAATTAAATGATCCTTTTTTTTCATCCATTCGAAAAGGAATTGAAAAAGAATATGCCAAACGAGGCCTGTCCACGCTTCATACATTTCGTCTGAGGAGCATGGACAAAGGGGAGATGCTAAAGGATATAGACGGTTTGATTGTCATTGGACGAATCAGCCCTGATACAGTTGAAAAAATGACAAATCGCATGGAACACATTGTCTTTATCAATCACTATGCAGATGAAGATTTATATGATTGTGTATATGTGGACTTTGTCAGAGCGGCAGATCGTGCGATTCGCCACCTTCAAGATCTTGGATATACACATCTAGGCTATATCGGCGGGAAAGAGCGAGAGCATTATTTCGAAGGAAATGCGGTCATTGAGGACGAGAGACAAACCACTTTTATCAAAAGAATGCAAGAGGCGGGAAGTCTTCATATGAATGACATCCACATTGGTGAATATTCCATGCAAGAAGGCTATACGCTTATGCAGCAAGCCATCCAGAAAGGAAATCTTCCAGAAGCCTTTTTTATTGGAAGTGACTCGATGGCAATTGGTGCTATGCGCGCTTTACATGAAGCCGGTCTCCGTGTACCTCTAGATGTCTCAATTGTTGGGTTTAATGACATTGAAGCCGCTTCATTTTCAAGCCCGCCGCTCACAACGGTCAAAGTGTATACAGAAGAAATGGGGGAAGTGGGTCTAAAGCTTCTACTTGAGCGGATACACGGAAGAAAAATCCCTCTAAAAGTCGTCGTGCCCACCAAACTGATTGAAAGAGACAGCGCATGCCCAATCCATGAAAGGAGGTGAACCAAAATTTCAGTAAAATAAAAAAAGAGACAAAAAAGCAAAAAGGAATCTGCTAAGCATGATGGCCAGATCATGCTGAAAACAAAGCAGCTTACCGATATGCTTTCTCATCTCTTTGAAAAGAATAGAATTCCAGTATAATGGACTTCTTTTGTTTCCGCAACTGCATGAATTCTACTAACAATCGTCTGAATTTTCAGTGATCAAAAGGAGGAAGCCATGAATAAAAAAATCATGATGCTGTGTACAGCCTTTGTTTTGAGCATTATTTTGTCTGCTTGCGGCAATAACGGCGCGTCTGAAACAAACGGAAAGGTCACCTTGACTCTATTTTCCACGATGAGTAACAGCGGGGAAAGAAAGGCGTTTGAAGAAGTGATTCGTGATTTTGAAAAAGAACATACAAACATCCGAATCGATGCCAATTTCCCTGGCAACAGCTATGAAGATATGATACGCGTCAAAATGGGGGCAAACGATATGCCTGACCTTTTTGATACACATGGATGGGCCAAACTGCGATATAGCGAATATGTGGCAGATTTAAAGGATATGGACTGGGTGAAACAACTTGATCCTTCACTTGATCAGATCTTAAAGGACGAAGATGGCAAAGTCTATGCCTATCCGCTGAATCAAGCAAAGGACGGGCTCAGTTTTAATGCCAATCTATTAAAGAAATACGGCATTGAAGTCCCTAAAACACTGGATGAACTGAGAAGTGCTTTACAAACGGTTAAAGAGAAAAGCAAAGGAGAAGTTGTGCCGCTCTGGATACCAGGAGGAGATAATTCAAATATCGCCCAAGTCTTTGATGAGCTAGCCACTCCTTTATTAATCACCGATGAAAAACATCAATACGGAAAAGACCTTGAGAATGGATCTTTTGATTGGTCTCATTATACGCCGCTCGCACAGTTCATGAAGGAGCTGAAAGATCAAGACCTTTTAAATAAAGATGTTCTCACCGCAAAACTGTCTCAAGCGCCTGAGCTGATGGCGCAAAACAAAATTGCTTTCACCTTTGTAGGAGGATCTTTAGGACCTGAGGCGACAGAACTTAATCAATCGATCAAAGTAGGCACCATGCCCGTACCAGCTATTCATAAAGGAGACAAGCAAAGCTGGATTGGCGGAGAACGATTTACTGTCGCTGCTTGGAAAGACTCAAAACATTTAAAAGAAGCAAAAGAATTCATCGACTTTTTAGCAAAGCCGGAAAACGCGAAGAAAATCGCAGAAGGAACCTCGTCTGAAACAGCCTTAAAGAAAGTGAAAGCCGAAAACTATTACTCTACATTTTATGAGCAGTACGAGCATATCAAGATTGAGCCCTATTTTGACCGGAAATACTTACCAAGCGGAATGTGGGCAGTCATGGCAACAACCGGGCAAGAATTATTAGCAGGCTCCATCACACCAGAACAACTATCGAAGAAAATGGAAGAGGAATATAAGCGCCTGAAAAAACAATAGCAGGCTCATGCTGAAACAGGAGTGAGGCCAATGAGTGACATCACAAAAGAAAAACAGGCGGCGACATTCACCTCTTTTCCAAAACAGAAGATGAAAACAAGCCAGAATTCATCACTTTGGTGGATGTACATGCCAGCTGTTCTCGTTGTCAGTACCTTTATCATTTATCCCTTCTTAAATGGGATTCAGCTCTCTTTTACAAATTGGAACGGTTTCTCACAACATTATGAGTGGATTGGCCTTGATCAATACAAACGGCTGCTTCAAGATCCAACCACATGGCTCGTTGTCAAAAACACGCTTCTTTACGGGATCGGGAGCACCATTTTACAAAATGTCATTGGACTCGGATATGCGCTCTTATTAAATCAAAGTTTAAAGATGAGAGCCATCACAAGGACCGTCATCTATTTACCCGTCATGATCAGCCCGATTGCGATGGGCTATATCTGGTACTTTGTCTTTTCATACCAAGGCGGTGCATTAAACGACGTTGTCACACTGTTTGGATTTGAGCCAATAAACGCACTGGGCAATCCGCAATTGAATACTTGGATCATTGTATTTGTGAATACGTATCAATTCGTCGGGATTGCCATGATCATTTATTTAGCAGGACTCCAAAGCATTCCAAAGGATTATTATGAAGCGGCACAACTAGACGGCGCATCAGGCCTCCAGCAATTCAGGCGCATCACATTACCGCTTTTAATGCCATCTATCACCATCAATGTGGTCCTGAATGTGATCGGTGGACTTAAGCTGTTTGATGTCATTGTCGCCCTCACTGGCGGCGGCCCTGGAGATTCCTCTCAATCGATGTCGAGCTTTATGTATGATCTGTATTTCAAACGGCAGGATGCAGGCTATGCAGCGACGCAAGGTGTCTTCATGGCAGTCATCATCCTTGTCATTAGTGTTGCAGCGCTCATTTATTTCAAACGAAAGGAGACCGAGGTGTGATGGATAACGCCTATAAACGGAAGAAAAGGTGGTACTCCTTACTCGCCCTTTTGATTACACTGCTTCACCTTATTCCATTTTATATCTTAGTGACGACATCACTAAAAGGCATAGGAGATTTCAGCTCAAAGTGGCTGTTCCCATCAACGCTCCATTTTGAAAATTTTCGCATGGCATGGACAGAAGCTCAGCTTGGTCAGTCCTTTTTGAATACAGTGATCATTACGTTCAGTTCTGCTGTGTTACTCATCATTCTTGGATCACTTGCAGCGTATCCGCTCGCAAGAAGGGTGACAAAGCTGAATCAAGCGGTTTATCTTTTATTCATTGCCATTATGGTCATTCCACCGCTCACAGCCCTTGTCCCGTTATATAAAATGGTTGTACAAATTGGGATGATGAATACCTATCAAATCGCTATTTTAAACAATGTCGCTGCTTTTTTGCCTTTAACGATTTTTCTATATGCCGGTTTTATCCGGTCGACCATTCCAAAAGAGCTGGAAGAAGCGGCGCGTATTGATGGCGCGGGGACACTCAGAGTCTTTTTCACCGTTGTTTTTCCGCTGCTAAAGCCGATTACCGCTTCTGTTTTAATCATTGCCTGTGTGTATATTTGGAACGACTATCAATTTGCCATCTTCTTCTTACAAGATAAAGAGATGCATACACTCACAGTCGCCTTATCTAATTTTTTCGGTCAAAACCAGAATCAGCTTCAGCTCGTTGGCGCAGCTGCGCTCATTGCGATGCTGCCAATGGTCTCGATGTTTTTACTTTTACAAAAATACTTTATCGCAGGGCTGTCCCAAGGCTCTATCAAAGGGTAAACCAACCTTGATGTAAAAAGGAGTGTCATCTATGTCTAAAATTACATTTATCGGTGCAGGGAGTACCGTGTTTGCTAAAAATATATTAGGAGATTGTCTGTTCGTTCCCGCACTTGCCGGCTTTGAATTTGCGTTATATGATATCGACCACAACCGGCTGAAAGAATCAGAAACGATGCTGCGGCACTTAAAAGAGAACTACGGTGCACATGTGACCATTCAGTCGTATCACAACCGGAAAGAAGCTTTAAAAAATGCAAAATATGTCATCAATGCGATCCAGGTGGGAGGCTATCATCCAAGCACTGTCATTGATTTTGAGATTCCAAAAAAATATGGATTAAGACAAACGATTGCTGATACGGTTGGCATTGGCGGTATCTTCCGTTCACTTCGAACCATTCCTGTGATGCTAGACTTTGCAAAGGATATGGAAGAGGTTTGTCCAAATGCCTTATTATTAAATTACACGAATCCAATGGCCACACTGACAGGCGCTATGCTGCGCTATACACAGGTTCAAACGGTTGGTCTTTGCCATAGTGTGCAGGTGTGTACGAAGGATTTGTTTGAATCTCTTCACATGGACCATGAAGGCATTGAAGAAAAAATCGCCGGCATTAACCACATGGCATGGTTATTAGAAGTGAAACGGGACGGTCAAGACTTATATCCAGAAATCAAAAGAAGAGCAAAAGAAAAGCAAAAAACGCGGCATGAGGATATGGTTCGTTTTGAGCTAATGGATAAATTCGGCTATTATGTCACAGAATCCTCAGAGCATAATGCCGAATACCACCCTTATTTCATTAAATCACGCTATCCAGAACTGATTGAACAGTTGAACATTCCGCTTGATGAATACCCGAGACGCTGTGAGGAACAAATCAACAATTGGAATACAATGAAGCATGATCTTGTGGGGAACACACAAATCACCCATACACGCTCTAAAGAATATGGCTCACGTATCATTGAAGCGATCGAAACGAACGTTCCATTTAAATTTGGCGGAAATGTACTGAACACAGGAGGACTCATTCGCAATCTGCCTGAGAAAGCCTGCGTGGAAGTGCCGTGTGTTGCCGACCGAAGCGGCATCATGCCGTGTTATGTTGGAGAGATACCTGAACAATTGGCTGGACTCAACCGGACCAATATCAGCTCACAGCTCATGACAATCGAAGCTGCGATCACTGGCAAAAAAGAGCATATTTATCAAGCAGCTTTACTAGACCCGCATACAAGTGCTGAATTATCGATTGATGACACCATCAAACTATGTGACGAATTAATTGAAGCACATGGAGAGATGCTGCCAAAGTATACAGAACCGAATCAATATGCCGCCGCTTCCAAATAACGGACATAAACAGCCTTTACCTGATGCACCCAGCATCAGGTTTTTTATGTGAACGGCAAGAAAAACAAACAAAAAGATCATTGACTGAAAACGTTTTTAATATTATGATTTTTCTAAAGTTAACCAACAGTTAACCAATAATATATCAAAAATTAGTTGCACCGTAATGCCATATAACACAGAGACAAAACGACCTAAAAGGGGGCGGTTCTGCGAAAAACAAGAGCTGACAACGATTGACCTTTATCATGTTTTATCAGAACGTAAAGCATCACAATGGTTTGATTTGACAAAGCGTGTATACAGATGAATGCCCGTTAGATGAGACAATGACGATAAACAAGCACAAGATTGCATGACAATCTAAACAAAGAGGAGAGAGGGAACATGACCAAAACAGAGGGACAAACGTTGAAAAATTATATTGGCGGACAATGGGTGGAGGCCGAAACGAACCAAACGGAAGCTGTTTATAATCCAGCTACTGGCGAAGTCATTGCAGAAGTACCGCTTTCAACGAAAACAGATGTAGAACGTGCGGTACAAGCAGCACAAGAGGCGTTCACCACTTGGTCTAAAACAGCTGTTCCCCGGCGTGCACGTATTTTATTTAAATACCAACAGTTACTCGTTGAGAAATGGGATGAATTAGCTGAACTCGTCACCCTGGAAAACGGAAAAAGTGTAACAGAAGCAAAAGGAGAAGTGCAGCGCGGGATTGAATGTGTGGAATTTGCCGCTGGTGCACCAACCTTAATGATGGGAAAACAACTGCCAGATATCGCGACTGGTTTAGAGTCTGGTATGTACCGCTATCCAATTGGTGTGATCGGCGGCATTACCCCTTTTAACTTTCCGATGATGGTCCCATGCTGGATGTTCCCGCTTGCCATTGCCTGCGGAAATACATTTGTCTTAAAACCGTCAGAGCGCACGCCCATTCTCGCAGCACGGTTAGCAGAACTATTTGAAGAAGCGGGACTTCCAAAAGGTGTGCTCAACATTGTCAATGGAGCTCACGATGTCGTAAACGGTCTGCTTGAACATCAAAAGGTCAAAGCCATTTCATTTGTCGGCTCTCAGCCAGTCGCAGAATATGTCTATAAAAAAGGAACAGAGCATGGCAAGCGTGTCCAAGCACTTGCCGGCGCAAAAAATCACTCCATTGTCTTGAAAGACGCTGATTTAGAAGCGGCAACAAAACAAATCATTGGCGCTGCTTTTGGATCAGCAGGTGAGCGCTGCATGGCAGCAGCCGTTGTCGCAGTGGAGGAAGAAGTGGCTGACGAATTGATTCAACAATTAGTGGATGAATCCAACCAGCTTGTCATAGGAAACGGAATACATGAAGATGTCTTTCTCGGACCAGTCATTCGAAAGGAGCATAAAGAACGGACGCTCCAATATATCCAGTCAGGCATTGAAGAAGGCGCCAGCCTCATTCGTGATGGCCGAAAAGACATTGAAACAAAGGGGAAAGGGTATTTTGTTGGACCAACCATCTTTGATCATGTCACCAATCAAATGAAAATTTGGCAGGACGAGATTTTCGCCCCAGTTTTATCCATTGTACGTGTCTCATCACTAGCAGAAGCGATTGAGCTGTCCAATCAATCGAAATTTGCTAACGGTGCTTGTCTATATACAGACAGCGCATCAAGCATAAGAGAATTTCGTGAAAACATTGAAGCGGGCATGCTAGGCATTAACATCGGAGTTCCTGCTCCAATGGCATTCTTCCCATTTTCCGGCTGGAAAGACTCTTTCTACGGGGACCTGCACGCCAATGGTACAGACGGAGTAGAGTTTTACACAAGAAAGAAAATGGTGACCGCACGATATATATAATCTACATTTATTGAATAACGAGGAAAAATGCAGCTCCATCATGGACAGCTGCATTTTTTGTTGTCTTCTAGTCAAAAAGTAAGGGTTCTTATCATGATTTTTTTAATGAAGTGCGCTAGAAATCATTCTTTGTATTCAGTCTTCATCACGAAGGATCAACATAATTTGAAATTGGGCTTAAAACCCAAAATCAGGAAGGGGCACACAGGAGGAAATGACACGATGAGGACGAGGATGAAGTGCAGCGTTTGTTTATTGACTTTTGCTTTAGTACTGAGTTGTTTACCGGTCTATGATGTGAGTGCGGCAAACACCCCCATTGCCAAACAAGTAGGGAATGTAGACTTTGGATTAAATGGGGCTAGAACCTTTAAAGCCAATGTCGCATCCGCAGTAGGCGGGAAAATAGAAGTACGTCTTGGCAGTGCAAACGGCAGGCTAGCCGGAACGCTAAATGTTCCTTCCACAGGCGGAACGCAAAACTGGAGAAAAATAGAAACGGAAGTAAACGAAGCAACTGGCGTGCACAACGTATTTTTTGTCTTTACTGGAACAGGTGCTGGAAACCTATTTCAGTTTGATTCTTGGCAGTTTACTCAAAGGTAGCGAAGGGAGAGGTCTAAATGTTTGATAAAGAAGTGAGGAATTTGAGGTCACGTGTAAAAAAACCAATGCTTGCATTATTGGTCTGCTTCACCATGCTGTCTGTCATGTTCATAGGACCTGGAGTAGCTGAGGTTTCAGCAGCCAGTGACGCAAATATCAATATCAATGCGGAAAGACAACTAATTCGCGGCTTTGGCGGAATGAATCACCCTGCTTGGATTGGTGATTTGACAGCGCCGCAAAGGGAAACCGCATTTGGCAATGGTCAAAATCAGTTAGGGTTTTCTATTCTTAGAATTTATGTAGACGAAAACAGAAACAATTGGAGCAGAGAAGTCGCCACTGCCAAAAGAGCGATCGAGCATGGCGCTTTGGTGATTGCTTCACCTTGGAATCCTCCAAGCAGTATGGTAGAGACCTTCATCCGGAACGGATCACCTGCCAAACGGCTTAAATACGATCAATACGCAGCATACGCTCAGCATCTGAATGATTTTGTCACTTACATGAAAAATAACGGGGTCAATCTTTATGGCATTTCTGTACAAAATGAGCCCGACTATGCTCACGATTGGACATGGTGGACACCGCAGGAAATCCTGCGTTTCATGAGAGAAAACGCAGGTTCCATCAATGCCCGTGTCATTGCGCCAGAATCATTTCAGTACCTTAAAAATATATCCGATCCCATTTTAAACGATCCGCAGGCGCTTAGAAACATGGACATTCTTGGTGCGCATCTATATGGAACTCAAATCAGCCAGCTTCCGTATCCTCTTTTCAAACAAAAAGGAGCAGGGAAAGAGCTGTGGATGACTGAAGTATACTACCCAAATAGTAACAGCAATTCTGCGGACCGCTGGCCAGAAGCATTAGGCGTTTCCGAGCATATTCACCATTCGTTGGTAGAAGGAGATTTCCAGGCGTATGTGTGGTGGTACATCCGGAGATCATACGGTCCTATGAAAGAAGATGGAATGATTAGCAAGCGTGGATACAACATGGCGCATTTCTCCAAGTTTGTGCGTCCAGGGTACGTCAGAATTGATGCAACGAAAAGCCCTGAATCAAATGTTTTCGTCTCAGCCTATAAAGGAAACAATCAGGTCGTCATTGTGGCGATTAATAAAAACAATGCAGGGGTCAATCAACACTTCGTCGTGCAAAATGGATCTGTTTCTCAGGCGTCTAGATGGGTGACGAGCGCCAGTAGCAACCTTCAGCCAGGAACAGATATCACGATTTCAGGCAATCAATTTTGGGCACATCTACCGGCTCAAAGTGTGACAACATTTGTGATCACACGCTAAAAACCTCATCATCGCTAAAAGCCAATTTTCTTACCCCAGAAAAGAAAGTTGGCTTTTTTCTATATGGGAAACAGATAAAGCTGCGATAAGGTTAGTAGCTAATAAAATTTGAACACGCCGCAATTGTCTCTAGAAAAAAGGCTAAGACTGTAGAAGCCTGTCATAAAGCTTGGAGTCTTATTAAACAGCATGGAGTCAGAAGATATAATAATAACTGGGGTACTAGAAAGAAGGTTTAACGTGGGTTATGAGGACAATGGCTTGGTAGGCTAGCTAGTCTACTGGAAAAATGAATTAATCGGCATTAAATTTCTAGTTTACATAATATATATTCTAGGAAGTTGACAAGTGAGCAATTTTCTTTTGTCTCAAAATTAAGTATACTTATCTTATTGAGATATAAGAAGAAAAATACAACGTTTATTCATCAGATTTTAATTCCTCTAGATGTTTTAAAATTTTCGCAGGATTTCACAGCATCAACATTTACAAAAAAATGCTCGCCAACCTCGATATTGTATTCGTAATCACATTGCAGTCTTTCCTTCAAAAACCACATCATCTCCGCAAGCGCCTAACAGTTCCTTTAAAATGGCCTTTCTCTGTGATGGCTCAGCTGTCAAACGCGTTAGCATCGTGACCTTATCTGGTTACACAGCCTCCCTATCCGGTCCACCTGTTTTAGGACTGCTCGCCAATGAAGTCGGACTGCTTCATGCTTTTCTCTTTGTTCTTCTCGCTATTTGTATAGCCGGAATCTTTACAAAAGCTGTAGCAAAACCAGCTCTATTCACTTCTCATTAAAAGGACCAGATCTTTGATCTTGGTTCTTTTTTTTACATTTAAAAAATAAAATTGAAACCTTTCACAAAGTGAAACAGTCTTATAGATGTCTTGACGTTTACTGCTTTTTTAAAGAGGGAAAGCAAAAAAATAAGACTTTTCAAATAACTGAAAACGTGGTAAGATCATGAAAATAAACAGGAAGGGGTGAGAAAAATGAAAAAAAATATGCTGTTAAAATTAGCAGTCTTATTCATAGCACTTGCCAGTTTTCATTTGTTCTCAATGCCTCATTCCGTTCAGGTATACCATCATGCAAAGGTGGTTGCCGATCAAGAATCACATGAAATGAAAATCGTTCAGACAACTGGCGATGAAAAGAAACAAAAACATGTGAGCGCAGTATTTGCCGCATTTACAGCACTGCTGATCATTGGCAGTATGACAGCTGGATATGCTCGCATCACTCATACTGATCGATTTGACCGGAAAAAGAAGCATTTACTTGCAGTGTTCTATCAATCTTCTTATTTCCGATTAGCTCGTGTTTAACCCAACCACTTAAATCAAACAAAAATTGGGAGGTTTTACACGATGTTATTTTTCTTAAGATTATTCATTCTAGGTCTATTCTCTGTCACTTCACTTTCTCTTTTCGTTTACCAAGGAATTGAAGTAGTGCACGCCATCACAAGCATGTTTGGCAATCACGAGAGCTAAAAGGTCTGATATTTTAAACCCCCCCTGCTTTTTGCAGGGGGGTTCGTTTTGCTTATTTATTGTCATCTTGAGCAGGTGCAGCAGGTGATAGAAGAACTCGGGTCACTTGTCCCTGCTCCTCCTCATCTAAAATAAATGATCCATTGCTATAACGATCATTTGCTCTTAGTGTAGAGATATCAAGCCGGACCACTGTCCCCTTTTCCGTATCAATTTCAAGTGTATCGTGCAGTGACGCAGCGATGACAGCAACAATTCGGTGCGGGCTTTTCTTTAATTCTCTGAGCATGAGCACTCCGCGTTTCGCTCTTGATGTCTTATCGAATTCAGAGAGGTTCATTCGCTTCACAGCACCTCTTTGAGTCGTGAGAACAAGCACATTGTTTTTCGGATCAATCATTTGTCCAGAGACGACCTCGTCCCCATCCTTCAAATTGATGCCTTTCACACCAGCCGCTCTCGGGCCGACCACACTCACTTCTTCTTCATCAAACCATAATCCATAGCCATTTTTCGTCGCAATAAACAGTTCTTGCTCACCAGTTGTGACATGAACATCTACAAGTTCATCATCACCTTTTAAATTTAAGGCGACGAGCGGTTTAGAATAACGCTGCGCTTTATATTGGAGAAGCTCTGTTTTCTTCACCATACCGCCTTTTGTAAAGAACACGAGATACGACGATTCATCAAATTCTTTAATTGGGATCGCTTTTTGAATGGATTCATCGCGATCAATCGAAATAATATTCGTGATATGCTGCCCCATGTCTTTCCAGCGTATATCTGGCAGCTGATGAACTGGACAATACATGTAGCTTCCTTTATTCGTAAAGAGCAGAAGAACATCTGTTGTATTCATTTCAAACTGATGAATCAGTCGGTCAGTATCCTTCATACCGAAGTCCTTACCGTTCGATGCCGCATAGGAGCGCTGGCTTGTCCGTTTGATGTATCCATCCTTTGTGACCGTGACGTATACGTCCTCTGAAGCGATCATCACTTCAAGGTTAATCTTAATTTCTTCGATTTTTTCTTCAATCACAGATCGTCTTTCATCAGCATACGTCTTCTTCAACTTCTTCAAGTTGTTCGTAATGACTTTAAAGAGCTTCTTCTCATTCGCTAAAATGTCTTCAAGCTCTGCAATTCGCACGTCAAGCTCTCTTGCCTCGTCTCTTAGTTGGGTGATATCTGTATTTGTTAAACGATATAACTGGAGAGACACAATCGCTTCTGATTGTGCTTCTGTAAAATCATATTTTTCCATCAAGTTGTTTTTCGCATCACGCTTATCATTAGACGAGCGGATGGTTGCAATGACTTCATCTAAGATGGAAAGTGCTTTAATTAAACCATCTACAATATGATGACGTTCCTTCGCCTTTCGAAGCTCATATGCCGATCGGTTCGTCACCACTTCTTTTTGATGGGCAATATAAGCATCAAGTATGGTTGTGAGCGTCATTAAGGTTGGTCTGCGATTATGTATCGCTACCATATTAAAGTTATATGGGATTTGCAGATCAGAATTTTTATATAAGAAATTCAAGACACCATTTGCATCTGCTTCTTTTTTCAGCTCTACAACAATACGAAGGCCGGTACGGTCCGTCTCATCCCGAACCTCTGAAATCCCCTCTACTTTTCTTTCAATTCGGAACTCATCCATCTTTTTCACAAGGTTGGCCTTATTGACTTCATAAGGAATTTCTGTGATCACGATTTGCTGACGTCCACCGCGGATGGTTTCAATCTCCGCTTTCCCGCGAATCATAATCTTTCCTTTTCCTGTTTCATATGCCTTCTTAATGCCGTCCACACCTTGAATAATACCGCCTGTTGGGAAATCTGGCCCTTTGATGACCGTCATTAAATCCTCAACCGTACAATGCGGCTGTTCGATTCGTTTAATAACGCCATCAATCACTTCTCCAAGGTGATGCGGCGGAATATCAGTCGCATAACCAGCTGAAATCCCAGTTGATCCATTCACTAGAAGGTTTGGGAACATCGCTGGTAATACAACCGGCTCTTTGCTTGTGTCATCAAAGTTTGCAACAAATTCGACTGTTTCCTTATCTAAGTCCTTTAAAAGCTCTGAAGCAATCGCAGAAAGCCTTGCTTCTGTATAACGCATGGCAGCAGGCGGATCTCCGTCGATACTCCCGTTATTTCCATGCATCTCAATTAGCACATTTCGTACTTTCCATACCTGGCTCATTCTCACCATGGCTTCATAAACAGAAGAATCACCGTGCGGATGGTAGTTACCAATGACGTTACCGACTGTTTTGGCAGCTTTACGGAAGTTTTTATCCTGTGTGTTCCCTTCCGCATACATCGCATATAAAATTCTTCGTTGTACAGGCTTTAAACCATCACGTGCATCTGGAAGGGCACGATCTTGGATAATATATTTACTATAGCGGCCAAACCGGTCTCCAATCACTTCTTCTAACGGTAAATCATGAAATCGTTCTTGTTGTGGCATGTTTAAACCTCCTCAGCTAGCGACAAGTTTTCATTTTCAAGAATGTTGCTTTCCTCATCAAGTCCAAAGGCGACATTCTTTTCAATCCATTTACGGCGTGGTTCTACTTTGTCACCCATCAGTGTCGTAACGCGGCGTTCCACTCTTGCAGCGTCATCGATTTTTACTCTGACAAGTGTTCTCGACTCTGGATTCATTGTCGTTTCCCATAGCTGGTCGGCATTCATTTCACCTAAACCTTTATAGCGCTGAATCGTATACCCTTTTCCAACTTTCTTTAGTACGTCATCCATTTCTTCATCGGACCAAGCATATTCAATGACTTCTTTCTTGCCTGAACCTTTGCTGACTTTATATAAAGGCGGAAGGGCAATAAACACTTTTCCATGCTCAATCAGCGGCTTCATATAGCGATAGAAAAACGTAAGAAGCAGCACTTGGATATGCGCGCCATCGGTATCAGCATCTGTCATGATGACAATTTTGTCATAATTGATGTCTTCTACATTAAAATCGACACCGACTCCTCCACCAATTGCATGGATTATGGTGTTGATTTCTTCGTTTTTAAAAATATCAGCAAGCTTTGCTTTTTCTGTATTGATGACTTTTCCTCGAAGCGGGAGCACTGCTTGGAATTTTCGGTCTCGTCCTTGCTTGGCTGATCCACCCGCTGAGTCACCCTCTACTAGATACAGTTCATTTCTTGCCGGGTTTCTAGATTGAGCAGGTGTTAATTTTCCGCTCAGCGTCGCTTCAGATTTCTTCCGTTTCTTGCCGCTCCTCGCTTCTTCTCTTGCTTTTCTAGCAGCTTCTCTTGCCTGCTGCGCTTTAATGGCCTTTTTCACAAGAAGTGTCGCCGTTTCCCGGTTTTCTTCAAGGAAATATGCCAGTTTTTCAGAAATAACGGCATCAACAGCAGACCTAGCCTCACTCGTTCCAAGCTTTCCTTTTGTTTGTCCTTCAAATTGAAGCAGCTCTTCAGGAATTCTGACAGAAATAACAGCTGACAGGCCTTCACGAATATCAGTGCCTTCTAAGTTTTTGTCTTTTTCTTTTAAAAGGGTCACTTTGCGTGCATATTCATTAAAAGCTCTCGTCATGGCTGTTTTTGCACCAGACTCATGCGTACCGCCATCTTTGGTTCTGACGTTATTGACAAAGGAAAGGATATTCTCTGAATAGCCGTCGTTAAATTGAAAGGCAAAATCTACTTCAATGGATTGATGTTCACCTTCAAACGAGACAACTTCACTAAGTACATCCTTTTCCTCATTTAGATATGCAACAAATGCTTCGATACCTGTCTCATAATAAAAGGTTTCCTTTACATCATGCCGCTCATCGATCAGCTCTATTTTTAACCCTTTTAATAAAAAGGCTGATTCTCTTAAACGCTCTGATAAAGTATCAAAATTATAGGTAGTGGCACTGAACATTGTTGGATCTGGCTTAAAGTGAATCAGTGTTCCAGTCTTTTTCGTTTTCCCGATTTTTTCAAGTGATGTGACTGGCTTTCCGCCATGTTCAAAGCGCTGGTGATAAATAAAGCCATCGCGTTCAATCGTCACGGTGAGCCACTCTGAAAGCGCGTTTACAACAGACGCCCCAACCCCGTGAAGTCCACCACTTGTTTTATATCCGCCTTGACCAAATTTTCCGCCTGCGTGCAGGACCGTTAAAATGATCTCAGGTGTCGGTTTTCCAAGCTTATGCATACCAGTAGGCATTCCTCGCCCTTTATCCTGAACGGAAATGCTGTTATCTTTATGTATTTTGACAATGATATGATCTCCATAGCCAGCGAGTACTTCATCGACAGAGTTGTCTACAATCTCATAGACAAGGTGATGAAGACCGCGTGAATCCGTAGACCCAATATACATCCCTGGACGTTTACGGACCGCTTCAAGTCCCTCTAGCACCTGAATAGAATCATCGTTATAATCTACTTGCTGCTTTTTAACCAAATGCTTAATCCCCTTTCACTAACAAACATAACCGGCTAATCATCAAATGATCTCTCTAGATTTTAATGATGATCATGCTGCTCATTACTGTCCACTTTAATAAGCTGCATCATCACCATGCATGTTTAATTCAGCTATACATGCTCTGTTGCAAGGCTATGAGCATCTTCTACATTCTGCAATCAGAACTAGAAGTCCATTATAAACAAGACTGTTTCATAAGCCAAATACAATCATATGATGATTTCAGCAAAAAGAACAAATGTTCTATTTTTATCTTATCGCTCTTTTTCTCGATATGCAAGGTCACCGATATGTCCCTGTCGCCTTATTTTATCGCTTTCTTCTAGAATCGCAAATATATTTCTCCAACAAAAAAGCAAAAATCCTTGAAAAACAAGGATTTTTGACGATTTAATGAGTTTTTGTCATCGCATGAGCCACTTTGATACATAAATCCATGATAGCGACCTTGCCATTTTCCTCAATCAGCCTTTTCGTTTCTTCATGATATACGCCTTGCTGCGCCCAAAAAACAGGTGCGTCCATTTCAAGAAATTCTTTTGCCACCTCAGGCAAAAACTCTGAACGTCTAAAGACATTGACGATATCAACAGGTTCTTTTATGTCTTTTAAAGAGGCAACCGCTTTGACCCCAAGTGCTTCATCAATCGTTGGATTAACGGGAATCATGTCATACCCGGCATCCTGCATGGCTTTTGAGACCATATAGGACGTTCTGTGCGGCTGATCTGACAAACCAACAACAGCAATTCGTTTACTGTTTTTTAAAATACGTCCAATTTCTTGTTTAGTAGGATGATTCATCCAGACACTCCTTTTCTTCTATTTTATCGAATTTCTTTCTAAAAACAAAGTTGAATTCATCCGCCTTCTATTTTTTCAAAAAAAGATCGCCATGTTTTTCATGAGATCATGTTAAAATGTAAGACAAGAGGGAGAATATAAAGGAGTTATGCAGATGTTAATTGCTTTGATGTTTATTTTGGCTTATCTTCTCGGCAGTATTCCATCAGGTCTCATTGTCGGGAAAGCTGCAAAGGGAATCGATATCCGTGAGCATGGCAGCGGGAACCTAGGTGCGACGAATGCATTCCGTACACTTGGTGTTAAAGCAGGGTCTATTGTTATTACTGCTGATATTTTAAAGGGGACGCTTGCTTCGGCTTTACCATTTTTCATGCAACTGGACATTCATCCCTTACTAGCAGGAGTTGCTGCTGTCATTGGTCACAGCTTTCCTGCCTTTGCAAAATTTAAAGGGGGAAAAGCTGTCGCTACATCAGGCGGTGTGCTGTTATTTTATGCCCCGTTCTTATTTATCACGATGATCGCTGCTTTTTTCTTATTTTTATACATTAGTAAATATGTGTCTTTATCATCCATGCTGACAGGGATCTATACATTCATTTACAGCATATTCACCCAAGACCTATTCTTAATCATTGTTGTTGCCGTTCTTTCTAGCTTTGTAATCTACAGACACATTGCCAACCTCAAACGGATTCTCAACAAAACTGAACCGAAAATCAAATGGCTCTAGCCGTTTATTACGTTTAAATATGTGGTAAAAGTACAGAAAAGCTGTTTTTGCATCCTGCATTTTTTAAAAACAGCATAACTTCAAAAAGGGGCGATCACATTGAAATTAACGATGAAAGATGATGCACTCAATTGGTACAAGGAAGAATTAGATTTAGAAAAAGGTGATCATGTTCGCTTTTTTGTGAGATATGGCGGGTGCAGTAATGTACAAAAAGGCTTTTCTCTCGGCGTCGCAAAAGATGAACCTCAAAATGCCGGCGCAACCGCTGAAATTGAAGGCATTACTTTCTTTATTGAAGAAAGTGATATTTGGTATTTTGACAACCATGATCTGCATATTGATTATAACGAGTCCGTAAAAGAACCAGAGTTTCATTATGAATAAACAAAAAAGATACCTCATCCCTCGGGTATCTTTTTTGTTTTATCCATCGATATATAGTCCATACTCATGAATGTTTCCTAAAGACCGCTCCTTCTGCAAAATTCGCTTTTGCGAATCACCGATCAGATCAAAGTGAGGAAAACCTTTACGAACATGAATCCATTCTTTTTTTAACCCATGCCCTTCTCCCCAAGCGATTAATTGCTCCATATCCTGACAGGCTGCCTTTGTGACAGTATTTGCATGTGGAAAACGGTCATCCAGCCAATAGTGTGTCAAAAAGGCGACTTTTCCATGCCTAACAGCTGATTTCCATGCATTTAGATCTTTTCTTTTAATACCAAATGCCATGGATCAAACCTGCTTCTTTGACTGTTCATATACTTTGTGCCATGCAGGAAAGGCTTTTCTAAATTGAATCGGTCTAAAGGTGTCTTTGTCTACACAAATATGTGAGGTTGTCCCTGTGATAGCTGTTTGTCCATCAGGCTTTTGAATGTCATAGCCATACACTGTTTTCACTCCGTTATACGCTTCAATCCATGTATGAACTGTAGCGGTTTCACCATAGAGCAATGGTTTTTTATATTGAACCTGAAGATCTACAACAGGTGCAAGGACTCCGTCTGCTTCTAGCTGGGCATAGGAAAAGCCTAGTTCTTTCATTAACGCAGTTCTGCCAACTTCCATCCAAATCAAATAATTGGCATGATAGACAATGCCCATTTGATCTGTTTCTGCATAACGCACTTCTATTTCTTTTTTCGATACATACACGTTTTCATCGCTCTCCTATCAAAACCTAAGGTCTCTGTCATTTTACCACATTCCAAAAGGTTCTTCTAAAAAGAGGCAATAAAATAAACCAGGAATCCCTGGTTTATTCAGTATAGCCGCTCTGTCTTGCCGCTTCTTCGTCCTTTATCTCAGAACGCATTGCGTCAATACTGATTCGGCGATTTTCATTTTTCTGCTTGATCATTTGTTTTTCGTTCTCTGTTGAAAGGCCCATCGCTGCTTCTGATTCATCGATATTTTCAAGTGTGTTCTCGATCATATCTTGCAGCTTTTCAACATTATCAGAACGATCATCTGGATTGGATTGATATGACTTGCCATTCATCGTGCTAACCTCCTATTATTCGCCTTTTGTCTGTATCACATCAGGCTGTTCATTTGATTTATTATGCATCTTTTTGCCTTTATTCCGTTTGTACGCTACAGGTTTTGTACCTAAATGGTCTGGTGTAAACTGCGCTTGTTTATCATGCTCTCTACCCATCTTTCATCCCTCCCTCTTCTTTAGGATGAACGAAAACGAATAATTCATAACTTATTTCTGTCTAAATCGATCTTCCAACTTTTCTTCAAGCTGGTTTAAAAATTCCTCATTGCTTAATAATTCTTTTTTATTTTCAAGGACGAGCTCTTCAAATGTACGGCGTTTTCTTCTTCTCATTCCTGTCACCTCCACTGTGTTTATTACATTATCGCCAAAACATTTAGAAAATAAGCAAAAAGAGCTGAATCATTATAGATCCAGCTCTTTTTCGATTTCTTTTTTTGTAAGCATTTGATGCTTCACAGACATGATTCGTCCTTTTTCATCTAATATGTATGTCGTTGGATATGAAAGCACCTGATATCTCGCTTGAATGCCTTTTTGGTCCAATAAAACAGGGAAACTGACCTTTAGTTCATCAATAAATGATGCGACGTGCTCTACACTCTTTTCAGTGGTGGTCAAATTCACCGCAAGTACTTCGACTTGCTCATTCTCGCTTCTGATCGCATCTAGATCGGGCATTTCCGTTCGGCACGGTTTGCACCAGGTCGCCCAAAAATTAACGAGAACCTTTTTCCCTCGATAATCAGATAACGATGCAGTTTTGCCATCAAGGGTTTTGAGCTCAAAATCTGGGGCTTGATCCCCTTTTTCAAGGCCGATGGCAGGCTCTTTTGGTCCGAATAAATTCCATGCAAGTAAACCAATCAACACAAGTAAAACAGCGCTTGCCATTCCTTTTTTCCACATGATTGATCCTCCACTATTTTAAAAAAGAAGAGAAAGCTTTCAGACGCCTTCTCTTCTTCGTATGATTAGTTGTTTGCCAATTTTTCGCGGAGTACCATTTGAAGGATACCACCATGACGATAGTAGTCAATTTCGACTTCACTGTCAAAGCGAACAACCACTTCAAATGTCTTCTCGTTGCCATCTGCATCAATGGCTCTGACCGTAACAAGATCACGAGGACGAACTGATTCGTCAACATCCACTTCAAATGTTTCTGTTCCTGTGAGTCCATAAGTCTCTGCACTTTCTCCGTCTTTAAACTGCAAAGGAAGTACGCCCATGAAAACAAGGTTACTTCTGTGAATGCGCTCAAAGCTTTCAGCTAGAACAAATTTAATGCCAAGTAGGTTTGTTCCTTTTGCAGCCCAGTCACGTGAAGAACCCATCCCGTAGTCTTTACCTGCTAAGATCGCAAGACCCGTTCCATCTTCCTTATAACGCATACATGCATCATAAATCGATGTCACTTCACCAGTTGGCCAGTATGTTGTATATCCGCCTTCTGTTCCTGGTGCGATTTGGTTTTTAATACGGATGTTTGCAAAAGTACCTCTCATCATCACATGGTGGTTCCCTCGGCGTGATCCATATGAGTTAAAGTCTCTAGGCGAAACGCCTCTTTCTTGCAAGTATTTACCTGCAGGTGTGTCCTTACCAATTGCTCCAGCAGGAGAAATATGGTCCGTTGTGACAGAATCACCGAACTTCGCAACGACGCGCAGCCCTTTAAGCGGTTCAACTTTACCAGGTTCAACTGATAAGTTTTCAAAGAATGGCGGGTTGGCAATGTATGTTGAATCTTCATCCCATTTATACAATGCATCATCCGTCGTTTTAATTTCATTCCAGCGGTCATTGCTGTCAAAAACAGTTTCATACTCTGAACGGAATAGCTCAGGTGTGACAGTGCTTTTGACGACACTGTTGATTTCGTCCATTGATGGCCAAATGTCATCGAAATACACATTTTCACCATTTTTATCAACACCGATAGGGTCTTTTGTTAAGTCAATATCAACTGTTCCAGCAAGTGCATATGCCACAACTAATGGTGGAGATGCAAGGTAGTTCCCTTTTACAAGCGGATGGATACGACCTTCAAAGTTACGGTTACCTGATAAAACAGATGTGATCAGCAGATCATTTTCAGAGACAGCTTCTTCGATTTCTTTTGCAAGCGGTCCTGAGTTTCCGATACATGTTGTACAGCCATACCCGACAATGTTAAATCCAAGATCTTTTAGGTATGGAAGGAGTCCTGAGTTCACAAGGTATCCTGTTACAACCTTCGAACCTGGCGCTAATGACGTTTTCACGTAGTTTGGCACCTTCATCCCAAGTTCACTTGCTTTCTTCGCGACAAGACCTGCCCCGATCAAAACGTATGGGTTAGATGTATTCGTACAGCTCGTAATCGCTGCAATCGCAATCGCACCTGTCTTCATGACAGCTTTTTCACCGTTCTCCAGCTCAAATTCGATTTGTTTATCCAGCTCAGATTTATCTAAACCAAATCCTTGGTTTCCTGCTGGGCTTTCAATATGCTTATGGAATGTCTCTTTCATTTCAGAAAGTGGAATCAAATCTTGTGGACGTTTTGGACCAGATAAGTTTGACTCAATTTTAGAAAGATCAATTTCCACAATATCAGTAAAAATTGGTTCCTCAGCATCTGGCGTATAAAATAGACCATTTGCGCGAGAATATGCTTCAACGATGTTAATTTGCTCTTCATCACGGCCAGTTAAGCGAAGATATGCAAGAGCTTCCGCATCTACTGGGAAAAATCCGCATGTAGCACCGTATTCAGGCGCCATGTTCGCAATGGTTGCACGATCAGCTAATGGCAGCTGTGCAACACCTGGTCCGAAGAACTCAACGAACTTGTTCACAACGCCTTTTTCACGTAGTACTTGCGTGACTTTTAAGGCAAGGTCAGTTGCAGTTGTTCCGTTTGGAAGCTCTCCAACTAATTTTGCTCCAATGACTTCTGGCACAGGGAAGTATGAAGGCTGACCAAGCATACCAGCTTCCGCTTCGATACCGCCAACGCCCCATCCAAGTACACCAATACCGTTAATCATTGTTGTATGGGAGTCAGTACCAACTAGTGTATCTGGGTAAGTGAGGATCTCGCCATCTTCTTCAATTGCATGAACAACACTTGCAAGATACTCTAAGTTCACTTGGTGAACAATCCCTGTGGCAGGCGGAACAGCTTGATAGTTGTTAAACGCTTTCTTTGCCCAGCTAAGGAAGTTATAACGCTCTGCGTTACGTTCAAATTCTAGATCCATGTTAATGTTTAATGCGTCTTCAGTTCCAGCTTTATCGACTTGTACAGAGTGGTCAATGACAAGGTCGACTGGAATTTCAGGATTGATTTTATCCGGATCTCCGCCCACATCTGCCATTGCTTTTCTTAAAGAAGCAAGGTCAACGACTGCTGGCACACCCGTGAAGTCTTGTAAAATAACACGAGATGGTTTAAATGGAACATCAATTTCTTTCACCTCGGCAGTTCCCCATTTTGCCAAGTTCTCAACGTGTTCCTTTTTGATCACTCTACCGTCTACTTGACGAAGCACTGATTCTAACAGTACCTTAATGGAATAAGGTAATTTAGAAACGTTTCCAATTCCTTGTTTCTCTAGTGCTTCTAACGAATAATAGTGATATGTTTTCCCATTTGTCGAAAACGTTTTTCTAGATTGAAAAGCGTCTTGTTTAGCGACTTGCTGCTGTTTCGACATGTCCAAAATCCCCCTTTTGATGATCAAGATCAATTTCAATTCTCAGAAAAATCGTCGTATTTCACCACAATTTTCTCACAATTTCATCTTAAAACAAATTCATACATAAGTAAATAACAATGCTTTTATTAAATTCAATAAGTTTATCTTATCGTCAGGAAATGATTACTCTTCATAAACCGAGTGACGCCGGCTCATACTACAAATGAGGTGATAAAACATGACAAAACGAAAAGCCAATCATGTAATAAACGGCATGAACGCAGCCAAAAGCCAAGGAAATGGTGCAGGCTATATAGAAAATGATCAGCTCGTTTTAACAGAAGAACAAAGACAAAATAATAAAAAACGTAAAAAGAACCAATAAGAAAGGAGCAAGGATAATGACGAATAAAAACACGGGGAAAGACATCCGTCAAAACTCTCCTAAGGAGCATCAAGGCGGACAGCCAGAGCCATTATCAGGGAGTAAAAAAGTTAAGAACCGCAACCATACAAGACAAAAGCACAATTCACATCATGATATGTAACCATTCTCCTCTCATCCCGTGACCAAACGGGATGTTTTAGGTTTTTCACACATTTCAGATTTCATCATATGATTTATTATGAGATGTGATGGAGGAGTGTATATGGAGAATGAAAAACAGTCGAATTCCTCTGATTTTATTGAAATAGATGATTGGCTTCGTGTATTAATGGATGATCCATTTGCCTGGTATGATGAACAGCTGCCAATAGACCTTTATGAAACAAGCCGTGATTATATCATTGAGATCGATCTCTCCACCCTGTCGATCACTGATTTAAAACTGACCTTCGCAGGATATGAGCTCACACTTGTTTATTTGATTGATAAACAAGAGCAGCCCATTGAAAAAAGTGTCATGCTCCCTTTTTATTTGAATGACAAGGACATTGACACCGATTACGAAAACCGAATCATATCAATCAAAATTAAAAAATATTCACACCGTCAACACGGGGCATTTTCCTTTCAAATGCCGCACTTCAATCATTAAGAGCCCGCCTGCATTCAGGTGGGCTCTCTCCCGTTCGTTTCAAGTCAATACCTTTTGCGAACCACCATGGCCAAATAGTAGAGTCGCTATACGATAATATATTCTTTTTCTATTAAAGGGTTTGGGTCATTCTAGTAAATGGGCGCTTATTCATAAAAAGAGGCATTTATAGCGAAAGCATACATACATTTTTGTTATTTTCTTCTATCATCTCTTCATGTAAAATAAGATAGAGATAAGGGGTATAAGGAGTGAGAACATGTTAAGCGGCTGGTTTTTGTGGTTCATTTTATTTTGGGGTACGGTCATGATCGGATTACTAGCAATCGGTGGCTTTTTTATGTTTCGCAAATTTTTAAAACGATTGCCGAAGGAAGATGGGAAATCAGAGCTTGATTGGCAGGACGAATATATTCAAAAGAGCCTTCACCTATGGCGAGATGAAGACAAACAGCTATTAAATGAGCTGGTATTACCTGTTCCAGAGCTTTTTAGAGATGTTGCCAAAGAAAAAATCGCCGGTAAAATTGGCGAGCTGGCACTTAAAGAACAGGCTGCCAGCATTAACCTAGATTTAATCATTCGCGGCTATATTATGGCTACACCAAAGCGAGATCATAAATTTCTACTAAAGCGCCTTCAAGAAAAAAAGATCGACCATTCGCCATACGAGTCCTTATTAAAATAACCTCCTTTTAAAAAAGGAGGTTTAATTCATTTGGACCTGCTGCGGATCTAATTGTTTAGACAGCTTTCTAAACGACAAATACATAGCAACCCGCCAAGGTACAATCATGCCAAAGGCTAGAATCCAAAACATTCCGCTTAGTGCGCCATAATCAATGGAAGAGCTTAAGATCGTCTTCATACCGATACGAAGGACAAGAAGTCCAATGAGAATAAACACAAATGCTTTTGAACGCTTCAAATAGATTTCATTGCCTCTAATTTCAAATTTCGATGTTTTGATTAAAAAGATGGAAAAAAACATCCCTACTGTAATCGCCTCTAAAAATTCAGCTCCAGTTACTCGAAACATAGGCACAAAAAACATCAGTGCGCCAGTGCTCATGAATATAGGAGGTAATATAATTTTTTTCGCGGTTGCAGGTTTTGCAGATGATTTAATGCGAATAAACATGACGGCTACCGCCATACATACCGCAACTATAGAAGAAATTATGATCATCATATCAAATCATTCCTTTATTCTTTAAGGTCAGCCTATGTATAATATACTCCAATTGACGAAAAAAAACCATTCGCCGCGACTGTAGAAAACGATTTCAAAATCCTTTAAATCCACCAAAAAGGGAGGAGAATATAATGATGATCCATGTCAGAAGATCAAAGAACAGCATGACCCCTACTACGATCATAATAATCCCGCCAATTCTCATGATGAGCTGCTGACGCTTTCTGATCCAAGCCATTTTTGTGATGAAAAAGGAAAGAACAAAAAAAGGGATAGCAAAACCTAACACATACGCAATCATATAGGTCACAGCGGACTCCGGTTTGTTGCTGGCAAGTGTGATGACAGCCGATAAAATTGGGCCGGTACAAGGTGTCCATCCAGCAGCAAAACCCATTCCGATGAGAATCGATCCAAAAAAACCAGCCGGGCGATGTTTAAACTGCATCCTCTTTTCTCCCATCAGGAAAGAAGGCTGAAATACACCAAGAATCATAAAACCAAAGAAAATAATGAGGATGGCTCCAACTTGACGAATCGCTTCATGATATTCATAAAAAAACTTCCCAACAAACGATGTTCCAAAGCCAATGGCAATAAAAATGATAGAAAACCCTATTAAAAAGAATAATGTATGAAGCAGACTTCTTCTTCTCAACATCACCTTCTCAGATTTCACTTCATCTATACTTACGCCTGTAATATATGATAAAAAGGCTGGATAAAGCGGCAGACAGCACGGTGAGATAAAAGAAAGAAACCCTGCTCCAAAAGCTAAAAAGTAATTCAAATCTGACAAAAGAACACCCCCTTCTTACAATATACAATAAGAGATGACAAAATCATTTCATTTTTTTTACATCATCTGAATAAAGATGGTCTATTCTCTTAAAACCTTATATACTTTAATTTGACATCAAGATACCAAACCCTTTAAATTTGAAAATAAACCTTAAAATGGATATAATAGAACCGATTCTTTTTATCAAGATTTGCATGAAAGGAACATGACTTTGGTAAAAACATCATTATTAACTCAAATCGAAGAAAAAAGAGAAGAGCTGATGAAAGTGGTCCTGCATAATGGGATGACATCGACAGTAACGATCGAACATAGCCAGCAGCTAGATCATCTCCTCTTACAATATCAACGACACTTACATTCAAATTCAGCCAACTAATCATACCTCATGATATAAAAGATGCCGCACGTTTTAGAAAAGTTGATATGTGTGACAATAAACGAAAACCTCTGATTACAGGGGTTTTTTGTTTTTTGACTGACAGATGATGCCTAACGCCAAAATAAAAACCACCTTCCCTGCTTTATACATGCAAGTACAGTGGTTTTAATTGTCTGATGAAGGTAGCTTCAATAAAGAAAAGACATAGCTTGTCCATTCTTTATGACCATGTTCCATCTATGATCATAATATCGTACGTATTATTTCGCTTGGTTGTTCATGGCTTTCATCATTTGATTGATTTTCTTTTGGGACGGTTTCATGCCCATTTGCATCATCATCATTCGAAGCATTTGTTCATTAATTGGTGGATTCTTTTTCAAGTAGCTCATCATATACTTCCGAGCAATAAAGAATCCGAGTGCAACTCCTGCAAGCAGTGCAACAACGCCTACAAGGATGACAACCCATAAATCCATAATTCTTCCTCCTTCATGTTGTCTCGTATAAAGTGTACTAAACAAAAGGCTATTATACAACATTTCACGTTCAATTTTATTTTTTTAAACAAAATTCCTCACTTTTACCGGATTGAGCCACCCGTGCTTCTTTGAGCCAAAGTCCATAGCCAGAAAGCAAGGACTAATTTTTCTCAGTACTTCAAAAAACACCGCCTCCGCCTCATAACTGCCGGTAGCAGACATTTGAATATAACGGTCTTTAATGATGAATGCAGCCGTTCCTTTTCCATCTGGCAGCGTTGCACTATAAATCGAGCCTATTTGTGTATAGTGAATGTTCGTTAAATTGTTCATTAAACGCTGATGCATATGAAAAGCAGGGATTCGTTTCGTTACGTAATCCACTTGCTTAACAAGCATGACTAACTCGTCATCACTGCGGTTTGTCCAGTGCAACGATTCAAACAAATGAAACAAAATAGATTCTCTGCCAAAATAATGATGAGCAAACTCATCCTCAATCCAATAAATATAATAATGGCGTTCCATGTCTATCCCTTCCTTTCACATTTCGTCAATCTCGCTTATTGCTTGTATTATACAAAAATGTGAAAGAAAGAATTGTCTATATATGAAGCAAGAACAAACTAGTTTTGTCAAAAAAACAAGAAAAAAGAAAAAAGTTTGCAGAGCGTATAGAAAAGCTCTGCAAACTGGGTGCAAAAAAGCATGATGCTTGGAGATTGATTACTTATTGAGCTTTGCTTTCACACGGCTAACCACGTTGCTGACAGTAAATCCGTATTTCTCAATAATGGTTTCACCTGGTGCTGAAGCGCCAAATTTATCAATTGCAATCACGTCGCCATCAAGGCCAGTGTAACGTTCCCAGCCAAGTGAAGCACCCATTTCTATTGCAATACGTGCTCTCACTGCTTTAGGAAGGACTGACTCTTTGTATTCATCTGACTGCTCATCAAAGCGATCCCATGCAGGAAGACTCACAACAGAAGCGCGGATGCCTTCTTTTTCAAGTGCCTTTTGCGCTTCAATTGCTAAACCTACTTCAGATCCTGAAGCAAGTAGAAGTGCCTCAGGCTGTGCATCAGCGGCTTCAACGACAACATATCCGCCCTTTTCTACTCCTTCATATGCCTTCTCTGGTGCTTGGTCAATCGTTGGAAGGTTTTGACGAGTAAGAACTAGTGCTGTCGGTTTATTTGTTGAAGATACAGCAATTTTCCATGCTGCTGCTGTTTCGTTTCCATCAGCTGGACGAATAACAGAAAGGTTAGGCATCGCACGTAATGATGCAAGCTGTTCAACCGGCTCATGCGTTGGTCCATCTTCTCCAACCGCAATGCTGTCATGCGTAAAGACGTAAGTGACAGGAAGTCCCATTAATGCAGCAAGACGAATGGCTGGTCTTAAGTAGTCTGAGAAAACAAAGAATGTTCCGCCGAATACACGGAGACCGCCGTGAAGTGCCATACCGTTTAGCGCAGCACCCATTGCGAATTCTCTGACACCAAACCAAATGTTTCTTCCAGCATAATTCTCTCTGCCAAAGTCACCTGTATCTTTAATTGTTGTTTTATTTGATCCTGCAAGGTCAGCAGATCCACCAATAAAGAATGGGACTTGCTTCGCAATGCCATTTAATACCTCGCCAGAAGAAGCACGAGAGGCAAGGCTTGAACCTGCTTCATAAACAGGAATCTCTTGATCCCAATTCTCAGGAAGCTTTCCTTCAATCGCAAGCTTCAGCTGAGCTGCTAGTTCCGGATATTCTTTTTCATATTGCTCAAACAGTTCATTCCACGCTGCTTCTTTTTTCTGGCCAGCGTCTTTCACTGCTGTTTTGAAATGATCGTACACTTCAGAAGGTACATGGAAATCTTCTTCAAACGTCCAAGAATAGGCTTCCTTCGTTAGCTTCGCTTCCTCACTGCCAAGCGGTGCACCATGCACGCCAGACGTTCCCGCACGGTTTGGAGATCCGAAACCGATTGTTGTCTTCACTTCAATCAGTGTAGGCTTGTCTGTACTTTGTTTGGCTTTTTCAATCGCGGCCGTCACTTCTTCGATGTTATTGCCGTCTTTGACGTAAAGAACTTCCCAGTTCATGGCTTCAAAACGATTCTTCACATTTTCAGAGAAAGAACGATCTAGGTCGCCATCTAATGAAATGTCGTTTGAATCATAAAGAACAATTAAACGGCCTAAGCCTAAATGACCAGCAAGTGAAGCGGCTTCAGAGGAAATCCCCTCCATTAAGTCTCCATCTCCGCAAATGCTGTATGTATAGTGATCCACAACATTAAAGTTGTCTTTGTTATACGTTTCTGCAAGATGTCTTTCTGCAAGTGCCATTCCAACAGCCATTGCAATCCCTTGTCCTAAAGGACCTGTTGTCGCATCTACGCCCTCTGTGTGTCCAAATTCAGGATGTCCAGGTGTCTTGCTGCCCCATTGACGGAATTGTTTTAAATCTTCAATACTTAGGTTGTATCCGCTTAAATGAAGCATGCTGTATAAAAGCATAGAACCATGTCCCGCAGATAACACAAAACGGTCTCTGTTAAACCAATTTGGATTTTGCGGACTTACGTTTAAGTGATTCGTCCATAAAGCGTATGCCATTGGTGCAGCACCCATAGGCATTCCAGGGTGACCGGAATTCGCTTTTTCAATCGCGTCTATGGAGAGAGTACGTATTGTTGCAATAGATTTCAATTCAATCGTTTCCATATAAATCCCCTTCCGTATCTTGTGTACACCATTATCATAAATCTACTGTCCTTTTTTCACAACTATTTCACGCTGAAAAAGAAGGATTTTGTCACATTTAGTTTATCGATCACCTAAAAACTTATGCAAATATGAAAAAAGATGAGAATCTTTTTCCCATCTTTTCAAAAATCAAGAAATCATCACCTTAATGAAGATTACGATCTCTTTCTCTTTTTAATTTTTCTGGTGTAACATCGTTTCCTTCTGGATCAACGATTTTTACGGTTTTGAGTGTATTTTTCATAGAAGAACGAAAAGCTTTTAAATATTCCTCTCTTAAATGCTTTTGCTCTGTTTTTTCAGCGTCCGACAAACCGGCTTCTTTCGACTTTTTTGAAAGTGCATTTATTCTTGCAAGCTGTTCTTTAGAAATCATGACAAACTCCTTTAAAGCATTTTCCCTACATACTACTAAATATCATTCATTTTTACAACAATTCACGCTTCACGTCGTCATTCCTTTTTCGTATTCTTGATACCTTCTATGCACGGTTGCTTTTGATATGTCAAAACCAAGTGCCTGTAGTGTCACTGCAATTTCAGCGAATGTCATTTTGTTTTTTCTTAATCGAACAATTTCTGATATCGGTACTTCAATACGCTCGCGGCCAGGTGCCTGATCTTGGTGTTTCAAATTCAGTTCAGGCTGATATCCGCGCTCAATAGCCTTTTTCATCCCCCGCTTAATTTTCAGGTTATGAATTCTCCGCTGGTATTCTTCCACAACGCCTACAATTTCAATGACCATCTCATCTGCTTCTGAAAGCTCAAGCTCTCCTCTATGAAAAACGCTATACACCTTGACCTTCTCTTTAAAAAGACAATGAAGAAGTGCGATTTTCGCCTGCCCTCTTCCAAGGCGTGTCTCATCTTGAATGAGAACAGCATCTATTGCTTGTTCTTTCAGTGCAGCAAGCATGTCAAAAACACCATCACGATCAAGATCATATCCGCTTGCTTTTTCTTTAATGACTTTGACCACATTCATCTTATGTAAAGCAGCTAAAGCCAGCAGTTCTTCTTCTTGTCTTTTCAGCGAGGTTTCCTGTTCTTCTTTAACAGTGCTCACTCTCGCATAAATCAATGCGTTCATGTCTTCAATCGGCCTTTCTACTGTACTGTTGCAAGTTGATATACAACCGGGTGCTCTTTTTTGACTGGAATCACAAGAATGTCCCCAGGCTGGATGTCAGTTGAAGCAAGATCATTGTGTTCAGTTACCCAGTCAATAAAAGCATTTTTATCGATTGATTTGCTGTCACTCACTTGATCAGCTAATCCCCAAAGAGTATCACCTGATTGAACCTCTATTTTAACATATTGATTTGAATCATTATGGCTTGTGACCGCAATAAGTGAGAGAAATATACCAACGATGAACGAGAATAGCCCAATAAAAATAATCGATTCCTTTAACCTCATAATGTCATCTCTCCTAACAGAATATGTGTTCGCTCTTTCTATCACTCATTATAGATACGAACAAACGTTTCTGTCAAACGTTTTTTTCGAACCTATGTTTGTACTGTTAGGAAAAACATGCTATAATTTCTTTAAAATTGACGTTTTGAGGTGCAAAAGATGACGAAGCTATCAAAAAGACAACTCGATATCCTGACATTCATCAAAGAAGAAGTAAAAAGCAAGGGCTATCCCCCATCCGTTCGTGAAATTGGTGAAGCTGTTGGTCTAGCATCTAGCTCAACCGTCCATGGACATTTAGCTAGACTAGAAACAAAAGGTCTAATTAGAAGAGACCCAACGAAGCCTAGAGCGATAGAAGTACTAGATGAAGAAGAAATGAATATTCCAAAGAGCGCTGTAATGAACGTCCCAGTCATCGGAAAAGTCACAGCAGGCCTGCCTATTACGGCTGTTGAGAATGTAGAAGAATACTTCCCTCTTCCAGAAACTTTTGCAGCACCAGATGAACAAGTATTTATGCTTGAAATTATGGGAGAAAGTATGATTGATGCAGGTATTTTGGACAAGGACTATGTCATTGTGCGTCAGCAAAGTACCGCCAACAATGGCGATATTGTCGTGGCTATGACAGAGGAAGATGAAGCAACAGTGAAACGTTTTTATAAAGAAGATACGCACTTTAGATTACAGCCCGAGAACCCTTCAATGGAACCAATTATTTTACAGAATGTGAGTATACTAGGTAAAGTGATTGGCGTATTTAGAAACATTCATTAAAAAAAGCCGGTATTTCATCAACTGCTGATGAGAACCGGCTTTCTTTTTATGAGCAAGAGTAAGCAAGAATACTTGAGCTTGGGAAGGAACCAAATGTAAAGTTTGGCCAGATAAAGCCTGTTGTACGGCCAAAAGGTTGCGAGGAAATGACATACATTAAAAATACTTGGCCGTTTCTAAGGAATACAATGGTCCATCTTCTATTACATCCCGCCGCAAATTGAACAGTTTGCGGGCCCCCGCCTACACTTTGTCCTGCAATAAGCGGCTGCATACTTTGGGGCTGAGAGACTGCTTGCTGATACTGCGAGATGATATGCTGCGGCGGAGCTGGCGGAATGGATTGCCCGCCTGAACCTTGCCCTGGCCCAGTCCCTCCTCCTCCGATTGGTAAGCTGGGAAATCCTCCAACTTGAGGAATAGGAAACGACGGCAAGCTTTGTACCTGCCGATCATATGAGTTCCCATTCCACACACCTTCATATGGATTATACATACTAAACACCACTTTCTTAGACATTCATCACGACAGTATATGTCATACATAAAAAAAGAGTGTCGAGGATTCAAATCGAAATCTTTCCAAAAGACGTTTTGTTCTTCTTTAGAACGGTTATATAATAATGAGCCATAAAAAATAAGAAAATGAAAACTTTATGTCTCCCTCAAACGTTATATAAGTAGAAAGAAAAGAAATAAAAAAACATTTTTGTTTCACTCTTGTAATATCACTGTAATTATTGTAACATTTGTAACATAAGAAGTTTTCATTGAGAAAAGGAGGCAATCGCCTTGAAAAAATTATTTGTTTTATTAACCGCTATTATGCTGATGATCTCTTTACAAACAACAACACTAGCCGCTTCCAAAAAAACTGCCACTCTGACAAATAAAGAAGCGTTACATATTGCCCTTGATGCAAGAGAACACTTTTGGAGTGCTATGTCAGGCTACAATATTAATGAACATTCAGATTACAAATTAAAATCATTTACTTATAAAGACATGACTTACAACTACCTGTCTAAAACATTAGATACAAAGAAAAAATTAAACGACTATCTATCTCAAGTTTTCACAAAAGAAGCCATCACTTATGGTTTAAAAGACTATCAGTTCATTGTTCATAATGGAAAAATGGCTGTTCCAGTCGGTGACGGAGACAACATGCTCGATTGGGATAAGGCAACACCAAAACTTGTGTCTAAGAAAAATACAATCCGCACATACGAATTCACAGTCCCAACCCTTGATGGTCGCACAGTAAAACGCACTGTCACTTATGAAAAAGTAGAAAATAATTGGAAAGTAACAAAAATTGATGCTGTGATCTAAAGAAAACCAGGCCCTTTTAACAGGCCTGGTTTTTATATTGGTGAAAATTCGGTCATCTGGTTTAAGGCGTGAGCAAGTGATGATGCCGTTTGAAATTCATTAAAAGGAAGTCCGAGCTGCACAGCTGTTTGAGCAATTTCTGGTCTGATGCCCGAAATAGTCGTTTCAACCCCGATTAACCGCAGTGACGTGACAAGATCAAAAATTTGATGTGCGACCATTGTATCAATAATAACGACACCAGATAAATCAATGCACAAATGCTGAACACCTTTTTGCGAACATTGTTTTAATGTGTTTTCTAATATGATCTTTGCTCTCGCTGTGTCAATGTCACCTACTAAAGGCAAAAGGGCAATATGGCTTTTTAACACAATCACAGGAGAACTCAGCTCATAAATCATTTCTCTTTGTGCAACGAGCTTTTTGGTTGTATTTTTCACATATTGTTGGATGAACACATGAATGGACATGTTAAACGCCTCGGATATTAAATCATACCAATAAAAGATTCGGTCAATATCAATATCACCTTGATACTGTTTAATAAATTTTTTTAAATAATGAAGGACCACTCTTTGATTGGACATATATTCTCTGACGACATAATCTAATGGCGTATTTAAATGCTTCGGGTCACTTGCTAAGTCTTCAGACCATTTTTTAAACTTCGTATGTAAATACGACTTGTCTTCAATAAGAGCGCGTATAAAATGCTGATAATAATCTTGATTTTGTCGTTTTAGCTCTGCTATGATGCTGGAATCCGTTGAACGATAAATCGATTCTGGATCATCATCCTCAATGGATTCATACCATGTCTCAGTCAGTTCTTCTGCATGTTCCATGAAAAAATCGTATAATGCACGGTTCTTTTCCATAAGCATTGTTCCCTTCACATGTTCTTCTTGTCAGTCTTTGTATCTTAGATTGATTGTACCACTGAATCTTTTGTCCTTGCTAACTCGAATACGCTCTGATTGTAAACAAAAAAGGCCCCTCGCCGAGAGCCTCTTGCCGAAGTTTATTTCACGATAAATAAAATTCTTTTCCCGTCAGGATATCCGCTAATTTGATGTCCGACCCATGAGCCAGCTCCTCTATTATCTGATGGACTGACATATTGAACGCTTGCACCTTTTCCACCTTCAAGACAAACCGCCATCGGCCATTCATCCCGGTCAAAGCCAGGTTTAGTAGGAATTCCTTTTAACGATTCTTGCCTGCGGGCATCTGCCCCGTTTCGGTCAATCGTACACACATCTGAATGCCCTTTCCGAATCGCTTCTTGAATGTGACCGCCTGTTTCAGGATATCGTTCCATTGGAAATTGAATGACATGATCATATCGATCTGCACCCTTTGCCGCCTGATTCTCACCAGCCCCACCTAATAACGCACCTATCCCTATCACAAAACATAGGACGACAGCAGCAATCCAGCCTCTTCTCATCATCAAAAGCTCGTGACCTCCTCATACTTCTTCTAAAGAAATGATCGTGACTTGAAGGAAATGAGTCATTTTAAATGTATGAGTGGCTGAGTGTTGACATGTGAAAAAGATGAACTGAAGCTGCCTGCCGATCAATTGAACCATAAGAAAAGGCGAATGATTGAGAAATCATTCGCCTTGCATCATTTAGGATATTCCATCTACTCTATATAATGTTTCATTTTGTGAAGACATGCCTTTCATGCCAGAGGGCATCCCCTCTGTAGTGGATGAGGATTGGTCCTTATACTCTTCTGATGAGATGGCTGTACCATGTGATTTGATCCAGCTGACCAAATCGCTGTTACCTGATGACTGATTGTCTTGTAATAAAAAGTATTTCACTTTCCCTTGTTGAATAAGTGTTTTTAATTTCTTTACAGTCAAAATGGGATCCGTCCCATTAAATCCGCCTAGAGCCATCACATTTTCATCTTCGTCAATGATATATGGCGCTGCGGTAACGGTCGTCAGCGTCGCAAATAAATACGTTTCACCTGTTTGATGAGCCTTTAAATAAGTGAGTAGATCCTGATCAACGCTAGATGTAAACATATTCCCTCCATTTGAACTAGCCAGCTGAACACCGGCCTCAGGAAGAACACTGTTCCCTCCATATATAATAGGCGTTGCAGACCAAAAACCAGGAATTAGCAATAAGGTTGTCATTGCGATGATCATCAACCGTTTTTTGATCAATTGTTTTTCTTTATACATGAGCAATAAGATGGCGATACTCACACCTGCAATCGCAATTGTATACATCCAGACACTGCTTATTTGTGTCGTATAATTGCTCAAAATATATCCTTGGAAAATACCTGTAACGGCGATGGCCGCTGGAAGCAGATAAGCGGATATTCCTTTTTGTGACGTAAATAACTCACCCATCTTCTTGGCTCCTATACCGCATAGTGCAGCAATTGGCGGGGCAAGCATAATGAGATAATAGTGATGGAAAAAACTAGCAACACTAAAGAATCCAGCAGCAGGAATCAACCATGCTGTCCAAAATAACGTTTGTTTCCATTCATTTACTTTCCATTCATTTACTTGAGATTTCCGGTCCCTCCACCAGCTGATGATCATTCCTAACAGTCCAAATAAGGCGAACGGCAGCATCCAGCTGATTTGTCCTGACAATGCAGATTGAAATAAACGGAATACACCTGGATTCCCAGTTCCATACATATTCATACTTTGACCACTAACAGTATTGCCCGGCGGAGTTCCACCAGCTCCCCCCTGATGAGGTGGCATCATTTGATTCTGTGATGGTGGTTGCTGATTCCTATTTGATTGATCGTCTGACGTTCCACCTACCCCTGAACCGTCTGGCATCATAGCACCTGCTTGCTGATTCATCTCACCAAAGGATTTGCCAGTTGTCTGTCCAAGTAAACGCTCCGTGCCGTTATAACCAAAGGCAAGCTCTAACACAGAATTCGTTTGACTGCTTCCCACATATGGACGTTGACTTTCAGACGTCATGTCAACAGTAACTGCCCAAGATAAAGACACGCAAGCAAGTACTACCAGTGAGCACAGGAGAGATAATATTTTCTTTTTTAGCGGTACGCGAGCAGCGATAACATAATAGAAAATAAATGCTGGAAGAACCATATATGCTTGGAGCATCTTCATATTAAACCCTATGCCTATTAAAACGAAGGCCATGATTAGCCAGCGAAGCTTCCCGCTTTTGACAGCACGCATTAAGAAATAAGCACCAGCGAGTAATGTGAAAACGAGCATACTGTCTATATTGTTGGTTCTGCTAACTGCTGCCGCAATTGGCGTGAGAGCCATGACTGCCGCTGACACCCTCGCAGCCCCTTGACCAAAGACCGGTTTTATCATGATATAAAGAAGAAGAACCGAACCAATGCCAGCAAGCGCCTGCGGCAAAATCACACTCCATGTATGAAAGCCAAAAATAAGTGCGCTAATGGTTTGAATCCATAAAACGACGGGTGGTTTATCAATTGATACGAATCCAGATGCATCAAATGAAGCGTAAAAAAAGTGATGGAAGCTTTTGGACATACTTTTGACAGCGGCTAAGTAATATTGATTGGCACTATCATTCTGCCAAATTTGATAAGTGTAGAGAAACGCTGCAATAAGTAAAATGATGATCAATATGCTATCTATTTTTCTAATTTTCACTCATATCTCTTCTTTCTTTTTCATTTATTTCATTTAGCATAGCTTCTAAATATGAAAAAGTGATGAATAAAAAAAGAAACTTTTTTTATTACGCTTTCGCATAGTTGATAAATTCTAAAAAAGCAGCTGTCGCTTTTGAATAACCCGCATGATGAACTCCGACGATGAGGTGTTTTGTATCTTCCAACTATCCATTCTAGCAATCGATCTATCAAAACAGAAAAAACCGCCAATTTGGCGGCTTCACTGTTTGTCAGCTCCATACATCTTTTACATACCTATTGTCTTTCTCAAGAGAAGTCAGCCATTGCTCAGCTGTGTCTTTCTCACACTGTTTCACCGTCATGTACAGGTCAATCAGCGCAGCTTCTACGTCTGGTGCCATGACTTTTCCATCCCCGCAAATATACAGATAGGCACCTTGGTCAAGCCATTCAATAAGCTTGACGCCATCCTTTTTGATTAAGTGCTGAACGTACACTTTATGCTCCTCGTAACGAGAATAAGCACGGTGGATGGTGACAAGTCCTTTTTGTGCTGCAAGCTGCATTTCGTCATAATACAGATCATCTTCATGAGGATGACGGCAGCCAAAATAAAGATGAGCTTCACCTAGCTGCTTCCCTTCATTATGCCACTCTCCCCTTGCCTGGATAAACCCTCTAAAAGGAGCGATTCCTGTTCCTGGCCCGATCATGATCATCGGTATTTCAGGGGAAGGCGGCAATTCGAATCCTCCTTGAGCTTGATGCAGGAAGCAGGCCACTTCTTCTCCTTCTTGGAGGCCGCATAAATAGTTTGATGCGACGCCTGCGTATTCTCCGCGCCCGCTCCATGCTTTGCCTTTTACAACAGCTACAGTGATACTGAGCCTCTTTTCATCTACCTTTGGCGAGCTGGAAATTGAGTAATAACGCGGCTTTAGGCCTGGTAAAAGGGCTAGGAAATGATGAAAGGGCAGTTCGCATGCTTCATATTGTTCTATTAAATCCAGCATGGTCACACGCTTCTTTAATATAGCTTCTTGATAGATTTCTCCTGCCATCTGTTCAAGCTCAATACGGTGAGGCGGGCAAACCGTATATTTTGCAAGCTCTCTTAGCTGGGTACGTGTCGCAGGCTCTTGAAGCTCTACATGTGAAGCCAGTAATTCTCTGATTTGAATTGCCTGATTTAACGGCAAGTGACTTGCTTCTTTTGCAGAAGAGAGCATGATGTGCTGCTGAGGATCTAGTTTAAAACGATTGGTCACACGCTGAACGAGTGCGGCACTATTTTTCGGCACGATCCCGATATGATCTCCTTCTTTATATGGTTTGCCTTCAGGTAATTGAAGTTCAATATGCCTTGTTTGGCGAGCGCTTTGTTCAGATTGCAATTCACGATTTTTCAATACAACAGCTGAAAAAGCACCATATGTTTTTGCCACAGGACGTTCGACCAGCTCATTCGTATAGACAACTGATAGGTCTGGACTTTCCTGACTTTTCTCTTGCAAGGTTAAATCGAATTCTTTTGCAAGGTCTTCAAAGACCGTCTTCTGGAAGATTTCTTTATCTTCATCCATATCACCGCCTGCATCGCCTTCGCCTATATCAGTCAGACGCTTTGCTCCTTTTCTTTCAAGTGCTTCATCAATCAGACGAGGGATGCGCTGATACGTACTTGCCCAATTTCGATCCCCGCACCCAAAGACTGCAAATGTCACGTTTGATAGATCCTGCTCCTCATCCTGCGTCACCCAATCCACAAATTGTTTCGCATCGTCAGGCGGATGGCCGTTGTATGAAGCCGTTACTATTAAGACAGCGCCTGACTCTGGTAACTTTCCGGTATAATCATCAAGTGGTGCAGTTGTCACGTCAAACCCTTTTGCTTTTCCGTCTTCAGCAAATTCGTTTGCCATCTGCTTTGCAGTGCCAAGATTTGATCCATACAAGATGAGTAGCGGCGTCCCATGACTTGCTACCTTTGATGCAGCAGATGCGGTGCTTTTTTTCGGTTCTTCTTTCGGAGGCGCCATAAAGAATTGCTGCTTTCTTGGCCGCACTTTTATTTTAAAATCTTTCGGCTTAATGGTTAGGGATTCTTTTAAATCCAGTTCATACGACGTATGATCAATCATTTCAAGATTGTGCAGGACCATCGCTAGAACCATCGTCGCTTCATGAAGTGCGAATTGCATACCAATACATGCACGCTGCCCATTTCCGAACGGTTTATAGGCATGCTGCGGAATCGTTTCAGGATGCATAAAGCGTTCGGGCTTGAATTCTTCTGCATCCTCTCCCCAAACCGCTTGATCCCGATGTAATTTAGGAAGCAGCACGCTGACACTTTGATTTTTTGCAATCGGATATTTTCCTCCAATCACTGTGTCTTCTTTCGCATAAAGGGAGAAAGAAGGTGCAGTTGGCCAGAGGCGCAGTGCTTCATTTAAGACCATACGCGTATAGCTAAGCTTTTGCATCTGCTTAAATGACGGCAGCCCGTCTTGCAGCACGTCGTCCGCTTCTTGTACGGCTTTTTTTAATTTGTCTGGATTCTTGAGTAAGAAATAAATCGCAAATGACAAAAGTCCGCTTGTTGTTTCATGACCTGCTATTAAGAAGGTAATGATTTGATAACGGATATTTTCATCTGATAGACGCTCACCTGTTTCAGGATCCTTTGCGTTCAGCATGAGGGACAGCAAATCATCGCCTGTTTGATCTTGTGTTTTCCGTTCTCTAATTATGTCATCTACTAACTGCTTCATAAAATCGACATTTTGCTCAAATTCTTTTCTTCTTTTGATCATTAATTTATCTGCGATCGGCAATCGGCTCGATTGATCCATCGCTTCGTTTAAACCTTTCAGCATGCTTTCGATAAATGGATGCTGGTTTTCCTTATAAAAGCTGTTAAATCGAAAATCAAAGCCGCATAGCCCGATCGTATCTAAAGTGAGCTTTGTCATGTCTTCTGCTACTTCAATTTCTTCATCTCGGCCGGTTCTTTGCCATTTTTGTACAAGCTGCGAGGCAATATCAAGCATCATCTCGTGATACCCTTTCATTGCTTGCTGGCTAAAAGCTGGCATTAATATTTGATGAGCTTTTCGCCAGTTCGGCTCTTCAGTCCAGCTTGTAAAAAGGCCATCCCCTGCAAAGGCTCTGGCTTTATCGAGACTGATCCCAATATATTTATCAAATCGACTCTCATCACACACTTCGCTGACAAGCTCATGGCTTGAAACAAAAATACTTGTTTGACCAGTAAATTCAAACTGAAAAATCGGCCCTAAATCATCTGCCAAGCGCCAAAAGGTTTGAGAAAGCTCTCCCTTTTTTAAAAGGGGAATATTTTTTAAAGGTCCGTATGTTTTCGGTTTTGGAATGATTGATGTTTGATGCATATGCCCACTTCCTTTATTTCTTTAAGTTGCAACGCTAATGGCGCGCCATAAGCATTCCTCAATTTCCTCTAAAAATTCAATGGTTGGTTCTTTTTCCTCTGCAAGAATCTGTTTATGAAGCTGGACAAAAGCGCCAAATACAATGGATAAAATGGTTCGCCCCGATAGATTCGGATGTATCCCATCCTTCTTGCCTTCTTCAAAGATGAGGAATAGCTCATTTAACAAATGCTGCATTTTCTCTTTACTCGTCTCATCTAAGTAATGTGATCGTTTATCAATTTCTAAGAAATAAAGGCCACTTGGATTCTCCTTTGTAAAGCGCACCAAGCAATAAAAAACATGCTTAAAATAGGCCCTGATACTTGATTTTGGATCTGGACTGTTTGTGTTCATTTTGTCGATAAATGCAGTGAGGCTTCGCTGGTACAAAATGTTCACGAGTGCTTCTTTACTATCGAAATAACGATAAATGGTTCCCGCTCCAACGTTGGCTCTTTTTGAAATCATCGGCATCGTGGTGCCATCAAAGCCTCGTTCAATAAATAAGTCAAGTGAAGCCTTCATAATCTGCTCCTGTTTATCAGTCACTGCGGGCATTTCATCCTCTCCTTTTGGATTTCGTTAGGAATGAATGTTCATTCCGTTCGATGTATATTATATTGATATTCTAATTCCTTCTATTTATACTTAAACATACTTATTTTTCTTCGTCACTACATTTTCTGAAAATAATAATAATTAAGAAATCGTACCTAGTCAGATGGCATCCAAAGGACTTATAAAGATGAGCAGGTTTGTGACTTACAGGTGTCCTCAGTACTACATGCTCATTCTTGGTCAATTGGAGAATGAATGTCATCGTCATATGTATCAATATATAAGCTGCCATTACTTGAACGGACGGCATATACCACGTCTTTTAAAGACAGCTGCCTTTTTTGAAGTTCTTCATGTACCCACTGCTCCGTTAATTGGTTTTCATGGATGTTTTTCAAAATGAGCTTTCCGTCCATAATGACTTCAATTGGCATGTAACGCTCTGCTTTCATCCACAAGTTCAGATCTTTTCGCGTGACATGATCAAATGAAGGGTATTTTTTGACTGACATATGTCCATCTGTCTCGATCATCGCAAATTCAACTTCACTAATATCAAACACATTCTTTTCTCTGAGCTGCTGGTTTAAATAATCAAGTGTATATCTCATTCCCTTCATATTCTCTTCAAGGATTTTGCCATTTTGAATCACAAGCGTTGGTTTACCGGCCATAAATCCTCTCATCTTCCGGCTTCTTAAAGCCAGCAAAGAAATGACATAAATAATGATAACAAGAGACACAAAAGAAATGGTTGTGTGATGAAGCGGAAGCGTGGTATTAAACGCCAGGTTCGCCGCAATTGAACCTAAGCTGATAGCTGCAATAAAATCAAAAATATTCATTTGCGCAATGGTTTGCTTTCCAAGAAGACGAGCTCCTCCAAATAAAATAGCAAAAGCAAACATGGTTCGAAGAATCACTTCAATATGATCTGGCATTTAAGCTTCCACCTTTCCATTTCATGAAAAAAAGCCTTTCTTTAGAAAAGACTCTTTTTTAGACTATGCATTTATTCCGTCATTATTCAAATGGGCTGCATCAGTTTGCTCAAATTGTGAACGCAGCTCAATAATTGAGCAGTTTCTCACATTCACTGGATCTTGCTTCAGCAGCCACGTATAAAACCTTGCTTGCTCTGCCGTTTGTAAAGCCTGCATATATTTATGCGTGGAGCGTTTCTCGGCAACACGCTGTTTAACGGCGCGCATCTGCTTCCAGAAATGATAATAAGGAAGTTTTAGTTTCGTCATAAAGCCGCGGTCATCCTCAATGACATAGCCCTCTTCTTTGATTGAGTTGTCATGTGATACAGATTGATACCATTTATAAAAAGACGTCCAATCATGAAACACTGCCACTTCCTGTTTGCAGCGCATGCCAAGCTGTTCACTTAGTCTTTTCACTTCAGCAAATGGCGCTTTTTCATAGCTCAGCTGACGCTTTACAATATCCAGTAAAATAAGTTGGTCATGATCATATGAGATAATATGTGGGTCTTTCTCTGGCAAAATGACTTCAAATACAAGAGATACATGATGGTCACGAACGTATGATTTGATATAGTCGACCTGCACATCATCAAAGGTTTTATAAAATAATTCTTCGACCCAAACAGCATGCTGATTTTTCTTCACATGTGATGTATACGATTTGGACGTAAACACCAGCTCATCTTCTAATTCGTTGAATCCAACCGTTCCTAAGTATCCATTTGCTTTATCATAGACCGTAACAGGAAATTGAAGGTGATTGACCAAATGCTGCATTTTTGTTTCAGGACGCTCATCAATATTAAAAAATTTATTGTAACTTCTAGACACAATCTGCTTTGAAGTCATATTCACAAACAAACCTCGTGCCTTGACATTTACGCCATCCCATTGCCGTTCACTAAAAGCCTTCTTCGTGAAATTAAAGGATGAAATATCGTGTGGCAGCTTTAATTCCTGTACATATTCATGCTGGTCTAAGTGCGCTAAAAATTCCTCAAGCGTCATATCTGGTTGAACAGAGACCGCTTGCTTTTTTTCAGATGCTCTGTAAACAGGATTATCAATTTCATGTGTCTCAATCCCGTCAGCTGTGATTTTTAACACACGCAGCTGTCCGCCAAATTCAACCTGACCTTCGAGGTTATAAGACCTTTCTGCCGCTTGTATAGGCAGTCTGTATAAATTGCGATGCCCGTGAATTTGAATGATGTCTAATCCAGCTGTGTTTTGAACGAATAAGTGGTCAATGTCATCTGAATATTCACCAACTCCGTGAACGAGCTGCTGGGTTGAGACATGAAGAAGCTCTTCTGGCAAATGAGCGAGTCCGCCATGGGTGACAAGATATGTCTGTCCGTGGTACGTAAAATAAGTAAGCTGATGAAATGTTCTGACAAACTTTCTTACTTCCTTTAGATCAAAATCTGCTGCCTCAATTTCAGGCGCAGTATGCCGATTAAACATGTTGCTTCTTACTTTTTCTCCATGTGCAAACCGGTAAAGGTGCTGATCATGATTTCCTTCAATTACAATGACATTTCGGCATTCTCTATGCGCAAGCATCCATGCTAAAACTTCCTTGTTTTCTATGCCTCTATCAAGCAAATCACCTGCGAAAATATAAAGCTCGTTTTCTTTAATGTCTCCTTGCAGATAAGTATGCAAGGCTGTATAACACCCATGAATATCACCGAAGACATGAACCGCCTCATATTGATCAAAAGCTCTAGGCTGATAGGTCATCACGAGCGGATATTCCTCAGGCTGTAAAACGGTCACCCATGACGGGACCTTCTCCGTTTTTAACCGTTCATTCATTTGATACAACACCGTCTCTTTCACCACTTTGTGCGGTTCTCGTGAGCGATTTTGTAGCAGGGCTGTTTCAAGAGGAACTTGGGTAAAATCGACGACATACACTCTGTAACGATACGAAGTGGCTAATGACTTATATTGAGAAATCGACTTACTTGTGACATGTGTTGCGTCAATCACAGTAAAGTCTCCGCGTTCCATTCGGGCTGTGAGCAATTCAAATAATAAAGACCAGACTTTATGATCATGTTTGCTTGTAATTTCCGGTTTCCCATTGACTGATAACTGCGGCGGCTGGGTTAACAGACGGATCTGATCAGCTGATAATGTATATGGCTCTAAGCCTTGCTCTTTGATCCATGTTGATTTACCTGCACCTGGTAGGCCTCGTAAAAGGACTAAAGTTCTCATATTGGTTCTCCTTTAATGAGTGATATTTCACCTATTATAGAGAAATTATGGATAAATATCAATCTTTTAATGATTATGGTAATATATAGATAGAAAAAGGAGATTTTATACACGTCTCATGAAGAGAGTCTTGTATTCAACACGGGGGATATCCTATTTCAGATGTTCTCTCTTTTATTCATCGCATTTATCGTGACCATCCTAGTCATCGCATTTCGAATGATAAGAAGAAAACAATTAGAATTGAAGAAAGTCGAGACGAGATGAAACAAAGTCATTGAAAAAAATAATTGAAAAGAGTAAAAATCCGGGGCTTAACCGGATTTTTTTGTTTTCATTATGATTCCTTGACGCTGCTGCATCAAAAAGAAAAAGACACCTAACAGGACAAGAAGACCACCGAACATTTGTAGCAACGTAACTTTCTCTCCGAGCAGGAAAACAGCCAGTATCGTCGCTCCGACAGGTTCACCGAGAATACTCATGGAGATGGTCGTCGCATTCACATAGGTTAACAGCCAGTTATTAATGACATGGGACATGGTAGGAATAATGGCGAGCAGGATAAAAATTCCCCATTCTTTCTCTGCATAGCCTGTGAATGGCGTATGCTGAAGCAGGTTAAATAAAATTAAAAAAAGACCGGCAAAACCAAACACACAAAAACTATAAATCCAATGAGATATTTTTCTCACAGCCTGTTGACCTATTAATAAATAACAAACAACTGCAATCACACTTAGAAAGGATAATATATCTCCTGTGATGGCCTTCTGGCTATGCCCGATATCTCCCCATCCAATCATCAGTGCACCAACAATTGCCGCACACATTGTAAATATGGCGGACTTCGTTGTTCGTTCACGGAAAATGAGAAATCCGCCTAATAATGACACCATCGGCTGAAGAGCGATGATGATCGTAGAGCTTGCCACTGTCGTCAGCTTCAGTGAGCCAAACCACAAGACAAAATGGAGCCCTAAAAAGAAGCCTGACATACATAAGAAAAACCAGTCTCTGCGCTTTATCGAGAGAAACTCTTTTTTTCTTGGAAGGATAAACGGCAGCATGAGAGCCGCCGCAAACAGCATTCGATACATACTTAAAATCGCAGCAGGAGCACTTGACCATTTTACAATGATTGCAGAAAACGAAATGGCAATAATGGATATCACAAGCGGTACCGCAATTGACTTATTTGGAGCAGTTGTTTTCATTTCCATCAGTAAGCTTCCTTTGCATCAGCAGTAGATGACCTTTCACCTTTTATGTCGTCATCTTACTATGTCCATTCGCCTAGAAGCAAGATGATTTTTTAAAACTTGTGAAAGAGTAAAAAGGCTTTCATCACAAAAGCCCTCATTCATCAACTATTAATAGATAAACAGCTCGAACCGGACCATGAACACCGACCACTAAATTCATTTCAATATCGGCAGAATTACTCGGACCTGATATAAAATGAATGGCTCCTTTCGCCCGCACCCCCTCCTCAACTGAGCGATGAAGAGCCGAAACGGCGTGAATCATTCTTGGAACAATCGTGCTTTTTTCGATACAAACGATATATATCATTGGTAAAAAATGAAGCGCTCTCCCTTGACCATGATGGGATGAAAGGACAACTGTGCCTGATTCTGCAAGTGTGTAATCACTGAACACAACTGCATATTTCGCTTGTTCTGCCAGCCTTAGATTTTCATCTCTTGTTGCATCTTCCCCCCAGCTCGTGACGGTGATTCCTTCTTTTTGCAAGCCTTTCAACATAGCATCAAATCCGTATTGCGAAAAACGACGATCGCTCGACGTCATCACAGAACCTTCTCCATACTCTGTCATCAATAATCGGAATAGAGAGGGTGCTTCATCTGGCGTTGTTTCTAGCACTCTTGTGTGAATTTGCTGACATTGCTTCTTCAATTGCTCCACCAATTCTTCTTTAGACAGAAATTCGCTTGTTTCCCAGTTGACTTGATGTTTCCATACTGGACGCTGAATAGATGTAGGCGCAGAGGAGCCTTTGCCTAATTGCTGCTGGATATGAGCTAAAAACGTATCTCGATGAAAAATGGTTCCTTTCATTGCCGCTCCTCCTTTTGTTTCTTTTTAAACCAATCTCGAAATCTTTCTTTACTTGGAGCCGGGAGATCACGAATATCTGTCCAATTCTTTAAAGGACCCACTCCTTTTGAAATCTGTCCGTTTGAAGCCATACGATTCATCAAAACAGGGGCCGCTTTTGTTCCGAATTGATACATGGCGGGAGTCGATGCCCCCATTCCGAACATTTTCATGGCCATCATTTCCGCTTTAGGCGCTCTCCCCTCTTTTTCAACGATGACTTGTCGATGTTTGATTAATAATTCATGAAGGGGAATTTTCACTGGACAAGCATCCGTACAGGCTGCGCAAAGACTTGATGCAAAAGGGAGCTCCTCGTAGTCATCATAGCCGCCAAGAAGCGGCGAGAGAACAGCACCGATCGGACCCGGATAAATTGAGCCGTATGAATGTCCGCCTACATGCCGGTAAACGGGGCATACATTGATACAAGCCGCGCAGCGAATACATTGCAGTACTGGCTGAAATTCCGTCCCTAATATATGTGACCGTCCGTTATCCACAATGACCAAATGAAATTCTTCTGGCCCATCAACTTCTCCTTCTTCTTTTGGTCCTACGACAGAGATATAGCTTGTTAACTTTTGACCGACTGCGCTTCTGCACAAAAGACCAACAAGGACATCTAGTTCCTCCATCGTTGGCACAAGCCGCTCCATCCCCATGACTGCGATATGTGTCTTTGGAATGGCCGTGACAAGATCCGCATTCCCTTCATTCGTTACAAGACAAATCGAACCGGTGTCAGCCACAGCAAAGTTACAGCCCGTTACACCAATATCTGCTTCAAGAAATTTTTCTCTTAGCAAAGCTCTCACAAATTTCGTCATTTCTTCAGGGGTCTCTGACATGTCGTATCCGAGCTTTTCATGAAATACTTCCCGTATTTGTTCTTTCGTCATATGTAGAGCCGGTGCCACGATATGTGAAGGAGGTTCATGATCATCTACCTGCAAAATATATTCTCCTAGATCACTTTCAACGACCTCACAGCCAAGCTCTTCAAGCGCTTGATTCATTGCAATTTCTTCTGTGACCATTGATTTTGATTTCACGATCTTTTTGGCCGCTTTTTGTTGTGCCACATCTTGAATATACGCTGCTGCCTCTTCCTTTGTTTTTGCAAAAAAGACATGACCACCACGTTCACTCACGCTCTCGCTTAATTGATATAAGTATTCATCAAGGTGTGCAAGTGTATGCTGTCTGATGTCCTCACCAAGCTCACGCCACTTTTCCCAGTTTCCAAGCTCTTCACTTGCAGTCATCCGTCTTTTATACAGGCGCTCCTGTGCTGAAGAAACAGCGCCTCTCATCACAGTGTCTTCTAATCCTTCTTTGATCCGCTCTTTAAAAGCCTTCTCTCCAATTTTCATACTCATGTGCCGTTCCCCCTCTTTGTGTCAGCGGCTATTTAGAACTTCTGCGATATGCATCACTTTGATTGGCTTATGAAGACGATTCAGCCTTCCGCCGATATTCAGCAGGCATCCACAGTCAGCACCAATGATATATTCAGCGCCCGTTTCCTCAATGTTTTGTACTTTTTCGTCGACCATCTGCTCAGAAATGGGTGCCATTTTAACAGAGAAGGTCCCGCCAAACCCGCAGCAATTTTCTGCGTGAGGCAATGGTTCCATCTCTAGATCTTTGACATTTGACAACAGTGTAAAAGGCGCTTCCTTCATTCTAAGCAGTCTCGTCATATGACAGGAGGTGTGATAGGTAGCTTTTCCTTTCAGACTCGCACCTACATCTGTTACGTGTAATAGATCAACAATAAATTCCGTTAATTCATACGTTTTCGCAGCAAGCGCCTCAGCCTGCGCTGACCACACTGCATCTTCTTTCAAAAGATGAGGATATTCTAAAAACATCGCCTTACAAGAACCTGATGGTGTCACGACATATTCAGCTGATTCAAAAGCTTTGATCATGTTTTTTGCTGCTTTTATGGTTTCTTGTTTATAGCCGCTGTTAAAAGCTGGCTGTCCGCAGCACACCTGACTCTCCGGAAATTCCACTTCCACACCGAGCCGCTCTAACACCTCAACTGTCGCCTTTCCTACATGAGGCTGGAGGGTGTCAATTAAACAGGTAACGAATAAACTGACTCTCATTGGCGAACTTCCCTTCTTCTGCTGCACTTGATTTCAAATCTGGTCATCTACTAACTAAATCATTAACCTTCATTTCATTTTAATCCCAATTTTCTGAAATTTCAATGCAGTGATTTGTCTAAAGTTTGGACATCATCCCCTGATTGCTGCAGCAAAAAACGCCCTTTTGACCGGGCGTTTGAGAAAGTTTAGCTAGAGTATGCCAGCATGTGTAAAACTCCTTCAACTTAATTGGTTTTCTTTACGTAATCAATTCGTTTTTCGAAAGATGGATGGCTTTCACGCCATTCAGATTTTCTTCCATCATCTCCATCTTCTTCAACAAGGGTGCTTAATTTAATCAAAGTATGGAGATACAACGTTTTATTATGAAGGTGGGAAACAGCAAACTTATCAGCCTGAATCTCAAATAACCGGCTGATTTTCTTTGGCAGCCATTCCGTTATGAAAATCATGATAATGATCCCTATTGGGAAAATAAATATATATTGCCACCATCCATTGGCAAGCATAACCTGTCTGGCGTAATACATACTGATTCCCATCAGTAAGGTAACCATTAAAGTTAGGAAAATGGTAAAATGCGCGTGTTTTAACTTCACGTGTCCCATTTCATGATATAAGATAGCACGAATCTCCTCTGTTTCAAACTGATCTAATAACCCTTCGGTCACATACAGATTGACTCTTCTTGTAAATGGAAGTTGAAATGAATATACCCAGGCATTCACATCATGTTGTGAGTCTTTTTTTATCCAAATAGTTACCTTTTGGTTCGTCCTATACTCAATATCTTTGCGAATGTTCATAAATTCATCCGTATGTAATACTTCATATTTATTGATTATTTTTTGAATGATTGAGTAGCCAATAATAAATATGGTTACTAGAGCGACGTACCATGCACAAAATAGAAAAAGATTATCCATGATGTTCGCTTGAAACGACAAAGGAAGGAATAAATAAGTCCCGAAATAAAACAACGATAATGTGACGGCACCAAACAAAACGACTTGCTCCCTACCATTCATGAAGAATGAATCTCCTAACGTGCCTTCATGTCCTTCTAATTCTTTAGGTGAATCCTTTGTCGTATACTCAAATGAATAAGCTGTTAATAAGACTGACAGGAAACAAGGCACAAGTATAGAGAGAATGATACTTAAAACATAAGATCCTGTTATTGATAGCACGTACCCCATTAAGAAATAATAATTTAATCCCAAGGGAAGAAAAATGGCTAGAACAAAAGGAATAAATAGTGTGAATAGGTTTTTCATAGATTCATGAAGGTTAAAAAATAAAAATAATAGAGCAGGCAAAAGGATTCCAAGCAAAGTCATAAAAATCACAAATATAGCACTATGCTTAAATTCAGCTTTTACTTTAGTTGTTTCTGTTAGATTGGTTAGGCGATATTGAGAGAAAAAAGGATTTTGCGATACCTGTTCCATCTTGATCATATCATCATGAATAGGGGCAAAACCCCTTCTTAAAAAAACCACTGCATTGTCCTTCATTATTTTGCCTTTTTCAATCGTGCTGAGTCCATTTTCAGATGGAATCTCTGTGAAATTTATTTGCTTTCCCCCCAATTGAAAGGCTGCTTCTGAACGACCTTTGGAGTCACCTTCTTGATAGGTTAACAAAAACTCACCCTGAAAAAGAGAATGGGAGATGAATACTTTAGGAGTGTTTACTTTGTTCGAGTCAAGTAGAACAAATGGCGAAACAATTGCTGAACGGGCACCAACTTCAATCAAAATGACGATTATTGTCATAATGCTTGCAATAAGATATGAAAGGGAGGCTTTTCGTAACATTTCATCACATCCTGCTGATTTAAAGGATTAAAAAAGTTAAATGACTGAAGCTAATCATTCTGGTATTCAACTATTTAGTAAGAAAGGGATCATTATGGTCATCCATTTGCTAGAATTACTTATCAGAATTTTAACATCTAAATACATAATTATACACCATCAACAGACAAATACATCTATATTTTCTAAAAAATAGTTATAGAAGAGCTGTCTCATCGCTTAATAGACCTGAAAATTCTTAAGATTCTCAAGTAAACTTAATTAAGGAAGTTGAATGAAAAAAACGCCCTTTTGACCGGGCGTTTTTTTGATGTTTATTTTGAAATCAATTCACTGATTGCTTCTTCAATAGGTGTTAAAGAGCGGCCTAATAATGTTTCGAAATCATTGCTTTCGACCGCTAAGGCACCATCACGAACTCCACTTTGAATGGCTTTGAAAAATGGAACAACTTCTTTCGGTACACCATTTGAAGCTAAAAATTCTCCAAATGTGTCTACATCTATTTTTTCTACTTTGATGTCTTTACCGCTCACCTTACTGACCATTTGTGCAAGTTCAGTGTGCGTCCGAAGCGGTCCTGACAATTCATATATGTCTTTGTCATGTGCCGGCAGTGTTAGCGCATTGGCTGCCGCTTCTGCATAATCATTTCTCGTAGCCCAGCCGACTTTTCCTTCGCCAATAGGACTTAAAAATGGCGCACCGCTGACTGACGCCAGAATCGTGTCTTTTTCATTTTCTAAATACCAATTGTTCCTTAAAAATACATGAGGAATGCCAGAGGCCAAAATGGCTTCTTCTGTTTTTGCATGATCACTTGCAAGGACAAGCTGACTCTCTCTTGCATTCGCCACACTTGTATAAGCAATAAATGACACATTTGCTGCTTTTGCCGCTTCGATGGCCGCTGTATGCTGCTTGACGCGATCTCCATCAGCCGTTGAAATGATCAAAAGACGGTCAACTCCTTCAAATGCCGATTGCAGTGTGTCCGGCTGAGTGAAGTCACCTTTACGTACATCCACCCCTGCTTCCTTTAAATGCACTGCTTTTTCTGGATTTCGAACACTGACCGCAATTTGTTCAGCTGGTACTTTCGCCAGCAAATGTTTGACAACGAGCGATCCAAGTTGACCTGTTGCACCTGTCACTAATAATTTCATTTGTTTGACCTCCTCATTTTTCTTTAGGCGGTGATGTTTCATGAAAGGAACATGCAGCGTCTTAAATGATAACATCCGTTATAATCAGAATGGTTACAACAAAGGTGTAAAAAAAGCTCCGTTGCATGAGCTTTTTTATTCCGCCTCCGTCAATAATTGCTTAATCGTCACTTGCTTTAGGTGTTTCTCAAGGGCTGACTGTGCTTCTTTAAGTTCTTGCCGCAGTCTCGTATCCATGGCTTGACCAATTGGACATGCAATGACTGGCTGATGAAAGTTAAATAGCTGTTCATCTGCGCTTACATCCACAGCCCGGTACACATCAAGCAATGTGATAGCCTCTGCCGGTCTTTTTAAATAAGCACCGCCTACTCCGCGGCGAATCTCAATCAGACCTGCTCGCTTCAGCATAGCCATTATCTTTCGCACAATCACAGGATTTGAATTGACACTTTCTGCAATAAAATCTCCTGTGCACTCCTTTGGAACACCCGCAATAAATGACAAAATATGAACAGCAATCGTATACCTGCTGCTAATTTGTTTCACAATCCTTCACCACCGTTGTAATCAATATAGTTACAATGAAGGGATTTGTCAATCAATAAACGGATTTTTCTTTCTTACCCAATCTTTATATGTCATCATGTCGTTATTTTCTACTGCATCAATTTCAAGCGGTGCTATGCATTCAAGCAGATTTCCATCTGGATCAAGAAAGTAAATAGCAGCATGAAATTGTGGCGGATTATCGAGAACTAGAGGCTGCTGCTCTTCCGAAAAGCCAAACATCGGATGAATGCTGATCCCTTTTTCTATCAGCCAAGCTTTGATCTGTTCAATGCTGGATGTTTCAATTTGAAAAGCTACATGTCGAGTCGCTGGATGATATGGGATAGTGGACATATCGGCCTTCCATATGCCAAGCCAGGTCTTTCCTTTCTCAATCCATAAAAATGCCACTCTTTCATTTTCATAAGCAAGCGTTAATTCCAATTTTTCAAAAAAAAGAAATGGATGCCTTGATATCACTGACAGGTAAATGTGCTTCATACAAGCCTTTCATCATCATTTCTATCACTCCTTTACTCCCTTCTATTTTGCGGGAATTGAAAACATTCTGCCTCAGCAAAACGATGTATTTTATCCCAGCCATTTGGTTGAAATGACTTGTATGTTTGGTTCAATCGTGATGCGGGAAATTGCTCAATTAAAAGGAAGGAGCGTCCGCTATGCCTTGGACAATGAACGATGATCCTGATTCATTTCAATCGCTGGAAACAGTCGTAAGAAAGAATGCGCTGGAGATTGCCAATAAAATGATGCAGGAGGGCTATGAAGAAGATAGAGCCATTCCAATTGCGATCAATCAAGCAAAAGAGTGGAAAAAGAATGCCGCGAAGAAAGAAATGGAATATTTTTGCTCTCATGGTTCTGTGATGCCTTCAAAGAAAAGCACCTCTGCAAGACCAGAGCTCATGGACCATGCGCAGCATGTCGTGAAACATGATGAAGGCTGGGCGGTTCAAACTGAAAAAGCGAAGCGTGCAAGTGAGGTGAAAGACACGAAACAAGAAGCAATTGACCGAGCGAAAGACATCTCAACGAAAAAAGGCACATCTGTTGTCATCCACCGTAAAGACGGGACGATTCAGGATGTGATTCGGCCAAAATAAGACCGCCCTTTGGCGGTCTTAGCGTGTAGACAAACCCTCGCATTCTTTGTCAGTCCTGCGTGCCTGTGCTCACGAATATCAAATTCGCTCCGCGCCGGTACTCGTCTTTCCTAGACTTCAAAGGTTTTCTATCACGCTGGAGAGAAGACAAAGGGCGCTCTTTGCTTTATGCATTCTTTTCTTTTTTAGCGGGTGCTTTTCTTTTCTTAGGTGCTGCTTTTTTCGTTTTTGCCGGTTTTGATCGATCGATCGAAGCCTGCAAAGCGGCCATCAAATCGGTGACATTGGCTGAAGCATCTTTTTTGCCCGTCGTTTCTGGCTGCACCGTATGCTCTCCAGAGATTTTGTCTCCAATTACATTCATCAGCTGCTCTCTATATTCATCCTGATATGCGGCTGGATCGAACGTTGTGGTTAACTGCTCAATTAAAAGGAGCGCTGTATCTAACTCTTTCTTCACAATGTTTTCCTCTTGAGGGATATTCGGAACGTCTGATACTTGTCTAATTTCGTCGGGGAAATGAATGGTTTCCATTAGTAGAATATGCTCATAGCACCTGACGATTGCTAACTGCTCCTTTGAGCGGATCATGATCTTGGCTACTCCGATTTTCCCCGATTCTTGTAAAGCCTTTCTTAATAATGAATAAGCCTTCGCTCCGCCGGTATCTGGAGATAGAAAATAACTTCTTTCATAATAGATGGGGTCGATTTCTTCTATTTTCACAAAATCAATGATTTCGACGGCTTTTTCTTCATTTTCTTTTCGCAGCCTTTCGAGCTCTTCATCATCCAATTCAATGAACTTATTTTTGGCATACTCGTACGCTTTTACAATTTGCTCTGGCGCTACCTCCTCGCCGCAATTGGCACAAACCTTTTTGTAGTTAATCGGTGTATGGCATTCTTTATGCAGCTGCCTTAATTTAATATCTTTGTTCTCTGTAGCGGTAAACAGCTTCACTGGAATATTGACCAATCCGAAGCTAATTCCGCCCTTCCAAACTGTATGCATCGTGATGCCTCCGTTCTTTTCTCCTTACTATGTAATGTTTTCATTAGACTTATGTATGTTTATGAAAATTTCATCCCACTCTAAGAACACATGAGTCAAGGAAGTGAAAAGCACAATGAAACCGATGCGATTAACGTCCGCACAAGATGTTCCTGCTGGTGCAGACTGGCTGTATGAATTAAAATATGACGGCTTCAGGGTTATTCTTGTATGGGAAAAAGACGAGATCCATTTAGAGAGCAGAGCTGGAAAACGTTTAAACGAACAGTTTCCTGAGGTGAAGGATGCATGCGAGCGATTAAAGGAATCGCTTGCTCCTTTGTTACCGCTCACTCTGGATGGCGAATTGGTCTTTTTACTGAGTGAACAGCAAAGCGATTTTGCAAAGGTTCAGCAAAGAGGCCGGTTGAAATGCAAAAAAACCATTCAAATGCAGGCGGAGCGTTTTCCGTGTCACTTTCTTGCGTTTGATTTATTGAGATTTAAAGGCAAACCCCTCGTCCATTTACCGCTGATTGACAGAAAAGAAGCTCTGAAGAAAGTATTCCAAACGGCACAACTTCCACCATCTATTCAATTGACTCACCCTTCCCTCCTTCAGATCATTAAAACTGAAAGGCATGCTGAATATGCAAAAGAGCTAATGACGACGTATTTAGCAGAGGGGCTTGTAGCGAAAAAGAAGACGAGTCAATGGCAGGACAATATCCGCTCAAAGGAATGGCTGAAAATCAAAAATTGGCGGTATGTATCTGTGATAGTGACCCGATTTAATCAAGACAATGGCTATTTTCAAGGATGTCTTTATCATGAAACGGCTCTCAAAGAGGTTGTCCAATTCAAGCATGGTTTTTCTAAAGAAGAAGCACAAACCCTGCGCGCGTTATTTCAAACGAAAGGCCATTTGACAGGGGCATCACAATATGAACTCCCGCCATCTATTGTCGCAAGTATTGCCTGTATCTCCTTTGATGGTTCAGCCTTACGAGAGCCCCGTTTTTCTTCGTTTTTACTTGATGAAGATCCAGCCACGTGTACATTTCAGCACATGCTCAAACAGCTATATCCGCTGCCAGCCATCATTGACGTCACTCATCCAGAGAAACCGATAGTACCTCTCCTTCATATCACCAAGGAAGATTACTTACTTTATTTGAGACAGGCAGCTCCCTATTTATTACCCTTTTTACGTGAAAGACGCCTTACTTTAATTCGGTTTCCTCATGGCATTGGAGGAGAATCTTTTTATCAAAAGTCAACGCCCGATTATGCGCCTGATTTCGTTGAGATAGATCAAGCTCATGATATTTCTTACACGGTCTGTAATGATCCTAATACGCTACTTTGGCTCGGCAACCAGCTGGCAATGGAATTTCATATCCCTTTTGAAACAAGAGATACCGATCGACCGGTGGATATTGTGTTTGATTTAGATCCGCCATCAGTTAAAGAGTTTCACCTAGCGGTAGAAGCAGCCAAACGAATCAAGGCCATTTTAGATGGACTCTTTCTCACCGCATTTATTAAAACAAGCGGCGGGAAAGGACTGCAAGTTTATATTCCATTAAAGAAAAATGCCTTCACATATGAAGAAACTAGACAATTCACCGCTTTTATATGCCAATTTTTATGTGAACAATCACCAGAGCTATTTACTTTGGAACGTCTAAAGAAAAAACGCGGCAATCGTTTATATTTAGACTACCTTCAGCACGATGCTGGAAAAACAATCATCGCCCCGTATTCCCCAAGAGGAAACGAGCTTGGACTTGTTGCGACACCGATTGAATGGGATGAATTAAATGGCGAAGAATTTCACCCTTCTTTGTTTACAATGCCAGCTGTCATTGAGCGCCTAAAGGAAAAAGGCGATCCATTTCGGCCAATAAGGCATCATGTGAATGATGCTGCTTTTAGACAAGTCTTACATCAGCTACAAGATATTTTTCCAGCTCATATAATGGACATACGCGGTCATTAAGCGTTACACTTATTCATTAGAGAGAAGGAAAGGGATGACCATTTTGACCGCACACTCATTTCGAAACATAGCACTAATCTTCTTATGTCTTTCCGCAGGAATTGTAGATGTCATTGGCTATTTAAGTCTAGGACATGTGTTTACAGCGAATATGACTGGGAATATTGTGCTGCTTGGCATCGCAGCAGGAAGTTCATTGCAGCTAACAGCTTTACATTCCATCACAGCACTGAGCGGATTTGTTTTAGGTGTTTTATTAGCCGTTGTCATTGGCGGGAAACACGAGAAAACATTTTGGCCAAAAGCCGTTACACGCATCTTTATCATAGAAGTGATCATTTTGCTTTTATTTGCCCTCATGGCCATTTTTCCTTATACACAGGGTGCTTATTTTATGCTAATTATCCTTTTAAGTATGGCGATGGGCCTGCAGACAGCTGCCGCACGTAAATTAAATGTTGCTGGCATTTCTACAACCGTACTAACGAGTACGCTCGCTAACCTGTTTGAAGATTTGGCGCAGCGTCTATCAAATCGAGAAAAAAGAAGAGCCCCCATTGAGCATGTGAGCTTGATGCGAATTGGATCTATTGTCTTTTACTGCCTAGGAGCCGCTTTAGCTGCATACGCGGACACCTTCGATCCGTTTATCATTATTTGGCTTCCTATCGCTATTTTAGGTGTGATTATTATCACTGCTGCATGCAAGCAGCTTCATCAATTGAAATAGCCAATCACTATTTGGCTATTTCAATCACATTGATCATCCATTAATAACTCCTCACATAAAAACCAGGAGGACGTCCCATAATGAACGTTGAGCCATACGGATATCCGGAAAATGTCCCGAATCCCCCGTATCCGGGAAAACCACCTAAACCAGAGAACACACCTGGGCTGACGTAATACCCGCCAAACCCAATATGAGTGCCAACCGGCCCGATATGTGCTGCCCCTCCGCTAAAACCGCCTCCATGAAAACCTCCATATGCCCGTGGGTCCATACAATCACCTGCCTTCAGCTTACACCTCATCTCATCATATGCGTGACAAATGGAGCGGTGTTTCCTCTTTTGTAACAATTTCTATGTACAATAGACCAATTTGATAAAATTTGAATGAAAAGTCCTGCAAAAAATTAAAATAAGCAAAGAAAGGTGACCTTTTTAACTTGTTGCTCTGCCCTATGTTTATTTAGAATAATGGAGCAGGTAACAAATTTGCACACCCCCTTTGTTGCGAATACTTCTTATTAAACGTTCTTGCAGCGTTTAATAAGAAGAGCCTATTCATACAAAAAACCCTTGCTGATCATGATCAACAAGGGCGAAATATAGATTGGTGATTAACCACCAATGATTTTTTCTGCTACTTCGAATGAACCCGCTACGTTTTCAGTTAAAACCGCCGCAGCAATCGCTAAACCTACAACGAATAATACTTTTAATCCTGTTTTCATCTTAAATCAACCCCATTCTTTTCATATGTAAATCCGCTTCTAAACTTTTATTCAAGTAAAAAACCGACTGCTCATAAAGTGCTTGCTTTTCACAATATTTTGCCGCAAAGTGTGAAAGCTCTTTTACTTCATGATATTCATTCTTCTCTTCTAACTTTCTTAATTTCTCATCAATTTGCTGAAATCTTTGTGGCACATTCGTTAAGTAAAGATCATGTACAATGCCTATTTTAAGCTGAAACACTTCATGAGAAGCATCTTTTATTCGGGCATATGCAGCCTCTATATACTGGCTTGCACGCTGTTTTTCACCAATCACACAGAGTTCCCGGCTCATCAGATACGTAGAATGGAAAAAGAAATCTGAATCATAGTACTCTTGATGAGACAACGCTTTTTCAAGATGACGTATGGATTCTTTCGGTTTATTCCAAAATGAATATAATATCGCCACATTGTGGTGATGCTGAGCCAGCATAAAGTCATCCTGCTCATTCGTCAAAACCTCTTCCGCCAAACGGTAATTCTCAAGCGCCTCTTCGTACCGGCCAATCTCTGTAAGATTCGCTGCAATAAGAGAGTATGAAAGTGCAGTTCTTCTTTCATACTGCTTGTGACGTTTATAAACGTGCAGGGCTCTGCGAATATAACTTAATGAGAGCATGATATGACTTAGGCGATAGTAAAGCCACGCGATTTTAAAGTCGAAATCAGCACGTTCGATCTCACTTGGAATTTTATCTAAGAGCTTTTCGGCACTTTGATACATCTGTAAGGCAACCTCATAATTCCCCTGATGCTGTTCATACACACCTTCGTAAAAATCAAAATAGTAAGCAAGGCGATTAGACAAATCATCCTCTTTCTTTCCATAATGACCTTCCATACTTTTCGTTGAAACATTGCCTTTTTGCCCTCTTAAATTGTACATCAAAATGTGATGTCTTTTCTCAAGGAGAGAATAATACATCAGGATGTCCGCATCGTCGATTTTCTCTACTGCTTGTTTCGCTTTGGCAAATAACCGTTCTGCCTCATCTGCATGATCTTTTTTGATTTCCATGTTCCAGTCATTTAATAATGATGCCAATTCCGCAACAGGAACTTTGCTCATTCTACACCCCCAATCACTTTCAGCTACATGACATGATTTCACTAAATATGGAACTTCTATTAGCAATTGCTAATTAGTCCATTTGACATCATTTTAATATGAATCACTTGAATCTTCAACAACCGATTCCAATGTCATGGCGTTTCTTTCTCCTAGTCAATGGTGTATACACTAAAAATTCGTTTTTTCTACCAAAAGACACGATTGAATTGAAAAAATCCCTTATTGGGCTTTTTGGATTTATTCCAATCTAATAATGGTTAGTGCAGCTCCAACAGATCCCCCGCCAAGTAATATTGCAGTTGCGATTAAACCGAATATTTGAAGAGAGATTTGATTCCCTGCTGCAAGTGTTGTAATGAGAGATACGTTGTAGGTAGATGTAGATAAAGCAGGTGATAAAATTGATCCTGCTATGGGTGTTCCGTTGTTGATCACCCTTGTTCCTGCAAGCAGTGAAGCGTTTGTATTAATTTGATACGTGATGAAATACCGCCCTGAAACAGGTACAGTAAACACCGTATTACCACCACTTACGGTAAATCCATCTAAACTTTGGTTATTAGGCAGCGTCACTGCTGTTCCGCCTAAAACAACCAGTACCGTACTTCCTGACGTATTGGATGCGTACATCGAATTAGTCGTTAAACTTGTACCGGTTGGACCTGTGTCACCGGTTGAGCCGGTTAGTCCGGTTGAACCCGTGGCACCAGTTGGGCCGGTTACTCCCGTTGGGCCTGTGGCTCCGGTTGGACCGGTTATTCCTCCACACATATTAAGTTGGGCGCACATGTCTCTCACTACTTTCAAACTGTGGAATCTTCAAGACATACACACTAATACTGATAATTGAGAGAAAACGAAACGACAATATTTCCAGTCGATGTTCCACCAGTAGCTACAATCCCAATTGAGTTCAGATCACTTAGCGTAATGGATCGACTCTCTCCTGGTGGTACCGTGAAATCAGGAACAGCTGTACCGTTTATCTCTAAAGTCACAGTAGGAGCTACAGCCACAATCCCATTGTTTTCCCCCATGATGGTTCCGTTTATGACATAAGGTGTTCCATCTGTCCAGACGACAACTGCATCAGCAGCTGCTGCTAAATCAAGTGTGAAGCATACTGCATCATTTACAAAGCCCGCTTGTTCATTACTACATCCGCCTAAAATAGCCGTTTTAACCCTCCTTCAACCTAGTCTTGATAGACTATGATCTAGTGATCTTTAAAGATTGTGCGATTATCCCAGATTTAAAGCTTTATTTTTCTTTTTTGCACCATGTTGATTTGCATGTCTAATCGTGCTTGCACATTTTCAGTTGACGGGGTGTTCAAGATAAATTTCACATCTTTCACAGTGATCGCACGGCTTTCTCCTTTTTGGACAAGAAGATCATAACAAAATGAACCAGTTTGAATCCTAATTGCGACTGGTACATCCTGATGATCTTGATGATGCAACACAACAGTTGCCGTATTGAGAAATTTTGTTCCATTCCGCCATACTTCCACCGAACTGGGCGATGTGGAAAAACAAAGAAATATGTGGTGTGATTCTATGTTTTTTAAAATAAGCGCATCATATACAGGAAGCTCTACTTTCATCATTCCACATAAAAAAGAAAGATCTACAAAAATTTTCGAACTGGATCGATATAAAACTTTTTGACGGCATGTTGATCTATTGCAGCACGGTACAAGAAGCTCTAACACTACACAATTCTGCTTTTCATTGATAGAGCTCAAAGAAAAATAGCAAGTCTTAAACACACTTCTTTCAAAAAACACCCATGAGTCAAAAGGTTCCCCATCTTCCATGGTGAGCAAAAAGGGAGAACTCATCGAACGTTTGTGAATAAATCCTTCAAATTTTGTTTGATTGTTTATCTCTTTTAGTTTACTCATCAACAGGTTTGTCACTTACAATCAGCCCAATTCCATGCTGTATACATATCTATATGGTCTTTTATCATATGTGCCTTTGACTATTTTGTGCGCGATTGGATTAGATGATGAGCATAGCTTTTCATTTTTCAAGTTTCTCTATATAATATGAACAAGAACTTCCGTGCCTCAGTAGCTCTAGAAGGGAAGAGCGCCGTAAAACAATTGTAGCTGGCGGGTCGCAAGGCAAGGGTTTCAGAAGCACCGAAAAGCAAATGAGCTGAGACAGGTGAAACTCCTGTCGGTGAAATTCCGTAGGAAAGCGTGTTGCCCCCTAGCCTATGCTTACGAAAGGAGTGCGGGTTCGAATCCCGTCTGAGGCTTGATGAATATGGAGGATGAAAACAATGGAGGTTTTTGAAGAATATGTAGACAATATCGGTCATCCAGAGCTGAAACAGCGCACGCAAGATATCTTACAATGGATTTCAGACACATTCCCTCAATTAGAGCCAAGAATTGCTTGGAATCAGCCCATGTTCACAGATCATGGCACATTTATTATCGGGTTTAGCGTCGCAAAACACCACATTTCTGTCGCACCAGAAGGACAAGGAATTGATCACTTTTCAGCAGAAATTGTACAAGCTGGTTATGATCATGGAAAAAAGATGTTTCGGATGAAAGAAAGCTTGCCGATTGACTATCCTCTCCTTAAAAAAATCATCGAATTTAACATTGAAGACAAAGCCGATTGTTCCACATTTTGGGGAAAATAATCAACACCCCAATCTGTCATGAAATCAGATTGGGGTGTTTTTGGAGCTTGTATTTTATTTTGTTCTCTTACCTACACATTTCTCTGCTTAGCACGACAAAAGGACGCTGACTTCCCTTTGGATCAGCGGCGGATCGTAAGTGTACCACTTGAAGGGTGTTTTTTTATGTCCCATTTGACTAGGTTAGTCTAACATGACAGGAGGGGTTTTGTTTATTTTTTGTTTTATAATCTATTACATTCTGTTCTCTTTATTTTTTATAAAATTCAGTACTGCTTCTTTATCTTCCTCATCGTCGGGTAAAAATCCAAAAGTTTCATATTCCCAAACTGCAATTCGTTGATCACCATCAATACCTAATGAGAAAATATCTTCATACCCATATTCAATCGAGAATTTACCTGAATGCTCCATCTCAAGCGTGAGATTAGTCCATGAACCATAATTATTTTTTTCATAAAATGTTTTTAACTGTCTAAATAATCGTGTTAATTCAACTAAAAAGTCCATATATACTGATCTACTGATATTAAATAAGTTAGGTATATTGTGCCCGTAAATAAACTCCTCATCACCCCTTTTTTTAAAGTAAAAAGTTATTTCTGCTTCGTGTTTGACCACTTCCGTATACATTCGTATTTTTTCCCATTCAACTGGAATGTGATCATGAATAAGTTCAACTATTTTCCGATAGATGGAATCAATTGTTATGTTTTCCATATTATTCACCCTCCGATTTTATTTTCAATAATTAGATACTTTTCTTTTCCTTCTATGCTATAAAACACACCAAACTCAGAGGGTCTAATTGAATCGTTTAAATATTTCGGCTCAATTATAACTTCTACACGCTTTGGAGGATCAGATGCTAATGCTTTTCTCCATTTCTGTTCCATCTCATACCATTTCCCGCCACTACGATTAATCTGCGAATTCATCGGCACAAGATTATCAATATCACCAGAACCTTTGAAAATAGACGCAATTAAATGACCACCATCATCATCTAACAATCGATCCGGCTTTCCAGAATTGCATTGAGCGTATTGATTTCTTTTGATCTCTCCGTATTTTAAATCACTTGCTTCGACTTTGACAATGCGTCCGTAGTGATCTGTTGTGTACGTATAATTTCCAAACATATCTCGGCCAGTGATCGCTTCGCTGAAACCATTGGTGGCGGTGAGTCCATATAAGCCTTTTTGAGATATTTTCAAGGCATCAAAAGATTTTTGTGACGTCTTGTAAATGTCGACTGCTCTGACTGCGGCTGATGTGGCTTGGGTGGTTTTGTAGACGGCTTTTCCGCCTTTGAAGAGGTTTGCCACGCCTTGTGGCGCCTTTTTGCATAGTGTTCATGCACATGCTTGTCTGATATTCTAGCTCCTTTGTGTTCCCTACAACAGCAAAATAACACTCAAGATGATCTACCCCCATCATTACTGCTGAAATGGAAGCATAAAAGGATTTCATGTCTACACACAATATTTTGTGACGTGGAAACTTAGTGTAATCAATCATAAGAAACACCCACTATGTCATCTAATAAAACAAAGTGAATATCATCTGACAATTCCTTTATATGTAGCATTTTCTTTTCGTAGTTGATGTATTGTGTGAAACCTTTAAGTTGATTGACAACTCCTGACTCATAAATTGAAAAAATTAATGGCTTATTAACACTCATTGCGTAAGCAATTGCTGCCTCAAACTCTTCTGCTTGTTGTTCATCTATAATTGGTTTATCTGTTTTTTTCGTTTCTGCTAGATCTGGTTTAAGTCGTGCTACATGCTCAGGTAACATCATAGCTGTCCATTTAATCGTACCTCTGTCTCTAAGCATTTAATCACTCCTTCTTGAATGATTAAATAGCAACAGAACGAATGTTCTTTACCGATGATTTCTAAGAACTTTTGTTCGATGTAAATATTGGCATATAAAAACCCTCCGAATTAAGGAGGGGAATTGTATTAATTGTTCTCTTCTTTGTTCTTAATAAAATTCAGCACAGCTTCTTTATCTTCCTCATCTTCAGGTAGAAATCCGAACGTTTCGTATTCCCAAACGGCTATTCTTTGTACATTGTCAATACCTAAAGAATAAACATCTTCGTATCCAAAATCAGTTGAGAATTTACCCGATTTCTCCAACTCAAGAGTAGCTGTTGTCCAAGCACCTAGACCATTTTTTATATATTCCTTTTTCAACTCTTCAAAAACTTCACTGAGCTCGAAAAATAAATGTTTATATGTAGTGTTACTTACACTATATCGTTTTGGAATATCGTGTCCATAAACTCGTTCTTCATTATTAGGTTCAGTAAAATAAAAGGTAATTCCTGCTGAATCATCCAATATTTCTGCATACATCCAAACTTTATCCCAATCACATGGAATCATTTCATTAATTGCTTCTGCTATTTTTTTATAATTCAATTCTAACCCTTCCATTATCTTTAGCCTCCAGGTTGATTCTTAATTTTTTCAAGATAGGATCGTTTTCCAATATTATATTCGATTACGAAACTATCTGGTCTTAAGGAATCATCTTTATAAATAGTTTCAATGCTAACTTCTACATGTTTAGGTGGATCAGCCCTCAATGCCTTCAACCATCTTTGCTCCATCTCATACCATTTCCCACCACTTCGATTAATTTGTGAACTCATTGGTACAAGATTATCAATATCCCCAGACCCTTTAAAAATAGAGGCAATTAAATGCCCTCCATCATCTTTTGATAATCGATCCGGCTTGCCTGAATTAGATTGGGCATATTGGTTTCTTTTGATCTCTCCGTATTTTAAATCACTTGCTTCGACTTTGACAATGCGTCCGTAGTGATCTGTTGTGTACGTATAACCTTGTTTGGTTGAATAAACGACATTTGGTTTTAATACCTTTTTGCGTTTCCACCTCACATAGTGATCTCCGTAACTAACAACGGTTGGTGGTGATTTTGGTGCTGGTAATCGTCTGCCTGTCTGAGAGATACCGTATCCTGAGTTGTTGTCTAGACGCTTTGCCATGGAGAGGAGTTTATTTTTTAAGTTTTCTCCATCAAAAACGTTATAAGGGAGTTTCCCTCCACCTGCTATTTGAAACTTTGGTGAATATGGCAATAGATTCGGAATGGTGACATTATCGATTGATTTTGCCCCTTGTTCAAGGCCTTTCTTCACTGTTGTTTTGGCTGCGGATGTCCCCGTTTTTGTAATGGCGCCTGCCCCTTTAGAACCAAACACAATTTCTGCTAGAGAACCAGTTGCATAGGCAAACCAGTGTGACCGAGAATACGCATCACCTTCAATGACCTCTTTTTGGAATGAATCAGAAATAGATTTCCCAATCGCTTTCGATGTTTCAATTGGATGAGAAACAGCTGTCACAACTGATTCTACAGCCCCACCAGGATCAGTGACAAGATCATATATTCCGGTCACTGTATCTTTTGCCACATCGTATAGACCAACCGCTGCACCTTTTACACTATCAACGAATACCTCTGATGCTTCTTCCTGTGCTTTGATTTGGAGAAGCTGGCTGTAATACATTTTTTGATCATATGTGAGATTCTCATAGCCTATCTCATCTACAATCTCAAAGTATTTCGCTTCTGATATACACGAAGGATCATTGAGCTTTTCTTTCAGTTCTTTGATTCTTCGTTTTTCTTTTTCTTCTTTTTTCACATTTAAATATGCTTTCACCTGTGCATCAATTTGATCATGGTTTTTGTACACATCTGTCTTATGAAATGCTTTGGCATCATAATACATTGGCTGGGCGTTTTTCCCTTTTCCTGTAGCAGCCATCATCTTTGCATAAAAAGTGTTAAGGTGATTCTCAACCGCTTCTGACTTTGCGTATTCTGTTTTCAAATCATGGTCTATTTTATGTAAAGCATCAATAGTCTCTTTTCTTTTTTTGTTCGCATCGTCTAAATGTTCATTGACCTCTTTACTTGAAAATATGTGTAATTCAATCAAATCACTGATATCATCAAAAATAGTGGACAGGGCTTCTTTTTGTTCTTTGACCATATCTTTATTGTTCTGAATCCCTTGTTTCAATTGAGTGTCTAAAAAGTGCTCATCAATAAAAGTACTCCCGCCTAATGATTTGTCATCAAGCTTTCCTTTCACCCCATCTAAAAAAGCTTTTTGCATCTCGATAAAATCAAGATAAGTGTCCGTGTAAAGCGCAAGATCCTCATAAAAAGCCTTAATATTATCTGCACCTTTTCCAGTAAATTCATCACCTAATCCCGACACACTTTTTAGTGCTTTTTTCACATGTTTCATTTCTTCTTGAAGGTCATGATAGGCTTTTGACCTTTTTTCTACAGCTGTTAGTAAAGATGGAGCATCTAATATTTTCATATAAAAAAGACTCCTTTTATGGAATATTCTTTTAATAGAATACCATAAGGAGCCTGACACTTTAATCCACTTTATTATTTTTTAACCAATAATCCATCAGAGATGTCTTTTGATTCGACTGTTTGGAGATCCTGAATGAAACTATTTATACAGAAAAGTGCACCTAGTGCTACCAAAGCCTTTTGAGCATGATATTTAAAAATAAGAAAGTGATTTTCAAATCATAAAATGGAGCGGCTAATTAATAATAAAATTCAGCTTTTTCTAATTTATTATCAACATAAGCCAACTTCTTTTCAGTCGTTCAAACACCTCCACAAAGACAATACGACATGTATTGTCCACACTTCATAAAGAAAACCATTTAATCAAAATTCAAATAAATGATAAAACATATGAATCATTCTCCTTTACAGTTGACTACAGGTCATTTATAATTGACCGTAAGTCATCAACAAATGACCTCTGGTCAAAAAACAAGGAGGAATAACAAATGAGTAAAAAAGTTGCTCTTATCACAGGTGCATCAGCAGGTATCGGAAAGTCCACAGCAATTGAATTAAATAAGAAAGGATTCATTGTTTATGGTGTTGCTCGGCGAAAAGAAATGATGGAAGACCTGACTTCTCAAGGAATTAGCACCATTTCTCTTGATGTCACTGATGAAGAGTCTATGGTAAACTGTGTACGTGAGATTTTGGACAAAGAAGGAAGAATCGACGTGCTTGTCAATAATGCGGGCTACGGCTCATATGGTGCGGTTGAAGATGTATCTATGGAAGAAGCTCGAAGACAAGTAGAAGTAAACCTGTTTGGCCTTGCCAGAATGACACAGCTTGTTCTGCCTAGTATGAGAAAAAACAACTATGGAAAGATCGTCAATATTTCTTCTATGGGTGGTAAAGTGTGGACATCATTTGGCGGGTGGTATCACGCTACAAAATTTGCAGTAGAAGGTTTTTCTGATTGCTTACGATTAGAAGTTGAACCATTTGGTATTGATGTCATTTTGGTGGAACCTGGCGGAATTGCAACCGACTGGGGAGTCATTGCAGCAGAAAAACTTAGAGCAGCTTCTGCAAAAGGAGCTTATAAAGAAGCTGCCAACAAATCAGCAGATAACATGGTAAAAACTTATTCAGGAAGTAATTTAACAAAACCAGAGGTCATTGCAAATACAATTGTGAAAGCTGTCACTGTAACGAAACCCAAAACGCGTTATTTGGTTGGGTTTGGTGCCAAACCTATGGTATTTATGAAGAAGCTTCTTGGTGATCGTATGTTTGATAAGATCATTAAAAGGTTCAGCTAATCACATGATTCCTTATACATCTCTTTGTCTGACTCCAAATCAAAACAACCCTTTGAAATGGAGGTTGAAAAATAATGAAAAGAGCGATGACAGATGAAGCAAAGGCTCTAAGAGCGCAATCGATTTTAGATAAAGCAGCGGAGCTTTTTGAAAAACATGAATATAACCAAATTAAAATGTCTGATATCGCCAAAGAAGCAAAGCTATCTAAAGGCATATTGTTTGTTTATTTCAAAACGAAAGAGGCCCTTTTTTTTCAACTATTATGTCGAGAATATGTAAAAAGGCTGGATCGATTCATTGAGATTATTTCAGAAACAAAGATCAAAAACCTTCAGGATATCAAACATCTTTTTCTGAAAGAATTGGAAGAAATAATAGATCAAAATCCTATGTATATTAGATTAGAAGCTATTCGCACTTCTGTGTTAGAAAGAAACGTTGACTCTAACACGATGCTTCAATTAAAACTGAAGTTATTTCAAAAGTTAACGGAAATGACCGACTTGCTTTGTGAAAATCAAGTGATCAGTGAGGAGCAGGTAATGGATATCTTTCAAGCTGAGGCAGCAATTGTCATTGGCTGCAAGCTCACTGCAACCTTACCAGATGAAGTCATAACCATTATTGAAAATCATGCTATGCAAGACTTTAAACGAGATTTTAAAACAGATGTGATGAATACAATGTCTTGTTACCTTGATGGTTATTTAAAAGGCCTTGAGGCTTAAAGTTTTAATCTTCTCCACAACAAAAATGATTGCAACAATTCTTTGGAAATGGTCAGTGAATACTTCCATCTGATGTTTTAAACACTCACATATTTGCAGAATCGCCATCTATAGCAAAGTCTTTTTTATCTTGAATGAACCGCTCTCATAACAACACAATATTAAAGGGACTGACCCCATAAAGTGAGACAAATAAAAACACCATTAAATTGAAAACCGGGTATAGCATACCTGAGAACAATTTGGAGGTGTTTTTGTATGGGAAAAAGAGTTAGTTATCCGATTAGTGTAAAAGAAGAGGCCGTTCAAATGAGGTTAGCTGGAATCGTTTGACCGCATTTTCTGTCTTTGGACTATAGTAGCCGTCAATGCCGTTATTTTTCGCCCCTTTATCAGGGTAGAAATATACAGCAGCAAGGGCTTCCTGCAATGCTTTTACTCCAGCGCCCTTTGGTCAAAGGCTTGGTCACTTTAATGATGCCAGATGGTAAGTTAAATGACTTCTTTGACGTGCTTGATTGGGTCGGATTCATGAGACCACCTGTCTTTAAAGTAGCCAGCGTCACTTCCGCTTTGTTAAGTACCTCTTGATTTCTCACTCTAGTTCCTCCTTTTTCTCGGCTTAAAGCAAGCCGTCCCATAACGCTTCAGATTTTTGTACGTCTTGTTGTTGATCTCCTACTCCATTACCTTGCGGACGTGCTTTTTCAAGCGCTTCGACTCTTTCAACAACTGGAGCCAGTGCCTTTTCTACAGCTACGCCCATTTCTTTTGCGACCTCTTCATCAATTTGTTTTTCTTGGGGATCAGGCTGACCTTAGCCTTCTCCCTTCTCAAGGTCATCCAGTCGCTTTACAACCGGTGCAATTGTGTCATCTAGCATCTTTTGCAGATCTTCTTTATTCACTTCTTCGTCCTCCTCCTTCTCTTCCGTTTGACTCAACAGATTGTCGATAGCGGCTCTTGCATTTTTCAATTCAGTTAAGTTAGCAGCTGAAAACTTTCGGCCAGCTTTTATGATTTCTTCAGGTGGATCAGTTTGGATACCAGCCAAGTCATCAGTAAGCAAAATCTCTTGTGTAATTTCCACAAAGTCTTGCAGTGCTGCCCTTACCTTTTCAGGATCAGTCTCCAAGTCTTCATCGTCGTAAGAATCCCATTTAAACAAAACGGAATTCAGTGCATCTTGTGCCGCCCAAAACTCCCGACGCATGCGGCCTTTGTCGTACCTGTTCTTCACTTCTCCTTTTGATAAAAAGAAGTTTTTGAGCAAAGAAAAAAGCCCCTTCTCATCAGAAGCTGGCTTGTGATCCTCTTGTTTTCCTATATCCGCTGTTCCGGCCATAGAGTATCCGGTGATTTCCCCCTTTTGAATCTGTTCCCAGATTTCATCAGATGCTTTTGTCACAAGGACCCACGATCCTTTCTTGATAACCTCATCGCCCATTTCAAAGTCAGACGGAGCAATGTACGATTCAACGACTTCCCCGACACCGCCTTGGAAATCATGCTGCTTGTCGATTTCACGTGCATCCTTCAAGAATCCGTGTGCCGCTTTCTCAATTTCTGGTGTCATGTAATCCCCATGAGCATCCGCTACGTTTGGTTCATAAACAATACCGTACACAAGACGCTGTGCATCATCAGCTTTGGCAATGACCTTAATCTCTTTTTGAAAGTCTGGCTGCTTTTCCGACTTCATAAAAAAGAACTGCTTTTGATTAGCAGCCTTGTCCACGTATGAAACGTGTGTGATTTTTGCATTTACCAATTCACGTGGCAATTCATTCACCTCCTTTCAAAAGAAAAAGCCTTCTTTCTAAGAAGACTCACTTATATCTTTTTAATTGTTTTATAGCATTAAGATAGCGAGATAAATCTTCACATGTTTTAGTAAATTGCAGTTCAACATCTTTTGTCAACGGTTTGGAAAAGTAATCAGGAAGCTTTCGAGTATCCGTAATAATTTTAGCTATTTTACTATTAATAACTTTACGTTCTTGTAAATAAGTAATAAGAGAAGGTATATCCAAATCCGCAATTTGTTTTTTGTGAGCTGCTTTCCGATCAACAGTAAAGTACAATTCAAGAATTTCCATATCAAGTGAATTTAAACTTTCATACACACTTCTATTTTTTTCAATTTTCTTTTCAGACGATTCCATCTTAATGTTTTTAACACCTTTATTTTCGTCAATTTCTAAATTTGAACCATTCTCAAATTTTAATCCCTCTTGAATTTCCTCTAACTTGTTCCTAATGAAATTCAGTTCAAAGCCTCCATATTTTATGGTTGCTATATCTTGAATAAGATTAGTAATAGGTTTCTTTAGCATGGCAATAACAATAATTATTAGAATCGGCCATATCATTGCTGTAACAATAGAAGATATTAATTCATAAACATTCATAATTTCCCCTCATTCTCAAAGTAATGAGGATATTATACTATTTTATTCCATGTTCTGTAATACTCTTCTTCTAATCTCTTCTTTTTCCTCAGCTGACAAACCTAAAATGACTGGGTCAACCACAGGACCCACCGCACAATGACAATTTACTCGCTCTTTTGGCGTGAGCTTGTGTATCTCTCGGAAACATGCACCGCTCTCCGCTTCCTGGTATCTCAAATTCTTCATCGAGGGGAATGATCGTGCCGTCCAGCTGCACATGACTTTCTCTGGACTGATTCTTCTTCCCGCCACTGTGCTTCCATCGCTTTGCCGTCACAGCTGGAGATTGGACATAGGATTCATGTTGAGCAACGGAAGAAGCGGTCAACACTTCTGTGACCGCCGTCACACGTGCGCGCTTGCGGCTGAATTCAGGAAGGTCCTTCAGCTCCAGTTCAATCTCTTGGATAGAGCGACCTTCTTTTATACCCTCTTTCAGCGTTTGCTCAATGGCTGTATGAGTATTCAGCTGCATAAGCTGCGCCAACTCCTGTGACCATGATTCAATCCACTGTTCAGTTTTCTCAGAAAGCACCTTGAATGGAATATCTGCATCGATGGAATGCATGATCTTCTCAGCCAGCTGCGTGACTGTCAGCGTCAAGAAAATGGCCGTTTCTTTTCCAAATAGCTCCGCAAATTCATCAGCTGCAAACAAGTCATTTTGAAAGAACGCTAGAATTGATTCTAACGTCTCCGAATCGTCCTTGGATATAAAACCATTCAGAGCATTTAAAAACGTCCTGCGCTGCAATCTGAACAATCTAGCGATGGTTTTCTCATATTCCTCCACCAAAGAAGGGATATCCTCCAGTTCAGGGAAATCAGCCACTGCCGCTTTGAGTTCCTCGACCTCATCTGCCTCCGCTTTTTGTACAAAGGTATTGATGTTTTTTATCAGCTGATCGATCTTGCTCATTTGCGGATCTCCTCTAGTTCATCCCTGACATCTTTTAAGAGATGAATCAGATCTTCTTGGGAACCTGCAGACTTTTGAAGAACCGTATCAAGAAAGCTATTTGATACCTTTGGCTTAGTCTCAATCGGTCGGTGATATTCTTCCTCTGGCCATTCTTCAAGTGTCTTACCAAGAATACGGCCAGCCAGATCACGCAGGTCATTCGGTGAAACCGCTCCTGCTTGAATAAACGGTGTAAGAACCTTTGCAATTTCGAGCGGATCACGAAAATCAGGACCATTTAATATGAGTCGCACATGCCAGAGATCAAGATCAGGAAGAAAGAGTGTATTGAGTTTGCCAGTGATGATCATTCTCTCCGGCTGGAATACCTGTTCTTCTGTCGTTTTTCGAGCGGTGTCAGCTGTCGCCTTGTTATAGTCCTGTGATTCGCCTGTGTAGATCGGCGGCAGACGGAATGAGGAACGTATCTTGTTTCTCGTCTTCTCATCATATTCAAGGAACAGCGCATCCTCCTGAAGAATCTCCGCCAGTGATTTTATTTCAACTTTCACAGGTGCAGGGTCTTCGTCATTGCTTACTTCGTCCTTTTTCTTTTTAGGAATCCCTTCGACTTCAAGCAAAAGGAATTTATGTGCATTGTCTGAACCTTCGATGCCATTCATGTACTCTTGCAACTGTTGGTATGATGCTTCAGATAGCATTCCATTCTCTACAGTAATTGCAGCCGGCACATGACGACCTTGTTTAAAGTACAGGTAGTTCAGCTCTTCAGCTTTTCGCGCTCCGTACATATTGACGATGTTACCAATCCAGCGAGGAACACCATATGTACCGCTGCCGATCTTGAAGTGAATGACTTCGCTTGCTACAAGTTCAGGGGGGGTTTTTTCGCTATATTCTCCTGTAGATGCATTCATTGTTCTTGGATCTCCGTATTCCTTAAAGAAAACTTTTTTAGTGTTGACCTGCTGCACATACTTTCTGAACCGCTTCATTCTTTTGAGAGATTTGACTTGACCCTGATCGGTATATTTAAAGTCAATTTCGACAGGATCGCCTATCTTACATATTCGCATGTGTTGAGCATCCAAATACTCGATCCCAGCTGGTTGCCCTGTACCATTACGTAACACTTCAAGAAAGCCATTCCCTGTCCGCTCTCGATCTTCTATCACATATCCTAGAACCACTTCGGCTGATTCATCATAGTTCATGTATCGTACAAGTTCCTCAAGCCTCGTCCATTCTTTTTCAGCAGCGCCTTTCTTTCCTTCTGGTGCATCCTCAGCGTTGAAATCAAAGACATATTCAATTCCTAAGCCAAAACCTAGAATGTTTGTTTTATACGCATCGATGCATTGCTGAAGAATGGTAGAATACTCAGCTATTTGTTTGAGCTCTGTGATATTGTACGGCGGCTCGATCAATCCATCAGCCTCATAGTTAAAACTATCATCATGAATTTGTTTCGTAGTTTGAGAGATGTCTGCTTTAAACACAGTAGCTTTCACATGTTTTGTCATAGCCTTCTCATCGACCTCCTATCTCTGTTCGGACGTGTCCGCTCTTTAGGCTGTTCTTTCAGATCGGTGACCTCATAATCATCTAACGCATACCAGATGGCTGAAAAAGTATGAGGGTCAATCTGAAACTCGTCCTCTATGATATTGCCGCGCTTGTCTGTCTTGTACGTGAGCGGCTGAAGCTCATAGATCGTGTTTTTGCATGAGTCAGAACATATGATTTTCTTGAACCGCTTGATCTTCTTGGTGTACTGCAAGCGTGATCCTTGGAACTTATGAGCGGCCACCATGTTGTATCCCATCTTCCTGAAGTATGCGATGGTTTTCGGTTCAGCTGCATCCGCTTTGATCAGCTCTTTTGTTTTGGCAAATTCGATGAGCTCTTGTACAGTTTCATCATCGGTTGTGCCCTTTTGATAATACTCCCAATAGATGTATAGATATTTCTTCTCGTGATCGACAGCCAGTCGAACCAAAGCGTTATATGACTCTACGAAACCAAAGTCCATGCCCGCTCTAAGTAAAGGCCGATTGATATTTGAGGTGGCCAGCATAACATTTTCATGCGGCTGCACCTCGAATTGAGGAAGAACACGAATTCCATTTATGCCAAAATGACCTTTTCGGGCTATGCGATAAAGGTCGGGATCGTATTCTTTTAGTTCATCCAGCTGCTTAATATAGCTGACCGGAAGGAACAAGTTGTCTTCAGCTGTAGAATGATGATAGTACGTATCGTTGATAACGATAGTTCTTTCTTTGTATAACTGTTCATCATCCAAGATAAAACGATTGTTTTGATCGTCCTTAAAGAAGTGACGGTATGTCCAGTTATCCTGGCCGACAGGGTTCGTCGATAGGATCATGTGCAGCTGCAGCGTTGGATGACGCAAACGACCAAGCAGCTCCTTGAATCCCTCGTACTTCACTTCTGAACATTCTTCAATCCATATGATCGAGATGTTGTTAATCGACTTGAGCTTGGCAGGCTTGTCCAACCCTTTGAAAATGATCCGGCTGCCGTTATGAAATTTAAGCATGAGCGGTGATGTCCGGCACTGAATAACATGATCGAGTCCAAGATCATTCACGATCTCTTCAAATAAAGAAAACGTGGAATCTCTGTGCGTGTCATAGACTTCACGAATCACAAGAGCGGTTCGTTTTTCATCTAACAGCTTCAGAATTAGCTTCGTAACCACCCACCAAGAACTGAAACTTCTGGTTCCAATCAAAAAGAAAATCCTCAAAGTGTGGATTGACTTCCCTCACCTTCATTTGAACCATCAGCCATCACCTTTATTCTTCCGCTTTATCGTGATCTGTACTGAGTCATCAACAGGTCGAGCGGTGATCCGCTCGAGCTCCGCTTCTCTCATTCGGTTTGCAAGATAGAGACCACGTATTCTCAATTCATGTTCTGACATAGTTTTCATTATGTCGTGTTTCTGCCTAATGGCTTTAAGACGCTTGTCTGTAACTCGCGTCAATGCTTCCTCTATTTCAAGGATGCGGTCAATTACTGGTAATTGAGTTTCTTCCACCTCAGTGACTACAAGACGTTCGTTGATAATCGGAACGTATTTGACAACACCATTCTCATTTGTCGAAGGTGCAACGTCTTTTGTCTTCCAAAGTTGCTGAAGAACACGTCGCTGATTATCGGTTAAACCATTTTCATACTTCATGATCCTATGCATCATACGCCGCTCTCGAATACTAAGCTCACGTATGGTCAATTCAATCTGATAGAGCGGATCTGTCTCAATCTGTTCAAAGAGTTCCTTTTCTGTGTCGTCCATGTAATCGAACATGATTGATTCATATTCACCCGTACGTAAAGAATTTTTATTTCCTTTTGGAGCTGCGCCGCCCCTATTACCTTTAGCATTTTGGTTACCAGTTGGCGCTTTACCACCTTTATTTCCTTTAGCGTTTTTGTTCCCTTTAGGTGCGCCGGAACGTAAAGGAGCGCTCCTATTTAATTTAGGAGCGCTCCCTTTGAATTTGTCTTCCCATTTATCGTTCGCTTTCCATTTACGGACTGTGCTGCTTGTCACACCCAACTCATCTGCAATGTCTTTAAGTAAGCGGGTTGCATCGCTTTCTTTCCAAAGACGAAAAGCCTCATCTCTTCTTGAATCGCGCGGTCTAACCATTACATATCACCCACCTCCGAGTTGCTGAATTAAGTTTGAGTTTGTTTTTTAATTATCTAATTTTGTTGACAAAATTCATCCCAAAAACCATTTACATTTTTGAGTTCCACTTCTTTTTCAGGAAAATAATTAACAATCGTTTGACCCTCTGATTCTTCATAAAAATAATAAACTATTTTTATGATTTCTTTATTATTAAGGATCATATCTAAAATATGTGAATCGTTATTTGGAGAGAGCCCGATTATAGTAAGAACACCTGAATTAGCCTTCAATTTATCAAATGGATAATAATCATTAAATTGTAGGCTTTTATCCTTTAATTTCAAAATAATTGATTCATACATGTTTCTTAGCAACTGATTATCTGATTCCTTAAAATGAGCAATTTCATTTATTCTTTTTGGATCTTCATCAATTGCTTGAACAAATTTAGTTATAGCTTTATTCGCTGAATCATTCATAGTGCCCGAGAATTCTTTTAGTGAACCTGAATACGTTGAGAGCGCATTCGAGTATAGGTGATCATACCCTTCTATAATTTTATAATCTCTAATGGGACTGTCAGATAATTTATTTCTAAAGCTATTTTCATCATAAATGTCTTTTCTGATATGGAAACCACCATGTAAATAGTGAACCTCCATATTTGTTAACAATTCTATATTTTTATCATAATTAGTTGTAAATATCTCATCAAACTGTGAAAACCAATTTATTAATCCCTTTGGATATAAATTGAACAATTCGATAATATCACCATTATTATATATAGAATCCAGGAAAAAACATTTAAGTGCTTCTTGAAAATTGAATTTTTCTGGATTCGTTATATGATTATACCTACAAAAAAACTCATGAAGCATAAAATAGTCTTCAAAACCTATTTGGTAGTATCTCAGTTTCCCTTTATGGAATCTATATCTTTGTATAAAATTACGTAATTCTGCTTCTTCCCTTTTTCCTGCATGTATTTGAATTTTACCTCTTATTATTTTCGAACTAAATGCATAGAGTCTTTCAAAATATTCTTTTATTTCATAAGGATAAATATCTTCAGGAAAGTTTCCTTCTTCAATATTTTTTATCGCCCTATCTATTATATTTCTATTTGTGTATTCAACACCACCAAATTGAATATTTATTCCGTTTCCAACTAATACAATATTTTTCAATAATTTCTCCCCCTTTCTTATTTAATACAATGATTTCACTGAAATGTACAGAAATCCATTGAAAGTCGCGACCTGTCCTTTCATTCCAATCTAGTGATAAGAGTATCTGAATTTGTCTATAGATGTTTTAGTGAATCGTACTCGAGATCTCATGGCTGCAGATATATAGTGCAGGGTTAATTTTATGTACGGGGATTGTTTTGCTATTCATGGTGTATCACCTCCAATAAAGAAACACCCTATCTCCTAAGGTGTTCGGTACTTATTTGTTAATTTTAAGAAACGTCTTTTGCTTTTCTTTTCAGGTAATTCTTCTAAACATTCTTGTAATAATCGTTTATAACGACTCAATTCATTGAGTTCTTTTTTTCATCCAAAACAGTCTTGCCCCAAAGAAAAGAACAATAATAAGTGTAACTATGATAAGAAAATAGGGCCCGGCTTCATGTATTTCTTTTATTGGATTAATACTATAATTCATTAAACTTGCAAATCCAAAAGACACGATTCCAAAAAAGGCTGTAGTTAAGTGATTAGAAGATTTCTGATTATCTAACATATCTTCAATCCTACCCAAAAGCATTTTTATTTTTTTACTATCATGATTCTCTTTAATTCTCTTTTTGAATGCTGTTTGTTGATTAATATCTGCTTTATGCATATCCTTCCCAAATTTTGATGCCATGCTCATCATCTCCCTTTTTTTATTTTTGCGCTCCTATCCCTCACCAAAGCACCTGCAGCCATACACCCAAAAGACGACTGTTCCCATCAAATCATCGTTTCCTCCGGATACGGCCGCCTTGTCGTTGATACGTTTCGCGTCTCGTTCCCATGATTTCTTCTCAATCTCCCTTCGTTATCGGATCAGCATTGCTCTTCTTCTTTCGTCGATTAGAACCAGGAGCAATGCGCTTTAATTGCTTCGTTGTTTCTACGGATAAAGAATCTCTGATCTTCATGTTCATACTCTCCTTGCCGAATAAGCACCACCTTACGCTATTCGCTTAAATAGATTTTGAAATGATGACTACACTCCGAGAGGATGCCAAGTACAGTCAATCATCAAATAAAATGAAAAACTGTCCTCGATACGGCCGCCGCAGACCAGCTGCTATCCAGGCTCAGAATGTCCCTCTCGTATGGCCACATTCCTCAACACCTTTGTTCCGTATCCAGATACGCCATTGATAAGGGAAAGACGCGTCTCCCAATAAAAAAAGCGGACACCAATCAAGGCACTTAAAGTGCTCAATGATCAGCGTCCGCAGGTTCTTCCTTCTGGACAAAATATTCACGTTCGTTTTGCTTGTCTCTATCATACGATGATCCGCTTAGGAAAAAAGGTCCCCTTTTTATCCCCCTTTTTATCGGTATGAAGTTCAATAAACACAAAAAACCTTGAAAGGCATTGGCCGATCAAGGATCATTTTGTTACTTCATTTTCACTGCTTCTTTCATTTCCTCTACTATTTTATTAAACCACTGTAGAGGATTTAATGAGATCGCCGGAAAATAGATTTCTGCATTATTTTCGATAAAGCTTTCTTTTTCTTCTATTGTTAAAGTACCATTCAAAAAATCCTGACAATCCTTTATAGTAGACAGCAGACATTCTTTAGTAGCTTCATGAATAAACTCCTCTAACGCTTCTTCTGGTGAATCGATATCCTGATGAAATGTCCCACCTAAAAAATCTTCTAACTCCTCTAAATAACTGTAACTCTCATTCATTTTATCATCCTTCTTTCTATTTAACAGGGTATCCTGTTAAAATAAAACCGCCATTCTCATCTTTTTTCAGTATAATTTTTGCATTTGTAACATTCTCAACTACTTCTGAATTTCTCGAAACACTTCTTCCAATTACCTCTCCATCACCCTTATATTTTAATGGTAATGTAGGTCTACTGTTGGGGTCGGATAACCACTTTTGTATTTTATCAACACTCTTAGGATCACCCAGAACTGAATCAGCAACTCTTTCTGCAGTCATTCTATCGTTAAAAGTAGAAGAACCCGTGATTTTAGGATTACTTTTCAGCCTCTCTAATAGTTCTTCATCTGTTTTCCCAACATGTCTCTCTATTAAGTGCCCACCTCTGGATTCATGTGTAGCTAATCCGTTACCTGGAGATAAAGGATTTTTCTCACCTTTCTTGATTCCCATCTTACCATGAAACCCTTTTGCACCAAACGGTAAAAGCATCCCCAGCACCGCATTCATACTCGCTTCCTGCTGTTCTTTCGAGATCTTATTTCCAAACATATCTCGGCCTGTGATCGCTTCGCTGAAGCCATTGGTTGCAGTGATGCCGTATAAACCTTTTTGCGATGTTTTTAAGGCATCAAAGGACTTTTGTGACGTCTTGTAAATATCGACTGCTCTGACTGCGACTGACGTGGCTTGGGTGGTTTTATAGACGGCTTTCCCGCCTTTAAAAATGCGTCCTGCCCAACCGACGATAGGGATGTAGCCGGCCGCTGCCATGCCACCTGCGGCGACTCGTTGGCCTGCCGTGAGCTCTTCGCCTGTGATTGGATCAATGCCTGTTGCGGCTCGCTTTGCATCATTCACACCTGTTAACTCATTTACAATGTTTCCCCCATAATCGAGGGCTTTTTCATACCAAGGACGGTTGGCGAGCGCTTCTTGTTCCTTTGCGATCTCGCGGGCTTCTTCTTGTTCTTTTTTGATTTTGAGATATTCTGCAGTTTGCTTCTCAATATCGCTTTTCGCCTTGTAGATTTCACTATCTTGAAATGCTTTTTTGTCAAAATTCATAGGTGAAATGGATTTTCCGTCATTCGTGGCATTCATCATTTCTGCATACAATGCCATTGTAGCCTTCTCTTCAGTCTCTGACAAAGCATATTCATCTTTTAAATGTTGATCAAGTTCTATTAAATCTTTAACCGTTTTCTTTCGCTCGTCTTCCGCATCTTCGATCTTTTCATCAAAGGTTTGGCTATCAAATACCTCCAGAGAAATGAGGTCATCAATATCTTCAAAAATCGTTTTGAGCGCCTTTTTTTGATCTTTTACAATGCTTTTGGCATTCTTGGTGCCCATATGTACTGCGTTGTCTAAAAAGTGTTCTTCTACAAAGGTATCGCCGCCAAAGTTTGTATCATCAAGTGTCCCAGAAACACCTTCATGGAACGCTTTTTGTTTATCTATGAAGCTAATAAACATGTCCACAATTCCAGCTAGCTCTTTATAAAAGCTTTTAATGTTATCGGCACCTTTTCCAGTGAAGTCGTCACCGAGATTGGCAACACCTTGTAATGCCTTTTTTAAATCTATCATTTGTTCGCGGAGTTCCTGATAGTGTTTTGCCCTTGTATCCATGGCACTGGTTAGTGCTTTTGCATCAAGTATCTTCCTCAGAAGAATTCACTCCTTCCTATTCATTGACAATGTCAATTTTACCAACACAAAGTTTGTCATTAAATAGGAACAAAGATACAAAAACAGCACTCAAATGATTCCAAGTGCAGTCGAAAGTTTCCAAAAAAATCTTATAAGCAGACTGTTTAATTATATAATTGAATTATTATTTGTAGTACTATCGTTAGTAGAATCATCGTTTGTAGAATCTTGATCGACCTCTTCAATCGACATTTTTATATTGCACAAGTCTTCTAACTTGATAATTTTTGTTTCTGTACATAACTTTGGCTTAGGATTATTTCCTAATAAAATTAATTCTTTGTTTATAGCGTGTAGTACATACCAATATTTTCTATTTAAATCACTTTCAAGAATATTTTGTTCATTAGCTAAATCAATGTCAGAAACGAGTATATACTTTTCTTTTGTCCAATATAAAAACTTTGAAATTTGCTTCATTAATGCTGGTATAGGGAGACATAGAACGGTCATACATCCTATTATAATTGCTAATTTTCCAATTGGATTTTCTACGAATACATTTGTTACAACTGTTCCATTCAACGGAAAATAATAGCACAATAAGCAAACCATGAACAGTATTGCTAATAATACTCTTACCCCAAACCGATTAAGTTTTGAAGAGGATTGACTGTTTATAACATAAATTATAGTGAAAATTGGAGCACCAATTGCGAAAAAAATTGATCCTATCATGGGAGATAAATTTGGATCCCCAGTCCAGGACGGTACACCAAAAGTATAAAGTATAGACAGATTAATCAATACCCACCATAAAGTCTGTCCAAGATATTTAATACTTAATAATAGTATAACCATATCTTTAGTTAACAACTTTTGTTCAAAGATACTTGATGATAATAAATTAATAGGTCTTATTAATTTGAAAATAATTAATAACACTATTATTGCAGCAGCCAAATTTCTTGGTATCCCCATTTTTTCGAGAAATCCAAAATACTCCATAAATACACACCTTTTCAATATTCTTCTTTATTGAATCGGCATTTTTTAGATTTTTTCAAGTAATTAGGGAACTCTATCTGCTAAATATCTATTCTGTGAGAACTTGTATAATTTAAATTTGTGAACTGGCCGTCACGTGTAGTGATCTCGGTTCTACCGTACATTGGGATTTCAGCCAACACCACATTGTTGGAATGACCATCTAGGATAATAACTTTAACTTCTCCTTTTTTAAAAAGCTGATCAATTGAAATGTTAGAGTCTATATGCTTATAAAGATTATTCATCCACAAGGCCTCGTGTTATAATGAATTGTTCATCGAGATAGACGCATTATCTACCCTCTATGCGATAAAGCAGGAACCATCGTCTTGATCGTTTGCGTGCCACCTTATGCAGCCCCGTCTTCCTAATCTTTTTGATCATTCCCGTCAGAATCGTTTTTCACACTTAGAAGGGAATCTAATCATTAGCAGCTGCTTCTCATCTTTCTGCATCGGTACAGCTTCGTTGGCTTGGACCTCATACAAGAAAAAATAGACACAGATTCAAAGAATAAGTATGAAGAGTATATCTCCAAGATAATGGAGTGATTTTTTTATCTTTTTTTGTGGGTGAATTGTGGGTGGCGGCTTCTTCATTTTGAAATATTAGAAACACCCACAAAAATAAAATCCCCCTGAAGCCAATGGCTCCAAGGGGTTCCTCTATTAATACTGAGACATATACTGATCGCGTTCCCATGGGTGTACTTGGGTGCGGAACATATCCCATTCGATTTCTTTTGATTCGATGAAGTGCTCGAAGAGGTGATCGCCTAGTGCGTTGATCATGACTTCGTTTGACTTCAGCAGCTCAAGTGCTTCTGCAAGTGTTGCAGGTAGGTCAGCGATGCCGTTTTCAAGGCGCTCTTCTTTGTCCATGACATAGATGTTTCTGTCGATTGGCGCTGGTGCGTCTAGTTTGTTTTTGATTCCGTCTAGACCTGCTGCAAGTAATACGCTTAGTGCAAGGTATGGGTTTGCAGATGGGTCTACGCTGCGCACTTCTACACGTGTGCTGATGCCGCGTGATGCTGGAATACGGATCAATGGGCTGCGGTTTTGTGCACTCCACGCCACATAGCAAGGTGCTTCATAACCAGGCACAAGACGCTTGTAAGAGTTCACCGTTGGGTTTGTAACAGCTGTAAAGCTTGTTGCGTGCTTGACGATACCCGCGATAAAGTGTCTAGCAGTCTCGCTTAATTGTAAATCTGCTTTTTCATCAAAGAATGCGTTTTTGCCATCTTTGAATAATGATAGGTTACAGTGCATACCTGATCCGTTTACACCGAACAATGGTTTTGGCATGAATGTCGCATGAAGACCGTGTTTTCTAGCAATGGTTTTCACAACAAGCTTGAACGTTTGAATGTCATCACAAGAACGGATCGCGCCTGCATATTTGAAATCAATTTCGTGTTGTCCAGGTGCTACTTCGTGGTGAGATGCTTCAATTTCAAAGCCCATTTCTTCAAGCTCAAGCACGATATCACGGCGGCAGTTTTCACCTAAATCTGTTGGTGCAAGGTCGAAGTATCCACCTTTATCGTTTAGTTCGAGCGTTGGCTCGCCTTTTTCGTCTAATTTAAATAAGAAGAATTCTGGCTCAGGTCCAAGGTTGAAATCACTAAATCCTAGTTCTTCCATTTCCTTTAAGATACGCTTTAAGTTGTTACGAGGGTCTCCATCAAATGGTGTACCGTCCGGCTTATAAATGTCACAAATAAAGCGTGCAACTTTACCTTTTTCTGCTGTCCAAGGGAAAATAACAAATGTGTTGAGGTCTGGATATAGGTACATATCTGATTCTTCAATACGTACGAACCCTTCAATAGATGAACCGTCAAACATACATTTGTTATCGAGAGCTTTTTCTAACTGGCTCACAGGAATCTCAACATTTTTAATTGTTCCGAGAATGTCTGTAAATTGCAGACGGATGTACTTTACGTTTTCCTCATTTACTAATTTTACGATATCTTCTCTTGTGTACTTTGCCATTTCGTAAAACTCCTCCCCTACAAAAGGTAAAATGTGTATAGCAATGCTTTTGCTAATTGGTTAACGGAAGAACCTTGACATATCCCCCTGCCTAAAGGTTGTTCCTTGTTGGAAACGTCCAGCCTGAATGAGTTCCTTCTTCAGTAGCTTCCTGAGTTCATCATCTGTCAAGTTGTGCTTCGCTGTGGTTTTCTCCTCTTTCTTTGTTTCAGACGATGGATTCTCTGCCTCAGCTTTGGCAAAAAGTTTTTTGATTCCTGCCATGTTTACACCTTGTTCGATGAGGTTTTTAATTTCTAGTAATTTATCAACATCATGGAAAGAAAATAATCGGCGATTTCCGTCACTTCTTGCTGGAAATACTAAACCATTTTCCTCATAATAGCGAATTTGTCTTGCAGATAATTCTGTTAGCTGCATGACAATCCCAATTGGGAATAAAGGCATTGAGCGGCGAATATTATCACTCATCTCAACTCTCTCCTCCTCTTTGCTTAAATTTATTATATGTCATGTTATATTATGTGTCAACGAAATGTTAGGAATATTAACATGGATTTTTTTATCGAGCAGGGACTTCAATAAAACCTTGCTCCAATAAGGCATCTACCGCACTGCAAATCGCATTTTTCACATGGGCATAGGTGAGTCCGCCTTGAACATAGGCCGTATAAGGCGGTCTGATTGGGCCATCGGCTGATAATTCGATACTGGCTCCTTGGACAAATGTGCCCGCCGCCATAATGACATCATCCTCATAGCCTGGCATATAGCTCGCATGCGGTGTGACATGACTGTTAATCGGAGATGCGTATTGAATGGCCTGACAGAAGGCAATCATTTTTTTAGGGTCTCCAAATTCTACAGATTGAATCAAGTCGGTTCTTTTCGCATTCCACGCCGGGTTTGTTTGGAACCCGAGCTTTTCAAGAAAACGAGCCGTAAACACGGCGCCTTTTAAGCTTTGGGCAACGACATGCGGCGCTAAGAAAAATCCTTGATACATTTCCTGGAGCGCATAGAGCGATGCACCCGCTTCACTTCCGATGCCTGGAGATGTCATTCGATAAGAGCAAGCTTCTACCCATTTTTCTTTTCCGACAATATAGCCGCCTGTTTTGGCAAGGCCGCCGCCTGGGTTTTTAATGAGCGAACCTGCCATAAGGTCTGCGCCCACATGGCACGGCTCTTGTAATTCAGTAAATTCACCATAACAGTTGTCAACAAACACAATGATGTCCTCATTGATGTCTTTCACAAATGAAATCATTTGTTCAATTTCTTCTATTGTAAAGGATGGTCTTGAAGCATAGCCTTTTGAACGCTGGATGCCGATGACTTTTGTTTTAGAGGAAATAGACTCTTTGACTTTGTCGAAGTCCACTGATCCATCTTGTCGCAAATCAATGGCTTTGTAATCAATCTGGAAGTCTTTTAATGAGCCTGTCCCTTTTTTCCCACGAATCCCGACAATCTCTTCTAGGGTATCGTACGGTTTCCCTGTCATGTAGATCAATTCATCGCCAGGTCTGAGCACACCAAATAAGGCGATGGAAATGGCGTGTGTTCCGGAAATGATTTGCGGGCGTACGAGACCGCTTTCCGCTCCGAATACTTCCGCATAGATCTTTTCTAACGTGTCTCTCCCCATATCATCGTAGCCATAGCCAGTTGTCGGGTTAAAATGAGAGTCACTGACTTGATGTTTCCGATAGCTTTCAAGAACCCGCCACTCGTTTTGTTCACTTCTTTGATCTATTTGCTGATGTACGAGTGAAATTTCTTGTTCTGCTTCTGCTGCTATTTTTTCTAAAATGGTGCCGTGTTTTAAAGTGTGAAACATCGTGATTTAATTCCTTTCCTACAACATATACTTTTTGATTTGACCTAATATGGTCTGCTCCTCACCACTAAATCCGGTGATGTCATAAAGCTCTGCTTCTTTTTGAAATTCCAGTGATTCCACGAGGGTTTCTGACTTTAATGCAGATATAAGCTTCCCTTCATATGCTGGAATCTTCACATGATACGGTGTTAAAAAGTCTTTTTTCAACTCAGCCATGATCTCTGCTTTTAACCGCTTCACATCTTCCTCGCGTCTCGCGCTGATTAAAACATGGCGCTGCTTTGAAGAAGGAATAAAATCCGGTCTGATTTGATCTTGTTTGTTATAAACAGTCAGCATCGGAATACGGTCTGCTTCTAATTCTTCTAAAAGCTCATGAACCGTTCGTTCGTGCCCTTCATAATCCTCATTAGAAGAATCGATCACATGAAGCAAATAGTCTGCCTCTTTCACCTCTTCAAGGGTGGAACGAAAGGCTGCAATGAGTGTGGTTGGAAGGTCTTGAATAAAACCAACTGTATCTGAAATCAGCACACTGTAGCCAGATTCCAATGTCATTTTACGTGTCATCGGATCAAGCGTTGCAAACAGTAAATCTTCTTCATGACTATCAGCATCTGTTAACTGGTTAAACAAAGTGGATTTTCCGGCATTGGTATAGCCGACAATGGCAATTTGGAACACCCCATTTTTCTTCCGTCGTTCCCGGTATCTCGTGCGGTGTTCTTTGACTGCAGATAGCTGCCTGTGAATGTCGTGAATGCGGTTTCGAATATGACGTCTGTCTGTTTCAAGTTTTGTTTCACCTGGACCTCTTGCACCAATTCCGCCTCCTTGTCTTGAAAGACTGATCCCTTGTCCACTCAGTCTCGGCAAGGCATACTGAAGCTGGGCAAGCTCAATTTGCAGCTTCCCCTCTCTTGTACGGGCTCTTTTAGCAAAAATGTCTAAAATCAATTGCGTACGATCAATAATTTTCACATCTAGTGCAGTCGCCAATGCTTTTAGCTGACTCGGTGAAAGCTCGTCGTTAAAAATAATGACATCACAGGCTAACTCGTCGCAAAGCACTTCAAGCTCTTCCACTTTCCCTTTCCCGATGTAAGTCGCGCTGTCCTGTCTATTTCTTTTTTGCGTCATTACGTTGACAGCTTCACCGCCAGCTGTTTTGGTTAAGGAAGCTAATTCTTCCATAGAATATTGAAAGCGTTCATCCGTTATATGCGGCAATTGACAGCCGACAAGGATCGCTTTTTCGATCATTTCATGTTCATTCAACGTCAGTTGTTTCCTTTCTGTACTTAAGTTTTCAGTAGTACCATCATACCAAACACATCTCACGTATACCACTATTCGGAAGGTTTATTTTCGCGTCTCTTTACAAAAAGGATACGCCATTTTAAGAAGGCGTATCCTCTTTCATTTGCAGGTCATGGCTTTTAATCGTAAGTAGATCTTTTTTATCATAATGATCCACAAGCAGCAGCCTCATCGCCTGAGTTCGAATGGCCTTTTCAATGGTGTTTCGCACAAAACGGCCGTTGCTGAATTTTGCTGGACTTGTTGTGCTCTTAATGTGCATTAAATAGTCCCGCAGCTTCCATTCTGCATCTTGGGTAAAGACATATTCCCTATCGGCCATCATTCGTTTCGCAATATCCATAAGCTGATCGACCGTATAATCAGGGAAGTTGATATTGATTGGAAATCTCGATTGCAGACCTGGGTTTAAAGAGAGAAAATGATCCATTTCCTTGGAGTAACCGGCAAGGATGAGAATGAATTCATGCTGCTTATCCTCCATATGTTTCACAAGGGTATCAATCGCTTCTTTTCCAAAATCCTTCTCTCCTCCGCGGGCAAGAGAATAGGCTTCGTCGATGAACAAAATGCCGCCTAGTGACTTTTTAATTAAGTCTCTTGTTTTTTGAGCCGTATGCCCAATGTATTCTCCGACAAGATCTCCTCGTTCGGCTTCAATTAAGTGCCCTTTTGAGAGAACATTCATTTCAAAGAAAAGCTTACCGACAAGCCTTGCCACCGTTGTTTTTCCTGTGCCGGGATTTCCTTTGAACATCATATGAAGCGCTTGTTTCCCTACCTTTAATCCTTGTTCCTGCCTTTTTTGATTGACAAAAATCCAGGCATAAATCTCTTTTATGTTTCGTTTCATTTCATCCATACCGACAAGGCTGTTCATTTCACGCTCGATTTCCCGCAGGATGCTGTGTTTCGCCTCATTTTTTTGCAGAGCTTCCAGATATTCTGCCTCGGAATCTGCATCAACCAATACTTGTTTCTGTCCATTAAGTATAATATTGATTTGGCCGTTGTTTTTATATGTGACAGCTCGCTCCAACGTATTCACCTCTCGCTCTTCTCTCTTTATTCTATTCGGGTGGAGCTGTAATCGTGACAATCGCCCGCTTTAGCATAGGTTTGCTGTCATAATAACCCGAGATACAGGTTATTGTAGGGGATTGTGCGGTTTCCCAGGAAATGATGTGCTATTTCTATTGTATTCATCCATTTTGGGCGGACAAACCAACAATTTGCTTTTTCTTAGAAAAATGTAGCTTTTTCATCACAAATTGTGCAGAAAAGAGTCTTAATGATTTCCGCATTTGGTACAGGCAATTTTTCTATTTCCCCATAAAATAAAGACGAGGTGATGAATAGATGGTGAAAATTTTTATTGATCCTGGCCACGGAGGAACAGATTCTGGAGCTGCTGCCAATGGACTTTTGGAGAAAAATATAACACTTCAAATCGCGCTTTTTCTGAGAGATATGTTGATTAGTGAATATGATGGGGTTTCCGTCCGCTTAAGTCGTTCAATTGACCAATCCGTCACTTTATCCCAGCGTACGAATGCGGCAAATAGCTGGGGAGCTGACTATTTCGTGTCTATTCATATTAATGCTGGCGGAGGCACAGGTTTTGAAAGCTATGTGTACCCTGGCGTTTCCGCACCAACAACCACGTATCGCAATGCCCTTCATGATGAGATTGTCCGCTCCGTTGATTTTGCCGACCGCGGCAAGAAAACGGCGAACTTCCACGTTCTTAGAGAAACTTCTATGTCCGCCATTTTAACAGAAAACGGTTTTATTGATACGGCAGCTGATGCCAATAAACTTCGCAGCGCTACCTTCCTTCAAGGCATCGCTCGTGCTCATGCCACTGGATTAGAGAAGGCCTTTCAATTGAAAAAAAAAGCAAGTAATCTTTATAAGGTGCAGGCAGGGGCTTTCAAGGTCAGAGCCAATGCGGATGAACTAGCAGCCACACTTAAATCTAAAGGATTTGAAGCATTGGTCATGCTAGAAAGCGGCATGTTCCGAGTGCAGGCTGGCGCTTTCCGTTCCAAGCAAAATGCGGATGAACTAGCAGCTCGATTGAAGCAGGCCGGTCACGACGCATTTGTTTTCCAATAAATTAAAGTTGTCATAACAAAACAAACCGGCTCAAGTTGTCTTTAGAGCCGGTTTGTTGTCTACTCATTTATGCTAAGATGTTCACGACAAATTGAGACCATGTTTCAAGGCGCTCAAAGTATTCAGGCTTTTTCAGGTCTGTTACTTTCATCCATTTCCCTGAGATTTGATCTGTTTCTTTTACTTCTACATGAGCACCCGGTGATAATTCAAGTGCAGACAACAGGCCAATGTGCACACGTCCGACACTGTTGTCATCATCATTGATTAATCCAAGGGTTTTCATCTCACGTTTGTCTTCTTCTTGAATCGAAAGTTCCTCGTCCAGCTCACGATCTGTATTTTCTTTTAGAATCTCAGCAAAATCTTTTCCTTTGATAAAATTCATATGACCGCCAAAACCAAGAGATAGCTTGTGATGTAATCTTGCCTCTCCCCCGCCTTGAAGTCTTTCATATACATACACTTCGTCCTCACGCTTAATGACGACATAAGGAATCGGCTGCTTAAAGTCAGGGTTTTCCTCTGCATCGCCTCTTCGCATTTGCTCAAAGTGCTCTTCGATTTCTTTCATGATCGTTCGAATTGTTTCTTCTTCACTATTCACACCATTAAACGTAAGTGTTTCGTTTTGGAACACACGTTTGCGCGGTGCGACTAAAATGATTTCATCCATTTTTCCCATGTTCGGTAACCTCCAGTATGTAGCTCGCTGCTAAGAAATGGCAAAAAGCCAAAACGAGTGATGCGTTTTGACTTTCGCGTTTTACTTATGATTCATCTCCAAAGAAGAAGTCGTCATCTTTTAACGGCTCAACGGTTGCTTTCTTGTAGCCGTTCCCTTTCATAGAGAAGAAGTCATGTGACTTTGTTTTTGTATTGAGTCCATTTAAGACGATCGGGTTAATCTCTTCTTCTTCAAAGTAAGGGGCAAATCCAAGGTTCATTAACGCTTTATTGGCATTGTAACGAATGAACTTTTTCACATCATGAGATAAGTTGACTTGGTCATAAATATCCTCAGTGTAATGAAGTTCGTTTTCGTAAAGCTCATTGAGCAGGTCGATCGAGAAGTCATAGAGCTCTTTTTGCACGTCAGGTGTTTGTTTGTTGTAGATTTCTTGTGCTAATAATCCAACGTACACTCCGTGAATTGCTTCGTCACGCAAAATCAAGTTAATGATTTCACCACTTTGCATCAGCTTTCCTTGTCCATAGAAATAAAGCGGGTAGTAAAAGCCGCTATAAAATAGGAAGCTTTCTAAGTAAACAGAAGCAACCATTGCTTTAAACAAGGAAAGAGGATCATCCTTTTGGATCGAACGGTACAGACCTACAATCATGTCTGCTTTCTTTTGCAAGAATTTATTTTTCTTGACCCATTCAAATACTTCACTAATGGTTTCAGTTGGTGCAAGCGTCATGAAGATATTTGAGTATGACTTCGCATGAACTGCATTTTCCATCATCGCCATGAAGTTCAACACGGCTTTACGCTGATGGCCGTCCACATGTTCTGCCACAATCGGCATCCCTGTGTTTCCTTGTTCTGTATCAAGTAAAGTGAGTCCAGCAAGTACCTTCATGTACGTATCTCGCTCTTCTTCGCCTAAATATTTCCATGTTAAGAGATCCCCGTTTAAGGAAATCTCTTCAGGAAGCCAGAACTGCTTTACATTTTGGTTGTAAAACATTTGTGTAAAATCGTCTTCGTGTTTTGACCAGTTGGCTGCATCATAAATTTTTGTCACGTTAAACTCTCCTTTAATCAAACAACACAAGAAAGACAGCCTTCCTGCCCTGTATCCTTCGTTCTTGCATAATAAAGTGTCTTAATGCCTTTATGGTGTGCATAAAGATCAATGCGGTTTAAATCACGCGTTGTCATCGTATCTTTTAAGAATAATGTAAAGCTGATTCCTTGATCGACGTGCTGCTGGATGGTTGCGATCATGTCTACCACTTTAAACATGTCCATATCGTATGCTTCTTTATAGAAGAACCAGTTTTGCGCTGAAAGACCTGGCATTGGGTAATATGTTTTGCTGTTGCCGTATGTTCTTTCTTCGATACGTTCCATAATTGGCATAACGGATGCTGTTGCCGATTGAACATAAGAAATGGAGCCTGTTGGTGCAATGCATAATCGATAGCTATGATACATGCCATTTTCCGCTACAAATTCTTTGAGTGCTGCCCAATCTTCTTTTGTTGGAATGTGCATGCCTTCAAATAGTGCTGCCGCTTTTTCTGTTTTTGGAGTGAAATCATTTTCCAGGTATTTATTGAAGTACTCACCAGTTGCATAGCCAGAGCCCTCATAACGATGGAATGTTTCTCCTTTTTCTTTTGCAAGCTCACTTGAACGCTTAATGGAGTAATAGTTCACCATCATAAAGAATGTGTTAGCGAAATCTCTTGCTTCTTCACTTTCATAAGCGATTTGGTTTTGAGCTAAATACCCGTGAAGGTTCATCGCACCAAGTCCAATTGATTTCATCGCTTTGTTTGCTTTTCTAACGGCCGGTGCATTGCGGATATCTGTTGTTTCAGACACAAGTGTTAGTGAATCAGTTGCAAGCTTGACCGTTTTTTCAATGGATTTGTTTTTCATCACGTTCATGATATTTAATGAACCAAGGTTACAAGAAATATCAAGTCCGATCTCATCTTCTTGATCATAGTCCGTGTATGAAGAAACTTCTGAAGCCTGAAGTACCTCTGAGCAAAGGTTTGAGAATTTCACACGTGAAATATGGTTCAGTGCGTGCTCTCTATTCACATTATCTTGGAACATGATATATGGATAGCCTGACTCTGAGCGCAACACAGCTAATTTTTCAAGAAGCTTTCTCGGATTCACTTTTTCTTTTTTGACTTTTGGGTTTTCAACAAGCTCGTCATACATTTCTTCCATGTCCATCTCATCAAGATGCTGTCCATATGCTTTATAGACTGTGTGAGGATAGAATGTGTATGCTGTTTTATCTTCTCTAGCAAGCTCGATAAATTTATCTGGGATGACCACACCGATCGAGAGTGTTTTCACACGAACATCTTCGTCGGCAGAGATTTTTTTCGTATCTAAGAAATCATTGATATCTCTGTGGAAAATATTCAGGTAGGCACTTCCTGATCCTTGTCTTTGTCCCATTTGATCTGCATATCTGAATGCATTATCCAAAAGTTTCATGACGCCTACGACACCTTTTGTCGCATTTTCTACATCTTTAATGGCTTCACCTTTCGCACGGAGCTTTGAAAGATTCAAGCTGACGCCGCCGCCTAGTTTAGAAAGCTGCATGGAAATATCAATGGCTCTTGAAATATCGTTTAATGAGTCATTGACTTCAAGCAAGAAACAGCTCACAAGCTCACCGCGTCTTTTACGTCCTGCGTTTAAGAAGGTTGGTGTACTTGGCTGGTACTCTTGATTGATCATCAGCTCTACAAATTCAAGTGCTTTCTCTTTGTCTCCGCCCGCAAAGAAAAGAGCCACAACTGAAATGCGGTCTTCATAGCGTTCAAGGATTTTCTTTTTGTCATTTGTTTTGAGTGCATAGTCATTGTAAAACTTAAACGCACTCATAAATGATGGGAATCTAAATTTTTTGGCATAGGCAGCATCGAATACTTCTTTAATATCTGCCATGCTATATTGTCTTAAAAATTCTTCCTCATAGTAATCGTTTTCTATTAAGTAATTAATTTTCTCTTCTAAATTGTGAAAGAAAACCGTGTTTTGATTAATATAATCTACGAAATAACTATGTACAGCTTCTTTGTCCTTTTCGAACTGAAACTTTCCTTCTTTTTGAATCATAATCTCGTTATTTAATTGTATCCACTTTGGAACCTGATTTTGTGACAATTCTTTCTACCTCCTGTGTAAACAATTCAACATCCCTTTTTGTTCCGCTTAGCTCAAAGGTGTGCAAAATAGGAACTTGATATTGTTTAGAAATCGTATCGGCGCTTTTTGCAAAATTATCTCCCCACACTTTGTTGCCACTCACTGCTACACCTAGTAAAAGGTGAGCATTTTTCTCTAAAAAGGACTGAGTGGTACTAGGGACTTGTCCAAATCCTGTCGTAAAGGTGACGAGAATAAACGGCGTATCCAAAAACTCTTCTCCAGTCAATTTTCGTTTGTCTGTAAAAGGGGTCTTGTCCAAAAAGCGTTGAACATTTCCTGTTTTTGAATCAAATACGATTTGAATCAATTCCATCACGACCTAGTTTTTAGTATTGTTGATCATTTCGCTATTCACTATATATAGTATACTATGTTTTTTTAAAACACAATATATAGTTGTTCGAAACGAAAAAAATCAACCAACCCGGCCGAACATTCATAGCCGAACTCGTACGTTCAAATAAATAGAGCAGAGCAGGATATAAAAATAGACTGCCCTACTCCCTATTCAACTGAAACCGAAATCTATCATAACACGAAAAAAAATCGCTTAGTAGACTAGACTTTTTGTTTTATTTTTTGTAGGCATCGCACTGTAAATCTTCTGACACTTCTGTTATTTCCACTTCAACACCTAATTCTTTTAGCACAGCTTCAAGCGCAGAGACGATTGAAGCCTCTCTTACTAATTCTTTCCCATTTACAGACACGCTTGTTCCATATTCGAAACAGGAGTCATCTTCACAAGTTTGTTCCCAATGATTAATTTTAATTTTGTGTGTCATGAACTCATCCTTTTCTGTCTAGATGTCTGATGCATGATTATAGTGTAGCGACTTCACATTCATTTGTAAATTTACGTGCTTAGTCTTCAAGGACATCATCATATTCTTCATCCCATTCATCTATGTATGTCGTCGTAATGAGGGTCAGCTCCCCTGCTTTTTCATCAAACCGGTACACATGTACTTCATCGTTTTTCACAACAGCAAAGTGATTATTTTTTAGTGCAACAGATGATTGTAAAAGGCCGTCTACATGATCTTCATCATCTTGATCAGAATAGTCGTGCCAACTTTCTTGTCTCGTTTCGATGTTTGAGATGGCGCACGATCCAAATAAGACAACGATCCCAATTAAAAGAAGAATCACTCTAATCCTTCTTAATTCAAGCTCTGCATTTTCCATATAAATCCCCTCATCCCTTTTAAATGTCCAATAAGGAATTATACGCAAAATGGGCAGAAAAGTTTCATGGCATGCAAAATAGCCCCTCTGCACTGACAAAAAACGTAGCGGGTTCCGGCCGGTTTATTCGCAGCTGCATGGGGCTATTGACAAAATGATTCTATTCTAATTCTAGATTCACATTTTTTTGAGGTGCAAATGTAGAAATGGCGTGTTTATAAATAAGCTGCTGCTTTCCTTCTGTCTCAAGCAGCACGGTGAAGTTGTCAAATCCTTTTACTTGACCGCGAAGCTGAAAGCCATTCAGTAAAAATACAGTGACAAATGTATTGTCTTTGCGGATCTGATTCAAAAATTGGTCCTGAATATTAATCGGTTTCATGTTTCGTCCTCCTTGATTCTGATAACTACAGTTTCGCTTTAAGTCCGAGCTTTCCTGCTATATATGCGAAAATTTCCTCTTTTTTGTCTAAAAAGTGGCAAGGTGGTGTCATATCAAACCAAGTGACATCCATTTTATTACGGAACCACGTGAACTGACGCTTCGCATATCTACGGGAATTTTGCTTTAATTGCTCGATGGCTTCATCCAGTGAGCAGTCGCCTTGGAAATAGGCGTACAATTCTTTATAGCCAATCGCTTGGACAGACTGACAGTCCTTCAAACCAGATTGATATAGTGCTCTCACTTCTTCTATTAAGCCTTCATCTAACATCATATCAATTCTTTGATGAATGCGCTCGTACAAAAGCTCTCGGTCCATCTTCAGCCCAATGAAGGCTGTGTTATAAAGAGGAACCTCTTGATGCCCATTTTGCATCTCGGACATTTTCTGGCCTGTTGTATGTATGACCTCAAGTGCCCGGATCACGCGGCGGACGTTATTCGGGTGGATCGCTTTTGCAGCTTCAGGATCTACTGCCTTTAGCTTTTCATGCAGCTGAATCGGTCCATGCTGCTTTTCAAAGAGCGTCATTTCGTCTCTAAAAGCAGGGTCACTTTTCTCATCGGTAAACGTGTAATCATATAGAACAGATTGAATATACAGACCTGTTCCACCAACAATCATTGGCGTTTTCCCTCTAGCAGCAATCTCTTTGATTTTCAAACGGACAAGCTGCTGAAATTCAGCAGTTGAAAACGATTCGTCCGGCTGTTTAATATCAATTAAATGGTGCGGAACGCCATCCATTTCTTCCGGGGTGATTTTGGCTGTTCCAATATCCATTCCTTTATAAATCTGCATGGAATCTCCGCTGATAATTTCTCCATTAAATGCTTTAGCTATATCAATGCTCATCTTTGTTTTTCCGACAGCTGTCGGACCTACTAGAACAATCACTGGTTGTTTTGCTTTTTTCATAACATCACTCTCTTTTACAAACTGCCTACAGTATAGCATAACTTCTCTGTCTCTCCTATATACTAACCATCACCAGCCAAGTGGTTCATTTCCGACCACTTCATATGTCTTTCCTTTTAAGCGGTGCTTATGCGTTGGCCTTTCCTGCTCTGGGCTGTAAACGACTCCTCCGTAAGGGATGGGGACAGATTCGTTGTAGGCTGCAAACGTGACTTCTTGAATCTCATGATAATGCGTCCCATCTACTCTTGGAATAGCAGGCCCTGTGATGCCGTAGTATCTGTGGAAATGCCCCCTTTCAAAAGATGTGATCCCGCGGTAATAATGAGTATGCTGATCGGTACTGCTTCCATTCACAGGTTGAGAAATCCCTTCTATTAAATGATAATGCTGTTCTGTTACTTCCGTACGTGCTTTATAGGCATGAGCATGAGGCGGGCATTTTGCCCAATCAGATGGATACAGGCCCATTTTCGACATTCCTCCTTATAATAGGCATTCCCCCAAACACTTGTGGGCCATTCGAATACACTGATGTCAGTTACAGTGATTTTATGTGAAAGGAGCCTTTTTTTATGAATTATTTTGAAACACCGTTTATTCAAGAAGATATGAGAAGACCTTTTGGATTTGGGCGCCCTGGTTTTGGATTCGGAAGACCTGGTTTTGGCTATGGGAGACCTGGATTTTTTGGGCCTCCATTTTTAGGTGGTTTTGCTGGAGGACTTCTTGCTGGATCGCTTCTTGCTCCGGGCTATGGCTATGGTTATCCTTATCCACCATACCCGCCATATGGACCATACCCGTATTATTAAATGTGACTTTTTAGTGAAAACATCCTCTATTGAAATGAATCGATTGACACAATTGCTTTTTATGGGTTAACATTTACTTTACCGACTGTTCAGTAAAGTAGGTGTTTTTTTTATGTCTAAAACCAAAAAAGAACAAATTTTTGAGGCTGCTGCTCACACCATTTTAAAAGAAGGATTAAGTCAGCTCACCCTTCAGCAGGTGGCAGAATATGCAAATATGACCAAAGCCGGGCTGCTGTATCATTTTTCAAGCAAGGAAGAGCTTATCCAACAAATGAATGAGCATGCGATTGCCCGTTTTCGTCAGCAGCTCGAGACGTATCAGGAAACATTCAAAAACGAAAAAGCGCCTTATGTACGTGCATATATTTTGGCCACATTACATGATCTTGATATGCAGAACACCACCCAGCTTTGTACAAGCATGCTGGCCACCATGTCATTTGATGAAGCGTTATTGAATCCTTGGCGCGATTTTTATGCAGAATTCAAAGAAAAAGCAGCAGAGGAAATAAACGATCCTGCAATTAGCCAGCTGATCCGCCTAGCATGTGATGGGATATGGTTTTCAGAAATGTTTCAGCTTGAACCATTGACGAGAGAGGAAAAAAACCTTTTACTTCATCGAATTTTACACATTTTACAGGAGGGATGATGATGATCCTCGGCTATCTCTTTTTGGCTGTTGCCATTTTTTCAGAAGCGATCGGGGCAGCAATGCTGAAGCTTTCCAATGGCTTCACACGCTTGAAACCTAGCGCTGTTGTTGTCGCGGGTTATACACTTGCCTTTTATATGCTGTCACTCACGCTTAACATGATTCCACTTAGCATGTCTTACGCTACATGGTCTGGGGTAGGTACCGTCCTCACGGCTTTTTTTGGCGTGCTCTTTTTCAAAGAAACCTTGAACCGTAAAGCAGTCATTGGAATGGCCATGCTTGTATCAGGGGTTGTTCTATTAAATATGTCTTAAAGGATGTGAGGAGATGATGAAAGGAATTCTCTATTTAACAGGAGCCATTTTGACGGAGGTTTTTGGCAGTACGATGCTGAAGCTTTCGCAAGGCTTTACACAGGTGCTACCAAGTATTGGCGTGCTGATCGGATTTGGATGCGCCTTTACGTTCCTTAGTTTGGCACTGAGAACAATTGAGCTGTCATCCGCATATGCCACTTGGTCTGGCGTCGGGACAGCCCTTACCGCTCTCGTGGGTCTCGTTCTCTTTAACGAAACCATTCATACAAAAGGCTTCATCGGTCTTGCACTTGTGATATGCGGCGTGATTGTCTTAAATCAGTCCAAAAAACAAAAGAAAGAAATCAAAGAACCAATGGATCAATCCGAATGGACAGCATAAAAAAAGTCATTTTCTCCATCTAAAAAGAGAAAATGACTTTTTTATCTTACTGGGCGGTTTTGATGGTTTCTTCTAAGGAAATATCGACATTCCCTTGAACAGCTCTAGAGATCATACATGAGCTTTCCGCTTTATGTGCAAGCCTGCGAGCCAATGCAATGTCTTGTGCTGTGGCGGACTCTTTGAGGATAATGACTGGCCGGTGAATGATTTTTTCATATGTAAATATACCGTTTGTCACATCTACAACAGCCTCAGAGCTCATGGATAAATCCTCTTTCTCTAATTGACTTCGTTCCATCATGGCTGCAAGTGTGATGATATAACAGGTGGCCGCTGCACCTAGAAGCATCTCATCTGGATTTGTTCCAATGCCTGGGCCGTCCATTTCTTTTGGAATTGAAATTTTTGTTTTTAATTGTTCACATTCGATTGTACCCACATCGTTCCGCAGACCAGGCCAGCTTGCCTGAAGGTGAAAATAATGACGCACCATATCCGTCTCTCCTTTTGTTATCACTTTTTATAGTGTAACAAGAATTCGCCCTGCTGTCTTAATATGTGCATACTTCTTACGTGTATTCTTCATCCAGCACCGTGCGAATCGCTCTGACATACCGGTAGAACGTCTCATTTTTTGTACTTGACCGCCGCCGAAAATCGAAACTGTCAAATAAAGCTTCACGTTGACTTCTACTAATCTCAAGCTGAACACTTTGCCCTGTTTTTGTAAGATTATTAATATTATGATTGCTCGTTCCACTTAGGCTTGCGTGTGCAACAGCAAGTTCAGCAGAAAATCCATTCCGCTCTAATGAGTTCACAATTTTCTCTGCACGGTCGTAGTCTGTCCCGCCAACAAGGGTGTGGTCAATTCCTTCCTCACCTTTATAGCCGTGCACAGCTAATACATAATCATGTGCTTTTGCCTGTGCAACTCCGATTGGTTCATCAAAGTTTGTACTTGTAATATGAAGTTCTGATGCATTTTCTCTAAAACCTTCAAATAAGTACGTAGAAAATTCGTTATCAAAAAAATGGACGATCTCACTAACGCCGCCTTCAATTCTCCCGCCATGAGGCGACATCACAAGCAGCCGGCTGCCAGTCACTGGATTGGAAGTAATTTGATAATTATTGATTGATTCGTTCTCTTCCAGCTCTTTAAAATTGCGATAAATATCAGTTGAACCGCTTTCGTCTTCCCCACCTGATGACACTGGCTCATCATGTTCCTGTGATTGCATGGTATAATAGACGCCCCATCCAATCACAAGCAGGAGAAGCAAAGCAAAAAACTTCTTCATTTCCGTTCTCCTTTAACAGATTTCTAAGCCGTTTCTATGATTAAAATTGAATCATCATTTCTTTTCATTTTTTCCACATTCTTTCTTCAAATCTGATCATAACACTCTAGATCAAGAGATTCCTCAAAAATAAGATAATTGCATTTATATACACAGAAACGCCTCTCTTGTTTGAAAACAGAGTTAGAATAGTATGACAAACAAATGAAGTTATGTTTAATATGACCTAGTCCTACCCAGTCTGTTTTCTTTAATTCCGCTTTTTTTTATGCGGATTCGATTTTTTTCATTTGTCTCGAATCATATTTGTATGAGCATTGACCCTGTCTAGAACCCCCTTTTTTCTGCAAAATCCATTGTTTTACTGGTTCTCTAAGAAGAACTCTCCCACCTATCATCGGCAGATTCTACATATTTTCCACCTTTTTCTATTATTTTACAAAATGTAAGCGCTTTTCTTTTTAGGGAGATGAGCAAGCCGCCAATTTGAAGAAAAGAAGGGACAAGAATCCGAACGAAGATGCTTTCATTCTCATAATGTAAGAGTGTACGAGAATGGATAGCTAGAATGGAGGGCATCACATGTTTGGATTTTCCATGGTGCAAATGGTCAGAACACATGCTAGTAAGCTGGATCAGCCTTTAAGAGAGACCGTCCTTCACCTCTATAAACCTTTTAAATGGACGCCTTGTTTTCTTCATCGTTTTTTTGAAGGAAGGTTAAAAAAGAGAAAGAAGCTTCGGGTCATCATTGAGTTTAAGGAAGATGCAGTCGAAGCAGGTCTTCAGAGCACAAAACGGTTAATGAAAAAAAGGAGAAAAACAAACATAAAAAAACACTTTTCCCACATCAATTGCTGCGCAGCTGATCTCACCCCTGCTGCTTTAGAGGAACTGCTAACCAATGGCGAGCACATTCGCAAAATTTATTTAGATCGGCAAGTTCATGCACTGCTGGATGTGGCCACACAAGCAAGTCATGCTGAACAAGTCATTCGAAATGGCACAACATTAACCGGTGAAGGCATCACAGTCGCTGTCATTGACACGGGGATTTATCCCCATGAAGATTTAGATGGAAGAATTCGCGATTTTGTGGATTTAGTCAAACAAAAAAAGAAACCGTATGACGATAACGGACACGGAACTCACTGCGCTGGGGATGTAGCTGGAGATGGAGCCGCCTCAGACGGCTTATACAAAGGACCTGCTCCAAAAGCAAATGTCATTGGCGTAAAGGTATTAAATAAACAAGGTGCTGGATCACTTTCTACTATTATAGAAGGCGTTGAGTGGTGCATTCAGTTTAATGAAGACCATCCTGATGACCCGATTCACATTATCAGCATGTCCCTTGGCGGCGATGCACAGCGTTATGATGACGAGCAAGATGATCCGATGGTGCGCGCTGTCAATGCAGCTTGGGATCAAGGCATTGTTGTATGTGTTGCTGCCGGTAACTCTGGCCCTAACAGCCAAACGATTGCAAGCCCTGCCGTTAGCCAGAAGGTCATAACGGTCGGAGCCTATGATGATCGAAATACACCAGAATCAAGTGACGATGTCGTGGCACCATTTTCGAGCAGAGGTCCAACGGTCTATGGTGAAGTAAAGCCCGATATCCTTGCACCAGGAGTCAATATCGTTTCTCTTAGATCACCAAGATCCTTCCTAGATAAACTAGATAAATCAAACAGAGTCGATCATGATTATACGACGTTATCTGGCACATCGATGGCCACACCGATTTGCGCCGGTATTTGCGCTCTCTTACTTGAGCATTCTCCAGATTTAACGCCTGATGAAGTCAAAGCCCTATTAAAAGAAAATACAGGCAAGTGGTCTGAAGATGACCCGCTGATTTACGGAGCAGGCGCCATTGACGCAGAAAAAGCAATTAAATAAGCAATAAAAAAGCCCTTTACGTTTTTCGTAAAGGGTGTTGTTTGTGTGTTTTTATGTGTGAAGTCTTTCTTCTACTTGAGCAGCTGACATGTTATGCTTCGTTCTCATACATCTCATCTCCTTTTTGAATGTGCGTACGCGCTTCAATCACCATTTCAAAAAAAGTGGAAGATTCCTTGTACATGTCGCGTTCCTTATAATAATTAGCCGCATCAAGTGCTAATTCCTCTAAATCAGCAAACATTTTTTTGCTTCTTAGACCAAACAGGGCGGATCTCAATTGATCACAGCTGTCTTTTTCAATATAAAGTGCCTGCAAAAATTGGAATTTTAATTGATAAATCTCATCTCCCAATAAAGAGGCCTGATGCGTCCCCTCCATAATAGCCTCACTCGCTCGCTTCATATCTCCAAGTTTGAAATAAGTAAGAGCAAGTGAAAACAATGATTTGATCATCGTTGCTACTTGATCTTTTTGATAAAGTGAAATGGCTTGTTCAAAGAAGACAGTCGCTGTATGGTATGTTCCCATGCTATAATGACAAGTCCCTAAGTTATTGAGGGCCATCGCCTTAAAATAAGATGTGCATTCTTGCCTTTCCATCGCTTCACAGACTTTTAACGCTTTTTCTAAATAAGGTAACGCTTTTTGGTGCTGATTCACATCTATCCAATTACCTGCCATGACAAAATCACATTGAATGCTTCTTTTCCCATAAAGCTGATGTTTCTTATAGATGTCTCTCGCCTTTTTAGCATAGTGCATAGAAAAATAGGTTTGTTTCATATGATAGTATACTTCAGCAATTTTATAGTAAAATTCCGCTTTTTCGATCTCATCTGTCACCAAAATCAGTTGATGTTCCGCATGCTTGTAATAGGAAATGGCCTCGATATATCGTTGCTGGATAAATGCATACATTCCATGGAAAAAATGAAAGTAATAGCCCAGTAAGCCTGTCATCTCATCTTCTGCCTCTTCAATTCCTTTAGGAAAGGAAACAACTTGAAGCGTTTCACTGCCTGCATGGACTGGCGTTAAGTGCTGAAGCATCATTTGATGGCGAAAATCCATAAGAGAATAATAGAGTAATAAATCTTGATCCTCTTCCATATCATGAATTTCTTCTTCAACAAGGCGCTTCATATCGTTTGCCTGTTCGACTTCAAATTTGCAAATATGCGTATACCATTGGTTGATCTTTACACCTACTTCGGAAGATGGTATTTTGTGTGCCATCCACTTCAGCCCCATTCTATCATATCAAACTGATAACTATTATTTTACATAATTTATGATTTTAAGGCAAATTGTCATTTATTGCATATTTTATGCTGAAATTGCATATTTCTATCTTTTTTACCAAGTTTAAATGGAGCACTTTTGCCCATCAAAACCTTTTTCTACGAAGAAAGATCGAATTCTCTAAGGACTTCTTTTAAACCACTTATATAGCGTCTAAATGCTTTTTTCTTTCCTTTTCTCGTATCAAAATTGTCAAAAAAAGCTTCTCTCTGCGCCGTACTAATTTCTAGCTGAACACTTTCACCACTCGCATTTTGGTTATTGATGTTTTTGGGGTTTGTACCAGAGAGCCGCTTTCCTTCTTGCACGATCTCTGCAGAAAAGCCTCGATTTTTTAATTCTCGCACAACAGCTCTTTTCATTTTTTCATTGGTCCCGCCAACAAGCGTATGTCTCCTATCACTTTTATAGCCATGGATCGAAATAGAAAAGGGATACGTTTTAATCATTTGAACCAAAATGGGTTCGTCAAACTTTGTACTGGTAATATGCAAATCACGATTGTTTTCTTGTTTTGTCCCTTCAAACAAATACGTAGAGTACTTCCCTTGAAATGCTTCTACGATTTCACTTGTTCCTGGTTCAATTTCTCCGCCGTGAGGAGAAAATACGAGTAAATCACTCCCGCCTCTTTCGTGAAACTCTATCTCATAGCCGTCTCTTTCATGCTGTATGAGCTGTTGAAAACTTTCATATGGATCACCTTTTTTTCGTTCTATCTTATACTTTTCTACTTCAGCATGATGTTGTTTTTGCTCTTTTTTTTCTTGAATGGAATGGCTGCATTTCACCATTAAAAGAGCACACAGGATCAGAAAGATGAATCCACATATCAATAGTCTTTTCATTTCACCGCTCCTTTTTATTCTCTTAGATGCCATCTTATCGCATTATTTTACTATCAATGGCTAAAAGAATTCAAAGAATGTCCGGCTCGTTTTCACGAATCAGGAGAACTTACCTGTTTTTTGATGTGGTCTAGGTACTTTCGGCTTCTTTGAAACGTTCCTTATACAAGGAAAAACTAAACCCAATGACCTTATTTTAATTTTAGTCAAAAACACCTAAAAAATTGGTAATTTTCATCTTTTTTCAAATAAAAAAGCTGCAAACAAAAGGAATATGCCCTTCTGTTTACAGCCAATCTCTGTATATCCAGCATTAAATTCTTAATTCATTCTCTAAAGCTGTCATCACTTCATCTTGCGACATTCCTTGTGCAAGTGAAATTTCACTTATTAACATCCCACGTGCATCTTCAAGCATCTTCTTTTCACTAGAATTTAAGGCTTTTTTCTGATGTCGTCTCATTAGATCTTTGACAACATCTGCACCATCTTCAATGGCACCTGTTTTTAGCTTTTTCAGATTTTCATCATATCTTTGCTTCCAAGTAAGCGTGTCGTCGTTTGTTTCTTCTGCAAAATTGTTCATCACAACTTTCAGCGTTGCTTGATCAGCTACCGGACGTATACCTAATTGATTGATTCTGCCTTTTGGGATCATCATCTGCATATTTGGCATTTGAATCAGAAAATATTCCTCCGTCTTACCTAAAATTTCTTTTTCTTCCATTCCTTCAATCACACCGGCTCCATGCATAGGATAAACAATTTTATCACCTATTTGAAACAAATCCGCCACCTCCGAAAGTATTCACATTTTTATTATAACACATTTCATCAGAGGATAAAAATTTATATTTTATCATGTTATTTTAGCACTAGTCAATTCTTTTTGTTTGAGTTTTTAAAGAATTAGCCTTTTTTTACAAAAGGAGCGCCACCATCCAGTCCTCATACATCTTCGTTGCATATACTAGCATTGAGTCACATTTAGGAGGGATGACAATGTGCAAATACAAGAGCAAACATTCCCACTCAAACTGCTACAAAAATCATAAAGATCATCACCATGTTGATCCATGTAAAGAAAAGAAGTCTTGTCATAAAAAAGATGAATGGTTTGAGAAAGATTTTTGGGATACTTCTAGAAGCTACGATCCCTATTATTATCCTAAAAGTGTCTGCAGCAGCTGTAAGAAGCGTCGCAAAAAAAGACATAGTTCCTCATTTTAGTGTTTGACGCTACACCTGCTTTTTGTTTTCCCGGCTGAAAAGCCGGTTTTTTTACTTAATCATCTTTCTTTCAGGTGGATAGGCTCATGAAACGGTTGATGCTCATAAGATATGGCAACCTGAAAAAAAGGATGAGATACAAAATGAACTATATGAATAACCAGACGAATCATGAGCATCAAGGAAATCCCTATCATACGTTTGAGAATGTATATACAGCCAATCATGAGCATGTAATCGCACCAAACATGCATGGTCCCACGAATATGCCAAACCATTATCATACCGGTAAAAAAGATGCTTATAGTGGACATTATCCGCATCATCATTCAAATTCAGCGTATTCCCCGTTTTCGAAGCCATATGAATCATACTCAAATGTTCAGATGAACAATCATCATCATGCAGGTCACTATGGTGGTTATGGTATGAATCCATATCAGCCATACGGATATCATGATATGAATATGATGATGCCGCAACAGCATCATATGGCAGGGCACACTTACGGAATGAACCAGCCAAATGCATTTCTTCCCCGCTATTACTAAAAAACAGACAAAATAAGGGTAAAACATCCCATTTAATACCATATAGTAATATGGTAACATTATAGGTAAATAATGGATGAAATCATCTATTATTTACCTATAATCAACCAAGGGGGAAGAAAGAAATGAAAAAAATATGGACAATTCTTATGCTGGGGATGCTTACACTAGTCATGGCGCTCTCAGTACCGCTTGCCGCATCCGCTGAAGGAGCTAAAACAGAGGAAGGTCAAGCTTCGACCAATGCAAGACCAGCTGCACTTTATGCAAAAATAACAGGAGCAAGTAAGCAGGAATGGTCTTTTTCTGACATCGAGCTGACTTACCGCCCAAATTCTGTCCTCAGTATCGGGGCAGTTGAATTCACATTACCTGCAGGCTTTCAAGCCACAACAAAAGATATCATCAATGGAAAAGCATTAAAGGACAGCTACATTTTGAACAATGGGAAAACGGTCCGTATTCCGGCTAGAATTGATTTGTTTGGAAGTGCACAATATACATTACAACTTTCACATAAAGTACTACCTGCTGCAGGTACATATACGTTCCGCGCAGAAAATCGTGCGATCAGCATTGGTTCCACATTTTATGCAGAAGATACGATTGACATTAATAAACGACCAGTTGTCGTCACACCGCCAAATCCTTGCGGATGTAATTAAAAAAGCTCTCTATGAGCGCTTCATGACAGTAAGCATAAAAATAACAAACTGGATTAAACAGATTCAGCAGGAAAAGTTTATATGTGCGAAACTGGTTGGAAAAAACGCCACAGTCTAATACAGACTACGGCGTTTTTTATTGCTGTTTTTGCTCATTTAGTTTTTTGAAAATCACAAATTGATATACTCCAAATAGAACTGTTAGGATGATAATTGCAGTAAATATTTGATCGACTGGAAGCAATAAATATACGACAATAATAGATAAAAGCAAAACAACATAACCTATATTGAACGCTTTTTTGAATGTCATCACATTGCCTCCTTTTTACAATCATATCACGTTACACCCAACTAAATAACCAATTTTACCCTTTTAAAAAACCTTATCTATTTAAGGACAGGGGGTTGACCGCATCCGCTCCCTTTGTAAGAAGGCGTTTTAATTTCTAAAATGCCTGCGGGCAAGCCCATATTAACACTATATTAATGAAGAAAGTAGGAAACATACCTCATATGAAAATAAACAAAACATCAAAATTCTTGGGTGACGTCAATGCTGTTCAAAAAGGCACTATAGGAAAGCGTATCATGCGACGTGCTGCGGGTAAAGCATCCGGCAAGCTATTGAAAAAGATATTCAAATAAGCTAGTCCGAGGTGGTGTTTCATGACTGATCTAGAAAGGAAAATTTGTCGTATCATTTATAATATGAGCCGTTTTCACAAGAACCCAACAATGGATGACCTTAAAAGAAAAACAGGCAGGGATGAGCCAGCGATCCGTAAGGCAGTTCAAAATCTTATGTCAAGAAATGAATTGACATGGGATAAAGAAAAGAAGGAATGGTGGTTCAAATAAAAAAGAAGCCCCCGAAAAGGGCTTTTTCTTTTATTAATGGAGTCTACTTTTCCTAATGCTTAACCAAAGTATCCGTCTTCTGCGGTTTGAAAATCATTCGAGGAATTTATATGTACTGCGGTTGTGACCCCCATTAATAAGGTAAGGCTTAATATCATAACTTTCAGGAGCTTCATTCAGCTTCCTCCTCCATCCATGTCAATTTTTTGGCTTGTGATTCCAAACCTTCATCAAAGTATTTTGATGCCAGCTTGTGATTATCCTGCTTTTTATAAAATCTTGCTGCCATAATTGACAATTCAGCGGCATCTTTCCAAAGTTTTTGATTTTTCAGTACATTTAGAGCTGCATCAAGATGAGTTTCATCATCTGTTACATATAGTGAATGTATGATGTTTAATTTAGCAATATACGCAATGTCAGATAGTTCATTCGCTAACATGAGTGACTCATTGTATGCATCCAGCCCTTGAGCTGTTTTATCTAGCTGGAATAGTACACGTGCTAACATGTACTTTGTTCTCATATACAGTGTTTTGTGTGGCTTTTTTAGTTCAATAGACAAGACATTCTGGAAAGAGTTTAAAGCTTGCTGAAGCTTTCCTTGACGCTCATAGCATATACCTAGGTTGAGATATCCTAGTGCTTGTGGCAAATCAAGGTTGGAAGCTGCTGCTAAATTGATAGCATCCTTAAGGGTTGATTCAGCTTGTTTAAATTGGGTTAAATCCATCTTATTTGAGGCGATCACCATTAGAGTAGTAGCGACCCGACTCTCTTGTAAATCTGCTGATTTAAAGCTTTCTAAAGCTTTTTTGGCATGGTTAATGGAGAAATGATTTTGTGCGATTTTGTAGTACGCAATCGCAAGCTGATAGTTAAATTCAGCACGTTCTAATTCGTCAGGTACGTTTCGAAGGCGGATCTCTGCGATATGATAATAGTTGATAGCGTCTGAAAATCGATTTTTATAGAACTCATACATGCCATTGAAGAAGAAATAGTAATACTGAATCATGTCATCCGTTTTCTGCTTCTCTTCAATGTCTATTTGCTTCAATAAATCTTTTGATCCCTCAAACTCCTGCGCCATCATTTTGTATCTGGAATCAATCAAGTTAAAGTATAATAAGACATTTTGATCTTCTTCCATATTTTCAAAAGCTTTTACGATCTCTTTTCTCTTATTTTCAGCCTTTAGTATGTCCTGTTTCTTGATATATCCGTACCAATCACCGATCATTTTAGCAACAAATGGGCTTGCTACTTTTTCTCCCAAACAAACCTCCCCCTATCCCTTCCTTTATTTTCCCTATAATTACATATATTATCATCTATTTAAATGTTCCACACCGAAAAGATACCGCAAAAAGAACAAAAAAAGACCTCCATCGCATCGTTGCGAAGAGGTTATGTTAACTATTTTGTCTTTATACTTCTTAGAAAGGCACTTCTGTTCTCTGTTGCATTTGTCAGCATAGTCGCATTTTCATTGAGCCTTTGCACCAATGCGTCCTTAGATTTCCCTTCAAATGAAGAGATTAATGCAACATAGGCTTTTTTCATTTTCTTTTCACTATAAGTATTTTGACTAAGAGAAAAATAGTCTTCATCTGTTAAATTAGGTATGTCAGTCTTTGTATTCATGTACAATGCCCCTTCTCTCATGTAAAATGTAAGACAGAAAGGATGGTTTTATGAAAAAATACATAATTATCCTTATAACTCTGGTTATTATAACACTTGGAGGGATATTTATGAAGGAACGACACGACAAAAAAACAGAAGCCCAAGAAGCTAAAAAAGAAGAATTGTATTCCTTGGCTAAGAAAAGAATGACTGACTTTATTAAACCAAACTATCATGATATTGAACGAATTGATTATACTAATGATTATGAGGTAAACCCAATGGGTGGCATTTCAATCAATGGTTATTTAAATGGAAACAAGGACAAAAAAATTTGGGGAATATATGATAAGGCAAATGATGAAGTAGGTTCATTTATTGTTGATGCTAAAGAAAAGCCTGAGTGCGAAGATAAAGTATGCGAGTATTAAAAAGAGGATAAATCATAAAATTAATCAAACCCCTATCCGTTAAGGACAGGGGTTTGTTTCATGTACTTTCATTTTCTATAGATGTAAGTCTATAGATTTTTATTTTAATAGCTTTTCTAACGCTGCTTTTGTCTTTGGACCATAGATGCCATCAGCTGCAAGACCATGCATCAATTGGAATCGTTTGACCGCATCCGCTGTTTTTGGTCCGTAATAGCCATCAACGCCGTTGTTTTTTGCTCCTTTGTCTGGGTAGTAGTAAACCGCCGCTAGCGCTTCTTGTACAGCTTTTACTGCTGATCCCTTTAAGAGGATTTGTTACTTTTAAAATGCCAGTAGGCAGGTTGTACGACCGTACAATCGCAATTGATGACTCATTAATAACTGAACTAAAAAAGTATCGTATATGGCAAAAGAAAAACAAAATTAAATATGGGGTTGCATATCAATAACCTAATTTATTGATAGCCTCAACCAATGGAAAAGATATAGGAACGTTTGGTATTAATAAAGCTATTGACTCGATCCTGTCAAAAACAAATTTACATCACATTACTCCTCATGGGCTAAGACATACTCATGCAATCATGCTTCTTGAAAGTGGAGTCGATATTAAAACAGTGAGTGACCGCCTCGGGCATGCTACCATCAACATGACAGCGGATGTTTATCTTCACGTTACAAAAAAACACGAAACAGAAAGCGTTTTGAAAAGTATCTTGAAAATTAATCGGTGGGCAAAAGGTGGGCAAACCTATTCAACCACCGTCTAAAACCTTGCTACATCACCCGTTTAAACATTTTCTCCATTTCATACGTAGAATGATGGATGATGATCGGCCGGCCGTGCGGACAGGTGAATGGGTCCTTCGTTTGCCGGAGTTCATCTAATAAGGCTTTGATTTCATCATGACGTAAATGACGATTTGCTTTGATTGAGCCTTTGCAGCTCATCATGATCGCCGCTTCTTCTCTTAGTTTCTTTATATCCACACGCTTTTCATCAAGTACTTGCTGAATGATCTCTTCAATGAGTTCAGCCTCTTCTCCTTTTGGAAACCACTGCGGATGCGATCGAACGATGTAGCTTCCTGATCCGAAGGGCTCTAAGAAGACACCCACTTTTGCTAAAATATCTTTATGCTCTTCAATAATCAGCATCTCGTTTTGAGAGTAGTGAAAGGTTAATGGCACAAGCATTTCTTGTACTTCCTGCTCAATCTCTCCTACCTTCTCACGATAATATTCGTATTTGATTCGCTCTTGAGCTGCATGCTGATCAATGATATAAAGACCGCGTTCATTTTGAGCCAAAATATACGTTCCGTGCATTTGTCCAATCGGATACATCACAGGGACACGTTCATTTTCAAAATCGTTTTCAGCCGTATTGTTATTCAGCATAGGCTTCCCATCTTCATACGAAGCCGCAGATTCCTCAAAATACCCGCTAGCGTCATGCTTTTCTTCGTGCGTGACTGGTAAAGATGCTGCCTGGCTTTCTGGTTCAGGCATCCCGTATGTGTCGTTCTGACTTGTCTCGTATACAGCCGATTCGAGCGGGACCGGTTCATAAGGTGCAGGTGTCTCCGTTCGGTTTATATTTGTTTGTCTGGAATCAAACGTTAAGGATTGCTGCTCATTTTTCACAGCTGGCATTGGAGCTTTTTTTGGCACGTGTGCACTTGGAATAAGCTGCTGCTTTTGAAACACGTCCTTAATTCCTTGTTTGATCAGCTCATGAAGTTCCTGCTCTTTACTCAGTCTTACCTCAAGCTTTGATGGATGTACGTTCACATCCACTAAAATCGGGTCCATCTTCATGTCAATAAATGTAATCGGATGACGGCCAATCGGAAGCAGTGTATGGTACCCTTCATGGATGGCTTTCACAAGCGGGAAATGCTTCACATATCTTCCATTCACAACAGAAGACATATAATTACGTGATGCCCTCGTCACTTCTGGCAAAGAAATATATCCTTTTATTTCAAAATCAAGTGATTGCACGTGAAGTGGCAGCATTTTTTTCGCCACAGCCGTTCCATAAATGGCTGCAAGCACATGCCGCACATCCCCATTTCCATTTGTTTGAAGCAACACTTTCCCTTGATGACGCAAGCGAATTGAAACTTCTGGATGAGCAAGCGCAATTCGGTTGACGACATCTGATATGTTGCCAAGCTCTGTATGAACGGTTTTCATATATTTTAAACGGGCTGGCGTATTATAAAATAAGTTGGTGACGACAATTTCGGTGCCGCGCCGGCCAGAGGTTTTTTTCTCTGAAATGATCTTACCGCCTTGGAGCACTAGGTGTGTTCCTGCTCCTTCACCGGTACTTGTCTTCATTTCAAGATGAGAAACAGACGCAATACTTGGCAGCGCCTCTCCTCTAAAGCCGAGGGTTCTCACTCGAAATAGATCATTTTCATCTTTGATTTTACTCGTCGCATGTCGCTGGAAGGCGAGCTTACAATCTTCAGCATCGATTCCAACACCATTATCAATAATTCGAATAGAAGAAAGACCTGCTTCTTCTACATCGATTTCAATAACTGTACTACTCGCATCGATCGCATTTTCAACAAGCTCCTTCACGACAGAAGCCGGACGCTCAACCACTTCGCCCGCAGCAATTTTATTGGATAGGTCATCGGATAGCTGAATAATCTTTGCCATTTTCTTACTCACCTCACCTTACATTATAATTTCTTTTGCAATTCGTATAGCTTTGTCATGGCTTCCAGCGGTGTCATATCCATTAAGTTAAATGACTTCAATTCTTCGATCACCGCTTGATCTTTGTTTTTCAGAACAGGTTTTGTTTGCGGTTTTTCTTCCACTTCAAAGAATGAAAGCTGCTGTTTTTCCTCGACCTTTTCTGTTTTTGGGGCTGGAGACACGCGCGGAATCACTTCATGTGATCCACTCTCAAGCTCCGTTAAGATGGTCTGGGCACGATCAATGATGGCATCAGGCAGTTCAGCAAGCTGCGCTACATGAATACCATAGCTTTTGTCAGCTGCCCCTTCTTTGATTTGATGTAAGAAAACGACGGTCCCCTCATGCTCTTCAGCTCGTACATGGACATTCTTCAGCTCGCTTAATTGAGATTCAAGTACGGTCAGTTCATGGTAATGTGTGGAGAAAAGGGTTTTAGCACCAATGTGATCATGAACAAATTCAATGATGGCCTGTGCAAGAGCCATTCCATCATAGGTGCTTGTCCCTCGTCCAATTTCATCAAATAAAATCAAACTGTTTTTCGTCGCATGCACCATCGCATTTTTTGCTTCAAGCATTTCTACCATAAAAGTACTTTGACCAGAGATCAAGTCATCTGCCGCACCAATACGTGTAAAGATTTGATCAAATATCGGAAGGGTCGCCTTTGATGCCGGCACAAAACAGCCAATTTGCGCAAGAATTGAGATCAATGCCATTTGCCTCATATAGGTGCTTTTCCCTGACATATTCGGTCCAGTAATGAGCAAAGTTTGTCTTCCTTTTCCCATATGGCAGTCATTCGGCACATACTCCTGATGATCCATCACTTTTTCAACGACAGGGTGACGACCACCAACGACATCTACCTCATCCTCTGAGAATTCCGGACGGACATAACGACGCTTTTCACTTACGGTCGCAAAGCATTGCAGCGCATCCAGTTCACTCATTTGTTTTGCAAGCAGCTGTAATCTAGGAATATATGCTTTTACTTGTTCCCGAAGCGCAGAAAATAGTTCATATTCCAATTCGCTAATATTTGATTCTGCCTCAAGAATAAGGGCTTCTTTTTCTTTTAATTCAGGTGTAATATACCGCTCTGCATTCGCAAGGGTTTGCTTTCTTTCATAACGACCTTCTTCCAAAAGATGCGTATTCGCCCGGGTTACTTCGATGTAATAGCCAAATACTTTATTAAATCCGACCTTTAAAGAACGAATCCCAGTGTATTCTCTTTCTTGCTGTTCAAGCCGCGCAATCCAGTCCTTGCCGTTTCGGCTGGCATCACGATATTCATCTAATTTTGCATTGTAGCCGTCTTTAATCAAATTGCCTTCTTTTAACGTCATTGGCGGATTTTCATAAAGAGCATCTTCTAATAAATCAAGCAGGTCGCCGCAAGGGTCAATATCATTCGCTCGAGATGCTGCCATTTCCTCTGGCAGGGAATGGACGAGTTCTTTAATGGCCGGTACTTGCTTTAGGGATTCCTTTAGTTGAATGAGATCGCGGGCATTCACATTTCCAAATGCCACACGGCCTGCTAGACGTTCGAGATCATATACTTGCTTTAATCGTTCACGAAGATCTTCTCGTTCAAAGAAATGATTCATGAGAATTTGCACCATTTCCTGGCGTTCTTTAATTTGCGAAAGGCGAATGAGCGGCCGGTCGATCCATTGCTTCAGCAGTCTTCCGCCCATCGCTGTTTTTGTTTCATCTAACAGCCACAATAAAGAGCCCTTCTTACTTTTTGAGCGAATTGTTTCTGTTAATTCAAGGTTTCGCTTTGAGTAAAGATCAATTTTCATCGTTTGTTCCAGCTCGTACAGTTGAACTTGCTGAAGGTGATCAAGACTTCTTTTTTGCGTTCTTCTTAAGTACGCATATAAGGTGGAAAATGTCGACTGCAGATGTTCATCAAGATGGGAAACGAGGGCGTCAGCTTCATCCATTAATTCGCTGCTATCTTCGTAAGAAATGGTTGCATGACAGCGTTCCCTCAGGATTTTCACCGTTTCTTCATCTAGCTGCTTTGAGACCACAATTTCTTTGGCACCGACAGAGTAAATTTCAGAGACGACGTCATCTAACCGTTCAATGAAAGCAGCCATGTTTTCACCTGTTGATAAATCGGACAGCGCAAGGCCGTACCCATGTTGAAAGCTGGAAACAGATGCTATGAAGTTGTTTTCGTTTTCACTCAGCCCTTTGCCATCCATAACCGTACCCGGTGTAATCAGTTGAACGACCTCTCTTTTGACAACACCTTTCGCCGTTTTCGGGTCTTCTACCTGCTCACAAATCGCGACCTTGTAGCCTTTTGAAATTAACTGTTCTATGTATGCAGACGCAGAATGATAAGGAACACCGCACATCGGAATCGTCCCGCCATCTCTGCTTGTTAATGTGATTTCTAGTTCTTGTGCTGCCTCTTTTGCATCATCAAAAAACATCTCATAAAAATCACCTAAGCGGAAAAATAAAAAGGCATCTTGATAATCTGCCTTGATCTTTAAATATTGCTGTATCATGGGCGTATAACTTGCCATATTTCTAATCCCTCACTATATTACTTTCGAATTTATGCCATCTTCCATTATAGCATAAAAAATCGCCTTTTTTCCCCTGATATAGCGCAGAAAAAAACTAGGGAGATATGCGCCCTAGTCATCAATTACTCTTCAGGATCACCTGCTAGGAATTCTGGATGAATGTCTTCTAACTCCTCATCCACTTCTTCTTCCCACTCATGATCATCTTTTTCTTTCCAGCTTGAATTGACCTCTACCACAATTTTTGTTTCTCCTACTACCTCTGCAATGAATTCACGCTCTGCCTGAACGATAATTTTATTGCCATTTGGAGAGATGGTCACTTCTAAACAATTCGGCTGCTGCAAAACTTTTGCAATCACTTCATGTTCATCATCAAGGAAATTTTTATCTTTATATCTCAGTTTGATGATGTCTACATATTTCACACGTTCTGTGACCACTTCTGTTTTCGTGTTGTCAGCGTAAGAGTACCACACGTTAATATCAAATGTTCCTTCAATTTCAACTGTTTTGCCGACCTTTTCAGCATCATACTTATGATTAATGATCCAACCGCCTAGGATGCTGGTTGGTTTTTGCGATGGAGAAATGGTGTGTGTGCTTTGGGTAAATTTCCTCCCTTTTGCAACCACCGCTTTTGTAATAATCTCTCTGTATTCAGACATTCCGGCATGCCTCCTTGTTCTTGATCGTTTTATCTTATGCTGGGCATTCGTCTAGTGTGTCACGATTTTGAGCTTCATGTTCAATTAAATTCATTTCTGTTTCAGTGTATGCATGGTCGCCCATAAACTTGCCTTGAAAATTGGAAAAGTTGGAGAGTGAGAGATTTGGGGTTGATCGTGTTGGGAAAATGTGGTTTAATGATAAAGTCACAGTCCCTTATTATAGGAGGGGCATTAATAAAAATGAAGATTGATTTCACCGTAAATTTCCAATTAGAATTGAAGCTGAGAAAGAACTTCGTCATAAAATATATCTTCTTTGTTATATTTTATATTAAACATTTTATGAACAAATAATCTAAACATGAAATAAAAAAGGGGCTGTGACGTCAACAAATTGTTGATGTCACAGCCTTTAAAATAAAAATAACACATATTCAACATTCAAATATGGATTTTCTACTATTTCCGAATAAAATCTTAGAATACAATTAGAACTGTATCCATTTAACAGATAGAAACTTCTTATAATACTAGTCACCTCAATATTTCACTATAAGGTCAAGGAAATTTAAACACTAAACCTCAAATAACATATAAATACGTATTCAAAAAACAAAAAACCCCGCATCTGCGGGGTTTTCTCATTTAATGGAGCAACTTGGGGATGAGTTTTTCACTTTTGAACCGGTTTCTCCTAATAAAAGGTCACCGCCGGTTGAAAGGATGATTTCATCCGTTACTTGATTAGAAATCGTGTGTGCTACAAGCTGAAGCAGAGAGTTGACTTCCATTTGTGATTCTTTGAATTCTTGGATCACTGGAATGTCATCCAGTTCTTCTTGCAGGGCATCGATTTTTTCTTCAACTTGCTTTAAGGCTTCGTGTTTGCCGTAATGCTTTAAATTCACAGCTTGTTTTTGAAGCGCCTTAATTTGATTAATGATCGTCGAAATTTTTGTATTTTCATTGATTTGCGCTTCTGCTTTCTTGAAGAAATCAACTTCTTCTGTTTCAGAAATCATTTTCGCGAGCTCTCTTGCGCGCTCGACAATCTCTTTCTTTGAATAAAGCGTCATTTTAATTCACCTCGATAGCTTCTCCAACCATTTCTCCGTCAAGAGACCAAGTTTTCGCTTGTGTGATTTTCACTTTGACGATGTTGCCAATCGCTTCTTTTGGTGCTTTAAAATTCACAAGCTTGCTTTTACTTGTATATCCGGCTAGGATCTCAGGGTTGTTTTTACTTTCACCCTCTACTAATACTTCGACAGTCTGCCCTTCATATTCCTTCATTTTTTTCGCGGAAATTTCATTCACGAGTGCATTCAGGCGCTGTAGACGTTCTTTTTTCACACGCATTGGCACATTGTCTTTCATTTTCGCTGCTGGTGTGCCTTCTCTCGGAGAGTAAATGAACGTATAAGCCGCATCGAACTCAACCTCTCGATAGAGGGATAGAGTTTCTTCAAACTGCTCATCTGTTTCATTTGGGAACCCTACAATAATGTCCGTTGTCAAGGAAGCGTTTGGCATTGCTTCTTTGATTTTACGCACAAGTTCTAGGTAACGCTCACGGTCATATTTTCTCGCCATCAGCTTCAGGACAGCAGAACTTCCTGATTGAACTGGCAAGTGAATATGATCGAGAAGGTTGCCGCCTTTGGCAAGCACCTCAATTAAGTGATCATCAAAGTCGCGCGGATGGCTTGTAGTAAAACGGATACGCGGGATATCAATTTTACGCAGCTCATCCATCAGATGACCAAGACCATATTCCATGTCCTCAAAATCTTTTCCATACGCATTCACGTTTTGACCAAGAAGGGTAATTTCCTTATATCCTTCTGCCGCTAAACGTCTTACCTCTTGAATAATTTCGTCTGGACGGCGGCTTCTTTCTTTACCGCGCGTGTAAGGAACAATGCAATAGGTACAAAATTTATCACAGCCGTACATAATGTTTACCCAGCCTTTGATTTTACCTTGGCGGGCTCTTGGAAGGTTTTCAATCACATCGCCTTCCTTCGACCAAACCTCGATGACCATTTCTTTTGATAAATAGCATTCGGATAAAAGCTCTGGCAGGCGGTGAATGTTGTGCGTTCCGAAAATCAAGTCAACAAATGGATGTTTCTTTAAAATACGGTTGACGACAGATTCTTCTTGCGACATACATCCGCAGACACCTAAGATTAAATCTGGCTTTTCACGCTTTAATGCTTTTAAATGACCAAGCTCTCCAAACACTTTGTTTTCCGCATTCTCACGAATGGCGCAGGTGTTTAATAAGATGACATTCGCATCTTCAGTCGAATTTGTTGGTTCATAACCAAGCGCCATAAAAATACCAGCCATTACTTCTGTGTCATGCTCATTCATTTGGCAGCCATATGTGCGAATATAAAACTTGCGACCGTTCCCTAACCCTTGAAACCGCTCGTCAATTTGAAATTGATTGTATTCGACTTCTTCTTTACCCCGTTTTTTTGCATCTTTTAAGGAAGGCGGAATGTAAACAGCTTCAAAATATTTGCTGTAGTCCTTCTCGGATTTTTTGTCCGATGAACTGATTTGTCCGCTCGCTTTTCTCTGCTCTTCATTCATGAATTCGTACTCCTTTCAAACCAAGCTCCACCCTACAGTATAGACTATTTTGTGATGAATTGAAAATAAATTCATGTGTGGTTTTTCTATGAAAAATGTCTATTCATCTGGACAGTCATCAACACTCTTTATCAAAAGAAAAGAGAGCCCTCGCTCTCTCAATCAAGTATATTCAATTTCTTCGCTTCTTCTTCGATGATGGTTAGTGCACGGTCAAGTTCTTCTTTTGTGTGCTCTGCTGTGATGATCGCTCTAATTCTCGCTTTTCCTTTCGCCACGGTTGGGAAAGCAATCCCCTGAGCAAAGACGCCTCGCTCGATTAATGCCTTAGAAAACCGGAAAGTCAGTGCCTCGTCTCCAATCATCATTGGAATAATAGGCGTTTCTGTTGGCGCCACCTCAAATCCAAGACCGATGACTTTTTCTTTAAAATAATTAGCGTTCTCCCAAAGTGTTTCAATGCGCTCCGGTTCGTCTAACAGCACGTCAATGGCTTCTTCACAGGCTCTTGTGACAGCCGGCGGATGTGAGGTGCTGAATAAAAATGGTCTTGCTTTATGCTTTAAATAGTCGATTAAAACCGCAGAACCAGCGACGTAGCCGCCAAGCACACCGACAGCCTTACTCAGTGTGCCAACTTGAATATGCACTCTGCCGTCAAGCTGAAAATGGTTAACGGTTCCTCGCCCATTTTCACCAAGCACGCCAGACGCATGAGCATCGTCAACCATTACAAAGGCATCATATGCTTCTGCCAGCCTGACGATTTCAGGCAGCGGCGCGATATCTCCATCCATTGAGAACACGCCATCTGTCACGATAAGACGGATGCGGTAATTCATGGATTTCTTTAAAATTTTCTCTAGCTCTTCCATATTAGAATGCCCGTATACTTTTTTATCTGCCTTTGTTAACCGAATCCCATCGATGATCGAGGCATGATTGAGCTCATCTGAAATGACAATATCATCTTTTGTGAGGATGCTCGATAAAACCCCTTGATTGGTCGTAAAGCCTGATTGGAATACTAAGGCTGCCTCTGTCTTTTTAAAAGCAGCGAGCTTTTTTTCAAGCCGTTCGTGCATCGTCATCGTTCCAGCAATGGTTCTTACAGATCCTGTACCAGCACCAAATTCATCAATCGCCTCTTTTGCCGCTTTCATCAGCCTTGGATGTGAGGTGAGTCCTAAATAATTGTTTGAAGAGAGTTGTATGACGGATTGTTCATTTAATGTAACCGTGGATGATTGTTTGGAATCAATTTCTTTCAACGTTTGATGAGTACCTTGCTGCTTCATTGCGTCTAATTCATCTTGTAAATACGTAAATTCTTTCATCATTTCGTCCCCCTTTGATATGATGGCATCATCAGTACGATCTTCCCGCACGTACCACTTCTCATGAGTTCAAACCCCTTTTTGAAATCTTCAAATGGCAGCGTATGCGTGACAACTGGCTGTACATCAATGGTATTAGTTCTTAAAAGTTCAGATACTTGACGCCACGTTTCAAACATTTTTCTCCCCGTTATCCCTTGAACGGTTAATCCCCTAAAAACAATTTGATTTGTAATGTCAATGGTCACTGGCCGCTCTGGCAAACTTAGTATATTGACTTTCCCGCCATTTGCACAAGCTTCGAGTGCTTGATTAATCGCAACAGGGTGTCCTGACATCTCACACATCACGTCTGCCCCTTCCATCCGCGTGAGCTGCTTAATCATTTCAACAGGATCATCTTTTCCGATATCCACGATATGATCTGCACCCATTTTTCGGGCAAGGTCCAGCCTGTATTCGTTTTTATCAACAGCAAACACTTGCACAGCCCCAGAGGCTTTCGCGACCGCGATCGCCATTAAACCGATTGGCCCGCAGCCAAAAATCGCCACTGACTTTCCTGAAACAGGTGTATGGAGAACTGTATGAACAGCATTTCCGAGCGGCTCTTGAATGGATGCAAGCTCTACTGGCATTTGATCTGGGTTATGCCATACATTTTGTTCAGGTACTTTGACGTATTCAGCAAAGCAGCCATCAATGTCTACCCCTAAAATTTTCGTTTCGCTGCACAAATGCTGCTGCCCTGTTAAACACATATAGCACTGATTACATACAATATGCGTCTCAGCCGATACAAACTCCCCTACTTTTGCACGTGAGACCTGGCTTCCCACTTTGACAACTTCCCCTGTAAATTCATGACCAAAAATGTACGGTGCTTTGACTCTCGCCTTTGCCCAATCATCCCAATTATAAATATGCACATCGGTCCCGCATATTGATGTGGCTTTCACCTGGATGAGCACTTCATGATCATTAATTTCCGGAATCGGCCTCTCCATCATCACCGCTCCGTAAGCGCTTTCTTTTTTAACAATCGCTTTCATCGTTCCACACATGACGTACAACCCCTTTGTCAAAAAACTTCTCCCAATCAGATTTTAACACGTCTTATTTTAGCCGTAAATACCACTGTCCACTCTATAAGAACAAATGAACACTCCACATATTTTTTTGGATATTTTTCTATAAAAAAAGCAAATCTCCAAATAGAAGGAGATTTGCTTCAGGATTGTCAGCGTTTTTTTGAAACAGCCACATATAAGGCCGGCACAATCAGCAGTGTCAGAATCGTGGAGAAAAAGACACCTGATACGATGCAGATCGCCAGCGGCTTAAAGAGTGGATCATTGCTTAATGCAACAGGCATAAGGGCAACGAGTGCTGTGAATGCCGTTAACAAGATCGGTCTAATCCTTGCTCTTCCCGCTTCAATGACCGCTGTTCGTTGATCAAGCCCCTGTTTGCGGCGCTGTTCAATAAATTCAAACAAGACAACCGCATTTCTGACCACGATACCTGCTAATGACACAATACCCATTGTTGCCATAAAGCTAAACGGAGTTTGAGTTACAAATAGTCCAATAATCGCTCCTGATATCGCTAAGTAAACAGTTCCAAGAACTAAAAGCGGAAGCATGAGTGAATTGAACTGGAAGGCGATGGTGACATAAATGAGCAGTAAGACGACCCCAAATAAGAGGCTAATTTCAATAAAGAATTGGGTTTGATCTTCATTTTCTCCACCTTGAGAAATGGTCAAGTCCTTCGCTGCATCACTTTTTCCAACTTGATTGACGACTTCTGTCATATCGTCTTTAAACGTATCTGACGTTCCAGGATATGCCTTTAATGTGATGGTCGGAATCCCGTTTTCATGCGGAATGCTTTCGTACTGCTCTGTTTGTTTTTCTTTTACGTACCGGCTAAGCGGCTCTAGCGAAGGCATACCACTGTCAGTTGTACTCACAGGCACCTTAATGTCTTTTAACTTCAATCCATTTTGATGTGTGCCCATATCCTGTTTCACCACTAAATCGATGTCATCTGTTCCTTGTTTAAAGGAGCCTAGTGGAATTCCTTCTGTCACAAGCCCAAGCTGTCTGCTGACAAACTGCGCGGTGAGCCCATCCTGTGCCATTCGGTCACGATTTAATTCAAATGAGATGGTTTTCACCGGCTGATTGACATCGTCTGTGATCAAACTCGCTCCGCTTTCTTTCATTTCTTTTGTGAGCGTCTCTTTCACATCAACCAGCTTTGAAAATTGTTCTCCTGCAATGGTCACGGTCACAGGTGCTCCAGTTGGCGGTCCTTGAACAATGGTTTTCATAAAGATATCCGCATCTTTAAATTTCTCTCGCAAAGGCTCTGTCATACGATCTATCAATTCTTTACTTGTCATCTGATCATTGTCGACCCTTACAACAACCTGACCCGTGTGATCACTTGCGTTTGAGATGCTTTCATTAAACAAGTTCGGCACACCGCCGCCTGCAAAAATAGCCGTCTCTTCAATTCCTTTTTGCTGTTTGATCTCTTGTTCTATTTTCTCTAGTGTTTCATTTGTTTTATCCAAGGTTGTTTCACTTGGGAGTGTGACAGTGACGACAACCTCCTTCTTATTCGCCGCAGGGAAAAATTCAAATGGTGTGACGAAAATGAGTAAAAAGGCAAGTGTCGAAACGAGCAAACCGCTAAGTCCAATCAAAAGTGGACGTTTCACGATGTTTGTCAGCACACCGTCTGCATAAAAATCGGCTAATCTTTTTAATGGTTTGCCTAAGAATCCAGGTTCTTTTTGTATCTTCTTGTTCTTTCTTTTTCGGTTTGCGGTATATTGATAGACTGGCACAAGTGTCAAAGAAATGACCATCGACGCCAGTACAGTTGTGACAAGAACAGACGGTAATGCCCGAATAAATGCCCCGTTCGCACCAGATAGGAAAACAAGCGGCAAGAAGGCAAATACAACTGCAAGCGTTGAGGTGACAATAGATCCAGCGACTTCTTTTACCCCTGCAATGGTTCCTTTGAGAGGGCTTTCGTGCTTTTTCATCTGCCTTAAAATATTATCGTTGACCACAATGGCGTCATCCACAAGTATCCCTAATGCAATGATAAAGCCAATAATCGAAATTTGGTTAAGGTCCACTTGTAAAAACGGGAGCGGAATCGTTCCGATCGTAATAGATAGCGGGATCGCAAGTGAAACGATAAACGCACCACCAATGGTTAAGCCAAGTGTGGTGACGACAATGACGGCGATGACGGCAACGATCGCTTCTTTGATTAAATCGTTAAAAATGGCATCTACTTCGCTTTTTTGTGAATAGTAGTTGATCCACTCCACACCATTTGGCAGCTCTTTCTCTTTTTCAATAACATCACTGACCTTGTCATACATTTTAGGAATATCAAGCCCAGGTTTAATATTGACTGTAAAAGAATAGGCCGGTTTTCCGTTATATGTGACGATATCACTTTTCTCTTTTTCTACTTCTTTTAAGCTGCCCAGCTGACCGATTGTGACAGGCTCACGTTTTGTTTTTGAGAAAAGCTCAATCTTTTTGATTTGATTTAATTGGTCATAAGCATCAATGGACAGCTTGACCTTCTCTCCAGCTGAACGAACGTCACCCAGCGGGGATGTATCAAATTCTTGATTGATGGCATTTGTGACATCGGTCACGTTTAAACCTTCATCCTCCAGCTTGTTTGAATCTAAGTTCAATATCGCTTGTTTGTCATTGAACCCTTTGATGACGACACCATCAACACCTTTGATGTCCTCTACTTTTTCTTTTAACGCACGCAGCGATTCCTGACTTTTTGCTAAATCAGATGATGTATTCGACACAATCATGTAGGAGCCAACCGGTACATTGCCGAACTCGTCCTTTACATCCGGCTCCATGACACCATCTGGAAAGGAAGAAGCGGCATTTGTGGTTTCATTTTTAATTTGACTTGCTACCTTTTGGAAATCGGCTTGATCATCAATTTCAAGCACAATATTGGAAAAACCAATGGCGGAAACAGAGCTTGTTTTCTCTACACCATTGATATCAGAAAGGGCCGATTCGAGCTTATTGGTGACATCACTTTCCACCTGCTTTGCATCAGCACCAGGAAAAACGGTCGAAATGGTCACGATATTCGCTTGAAATTCTGGCAGTTCTCGTTTAGGAAGCTGTGTAAACAAATAACCTCCGGCAATGAGTACGATAAAAAATAAAATAAAAACAAGCTTTCCTCTTTTTAAAAAAGCTTCAACCATTTTTTCACCTACTTAAATATTTATTTTTGATGAAGTATTTTCAACTTAATCTTAAGTTATCATCATGGTGAAAAAATGCAAGCTCTAATATGTCGTTTTTTTATCTAATTTGTGAAAGAAATATGTTATATAAGAAATGTATAGCGGTAAACAAAAACAACCTGCTTACATGATGTAAGCAGGTTGAAAATAATAAAATTAGAATTATCGTGGTTCAACAATCAGTTTGATTGCTGTTCTTTCTTCTCCATCGATAAGAATGTCAGTAAAGGCCGGAATACATATCAAATCCACTCCGCTAGGCGCAACAAATCCCCTTGCAATGGCGACAGCCTTGACCGCCTGATTCAGTGCTCCAGCGCCGATTGCTTGTATTTCCGCTGCACCGCGTTCACGTAAAACGCCGGCTAATGCTCCCGCTACTGAATTTGGATTTGACTTTGCTGAAACTTTTAAAATTTCCATTTTTGCTCCCCCTTAAATTTACAATGGATAAGTGAGTGTTCATTAGAACAATCTTTGTTAGATGTGGCTATTTTTTTGAAAATCCATCCCCAAAATGTTTTTCAAAAATAGCAGGCTACCTACCATTTTTACTATATTCACGATAGAGGGCGCATATTCCTTCTTTCTGATTAATATTTTGCTGAAATAAATATGTGAATATTTATTCAAAGAAAATATGGTCATCATTTATCAAAATTCGATCAATTTTGACAGCTTTTTTCGACTGTTCGTCAATTTCTACGATCACTGCACTTAATGTCGTGCGACCTTCTGCAATTTCGAAACGGACAGGCAGACTCGTTTTGAATCGTTTAATAATCGTTTCCCGGTCAACACCTAAAATGCCGTCATAAGGACCTGTCATTCCAACATCTGAAATATACGCAGTTCCTTTTGGCAATACACGGTTATCTGCTGTTTGAACATGTGTATGCGTTCCAACAACACACGATGCACGGCCATCCGTATACCAGCCCATTGCTTGCTTTTCACTCGTCGCTTCACCATGGAAATCAATAAAAATAAATGGTGTCCGTTTTGATGCTTCCGCAATGAGCTCATCTACTTTTTGAAACGGGCAGTCAATTGGCGGTAAAAATGTGCGGCCTTGCAAGTTGATGACAGCTAATTCTTTTCCTTGTTTTTTAATAAAAGTGAGACCTTTCCCAGGCGTACCTTCCGGGAAATTAGCTGGACGAACAATATTGGCTGCGTCATCGATGAAATCAAAAATGTCTCTTTTGTCCCATGTATGGTTCCCCATCGTGAGCACATCAGCTCCTGATTGAAGCAGCTCATGATAGATTTTCTCAGTGAGACCTTTTCCGTGAGCAGCATTTTCTCCATTCACAATGGTAAAGTGCGGCTGATATTTTTTCTTTAGCTTTGGTAAGTATTCTTTCAGTGTATCTCTGCCAGGTGAACCGACGATATCTCCAACAAATAATATTTTCATGCGCTTTGAACCCTTTCTCTTATAAAATGATCTTCTTATCAGTGTTGCATATTTACACAAAAAAATAAAGCGGCGCTAAGCGCACCGCTCTATTTTGCATACTCTACTGCGCGAGTTTCTCGAATGACCGTCACTTTAATGTGACCAGGGTAATCGAGCTCGTCCTCAATCCGCTTACGAATATCCCTTGCTAGACGGTGAGCTTCAAGATCATTAATTGAATCTGGCTTCACCATAATACGTACTTCACGTCCAGCCTGTATCGCAAACGATTTTTCAACACCTTCATAAGATTCAGAGATATCTTCTAATTTCTCAAGTCTCCGAATGTAATTTTCAAGCGTCTCACTTCTTGCACCAGGGCGTGCTGCAGATAATGCATCAGCTGCCGCAACAAGAACAGCGATAATCGATGTCGGTTCTTGGTCACCGTGGTGAGATGCAATACTGTTGATGACAACAGGATGCTCTTTATATTTCGTCGCAAGCTCAACGCCAATTTCTACGTGGCTTCCTTCTACTTCATGATCAATGGCTTTTCCAATGTCATGCAGAAGACCTGCTCGTTTTGCAAGCTTTGCATCTTCTCCAAGCTCTGAAGCCATGAGACCTGCAAGATGTGCAACCTCAATGGAATGCTTCAGGACATTTTGTCCATAACTTGTACGGAATTTTAAGCGACCGAGAATTTTGATGAGATCCGGATGCAGACCGTGAACGCCAACTTCAAATGTCGTTTGCTCACCCATCTCGCGGATATAATCATCGACTTCACGGCGTGATTTTTCCACCATTTCTTCAATTCGTGCAGGATGAATACGTCCATCCTGGACTAGCTTGTCCAGAGCTATCCTTGCTGTTTCACGTCGAATCGGATCAAAGCCCGATAAGATGACAGCTTCAGGTGTATCATCAATGATTAGGTCAATACCTGTTAACGTTTCTAACGTACGGATATTTCGTCCTTCACGTCCGATAATACGACCTTTCATTTCATCATTTGGAAGATTGACTACAGATACCGTTGTTTCAGCTACATGATCAGCTGCACAACGCTGTAACGCAAGTGAAAGAATATTTTTCGCTTTTTTATCAGCCTCTTCTTTCGCCCGGTTTTCAGATTCTTTCGTCATGACTGCAATGTCGTGGGAAAGCTCATTTTCAACTTGATCCAGAATGATTTGTTTCGCTTCATCTCGAGTTAGACTAGAAATACGCTCCAACTCGGCTTTCTGCAAACGAATCATATCATCCACTTTGCTTTCCATCTCTTCAATATGTTGTTGTCGTTCATTCAGAGAATGATCTCTCTTCTCCAACAGGGACTCCCGTTTATCTAAAGATTCGTCCTTACGATCCAGATTTTCCTCTTTTTGAAGTAAACGGTTTTCTTGTCTTTGAAGCTCATTACGTCTTTCACGAACTTCTTGCTCCGCCTCTACACGAAACGAATGAATTTCATCTTTCGCTTCCAAGAGCGCTTCTTTCTTCAATGCTTCCGCATCACGCTTTGCATCCTCAACAATTTGTTCGGCCATGTTTCTTGCGCCGGATATTTTTGCTTCTGCAATGGTTTTACGAACAAAGTAGCCAACAACTAAACAGATTAGGCTCAGCAAAATGGAGATGATCGTAAACATCGTAGGCGACATATTTTCACCTCCTCTTGCTATGAACTTGGTTTTACAAATAAAGTGTCGGCATGTACATTGTTTTGTGTCTCAACATACAGGGCCTTCACAGGGAATGAGATCCTCACTGCCCTTGTCAAGTTTAAATTAGTTATCAATCATGTTAAGAAAAACAAGTGATACATTCTCATTGTAATTGTGTCGGAAATACTTGTCAAGCTAGTCAGACTGAGGCGTAAGTCGTTATTTCAAGCAAAAACAGAACTTTCGACCCGCTAGCTGTCATGTAATTGTAAAAAAAAGACGCTTTTCAGCGTCTTAGAGAGTAGACAAACCCTCGCATTCGGTGTCAGTCCTGCGTGCCGGTGCTCACGAATGGCAAATTCGCTCTGCTCTGGTCCTCGTCCTTCCTAGACTGCAAAGGTTTTCTATCACACTAAAAAGAAGACAAAGGGCTAAAATAAAGATCATTTGAGCCTTTTGTCAACAATCTGAGACGCTTTTTTTTCAGCGTCTTTTTAGTCATTAAATTCCAGTTCCTCTTGTCCTTCTTCTTCGGTTGGTTTCACACCGTTTGTATCCAAGCCATAGTGCTCCCTAATTTGCTCTTGAATCATGAGAAGGATGTCTTTGTTTTCTTTTAGGAACTGTTTCGCATTTTCGCGGCCTTGTCCAAGACGTTCCTCTTGATAAGAATACCATGCACCACTCTTTTGTACGATATCTAGTTCGCTTCCAAGGTCGATGATTTCTCCCTCTTTTGAGATTCCTTCACCGTACATAATATCTACTTCCGCAACACGGAATGGCGGTGCCACTTTGTTTTTTACGACTTTAATTCTCGTTTTATTCCCCATAATGTCGTTGCCTTGTTTCAGCTGTTCAGCACGGCGTACTTCTAAACGAACAGACGAATAGAACTTCAGTGCACGCCCACCAGGTGTTGTTTCAGGATTACCGAACATAACCCCTACTTTTTCACGAATTTGGTTAATAAAGATCGCAATGGTTTTCGATTTGTTGATGGCACCTGACAGTTTACGAAGGGCTTGAGACATTAAACGCGCTTGAAGACCGACGTGTGAATCTCCCATATCTCCTTCGATCTCTGCTTTTGGTACAAGAGCAGCTACTGAGTCAATGACAACAATATCAACTGCACCACTGCGGACAAGTGCTTCTGCAATTTCCAGTGCTTGTTCTCCTGTATCCGGCTGAGAAAGCAGCAGCTCATCAATGTTGACACCTAGTTTTTTAGCATAAACCGGATCTAGCGCATGTTCTGCATCGATAAACGCAGCTTGTCCTCCCTGCTGCTGAACCTCAGCAATTGCATGAAGTGCTACTGTCGTTTTACCAGAACTCTCTGGACCATATACTTCAATAATACGGCCGCGAGGATACCCACCTATTCCAAGCGCAGTATCAAGTGCTAACGAACCACTTGGTACTGTTGAAATATGTGTATCTGTTTGTTCTCCTAGTTTCATAATAGAGCCTTTACCAAACTGTTTTTCTATTTGTTTAAGAGCCATATCTAAGGCTGCTTGACGATCACTCATTCTATTGTTTCCTCCTTTATCAATTCCACTATCTATACTATACCTTGTTTTACGTCATTTGCCAAGAAAAAATCGAACACATATTCGTTTTTTATTGGCAGATGATTTAAGAAAAGTGCTGTTTCTATTAGAGAAAATGCTCTTTTATAAAGGAGTAAACCTAGTAAAAAACAAAATTAACTCTCTTTTAATAATTTGAGGAGGTGATGCAGACCATATTTCACAGCACGCTTGCGAATACCTGATCGACTGCCTGTAAACATCCACTCAAACACATCTGTCCGATCTTTTGTGGATAGCCCAATGAACACTTTTCCAACAGGCTGTCCTTCTTGGGTATCAGGGCCTGCTACACCCGTAAAGCTAATACCAATATCACTTCCGGTCAGCTTTCTAACCCCTTCAGCGAGCTCTAAAGCACACTCTTTGCTGACAGCACCATGAGAAGATAACGTTTCCTCCCGGCAGCCGAGCACCTGCTGCTTGACTTGATTTGTGTAACAAACGACACTGCCGCGCAAAATCGACGATGCGCCTTCAAGATCGGTCAGCCATTCAGAAAACATGCCGCCAGTCAGGCTTTCAGCCGCTGCTACTGTTTTCCCTTGTTCGTGCAATGCTTTGGACGCTTCACGGACAAGCGATGTATCACCATATCCGTAGAAGTACTCGCCAACCCGCTCTAAAATTTGTGCTTCTGTTTCTTTTAACAGACGCTCCGTTTCTTGTTCATCCTCATGCTTGGCTGTAAGCCTCAAGGTCACTTCCCCGTCACCTGCCAGCGGTGCAATCGTTGGGTTGGTCTGAGCATCAATTAAATCTTCAAGGTCTGTTTCAAGCTGAGATTCACCGATGCCGAAGAAACGCAGGACGACAGACACAATTTTTTCCTTCAAGCCGAGTTTCTCAGAAATAAGCGGCTTTGCTTCGTTTTCAAACATCGGATGTAGTTCACTTGGCGGTCCAGGAAGCAGGATATAAAACGTATCTCCCTCTTGAATAAACATACCTGGTGCCATTCCGAAGCGATTGGCAAGAACATCAGAACCCTTTAAAACGAGTGCCTGCTTCCGGTTGTTCGGAGACATATCACGTCCGGTTTTTCTGAAGTAATCTTGGATTGATTCAAATGCTTCTTCATTTAGTACAAGCTCTTTGCCGAGCGTATTTGCAATGGTTTCTTTTGTTAAATCATCTTTAGTTGGTCCAAGACCACCTGAGAAGATAATAAAATTAGATCTTTCCTGCGCCACTTGAATGGCCTGTTTTAAACGCTCTGGATTGTCACCAACTGCTGTGTGGTAATAAACATTCACACCCATTTCAGCTAGCTGTTTGCTGATAAATTGTGCATTCGTATTCGTAATTTGCCCTAGCAAAAGTTCAGAACCGACTGCAATAATTTCTGCTTTTCTCTCTGACTTCAAAGCGTACACGTCCTTTTTAATTAGAATTCTTTAAAGCTTCCCAGTTTTTCGCAAAGTAATCCCAGCCTGAGACAACAGTGAAGAACACCGCTACCCACATCGCAAGATCACCAAACGGGAATGATACAAGTTCAAACGGCAGGTTATGCAATAGAAGTGCTGAAATCGCAATGATTTGCGCCCACGTCTTCACTTTTCCAAGCATATTGGCCGCTACCACTTCACCGCCTCCAGCTAAAACGAGCCTTAGACCCGTTACGGCAAATTCACGGCTAATGATTACAATCGCCATCCAAGCCGGAGTAAGGTTGTACTGAACAAGTATAATTAAAGCCGCTGAAACAAGCAATTTATCTGCAAGCGGATCTAAAAATTTACCAAAGTTTGTTACTAGATTGAGTTTACGGGCATAGTAACCATCAATCCAATCGGTTGTCGAAGCCACTATAAACAAGATCGCTCCGACAAGGTGAGCCACTTCAATGCTGACGTCACCAAAGCGTGCAACACCCCAGTCTAAAGGAGCGAGCATAATGATCATAAACACAGGGATCAAAGCGATCCTAGAAAGCGTAATTTTATTCGGTAAGTTAAACATGAATTCCAATCCTCCAATAAAGCATTTTTTATGTATTTAATAGTAGGAACAAAAGAAAAGTCATCTACTTGCTTAAGATGACTTTTCCTTTCCTTTATTCACAATCACAATGTTCTGTGTCATGGTGTTCTTAGGGTCTAATTCGTACTTCAGCTTCTCGTCATTGACCTTTATGTCAATCCCAGTCGCGTTCCCTAGGCGGATATCCACCTGAGAGAGCTTAGTTATATCTGTTTTAAACGAATCACCGTCTTTTAGTTCACCCATCTTGAGCACGTTGCCAGATTCGTCTCTCACACGAAACCATGAAGCCTGAGTGGCAGAAATGGTTAATTCCATGTCCTCTGCACCTGATACTTCATACGTTGTCGTTGATCCTTCTGTATTCGTCGCTTTCAAAGAAACAGCTTCATCGTCTTTTGATGACTCATCTTTAGAAGAATCGTCTTTTGTGGATGTGCTTTCTTGATCCTCTGACGAAGATTTTTCTTTTTTCTTTTGGTCCTTTGCAAGTGATGAATCTTTAGACACTTCATATTTAGATTCAGATTGCTGCGGAGCCGTCTGATTATTTTTCTGACCACTGTCATGGTTGACCGCTTGCACGATCACATAGATAATGGCGATGACGACAAGGATGCCTCCAATGATTAAAATCGTCGGGAGCAGCTCCAGCACCTTTGAAGCAGGCTTTGGCAGCTCTCTTTGCGGCTTAATATTGGATAATGTATCAGACACTTCATCGTTATACATGCTTGGTACATCTTTACGAAATTCTTCGAACAATTGTTCAGGATTAAGTCCAACGGCTTCGGCATATTGTTTAATAAACGCTCTGACGTAAAATTTACCTGGAATAATATCATAGTTTCCTTGTTCGATTGCTAGCAAGTAGCGCTTTTGGATTTTGGTAGCCATCTGAAGATCCTCCAGCGACATCCCTTTTTCCTCTCTGGCCTCAACGAGCCGTTTTCCCAATTCAGTCAAAACAAACACCTACCATTACCATATTAAAAATCGAAGCCAGAAAAACCAGAATGATCAAACACTTGTGGTTCTTCAGCGTGCTCATATGTAATTTCTTCGTCTGCACTATTACGCAGTTCAATGATATAGTCGAAATCATCCATTGTATATTCTGAATTTTGAATAAAGATATCTGGATGCTCCACCACTTTTGTTGCAGGCAGTCTCATAATTTCTCTTAGAAGCTGCAAGTGCTTCTCAGAACCTCGTCTTGTCGACACAATCCCATCAATGATAAAGACGTTATCTGGGCTGTATTCATCTGCAATCAGCTGACTTCGGATCGTCTGTTTCAAGAGAGTAGACGACACAAACAGCCATCTCTTGCTTGCACATACACTTGAAGCAACAATTGATTCTGTTTTTCCAACCCGCGGCATTCCGCGAATGCCAATCAATTTATGTCCTTCTTTTTTAAATAGCTCAGCCATAAAATCAACAAGCAGACCAAGCTCGTCCCTTTCAAAACGGAACGTCTTTTTGTCATCAGCATCCCGCTGTATGTATCTTCCATGACGAACGGCTAAGCGGTCACGAAGTTTTGGCTGTCTTAATTTTGTTACTTTTATCGTTTCCATTGTATTTAAAATTGATTCAAGGCGCTTAATTTGATCTGTGTGGTCACAGCGCAGAAGCATTCCGCGTCTTGATACATCAACACCATTAATTGTCACAATATTAATTGAAAGCATCCCCATTAAAGAAGAAATGTCTCCTAAAAGTCCGGGACGGTTGACCTGTATCTCATATTCAAAATACCATTCGAGCTTTGCCAAATGATATTACCCCCTTCATTGTGGCAAATTTTTACCTTCCTTTATCATAAAGCATTTTCACATTTTTAGAAAGCACAATGTTGTGAATCGGTTAAAATAAAAAGAGAGGCACAAACGCCCCCCTTTTTGTTTAGTGTGAGCTATTATTTTCAACCAGCTTGACCATCATGTTTGCAATGGCACGCTGCTCATCTTCTGATGCAACGCTCCAAAGGTCAGCAAGTACTCTTTCCTGCTCGTTCTTTGCCTCGACTTCATTAGCCAGATATCCGCCAATTTCATACGCAAGGTGATTGATTGTATCATCTGATAAACCTTTATCCTGTGCATGATTTAAACGGTCACCTAAAAAGTTTTTCCAATGGTCCCAGCTCTCAAGTACAGACATGTCGATTCCTCCATTCGAAAAGATGAATTACAGCCATAGCTTTTGTCATGGAGAGACGAATTATACACGTTTTTTAACAGTACCAGCCGCCATTCACTGATAATATTTGACCCGTGATATAACTTGACTGTTTTGAGGCGAGAAACCAAATGACCTCTGCTATCTCTTCAGGTGCTGCAAGACGGCCGAGTGGAATCTCTTCTTTCAGCATTGAAAGGTCCTCTTGCGTGAAGCTTTGCATCATATCAGTCTGAACAGCCCCTGGTGAGACCGCATTTGCTCTAATTCCACTTGGGGCAAGCTCTTTTGCGAGTCCTTTTATAAAGGCATTTTGCGCACCTTTGACCATGCTGTACAGCACTTCACACGATGCACCTGTTTCTCCCCATATTGAGCTAACCGCAATAATGTGACCTGCCTTTTTTTGAATCATTGAAGGCAATAAAGATTGGGTTAGCTCATAAGGACTTGTGACATGAAGCTGCACCATGCTGGCTAGAACTTCTTTTTCTGTATCTGTCACCAATCCGACATGACTTTTCCCGCTATTTAAAATAAGAATATCTGGACATACCGGCAGACGGCTGACAATCTCAGCTGCTCCGCCTGTTTTGGCTAAATCCGCTTGAACGACGTGCGTCTCTATTTTATATGCTTCTTCCAAATGAGCGGAAAGATGAACTGCGGCTTGTTCATTTTGGTGATAATGGAGTATCAGATGGCAACCTTCTTGGGCAAGCTTTTTGGCCGCCGCCTGCCCAATCCCGCCACTGGCACCCGTAATCAGCGCCCAACGACTCATACATTGTTCCTACTTTCTTTATGGAATACCTATTCTTTTCGTTTAAATGGGAACCAGTTTGCTGATCCAAACATCTTCACCATCACAGGTACGAACAATGGTAGCACAACGAGTGCATACAGTAAAAGTCCTGTCAGAACAAGCGTTGCAATCTGTAAGAGTGACAGCACACCCGAAGGCAGCATCGCTGCAAATGTTCCTGCCAAAATGACGGCAGCAGACATAATAACAGATCCCATATTTTTCATTGATTCCGTCATGGCAAACTGAAGATCTTTCGTTTTGTATTCATTGAAGCGCTCCATTAAGAAAATCGAATAATCGACTCCAAGTGCCATAAGGATGACGAAGCCAAAGAATGGAACAGCCCAGTTAATGCCCGGGTAACCGAAGAAATGGGTGAAAATAAATTCCGTTACACCTATGGCTGTAAAGTACGTCAAAACAAGCGATCCAACTAAGTAAAGCGGCATAACGAGAGAACGGAACAGAATCACTAGTATGAGGAAAATACCGATCATCATGTAAAGAACCGTCTTATTAAAATCTTGGTCTGACAGCTGTTTTAAATCTGCGTTCATACTGGAAACACCAGATACACCAAACGAAACATCCTTTAGGTTTGTTTCAGGAAGTGCACGTTTTACCGAAGCTTCTACTTGTTTGATCGTTTTCATGGCGTCGTTGCCATATGGATTGTTTTCTAAAATGACATCAATCTTTGTCATCTTGCGGTCATCCGACATGTAGGAGTCAAATACTTGCTTAAATGCTTTGTTATTTAGCACATCTTTTGGAATAAACCAGCCAGCCATATCTTGATCTGGTGCATTTTTCAGTTCGTCTAAGTAGTCACCTGCCCCCATAAGACCGCTGGAGATTTTTCCAAGTCCATCTACGCTCTTATTTAGACCATCAGTCAGTTTGGTCAGATCATCCCCAAAGCTGCCAATCTTTTCTTTCATTAGTTTTTGACCGTTAATAATCTCTCCCGCGCCATTTGCAAGTTTAGGCATTCCATCAGCCAGTTGTTCTTGCCCTTTAGACGTTTGTTCCAGACCTTTTTCAATGGCGTCTAAGCCAGCAATCAGCTGATCAATTTTATTTGTAACCACTTTTTGCTGTTCTGTTGCTTTTGCGATAAAGGCGTCTGCTGCTTCAAGCTGTTTTTTCGCTTCTTTTGCTTGCTTTGCATAGCTATCAGCCTGTTTGGCCCCTTCTTGCAAAATAGCAGAAAGTTCGTTATAAGAAGCTTTAATGGCTTGATACGATTCATTTTCTTTTACTTGCGGAATTTGATTTTCAAGTGTACTGAATTGTTTATTCGCTTGACTGATCATAGCCTTTACATCCGCTGCGGCAGAAGAAGACGTATCGACTTGCGCCAATGCTGCCTTTAATTCTTTGGAGATGCTTTTATACAGCGCAACTTGCTCGTTCACTTGTGCGACCTGATCCGTTAATTCCTTTTTTGCACCCTTTATTTCTTCTTTGATTTTGGAAACGCCTTTTTTGTTTTGATCGATCCCGCTTTGCAGTTTTCTCAACGATTTTTCAACGTTTTGAATACCTGATTGTACGGATTCAGTTCCAGAAATCAGCTTATTAATCTCTTTTCCTGATGATTTTATTTGTGGTGTTTGATCCTCGATGGATTTACTCATTTTTGTAAGAGCATCTTGGATCGATTTCAAGCCATTATTACTTTTATCAAGTCCGGTATTCAGCTCTTTGGCTTGTGTTTTCACGTAAAGATCATTCAGGCCTTTACCAACAGGACGTGTTGCGCTTCTTACTTTACTCACGCCATCTGTTTGTTCAATCGCGCGGCTTAGCTTTTCAACAGCAATCAGCCCTTTGTTATTGTCTAATAGATCAGATGATTTCACCACAACGGTAGCTGGGAGTGCTTCACCTGGTCCGAATTTGTCAGAAATGGTATTGAACGCATGAACGGATTCATATTTATCACCGATTTCGTCCAAATTGTTATAGGACAGTGTCCCTTTATACATGAGAATCGGCGGAAGAGTAATAATACCAACGATCAATAAGCTGAAAAGTGGTTTTTTAAATGAAAAGCGCCCTGCTGTTTCCCACATTTTCGATTGAGGATGAGCAATATCCCCTTTAATCGGCCAGAATAACACTTTTCCTAAAACAGCCATAAAGAATGGAACGACAGTCAGGAGTGCTAGAATGAGCACAGCGACACCTACCGCAACTGCTACAGCTGATTTATACAGCTGGAATTGAGCTAGACCGATACATGTAAAGCCAATAAGGACAGCAATTCCGCTAAATAAAACCGTTTTACCTGCCGTTTTATATGTTGTAATAATTGCTTCAATTTTATCTTTTCCATGCGATAGTTCTTCTTTGAACCGGCTTAGCAGTAGAATACAGTAGTCGGTTCCAATCCCAAACATGATCGCAACCATAAAAATTTGAGTAAAGGTCGAGAGCGGAAAGTCTACATACTTTACTAGATAAGCGACAATGGATTGACTGACCAAGTAGGAAAGTGCCACTGCTACTAATGGAACAAGCGGTGCCACTACTGATCTAAAGACAAGCACAAGAACGATGAGGATAAACCCTATGGTAATGAATTCCGTTTTCTTCAGGCCCTCTTGTGAACTTGTGATCACATCATCATCAATCAGCGGCTGCCCTGTCATTTCAAATGTCAGGTTCAGACTCTTTAGCTTTTCATTGACTTTTTCTTTAAAAACAGATGCTTTGATTTTGTTCGAGTCGTATGTCACTGGAACAAGCAGCGTCGTTTGATCTTTAGAGAGCATTTGTTTTTTGATATCTTTACTCGCGTCAAAATACGAAGTGATGTCTTCAACGTGGAGATCTTGATCTTTTTCTAAAATCTCCATAGCTTTCTTCAAGGACACTTCTCTTTCTTTTACGATATCTTTTCCTTGAAAAACAATGACAATCGATTTTTCCGTATCCCCATTTTCAGACATTTTCTTTAATAGCTGATTGGCGTATGAGGAAGGATAGCCATCTGGAACAGAAATTTGCCCTTTTTCTTTTGTTAATTGTGCCATATTAGGAGCTGTCATTAATAAGACTGCCGTTAGCACGATCCAAAGAATGGTGATTAGCCATCTACCCTTTATGATTGCTCTCATTAGTACTTTGTGCCTCCTCTTCGATGATAATTTGATAAATCTTTTCATATGTTTGAATGAATGATGCGATTTCTTTTTCTTCAAACTTTTCTAAATATGACCGAACTAAATCCTGTAGCTGCTTTTCCATTCGACTGACGACATCTTTGCCTTCTGGAGTCACATAAAGGTGAACATTTCTTCGATCAGCTTGATCATGCTCACGATAAATATAATCTTTATTAAAAAGGCGATTGGTCATGGATGTCACAGCACTTTTATTGACATTGCATTCAATGGCAAGATCTGTTGAAGTACATCCTGGATGTAAATTAATGTAACGAAGCGAGTAATACTGATCAAGGGTCAGTTCTTTATCAAGCTTTTCCGTAATCATACTCGATACTTTTTTTTCCATCATGAGATAGACGTCCGCATATCTCTGGATAAGTTGGGCAATTTTATCTTGTACCATACGCTGCTCCCTTTAGTTTAATTGTTTAACTATTAAAGAGTTTAACTAACGAACAAAACGATTGTCAATCTAAATTCTTTCAATCCAATTTATTTTTTTCCATTGGACATAAAAAAGACAAACTCTTTTGATTCGAGTTTGTCTTTTTCTCATTTATTTTGTTTTTGGAACGACTTTAAACACAGACATCCGTTCTTCATCAATCTCTTCTTGTAAGATCTGCTGAATATCTGCTAATTGAATTTGCTCGAGCACTGGCACGACATCGAATAAGCTCATCTCTAAAAACGCATATCTCGTGAATTGATTGGCGATGTATTCTGGAGAGTTCATGGCTTTTAGGAAGCTGCCGATTTTTTTCTTGCGAGCGAGCTCAATTTTTTCTTCTGTGATCAGGCTGTTTGCTTGCAGAAGGGTTTCTTTTAATTCTTTTGCGAGCTGATCAGGATCGTTTGTATCTCCGCCAATTGATGTAAAGCCAAAGCCGCCTTCTTCTGTGTAGTCGTAACTGAAGGTCTCATCAATTAAGCCTTTTTCATACATTCTCTCATATTGTAAGGAGCTTTTCCCAAACAGCGTCTCTAAAATGAGATTCATTCCAAGTTCATGTTTCAGAAGCTGTTTGCCTTTTTTATGAGGATTTTTTGTTTTCAAACCAAACATACATTTAGAGCCTTGTACGTTCATTTTTAATTCATATTCTTTTCGATACACTTGTTCAGGCTCATTGATGTCTTTCCGCTTGATCTCAGGCTGGTCTGTAAATGGCTTCTTTGCCTGATTCGCTCTTACCTGATCTAAAATTTGTTTCGGGTCAACGGGACCGACAACAAAAAGGAGCATATTACTTGGATGATAGAACGTTTCGTAGCATTCATACAAATGGTCTTTTGTAATAGGCGCAATGCTCTCGACTGTTCCTGCAATATCAATTCTCACTGGGTGTTCTTGATATAGGTTTTCGATCAAACCAAAGAATAAACGCCAGTCCGGATTGTCATCATACATATTGATTTCTTGACCGATAATGCCTTTTTCTTTTTCAACCGTCTTTTCAGTGAAATAAGGCTCCTGCACAAAATCAATGAGCGTCTCAAGGTTTTGTTCGACATTTGCGGTACTTGAGAATAAGTATGCCGTTCTTGTAAACGTCGTAAATGCGTTTGCAGCTGCTCCTTGTTTACTAAAGGTATGAAACACATCTCCATCTTCTTTTTCAAACAGCTTATGCTCCAAGAAATGGGCAATTCCGTCAGGCACACGGATCATGTCTTCTTTGCCAAGCGGTACAAATTCGTTATCGACAGAGCCATATTTCGTTGTGAAGGTCGCATATGTTTTATTAAATCCTTGCTTTGGCAGCACATAAACATCAAGACCGCTGTCCATTTTTTCATGATATACCGTCTCTTGCAGTTGATCGAATTGAATGGTTTTCACCGTCATGAAGCACCCTCCGTTCCTTTAAGAAAATAGGTCGTATCCCATTCGATTTTCTGACCCACTTTGATGATGTCCTCTTTTGTCACTCGGTCTAACGCCTCTAAAAAGGAATCAAGGGTCTCGCCTGTTGGCACGACTGCATGCTGATATAAGTATTCTGCTGTCCCGTAAGACGTATCAATCGTTTCCAGCAGCTGATTTTTGACGACAGCCTTTGTTTGATCAATGGCTTCATCAGAAAAATCACCTTTTTGCATTGCATCAAATTGTTCTTTTATGATGTCTACTGCTTGCTGATAGTTGCCGACTTCAATACCGGACATGACCATCATCAAACCTTTAAAGCTCTCAAGTCTAGAGACAGCGTAGTAGGCAAGACTTGCCTTTTCGCGAACGTTGATAAATAGCTTTGAATGCGAGAAGCCGCCGAATATGCCATTAAATAAATGTAGCGCCGGATAATCTTCATCCGCAATTGTTGTATGCGTGCGAAAGCCAATGTTCAGCTTTCCTTGTTTTACATCCTCTTCATCAATGACTTCTTTTGGTTCTGTTTGAGTTCTAATTGATTCGGCGTTTTGTTTGACCGGCTCTCTTTCATTTGTTTTGAAGTACTGCAAAACCATTCGGTGGATGTCTTGTTCGTCAACATCTCCTACAACATATAAATCAAGCTGGTTTGATTGAAGCGCATGCTCATAAGCTTTAAAAAGAGCTTCTGCCGTAATCCCCTCGACGTCTTCCATTTCACCATTGACGTGCAGTGCATAGGGTTCGCCTTTACACATTTCCTGCACAAGTCTTAAGTTCGAATAACGCATTTTATCATCATAGACTGCTTGAATTCGCTGTTTTAATGTGCGTTTTTCTTGCTCAACATATAATGGGCTGAACACCCCATTTTCAACGTGCGGGTGGAATAACAGCTCAGACAGTAAGGCCATTCCTTTTTCTAATAACGGGGTCTGATCCTTTAAATATTTTTCATTCGCCATCTCTAGACGGAATGTAATGATATGATTTTCACCTTTTTTCGCCATGTCTGCCGAAACCGTTGCCCCATAGAGCTCATCGAAATAAGCTCGCAACTCTCCTGTTTTCGGCATTTTTTCTGTTCCTCTTAACAGCACATGCGGGAAAAGAGACCGCATGGTCACGTCATCTTTGGATAGAGGCGCAAGCATTTTAAAAAGGATTGTCACTGTTTTAAATTTTTCTGTTTTGACAATATGAGTATGAAGACCAGGTGTAGCAAATGTCTTCTCTTGTAAGTACGTCATGAGAAACCTCCTTTGTTCATCCTATTTATTATGTATTAGAACATGGCTGATATATACGTGAAACAGCCATTTAATAGTCATTATATCAATCAGAGGAAAGGATAGGAAATAAAAACGCCTCTGCTTATAGCAGAGACGCTAGTTGCTATTTCATTCTAAACGGCCACCAATTCCATTGACCAAAAATACGAACCATGACCGGAATAAAGAGCGGCAGAACAACAAAAGCATATAATAATAGTCCAATGAGTACGACGGTTGCAATTTCAACTAAAGATAATACACCTGATGGCAGCATCGCAGCAAAAGTGCCCGCTAAAATGGTAACTGCTGAAATAATGACAGATCCCATGTTTCTCATTGCTGACATCATGGATGCTTGAACATGCTCACCCTTCCATTCATTAAAACGATCCATAAGGAAGATCGAATAATCAATGCCGAGTGTGACAAGAATGACAAAGCTGAAAAATGGGACAGCCCAGCTGACGCCATCGTAGCCAAAGAATGTTTTGAAAATCCATTCTGTTAAACCGATAGATGTAAAATACGTTAAAATAAGTGAAAGCGTTAAGTATATCGGCATGACGATTGACCGTAATAATAAAATTAATATAAAGAAGATACCAATTAACATGAAAATAACCGTTCGAATAAAGTCACCGTCAGATGTTTCTTTTAAGTCCACATTTAAACTTGAAATACCAGATACACCGTAGCTGGCATTTTTCAATCCACTTACAGGTAAATATTGATCAAGGGTGTCCTCAATTTTTGCTACACCTTTCATCGCTTCATTGCTGTATGGATTGACATTTAAAATCACTTCAAAAGTTGTTAATTTACGATCTGGAGACATGTACGTATGAAATATTTTCTTAAACTCATGGCGTTTTAATACTTCTTCTGGTATAAACCAGCCCGTTATTTCTTCATCTGGCGCTTGCTGAAGCTGCTTTAAGTAGCTGTCTGCTTCTGTAAAGCCACTTTTGACTTGCTCTAGCCCGGAAATACTTTCATCTAATCCATTTGTTAATAAGGTCAGTTTAGATAATAGCTGGGTAAATCCTTTTTTCATGGCTTTTTGACCATCTGTCAGCTGATCTGCGCCATCTTCGATTTTAGGCATTTCTTTGATTAATTGTTTTTGGCCTTCATTTGTTTCATCCAGACCATTATAAATTTGATCCAAACCTGTCATGAGCTCTTTTACTTGACGTTTTACTTCTTTTTGCCTGCTTGATAAGGTTTGAATGACTTGATCTGCTTTTTTGATCTTTTGTTTAAAGGCAGATGCTTCTTCTTCGTAAACACTCATTTGCTCTCCAGCTTGATCAAGCATTCCCTTTGTGTCTTTGAATACTTTTTTGATTTCCTTATATTCATCCATGTCTTTGATTTCTGGGAGCTCGTTCTCTATTGCTTCAAATGATAGGTTGTCGTAGGATTGTTTTACTTTCTTAATGGTTGTCATCAGCTGCTGATTCGAATCAGCGTGACGTTCCAGTGTGCTGACCACTTGTTCAAGTTCTTTTATCATGGCTTCACTGCTGCGATATTCTTGCTCTAATTCTTTTTTCGCTTCTTTGATTTTAGTGCGAATGGTTCCTACTCCGTCTTTACTGCGTTTGACACCATCTTCTAAAGCAATCAGTGATTTTCTCACTTCTCGGATACCGCTTTTGATGGCTTTTGTACCATCAATCAACTGGTCAATGCCTTGTGCGGATTTTTCAATTTTAGGTTTTTGTTTGAGAAGGGCTTGATTTGTTTCGGTCAATCCATCTGAAATTTTTCCGATGCCTTCATGACCTTTACCAAGCTCTCCGCCCAGTTCTTTCGCTTGAGAAGTCACGTAGAGCTGACTCAACCCATCTCCAACTGGACGTGTGACACTGCGAACGGCTTTTACTTCCTCAATGTCATTTAACTTACGGGTCAGCTTTTCAATCGCGACAATCTTTTCTTGATTATCCAGCTCACTGTCGCTTTCGACAAGCACATTCAGCGGCAGCGCTTCACCAAAGCCAAATTGCTCTGATATCGTATTAAATGCAGACACTGACTCATACTTTGTCCCAATTTCATTTAAGCTGTTATAAGAAAGGGTTCCGTCATACATCAGGATAGGAGGAACAGTGATGAGTGCAACAATACCTAAGCTGATCAGCGGTCTTTTAAATGAAAAACGCCCTGCGAATTCCCATATCTTACTTTGCGGATGACGAATGTTTTCTCTTTTAGACGGCCAGAAAAGGGACTTTCCGAAAACGGACATAAAAAAAGGAACGATCGTGATAAGTGCAATTAATAGGATGCCAACTCCTACGGCAACACTGACGGCTGATTGATACAATTGGAATTTTGCAAACCCAATACTTGAGAAGCCGACTAATACGGCTAAACCGCTGAAAAAGACCGTTTTCCCTGCACATTGATACGTGATGATAATCGACTCCTTGACATCACGTCCCTGACCGATCTCCTCTTTAAAACGGCTTAAAAGTAATATACAATAATCCGTTCCTATACCGAACATAATGGCTACCATAAAAATCTGAGTAAAATTAGATAGAGGAAATTGTGTATATTCTACGAGAAAAGCGACAATACAACGGCTGACAGCATAGGAAATGCCGATCGTAATGAGCGGAACAACAGGTGCCAATATTGATCTGAATACAATGATTAAAATAAAGAAAATAAAAATCATCGTAATAAGTTCAGTTTTCTTCAGACCTTGTTGAGAGCTGTTAATGACATCTGAATCCACAAATTTTTGACCCGTCATTTCATATGAGACGTTGTAGGGCTTTAAAACTTCCTCAATTTGCTCTTTAATCTTCACAGCTTTTGTTTCGTAGTGATCGAATTTGAATGGAACAAGAAGTGTACTTTTATCCTTTGATAAAAGTTGTTTTTGAATGTCCGGATCTACATGAAAATACGAAGTAATTCCGTCAATGTGGAGTTCTGGGGCATGCGTCATGAGTGCAGCTAAAGCCTTTTTTAATTCCTGCTCTTTTGCAGGGAACAAATGTTGTTCGGAGAATACAATCACACCAGTATCTTTTTTCCCATGTTGACCTGAAAGCTTATCCAATAAGTGAAGTGCCTCAGCTGTTGGTGTCCCCTCCGGAACCTTTAACTGCCCTTTTTCTCTTGTTAATTCCTCTAAATCTGGTGCGGTCACAAACAGAATTACAGCTGTGATCATCCACACCATTACTACAATCCATCTTGCTTTAATAATTTGCAACATAGCTGCTTCAAGCTCCTTCTAGTTCTTCAATCAATTTGCTGCTTTTGAGCGGGCTGAAGTGCTGACTGCGTCTCCTTCAACGTGCCAATGGCAGGATGACATATTCAATTGTCCTTTCGTGTTGAAGACACACATGTTGATCATCAGCCACGAGCTCAATTTCTGCCTAAACAAAGACAGAAAATGAATGTTTTTGAACACCTCCTATTTGGGATAATTTAAAATATATTACTATACATTAGTTTAACTATCAAAATTTTACATGTCAATTTATAAAAAAGAAAAAAGAGGGTAATATACCGTCTTTTTTCTATCTTAAACCGTTTTCAATTGTTCACTTTCATCCTTTTCATCTGGCTGGATGAAAAAGAGGACCAAAAATAATGAAATGAGACTGCAAATGGTCGATAAAATAAACACAATGGAGTCTCCTTTATCCATGAGAAAGGCATAAATTGGTGGACCTAAAGCGACACCGATAAACCGCATACTGCTATAAAATGAGGTAATGGTTCCGCACTGCTCTTTTTCAATTCCTTCTGTAATGAGAGCATCAAGTGCAGGAAGAACAATACCGATCCCCACTCCCCCAATGCTTAAACAGATAAACAATACGTAAAAACTGTGATTCCACCATAAAAAAAGATAGGAAATTGATAAAAGAGCCATGCCAACGATTAGAAAGATTCTCATTTTTCCTTTTTCTTTGCCGATCGTTTTCCCAGCAATGTAAGAACTGATGGATAAAAAAAGGAGCGGGATACTCAGAAGCAAGCCTTTTTTGACACCCGTAATTTGATAAGCGGCCTCTAAGTTATCGGATAAATAAAAGAGCACACCAAAAAGAAGAAACATAATAAAACCGCCGATAGCAAAAATGGCATAAAGCCAGCGTCCCTCATGCTTAAAAATCGATTTTGTTGATTTTAAAAATTCTTTAAATGTAGGTGGGTCTTCCTCTTTCTTCGCGGACTCAACCATGAACAGCACCATAAGAAAGCTGATGATCGAAAAGAACGGAATGAACCAAAACGGCACAAACCAAAACCAAGAGGCAAGCAGTGCTCCGATAATAGGGCTTAGTACCTTTCCAGCTGTATTAGAGGTTTCAATCGCTCCAAGTCCCGCACTGACCTCTTCATCATCATGAAACAAATCGCCTATAAACGGCATGACGACAGGTGCCGCCCCGGCTGAGCCAACACCTTGAAGGACCCTGCCAAACAGAATCCACATGTAGGGTTCTTTCATGATAGTTGAGGCAGCCGCTGCCACAGCTCCTCCAAGTCCGGCAATTAAAAGGCACGGCAGGAGCACCTTTTTTCGCCCAATCCGATCAGATAAATAACCGGCAATTGGAATACACAAAATCGCCACAACGGAGTATACCGTAATAATGAGTGAGACTTGAAAGGAAGTGATCGAGAGTTTCTTTTCTATCTCTGGCAGTACGGGTATTAACATCGAGTTCCCAAGTGTCATGATTAGAGGCACTGATGATAATGCAATAATATTCTTTTTACTGACTGTTTTCTCGCCCAACATCATTCACCCAATTCTATATACTGTTACATATTAGTGTGGCAAGTTTTGCGGGTTTTATGTATGGGCAAACAAAAAGCAACCGCCTATGAAAGCGACTGCTTGGTTAAAATCGTTTACGTATGACATGAAAGCTGAATTTATCCGCTCGAAAGTAATTGAGCGAGTATAAGACCGGCTGATCATCCTGATCATAGTGCATTTGTTTCAATAATAATAACGCTGTTTCCGGGTCACATTCAAGTATCGGTGAGACCTGATCATGATAACCAATCGGTTCGATGTCAGCAACTGCATATTTAATTCCGCTATGCGGTTCTCGTCCAAACAGCTCAAAAAGCGACTCTTCTTCATGTGTAAAAGAAGCGGGAAGGTGTTTGACCGGAATTTTATCTAAACAATAAACGACTGGCTGTCCATCTGCCGTTCGAACGCGTTCCATTGAAAAAACCTTATCGGATTCCTCACATTGAAAACGGATGATATCATTCTCTGTTGGCTCCCCTTCTTGAGAGGATAAAAAGATGGTGCCTGGCGTCATATTGACCTGCTCAATCATTTTCGTGACACTTGTCAGCTGTTCAATGCCTGTAGAAAAGAGCGGTCTTGAGTTGACGAAAGTCCCCACACCATGCCTTCTAATTAAGTATTTCTCTTCTTCTAATATACGAAGGGCTTCACGCAGTGTCGCTCTGCTCACGCCTAACAGCTTTGAGAGCTCAAACTCAGAAGGCAGCTTTTCTTTTTCGGCATATACGCCTGTTTGGATATCTTCTTTGATACGGTCAATCACTTTCAAATATAAATGGCGATTGTCTGTTTTGGTCGACATGTTTTCCCTCCGTCTAATCAATGCAAATGATAAGATGAGAAATCTCTATTCCGAGATAAGATGAACATAACTATATCATGTTTTTGCAAATAAATAAATAGTCTGACATCCAGTTAACATAATCAATATATGGTTAACTTTATTTTAGGAAAGCTCTCTTCGATTTATGAAGAGAGCTCGTCATATTGTTCTTTTGAAAGCAGGACTTCTCTCGGTTTACTTCCCTCATACGGCCCGACAACACCGCGTTCTTCCATTGCGTCAATCAGGCGTGCCGCACGTGTATAACCGATGCGGAATCTCCTTTGCAGCATAGAGACAGAAGCCGTCTGCATGCCAATGATCAGTTCAACTGCTTCATCATATAAATCATCGTCCACAGCGGCAAGCTGATCCTGCGTTTCTTCAGTTGGAATCATTTCTTCTTGGTATTGCGCTTTTTGCTGTGTGATAACATGATCAACGACATGTTCTACTTCTTCATCTGATAAAAAGGCGCCTTGCACACGAACTGGTTTGTTAGCACCGACTGGTAAAAACAGCATATCCCCTCTGCCCAGCAGTTTTTCTGCGCCTCCCATATCGAGGATGGTTCTTGAATCTGTTTGTGAGGATACGCTAAATGCAATGCGGGAAGGGATGTTTGCTTTAATGACACCTGTAATGACATCAACAGAAGGTCTTTGTGTCGCGATAATTAAATGAATCCCCGCGGCACGTGCCATTTGAGAAAGCCTTGTAATGGAATCTTCCACATCAGAGGACGCGACCATCATTAAATCTGCAAGCTCGTCTACAATGACGACAATATAAGGAAGCTCTGGCTGCTTGGCCTCTTCTGTTTGATTCATTCGTTTAATGTAATCATTGTATCCTTCTATATTTCTTGTTCCCGTATGAGAAAATAATTCATAGCGTCGCTCCATTTCACTCACTACTTTTTTGAGTGCCTGGGAGGCTTTTTTTGGGTCCGTTACAACCGGAGCGAGTAAATGCGGAATGCCGTTATAGACATTTAATTCCACCATCTTCGGATCAATCATCATCATCTTCACTTCATGAGGTTTTGCTCTCATGAGAATACTTGTGATAATGCCATTGATACATACACTTTTTCCGCTTCCAGTCGAGCCGGCAACAAGTAAATGCGGCATCTTATTCAATTCAGCAAGCACAGCTTCACCAGAAATATTTCGGCCCAGTCCTATGAGCAGCTTGGCATTTGGACGGTCATTTTGCTTCGATTCTAAAACCTCTTTTAAAGAGACCATCGCGATTTCTGCGTTCGGAACCTCAATTCCGATGGCTGATTTACCTGGAATTGGGGCCTCGATTCGAATGTCTTTTGCTGCTAAAGCAAGAGCTAAATCATCACTTAAGTTGACGATCTTACTTACCTTCACACCGACATCTGGATATACTTCATATTTTGTCACGGCCGGTCCTAAATGAACCTGTGTGACTTTTGCTTTTACACCAAAGCTTTGAAACGTTTTTTCAAGCTTTCTGGCATTTTCGTATATATTTTTCTTATCTGTTTGCTGACCTGAATGCTGCGGTTCAGCTAAAATATCAAGCGACGGTAATTCGTAATCTTTGTTTTCAAGCTCAGTGAACGTCATAGGCGGGGCTTCTTTTACTTCATCCACCGCACCTTGAGATGAGGCGCTTTGTCCATTCTCTTGAAGAGGATCTGCCTCTTTTATCACCTGCTGCTTTTGAACAGGCGGTTTGAGAATATCATCCCTATCTGCAAAACTTGAAATAATGGGCTGGCTATTGTCAGAAACGGGCGGTTCCTCCTCGATCAAGATATGATCATCTTCGTCCTCATCTTGGACGCGGGAACGTTTTTTCTTTTCACTTGTTTTTTGAGAGGGTGCGTTCTTTTTTGCCTGCCTGATCCCTTTCATATCTTGGACAAATGCCTTCCACTGCTTCACCATAAATTGTGAGACAGGCAGCGTTACTTTTTTGACCATTTCTTGGAGGGACCGGTTTGTGATCAGCACAACGCCAATCAGCATCAGAACAATGGCCATGATTTGAGAGCCTGCTTGTGCAAACAAGAAATAAGAGGCCGCAAATAATATGGCACCGATCATTCCGCCGCCTAAATCGGGCGTCCCTGTCTCCCCTTTTATGTCCATTAAAAACAGCTCAAACGTATTTCTGATCACACTTTGAGAGCCTATTATGCCTGCAGCTGAAAGATGCTGAAAAAGCTTTACATGTGATAAAAGCAAGATACTAGCAATGATGCAATATAGACCTGCTTTTCTTCTTGTCAGCAAATCAGGAATTTGTTTTTTCCAGAAGATCGTCACACCAAAAAGAAATAATCCGATCAGGCAGAGAATAAACCATTCACCTGCAAAGAACCGGAATAGATGTACAAAGGTTTGTCCCACAACACCCAGCTGTAAAATGGCAATGATCGCTATGGCAATACAGACTAACCCATTGAGTTCATATTTCAGTTTTAGCTGTTTATTTTGTTTTTTTCTTGTTTTACGTTTTCTCTTTTTCGCCATACTCATCACCTTACTACGAAAGAAAATATAACCTACCGAAAGATCAGAAAGAAAGCAGCCTGGTTTTGGCTGCATCTTGTTGTAAGTTTTCCCTTTATTATAGCATAGAATCATTCATATGAGTCGGTTTGATTCGTCCCTAATTGCAACTTCAATCGCTTGCCTGGTGCAAGCTCTTGATTCAAAAAATCCATTGGGTTGGTACTCATTACTTGAACGATTTCCGCTTCATCTTCTTTCATTTCAACCATCACTGGCACACCTTGAATGTGTACCTGCTGCAGTTTGCGACCCTCTTGTTCCTCGGCGTAAATGGCTTCATAAGGCATCGGGGTATATAAAATCATTGGATCAACCCCTCGTTTTGAGCTGCCCTGTCTCCAATGAGTTCGTTCAACTTTTTAATTGCTTGTCCTACACCGCCTACTTCATTCATCAGTCCGTATTCTGCCGCCTCATGACCAACGACATTTGTCCCAATGTCTCTTGTGAGATTGCCTTTTGAGAACATGAGCTCTTTAAACTTCTCTTCTGTAATATCTGAGTGGCTTGTGACAAAGTTAATGACTCTTTCCTGCATTTTATCTAGGTATTCAAAGGTCTGCGGAACACCAATCACAAGACCGGTTAAGCGCACAGGATGAATGGTCATCGTGGCTGTTTCTGCAATGTATGAATAATCGCACGATACAGCGATCGGGACGCCAATGGAATGGCCGCCGCCAAGTACAATGGATACTGTCGGCTTGGATAAAGAAGCCAGCATTTCCGCAATGGCTAGTCCCGCTTCTACATCGCCGCCCACTGTATTTAAAATGATCAGAAGTCCTTCAATTTTTGGGTTTTGTTCAACTGCTACGATTTGAGGAATGACATGTTCGTATTTGGTTGTTTTATTTTGTGGCGGAAGCTGCATGTGACCTTCAATTTGTCCAATAATGGTGAGGCAATGTATATTTGTATCTTGTGACAATTGTGGTACTGCTGTTTCACCAAGCTGTTGTATCTTGCTCATAATGCTGTCTTTTTCTTCTGGTTTTCGCTCAGGCTGCTGTTCATTCTGTTCGTCCATTTGTCTCCATCCTTTCCTAAAAACTCTCCTCCTATTATGAACAAGAAGGTCATATTCCATCCGCATTAAAAAAGCCCAAAGAGCTTATGCTCCTTGGACTTTATGATCACACTTCCATAATAATTGGAATGATCATCGGCTTACGTTTTGTTTTTTCATATAGGAATTGATTTAATACATCGCGCATCGATTGTTTCAGTGTTGACCATTCAACAACCGAATTTTCCGTTTGCTCTTTGACAATTCCTTTTACCATGTCTGTTGCTTTCTCAATCAATTCTTCGGATTCTCTTACATAAACAAATCCTCTTGTGATGATTTCAGGTCCAGAAATTAATTGTTTCTTTTGTTTATCGAGCGTAATGACGACAATTAAAATGCCATCTTGAGACAATAGACGTCTATCGCGTAATACAATATTTCCGATATCACCAACGCCAAGACCATCGATCAAAATATTACCTTGGTGAACTTTTTCACCGATCTTTACATTCTGTCCTCTGAATTCAACAACATCTCCTTTATCAATCAAGAAAATGTCACTGCGTTTCATTCCCACTTCTTCAGCAATACGAGAATGTGCTTTTTGCATACGATATTCGCCATTTACTGGAATTAAATACTTCGGTTTTAGTAAATTCAGCATCAGCTTTAACTCTTCTTGGCAGCCATGTCCAGATACATGCACACGCTTTTGAGCAAAAATCACCTGTGCTCCGCTTCGTGTCAGGAAATCCACAGTTTTCGAATATGTGAGTTCCTGTCCAGGAAGAGGTGTTGACGCAATCACAACGGTATCATCTTTTTCGATATGAAGCTGTTTGTGATTTTGTTTCGCCATTTTTGTTAAAGCAGCTAAAGGCTCACCGTGGCTTCCTGCTGTCAGGATGACCACATCTTTTTTCGCCATTTTTTTCACTTCTTGCACTGGCATAAATAGTTCTTCGTCTGCTGTCACATACCCAAGTTTGATCGCAAGCTGAAGAGTCGTCATCATGTTCTTTCCTGCTACTGCAAGCTTACGGCCATTTTGAATCGTCGCATTAATGATTTGCTGTACACGGTTAATATTAGATGAAGATACAGCTACAATGACACGATTTTCAGCATTATACATCGCATTTGAGATTTCGTCTTGGACGAGCGCCTCAGAAGGTGTATAGCCTGGTTTTTCAGCATTTACACTGTCTGAAAGCAGTGCTAGAACGCCGTTGTTTCCAATTTTCGCAATCTCTCCGATGTCACAGGCTTGGTTAAGCGCTGGGGTTTGATCAAATTTAAAATCACCTGTGCATACGATGGAACCAAGAGATGTTTTGAAGCTGATCCCGACTGAATCAGGGATACTGTGATTCGTTCTAAAGAATGATACCTTTGTTGTATCAAATGTAATCACCGATTTTGCATGAACCTCACGCAAATCAGCTTTTTGATTGAAACCGTATTGTTTTAACTTTTCTCGAAGTAACGCAAGGGTTAGCTTCGTTCCGTAGACTGGTACAGACAATTTGCTTAAGCAATGGAATACGCCTCCGATTGCCTCATCATGTCCGTGGGTAAGAAAAATTGCTTTCACCCGATCAGCACGTTCCGTTAAATAAGAGATATCAGGAATGACGACGTCAATGCCAAGCATTTCGTTTTCTGGATGCATGAGTCCTGCATCTACAACAAATATGTCGGAATCAATCTCAATGACATATAAGTTTTTCCCGATTTCTCCAACGCCTCCCAGTGCAATAATTCTTACGTTCTCTGTATTTTTCTTTTTCAAAATTCTAATCCTCCTAGTCTCAAGCCCGTCCATCATCGCTTAATGCTATTATAACTGAATCTAATTTTAGAAAACAAGATGAAGTCACATTTTAAGAAAGTGTTTATGTATAAAAAACGGTCATACTCAGGGACATCTGAGAATGACCGCTTACGAAATTTTTTGTTTTGATCAGCTGTTTAATACGCTGCTTAAATTCAGTCTCTCTTCTTCTGACAAAGGTAAAAGCGGGAGACGAACTGATCCGACATCTAATCCTTTCAACTGAAGGGCTGTTTTGACAGGCGTCGGATTTGGTGCTGAGAACATCTGGTTCATGATCGGCAGCAGCTTTTGATGGATCAATGCTGCGTTGGCTGTTTGACCAGAAGCGTAGCTTTTTAGCATCTGCTGCATATCAAGGCCTACGATATGAGAGGCCACAGAGACGACTCCTTTTGCACCAACCGCAACAGCAGGAAGTGTTAGGCTGTCGTCACCAGAATATACATCAAAATCTTCTGGCGTCTCTGCAATGATTTTTGTCATGGCATCTAGATCGCCGCTTGCTTCTTTGATGGCAACGATATTTGGTATTTGTGCAAGCTTAATCGTTGTTTCTGGTGCTAATGAAGCAGCCGTTCTTCCTGGTACATTGTAAAGCATGACAGGAAGAGATGTAGACTCGGCAATTGCTTTAAAGTGTGCATACATGCCTTCCTGTGATGGCTTGTTGTAGTAAGGTACGACAAGCATCACTGCATCAACGCCCGCTTCTTCTGCTTTTTTTGTTAGTTTGATAGACGCATTTGTGTTATTACTGCCCGTTCCTGCAATGATTTTACAACGACCATTTGCTAGTTTCACCGATTGCTGAAAAAGAGCGACTTTTTCTTCCGTCGATAAAGTTGGCGATTCGCCTGTTGTACCTGCAACGACCAAAGAGTCACTGCCGTTTTTTAACAAGTAATCAATGAGAATTGATAGCTTTTGGAAATCGATGTTGCCCTTTTTATCAAAAGGTGTAATCATAGCTGTTGCGATATTTCCGAAATTCATTTTTTTCACCTCATCATGATTCAATCACATTTATCTTGAAAGTTCAAACACTTCGTGCAGGGCATTGACAGCCGCTCTCATGTTTTCTTCGTGCACGAGCACCCAAATGGTCGTATGACTGTCAGCCGATTGTAAAATCGGAATATTTTGCTCGGATAATGCCGATACAATTTTAGATGTGACACCTGGTACGCCCATAATGCCTGCACCAACAGCTGATACCTTCGCACAATTTGTTGTCACAACCGGTGTATAGCCAAGGTCTTTTAGAATCGACGTTGCTTTTTCAGTCATTGCACCTGTCACTGTATACACAATTTCACTCGGTGTAATGTTGAAGAAATCGACACTGATTTGTGCGTTTGCCATTGCTTTAAAGACTTCTGTTTGTACGCTATATTGCCCCTCTTTTGCCGGGACTTTGATTTGTGTGACATCGTTGACATGAGCAATCCCCGTAATCAGGCGGTCGTATACATCATGACTCATTTGATCTGAGTAGTGTGACGTTACAAGTGTGCCCTCATCATCAGAGTATGTTGATCTGACCCTCATTGGTACTTTTGCCTGCATGGCAATTTCAACAGCTCTTGGGTGAATGACTTTTGCACCTTGGTAGGCAAGGTTACAAATTTCCGTATACGTCACGACTCTTAGTGGTTTTGCATTTTCGACGATGCGGGGATCTGCTGTCATAACACCTTCTACATCTGTAAAAATATCGATGAAATCTGCCTGCAATGCAGCACCTAATGCAGCAGCTGATGTATCACTTCCGCCTCGTCCGATTGTTGTCACGTCTCCATTTTTCGCAGCTCCTTGGAACCCAGCGACGACGACCACATCATGTTCAGAAAGTGCCGCCTCAAGACGTTCACACTTCATGTCAATAATTTTCGCATTCGTATGCTCTTGATCCGTCACAAAACCTGCCTGAGATCCTGTCATGGCAACAGCCTTCAGTCCGTTTTCATTCAGCATACTTGAAAAAACGACAGCAGAAATATTTTCTCCGCAAGACACGAGTAAATCTTTTTCTCGATTGGTCATGTGCTGGGCGCTGCCATATAGCAGTCCAAGCAGCGTATCTGTCGCATAAGGATCGCCTTTTCGTCCCATTGCAGAAACGACAACGACCGATTTATAGCCTTTCTCTTTTGCAGATAAGATATGTGCAAGTGCCCTTTTTCTCCCTTGATCATCTTTGACAGATGTACCGCCAAATTTTTGAACAATTATTTTCACTGTTTTCACTCCAAGTTCATTCTGACGTAACAGAAGAGAGCAGGCGAAAGATGCCTAACTCTCTTCTGTTCGTCCTCATCATCCATTGAATGTTAAACTAATTTTAATGCTTTTAAGCTTTCTGCAATTTGAACTGAGTTCCATGCAGCGCCTTTCAGCAGGTTATCAGATACAATCCACAAATGGAACCCATTTGGACGATCCAAATCTTTCCGAATGCGGCCGACAAATACGTCATTTTTTCCAACAGCATTTGCAGGCATTGGATAAATTTGCTGAGACGGATCATCTTGTAACGTAATCCCTGGTGCATCTTTTAGGATGGACTTGATGTCATCAACTGTCGCGTCATTTGATTCAAGTTCAACGTAAACAGATTCTGAATGACCCGTTTCAATTGGAAGTCTCACACATGTTGCCGCTACTTCCAGCTCAGGCAAGTGCATGATTTTTTTCGTTTCGTTGATCATTTTCATTTCTTCAAATGTATAGCCATTGTCTTGGAATTTATCAATTTGCGGGATCGCATTAAAGGCAATTTGATAAGGCATGACTTCTGGTGTCACATCTTCTTTATTTAAAATGGCTTGCGACTGGCTGTATAGTTCGTCAATGGCTTCATGTCCTGCACCTGATACTGCTTGGTAGGTGGATACAATGACTTTTTTCAAGCCATATGCCTGACGAAGTGGTTCTAGTGCCGCCACCATTTGAATCGTTGAACAGTTAGGATTTGCAATGATCCCTTGATGGTCATGCAAATCTTTTTCGTTTACCTCTGGTACGACAAGAGGGGTATTTTCGTCCATACGAAAAGCACTTGTATTATCAACAACAATCGCACCTCGTTTGACCGCTTCAGGAGCTAGCGCCTTGGAAACATTTCCGCCAGCACTGAATAGTGCAATGTTGACCCCTTCAAAGCTTTCAGGTGTTGCTTCTTGAACGGTATACTCTTGACCTCTGAATGTCACTTTTGTTCCAGCAGAACGTTTTGAGGATAGTAGAGTGAGTGTATCCATTTCAAAATCCCTGTCAGCTAGTGTTTTTAACATTTGTTGACCGACAGCTCCAGTCGCTCCAACTACAGCTACATGCAATCCTCTTCCCATCAGTAAAACTCCTTCCGACCCATCCATGATTCTTTTCATTCGGATGGCCATCCTATGACTTTTTACATTTTATTTTACCATAGAAAAGCAAGGCTTGAAGTACCTTTTTTGAATCTTTCATGATTTTCTAGTGAATCTATTATTCGTTTGATCCAATTAAAATCGGCTGAATTTGTCTATGCTCGAGCGCCTCTTCTACTGTTTTCGTCAGAAGATCCATATGTGCCACCATGGATGTTGGCTTTTTGAATGGATCATCTTGGCCAAACGGAATAAAGAAAATGTTCTTTGTCGACATTAGCCTCATGAGATTTGTACCATTTAAGCCTAGTGCATCGTTTGTTGAGATACCTAAAACGACGGGACGATGATTCCGAATGGTGGCCTTTGCAGCCATTAAAACTGGACTGTCTGTCATCGCATTTGCAAACTTCGCCATTGAATTGCCCGTTAAAGGCGCAATGACCATACAATCGAGTGGGAGCTTTGGTCCGAGCGGCTCTGCCTTTACGATTGAGTCAATCGCTTGAAATCCCGTCACTTTCTCAATACGATCAATCCAGTCGGCTCCTTCTCCGAATCTCGTATTCGTGTTTTGCACCGTATACGACACGACAGGACGCACCTCTGCCCCTTCTTTAACAAGTGCTTCGATTTGCGGAAAAACGGCTTCATACGTACAGTGGGAACCTGTTAAGCCAAAGCCGATTCTTTTCCCCTTTAATGTTGTCATGATGTCATCCCCCTCTTTTCTTCCGCAAGTTCACATAGGAGTCCGGAAAGCACCTTTGCAATGATCTGCCCGGCTGTCTTTGGTGCAACAATTCCTGGAAGTCCCGGTGCAAGAAGTGCCTTCACTCCGTGCTTTTGTGCAAAATCAAAGTCTGTTCCGCCTGGGCGGGAGGCGATATCCAAAATGAGTGTCTTTGGTGTCATGCTGACGATGACAGATGAATCTAATACAAGGCTTGGAATCGTATTGATGATGATATCAACATCTGTTACTTCATCTTTTAATCGGTCCATTGAAAACGGGTCAAGTCCCATCTCAAAGGCTCGCGCTAAATGGGCTGTATCGGCAGCACCTACTTTCACATCCGCACCCAGCGCCCGAAATGTGCGTGCAATTGTGAGCCCTGTTCTTCCAAGCCCGAGAACAGCAACATGTGACCCATGAATCGTATAGTCCGTTTGCTGAATGGCCATCATGATAATCCCTTCAACTGTTGGAATAGAGTTATAAATGGCAATATCATCTCGCTCAAACAGCTTCACAAGCTTCCGGTTCACCTGCTTTGCCAGATTGTCTAAGTACGTATTAGAAATACCTGAGTACAAGATACAATGTGCAGGGGTTCTTTCTAAATATGCTGGTTCTAGCACGACCTTCTCATTTGAGAAAACGGTGGCAACGACCCCTTCATCCGTAGCACCTGATACTGGCAAGATCATACTGTCTACCTGTTCAAAAGGAAGTTCTGACATTTTCAACTTTTCAGCTCCGATAAACCCATGATCCAACTGATCAAATCCGACCAAAAATACTTTGGCATGCTGCTGTGACAGCTTGCGAATGATTTCTAGCTGCCTTGCATCTCCCCCGATTACCGCAACCGTTAAACCGCTCAACATACTGACCGTTCACCTTCTTTATTTAAAAAAGTCTGTAATATTTTCCGAATCTCCCTTTTAGCATATGAGGAGAGGATTCAGCCTGTGAACAAATCGGGATGAGAAAAGAAAAAGAGCACCCTTTTATGATGGGTGCTCTCAGATTATTGACAAAGGGCTAAAATGAACTTGATTTTAGTCCTTTGTCTTCTTTTCAGCGTGACATGAAAACCTTTGCAGTCTAGGAAGGACGAGTACCGGCGCGGAGCGAATTTGACATTCGTGAGCACCGGCACGCAGGACTGACAAAGAATGCGAGGGTTTGTCTACACGCTGAAAGCACCCTTTTATGATGGGTGCTCTTTGTCCCCGTGCGGCTGGAGTTCTTCAGGCACATCGAGAATGATCATATCTGATCCTATTTTTTGAATGTGATTCCACGGGACGCGGATGTCATTTCCTTGTTTTCGAAGGCCAAACCACTTGACGGAAGGTATGATGAGTGCTGTAATTTGACCGTCCTGTTCATTGATTTCAAGGTCGGTTTGTCCAAGCACGCCAAGCCGCTCCGCTCTTTTGATATCGACGATCTCTTTTCCTGACAGCTCACTTAGCCTCAAAATCGCATCACTTCCCTTCCATATCATATATGCAGCAAAAAGAAGGAATAGACCGTCCCTTTCTCCATATCACAAGTGATGCCAATCTGCATACCAAACTGGCTGAAGTTGAGTAAAGCGCTTATGATCTTTCAGTATTCTATCCACCCGGTTCACCATGTCTTTGACATGTCCCGGATCATAGGATAACGTCCAGACAATAGAAGAAAAGCAACTCATTGCTGTGTAGATGGAAAAAAGAAGCCAAAAATCATTTATGCCCTGCTTACTCAAATAGTGATCCACTTGCCCTGCTGAAAATGGAATGCTGATTTCTCGACTAAATAAAGACAGTTTATAAAAGTCATGAATGGGGTCGCCAAAGTCGGATTGATCGAAATCGATCACGCCAGCATACTGATTCCCTTGCAACAGGATATTCCCTAAATGAAAATCATCATGCTGGAACTGATGAGGTCTCCCCTTTACCGCATCAGCATGCGACTGAATAAAATCTAATACGAACTGATCATGAGAAAAGGCCACTCCACTTGATTGATAGGCATGGATATACCGTTCATGTTTCGCCATGACCTTCTCACCCCACGGCGCTTCATGAGCAGGTGCATGATATGTATGGATAAGACTCAGGTCTCTACCTGCCCGCCTTCCGATTTCATACTGCTCTTCGTTTGTGAGCCGATGAATGGATGCTCTAGCATTCTCCCCTTCGATAAAGGGAAAAATACGAAAGGTACAGCTTTGTTCAGCACTCATTCCGATCTCCATCACTTCAGAACAAAGAACCCCTCGATCTTTTAACTTTTGCAGAACGGACGCTTTTCTTTTTAGACTGGCATATTTCCGGATGTCTGATAGCTTGAGCACCAGCTTTTCACTAGATGTTGTGACCAAAAAGGTGCGGTCTCCTGAAAAGCCAGATGTGATCGGCTGGAAAGAGATGGCTTGTCTAAGCAGCGGAGAGAGCTGTTTCAGTTTTTCATATTTCATGAAAGCAGAGCCCCTTTCTTCTTTATATACAATAAACGGCAGACCTCTTGAGAAGCCTGCCGTGTTGTTTACTTTATGATGGCTGATCACCTGTCGGACTAATAAGCGAGAGCGCATAATCTTCTGTGAAGATTCTTTTAGATAAGTTATTCACGCCGTCTAATGTGACGTGATTGATTTCATCAATAATTTCATCGAGTGTACGATGTCTGCCAAGAAGCAATTCATTTTTACCATTTCGGCTCATCTTGCTGTTTGTGCTTTCAAGACTGAGCATCAGGTTGCCTTTCATTTGCTCCTTCGAGTTCTCAAGTTCTTTCTGCGTGATTCCATCACGTTTTAAGACGTCTAATGTTTGAAGGATCGTTTCAGATAGAAGGTTAAGCTGCTTCGCTCCAGTTCCACCATAGATCGTCAGCATTCCGTTATCTGCAAATGAGCTATGATAGCTGAATACGGAATACGCAAGTCCTTTATCTTCCCTTACGTCTTGGAACAAGCGGCTGCTCATGCTTCCGCCCAGAACATTGTTTAAGACGATCAAGTCATAAATGCCCTCATCTCCAGCCGGAAGGCCGTTAAAGCCCATGCAAAGGTGCGCCTGTTCTGTTTCCTTTTTGCGTGTGAGCTTGTCATAGTGGAATTGCGGAGCTTCTACAGGTTGCTTTTTCCCTTTCCCTTCATAGGAGCCAAACAATTTTTCAACCTCTCGAATGAAGGTGTCATCTACGTTCCCTGCAACCGAGATGACGACGCGGTCTGGCGTGTAGAATTCATCCATATATTTTCTAAGTAAGTCACCGTTAAAAGTAGAGAGGGTTTCCTCTGTTCCTAGAATCGGATAACCTAATGAATGGTCACCGTAAATGGCTTTGCTTAACAAATCATGAACGATGTCATCAGGTGTATCCTCATACATTTTAATTTCTTCATAGACAACATTTTTTTCTTTCTTCAGCTCTTCCTCGTCAAAAGCAGAGTGAAAAAACATGTCGCTTAATACATCGAGGGCATAGCCAGCATGTGAATCAAGCACCTTTGCATAATAGCAAGTATATTCTTTTGATGTAAAGGCATTCACTTGACCACCAATGCGGTCAAAGGATTCTGCGATATCACGTGCGGATCTCGTCTTTGTTCCTTTAAAGAACATATGCTCTAAAAAGTGTGAGATCCCATTAATTTCTGGTGTCTCATGTCTAGAACCTGTTCCAATCCAGACGCCAATTGCGACAGATCTCACAGTGGGATTGTTTTCGAGTACAATTCTTACTCCATTTTGGCATGTATACGTTTTGACCAAGTTTTTGCTCCTCCTATTCAACAAACAGATCGCATCACGGGTGTCTTTTTTCACTTAGGAGGTCAGAAACCGTTCCTAATTCATATCCTCTTTCCTTGATTTGAGTGATAAGTGCGTCAAGACTTTTTGCCGTTGCATCTGTTGGATGCATTAATATCATCGCCCCATTATGAATTTTCCCCAGCACCCGTTTTTGCAAAATGGCTGGTGATGGCTTTTGCCAGTCAATGGTGTCTACTGTCCACATAATGGTTTCCATTCCTTCTTGCATGGCAAGCTTTACTGTTTCTTCTTTAAAGCTGCCGCTTGGAGGCGCAAACCATTTCGGTTTTTTTCCAAGGGATTCTTCAATTTGGCGATTTGTTTTGGTAATCTGCTCTAATGCTCGTTCTCTTGTCAGTGTGCGCATATCCGGGTGATTGTATGAATGATTTCCAATTTCATGACCATCTGCCACGATTTTTTTGGCAAGGTCTGTACTGTTTTTCACCCACTTGCCTTCTAAGAAAAAGGTCGCCTTCACTTGATGCTTTTTTAGTGTATTCAACATCTTTGTTAAATGCTCGTCGCCCCAAGCGACATTGATCAGGAATGCATTCATCTTCTTATCCGGGTGTCCCTTATAGATCGGTTCAGCACCAAGTTCATGTAAATGAACAGATGGCTTTGTTTCTTTCAAAACAAGCCGCTTTTCATCGAATACGCCTCGTGCCTTCATGTTTTCGTACGAGGCATCAATATCCACCGTCTGTCCATTCAAACCAGGTATCTTTTTCCACACTTTATCAATCTTAGCATTTTGCGCCTTCACTTCATAGTCAGAAGACTTCGATTCAATCTCTTGATACAAATGATCTGTTGAAACAGATGCTACCTCGGCGTGCTCTTTCATTGATTCAATATATGTGACAGCAGCCGGCTGCTTCATCGTTTGATATGACACGAGCAGTAAAAACACAAACACAATGACTGGTAACGTTTTTTTCAATGGTTGTCCCTCCCCTTTACCACAAATTATGATGGGGAGAAACAAGGTAGAACTATTGTTGCCTGCAAGAAAAGAAAGAAGCCTGGCACGGATACCTGGCTTCTAACATTTTATTTGTTCTCATTAAGACTGTTTTTCTTCTTTTTCCTTTTCTTCACGTAAAACAGCTTTGCGAGAAAGGTTTACACGGCCTTGTTTATCGATTTCAGTGACTTTGACGAGTAATTCGTCACCAATCTTCACGACATCTTCCACTTTGCCAACACGCTCAAGATCAAGCTCAGAAATATGAACAAGTCCATCTTTGCCGCTGAAGATTTCAAGGAAGGCACCGAATTTTTCAATGCGTTTTACTTTACCTAAGTAAAGTTGCCCTACTTCAACTTCTCTGACAAGATCTTCAATGATTTTCTTCGCTTTTTGGTTCATGTCTTCTTCTGTAGAAGAGATAAAGATTGTACCATCTTGTTCAATATCGATTTTCACACCGGTATCTTCAATGATTTTATTGATTTGTTTACCGCTTGGTCCAATGACATCGCGAATTTTATCCGGATTGATTGTCATCGTTAAGATTTTTGGTGCATAACGTGACAATTCTCCTCTAGAAGATGGAATCGTCGACAGCATGCTATCTAAAATTTCCATTCTTCCTTTTTTCGCTTGTTGAAGCGCTTCTTCTAAAATGTCTTTTGATAGACCGTCGATTTTAATGTCCATTTGAAGTGCTGTTACACCTTTTGATGTACCTGCTACTTTAAAGTCCATATCTCCAAGTGCATCTTCCATTCCTTGAATGTCTGTCAGCACTGTGTAGTATTCGCCAGATTTAACAAGTCCCATGGCAATCCCTGCAACTGGTGCTTTAATCGGAACACCTGCATCCATCATCGCAAGTGTGCTCGCGCAAATACTTGCTTGTGAAGTAGATCCGTTTGATTCTAATACCTCTGACACAAGGCGAATCGTATAAGGGAAATCTTTTTCGGATGGGATCACTGGCTCTAATGCACGTTCACCTAGCGCACCATGCCCAATTTCGCGGCGGCCTGGGCCACGCATTGGACCTGTCTCACCGACACTGAATTGCGGGAAGTTATAATGGTGCATGAATCGTTTAGACTCTTCAACACCAAGACCATCTAGAATTTGAACATCTCCAAGTGCACCTAAAGTACAGATACTGAGTGCCTGTGTTTGCCCTCTTGTAAATAACCCTGAACCGTGCGTTCTTGGAAGAATTCCTACTTCAGAAGAAAGTGGGCGGATTTGATCAACACCGCGTCCATCTGGACGTATTTTTTCTTCTGTGATCAGGCGGCGGACTTCGTTTTTCACAAGCTTGTTTAAGACATCCTTCGCTTGTTTCAGTGTTGCTTCGTCTCGCTCTTCTTCTTCAAATTTCTCAATCACAGCTTTTTTCACAGCACTGATCGCATCTTCACGAGCATGCTTCTCATGTACTTGAATCGCTTTCAGCAGATCAGCTTCAGCAAGTGCTTTTACTTCCTCTGCTAGTGCTTGATCGACTTCATATAAAGGAATATCGATTTTTTCTTTACCAACAGCTTTCACAATTTCCTCTTGGAATTCGATTAAGCGTTTGATCTCTTGATGGCCGTACATGATGGCTTCAAGCATCGTTTCTTCTGGCACTTCATCAGCACCAGCCTCTACCATGTTGATCGCATCTTTTGTTCCAGCTACAACAAGGTTGATATCGCTTTGCTCAAGCTGCTCAACATTTGGGTTGATGATCAGCTGTCCATCTACTCGTCCTACTGTAACACCAGCGATTGGCCCCTCAAATGGAATGTCAGACACACATAATGCTAAAGATGAGCCAAACATTGCAGCCATTTCAGATGAACAATCTTGGTCCACACTCATGACAATACTAATGACTTGTACTTCATTTCTAAATCCATCTGCAAATAGCGGGCGGATCGGTCTGTCAATTAAGCGGCTCGCAAGGATTGCTTTTTCACTTGGGCGACCCTCTCTTTTAATGAAACCACCAGGAATTTTACCTACTGCATATAATCTTTCTTCGTAGTTCACAGTGAGCGGGAAAAAATCAAGTGGTTTTGGTTCTTTAGAAGCTGTGGCTGAGCTAAGTACAGCCGTATCTCCGTAGCGTACGAGAACCGCTCCGTTTGCTTGCTTTGCAAGCTGGCCAGTTTCAACTGTCAGTTGACGTCCAGCCCAGTCTATGGTGAAGACATGTTTCTCTTGTCCCATTCTGAGATAAACTCCTCTCTTGTCGTAAAGTTTTTAGGTTATTTCTTATTATGAACAAAATGATTTTCACATATCAATGTGAAAGCTGTATGTAGAAGGGTTTTTGCCATTCTTTCAACATTTTAACCATAAAATATTGGTGATTATACGATAAAAAAGCGGGAATCCTCCCGCTTTTTACGATTATCGACGTAAGCCTAGTTTGTTAATTAACTCACGGTAACGAGTTACGTCTTTATTACGTAGATACGTAAGAAGATTACGACGTCTACCTACCATTTTCAAAAGACCGCGACGTGAGTGGTGATCTTTCTTATGAGTACGTAAATGCTCGTTCAAGTTGTTAATTGATTCTGTTAGGACAGCGATCTGAACTTCTGGAGATCCAGTATCAGATTCGTGTGTTTTGAACTCATTAATTAATTGAGTTTTACGCTCTTGAGTAATAGCCATCCTGTTTCACCTCCAAATCATGTTAGCCCCATCTACCTCGCAACCGTCGGTGAAGTCGGCCTGCCAAGTAAGTGGTTTTAAAGCTACAGGAATTATCATACTAAAAATATGCTGATTTTGCAAATGGTAGAGCGGTTTTTCTATGATTTTTTTGTTTCATTGAGATGATGTTGAAAAAACTGAATCGCTTCTTCTTTATCTCGGCTAATTTGGGCCGTTAATTCTTGAATACCGTTAAATTTTTGTTCACTGCGGATGCGTTTGTACCACTGTAATTTAATCGGCTCACCATAAATTTCTTCGTTGAAATCAAAGAGATTCACTTCAATAGCAGGCTGATCGGGACGCTTTTCATAAAATGTTGGTTTGTAGCCAACGTTACACACGCCGTCATACACTTTGCCCTTCACTTCCGCTCTGACTGCATATACGCCTGTTGGCGGAATAATGTATTCAGCAGATAAACCGACATTGGCAGTTGGAAAGCCAATCGTCCGTCCTCGTTTGTCTCCATGAATGACAATACCGCGCAGCTGATAAGGTTTCCCTAGAAGCTCACTCACATATTCAACGTCCCCATTTTTCAATGCGGAACGTATGAGGGTGGAGCTGACTTTCCGGTCTTGATTGGAAAGCTTAGGTACGATAGTCGCAGCGATACGCCCTTTCCCATATTCATCAAACGTTTCCATTGTGCCTGCACCAAACCGCCCAAACGTAAAATCAAAACCAGCAACGGCATGCTTCACATTCAGTTCGTCCAAATATTGATCCACAAACTCCTGAGGGGACAGTGCTGCAAAGCTTTCGCTGAATTGTACAATGTATAAATAGTCAGCGCCTAGCTTTTCAATAAAATCAATCTTATCCTCTAGCGGTGTAATTAAGTCTTTTGGTTCACGTGCTTTTTGCAGAACATGTGATGGGTGCGGATGAAAGGTCATGACAGCTAAGACCAATCCCTCTTTTTCCGCAATGCTTTTCGCTTCGTCAATGACTTTCTGATGTCCGAGGTGAACACCGTCAAAATACCCTAAAGCCATCACAGACGGGGCTTGATCCTTTTGATTTAATGTATGTGGGTGTGAAATATGTATAGTCTTCACGAGATGGTCACCTTTTCTTTAAGATTGCTTGTCCTGGGATAAAATCTTCGCCGGCTTCATCAGGTTCTGTTTGGTCGGATGCTTCATATAAATCGCCATACAACGACCTGAAGGAGCAAAGACAGCGACACGATCTTCCTCTGCAAAATGAGCGAATTCATCAGGCATAGGCAGGACTGCACCGTTTTCCACTTTACTTGCTAATGTATCATTTATCTCCCATTTCGGCAAATGATTGAGCGCACGCTCGATCGGCACAAGGTGCTCATCTACCGTTCCTTCCTCGCTGATCTCGCGCAGCTCGTCAAGGGTGATACATTCCTCTAACGTAAAGTCGCCTGACCCTGTACGAATGAGATGTGACATGTGGGCCGGGAATCCCAGTTTCTTTCCGATATCAACGGCTAAAGTTCTGACATACGTGCCTTTTGAACACAAAACAGTGAATCTGAATGATACCTGACCATCTTCAAATGTGACAGGTGTTGTCCGCTCAATACGATGAACGGTGATTTTGCGGCTTGGACGCTCAATTTCAATTCCTTCTCTTGCATATTCATAGAGCTTCTTCCCGCCAATTTTTACAGCCGAAAACATTGGCGGAATCTGTTCAATGGTTCCTTCAAACTGCTTCAGCACAGCATCAATATCATCTTCTGACATTGGTTCAGGCACCTTTTTTTCTTCAACTATTTCACCTGTTTGATCTTCTGTCGTCGTAGAAAAACCAATCGTGATTTCCGCATCATACGTTTTTGATTTATCTGTTAAGTACTCTACAATTTTCGTCGCTCGTCCAATACAAATAGGCAAAACACCGGACACCTCTGGATCGAGGGTTCCTGTATGTCCGACTTTTTTTGTGTGTAATATCTTTCTCACTTTAAACACACAGTCGTGAGAGGTCATGCCTCTTTCTTTATGTAATAAAAGAACACCGTTTATCATCTGCGTTCTCTCCTTTCATAAACGATGAAAAAGGACAGACGATCATCGTCTATCCTTATTTCAACGTCTTATTCGTGATCTTTTGTGTTTAGTTCAGCAATCAGGCTTTCAATTCGGTTACCGTAATCAACGGACTCATCGAATTCAAAGTGCAGCTCTGGTGTTTTGCGAAGTCTGATTCGATTGCCAATTTCAGAGCGGATATACCCTTTAGCCTTTGCCAGGCCTTTTAAGGTTTCCTCTCTTTTCTTCTCGTCACCGAGAACAGAAATATACACTTTGGCAATTTGCAAATCACCGGACACTTCAACATCGGTTACAGTCAAAAAGCCGATTCTTGGATCTTTTAGCTTTCTGCCAAGGATGTCGCCCAATTCTTTTTTCATTTGCTCACCCACACGGGTTGCTCTCATACTCATGATCTTATCACCTCTAATTAAAACCACTCAATTTTCGTGATCGTTCGTTCAATTTCAGGAAAAGAATCAATAAAGCTTAATACACGCTGAAGTTCTTTTTCCACTTGAACCCGAGAGGAGGAAATCACGGCGATTCCAATTGAAGTACGCTGCCACGTATCCTGATAATCCATTTCAGCAATGGTTACATTGAATTTATGGCGCGTTCTTGTCAATATACGCTGAAGAACCGCACGTTTTTCCTTCAGTGAGGATGCATCATAGATCATGCACTCACATTCGGTATAACCGATCATTTTCTTTCAATTTCTTGCATAACGAATGATTCCAAGATATCACCTTCACGGATATCATTGTATTTCTTAATGGTAATACCACATTCATAGCCTTGTGAAACTTCTTTCACATCGTCTTTGAATCGTTTCAATACATCGACTTCGCCTTCAAAAATGACGACGCCATCACGGATTAGTCGGATACCACTGTCTCTAGTAATTGTTCCTTCAGTGACATAACCGCCCGCAATTGTACCGATTTTAGAAACTTTGAACGTTTGACGCACTTCAACTTGACCAATAATTTTTTCTTCGTATTCTGGGTCAAGCATCCCTTTCATCGCAGCTTCAATCTCATCGATTACTTTATAGATAATGCGGTGCAAGCGGATATCTACGTTTTCAGATTCAGCTGTACTCTTCGCATTCCCATCAGGACGTACGTTAAATCCGATCACAATCGCATTAGAAGCACTTGCTAAAATGATATCAGATTCTGTAATCGCTCCAACACCCGTATGGATGATTTTCACTTTTACGCCTTCTACTTCAATTTTTTGAAGAGCTGCCGTCAGGGCTTCAGCAGAACCTTGTACGTCTGCTTTCACGATTAAGTTGATATCTTTCACATCACCTTGTTTGATTTGCTCAAATAGGTCATCGAGAGATAATTTCGCTTTGTCTGAACGCTGTTCATCAAGCTGTTTTGAAGCACGCGCCTCTCCTACTTGACGAGCTGTTTTTTCATCTTTGAATACGAGGAACTGATCCCCTGCATTCGGTACATCGTTTAAGCCAGTGATTTCAACAGGTGTAGACGGTCCTGCTGTTTTCACGCGGCGTCCGATGTCATTGACCATTGCACGAACACGGCCAAATGTATTTCCGACAACGATTGGGTCACCTACATGAAGTGTACCAGTTTGAACAAGAAGGGTTGCAACAGAACCTCTTCCTTTGTCAAGCTCAGCCTCGATCACAGTTCCTTTAGCCGCACGATTTGGGTTGGCTTTCAGTTCTGCTACTTCGCTGACAAGAAGGATCATTTCAATCAATTCGTCAATGCCTTCACCTGTTTTTGCAGATAACGGAACGAAGATCGTTTCGCCGCCCCAAGCTTCTGGTACAAGGCCATGCTCAGTTAATTCCTGCATGACACGTTCAGGGTTAGCAGTTGGTTTGTCAATTTTATTGACAGCCACAATGATTGGAACCTCTGCTGCTTTCGCGTGGTTAATGGCTTCAATTGTTTGCGGCATCACACCATCATCTGCTGCAACGACTAGGATCGTCGTATCGGTTACCTCAGCACCACGTGCACGCATGGTTGTGAATGCTGCGTGTCCAGGTGTATCAAGGAACGTGATTTTCTTGCCGTTTTCTTCAATTTGGTATGCACCGATATGCTGCGTAATTCCACCAGCTTCGCCTTCTACGACTTTTGTTTTACGAATGCTGTCAAGAAGCGTTGTTTTCCCGTGGTCAACGTGTCCCATGATCGTCACAACTGGGGGGCGTACTTGCATATCTTCTTCTTTATCTTCAACTTCATACTTTTCAAGTTCAGTTTCTTCTAAAATGATGACTTCCTCTACTGGAACACCATATTCAGAAGCGATTAATTCAACTGTATCTTTATCAAGCTCTTGGTTGATCGTTGCCATAACACCAAGCATCATGAGCTTTTTAATGATTTCAGCTGTTTCTTTTCCAAGTTCTTCAGCAAGCTGGCCGACTGTCATCGAATTTGTAAATTCAATTTTTTCAGGAAGCTCTTTTTTAGGCTTCACAGGTCTTGCTTGCTGATGCTGCGACTTGTTTTGACCGCCGCGTTTATTTTTGTTTTTGTTTTGGTTGTTGTTTTTTTTGTTTTTATTAAATTGATTATTCTGCACGTCATTCTTCTTTCTATCATTGTTTTTGTTAGATGATTGTTTTTTTTGTTCTGCGGGTTTCTCGTTAGCTGTCTCTTTTGCTTTGGCTTTTTTATAGATAGCGTCTAGCTTTTTCACAGTGTCGTCTTCAAGCGTCGCCATGTGGTTGTTCACTTCCACGTTCATATCCTTAAGCGCTGCTATAATATCTTTACTTGAAACATCTATGGCTTTTGCGTATTCATATACTCTCACTTTAGCCATTCGTTCACCCCCAAATAAATTAATCGAGCAAGCTTATGAGCTTCTTAGCGAAGCCTTGGTCAGTGACAGCGACAACTACGCGAGCTTCTTTCCCTATAGAACGTCCGAGAACGGAACGGTCTTCAACTTTTCTAACCGGAACATTATAAAATTTGCATTTGTCAGATACCTTTTTCTCTGTGTTCGATGAGGCATCTGCTGCAAGAAGAACCAGCTTAGCACGCGCATGTCGAATTTCTTTGATCACCAGATCTTCTCCTGACACGACTTTACGAGCTCGATTTGCTAGACCCAGCAAAGGATACCACTCAGATTCAGTCATTTGGTTTTTTCACCTTTTCAGCTAGTTCTAGTAATTCCTCAAATATGTGTTCGTCAATCTGTGTCTGAAATTGCTGCTGTAAACTACGTTTGTTCTTTGCCGCAAGAATGGTTTCTTTATCGAGAGAAAGGTAAGCCCCGCGCCCGTTCATTTTTCCAGTAGTGTCAACTGACACTTCACCTTCTTTAGAACGAACAATGCGGATCAGTTCTTTCTTTGGTTTCATTTCTCCCGTTACGACGCATTTTCTAAGCGGGATTTTCTTTCGGCTTTTCACCTTTTATATCACCTCTTATTCGTCAGATTCCTCAGCTACTGGTTCAGCCTCTAAGAAAAGAGATTCAGAGTCTTCAGTTCTTGGGAAAATACCGAGTTCCCTTGCATCTGTTTCGCTTTTAATGTCAATCTTCCAGCTAGTCAGCTTCGCTGCGAGACGCGCATTTTGACCTCTTTTACCAATGGCTAAAGATAGCTGATAATCAGGGACAATCACTGTTGTCGCCTTTTCTTCTTCATTTACAATGACATCAAGTACTTTGGATGGACTAAGGGCATTGGCAACAAATTCAACAGGATCATTCGACCAATGAACAATGTCAATTTTTTCGCCTTTCAGCTCATTGACAATTGCTTGTACACGCTGACCTTTTGGTCCAACACAAGAACCAACTGGATCAACATCAGGATCATCTGTGCGAACAGATATTTTAGAGCGGTCTCCAGCTTCTCTAGCAACAGATTTAAGCTCTACAGTACCATCATAAATTTCTGGCACTTCAATTTCAAATAAACGCTTTAAAAGACCTGGGTGTGTTCTTGACACATAAATTTGTGGTCCTTTTGTTGTTTTTTCTACTTTTGTAATGAACACTTTAATGCGATCATGTGGTTTGTAGTCCTCATTTGGCATTTGTTCGTTGACCGGAAGAAGGGCTTCGATTTTGCCAAGTGACACGTAAATGAATTTGCTGTCAATTCGCTGAACGATTCCCGTCATGATGTCTTCCTCACGGTCGATAAACTCAGTGTAGATCACACCTCGCTCTGCTTCTCTCACTCGCTGCGTTACGACTTGTTTTGCTGTCTGAGCCGCAATGCGTCCGAAATCTTTTGGTGTGACTTCAATCTCAACGACGTCACCTACCATGTAATTTGGGTTGATGTTAACTGCATCTTCTACAGAGATTTCAAGGCGAGAATCATACACTTCATCTACAACATCTTTTCTTGCAAATACGCGAATCGTTCCCGTTTCACGGTTCAAATCAACACGAACATTTTGTGCTTGATTAAAATTACGCTTGTATGCAGAAATGAGTGCAGCTTCAATCGCTTCAATAATAATTTCTTTACTAATACCCTTCTCTTTCTCAAGAACAGTCAGGGCATCTAACAACTCACTACTCATTTTTATGGTTCCCCCTTATATCAATGAAAAGGTTAATTGAACGAAACTGCTAATCTTGCGTTCGCTATTTTTTCGTATGGAATATTGATCTCTTTCTTTCTTGTCTTAATCTTCACTGTCACTGTTGCAATCTCACCATCAAAGCTTGTAAGCTCACCTTCAAACGCCTTTTCACCATCAATTGGTTCGTATGTTTTCATGAAAACATTTTTTCCAAGTGCTTTTTCAAAATCAGCTTTTTTCTTTAATGGACGCTCCGCTCCAGGAGAGGACACTTCAAGAAAGTAGTTTTGGCTAATCGGATCTGCCTCATCAAGCTTTTCGCTCAAGGCTTCGCTCACTTTGGCACACTCCTCGATATCGACGCCTTTTTCAGAGTCAATAAACACGCGAAGGAACCAGTTTTGACCCTCTTTGACAAATTCAACATCAACGAGTTCAAGCTGTAAGCCATCTAATATTGGCTGCACCATTTCGCTTACGATATCCACTACTTTTTTGCTCATTCTCTTCCTCCTTGTGCTTTCGATAAACGCTCTTATCAATCATTCTGCATAAAAACCCTGCTTTATGTGAGCAGGGGGAGCAGAAAACGGATGAATAATGTCGAGACAAAAATTGCCTGTTCAATACAAAAGAGCGGGTTTCCCCACTCTTGTCTCGGTAATCGTTAGCATTTCCATAAAAACTATACCATATCCAATTTTTTTATGCAAATGAAGTTCCTTATTAACAGACGCTTTTTATCACTTCTTTTCATTCATTCTTTTTGCGTGTTCACTGATGACTTCTGCCTCCCTGCTCTCCTTTATGACTCGAAAGCCGTCATAATCTGGATAGAGCGAATTATCGTCTTGAATGCTTGTTAAAATCCAAAATTGGCTGCCTGCTCCTCCGAGTCGTTCAATTGTTGTCAGCCAGCTTTGATATACATCAGGACGTGCTGCTTGATTTTGATAGCCAAACTCTTCTAGCACAACAGGTTTTCCAATCACATTTCCATGGTTGATATGGTCTTCAATCCATTTCACTCCCCAAGCTGCTGACTTGTTCCAGTGATCTGGATATAAATGATAGGTTCCATAATCGATATGAGGAAGAGCGGTCAATCGATCCCAATCAACGCCTTCTCCGCCCCCATATAGGCAATCGTCATGACCTGCTATGTGAAAGAACCCTTCATCTCCTACTGCGACAAGATGATTCCGGTCAATTGATTTGATCCAAGTACTCATTTCATTTGCCCAGTTTACTAGTAAATTCCCTGTAGGATCTGATTGAGCACGCGGTTCATTGGCAAGCTCCCACGTCATAATCGCAGGATCATCTTTATATTGAACACCTGTGTACGTATTGGTTCTCTCTAATACATAACGCACATAATTTTTGTAAGCATTTTTTATACGAGAATCGGTATAAAAATCATCATGTGATCCTGCCTGAAACCACTTTACGTATTGATTCATCCCGCCAAAATCATCCCAGTTGTTCACTAGCGGGATGACAAGCTTTATTCCTTCCTGCCCCGCTTTATAAATCGCATAATCTAGTTTTCGAAAACCCGATTCTTCATAAACCCCTGGACTAGATTGTAAAACTGAGTTTTCTTGAGGAGCCCCATCGTGAAATCCCCAAATACGTATGACCTTTAAATTCATTGCTTTCATATCATCGAACACAGCATCTACCATCTTTTTTGATTTGTAATGAAAATAGTAGTTATTTGTGCCAGCGAAGTAAAATGGTTGATTGTTCAACAAAAAATGTGTACCAGATGTTTGCACATAGGAGGCGGCTTTGACGGTTAGAGAGAACCAGCCTGCCCATACAACGATGAGTAGGGTGATACAAGACACCCTTTGAAACCATTTCTTCATTCAGATTCTCCTCACATCTATCATTTTACAGGTGAGATCACATTTAGATGAAGCGGTGTTTGTGTATTTGAATCAAGTTCAATTGTCTGATGTTTTAACAGTTTACTGTCTTTACCGATTCGAACCTCATATGTCCCGTGATAGGCTGGACATGTCACTTTGCCATCAGCATATGTTTTTTCAACTCTTTGTGCCGTCCACTCATTTAGCAGATTTTCATCATGTCGTCCTGCTTCATTGGATGTATATTTTCTATTCAGCCGGCCGGCCATCAAGCGGCCGGCTGCTTGATGTGAATCTGCTAGTCGATGAGACGATGATATTCCGCATAGGCTGTGGCCATATCAACTTGTGACCAGAAGCGATGATAAGTGAAACTTGGCGCACCACTCTCCCATTTACCTGATGATTCATTAAATGATGCTTGATATTTACTCTCAAGCGCTGACCATGCTGGATCTTGCTTAATTTTCGGACGAAGATCTGCAAAACTCGTATAAACTCCGTTACCTCCGCGCTGCGGATCAGAAGGAATGGTGCTGGTACCAGGGATCTGATTCCCTTGACCAAATGTTCCATTCCAGCCATTTGGGAAATACACTTCTTTTTTAAAGAAGCGGTGGTAGTCTTCTCTTTCCTCCTCTGTGACAATCCCCACACCATCATTATAATTCCACGCAACCTCAAGGAGCTGTGCGGCTGTCTCTTTTGCTCTTATACCAAGAGGTGTATAGTTTCCTGTCTCTTCCTTTGTTGCAGCAGCAAAGAATGTCAAGGCTTTGATCAGACTGCCAAGTACGCCCGTATCTTGAGAAGGATCTTTCGTTACAGCCGTTAAATTGGGATTGCCTGTTGCAGATTGGAAACCGCTCCAAGTGTCAGGCTGGCCGCTCCATTCTATATTTCCAGGAATCCAAAACTCGCCAGGTGCACTCGTTGTGGCAACAGCAGCATTTGTCCCTCCGAGAATTCTTTGTCCCTGACCATCTAAAAAGTATCCCTCTTGATCCGTCACAGGACGGGTGTCAACAAAAATGTAATCTAATGAGTAGTTGATCCATTTTGTGATAACAGATTTGGTCATTTGGACATTTTCAGACGTTTTGTCTCCATCTTTTACAAAAATGTAGTATAGCTCAGCTACACGCTCCATTGGCCATGCCTGCATCCCAAACCAATTATTAGAAGGAGGGTCAAGGTAAACAGGCGCATCTTCATATGCCATGTCATAAAATGTGCTTCTTCCGGCGGGATATGCACGATAGTCTCCATTCCAGCTATTGGTTGCACCTCCTGCAATCGCTCCTTCTTTTGATTGAAGCCATACGTAAAATTCAAGCTGTCTCTTTAACGTTTTCTCCCAATCACTTGCACCAGTAGCAGACGATGGCTTTAACCCCCCTTTATCTGAGGATAAAGCATAAGCAGCGACAGGGTTTTGATACCCTTGGTGACAATGACTTGCCCCGATACGCCATGCCCAATTTGCATACTCTCCAAGTCCACCGCCCCAAGAGGTATACCATGCCATTAAGTGATGACACGCACTCTTTCCATTCCCAGGAGACGGACGGCCCTGCTTTCCACTTCCAATCGTTTGAAAATATTTATCGTACATACCGTAGCGAAGGAAATCACCCATTTTTTTCGCTTTCTCAAGGTAGGTTGATCGCTGATAGCCAAGCTCTTTTGCCCAATACATTGCCTGTATCGCACGCGCATCAGCGTCTGTCGCATTGGTATAGCGCCACTGGGCGGCTGGCGCTTGATTTTCTTTTGTGAACAAGCTCATGAAACCTTCATTGGGCTTCCCAAATGTTTGATCATCTTGTGATGGATGAGGGATGGCCTCCCATACAGATTCTTGCGGCCCCCGCTGAAATGTGTTTACATATGCTGCCGTATGTGATGGGTTTAGTAAATTCCCATATTCATACCAATTGTCTACATCAAGTAGCCAGTGCATTAAATACGTTTCATTCGTTCCATAGGTTGACTTCAGTTCAGCATCAATCGGATCTTGACCAGCAGGATAAGCTCCGGTCAGCTGGCTAGGGTATTGATCCGGGTATGGTTTTTCTGAAGCATACGTGGCTGGACTAGATGGATTGTAAGAATTCATATGCGGCTGCTCATCATGTCCATCTTCATTTACTGGAATGATAAACTTCTCCATATTATCCCAAGCTGCTTCTAGCTTGCTCCAATCACCTGTATAATGTCCATACAACACTTCAAGCCACAGCCAGTAGCTATAAGCTTCTGAAGTCGTCATATGCCCATAATCCGGCGCCTCGCAAATAAGCGTTTCAATTGAATGATACGGAATGCCTTCTTTTGAAAAATATCCATGTGCATCGTTTTTAATTTGATGATAAAGCGTTAAAAACCGTTCTTTGTTTGTCATGTCCCTCACCCTTTAAATGAATTTAGAATTGATTTTTATTTGTCTGGAAGTGTGCCAAATACTAAAGCACCCTGGTCAAAAACAGGAATCCTCGCTGTTTTTTGCATATTAGATGTTAACCCTTGAAAGGAATAATCATTTGAGGCATCCCATATATTCAACCGATTTGGAGCAGATAATCGAAACTGTATTTCCTTTTTATGCAAAGCTTCGCCTCCAGGAAAAATAGCTACACCAGTAAAATCGATTTCTGTAAAATAGACATGGGATGATGCGTCATATACCGTTAACGGGGATAAGGAGGCGCCTTCATTGTAGGCTGCGGTCACTTGAATATCTTTTTCAGTGAATCCACGCGCAAATATCTCGCTAAGATTGACGTAATATCTAAACGAAAGTGTTTGACTGCTTCTTGCCGGCCAGCCTGATCGATTATATAGAATGGCTTTGACCTGAGTAGATGTTGTATCGTTACTCATCACAGCTGCCTCTACAAAAAACTCATCCTCCACCTTTTCTTTAGGGGGGAAATTCGGCAGCTTTGACTGCCCCTGACCAAACAGTTGCACCATTTTGGCTAGATTTCCAGTAAAGGCAGCATTATAGTCTGTCGCCACCTCGTTTGTTACATAGTCAGAGATGTCATCGACATATTGATCCTGTGCATTAGGCCCACCAACAAGCGCTCCATAAAGAGTGTGCCGATGGTGAGGAGGATTTGTCAGCTGATTAGACCATGAGCCATGCGCAGTTCGATGATGTGGATGCATCGGCGGATTTTGGCCAAACCCAACAACATAGCTTCTATTTTGCGGATTATCACCTAGCATGTAGTGTGTTTGCTTGATCGCAAACGTTTGGTATTGATTCTTTTTTTCTTGGTCAGAGACCCAATCAGCGTATACAAAGGCTAAAAATGCTGCATTTGCTGAATAGCGAAGTGCCCCCCATTGATCTAACCACGCCAAACCGCCAGGCGTATATGTGATTCTTTCTACTTTCCCATTTTGAACAAGACCCGTGGACCAGTAATCTAGATTACGCTCTGCCGATTCTATAAATCTTTTCTCCTTTGTGATTCTGGCGAGTAAAATTTGAGAAGCAAAAAACGTATTGTCCCACGATATGGTAAATGTATAATCCCATTCCTTCGGCCATTCATCTAATGCTTTTAGTGCTTGATTTAAATAGGTCTGCTCATTTGTCGCCAAGTAGAGCCATATTCCTCCCCAAATGAGCTCGTCAATATAACCGCTCCATGAGTTGTAAAATGACTGAGCATTTGTTACACAATCTGTATATTTGCCGCGATATTGATCAGCAAATGCATAAAGCTGTTTGGCGTGTGTGAGAAGCTTTGCTGCATACGACGCATCTGTTTCTTTAAAAATAATAGAACCTGCTGCTAAAGCAGCTGCAGTTTGTGCGGCTACTTCTGTTCCTGGACAATGTTCATCAATTTTAAATGCCGGCCGGTTCATTGGCATCACTTCTGCTGGACCCCACCAGGCATGATCAGCGTGCCCATCACCTACTTGCGCCCAAAATTCGTTCGGCCCTGTATGGGCTTTCAAAAAGTAATCGGTTGCCCACTTGATTTGATCTAACATATCATCAAGCAGCTCCGCCTCTTCATAAGCTTCTCGGTACTCATAAACTGTCCATGCAAGCACAGCCGCAGAGTAAGCCATCGGCAGCCCAAACTTCACATGATCACCAGCATCATACCACCCGCCTGTTAAATCATGACCAACATCCTTCCCATCCTCTAATCCAGAATCCCCTCGCCAGTTAAGACGATTGCTTTCAGGGAGCTTTCCAGAACGCTGGGCTTCGTAAAACAAAATTGATTTTTGAAGAACCTCTACATAGTTGTAAGATGCCATTTACCTATTTCTCACCCCTTCTTTTTTTCTAAAGCGTGAAACATTGAACAATAGAAGAACGCCTCTCTTTCAGTTCGTTTGTGTTTTGTACAGCTATGAAAAGAATCAAACAAGGTTTCAAAAATGCGCATAGTGAACAGCAATCAGCTAGACGCTCACCGGGGGTTTTCTCTTGATTCTTCATGTGACTGTACCCAGAATGATCATATGTCGCATGAGAACATTTCAGACGGCCAAATTCTCTTTTTTGCTCTATTTGGGTAGAAAGAATGACATACAACCTCTTCTCGTAAAAACACGACGGTACATCAAGATATATGACTAAACAAGAAAAAAATTCCAGTTAAAATGTTATTAGTTAACATAATAAAATTATTATTTATAAAAAAAGAACGCCCTTTTGCGGGCGCTCTTTTTGGATCACATTAGAATAAAGAAAGCTGGTTTTGATCAGGAAGTGCTTCTAAGCAGCCTTGACGATCTAAATATTCAAGGATGGTCTTAGAGACTTTCCCTCGTTTTTGCAAATCTTCTTTTGAGAGGAATTCACCATCTTGACGTGCGCGCACAATATTTAACGCAACGTTTGTTCCAAGCCCAGGGATGGAGTTAAATGGCGGGATTAATCCGTCTCCATCAATAATGAACTCAGTTGCACTTGAGCGGTATAGGTCTACTTTTTTAAAGTGATAGCCTCTTTCGCACATTTCAAGTGCAAGCTCTAGTACGGTTAATAGGTTCTTCTCTTTCGGTGATGCATCAAGACCTTTTGAGTTAATATCGTCCATGACCGCTCGAATCGCATTTGATCCTTTTGTCATCGTTTCGATATCAAAGTCATCCGCACGAACGGTAAAATAGGCCGCGTAGTACAAAAGTGCATGATGCACCTTGAAATAAGCAATCCGAACAGCCATTAATACATAAGCAGCCGCGTGGGCTTTAGGGAACATGTATTTGATCTTTTTACAAGAATCAATGTACCAGTTCGGAACGTTATTTTTCTTCATTTCTTCTTCCCATTCAGGAGGAAGTCCCTTCCCTTTACGAACAGATTCCATGATTTTAAAGGCAAGTGACGGCTCTAATCCTTGATAGATCAGATACACCATAATATCGTCACGGCAGCCAATCACTTCACTTAATTCACACGTTTTATTATGAATCAGCTCCTGTGCGTTTCCGAGCCATACATCTGTACCGTGTGATAGACCAGAGATCTGAACGAGCTCTGAGAAGGTGGTCGGTTTTGTATCCTCAAGCATCTGCCGAACAAATCTTGTGCCAAACTCAGGGATACCGAGAGTTCCCGTCTTACATCCGATTTGCTCTTCTGTAACGCCGAGAGGCTCCGTCCCTTGGAAGATTTTCATGACCTCAGGATCGTCTGTCGGAATTGTTTTTGGATCGATTCCGCTTAAGTCCTGAAGCATCCGAATGACCGTTGGATCATCGTGCCCAAGAATATCTAGTTTCAGCAAGTTATCATGGATTGAATGGAAATCAAAATGCGTCGTTTTCCAATCAGAACCTGTCGCATCTGCTGGATATTGAATCGGTGAAAAATCGTAAATGTCCATATAATCCGGCACTACGATAATACCGCCTGGATGCTGACCAGTTGTCCGTTTGACCCCTGTACAGCCTTGTACGAGCCGGTCGATTTCTGCGCCTCTCATATGAAGGTTATGGTCTCCTGCGTAGCCTTTCACGTAACCATATGCTGTTTTTTCTGCAACAGTACCAATCGTACCTGCTCGGTATACATACTCTTCACCAAACAGCTCTTTCGTATAGTTATGGGCAATCGGCTGATATTCACCGGAGAAGTTCAAGTCGATATCAGGCACTTTATCTCCTTTAAAACCTAAGAAGGTTTCAAACGGAATGTCGTGTCCGTCTTTTTTATACGGCGTCCCGCATTCAGGACAGTTTTTATCAGGAAGGTCAAATCCTGAACCGACCGATCCGTCATTAAAGAATTCAGAGTGCTTGCAGCTTGGACATACATAGTGCGGCGCAAGTGGGTTCACTTCCGTAATCTCTGTTAAAGTCGCAACGAGGGATGAACCGACTGATCCCCTTGAACCAACCAGGTATCCATCATCAAGTGATTTCTTTACGAGTTTATGAGAAATTAAATAAATAACAGCGAAACCATGACCGATAATACTTTTTAATTCTTTTTCAATACGGTCTTCTACGATTTTCGGTAATTCATCTCCGTAGATGCTCCGAGCCATTTGATAGCTCATTTCCCGTATTTCTTCATCTGCACCTTCAATTTTTGGTGTGTAAAGATCGTCTTTGATTGGTTTGATACTTTCGACCATCTCAGATACTTTTTGCGTATTCGTCACGACGATCTCTTTCGCCTTTTCGGCTCCTAAGAAGGAGAATGCTTCTAGCATTTCATCAGTTGTTCTAAAATGAACTTTTGGCAGTTCATGACGGTTAAGTGGATTCGCACCACCCTGTGATGAAATTAAGATTTTACGATAAATTTTATCTTCTGGATGCAGGTAGTGCACATTTCCAGTCGCCACGACTGGTTTATTCAGCTTTTCACCAAGCCTCACAATGTTTGTGATGATTTCTTTCAATGCCCGTTCATCTCGAATGAGCTCCAGCTGAAGTAAATGCTGATACACTTCTGGCGGATGAACCTCTAAATAATCATAAAATGCTGCAATGTCTTCCACCTCATCAGGTGACTTTTGCATCATTCCTTCAAAGACCTCACCCTTATCACAAGCAGACCCGACTATTAAACCTTCTCGATATTTCTCAAGCTGTGAGCGCGGAATGCGCGGTACCCGGTAGAAATAATCAATATGAGAAAGTGAAACAAGCTTGAATAAATTCTTTAGACCAGTCTCATTTTGAGCAATCAGTGTCGCATGATAAGGACGCGAGCGCTGGTACGCATTGGACTGACCCATGTTTTCATTCAATTGATCATGGTAGACAATGCCTCTTTCAGCCGCATCTTTTAGCATCTTCAGCATCAGGTACCCTGTCGCTTCTGCATCATAAATCGCACGGTGATGCTGCGTAAGTTCAATATCAAACTTTTTACACAGCGTGTTCAGCCGGTGATTTTTAAATTCTGGGTAAAGGAATCGTCCGAGTTCGAGCGTATCAATGACTGGATTTGATGCTTTATCTGTTTTAAGCAGTCGTTTATACGCTGCATTTAAAAAGCCCATATCAAAGCTCGCATTGTGTGCGACAAGGATATCTTGTCCAATCCACTCTTTGAAATCTCGAACGACATCGACGACATCTGGTGCATCTCTCACCATATCATCGGTAATACCGGTTAGCTCAATCGTTGTCGCTGACAGCGGGTGATGAGGGTTTGCAAACGCCTCGAATCGGTCAATGATTTCCCCGCCTTTGATTTTCACTGCTGCAAGCTCAATAATCGTATCATAAACAGCAGAAAGTCCTGTTGTCTCTACGTCAAACACGACAAACGTCGCATCCTCTAATAAAAGGTGCTCTGGATTGTACGCAATCGGTACCCCATCGTTGACTAAATTGATTTCCACACCGTACATCATTTTGATGCCATGCTTTTTACTTGCTGCATACGCATCTGGAAAGGATTGTACAACGGCATGATCTGTCAGGGCAATGGCTTCATGCCCCCATTTTTTTGCTTGTTCAACAAGTCTTCCGATGCCAGTGACAGCATCCATCTGACTCATTGGAGAGTGCAAATGCAGTTCAACTCGCTTTTCGCCCTCAGGTGCTGTGTCTTCTTTCAGCTGCGGCTTCATTTCATTGACGTCATTTGCGATCATCACAAGATCTCTCACAAACGTATCGTTTTGAATGCTTCCTCTAGCTTTGACCCACATGCCTTTTTTCAATGATTTCATGAGCTGGGCATCTTCTTTTTCTCTTGCAAACATTTTGATCAAAATACTATTTGTATAATCCGTGATTTTAAAGATACAAAGGGTTCTGCCGCTTTTCAGCTCGCGCGTTTCTGCATCGAACACGTAGCCTTGGACGGTGATTCGTCTTTCCTCGTCCATAATACTGTCAAGCGTACGAATTTCTTCATTGTCTTTGATTTGATATCCAATCATCAGTGGGCCAGACGGAGCTTCCTCTTGTTCCTCACTTTCTTTCTTCTCCATCTCAGTGAGGGCTTGCAAGGCTCTTTCCTGGTCTTCAGCGAGCTTTTGTTCTCTGAATTTCTGAATCTCTTGATCTGATACAAATATCTCTGTATCAAATTGCAGCTCTGGAAAACCAACTTGTTTAAATGCAGCCTGTAGCATTGGGCTGTACTTCTTCTTGATGGCTAAAGCTTCTGTTTCGCTTTTTGTTTTAATGATGATTTTATGCCCAGACAGCGCCGGTTTTTGCTGCTGAAGCAAGCTGATGATTGGGGGAGAAATTCCTTGAAGCTCTTCCACACAATGTGACCAATACGATTGAACGAGCTCTTCAGATATGTGCGGATCATTGACTTCAATCGTACAAGTAACTTGTGCAATATGAGAAAATGCGCTTGTCAGCCTGCTGAGAAACATGGCATATACCTTGTAAGGCAGAAGCGCCTTAAATTTAAAAAGGAAATGCCACGTTTTTGCTGCCTTATGCACCGTCAGTTTGACGATCTCGCCTTCTTCAAAATAACGACTGAGGTCATCATCTGTCATTTGAATCTGATTGAGTAATATATGAAATTGCCGCCGGGTAATCGGTAATTGTTCATCCAAGACAGGACCCTCCTTTTGCAAATCAGAAAGGTACCTCTTTTCTGCAGGAGGTACCTTCATTTTTTTGTTCGTTTTTATGCTTGTCTGATAAATGAAACCAGTTCATCTACAGATACTTCGTGTGATTCACCTGATTTTCTAAACTTCACTTCGACAATGCCCTCTTCTGAACGTTTCCCGCAGCTAATACGAATTGGCAGTCCAATTAAATCACTGTCTGCAAATTTCACTCCTGCACGCTCTTGGCGGTCATCGAAAAGGACATCATAGCCCTCTTTTTGTAGACGCTCGTATAATGTTTCAGCCAGTTCCTTTTGTGCATCATTTTTCATATTTAAGGCAAGTAGATGAAGATCATATGGCGCCACTGTTTCTGGCCAGATAATCCCTTTATCATCATGATGCTGTTCAACAATCGCAGAAAGGGTTCTAGAGATACCGATGCCATAGCAGCCCATAATCATTGGCTGTGCGCGCCCATTTTCATCAAGATACGTTGCATCCATTGCTTCTGAATAACGCGTTCCCAGTTTAAAGACTTGTCCTACTTCAATTCCTTTTGCAAACTGGATCGTGCCTTCTCCATCTGGAGAAACATCCCCTTCTTGAATCAAGCGAAGGTCTGTAAATTCTTTCACTGACACATCACGTGCAGGGTTTACATTGATATAGTGATAATCGGATTCGTTTGCACCTGCAACTGCGTTTGTCATTCCTTTTACAGCGAGGTCTGCATAAATAGCTACTTCTGCTTCTAGCTTAACAGGCCCAACAAATCCAGGCTCTGTTCCAATGATTTCAAGTACTTCTTCTCGTGAAGCAAGCTCTACAAGCTGTGCTCCTAGTAAGTTCTTCACTTTGACATCATTTACTTCATGATCGCCTCTTGTAAGGATCAAAACATATGCATCGTCTGCTTTAAACAAAACAGATTTGAGACATTCAGAAGGAGCTACTTCTAAAAATGCAGCAACATCTTGTATCGTTTTCACTTGCGGCGTGTGCACTTTTTCAAGTTCTTTGAAGTCCGCAGGGTTTGCTTCTTCTCCTTGATACACAGCCTCAGCCATTTCAATGTTAGCAGCATAAGAAGACGTATCAGAATAAGCGATTGTATCTTCTCCTACTTCTGACAGTGCCATAAACTCATGTGTATCTTTTCCTCCCATTGCGCCAGAATCAGCAATAACCGGTCTAAAATTAAGACCTACTTTTGAGAATATATTGGAGTAAGCCGTAAACATTTTGTTGTATGTGTCATCTAGGCTCTCTGGCGAAGAATGGAATGAATAAGCGTCCTTCATAATAAATTCACGTCCGCGCAATAACCCAAAGCGTGGTCTTTGTTCATCGCGGAATTTTGATTGAATTTGATAAAGTGTCAAAGGAAGCTTTTTATACGATTTCACTTCACTGCGTACGAGTGATGTAATCACTTCTTCGTGTGTTGGGCCAAGTGCGAACTCGCGGCCATGACGATCTTTCATACGCATGAGTTCTGGACCGTATGTATACCACCTTCCTGACTCTTGCCACATTTCTGCTTGCTGCATGACTGGCATTAACAGCTCAGCTGCTCCCGCCTTTTCCATTTCCTTGCGAACAATGGATTGAATGTGCTGGATGACTTTATGAGCTAGTGGCAGATAATGATAGATACCGCTTGTATTTTGTCTAATGAATCCAGCTCTTACTAATAGCTGATGACTTTTTGCCTCTGCATCTGCTGGCACCTCTCGAAGAGTTGGAATGAAAGTCAGGGATTGTCTCATGTCGTTACACCTCATTTATGAAATAGATCTTCTCACAAAAACTCTTGTTTCCCATGATGAGAAACAAGAGACATTGATTTTTATAAAAATAATCGCTGGATGTCATTCCACGTAACTACTAGCATTAATAGCATGAGGAACGCAACACCAATGAAGACAACAAGTGCCTCTTTCTCTCGATTAATTGGTTTGCCGCGAATGGCTTCGACAAATAAGAAGAGTAAACGTCCTCCATCTAATGCAGGAATCGGCAACAAATTCACGATTCCTAAGTTGATACTAAGGAACGCAGCAAACTGCATTAATGTTAATACACCTTGTTTTGCTACTTCTCCTGTCATGTCATATATTCCGACAGGACCTGCCAGCATATCTAGTGAAAATTGTCCTGTGACAATCTTTTGCAAGTTCGTTAAAATCAGCCCTGCTGTTGATATGACAGTCGTTCCTGAAGATGAAATGACTTTTAGAAATCCATTTTCCGTTGGCGGATAAGAGCCGAAGCGGCCAATGGTTTTTCCATCTGCCTTCACAGCTTCTGGTACAACTTGAACTGTGCTTTTTTTGCCGTCTCGGTCAATGACGACATTCATTTTTTTATCAGGGTTTTTTTGAACCGTTTGGACAACGTCTGTCCAAGAATTCATTTTATCCCCGTTAATTGAAATGATGTGATCTCCCTGCATGAGTCCAGCTTGCGCCGCTCGGCCATCCTTTGTGAGCTTACCGAGTACAGGATCATCCACAGTTACACCTTGAATAAAACCTAAAGCCACTAAAATCACATAGGCCAAAATAAAGTTCATAATCGGTCCAGCTGCAATGGCTTTAATACGCTGCCATACCGTTTTTGAACCAAATTGACGATTGTATGGCGCAATTTGAATTTCTTCACCATCTGCAATATAGAAGCTTGTTTGACTGACATTGTAACCGGTTAGGATATCTTCATTTCCAGCTTCATATCCTGAGATTCTCATCGAATGATCTAAATCAATCTGTTCGACTTCGATCACAAGTGCATCCGGGTATTTCTCTTTATCATTTAAAATGATTTTTTCTACTTCATTTTGCTCATTGAATAAGAGCCCTACTGTATGACCTGGTTTAATTTCAATGACTTCAGGGTCCTCTCCCGCCATTTTGACAAATCCGCCGATTGGCAGAAGTCTGATGGTATAAACGGTTTCTTTTCGTTTAAAGGAGAAAATCTTCGGCCCAAAACCAATGGCGAACTCGCGGCATAAAATGCCTGCGCGCTGCGCCATAATTAAATGGCCAAGCTCGTGGAAAAAAACGAGCGTCCCAAAAATAATAATAAACGCAATCACTGTATTCACGAACATACCACCTTATGCGAGGATTGATTGAACAAAGTCTCGTGTATCTTTGTCCACTTCATGGATATCTTGCAAACTAGGCTTTGAAATCACATGATGTCTGATCAGTGCCTTTTCAATCAATTCTTCAATTTGCAGGAACGTTACTTTGCCTTTTAGAAATGCATCAACGGCTATTTCATTTGCTGCATTAAGTACAGTAGGCATTGTCCCTCCTATTTTACCTGATTCATAAGCAAAATGTAAGCAGCGATACCTGTCAAAATCCGCTTTTTGGAAATTCAATTGTCCAATCTCCCAAAGGTTCAATGATTTCGCTTCTTTTAATGGCGCTCTGTCAGGGTAAGTGAGCGCATATTGAATCGGAACCCTCATGTCAGGTGTACCTAACTGAGCCATGACGCTTTTATCATGGAATTCGACCATGGAATGGATGATGCTCTCTTTATGTAACAGCACATCAATTTGATCATATGGGATATCAAACAGCCAATGCGCCTCAATCACCTCGAGCCCTTTATTCATCATAGTCGCTGAATCAATGGTGATTTTCGCTCCCATGGACCAGTTCGGATGATTTAGTGCTTCTTCAACAGTTACACTTTCAAGTTCCGTTCGTTTTTTATCTCGGAAGCTGCCACCTGAAGCTGTCACAATTAATCGTTCAATGTTTTTAGCTTGTTCACCTTGCAAAGATTGAAAAATAGCGGAGTGTTCACTATCGACAGGAAGTAAAGGCACGTCATATTTTTTGGCGTACTCTTTTACTATATGACCAGCTGTCACAAGTGTTTCCTTATTTGCAAGTGCGATTGTCTTTTTTTGTTCAATAGCCTTTAATGTTGGAACAAGCCCAACACTTCCTACAAGTGCATTGACCACAACGTCCACTGCATCATAGGTCGCTGCCTCAATGTTCGCTTCATCACCGGCAGCCATCTTGACATCGTATTCAAAAGAATGACCTTTTAAGATGCGATAAGTCTCTTCGTTTATACACCCAACGAATTCAGGCTGAAATTGTTCAATAATGGGAATAGCCTTATCTACATTTCGGCCAAACGTCATCGCTTTCAGCTTGAATTTGTCTGGGTGCTGCCTGATCACATCTAATGTTTGCTCTCCAATTGATCCTGTTGCGCCTAATAGCGAAATATGTTTCAAATTGCCACTCCTTCTCTCGTTCAATTAGTTTCTATGAGGTTAGCCGGCAAACGTGGCCAGCAGTAAATATAAAAACGGCAGAACGAATAAAAAGCTGTCAAACCTGTCCAAAATCCCGCCATGACCAGGAAGTATTGTCCCCGAATCCTTCACATGATAATGACGCTTTAAAGCAGATTCCACAAGGTCACCAAGCTGTCCAAAAATACTTAGCAAAAGGGTAATAAACATAACGAGCAGGTATGATGGCAAAAATCCTGTAACCGCCTGAAACACAAGTGACAGCACGACCGCTGTGACGATTCCACCGATAAATCCTTCTACTGTTTTGTTTGGGCTGATTTCTGGCCAAAGCTTTCGTTTCCCCATAGACTTCCCTATAAAATAGGCACCTGAGTCAGTGGACCAAATAATCACCGCTGCGAAGAAGATCGCACTCATGCCATATAAGCCTCTAATTTGGATAAAATAATAGAAACTCACGCCAATATATAATGTGGCTAATATAACAAAAGCAACCTCATCGAATGTGAAAGAGTTTTTGCTCAAAACTGTATAGGTTAAAAGGATTAAGACTGCAAATAAAGCAATCTGCATTTTGGATGCGTCTACGTTCGGAAAGAAGCTGTTTTCTCCTCCCATTAAAAGCCAAAGCAATATTAAGCTGACAATTCCAGGAATGCTGAAAATCGAGATCTTTTTCATTCTAAGAAGCTCAAAAAGAGCAACACTTCCCATTAAATAAATCAGCAAGGTAAATGGCATTTGTCCATAAATGACTGCAAGCAAAAACACTGCAGCTGCCAAAACACCCGTCAAAATTCTTTGTTTCATCTGCACCACCCTCTAAATTCCACCGAACCTCCGGCCGCGGCGCTGGTACTCTCCGATAGCGCCTATGAGATGCTTATCAGAAAAGTCAGGCCAAAGCACATCCGTAAAGACAAACTCGCTGTACGCAATTTGCCAAAGCATAAAGTTGCTTAATCTAATTTCTCCACTCGTGCGAATAAGCAAATCTGGATCTTGAAGAGATTCTGTCATTAAATAAGCTGAAAACATCTCTTCTGTGATGTCTTCTGCTCTAAGCTTACCTTCTTTGACTTTTTCAGAAATTTGTCTGCAAGCGGAGACAATTTCTGTACGCCCTCCATAGTTGAGCGCAAAATTTAAAATGAGTCCGTCGTTATTGGCCGTACTCTTTTCTGCGTTCTCTACCGCTTTTTTTGTATGCGGCGGGAGGCCGTCTGGATCACCTGTTAAGCGCACACGGACATTTTCTTCAATGAGTTCAGGCAGGTAGATGTTCAAAAATTCTTCAGGAAGCTTCATTAAAAAGTCTACTTCTAGTTTTGGACGTTTCCAATTTTCTGTAGAAAAAGCATACAAAGTCAGCACTTTGACATTCAGCTCATTTGCAAGCTTCGTCATGCGCTTGACGACTTTCATTCCTTCATGATGTCCGGCTACCCGTGGAAGAGCACGTTTTTTCGCCCATCTTCCGTTCCCATCCATGATAATGGCGATATGTTCAGGAATTTCTCCATTTAATATGTCTTCTTTTGTCAAGCTTTCTAAGTTGGAAGCTGCTGTTTGCTGATTCTTCCAATTTTTGAGTATATTGAGCATGAGATTCCTCCATCACCCAAAAAGGTTGCGTTCCCGCTAATAATATAGTCATCAACAGTATTAACAAAAAAACCCCCTGTAAACATGAAGAGGGTCTTTTCACTATTATCTATTGTACATAGTTTTTTCTTAAACTTCCATGATTTCTTTTTCTTTATCTTTTGTCACTTCATCAATTTTAGCGACATATTCATCTGTCAATTTTTGGACATCCTCTGTAGATGATCTTAATTCATCTTCAGTGATCTCCCCATTTTTCTCAAGCTTTTTCAAATCATCGTTTGCATCACGACGAACATTACGAACAGCTACTTTTGCTTCTTCTGAGTATTTTCTCACAACTTTTACAAGCTCTTTACGTCTTTCTTCTGTGAGTGCTGGGATCGCAATACGGATCACGTTTCCGTCACTTGTTGGTGTGATACCAAGGTCAGATTTTTGAATCGCTTTTTCGATATCACCGATTGCTGTTTTATCGTAAGGTGTGATAATCAGCATACGTGCTTCTGGCACTGTGATTGACGCAATTTGGTTTAACGGTGTTTGTGCACCATAATAATCCACTGTCACTTTATCTAGCAATGAAGCATTGGCTCTACCAGCACGAACCGTTGCTAGTTCGCGTCCGTATGCTTGAACGGCTTTTTCCATTTTTTCTTTTGTTTGGTTCAACACTTCTTTTGACACGTTATTTCCCCCTCACGATCGTTCCAATTGATTCGCCGCTTACGGCACGTTTAATATTTCCTTCTTCCATAATGGAGAAGACGATTAATGGAATGTCATTGTCCATACATAATGAGGACGCAGTAGAATCCATTACAGCAAGCCCTTCTTTTAGAACATCAAGATATGAAAGCTTATCATATTTTACTGCATCCGCATCTGTACGAGGATCAGCACTGTAGACACCGTCTACATTATTTTTCGCCATTAAAATGACATCTGCTTCAATTTCAGCTGCACGAAGTGCTGCTGTTGTATCTGTAGAGAAATAAGGGTTACCAGTACCTGCAGCAAAAATGACGACACGTTTCTTCTCAAGGTGACGGATCGCTTTTCTTCTTATGTATGGCTCTGCAACCTGTCTCATTTCGATAGAGGTTTGTACTCTAGACTGAATGCCAAGCGTCTCTAGGCTGTCCTGTAATGCCAGCGAATTCATCACTGTTGCAAGCATGCCCATATAGTCTGCTGTTGCACGGTCCATTCCTAAGTCACTGCCTGTCTTACCGCGCCAAAGGTTTCCACCGCCTACAACGACTGCAACTTCAACATCAAGTTCTGCAATTTCTTTTACTTGCTTTGCGATTGATTGAATGACAGTTGGGTTAATTCCATTACCAGCATCACCTGCAAGTGCTTCACCACTTAGCTTCAGTACAATGCGATTATATTTCGGTTTGCTCATGATAACCTCCAAGTGTAAACTATACCGTCTCTTATTATGCGTAAGAAACCGCCTTTTGTAAATCAATATCCTCTAAAAAATAGGGAACACAGTGCTTGTGCTCCCTAAAAAAGCCCCAGAGAGCTTTTCAAACATTATTTTTTCACTTGGCTCATTACTTCTTCAGCAAAGTTGTCTTGACGCTTTTCGATCCCTTCGCCCACTTCATAGCGAACATAAGTTTGAACAGTTGCGTTTTTCGCACCGACAACTTGTTTCACTTTTTCATCTGGGTTTTTAACGAATGCTTGGTCAAGTAAGCAAATTTCTTCGAAGAATTTGTTTAGACGGCCTTCTACCATTTTAGCAACGATATTTTCAGGCTTACCTTCTTGAAGCGCTTGCTGTGTTAATACTTCACGCTCACGGTTTGCTTCTTCTTCAGACACTTGGTCACGAGAAATGTATTTAGGGTTTACAGCAGCAACGTGCATTGCAATGTCTCTAGCAAGCTCTTCGTCAGTTGTTCCGTTAAGAACTGCTAATACACCGATGCGTCCGCCCATGTGCAAGTAAGAACCGAATGCAGCGTTATCTTCTTTTGTGATCACTGAGAAACGGCGTAGAGTGATTTTCTCACCGATTTTCGCAATAGCAGATGTGATATGCTCTTCAACTGTTGAACCGTTTTCCATTTTAGACGCATGAGCTTCTTCAATTGTTGCAGGTTTAGCAGCAAGTAAATGATCAGCAAGCTCGTTTAGAAGTGTTTGGAATCCTTCGTTTTTCGCAACGAAATCAGTTTCAGAGTTCACTTCTAGGATCACGCCTGTGTTGCCGTCAGTTTTAATAAGAGTTAATCCTTCTGCCGCAATACGGTCTGCTTTTTTCGCAGCTTTTGCGATCCCTTTTTCTCTTAGAAGATCGATTGCTTTGTCGATGTCACCATCAGTTTCTGTTAACGCTTTTTTACAATCCATCATACCTGCACCAGTTTTTTGACGCAGTTCTTTTACTAATTGAGCAGTAATTGCCATTTTACATTTCCTCCTTCTATGTTAAAACACGGATTACTAGGTGAAAAAAAGGTGATAAAAGGCATTTCCCTCTTATCACCTTTTGAATAGGTTACGCAGTTGTTGTTTCAGTTTCTGTCGTTTCTTCTACAACAGCTTCTTCTTCGCCTTGTTTAGACTCAAGAATCGCATCTGCCATTTTAGCAGTTAGAAGTTTTACAGCACGGATTGCATCATCGTTTGCAGGGATCACAACATCAATTTCGTCTGGATCACAGTTAGTGTCAACGATACCGATGATTGGGATATTTAGTTTACGAGCTTCTGCAACTGCAATACGCTCTTTACGAGGGTCGATAATGAAAAGTGCATCTGGAAGAGTCTTCATGTCTTTGATTCCGCCTAAGAATTTCTCAAGACGCTCTAGTTCTTTTTTCAGTTGAACGACTTCTTTCTTAGGAAGAACTTCGAATGTACCGTTTTCTTGCATTTTTTCAATATCTTTCAAACGCTTGATGCGTTTTTGGATTGTTTCAAAGTTTGTTAATGTTCCACCAAGCCAGCGTTGGTTTACATAGTACATACCAGAACGGATTGCTTCTTCTTTCACTGAATCTTGTGCTTGTTTTTTCGTACCAACGAAAAGGATTTTTCCTCCGTCAGCAGCAAGGTTTTTCGTGAAGTTGTAAGCTTCCTCTACTTTTTTCACCGTTTTTTGAAGATCGATGATGTAGATACCGTTACGCTCTGTAAAGATGTAACGTTTCATTTTTGGGTTCCAACGGCGTGTTTGGTGGCCGAAGTGAACACCAGCTTCTAGCAATTGTTTCATAGAAATAACTGACATGTTGTTGCCTCCTAATATAATGGTTTTTTTTCCTCCGCTTAAGTCATGTTCACATAAAACTGCGCCACGGCAGCACCTTCATATGAATCATTAAGCGTGTGTATTTAACACCAAGAAATAATATAACACATGATGGACTGACAATCAAGAAACCTTTACAGCTTTCCGCTAAATTTTAATAAAAGCTCGATTTCTGTCTTGCCAGTTTTCAATTTTTTCGCTATTTCTTCTAATGATAGCCCTTGATCATATAAGGTCTTTACTTGATCCCCGAAGGTTTCTTCTATTTTACTTTCAGAAGGCGCAGAAGCTTCTGTTTCAAGAGGCGGAACGGGCTCGTTTACCTTTTCTTCCTGCACCTCAACTTCGCTTAGGAGAGCTGACAGGTGCGCTGGTACTGGATCTTCACTTTCTACCGATTGCTGGGATTCAATTGGTGGTTGTGGCTGCTTTGGTGTCTGAAGATCCGATTTCAGCTCTTCAGCAGAAAAATCAGGGGAAGTGGCTGCCGCTTTTGATAGTTTTTCATTCTCTTCTTTAACTTCCATCAAAAATGCAGCCAGGGTATTTTCCGTTTCTTCTAAAAGCTCTCGCTGTTTTTGTTCTGTTGCCTTCAGCGAATTCATTCTCGTGTATAAAATGATCACAAAATAAATAAGTGCAGCATGTAGCATAAAGCTAATCAGCCATAGCATATTTTTTCACTCACTAACTCTTTAAGATTGAATGGCTTTATCAAGCAGGTACTTAAGCTTGAACAATGCCTTTGAATGGATTTGCGAAATGCGGGAGGTAGATAAGTTGAGCACTTGACCGATTTCCGTTAACGTCAATTCCTCTTTATAGAAAAGACTAATCACAAGCTTTTCTTTTTCCGAAAGCTCTGTCATTTTTTCAGCAAGCTGTTCAATTAATTCATCTTTCAGCATTTTCTCTTCAGGTGTCACTGACTTTTCGTCGCGAATCATGACTTGGACGTTTTCTCCGTCTTCTTGATCATGTAGCTTCTCGTCAATTGAGAGCAAATTCGCAAAGAACCCTTCATTCATCGTTGTGACAACATCTTGTTCACTCATGCCGAGCTCCTCAGCAACTTCTGTTGGCGTCACATTTCGCAAATAACGCTGTTCAAGCTTTTCAATAGCCGCTTCTACTTTTTTTGTTTTTTCTCTTGATGTACGAGGCAGCCAGTCCTCTTTACGAAGACCGTCAATGATGGCCCCGCGGATTCTGAAGGATGCATAAGTATCAAACTTCAGATCTCTTCCTGGGTCAAATTTTTCAAGGGCATCATATAAACCGAGCATCCCTAGACTGATCAAGTCTTCTTTATGCACTGACTTCGGGAGACCGATGGAAATTCTTCCAACATGATATGTGACGAGCGGCATATAGCGGCGCATAAGATCATCTCCAGCAGCTGGGTCCTTCCACTCTTTCCATCTAGCCCATAGCGCCTGATCTTCGTAATTTAAGGATTGCATCTTTCTCCCCCTATACTTCCTTAGTTATATCTTCATAATGCCTTGCTTCACAGTGCGGATCTCAAGCTCTGTCGTCAGCGGATCGAATTCAATCGTACGTCCATTACTGCCGCCTGTGTCCTCACTAATGATCGGGATATGATGAAGAGACAGATGTTCTTTAACAGCTGATACGTTTCTAGGTCCAATTCTCATGAGATCATTGGTTGACTTAAACTTAAACATTTCTGCGCCGCCAGCAAGCTTCGCCTTTAGCGCATGTTTGCGCGCTCCTTCTTTTAAGAGCAGATCAATTGTATGCTTGACACCTGTATCTGCATATTTAGCCAAGTTCTCTACAGCCCCTTTTGCAAGGGATGAGTCTGGAAGCATGACATGGACAAGACCTGCCAATTTTTTCTCTTGATCAAAGAGGACAAGTCCTACACAAGAACCAAGACCGGATGTCCGGATACGGTCCGGTGATTTCACAAGCTGAACATCTGCAATACCAACTTTTACAACTGCCGGAGTCTGCACGTTCATTATAGGTTACCTAATGCTTTGAAGAGTTTTTCAAACGATTCAAAGTCTGGCAGTAGAAACATATTTCCTTTCAGCTCTTGCTTATTTTGATCATCGAAAATAGATGTATCAATCACAATCGCCTGATCGCCGAGAGGACTAAACTGCATTAACCCTTCACTTATGACAGCCCCGAACATATCGAGGGTGACATCCGGAACACTTGGGTAAAGCTGCAATTTGGTTAAATCTGCAAGAGCTGATAAATAAGAGCCTGCTAAAATATTCCCCAGCTCATGAAGCGCTGACGTCCCTAGCACGTGTTCATGGATCGTATCAATATCAAATGACGGGTCCTGAACAAGCTCTCTGACAAATTGCTCTGCTTGCTCAAACGGCATAATGAAAAAGATCGAGCCGGATAAATCACCTTCCATTCTCAGAAAGATGCTGGCAACTGGAAGGTCTGCACCACCAAAGAAATCCATTAAATCTTCAAACGAGAGAACTTTGACAAAAGGAACAGCCATATCGATTTTGCGATTTAATAGGTTGGCAAGAGCAGACGCGGCATGGCCTGCTCCAATATTCCCAACCTCTCTTAATATATCTAGCTGTTCATCTTGAATTTCACTGAAAATGCTCATTTCACATCCCCCTTAATGAACAGGTGCATCTTGCACGCTCTTGTCGAGGACAGCACCAGCATGAATGATATTAAATAGACGCTGATCATGCTTAATAATACCTGTCACCCATGACAATCCTTCTTTTTCAGCTGAATCAGGAGAAGTTTCTACATCATCCTGATGGACAGTAATGACATCATTTGCTTCATCAACAATCCAGCCGACTTCAATGTCACCAACTTGTACGATAATCATTCTTGTTTCATCTGTGATGGCGTTGTCAGTTGATCCAAGCCTCACTCTAAGGTCAATCACAGGTGTCACGACACCGCGAAGATTAATGACACCGCATATATAAGGGGCAACGCCAGGAACTCTCGTCGGCTGCTGCCATTTTTCAATGGACTTTACTTCTGATACTGAAATGGCGTATTCTTTTTTGTTTACGATAAACACAATCATCTTTTCGCCAGTTTTGATATCTGTACTCATTTCAGACCGCTCCTCTATTGTTTTTTACTTGATCAGTGCATTACAGTCAACGATGAGTGCAACCTGACCGTCACCTAAGATTGTTGCGCCTGATATCGCAAATACATTTGGTAAATAATCTCCTAGTGATTTCAGCACAACCTCTTGCTGACCAATAAACGAATCGACCACAAATGCTGTCAGCTTGTCTCCTTTACGGACAACGATGATATGCAGTTCTTCCTCTAATTCATTCGCATTTGGTACGTTGAACTGTTTCTTTAGGTACACAACCGGTACGATAAATCCGCGGAAATCAATCACTTCACGATCATGCGTTTGAAGGATATCACTTTTCTTAATCACAGCCGTTTCAATAATAGAAGAAATCGGAATCGCAAAGGTTTCCTCTTCCAGCTTCACAAGAAGGACGGAAATAATTGATAATGTGAGTGGAAGCTGAATTGAGAACAGTGAGCCTTGTCCTTCTGTTGAGTTGATACTCACAGAACCGCCTAATGATTCCAGCTTGTTTTTCACGACGTCAAGACCTACACCACGTCCTGAGATGTCAGAAATCGTATCAGCTGTAGAGAACCCTGCTGCAAAGATCAGTGAATCAATTTGGTGATCTTCAAGTGTTTCCGCTTCCCTTTCTGTAATCACCCCGCGCTCTAATGCTTTTTCAAGCACCTTTTTACGGTTAATCCCGCCTCCATCATCTTCTACTTCAATGAAGACGTGGTTTCCGCTATGGTAGGCTTTTAATAGGACGGTTCCTTTTTCTGGCTTGCCTTTTTTCACACGTTCTTCTGGTGATTCAATCCCGTGATCGAGACTGTTTCTGAGTAAGTGCAAGAGTGGATCTCCAATCTCGTCGATCACTGTTCGATCAAGCTCCGTCTCAGCGCCTTCAATGATGAGTTCAATTTTCTTATTGAGCTCTTTCGTCAATTGACGAATCATTCGAGGGAACCTGTTAAACACAGTTTCTACAGGTACCATTCTCATGTTCAAAATGATCGACTGAAGATCTCCGGAAATACGTGTCATTCTTTCGACTGTATCGGTCAGTTCGTTGTTTTCAAGCTCTTTGGCAATCTGTTCTAAACGCCCTCTATCAATGACAAGTTCTTCAAATAAGTTCATGAGAGAATCTAGACGGTCGATGTTCACACGAATGGTTTTCGTCCCGCCGGCTGCTGCACCGTTATTGCCATTTGCTTTTGGCGCATCGTTTGCTGGCGCTTTAGGGGCAGGAACGGATGCTTTTTCTTTCTTCTGCTCAGGTTTTGCTTCCTGTTTTTCAGCCGGGGCCGTTTCTTCAAATGCGGAGACTTCAGAGATATCAACATGTTCAACCTCTGAAATCGATGTCACGATTTTTTTCACTTCGTCCATCGGCTGTTTAGATAGGTAAGATATGCTGAATTCAGATTCAAAATCTTCTGATTCTAAAAGTTCTGCATTCGGAATCGTTTTGACGACTTCGCCTACTTCGTTTAATCTTTCAAAAATCATATAGACACGAACTGCTTTTAATAAGCATGCGTCGCTTAATGTCACGGTTAGCTCATAGCATTTAAAGCCTTGTTCTCTCGCTTCATCAAGAACTGTTCGTTCAAATTCGTTATAGTCTAAATCTTTAGCAGCAGCTGGTTCATCAGCTGTCTCAACGGCAGATGCAGCCTCGGCATGGCTTCCTGTCACATCTAGTTTTTTACTAATCTCTGTGACATCACGTTTTCCATCCCCGCCTTCTGCAATCGATTGAACCATGGCTTCAAGGTGATCGAGTGCTTCAAACATGGTATCCATTGATTCAGGTGTGACAATCATTTGTTCATTTCTGATGGCATCAAACATGTTTTCTAAGTGATGCGTTAATTGAGCCATATCATCAAAGCCCATCGTTGCACTCATGCCTTTCAGTGTATGAGCGGCTCTGAATATATCATTCACTAGCTGCAAGTCAGTTGGGTTCTTTTCTAGTTCAAGAAGTTTTTCATTACAAGTTTGTAAGTGTTCTCTGCTTTCATCTAAAAAGATATCTAAGTATTGGTTTACATCCAACGTGTTCACGCCCTCTCTTTTTTCATGGAGCTTATAATTGCATGTGCGATGTCATCCACATGCCTTGTTTCATGTGCAAGACCTGCTTTAATGACTGATTTAGGCATTCCGAAAACAACACATGATTCTTCTTTCTCTGCAATGACTTTTGTATGACCGCTTGCGACCATTTTTTTGACACCCTCTGTACCGTCACTACCCATTCCTGTCATAATGACAGCAATTTTCTCGTAACCTTTTATGTTGCTGATGGATTCAAATAAATAGTTAACAGACGGTTTGTGACGGCTGTCAGTGTCTTCTTGGGACAGCCTGATCACTAAAGCCGCCCCTTGTTCATGAAGTGACATATTCATTCCACCAGGAGCTATGTATGCCACTCCGTTTTTAGCGATGTCTCCATCTTGTGCTTCTTTAATCGTAATTTGGGATAAATGATCTAACCTAGCAGCAAGAGATGCCGTAAATCCTGCCGGCATATGCTGCACAATTAAAATTGGCGCCTCTATGTCCTTTGGTAGCTTCGTGACAACTCGTTGAAGCGCCCTTGGCCCTCCCGTAGATGTTCCGATTGAAATAATCTTTCGGAATGAGCCGCTTCTTCCTTCTTGCGGACGGGGGGCCGCCACCGGGCTTGGCGGCTTCATGACCGGCTTCGGAGTGACTGGTTTCTCAGGACGTTTCCTTGCCAGGCCAGCCGCAAGTACCCGCTCAACAATTTGGCCTCTTACCTTGTGTAAATCGAGCGAAATACTTCCTGAAGGCTTTGTCACAAAGTCAAAGGCACCGAGCTCTAAGCAGTGGATGGTTAAATCCTTCCCTTGCTTCGTCTGGCTTGACACCATAATGACGGCAAGGTCGTGTTCAGCCAGAATTTGTTTTAATGCTTCTGTTCCATTTAGAACAGGCATTTCCACATCGAGTGTGACAACATCTGGATTCAATTCCTTGATCCGTTTTAAGGCATCTTCCCCATTACGCGCCGTTCCGACGACTTCAATTTCTTGCTCGGCACTTAGGAAATCACTAATGAGCTTTCGCATAAAGGCCGAGTCATCTACTACAAGCACTCTAATCATGAGTCCACCTTCCTCCTTTTAAAAAAAGAGGACAACTTATCTATAAACGTATGCTGCTCTCTCCGTGCCTCTCTTATCTGCTGATGATAAAGTGTTTCTGCCAGCATTTTAATGGTTTTACTCAGCCTTGAATGAGGCTGCTTTATATAAAATGGAATTTGTTCAGCTACTGCTTTAGGAACCGCAGGATCATCAGGCACTGCACCAGCGAACACAAGCTTTCTGTGTAGAAATGATGTGACCACTCCAGCCAATTTCCGGTAGGTTTCAGGTCCTTCTGAAGAGGTTTTACACCGGTTGACAATGATTTGCACAGACTGTTCAAACTGATGAATGACCAAATGCTTAATTGCACTGTAAGCATCCATGATGGATGTTGGTTCTGGCGTCGTCACGACCACCACTTCTCCTGCCGATAAAACGAAAGGCAGTTGATCTTTTGACAAGCCTGCACCCATATCAAAAAATATACAATCAAAGTCATGCATCATGTTCTCCATCTCTTCTAAAAAGAACGACCATTGATCTTTATCTAAAGAAAACAGCTGTTCAAGTCCACTACCGCCAGAAATGTAATAAAGGTTGTCAGCTCCTTTTGTCATAGCCGCTTGTAAGGATTTTTTCCCGACGAGAACGTCTAATATAGAGCTAGTTGACGTTTTGCCTAGTAAAATATCAATATTCCCCATGCCGAAATCAAGATCAATGACGAGCACTCGCTTCCCTGTACCTGCAATAGACAGTGCCATATTCAGCGTCAAATTCGATTTACCTACCCCGCCTTTACCGCTCATGACTGCAATGGTTTTCGCTTGTCCGTTTGCACCAAGAGGAGTCGGCATGATCATTTGACTCTGCTGAACAAGTTTTCTTAAACCTTCCGCTTGGTCAGGCTTCATCATTGTAAGACCATCCTTGTTAAATCAAGGGGAGAGCTCTCAAGAATATCCTCAGGCACATTTTGACCATTTGTTAAAAAGCCGAGCCCAATTTGAGATTCTGCAATGATTTGAAAGATGGTTCCCATCGTGTCTGTTTCATCTACTTTGGTAAAAATAAATTGCTGGATCGGAACGTGCTCAAAACGTTTGACCATGGCTTTCATGTCCTGATACTTTGATGTCGCACTCATGACAAGAAAACTTTGTATGCTTTCGTCAAACGGTATGATATCTGTCAGCTCTTTGATATACGCCTCTTCTTTAAAGTTACGGCCTGCTGTATCTATGAAAATATGATCATAGTCTTTAAAAGTCTGCTGCGCTTCTACAAAATCCTCTCTTGAATAACAAACTTCAAGCGGGGCATTCAGCAGTTCAGCATATGTTTTCAGCTGTTCGATTGCGGCAATCCGGTACGTATCCGTTGTGATAAAAGCGACTTTCTTTTGCTGCTGAATGGCCGTTTTAGCCGCCAGTTTTGCAATGGTTGTCGTTTTACCGGCGCCGGTTGAGCCAAACAGCACAATGTATTTCGAACGAATCATCGGCTCATCTGAGGGGTGAGCCGGCAGCATCTCTGTGAGCAGTTTTTCAAGCTCTTTTTCAACCTGATCTTCCTGAACAGCACCTTTTGCTAAAAGGCCCTTTAAACATTCATCTCGGATCTCATCATCAAGACCTTGATCCTTTAGCTTTTGATCCATCTTCTTCAGAGAATCAGGTAAGATTCCAACATGCCGCTCGTTTCTTGCATATTCTAAAGGCTGAGCTGCTTTGATTGGTTGAGCGGCAGCAGGCAGCTCTCGTGCCAGCTGCTGAGTCTGCTCCTTTTTCGGTAACACCGGGATAGGAGTAGCGGCTGGATGTAATCCTTTACCAGCTCTTTCTTCAAAATCTTGATCCAGTACCGCAATCACTTCGACCATTTGCTGTTTCTTTAAACCGAACAGCTTTCGTTTGACAACGGTTTTCGAATTTAAAATGACGGCATCTTTCCCAAGCTGTTGCCTAATTTGAAGGGTTGCCTCCTGCATAGAATTCGCTGTGATTTTTTTCATTTTCATTAGATATCCACCACTCCGATGCTCTGTACTTCCACATTTGCTTCTAGTTCGTTATAAGATAGTACCGGCAAATCTGGGAAATATCTTTCTAACAACTGCTTCACGTACATTCTTATAGAAGGTGAGCATAATAGAACCGGCGTTTCCTGACGAAGCGAAAGCTGTTCAATTTCTCTCGCCACTGATTGAATCACACTTTCAGAGGATTCTGGATCTAACGATAAGTAGTTCCCATGCTCCGTTTGCTGAACGCTGTCAGCAATCACCTTTTCAACTCGGCCTGAGCATGTCACGACTTTCAATGATTCATTTTCTCTTGCATACTGTGCGGTAATCTGTCTTGCCAGCGCCTGTCTGACATACTCTGTCAGCAAATCTGTATCAGTCGTTAATTTTCCGTAGTCTGCAAGGGTTTCAAAAATGGTGACAAGGTTTCGAATGGAGACCTTTTCTTTCAAAAGCTTTGCAAGTACCTTTTGGATATCGCCGACTGCCAGCGGATTAGGTGTCACCTCATCCACTAAGACAGGGTAATTTTCTTTCAGATGATCGATTAATTGCTTCGTTTCTTGGCGACCAAGCAGTTCATGTGTATTTTGTCTAATCTTCTCTGTGATATGAGTAGACACAACAGATGCTGGGTCGACAACTGTGTAACCAAGCATTTCAGCCTGATCTTTTTCTGCTTCTGATATCCATTTAGCCGGCAGGCCAAAGGATGGTTCGATTGTTTCAATTCCTTCAATCGGATCATCATCAGGCGTTGGGGACATTGCTAAGTAATGATCAAGCAGCAGCTCACCTTTTGCCACTTCGTTCCCTTTTATTTTCAGCCGGTATTCATTTGGATTCAGCGCAATATTGTCGCGAATTCGGACAACTGGAATGACGAGCCCTAATTCAAGGGCAAGCTGCCTTCTGATCATGACAATTCGATCTAACAGATCGCCGCCCTGATTGGCATCAGCCAGCGGAATCAAACCGTAGCCAAATTCAAACTCAATGGCATCCATTTGCAGGAGATGAATAACGCTTTCTGGGCTTTTCATCTCTTCTACCTCTGCCTGCTCCTCCAGTACTTCTTCAATTTCTTCTTGATCTTGTTTATTTTTCGACATCATGTAAGCCCCGAGTGCAAGTAAAGCTGCGATTGGTCCTGTTAAAAGTACACCGATCGGAGTAAACAAACCAAGAAGGAAAATCGTTCCTGCTGTAACGTAAAGCATAGGCGGGAAGGCAAAGAGCTGACTCGTAATATCTGAACCAAGGTTTCCATTAGAAGCCGCTCTCGTAACGACAATCCCTGTCGCTGTTGAAATGAGAAGTGCAGGAATTTGAGAGACAATTCCATCCCCTACTGTTAACAACGTAAAGTGGGAAGCTGCTTCTTGAATCGACATGCCTTGCTGAAGCATCCCAATGATGATTCCAAAGATAATATTGATAATAACGATGATGATACCTGCGATGGCATCCCCTTTAACGAACTTACTCGCCCCGTCCATCGCACCATAAAAGTCTGCTTCTCTCGCTACTTTTTCACGACGGTTTCTTGCTTCACTTTCTGTCAGCATTCCTGCATTTAAATCTGCGTCAATACTCATTTGTTTACCTGGCATCGCATCAAGTGTGAACCTTGCAGCAACCTCTGATACACGCTCAGCCCCTTTTGTGATAACAATAAACTGAATGATGATCAGGATAAGGAAAACAACGAGACCAACGAGTATATTTCCTCCAACAACAAATGAACCAAATGTTTCTACAACCTTTCCAGCATCTCCAGTTGCTAAGATTGAACGTGTTGTCGAGATGTTAAGCCCTAAACGAAACAGCGTTAAGAGCAAAAGCAAGGATGGAAAAATGGAAAATTGCAGTGGTTCTTGCATGTTCATTGTGGTGAGAAGCACGATAAGCGCAAGAGAAATATTAATAATGATTAAAATACTTAATAGAATGGGCGGAAATGGTATGACCAGCATCGCCACAATTAAAATAACACTGAATAAAACAGATAAATCTCTTGCTGACATGCCTGTTCTCTCCTTTTAAAACCAAAAATTCATAAAATCTTTTGTTTCGTTTTATATACGTAAGCCAAAATTTCTGCGATTGCCTTAAAGTATTCTTCTGGCACCGCTTGATCGATTTCCACCTGATCATAGAGTGCACGGGCGAGGGGCCGGTTTTCTACTGTCATGACGTCGTGCTCTTTCGCAATGGTTTTAATTTTCAAAGCCAAAATATCTGTTCCCTTTGCGATAACAAAAGGAGCGTCCATCTTTTCTTCGTCATATTTCAAGGCAATTGCGTAGTGGGTCGGGTTCGTAATGATGACGTCCGCTTTTGGGACTTCCTGCATCATCCGTCTCATGGCCATTTCCCGCTGCCTCTGTTTAATTTTTGATTTTATGAGCGGGTCACCCTCAGATTTTTTATACTCATCTTTGATGTCTTGTTTGGACATCCGTAAGTTTTTTTCATAATCAAATTTCTGATACATGTAATCGAGCCCTGCTAAGATGAGAAGTGCACCTGCAGCATATAACCCCATAATCAGCGTCATATTTGCAACGAAATGGAGGGTTTCCTCTGCCGTTAATAGAGGGAGCCGAAGGATTTCGTCAAAGTGCATCCATAGTGCGATGAATGTCGCAAAGCCAACAAATCCAATTTTCAAGATGGATTTTAATAGCTCTACGAGTGCTCGAATACTGTATATCCGTTTAAACCCTTTGATTGGATCAAGCTTTTCTAATTTCGGTTTGATCACTTCTGGTGAAAAGAGAAAGCCGACTTGTAAATAGTTACTGATGACCCCTGCCAGCATACCGACACCAAGAATTGGCATGAGGAGGAGCGCTGTCTCTTGAAGCAATTCCATGAATAGCTGGTGAATATTAGATGTGCTAACTTTCATTAGCATGGTTGTTGAATAAAAACGTTCAATGAGCGCAATCATACGCTCTTTCATAAAAGGCCCAATAAAAAAGAATGATAAAAAGATTAGTAGAAATGAGATGGCTGTATTGACATCGGTACTTTTGGCAACCTGTCCTTTTTTACGTGAATCCCGTCTTTTTTTCGGCGTTGCTTTTTCTGTTTTTTCACCTGCGAAAAACTGCAAGTCTAGCCTAAGTCTTGTCATCATGACGAACCACCGACCAATGCTAAGAAATTCCTCATGGTGAGCACAATCGTTTCAAATGTATGTTGGACGACCCCGAAGATGACGCCCATACAGATGATGATCATAATAAAACTCACACCCATTTTAATAGGAAGTCCAACAACAAATACGTTCATTTGTGGAACTGTACGTGCCACAATGCCTAATGCCAAATCGACTAAAAACAAACTAGCGACAACAGGTGCCGAGATTTGAAAGGCAATGATGAACATTTGGTTGAAGCTCTTTGCGATAAAGTAAGCAAAGGATTCACTGCCGAAGTTCAGCGCATACTGATCAACTTGAATATATTGAAAGCTGTAATAGATTCCATCAAGCAGCAAATGGTGTGCATTTGTTGCCAGCATCAACAGCAGTGTCACTGTATAAAAAAACTGCCCCATCAGCGGTGTTTGCGCTCCTGTTTGCGGATCAATAATATTGGCGATCGCAAAACCCATTTGAAAATCAATGAATGAGCCGGCAATTTGAACAGCGGACACCATGATATATGCAATCAGCCCAAGGAGAAGTCCGACCATTGCTTCTTTCACCGCTAGCATCATATAAAGACCGTCGATGTCGAGTGTTGGCGGCTCTTTAATCGTGCTAAAACTAATGACAGCCAAAAACAGAGAGAAACCAACTCTGTGGACTGCTGGTATCGTTCGATGTGCTAAAAGCGGTACTGTCACAAAAAAAGCGGTGATCCGAATGAAAACGAGAAGAAAAGCAGGAAATAATTCTATGATTGACATCGCTGTTTAACCTGCAAATCGATCTAAATTCGAGAATAGCTCTGTCGTAAAGGACACAATGGTCGAAAGCATCCACGGACCAAACACAACAAGGCCAATGAGCACTGCAACAATTTTAGGAATGAACGCAAGCGTCTGTTCTTGGATTTGGGTTGTCGCCTGAAACACACTGACAATTAGTCCCACGATTAGTGCGAGCGCTAGAAGCGGCCCGCTGACAAGCAATACAACATACACTGATCTTTCAGCCATCGTAATGACAAATTCTGAACTCATGTTTTAAGCACCTACTCTAAAAGCTTTGCAGCAAAGATTTGACAATCAAATACCATCCATCGACTAAAACAAATAACAATATTTTGAAAGGGAGCGATATCATAACCGGTGGTAGCATCATCATCCCCATCGACATCAGGACACTTGCGACCACCATGTCAATAATTAAAAATGGAATAAAGATCATGAAACCAATTTGAAATGCCGTCTTTAATTCTGAAATAGCAAAAGCTGGTACCATCGCTGTTAATGGAATATCTTTAATCGATTCAGGGGTATCCATTTTTGCGTAACTAAGAAATAAAGCCAAATCTTTCTGTCTCGTATGTTTACTCATAAACTCTTTAATTGGCACTTCAGCCTTTTCATACGCTTGGTTTAACGTGATGTCATCATTTAAAAGCGGCGTGAGTGCCTCTTTATTAATTTGTGAGAACGTGGGTGCCATGATAAAAAATGTAAGAAACAGAGCAAGTCCAACAAGCACTTGGTTTGGCGGCATTGAGTTGGTTGCAAGTGATGTTCTCACGAACGAAAGAACAATCACGATCCGTGTAAAACAGGTCATTAAAATGAGAATGCCTGGTGCAACCGAAAATACGGTTAAAAGTAAAAGAAGACGGACAGACGTGCTGATATTCCCTGCACCGCTGGAATTAAATAAATCGATAAACTCATTCATTTTGTTTCGGGCCTTTCTTTCTGACTTCTGATTGGGTCTTTTTCAATTCGGCTAACTGCGCCTTTAAATTGGCTGAAAAAGAAGAAGTGGCTGACTGATCATGTTTCTTCACCTGCGATGTCAATTTTTGTACCATCTTTGGTAAATCTGTCTTGCTTTCCATCGCTTCTTCGTATTGTTTCACAATCGCTTCACATTCTTGTTCGTCATCAATTTCTTTTAGCAGCTGGATTGAGTCCGCTACGCCGACAACTAATACTCGTTTGCCCACTTTGATCAGCTGGACCGAACGGTTTTGACCAACCGTGGTTCCGCCAATATTTTCAACATATCGAAATGGTTTGAGTAAGCGGTTTTGTTTACCAACAAATCTCACCAACCCATAAATGAGCAGGATGACAAAAAGTAAGGCACCAATCATCTTGACAAAATCCATAATGGAGACAGAAGAAGAGGGAACTTCTTCTGCCGGATTCGTTTGATTATCAGTGGTTTTCTCTTCTGTATCCTTGGTGCTTTCTTTCTTATCTTTGATCCATTCACTCACTGTGCCGTTTTCTGGATCTTTCGTTTCAGCGAACAGTGAGGCAGGCTGCACTGTCAAGAAAAGCATAAAACTGATCATTGCTATACATATCAAACGTTTTTTCAACAAGTCTTACACCCTTTTTTAGCCTAACGTTTTATTAATTGCTTCAAGTACACGGTCTGCCTGGAATGGCTTCACGATAAAGTCTTTTGCACCTGCTTGAATGGCATCAATAACCATTGATTGTTGTCCCATCGCTGAGCACATAATGATTTTTGCAGAAGCATCGATTTGTTTAATTTCTTTTAATGCTGTGATCCCGTCCATTTCTGGCATGGTGATATCCATTGTGACTAGATCAGGAGATGTTTCTTTATATTTTTCAACAGCTTGTAAGCCATTTTCCGCTTCTCCTACTACATCAAATCCGTTTTTTACAAGAATATCCTTAATCATCATTCTCATGAATGCTGCATCATCTACGATTAATACCTTAGTAGCCATTTACTTATTCTCTCCCTATATGTTTGTTTATTTTAAATTAGAAAGTCTTTCGGACTGACTTAAAATGTCGGTCACACGTACACCAAAGTTCTCATCAATGACAACAACTTCTCCTTTGGCGACGATTCGTTTGTTGACCAGAATGTCTACTGGCTCACCTGCAAGTTTGTCAAGCTCAATGATACTTCCAGCAGAAAGCTCAAGCACTTCTTTCACGCTGCGCTGCGTTCTTCCAAGCTCCACCGTAATGGAAAGTGGAATATCCATCAGCATATCAAGATTACCGAGCTGGCTTGTTGTATGCTGAGGCTCACTGAATGCTTCAAATTCAACTGGCGCCACATTTACAGGCTCTGCTGACTTTGGCTTCGCCTGTCTTTTCGGAGGTGCCGATTGCTGCATTGGAGCAGATTGTATTTGCGGAGCTGCCTGCTGAGGTTCAGGTGTACTTTGCGGCGTTTCTTGAACAGCCTCTTCCCCTGCTGGGTCTGTTAATTCTGCGATCAAATCCTTCGCAAACGTAATAGGGTAAAGCTGCATAATATTTGAATCTATGAGTTCACCTATCGTTAATCTAAAGGACACTTTGACAAGCAATTCTTCAGCTGGAATTCGGTCTGTCCCTTCTCCTTCTTTCACATCGAGTAGCTCAACGCGCGGCGGAGAAATATCAATTTTCTTATTAAAGACTGTTGACATAGATGTCGCTGCAGAACCCATCATTTGGTTCATCGCTTCTTGCACTGCACTTAAGTGAATTTCACTTAACGACGGATCAGCGTTTGTTCCATCTCCGCCCATCATTAAGTCCGCAATGACCGCCGCATCTGTTTGTTGGATGACAAGCAGGTTACTTGCGCTAAAGCCTTCCGTATAATTCACTTCAATAGCGACATACGGATGAGGGAACTCTTCATTCAGCTTGCTTTTTTGAATCACTGTGACAGTTGGAGTTGTAATCTCCACTTTTTGATTTAATAGGGTTGAAAGTGCTGTTGCAGAGCTACCAAATGAAATATTTCCGATTTCTCCAATGGCATCTTGTTCCATTGCAGAAAGGACTGTATCAGGCTCTATATCGTCATTACTGCCTCCTTTTAGGAGCGCATCGATTTCATCTTGTGATAATTTACTTCCGTTATTCTCCATCTTCTTCACCTCTTATGTCGTGATCTAGAATTTGAATCGCCTGTTTCCGATTCACGCGGCCGGCCTGTCCCAAGAATTTCGGTTTATTTCCGACCATAACAGTAAGAGGCGCATTTACTGGTTTGTCCAAGGCAATACAATCACCAATTTCCAAATTCAAAAACTCTTCCACCGTCATTTCCGATTGTCCAAGCTCTGCGACTACCGGTATTTTTGCCGTCATAATCCGTTTTTCAATGGCCTTTGTTTCTTCTTGTTTCGGTTCATTTCGTTCAGACTGCATCCAGTAGTGTACAGACAGCTTCGGAATAATAGGCTCTAATACTACGTGAGGGATACACAGGTTAATAACCCCGCTCACCTCACCAATTTGTGTATTAAGAGAAATGACGACAACTGTTTCGTTTGGTGACACCATTTGAACAAACTGGGGATTTACCTCGAAATCTGCCATTTCTGGCTCGATGTCGGTTATGGACTGCCACGCTTCTCTGTAGTTTTCCAAAGCTCCCTCAAACATGTTTGAGATAATCTTTGTTTCAATTTCTGTAAGTGATTCTGTCTTATTATGACTAATGCCAATCCCGCCCATCAGCCTATCCATCATGGCATAGCCAATCGTTGGATTGACTTCAAGCATGATTCTTCCTTCAAGCGGGCTGACGTAAAATAAGTTTAATAATGTCATATTAGGAATCGAACGAATAAATTCTTCGTACGGTACTTGGTCAACCGAGCTGACAGAAATTTGAATATATGATCTTAGCTGCGCTGAAAAGTGTGTGGTGAGCAGTCTAGCGAAGTTATCATGAATTCTTGTTAAACTTCGAATCTGGTCTTTTGAAAAGCGCAGTGCACGTTTAAAGTCATACACTTTCACTTTTTTCGTCGTTTCTTCTTTTTTCAGCTCTTCTGCATCCATTTCGCCTGTTGATATGGCGGATAATAATGCGTCGATCTCATTCTGGGAAAGCACTTCTCCTGACATTTCTTCACCTCCATCGTGTCAATTAATCGCCTCTATTGCAGATTAAAGGAGGTTATATAAACTTCTTTCACCTTGCCATCTTGCAAATAGTTATTCACTTTGTTTTTGACCTGTATTTTAAAATGTTCTCTGCCTTTTTTGCCATCAAGTTCATCTGCATTCGTCTCTGATAAAATGTCGATCACGGCATCTTTCACTTGGAAGCTTCTTTTTTCAAGCTCTTCTTTGGCTTTTTCAGAATCTGTTTCAATATTCAGCACAAGTTTGACCGCATTTCCTTCAGATTTTAAATTGGTCACAATCTCAGGAATTTCAACAGAAGCTTTTACGACTTCATCTGCTGTTGGCTCTTTTTCTGCTTTTGCTTCTTCTGACCCATTCAGCAGAAAATAGACGCCTGCTCCAATTCCGACGATGGCAATAATCATGATTAGCATTACTACGACTAATTTCTTCTTCATTCAAATTCCTCTATTCCTTGATTCAATGAAATGACTTGGATTCTTCTGTAGAAAGAAATGATTTTCTCCTGAAGCTGCTCTTCATCTTCTTTCACAACGAATTTCTTTCCATTGGCGAGTGTAATGGTCGTGTCTGGAAAGCTTTCGATTTGTTCAATATGGAGAGCGTTGAGCATAAATCCTTTGCCATTTAATCTTGTCACTTCAATCATATTAAGCAGAGAAGCGATCACCCGCTCCCCCTACCTCCTATCGTTTCAGATTCACAAGCTCTTGCAGAATTTCATCAGATGTTGTGATCGTCTTTGCATTCGATTGGAATCCACGCTGTGCGATAATCATTTCTGTAAACTCGTCTGTTAAATCAACGTTTGACATTTCAAGTCTACCTGTTTGGATGACACCTGTTCCTTGTTCACCAGGTACAATGGCATTACTTGGTGCACCTGAGCTTAGCGTTTGGCGGTAAAGGTTGTCTCCAACTTTGTCTAGTCCGCTTGCGTTACTGAAAGATGCGAGTGATACTTGTCCAACATTTCTAGATACGTTGTTTTCAACAACTGAGATTGTTCCATCTGAACCAACGCTCACACTTGAAATGCCATCTGGAATCGTTATTTTTTGTCCATCCATACCAAGCAGGTAGTTTCCATCAGGGGTTACTAAGCTTCCTTCTGAATCCCGACCGAAGTTCCCTGTTCTTGTATAAAGAATTTCACCTTGTTTTTCGATACGGAAGAAGCCATCACCGTTGATATAGAAATCATACGGTTGATCCGTATTTTGAGAAGCACCCACTGACATAACCTTGTCAATAGATGATAAAGAAGATCCTAAACCAACTTGTTTTGAGTTAGTTGAACCCGAGTTATTTGTCGGTCCACCAGAGCTTGCAATTGTCTGACTGACCATATCTTTAAACGTAATACGGCTCTTTTTATAACCGTGTGTATTCACGTTTGCCACGTTATTGGCTACAATATCTAATTTTGTTTGGAAGTTTTTCATTCCGCTAATTCCTGAGTAAAGTGAGCGTAACATTTATTTTCCTCCTCGATTTGCTTACGATTTTTCTCCAACAGTTGTAACGTCCCATGGGCTGATTTTCGTTCCATCTTCTAGATATAGGAAATATTCATTGTCGATATTTTTGACAGATTTTACAATACCCGTAATATCTTGATCATCTTGTTTGCCCGCTACTTCTTTACCAATCCAGCCTACATACGTAGTAAATGGATCTTGGTGTGCAACAAATGTAGACATGACCTGATTCAGCTGAGTGATTGATTCGTTCATATTCATTTGCTGTTCTAAAGAAGAAAATGTTGCAAGCTGTGTGACAAACTCACGATCATCAATTGGGTTTGTCGGATCTTGGTTTTGAAGCTGCGTTAGCAATATTTTCAAGAACTGATCTCGGCCGAGCGTGTCTGTTTTCTTTGTTGTAGTTGAAGAAGTGTCCGCTAGTGTGGTTGTTCTGTTAGTAGAATCAACAGTTGCCATTAGATCTCCTCCTCTTCTTCTTCTGATCCAACAAGAGCGTCCAGTACATCTTGGAACTCCGTTTCCTGTTCATCAGGCTGCTGGAAATTTTGTCCCTTTGACTGTTGCTGCTTGTTTTCTTCACTAAACTGTCCAAATAACGGCTGCTCACTTGATTGAAGCGGTATATGGAAACGGTCCACTTGAACCGACATATTCGGAAGTGCCTGCTTGAGCTGCGGCAAATGATGCTCTAACAGCTCTTTTGCTGCTTGCGTCGAGGCTGTAATTTTACTCGCATACACACCGTTTTGTTTCGTTAGTTGAATGGTGATAAACCCAAGATTTTCTGGATTTAACCGAACAGTAAACCGTCCGCTTGAATTGCCAAATGGCGTAAACTTCATTTGCTTCCAAGTGTTTAAAATTTGCTGATCAACCGTTCCTGGCTTTTCATCAGACGTTTGCACCTGCTGCACAGGAGCAGACGATTGCAGTTGGAAAAACTGCTTATGACCTGAGAGAAGCGTATGGGTCATTATTTTTTCAGAACTAGGTGCAGCTGTACTTTGGCCCTTGACGACTTCTTTTTTTATAAGCCATTCAAGTGATGTAGCACCTTTTGCTGGAGATGCGAGAGAAGACTCTTGCCTTGGAGAAACCATTTCTTTTAACTCTCCTAAGGAAATTTTCCACTCTTTATCTGACCCTTTTGCATTCGCCATCATATGGTCGATTAACTGATTAAAGTGTTTTAGCTCACTTTGTGACATAGAATTCAGCTTTGGTGCTGATGCCTGCGAGAAGAACTGCTCTTTCACTTGCTGAACGAGCTTCTCATCTGCCCCGTTTTTCGATAGAAAATCGATAAAGTCTTCACCTTTCCCTTGAATATCCTGCACAAGTTTTGTATCAAAACTAGGCGGTTGCTGGTTTAGCAATTGATATAAGAAAAAGTGGACTTGTATGAGCTGTTCACTATGTTCTGCCGCTGACTTATCTCCTTGATCACCGTAAATGGCTGATTCCATTTTTTGAAATAATTCTTCAAGTGATTTTTGGTCAGATTCATCTAGCTTTTGACCTTGAAGCGCTTGAAGTGCCTCGAGAAGATCTTCATCCACCCCATCTTGAGGTGATTGCATCCATTTTTCAATGATCTGCATCGCATCATTGATAGATAAAGAGGCTCCCGCTGACTGAGAATTGACCGGGCTGCTTTGGGCGCCTGCACCACTTAGCAATTGTTTAAACAAACCGCGGGCAGATGCTGCACCCTCTCCCTTTAATCCCGAGAGACCTTGAGAAGATTGCTGCAAGGCTCCAATATCCAGTAGCTTCACTTATTGTCCACCCCCATTTTCACTTTCTTCTTTTTTGGCAAGCTCTTTCGTGAACGTTGCTGCCTTCTGAGGTGTCAGTTTTGCTAATATGTCCGTCAGCTTATTTTTACTAAGCTCTTCAAGAATGTTCAAAGCCTCTTTATCACTTAACTCTGATAAAATTTTCGCGGATTTCCCTGCATCCATGCTTTCATAAATGCTGGCAACCTTCCCTTTTGACTGCTGATTAGAAGATCCCGACGTATCAGAGGATGTCCCTGATGCATTATCGCTTGATGATGAACTATCAGTTGCTGACGTACTATCTGTATCATTCTCAGATGTTTTTTCAAGTGAGTTGATTTTTTGATTCAATCTTTTAATCTCTTCATCACTTGTTTTCAAGTCTTTTTGTGCAATTTCGAGTTCATTCTTTTGCTCTTTAATCGTCTTTTTCAGCTCTTTCAACTCTGCATCATGTTGATCATTATTTGAAGATGACGTTTTTGAGCTGTCATCTGAACCAACTAAGCTGCTAATCACCGGAATGTTTTGGAACGGCTTCTTTAGATCATAACCCGCCATATAAAGGATTGTGCCTGTTACAATCACAAGCACAATCAATGGGATAATGACAATAAACAAGATCCATTGAAATTTACCGCCGCTTGATTCCTTCGCTTTTTCCTTCTTAGGCATTCATCTCGACTCCTAATGTCCTTGAAACATGAATTGGCTGATAGAGATATCATCCATTTCTTTCATTTCAATTGCCTTATGTTCAAGGGAGAACTTTTCAAATTGCTTTTCTTTCATTATTTCAAACTTTTTAAACTCAATATTCTTTTCAGTTAAATCTGATTGTTTTTCATTCATTTGATGACGTTTCATGATCACAAGCTGCTGATAATGATGAATGGTGTTATCTAAGTTTGTCACAAATTGCTGGTAATGACGCATTTCTTGGACACTCATCCCGCTTCTCAGCTTTTCTTCTTTGCTTTTTTCCATTAGCTCTTTTTTACTCATATTTTCATAGAGTTTTTCAGCGACTTGCTCAAATGCCGAAACAGATTGTTGATACGCTGCGAGGGATTTGTCTTTTTCGCTTTCTTTCAATTCTAAAAGTTTTTGAAATTTGTATTGATATCTCACTGTTTTTGTCAATCCTCTCTATTCATCAAACTGAGCAATATTCTCACACTGTCTTCGATAGATACAGCCTCATCGACATCCTGCTTCAAAAATGAAATGAGCTGCGGATAAGCCTGCATGGCCTCATCAATATCTTTAGAGGAGCCTTTTTTATATGCTCCAATGTTAATGAGGTCTTCAGCGTTTTGATAAGTGGATAAAAGCTGACGGAACCGATTGGCCGCTTCCTTGTGATCATGACTTGCGATATTACTCATGACACGGCTGATACTTTTCAGAATATTGACAGCGGGAAATTGTCCTTTGTTGGCCAGTGCACGATCAAGTACAATGTGACCGTCTAAAATCCCCCTGACTGTATCAGCGATCGGCTCATTCATGTCATCACCATCAACAAGCACTGTGTAAAACGCTGTGATGGAACCAAGTTGATTTGTTCCAGTTCGTTCAAGCAATTTCGGCAGTATAGCGAACACTGAAGGCGTATATCCTTTTGTCGTTGGCGGTTCGCCAGTTGCAAGTCCTATTTCGCGTTGTGCCATGGCGACCCTCGTGACAGAATCCATCATAAACATGACATTTTTGCCTCTGTCTCTGAAATATTCGGCAATGGCTGTCGCAGTATAGGCTGCCTTTAATCTCGTAAGGGCGGGCTGATCAGAAGTTGCAACGACAACAATCGAGCGCTTCAGTCCTTCAGCACCTAAATCTTTTTCGATAAACTCACGAACTTCACGACCACGCTCACCAACAAGTGCAATGACATTGAGGTCCGCTTCTGTTTGCTTTGCGATCATACCCATTAAGGTACTTTTTCCAACACCGCTTCCCGCAAATATCCCGATTCTTTGACCAGTGCCAACTGTGAGAAGACTGTCGATCACTCTGACACCAACACCCATTTTTTCTCGAATAGGCGGCCTGTCCATTGGGTTTGGGGGAGACTGATCTGTTGAAACAGGTGCAAGTCCTTTTGGAAGCATGCTGCCGTCCAGTGGATCACCGAAGGCGTCAACGACTTCACCAATTAACCCAGTGCCTACTTTAACCTTTAACGACTTACCCGTTGCTTCAACAAGACTGCCTGGTGAGATATTAGATGCCTCAACATAAGGCATGAGCAGAATGTTTTCATCTCTAAAACCAACGACCTCTGCTTTTATCGGATGGTGATTACTCCCTTTTTTGTGAATGAGACAGACATCTCCGATAGAGCTTTCTGGTCCCTTGGACTCGATCATCAGTCCAACAACTCGATTGACTTTACCAAAACGTTTATAAGGATCGGTGGTTTCAATCGTTTCTTTTAACACATCCATGTTCATTTGTGATCACCTGAATCAATGACTTCTAATAGTTTTGCTTTCAACTGATTCATTTGTGTATCAACACTCGCTTCCACTTTTCCAAAACTTGTTTCTACGTAACAAGTACCTTTTGGCGCTTTCTCATCCGAGTAAATGGCAAGGTGTGTATCCTTTTGAAGGATTCTATTCAATTCGTCTTTATATTCCATCACATGCTCGTAATGTTCAGGATCGACATAGATGGAAATATCGTCATATTCCTTTACTTCTGAAATGACCTGTTTTACAAGAGTCAAAAATTGTTCTTGTGTGTCCTCAGCTGCATTCCAGACTCGTTTAGCAAGTTCAAAGGCCAGTTCGACAATCTTTTCAGCAGAGCTTTCAATTTTTGCTTCATAGTCCTGCTTTGCAAGGCTGACAATGTCATTTGCTTGAAGAAGAATTGATTGATACTGCATATGCGCATCTGCTTCGCCCTTTTGGAAGCCATCTTGATAACCTGTTTGTTTGGCTTCTTCAATGAGCTGCATTCTTTCTGCTTCAAAATCAGCTCGGCGCTGATTGATTTCGGCGATTGTTTGTTCTAGCTCACTATTTGCTTGTTCTAAAATACGGCTTGCTTCATCTTGTGCATCACTTAGCACAAGCTTGGATGCTTCTGTTTCGTTGACAAGCTCTTCTTCGTGGCGCTCTTTTTTAAACTCCACTTGCTGCAAAGGAATTGTTTGACGGCCTTGCTCAGGAATAACAGATGTTTCATGTTTGATAATCCTAGACAATGATATCGTCTCCTCCGCCTCGAGCTATGACAATTTCTCCAGCTTCTTCAAGACGTCTTACGATGCTGACAATACGGGTTTGTGCTTCTTCGACATCTCTAAGCCGGACAGGTCCCATAAACTCCATTTCTTCTTTGAACGTTTCGACCATCCGCTGAGACATGTTGCGGAAGACAATTTCTTTGACCTCTTCGCTTGCCACTTTGAGCGCGAGTAGTAAGTCATCATTTTCAACATCTCTGATGACGCGCTGGATGGCTCTGCTATCAAGGGTGACAATGTCTTCAAAGACAAACATACGTTTCTTAATTTCATCGGCAAGCTCTGGATCTTGAATTTCAAGTGTGTCTAAAATGGTCTTCTCCGTCGCGCGGTCTACACCATTAAGTACTTCGACAACCGCTTCCACTCCGCCCGTTTGGGTATAATCTTGCGTAAAGGTTGAAGAAAGCTTTTGTTCAAGAATACGTTCCACCTCATTGATGATCTCTGGAGATGTGCGGTCCATTAAAGCAATTCTACGTGCAACCTCTGTTTGTACTTCCTCGCCTAACTCAGATAATATTTGTCCAGCCTGCACTGGGTCTAAGTAGGAAAGAATGAGCGCAATGGTTTGTGGATGCTCGTGTTGGATAAAGTTTAAAATTTGCTCTGGGTCAGCCTTTCTAGCAAAATCAAATGGTTTCACTTGAAGAGAGGATGTTAAGCGATTTAAGATGCTGTCCGCTTTGTCCTCACCAAGCGCTTTTTCAAGCACTTGTCTTGCATACATAAGACCACCTTGTGATATGTAGTCCTGGGCGATGGCAATGCTGTGAAATTCTTCGATGATTTCATCTTTCTTAGCAGAATCTACACTGCGTACATTGGAAATTTCTAATGTTAATTTTTCTATCTATTTCGTCTTCAGACAGATGTTTGTATACAGATGCTGACACGTCTAGCCCTAAGGAAATCATTAGGATTGCTGCTTTTTGTCTGCCTGTTAGTCGATTTGAATCTTTTCTCGACATGTGTATTCCTCCTAATCCTCGGACAGCCAGCTGCTGCGTAGCAATTTAGCAAAGTCTTCTGGTTTATCTTTTGCCATTTTTTCAAGCTGATTTTTTCTCACCATTTCTTCTGTTTCTGGCTCAGTATCGATATCAGGAACATGGATTGGTGTACGTTCATCAAGCTCAAACTCTTCTTCCTCTTCTTTTCTGCGCTTACGCACGAGAAGAATAATGAGAGCGATAATTGCAAGTAGTAGCACACCGCCTACAATATAAACCCAAATCGGCATATTGTTTGAAGGGTCTTCTGTCGTCGTTTGCTGTTTACCGTCTAATTTTGATACCGATAACACGATTTTGTTATCTAAGTCAGCTTGAGTGAGCGCTTGACCATTTGTGTATTCTTTATCAATTGATGTGCTGATGATTGTTGAAAGAATCTTTTTGATATCATCTTGCCTTTCAGTAGTTAAAGAGTTCGGATCGTTTGCAGTTGGTGGTTCAACCAATGCTTGTATGCCAACGTCTCTAATTTTGTAAGGACTTTCTTTGATATCTTTATGGATGCGGTTGACTTCATAATTGATACGATCTTCGCTCTTTTCGTAATCTCCGCTGCCATTCTCTCCATCGGTACCTTGATAATTCGTGACATCATCGTCACCTGTTCCAGCTGTGCCTCCAGCTGCTGCGCCGCTTCCTGAATAGGTTTCAGCAATCTTTTCAGCGCTGACAGCGATCCCTTGCATGTTTTCTTGATCAACTGGTTCGACAAGGTCTTCTTTTCTTTTTTCTTCAGTGAAATCAATGTCTGTTGTGACCGATACGGCAACTTTATCTTGACCCATCATGGTTCCTAGCAGCTGTTGAATTTTTCTTTGAAGGTTCTTTTCAATTTCCTCTTTTTTCTGCTGCTGTGCATCCATTCCACTTGCATAGGAATCCGAGCTACTGTTTAAGTCGTAGTAGTTGGAATCTTGGTCCATAATGACAATGTTTTCTGTTTTTAAATTTGGCACACTTTTTGAAATAAGATGATAAAGGCCTTTTACTTGTTGCTGCGTAAGCGTGTAGCCAGGCTGAATTTGCAACACAATTGATGCTGATGCATTACTTTGCTCTTCTCCAACAAAAACGGAATCTTTCGGCAGGTTAATCATAACCTTTGAATCTTTAATCCCATCAATCGTGTTGATCAGATTGGATAGTTCTGTCTGAGTTGCGTCTACTTTCAGAACATCAAATTCATTATCTGTTAAACCGAAACCGGAATTGTTCGCAAAGAAGGAGTAATCAATATTCCCTGTCTTAGGAAGTCCCTCTGATGCGAGTGTTACTTTTAAAGAGTCTGCTTGCTTTTCCGGAACTAGAATCGTCGTTCCGTTATTTGCAAGTTCCGATTTAACGTTTTTGCCATCCAGTTCCTGTTTGATTTGTCCTGCTTCTGCCTCAGACAAATCTCTAAAGAGCGGAACCATTTTTTCAGAAGAAGCAAAGATGCTAACAACCGTAATAATGATTGCTAGGGCAGCTACGCCGCCAATCATGAGTATTTTTTGTAATTTTGATCGATTTCGCCAAAACTCAACTGTTTTTGTTCTTAATTGCATTAAAGTACGATTCATCTTAACCCCCGGTCATTCCATTCAGTCTATTTTTTGTCCGCCAGCACCTCCTACATCTGCATTCTCATAATCTCTTGGTACGCTTCGACTGCTTTATTTCGAAACTCCGTTGCAGCTGTGAGTGTCACATTTGCTTTCTGTGCAGCAATCATGACTTCATCGAGGTTGACATCTTTGCCTTGTGCAAGAGCATTTGTATACTGGTCTGATTTCAGCTGTGATTGATTCAATGCCTCAATGGAATTCTTCAGCACATCAGAGAAATTCGTTTGACTTTTTGGTGCAGCCGCCTGCAATGGCGATGCATTCGTCAATTCACTTGCTTGCTGAGCGGTTTGAAGCTGGAAAGGAGATATTGCGTTAACCAATTCTTTTCACCTTACTTTCCTATTTCTAAAGCTTTCATCAGCATGCTTTTATTCGCATTCAGCGCAGTCACGTTTGCTTCGTATGACCTTGAGCTGCTGATGAGGTCAACCATTTCCTTTAATGGATCGACATTTGGTGTTTGAACATATCCATTTTCATTGGCATCGGGATTTGTAGGATCATATTGAAGGTTGAATGGAGTTTCGTCTTCTGTAACCTTTGTTACTTTGACGCCGTTTCCTAATTTGCCGCTCGAATTCATGCTTGAGTTCAATATAGATGAAAATGATTCACCTGACGGCTGTAATGTGACGAGCTTACGTCTATAAGGCTCCCAGTTGCCATCAACCTGTTTCGCTCTTGTTGTATCCATATTTGCAAGGTTTGAGGATACAACGTCCATTCTGAGCCTCTGTGCAGTTAATGCTGAGGCCGAAGCGTTAACGCCTGAAAAAATCGACATTATTTACCTCCTGTCAAAACTGTTTTAAGAGAATTGAATTTTCCGCTCATTCTTTCAACTAGCGCATTATACTGAATTTGGTTTTTAGCGAGTTCACTCATCTCTTGATCAATATCGACATTATTTCCGTTTTCTTGATAAGAAGTACGGTTACTCGAGACAACTGAATAATTAGACCCTGTTTCAGAAAAATCAATGTGACCTTGGTATGTTTTATTAGCATCTAATCTGCTTGACGCATCATTTAGCATGTCATGGAATGCGACTTTTTTCGACTTGTAGTTCGGTGTGTCTATATTCGCGATATTATTGCTTATGACTTTTTGCTTAACATTCGCTCTGCCCAAGGCATTCTCAAGGTTGCTTATCGTTCCAGAAAATATATCCAAAACCATATACCTCCAATCATATGTATTTCATTCCATTTAATCATGTCGAGATTTGTAAAACCATATGTTCATTGTAAGAAATAATAGGATTAAAGTCTATGATGTAGATGTAAAAAAAACTCGTAATATATATCTATTTTATGAATAGGTAAAAAGACCTAGATTCAAAGCACTACATAATTGTAAGGGTTTTCTTGGGAAATAGAGTGTCTTTTTTTGAAAAAATCCTCTTTTTTCATTCAAAAAAACCCTTCTCAGCATTTATTTCGGCTGAAAAGGGTTTTTGATTAATGAGATTTTAAATTTTCAAGTTCGATTAAAAATTTGTTGTTTAACACTTTGATGTACGTGCCCTTCATTCCAAGAGAACGAGATTCAATTACGCCTGCACTTTCTAACTTACGCAAGGCGTTTACGATGACTGAACGAGTGATGCCTACACGGTCAGCAATTTTACTTGCCACAAGCAGTCCTTCGTTTCCATCAAGTTCTTCGAAGATGTGCTCAATTGCTTCAAGCTCACTATAGGAAAGAGAACTGATCGCCATTTGGACAACCGCTTTACTTCTTGCTTCTTCTTCAATTTCTTCTGCTTTCTCGCGAAGAATCTCCATTCCAACAACTGTTGCGCCGTATTCAGCAAGAATTAAATCATCATCTGTAAATCTATCTTGCAAACGAGACAAGATTAACGTCCCTAAGCGATCTCCGCCTCCGATGATTGGAACAATTGTTGTCAAACCTGATTGGAATAAATCACGGTTCTCAATCGGGAAAGCTGTATACTCACTGTTGATGTCAAGGTTTGAAGACGTTTCAGGGACATTGAATAGACTTTTTGTATATTCTTCAGGGAACTGACGGTCTTCAAGCATTTTTTTCATACGTGCATTTTCGATCTGCTGGTTGATGGAATAGCCAAGAAGCTTCCCTCTTCTGCTTAATACGAAAATGTTTGAATCAATGACATCTCTAAGTGTTTCTGCCATTTCTTTAAAATTAACTGGTTTCCCCGCTGCATCTTGCAGCATCGAGTTAATAATCCTTGTTTTTTGTAATAACGCCATAATAATGATCCTCCTAGATTACTTTATTCATTTGTTAAAGTATAAATTGACTTAAGTCTTTGTTATTTGCAATCTTTCCTAGCTTCTCTTCTACATACTGAGGGGTGATGGTCACCGTTTCCATTGTAATATCAGGCGCCTCAAACGAAAGCTCTTCAAGCAGCTTCTCAAGTATGGTATGAAGCCTTCTTGCACCGATGTTATCCGTCTCCTGATTGACGTGATAAGCCACTTCAGCAATCTTAAGAATAGCATCGTCAGAAAATTCAAGAGATATACCTTCTGTTTCAAGTAAAGCTTTATATTGCTTTAATAACGCATTATCTGGTTCCGTTAAGATTTTCACAAAGTCTTCTATACTTAATTTATCTAATTCTACACGGATTGGGAAGCGCCCTTGCAGCTCTGGAATCAAATCTGATGGTTTCGCCATATGGAACGCGCCTGCTGCTACAAATAGCACATGATCTGTTTTTACAGCCCCATATTTTGTCATCACAGTGGAACCTTCTACAATCGGTAAAATATCACGTTGAACCCCTTCACGAGAAACATCTGCAGATGATGCACCGCCGCTTTTGGCAATTTTGTCGATCTCATCAATAAAAATGATCCCTTGCTGTTCTGCTTTTTGGACAGCTTCCTGACCGACTTCATCCATATCAATCAGTTTTGACGCTTCCTCAGCAGTTAACGCCTTTCTCGCTTCTCTAACAGTCAGCTTTCTGCGTTTTTTCTTTTTAGGCATGAGATTGCTGAGCGCATCCTGCATGTTCATACCCATTTGCTCCATACCTGAGCCTTGAAGCATGTCAAACATGGAGGGCTGCTGCTCTTCGACTTCAATCGTAACGTAATGATCTTCAAGTTCACCCATAGCCAGCTGGTGAGCCATACGTTTTCTTGTCGATTCAAGTTCTACCTCTTCATTTGAGTGATCTCGATCGCTGTCATCTGTATCAGAGCCGCCAAACAGCATTTCAAAAGGATTTTTCACAGACTGGCTTTTTTTCTTCCCAGGAACAAGCAGGTGAACAAGACGTTTGTTTGCTTGTTTTTCCGCTTCTTCTTGGACATCTTTCATCTTTTCTTCTTTGACAAGTCTGATCGCTGTCTCCACTAAATCTCTGACCATTGATTCTACGTCACGGCCGACATATCCAACTTCAGTAAACTTCGTCGCTTCCACTTTAATAAAAGGTGCACCAGAAATCCGGGCAATTCTGCGGGCAATCTCTGTTTTCCCTACACCTGTCGGACCGATCATTAAAATGTTTTTAGGAACGACTTCATCCTTTAGCTTATCATGTAAAAGACTTCTTCTGTAACGGTTTCTTAAAGCCACCGCCACTGCTTTTTTCGCATCAAGCTGACCAATAATGTACTGATCCAGCTTTTCAACTATTTCTCTTGGGGTGAACGGCTTTTTCTCCATACGTCTCATGTCCTTTCTATTCAAGCTCTTCTAAAGTGATTTGATCGTTCGTGTAGACACAGATTTCTCCGGCCGTTTCAAGAGCAGCCCTTGCAATCTCTCGAGCTGAGAGATGATCACCTGCATGTTTTTTGAGTGCTCTCCCGGCGCTAAGCGCATAGTTGCCGCCTGAGCCGATAGCCAAGATGCCATCGTCTGGCTCGATGACCTCTCCTGTTCCAGATACGAGCAGAATGCTTTCTTTGTTCATCACGATAAGCATTGCTTCAAGCTGTCTGAGCATCTTGTCACTGCGCCATTCTTTCGCCAGCTCTACTGCTGCTCGTTTTAAGTTGCCACCGTATTCTTCCAGCTTTGTTTCAAACTTCTCAAAGAGTGTAAATGCATCTGCTACTGAACCAGCAAAACCTGCGAGCACCTTGCCTCCGAAAAGACGGCGCACTTTCTTTGCTGTATGTTTCATGACGACAGCCTGCCCAAAAGTGACTTGACCGTCTCCAGCCATCGCACTTTTTCCTTTATGTTGAACGGCAAAAATGGTGGTTGCATGAAATGATGACATGAAAAAACCTCCTTTTAGAATCGTTTAAAAGCCCTTGGGTGATGAGACATGTACGTTTTTCTTAAAGAATCTTTTGATACATGTGTGTACACCTGAGTTGATGATAAATTTGAGTGACCGAGAAGTTCTTGAACACTTCTCAAATCAGCTCCCTCGTTTAAAAGGTGTGTAGCAAAGGTGTGCCTTAACATGTGAGGATGGATATGTAATGTGCCTGACGCTTTTTTCATTAATTCACTTAGAATGAATCGAACGCCACGGTCTGTAAGAGGAGCTCCGCGCTGATTCAAAAACACATGTGAACCAGCACGATCTTTTCCCTTACCTATCAGCTTCTGCCTTCCACTCTCTAAATAAGTGGAGAGCGCTTCATGTGCGTAAGAGCCGAAAGGAACATACCGCTGTTTGCTGCCTTTCCCATGAACAAGAACTGTATCCATCGATAAATCAAGATCAGATTCTTTTAATGAACATAACTCACTGACCCTCATACCTGTTGCATAAAGAAGTTCTAAAATGGCTTGATTTCTTTGACCAAGCGGTGTGCTCAGATCAGATACTGTAAACAGCTCTTTTAGTTCCTCTTCGTACAAAAATGAAGGAATGCGCTTATCCTGCTTTGGTAAGCTAACGAGTAAAAAAGGATTTTCTTTCACAAGCTGTTCTCTTAATAAAAATTTATAAAAGCTGCGAAGTGCAGAGACTTTCTTACTAATCGTTCTTCTTGTAAGGCCTTTTTCATAAGCTTCTGTTAAATAAATTCTCGTATCTTGATAGGATACCTCTTCAAAACCGTTTATTCCTTGAATGTTCATAAATCTGACAAACTCTTCAATGGCCTCCGTATATCCTGAGATCGTTAAAGCCGAATAGTTTTTTTCAATCTGCAAATATTCAATGAATAAGTGGACAAGACGCTGTTTATTCGTCATTTTTACACCTCTTTAAGGCTTTTAAATGGTATCACATATCTTGCTTCCGGTGCAATGTTTTACTACAGAGATTTCGAAATAGTTTGAATAGTTTCGATTGCGCGCTTAGCGTACTCTGCATAGCGCTCCTGTTTGTTTTTAATTCGAACGCCAAGATCTTTCAGCAAGCCAAAGTTTGCATTCATCGGCTGAAAGCTTTTCTTGTTTGTCGACGTAATGTAGTGAGCCATGCTGCCAATCGCCGTTTCCTCAGGGAGTGTAACAAGCTCTTCACCTTTGACAAAACGAGCCGCATTAATTCCAGCGACCAATCCTGAAGCCGCAGACTCGACATAGCCTTCAACACCAGTCATTTGTCCGGCAAAGAATAGATCGTCTCTGTTTTTAAACTGATACGTCGGTCTTAGAAGGCTTGGAGAGTTAATAAATGTATTACGGTGCATCACACCATACCGAACAATCTCTGCCTCTTCAAGACCTGGGATCAAACGGAACACTTCCTTTTGATCGCCCCACTTCAGATGCGTTTGGAAACCAACGATATTATACAAAGTACCTGCTGCATCATCCTGTCTTAATTGAACAACAGCGTAAGGTCTTTTTCCTGTTTTCGGATCTTCAAGCCCTACTGGTTTCATCGGGCCAAACAGCATTGTTTTCTTTCCTCTTTTCGCCATGACTTCAATGGGCATACAGCCTTCAAAGAAGATTTCTTTTTCAAACTCTTTTAATGGCACAGTTTCAGCAGAAATTAATGCCTCATAAAAACGATCGAATTCCTCTTCAGTCATTGGGCAGTTTAAATAAGCAGCTTCTCCTTTATCATAGCGTGATTTCAAGTATACTTTATCCATATTGATGCTGTCTTTCTCTAAGATCGGTGCTGCTGCATCGTAGAAATATAGATACTCCTCACCTGTTAATAATTTCAATTCTTTTGAAAGTGCTTCTGATGTAAGCGGACCAGTCGCAATAATTGTCGGACCTTCTGGAATGCTTTGCACTTCTTCTTGAAAGACTGTCACATTCGGATGATTTTTCACGCGGTCTGTGACATTGGCTGCAAATTCATGGCGATCTACTGCAAGCGCTCCGCCAGCAGGAACTGAACTTTCATCTGCTGCTGCAATAATGGCAGAATCTAAATGACGCATTTCTTCCTTTAATACACCTACCGCATTCGTCAAAGCGTTCGCACGCAATGAGTTGCTGCAGACTAGCTCTGCAAATTTATCAGTGTGGTGAGCTGGTGTTTGTTTAACAGGTCTCATTTCATACAGATTGACTTTAATTCCGCGTTTAGCAATTTGCCATGCCGCTTCACTTCCTGCTAAACCTGCTCCGATCACATTTACAAATTGACTCATTGTACAACTCTCCTATTTCGTAAGTTCTGTTTGATGACATAAAAAAGCAGGTGAACAAGGCTGCTCACCGCTATTTTTGTTGTTCCTCTTTATAATCACAATTCACACATTGAACTTGAACGCCTTTTTTCAGCTTTTTCTCTACAAGCATATTTTCGCACTTTGGACACTTTCTTTCAATTGGTTTGTCCCAAGAGACGAATTCACACGCTGGAAAACGATCACAGCCATAAAAAATGCGGCGCTTCTTAGATTTCCGTTCAACGATGTTTCCTTCGTGACAGGTCGGGCATTTGACACCGATATCTTTCACAATTGGTTTTGTGTTACGGCAGTCAGGGAAATTAGAGCATGCCATGAACTTACCGTATCTCCCCATTTTGTATACCATCGGATGCCCGCATTCTTCACAATCCACTCCGGCGTATTCAGGCTCAATCTCAACTTCTTGCATTTCTGCTTCTGCTTTTTCTACACGTTTTGCAAAGTCTTGATAGAAGCTGTCGATAATGCGAACCCATTCGATCGTACCTTCTTCAACGCTATCAAGTTCTTTTTCCATTTTCGCAGTGAATTCTACGTTAATGATTTCAGGGAAGAATTCAATAATTAAGTTGAGTACAATTTCTCCAAGCTCTGTTGGAATAAACCGTTTGTTATCAAGTGCGACATAGCCGCGCTTTTGAATCGTATCTAATGTTGGGGCATACGTAGATGGGCGACCGATACCAAGCTCTTCAAGCGTTTTGACAAGTCTTGCCTCTGTATAGCGGGGAGGCGGCTGCGTGAAGTGCTGTTCTGGTTCGATATCTTTTGAAAGAACCGTATCTCCCTCTTTTAGATCAGGGAGCATTTTGTCCTTTTCTTCTAACTGGTCGTCCTTCCCTTCAACATATACCTTCATAAACCCAGGGAATTTCACCTTGCTTCCATTAGCACGGAAAGTAAGGCCGTTATTTTCAAGATCCACACTCATTGTATCAAGAACAGCCGACGCCATTTGGCTTGCCACAAATCGTTCCCAAATCAATTTATAAAGTCGAAGCTGATCTCTGCTTAGCACATGTTTGACATCTGCTGGTTTTCTTAGCGTAGAAGTCGGCCGGATGGCTTCGTGAGCATCCTGTGCATTGTCGTTCTTTTTGGCAGTACGTTTTGTTGTATTTAAGAAATTCTTGCCGTACGTTTGATCAATGAAAGCAGATACTTCTTCAATTGCCGTATTGGAAATACGTGTTGAGTCCGTTCTCATATATGTAATGAGACCTACTGTACCTTCTTTCCCAAGATCAATCCCTTCATATAATTGCTGTGCAATCATCATCGTCTTCTTCGCACGGAAGTTGAGTTTTCTTGCTGCCTCTTGCTGCAAGGTAGATGTCGTAAACGGAAGAGCTGGGTTGCGTTTACGTTCTTTTTTTGTCACTTTTTCAACAGAAAATTTGCTTCCTTTTAATTTCGAAAGGATTTCTTTTACATCTTCTTTTGTTTTCAGAGGATGTTTTTTGCCGCCCACGCCAAAGAAACTAGCCTCAAAGCTTTCTTTTCCTTTTAGGAATGTACCATCAATTGTCCAGTATTCTTCTGGTTTAAATTCATTAATTTCATTTTCTCGGTCAATAATCAGGCGGAGTGCAACCGATTGAACACGACCGGCACTTAAGCCCTTTTTGACTTTTTTCCATAAAATCGGGCTAATTTTATATCCAACAAGACGGTCTAAAATCCGTCTTGCCTGCTGCGCGTCAACTAAGTCCATATTGATCATACGTGGATGCTTAAAGGAATCTTTAATTGCATCTTTTGTAATTTCGTTAAAGACAACGCGGCAGTCAGAAGAGAGGTCAAGGTCAAGGCTGTGTGCTAAATGCCAAGCAATCGCTTCTCCCTCTCTATCGGGGTCAGCTGCGAGATAGACTTTCTTTGCTTTTTTCGCCGCTGTTTTTAATTCCTTTAAAACCGGGCCTTTCCCGCGAATCGTAATATATCTCGGTTCGAAGTCATGCTCAGTGTCAACACCGAGCTGACTTTTCGGTAAATCCCTTACGTGCCCCATTGAAGCCTTTACTTTATACTTTTTTCCTAAATAACGCTCAATCGTTTTCGCCTTTGCTGGCGACTCAACGATGACTAAATAATCAGCCATACTCAAAATCCCCCTTAAGAGGTGTTCTCTCTTTATCCATTTCACAAATTGATATTTATGTTAATTGCACCTATCTAACAGGCAATTGTTAAAAATTCTTTATGATGAACATCATTATAAACACGAAAAACAAAGTGTAAACTTAAATCCTCACTATTATTAAATATTCCTATGTCTTTTGTCAAACGATATTTTTATGAGGGTTCAGTATATTGAACGCCCTGGAAGAAGAATTCCTCTAAAATATCTTTCGTAGAATGAACAAGCTTGGCTCCTTGTTGAATAAGTCTAGCTGGACCTGTGGAATTAGAATCAAAGATCGATCCTGCAACAGCAAACACTTCTTTTCCTTGCTCCAGTGCCTGATAGGCTGTAATAAGCGAACCGCTCTTTTCTTTGCACTGGATCACGATGGTTCCTTTTGTCAAAGCACTAATTAATCGATTTCTCATCGGAAAATGCCACTTTTCTGGTTTAATATAAGGCGGATGCTCTGACAAAAGCAAATGATGTTCTCCCATGTATTGAGCCATTTGCACATGTTCTTTTGGATATAGATGTTGAAATCCACCAGCTACAACTCCAATGGTTTTCCCCTTTTTCCTGATACACTCCTTATGTGCAAGTCCATCAATTCCTTTTGCTAAACCACTGACAATCGTCCAATTTTCCTCTACAAGTTCACCAACGATTTTTTTCACACATGCTTCTCCATAAGAGGACGGTACACGAGTACCTACTACACCTAAACTTTTTTCTTCATTTAAATATGTTATGTTTCCTTTTAGGAATAACACAGGGGGAGGATCATAAATGTGTTTTAGTGTGCTGGGATATAAGGATGATGTGATGGGAATCATGTGAATGTTTTGCTTTACATAGGCTTGAACGATGTGTTGAAAAATGGGGAATTCATTTTCTTCTGCTTGTTTTAAGCGGGTAAAGTCAATCTTTTGTAATGATCGATCCTGTTTGAAATGATGTGTTTCTTCATTTATATATAACTCAGGATCGACTTTCCACCATTTTGTTAACAAAGAGGGTGAGATGAGGCCTTTTAAGCGGTGAAAAATCATTCTTTCGGACACGTTGTACATACCATTCCTCCAGTTTAAGATAGATAGAAAGAAGAAGACTTGTCAAAGAACAAGTCTTCTTCTTTTATTAATGCGTTTTACAAGCTTCAAAGAGATTTTTCTCTTTTAACACTTTAATTAAGGTTTCTCCCATGACAGATGGTGTTTCTGCCACTTCAATTCCACATTCACGCATTGTTTTTACTTTTTCATCAGCCGTTCCCTTACCACCAGAAATAATGGCACCAGCATGTCCCATACGTTTTCCTGGAGGTGCTGTTTTACCGCCAATAAAACCAACAACTGGTTTGGTCATATTTGCTTTTACCCATTCAGCTGCTTCTTCTTCAGCCGTACCGCCAATTTCACCGATCATAATGACAGCATGCGTGTCAGGATCTTCATTGAAAGCTTTTAATACATCAATAAAGTTCGTCCCGTTTACAGGGTCGCCGCCGATCCCTACAGCTGTCGATTGACCAACACCAGCTTCTGAAAGCTGATGTACCGCTTCATATGTAAGCGTTCCAGAACGAGAAACAACACCAACATGACCTTTTTTATGAATATAGCCTGGCATAATGCCGATCTTACATTCTTCAGGTGTAATCACACCAGGGCAGTTTGGTCCAACAAGTCTTGTCTTCTTACCTTCCATATAGCGTTTCACTTTGACCATGTCCAGAACTGGAATATGCTCAGTAATACAGATGACAAGATCAACTTCTGCATCGACTGCCTCTAAAATGGCATCTGCTGCAAATGGTGCTGGTACATAGATAACAGAAGCATCTGCTCCAGTTGTCTGCACTGCTTCAGATACAGTATTAAATACAGGAACTCCTTCTACTTCAGTTCCACCTTTTCCAGGTGTGACACCGCCAACGATATTTGTTCCATACTCAATCATTTGTTTTGTATGGAATAATGCGGTTGAACCGGTAATCCCCTGAACAATTACTCTCGTATTTTTATTAATAAATACACTCATTTAGGTTCCCTGCCTTTCTGCTCTACTTGACTAAAGATACAATCTTTTCTGCCCCGTCAGCCATAGACTCAGCAGAAGTGATATTTAAGCCTGATTCACTCAGGATTTTCTTCCCTAATTCAACGTTTGTTCCTTCAAGACGTACAACGAGCGGTAATGTTAAGCCGACTTGTTTCGTCGCTTCAACTACACCTTCTGCAATCACATCACATTTCATGATGCCGCCAAAAATGTTCACGAAAATCCCTTTGACATTTTGATCAGATAAGATGATTTTAAATGCTTCCGTTACCTTTTCAGCAGTTGCACCGCCGCCAACATCTAGGAAGTTTGCAGGGTCCCCGCCGTAATGCTTGATGATATCCATTGTAGACATCGCAAGACCTGCGCCATTGACCATACAGCCAATGTTCCCATCAAGAGAAATGTAGCTAAGATCATATTTAGATGCTTCAATTTCTTTTGGATCCTCTTCATCAAGATCACGGTATTCTAGTATATCTTTTTGTCTATATAAGGCATTGCTATCAAAATTTAATTTTGCATCAAGTGCCATCACTTTTCCATCGCCTGTTACAACAAGTGGATTAATCTCAGCAATTGAACAGTCCTTTTCAATAAATGCGTTGTAAAGGCTTGTCATAAACTTAACAGCTTGGCCAACTAATTTTGTTGGAATATTAATTTTAAACGCGACTTCTCTCGCCTGATAGGCTTGAAGACCAATCGCTGGGTCGATGACCACTTTCACGATTTTTTCTGGCGTTTTTTCTGCTACTTCTTCAATTTCAGTACCGCCTTCTTCAGAAGCCATCAATACGATTCTTGATGTCGCTCTATCCAATACAAGTCCAACATAGTACTCCTTTTGAATATCGCAGCCTTCTTCAATAAGTAAGCGTTTTATTTCACGCCCTTCAGGCCCTGTTTGATGTGTAACAAGTGTTTTGCCGAGCAATTCCTCTGCAAACCCTTTCACTTCATCTTTTGTTTTTGCAATTTTTACCCCACCTGCTTTACCGCGGCCACCTGCATGAATCTGTGCTTTTACGACATATACAGAGCTTCCTAGCTCTTCTGATGCTTTCACTGCTTCATCAGGTGTAAATGCTACTTTACCATTTGGAACTGAAACCCCATATTTTCTTAGGATTTCTTTTCCTTGGTACTCATGGATATTCATTTCCCATCCTCCCAACATATGTAGAAACAAAAATTATAAAATAGACTGCGCTTTCATTTTAAAGAATAAAAAAGAGAATGTCTAGGGTTCTATGTAAAATCGTAAAATCCTTCTAAACATTCAAACTTTTATTTTATTAAAAATATAAATTTTTCAGTCAAAACACTTATTTTACCTTATTTTTTCATTTTTTGATCTAACCTATAGATAAATGAAAATATTTCTGCTACAGTATCGTATAACGCTTCTGGTATTTCCTCATCCAGCGTTAAATGGCGCATCAGTTCTACTAAATTAGGGTCTTCTTGGACGGGAACTCCTGCTTTTTTTGCTTCTTCAATTATATGATCTGCCACATAGCCGCTGCCTGTTGCGACGACTTTTGGCGCCTTTTGTTTTTCTTCATCGTAGTGCAGAGCGACCGCTCTTCTAAGCGGTTTTGAATCCTTCATACTCGTAAGTCCAGCCCTTTCTCGCTGATTTTATGAAAGTGTTCATCTAGAAAGTGAGACGGATCAATTGGCTCTTGCCTCTTTTTCGCTGTAATCCCAGTTAAACTATATCCTAGGGCATTTAAATTCTCTCGAACAGCTGGAATCATTGGATTAATGGTCCCTTGAAGTTCGTGTGCCGTCTCGACTGTAATTGACATGACCTTTTGCTGAATCGTACAGTCTATTAAAGTTTCTTCTAAGTTTTCCATGTTTAAGTAAAACATTAAACGGCACTGAGAAATATCAATAGAGCCATCTTTTTGCTTATGTCCTTTTAGAATAAAGGTTAAATCTTGAACACTATGTTTTGAGAAAAGAGGATAAGAAACCAGCATTTGATTCACCGTTTGGTTTTCCTGCTGCACAAATAACTGCCCATTTAATCGATGAAACAATTGATCCACTTCTTTTTTTACGGGCTCTGGTAAATCAGCCTGCCTCGCATCATTTAGGGCAAGCTTTAATTGATGGAGCTCCTGGCTTTTTACATCTTGGCTGCCTTTTTCCAATAATTTCAGCATACCAATTTCATCTCGTACACCTATCGCCTTTTTCATCGTCATCAGTAAATCGAGCACATCGGTTTTATTGCTTAATGCTGGTTCAGTCTGCTGAATGACCTGTGCCAATGTGTTCGCCTCTGCTTTTGAAAGAAACGGAAATGCCTTTTGAAGCACAGCCGCCTTTGCGTCCACTTGTGGTCCTGCCTGCTGGATCCCTTGAAGGAGCGAGGTGAGCTGTTTTAAATCCGGCTGCTGCTGTCCGTCTATCCCTTGCCTTGTGATGCTTGTCAGTATGCGTTCTATTTGCTGAAGCGGAAGCTGTTTTGGACTTAATAACTGCGGTATATTGTTCTGATTGACGGTATCCGCCTGCCGTCCTTGAATAACGGAAGACTGGCTCTGCTTTGCTTGCTGAGAAGGATTGACATGAGGCTGCCCCTGCAAACTGCCCCCTTGCTTCGTTTGGCCTTCTTTTGCACCTAGAAGCACCGATAAGAGCTTTTCTGCATGGACGGTCGTCTCAGCATCTACGACGGAACGTACAGCCTGTGTAAGAGCCTGTGTGGTTTCTGATTGCTTCGGAAGCTGTGTTAATCGATCCAGCAGTGCTGTCACATCCTGATGAAGTGCAGAGGATGACTTCACAGCTAATATTGATTGGAGCACGCCTTCTTGAATCGGTAAATCTTTCTTTAAAGCAAAAAGAAGTGCTTGCAGTCCTTTTTTGATATCCGCTCCTTGAAGCTGTTCAATCCATTTCACCGCCGTTTTTAGCTCTGCCTCGTTGATGACCGGTTTTTCTTTTAAAAAGGCTGTAGCCGTTAACATGTTTTCTAGTCCATTTTTAAGTGATAGGCCTTCTAATAGTTTAGCCGCTGCATCCTTTAATGTCTTTGGATCCTGGTCAAATTGCTGAACAGGTCTTAGTTTATTGAGGCTGTCTCCATTCTCTTGTTCAAATTGGAACCAATAGAACGAGTCTGCCTTTAGCTGAGCCGCTAGCTGTGCTTTTATTTTAGTGGATCCTATTTGAACAAGTGCGGTATCATCTCCAAGCATTTTCAGTACTTTGCCAAGAATCAGCCGGTGAACATTTTCCTTTCCTTCGGTGTTTAGCGGAACAGCCTCACCCGTATTCAGCCGGCTATTCAGTGCTGTATGTATATCTTCAACTCTTGTCATCTAAGGCAGCCTCCTTATGTCAAAAATTTATGAAATAACGGCTTTCACTGGCGCAAACGATATCCGGTGGATGGGGGTAGCACCATGTGTTTGAATGGCAGCCAGGTGCTCTTTCGTTCCGTACCCTTTATGTTTTTCAAATTGATACTCAGGATATTGTCGCCCGTACTCTTCCATCATCATGTCCCTTGTCACTTTCGCAATACATGCACCAGCTGCAATGGATGCACTTTTTGCATCTCCTTTGATGATGTTCTCCTGATGGATAGGAAGCGGGAGCGTCATCGCATCTATGAGTAGATAATCAGGTGTATGAGTTAGCTGCTCCACAGCCCTCACCATCGCCAGTCTTGATGCTTCGTATATATTGATTTCATCAATCGTAGCCGCATCAACAATGCCGATTCCGATATCAAGTGCTTCCTCTTGAATCAGATGATAATAGATCATTCTTTTTTTCTCAGATAGTTGCTTTGAGTCGTTTAATCCAAGCAGAACGGTATCTTCTTTTAATATCACAGCTGCTGCGACGACTGGGCCTGCCAGCGGTCCTCTTCCTGCTTCATCTATACCTGCAATACAAGTGTAGCCTTGCGCCTTTGCGCTCGTTTCAAATTGCAGCATTCGGTTCCATGCTGACCGAAGCTCTTGCTGCTTTTCTCTCTCTTTGTGCCACTTTTCTAGCAGCTTTTGGACACTTTTTCTCGTATCATCTTTCACAAGTTCATGAATGTATGACTCATCATCCGCATGCTTTTCTATCAATTCTTTTATTTGTTTCACAGTATACATCGGCTTTTCCGCAGCCTCCTTCTTTATATCGGCAGTTTTTCATAAAAAATAAAGACCCGCATGAGCTGCGTGTCTTTTAACTTTCAGGCTTCTCAAAAGTGAGGGGACCAAATTTTTCCGTTCGAATATCCCGAATAATGATTTCGGTCGTTTTGTCGTAATTAATGAATCCACCACTCATCAGACAGCCGCGCTTTGTGCCAATGGCATCAAACAGCTCAACTGTATCTTCAGGTATGTCTGCCAAATCATAGCGTTTTTTTAATCGCTCTGGATAGTGCTCTTCTAGAAAGCGGAGTGCATACACGGCGACATCCTGTAAGTTGATGATGGAGTCTTTGATCGCTCCAGTGACAGCCAGCCTAAGTCCTACTTGTTCATCTTCAAATTTCGGCCATAGTATTCCAGGGGTATCGAGCAGTTCAAGTTCTTTCCCGACCTTCACCCATTGCTGTGATGTCGTAATACCAGGTCGATCTCCTGTTTTGGCGATGTTTCTCTTTGCTAAACGATTGATCAAGGTTGATTTCCCAACATTAGGAATCCCGATAATCAGTGCTCGAATCGCACGCGGCTTGACACCTTTTGCTTTCATGCGGTCGAATTTTTCTTTTAAGATTTCTTTTGATGTCGTGATGATCTGATTTAGCCCTTGGCCATCGACAGAGTTAATAGCAAGTGACCGAACACCTTGCTTTTCAAAATGCGCTTGCCACTCTTTTGTCATACGAGGATCTGCTTTATCGGCTTTATTTAAGAGCATGATTTTCGGTTTATTTTGAAGGATTTCTTCGATCATTGGGTTTCTAGAGGACATCGGAATTCTTGCATCTGTTAATTCAAATACGATGTCGATGAGCTTTAATTTTTCTGTGACTTCCCGTCTTGCTTTTGCCATATGGCCTGGAAACCATTGAATCGTCATATGTGCACCTTCTCTCTTCTAACGGTTGTCTCTATACATTGTACAAAAAAAGAGCCTGTTACAGGTAACAAGCTCTTTCCTTTGATATCATTATCGTCTGATTTCTTTGATACGAGCCGCTTTACCGCGAAGTTCACGTAGGTAGTAAAGTTTCGCACGACGTACCTTACCGTGACGTACAACTTCGATCTTAGCGATTTTTGGTGTGTGTACAGGGAATGTACGCTCAACGCCTACACCGTAAGAGATCTTACGAACTGTGAAAGTTTCGCTGATTCCACCACCACGACGCTTAATTACTACACCTTCAAAGATCTGGATACGCTCACGAGTACCCTCAACAACTTTAACGTGTACACGTAAAGTGTCACCAGGACGGAACGCAGGAAGATCAGTGCGTAATTGTTCTTTTGTGATTTCTTCAATCAAATGTTGCATCGTTTTCAACTCCTTCCAACAGATGCTCATGTCCTCTTTCTTCATTGCAGCGGAACATCGTTTTCAAACTTGAATCGGCAAGCCGTCCAAGTCACAAGTAGTATCATACCACACCTCTATGACGTGTGCAATACAATCTAGTCATTATGAAGCTGCCAAAGCCATCTTTTTTCTTCATCGGTTAATGTTTTGCAAGAATCGATCAAATCCGGCCGTCTTGTATAGGTTCGCTTCAAGGATTCTTTACGCCGCCACTCTTCAATCTTGGCATGATTACCAGAGAGCAGGACATCCGGTACTTTCAACCCTTTATAATCAGCTGGTCTTGTATAGTGCGGATGCTCAAGCAGACCTGTACTAAATGAATCTTCGATATGAGACGCTTCTTTTCCAAGCACATGAGGCAAAAGCCTGACCACACTGTCTGCAATCATCATCGCCGGCAGCTCTCCGCCTGTGAGAACAAAATCTCCGATTGAGATTTCATCTGTGACAAGATGCTCCCTGATGCGCTCATCGTAGCCTTCATAGTGGCCGCAAATGAACATAAGATGCTCTTCTTTTGCAAGCTCTTCTGCTTTCTTTTGTGTATATCTTTCTCCTTGAGGACAGACAAGAATAATGCGGGGCTTCTTGTTTGCTTTTTTCGTCAAATCTTCTACCGCATCAAATACAGGCTGTGCTTTCAGTACCATGCCAGCACCGCCGCCATACGGGTAGTCATCCACTGTTTTATGCTTATGATCCGAATACTCTCTAAAATTGACGACTTGAAATGAGACGGCGTCTTTCTCCTGAGCTTTTTTTAAGATCGATGAGTGAAGCACGCCTTCGAACATTTCAGGAAAAAGCGTTAAAAAATCAATTTTCATTCGTCAATGAGTCCTTCCATCACTTCAATGTGTACTTTCTTGGATGAGATATCAACTGTTTTGACGACAGATGGAATATAAGGGATAAGGGCATCTTTTTTGCCTTTTCTTCCAACAACCCATACATCATTTGCCCCTGGCGTTAAAATCTCTTTGATTTGACCGATGAACTTGTCCTCTTCATCGTAAACTTCGCAGCCGATGATTTCGTGGAAATAAAATTCCCCTTCATCTAATGACCCGAGATGTTCTTTTTCTACTTTTAAAATTGATTCCTTTAATTGCTCTGCTTCATTTAATGAGCCGACTTCTTCAAATGTAAGCAAATCAAACTGTTTGTGCTGCCGGTGTGATGCGACAGTGACTTTCAGCGGCTCTTTTTGACCTTGCTTAAAAATATAAAGGACGCTTCCTTTTTTGTAGCGCTCTTCTGGGAAATCTGTCTTTGACACGACGCGCACTTCTCCGCGCACTCCGTGTGTATTGACGATCTTCCCAACATTCAACCAATCTAGCTCCATGTTCTCAAATCACCCCTGACGTATTTCCACAATGGTGCCGTCTTTTACGACGATGACATTATCTTGCATTTTGTCATCCCACTTATCACCTATTTTCACTTCAACAAGCGCATCCACTTCTGTTTCTTTCATTTCACTTCCTAGCGGCAAAATATGCAGCTGCTCGACCTGAAAATCAATTTGTCTGATCTTCTCTTGCCTTTTTTCAATGGCTTTTTGAAATTGAGGGATGGCTTCTTGTTGATGTGGTTCTTTTTCATGCTTCTTTAGTTGAAAATATAATTGATTGCATTCACGTTCTAGTCTTTCTTTTTTCTCCAAAAAAGTCGTTAACAGTTTGTCCTTACTGCTTTCAGTTAATACTTGCATCACGGTGACATGTTGAATGATCTGCATCTTCCTTTTTGTCCCCCTATCCGAAGGCATTTGTCCTCTACAGTATAACGAAAAATAGATTTAAACGTGTAAAAAAAGGGGAGGTCCTAAGCCCTCTCCCTTTTTAGTCAGCAATCTCAAGTTGAACTTTCTTAGAAGACTCTGCACCTGCTGCAAACATGACTGTTCGTATCGCTTTTGCTGTACGTCCCTGCTTTCCGATCACTTTTCCGGTATCTTCGGCATTGACAGACAGTGTGTAAATCACCTGCTCATCTTTTTCTAATGAAGATACGTGAATATCTTCAGGAAAATCAACAAGTGGCTCGACGATGGACACAATCAATTCTTCCAAGGACAGCTCTTTCATTATTTGCTGTTTTTCGCATGATGAAATTTTTCAAGAATTCCTTGGCTTGAGAAAAGGTTACGAACTGTATCAGATGGTTTCGCACCATTTTGAAGCCATTTAAGCGCTAATTCTTCGTTGATTTTCACCTCAGCTGGTGATACCACTGGGTTGTAAGTTCCAACTGTTTCAATGAAACGACCATCACGTGGTGAACGAGAATCTGCTACAACAATACGATAGAAAGGAGATTTTTTTGCTCCCATACGTTTTAAACGAATTTTTACTGCCATTTTACTAGCACCTCCGAAAATATTTCAACAAAATAGTATATTAACAATGATAAAAGGGTTTGTAAAGTGTTTTTTCTTAACAACGGTTTTATCATGTATAACCAATTACATAAATGGTAATTTAAAGCCCTTTTTCTTTCCTTTGGACATGTTGGTCATCTGCTTCATCATCTTTTTCATTTCGTCAAATTGCTTTAAAAGGCGATTGACTTCCTGTACAGATGTTCCGCTTCCCTTTGCAATCCGTTTTCTTCGGCTTGCATTGATGACCTCTGGCTGTTCTTTTTCCTCGGTCGTCATGGATTTAATGATCGCTTCGATGTGATTGAGCTGCTTTTCGTCTACTTGGACGTTTTTGAGCCCTTTCATTTTACCGGCTCCCGGCATCATTTGGATCAATTCATCAAGCGGCCCCATATTACGAACTTGGCCAAGCTGCTCGAGAAAATCATCGAGCGTGAAGCTCATTGTCCGCATTTTTTGTTCAAGCTCTTTTGCCTTATCTTGGTCAACGTTTGCCTGTGCTTTTTCAATCAGTGTGAGCACATCGCCCATACCAAGAATTCTAGATGCCATTCGTTCTGGGTGGAATGGTTCTAGCGCATCTAGCTTTTCTCCTAGAGCAGCGAATTTAATCGGCGTATTTGTGACAGCGCGAATCGAAAGTGCTGCTCCGCCTCTTGTATCACCGTCTAGTTTCGTTAGAACGACACCTGTTAAACCAAGCTGTTCATTAAAGCTTTTTGCGACATTGACAGCATCTTGACCTGTCATAGAGTCTACAACAAGGAAGATTTCTTCTGGATTTGCTACTTCTTTTACTTTCTGAAGTTCACCCATTAATTCTTCATCGATATGAAGACGCCCTGCTGTATCTAAAATGACATAATCGTGGTGTTCTTCTTTCGCTTTTTCAATTGCCTGTTTGGCAATTTCAACAGGACTGACTTGATCACCTAATGAGAATACGGGCATATCAAGTTGTTTCCCTAGCGTTTGAAGCTGCTGGATCGCGGCTGGTCTGTAAATGTCAGCAGCCACCATCATCGGCTTGCGATTATGTTTTTTGCGAAGTAAGTTGGCAAGCTTCCCAGTTGTAGTCGTTTTACCTGCCCCTTGAAGACCAACCATCATAATGACTGTTGGAGGTTTTTTCGCCACGGCGATTTTACTCTCTTCCCCGCCCATTAATTCAGTGAGTTCTTCTTTTACAACTTTAATGACCTGTTGTCCAGGGGTAAGGCTTTTCATGACCTCTTGCCCAACTGCCCGCTCGCTTACTTTTTTCACAAAGTCTTTCACTACTTTAAAATTGACGTCAGCTTCAAGAAGGGCAAGGCGTACCTCGCGCATCATTTCTTTTACATCTTGCTCTGACACTTTTCCTTTGCCGCGGATTTTTGAAATCGTCTGCTGCAGTCGGTCGGCTAATCCTTCAAATGCCATACTGTGCCGCCTCCTAATCTAATTTCTCAAGCGATTCAATTAAAGCTTCTGCTTCTTCCTTTTGCGCGGAGTCTGCTACAAGCTCTCTCATTTTTTTGAGAAGTTCTTTACGCTCTTTAAATTTCTTAAACAAGAGCAGCTTTTCTTCATATTGTTCAAGCATCGCTTCAGTCCGTTTAATATTATCATAAACAGCCTGTCTTGATACTTCATATTCATCCGCAATTTCACCGAGGGAAAAATCGTCTAGGTAGTAAAGCGACATGTAGCTCTTTTGCTTTGCGGTTAACAACGATTGATAGAAATCAAACAAGTAGTTCATTCTCGTTGTTTTTTCAAGCGTCATGGGCTCTCTCCCCTTTGTTAAGTTCATTCCCTTTACATCAACTAAGTTTACACGGTTCTCATCTGTGTGTCAAGTTTTTATCTTGTCACTTCCTGCGGTGCTATATAAATAAAAAATGCCGGCAGCTTTACCGGCATTTTCATTAGTCTTCTTGATCAATGACGTCTGAGAATAATCCATACACATACGATTCAGCATCGAATTCTTGCAGATCGTCCACTTTTTCACCTAGACCGACAAGCTTCACGGGGATGTTCAGTTCATTACGAATCGCAAGAACAATCCCGCCTTTTGCAGTACCATCAAGCTTGGTTAACGCAATTCCTGTCACATTTGTCGCTTTCGAAAATTCCTTCGCTTGCGCCATAGCATTTTGACCGGTTGTCGCATCAAGAGCAAGCAGTACTTCGTGCGGTGCATCTGGCACTTCGCGCTCAATCACTCTCTTGACCTTCTCCAGCTCTTTCATTAAGTTGACTTTGTTTTGCAGTCTGCCTGCTGTATCACAGATCAGGACATCTGCTTTTTTGGCTTTTGCAGATTGAACGGCATCATAGATGACGGCTGCTGGATCAGAGCCTGCTGTTTGTTTGACAACCGGGACACCTGAACGCTCTCCCCATACTTCAAGCTGCTCAATCGCACCGGCACGGAATGTATCACCTGCTGCTAAAATGACGGATTTCCCTTCATTTTTCAGCTTGTTTGCAAGCTTACCGATTGTCGTTGTTTTTCCAACACCGTTAACGCCCACAAATAAAATAATATTTAAACGCCCGTCTTCAATGTTCAGCTCAGAGATTTGTTCCTCTCCGCTATTGTAAATGTCAACGAGTTTTTCAGAGATGACGGCCTGCACTTCACTTGGGTCTTGAATGTTTCTTAATTTCACTTCTTTTTTCAGCTCATCAATCAGTTCCATCACAGTCGTAAAACCAACATCAGCACCGATTAAAACTTCTTCGAGTTCTTCGAAAAAGTCTTCATCAACCTTGCGATAGCGAGAAATCAGTTCATTTACTTTTCCTTGAAACGAATTTCTCGTTTTTTCAAGGCCATCTTTAAACTTTTCTGATACTGAATCGCTTTGCTGCGCAAATTTTTCTTTTAGTTTCTTAAAAAAGCTCATTGGTTCAAAAACCTCCTTTAATTACTGGACAAGCTCTTTCGTTTCTTCTAGTTTGACGGATACTAGTTTTGAAACGCCAGACTCCTGCATGGTGACACCGTACAGAACATCTGCTTCTTCCATCGTTCCTTTTCGGTGTGTGATGACAATGAACTGTGTTTCTTTGCTGTATTTCTTTAAATACTGGGCAAAGCGGAACACATTTGCTTCATCAAGCGCCGCTTCTACCTCATCTAGCACGCAGAATGGCACTGGCCGCACTTTTAAGATGGAGAATAATAAAGCGATCGCTGTTAATGCTCTTTCTCCGCCTGATAGCAGGCTTAGGTTTTGCAGCTTTTTCCCTGGCGGCTGGGCGACAATATCGACGCCAGCGTTTAGTAAATCGTTTGGATCTGTCAGCTTGAGATCTGCCCGTCCACCACCAAATAATGCTTGGAAAACAGACTCAAAATGCCCGCGGATTTGAGAAAATGTCTCAGAGAAGCGCTTTGTCATTTCTTGGTCCATTTCTTCGATGACTTGGAATAACGTATTTTTCGCTTCTGTCAGATCATTTCGCTGTTCTGTTAAGAAAAGATAGCGTTCATTTACTCGTTCATATTCATCAATACTGCCTAAGTTCACTGTTCCGAGCTCTTCAATGGCTAGTTTGATCAGTTTCACTCGTTTTCTTGCTTCATCCGGCGATAGCGACAGTTGGTACATTTCTTTTGCTCCTTCAAATGAAAGAGCATATTCTTCGTTTAAATAAGCGATGAGGTTATCAAGCTCTACTTCCATGCGGCCAAGCTTGATCTCTTCATCCTTTAAGCTTGTCGTGAGCTGCTTGTAAAGACGTTTTTGCTCTTTGAGTTCACGTTCAGCAAATTCTAATGTTTCAGAAAGAGCCATACGCTGTTTACGGCGCTCTGAAATGAGTGCTGTCGTTTTGTTTTTATTTTCCAGCTTCTCTTTTGCCGCTTCTTCCAGCTGTTCTGCTCCGCTTGAGCTGGATGACATTTCACTTGTTAAGAGGGATAAATCTTCTTTTGTTTCCATCAGCGCTTTTTCAGCTTCTTCTAATTCAGCCGTTAAGCTTGAAAGTTTTTCTTGTTCATTAGCCAAAGACTGCTCTTTTTTGGCAAGTGAGATTTTCAGCTCTGTTAACTCGGCAGAAATGGTTTCTTTCGTTGAGCTTTGGGTCTGCTTTCGTTTGGTTAACGTGTTGATCTCTTCATCAAGAGACGTCAATTTCTCACCAATAGAGACTTCAAGAGCTGCCTGTTCTTTGTCCTTGCTCGCAAGTTCATTAGCGCGCTGCTGTAATTCTTCTTTTTCTTGATCGTAGAGCTCAAGATGAGCGTTAATATTTTTTTCTGCTACTTGCAGTTCGTATAGTTTCCCTTTCAGCTCTTGCTGCTTTTCTCGAAGTGTTTCGCCGCGCTGACGCAGTTCATTTAATTGGGATTCGCTTGCTGAAATGGCCTGCTTCGTTTCTTTTGTTTCTTTTTCAAGGATCGTTGTTTTTTCTTCCATTTCAACGAGCTGCTTTGTTAATGTTTCGATCTCTCGGTTCCTTGAGAGGAGGGAGTTGCTCTGTTTCTTCATGCCGCCCCCAGTCATTGAACCGCCCGGGTTCACGACGTCCCCTTCAAGGGTCACGATGCGGTAACGATGTCCGAGCATTTTCGCCAGTTCATTGGCGCCTTTTAAGTCTCTAACGATAAGGACTGTTCCAAGCAAATTCTGTATGACCTTCTGATACTTTTCGTCAAAGGAAACGAGCTGACTCGCTACACCGATAAATGCGGCATGCTGTTCAGCTGTTTGGATATCTCTGAACTGAATGGTTCGTTCTTTGATGACGTTCATTGGCAAGAAAGTCGCACGTCCAAAGGAATGCTGCTTTAAGTAGCCAATGGCCTGTCTCGCAGCCGCTTCATTTTCCGTGACCACATGCTGTGTGGCTGCGCCAAGCGCGATTTCAATCGCTGTTTCATGCTGCTGCTCTGTTTGAATCAGCTCTGCAATCGCACCATGAATACCGCCTAATCGGTCCTTTGCCTTTAAGACCTCTTTTACTCCTTGGAAAAAGCCGGAGAAGTCTTCCTGCATTGATTCAAGCATCTCTTTTTTTGATTTTGCCTGTTGTACATATTGATAGGCCTGGTAAAGAGCCGTTTCTTTTTTCTCGTATTGACGTTTCATTTGCTCAAGCTTTTGTTCTGCCTCTCTAAAGCGTTTCACCTGAGCCAAGATGTCTTCTTCTCGTTCTGAAAGCTGCTGCTCCGCTTCCGTTTTCTTTTCTTTAACAGACACCCGTTCTTCAATATGTTTCTGGTTATTTTGCGTGAGACGCTCTAGCTGCAAGGCCGCCTGTCGCTGCTGATCTTCAAGTAATTTGCGCTCATTTCGAATAGAAGCCTGTTCGTTTAATAGATCAAAATAATCGCTTTTCAGCTGTTCAATTTGACCTTCGACATCTTCACTATGGAGCGACAGCTGGTGCTGTTTTGTTTTCACTTCATCTTTTAGCTGCTGCACTTCTTTTTGCAGACTGTCACGCGTGATTTCCTGCTGCTGAATCTTCTCGGTTAACAGCGCCTGTTTTTCGGTTAAACGGATGAGCGCTTCTTCCAGCTGCCCTTGGTTAGCGGCTGCATTTTTTTTGCGTTCTTTTAGAACCTCTTTTTTTCCTTCAAGCTTTTCTAATTCCTCACTTGTGAAAAGGAGAACTTCTTGGAGGTCATGAATCGATTCGTCAAGCGCCTGAATTCGGTCCCTCGACTCTTCAATTTTGGCTTCTTTTGCCTGAATGTCTGTGGATTGCTTCATTTCATCTTGTTTGAAACGCTCGACCGCTTCACCAAGTGCTGTCCATTTTTCGTGAAGTGCTTCGATATCATGGACGGTGAGAGCAATTTCTACATTTTCAAGCTCTTCTTTCTTTTGCAAATAGTCCTTTGCAATGGATGCTTGCATTCTTAATGGTTCTACTTGATCTTCTAGTTCATGCAGAATATCTTCAACCCGGTTTAAGTTGTCCTGCGTTTCAAACAGTTTGTTCTCGGCTTTTTTCTTTCTGGTTTTATATTTCAAGACACCAGCCGCTTCTTCGAAGATGCTTCGTCTCTCTTCAGCCTTACTCGATAGAATCTCTTCTACCTTTCCTTGACTGATGATCGAAAACGCTTCCTTCCCAAGACCTGAGTCCATGAAAAGATCAATAATATCCTTTAAGCGGACTGACTGATTGTTTATGAGAAATTCACTTTCTCCAGAACGATACACCCTTCTTGTCACACTGACTTCGTGAAAATCGATCGGCAAAAAGTGATCTTCGTTATCCAGCGTTAATGTCACCTCTGCTAGGTTGACTCTTTTCCTTGAGTCACTTCCTGCAAAAATGATGTCTTCCATTTTTCCTCCGCGGAGGCTTTTCGCTGATTGTTCGCCAAGTACCCAGCGGATGGCATCTGTAATATTACTTTTGCCGCTTCCGTTTGGTCCAACAACAGCTGTGACCCCTTTGACAAAGTCCACGGTCACTCGCTGTGCGAAAGATTTGAATCCTATCACGTCTAAACGTTTGAGGAACATGAGAGTGATCCTCCTTATGTATTTAAAGTACTATCATCTTACCATATGAAGTGAAAAAAGATGATGGAAAACAGAGTGAAATCCCCCTGAATGACGAGGGGGATTTTATTGGTTCATATGATGTTTCTGCAATTTAGCAAGTGCTTCCTGTGCAGCGTGCTGTTCTGCTTCTTTTTTAGAGCGTCCGTTTCCAATTCCGAGCACTTCACCTCGAAGGGATACATTTGCTTCAAATTCCCGGTTATGTGCAGGCCCTTTTTCATGCAGGATACGGTATTCAAGCACACCTTTTCCATCGCGCTGCACAAATTCTTGCAGCTGGCTTTTAAAGTCCATGACGTGCGAGAACGCTCCATCATTAATTTTCGGATAAACGTACGCTTCTAGGAACCGTTCAACCGGCTCAAGCCCTTGATCTAAATAAAGTGCACCGATAAACGCCTCGAATACGTCCGCTAAGAGTGCTGGGCGTTTTCTGCCGCCTGTCATTTCTTCGCCTTTTCCTAAAAGAACAAGGTCTCCGAAGGACAGCTCGTGTGCCAGTGATACAAGTGACGGTTCACATACGATCGCCGCTCTTAGTTTCGTTAAATCTCCCTCGCTCATCGCTGGATATTTTGCAAATAAGAATTGAGAGATGGTCAATTCTAAAACAGCATCTCCTAAAAATTCAAGTCTTTCATTATCCTCGTATGGCTTTTTCCGGTGTTCATTCACATAAGAGGAATGGGTAAAGGCTTGATATAGAAGCTTTTCATTTTTAAAGTGTACAGAAATGCGCTGCTGGAATTCTCTAAATTGCTCTAGTTTTTTGCTCTGTTTCTGTTTGTCTTTATATTGTTTTGGCATAGCAACCTCCAGGTAGGCGTAATCGCCTTTAAGGATACTGATTATATGGAGTCTCTCTTTCTACATGCAGGGAAACAGTGCTCCCAGCATCTGAAAAAGGCTGACAATTGATCAGCTGAATGTGTTGAAACTAACATAAATTTTCAAAGTCCCGTCTTGAAAATAGACGGGACTTTGTTACGCTTATTGCTGGCTATTTATGTAGTTCACAGCGTCACCGACTGTTGCAATTTTTTCAGCATCTTCGTCAGAAATTTCCATATCGAACTCATCTTCAAGTTCCATAACTAGCTCAACTACATCAAGGGAATCAGCGCCTAAATCTTCTTTAAATGAAGCTTCCATTTTCACGTCAGCCTCATCAACGCCAAGGCGGTCTACAATAATTTTTGATACACGCTCTAATACGTCTGCCATTGCCTTTCACCTCCCCTCAAAGTATTATAGTTGATTCGTTTTTAAAAAACTAGAGAAAACCTAATGAAATTTTGATATTTCTTAGGACATGACCATTCCGCCATCTACTTGGATGGTTTGGCCTGTAATATAACCTGCTCCTTCTGAAGCTAAAAAGACAACAACGTTGCTTATATCTTCAGGCGCACCAAAGCGTGCGAGCGGGATTTGTTTCAGCATGTCTGCTTGCACATTGTCATCAAGCTTGTCTGTCATATCAGTAGAAATAAAGCCTGGTGCTACTGCATTGACTGTAATATGACGGCTTGCCAGCTCTTTCGCTGTTGTTTTCGTTAAACCGATCACACCAGCTTTTGCTGCCACATAGTTCGCTTGTCCAGGGTTTCCGCAAACGCCAACGACTGATGCCACATTGATGATTCTTCCGCTTCGCTGTTTCATCATTTGACGTGTCACAGCTTTTGTACAGTTGAAGACGCCTTTTAAGTTTATGTTAATGACATCATCCCATTCATTTTCTTTCATTCTCATGAGCAGGTTGTCCTTTGTAATCCCTGCATTGTTCACAAGAATATCGATGGAACCAAATGTATCAATGGCTTGTTTCATTAATGCCTGTACTTCTTCCGCATTCGAGACATCCGCTTTGACAGCAAACGCCTGCTGGCCAAGTGCTTTGATTTCATCGACTACTTCATTTGCTTTTGCTTCGTTTCCTGAATAGTTGACCACAACATTTGCACCATTCTTCGCTAAATCAATTGCGATCGAACGGCCAATACCGCGTGATGCACCTGTTACAACGGCTGTTTGATTTGTAAGCATCAAGAGTCCCCCTTTAATGTTTGAATTGCTGCTTCAATGCTTGCTTGATCTGAAACGGAAATAGTCGTCAGGCGGCGATTGACCTTTTTCACAAGACCTGAAAGCACTTTACCAGGACCAATTTCAATAAATGTTGTCACACCTAAATCAATCAGGCGTTCCACACTTTCTTCAAAACGAACAGGAGAATACAATTGTTCAATGAGTTTTGTCTCAATCTCCTCACGAGACGTTACGATATCTGCTGTTACATTGGAGATAACCGGTGTTTTGGCATCCGAAATGTCTAGCTTTGACAGAACATCTGTGAATTTTTCAGCTGCCGGCTTCATTAAAGCGGAATGGAAAGGTCCACTTACTTCCAGTGGGATCGCACGTTTTGCGCCCTTTTCTTTCGCTTTCTCTGATGCCAGTTCGACTCCTTTTGCAGTACCAGAGATGACGATTTGACCAGGACAGTTTAAGTTAGCGAGCTCTACAAGATGGCCGCTTTCTGTCACTTCTTTTGTCACTTCTAAAAGGGTCGCTTGGTCTAAGCCGAGAATCGCTGCCATAGCGCCTTCTCCTGCAGGAACGGCTTCATTCATTAATTCGCCGCGTTTTCTTACTGCATAAACGGCATCTTTAAACGAAAGAGCACCCGCTGCAACAAGAGCTGTATATTCACCAAGACTGTGACCTGCCGCATAATCGGCTTTCATTCCGCTCTCTTCAAATTTCTTTAAGATGGCGATGCTTGTTGTTAAAAGAGCTGGCTGTGCATTATAGGTCAGCGTCAGTTCTCCTGCATCTCCTTCAAAAATCATTGAAGATAAATCAAACCCTAGGGTCTTATCTGCTTCTTCAAACACAGCTTTAGATGCTGCTTCTTGATCAAATAAATCTTTTCCCATGCCAATTTTTTGAGAGCCTTGGCCAGGGAATAAAAAAGCAATTTTACTCATGCTGCTTACCTCCATTAAGACTCATTCGTGTTTTCTTTTTGAACTTCTTGATGAATGATGGCTGAAACGTCTTTTTCAACGATATCGCGCGCCTGACGAATTGCATGGAAAATCGCATTTTCATCAGATGAGCCGTGCGCTTTAATAACAGGTGCTTTTAAACCAAATAAAGCGGCACCGCCATATTCGGAGTAATCCATTTTAGATTTCATCTGCATTAGTTTTGGCTTCATCATGCCTGCTGCGATTTTGGCTGTCAGGCTGGATGTTAATGTTTCTTTCAGCATTTTAAAGACAGAAAGGGCTGTCCCTTCAATCGTTTTCAGAGCGATATTTCCTGTAAAGCCATCAGTGACAACGACATCAGCTACACCTTCTAATAAATCACGAGACTCGACATTTCCTACAAAATTCAAGTCTGATGCTTTTAGTAATTCAAAGGTTTTTTTCGTTAAATCGTTGCCCTTTTTATCTTCTGTACCGACATTTAAAAGTCCAACACGCGGATTGCTCTTTGGGAAGACACGCTCTGCGTAAATGGACCCCATCATGGCATATTGCAAAAGATGCTCTGGCTTTGCATCAACGTTTGCGCCGACATCTAATAATAAGAACCCGCTGCCATCCAGTGTTGGCAAAGTTGGTGCAAGTGCCGGTCTGTCAATGCCATCGATCCTTCCTACGATAAACAGTCCTGCCGTCATGAGTGCGCCAGTATTTCCAGCTGAAATACACGCATCTGCTCTTCCTTCTGATACTTCCTGCGCCATTTTCACCATAGAAGATTCCTTTTTACGTCTAACTGCACGCACTGGTTCATCTGTTGGTTCAATGACTTCTTTTGCATCTAAAATGGTGATGCGTTCTTCATTTGTTATGTAAGGTTTGATTTTGCTTTCATCGCCGACAAGTGTAATCTCAATATCTGAAAATGCTGCTAAGCTTTTTTGCACACCGTCTATAATGGCTTTAGGGGCATGATCTCCCCCCATTGCATCGACTGCAATTCTCATGTTATGTGCCACCTTTTACTTTTGTTTTGAGCGATACATGACGAAATCGCCTGAGAAGACAACTTCCTCACCCACATAGCTATTTACTTCAACTACGGTTCTGCCTTTTTCTTTATCATGTGAGGCAACTTTGGCTTTTGAGACAACTCTTTCGCCTTGTTTGACCTGCCTTGTAAACTTGATATTTGCTTTTGCTGTCAAAGCCAGTTCATCGTCGATGACGGCAACTGCCAGCGAATTTGCCTGGGCAAAGAGATGATGTCCCCTGGCAATTTGGTTACGGCTGAATACATGCTCTTTTCTCACTTCGAAAATGGAAATCGCTTGATCATCAAGCTTTACATCAATCATTTCTCCAATCACTTCATCCAGCGGAAGCGACTTTACTTCATCCTCTAATGTCTTTTCGGCAACGTGCTTAATTCTTTCGCGCAATTCAGGGATTGAGAGCTCCAAACGATCAAGTCGAACCGTTTGAATGCTTACACCGAATTTACCTGCCAATTCTTCATCAGTAATGAACGGAGTCGAGCTGATCGTTTGCTGGAGAAGCCTTTGACGTTCTTTTTTATTTAGTTTCATATGCAGACACCATCCGTACATTTATGACTAGGTACTAATAGTAGTATATAATCTCATAGATGATAAATCAATCCTTGTTTCAAAAAGACAAGAAAATTCCTCCAGCACTTGATCAGCTCAATTTATCTCCGCCAAGCACACCGCTGTCTACGAGTGTTTGCCGAAGTTCTTTGTATTCAGGCTCTGTCCAAAAGGCGTCAGACTGCACGAGCTCTGCCGCATCTTTTCTAGCGGTTTCAAGCGCTCTATAGTCATGAACCATATCTGCCACTTTAAATTCAGGCATCCCGCTTTGTTTCTTGCCAAAGAAGTCGCCTGGTCCTCTTAGTTCCAAGTCTTTTTCTGACAGTTCAAAGCCATCGGTCGTTTCAGACATGATCCGCATCCGCTCTTTACCCGTCTCTGATTTCGGATCTGCCATTAAGATACAAAATGATTGATGCTCTCCGCGTCCGACCCGTCCTCTTAGCTGATGAAGCTGTGACAGTCCAAAGCGGTCCGCATCATATATGACCATGATGGTGGCGTTCGGCACGTTGACCCCGACTTCAACAACCGTGGTTGAAACGAGGATTTGGACTTCATTTGCGGTGAACGCTCTCATCACCTGATCTTTTTCATCGCTCGCCAGTTTCCCGTGCATTAAACCAATCGACCACTTACCGCGATACGCCTCCGTCAGCATGCTATGAACATCAATTGCATTTTGCACATCCAGTTTGTCTGATTCTTCTATGAGCGGACAAATAATGTATGCTTGTCTGCCTTTTCTCAGCTCTTTATCCACAAAAGCAAGAATCCTTTCAAGCATGTCATGCTTCACCCAATACGTTTCAATTTGCTTTCGGCCGGCTGGCAATTCATCAATGACGGATACATCCATTTCTCCAAAGACCGTAATCGCAAGGGTTCTTGGGATAGGTGTTGCGGTCATAAATAAAACGTCTGGGTCCTGTCCTTTACTTCTCAATTTTTTCCGTTGTTCCACGCCGAATCTGTGCTGTTCATCTGTAATGACAAGACCAAGCTGCTTAAATTCCACTTCGTCTTGGATGAGGGCATGCGTACCGACCAATAGATCAATTTCGCCCTCTTTCAAACGTTCCAGCAGTTCTCTGCGGCGCTTACCTTTCACAGAGCTAGTGAGTAGCGCAATATTCAATCCCCATTTTTCAAACAGCTGGTAAAGTGAATCTGCGTGCTGTTCTGCCAAAATCTCGGTTGGCACCATCAGTGCACCTTGAAAGCCGGATAAATGAGCGGCATAAAGCGCAATGGCCGCAACGGCTGTTTTCCCTGATCCAACATCTCCTTGAAGCAGCCGGTTCATCCGGTACGGGGACGCCATATCAGACATGATTTCATCAAGCACTCTTGATTGCGCTTTTGTCAGCGGGAACGGCAGACTGTGAACAAACTCAAAGACAGCTTCTTTTGAAAATGGATGCTGGATGCCTGATGTTTTTTCTCGTTCTTTTTTTCTGATCGCCTGCATCTTCAGCTGAAACATCAGAAACTCCTCGTACACGAAACGGCGCCTTGCTTGCTTGAGCGAATCTCTTGTTTCTGGGAGATGAATGGCCTTTAGCGCTTCTTGATACGACATGAGTTTATAAGCAGCGACGAGCTGCTTTGGCAATGGATCTTCCGCTTGATCTGCATAAAGCGATAAGGCTTGCTTCACAAAACGTCTCATCATCTTCACTGTCACATTTTCTTTGACCGAATAGACAGGCTCAATACTGCCATCTTGTTCGTGCGTTCCTTTTTTAAATTCCTGCACCATGATAGATTGACGGTTTTTATCCCATTTCCCTGTGACAGATACCGTATCACCTAAAACAAGACTTCGTTTTAAATACGGGCGATTGAAGCAAATAGCTGTAATGAGAAAACGCCCGACAAGCAGCCTGAACGTCAGCCTGCTTCTTTTTTTTCCATAATAGGTGAGAACGGGCTCACTGTGCACTTTTCCTTCCACTGTGACACGTTCGTCATGCCTTACTTCTTCTAAGTTGCGAAGCTCATAATCATCATATCGATAAGGAAAGTAGCCGAGCAAATCGGCTACTGTATGGATTCCAAGTTCATTTAGTGTTTTTTCTGTTTCGGCTCCAATTCCCTTTAGGACTGAGACACTATCTTGCAGTTTCTGTATCACGAGATGAGGTCACACCTCCGAAAATCTTCTTTTCAAGCTCTCTTGCTGTCGGTGTTGCAGCGAGTCCGCCTTGCGCTGTCTCACGAAGAGCTGTTGGCATCGTCTGACCAATTTTATACATGGCATCAATGACCTCATCACATGGGATACGGCTTGTAATGCCGGCAAGTGCCATATCTGCTGCAATCATTGCATTTGAAGCACCCATTGCGTTTCGTTTCACACATGGCACTTCGACAAGTCCTGCTACTGGATCACAAACAAGTCCAAGCATGTTCTTCAGTGTAATGGCCATTGCTTCAGCCGATTGCTGCGGCGTGCCGCCTGCCATTTCTACAATGGCGGCTGCTGCCATACCTGATGCTGAGCCTACCTCTGCCTGACAGCCGCCTGCTGCACCAGAGATACTTGCGTTATTGGCCACAACAAAACCAAATGCGCCGGATGTAAACAGGAATCTGACCATTTGTTCTTTCGTTGGCTTTAATGTTTCTTTCACCGCAAAGAGCGTACCTGGCACAACACCTGCTGAGCCTGCTGTAGGCGTTGCACAGATGGTTCCCATTGCTGCATTGACTTCGTTTGTTGCAACTGCCTTACTGACAGCATCTAAAATCGTATGACCAGACAATGTTTTGCCTGATGCGATATATGCTTGAAGTTTCACCGCATCTCCGCCAGTTAAACCTGATAATGATTTCACACCTTTTAGTCCGTTTTCAACAGCCTGCTCCATCACTTCTAGGTTGCGGTACATTTGCGAGAAAATGTCTTCGCGTGACTTCCCTGTCACTTCCATTTCTTGTGTAATCATGATTTCTGAAATGGAGGTATTCCGTTCTTCTGTAAGCTGCACGAGTTCTTTGACGTTTTTAAACATCCTACATAACCTCCTTGTTGTTACTCTGCAATTTGTGTCACTTGAATAATGTTAGGTAGCGTCTCCAGCTCTGATAGAACCGCCGGATCAATATTTTGATCCACTTCAATGGTCATCAGTGCCTCTTGCCCAACCTCTTTGCGCGCCACTTCCATATGACCGATGTTGATCGCAAATTTCGCTAACACATTGGCAACTGCCGCAATCGTCCCGTAGCGATCGTTATGAACGACAAGAATGGCTGGGTGATTACCTGAAAGTCTAAGCTCGAAGCCATTTAATTCTGTGATTTCGATTTTACCTCCGCCAATGGAAATCCCAATTAATTCAAGCTTTCCATTCGCATCTGAGATGTCTACTTTTGCTGTATTCGGATGCGCTGGTACGGCGTCTTCTTCTATAAATTCAATCTCGATGCCTTTGCTTTTGGCAATATCGATCGCTGTTTTGATTCGTTCATCAAATGTATCAAAGTCAAGAACACCGCCAATAATGGCTACATCTGTACCGTGTCCTTTATACGTATCTTTAAAAGAGCCATAAAATGAAACGACAATTCGTTTCGGTTCTCTTCCGAATAAACTGCGTGCCACTCTTCCTATACGAGCCGCACCCGCTGTGTGCGAACTTGATGGACCAATCATGACGGGTCCAATAATATCAAACACACTTCTAAATTTCATAGGTCTTCCCCTCTCATAACCGCTTGCGTAGTGGTTTGTTTCTTCCTTTAGACTAATGGATTCATTCGATTCCCGCAACTCATTTCAGCAATGAACGCCTAGTAAAAAATTGCAAAAGAAGAAGAAGGGCTTTATGTGCCCTTCTTTCTTTATTCAACAGCCAAAATATATGAATAAAGCGGCTGTTTCCCATCGTGGACTTCAACTTCTACATCTTCAAATGTTTTTTCAATATATGCTTCTAACGCTTCCATCTCATCAGATGTTGCATCTTCGCCTTTAATGATGGTGACAATCTCATCATCTTCTGTCACCATTTGGTTCAAAAGCTCTTTTGCAGCATCTAATTGATTTTTAGCTGTTAAGGTGATTTTTCCATTGTATAGACCCATATAATCGCCTTTAGCAATGTCGATTCCATCAATTTGGGTATCTCTCACTGCAAAGGTAATTTGGCCGCTTTTCACATGATCAATCGCTTCTAGCATCGCTGCTTCATTGTCTTCATTTGAAGCTGTTTCATTTAGAGAAAGAAGTGCCGACATCCCTTGAGGAACAGTCTTCGTCGGAATAACAACGACCTCACGACTTGAGACAGTTGCCGCCTGTTTAGCTGCCATGACAATATTAGAATTATTAGGTAAGATAAAGACGGTTTCGGCATGAATGCTATCAATTGCTTTGACAATGTCTTCTGTGCTCGGATTCATCGTCTGCCCGCCTTCAATCACGACGGAAGCCCCGATACTTTTAAACAAGTCCGCAATTCCTTCTCCCATTGCAACACTCACTACCCCAAAACGCTGTTTTTTAGCAGCAGGTGCTTTTGGTGCAGCAGTCGAGTGATCTTTTTCTTCATTGACGATCGAGCTATGCTGCTCTCTCATGTTTTCTATTTTCATATTGATCAAGCTGCCGTAGCGCTGTGCATATGATAAGACTTCTCCTGGGTGCTCTGCATGAATATGAACCTTCGCTAGCGTATCATCAGATACCACAAGAAGTGAATCTCCGAATTCGCTTAATTCTTCTCTAAAGGCATTTTCTTCAAAGGACTGTTTATCTTCTTCAAATTTCACCATAAATTCTGTACAATAGCCAAATTCTATATCTTCTGTGTTCATATGGCTTTGTGCACTTTTATGATGCTCTGCACTCACAAGTTCTTTTAATGTTGGCAAAGAGGCTGTTTTAGGAGGAAGATCCTCTCCTCTTAAAGAAGCAAGAAAACCTTCATATACACAAAGAAGCCCTTTACCGCCGCTATCTACAACACCGACTTCTTTTAATACTGGAAGGAGATCTGGTGTGCGGTCAAGTGATGCTCTTGCTTCCTCAATCGTTAATTCAAGAACACGATCAATTTGATCTTCTGCCGCTGAAACAGCAACCGCTTTCTTTGCTGCGTCTTTTGCAACCGTTAAGATGGTGCCTTCAATCGGTTTCATGACGGCTTTATATGCTGTATCAACACCCGCCTGCAAGGCAAGGGCAAATTCTTTGGCGTCAATCGTTTCTTTGTGCTCTATATTTTTACTGAACCCTCTGAAGAGCTGAGACAGGATGACACCTGAGTTTCCTCTTGCGCCCATCAATAGCCCTTTTGAGAGAGCCACCCCGACCTTACCAATGTGATCGGTATTTGTTTCTTCAACTGCTTTTGCCCCTGAAGTCATCGACAAATTCATATTTGTCCCCGTGTCTCCGTCTGGCACTGGAAAAACATTTAACGCATCAACAATTTGTGCGTTTTGAGAAAGATGGTGTGCACCTGCAAGAATCATTTTTGCAAATGAGCGGCCATCAAGATTTCTAATAGACAATATATTTCCTCCTTACTACGGATTCGTAACTTTTACTCCTTGTACGTAAATGTTGACTGAGTCAACTGAAAGTCCAATTGTGTGATGAATCGTATATTTGACTTTCGTTTGAACATTATGTGCGACTTCTGATATTTTTGTACCGTAGCTGACGATGATGTACATATCAATATGAATGCGGTCTTCTTTTTGACGCACAAGAACACCCCGGCTGAAGTTCTCTTTGCGGAGAATATCCGTCAAGCCGTCCTTTATTTGATTTTTGGACGCCATGCCAACAATACCATAGCAATCGATCGCAGCGCCTCCTGCCACCATTGCAATGACTTCATTTGATATATCAATTTGTCCGTATTTCGTTCTAAGTTCAATGGACACATTGGTTCCCCCTTTTTGAGAAATTGCCCTGAGTTATCACTATTTTACTATAAGACCCTTCTTTTTAAAAGAAATCATTCAATCCGACCCAATCCTACTTATACTATAGCCTTGATTTTTTATCAAGATGTCAAGGTATTTTTCTTGAAAGAGGTGGAAACAATCCTTGCAAACCCCTTGAAGCTGTGGTAAATTATTAAAGTATCTTGAGGCATCTCTAAGTACGTATATGAAGAATATGATGATGTTTTCGCAGTTAGGAGGGAAACAAATGGCACGTAAATGCGTTATTACAGGCAGAAAAACAAAAGCTGGGAACAACCGTTCTCACGCAATGAACTCTACAAAACGTACATGGGGCGCGAACCTTCAAAAAGTTCGTATTCTAGTGGACGGTAAGCCTAAAAGAGTATATGTATCAGCTCGAGCTTTGAAATCTGGTAAAGTTGAGCGTGTATAAGCAAGAGTAAACGCCTGCTACAGTTAAATGTAGCAGGCGTTTTTATGTGGAAATAAAGGAGATTACTCATTAATCTTTCTTAAATGAACCAAGCATCGCACGGACAATGCCGCCAAGAAATCTAGGCAGTTTGATTGTATAAAATTTCATTTTGTCCCCCTCCTAAAAGTACCGCTTGCAGCACAATTGAGCTTAATCAGCCATCCACGTTGATAGGTTGGTCAATCTTTGCTTCTTACCATTATTAATATGCCTTCATGAAAAGAAAAAGTACCATTTGAGTGGATGAGTTCGTTACTAATACATAGTGTGGAACCTGGCTCAATATGACAATTTTTCAGAGGATATTTGAAACCTTTTAATGTCAGCTTTTCAACCGATGTACCGAAGGGCAGAAACGACACATATTTTTTACCTAAGTCTTGTTTGATTGCGTATGTACCAGGGCCAAACATTTGAATGATATTTTGTTTGTCTACGAGTGTGATGCTCTGTTTGTGCTGAATGCCTTTGTAAAGGAGATGGATATTTCCCAGAAAATGATCCGCTCTGCCGCCTGTGATGCCGTAGATTTGAATATGCGATGGGTTCTGACGAAGTGCCCAGTTAAGCGCAAGCTCTAAATCAGTTTCATCTTTCTCTGCCTGAAAAACATTCAGCGCAGGCAATGTCTTTTTTAGCTCATGAAGCTCTTCTTCTGTCACACTATCAAAATCACCAAATGCTCTTTCAGGAACAATGCCCTCTGCTAGTAAGAAAAGAGTCCCACGGTCTACACCGACCCAGAGAATGTCTTCACGAGATGCTTCATGAGTAAGCGGCGGGATGTATTCAAAAGGACCGCCGGCGACGATATGTATGTGCATGATTACGCTCCTCTCCATTGAAAAAAGAACCAAAGCTCACAATAACTTTGGTTCCTTTCCTTACGCTTCTCGAATCGCCTGAATGGCTGCTGCGCGGTTGTCTTTTCCGTATACCGCTGAGCCGGCGACGAGTAAATTAGCACCTGCATCCTTGCAGCTTCTTGCTGTTTCCACGTTGACACCGCCGTCTATTTCAATGAGTAAATCGGTTAAGCCCTTTTGTTCACTAAGTGCCTTTACTTCTTTTACCTTCTCGAGGACGGATGGAATAAACGCCTGTCCGCCAAAACCAGGGTTCACCGTCATGAATAATACTAGATCCACATCCTCTAATACATGCTCAATTTGAGAAACAGGTGTATGCGGGTTTAAGACGACCCCTGCTTTTACACCTTGCTCTTTGATGTGCTGTATCGTGCGGTGCAAGTGCGGACACGCCTCGACATGAACAGAGATGATGTCAGCGCCTGCTTTTGCAAATGCAGGGATATACTCATCTGGCTGTTCAATCATTAAATGGACATCGAGTGGCAGCTTTGTATGCGGTCTGATCGCTTCCACTACATTTGGTCCAAATGTGATATTCGGTACGAAATGACCATCCATCACATCAATATGAATATAATCCGCTCCGCCTTGTTCCACATCACGGATATCTTTCTCCAAATGAGCAAAATCTGCTGATAAAATGGAAGGGGCAATATAAACCATGATTTAGTACCTCGGCTTTCTGTCTTTGATTTCAGCTAAAAATTCTAAATAATGCAGATAGCGATACTCTCTGATCTGCTCATGCTCTACAGCATCTTTTACCGCACAGCCAGGCTCTTTCACGTGCAAACAGCCTCTAAACTTACAATCTGCGCTTCTCTCTCTGATTTCTAAGAAATAGAGCCCTAAATCCTCCGCTTCGATGCCTGTAAATTCAAGTGAGCTGAAGCCAGGTGTATCTGCAATGAGCCCTTCAGCCGTTCGTATGAGTTCCACATGTCTTGTTGTATGTTTTCCCCTGCCAAGATGGGAGGAAATATCATTTGTTTTCAGCGCCAAATCAGGGCTCATCGCATTTAAAAGAGAGGATTTACCTACACCAGACTGACCTGCAAATACGGTGATTTTATTGTAAAAGTGCGGGGTCAGCTGTTCAATTCCATCCTTCTCAATCGTGGATGTTAAATGAACATCATATCCAATTTGTCGATAGTCTTCTGCATATGCTTGAATGGCCTCACGCTCTTGCTCTGTTTTCAGCAGATCGATTTTTGTGATACAGATCAACGGCTTGATATGATTGGCTTCAACAAGCACGAGGAATCTGTCTAAAAGCGATGTACTAAAGGTAGGCTCTGCCGCTGAGAAAACAAGCACCGCTTGATCAACGTTACTGATGGGCGGCCGAACAAGTTCATTTGTCCGCTCTTTTACTTCTAATAAGTAGCCTTCCTTATCGTTGTCTGCTTGATAGACGACATAATCTCCAACAAGAGGTGTTATTTTGTTTTTACGAAAAATGCCTCTTGCTCTGCACTGAATCACTTTTCCACTTTCTTCAGACTCATCCAGCACATAATAAAATCCGCTTAATGCTTTAATAATTTTGCCCTCAGGCATAAAGTCCCTCCTTTATTCATCATCAGGGTATTCGATCGTTTTGGAGCTCACCACTTTATCATCCACCGTCACCTGATAATATCCTTTTTGACCTGGTTCAATCTTAAATTTAATCGTTCGCTCAGTTGGCGCAGTGATTTTAAAGGTTTCATATAAATCAGAAATGCTATGTTCTGCATCATCAATGGAAATTTGGACATTCATCTCCTGTCCTTCCGTTTCTGGTTCATACGGGATCGAAATCTTTTCAGTCACCGTTTTAGCCGGTTTTGCTTTTGGTCCAAGAGAGAACGTAATTTTGACCGTATCGCCTGGTTTGACAGCTGTCCCCGCTTCTGGTTCCTGCTTCACGACCTCGCCTTTTGGCACATCATCAGAATACGCTTCTTTTTCATCAAGCTTGAGTCCATTGTCCTCTAAATAATTCGATGCTGCCTGCTTACTATACGTCGTTAAATCACGTAAGGTAATATCGGCAGGACCTAAACTGACGGTTAAAGTGACTTCCTCATCTGCGGCGACAAGCTCTGTGCTGGCGGAAGGCTGCTGTTCCATGACGATCCCTGATTCGGTGTCATTATCATTCACTTCCTCCACGACGACCTGTTTAAACCCTTTTTTCTCTAATATTTCTTTTGCTTTCTCGACCTTTTCACCTGTGACATCAGGTAATTCGGTTTTTTCTTTACCTGTACTTTCGTAAAGCTGAATTTCTGTTCCTTCTTTTACTTTTGTTCCGATGTTCGGATCCGTTTTGACGACAAGTCCTTTTTCAATTTCATTGTCAGCGATCTCAATAGGATCAGCTGCGACAGTAAATCCGGCTTTTTTTAAGGTATCTTCTGCTTTTTCAACTGTCATGCCAGACACATCGGTGACCTCTATATCTTTTGGAAAAAGGAAACCCGGAAATACAGTGATCGCTAAAATCGTCGCGGTCGTCAAAATAAAGAAGATCGACGCCACGATCCACGGCCATTTTTTTCGTTTTTTCTTCTGTTTTTGTTTCTCTTTTTTCTTCGGCTTTTGAACTGGATGAACGGCTGTTTTTTCATGATCTTGATCAACTTGATGATCTTTCATAATGGGAATGGCTTTTGTTGCTTCATGATCTTCTTCAATCACAAAGCGTTTTTCTTTTAGTCTTGCAGGGTCAAAAGCCGTTTTTAAATCCTTTTGCATTTCAGATGCATCTTCATATCGATAAAATGGATCTTTTGCCATCGCCTTTAAAATGATGTTCTCCACGCTTTGTGGAACAGAAGGGTTCCATCTTCTCACAGAAGGCGGTTCTGACTGCAAATGCTTCAGTGCGACACTGACAGCAGATTCTCCTTCAAATGGCATGCGTCCTGAGATGAGCTCATAGAGCACAATACCAAGTGAATAGATGTCTGATTTTTTCGTTGCAAGACCTCCGCGTGCTTGCTCTGGAGATAAATAATGAACAGAGCCAAGAACAGAATTGGTATGGGTAATGGTCGCTGAGCTGAGTGCCATGGCAATGCCAAAATCAGTGACTTTGATATTCCCCATGTTGTCTATTAATATATTGTGAGGCTTAATGTCCCGGTGGACGAGCTGTTTCGCATGGGCTTCTTCCATCGCAGCCACGACTTGCTCCATGATGCGAACGGCTTCTTTTGGATGAAGCGGGCCATTGGTGTGTATGTATTCTTTCAGCGTCATCCCCTCGACATACTCCATGACAATATAATAAATGTCATCTTCTTCTCCGACATCGTAGATGCTGACAATATTTGGGTGGTCTAAGCTTGCGGCTGATTGCGCTTCTCTCCTGAAACGTCTAATAAAATCATCATCGCTTGCAAAGTCAAACCGCAAAATTTTAATCGCCACTTCGCGATCTAAAATCATATCCTCCGCCAAATAAACGTTTGCCATTCCGCCTCCGCCTATGACGCGAAGAATCTGATAACGGCCGCTGATCCTTTTTCCGATCAACACGTGCTGTCACCCTCCTCTGTTTGGGAGGAGATTTCTAACAGTACTGCTGTAATGTTATCTTCACCGCCGTTGTCATTCGCTGTTTGAACTAACTCTGTTACTTTTTCGTCTGGTGCGGTTGTTTGCGTTAAAATCTGAATTAGGTTCTCTTCTTCTACTTTATTGGATAACCCATCTGAGCAAAGCAAAATTTGATCTCCTGGATCAATTTCAAAAGTTCGTGCATCGATTTGAACGTGTTTATCCGTTCCTAAAGCTTTGGTGAGCACATTTTTTCTTGGGTGATATTCTGCATCCGCTTTTGAGATCTCGCCTGTTTTCACAAGCTCATTGACAAGTGAGTGATCATCCGTTAATTGGGTCAGTGCTCCATCTCTTAGTAAGTAACAGCGGCTGTCACCAATATGGACGATTGTGACCGTTTGCAAATGAACGAGCGCACAAACAATGGTCGTCCCCATTCCTTGGCATTCCTTATTGTTTCTTGCATGTTCATATATTTGGTCATTAATGTCGCTCACTTTTGAGATTAACCAGCTTTCTTGATCGGCTGGATTACTTGGAATTGAAGATGTTTCCTCCCAGTATTCTTTTAAAGAAGAAACTGCCATCTTGCTGGCTACATCACCAGCAAGATGACCTCCCATTCCATCTGCTACAACAGCTAGAATTGCGTCTTCTTTTGCTTCAAAAATACCTGCATCATCTTCATTATGCTGACGGACTTTTCCTGTATCGGTTTGAAAGGCTGCCCTTATCAACATTCGTCACCTCGTCTCTTCCTGACGCTCCTTCGCTCTTAGCTGACCGCAAGCAGCATCAATGTCATGGCCTTGCTCTCGTCTAATCGTAACGTTTACGCCTCGTTCTTTCAGCGTTTTTTCAAATAGGAAGATTTGTTCTCTCGGTGTTCTTACATAATCTCTCTCCGGTACATAGTTCACCGGGATGAGGTTTACGTGGCATTTGATTCCTTTTAATAAATCAGCCAGTTCTTCTGCGTGATGAACTTGATCATTGACTCCGCCAAACAGGCCGTATTCAAAACTCACACGTCTGCCTGTTTTTTGAATGTAGTATTCAATGGCTTCCATTAATTTTGGTAGCTTATATGCCTTATTGATTGGCATGAGGCGACTTCTAATCTCTGTATTTGGTGCGTGCAGAGAGACAGCAAAGTTAATCTGCATTTGCTCATCAGCAAATTGATAAATCTTTGGAATGATCCCGCTCGTTGAAACCGTAATATGACGTGCGCCAATATTTAAGCCATTGTCATGGTTAATGATTTTAAGGAAGGCAAGCATTTCTTCAAAGTTATCAAATGGTTCACCAATTCCCATGATCACAACAGAGCTGACGCGTTCATCTGTTTCATCAAGCGCCTGCTGCACTTTCAGTACTTGGGCAACGATTTCTCCTGCCTCAAGGTTTCGTTTCAAACCGCCAAGTGTAGATGCACAGAATGTACAGCCAATTCTACAGCCAACCTGTGTTGTCACGCAGACAGAGTTGCCGTACTCGTGACGCATCAGCACTGTTTCGATTGTATAGCCATCATGTAATTCAAATAAAAACTTGATCGTTCCATCTTGAGATGTTTGTTTAATCACTGTTTTTAATGTTGTGATCGCAAATTGTTCCTTTAGTTTTTCTCTTAACTCCTTTGAGAGGTTAGACATTTCGTCAAAGGATGTGACACGTTTTTCATAAAGCCACTCAAAAATTTGCGTTGCACGGAAAGGCTTTTCGCCTTGTTCTTTTAACCATTCTTTGATTTCGTGAAGCTCAAATGAATAGATCGACGGCATGTCTGTTTTCAGTTCTTTTCTTACTTTTCGTTTTTGTTCTGTCATTTTTTATCCCTTCTTTCTCATGCTGCAAATAAAGAAACCATCTGTTCCGAAATAATGAGGAAGGATTTGCACACTTCCATTTTGAACAAACGGAGCAACCTGCTCAGGCAGCCGTTCATTAAGAGATAGATCGGGTTCGAAGTCTTGGTGTTCTTGTAAAAACGCATGAATCACTTGTTGATTTTCTATTGGATCCATTGTACATGTACTGTATACAAGGGTTCCGCCCGGCTTTAAAAGCGGAGCTGTTTCATGCAGGATGGCTTGCTGAATCGCTGCAAGTCTTGCTGCGTCTTCTCGAGACTTTGTATATTTCATATCTGGTTTTCGTCTGATGACGCCAAATCCTGAACACGGTGCATCAATGAGAATGCGGTCAAACGAAGCTTCACTATAAGCATCTGATGCTTTTCTTGCATCGAGCGCTTTTGCCTCAATTTTAGTTAAGTTCAGGCGCTTTGCTGCTTGTTTGATTAGTTTTACTTTGTGTTCATGTAAATCAAGCGACACAATTTTCCCCTCATCGTTCATTCGCTCTGCGATATGTGTTGATTTTCCGCCAGGAGCCGCACAGGCATCGAGCACCATTTCTCCCGGCTGCGGGTCAAGCGCTCTTGCAACAAGCATGGAGCTTTCATCTTGAATCGTCACAAAGCCCTCTTGAAAGAAAGGAGTGGCTACGATAGAGCCTTTCATGAGCTTAAGTGCATCCTCAGATAAGTCGCCAAGCTCTGTTTCAATTCCTGCATCCATTAGTTCTTGCTGTAATGCCGCGCGGTCCGTCTTCATTCGATTGACACGAAGGGTTTGCTTTGGCGGTACTAAATGAATGCGGCACATGCTTTCTGCTGCTTCAAATCCGTACGCCTCAACCCATTCCTGAATGAGCCATAATGGGTGGCTTGTCTCCACCGATAGCCGCTTGACCGGATCTTTGATGGCATCAAATGATGGGACTCCCTCTCTTTGTACAGAACGAAGAACACCGTTGACAAGTGACGAAATGCCTTTATGTCCGCGCTTTTTCGTGAGCTCGACTGCTTCATGGATGGCCGCACGATCTGGAATTTTTTCAAGGTAAACCATTTGATACAGAGACATACGCAAAAGCTGCATCACCCACGGAGCCACTTTTTGCGGTTTTTTCACAAAAGGCGTGAGCATGTAATCAAGTGCCAGCTTATTTTGCAGTGTACCGTATACAAGCTCTGTTAACAGCGGTTTGTCCTGATCCGAAAGTTCTTGCTCTTTCATCACTGACTGCAAAAGCAAGTTACTGTAGGCTTGATTTTGTTCAAGTTTAATTAAAGCGTCCAGCGCTACTTCTCTCACATTACTTTTCTTCATTTAATAACCCTAATTTCTGTCCAATTTCGATATTTGCGCCTCTTAAGAAGTCTTCACCGCTCATTTTTTTCTTTCCAGCGGGCTGTACACTCGTTAATAAAAGGCCTTGCTCATTCCCCGTTCCAATGACTGGCCCTTCTTTTTGCAGCTCAATCACCTTTCCAGGTTCTTCCTTAGTTTGGAGCGAAACTTTTTTCGCTTCCCACACCTTTAAATTGGCGCCGTTCCATTCAGTATAGGCAACTGGCCATGGATTTAAGCCGCGAACTTGGTTGTAAAGCACTTCTCCTGGTTTTGTCCAGTCTAGTCTTTCCTGCTCCCGCTTAATATTTGGTGCATAGGTTGCTGCCTCTTCATTTTGCGGGATTGGCGAGATGGACCGGCTTAATATATTTGGAATCGTGTCTTTTAATAAGGCCGCACCAGCGACACTTAATTTATCATGCAGTGTTCCCACATTGTCTAATTCATCAATTTCTACTTCTACTTTGCTAATCATGTCACCTGCATCAAGCTTTTCAACCATATACATGATCGTGACGCCTGTTTTCTTTTTGCCTTGCAGGATCGCATAATGGATCGGTGCACCGCCTCTTAGCTCTGGCAAAAGAGAGGCATGAACGTTGATACAGCCAAATTCAGGCTCATCCAGTAATCTTTTTGGCAGAATTTGTCCGAATGCTGCCGTTACGATTAAATCAGGCTTTAGCGCAAGCACTTTATCGATTTCTTCATCAAGACGCACCTTTTCAGGCTGTAAAACTGGAATGCCATGTTTTAGGGCTTCTACTTTCACAGGAGGCGGCGTGAGCACTCGTTTTCTGCCTTTCGGGCGATCTGGCTGTGTGACGACCCCTACGACTTCATATCCTTCTGTTATGAGCGTTTGCAGCACAGGTACTGAGAAATCAGGGGTTCCCATAAATACAATACGTGCCATTTTCTTCACCCTTCCATTTCCGCAAGTTCTTTTTCTGTATAGGTTTGAATGATCTTCGACGTGAATAATACGCCGTCTAAATGATCAATTTCATGCAATAAAGCTCTTGCTAAAAATCCTTCTGCTTCTATTGTAAATGGTTTGCCTTTCTTATCAAAGGCTTTCACCTTCACATAATTTGGTCTTTCGACCGTTCCGTACAAAGATGGAAAGCTCAGGCAGCCTTCAATGTCTGTCTGACTCCCTACCACTTCAAGAATCTCTGGATTGACTAAGTCAATCCTTCCAGAATCTTCTCCTATGTCAACCACAGCGATTCTTTTTGAGATGCCGATTTGCGGTGCGGCTAGGCCGACTCCATCTAGCTCAAGCATTGTATCATACATATCATCCAGCATTTTTTTGAGTTTTTTATCGAATGTATCAACAAGCTCTGTTTGTTGTTCAAGAACGTCTGCCGGATGTAAGACGATCGGTTTGATTGCCACTAAAAGCCCTCCGTTTTACATCATCATATATGGATTCATATCGATTGAAATCATCAACTGTTTTTGTTCCATTTCTTTTTGATAATGATCTTGTATTTTCCGTAATAAACTTGCCAGTTCATTTTCCCTTTTGTATTTTATCACGCATTGATAGCGATATCTATCTTTGATCTTAGCGATTGGAGAAGCAGCCGGACCGAGAATTCTTGTATTCGGTGCACAGTTCATTTTCAGGAACTGAACAATTTTGTCCGTTACATGTGCTGCCTTTGTCACTTCTTCATGTGACACAGTCACCATGGCCAAAAAGTAAAACGGCGGATAGGACTGATGACGGCGATGCAGCATCTCCTGCTCATAGAAGGCTTCATAATCATGCTGCTTGGTTAATTCAATACTATAGTGCGAAGGTGTATACGATTGAATAATGACTGAGCCCGCTTTTTCATGACGGCCCGCCCGGCCGCTTACTTGGGTGAGAAGCTGAAATGTTTTTTCACTTGAACGAAAATCAGGGATATGAAGGGACGTATCAGCACTCAGTACACCGACAAGTGTAACATCTGGAAAATCTAAGCCTTTTGCAATCATCTGCGTACCAAGCAGAATATCGGCTTCTTTGTTGCCAAATGACGTGAGAAGCTTTTCATGTGCCCCTTTTCGAGAGGTTGTATCCACATCCATTCGGATCACCCTCGCTTCAGGCAATACCTTCGTAAGCTCTTCTTCGACACGCTGCGTACCTGTACCAAAATAGCGAATATGCTCACTGCTACATTCCGGACATTCAGCAGGTACCGGAGCTTCATGACCGCAATAATGACACTTCAGCCGTTTTTGATCGCGATGATACGTAAGAGAAATCTCGCAATGAGGACATTGCTCCACATATCCGCAATCACGGCACATCACAAAGGATGAATAGCCTCTTTTATTGAGAAATAAAACGGCTTGTTCTTTCCTTTCCAGCACTTCTTTTAACCTGAGCATTAATTCTTCTGAGAACATGGACCGGTTGCCGTTCCTTAATTCTTCTCTCATATCAATTAACGAGACGTGCGGGAGCTGCTGCTGGTTCACTCGTCGTTTTAGCGTCAGCAATGTATAGACACCTTTTTTCGCACGTGCATACGACTCAAGCGAAGGCGTTGCACTGCCTAATACAACAGGACATTGGTGCCGTCTAGCCCGTTCAATGGCAACATCCTTTGCATGATACCGAGGCATTTCTTCTTGTTTATAGGACGATTCATGCTCTTCATCTATAATAATCATTCCTAAATTCTCAAATGGAGCAAAAACAGCAGATCTTGCACCGACGACAAGCTTGACTTCCTTGCGGTGGATTTTCCGCCACTCATCATATTTTTCCCCAGTCGACAATCCGCTATGAAGAACAGCCACATTGGAGCCAAAGCGTTCTTTAAACCGCTGGACCATTTGAGGGGTTAAGGAGATTTCAGGAACTAGTACGATCGCTTCTTTTCCTTTTTGGAGGACATGATCAATTGTCTGCAAATAAATCTCCGTTTTCCCGCTTCCTGTCACCCCGTGCAGCAAAAACGTTTCATGTTGATCATCACTCACTGCTTGGTGAATGGGTTTGGCCGCTTCAGCTTGTTCTGTCGTGAGATCAAGAGGAGTAGAGGGTGTAAATTCCCGGTCACGATAAGGATCTCGATAGATTTCTTCGTAGCTTTCTGTTAACAAACCTTCCTGAATCAAAGCTTTTAACGTTTGAGAACTAGCGCCTGTTTGCTGCTGCAGGTCTTTTGCTAAAAACGTCGCCTTATTTGCTCGAACCAAAAAGGATAGCAATGCCTTCTGTTTCACCGCATTTTTCTTTAGCCGCTCCTGCTTTTCTTCGAGTTTTTCTTTCGAAACGGCAACCTGAAGCATACGCACCTTTTTCTTTCCAGATTTTTGAGAGACATGGTATCTGACCTCTAGATGACCTTTTTGGACATGCTTTTGAATGTGCTTCAGCTGTTCAGGCGGGATGTCAGCGTAAAGGATGCTCTCTTGCTGACCGAAAAGCTCTTTCAATGACTGCGGAAGTTCCTCATCTGACAGCACCTGAATTTCTTTTTCATACTTGGCCTTCATCGCTGCCGGCAGCATGGATTGAAGAGCCGTGATATGATAGGATAATGTTTTTTCCGTCAGCCAGTGGGAAAGCTCCAATAGCTCATCTGTCAGAACAGGAGATACATCAAATAAATCCACAATGTCCTTTATGCTGCCTGTTTTTACGTCTGTTTCGTCTTTGATTTTTGTCACAAACCCTTGAATCTTCCTCGGGCCAAAGGGAACAACCACCCGCATACCAGCCTTGACAAGGTCTTTGAAACGGTCTGGCACACGATAGTCAAATGGCCGATCGATGGCTTTTGTTGTGACATCAACAATGACTTCAGCAATCATGCTTGATCACGCTCTTTTGGCAACAGTTGTTTTGCCTCTTTTAAAATTTCAAAAGCAAGGTCTTTTTTACTCATCATTGGCAGCTCTTTTTTTGTTCCGTCTGCTTTGATAATCGCTGCGACATTTGTATCTGTGCCAAAGCCTGCGCCCTCTGCTGTGACATTGTTAGCGACAATCATATCTAAATGCTTGGATTCGATTTTCTTTTTCGCATAATATTCTACATCTTGCGTTTCAGCTGCAAACCCGACAAGCACTTGGTGCTCTTTTCTTTTCCCCAGCTCTTTTAAAATATCTTTTGTCCGCGTGAATTCAATCTCCATTGCGCCATCCTGTTTTTTCATTTTATGAGAATAGGTCGTAACAGGCGTATAATCGGCAACTGCTGCTGATTTAATCACAAGGTCTGCATCCTCGTACACATCTAAAGCTGCCTGATACATATCCGCAGCTGATTCAACGTGCACCACGTTCACACCATCAGGCGCAGATAAAGAAACAGGCCCTGAAATGAGCGTGACATCAGCCCCCATTTGCTGGGCAGCTTCTGCAATGGCATAGCCCATTTTCCCGGTCGATCGATTTGTAAAGAAACGAACAGGATCGATTACTTCTCGTGTAGGACCTGCTGTCACCACGACTTTTTTACCTGAAAGCGGCAGCCTTTTTGGCTCTTCAAAAAACGCACGAATGTGTTCAACAATTTTCTCTGGCTCTTCTAGACGCCCTTTCCCAATGTACCCGCACGCTAAATAGCCTTCACTTGGCTCAATAAACCGGTAGCCGTCTTCATATAATGTGCGAATGTTCCGCTTGACAGCTGGGTGGTCATACATGTGCACGTTCATGGCCGGTGCGATCCATACAGGAGCTGTTGAAGCAAGCAAGGTCGTTGTGAGCATATCATCAGCAAGTCCTGCGGCCATTTTACCAATTGTATGCGCTGTTGCAGGGGCAACAAGAATGAGATCGGCCCAGTCAGCTACATCAATATGCGCAATGACTTTTGGATTGTTTTCTTTAAATGTATCCACATACACCTCATGTCGAGATAGGGCTTGAAAGGTGAGCGGAGACACAAACTCACGGGCAGATTCCGTCATAATCACTCTTACGTTTGCGCCTGCCTGTACAAGTTTACTAGTGAGTGCAGCTGCTTTGTATACGGCGATTCCTCCGCTGACGCCGAGTAAAATATTTTTTGACTGTAACATTTGTTTGTCCCCCTTAACGGCCTTTTTCACAAATTCGTCTACAATTCAAAAAAGTCAAAACCAATCATAGTTTTGACTTTTTTGAACGTATCGTATCTGCATTGCAGAAGCGATGTGTTATTCTTGCTCTTCTTTTTCGAATGTCAAAAGACCAGCATCGATTTCTTCAAGTGCTTTCCCTACAAATTTGTAGGACTTTGTATTTTCGATTTGTTGATCTTGATGGATCTGCATCTCACGTGCACGGCGTGCAGCCACTGTGACAAGCGTATATTTTGAGTCAAGTTTGTTCATCAATGAGTCAATTGAAGGATCTAACATGGTTTATTCTACCCCCAGCATTTTTTTATATCTTGGTGCGACTCTGTCTCTGCGCAGATGCTCTGCAAGGACGATCGCTTTAATTCTTTCACAAGCAAGTTCGACATCATCGTTTTCAACAACATAGTCGTAAGCATCCATCATTTCAATCTCTTCTTTTGCAGCAGCCATTCGGTTTCGAATAAGATCCTCAGATTCTGTACCGCGCGTCATAATGCGGTTTTGAAGCTCTGAAAGACTAGGCGGTGCAAGGAAAATAAAGAGACCTTCCGGGAATGCTTCTCTTACTTGAAGTGCACCTTGCACTTCGATTTCAAGGAAAACATCTTTTCCTTCGCTCAATGTTTGTTCAACATAGTCAACAGGCGTGCCGTAGTAATTCCCGACATATTCTGCCCATTCTAGCAGCTTTTTGTTTTCAATCATATCTTCAAATTCTTCCCTGGTTTTAAAGAAATAATCAACACCATTTCTTTCACCTTCACGTGGTTTGCGCGTTGTCACAGAAATAGAGTATTCAAATTTCGTATCTTCCTGGGAGAAAATGGCTTGTCTGACCGTTCCTTTTCCAACTCCCGAAGGTCCAGAGAGAACGATTAAAAGTCCTCTTTCTTTCATAATGGCGTATTACCCCTGCCCTTCATCTATGATTTCTTCTTTTACAGAAAGTCTTTGCGCGACAGTCTCAGGCTGAACGGCAGATAAGATGACATGGTCACTGTCCATAATGACAACAGCACGGGTTCTTCTTCCGTATGTAGCATCTATGAGCATGCCTCGATCTCTTGCGTCTTGTATCATTCGTTTAATCGGTGCTGATTCCGGACTGACAATTGAAATCATCCGATTCGCTGAAATGATGTTTCCAAATCCGATATTGATCAACTTTATGGTCATCTTCTTTCGTCCCCCTGTAATATAAACGTCTCTAGTCTCGCCGAAAGAGACGAACTGTAAACAGCATACACAATGACTATTCTATATTTTGCACTTGTTCTTTTATTTTTTCAATAGTACTTTTCATTTCAACCACCAGCTTTGTTAAATGATGATGGTTTGCTTTAGATCCAATCGTGTTCACTTCACGGTTGAGCTCCTGTACTAGAAAGTCAAGCTTTCGGCCGGCAGCTCCGCCTTGCGTCAAAATTTGCTGGAATTGCTGAAAATGACTTTTTAACCGTGTGATCTCTTCTGTAATGTCACAGCGATCTGCAAAGATGGCCGCCTCTGTGGTCAGTCTGCTTTCTTCAAGAGCCTCGCCGATCCATTCCTTCAATCTTTGATTCAATCGTTCTTTGTACTGACTCACAACCTCTGGCGCGAAGACGTTTATTTCTTCTGTAAAAGCCTCTAGCTCAGACAGCCTGAGTTCACAGTCTTTTTGAAGTGATGTCCCCTCTTGCTCTCTCATAAAGCAAAGCTCCTTGACAGCTTCTTCACAAGTGTCTATCAGCAATTGCTCGAGCTGCTCATTTCGGCTGACCGACTCTTCTACTTGAACAGCATGCTCCAGCTTAAGTAAGTCATGTGCATGCTCAATGCCTGAAATGTGATAGCGGTCCTCAAGGTCTTTTGCGGCTTTCATATATTCATCCACAAGCGGCCAGTCGATCTGCAGAGACCGGCTTGCTAGTTTACCGCCTTCAATCGTGACAAACAGCTCAATTCTACCGCGCTGCACGTGACGAAGAATGATTTTTTTCAATGTATCTTCGAAATATAATAGCGGCCTCGGCAAACGGGCATGAACCTCTTTAAAACGGTGATTGACCGATTTTAGCTCGACTGACACTGTCAGTTCTCCATCCGTTTTACTCGCTTGGCCGAATCCCGTCATACTGCGTATCATGTTAAAACACCCAATTCTTTCATATTAATAAAATGAAAAAGGTAATAGCAGACACTATTACCTCAAAATTATACCATAACGAATTATTTTTTTCTTGTCAAAAGTGATCCTGCCAGTAAAAAAGTTGGCAGTGCGGACATGCCGATGATCAACAGCCAATCAATTGGTGCAATCGCCACCGTTTTGAAAATTGGCTGAAGCGGCGGGTAATAAATGACGACAAGCATCAGCAGCAGTGAGGACAAAACAGCACCGATCAAGTATACATTCCCAAATGGGTTACGTTCGAAAATTGATCGTTCACTGCGGCAGTCAAACACATGAATAAGTTGCGCCAAAACGAGTGTGCTGAAAGCAACCGTTTGCGCATATTGAAGATTGTTCGGATCGCGGTGATACACAAACATAAAGGCTAACAAGGTGGCAAGCCCGATAAGAAATCCTCTTGATATGACCTTCCAGCCAAGCCCTCTTGCAAAAATGCCCTCTTTCATGTTCCGCGGCTTTCTCTTCATCACATCGCCTTCAGGCTTATCCATTCCAAGAGCCATAGCCGGGAGACCGTCTGTCACAAGGTTTACCCATAATATTTGAATGGGAACAAGAGGCAGTGGAAGCGCTAAGAGCATTGCAAACAGCATGACCAAAATTTCTCCAACATTTGATGCCAGCAAATAGCGGACAAATTTGCGAATGTTTTCATAAATATTCCGGCCCTCTTTAATGGCGGATTTGATGGTCGCAAAGTTGTCATCAAGTAAAATAAGAGAAGAAGCTTCTTTAGCTACATCTGTCCCGGTAATCCCCATTGATATGCCGATATCTGCTTGTTTAATTGCTGGCGCATCATTGACCCCATCACCTGTCATCGCCACAATATGACCATTTTTTTGATAAGCCTTTACAATTCTTAGCTTATGCTCTGGAGATACCCGTGCAAACACATACACATTTTCAGCCGTTTGCTCAAGCTCTTTGTCGCTAAGCTGGTCCAATGCTTTCCCATCAAGTACCTTTCCTTGCTTTGGTAAAAGGCTTAAATCCTTAGCGATCGCTTTAGCTGTTTCTACGTGATCGCCTGTAATCATCACCGTTTTAATGCCAGCATCTCGGCACTCTTTAATTGCTCGTCTGACTTCAGGACGAGGTGGATCAATCATGCCCTCTAGGCCGATAAATGTCAGACCGGTTTCTGCCTGCTGAACAGATGTGATTTTTTCTGTGAGACTTACTTTTTTATATGCAATCGCAATGGTTCTAAGCGCTTGTCTTGCTAACCCTTTAATCGCAGCTTCCGTTTCTTGTCGATGGGCCTTTGAAAATGAGGCGGTGCGTCCGCCGTGCATCATATGACTTGAACGGTTCATCAGCACATCTGGTGCACCCTTGGCAATCACATACCGCTCTTTCTGATTCGTTTCTACAACGACTGACATCATTTTTCTTTCAGAGTCAAAAGGAAACTCCTCCACTACATGAAATCCCGCTTCTATGAATTGCTCCGTAAAACCCGCTTTACGCGCTGCGGTGAGAAGAGCTCCTTCTGTTGGATCGCCGTCAAGCCTCATCTCTCCATCTTTTTCAACGATAGTCGATGTATTACAAAGTGCTCCGTATAATAACACCTTTTGTAGGGCCGGATGTTTATCCACATGGACAAGCTCTCCGTTTAAGGTGAAATCACCTGACGGCTCGTACCCTGTGCCAGAAATATGCCATGTTTTCCCCTCTGCCCACACATGTGTCACGGTCATTTTATTTTGTGTCATTGTTCCTGTCTTGTCAGAGCAAATAATGGAGGCGCAGCCGAGTGTTTCCACAGCCGGGAGCTTTCTGACAATTGATTTCTGTTTCATCATCCGCTGCACGCCGAGGGAAAGTGCGACGGTTACGATCGCCGGCAGTCCTTCTGGAATCGCAGCAACAGCGAGAGATACACCCGCTAGGAACATATGATACAAATCATGACCTTGCACCACACCAAGCACAACAACAAGCACAGTTAAAAATAATGCAGCAACAATCAGAATTTTCCCAAGCTGTTCAAGACGTCTTTGCAGCGGTGTTTCCATATTGCCTGCTGAATCCAGCATACCAGCAATTTGTCCCATAGCCGTATTCATTCCTGTACCGATGACAACACCTACACCGCTTCCTCTCGTGACAAGCGTCCCCATAAAGGCCATGTTCGTCAAATCTCCAAGCGAGACATGATCTCGTGAAAGTGGACTCGCATGTTTGACCGCTGGGATGGACTCTCCTGTGAGAGCAGATTCTTCGATCTCTAAACTCTTTGTTTCGAGCAATCTGATATCTGCCCCAATTCGGTCCCCGCTTGAAAACTTCACAATATCTCCTGGTACGAGGTGTTTTGACGGAATCTTGACCCACTCATTGTTTCTCCTTGCATACACATGCGGAGTTGATAATTCCTTTAGCGCTTGAAGGGATTTTTCCGCCCGCCGTTCCTGATAAAAGCCGAGCACACCGTTAATAAAGACAATCGCCACAATCGCGCATGCATCAACGTATTCACCTAAAAAGGCAGAAATGATCGTTGCCGCAAGTAAGATTAACACCATAAAATCTTTAAATTGCGCTAAAAAGAGGACGAAAGCCGACGCCTTTTTCCCTTCCTGCAATTCATTTGGCCCGTGCTTTTCAAGCCGCTTTTGCACATCTTTTTCTGACAGTCCGTCACCTATCGATGTATTCATTGTTTTTAATAAATCGGTTTGGTTCAGTTCATGCCAATTCATTTGACCTCGTCCACTCCTCTTTTGTTCTCTCTCATATGCCGTGTTCTATAAGCCAGTTTATTCAGACTCGTCCTAAATCATGCTATAATAATAAGACTGCCTAAAGAACGAGAATACGTAAGGTTCTTTCAGTAGATTTGTGTGAAAGAAGAGGGTGTATCCAACATGTCATTTGACGGCATTTTTACATACGGTATGACAAATGAATTGCAAGAAACATTAACTGGCGGAAGAATTTCGAAAATACATCAGCCATATAAACACGAGCTGATTTTTCATATCCGGGCAAACGGGAAGAATCATAAGCTTCTTTTATCCGCTCATCCGAGCTATGCAAGAGTGCAGCTCACAGAGCATCATGATGATAATCCAAGCGAACCTCCAATGTTTTGTATGCTCCTCAGAAAGCATCTTGAGGGAGGATTCATTGAACGGTTTGAACAAATTGGATTAGATCGCGTCATCGTGCTGCACGTGCGAAGCCGAAATGAAATTGGCGATGAACAGACCCGTAAGCTTTATATTGAAATTATGGGCCGGCACAGCAACTTGATTCTCGTGGAAGACGGAACGGAGCAGATCATCGACGGACTGAAACACCTTTCTCCATCTGTGAACAGCTATCGAACGGTACTGCCAGGACATGAATATCTTCTGCCCCCTGCTCAGCAAAAGCTGAATCCTTTTGACGTGACAAAGGAGGATATTTTAAAGCATTTACGATTTCAAGAAGGGAAAATCGCCAATCAAATTGTCGATACGTTCTCTGGGGTTTCTCCCCTGTTTGCAAAGGAAGCTGTCCATAGAGCCGGTCTTGCCAATCAGGAAACGATACCGAATACATTGCTCGAGCTGTTTCAGCTCATTCAGTCGCATTCCTTTACCCCGCAGCTGACAAGAAAAGATGGGAAAGAGTATTTTTATTTATTAGAACTTCAGCATGTCAATGGTGACATGAAGACGTTTGATTCTCTCAGCCAGCTGCTTGACCGTTTTTATTTCGGAAAAGCTGAAAGAGACAGAGTCAAACAGCAGGCATCTGACCTTGAACGGTTTGTTGTGAATGAAAAGAAGAAAAATGAAAACAAGCTGAAAAAACTAAAAAGAACCCTAGAAGAATCTCAAAACGCGCATAAGTACCAGCTCTATGGCGAATTGCTTACGGCCAATTTATATGCGATAAAAAAAGGGGATAAAGAAGCGACAGTCATTAATTATTACGATGAAGAAGGCGCAGAGATGACGATTCCGCTCAAAACAAATAAGACCCCTTCTGAAAATGCACAGGCGTATTTTACAAAATATCAAAAGGCAAAAAATGCCGTAGAGGCTGTAAAAGAACAAATTGAGCGGACATATGAAGAAATTGCTTATTTTGAAGAGCTGATCCAGCAGCTGACCTCTGCCTCACCAAAAGATTTAGAGGAAATAAGAGAAGAGCTTGTTGAAGGAAAATATTTGCGTGCCAAACAAAAGCGTCATGCCAAAAAGAAAAAACCGTCAGCCATTCAGCTGGAAACGTATGAATCTTCTCAAGGCATTTCAATTTTAGTTGGAAAAAACAACAAACAAAACGAGTATTTGACCACAAAGGCGGCAGCTCGTGATGACATTTGGCTACACACAAAGGATATCCCTGGATCACATGTCGTCATCCGCCACCAAGCGCCTGATGAACAAACCTTGCTAGAAGCGGCACAAATTGCTGCCTACTTCTCTAAAGCAAAAGAATCAAGCTCCGTCCCTGTCGACTATACGAAAATTCGGCATGTGAAAAAACCAAACGGAGCAAAACCAGGCTTTGTCACATATGATCAGCAGCAAACCTTATTTGTCACACCTGATGAAGATGTTGTCTTAAAGCTGCGAAAATAAAAAGAGCCGATAAAATCTTTGGATGAGATTTTATCGGCTCTTTCTTTGTTGTTTTTTTCTTTCTATATAGAGGGCATCAAGTGTGTCTATGTCTTCTTGTTCGAGCAAAGTCTCAATCGCCGCAGCCAGCTCCTTTGTTCGAGACGGGCTTGCACCGCTCGTAGATACTGAAATCGTCACTTTTCCCGCCCTCACAACCTTCGGCACGATCACATTGCCAAGCTCTGACTGGCTCACGCAGTTGACAAGCTGATGAGGCGTTGCTGTTTGCGTTATCCATTCGTTCACTAAAGGATCGTTTGTGGCAGCGACAATGAGAAATGCATCCTTTAGATCTTCCGCGCCCACTTTCTTTTTCTCCCAATTCAGCCCATTTGTTTCAATGAGTTTGGCCATTTCATCACAAATGTCAGGACTCACAATGGTTATGCGGCAAGGCTCCATGCATAACGCACTCGCCCTTCTTGCCGCTACCAGCCCGCCGCCGGCGATAACCACTTGTTTATTGGTTAGATCAAGATGAATGGGAAGCATGGCTTTCTCCTTGAAAACGAAACGCATCCTCTTTGTTTAAGATGGTTTCTTGCACACGTTCAATATAAGCTGATTTCACATGCGGATGAAATCCAATATACCGGCAGACACGAACATCACGAAGCCGCTCTCTCGCCTGATCTGCTTCACTTTCAATCTCTTTCATTAAAATTCCAGTGAATAATAGATAAGGAACGATATAAACAGGCGTATTGTCCTCTTCTGATAACTGCGCTAAGACGTCACGATAATTTGGTCCACATGCCGTAATAAAACATGGGAGAACCTCTGCACGGGGCAGCAGCGTCCGGACATCGTCCGCAATGCCAAATACATCTCGTTTTACATCTGGGTCCGAGCTTCCGCGGCCAATCAAAACGATTCGAGCTTTCTCGCCTTCATACCCTGCTTCTTCAATCCTTGCAACAACGGCTTTTGTTACTTCTTTGTTTACCCCAATAGGTCTTCCGTATGTCACCTTCACTTGTGGGAAACGTTTTTGCACTTTCTCAATCTCTTCTGGGATATCTGATTTGGCATGCATGGCGGTTAAAAGGAGAAGCGGGACAATCGCAATGTGAGTTGCTCCTTTTTGCACACAGGTCTCAAATCCTTCTTCTATAGACGGGTCTGTTAACTCTAAAAAACATATTTCTTGAATATCTGCTTTCACTAATGGCATGCAGCTTTTCATAAAAGAGATGGCTTTATCTTGTGCTTCTTTGACTCTGCTTCCATGTCCCACATAAAGTACAGCTTGTTTCATTTAGCTCCTCCTTCTCATCCTGCTTTCATCAGACGAAAAGACACGATGCATCAGCGTGTCTTTTCCCTGTTTCATTTATTTCTCGATCAGTGCGGGTTCAAACCAGTTTAGCTTTTGATGAAAATGAACGACATCTCCTACCACGATTAAACTTGGATGCTCGATTCCTTCTTTTTCAACCGTTTCAGACAGGGTCGCCACTGTGCAGCAAGTCGTCTTTTGCCTTGTCGTTGTTCCCCAGTGAATGAACGCAGCTGGTGTTTCAGGATCTCGTCCATTTTTTAGTAGAAGCCGCTGCACTCTTGCCACGTTTTTGACGCCCATGTATATCACAAGGGTATCAATCCCCGTTGCCAGTGCTTCCCACTTTTCTTCAAAGTGTTCATCCTTTTGATAATGACCTGTCACAAAGGCTACATTTGAGCTGAATTCACGATGCGTCACAGGAATGCCTGCATAAGCTGCTGCTGCAATACCAGAGGTAATCCCTGGGACGACTTCATACAGAATACCATGCTCAGCTAAACACTCGATTTCTTCACCGCCGCGGCCAAATACAAAGGGATCGCCGCCTTTCAGACGAACGACAACGTTCCCTTCCTTTGCATGAGCAACAAGCGCTTCATTGATGGCTTCCTGCCTCATCGTATGATGATTTGGCAGCTTGCCGCAATAGATCAATTCCGCCTCCGGTTTGGCATGGGCAAGAATCTCTTGATTGACAAGACGATCATATAAAATGACATCTGCCTGCTGTATTGCCTTATGGGCCTTTAATGTAATTAAATCTGGGTCACCCGGTCCGGCACCTACAATGTATACTTTCCCCATCGTGCTTTTCTCCCCCTGCCATCAGGCGATTATTTCGTCGTTCTCTTTACATAATCAACCAGTCGCTGTTTGGACTCCTCGCGTGACAATTCACCTGTATCTAGGACAAGCTCAGGCGCAGCCGGCTCTTCGTACGGTGAATCAATTCCAGTGAAAAATGGAATTTCACCGTTTCTTGCTTTTTTATATAACCCCTTTGGATCACGCTCTTCACACACGTTTAGATCACATTTCACAAACACTTCGTGGAATTCTCCACCTTCGACTAACTGTCTAACAATTTGGCGATCTTCTTGAAAAGGTGAAATAAAAGCAGTGATCACAATCGTCCCTTGCTCAACAAATAATTTCGCCACTTCACCGATGCGCCGAATGTTCTCTTTTCTGTCATCATCGGAAAAGCCTAAATCTTTATTGAGTCCATGTCGTACATTATCACCATCAAGAACGGTGACTTGGTAGCCTTGTTCAAACAACTCTCTAGCCGCTGCATTAGCGATCGTCGATTTGCCTGAACCACTTAGGCCGGTGAGCCAGATAATGCCGCTTTTATGATTGTTTTTCTGTTGATATTCTTTTTTTGTAATAGATGAATCATGCCATACGATATGTTCGTTACTCATGTCATATCCTCCTTTAAGATACCGTCGTTTTTAATCCTTCGATTAATGTTTCAATGACTTCTTTTCGGCTGAACGTGCTCGGTGGTAATTCACCGTTTCTCAGCATTGTTCGAACCTTTGTACCTGAAAGGATGACATGCTCGCTTTTATCGTGCGGGCACGTTTTTGGTGTGGCCATTGCTTCACATGTATTGCAGTAGAAGCTGTGTTCAAATTTTAATGGTGTAATACCAATCTCTTCGCTTGTGAATTGCTCAAATAGTTCCTGCGCCTCATATGTGCCGTAATAATCACCAACACCCGCATGATCTCTGCCGACAATAAAATGTGTACAGCCATAATTTTTACGCACAAGCGCATGAAAAATCGCTTCCTTTGGTCCAGCATAACGCATTGCAGCAGGAAAAACACCTAAAAAGACGCGGTCTTTTGGATAATAACCGTTGAGTAACACTTGATAGCTTTTCATTCTTACATCTGCTGGGATATCATCCGATTTTGTTTCACCAACAAGCGGATTTAAAAATAAACCATCCACTGTTTCCAGTGCTGTCTTTTGAATATATTCATGGGCGCGATGGACCGGGTTTCTCGTTTGGAAGCCAACAATGGTTTTCCAGCCGTTTTCTTTAAAATGTCTTCTTGTTTCTTCTGGCTCATACGTAAATTGCGGGAATGGTTTTTCACTGCGTTTCGTCAGTGTAATTTTACCACCAATATACGTGTCACCGCGTTCAAATAATTTTTTCACACCCGGGTGATGAAGGTCATCTGTTTTATACACATTCACTGCTTCTTTTTCCTTATCCGGTGTGTATTTGTCTTCCACTTCAATGACCCCGTATACCGTTCCATTGTACGATAGACGTACAATATCGCCTTGACGAATCTCCGCTGCCTTTTCCTTAGTGACTGGCAGCGTAATCGGAAGAGACCAAACGACACCACTTGCTAGCCGCATACTGCTGACAACCGCTTCATAATCAGCTCTTGTTAAAAACCCTTCAATTGGACTATATCCGCCAATTGCAATAAGTTCAAGGTCTGCAAAAGAGATAGCATCCAGTTCAATTTCCTTCGCAGCTGTGCTCAGATCAAATTCTTCATTTACTCGATTAATTAATACGCCACCATGTGGTGTTAAACTCATTTGTTCATCTTCCTCTCAATGTTCATATTTAGTAGATCATAATAGTCGGATTTGTGTTTAAATCCCGCCGCCCTGTTCATGAATCGAGCTGCTCTCATTTTTGACTGCTTTCATTAGACTCAGTGCACCAAGTGAGGCAAGCAGTACACTCATCATGATAAAGATAGAGTAATAGTCTCCTTTTAAGAAAAGGCTCACGAGCAAATACGAGAGACTGAGTGATAAGAAAGGTGACACAACCCAGACTTTCAGCATTTTTTTCACGACATGTTTATGAAAAATGTTCGGTCCGCCCTTTGCCATACCAAGCCCGATAATAGACGAGGAGGTGATTTGGGTAAGTGGAACGGGTAGCCCAAAAATAGAGCTGACGATCACAAGTCCTGCGCCGGTACTCGATAATAGAATTCCTTCTCCCGTTTGATAGCGGGTAATTTTCTTGCCGTTTGTTTCAAGGACCCTTCTGCCTAGCAAAAGCGCACCAAATGCAACAAAGATTCCTCCGTAAAGGGTTCCTTGCCCAACTGTCAAAACACCTGAGGCGACAAGGGGACCGACGGCATTAGCGACATTGTTCATCCCTGCTGAAAACGCCTCTAGAAATCCGCTGATAATGAGAAGCACAGATAAAATCAATGTTCCCTTTTTTGATAATGTCCGTTTAGGGAACAATCTGATGATTTTGACAACGACAAAGGTAAAAACAAAGGCGACAAGCGGGATGATAATCCAAAAGGCGACAATCACTAAAATAGATTTCACATACAGCACTTTATACGCGACGGCCACACCGACCACAGCACCTACTGTGACTTCACTTGTTGATAATGGAATGGCCATGAGATTCGCGATGAAAAGTGATAATGCGGCAGAGCCAATAATGATACACACAATTTCAAGTGTGATGACAGATTCCGGCATAATCCCAGAGCTGATCGTTTTGACGACCTCTCCGCCGCCAATCACTGAGCCTGCTAATATCCCTACTGCACAAACGCTGAGTGCATAAATTGGCTTTTTAATGGCACCTGATCCATATGCGATACCCATCGAAGCGGCTGCTCCGCTTGCGCCAATGTTTAAAGCAAAGAATAAACTAAATAAAATTGCGGCGATTTCCATACATTATGCTCCCTTACTCATGTAATCCGCACTCGGTCTTTGCTGTCCCTGACCATCTACCAGAACGCAAGTCATCTGCTGTAAATGCTGGCTGTGTACACGGAGCACATCCGATGCTCGGATATCCCTGGTCGTGCAGCGGATTATAAGTAAGTTCTTCTCTAGACGTATATCTCCAAATGTCCTTCCACGTCCAGTGGATGAGCGGACATACTTTTACTGATTTAAATTTCTCATCTTTATTTAAGAAGTTCGTCCCTGCTCGTTTTGGTGATTGCTCTCTTCTTAAGCCAGAAAGCCATGCCGGATAGCCAGATAGTGCCTCTTGCAAAGGAATGACCTTCCGCATATGGCAGCAGCTTTGAGGATTCGTTTCCCATAATTTATCACCATGCTGCTCGTTTTGCTGTTCCACTGTCAGCTCAGGGGTTTTCAGCACGATGTCTAAACCAGGATATCTTTCCTTGACTGCATCAATGGTGTCGTATGTTTCCTTAAAATGCAGACCTGTATCTAAAAAGACAATTCTCGCATCCTTTTTTACTTTTGCAATCAGATCAATCAGGACAATACCCTCAATGCCAAAACTGCATGCATAAACGAGCTGATCACCATAGTGGCCGTACGCCCATTTCAGCACAGATAGGGCTCCTTTATACAAATCGTCCTCTTGAAATGTAATGGACGGCTCTTGCCAATTTTCATAAGTTAACATTATTTCTCCCCTTTCGGAGTACTGCTCCTATTACTGTTCTCCGCATTACTTCAATCTGATTTTTTCATTTTTTTCTACTTGAATCACTTGACCGTCCTGAACAATCAACGTAATCGAACCGAATTTCATATCCCCAATCAGTTCTTTCATGTGCTTCACTAAGTCCTCATCCTGATTTTGTTTCAATTCCATCTCCTCTTCCTCCTCACCGTTAAAATAAAAAAACTTTCTTTCAGTCCGAAAGAAAGATGAGGAAGTTCGCGATTTCCTTATCTTTCAAAATAGAATCATTTTGCAGGAAGTAGCACCTTGCGAATCGCAGGTTGCTGGGCTTCATCGGGCCAGTCCCTCCACCTCTCTGGATAAGAATTTTAATTTGTATTAAATATTAACACAATTCAAACAAAAGTCAACCCGACTTTATTGATAGGATTAGTTTTTATTTAAATTTGAGTCTATTTTACTATTTTTAACCAAAAGAAAAGCTGTGCTTTGCTGCACAGCTTTTAGACCGTTTCTTCCATCCAAGATTCAGACGAAGGATCTTCTCTCCATCGTTTTAGTTTATTCATAGCAGAAGGATCAATCGCTTTTAGCTCAAGTGCCGCTTCAGTCAGTGTGTCATAGTCTGTGAGTGTGACATATGGAATGTTTTTCTCTTGAAAAGCTGCTGCTGCTTTTGGCAGGCCGTATGTGAAGATAGCCACAACCCCAAGTACGTCACAGCCTTCTTCTTCTAGAGCGGCAACCACGTCAAGAACGCTGCCCCCGGTTGAGATGAGGTCTTCTACAACGACCACCTTTTGACCAGGCGATACGGCTCCTTCAATTTGATTTCCTTTTCCGTGCGCTTTTGGCTTACTTCTCACATAACACATCGGCACATTCAAACGGTCTGCCGCTAATGCCGCATGCGGAATACCTGCTGTTGCAGTACCTGCGATGACTTCAGCACCCTCGAAATGAGAGAGAATCAAATCTTTTAAACCTTCCGCAATGTCATTTCTGACTTCTGGATACGACAAGGTCAGACGGTTGTCGCAGTAAATTGGCGATTTGATGCCACTCGCCCATGTAAATGGTTCGTCTGGTTTTAAAGAGACAGCTTTGATTTGTAATAGATGTTTAGCGATTTTCATTTTCATCCTGCAGTCACTCCCACTCTTTCAAAATTTGTTGATAGGCGTCCACTGGGTTTACGGCTTTCGTGATGGATCTCCCAACAACGATTTGTGAAACACCTTGCTCTTTTGCAAAGGCAGGTGTCGCCACACGCTTTTGGTCATCGGTTTGATCATTTGGTAAACGAATTCCTGGTGTCACAGTGAGAAAGGAAGGAGAGATTTGTTCATGAAGCTGTTTTGATTCATGAACAGAGCACACCACACCATCAAGTCCACTTTCATATGCCAATTGTCCATAATGAAGCACCGCCTCTTGCAATGGGCGGTCAATTAGTAATTCTTTTTTCATCATATCTTCTGACGTGCTTGTCAGCTGGGTCACTGCAATAATGCCTGGGCGATTTTGCCCGGCAGGGGTTCCGCTTTCAAGACCCTCTATCGCAGCCTGCATCATTCTTTTCCCGCCAGCTGCATGCACATTGACCAAATCTACACCAAGTGCAGCAAGCCGGTTCATTGCTTTTTGTACGGTTGTTGGAATGTCATGAAGCTTCAGATCAAGGAAAATACGGCAATTTTTTTCTTTCAGTGCGTCAAGGATGGCAGGACCTTCTTGGTAAAATAGCTCCATACCGACCTTGACGAATAAAGGTGTCCCTTCAAACAGATCTAAAAAGGCGTGCGCCTCCTGCCCTGATGGAAAATCAAGTGCGATGATGGGCAAGTGCTTCATGTTTCCAGCTCCTTCCGATACATTCCTCTACAGATGAATACCCATATGCCGCCAACACATTCGGCAGCTCCTCAATGATTTCCGGGCAAATAAATGGGTTCACAAAATTGGCTGTCCCAACAGCGACTGCACTTGCTCCTGCTAATAGAAACTCAAGTACATCTTCAGCGCTTTGCACCCCGCCCATCCCAATAATCGGGATAGAGACTGCCTGACTGACCTCATGCACCATTCGAACGGCGACAGGCTTTATTGCAGGGCCTGACAATCCACCTGTTTGATTGGCAAGAATGGGTTTGCCTGTTTTTAAATCTAGACGCATACCAATCAAGGTATTAATCATGGTGAGCCCATCTGCTCCAGCCGATTCAATCGCTTTAGCAATCTCAGTGATATTGGCCACATTAGGTGACAGTTTCACATAGACAGGAACAGAAGAGACTTCCTTGACTGCCTTTGTCAATGACGCGGCCATCTTTGGGTCCGTACCAAAAGCGATCCCTCCTGTTTTGACATTTGGACAGGAGATATTCAGTTCGAGGGCATGGACATTCCTTGCTTGACTGATGTGTTTGGCCACTTCGACATAATCATCAACTTGTGATCCAGCAACATTCGCAATAATGGGTGTATCAAACTGCTCAAGCCAAGGTAATTCATTTTCAAGCACGCCTTTTAGACCTGGATTTTGTAAGCCAATCGCATTCAGCATACCGGCTCCAGTTTCGGCCACCCTCGGTGTTGGGTTGCCAAATCTCGCTTCAAGGGTCGTGGCTTTGATCATGATGCCGCCCAGCAATGATAGGTCATATAATGAAGCAAATTCTCTTCCAAATCCAAAGCAGCCTGAAGCAGGAATAATCGGATTCTTTAAAGATAAGCCGGGTAATTCGATGTTTAGCATGACAATGCCACCTCCTCAGCTTTAAATACAGGTCCATCAAGACAGACTTTGACGTACGGTTTTTCGTGCTGATCGGTATGACAGACACAAGCAAAGCATGCACCGATTCCGCAGCCCATTCTCTCTTCCATTGAAATATACACGGGCTTATCTGGGTAAGAGTCTTTCAGTGCTTTTAACATAGGTGTCGGGCCGCAGGAAAGCAAGACATCAAAGTTCAACTCATTCTCTTCAATGACATTTGTCACAAACCCTTTCGAGCCATATGTTCCATCAACGGTTGCGATAAATGTATCTCCAAGTGCTTGAAATTTCTCCTCATAAAATACATCCTTTTGTGATTGAAAGCCGAGGACATGCTTCACGATGACGCCTTTTTTCGTTAAACGCTTGGACAGCTCATACAGCGGCGGCACACCTATTCCTCCGCCCACTAGTAATGCCGTCTGCCCAGGCTTTACGACTGAGGGGTCATACCCGTTCCCAAGCGGTCCTAACACATCGACTGATTCTCCCGTCCGCTTTTGGGAAAGGAGCTTTGTGCCCTCGCCCTCTGCGCGGTAGATGATGGTTGCTTCTTGCTTGCCGGCATGAATGTTGGCAATACTGATCGGTCTTCTCAAAAGCGGTGTCATGGATTCGCTGACCTTTATATGAAGAAATTGTCCAGCTGTTTGAAAGGATTCGACAAGGTCACCCTTTAATGTCATTTCGTAAATATGATCAGCGATCTCTCGATTCGAGACGACCGTCAAGTATGCTTTTTTCATATCGTTACTGTCACCTCAGCATTCGTTTTCACTTCTGGCATTTCGTCTGCTCTAAATGTCATGCTCTCTAGCACTCTTAAAATCGCTTCCGCTGTATCTAATGACGTTAAGCAAGCGACACCATTTTCAACAGATTCACGTCTGATTCTAAAGCCGTCTCTTGCCGGCTGTTTTCCTTTTGTTAAGGTGTTGATGACAAATTGGGCTTCACCATTTCGAATGACATCGAGCAGGTTCTTTCCTTCTTCTCCTATTTTGCCGACAACACTTGATGGAATGGAGGCTTGTTTTAAGTAATTCGCCGTTCCTTCTGTAGCCAAAATATGATAGCCGATGGAATGGAATCTTCTTGCAATCTCAAGCCCTTCTTCTTTATCTTTATCAGCCACTGTAAGGAGAACTGTTCCGTCTTTTGGGATTTGAATGCCCGATGCAATCAATCCTTTGTAGAGGGCTTTTTCGATTGTGACATCTTTCCCCATGACTTCACCTGTTGATTTCATTTCAGGTCCAAGTGTAATGTCTACTCTTCTTAGTTTTGCAAAAGAGAAGACGGGAACTTTGACGTATACGCCTTCTTGCTCCACATGAAGACCTTCTTGGTAGCCATAGTTTTTGAGCTTCTCCCCTAAAATGACCTTTGTTGCTAAGTTGGCCATTGGAATGCCCGTAATTTTACTTAAGAATGGGACAGTCCGGCTTGAACGCGGGTTCACTTCAAGTACATACACTTCTCCTTTTGATAGGACAAACTGAATGTTAAGCAGCCCAATAATGTTGAGTCCTTTTGCGAGTTTAATCGTGTATTCTGCGATTTTCGCTTTGATGTCCTCAGACAATGTTTGCGGCGGATAGACCGCAATTGAGTCACCAGAGTGAACACCGGCTCTTTCAATGTGTTCCATGATGCCCGGTATCACAACCGTTTCTCCGTCAGATACTGCATCTACTTCAATTTCTTTTCCTGTCAAATACTTGTCAATGAGCACTGGATGCTGCGGATTGACTTTCACCGCATTCTCCATATAGTGAAGAAGCTCGGCTTCTTGATACACAATTTCCATCGCACGACCGCCTAATACATAGGAAGGACGGACAAGGACTGGGTATCCGATTAGATTCGCAATGGCTACTGCTTCCGGCACAGACGTAGCCGTTTTTCCTTTTGGCTGAGGCACGCCGAGTGTTTCTAATGTTTGTTCAAATTTGTCACGGTTTTCCGCGCGGTCAAGGTCTTCAAGAGAAGTGCCAAGAATTTTAACCCCTCTATTTGATAGTTCATCTGCTAAGTTAATCGCTGTTTGTCCGCCGAACTGAACGACGACACCTTCTGGTTGTTCAAGGTCGATGATATGCATCACATCTTCTACAGTAAGTGGTTCAAAGTAAAGCTTATCTGAAATACTAAAGTCCGTTGAGACCGTTTCAGGGTTGTTGTTAATAATAATGGCTTCATATCCTGCTTGTTTGATCGCCCACACTGAATGAACGGTCGCATAATCAAATTCAACCCCTTGTCCAATTCGAATGGGACCTGAGCCTAGGACGATTACGCTTTTTTTGTCTGTTCGTTCTGATTCATTTTCATCTTCATACGTGCTGTAGAAATACGGTGTTTCTGATTCAAACTCCGCCGCACATGTGTCCACCATTTTATAAACAGGAACGATGCCTGCTTCTTGTCTTAGGTTGTAGACATCCGCTTCGTTCATGTCCCACTCTCGGCTAATATAGATATCTGAGAAACCTTTGTGTTTTGCTTCTTTTAACACGTCTACATTGCCTTTGTTTTCTTTTAGCGTCTTTTCAAATGCGATGATGCCCTCCAGCTTATGAAGGAAGAAGTAATCAATTTTTGAGAATGCATGAATTTGCTCAACAGTATAGCCTCTTCTAAGCGCCTCAGCGATATAAAACAGACGCTCATCTCCCGCTTTGATAATCCGTTTTTCAAGCACTTCATTTGTTATGTCCGCTTCATCTTTTAATTCAATGTGATGCACATCTGCTTCAAGTGAACGAACAGCCTTTAAAAGAGACTCTTCTAATGTACGGCCGATTGCCATCACTTCACCCGTTGCTTTCATTTGCGTCCCAAGACGTCTGTTGGCAGATTCAAATTTATCGAACGGCCAGCGCGGGATCTTTGAAACGATATAGTCTAGTGCTGGTTCAAAGGCTGCATATGTTTTACCTGTGACAGGGTTCATCATTTCATCAAGTGTTAGGCCGACAGCAATTTTCGCTGCAAGTTTGGCAATTGGATATCCTGTCGCTTTAGATGCAAGCGCAGAAGAACGGCTCACACGCGGGTTTACTTCGATGATATAGTATTGAAAGCTGTCTGGGTCAATGGCCAGCTGAACGTTACAGCCGCCTTCAATGCCAAGTGCGCGAATCAGCTTGAGTGACACATTGCGAAGCAGCTGATATTCACGGTCACTTAACGTTTGGCTTGGCGCCACAACGATACTGTCACCTGTATGAATGCCGACAGGATCAAAGTTTTCCATGTTACAAACAACGATTGCATGGTCACCGCTATCACGCATGACCTCATATTCGATTTCTTTAAAGCCTGCAATACTCTTTTCAAGTAAGCATTGTGTGACTGGGCTTAGCTTCAATCCATTCTCGACGATTTCTTTTAGTTCTTGCTCGTTTGTACAAATTCCGCCGCCTGTTCCGCCTAATGTATAAGCCGGTCTGACAATGACAGGGAAACCGATTTGATTTGTAAATGCCAACGCTTCATCAAGGTTATGAATGATTTCACTTTCTGGAACAGGTTCATTTAGTTCATTCATCAGATTGCGGAATAAATCTCTGTCCTCTGCTTTTTGAATAGCTGACAGCTTTGTTCCAAGTACTTCAACGCCGCATTCAGCCAGTACGCCAAGATCTGATAATTCAACAGCAAGGTTCAGTCCAGTTTGACCGCCAAGTGTCGGCAGAATCGCATCAGGCCGTTCTTTTCGAATAATTCGTGTTAAAAATTCTGGTGTCAGTGGTTCGATGTATACCTTGTCCGCCATTTCTGTATCTGTCATGATCGTCGCAGGGTTGGAGTTCACAAGAACGACTTCATAGCCTTCTTCTTTCAGTGCTAAGCAAGCCTGTGTACCTGCATAGTCAAACTCTGCTGCCTGACCGATGATGATTGGACCTGATCCAATGACTAAAATCTTTTTGATGTCTACGCGTTTTGGCATACTTCTTCCCCTTCTTTCTCAGTCGTATGAATCATTTCTATGAACTCGTCAAATAAGTAGTTCGCATCTTCTGGTCCCGGTGATGCCTCTGGGTGATACTGGACAGTGAATGCCGGTGCTTCTTTATGTTTTAATCCTTCAATGGTGTTGTCATTTAGCGCAATATGTGTGACTTCTAGCACGTCTTCATTAATGGCACTTACCGTATAGCCATGGTTTTGAGACGTCAAGGTCACCTTGCCAGTTGCTAGTTCCTTGACTGGGTGATTGGACCCTCTATGCCCAAATTTCATTTTTTCTGTACTTGCACCGCAAGCAAGAGCGAATAACTGATGTCCGAGGCAGATACCAAAGAGTGGTACTTTCCCAATCAGCTGCTGAATCATTTCAACCGCTTCTGGTACATCGACTGGGTCCCCAGGTCCGTTTGAAAGCATGATACCGTCTGGTTTTAGCTGTAAAACTTCATCTGCCGTAATATTGTATGGCACCACAATGACATCACAGTCACGCTTATTGAGCTCTCGCAAAATACCGTGCTTCATACCGAAATCGACAAGCACAATTCTTTTTCCTCTTCCTGGGCTTGGATACGCATTTTTCACAGATACTTGACTCACTTGATCTGTTGGCAGCTGCATGGTTTGAAGGCGGCGCACAACGTCTTCTACTTGTTCATCAGGTCCTGCAAAAGCCCCTCTTAATGTTCCTGCACTTCGAATCATTCTTGTCAGCTTGCGTGTATCAATTCCGCTAAGACCCGGAATATGCTTCATTTTTAAATACTCATCGAGTGAATATGAAGAGCGCCAGTTGGAGGGCTTTTCACAAAGTTCTTTTACAATGAGCCCTTTCACAAACGGTGTGATCGATTCAAAATCATCACGGTTAATGCCATAGTTGCCGATAAGAGGGTAAGTGAGTGTGACAATTTGTCCGCAGTACGATGGATCAGACAAAATTTCTTGATAGCCTGTCATCCCTGTATTAAAGACGACTTCTCCCACTGACGATTCTAAGCTGCCAAAGCCTGTTCCTTCGAATACTGTTCCGTTTTCTAGCACTAAGCGTCTCTTCATTTTACTAGTCTCCCCTCTTGATAAACGACTTTCCCAGATGCAAGTGTCATGACCGGCCATCCTGATACAGTCAATTTGTCAAACGGTGTATTTTGCCCTTTAGATAAGAAGCTTTTTTTATCAATTGCCATTTCTTTGTTTAAATCAATGAGTGTGATATCAGCTGTTTGACCTTCTTCCAGCTTACCGTATGGAAGAGAAAAGGCTTCTGCTGGTTTGATGGTCATATAATCAACGAGTTCTTTTAATGTCCATTCGCCTGTTTTCACAAAGCGTGTGTACAGAAGCGGGAACGCTGTTTCAAGTCCTACAATCCCAAAAGGTGCTCGCTGCATGGTTTCATTTTTTTCTTCTTCTGTATGAGGCGCATGGTCCGTTGCGATGAAATCAATCGTGCCATCTAAAAGCCCTTCGATGAGTGCCTCGCGATCTTCTGCTCCTCTGAGCGGAGGATTCATTTTATAGTTTGTATCAAGACCCGGGATGTCTGCATCACATAAAAGCAGGTGATGCGGTGAAACCTCAGCCGTCACTCGAATGCCTGCTTTTTTTGCATCTCGCACAACTCGCACTGATTCTTTCGTACTGATATGACAGACATGATAATGGCAATTCGCTGCTTCCGCTAAGAGAACATCTCTTGCAATATGCACCGATTCACAAATTGACGGTATTCCGTTTAACCCATTTGCTTTTGAATATTCGCCTTCATGAACGCATCCTCCATAAATGAGGGAATTATCTTCACAGTGCGCCACAATCGCTCGATCAAGACTCGCCGCCTTTTTCATCGCTTCGTACATCATGCCAGCTGTTTGGATTCCAACACCGTCATCTGTAAAGGCAAAGGCACCTGCTTCTTTTAACGCTGCAAAATCCGTCAGCTCTTCTCCAATTTGTCTTGTCGTGATGGAGGCGTATGGAAGTACTCTTACAGATGAGGTCTCTTCAATTCGGTTCATGAGCCATTCCATTTGCTCTTTTGTATCTGGAACCGGCCGTGTATTCGGCATCGCTGCAATGGTCGTATACCCGCCTCTTGCTGCTGCCTTAGAGCCTGTTTCAATGGTTTCCTTTTTCTCGCCGCCTGGCTCTCTTAAATGCACATGAAGATCAATCAAACCTGGTGATACAAAGAGACCTGCTGCATCAATGACCTCTTCTCCGTCTTCTCTTTCTAAGTGACCAATTGCTTGAATCACTTCTCCATCTACCCTTATATCCTGCTGCACTTTTTCCCCTGTGCTCGATAAGATAAAACCGTTTTTAATGAGATATGACATAGACAGAATCTCTCCCTTTTTGATGTAGTCTGCTCTTTTGAAAAGCTCTTTTTAACACAGCCATTCGGATATACACACCATTTTCCATTTGTTTGAAAATCCTTGACTGTTTTGACTCTACTAATGAATCATCTATTTCAACACCTCTATTTACTGGTGCTGGATGCATAATAATGGCTCGTTCTTTCATGTTGCGTGCTCTGTCTACTGTTAATCCATAAGTAGACAAGTAATTGTCATTACCCATTTTTTCTGTGTGTCTTTCATGCTGGATTCTTAGCAGCATCACCACATCAGAGCGTTTGATGGCTTCTTCCACGTCGACATGCGTGCCGTGAGGGTTTTGTTCATCTCGGAAGGAGGCTGGTCCTGAAAAGAGTACTGTCGCTCCCAGCCTTGAGAGGACTTCAGCATTCGATCTTGCCACCCTGCTATGCTTGATATCGCCATGAATCGAAACCGTTAAACCTTCGAAGCCGCCAAACTCTTCGAAGATGGTCATCAAATCCAGCAGTGATTGTGTAGGATGCTGCCCGCAGCCATCTCCTGCATTGATGATCGGAATCCCTACCTTCCCAATGAGCTCGTTGTAATATTCGTCGGTGCTGTCCCGGATGACACACGCCTTAACACCGATAGATTCCAGCGTCTTCACCGTATCGTAAAGCGTCTCTCCCTTTTGAACAGAAGTACTTGCCGCATCTAGATTTAGCACATTCATGCCAAGTTTCTTTTCCGCTACTTCAAAGCTAAAGCGTGTTCTTGTGCTTGGTTCAAAGAAGAGGTTCGCCACAAACTCACCTGCTAAGCCATGTTCCTGTTTCCCCTTCTTCAGTGCGGATGCTTCTTCAATCAGCTCTAAAATGTCTTCCTTCGATAAGCTGCTCATTGTCGATAGATCATTCATTTTTTCTTCCCCCTCTAGTTTTTCATCACTTTCAGGTTCAAAAAAACCCTAAGCCTCGGCAGCTTAGGGTTCTCCAAAAGAAGCAGCGGCGCTTTCGCACGTTCTGCTCCATTTAGAACCCTTGTCAGCCTCACTGGACTTCTTTTAAAAGGTTTTCTGTATTCGATTCATTTGACTCATCTTCTTCTGCCTTCTGATGCGGCAGAATCATGTTTAACAGAACGCCGGTAATGGCAGCGAGTGCCATTCCAGACAGCGTAAGATTGATTTGTTTCACCTCAATGAATGCCCCGCCGATGCCGATGACTAAGATGACAGATGCGATAATGAGATTGCGTTTTTCTTCAAAATTCACTTTATGATCAATCAGAATTCTGAGGCCGCTTGAGGCAATGATTCCAAAGAGCAGGAACGAAACGCCTCCCATGACCGCGGACGGCACTGTACTGATTAATGCTGAAATTTTCCCGACAAACCCGAAGCAGATCGCAAACACTGCTGCTCCGCCGATGACGAAGATACTGAACACTCTTGTGATGGCAAGGACGCCAATGTTCTCCCCATAAGTCGTTGTTGGAGGTCCGCCAATAAGTGAAGCGAAGATGGTCGCTGCACTGTCTCCTAAAATGGAGCGGTGAAGACCCGGTTTTTTAATAAAATCTTGTCCCACGACTTTGCTTAGCACCACTTGGTGGCCGATATGCTCAGACATCGTCACAAAGGCAACCGGCACCATCACTGTGAGTATGCTTAAGGTCACAGCAGGTGTATAGTCGACAAATGGGACAACGAAGTCTGGTACAGCAAACCATTTTGCGTCAATGACCGGCTGGAAGTTCACAATGCCTTGTGTTAAGGCAAAGAGGTAGCCGCTGATAATGCCGATGAGTACTGGGATCAAGCTAAGGAATCCTCTGAGGAAGATCATGCTGATAATCGTGACAGCTAGTGTAAAACCAGCGACCATTAAATGCTTAAGACTGTAAACATGTTCGGTTGCGTTTGGGTCTACATACATTGCCATGTTGACAGCTGTTCCAGCTAATCCAAGTCCGATGACCATAATGACTGGTCCTACGACGACCGGCGGCAGAAGCTTCATCAGCCAGCCTGTGCCCAGCCATTTAATGAATAGTGCAATGAGCGCATAAGCCACACCCGCCATGAAAGCACCTACCATTGCGGCTCCTGGTCCGCCTGTTGCTTTCACATTCACTATGGGGGCAATAAAAGCAAAGGACGATCCAAGATACGCTGGTATTTGTCCTCTTGTGATAATTAAGTAAACAATGGTTCCAACTCCGCTTGAGATGAGCGCAACGGCTGGACTCATATCAATGATCTTTGGTACAAGAATGGTTGCACCAAACATAGCAAACAAATGTTGCAAGCTTAGTGACAGCCATGTGAACGGTTTTGGGATATCTCGAATGCCTAAATTGGCTTTTTGCTGACTCATGATTTTCCTCCTAGATGTGTCCTTTTTCATTAAAAAAGCCTCTTTGCGAATATGCGCAAAGAGGCCTAGAAAAACCGTACACGTCATTTTAGCCGTGTGCTCGGTGTCTCTGTTATTGCCCTCTTTGCAAACTCTCTGGAATGCATTTAAAAAGGTTATTTTTCATATATAGCGACAAGGTCATTTTGATCTACTTCATTGAGCTGAACCATGACGGTCTCTGCTTTTGATGTTGGGATGTTTTTCCCGATATAATCCGCTCGAATCGGCAGCTCCCTGTGTCCTCGATCGACTAGAACAGCAAGCTGAATGGAAGACGGTCTGCCTACATCTACAAGCGCATCCATAGCCGCTCTGACGGTTCTGCCTGTGAACAGCACATCATCCACGACAATCAATGTTTTGTCATTAATATCAGCTGGAATGTCCGCACCTTTGACAAGCGGTTCTTGATTGTCTGTCTTCTTTGTCAGGTCATCACGGTATAGCGTAATATCAAGTTCACCCACAATCACTGGGTTTCCTTCAATCTGCTCGATGCGCTCTGCAAGGCGCTTTGCAAGATGAATGCCTCTTGTCTTGATCCCGGCAAGGATGACATCCTTCATCCCTTTGTTGCGCTCAATCATTTCATGTGCGATACGGGTAAGCGCTCGTCTGATCGCTTGTTCATCAAGAATGACTGCTTTTTGTTCCATCTTTTACACCTCTTTTTGACAAATAAAAAGCCCCTTCTGCAAAGGGCAGAGAGGGGCGTTCATTTGTGCATACACGTGCACAAATTGATCCGTTATCCTTCTCAGCCTCTCTGGACTGTTTTAAAGAATCTCAATTTCTTCGTTTATTATTTCAAAAAAAGAACGGCCTGTCAATCGTTATTTCTTAATGAATCGATAAAGCCCCGCATATCAGCTGGAATTGGTGCTGTGAATTCCATATATTCTCCTGTTCTAGGATGATCAAATCCTAACACATCTGCATGCAGCAGCTGGCCATTGAAATCAACGGTTTTTCTTGGGCCATACTTCGGGTCTCCTGCAAGAGGATAGCCAATATATTTCATATGAACACGAATTTGGTGTGTTCGTCCTGTTTCAAGACGGCATTCAACAACCGTGAAATCTTTAAAGCGTTCAATGACATCAAAGTGAGTGACTGCCTGTTTTGCGTTTTCTTTTGTGACCGTCATGCTTTGGCGGTCTTTTTTGTCTCTGCCAATTGGTGCATCAATGGTCCCTGTGTCGTGCTGGATGATACCGTGGACAACAGCTGTATATTTTCTAGTGACGGTTTTAGCCACTAACTGATTCACAAGTGACTCGTGCGCCAAATCATTTTTAGCGACCATTAAAAGCCCAGACGTATCTTTATCAATTCGGTGGACAATGCCAGGTCTCATCACGCCATTAATGCCTGATAGGTCATTACAATGTGCCATAAGTCCATTCACAAGCGTCCCTGACACATGACCTGGTGCTGGATGAACGACCATTCCTCTTGGTTTATTCACCACTAGCACATCTGCATCCTCATAATAAATATCAAGATCCATTGATTCTGCTTCTACATTAAGTGCTTCTGGATCTGGAATCTCCACCTTGATTTGGTCTCCAGCTTGCACTTTGTAATTCGCTTTGACATGTTTCCCGTTTACTTCGATCAGCCCGTCCTTTACCCACTGCTGGACTTGGCTTCTTGACCATTCCGGTTCTGTTGTGCTTAAAAATTTATCGAGCCGTTCACTCGTTTGTTCTTCTGAAACGGCAATGTTTACTTGATTCATGTAGTTGACTCCTTATTTTTCTTTCCATCTAACAGCATTTGAATGAAGAGCAGAATTACCCCTACACATAGAGAAGAATCTGCAATATTAAAGATTGGATAATGATAATCCCCAAATACGAAATGAGCAAAATCCACCACTTCCTGACGGAAAATACGGTCGATAAAGTTTCCAATCGCTCCGCCAAGCATTAAAGCCAGTGCAACGCCAAGCAGTTTGTCCTTTTGTCCATGCTTTTGCAAGTAGTAGATAATTCCTGCAATAACAACGAGTGTGATGACATAGAAAAACCACATTTGCCCTTGGAGAATTCCCCATGCGGCTCCTGAATTTCGGTGGGACGTGATATAAAAGAACCCATCAATGACTGGAATAGAATCTCCGAGCATCATATTCTTGACAATGAGCCATTTTGTTAATTGATCTAAACAAATGATAAAGAATGCGATTATGTAATAGAACACACACGTTCCTCCAACTTCATACTTTGATCTTTAAGCATTTTATCAAGAAAACAGGAAGGAGTAAAGAAACTTTAGTTGACAGACAAAAACCTCCCTACATGTGGAAGGCTTCAAAATGAGAATCGTTTGATTCGTGAGGATAAGGGGTGAATGCTTTTTTCTCGTATTGCTTATGATATAAAAAATCGTCAGTCGTACGGGCTGTCGGAAGAATACTCATTTGTTCAAGCGGGATGGGTTGACCTGTCGCCTCACATATGCCATAGGTTCCTTGTTCAATTTTTGCAATAGCGAGCGACACATCTTGCAGTTCTTCTTTTATATGATAAAGAAGCGTTGTGGTTTTCGCTTGATTAAACGTGACATGTTCAGCGGGTGAACGAAATGATGCATATTCAAACAGCTTAGATTGCAATTCTTCTTTCATTTGAAGGAGTTCCATGTAAATCGTGTCTAGATCGCCATTCATGTCGCTGTTTCAACTCCTGCCCTCTCGTTATAATCATATTGTTGCCCCGCCTGCTTACTTTAAAGCCATAAGATTTTTCCTTTCGTTCTAAACGCTGTCATTTTCGCAAAATAGAAAGCGCCCCGCTATATACGGGGCGCTAGTTGGTGATGTCACACTGTTAATTCTGGTAATATTTCTCCACGATTTCAGCATTTTTCAGCGACAATGTTGGGTATTTCGGATTTGCACCAACATCCTTTGAAATAATGCGAGAACGTTCGCACAGTTCTCCTTCTGCTTTTTGAACCACAATACGTCCTGATGTGTATTGAGGCGCTGATGCGTCTGCAAGCTGCTCATCTTCTACCGTTAATTCTGAGATGATGAAGAGCTGCTTCACATCTTCTTTAATGGATGCAAGAAGCTGCTTCACTTCATCTGTCGCATAAAGTGTCACACTGGCTTCAAGTGAACGTCCGATGACTTTCTCATTACGCGCAATTTCCAGTGCTTTCAGCACATCATCACGTACTTCCATAAAGCGGTCAAACTTCGTTTCCGTCGCTTCCGCTTGAGGAACAGTTACACCTTCTGGCATATCCGTTAACTGAACACTTGGCTCTTCAACAAAGCTTAAGTGGCTCCATAATTCATCTGCTGTGTGCGGAAGAATTGGTGCAGTCAGCTTCACTAACGCCATTAATGTTTCGTAGAAGACCGTTTGCATGCTGCGGCGGTCCGGATGATTCGCATGCTCAATGTACACCACATCTTTTGCAAAATCGAGATAGAATGAGCTTAACTCAATCGTACAGAAATTGTGAATGGCATGATACACAACAGAAAATTCGTAGTCGTCATATGCTTTTTTCACTTTATTGATCAATTTATTTAATTTGATCAGGATATATTGATCCACTTCACGAAGCTCTTCAACTGGCACCGCATTGACTGCTGGATCAAAGTCAAAAAGGTTACCATGCAGGAAGCGGAAAGTGTTACGGATTTTACGATATACTTCTGCTACTTGTTTTAAAATATCATCAGACACTGGATGATCGGCCTGATAGTTAACAGAAGACACCCAAAGTCTAAGGATCTCCGCACCGAGCTGCTTTGCAACCTTCGTCGGATCAATTGTATTGCCTAATGATTTACTCATTTTGCGGCCTTCTTTATCAAGCGTGAAGCCATGGCTGAGAACACCTTTATATGGTGCTTTTCCAGTGACTGCAACTGCTGTAGATAAAGATGAGTTAAACCAGCCGCGATATTGGTCAGAGCCTTCAAGGTAAAGGTCTGCCGGACGAACAAGATCATCTCGTTCTTCTAAAACCGCTTGGTGAGAAGAACCGGAATCAAACCATACATCCATGATGTCCTGCTCTTTTGTAAATTCGCCGTTCGGGCTGCCTGGATGTGTAAAGCCTTCAGGCAATAATTCTTTCGCTTCTTTTTCAAACCAAATATTTGAGCCATGCTCTCTAAATAATTGAGATACATGCTGAATTGTTTCGTCCGTGATGATCGGCTCACCATTTTCCGCATAGAAGACCGGAATTGGAACGCCCCATACACGCTGTCTTGAAATGCACCAGTCACCTCTGTCACGCACCATGTTGAATAGGCGTGTTTCGCCCCAAGCTGGAACCCATTTCGTTTCTTTAATATTGTCTAATAGCGCTTCTCTGAAATCTTTAATCGAAGCAAACCACTGAGCTGTCGCACGATAAATCGTTGGCTTTTTCGTTCTCCAGTCATGCGGATAAGAGTGCGTGATAAAGTCGAGCTTTTTCAGCGCGCCTTTTGCTTCAAGCTGCTCTGTGATGGCTTTATTGGCATCCTCGTAGAATAGTCCTTCAAAACCAGGTGCTTCTTCTGTCATGACACCTTTTTCATCTACTGGACATAGCACCTCAAGACCGTATTTCATACCGACAATAAAGTCATCTTCCCCGTGTCCTGGTGCTGTGTGAACACAGCCTGTTCCTGCATCTGTTGTGACGTGATCGCCAAGCATCACAAGAGAGTCTCTGCCGTAAATCGGGTGCTCTGCAACAATGGTGTCTAATTCTTTTCCTTTTAGTGTTTTAACAACTTCGTAATCGTCAAAGCCAAGTGTTTTTGCCACTTGTTCAGCGAGCTCAGATGCGACAACATATCGCTCCGTACCGACTTGGAGCACACTGTACTCTAAGTTTGGATGAACGCAAATGCCAAGGTTTGCAGGAAGCGTCCAAGGGGTTGTCGTCCAGATGATGAACTGCTCGCCGTTTTCAAGTACGCCTTTGCCATCTTTCACTTTAAATGATACGTAAATAGATGGTGAACGTTTGTCCTTATATTCAATTTCCGCTTCAGCAAGGGCTGACTCACTTGATGGAGACCAGTTAACAGGTTTAAGACCTTTGTAAATATAGCCTCTTTTCGCCATTTCACCAAAGACAAGGATTTGCTGCGCTTCGTATTCAGGCTTTAATGTCACATATGGATTGTCCCAATCTGCTCTTACGCCCAAACGTTTAAACTGATTGCGCTGACCTTCGATTTGTTTCCAAGCATACTCCTCACATAGTTTACGGAATTCTGCTGTAGACATTTCTTTTCGTTTGACTTTTTTATTTTTCGTAAGGGCTGTTTCAATAGGTAAGCCGTGTGTATCCCAGCCCGGCACGTACGGTGCATGGAATCCATTCATTGATTTAAAACGAACAATAAAATCTTTTAGGATTTTATTAAGTGCGTGTCCCATATGGATGTCACCATTCGCATATGGAGGTCCATCATGCAAAATAAAGGTCGGGCGTCCCTTTGTCCGCTCTAAGACCATTTGATAGATGTCTTTTTCTGCCCACTTCTCTTGGATTTCAGGCTCTTTGTTTGGCAAATTCCCTCTCATTGGGAAATCTGTTTTCGGCATTAATAAGGTGTCTTTGTAGTTCATACCCATTCCTCCACATGCAAATTCTGATTAAAAAACAATAAAAAAAGCCCTCTCATCCCATAAGGGACGAGAAGGCTTGTCTCGCGGTACCACCCTTTTAGATAAGCGCTATAAAACAGCCGCTTATCCACTCTAAAATCGTAACGTGATTAGACGCCTTTTCTTACTGGTCCATTTCAGAAAAGGAACTAAAGGGGTGATCTCATTGCAGCGTCTCGTAATGTCAGGCTTCCACCATCCCTGATTCGCTTTATTACGCATGTAACCGCTGCGAGTGTCCCTTTCAAACGTTTATCTCTTGTTAATTTATGATGGTATTATATGCAACATGAGCACGTCATGTCAAGATGATGCGCTTATTCTTTTTCGTCAAAGACAGCATCTACTTCATATTCAAGCAAATGATCCCAATCATCATTTTTCAGCAGATCAAGCTGAGCTTCAATCAGCATTTGGAAACGAGTTCTAAAGACTTTTGATTGTTTCTTCAGCTCTTCGATTTCCATCGCAATCTTTCTTGATTTTGATAACGCTTCGTTGATAATGCGGTCAGCATTTTTCTCTGCTTCACGAATAATCAGTTTTGCTTCTTTGTCAGAATGACGTTTCACGTCTTCTGCTGCTTCCTGTGCAACAAGAATTGATTTGTTTAATGTTTCTTCGATTGTTGCAAAATGACTTAGTCTTTCATCAAGCTCATTGACTTTGTCTTCAAGCTCGTTCTTTTTGCGAAGCACGATTTCGTAATCTTTACGTACTTGGCTTAAAAACTCATTTACTTCATCTTCGTCATAGCCGCGAAAACTTTTTGTGAACGTTTTATTATGAATATCATTAGGTGTTAATGGCAACCTCGCCACCTCCAGATTCAAGTTCGTTATGTCAGAAGCTCAAATGTTACTTTGAATTTATCTTTTTTTGTCTTCCCATCAATTGTTTTTAAGCTAAAGCGGCCAAATCCCCTCACAGAGAGCTGATCGCCTTCACCAATTGTAAAGGATGGGTCCTCAGTGACTTTCCAGTTGACTTTCACAAGGCCATTTTTGACCAAAAGCTGTGCTTTTTGCCGAGACTGACGGCTGACAGCAGCACATACAGCGTCAAGCCGCAATGAAGAAATGGTATCTTCTTTGATGTCGGTCTTGCTGATGACCGGTTTTATATCTGTCTGGCTAATTTCTTCTAATGAAACGGATGCTCTGCCGACATGCGTTAGCTGCGCCCGAACAAAATCGGCGACATCGCTTGTACAAATAAACTTTACATCATCGTCTAAAAATAACAAATCACCGAATTTTTGACGCTTCAGGCCTGTCCCAATCAGTGAGCCAAGAAGCTTCGGATGTTCAATGGAAATAAACTTTTTCGCATAGTTCACCTGAAAATAAGACAGCTCAAAGTCCTGAATAGACGGTTCTAAATAATCTGGATAGATGAGGGCTCTTTTGCGCTCCGCTTTCTCATACCCGCCAAAAAACATGATGCCGAGTTCATCAGAATGCTGGATCACGGACTGGGTAATAAATTGCTCACGCGGGTCCAGAAAGTCCGTTAATTTCAATCGATATTGGTCGAGTGCGATTTTTTTCCAGCCTAACACTTGATCGACAAATGGCTGTTCGTCTTTTCTAAAATGTTGATAAATATCGCTCATTTTGTTCCCCTTTTATGTAAAAGAGCCTGGCAGCGCCAAGCCCGGCAGCCTGTTTACATGAATCGTACAATCATATTATAAAGACCAGTTAGTCCATAAGATGATGCAAAACGAATCACAAGCAATGCCACAATTGGCGAGATGTCAATCATGCCAATTGGCGGAATGATTTTACGAAATGGTTCTAAATACGGTTCGCAAATGTTTGCCAAGAAGCGGCCAATTGCTGTTTCTCTTGCAGAAGGCACCCATGACATAAAAATGTAAATAATGATCGCGAATGAGTAAATCGTTAATACCGTACCCAAAATATTAAAAATGAAATTTAGAATCACTATGATTTACCACCTCTGAGGTTCTTCCTCTGTCAAAAGTTCTGATATTGTGCCAGATACATCCACATTATCAGGAGTGCAGAGGAATATATTCGAGCCAATACGCTGGATATCTCCACCGATTGCATAAACGGTTCCGCTTAAGAAGTCGATGATTCGCTTTGCTTGATCGTGCTGAATGCGCTGCAAATTGACGACGACTGCACGTCTGTTTTTAATATGGTCGGCAATCTCCTGCGCCTCTGCATAAACACGCGGCTCACTTAACACCACTTTAGAGGATTTCTGCACGCTTTGCAAGCTGACGACATTTTGTTTTCCTGCCTGAGGACGCTCTTGAAATGCCGCTTTATCTTTCATATTTTTTTCTTCTTGTGCTGGTTCTCTTTCTTCATCAATGTATTCATACTCATACTCTTCATCGTCGAGTGTGAAAAAGCTTTTAAACTTATTTTTTATGCTCATGTCACGCACCTCCTGTTTCATTTCCAACAAGTGAAGAGCCAATCCGAACAAATGTCGCACCTTCTTCAATTGCGATTTCAAAATCGTTTGACATGCCCATCGATAAATGCTGACAAGGTGCATTTACTTGGTTCAGTTGTTTTACCTCTTGCTGAAGGTTTTTTAATGTTTTAAAACAGTTTCGTATCACAGTGTGATCATCTGTGAAAGGAGCCATCGTCATCAGTCCAGCAATTTCAATATGTTTGAAATCAGCGAGCTGTTTGACAAATGGAATCACGTCTTCGCTTTTTAAGCCGTGCTTTGACTCCTCAAGTGATGTGTTCACCTGTACAAAGCAGCGAACCGTGCGATCCGCTCTTTTTTCAATTTCATTCGCCAGAGACATTCTGTCGAGCGAATGTAAGTAGTCAATTGTCTGAATGACAGATTTCACTTTTCGTGTCTGTAAACTGCCGATGAAGTGCCAGTTAATGTTTTCATCGGTTATCGCCGCCTGCTTTTCAAGTATCCCTTGGTCACGATTTTCACCAAAGTGCAAAATTCCGGCTTCCTTGGCTTCTAATGCTCGTTCAATCGAGACATATTTTGTGACAGCTACGACCGATACATCAGCTGGATTTCTACCTGCTCTTTTACATGCTTCGTTGATTTGTTCATTTATTTGTCTGAGATTCTCTCGTACATTCAATTGCACTTATGCCTCCTTAAACCCGACAAAAGACATCATACGTCCTGTTTTCCCTTGATCACGCCGGTGTGAGAAGAAAAGCTGATCATTGCAGCTTGTGCACATCGAACTGACATGTATGTTTTCTTCTTTTATTCCTGCATGAAGCAATACGTTTTTGTTTAATGTTTTTAAGTCTATTTTGTATTGTCCTTGTGACATTTCGGAATACACATCCTCTGTTGAAAAAGGAAGCTTTTTCACCTGATCTATGACAACATCATCTACTATGTAGCAGCAGCTGCCAATGGATGGTCCAATGACGACTTGTATGTGATTGGCTTCGGCACCTTCTTGGTGAACCCATGCATCAACCATGTTGGCGCCAATTTGCTTGACGGTTCCTTTCCAGCCGGCATGAGCTGTTCCTATCAGGCCATTTTGCGGTGCTAGAAAATAAAGCGGAACACAGTCAGCGAAACAAAGAGCGAGCATGATGTTTGGTTCAGAGGTGTATAAGCCGTCTGTTCTAGAGAGTGCCTCATCATACTGAAGACTTCCTCTTCCCCTTTGCTCCTTCGTAACTTTCATGATGCGATCCTCGTGTGTTTGGTCAGCAAACACCCAATGAGAGAGCGGCACAGCAATCGCATCTGCTATGGCCTGACGATTCATTTGGACACTAGAAGCATCATCTCCTACATGGAGTCCAGTGTTCATTGATTGATATGGAGAAAGGCTGAATCCGCCATTTTTTGTCGTAAATCCGGCCAATACCTTTTTACCAGAACATACCATGTTCGTCCAATCATAAATGGTCATTGCATAAGATGATGTCTGCTGAAAGGGGTCATATTTGTCTATCAAAGCGGCCTCCCACCTTTCATTCATCTCTCTTTATATCGCTCCTATTTTACCACAAGACATGCATAGACAGTTAGTGGGATTCATTAAATATTACACTCAAATGTGCCCTTTCTACAGGTTTTTTTCCAAATTGATATGAAAACGTAATTTTTTTACCCGAAAAAGACATTGATTGCTGAGAATGGAGAGCTCGTTTTAAGGAAAAATGGAATCATTTGTTGCGGAGTTTATACGAATTAAGAAGACAACCGGACAAGTATCACATCTTCGCCAATTTTTACTATATTTCGCCATGGGACGATCATTTCCTCCTCTTTTCCGAAAAATCCCATCATTTTACCTGTCCCTCCAATGATAATCGCCTGTATTTTACCGCTTGTGACATTGATATCAATGTCTCCAATGGTACCTAATTTTTTTCCGCTGGACACATCGACGACATCTTTGATTTGGAATTCAGAAATACTGATCATCTGTCCTTCCCCGCCTTTCGTTTTCTACTATAATATGTATGATGGAAAAGCAGGGAAGCAGACCAATAGTTTCTCTTATCTACAATTTACTTAAGTGAGGACGGCCGTTTTGCCACATGACTTCGACTGGACATTCAAAAAAGGAAGTAAGCAAGTCACTTGTCATCATCTGCTTTGTCTCACCTTTATGAAAGACGGTTCCTTCTTTTAATAAGAAGGTATGCTGAAAAATCGGGAGAATCTCTTCTGCGTGATGGGTCGTATAAAGCAATGTGGGTGCATCAGGCTTTGATGCAATGAGTGAGATCGTCTCCAGCACTTGTTCCCTTGCTAAAAAATCAAGACCCGTCACAGGTTCATCTAAGATCAGGAGCTCCGGATCATTCATTAAAGCCCTCGCAATCAGTACTTTTTGTTTCTCTCCTTGTGAGAGGGTTTCATAAGTCCGATTGGCATATTTGAATGACCCAAACGCTTTTAAGAGATCAATTGCTTTCTCTCTCATATCATCTGTCGGTGTTTCATAAAGCCCAATAGAAGCAAATGCTCCGCTCAGAACAATTTCAAATGCATTGTCGTCTCCGTGCAGTTTCTTTTCAAGTCCTGCAGAGATAAGGCCAATTTTCTTCCGTAATGTTTCACCAAGAGCCTCCTTGCCAAACACATGTCCCAGCACCGTCATCTCACCTGACGTTGGAAAATAATACGAGCAGAGCATATTTAATAAAGCGGTTTTTCCCGCACCATTTAATCCATAAAGCACCCAGTGTTCCTGTTTTTTTACCTGCCAGTCAATAGAACGCAGCAGCCATTTTCCATTTCGCTTTAAAGAAACATCCTTTAAATCCAGTGACACAATCTTTTCCCCCTGAATGAAAATTCTGAATATACAAATAATGAATGTCTACAGCATATCGCAAATGTCCCATTCGGTAAACCTCACGCAAAAAAAGCTGCTCCTATAGAGGAACAGCTTTTTTTGCGTGGTTACGAAATTTCAATTCGTACGCCTTCTTTTATATCAGGAAACGTGTGTGGTGATGCAAAAACAGCTCCCGGTAAGACTTCATCAAACGGCTCTTGGAAGTAGATCGAAATATGGCCGAGCTCCTTAAAGTTGTCATTTGCTTTATTGCCAAGTGCAGTAATGGTGTACGTTTGGTCGCCCACTTGAATGGTTCCGCCTAATTTCAGTGGCTCTTCTTCTACATGTTCGAACTCATGAATGACCGACATATCCTTTAATTCCTGCGGCGCTGCTGGTCCAAATAAAACAATCAGCTTATCTTCTTTAAACTGCGGGACTAATATCCCAATTTCTTTTACAACAGATTGTGTTACCATGTATCTCGATTCCTCCTTTAATACGTTTAATACATACCGAAGCTGGCAACGTATGCGATCACAACAGATAGAACCCCTGTAATCAGACGGCTATACAAAACAGCTGGTACCCCATATTGTACCGTTTCAGGCTTCGCTTCACCAAGTGATAGTCCAACTGGGATAAAGTCACACCCTACTTGACCGTTGATCGCAAATAGTGCTGGAAGGGCAAATTGAGGTGGAATGTTCCCTAGTGCGATTTGACTACCAATGAGAACACCGATGACTTGTGCAATGACTGCCCCAGGTCCTAAGACAGGTGATAGGAACGGCAATGTACAGACCACAACGAGCAGTAAGAGCCCCCATAGAGATCCTGCCAAAGGTGATAGGAAATGAGCAATCAGATCACCGATTTTTGTATAATTGATAATTCCAATTAACATACTGACAAAAGCCATGAATGGGATAATATTTTTCAAAAGCATATCAACAGAGTCACGGCCAGCCTGATAGAATGTGCCGGTTACTTTCCCGATTCCTCTTGAGAATCTCATCAAGAAATTACCTGATTCTTGACGTTCGATATTTTCCTGTTTTAGCTTTGAATACGTTTCTTTGAAGTTCTCTTTATCAATCGATTCACTGCTTTCTTGACCTTCTGCTACCGGTTCACCATCAGATGCTTCCGCAAAGGAAATATCTTTTTCCGTTACGCCTGATACGAAAATATCTTCTGTAATATGTTTGGCAAGCGGTCCAGAAGGAGAGGATGCCAGCACATCTACAGTTGGAATGCGCTTCATTGGATAAAGTCCGATTCGAGCAGTTCCTCCGCAGTCAATGACAACACACATCATTTCATCTTCTGGAATAGAGTTTTTAAAGCCATCACATGCTTCTGTCCCTGTCATTTCTGCAATTTTACGTGCAACTGGGTGAATGCCTCCCCCTGTAATGGAAACGACCTTTCTTCTTTTACCTGTTGGTTCAAGCACTAAGCCTTTTCCCCATCCGCCAGCACCTTTTGCAACAAATACTTTGTGGTTTGTCATGTCTAACCCTCCCCTATTGTGAATTCGCTTTCATTTTTCCTGCTAAATACTTTGTGATCCATTCAGTAATGATTCCGCGAAGTAAAATGACAACGATCCCGACTAAGAAGTAACGAACAGCAAGCTCTGACATAGAATATCCTGCTTCTTTAATCCCGTTCGCAATTCCTAAGTAGACAAATAGTTCTCCTGCATTGGCATACGGGAACAGTGATGTCACCGGATGAACAAATGAAACAGCTGAATCATAGAATGCTGGTTTTTGTTTTTCAGGTAAGAAGCGGCCAAACGTATAAGCCATTGGGTTTGTCAAAATAAGAACGGATAAGATCGGCATTAACGTATAGCGCAAAATGGTATATTTCGCTGCAAACTGAATGGCTCTATTCACTCGCTCTTCTCCAATAAACTTCATGACAGCATAAGTGAAAGTAAGTAACACAACAAGCGTTGGAACGATACCTGTAACAAGACCCATGAATTGCTTTCCGCCGGCTTCAAACATTCCGATAAAGTGCTCTCCAAACCATTGAATCCATTCCATGTTTCATCTCCCCTTTCTTTAGTTCACATTTGTTATATTTTTTTTAGAAATCGAGACAAGCGCTTGTTCCGCTGCCATGGAAAGTGCTTGCATGACAGCTGGTCCCCTTTTGCGCTTTTTCAATGTTTGCTTCATCATGTGGTGCTCATCTAGCACAGCCCCTACATGTTTTCCTTCATATGAAGGCAGTTCCTTAAATTTAGATAAGATCGAGACGCCGCCAAGCACATGACACTTTTGAATGATGTACGATTCATCGACAATGATGAGCGCAATGGCCCCAGGACCAAATTTGCGCCGCTCCATTCCTGAAAACAAGTGATAGCCCTGCTTCCCTTTATAGTCATCAATAAGGGAATCCATGCTCTTGCGGTAGTACTTGATTTGAATAAACGATAAACCATATTGCACAATGAGAATGATACAAAGTACGATTGCTAATTTTTCCATAGCCTCACGTCCTTATGATTGAAATAAGTGATCTTGTAATGAACGCAGCTTCCAGACCGTTGTATTTGAATCCAGTTCTACATCATCATGAGATAGGAATTGTCCTAGTTTGATATCTTTTTTCGCTACCACTTTTCCGCTGATTAAGCCAATTGGAATGTGACCATTCGTTTTCATGTCTTGATGTGTTTCAAGTACACCTCTTACGGAGTATCCGCCAATGCCGTCAAGTGTTTCTCCAGCTTTAATGTCTCTTTTCGCAACAGCAACCGTTTCTGATACTGGTACGCCAATTGGGTGAATAGAAGAATCATGTTGTAAGACTGCTTTTGCGATCGTGACTGGTGTTTCAAGACTCGCTAAGTGGAAAGGACGATAGAGCGTGTAGTGAGGACCTTTTCCAACTTTTAAGTAGCGAAGCTCTTCATCTACTGGCTCAAGCTCACTCTTGACGATAACAAATACGCCTGGTGCTAGACCGTTTACATATTCAACGACTCCGAAGTTATCCAGTACGCCGCCTTGCTGTTTTTGATTTAATTTATTTGCTACATTTTCTAAATTCGCTTCTACTCCGTGCATGCCCACTTTATCAGGCAAAAGTCCTGTCGCATTGCTTAACAGATTCATTTCTGCCATTGTTTTTGTTCCGTCCTGGAACGCAGCCAGCATATGAGCACTCATATGTTTACTATCTGCTTCTGCTTTACACGTATCTGGGTTTGCTTCTGGGAAGAATGGATTGTTCTTACCTTTCCCCGCAACCAATACTTCAAGCCCCATTGTTTTTGCAAATTCATATAGTTCTAGCGTTGCTGCTGGTTCGTCTCCAGCTGATCCAGAGTAAACAAGTCCTGCATTCGTAAATAATTTATGCATCACCAAACCGATGGTAATATCGACTTCCACATTTAAAAGAACGAGATGTTTTTTTGAATTAAGCGCTTCCAAAGAAATGTTTGCTCCGACCTCTGGAACACCTGTTGCATCTACAACGACTTCCACGAAATCTGATTGAATCACTTCTCTGTAATCATTTGTGACGACCATTTGATGAGGCTTCGCATGCTGCTTGTAAAAGTTTGCTGCCTTCTCAGCTGCATCAAGGTGAATGTCACAAACGCCTGCAACAATCATGCCTGGAATGTTAGAAATTTGTGAAATGAGTCCAAACCCCATTTGGCCTGCCCCAATAATCCCTACTTTGATCGGATCTCCGCTGCGTTCTCGTGCTAACAACTGCTGGTAAATTGACATCTAAATCATCCTTTCAGGTTTGCTTGCTTCACAATAGATTACTTGAAAAATAATCTGAAACTTTTAACAAATGTTATAAAAATTAACAAAAATCTGTTTCTTGTAACATTTGTTATTTTATTTATCATTTGTTATGAACTTAGTTTATATGATGTGTCAACTTTGTGTCAAGCTAAAATCGATAAATTTTTCAATCTTTTTGAGTCTAAAGACTCAAAAAAACTACCTAATCGGCTTAGGTAGTTACTTTAATAAGGCATCTCCAGTTTGTTCATCCGTAATTAATACATGAATTAATCCACCTTCTAATACCGCCCTTATCGCTTCAATTTTTTCTTCTCCTCCAGCGACACCCATAACAAGCGGGATCTCTTTCAGCTTTTTCGGGCTGATTCCCATCACTCGGTCGTTCCACGGATGCGGATACACCTCGCCTTTATGATCAATAAAGTTATAACAAATGTCACCAGCTACATCCTTCGCTTCGAGGATATCCTCCTCACCGCTTGTCATGTAGGATTTCACCATTGTTGAATGCTGCGGAACCCCGCCAATTCCTACAACGGCAATATTTGAAGATTCTCCAAGTTTAATGACTTTTTTGATCGACGGCTGCCTAATCAACACTTCTTTCGCTTCTTTCGTATCAAGCATGACAGGAACATGTAAAAACTCACATTTTGATTTGAGTGCTTCAGAACATCTGCCAATAATGTAATTGGCGTGGATATCTACATCTTCATTCCCGACACCTCCGACAAGCGGAACAAATGTGACAGATGGAAAATGTTGAACAGATGTAATCGCTTTCGCCATTTCATGCAGCGTTGTCCCTGAGGAAAAGCCGATGACCTGTCCATCCTTCATGACCTTTAATAAAAAGCCCGCAGCCGCAGCTCCGATCCTGCTTTTTGTTGTTTCTTGGCTGAGAGATTCAACGCATACGACTTCTCGTAGTCCGTATTTTCGCTCTATTTTTCTTTCTAACGACCCATATTGTTGATTGACTTCATCATGAATAATGATTTCCACGATTCCTGCTTCACGTGCTTTTGCCAAATATTTCGATATGAGCGAACGGCTAACTCCCACAGCTTCTGCAATTTTAGATTGAGTGGCGCCTTCTTCATAATACATATGCGCAACCTTTATGAGCAGCCTTCTTTCATCATGGAATGTCATAATAACCCTTCTTTCCGCTGATCTGTTCCCTAACAAATGATATTTGAAATAACATTTGTTAAAGACAGATTAAATGAAAAAAATAACCGAGTCAATACTAGAGAGATGTTCTCTAAGGAGAATGAAAAAAGCCGCACATCAAGCGGCGGCTTTAATAAATGTTTTTATTCATTTGTTTGATGGCTGCTTTTTCAAGCCTTGATACTTGCGCTTGAGAAATTCCGATTTCTTCAGCCACTTCCATTTGTGTTTTGCCTTGGAAGAAGCGTTTGCGAAGAATCATTTTTTCTCGATCATTCAATCTGCGCATTCCCTCTTTTAAGGCCAATTCTTCCACCCATTGTGTATCTTTGTTCCGCTCATCACTAATTTGATCCATCACATAAATCGGATCTCCTCCGTCATTATAGATCGGTTCAAACAAAGAGACAGGATCTTGAATCGCATCTAGGGCAAAGACAATTTCCTCATGAGGGACTTCTAACACTTTCGCAATGTCTTCTGCCGTTGGCTCCTTGCTTGTCTCACTAATCAGTCTCTCACGGACTTGAAGCGCCTTATAGGCAATATCTCTTAGTGAACGAGACACCCGAATTGGGTTGTTATCACGCAAGTATCGACGGATTTCTCCTATGATCATAGGGACCGCATAAGTTGAAAATCTGACATTGTGGCTTAGATCAAAATTATCAATTGATTTCATTAATCCGATACAGCCTACTTGGAAGAGATCATCAACATACTCGCCTCTGTTGTTAAAACGCTGAATCACACTTAAAACCAACCGCAAATTGCCATTGACTAGCTTTTCTCTTGCTGTATCGTCACCTTCATCTTGCAGCTGTCTGAATAATTTTCTCATCTCGTCGTTTTTCAGAACAGGCAGTTTGGACGTGTCGACTCCGCAGATTTCCACTTTATTTCTGGACACTTTTTTCCCTCCCTACAGGAGCTGTTGTACAAAGTTCAGTATCTCCGTGGGATGGAAAAATATGCACGAGCGATCACAAGAAACATGCGGGAAAATGGAGATCCCTTTGACAGCGCAGGGATAGAGCTTTCAAAAAAAAATTTCTAGACCATTTTATTAAATTCTTTTTGCAATCGTTTAATAATTCTTTTTTCGAGTCTTGAAATATAGGACTGAGAAATCCCGAGCATGTCGGCAACATCTTTTTGGGTTTTTTCTTCACCGCCAACTAAACCGAATCTCAGTTCCATGATCTGTTTTTCACGATCGTTTAATTGTTCTAACGCTTTTTTCAGTAATTTTTTATCGACATTTGCTTCAATATCTCGGGTGATAATATCATCATCTGTCCCAAGTACATCTGATAAAAGCAATTCATTTCCGTCCCAGTCAATATTAAGCGGCTCATCAAACGATACTTCTGAACGGGTTTTATTATTCCGGCGCAAATACATCAAAATCTCATTTTCAATACATCTGGAGGCATAGGTTGCAAGCTTGATCTTTTTTTCCGGATTAAATGTATTCACTGCCTTAATGAGTCCTATGGTTCCAATACTAATTAAATCCTCAATATTAATGCCTGTGTTTTCAAATTTTCTTGCGATATAGACCACTAGCCGCAAGTTTCTTTCAATTAGGATGGCTCTTGCCGTTTGATCACCTCTTGGTAATTTGACAAGCAATTCTTGTTCTTCATCCTTTGATAATGGCGGCGGCAGTGCCTCACTCCCGCCAATATAATAAATTTCATCACTCTTTAGCCCTAGCTTCATGAGGAGTTTATACCAGTAGTAAGTGAGTTTAAATTTTAATTTTTTCATCTTCTTCTCCCTTCTAAATATCAAGTTGACCTCGTAAGATAAAAGACATCATCAAAAACTACGACACCCCTTGTATGATTTTCCCGTCTAACAGATCAGGATGAATGATCGATTGAAATTCCTGATCTGCTGATAATCGGCTTAGACTGATCCCAACAAAGCACTTAGCTGGCTGAATCATATGTGTTTTTGTATAAAGGACGACCGTATCTGGTTTTATGCATAGTAGAAACCCATGATCATGCCCAACTGCACGATATGGAACAAGTCTTAAACGATCAAGCAGCGGGAAACGATCATCAAGCTTTTGCATCACTTCCACAGGATGAGACTGTTTCATTTGTTCGATAAATGACTCTCCGCAAATAGACGTTAACTGATCGAGCTGGACGATCATGACAGGCGTTTTCGTTATAGGATCATACAGCTGATTGCCAGAATCAACGAGTCCATTTAAACGGATTGTCTCTCCCTGAATGTAGATCTCGACAAGCACTTGTTCATCATACTGTCTTTTTTTCGCACCAACCTCTCCTAATCTTTTCTTTGAAAACAGCCAAATGGCTGGGAAACCGGTAAGAACAAAAAGCCAGCTAATAGGATCACCAAATCCATCATTTCGTGAAATAAGCAGTCCATCTTGAATGACTGTGTTTGTCTGCAAGAACGAATGAACTCCGATCATGCCTCCTCCCATCAAAAATGTGACAAAGTAAAAAGCAAACAGATTTTGAAAAAAGGAACGAAATCTTTGAAAACCAAAGGTTCCAAGCACGATCAAGATTGAAAAGAGTAGTTTGCCTAAAGGGTGCGACACAATCATTGCAAACGGTGTAAAGAGCAAGAGAACAATACTCGATCCAATGAGAGCTCCTAACATATATCGCCTTTTTTTCACTTGTCGTTTGAGAATAAATGCCGTGAGTAAGAGCAGCAATAGATCAAAACAAAAGTTTAACAGCCAAATCACATCTAAATAAATGACCACCTTCTGCTCCTTTCATCTGAAACAAAGAATCAAAAGCAGTACTTGCACTTGTTTGTACCAGTATAAAACAGTCATAAGATGGAAGTCTGTCAATTCTTGTTGGGGATGATAGAGAACTTTTGGTGGATTGTTATTGTTTTTGTCGAGGAATGAATGTGAGGGAACAAAGAACGATTTCTCGGACAAGTGTTGAGCCGATGGTTCACGACAAAAAAGACACGCTCTGAAGAGTCGTGTCTTTTGCTGATGATTATTTTTCATTGATGGTTAATTTTCCTGCTGCCTTTTCCCTTGTAACATTTCCATACTCATCTTTTACAATGACTTCAATCACTGCACCTTTTGCTTTTGCAGCAGATGTTGCCGTCCAGTAGCCTTCATATGTTCCCGGTGCCACTTCACGAATCGGCAGCTCGGTTGTGTTTTGAAGACTTGATCTAGCATTGGTCAGCGGCATATGAATGACAAAAGTTGCTTCTAGCTTTTCCCTGCTTTCAAATGAAATTTTAACAGATTCACCTGATGATAGTGTGCTATCCTCTTTTGGGGTCAGCTTAGAAATGACAGGCGCGTCGTACTGGACATCAATGTCGACTTTTTTAGTTGTTTTGTTTCCAGCCGCATCTTTCGCTATCACTTTTATTGTATTTTCCCCGTTCTCAAGCAACACTCTTGCAGCATATTTCCCATCTTTGACTGTCGCTTTCTTTCCGTTGACCGTGACTTGATCAAGATGATCGTCCGCCACTTTTCCTTCTACGGTGAGCGATTCTCTATTGGTTTTTTCACCTTTTTTCGGTGTATCAATGGTCAAACTCGGCGCAGTTTGATCAATGATCACCTTGACCGGTTTGGACTGTTTCGTTGAGCCTTTATCTGTTACAGTCGCTGCCGTAAACACATGCTCCCCGCTTGAAACAGATACATTTTCTTTAAAAATACCCGACGAACCAGCTTTGACTTTGGCGACCTCTTCATCGTCTTGATAAATGGCCACATCAAGTCCAGGAGAAGCTGTGCCTTCAATCTCCAATTCACCTGTATTTGTGATTGTTCCCGTCTTTGGAGATGTAATCTCTGGCACATCAGCTTCATAGTTCACGAGCGCACGAATCATATAATTCCCATCTTCTTTTGGAGAAGGAGAAAAGGCACCGCTCGTCAGCTGCCAGCTTCTTTCAGCATTTGGCCCATCTTCATCTGTTGCAAGCCCAGGAGATTCCGTATTCTTTTTCGTTTGAATGTAGACAAGATAGAAATCTCCATCCACTGTAATGGCTTGATCTTCTAAATCTACTTTTGTCCATTCACCATTACGCAGTGCATTTGCTTTTAGTGGTCCTGCGATTTTCTCACCCGGTGCTCCACCTTTCCCTGAAGCATCATACACTTCAACGGCAAATTCATCGCCTCCAGGTGCTGGCCATTCTGATGTCCAGAAACGGAAAAGACCACCTGTGACTTGTGCTTGTTTCTTTCCCTTTTCCAGTGAAAACTTCACAGCCCAGCCATTGCCAGGATCGTAGAAAGCCCGCGCATTTTCGGCCGTTCCATCATCGTAGCCAATCTCTCCAGGAACGCCAATAAAAGGCTCAAGTTTCACTGACTTTTCAAACGGCTTTTCTGTGACATCCGCTGTAAACGAATATCCTTTAAAACCTTTCGCAAACACTTTGACTGTATAGACGCCGCTTAACGCTTGTAGAGAAAATTGACCGGATTCATCTGTTGTCACCGGCGCAATTTTGGCGTCCTCTACAAGATAAACAGTAGCATTCTTTACTTTGTCACCTGTTGCTTCATTGACAACCGTACCAGATATCGTTCGTTTCGCAAGTGGCTGTAAGGAGAAATTCGCTTCGGCTTTTTCATTTGATGAAACGCTGACTTTTTGGGTACGTGATTCAAAGCCGTACGCTTCAGCCTTCACTGTCCATTCACCCGCTCCTTGAGAAAGCTGATATCTCCCTGTCGCTTCATCAGTGTAAGTTGATTTCCCGCTTTCCAGAACACTGATTTGTGCCTTCATAGGAAGCGCCTTAACGGAGGGTCCATCTAGACTTTTATCTTTTTTCATATGTGTATGTTTTTCTTTTACTTTAGCAGGCTTTGCACTTTTCGGATTGACTGATTTCTTATTTTGGCTTGCAGACTTTTCTTTTTTGATCACGCCAAGTTGTTTCTTTGCTTTTTGAGGCAATGCTTGATCTGTGATGTTCACATCATCTAAATAAAAACCATCTTTTGTGACACTGCCATCCGTTCTTAGCTGAAAAATGACTCTCACCTTTTGACCTTGATAAGCAGATAGATCTACCTCACCTGCTGTCCATGCATTTGTTTTTCCTGTATAGGCTGCTACTTGAACAGCCTCTTCCCCCTCAGGCTGGACATGGACATGCACATAGTCATAATTGGCTTCAAGATCATGCCAATATTGATATTGTAAATAGGAAGAACCAGACTCTGGTACAGCAATTAGCGGCATCGATAAAGCGGCGTCGGTTTGATTTTCATAAGGACTGTCTAAGTTTGTGGCATAAACATGTTGCCCCGTAAATGCTTGTTTCGGACCTGTGGTCGGTGTTCCCCACTGCCACGGATCTTTTGTTCCACCACTGAACCATCCGCTTGGCCACGCTTCAAAATCTTGCGTGTACCCCGTAGTAATGGATGTTCGAATCGGGAGCGTATAAGGGTCTGATGCCGCTTCATTTTCTCCAAAATCCTTCACAATCCAGCGATAAGTGACGTTCTCACCCTCAAGTTCAGGAAGCTGGACCACATAGGTTCCTTTTAAATGATTTCCATCCGTTCGGTTGGCTTGGAGCGTCTCCCATTCACCTTGATCCACTTGGTAGATCAAGGATACATTTGTCACAGCTACTTCATCTTCCGCTGTGATCGTCAGTGGTGTTGGCGTTGCAGCAAAGATTTCATTCGGTCCTTTATGTGAAAAAACAGGCGGCTCTGTATCTTCCCCCTCTTTTGTTACCTGACCTTCAATCGTACCAATTCCATCGGTTAATGCGGTAATCGCTTCTCTTGCATCAACTAGTCCTGCCCCATAACCATTGTTAGGGGATTCTGGAAACTGCTGATCTGTCAGCGGCTTCGCTGTATCCATGAGAACTTGTTCAATCTCATCAACAGAAAGATCTGATTGCACTTGGCGAAGAAGAGCCACAACAGCTGAGACATGCGGACCTGCCATTGAGGTGCCATTCCACCCGCCTTCATACCCTTTTCCTGGGATCGAAGAACGAATGTTTACACCTGGCGCAGCAATATCTGGTTTCATTACGCCATATGGAGAAGGACCTTGCAGTGAGAAAGACCCTAGCTTGTTGTCCTGATCTGTTGCACCTGTTGCAAAGGCTTCTGGGTAGTTAGCGGGATTTGCGATTGATCCCTCGCCCCCCGGATTAAATACATCGGTATTGCCAGCTGAAAACTCCGGAAAGATGTCCGCTGCTCTCCAGGCGTTGACCACATCTTTATACCAATCATCAAGACCTGGCCCACCGCCCCAAGAATTATTCACGACATCGGGTGCCTTTTCTGGATGCGGATTTCCATCCTTATCCTTCGGTGCTAAAATCCACTCACCTGCATCTAACAGATCAGCATCTGTCCCGCCATCTTCTGAGAAAGCTTTCACTGCGATCCATTTTGCTCCCGGTGCGACCCCGATTTGATTCTTTCCATCTGGCTCAGAGCCAACCATCGTTCCTGTCACATGTGTCCCATGCTCTAAGTCATCGTATGGGGCCTCAGATCCTGTCGTTGCATCGTACCAATTTAATTCATGAGATGGTTCATTTGGACGAGACGGATCAAACCCGCGGTATTTTTCTTTTAAAGCAGGGTGATCCCATTCCACACCTGTATCAATACTTGCAACAACTGTACCAGTACCGTCATAGCCTAAAGCCCACGCTTCTGGTGCATGAACTTGAGAAATATTCCACTCAATTCCATCGATTGCTTTGATTTGTTTGTTTTGCTTCGAACTTTTCAAATCAACAGGACGATGAATTTGACGTGTCTCATTCGTCAGCACTTGATCTACTTCTGGAAAAGAAGCGACCTTTTCCATGACCTCTTTCGTTCCCGTAACAGCTAGACCATTCACAATATAGTAGGAATGAATATCTTTCACTTGCTTGTTCTTTTGTTCCTTTTGTAAATACGCTAGCAGTGCTTGCTGCGTTTCATGAGATGTTGCTCTCAGCTCAGATACAACGGCTGACCTTTTTGTATACTGCGTTTTAGCAGCTGTTAATTTCTGCTTTTTGGCTTTTGACACAGCTTCTTTCGCTACTTTTTGCGCATTTGTTTGTGCCTTCATTTTGACTAAAAAGGTCACCATGTCTTCCTGTTGAAACTGCTTCTTTAATCTAGAAGAAATCTTTGCTTGTGTTGTCTTAGAGGAAACAGCTTCCTCCTGATATGAGGTAGAAGTCGATTTTGCTTGAACCATCCCAAAGCTTGTCATCGTTAAGGTACCAATCACCAAAAGACTCATCAAACAATAGACGGCGGTTTTGCGAAATTTCACTTTCAATAAAATCACTCCTCCTCAAATGGTCAAACCGTGTGTATCCGGATCCCCCCTTTTTTTCATCATGACAAGATTCATGGTGTTCTATTTAATGTAGTCAAATAAAGGTCAACATTTTGTCGTTTTTTGTAAAGGAAAACAAAAATGATTCTTTCGACTTAATCTATGTAAGTCAAAGCACATAAGATAGATACAATGATTCATACACTCCCAAGACTTTTCTATCAGATGAACACTGGTTCTTTCTATATTTAGACATAAAAAATCCCCTTCCAATGGAAGGGGATGAGTCGTCGTGCTTGATTAACGTTTGTTGCGGTTACGTAAGAACGTTGGGATATCCAGTGTATCATCACTTGATTGTGTATGTTGTCTTGGCTGTGCTGATGTTTGCTGATGTTCCTCACGTTTGACTTCACGCTTTTGTGGAATGGATTGATTTTGCTTTAATCCTTGTCCTAATGGATTTCTTTGAGGTTTTGTCACTTCCGGCTCTTGCTCAATAAAACCGGTAGCGATCACTGTGACCACAATTTCATCCTTCAAGTTATCATTAATCACTGATCCAAAGATCATGTTGACATCTTCATCAGAAGCGGATGCCACAATATCAGCTGCTTCTTGTACTTCATAAAGGCTTAGGTTCGTTCCACCCGTAATATTCATGATGACACCTTGTGCCCCATCAATCGCCGTTTCAAGAAGTGGTGAAGAAATGGCTTTTTTCGCTGCCTCAGCTGCACGGTTTTCACCTGTTGCGACGCCAATTCCCATAAGAGCTGAACCTTTATTCGACATGATTGTTTTCACATCAGCAAAGTCAAGGTTAATCAAACCAGGTGTGGCAATTAAATCTGAGATCCCTTGCACACCTTGTCTTAACACATTGTCTGCTGCACGGAATGCTTCAAGCATTGGCGTGTTTTTATCAACAATTTCAAGCAAGCGATCGTTTGGAATCACGATTAATGTATCAACCGCTTCTTTCATAGAAGCGATACCTTCAACTGCTTGAAGCTGACGCTTTCTTCCTTCAAATGTGAAAGGACGAGTAACGACTCCAACTGTCAATGCCCCTGAATCTTTTGCGATTTTCGCAATGACAGGTGCAGCTCCCGTACCAGTTCCACCGCCCATACCAGCTGTCACAAAGACCATGTCAGCGCCTTTTAATACTTCTTCAATTTGTTCTTTGCTTTCTTCAGCAGCTTTTTTACCGACCTCAGGATTCGCACCTGCTCCAAGCCCTCTTGTCAGCTTAGCACCGATTTGCATTTTTGTTTCTGCTTTTGATAGATTTAACGCCTGTGCATCTGTATTCACTGCAATAAAATCGACACCCTGTACGTCATTTTCGATCATTCGGTTGACTGCGTTATTTCCGCCTCCACCTACTCCGATTACTTTAATTGATGCTAGGCCGTCTATATTTGTTTCAAACTCCAACATGCTGAATCCTCCTAATCCGTCGAAAATCTAATTCTATTCCCAGAACATATTAAATAGTTTTTTCATTTTGCCCGGTTTTTTATTTGTCTCTTGTTGTACTTTTTGTTTTACTTTCGGTCTTGGCTGAGCTTCTTTTACTTGTGATGTAGAAGAAACCGGCTCCATGGACGCGCCTACTTCATGAAACGCTTCATCCGGCATTTGGAATCCAACCTGTCTGCCCTGAATCTTTGCATTGCGATAAGCAAAGTGGATTAACCCTACTCCTGTCATATATTGAGGCTCTCTCACCCCAATATAATTAGGACTTGCGATTCTCACATTGTTTTGCAAGACGGTTTGTGCTAGAGAAAGGATGCCTGGTATAGCTGCCTGTCCACCTGTTAGAACAAATCCGCCAGGCAAATCATGGACACCCATATTTCTTAACTCCTCTGCCACAAAGAGCAGAATCTCTTCCAGCCGTGCTTCAATGATATTGGCCGCTTCAAGTTGTGTATACGTCTGTTTTTGGTCAGTACCGATGACGGAAACTTCAAAAGTTTCCTCAGACGATGCCTCATCATAGAACGCATGTCCAAATTGTTTTTTGATTCGTTCAGCTTCTTCAGTGGAAGTTCTAAGTCCTATAGACAAGTCTTTTGTAATGTTCTCTCCGCCCAAAGGGATACTGTGAGTAGAATAGAGATGCCCGTTTTCAAATACGGAAATCGTAGTAGACCCTCCGCCAATATCGACAAGAGCTACCCCTAGATTTTTTTCATCTTTCGATAACGCTGCTGATCCCGATGCAAGTGGCTGCAGACATATATCCATAATTTCAATTCCAGCTCGCTCTACACATCGGAGCCAGTTATGTAGAATCGTTTTAGAGCCTGTAATTAACGATCCATCCACCTCTAGCCGAACACCAAGCATTTTTTTCGGATCTGTGATCTCATCTCTTCCGTCAACAATAAATTGTCTCGGAATGACGTCTATTACGAGATGTTCTTGAGGAATAGATACTACCTGTGCAGCATCCAAGACACGTCTCACATCTTCAGCATGTATTTCTTTGTTTTCACTAGACACTGCGACCACGCCGCTCGTATTCTGAATATGAATGTGGTTTCCGTTAATTCCGACAATCGCCTTTTGTAAAGGAAAACCTACCATTCTCTCAGCCTGTTCAAATGCTTGTCTAATAGAATGAACTGTCTCATCTATATCAACAATCGATCCTTTTTTTAACCCCTCTGAAGGGACATTTCCAACACCTATAATGTTAAGCGAATCATCCGCCATTTCTCCGACGATAACTTTTATATTGGATGTACCGATGTCAAGGCTGACGTAAATTTCATTGTTGTTCATTCTATGGCACCTCCTCACATATCAATACTTTCTATTCTATTATTTGCTGAACAACAATACAATGAATGTGTTTTTACAAGTGTGTAACAAAACTTAAAAAATCAACATTTATTATTAGGATTACTGAAAATATTCGTTACATCATATGTATATCCTTTTTTATGACTCACTTTTTTTCTTTTTTTCTCTAGAAATTGTCCATTTTGTTAGTAGAATTCTTCGAATAACGGCTATATTTTGAAATAATCTAACGCCGAATGCAAACATTCCGACTAAATACAAGTCTACACCAAGATGGACGCCCAGAAAAGCTAAACTTATTGCGAGTATAATATTAAAGAAAAAGCCTGATACAAACACTAGTTCATCGTAAGCCCCTTGCAGATGTGCCCTGATTCCACCAATTAATGTATCAAGCGCAGCAAGTACAGCGAGGGAAAGATAGTTAGAATACTCATTCGGTATCGTAAAATTTGTTAAGAAACCGATCGCAACTCCTATGATTAAACCAAGTACAGGAAGCCACATTAAGATTTTCCCTCCTTTACATCGTCAAGAGGCTTCAATTCGTTTAATTGAATTGTACCGTCATATGCTTTTAAATGAATTTTGTCTTTTGGCTGGCTAATACTCAAGCTGAAATTTTCCTGAGCGAACAAATCGCCAATATCTGATACATTTAAACGGCTGTATAGTTTGTCTGCCTGCTGGCTGATGATCTTAATACTGACTGTATCACCATCTATACTGTAGCCATCCATTTTCGTCGTACCATTAATATCTCGAATGACACTTGTATTAATCACCCGGTGGTCATTAATGGACATATGTTTTGCCCCAAACATATTGACTTCGTTAATTAATTTTTTCAGAAGATCCGGCGGTATATTTTTAACTTCTTCTCCGGTAAGATCTTTTGAAAAAAGCTGAGTAATTTCAACTTCAATTCCTTTTCCCGTTACCTCTGTAAAACCAGCTTTTTCTTTTAAATCCTTCAACGTTTTTGTTAATTGTGTTTCTTTTGATTGATCTTCATGATTACTATACTTCTTTAGCATTTCATCATATTTATCAATTTCTTTCAGTAAATCCAATTCTTTACTTTTGGATGCAGATAAATCCTCTCTTAATTCCCAAACGTCGCGAGTATCACGAATTTTAGGCTTTTGTAAAGAGTTAAATTGGATGGAGACCATGATGCCAAATATCACCATCAGGACTGTCAAACTAAGTAATGGCTTCTTTTTCCTCAACACCACTCACCTTTTCACTTTTAATCTTTATTTCGTAAAAGAGGATTCATACGAATATCCTTTTTTTCAATCGTCAGGGAAATATGATCACTTGTCAGCTGATCAACCACTCCGCCTGCAATATTTAATGCAGGTATTAACACAGCTGGATCACCAATAGCAGAAATTACAAATGGTGCTGGATGCTGAATGCCGTCAACTGTGACGACTGGGCCGTTACAATGTATGTATGATTGGTGGGTGATTCTTTGTCCGTTAATGGCTACAGCAGATGCCCCTGATATAAATAGTTCGTTTATCACATGGAAAATGTGACTCTCATGCACAATGTAATTATTGACATTTTGTCCACTTGGGATATAAGATGCATCTTCAAGGGATACTTTTACCCCTTTCCCTTTTACTCCTATTTCTCCTGTAAACATTCTGTATTTCTCAACATCTTCCAAAACATTAAAGAACTGCTCTTTTTCATTTTTTAAACTGGACTCTGTTACTTGAACCTTTGATTGAAGACGATAAAGTTCTTTTTCAAGTTTATGATTCGCCTTTTCTTGCTTTGTCAGCTGACTTTTCAAAGAATATTCTTTTTTCCATTGTTCTGTTCGACTGACATCTGCTTTATGCTGCTTTGTATATTGGTATGAAAAAGAAATCAGAAACCCAAGAACAAGCATTACAATTGAGAAAATGACTGTTTTGCCTCTCAACGTTCATCTTCCTTTTTCTTAGATTTAAACGCTTCAAAATACGTAGCGACTTCCATATGAATAGTGCCTTTCTCAGATGACGAAAGTTCTTTGACAATAGCCGGATAGGTTGTCATTTTATCTGCGAATGTTTTAATAGATGCAAGGACGGTGTTTCCGTCATTCATATAAAATTTAACGAGCCACTGATTTGAACTTGTCGGCACATAATATACTTCTGAGATGAGTTCCTGAATAGAAGCTGGCAGTTGATTCAAAGATCTAACTGTTTGCTTCAACTTCTCTTTGTTGTCCCAATCAACAAAAATAGGTCCTGCATCACTTGGCGTGACTTCATCTGGTAAGGCTGTCCCATTTTCAAGAAGCTCATAATAAAAATTCCCCTTTTGAAGATATGCAATATTTGCATATTCTTTTACAGCAATACTGACCTTATTTGGGAAATGTTTTTTAATACTGACACTTTTAATCAGTTTATTTTGCTTAATATGGTCTGCTGTCAAATCTTTATTTAAATTCCAAAACTCTGTCTCGCCTTCTTTAATTTTTGAAAGTTTCACGAGCTGTTTTGTTGGTACATGTTCATTACCTGTAATCGTTAGAGAAGAAATTTTACTGATTGGTGTTTGCAAATAAACAATAATTAAAATCATGATAAAAAACAGCAGGATAAAAGAAATTAATCTCCGATTCGCTTTCTGCTTTCTTTGTTCTTTAATTTTAGGGATTCGCTCTTCTATATTGACGATCTTTTCATTTTCATGATCAGGCCGCATATATACTCTTCACCTCATTCAAAGCTGCTTGTCCGCACCTTTGGATCATTCTTTATTTTGATTAGAAAACAAACGGCATTCTTTCATGCCGTTTGTTTTTCTGTGAAGCCAGCATTCATAAAAGGTAGCCTTTAATTTGCTTCACCAATAATTTCTACTTCTGTATGCATATCTACATTGTAGTCATCTTTGATTTTCTTTTGAATGTACTGAATTAAGTCCAGCACATCTTGAGCTTTGGCGCCACCAGCGTTGACAATAAAGTTTCCATGCATATCGGAAATTCTTGCTCCGCCAATCTGATACCCTTTTAGATTCGCCTTTTCTACAAGCTGTCCTGCATATTCTGGTAATGGATTTCGAAAAATACTACCGGCGCATGGTTTATTATAAGGTTGCGTTTCCTTGCGATAGTCTTTATTTTGCTGCATTTGCTTTGTGATTTTTTCGCGTTCGTCCTGCTTGAGCTTGAACACTGCTTCAAGAACAATACCAGGACGTTTCTTTTGAAGTACAGAAGTGCGATAGCTAAAGTTCATTTGCTCATTTGTTAACCACTCGATGGTTCCATCTTCAAATAAGACTCTAGCTTTCACAAGAATTTTGCTGATGTCAGATCCATGTGCCCCTGCATTCATATAAACAGCACCACCGATAGAACCTGGTATACCCGCTGCAAATTCCAATCCTGAAAGACCTTGCTTACTAAGAGACGTTGCGAGTCGTACAACGGAATAGCCTCCGCCAACTGTAATTTCTTCGCCATTTACAGTTAAATGATCAAGCCCAGCGCCCAGCTTCAGAACTACACCGCGAATTCCTTTATCAAGTACAAGTAAATTGGACCCTCTCCCTATAACCGTCCAATCTACGTGATGTTTTCTCACCAGATCCATAATTGTTTTGACTGCGTCGACATCTTTTGGAATGATGAATAGATCTGCCGGCCCGCCTATTTTCATTGTCGTATGATTTGCAAGCGGTTCATTTTCAAGTACTTTACCAACTTGCGCTTCTAATAATTCATTCTTCAAGTTCTCCATATTACCCTCCGCCTTACCTCATATCATTGAATCATGAAGTCGTAATTTCTTTTAACACATTATATAAACGTGCCGCCGCATCTGGCACTCCGAGTTCTTTCGTTAGACGGCTCATTTGATTTAGTCTTTCTTCATTACCTGCAATTTCATCAATTGCATGCAGCAAACGATCTCCAGAAAGCTCTGATTCTCTTAAAACGATAGCAGCATCATGTTTTTCGAGTGATCTCGCATTAATTTCCTGATGATTTGCTGTCACGTATGGACTTGGAATGAAGATTGTTGGAATTCCAAGAGCTGTCACTTCAGCAATCGTTGTGGCTCCCGCTCTTGCAACAATGACATCAATCGATTTCAGGTACTCCGGCATTTGATGCAAGAAAGGCTTTGTAACCATATTCGGTGCTGCACCTTTTTCCTTTAATTCATTCATGACTTTTTCATAATGAACCTCGCCAGTAATATATAAAAGCTGGTAGTTCTTTTTCTTTAATTCATCTTGCATCTCAATGACTGCTTTATTGATTGGCGCTGCACCTCTGCTCCCGCCAAAAATAAGAACCGTTTTTTTCTTCTCATCTAGCCCAAACTCTTTAAGAGATTTCCCCTCTTTAATAGAGACGACTTCAGAGGCCCTTGGGTTTCCCGTAAAAACAACCTTTTCAGAAGGAAAATGTGCCTTTGCTTCTTCAAAACAGATGGCTACTTTTTGAACATATCTCGCCAAAAACTTATTTGTGATGCCTGGCAGGCTATTTTGTTCGTGAATAATGGTCGGGATTTTCAGCTTAGAAGCCGCATAAACGACAGGACCACACACATAACCACCTGTTCCAATAACAGCATCTGGCTTAAACTCTTTTAAATAAGATTTGCTTTTCTGAACTCCCTTTAGAAATCTCATCACCGTTTTTACATTATCAAAAGAAAGCTTTCTTTTAAAACCTGTGATTTCTATTGACTTGAAAGGGATATTTTCTCTTTCTACAATTTTCTTTTCAAGTCCATTCTCAGTACCAATATATAAAAATTCTACATCAGGATGCAGTTTTTTCACTTCTTTCATAAAAGCTAGAGCCGGATATATATGTCCGCCTGTTCCGCCTCCACTGATTACTATACGCATTATACCATTTCCCCTCAATTTTTTTCTGCTCTGAACAAAGTATAAACCCTGTTTTAAACAACAGGGCTCCGTTAAAACCTGTAAAGAAGAGTCAAACATCATGTTTTTGAAACAGAAACTGCCATTTTCACTCTTCAAATCATTTTTTTATACTTTTGCAAATTAAAAGTCTATATGGTTTCATGAATAAGCAGCAAATTAATATCTAGCGTACCTACTTACATTCAAAAGTACGCCAATTGCCATCAGCATTAAGGTCAGTGATGAGCCGCCATAACTTAAGAATGGGAGTGTGATACCCGTCACAGGAATTAGACCGGTGACAACTGCGATATTAATCATTACTTGAATGGCAACCATTGAAATGATGCCGACTGCTAAGAAACTTCCATATAAGTCTGGTGCACCAAGTGCTATTCGTATACCTCTCCATAATAGAACACTAAAGAGAAGCAAAATGAGCGATCCACCTATAAAGCCAAGTTCTTCAGACAATATTGCAAAGATAAAGTCTGTTTGAGGCTCCGGCAAATAGAAGAATTTTTGTCTGCTTTGACCTAGCCCCATTCCGAACAGACCGCCTGGGCCAACAGCGTATAAGGATTGAATAATTTGAAAACCGCTGCCTAGTGGATCTTCCCAGGGATTTAAATATGAAGTAATTCGTTTTATTCGATAGGGTGCTGATAAGACAAGTGCAGCAAATCCGCTGAGCCCTAAAAGACCGAGAAAGATAAAGTGAGCGATTCTCGCACCTGAAACAAATATCATAATAATACAAGTTCCAACCATAACCGTTCCTGTTCCCAGGTCCGGCTGCAGCATAATGATGGCAAATGCAGAAAACACAATGCCTAATGCTGGGGCAAACCCTTTACGGAAGGACGTGATATTCTTTTGCTTTTCAGATAAGAATTTTGCAAGAAACGCAATCATCGCAAGCTTCATAAATTCAGAGGGCTGAATACTAAACGCACCGACACCGATCCAGCTTCTTGATCCATTTCTCTCCATACCGACACCTGGGATCAGTACGAGCATGAGGAGTAGAAAACAAACAGCAATCAATATCTTTGACCAAGTCCGCCACGTCCAATAATCAACTCGCATAATGAAAAACATCGCGATAACTCCGATTCCGGCAAACAAAAGCTGTCTTTTTGCAAAATAAAACGAATCATCAAATTTATACGATGCCCACACAGCACTTGCGCTGTACACCATAATTAAACCAATCGTCAATAAAAGTAACGTAATGACAACAAGCAAAAAATCCGGAGAAGTTTTCTTATTCGTCAAGAGACCGACACCCCAAGCATAATTTCATTTGGGCTGTCAGTCATATTGAGAGACAAGCCCTTATTTAAGCATATGCACGGCGTTTACAAACATGTCTCCACGTTCTTCAAATGTTTTATGCTGATCCCAGCTTGCACAAGCCGGAGACAATAAAATCACGTCTTCTTCTTCAGATATGCTAAACGCCGCAGGTACTGCTTGTTCAACATTATCGACATGTTTTACGTGATGTATTCCCAGCTCTTCACCAAGCTTCACAAACTTAGGTGCAGTCTCACCAAATGTGATAATTCCTTTCACATTCTTCATAAAAGGTTTCAATTCATCAAATTCATTGCCTCGGTCGAGTCCGCCTGCCAGTAAAATGGTCGGCTGCTTAAAGGCTGACAAAGCTTTACTTGTTGCCAGTATATTGGTCGCTTTACTATCATTATAAAATTTCCTACTTTGAATTGTATCCACAAACTGCAAACGATGCTTCACCCCGCTAAATGTGGTGAGAACATTGGCAATCGCTTCGTTTGAGCAGCCTGCACTTTTCACAACACAAATAGCTGCTAAAATATTTTCTTGATTATGCTCACCAGGAAGGACAACTTCCTTGAGGTCAATGATATGTTCATTCATATAATAGATAGCACCGTTTTTAATAAAAGCACCATGTTCTACTGGCTCTTTTACTGAGAAAAACACTTTTTTCGCCTTTGAACATTCTGCTAGTTTGACAACAGATGGATCATCTAGGTTGATCACAGCGATGTCATCTTCTTGTTGATGTGCATACACTTTCTGTTTTGCTTTTTCGTATTCTTCACGAGTGTGGTGATAGTCTAAATGTGCGTCAAAAATATTTAATATTAAGCTGATTTTGGGTCTAAATTCCACAGTTCCCATTAACTGAAATGAAGAAAGCTCAGTCACGATCCATTCATCGCCTGCTGCATTAGCAGCAACTTCACTAGCAACCGTGCCTATATTACCTGCTACCAATGTTTTCTGGCTGTCTTTTTTCAGCATTTCATAAATCAATGTAGTGGTCGTCGTTTTCCCATTCGATCCGGTAATCCCGATAAATGGAGATGAGGTCAAATGATAAGCTAACTCTATCTCAGTCCAAACTGGAATCTTTCGGCGAATTGCCTCTTGAACCATTACATTCTCATAAGGAATTCCAGGATTTTTAATTAAAATTGTAATTTCTTTATCATCGAACATACGAAGAGGATGACTGCCACAAATGACATCAATCCCTTTTTCAGAAAGTAACTGAGCAGGATCATTCTCTTCAAAAGGCTTTTGATCATTTACCGTCACGTTTATTCCGTGTTCGTGAAGAATTGAGGCTGCCGCATATCCGCTTTTTGCAAGGCCTAGTACTAGTACATGTTCGTTTTTTAACATTTGCATCTTATTCAATTATAACCACACCTCAATGTAAATTCCTAAAACAGCAAGTAACAAACCAGCTGTCCAGAAGGTGACAACCACTCTCCACTCAGACCAGCCAACTAACTCATAATGGTGGTGAAGCGGGCTCATCTTAAAGATTCTTTTTCCCGTTGTTTTAAAGGAGATGACTTGAAGGATAACAGATAACGTTTCAACAACAAACACTCCTCCAATAATGACAAGTAACATTTCAAGTTTCGTTAAAATCGCAATAGCTACAATGGCCCCGCCTAAAGCAAGTGATCCTGTATCTCCCATAAATACTTTTGCAGGATGTGCGTTAAAGACAAGGAAACCAAGGACTGCTCCAGCTACTGCTACTGAAAAGATTGCCACATCATACTGTGATTGATTCCAAGCCAGTATAGCAAAAGCTCCAAATGCAATAGCAGCTGTTCCAGATAATAGACCATCTAGTCCATCTGTTAAGTTGACTGCATTAGAACCACCGACAAGCATGAAAATGACGAGGATAAAATATGCCCACCCTAAGTCAAAGCTGACATCTGTTCCTGGAATACGTATCGTCGTTGCAAACTGGTAATAATGGAAGACTGCATAAAAAATCACAGCAATCACAATTTGACCAATCAATTTCTGTTTCGACGTTAATCCAAGATTTCGTTTCATCGCTACTTTAATATAATCATCTAAAAATCCTAATAAACCGTAGCCAAGGGTAACAAATAACAGTAAAAACATTTCCGGACTAATTTCAGAGAATTTGTTGATCATCACAATCGTTGTAATTGTAATAGAAAAGATGATCATAATTCCGCCCATTGTCGGAGTACCAGATTTCTTTTGGTGAGACTGCGGGCCTTCTTCTCTAATACTTTGACCAAATTTAAGTCTTCTTAAAAACGGAATAAAAATCGGGGATAAAAGAACACTGATTAAAAATCCCATTATGATTGTAAACAATATCACCTGTTCAAGCATTGTTCTTTACTCCTTCCGAATTTCCAAAGCCGTTTCCCGTCAGAAAATAGCATTCATTATTATGATATTCATTCGTGACTTTCATATGTTGTTTTTGTACAAAATGCTTCATTTCATTACACTCTTTTCATCATTTTAAGATTTGTTTAGATCTAAAATAGCGTCCATTGCAACCTTTGCATCATCAAAGTCATAGACTTGATCGCCAATAATTTGGTACGTCTCATGACCTTTTCCCGCTATTAAGACTGTATCGCCTTTTTTCGCATTGGCAATGGCAAAAAAGATGGCTTGTTTCCGATTCACAAAGCTATGGTAATACGCTTCTGGCACTCCATTTTCCATGTCTTTCAAAATAGCTGATGGGTCTTCACTTCTTGGGTTATCTGATGTAAATACAGGCTCATCTGCATATTTCACAGCGATTTGAGCCATCTGTGGGCGCTTGGTTTTATCACGGTCCCCGCCGCAGCCGATCACACAGAAAATTCTACCTTCCGTTAATTCTCTACACGTTGTGAGTACATTCTCTAAACTGTCAGGTGTATGCGCGTAATCAATGATGACAGGGAAGTCTTGGTCACAGTTCACAAGTTCAAAGCGTCCTTTGACTCCCTCAAGCTCTTCAATTGCACTGACAATCGTTTCAAACGTTAAGCCGGATACGATCCCTACTGATACAGCAGCCAGAATGTTATACACATTGAACTTCCCAATAAGGGCAACTGTCACATTTTTTGTGCCGATTGGAGTGATCAAATCAAATTGTGTTCCCTTTGGGTTGATTTGAATGTTCTTTGCCATTACATCTGCATCTTGCTCTATGCCATACGTCGTGATTTCAGCAGCTGTGACTTTTTCAAAATAACTTGAAACTTCATCATCTGCATTTAAAATGGCATGCTTCGGCTTATCGTGCTGAAAGGCACTCCCAAGCTGGGAGAATAGTAAGCTTTTTGCATGTTTATATTCTTCCATTGTGTTGTGGTAATCCAGATGATCTTGACTAAGATTTGTAAAAACAGCAATATCATAATCACACCCATGAACACGGCCCATCTGCAAAGCATGCGAAGATACTTCCATAATAGCCGTATCTACATCATGATCAAGCATCTGTTTAAAAGTCTTTTGAAGAGTGACGCTCTCAGGTGTTGTATTTTTGACGTCGAGAATGTCATCATTCACCTTCATATACATCGTCCCAATTAAGCCTGTTTTCTTTTCGGCTTTTCTCATCATTTGTTCGACCATGTGTGTTGTTGACGTTTTCCCGTTTGTTCCTGTGATACCGATTAGATGCAGCTTATGAGTTGGCTGTCCATAAAAGGCATCAGCCATTCTTGCAAGTGCTCTTTGAGAGTGTTTTACAATAATGACTGGTACCTCTGTTATGTTAAGTGGGCGTTCTGCCACAATCGCTGCAGCCCCGCTTTTCACCGCTTTTTCAGCGTAATCATGTCCATCTACTGTATAGCCTTTTATACAGACAAAGAGACTCCCACTTTTCACTTCTCTTGAATCCATTTCAATAGAAGTGATTTCAGGGTTTTCATTTATTAATTCGTTGTTTTCACTTTTAAAGTATGTAAGGAGTTGTTGTAATTTCATTTCATATCAAACCTCTCAAATTCGTTCAAGTGCATGTCTTGTGAAAAAAACACACAGTCTATATTTTATCGTAAAAAAAAGGATACATCCAGCGTATTCCTTAAGTTTCTCTTGGAAAAAACACACTTTGTGCTCTTTTTTGATAGCGCCCCTTCTCTTTCAACAAAAAGAGGCAGCCGAATGAGTGCGGCTACCCTCTGTTCATTCTTTATTATTCATCGTTTAAGTATAATCGGATCGTTGAGCCTTCTTTGACCTTTGTTCCGGCCGCAGGCGATTGCTTCACCACTTTGCTGCCAGATCCAGAAGCGTCGATCTTTAAATTAATCAGGAGTGATTCAAGATCAGAAACAGATCCTCCTACAAGATTCGGTACTTCAATGGTTTTTGTGTCCAGCCACTGATACTTCTTTTCGATTTGTCCCTTTCTTTTTTTCACACCCATTTCAGGCAGGCTGTCTCGCATAATATGGCCGACAATTGGTGCTGCCACTGTACCACCAAATTGGATGGTTCCTTTTGGGTTATCCACTGCAACGTACACAACGATGCTCGGGTCATCAGCAGGTGCAAACCCGATAAACGACACGATGTGGTTATTTTCCATGTACTTCCCGTCTTTTACTTTCTGTGCCGTTCCTGTTTTCCCGCCGACCCGGTATCCTTCAACGAAAGCATTCCGGCCAGTTCCTTGAGCCACTACACTTTCAAGAGCATATCTGATTTCTTTTGACGTCTCAGCTGAAATGACTTTCTTCTTGGCAATCGGTGATTGCTTTTTGACGACCTCTTTTGTAATCGGATCTATCCATTCTTTTGCAATATAAGGTGTGTAAAGCGTCCCGCCATTTACCGCAGCAGCTACTGCGGCCACTTGTTGGATCGGCGTAACGGATACACCTTGACCAAAGGCAGTTGTTGCCTGCTCTACAGGACCTACACGATCAAGCGGGAACAAAATTCCTCTTCCCTCCCCTTGAAGATCGATTCCTGTTTTTTGACCAAATCCGAAATCTTTAATATAAGAAAATAATTGATCTTTTCCAAGACGATCGCCTAGCTCGACGAAGCCTGGGTTACAGGAGTTTTGTACCACTTCTAAAAACGACTGTGACCCATGTCCTCCTTTTTTCCAGCATCTGAGCCTTGCGCCATCAACTGTCACAGAGCCACTGTCAAAAAAGTGGTCACGTTTTAAATTCACTTTGTTTTCTTCTAATGCTGCTGCCAGCGTAATGATTTTAAACGTTGATCCTGGTTCATATGTGCTCCACACCGGTAAATTTCGGTTAAACACTTTTGGATCCACAGATTGGTAGTCAGCTGGATCAAAATCAGGCCTGCTTGACATCCCCAGTACCTCACCATTTTTCGGGTTCATGGCAATGGCGATCATGCCATCTGGGTTATATTTTGCCTGCGCATTATCTAATTCTCGTTCAATAATGGTTTGCACTTTCGAATCGACCGTTAATTTCATATCAAGTCCATCTTTAGGCGGTGTATAATCATCTGCTTCATCTGGCATTTTCTGTCCCTTTGCATCGGAATAGAATTTCACAGATCCTTTTTCACCTTTTAAGTCATCATCATAGTAAGCTTCAAGTCCAAGCAATCCTTGATTATCAATTCCAGCAAAGCCCAAAACATGGGACAAGAAACTTCCAAAAGGGTAATGTCTGATGCTGTCTTCTGCCACATAGACCCCATCTAAATCAAGCTCTCTTACCTCTTTTGCCTTTTCATGAGATACTTTTCTGCCCTCTGGAGAAATTCGCTCTATTGATGTTTTCTTGGTGACGTGCTTGTACGCTTTCTCCTCCGACATATTCAGCACTGCTGCCAGCTTTTTGCTTGTTTCTGCTGGGTCTTTGATCTGCCGCGGTACAACTAAAATAGAGGGAGCACTTTTGTTCGTCGCCAGCTCTACACCATTTCGATCCAAAATATCTCCTCGTTCCGGCTCAAAAGGGAGATTACGGCTCCATGAATCTTTCGCTAAGCTTGTCAGCTTCTCACCCATAATAAATTGTACATATCCTAATCTAGTATCTATGATGAAAAAAATGATCACCCCAAACAGCAGCACGAAAAGCAATCGTTTTCTCACTGTTACACTTGACACTCGCACGCCCGGTTCACTCCTTACATATGGCTTGTTTTCATCATATGCAAGCCCGCCTTTTTGTAGAACGATCTCGTCCCATTTGCTGGAATAAAAGAAAACCTAGCAAATGATTTGCTAGGTTGTTCCGTTAATTTGGACTTTTAAATGTCACGGTGACGACTTGATCTGAAATCTCCGCTCCACTCTTGACGCTTTGTTTGACAGCATATCCTTGTCCGCTTGTTTCAATATGCACACCAGAAATGGACGCATATTGCAGTACTTCCCTTCTTGACCAGCCCGTCATATCAGGCATTTTAATGGTTTTTCCTGCTGTTTTCAAAAAGACTTTCTGGCTTTCAGAGAATTCAGAGCCTGCATTCGGCCACTGGCGTTTAATGGATAGACCATCACCGATGACAACAGGCGTTAAGTTTTTGTTTTTGGCTTCGGTTTCTGCCTGCTTCACTTCTAAATCTAGGAATGAAGGCATTGTTTCTTGTTTTACTTTTTGTTTGCTTGATTTTTTATCGTCTGTTTTTGTTGGTGCGATATTTAAATAGAGCAAACTATTTTTCATTACAGGGTTGAAGATTTCCGAAACAGGGGCAGAGCCTGTTTGCGTTTCAGATAGCTGAGGCTGCTGTACTGCCACATAAACAAGCAGCTTCGGATCATCTTTTGGTGCCATTCCCATAAACGAATAGACGTAATCATTTCGGCCTTTGAGGTAACCGCCGGCACCGCCAATTTGTCCTGTTCCTGTTTTTCCGGCGACGTCAAAGCCTTTGATTTGATATGGCTGACCTGTCCCAATTTTCGAAGAAACAACCTCACCTAAAATGTCACGAACTTGTTTGGCTGTCTGAGAGGAAATCGGTTTTCCTGCTACTGTTGGTTCGTGCTGTAAAATCGTTTTGTTTGTGTTCGGGTCTGTAATATGATCAATGACATATGGCTTCATCATCGTTCCGCCGTTTGCAATCGCTGTCGCCGCTTCAATTTGCTGAATTGGTGTAATCGCAGACGCTTGACCATAAGCCGTCGATGCTTTGTCATATTCGTATCTAAAATTGATTTTACTAGACGCTTCGTTCGGCAAGTCTATTCCCGTTTTGTCATAGAAATGGAATTTTTGCAAGTATTGTTCGTACCTCGTGAAGCCAAGCTTCTCCTTTGCCAGTTTCGCAAAGGCAACGTTTGAAGAACGAAGAACACCTTCATGAAAATCAATTTTCCCCCAGCCATTTCCGTTGTTATGGTCTCTTACAAGACCGCCGCCTACTTTATAAGTTCCCGATTGATACTTTTCACTGCCTTGATATACTCCTTCCTCAATCGCAGCAGCAAGTGTAAAGATTTTCATCGTTGAACCTGGTTCAAATGCATATGAAATGACATCATTGTTATAATTCGTAATGTCCAGTTCATTTAAATTAAAGCTTGGGCGCTGTCCCATCGCGAGAACTTTTCCTGTTTTCGGATCAACGACTGTCGCAATGATTTTCTTCGGCTTATATTTTTTAGCGACCTGCGTCATACTTTCTTCAAGAAATGCCTGAATTTTTTGATCGATGGTCAGCGTGACGTTTTTCCCGTCTTTCGGGGCGACAATGTCTTCTTTGCTATTCGGAAGCGCCCATCCGCTTCTGTCACTGTTATACGTCACATAGCCGTCTTTTTCTTTCAAATATTTATTCAGAGCCTTTTCAAGACCCATCACACCTGACATGTCCTTGGTTGCTTCATCTAATCTGGCATATCCGATTAAGTTCGAAGCAAACATGCCGTTTGGATAATAGCGCTTCGTGTCCTTTTCAAATGCGATTCCAGGAAGCTTTAGCTTTTCAATTTTTTCCTTTGTTGAAAAGCTAATATCCTTTCCGGCTTTACCAAACTCGACTTGGAACGCGCCCTTTGTATTCAAGCGCTTTAAAATTTCACTTTCGCTCATATCAATGACTTTTGACAGCTCTTTTGCTGTCTTTTCTTTGTCAACGACATGCATCGGATGCTTGAGATCGACTGTCATTTTCTTGCTCAGGATTGCAATGAGCTTATAAACAGATGTGTCCTCTGCAATCACATTTCCATTTCGATCTAAAATGGACCCTCTTTTGGCTTCAAGTGTTTTCTTCGATTGATATTGTTCATTTGCTTTTGCGGCTAACACTTGTCCATCAACTGTTCCAGTAACCTGAATATAAATAAAACGTGCAAGGATGATAAAGAAAAACAGGGCGAAGCAAATACTCGCAATTGCCGCGCCTCTGTTCATCATTTTATTCTTTTTAGGCATCGCCATGTTAATCGACCTTCTTCACATCTTTCGATATACTTAAGCCTGCTTTTTTAGCGGCTTCAATGATTCTTTCTGGTTCACTTAGTAAATCTTTTTGCTTTTGCAGCTCAGTGATTTTTTTCGATTCTAGAGACACTTGCTGTTCTAATTTCTGTACTTCGATATTTGCTTGATAGACAGCAAAGGCTTTAGAAATGATGAGGATGGAGCTGCACATAAGAGCCATGACAAACATGACAAGTAAGATTTTTTCACCAAGTGTAATAGAACTTCTTCTTCTAATGACAACCGATTGGCCTTGCCGCTCTGTTTGATGTTGCTTTATCTCTCTTTGATAAGCCAAATTACTCATAAGAAACCTCCTTTTTATCATCATCTATGGTGTCATTTACTTTTTTTCTGCAATTCGGAGCTTCGCTGAACGGGCACGGTTGTTATGTTCCAGCTCTTGTTCTGATGCAACGATTGGTTTTCTCGTGATCAGCTTCAGTTTTGGTTCAAGTCCTTCTGGAATCACTGGTAGTCCGTGCGGTAGTTCTGGAAGAGAAGACATCTCTTTAAATGTACTTTTACAAATCCGGTCTTCAAGTGAATGGAATGTAATAACAGAAATTCTCCCCTTCGGATTGAGTAACTCTATTGCTTGTTCTAGTGCTTCTTCAAATACTTTCAATTCGTCATTTACGGCAATTCGGATCGCTTGAAACACCCTTTTCGCTGGATGTCCGCCAGTTCGCCTTGCAGGTGCGGGAATTCCTTCTTTGATAATGTCGACAAGCTCACCCGTTGTTTCAATTGGCGCTTTTTTTCTGGCTTCTTCAATTTTGCGTGCGATTTGCTTGCTGAATTTTTCTTCCCCATATTTGTAGAAAATCCGAACTAGATCTTCAAATGGCCATTCATTCACCACTTGTTTTGCCGACAAAGCAGCGGTTTGATCCATTCGCATGTCAAGAGGTGCATCATGGTGATAACTAAAGCCTCTTTCTGGTGTGTCGAGCTGAGGAGATGAAACCCCAAGATCAAAAATCACACCGTCTACGCTTGTAATGCCTTGTTCATTCAGACGTTCTTTTAAATATCGGAAGTTGCTTTTTATAAAAAGAATGTTCGCTTTTGCATCCGCGAGCTTCTTTCGTGCATGATCCAGTGCAGCATCGTCTTGGTCAAATCCAATTAATGTACCTTTTTCTGATAATTGAGATAGTAAATATGAGCTATGACCTGCGCCGCCTAGCGTGCAGTCCACATATGTACCGTCTTCTTTGACGTTTAAACCGTCTACTGTTTCTTTTAATAATACTGTCTCATGTTGAAACATGATGTTATGGTCCCACCTTTTTCAAATAGAAATGAATGTGTAGAAAGCTTGCTGCACAAGGGATTATTATATATCAAATCCAATCATGTTTTCAGCAATTTCAGCAAAAGAATCTTCTTGCTCTTCTGTATATTGTTCCCAGATCGACTTACTCCACAACTCAATTCGATTTGAAACGCCGATGACCACACATTCTTTTTCGAGTTTTGCATATTGGAGTAGGTTAGAAGCGATGTTAATGCGCCCCTGCTTGTCCAGCTCACATTCGACTGCGCCAGAAAAGAAAAACCGGGTAAACGCACGTGCATCTTTTTTCGTCAGCGGTAGTGCTTTGAGTTTCTCTTCAATTTGTTTCCACTCACTCATAGGGTAGCCAAATAAACATTGATCAAGCCCTCTCGTGAGCACAAACTGTTCTCCGAGACCGTCTCTAAATTTAGCAGGGATGATCATGCGCCCTTTTGTATCAATCGTATGTTGGTATTCACCCATGAACATGATAATCAGGCCCCACTTTCTCACCCTTACTCTCCACTATCCACCACTTCTCTCCACAAAACCTATTTTACACTGTTTCTACATAAAAAAAAACCCTGAACTAGTCAGGGTTCATTAAAACTTTATTTCAAAGTTTGACAATTTGCTGCTTGTTTTGAAATGAAAATGGCATATTTTTGAACTTTTTGAAGAATTCCGGACCATATTTGTTTAAAAAGTACATGATATTCCAAATTCTTTCTTGTGGTGCATTAAGTGGTTTTAAACTATTTTCAATCCGTTCAAAGTCGCGAAGGATGTATCCTTCCTTCTCTTCCACACGCTTCGCCACCTTTTGATAAACAAACTGAAGCTGGTCTTCAATAAATTTGGCATTTTTATCTAGCAACTGTTCAAAGCTCGGTTCAATCTTTAGTGCTTCTTGTCTGATTGCCTCATGAACATTCGCTAATTCACGTTTGGCGTGATCAACCGATTGAACAAAGCTGTCTGGAAGACTTTGCTGAAAGTGTGCATCCTTCTTTTCTTTCACACCATTTGTCAGCACTTCTTCTACCGACAATTCTCTTACCGGCAGCTTCTTGTCAATGTGCCTTTCGAGAATGGTGACGTGCAGCCTCGGAAGAACAGGTGCCATTTTGATGTCAAAGTGCTCAAAGATTCCTTTCAGCTCACCCCAATAGTTCACTTCACCATGTCCAGCCATAAAAGCAAGGGTTGGAAGAAGGGTTTCCTGCATCAATGGACGTGTCACCACATTATTGCTGAACCGTTCTGGGTGCTCCTCCACTTCCTGCAAAAGCTCATCTTTTGTCCAAGTAAGGCCCACTTCAGGTACAGAAAACTGGTGCTGCTCTTTTTCAATTAGGAAACGCTCCTCATCGTATTCGTAAAACAGGTTGGCCTGGTGGTCACCCGCTTCAATAATCGGCTGATACCCAGCTTGCTTCATAGCAGCCTGCTTTTCATTTAACCGCGTTGTGATCGCATCACTTGACTCAATTATTTGTTTGAATAACGTACGCTCAAGCGGTTTGACGCCGAAGTCTCCTGAATTCAATAACAGCAGCCCGTCTTCTTCAAACAGGTCACAAATAATCCATTCAAAGAAATCCGTAAATGTGTCTGATTTGCGTAAACATCGAAGAAGTTGATCAAGCAAATCGTTTGTGTAAGCAGATTCCTCATAGGTTGAAAATACATCTCGAAGCCACTTCTCTGTTTTCTCTTGATGGAGAGATGTTCTTTTCGCAGCCGATTTTTTGACGTTATGTAAAGGCAGCTTTTGTTTGACTGGACCTTTTTCGCCAGACGTGTACACAAAATTAATTTCATCGACATCATGATCTTCACCAGCGACCCAAAAGACCGGAATCACAGGAACACCAAGCTCTGATTCTTTTTCTTTTGCAAACTGAATAATGGATATCATCTTATGTATGGTATAAAGCGGACCTGTTAATAGGCCTGCCTGCTGCCCTCCAACCACCATGACACTCCGTTCATCACGGATCTTCTCAATGTTCTGACGCATCGCTGCCGATTCAAACTTCGCGTGATATGCGCTCATATAATCAGCTAAAGCCTCGCGCGGGAAGCTCCTTTCCATGAGATCGTCGTATCTTTTTTTCCATGTGTGCTCAGAATGTATATCATAATCAAAAAAAGCAGTCATCTCTTTTTTTTCTTCTATATAATCACGTATGAATAAATTCTGACTTCGGATGGAAAGTTCAGTCAATTGCATGTTTAGAACTTCCTTTCTACAATAAATAGTTAGTTTACCGAAAAAAGTATAGCATGTAAATGAGCTCACTCAAAAGATTTTGTTTGCTTTTTTTCCAATACTTCCAAGCTTCTATTGAAGAAAGTGAGATATGGCGCCGCCATCTCTTGAGCTTGAGCATTTTTTAAAAGATAGCCAACGATCGCTTCTCGTTCGGTTTGGCGGCCTTTGACGATATCTTGAAGCATCGACGATTGATTGCCGGCCGTTTGATGACAAATAGACATCACATGAGCCCAGAGCCGCTCTTTTTCAGACAAGCCTAGAATGGAAACCGCTTCTTCAAATGCGCATTTCATCATGTGTTCATATGAAGGGTTGGACATAAGCTCCCCGTTTTTCACATGTAATAAAGCCGTCAGCGGATTAATGCAAACATTGACAAGCAGTTTTTCCTCCAGCACCTTTTTCCATTCATCCGTATAGATCATCTGAAAATGAGCAGCTGTCTTCTTCAGCTCATCACTCATCTCTGCTATATCCTCATGAAGAAATGCCCCCCACTTTATGACACCAATGCCTGTATGGTTCACTGCGTGATCTGACACCTTCATCGCACCGTGCTCTACCACACCAATATATAACGGATGTGACGTGTTCCATTTCTTTAAATCCATTAGGTGGGCCATTCCGTTCTGCAAAAATAAGATCTTTTGGCGAGGCAGTGCCGATAGTTCATCCAGCACACCTTGCAACTGATGATATTTCACCGTCACAATGAGTAAATCAAACAGTCCTTTTACCCCTGTCTGTGCATCAACAACTGTCTTACATGTTTCTCGTCCCGTCATTCGTTCAATGCCTAATGCTCGAATTTCTTCTGCCTGTTCTTTTCTTCTTGTAAAGAGAGTGATCTCATGATGCTGTGATAAATAACTGGCACAAAGCAGACCAATCGCACCGCCGCCAATGATTCCAATTTTCAACTGCCGCACTTCCCTTTTCTATTTACTTCATCATATCAGCTATTTTACCAGTTTCGTGTCTCGATGCAAAAAACCGGTGACGCGCCATGATTGAATTTTTTTAATTTAAAAACTATAATAATAAGTGTAAAAACTTTTTAGGCGGATGGGATGAAAACGCCTTCAATGACATCACTGTCGACATTATGTGTGTAAGGGGGAAGATCGTATGACACAAGTGAAACGCCTTCTAATTAACTACAAAACGTTAGAGGAATTTAAACAATTTAAGGAATATGGCATACAAGAACTTTCAATGCTTGAAGACCTTGAAAGTAATATGATTGAAAATGACAGCAATTCTCCATTTTACGGAATTTACTTTGGAGATAAGCTTGTGGCACGTATGAGCCTCTATCAAGTGGATGGCTCGACGAATACGTATTTTGACCATAATCATGATTATTTAGAGCTGTGGAAGCTAGAAGTGCTGCCAGGGTATCAGCGCAAAGGGTACGGAGAAGCACTTGTTGAGTTCGCAAAATCTTTCGGACTTCCGATTCGAACGAATCCACGTGTCAAATCTGCTGGCTTTTGGGAAAAAATGGGCTTTGAAGCAGTGAAATATGATATGGAACGCGATAAAGGGGAAAATCCACTCATTTGGGAACCCGCACATATCCGAAAGAATACAGGTGAATCCGCTTAATGATTGATGACAAAACGCCCCTCCTTTTATCTATGAGGGGCGTTTTTCTATTTGGCGTAGTCTTTTAAGCTGATATTCTGTTTGACTCTTTCAACAATTCCTATGAGTGCCCTGTAATCTTCCTCTGTCATTTTCAATTGCCGCTTCAATTGTTCATTTTCTTCGGTGAGCGACTTTAATTGATGTTGTGCCTCCTTAAGTTCTTCGCGTAAATAAGCGGGACCCGCCGGTTCTTTCTCAAGCTGCTCTAAAAACTGAATCACCTCTCGAAGCGTCAATTCAGTCTGATCAGAAGAAGCTTTCTCCTCTATCGTGATCGCATGCTGCGGTATGCCTGAGGAATGAATTCCAATCTTTTTACGCAGTTCTTTGCGCTGCTTTTTCGCAAGCTCAATGCCTGCCTGATACTGCTTTCTGACGTAAGAGTTCCACCTGAATCCACACGCTGCCGCTGTTCTTGACAATGCTTTCCCAACCTCTTCAAATGCGGAAAGCTGGGTCCCGCCATCTCGGATATGCCTTAAGACAACTTCTGCTAAAAGCAAATCTTCATCTTGTGTCCATGCGTCCTGTCTTGTAATCGTCAATTGATCATCCCCCCTGAATCTGAATACCATATCATATGCGCTTACTAGAGTAGGTAGACTATTTGCAGGAGAGAAAAGCTAAAAAATAGACAAAATAAAAAAAACGCAAGGGAAGATTCCCTCACGCTTTTTTTATGAATTAGTTGCTTTTTACGTCTTTGCCTTTGTATGTTCCGCAAGATTTGCAGACACGATGAGAAATTTTCATTTCACCGCATTCTGGGCAAGCTACCATACCAGGTACTTGTAGTTTGAAATGCGTACGACGCAATCTTTTTTTCATTTTAGAAGTTCTTCTAAAAGGTACAGCCATTATTCCCACCTCCTTAAAGAGTTAAGATTCATTATTTTCTTCTAAGAGCTTCTTCAAGCCTTCCAGACGAGGATCAATTCGGTTTTGATGTGCATCTTCCGAAATGACCGCCCAGTCATTCCCTTCCTGTGGCGCAGCACCTTTTGCGTCTGTTTGGTCGCAAAAGATTTGCATCGGCACTTCCAGAAGGATTTCTTCCTTGACTATAGGCGTTAAGTCAATGATATCGTCCTCAACAACGGACACATCTTCATCTTCTATATCGTCTGTCTTATGAAGTACAAATAGTTCTTTTGTTGAAATCGCAAATGGATAATTTACATCAACAAGCGTTCTTGAACAAGGCAATGTCATTTCACCTGTGATGGTTAAATCAAATGCGACTTGCTTTGATTCGATCACTCCAGTCCCTTTCACCTCTACTGGTGAAATGCGACGTATATCTGAATGAAGGCTAGTAAGTTCATTTAAGTCAACCGTCTCATGAAAATCGAAGCTGTTTTTAGCTTTTTGATGTAACTGATAAACTGTCCATTTCAATTGTATCACCTCTAAGAGCAACAAACATGATTATAGCTTTCATCATGCTATTTGTCAATATTTTTTCTTTACAGTCCTTCATGACGTCAAAGGGCTGTTTGACATCAGTTCTCGGAATGCCTAAACTGAAAAAAATGGTCTTCATTTTTCCCTTATGCTACTGTAGCACAGACCATTTAACCATAGCAAGAAAGGCGGAACATCTATTGAAAGCAGTGGGAGTCGTTGTCGAGTACAATCCATTTCATTATGGGCATGCCTATCATGTGAATCAGGCGAAAAAACAAACCTCCTCAGATGTTGCCATTGCCGTCATGAGCGGTTCTTTCCTCCAGCGCGGGGAGCCTGCCATCGTCTCAAAATGGGCACGCACAAAAATGGCACTGCAAAACGGCGTAGACATTGTGTGTGAGCTTCCATACATATATGCCGTACAAAAGGCAGAAACCTTCGCCAATGGCGCTGTGTCCATCCTTGATGCATTAAAATGCCATTCTCTTTTTTTCGGCAGTGAGGATGGAGAGATCAACGCATTTGAGCGCACAGCACACGCTTGGTATGAAAAAAAGGCAGAGATTGATCTTTTAACAAAAGAAAAGGTGAAAGAAGGTCTTAGTTATCCGGCAGCAGCAGCCGGTGCGTTTCAAGAAGCCATTGATTCATGTCTCTTACTGGATTTGTCTAAACCAAATAATATTCTAGGCTTTCATTATGTAAAAGCCATCTTAGAGAGATCCCCTCACATGCAGCCTTACACCTCTCAAAGAATTGCATCTGATTACCATGATGAAGAGCTGCCTGAAAACCAGAAAATCGCAAGCGCAACAAGTATTCGAAAAGCCTTAAAAGAACAAGGTTCATTTGAAGCGGTCATGCCTTATCTCCCGAACCCTACTTTAAAGCAATTACACGACTATCATGCTTCATACGGTCTTTTACATACGCAAGAAGCCTATTTTCGTTTCTTAAAACATGTCTTTTATACAATGGATACGAGTGAACTAGAGGACATCTATGAAATTGAAGAAGGCATTGAGCACCGCATGCAAAAGGCGATCACACATGCGTCCTCCTATGAGGAATATCTATCACTTGTGAAAACAAAACGATATACGTGGACTAGGTTACAGCGGATGAATACACATCTGTTAATGAACGTGAAGAAAAAGACGATGCATCAGCTGCTGGAGGAGAAAAAAGCGCCTTATATTCGTTTACTCGGTATGTCAAAGAAAGGGCAGCAATATTTGTCTCTTGTGAAAAAAGAGTTGGACGTACCGCTTGTGAGTAAATTGTCTTCTTTTTCACATCCCGCACTTCATCTTGATATTCGTGCTTCCCGCGTCTTCAGCCTTCCCATCAGTGAACCAATGCAAACGGAATTAGCGGCAGCAGAGTTTAAAACATCACCCATTCGATATGACGAAGAAAGCGGTCTGTTTCAATCTCGATAGAAAAGAAGACAAAGGGCTAAAATAAAGATCATTTTAGCCCTTTGTCAACAATTTTAGAGCAGCCCTTGGGGACGCTCTTTTTTTATGATGCTTTCTCTTTTAATGTGTTTAAATAGTCCAGTGCATCCTGCATAGTATCGACCGGAACGATTTTCATATCACTTTTAATCTCTTTTGCTGTTTTGACGGCATTTTTATAGTCAGAGTTTGGATCACCTTTCTCGTTTGGTGCAAAGAAGATGTCTTTCCCTGCTTTATCGGCTGCTACGACTTTTTGATCAATCCCGCCAATCGGTCCGACTGTACCATCGGCGTCAATCGTTCCAGTTCCCGCTATCGCATAGCCATGTGTTTCGTCTTCTTTTGTCAGCTGGTTATATATTTCAAGTGACATCATTAAACCTGCCGATGGACCGCCGATGTTTTCGATGTCCACCTTCACAGAGGGTGACACTTTCACATGACGGTCTGTAAATAGTGATACACCAATTCCAACTCGTTTTGGGTCTTCTTTAAATCGTTTCAATGTTATTTTCTGTGTGATTTCTTTGCCATTTCGTTCGAGTACAAAACGGACCGTTGTGCCTGCTTTTTTACTGCTGATATATGAAACCATTTTATCTGCAGAATCATACGTTTGACCATCGACGCTTTTGATCTTGTCGCCAACTTGAATCTTGCCATATGCAGGCATCCCTTTCATCACATAGCTCGCATACACCCCGTTGAACGTATAGTCCACTTTTTTCCCTGCTTTTGTATAAGCTGCAATCATCGCGTTTTCTTGAGAGCTTTTCATCAGCTGAAGCTGTCGTTTCATATAATCCTCATCTGACTCTCCGTCCGCTTTAATGTTTTCTTCTGGGACGATCTCGTCATACTTGTTCATTTTTGCAAGCAAATACGTATATGGATTTGCTGGACCTACTTTAATGGTCATAAGAGAGAAGCTGCCCTTCTCGCTATATCCTCCGTCCACTTGAATATGCGGAGCAATCTCTGTTGCATCACCTGGCTTTGTGATATAGTAAGGCAGTTTGACAAAGGTTAAGCCAAATAATACAAGAACAACCACAAAAAAGCTGAGCCAGCGAATATTCAATTTTTTCATTCGATTAACACTCCCATTTATCAATGACATCTTTCAGTTTACCTTTTAGTTGATCGGCGGCGAGCTCACCTGCTTCAATCATCTCTTGCACCTGTGTAAACGCACTAGAGCTAAATGTTTCAAGCTTCGGCCGGATCATGAGATCTGCGTGAATGGTTTGGTGACGAACCAATTCATTTTGAAGGATGTCCAAGCTTTGCATAATGACATCCGATAATCTCGTCGCCTTTTCTGTTTTTTTCACCCTTGATACATCAGAGGCGATAACGAGGTCTGCCCCCATCTCTTTTAAAACAGAAACAGGAATGCGGTCAACTACCGCTCCATCTACCAATTGTCTGCCGCCTATTTCATGCGGAACAAACACACCTGGAATGCTAATGCTTGCTCTGACTGCTTGTGAGACAGACCCTTCTTTGAACACAACCTTCTCCCCTGTCCCGAGGTCACAGGCGACAATCGCAAGAGGCATTCGCAATTCCTCGATTTTTTTCCCATATGTAAACGTGTGGATCAACTGCAAAATTCGATTTCCTTTTAAAAGACCGATTTTTGGCAGTGTATAGTCAGCATAATACTTTCTTCTGAAGACAAGTGCAAGTTTTTTCATTTTTTCTACGTCTTGTCCTGCCGCATAAAAGCTTCCAACAAGTGCGCCAATACTGCTTCCGGCGATCATATCCACCTGAATTCCTTGTTTCTCAAGACTAGATAAAACTCCGATATGCGCCAGCCCTCTGGCACCCCCGGAGCCCAGCGCAAGCCCGATGGTCGGTCGCTTCATGTAAATCCACCCTCCTCTTTCTATGCATATATACGAATCTATAGGTCTAAACATGCCCCTTCTACTCGTATAGTAATAGAAGACAGGCTCGGCTAGTTTCTCTTTTTCTTTGATCACGAGCTCGCCAATAGATTATAACGGCAAGGGGCGAAACCTCCATGAAAAAATGGAACACACTGTTCATCGCTGCTTTTTTTATCTTTTTAACAGCCACTGTGATTACACACCCACAAGCCTCTTTGCAAGCGTCGAAAAATGGACTTGCAATGTGGTGGGAGGTTGTATTTCCATCGTTGCTTCCTTTTTTTATTTTGTCCGAGTTATTAATTAGCTTCGGGATTGTTAGATTTGTCGGGGTATTATTAGAACCATTTATGCGCCCCATCTTTCGAGTGCCAGGTGTAGGCGGGTTTGTCCTAGCGATGGGGATGGCCTCAGGCTTTCCTTCTGGCGCTAAATTGACGACGCGGCTCAGGCAGGAAGGACAATTGACGAGAATTGAAGCAGAGCGCCTTGTTTCATTTACAAATTCTTCGAATCCATTGTTTATTTTTGGAGCGGTGGCGGTTGGTTTTTTTCATCACCCTGCTTTAGGCATTGTCTTAGCCTGTGCACATTATTTAGGGAATCTGGCGGTCGGTGTGACGATGCGGGGATATAAAGCGCGGCACGATGCACACCTTAGAAGCCGGAAAGGATGTTTATTCCCACCAATACAAGAGGCATTCAGTGCGCTTCATACAGCAAGACTCGCAGAGAAAAGACCGCTTGGCCAAATTTTAAGCGATGCTGTCATGTCGTCCGTTCAAACACTCTTTATGATTGGCGGCTTTATTATTTTATTTTCCGTCTTTAGCAAAATGCTGGCAGTTGTTCATGTGACCGACCTTCTCTCCGTGGGCATCGGTTATATGCTGCAAACGATGCACCTTCCGCCAGAATTAAATCTTGCTATGATTGCAGGTTTATTTGAGATCACTTTAGGAAGTCAGCTGACGGGTTCACAGGAAGTCACTCTTCTCGCTAAAACCATTGTGGTCAGCTTTATTTTAGGATTCAGCGGGTTCTCTGTTCAAGCTCAGGTAGCAGGCATTTTGGCGGCAACTGATATACGTTTCAAACCTTTTTTCTTCGCCCGATTGCTCCATGGAATGTATGCGGCTGTCTTCGCCTTCTTATTATTCAAACCACTTTATGTATCTCGATCAGACATGGCTCTTCCAGCAGCAGCCTCTGAAGCAGGCCAGCAAGTCGTCATATTCAGCAGTACGCTGTGGAATCAGCTTGTGGCAGCCGGCCCTCTTATCACGTTGGTCAGCTTGATCGTGTATATTGCTTTATATTATCAAAAACTAAAAAATGGATGAGTGCAGTGTGCACTCATCCATTAAATTTTTCTTTCAGCGCGGCTTCTACCTCTTTTGGTACAAGCTCTTTGACTGATCCATGATATTTCGCTACTTCTTTGACAATGCTTGAGCTTAAGAAGGAGTATTGATTATTCGTCATCATGAAAAACGTTTCAATGTCATCATTTAACACTTTATTCATTGATGTGCCTTGCATCTCGTATTCAAAGTCCGTCACCGCTCTGAGTCCGCGTAAGATGACTTTGGCTTCTTTCTGTTCCGCATAATCGACAAGTAGCCCATGAAAGGATTCTACTTTGATATTTGGCAGATCCTTTGTCGCTTGGCGAATAAGCTCACACCGTTCTTCAACCGTAAATAACGGTTTTTTTGATGAGTTGTTTAGGACGCATACATACACTTCATCAAAGATCTTTGCCCCTCTTTTGATAATATCCAAATGGCCCAATGTGACTGGATCGAAGCTACCCGGACAAACAGCTATATTCCCCATTGCTTTAATTTCCCCGCTTTCTATAGATCGTAATGCCAGTCAATCCGTACAGTTCCTGTCTTGTGATGTGAAGTTGTCCAGCTTCCTCTGGCAGCGTAACGTCTTTATCGTGCTCACACACAATGACGCCATCATCCGCTAATAGGGAATGTTCATCAATCATATCAAGAAGTGCTTTGAGCTTTTGATCTTTATACGGCGGATCAAGAAAGATGGCTTGAAAGGATTCTTCTCGTTTCACTACAGCTGCGAGTGCACGGTTTGCATCATTTCGAAATACTTCACTTTGATCCATCAGCGACAATTGATTCAGATTACCTTTAATCGTCTGAATCGCCTTCATATCTCGATCAACAAATATACAATGATCGAATCCTCTGGAAAGCGCTTCAATTCCTAAACCACCGCTTCCAGCAAATAAATCAAGGGCCCATCCGCCATCAAAATAAGGACCAATCATATTAAAAATGGATTCTTTGACTTTATCTGTTGTCGGTCTTGTTGATTGACCTGGTACCGCTTTAAGCGAGCGGCCTTTTCTCGTTCCAGAGATGACTCTCATTTTCCCACCACTTTTTCTACTTACATCTATTGGTTATTGTCTCATGACAAAAATTCAACATTATCTTACCACATCCACTCCACATGGGACAATGCACGGAATTCCATTCATTTTCTATGTATATATGAGAGGACGCAGGGTCATACTACTTGTAACAGCATCTGATGTGGTGCTGTTGCCAACCGCGGAGAAGACTTACGTTTCCCCATAAGTTCTTCCTCCGGTTTCTCCTCTCCCTTTGCCTTCTCCTTAATGAATCATTAAGAATAGAAGGACCCCGCGGGTGATGCCGCGGGGATTTTTTTGTGTCTTTAAAAGCCCACCTTATAATCATACTCTTTTGCTTTGTCCAATTTGGATTCGTACTCTAATTTAATAAAAGGTTTATATGAAGGCTCAACACGTTTCACAAATGGCAATGAACTGAGCTTTGCCATGTGGCGCTCGAGATCATTCATATCACAATAAATCACTGCATATTTCATTTTCCTTGAAATATAGTGAACATTCCCAAATTTTCTTAGCGCTTTTGACTGCTTCAATGAATGCAGCCAAACAACCATCCCTTGACGTTTGGTTTCCATCTTTTCACCTGCCGCTTTTCAATTCTTCCCGTTCATTATGTAAAAGACGAGACGTTCAAGTCTCGTCAAGATACTTTACAGCCACAGCTGCCTCCTGATCCACAGCCACCGCCGCATGATGATAGACCATCAAAATATGGGTTCCCTGTTGGAACTTTAATATATGCTGATACAGCTTGACCGATTTCAATACTAATCTCATCTAGGATGGATTGAATCACTGTTTCTGCTTTTTTGAAATCAACCACTGTATCGTGAAGATCTAGCTTTCTTTTGACCTCACGCATTTCTTTTGAGATCGTTCTATAGTCCGGATGGTATTTGCCGAACCGCTGCACATCCTCATATTGCTCTTTTACTTTTGTAAAATGGGCAATAATTTGTTGGGCTTCTTCGTCTTGCTGGAGACGCTTAAAGCAGTTGCGGTAATGTTCAGCCTCCTCCGACTGAAGAATCATGGCAGCCAATTGATTTGCTTGCTCTTGGAGCTCCACAGATTCGATTGTCGCATACATAAATGTTGCACCTCCAATACATAGTTTACCATGAAACCTATGGATCAGAAAATGCTTTTACATGACAAATACATCCCATGTTTCTCTTTTCTGCTTATATTCGGGGTGACGAGAATTCAGCACAACGGTCATTTTATGCTTTCCCTTTGAAAGATGCTTGACCACAAACGCAGCAGTATACTCATTGCCCGCACGTTTCCCGTCTACATATACAGTAAAATACCCTGTCTTCTGATCCTTTCTTAAGGGAGAAGGCTCAAGATGAACATCTTGAAGTGTACTTTCTATATAGACCACCGATCCCTGCACTTTGTATTTTAAAAAGCCTTGCTGCTTCATTTCACTTTGCGTCTGCTGTAAGACTGGTACTGCTTGTTCCTGCTTCGTTACTTGCTCTTTTTCATGTTGACTTTGACACCCGGTGACAAGAAAAAGCAATGCGCATATTGACAGCATCCATTTCATGATCTGATTCTCCTTTCGTCTACTTTCATAGGATGCTCATGAAATAGACATCTTAATCAACTCAAAAAAGCCTCACCCGGCTCCATTTTGATTGCGCATTGCTTGAAACATCTGAATCATCATTTCAGCCATTTGGACACTATTGCTCAACTGACTCACACGATGAGGAATGGTTTTTTCGTAAAAGTTCATTTTATCTAATTCAAAGGAATTTAGATTTTCAGGATGCCGCGTCAGCTGTCTGTACCAGAGCGGACGTTGCCTGATGAATTTGATTCGATCCTCTTCGGCCATGACAAACTCCTGTACTTCTCTCCGCACCAAAAGCATCCCCTTTCCATTAATCTTTCCTGAAGGAGAATGGGTGCTGGCTGCCTCCAGATGAACCTTTTTTTGAACCATTTGATGAAAATTGGCCGAGTAAGCTTTGTAAAGAGGAAATAGACTGGCTCATTTTGTTAATCTGTTCATTCATTTGATCAGCGTCCATTTTTTTCACAGCAGAAACCATTTTAGACATAAAATCTGCTTTTCCTGGTTCACTTTTCTTAGTGGCTTTATCTTTTTTTTCTTTTCCTTCTTCAGATGGTTCTTGACGGTAAGGAGACCACATCTCATCTTCCTCACCAAACATGACCCAATTCTCGTATAAGCTTTGCCAGCTTTTTTCTTGCGTCTGCACTTCTTGAATTAATTTCGGATGGCGTCTGACGAACTGTTTAAATTCATCAATGGATGTTTGCTTTTGTTTATTTGTCATATCCTCACCCCCCATACAAATGCCTACTATACTATATACACCAGCATCTGTTTTGGTGAGCCTCTTTTTCATAAAAAAACAGCCGCGATGATTGCGCAGCTGTTTGAGTGTTAAGACGTTTTCTTAATGAAGTTTTGTGTATAGTACTTTTCTTTCACACCGACGCCAAGGTGCGTATAATCCTGATTTAATAGCGCCTTCCGGTGACCTTCACTATTCAGCCAGCCTTCTACGGCTGCAGGGCCGTCTACATAATTATAGGCAATGTTTTCCCCAGCAAGCTGAAATGTGACTTCCCCTCTTTCTAACCGGTCTTTTAGCGTCCCGTACTTTTTAGAGTCATGGGAAAAATAGTGATTCTCTTTCATGTCCTCACTATGCATAAATGCCACTTCAGACGTTTCATCATCCCACTTTAAGGTCGGCAGTTTGTACTTATGCCGGATAATATTGGTCATATCAAAAATTTGTTTTTGACTGGAAGCTTCGATATCTTTCCATTTTTCACCCGAGATGGCGTCAGGCTCAATCAATTGACCTCGGTAAACGACTTCATATGGCTTTTGTTTCACAAATGTATCTGCGTTAAAGGCTCTGATGCTCGAAAGGGTGCCTTCAAACTTATCCATATAGAGCTGGACATACACATCATCTCCCACTTTCACCGTCGGCCTTGTGTTCATATCATCTTCTGAGAATTCAAAGCGATATGAATTTTGCTCATCCTCTACATGAATGTAAGGAGCGATTTGTGTCTTTTTAAATACTTCACTCGTGGCTTGACCGATTTTAAATGGTTCAACATTCAGGCCATCCCCAGTTGCAAACAAGGTCACCACTTTACTGTCCTTTACCCCTACTTGAATATAGTGTTTCTTCGATTGGTTGTATATCCACCAGTCATAATCATATGCGGAAGGATCAATGCGATCTGGTTCTCCCAGCTGTTTAAGCACTTCGTTTGAAGACTTCCCCATAAAGGACATGAGGCCCTTTTTAGGGATATTGATCGGCTTATCGCTAGATGTTTCTTCATTAGACACCTTCGGCTCATTGCTGTTATCTTTTTCTGGTGAAGATCCATATTGAATAAACAGAACATACGTTCCAGATATAATCAGGAGGATGAAGAGTGTTTTAAGCACAGTTTTCAAATAAACACCTCCGTTAAATTGGCAAGGTACAAAAAGTACCTTCTACTGTCATTTAAACAAAACTTGCGCCATTTATCAACGACAATACAGCCTATTTAACACGAATTTAAAATATGCCCCTCTAGTGAAGAAATCCTTGTCCATGATCTTGATCCTGTTGAGAGATTTCCGTCAGCGCATCTCCCGCACGATCATTCGATAAATCTTCGACTGATAAATCTCCAAGGGCAACGATTCCCGTTAGTGCTCCGTTTTTGACAACGGGGATACGGCGAAGCTGATGTTCGGACATCAACCGTACGATTTCTTCTAGCGTGGCATCTTCTTCAGCTGTCAATACTTCCTTTGTCATCAGTGCGTCAATTTCCTGTGAATTTGGCTTTTTCTCAGCAATGCCTCGCAGTACAAGGTCACGGTCTGTTACAATGCCAACGAGCTGATCTCCATCAACTACTGGAATGGCACCGATGTCAGCATCTCTCATTTTGACTGCCGCTTCGTAGGCATTATCGTCCTTTTGGCAAGTCACTACTTTTTTCGTCATGATATCTTTGATTTTTTTCGTTTTCACGTTGATTCCTCCATCCGTTATTTTCTTTATTACTGTAACCAGCTTATAAAAGAACATACCTTTCACAGTTGAAAGTTTAACGCTTTCATACTATGATTGTCAGTAAAGGGAATTTTTATAAGGAGGGGTTTTGGGTGAAGTTTGAAGGAACGGGAATTGAAGAGGTATCAGCTGACTTAAATAAATTGGATTTTATTATGGAAAGTGAAGGATTTGTACGAGCCGATCAATGGGATTATGAACGCGTGACGTACGACAAGAAGTACAAGATGGTAGAGGGAACATTTTATTTACGAATCTCCGGATACGCCACAGAAGGAGATGTCGGCTCCAAAAAAGCACACATCCAGCTACTGACACCTTTACTTGGAAAACACTACTATCCGCACGGTGTTGAATATGGAGAAGGCGAAGACTTCCCTAAATCTCTTATTCAATCAAGCAAAAAAACGCTGAACCAATTAAAAGAAAAACTAGAATCTATGACTGCTGAAGCATAAAAGAAGACAAAGGGCTAAAATCAAGATCATTTTAGCCCTTTGTCAACAATTTGGAAGCACAGCCCCTCTGGCTGTGCTTTTTATTTATTCATATTTCGGAATGAGCGCATCTGGTACGGCATCTTTCGCTCTTTCCTTTCTTGCCCAGTCAAAGAAAACAACAGCAAGAATCGAGCCGTATACAATCTCCTGAATAATTTTCATTAAAATAGCGCCTAGCTGCTGATCTTCTAGCAGCGGCAACGTATGAAACATGTCAGGGCCAGTGAGCGCAAGTCCTGTGAGCATATCACTTGGCACACATAGATGAAGTGCTTGAATCCATGCGCCGGCATCTGAATAGGTCGCATAGATAGGTGCCTCACTAAACATAATGAGTGCACAGGCAGGTGTCATTAAAATACCATCTGCCATAATATACCCCAGCTTTAAAATACCCGTGATCTGCGGCTGACTTTGGACTTTATGGACAAGCGGCCACCACATGAAAAAGGCAGCGATAAAGATAACAACTGTCATCAATGCATGATAAAACGGATCGGTTTTAACAAAATCAAACACAAGCGGAATATGATACAGCGAAAACAATCCGTTAAATCCAAGGAGGGCAATCAAAGGCTTGGAAAACAAACGAAAAACAGCCTGAATGCCTCGCGTCTGAATGATCCGCTCCCAAATCGCAGCAGGTAAACCTGTGATCAGAAGCGGCGGGATGACTAAATAGAGCACAGCCATTTGCGCCATATGTGCACTGAACATAATATGCCCCATTAAATCAATCGGACTGCCCTTCACTGCATATAACAAAACAAGCCCAGTCAGAAACAGCGTTTTCTCTTTCACCGTCGCACGGTGCTTTCCCTTTGTCACAAGAAGCAAATAAAAAGCAGCTGCAACCACAATACATATCAAATAGTAAGGACTCCATAAAGCCCGGAATCCGAATATCTCTAAGTTTTCCATTGCTGCGCCTCCTTCAAGGGCAAAGCGGGCTTACCACCAAATAATGGTCAAAAAGGCTAAAACGGTAATAAACGCGACAAACACACCTGAGTAAAGAAACAACGCGGGTGTTTCATGCCCTTTTTGGTTCATGTGCATAAAATAATAAAGCTGGAAGGCCACCTGAATGACTGCAAGCAGTAAAATAAAAGGGACTGCGAACCAATTTCCGACGTCTTCAGAGGCGATCGTTAAAAAGGCAACAAACGTTAAACCAATCATCAAGCCGAAAGAAATGAGCTGATGCTTCATTTCTTCGGCATTTTTCTTTTTACGATAGACAAGATCGACTTTGGACTGATTTGTGTTTTTATTTCCCATTCTTATCCCACCATTCCCATTAAATATACAACGGTAAAGATGAAGACCCACACAACATCAATGAAATGCCAATAAAGGCTTGCCACATAATATTTTGGTGCATTGTATAAATCGAGTCCGCGTCTCATATTCCGAATCATAAGAGCGGTGATCCAGCAAAGCCCGAATGCAACGTGAGCTCCGTGTGTTCCTACAAGTGTATAGAAGGAAGAGCCAAGTGCAGAGCTGGTAATGGTAAATTCATACGCATGCACATAGTGATAAAACTCATAAATTTCAACCCCTAAAAATCCAGCACCTAAAAGAACAGTGACACCGAGCCAAAGCTGCATTTTTTTAAAGGCAAAGTTTTTCATATGATACATGGCATACACACTCGTTAAACTGCTCGTTAACAGGAGCATTGTGGCAATAAAGACAAGTGTGAGGTCAAACATTTCGGTTGTTTTTGCTCCGCCTGCATTCGAATTTTTCAGCGCCAAGTAAGTGGCGAACAAAGATGCGAACAGGACGGTTTCTCCCCCAAGAAACAACCAGAACCCGACGAACTTATTCTTTCCTTCTAACGTGGCTTTCTCTGGAGAAGCCGGAAAGGTTTCCGCTGTCATTTTTTGTGGTTCCATTATGCTTTCACCCCTTTATCATCGTCATCCGTCAAATCTTCTTTGTGAATATGGTATCCATGATCATCTTTAAGAGACCTGACCAGCATGGTCGTAAATGTGATGCCAAGACCAATGAAAATCACTGGAAGACCCCAGTCGTGCTCTTGACGATACATGAAACCAAACGCTGACACAAATAGACCGAATGAGATAATGATAGGCAAGATGGAATTATTCGGCATGTGAATATCATCGAGCGGTTCAGATGCTGTCATTCCTTTTCTACCATCCATTTTCTCAATCCATAATGGATCAAGGCCTCGTACAAGCGGTAGCTGCTTAAAGTTATATTCTGGCGGAGGTGAAGTGACTGCCCATTCAAGGGTTCTTCCATCTCCCCAAGGATCGCTCGACACCCGCTCTCCTTTTGCCGTTGTCCAGATGACGTTAATGAGCATAATCACGACTGCCACAAACATAAACAGTGCCCCAATTGAACTGATCAAATTCCCAAGCTCGAGACCCTGTCCCGGCAGGAACGTAAATACCCGGCGCGGCATGCCCCATAAGCCGAGGAAATGCTGGATAAAGAACGTTAAATGGAAACCGATGAAAAAGAACACAAAGCCAATTTTTCCAAGTTTCTCATTCAGTAATTTCCCAAACATTTTCGGCCACCAATAATGCACACCTGCTAAAATTCCGAATACCACCCCACCGATAATGACGTAGTGGAAATGCGCCACAACAAAGTACGTATCATGGAACTGATAATCTGCTGCTGCTGCTGCAAGCATGATCCCGGTTACCCCGCCAAGTAAGAACGACGGAATGAACGCAACAGAATACAGCATTGGCGTCGTAAACTTCACATTACCGCCCCATATAGTGAGCAGCCAGTTGAACACTTTGATTCCGGTTGGTACCGCAATCGCCATTGTGGCTACAGCAAAGATCGCATTTGCAATTGGTCCAAGTCCCGTTGTAAACATGTGATGCGCCCATACCATGAACCCAAGGAAACCAATCAATACAGTGGCAAATACCATGGATGAATAACCAAACAATCTTTTTCTTGCAAACACAGGAATGATCTCAGAGAAGATTCCAAATGCCGGCAGAATCAAGATATATACTTCCGGGTGTCCGAAAATCCAGAACAAATGCTCCCAGATGATCGTATTCCCTCCGAGCTCTGGATTGAAAAAGCTCGTATCAAACATTCGATCAAGCATCAGCATCGCAAGCCCTGCTGTGAGCGGCGGGAATGCGAATAAAATCAGTGCAGATGCAACAAATGTCGTCCAGGTAAAGAGCGGCATTCTCATATACGTCATGCCAGGTGCTCTCATATTAATAATCGTCACAAGAAAGTTAATACCGGCAATCAGCGTTCCAATACCCGCTATCTGCAAGCCTAAAATATAGAAATCCATGCCATGCCCTTCTGAATTCAGCGTGAGCGACGCATAGGCAGTCCAGCCCGCATCAGGTGACCCGCCCATAAACCAGCCAAGGTTTAAGAAAATCCCTCCGAAAAAGAAGAGCCAAAAACCTAGTGAATTCACAAACGGAAATGCTACGTCACGTGCACCAATTTGAATTGGTACAACCGCATTCATTAATGCAAATAAAAGCGGCATTGCTGCAAGGAAAATCATCGTCGTTCCATGCATGGTCATGATTTCATTGTAAACCCCTGCACTTACAAAATCATTTTCTGGGATGGCTAGCTGAATACGGATAAACATTGCTTCCAGACCGCCAACCAAAAAGAAAAATCCCCCTGCTACTAAATACAGTACGGCAATTTTTTTGTGGTCAACCGTCGTCAAGTAATCCCATAAGACAGCGCCAAACCCCCGCTTTTTAGCTATTGTATTCACCATGAAATCCCCCTCTTATCTCCCATTTGCCCCTTTTCATATCAATGTCTATCTTCACGATCTCTCAAACAGACTGTGTCTGACAGATGACTATTTCTTGGATGTAGAACTTATTCGGGAGCTCTTAACAAAAACTTCACATAGATCACATACCCTTTTGAACGTGCACAGCTTCAAAGGCTGTTCAAGACATCACTCGATTTTCAGACCTTTTAAATACTCGTAGAGTGCATCCGCTTCTGAGTCATTTAATTTAGGGTACGTCCCTGTCATCTTATTGCCTGGTTTAAAGCTCTCTGGATTTTTCAGCCAAGCCTTGACATTTTCTTTGTTCATGTCTTTGATCCCAGCTACTTTTGTCCGCTCTCCGAAGGTTGCAAGGTTTGGAGCCGTCCTTGCCGCCTCCGGCCGTTCATCACTAGGCTCTACCGCATGACAGCTTAAGCAGTTTTTCTCTTTAAAGAGCTTTTCACCCTCAAGGGCCAAATCTGATGTAGATGAAGGCTTTTGATAATCCGCCATCTTTTTCGTCCACCCTAAAAACTCATCCTGAGAAAGCGTTTTAACTTTAAAGTCCATTAAAGCATGTGAAGGGCCGCAAAGCTCCGCACATTTCCCGTAGAAATACTCTCCAGCATTTTTCGTTCGTTTTGAGTCAAAGGTTAAATAAAACTTGTTTTCGTTGTCTGTATTTGTATCAATTTTACCCCCAGCCGATGGAACCCAAAAAGAGTGTTTCACATCAGATGCTTTCAGCTTAAAGTATACCTTTTGGTCAGTCGGTACAATCAATTCCTGACTTGTGACAATCCCATAATCAGGGTATTCAAATTCCCACCAATATAAGCTGGCTCTTACATTCACAACAAGTGTCTTTTCAGGATCTCGTTTCTTCTTATCCATAGCGCTTGTATCCCCTAGCTCAAGCGTGTATGCCACAACAGGTACAACGAGAATAATGAGTAGAAGAATTGGAATCGCTGTCCACGTAATTTCTAGGTTGCGGTTCCCTTCCACCTGTTTTGGAATCGTATCTTCTCCCACTTTAGAACGTTTGAATTTAATGATGACGTAAAAGAAAATGATCGATACAACAATGACGACAAGAACCATAATAAGTGTACTCAGTACCGTTAGGAAAAACTGTTTATCTGCTACTTCCCCAACTGGTTTGAGTGTTGATAAGTATGGTTCACCGCAGCCGGCCAAAACGATCGTCAGTAAGAGAAACAGTGAATAAACACGCCATTTTCTTATCATAATTTGTCCCAACCCCTTTTGCTTGATCTCCTTTGCCTTTCGCTTTTTACCTCTTATTTATAAAATCACCTTTCACCCATCAATAACCCCCGCCCCTTATAAAAGCACTTACATTTCCTCTTTTCATAAAAAAATGATGTTTTTACTCAAAATACCATCTATGTATAAACAGAAAGCCGCCTAAATAGAACAGAATATCAGGCGGCTTTCATAGTTGTAAGAAAATGTTGTGTTATAAGATATAGCCATTGTTTTGATGTGATCAAAGTGTATTTCACTCTAGAATAGTGTAATAATAATCATCGCAACGAAAAAGATGGTTAAGTAGTTTAATGAATAAACGAACATGAGTGTTGACCACTTCATGATGTCTTTCATTTTAAAGCCCATAAGACCAATCACCAGCCATCCAATGTTCAGCAATGTGCCAAGTGCGACAATCGGCCACCCTAATCCACTTAAGAAAAATGGAAGCGGGAGAAGACATGCTGTCCAAATGATAATTTGGCGTTTTGTGACTTCAAAGCCATAGACGACTGGAAGCATTGGAATACCTGCTTTGCGGTAATCCTCCGTTTTCTTAATCGCAAGTGACAAGAAGTGCGGGATTTGCCAGATGAACATAATCATAAACAGGACCCAAGCCGTTGTGTCGATTGTGCCTGTAACAGCTGTCCAGCCAATTAATGGTGGAACTGCACCTGATACACTCCCAATGACTGTATTGATGGTGTAATGGCGTTTAGACCACATCGTGTATAGAACTGCATAAGTAAAGACACCAATCAATCCAATCACTGCTGATGTAACGGTTGTCATCAGAAGCATAATGAGTCCAAGTACGACAAGCAAAATGCCAAATGCATACGCTTGCCCCGGCTGAATTTTACCTGTCACCGTCGGTCTTGTTTTTGTTCTTTCCATTAGTATATCAATATCACGGTCAAACGCGTTATTAATGGCGCATGAACCGGCAATAATAAGAGAAGAACCAATCATTGTGAACAGAACAATATCAAGATTCCCAAGGAAACTCATATCTGTAAAATAAAAAGCAAGCCACATTCCAGTAAATGTTGTAATGAAATTGGAATTGACGATGCCCATTTTAATTAGTGCAAGAAAATCTTTCAAAGCTGTTGTTTCTTCTATTTGTCCATGAATAGCTGCATCTACAGCTGTTTTGGAATTTGCCAATGTGTATAACCTCCCTTGCCCAAACCTTCAAACGAACGAATAAAACGTAAAATCGTTACAACTCTATCATACAAGATAAAGAGCTGTAAAAAAACATCCTATTAAATAATAAACGACAAACTTGAAGTTATTTGTGAACTTTTCGTGAATTTATGAGGATGTGCGTTTTAGAAGGCAGTGCAAAATGAAATATTCTCTCCTCTATTTCTATCAGACTGTCAAAGAAAGATCAAGCACTCTAAATCTGTAAACTTTGTGAACTAACATATCATTTTTTTGTGAACTTTGGTCATTATGAATTGCAACAGAACACGCATTTGGCTTAAACTTGAAAGCATGTGAGGTTTTCATGTATCAGCGTGTAGACAAACCCTCGCATTCGCCCGCAGTCCTGCGTGCCGGTGCTCATCCATGTCATTACGCTCCGGTACTCGCCCTTTCTAGACTGCAAAGGTTGTCTATGACGCTGAAAAGAAGGCAAAGGTCTTGTTAGCCCTTTGTCAACCATCTGTTATATTCAGAAGTTTTTTAGAGAAGGTGAAATCATTTGATGAAATTTGCTTTAAGGCTATTGAGCGTTGTCACAACGTTTGTGATGCTGATCGTTCTGATTGGCGGTGCGCTTGTCACAAAAACCGGCTCGGGTCTTGGCTGCGGTCGACAGTGGCCCCTTTGCCACGGTCGTTTCTTCCCTGAAATGAACCCTGCTTCCATCATTGAATGGAGCCACCGCATGTCAACAGGAGTGTCCACCATTCTTGTACTGGCACTGGCGGTCTTATGCTGGAAAAAAATTAGTCCAGTATTCCGTGAAACCAAATTTTTGGTCATCATGTCCATTATATTCTTACTGCTTCAAGCGCTGTTAGGGGCACTCGCAGTCGTGTTTGGTTCTAACGCACTTGTCATGGCACTGCACTTCGGTATTTCACTCATTTCTTTTGCTTCCGTCTTATTGCTTGCGCTTCTTGTGTTTGAAGCAACCAGATCTGAAACAAAACTTGTGAAGCCGCTTTATATCGGCAAAAGAATGCAGTTCCATATTTATGGGTTGATCACATATACGTATATTGTCGTGTATACAGGTGCCTATGTGAGACATACAAAATCAAGTCTTGCCTGCTCTGTCTTCCCGTTTTGTTCAAAAGACGGCGCACTTCCAGCGTATTTCAATCAGTGGGTTCAAATGTCTCACCGAGCAGCAGCCCTTCTTTTATTCGTCTGGATATTTGTCGCTATGTTCCATGCCATTAAACATTATAAAGAACAGAAGCAGCTGTATTACGGATGGATCATTTCAGCCATTCTGATTACACTTCAAGCGATTTCAGGTATCATGTCTGTTTATTCTCAGCTTGCACTAGGTTATGCGCTTGCTCATTCCTTCTTTATTTCTTGTTTGTTTGGTGTCTTATGCTACTTCTGCTTACTCATTGCGCGGTTTAAATATGAAAACAAAGAGCCATTCAGGTAAAAGATAAATCCCCCTTTCATACGAAAGGGGAATTTTTTTATTGACCTTTTGCTTCTTCGAATAGAGAAATGGCTTTCTTGCGTCTTTCTTGATGATCAACTGTAGGCAGAGGATAGGTATCCCCTATTACGCATCCCGACTTCATTTGTTCATCTATAGGCATTTTACTCGGTTCGTGAATCCATTTTTCATCCACATGCTTCAGCTCTGGTACATATCTTCTAATATATTCGCCGCTTGAATCAAATCGCTTTGACTGAGTCGTGGGGTTAAAAATACGGAAGTACGGCACGGCGTCTGTTCCGACAGAGGCTGCCCACTGAAATCCTCCGATATTCGAAGCCTCATCATAATCTACGAGTTTTTTCGCAAAGTACGCCTCGCCCTTTCTCCAATCGATCAAATAATCCTTTGTTAAAAATGAAGCCGTCACCATTCTCAAGCGGTTATGCATCCAGCCTTCTTCATTTAACTGCCTCATCCCCGCATCAACGAGCGGAAAGCCTGTTTCTCCTTTGCACCAAGCTTCAAAAAGTGCCTCATCTTCATTCCATTTGATCCCTTCAAAAGAAGGATTGATTTCTTTTTGTTTCATCTTTGGATAATGCGCAAAAATCATATGATAAAAATCACGCCACGCCAGCTCTTTAATAAATGTTTCCCTGCCCTCATCTTCATAAAGGGCTTCCTCATTAATAGCATGAAAGACCGTTCGGATAGAGATTGTCCCTGTTTTTAAGAACCGAGACAGTTTGCTCGTTCCGAAAACAGACGGAATATCCCGTTTCTTATGATAATGCGTCAGTCTCTTTTGAATAAAGGTATGGAGCGTGTTCATCGCTTTGTCTGAGCCAATTTGATCAAATTTCCTTGCGCACCTCTTGATGATGCCTCTTAATTTGTCATCTCCTTTTTGCGAAAGTGACTCGTTACAAATCGTATGCCCGCTAGAGAAGAATGTTTTGTCAACTTTTATCACAGGCTGCTTCTCTTGCTTCCGCCATGATTGATAGTATGGAGTAAACACTTGATAATGAAATCCATCCGCTTTCATAATATCTCTTGCCCCATGAAGGTGGGTATCTTGCCACTTTGACACATGAATGCCCTTTTCTTCTAAAAAATTGGTCACTTGATTATCTCGCCTGTGACCGTTTCCTACTTGATCTTCATTAAAAAAGACGGCTTTGATGTCATAAACATCCATGACCTGCTGAAAGGCAGACAAGACATCATCGTGGAAAAGGTGAACATAAACTTGAGATTCTCTCGCTTCCTTGACGAAATGAGCCAAGTTTTGAAAGAAATGTTCGTTGTTTAAATCCAGCTCCATCTCCGTAAAAAATGGATCTAGATGATAAAAAGCAAATAATGGGTACTGATGTTTTTTTGCGTATGTGATCGCTTTTGATAAGGCCGTATGATCATCCAATCGCATATCTCGGCGAAACCATATCACGACAATTTCCAACGTTCTTCACCTCATCCTATAGTTTAATCACTCCTGCAGATCACTGCACATTTTAATGCGCTCAAAAAAAGACACATCGCGATGGATGTGTCTCTCTCATTATTCAGGTTTTAAAACAATCAGCAGATCACCGGTTTGAATCGGCTCTCCATTCGTGACATGAATTTCATCTACGACTGCAGAGAATGGTGCTTGTACCGTTGTTTCCATTTTCATGGCTTCATTGATCATCAGATGCTCACCTTGTGAAATTTTTTGTCCTTTTTCAACAAGCACTTTGATGACAGTGCCAGGCATTGAAGCAGCAATGTGATTTGGATTTGAGCGATCCGCCTTCATTTTTTCTTGAACAGAGGATTTAATGCTTTCATCCTTAATCACCACTTCACGCGGCTGTCCATTCAGCTCAAAGTAAAGGACTCTTGTAGCATCTGGATTCGGTTCTCCAATAGACACCAGTTTGACAATGAGGGTTTTTCCTTTTTCAATTTCTACCTCAATCTCTTCACCAAGTCTCATCCCGTAGAAGAACGTTGGTGTATCAAGAACGGAGATATCCCCATAGCTTTCTGCTGTTTGAACAAACTCAGAAAAGACTTTCGGATATAAGGCATAGGCAATGGCATCTCGTTCTGTCAACGTTAGATCATGTGATTCTTTGAACTGCTTTTTAATTTCTTCAAAGTCCACTGGCTCGAGCTTCTCACCAGGTCTTACAGTGATCGGCTCTTCCCCTTTTAAAATCAGTTTTTGCAGTTTTTCTGGGAATCCGCCATGCGGCTGTCCCAAATAGCCTTTAAATAATTCAACAACAGAATCTGGAAAGTCCAGTGTTGCTCCTTTTTCGTAGACATCCTCTTCTGTCAAATCATTTTGCACCATATAAAGCGCCATGTCTCCGACCACTTTAGAGGAAGGTGTGACCTTGACAATATCACCAAACATGTCATTCACACGTCTGTACATTTCTTTCACTTCATTCCAGCGGTCGCCAAGGCCGACACCTTTCGCCTGCTGCTGCAGGTTACTATACTGGCCGCCAGGCATTTCATGCTCATAAATTTCTGTATGCGGTGAATTCATACCGCTCTCAAACTCATGATAATATTTTCTGACAGAATCCCAGTATTGAGAAAGACGTTCTACCGCTTTGACATTCATTTCTGGCTTTCTTTCATGTCCATCTAACGCATAATATAATGAGCTTGCACTTGGCTGTGATGTAAGCCCCGCCATCGAACTGACCGCAACATCAACAATATCAACACCTGCGTCGATCGCTCTTGCATAGGTGAATAGTCCATTTCCACTCGTATCGTGTGTATGAAGGTGGATTGGAATGGTGAGCTCGTCTTTTAAAGCAGATACAAGCTCGTAAGCTGCCTGCGGTTTCAGTAATCCCGCCATATCTTTAATGCCTAAAATATGAGCACCTGCGGTTTCAAGCTCTTTTGCAAGAGAGACATAGTAGGTCAGATCATACTTCGGACGTGATGGATCAAGAATATCTCCCGTATAACAAATGGCTGCCTCGGCGACTTTGCCTGATTCACGAACAGAATCAATGGCAAGCGTCATGCCCTTGACCCAGTTTAAGCTATCGAAAATACGGAACACGTCAATGCCCGCCTCTGCTGATTCCTTGACAAATGCTTGAATCACATTGTCCGCATAGTTTGTATATCCGACAGCATTCGATGATCTTAAAAGCATTTGGAACAAGGTATTTGGCACTTCTTGACGAAGTTCTTTCAACCTTTCCCAAGGATCTTCTTTCAAGAAACGATACGCCACATCAAATGTAGCACCGCCCCACATTTCCATACTAAACAGCTCTGGCCATAATCCGGCTGTTGGCTGGGCAATTTTCTTTAAGTCATGTGTTCTAAAGCGTGTCGCAAGCAAAGATTGATGTGCATCTCTAAAGGTTGTATCTGTTAAAAGGACGCCGCTTTGATCTTTTACCCAATTGGCGAGCCCCTCAGGTCCATGCGTGTCTAACAATTGTTTTGTTCCAGACGGAATCTCTTGATGGACAGGCAGCTTCGGTACATTTGGTTTGTCAAAATGAGGTTTCTTTTTTTCGGAAATACCCGGGAACCCGTTAATGGTAACGTTGCCAATATAAGTTAACATTTTTGTTCCGCGGTCTTTTTGCTTAGGGAAGTTAAATAGCTCTGGTGTTGAATCGATAAATGATGTATCATATTCCCCTTTTAGAAACTTCTCATGCTTTGCGACGTTTTCAAGAAATGGGATGTTGGTTTTAATGCCGCGAATCCTGAATTCTTGTAAATTTCGAACCATTTTAGCAGCAGCTTGCTCAAATGTAAGAGCCCACGTGGACAGCTTGACCAAAAGTGAATCGTAATAAGGTGTAATGACCGCACCTTGGAAGCTATTCCCTGTATCAAGACGTACACCAAATCCGCCGCCTGAACGGTAAGCCATAATTTTTCCTGTGTCCGGCATAAAGTCATTCAAAGGATCTTCCGTTGTCACCCTTGATTGAATGGCATATCCATGTGTAAAGATATCTTCTTGTTTTGGTATACCGACTTCCTTGCTATGTAGGTCATATCCCTTAGCAACAAGAATTTGGGTTTGAACGATATCGACACCTGTGATCATTTCTGTGATTGTATGCTCGACCTGTACCCTTGGATTGACTTCAATAAAATAAAACTCGCCATTGGCGACTAGGAATTCTACAGTCCCGGCATTGACATACGACACATTTCGCGCCAGCTGAACAGCCGCTTCGCAGATGTCTTCACGTAATTGCTTTGAAAGTGACACACTTGGTGCAACCTCAATGACTTTTTGATGACGCCTTTGAACAGAGCAGTCACGCTCATATAAATGAATGATATTGCCGTGATTATCCCCAATCACCTGCACTTCAATATGTTTCGGATTTTCAATCAGCTTTTCAACGTATACTTCGTCATTTCCAAAAGCAGCTTTCGCTTCTGACTTTGCACGGTCATAGGCTTCACTTAGCTCCTCTTTCGATCTGACAATCCGCATACCTCGGCCGCCGCCTCCAAGTGAAGCTTTAATGATAAACGGGTAACCGTATTCTTCACCGAATGTTTCGACTTCTTTGATCGAACCAACTGGCCCGTCACTTCCTGGAATGACTGGAATTCCAGCTTTTTTCGCTTCATCTCTTGCCTTTACTTTATCTCCAAACATATCTAAGTGCTGAGAAGTTGGACCGATAAACTGGATGCCTTCCTCTTCGCATCGTCTTGCAAAATGAATGTTTTCGGATAAAAATCCGTATCCTGGATGAATCGCATCCACGTCATTTCGTTTTGCAATTTCGATGATCCCCTCGATGTCAAGGTAGGCATCAATCGGCTTTTTCCCTTCTCCAACTAGATATGCTTCATCCGCTTTATAGCGATGATAAGAACCTGAGTCTTCTTTGGAGTAAATGGCTACTGTACGTAAATTGAGCTCCGTACAGGCTCTAAAGACTCTGATAGCGATTTCCCCTCTGTTTGCAACTAGAACCTTTTGAATTGTTCTCTGTGACATTCTCACTCCTCCATATCCCTTAAAATTTTATATGTACTCTATAATAAAGGAAGAAATGAAAACTGTACACTTTTGTTTTCTAAAGATTCGAAGTTTTCTGCATTCCACTTTTTTGAATCGATGGTTTGCTGATTGATTTTTTCTTTTTATAACGCTCTTTATATTCAGTGAACATGCTGATATTCAGCAATATTCCCATACATCCACTCAGTAAAATAATAGAGGACCCACCGTAGCTGATAAACGGAAGTGTGACCCCAGTAATTGGAATAAGTCCTGAAACACCGCCCAAATTAATACACGTTTGAATCGCAATCATTGAAGATATTCCTATTGCAAGCAAACTTCCAAACGGATCTTCACACTTTCTTGCAATATAAAAACCTTTCACGACAATGAAGCCAAGCAGAGCAATAACAAAAAATACACCGAAAAAGCCAAGCTCTTCCGATATGATCGCCATGATAAAGTCTGTATGAGGCTCTGGAAGGTACCCATACTTTTGAACACTCTCTCCAAGACCAAGACCAAAAAAGCCGCCTGATCCAATCGCATAATATGAATTAATCAATTGGTGCCCAGAAGCGCCTGCATCTTTAAATGGATCTTGGAAACTCTCAAAACGTCCAAGACGATTCTGCGTGAAAATTTTATCCCAAAAAAGAATAATAAACGGCGTCACAACGACCATCACTGCACTAAATAGAGCTAACAGTTTCGCAAGCGTTTTACCGCTAAAGCCTGAGCATAAAATCATCGCCAGGGCAATCATGCCGATGATAAAAGCTGTCCCGTAGTCTGGCTGTAAAATAATAAATCCGCATAGGATGGAGACAACCACAATTGGAGGTGTAACTCCTCTTAAAATATGATCAATATAATGCTGCTTTTTGGCATAGACAGCAGCAAGATAAATAATGACGACGATTTTTACGAATTCCGCTGGCTGCAGACTAAAAGGGCCTAATTTGATCCAGCTTCTGGCATTCCCTGCAATGTGACCGCCAAAGTACACATAAATCAGAGAAAACACAGCTAGCAAAAGCATCACAATTTGGAACTTTTTATTTAAGAGCAGCTGATACGGAATGAGGGCTGTAAAGATTAAGATGACCGCCCCGACAATCATAAATAAAAGCTGTTTCTTGAAAAAATTATCTGGAGCGGCATCATATCTGATAACAGAAGTAATCATACTTGAGCTATACACCATCACCAAACCGAATGCGCTAATTAATATAATGGCGAACAATAATGAGTAGTCATACGATCTTAGCATTCTCTTTAACATATAATCCTCTTCCTAACGTCTATTTCTACTGTTGTATATCCTCTTAGCTGTTCTTATTCTACTACATTTTCTCCGTTTGATCTCGTTTTACCTCTTTTATATTGTTCGTCTTTCATGAGAGAATCAAGTCCGTTTGCCATCAATCAAAATAAAATGGCGGACAAAAAAACTCAAACTTATGTGGTGGAAGTTTGAGTTTTCAATCATTATTTTCTTGTGAACGCATCATGAAGTGCGGAAAGCTCTCTCTCAAGCTTATCGAGTAGTTTCTTGCCTTCATGTTGATCAACTAATCCAAGCCGGACAGCGAAATCAATTTCTCTCGATAATCCGAACATTTGAGTATCTAAAACCTCTTCATAAAGAGGACATTGCGGCATCGTTAAGTTGTCCATTTGCACTTGGATCAATTTTAAAATTTTATCTGCATCCAATTTTAATAAAGCCAGTGCTTTTTGCCGATGATCGACTAAAATTTCTGACGCCAAAAGTATCCCTCCGTTCCCCAGGCGAGTACCTAATTCTTCTATTTATCATAAAGCGAAACGCCCAAAATTGCAAGCAGATTTGTACAGTTCGCTTTGTAAAAATAAAAAGAAGCCATTCGTCATTAAAAGATACTCATCTCATATTTTTCACTCATGAGCTCAAGCAGCTTAATACCCGCAATGCTATTCCCTTTTTCATCCAGAGCAGGTCCGAAAATACCTATACCAAAATCATATGGCGCTGCCCCCATAATACCACCTGAAACACCGCTTTTGGCGGGAATTCCAATGTTAATGGCAAATTCTCCGCTTGCATTGTACATTCCGCAAGTGACCATAAAGGTTTTACAAATTCTAGCGACATCTTTTGAAAGGATTTGCTTCCCAGTCTCTGGGTGCCTGCCGTCTAATGAAAAAACACAAGCCACTTTCGCCAAATCCAAGCTGTTCATCACGATGGCACACTGTTTCGTGTAAACGTCCATGACATCTTCTACATTTCCCTTAATGATATGATATTGCTTCATATAATAGCACATGGCTCGGTTAATCATTGATGTATCAAATTCGGATGCGGCTGTTTCTTTGCAGTATGTAATGCTTTTGTCATTGGCAAGCTCTCTAATAAAAGCGAGCAAGCGGTTGAGCTGATCTTGCGGCGTTGCACCTCTTATTAAACTTGTGACGGCCAGCGCTCCTGCATTAATCATTGGATTGAGCGGCTTATTGGGGCTTGCTGTCTCAAGCTTAATCATCGAATTAAATGGATCGCCTGTCGGTTCTTGGCCAACATATTGAAACACTTTTTTGGGCCCTTCTTCTGAGAGCACGAGTGCCAGAGCTAATACTTTCGAAATACTTTGCAAGGTGAACCGTTTATCAACATCCCCTGCTGAGTGGCAAGTATTACTTACATGATAAACAGCCACAGATAAATCCGTCTGATCCGCTTTACCGAGAGCAGGAATATAGGATGCTACTTTGCCATCTTTGGCTACTTTTTTTGCTTCTTCTACAAATCGCTGAAGTTCTTCATTGTCACGACATGCCATGCTCAATATCCTCCCTCACTTTCATGTAAGATTAGTGTGTACAAGGAGATGCATGTTTATGAAAGTGACAAAGCATGTGAAAACTTCTATAATTTAAGGTGGAAAGGGGTTGTCTTGAACATGAGCATTATTCAAATCAAGGGGAACGTACGGTACAAGATCACCATTGATCCAAGTGTATGGATTTTTGATGACCGCAAGTTTTTAATGGATTCATTTTTTGAGAAAGGTGCAGCAAGTGAAGATACTCAGCTGGATCACGAGCTTGATCAAGAGCGGGTCATAAGAGAAGGTCAAACACTTCCGCCTACATTAAAAACAGAGAAGAAGTACGAAAAAGAAAGACTCGTCACAGGCAGCTTTGGTATGAAGCTTGGCGACATGCTGAAAAATGCAGAACCGTTTGAAGAAGCGAAGACGTGTGAATTTGTCACAGAAACAGAAACGATTGCTGCGCCTCTCGCTAAGGCGATGGAAAGCATTGCCCATTTCAGTCAAAACGGAAAGCCTATCACAGAAAAAGGACCAATCCACGTCTATTTCGCGGATCAGTCCAACATCACTCAACCAATTAAAGGAGTCAAAGAGTTAATCATTACATAAGATGGCGGGTCTGGACTATAACAAATCAGCTGCAAGCTGTGCAAGTCCAGACCTTTCTCCTTTGACAAGCTTGACATGTCCAGATATTTGCTGGCCTTTAAAGCGCTCAATGACATATGTGAGCCCATTATTGAAGCTGTCTAAATAAGGGTGATCAATCTGCTCTGGATCTCCCATCAGCACAATTTTACTACCCTCTCCGACTCGTGTTAATAACGTTTTCACCTCGTGCTTTGTTAAATTTTGCGCCTCGTCTATGATGATAAATTGATCCGGAATACTTCTCCCGCGAATATACGTTAAAGCTTCCACTTGGATTGAACCGATCCCCGCTAAGATCGCATCGAGTTCCCCAGGTTTTTTTGTATTAAATAAAAATTCCAGGTTGTCATAGATCGGCTGCATCCATGGTCTGAGCTTCTCTTCTTTTTCGCCTGGCAAGTAGCCGAGGTCCTTCCCGACAGGAACAATAGAGCGGGCCACGATGAGCTTTTTAAACATCCCGAGGTCCTCTGTTTGCATTAATCCAGCAGCGAGTGCAAGTAGCGTTTTGCCTGTTCCCGCTTTTCCGATAAGTGTCACAAGCGGAATATCGCGGCGTAAAAGCAGCTCTAGCGCCATCGTTTGCTGGACATTTTTTGAGCGAATTCCCCAAATATGTTCTTGGTCATAAATGAGCCGCTTTACATATTCTGCTTTTTGATCAAGCATGCCCACAGCAGAACCGCCTTCATTTCCCTTCATAATGACAAATTGATGCGGATTTAACCGGGCATTGGTGACGTCTTTTATAGGTAATTGATTTTGCTTATAGAATGTATTCAACTGCTCAGTTGGAAGATAGAGCTCATGATAGCCGTTATCAATGTCTTCGTTTTGTAGCACACGATCACTTAAGAAATCCTCTGCTTGCAGACCAATCGCATCCGCTTTTACTCGAACTAAGACATCCTTGCTGACCAAAATCACCGGCCGGCCATGCGGCTTTGTTTCTTCCTCTAAGCTCAAATTCTTTGCAACAGCCAAAATCCGATTATCGTTTGTTTTTTCGATGAAAATTTCTTGAAGTTCATGGAAAGAGCGGTGGTTCAGTTCAATACGCAGCGTTCCTTTTGACTCCAGCGTGATTTTTTCATGTAGTTTTCCTTTAGATCTCAATCCGTCAATTAAACGTGAGACGCGCCGTGCATTTTGCCCAACCTCGTCCATATATCTTTTTTTAGAGTCTACTTCTTCTAACACAACGGCCGGAATCACAACCTCGTTGTCTTCAAATGAAAAGATTGAATTCGGATCCTGTAATAACACATTTGTGTCTAATACATAAATTTTACTCAGGTCCTTCGCCTCCTGATCGGGGTTTCATTCATCTTTGTCTTTCCAAAAACGATTGTTAAAATATATGTTTTCATGAATAAAGTTAGAAGGTTAATTCAACAATAAAATAAATCATGCAGTTTGTGAAGGAGGGAATACACATGCGACTATTTTTTACATTATTCATGATTCAAACCATTCTTTTTTTAGGCGCTTGCCAGCACCAGGAGAAGCCTTTGGCTCAAGACCAGCAAAACGGAAACCAGCACTTAGTACGCGTATCAGACTCATCCAAGAAAAACCCCGATCAAGCCCGCCCATCAACAGATGTGGCGCAGCATCTAGTGAATGTGACTGAGCACGTAGCAGATGTAAATGATGCTACAGCCATCGTAATCGGCCGCTATGCTGTCGTCGGCATTGATGTAAAGGATGATTTAGATAGAAGCAAAGTAGAAACCATTAAATATTCAGTTGCTAAAGCACTGAAGAATGATCCAGATGGTGCGAATGCTGTTGTGGTCGCTGATCCAGATACAGTGAGCCGTTTAAAGGAAATGGGCAAGGAAATTCAAGCAGGCCGTCCCGTAAGCGGGATTATGGATGAACTGGCAGCCATTGTTGGGCGCGTTATGCCAGAGATGCCTCGAAATGAAATCGACCGTAACGAAACAGATCCAACAAATGAGCCGAATGATCAGCTCAAACAACAAGATCAAAAGCAGTTAGAAAAAAATCAAAATGATCAATCAAACCATCATATGAATCAGAAAAAATAATGAAAACGGCTTATATCTCCTGGGATATAAGCCGTTTTCTCTACTGATTTCAAGTGGATTAGAAAACATGCTATAATAAATGCATTAAAGTGAGGTGAAAATGATGAGAGTGAAGTGCTCATTATGTGAAAAGCTTGAAACCATTGATGATGATACACTCGTTGCTAAGCGTTTAAGAAATCGACCGATTCATACATATATGTGCGATGACTGCCAAGAAAGAATTAAAGTAAAGACAGAAGCACGCATCAAAACCGGCAGATTCTCTCTTTATCAAGATCCTGCGACGAAAGATAAAAAGAAGAAAAAAGAAAAAAAAGAACAAAAGACATAAAAAAGACCTGACACATGTTCAGGTCTTTTTTACGTACTCACTGTTCCTTCTTTTTTCGCACGATGCAGCCTTATTTTATAAATAATTAAAATGGCAGCTGCCACAACTAGGCCTTCTGCTACTGGCAAGAAGATTCCTAGAAAGGTGAGGAACGTGCAGCCAAAAATCAAAAACAAATAAATGACGAGCGCTTTTAAAATCGGTAAGCGTCTAGCAAAGCCGAGCTTAAAAACAATAATCGCTAAAACAAGGATGGTGCCATACAGGAGCCACATCCCTGTTTGCGGGTTTTCATCGACACGAAAGAGCATCGCGAAAAAGGATAGATTCTCACTTACTTCCTGATCATTCAAAAAGATTCCCTCCCCTTATCTTTCAGGGTTCTATCTTTTTTAATTCTTCATGGGTTTAAGATAATCCTGCTAGCTTTTTCTTCTTCGCTGCTTTCTCACGCTCGTTTTTATCTAAGATTTTCTTTCTTAGACGGATAGATTCAGGTGTAACCTCACAGTATTCGTCTTCATTTAAGTACTCAAGAGATTCCTCAAGTGACATAATACGTGGTTTTTTCATACTAACCGTTTGATCTTTTGTCGCTGAACGTACGTTTGTTTGTTGTTTCATACGGCTCACGTTGACCACAAGATCGTTTTCTCGGTTGTGCTCACCAACAATCATTCCTTGATATACTTCAGTACCTGGCTCAACGAAGATCACACCGCGCTCTTCAACGCCTTGGATTCCGTAAGCAGTCGCTTTACCTGTTTCCATTGAAACAAGTACACCTTGACGGCGTCCGCCGACTTGACCAGACTGCATTGGCTGGTAGCTGTCAAATGTATGGTTCAAGATACCAAAACCACGAGTTAATGAAAGAAATTCAGTTGTATATCCAATTAGACCACGTGATGGAACTGTAAAGATCAGGCGAACTTGACCATTACCATTATTGATCATGTCAATCATTTCACCTTTTCTTGCGCCCATTGATTCCATGACAGAGCCAGTATGCTCTTCTGGCACATCAATTTGAACACGTTCTACAGGCTCACATCGAACACCATCCACTTCTTTTACAATAACTTCTGGCTTCGATACTTGCAGTTCAAATCCTTCACGTCTCATATTCTCAATCAGAATCGATAAGTGGAGCTCCCCGCGTCCAGATACAACCCAAGCATCAGGTGAACTCGTTGGATCTACTCGAAGACTTACGTCTGTTTGAAGCTGCTGCTCTAGACGCTCTTCGATTTTACGTGATGTCACGTATTTTCCTTCACGGCCTGCAAACGGGCTGTTATTGACAACAAATGTCATTTGAAGTGTCGGCTCATCAATACGAAGGATCGGCAGTGCCTCTTGGTGTTCTACCGGGCAAACTGTTTCACCGACATTGATGTCTTCCATACCAGATACTGCGACAAGATCTCCAGCTTTCGCTTCGTTAATTTCCACTCGTTTTAACCCTTGGAAACCAAAAATCTTTGTCACGCGGAATTGTTTTACACTGCCATCTACTTTCATTAGAGCAACTTGCTGGCCAACCTGCATGGTTCCTCTGAATACACGGCCGATTCCAATTCTTCCAACATAATCATTGTAATCAAGTAGTGCCACTTGGAATTGAAGCGGCTCTTCATGGTTGTCGATTGGGCTTGGAATGTGGTTGACAATCGCTTCAAACAGCGATTCCATGTTTTCATCTTGCTTGCTTGCATCGTTACTTGCTGTACCATTGATTGCTGATGCATACACAACTGGGAATTCAAGCTGTTCTTCTGTTGCATCCAGTTCAATGAACAAGTCAATGACTTCATCGACTACTTCAGCAGGACGTGCAAAGTCACGGTCAATTTTATTCACAACAACAATTGGTGTTAAGTTTTGCTCAAGTGCTTTTTTCAGCACAAAGCGTGTTTGAGGCATACAGCCTTCATATGCATCCACAACGAGAAGTACACCATCTACCATTTTCATGATACGCTCAACTTCACCACCGAAATCGGCGTGTCCTGGTGTATCTAAAATATTAATGCGTGTATCTTTATAATGGATCGCAGTATTTTTAGCTAAAATTGTAATACCGCGTTCTCGCTCTAAATCATTTGAATCCATGGCTCTCTCAGCGATATTTTCATTCGCACGGAAAGTACCAGCTTGATGGAGCAATTGGTCAACAAGCGTCGTTTTACCATGGTCAACGTGGGCAATAATTGCGATGTTGCGAAGGTCTTTTCGAAGTTTCACATTTTCATCTCCTAAAATAATTAGATAACTTTCATATTATATCACAATCCCCTTTAAATGCCGATCGTTTTTCTGTAAACTTATATTAACTCTAAAAAAAGGGATGGAGACAAATGAAACAAATCAAATGGCTTCTATTATTATGTGCATTACTTGCAGTCGTCAGTATGGCGTTTATTGGGGTATCTGTTGCAGAAAAAAGCATACTGGGAACTTGCTTAAGTATTGTGTTCGCCATGATTTTCATGGGTACAGGATTTACATTAAAAAGAAAATTAAACGTACCATCATAAAATTTATCAAAAGCCTTTTACATTCTGGGACTGACCCCCGTTTTTGAGACAGGGATCAAAACACCTTTACGAAACAGCCAGTTGCCGAAACTCTTTTGGTGACTGGCTGTTTAATTTCAATTGAATTCGGATATTGTTATAATAATCAATATACTCCCTGACTGTTTTTTCTACAATGGCTGTTGTAGTGTTTGTCAGGTGGTGGAGATAAAATCCTTCTGATTTTAAACTTGAGTGGAAGGATTCGATGGGAGCATTATCAGCGGGCATTCCCTTACGGGACATGCTCATGGTAATGCCTTTTTCCTTTATCTCCTTTTGATAAGCATAAGAAGTGTAGACCGAACCTTGATCACTATGAAGTACGCAGCCTTTAGGCAGTGTCTTTAACTGCTTCAATGTATCTAAAACAAGAGAAACATCCTGTTTATCACCAATCGTATAAGCCACAACCTCACTTGTATATAAATCTTTTATGCTGGATAGATAAAGCATTTTTTGCCCAAATGGCAAATACGTGATATCAGTCACCAATTTTTCAAGTGGCTTTGTCGCAGAAAAATCTCGTTTTAAGTGATTTTCTGCAATGTAATAGGGTTGACCGGTCTGTTTACGCTTTTTCACTTTCACACGACACTGCAAACCGTAGGTTTGCATCATTCGTTGTACTCTCTTATGGTTAATCTTCATTTCTTTGCGTAGAAGAGCCGTTATTTTACGATACCCATACGTATACTTGTGCAACTTACAAAGTGTTGAAATAAGCTTGATTAACCCATGTTGCTCTGAGTGATGATGATCTTGTTTTTTCCAACGATAAAATGTTGATTTAGCCACTTCAAATAGCTGACAGAATTCACTGACACTCACTTTATCTTTTACCGTTTCGTAGATCGACACGAGTGCTTCTTTTTCCACCACCTTTCCCATTCTCGGTACTTTTTTAATATGTCTATTTGTTGATTTAGATAGCGATTTTCTGTTTTCAATCTCTCGTTTTCATCTTGGTATTCAGGTCCTTTACCGTATGAATACTGCTTTCCAACAGGTTGATGAAACCGGTGGGTTTCACCATTGTGATACCATTTCATCCAAGTTTTCACTTGTGTTTTATTCTTAATTCCTAGCTTGTCCATGATTTCTTTTGTTGAGACTCCTGCCAACTTCATCTGAACCGCCTCTTCTTTTACACTTGCGGGGTAACTGACTCTTGTTCCCATACAAAAAACACCTCCAAATTGTTTTCAGATATGATATACCCGATTTTCAACTTAAAGGTGTTTTTATTTGTCTCACTTTATGGGGTCAGTCCCTTCTACATGTAGAAGGCTTTTTATTTTGGGTGAAATCAAGACCAACCACCTATGTAATCCTGATGATTCAACTAAAAACTTCATATATAGTTGGCAAATGTAAGCAATCTGAACTCTTCCATTTTTCGACAAGAACTTTTATAGTTCTCCAAATTCAAACATAAAGTTACATTTTTCCTATTCTTCCACAAAGTTTCTCATGGTATGCTGTTCTTGCAACAAAATTTAACAGAAAAGGGAGAGAAAAGAAGCATGAAGAAGTTTTTGAGCAAATCGCTCAGCTCTGTTGTATTTTTCGCTTTAGCTATCATTTTTACTTTCACAACAGTAGCTCCTGGGCAAGCAAGTGCTGCAACTTTCAAAGGGATTCCTTTTGAGCAGCAACAAATTATTAAAGATTTATTGGAGAAGAACGAGCGTGTTATTAGTATCCTCGTTAATTCATTTATCGAGGAAGACAATACTTACACATTCGATGCTAAGAAAGCTGTTGAGCTTGGTCTTACTGAAGAAGAAGCTGCTGCTGCTGAGAAATTCTTAGATCGTGCAGCTGTTCTTACAATCGTTTTCAGTGAAAGTATCTCTAAAAACGAAAAAGGAAAGTTAGTATTTGATGCTAAGAAAGCTGTTGAACTTGGTCTTACTCAAGAAGAAGCGACTAAATTTGAAAAGTTTTTCAACTCAGCGATCAGACTTGCTGATCTTGCTGGAGACGCTATCGTTCTTGACAAAAAAGGAAATGTTGTCATTGATCAAAAAATCGCAAAAAGTCTTGGGTTCAGCTCTACTGAATTAATGGTTTTAAACCAATTAATCAAAAAATTCCCTCAAGACCAACTTAAAACTTTCTTTGATGCCGTTCAAATGGCTAAAGAAAAATTAAGCTAATCTTAGCCCCCTATCTGGTTCATCCAGATGGGGGTTCTTTATTTTATCCAATATATAATGAGCATGATAACGTATACGATACCCGCCCGTAATAACAGCTTTCTATAGTAGCGCATTTCGAACTTTCTTTTTTGATCCATGGTCATCCAGCATCTTCATGAGAGGAATCGTCCCTTTCGTTTCTCGATAAAGATGATAACATTTTCACATGTCAATATACTTGTTTATTCACTAGCTCCTTCTATATAGAGGATTCATTCATCACTCACTTTAAACTCCACCCAATGTATCGTTCATTTCAACTCTCATCTAACTTAAAGAAAAGTGCTTTCACTTGCGATTTCTAAGATAGCCCTTGAATGCCTCTTAATTTGAGGACATTCTATTTAATCTTTTTGGAATGTTTTGTTGTATTCACTTGAAATAAAATCAGAGGATACCTCACTAAGCAAATCAAACATCTGTTCACAAGCCTTAACATCAATTTAAAGTTTCAATCGTATGGACATTTCTCTTATCAAAAAGTTTTATATCAAACAAAACCATCACTCCATTAGAATGAAGTGATGGTTTGTTTTATCTTTTATTTCCGCTTCCTTTTATGTAATCATGCAAGATTTTTTCACAAATGGATCGATTTCCGGCAACAATGCTATTTTTATCTAGGAAGGTGAGTGGTTCACCGTGAATGTTTGAATAAACAGCCCCTACCTCGTCCAAGAGCACACAGCCGGCCGCATAATCCCACGGCGCAAGCCTTAACGTGACATATGCGTCACTTCTGCCGCTTGCAATATAAGCAAGCTCAAGCGCAGCTGATCCGATCGTTCGTGTCCCTCTGACGTCGCGTACGAGACGGGCAAATGGCTTGGCGTCAAAATGCGGGCTTTCAATCGCCCATGTCGGGTTAATACCAACAATGGCCTTTTCAATGGCAACATCTTTTAAAGGCGGAAGTAAAATATCATTCATGTAGGCCCCTTCTCCTTTGACCGCATGATAGAGTTCGTCATGAATGACGTCATAAATAAGACCAATCTTCCCCACACCATTTTCAAATATCCCAATTGAAATGGCAAAATTTCGTTTTTGATGGACAAAGTTCATTGTGCCATCAATTGGATCTATGATCCAGACAATCCCGTCAAGAGAGGTCACCTCTTCCCCTTGGCCCTCTTCTCCTAAAATGTGATGATCTGAAAATGTCGACTGAATCTTTTCAATGAAGAAACGTTCTGTTTCTTTATCGATGTTTGTGACAAGATCATTTGGATTTGATTTTGTTTCAATTGATAGACCTTCCTGCATGGATGCCTTAATGCGGCCTCCCGCTTCTTTCACCCAAAGCTTTGCAAGACGGTCAATTTCCACCCAGTTTGTCATCAGACTGTAAACCTCTTTTCTATGTAGACCTATTTGTATTAGCATACTGATATTATGTACGTAAAAGCAAGAAAAAAGCAGCTTCATACAAAAACGAACCGATGACTTGGTTCGTTTTTACCTCCCCTTGTTTTACCCTTGGAGCTGCTCCCATTCTTTTCTTAGGCGCTCAAGCTTTCGTTTGCTGCGTTCAATTTGGATATCATCTTTTTGCTCGATGGCTTCATGAAGCGTAGAAAGCTCATAGTCAACCTCTAATCTCCACACAGCGATGCGATTCTTCTTCTCTTGTCTATACCCAGGCTTCACGATTTGCTTCATTGGTCAACGCCCCTTCCAGAGAATGATTCATTCCTTGTCAGTTTTCATTGATAAAAAATTCAATTCATAAGAGAATTGGTTCTTGCTTATATCGTATGAAGCGATCGCATAACCGCAACGACATTCTGAAAATTGTGTCTTTACCTATTTGTTATGTACCACAAATTCGATATGTTTAAACTCCGGCACCCTGTCCTCCGTCAACTTTGACCTGGCGGTGCATCTTTTTTTGAGCTTGACCCAAGCTATGATAAAATATGATCAACGAAAAGATACAGGAGGCATAACATGGCTGAGATGCGTTTTAGAGATGAAGATTTTGAAACATTTACAGTTGACGGTTTAGATGAACGGATGACCGTATTAAAAGAAAGAGTCCGACCAAAGCTTGAGGCACTTGGTGAACATTTTGCACCGCTTCTTTCTTCTATTACAGGAGACGAAATGTTTGTTCACGTCGCAAAGCATGCGAGAAGATCAGTCAACCCGCCAAATGATACGTGGGTTGCTTTTGCAAACAGCAAACGAGGGTATAAAAAGCTCCCTCATTTTCAAATTGGGCTTTGGAAAACTCATGTATTTGTATGGTTTGCGCTCATTTATGAATCTCCAGTAAAAGGTGAGTATGGGCAATTATTCGAAAAAGAGCTGGACACGATTCAAAAGAAGATTCCGCAAGACTTTGTTTGGTCTAAAGATCATATGAAACCAGATGTACTCCGTCACAGCGAACTTGATGCTGAACAGCTGAAAACACTGTTTGAACGTGTTCAAACCGTCAAGAAAGCGGAGCTCCTTTGCGGCATCCAACTGCCCCGAGAAGAGGTCGTTCAAATGAATAATGAAGAATTCCTATCAAAGATCGAACATGCCTTCCGAACGTTAACTTATCTATACCGCTTTACACAAAAAGAATCCGTATAAAAAAATGAGCCTATGTCGGCTCGTTTCAGATTATTGACAAAGGGCTAAAATGATCTTGATTTTAGCCCTTTGTCCTCTTTTTAGTGTGACATGAAAACCTTTGCAGTCTAGGAAGGATGAGTACCGCCGCGGAGCGAATTTGACATTCGTGAGCACCGGCACGCAGGACTGACAAAGAATGCGAGGGTTTGTCTACACGCTAAAACGAGCCTATGTCGGCTCGTTTTTTCACATACGTATTAGCGTTGTTTCTTCTGCCTCTCTGGCACTTTTCACTGTGCGATAAGGGGAATACCCGCTTCCCTTTTCAAACGCCGCACAATGCGTCTTTTCCTCAGCTTTCGATGGCACAACTTTTTTAAATTGTTGATAAGCCTTTAATAGCTCTTGCTTGGCGATTCCCTTTTCATATGCTTTTTCAACCGCTTGAAAAAACGAAATGACCGCCATTTTTTCCTCAGTTGTCCAGTCGACATCCATTGGATATTGATATTCCATTTACTTGTCCCTCACTTTAACACGCATTTCTTATTTGAACTTTTATTATAGCATCAGTTTGATCAGAAACCGATCGATTTTATGCTTTACATTCCGATCAGTTCATAATATAATTCTTTTGTTTTATGCAATGAAATCTGCTGTTATTGGTATAATAATAGCAGGTATTTCGATGAAGGTGGGAAAGCAATTGTCACAACATGATACACCCTTATACACTGGACTAAAAAAACATGCTTCAAGCAATCCAGTCCAATTTCACATTCCAGGCCATAAAAAAGGAGCCGGAATGGATCCTGAATTTAGAGCATTCATTGGAGACAATGCATTAAGCATTGACCTTATTAATATAGAACCTCTTGATGATTTACATTCACCTCGAGGGATGATCAAAGACGCACAAGAGCTCGCAGCAGAAGCATTCGGTGCTGACCATACGTTTTTCTCCATTCAAGGAACAAGCGGCGCGATTATGACAATGGTGATGACTGTCTGTGGACCCGGGGATAAAATCATTGTTCCGCGTAACGTCCATAAGTCGATTATGTCTGCCATTGTATTTTCTGGTGCAGTGCCTGTTTTTATTCACCCAGACATCGACAAAGAGCTTGGCATCTCACATGGCATTACGCCAGAGTCAGCTAAAAAAGCACTGACTGAACACCCAGATGCAAAAGGGCTGCTTGTGATTAACCCAACGTATTTTGGCATTTCAGCTGATTTAAAAACAATCGTAGAAATTGCCCATTCATTTGATGTACCTGTCCTTGTGGATGAAGCACACGGTGTTCACATACATTTTCACGATGAGCTTCCGTTATCTGCGATGCAGGCGGGTGCCGATATGGCGGCAACAAGTGTCCATAAACTTGGCGGCTCCCTTACCCAAAGCTCTATTTTAAATATGAAGGAAGGGCTTATTTCAAAGGATCGTGTACAATCCATTTTGAGCATGCTGACAACAACGTCCACTTCTTATTTGCTCTTAGCGTCACTTGATGTCGCTAGAAAGCGATTAGCCACTGAAGGAAAGGCACTTGCAGATGAAGCCATTCGTTTAGCGGAATCAGCGAGAAGCCGTTTGAATAAAATTGATGGGATTACTTGTATTGGTGAAGAAATTCTCGGTTCAGCTTCTACTTACGATTATGACCCAACGAAACTAATTATCTCGATTAAAGACCTTGGGCTAAATGGACATGATGTTGAAAAATGGCTGAGAGAAAGCTACCGAATTGAAGTGGAACTCTCGGACCTGTACAACATTTTATGTATCGTAACTCCTGGAGATTCTGATGAGACGATTGATACTCTTGTAACGGCTATGGAGGAGATTGCCGCAGCCTCTGCGCTTGAAGGCCGCAAACAAGCGGTAACAGAAGTGTTACTGCCTGAGATCCCGTCTCTTGCCATGACACCGCGTGATGCTTTTTACGCAACAACGGAGGTCGTTCCATTTAAAGAAGCGGCTGGCCGTATTATTGCAGAATTCGTCATGGTGTACCCGCCAGGCATTCCCATTTTTATACCGGGTGAAATTATCACAGAAGAAAATATCTCGTATGTCTTTAAAAATATTGAAATTGGTCTTCCTGTGCAAGGACCTGAAGATTCAACACTAGACATGATCCGCGTCATTAAGGAACAAAAACCGATTTTATAAAAAAGAAACATGCAGCCCCAAATGGAGCTGCATGCTTTTTTATTTATTCAGAGGCTTCATCACAGCAATGACAGTGACCACATGTTCCATAAAGTGTTGTCACTTTTTCATTCTCAAATTGATCAATGGTTTCATTGCAATCTTGACAAATAATTGTACCCACGTACATTCCCCTTTTCTTCACTCATAGTTTGAAAGCGTTTTATCTATTTCTTATCTCTATAATATGATGTCACATTTAAGTTGTCAACGGTTAATTGTATGACATAATTAATCATTTTTTATAACTATATGCTCTTTCCTTATCATATTGAGGGAACGTTTCAATTGTATTTTGCTTCATATCAATTCTGTAACAATTGAGTAACAATCGAAAATTGTCAAAAAAGACATGATACACTAGAGTGACTAACAGGTAATCAGCTCCTAAAAATGTTGGTACAACCCCAAAGGATTTTGAGGTGAATAGATTGAATTTTATGAGGCCCCTTCTCATTATATTCCCTATGCTCTTTCTACTTAGTTCATGCTCGTTTGCGTATATCATACCAAACCAGACAGATCAGGTCAGTCATATTCAAAAACCGAGAATTCTCTTTTTTACTGATGCAGAAAACCTTGATAAAGAAAGTCCTTATTATGATGCAGTGCTCGACTTAAAAAATCAGTATCCGAAGGAAATGTCAAAGATGATTGTCAAAGAAGATCGAAAAGGCTGGAAAAATGAAGTAGATGAATTGCCAGCTATATTACTAGTCAATAATGAAAAAGTCATTGTGAAGGTTGAAGGAAATGTCCGAAGTAAAGAGGATATCTTATCACCTCTATGCCAAGCATTAGACCGAGTGAATACAAATTAACGATTCGACCTTGCATTTGCATATATATATCCTTATGAAAAAATCCCTCTGCTCATGAGGGATTTTCTGTTTTAGGGATGGTTATAGGTATACATAAAAAAACCCTCTCCTTTTGGAGAGGATTCAGCGTGTAGACAAACCCTCGCATTCTTTGTCAGTCCTGCGTGCCAGTGCTCACGAATCTCAAATTCGCTCCGCGCCGGTACTCGTCCTTCCTAGACTGCAAAGGTTTTCATGTCACACTAAAAAGAGGACAAAGGGCTAAAATCAAGATCATTTTAGCCCTTTGTCAACAATCTGAAACCCTCTCCTTTTGGAGAGGGTTTCTACGTTCATTATTTTACGATATGGATTGGGCTTCCAATTGCTACTTCAGCCGTTTCCATTGTAATTTCACCTAAAGTTGGGTGAGCGTGAATTGTCATGGCGATATCTTCAGCCGTCACACCAGCTTCGATTGCAAGGCTAAGCTCTGAAATCATATCAGACGCGCCAACACCTGCGATTTGTGCTCCGATCACTAGACCATCCTCTTTACGAGTGATCATTTTCATGAAGCCATCCGTTGCGTCAAGAGAAAGTGCACGTCCGTTAGCTGCGAATGGGAATTTCGCTGCAACGATTTCGATTCCTTCTTCTTTCGCTTGTGCTTCAGTGTATCCAACAGTTGCAAGTTCTGGCTCAGAGAATACAACAGCAGGAATACCAAGGTAATCAATTTCAGCTGGCTCTCCAGCGATTGCTTCAGCTGCAATTTTACCTTCGTAAGATGCTTTGTGTGCAAGCGGCGGGCCATCAACGATGTCACCAATTGCATAGATGTTTGGTACGTTTGTACGGCATTGTTTGTCAGTTTTGACAACTCCGCGGTCTGTCAATTCAACACCTGCTTGCTCAAGACCAAGCTCATCAGTATTTGGACGACGACCAACTGTTACAAGTACGTAGTCAGCATCGACAGTTTTTTCTTCACCTTTTACTTCGAAAGTAACAGTGACACTGTCAGATGTTTCTTCAACACCTTTTGCAAGAGCGTTTGTATGGATTTCAACGTTTCCTTTTTTCTTCAGGTTACGTTTCACTAAAGAGCTCATTTGCTTTTCGAAACCTGGAAGGATTTCGTCTCCACCTTCAAGGATGACAACTTCTGTTCCAAAGTTTGCATAAGCAGTCCCAAGCTCAGTACCGATGTATCCACCACCGATCACAACTAACTTCTTAGGTACTTCTTTAAGCGCTAAAGCACCAGTTGAGTTGATGACACGGTCAGTGTATTTAAATGCAGGCAATTCAATTGGACGAGATCCAGTTGCAAGAATTGCATTTTTGAAAGTGTAAGTCTGTGCTGAATTCTCATCCATTACACGTACAGAGTTACTGTCTACGAAATAAGCTTCACCTTTTACGATGTCTACTTTGTTTCCTTTAAGAAGACCTTGAACTCCACCTGTTAATTTGTTCACAACAGAAGCTTTCCACTCTTGAACTTTTGTGAAATCAACTGTTACGTTTTCAGCTTTGATACCCATGTCTTCAGAATGCTTTGCATTCTCGAAACGATGTCCCGCATTAATCAATGCTTTTGAAGGGATACAGCCGACGTTTAGACATACGCCGCCAAGCGTTCCTTTTTCAACGATTGTTACTTTTTGTCCAAGTTGTGCAGCGCGAATAGCAGCTACATACCCACCAGGACCTGCACCGATGACAAGAGTATCAGTTTCGATTGGGAAATCTCCTACTACCATGAAATTACGCCTCCATTAAAATTAATTGTGGATCATTCAATAAACGCTTGATGTGGTTCAGGGCATTTTGCGCAGTAGCTCCATCAATCATACGGTGGTCGAAGCTTAGGGAAAGAGCTAAGACTGGAGCTGCAACGATTTCGCCATCACGAACAATCGCTTTTTCAGCGATACGGCCAATACCAAGGATCGCTACTTCTGGGTGGTTGATGACTGGAGTAAACCATTGTCCACCAGCAGAACCGATGTTTGTGATTGTGCAAGATGCACCTTTCATTTCAGATGGAGCCAATTTACCTTCGCGTGCTTTTGTTGCAAGCTCGTTGATTTCGTTAGATACTTCGAAAATTGCTTTGCGATCTGCATTTTTCACAACTGGAACAAGCAAGCCTTTTTCAGTGTCAGCTGCAATTCCGATGTTGTAGTAATGCTTTTGAACAACTTCATCTGTTTTATCATCAATAGAAGTGTTAAGTACTGGGTACTTTTTCAAAGCAGAAGTTAGAGCTTTTACAACGTAAGGCAAGTAAGTTAACTTGATTCCTTGATCAGCTGCAACTTGTTTGAATTGCTTACGATGTGCTACAAGGTTTGTGACATCAACTTCATCCATTAATGTTACGTGAGGAGCTGTATGCTTAGAGTTCACCATTGCTTTCGCGATTGCTTTACGGATTCCGCTCATTTTCTCGCGAGTTTCTGGGAATTCTCCTTCTAGAACTGGAGCTGCTGCCGCTTTTGGAGCTGCTTCTTCTTTCGCACTTTCAGCTGCTTGAGGTGCTGCTTCTTGAGCTGCAGAACCACCATTAACGAAGCTGTCAATATCTTCTTTTAGCACGCGGCCATTTTTACCAGTACCTGCAACTTTGTAAATTTCAACGCCTTTTTCACGAGCATATTTACGTACAGATGGCATAGCAATTACGCGTTTGTTTGGATCAGCATCTACTTGCTCTTGTGCGCCTGCACCAGTTGCTGCTGCTGCTTCTTGAGCAACTTCTTTCTTTTCAGGCTCGTTACCAGCTTCAGCAGTACCTTGTACTTGAGCTTCAGTTTTTGCTTCGCCTTCTTCTTCGCTGCCTTTAAATTGAAGATTTTCGTAACCAGGTGCATCAAACGTAATGATTGTTTGTCCTACAGTTGCAACTGTTCCCTCTTCAACTTTTAATTCTAATACTTTTCCTTTAACAGGTGAAGGAATTTCTACAACTGCTTTATCATTTTGTACCTCTGCTAAAACATCATCTTCATTGATTTCGTCGTTTGGTTTTACGAACCACTTAACGATCTCACCTTCGTGGATACCTTCTCCGATGTCCGGAAGTTTAAATTCAAATGCCACTGTTTTTCGCCTCCTAGATTTTGTTGAACCCTTGTTGTGTCATCATTACACGATCATGTAATTGATAAAGGGGAAGAGAAATAAATTCTTTTCCCCTCTATCATTTAATTAAAATTCAAGCACTTTTTTAGCTGTTTCAAGCACGTCTTTATGGTTTGGAAGCCATACGCTCTCAGCTTGTGAGAAAGCAAATACAGTATCAGGTGCAGCTACACGAAGTACTGGTGCTTCTAGGCTAAGGATTGCTCTGTCATTGATTTCAGCTACTACGTTTGCAGCAATACCAGCTTGTTTTTGTGCTTCTTGAACAACGATCGCACGTCCTGTTTTTTCAACAGAAGCGATGATTGTTTCAATATCAAGCGGGCTTACTGTACGAAGGTCGATGACTTCAGCAGAAACGCCTTCTTTTTCGAGTTCTTCAGCAGCTTTAAGTGATTCGTGAACCATTGCACCGTAAGTGATGATGGAAAGGTCAGAACCTTCACGTTTCACGTCAGCTTTACCGATTTCAATTGTATACTCTTCCTCAGGAACTTCCTGACGGAAAGAACGATATAGTTTCATATGCTCAAGGAACACAACCGGATCGTTGTCACGGATGGCAGAAATTAATAGTCCTTTTGCATCGTAAGGTGTTGAAGGAATAACAACCTTGATACCAGGCTGCTGTGCTACAAGACCTTCTAAGCTGTCAGCGTGAAGCTCAGGTGTATGAACCCCTCCGCCGAATGGAGAACGGATTGTCACTGGAGAATGCCAGCGTCCGCCAGAACGGTAACGCATACGAGCCATTTGTCCAGAAATAGAATCTAATACTTCGTAAACGAATCCGAAGAATTGAATTTCCATTACTGGGCGGAATTCTTGTAGTCCAAGGCCAATTGCAAGACCGCCAATACCAGATTCAGCTAGTGGAGTATCGAATACGCGATCCTCACCAAACTCTTTTTGCAATCCTTCAGTCGCACGGAATACGCCGCCGTTTACACCAACGTCTTCTCCGAAAACGAGAACGTTTTCGTCATTTTTCAGTTCTGTGCGTAACGCATCAGTGATCGCTTGAATCATTGTCATTTGCGCCATGGCTTACTTCGACTCCTTCTGTTTGTAAATTTCAAGCTGTTCAACTAAGTTGAATGGTTTCACTTCGTACATGTTTTCAATCAAGTCAGTGACTTTCTGCTTAGGCTGTTCGTCAGCTTCTTTGATTGCTTGTTTGATTTGTTCTTTTGCATCTTCGATGACTTTATTCTCTTCTTCTTCAGACCATAGGCCTTTGTTTTCCAAGAATTTGCGGTAGCGTACCAATGGATCTTTTTGCTCCCACTCGTTTTCATCTTCTTTTGTACGATATCTTGTTGGATCGTCACCAGCCATTGTATGTGGGCCGTAACGGAATGTAAGAGTTTCGATTAATGTTGGACCTTCACCATTGACAGCACGCTCACGAGCTTCAGCAGTTGCTGCATATACAGCTAATGCATCCATACCGTCAACTTGTACGCCTACGATACCAGCTGCAGCTGCTTTTTGTGCAATCGTTTGTGCAGCAGATTGCTTTTCAACAGGTGTAGAGATCGCATATCTGTTGTTTTGGACAACAAAAATCGCTGGCGCTTTGTAAGCCCCTGCAAAGTTAATACCTTCATAGAAATCACCTTGTGAAGCTCCGCCATCACCAGTGTAAGTAATTGCAACAGCTTTTTTGCCGCGCTTTTTCAAACCAAGAGCTACACCAGCAGCTTGAATGATTTGTGCACCGATAATGATTTGCGGGGAAAGTGCATTCACATCTTCAGGCATTTGGTTCCCAACAAAGTGTCCACGAGAGAACAAGAAAGCTTTTGTTAGTGGAAGACCGTGCCAGATTAATTGTGGAACATCACGATATCCTGGAAGAATAAAATCTTCTTTCTCAAGTGCAAAGTGAGTTGCAAGCTGAGAAGCTTCTTGTCCAGCTGTTGGCGCATAGAAGCCAAGACGTCCTTGACGGTTCAATGAAATTGAACGTTGATCTAATACACGTGTAAACACCATACGGCGCATTAATTCTTTTAATTGGTCATCTGAAAGATCCGGCATTGCCGCTTCGTTTACGACTTCGCCTTTTTCGTTTAAAATTTGGAACGTTTCAAACTGCTTTTTGATGGCATCAAATTGCTTTTTGCTATCAACAATTGCTTTTTTTGTTTTTGCAGCCATTCTAAAGTCACCTCTTCCTTTCTTTTAACAGTCAATTTGTCGTGAATCCATTTATACATACAGATATAGGATAACCCAAAATGCTCATATGACTCCTGTATATAATAGCCACAAAGATCGTTGTCGAAACATTAGATGATCGCTTGCTTTTGAGTTCTTCTAACTGTATTAACGATAGTTCACAAAAAACTAATACAACTTCTGTTAACAAGGAATAGTTTACAACAAGAAAAATAGTCCGTCAATTGATTTAACGGCTTTATCTAAATAAATGTATTCGCTTTACTTTTTATTGCGAACTGTATCAATCTGTTTAACAAACAGTACAATCTGTACTAGTATAGAGTGCACTACTGTACTACAATAGCAAATGTTTGTTTTTGTCGAAAAATAAAAAAAGAGCTATTTTCAGCTCTTTTTTGACCCTTGGTATGCCGCTCTGTATAAAGCCTGTTTATGTTCGTTCAATTGATCTGTATATTGATTGAACTTCTTACTTTCTTTTCTGACTTTGCTGTATGAACGATTCACTGATTTTAGTTTGGATTTCAGCTCTTGATATCCTAAGTCTTTCTTTTTTAAGGATTGGTACAAATGCTTGTCTTGTTTCAGCGCCTTTTGATACTCACGGTACAGCTGATCATACGATGCATACCTTTTTTGAATGGATTGGACGGTTTGATCTGCTTTGGCTTTTACTTCTTCATCTTTTATCCGGCTCGCGGATTCCTTTACCGCTTCAAATTCTTTTTTCGCCTTTTCCATGCTCTCTTTTTCTGTTTTCAAATGTTCTTCACGCTTCGCAGCTGATGCCAATGCTTGATCAGACAGACTAGATACTGTTTTTGGATGGTCCTTTGTTGTTTGTATCATTTTTTCATATAACTGCTGTTCTTTTTCCTCATAGCTTTGCAGTGTGCCTTGTTCTTTTTGAAAGGATGCCTCTTTTTCGCTCATTTTCGTCATGGCGTCTTGCATCTCATGAAACGGATTTTGGCCTCCGCACCCCGTAAGCAAGAGGGTACATATCCCCGCTAAAGCAGCACCTGCTTTTATGCTTTTCATCTGTTTCATTACAAGGTCCCCCTTTATATCTCCACATACCACTATAATTTTTCAGGGCGTTTATGACAAGGATAGAAGCTGTCCTTTTGAGGGGGGAGAAGATTTTTTTCATGCTCTAGGCTCATGACTATACAAATAGTGTATTCATACATAGTTTATATTACACGCTTCGCCTTCACTTATGAGAGGCCAAGTGTATTTCCAAAGGAGGTCAAAAGTATGTCTAATTATAGTCATGGAAGTATGTATGGTGGATACGGCGGGTACGGTTACGGATACGGTGGCGGCTGTTGCTATCCAAGTTATGGTGGCGGGTACGGTTACGGTGGTGGACGTACATTCGCTTTAATCGTCGTCCTATTCATTCTATTGATCATTGTTGGTGCAGCATTCTTAGGCGGCGGTGGCTGCTGCTAATGGCTGAATAAGCCTCTGACCGGTCTCATGCGACCGGTCTTCTTTATTTCATTGCATATGTTGTGTATCATTTTATATACTTTACATACAAAGGAAATAGGAGTGAAGTTTTGTGATTACCATGGATGATATCGTGCGAGACGGGCACCCCGTCTTAAGACAAACAGCTGAAGCGGTTGAACTCCCGCCAACAGAGGAAGAAAAACAGCAATTAGCGGACATGATCGAATTTGTCAAGAATAGTCAGGATGCAGACATTGCTGAAAAATATGGACTCAGACCCGGTGTTGGCTTAGCAGCTCCACAAATCAATATCAGTAAACGAATGATCGCTGTTCACTGTGAGGACGAAGATGGAGAGCTTTACAGCTATGCCCTATTCAACCCTCGTATTGTCAGTCATTCAGTCAAAAGAGCTTATTTAGCCACTGGAGAAGGCTGCTTATCTGTTGATGAGGCCATCCCTGGATTTGTCCCGCGTTATGAAAAAATCAGGGTGAAAGGCACAACACTTGAAGGTGAAGAGATTGATATCCGCCTAAAAGGGTTCCCGGCCATCGTTTTTCAGCATGAAATTGATCATTTAAACGGCATTATGTTTTATGATCATATTCAAAAGGATCATCCATTCGCCGAGCCAGACAACGCTGTTGCAATCGGCAGATCATAAATGAAAAGAAGACCCATCCATCAAGCGGGTCTTCTTTTTTATTCTTCAATAAGGCCTAATTCGGTCAAGGCGTGAAATATGCCGCCTTCATCTACAGGTTTGGTGACAAAATCAGCTAATTGCTTTAATTCATTTACGGCATTCCCCATAGCAACACCAGTTCCAACAAACGAAATCATTTCTCTATCGTTCAGCCCGTCTCCAAAGGCAACGGTGTCCTTTTGATCGTAAGACAGTCTTTCCATCACTCGTTTGATTCCTTCAGCCTTTGATCCACCTTTTGGCAGCACATCGGTAGACACCTCATGCCACCTGACAAGGTCAATTTCTTCACGAAACGCCTCGTATTGATCTTCCTCTTCTGCTTTACAAAATAACAGCATCTGATAAATATCATGTTCTTTAAAGAAAGACAAATCATGCTCGGGATGCTCTGTTTTCAAGGTGCCAATCCCTTCATGGATAAACGGATGGTTCGGCACAGACGCCTTCATCGTTTCTTCTCCCATGAAAACAAGCGGGTGATCATGGTGATCCGCTGTTTCATAAATTTTTTCCATGAGCTCCTGTTTGAGCGGATTCCTGTAAATGACGTCTCCCTTGTGCAAGACATATTGACCGTTATACGCAATAAATGAGTCAAGCCCTAATTCTTCTAAAACAGGCTGAATCAGAAAAGGCGAGCGTCCAGATGCAATGAATAGATGATGCCCTTTTTCTTTTAATAAACGAACAGCTCGCTTCGTTGATTCAGGTATTTTTTTATCATGGTCATATAAAGTACCGTCGATATCAAAAAAGATGACTTTTTTCTTCATATCTCGTCTCCTGTCACTTGTTATGTATCCCTTCTCCCCTTCATCATACAGAAAGATTTCCACTAACGAAACCACTTCCTCTTAAAACGCCCATTTCCCACATATACCCATGTAACATTTAGTGGAAACATCATATAATACAAGTATACAGAGAGAACGGAACATACTGCCTAGTTATACTCATACCGAAAGGAGGCGATCCACGATGCTTCGTCGTCTGCGTAAGAAAATTCGAAGACAATGGAAGGACATGCTTCGTAAAAAATCGATTGCTTAAAGGGATCTTCCGCACATTTGCTGAAGGTCCTTTTTTCTCTGAGACTTTTCTTATGCGCGTTTTTTTAATATAATAGAATAAGCGAGTGTAACATACGGTATTTAAGGAGAGATTTGGATGATATATAAGGTATTTTTTCAGGCAAGTACGACTGAGGTACCTGTAAGAGAACACACAGATTCACTATACGTTGAAGCGGTTTCTGAAAGAGACGTACGCAATAAGTTGAAAAAACATAACTACAATATTGAATTCATTCAGCCTGTAGACGGTGCTTTTTTAGACTATGAACGAGAAAGTGAAAATTTTAAAGTATTGGAGCTATGAGAGGAATGAAATTTGTAAAAAACGATCAGGCGGCAGTTTTTGCGCTCGGCGGTTTAGGCGAGATCGGTAAAAACACGTATGGCGTTCAATTTCAAGATGAAATCATTTTAATTGATGCTGGTATTAAGTTCCCTGAAGATGAGCTTCTTGGAATTGATTACGTCATCCCTGACTATACGTATTTAGTTAAAAACGAAGATAAAATCAAAGGTCTTTTCATTACTCACGGACATGAAGACCACATCGGCGGTATCCCTTACCTTCTCAAGCAAGTGAATATTCCAGTTTACGGAGGCAAACTCGCAATCGGCCTACTTCGTAACAAATTGGAAGAGCATGGTCTATTAAGACAGACAAAACTTCACATCTTTGAAGAAGAAGATACAATTAAATTTAGAAAAACAGCTGTGTCTTTCTTTAGAACGACGCATAGTATTCCAGATTCTTATGGAATTGTTGTGAAGACACCTCCTGGTAACATCGTACATACAGGTGATTTCAAGTTTGACTTTACTCCTGTTGGCGAGCCTGCCAATTTAACGAAAATGGCGGAGATCGGGAAAGAGGGCGTCCTTTGCCTTCTATCTGACAGTACAAACAGTGAAATTCCAGAATTTACGATGTCTGAAAGACGTGTAGGAGAAAGCATTGATGACATCTTTAGAAAAGTAGATGGACGTATTATTTTTGCCACATTTGCATCAAACATTCACAGACTTCAACAGGTGATTGAGTCCGCTGTTGCCAACGGCCGAAAAGTCGCTGTGTTTGGGCGCAGTATGGAGTCTGCCATTGATATTGGACAAGAGCTCGGCTATATCAAATGTCCAAAAAACACGTTCATTGAACACAATGAAATCAACCGCCTTCCAGCAAACAAAGTGACCATTCTTTGTACTGGAAGTCAGGGTGAACCGATGGCAGCTCTTTCTCGTATTGCGAACGGTACACACCGCCAAATTTCCATTAATCCTGGAGACACTGTTGTCTTCTCATCTTCACCGATCCCAGGTAACAATATTAGCGTAAGCCGTACCATTAACCAGCTTTATCGTGCTGGGGCTGAGGTTATTCATGGCTCACTGAATAATATTCATACATCCGGACACGGCGGACAAGAAGAGCAGAAGCTGATGCTCCGTTTAATTAAACCAAAATTCTTCATGCCGATTCACGGTGAATACCGCATGCAAAAAACGCATATTAAATTGGCAAATGATTGCGGAATCCCTGAGGAAAACTGCTTTATCATGGATAACGGTGAAGTTCTTGCACTGAAAGGTGACGAAGCAAGTGTCGCTGGAAAAATTCCATCAGGCAACGTGTATATTGACGGTAGCGGGATTGGCGATATCGGTAACATCGTGTTAAGAGACCGCCGCATTCTTTCAGAAGAAGGTCTTGTCATTGTTGTGGTCAGCATGGACATGAAAGAATTCAAAATTTCTGCTGGTCCTGATTTGATCTCAAGAGGTTTTGTCTACATGAGAGAATCTGGAGACCTCATTAATGACGCGCAAGATTTAATTTCAAAGCATCTTGAAAAAGTAATGGAACGCAAGACGACACAATGGTCAGAAATTAAAAACGAAATTACTGACACACTTGCACCTTTCCTATATGAAAAAACAAGACGCCGCCCAATGATCTTACCGATCATTATGGAAGTGTAATAACAAGTAAAGAGACACATGCCAATTGGCTGTGTCTCTTTTTTTATGTTCAAATATATGAAAAACCCGCATATAGACCATCTACATGCGGGTTTAGTCATTGTTTTATGATTGAATCGGTAGATGCTGAAAGCTTCTCACATCGAACAATCCTTTTGTTGTCATTTTCACATCAGGAATGACTGGAAGTGCCAAGAAAGACAGGGTCAAAAACGGATTAAAATCTAAAGAAAATCCTGTTGCATTTAACGCTTCATGGAGTGCATGAAGACTTTCATTCACCGCATGCGCAGGTTGATCTGATAATAAGCCCGAGATCGGCAATGGAAGCGTATGAAGCGGCTGGCCGCCCTTCACAACGGTCAAACCGCCCCCTGCTTCTTTTAACGTCTCAATCGCTTTGATCATGTCAGCATCATTTGTACCAATGGCAATTAAGTTATGCGAATCATGCGCCACCGTTGTTGCAATCGCACCATTTTTCAAGCCAAAGCCGCTGACAATCCCTACCCCAATTTCAGAAAGACCTTGATGACGTTCGACAAGCACCATTTTTAATACATCTCGATCTGTATCACTAGTGAATTGTCCATTGAGATTAGATGGAGATACTTGTTCTAATTTCGTTTCAAGCTGATTTGGAATAATGCGAATGACGTTCATCTTTTGATGGTCTCTGATAGGCAGCGTTAGATCTTTCTCTTGAACGTCCACTGCATGTACCGATCGCATTAATGAAGGACTTGGCGTGACCTTGTCGACACGCGGTTGATATTCTCCATGCTCGGAGACCAATTCTCCAGCAATAAAGACGCTTGTGATATCCACCTTATTCAAGTCAGAAATAAGCATAAAATCAGCATCAAAGCCTGGTGCAATCGCTCCCTTTGTTTTGAGGTCAAAACATTCTGCTGCGTTTAAACTGCCCATTTGATACGCTAAAAAGGGGTCCAATCCTTCTTTGATGGACATGCGTACTTGTTCATCAATACTTCCTTGCGCCAGTAAATCATCTAGATGTTTATCATCGGTACAAAAGAAAAAGCGTCTCGCATTCTTTTCATTAACAGCAGGTAAGACGTTTTTCACGTTTTTGGCGACAGACCCTTCTCTCAGCATGACATACATGCCTCGTTTTACACGTTCAAGGGCTTCCTGAGCCGTTGTTACCTCATGATCTGTTTGCACATTGGCTGTCCGGTACACGTTAATTAATCGGTCCGTTAAGCCTGCTAGGTGGCCATCAATCAATTTATCTTCATGTTGAGCATCGAGCAGCTTTTGAAGCATATCTTCTTCCGCCTGCTCCACTCCGACATAATCCATGACTTCGGCAAGACCAAGCACTTCTTTCTCCTCATAAAGAGGCTTTAAATCTTTCGCTTTTAGCGTAGCACCTGATCGTTCAAAGCTGACTGCTGGTACACAGGATGGCAGCATGAAATATATATTTAAAGCAGCTTTTCTCGCTTCTTTGAGCATAAAACGGATACCTGCAACACCTGACACATTGGCAATTTCATGCGGGTCTGTTACGACAGTTGTCACACCGTGAGGAACAACAGCTTTGGAGAATTCAGCAGGGGTCACCATGGAGGACTCGATATGAACGTGGCCATCAATAAAACCAGGAACAAGCATTTGACCTGCTGCATCCAGTTCCCTCTCTCCCTCGTACTCTCCAATCCCTACTATTTTTCCATTTTCTACAGCGACATCAGCGTCTATCCATTCCTGGTTAAACACGTCCATGACCTTCGCATGTTTAATCACGAGGGCTGCTTTTTTTCTCTTTGCAGCGACCTCAATTTGATGTCTGAAAAGCTCCTTATCCAACGACACTGCCTCCTCCGAGTAAACAATATAATGTTTCTTATCGTAAACGAATCTGTGTGCCCAGTCAATGACATTTAGAGAAAATCAGCCATATCAGAGGATTGATTTTTATTTCTGAATAGTGATAATTGCATGAAAAATAACGACGGTTCTTTTTGCTGGTGGTCAGACGAAAAACAGCTTTTCTGCAAAGCTTTCTCCTCTTCATTGTCCGCCCGAGGTGTACATATCCATATAAAAAAAACACCCCGCCGGAGTGTTTAATATTCGTTCTGCATTTCTCGTTTTTCAAAGCGTCCAATATCTGCTACTGATCCAATGACAATAAGGATATCTTCTTTTTGAATCATTTCATCTGCAAGCGGTGAAACAATGACTTCTTTCCCGCGCTTAATTGCTACAATATTAATCCCGTACCTTGCACGAATGTCGAGATCTAAAAGGGAATGCCCAGCTAGTCTGCTGTTTGCGACGATTTCAATAAGACTGTACTCATCTGACAGCTCGAGGTAATCGAGCACGTTGTTGGAAATGATTTTATGTGCAATCCGTCTGCCCATGTCTCGCTCTGGATGAACAATGCGATCTGCCCCAATTTTGTTAAGTACTTTTTCATGGTAGTCATTTTGAGCTTTCACTGTGACCATTTTGACGCCAAGCTCTTTCAGCATAATTGTTGTTAAAATACTTGCTTGAATGTTCTCTCCAATCGCCACGATGACATGATCGAAATTACGAATGCCTAGATTTTTTAAGACAGATTCATCCGTCGAATCACCAATCACCGCATGTGACGCAATTTTAGCGTATTCGTTTACACGATCTTCATTCATATCCATGGCCATGACTTCAAGTCCTTCTTCGCTCAGCGCCTTGCAAATACTTCCGCCAAAGCGCCCAAGACCAATGACTGCATATTCCTTTTTCATGTTCAGACTCCTTTTATATCACTTACCATGCATTTTACTACGGTTTGATTAATGAATCCATATGCGACCGAATTTTTTTACGGAACGCTTCACTTAAGTAAAGGTCTGCTCCTTTTTCGATTTCACTTCGATAATGAGCGGGAGGAGCAATTTCTTCATTCTTTTTTAAGACGAGAAAGGTTAAGCAGTCCTGATAGACTTGATCACCTATCGTGACATCGACAAAGGCTGGGCGATACGTGCCTTCATAAACACCTTCTCGCTTGTACAAATAACGAATAGCATCAAAAGGCACCTCGTATAGAACACCCTCTGTTTCTCCGCCGTCTTCTACCATATCGGCTCTTGATCCATCAGGCCGCACGAGTGTAAATCTAGTGGTAAAACGATCAAGTGCACCACCGCCGATGATCTGTTTGAAATAATGATCGACTTTGGCAAGCTTAAACCTTGCATCATCCATACAGGAACCGTAGGCAAAATAATAAAAGGATGACGGCTTGCGCTGCCACAGCTTGTATTCCTTCCAGTAGCCGCTCTCAATCTCCTTTAGTCCTGATGCCTTCTGCTCACCTACTGTATATGCAATGGCTTGTATCTGACCCTGATCTGTCATGACATCTATTTCCTGCTTGTCATACCCTTCCTCTAGCTCACCTATCTTATTCAACGTTTCATCGCTTACCTCATACAATTCTCCGTATACTGCATAATGTTCAGAGACAACACACACTGGGTATCCTGCACCTGTATCGTACAGCCTCCCTTTGATCCAAGCAGACGTTGCGAATAGACTGCTTTCTTTCATGAATGTCTCGTGGTCCTTTTCGTGCTTTAAAAGTGTCCCATATACAAATAACGTCTTCATCATCATCACATCCCTCTCGCCTTACTGCTGCCTGCTTTTTTGATACACAGGTAAATAAATATGAAAAGCTGTCCCTTTTCTGAGTTCACTCTTTACATCCATTCTTCCATGATGATCTTTTAAAATCGTCGCACAGATTGTTAAACCAAGTCCAGTTCCTTCTTTTTTCGTAGAGAAGAAAGGATCGTATATTTTCTGAATGTCATCTTCAGACATCCCTTTTCCTTCATCTTGAATCGTGATTTTCCACTCATTCATGACTTTTTCTGTTGATATGTATATGCTGCCGCCTTCAGGCATCGCCTCTATTGCATTCTTGATTAAGTTAATGAACAGCTGTTTCATTTGATTGGCGTCTGCTAATATGGCTCCAGCATCCTTCTTTTTAAATGGCTGTTTAAGGTCAATATTCGAAAGAACGGCATTTGTGTTTAGTAGGGTAATGACCTGCTCTAGCAAATCATGAAGCTGTACTTCTTGAAAATGGACCGATTGAGGCTTGGCTAATACAAGCAGCTCACTTAAAACAAAGTCAATCCGTTTAATTTCAGAAAAGATGATATCAAAGTAATCGGTTCGTTCAGGGTATTGTGTTTTCATCAGCTGCAAAAAGCCGTTTACTGAGGTTAGCGGATTTCTGACTTCATGGGCAATCCCAGCGGCTATTTGTCCTGCCACTGCCAGCTTTTGTGCCTGCATTTGCAATTGCTGATTGGACCTTTCAAGCTCGAGCTTTGCCTGCTTTTGTTTCGTGATATCAGCAACCGTTCCAATGCCTCCAGTAAACTGGTTCTGCTCATCAAAATAAAGCTTATAATGAACATCTCCCCATACTTTTCTTCCATCTTTATGAACAAGCTGCAGTTCAACCCGTCCCTCATCCTTATGCTCTTTTATCACAGATAACAAATGCTGGACGACATGTTCCTCTTGATCAAAGTACTGATTATACATCGTACCTAGACATTCCTCTATGTCGTACCCCATCATGTGTTTCCATGCTTGATTTAAAAAAATGATTTGACCTTTTTCATTTGTTTCAAAAACGATTTCTTGCAAGTTATCTGTTATTCGATTCAGCCGCTCTGTTAGTTCGTGTGCTTCTTTTTCTCGTTTGTTTAAATCTGACACAAGTAAATTTAACCGGTCTACATAGCCTGAGACGACCCAAATACCAGCTAAAACAACGATTGTAAAGGCTAGATCGAGCGGCCAATTAATTTGATAGCCGCCGAGATAATAAAAGAAATCCCAGCTTAAGATTAATAGAAATGCAAGAACAGATAACAGGATCCGTACTTGGTATGTTTTGTTCAAATGATTCCACCTGCCGCCCTGAGATTCTTTGTCAATTGTACCATTTTCCACTTGTTTTTTGAGGGAGATGGGGCATTTTTAAGGAACTTTTTGCAGAAAAAAATAGCCTGTTCTCATCACAAAGGAAGAGAGCAGGCTATTTTTATTTACTGTTGAAGGGCCTCTTGAAGCTCTTTTAGCAGTAGTTCTGCGCCTTCAGCGCTTAATGTAATGGCACCATTTCCATATTCATGGTTCTCTGAAGTAATCTCACCCGTCATGAGACAAACGCCTTGAGGCTGATATTTTTTCAAGACGATTTTATCTCCATCTATAAAAAATTCCATACTGTCTTTAATAGCGATATCAAGTGCTCTTCTCAATTCGATTGGCATCACAATACGTCCTAGTTCATCTACTTTTCTTACGACTCCGATAGATTTCAAATTCGTTCCCTCTTTCTTTCGTTAGCTCAAGATCAATCTGTTTTTCACCAATTGATATATCGTAGACGTAAGAGATTTTTAAAAGGTTTCTCCTCTTTAAAAATTTTTTTCATAAACGAAAAATCAAAGGTAAAATTTATTGTGATTGTCAAAATGAGACTTGAATTTTACAGATTCATTTCAAGGTGATCACAAACCCCCACAAATGACATCTATCCTTTGAACTTTTAAATGTAAAATTGTTTAAAACAGCAAAAATAGAGATTGGGTGAAAACATGTTTCAACATGCCGAAATTGGAATTGATTTGGGAACAGCTAACATATTGGTTTATAGTAAAAACAAGGGAATCATTTTAAATGAACCATCCGTCGTGGCAGTAGACACAGAAACAAAAACTGTTCTTGCAGTCGGATCAGAAGCAAAAGAGATGATTGGGAAAACACCTGGGAAAATTATGGCGATCCGTCCGATGAAAGACGGTGTCATCGCTGATTATGATATGACCACAGATTTACTCAAACAAATTATGAAAAAAGCAGGAAAAAATATCGGGTTTACCTTTAGAAAACCGACCGTTGTTGTATGTACACCTTCTGGTTCAACCGCTGTCGAGCGCCGCGCAATCAGCGATGCTGTCAAGAATTGTGGGGCAAAGCATGTGCATTTAATTGAAGAACCTGTCGCAGCTGCCATCGGTGCTGATCTACCGGTAGACGAGCCTGTTGCAAACGTCGTTGTCGATATTGGCGGAGGAACAACAGAAGTGGCGATCATTTCATTTGGCGGCGTTGTCTCTTGTCATTCGATTCGAATTGGCGGCGATCAGCTGGATGAAGATATCATTACATTTGTGAGAAAGAAATATAATCTACTGATCGGTGAGCGGACTGCTGAGCAAGTGAAAATAGAAATCGGTTATGGACTCATTGAGCATGAGCCTGAATCATTAGAAGTACGTGGACGCGACCTTGTCACAGGCCTCCCAAAAACGATTACACTTGAATCTCATGAAATTCAAGGCGCTATGCGTGAATCACTTCTTCATATTTTAGAGGCGATCCGTGCCACATTAGAGGACAGCCCTCCAGAGCTCAGTGGTGATATCGTAGACCGCGGCGTGATTCTAACTGGCGGGGGTGCACTGTTAAACGGGATTCAAGAATGGCTCTCTCAAGAGATTGTCGTTCCAGTTCACATTGCAGCAAATCCACTTGAATCTGTCGCAATCGGAACGGGCCGTTCATTAGAAGTCATTCACAAATTGCAAAAAACGTTAAAATAATCTTCCTGTCCTACTTCTTTTTTCATCATTTCGATCATATTGTGAGGAATGGATAAACGTGAAGGAGGAAGAACATGTTGCTTGATTTAGGTAAACGGGTCGTTGTCACAGTCATTTTAACCGGTATTATTTTAGGAGGAATGAGCCTGTCGTTTTCACATATGCCCCCTTCTAATGCACAGCCTGTGAAACAACTGAACCGCTAAAAAAGCCGCACGAAAGCGGCTTTTTTATTTTGCTTCAAAGCGGCTCCCCATTTTCCTTTTCGGTCTTAAATCTGATATGATGAACATGACTAAAGGAGGGTTTTTTATGAGTTCATTCGAAAAACAACTAGATCAATATGCAAAGACCATCGTTGAAGTCGGTGTGAATGTTCAAAATGGTCAAGAAGTGGTCGTATCTGCGTTTACTGAATCTGTGGACCTTGTCCGCCTTGTGGCAAAACATGCGTATAAACGCGGAGCGAAAAACGTACATATCCGCTGGAGTGATGGTGTTCTCACCCGGTTAAAATATGAACATGCCCCACAAGATGTTTTTGAGCAATTCCCAGAATGGGAAGCACAAATGATGGAAACCATCGCAAAACGCGGCGGTGCTTTTATTACCATCTTGTCAGAAAGCCCCGATCTTCTGCGTGGCATTGACTCGAAAAAAATTGCTGCACAGCAAAAAGCTGCTGGTTCAGCACTTCATACATATCGTCAATACGTTCAATCTGACAAAGTCGCTTGGACGGTCGTAGGTGCTGCGTCAAAAGATTGGGCGAAAAAGATTTTTCCTGAGCATACAGATGAAGAGGCTGTCTCTTTATTATGGGAACAAATCTTTAAAGTCGCCCGTGCTGATCAGCCAGATCCAGTTGAAGCATGGAAAAAGCATGATGAGTCACTAAATGAAAAAGTAACCGTCTTAAATGAACGTCATTACCACAAACTGCACTATGAAGCGCCAGGTACAGATTTAACGATCGAGCTTCCTGAACAGCATATTTGGGTAGGCGCCGGCAGTGTAAGTGAACGCGGTGTATCATTTATGGCCAATATGCCAACAGAAGAAGTATTTACTGTCCCTAAAAAAGACGGCGTAAACGGGACGGTCTCAAGCACAAAGCCGCTCAGCTATGCCGGAAACATCATTGATGATTTTACATTAACCTTTGAAAATGGCCGTATTATTGATGTGAAAGCAAAAGAAGGCGAAGACATTTTAACTTCTTTGATTGAAACAGATGAAGGCTCTCATTATTTAGGTGAGGTTGCCCTCGTACCTGATGATTCACCGATTTCCAACTCAAATATTCTCTATTACAATACACTTTACGATGAAAATGCATCAAACCACCTGGCTATCGGCAGCGGTTATGCGTTTAATATCGAAGGCGGTAAAGAGATGAAACGAGAGGAATTAGACGCAGCTGGAGTGAACAGCAGCATTACACACGTCGATTTCATGATTGGCTCAAAAGAAATGAATATAGATGGGATCACAAAAGATGGTAAACGTGAACCGATCTTCCGTCATGGAAACTGGGCTATTTAAATAAAAAAGACATCCACATGCGGATGTCTTTTCTTCATTATGCATAAAGCTCTTGAAGTCTTTTTTGAATGTCTTGATCTGCCAAGAATTCATCATATGTTGTTTGTTTATCAACGATGCCATTTGGCGTCACTTCGATAATACGGTTTGCAACGGTTTCAACAAACTGATGGTCATGAGATGAGAAGAGCATAGCCCCTTTAAAGCTCATGAGACCGTTATTCAGCGCCGTGATGGACTCTAGGTCTAAATGGTTCGTCGGCTCGTCTAACAGCAGAATATTCGCTCCAGAGAGCATCATTTTCGATAACATACAGCGAACCTTTTCTCCTCCTGATAAGACGCTTGCTTTTTTCTTCACTTCTTCCCCAGAGAACAGCATACGGCCTAAGAAGCCGCGCAAGAAGCTTTCACTTTGATCATTAGGAGAATATTGACGAAGCCAATCCACAAGATCTAAATCGCTTCCTTCAAAATATTCACTGTTGTCTTTCGGGAAAAAGGCTTGAGACGTAGTAACACCCCATTTAAATGTCCCGCTGTCTGGTTCCATTTCACCAGCAAGGATTTTAAATAACGTCGAGACAGCCAGCTCATGACGGCTTAAGAACGCAATTTTATCCTCACGATTCATGATAAAGCTGACGTTATCCAGTACCTTTACACCGTCAATCGTTTTTGACAGGCCTTCTACTTGAAGGACATCATTCCCGATTTCACGCTCTGGCGCAAAATGAACATATGGATATTTACGTGAAGACGGCTTAATGTCATCTAACGAGATCTTATCAAGCAATTTCTTTCTTGACGTCGCTTGCTTCGATTTAGAAGCGTTCGCACTGAACCGAGCAACGAATTCTTGAAGCTGCTTAATTTGTTCTTCTTTTTTCTTATTTGCATCCTGGCTTAGTTTTAGTGCCAATTGGCTGGACTCATACCAAAAATCATAGTTACCGACATACACTTGGATTTTTCCGAAGTCAAGATCCGCAATATGAGTACATACTTTGTTTAAGAAGTGACGATCATGCGATACGACAATCACGGTATTTTCAAAGTTAATGAGGAACTCTTCCAGCCACTGAATCGCTTGTAAGTCCAAGTGGTTCGTTGGCTCATCAAGAAGAAGAACGTCAGGTTTACCGAATAAGGCTTGAGCTAGTAATACTTTAACCTTTTCAGAACCGCCAAGCTCAGACATTTTCTTCGATTGTAGGCTCTCTGGAATGCCAAGACCTTTTAATAGGATCGCGGCTTCACTTTCTGCTTCCCATCCGTTTAACTCAGCGAATTCACCTTCAAGCTCTGCTGCACGAATTCCATCTTCATCTGAGAAATCTGGCTTCATATAGATCGCATCTTTTTCCTGCATCACATCATATAGACGTTTATGACCCATCATGACGACCTTTAACACTTCAAACTCTTCATATTCAAAGTGATTCTGTTTTAAAATCGCTAAACGTTCCCCAGGACTCATATGAACATCGCCCGTTTGAGCCTCAATTTCTCCAGAAAGAATCTTTAGGAACGTTGATTTACCAGCTCCGTTGGCACCAATTAGTCCGTAGCAGTTGCCAGGCGTGAACTTAATATTTACTTCTTCAAATAATTTACGATCAGCAAATCGCAAACTAACATTATTCACTGCAATCATTTATTAATCCTCCATCACTCATTCATCATTATGAAGTATAACATGAATAACGATTGATAGAAACGTCTCTCGCTAAGAACAAAGGCTTTTTGTCCAATATGGTATAATAAGTGAGAATGATTTGATTGAAGGAGTTCGAGCGATTTGAGATTACTCACACTCATGGAATATTGTTTATTGATTTTCTTTATGGGCATTTATTTATCGGCAACAGGCTTTAACGCGAGGGATTTTGGTCTTTATATTGGGCTTGTCCTCATTTACACACTGGTCCACATCTTTTCAAAACGCTTTTTACAAAAGCGTGGAAAAGACAATGTGAAAATCGGATTATTCCGTTCTGTGTTGGCGATTACAGGATCTGTATTCGCTTCTGTTTTAGCCATTGTCATCATTGTCACGATGCTCACACCAAATTAAAAACGACCCTTCATGAAGGGTCGTCCTTTAAAACACCTTTCTCACGTCTTGAGAAGGGTGTATTTATTGTGTTTTTCGAATGTCGCCAAATGGGAAGAAAACAAATTCCGATGTCCCGACAATACGATCCTTTTCAATGAGTCCGAGTCCATTTCGACTATCCATAGAATTAAGTCTGTTGTCCCCCATCACAAAGTAATCGTTTTTCGGTACTTTGACTGGACCAAAATCCCCTGTTAAATGCACTTCATACTCTTTAGCGTGCGCCTTGTTCTCTTTTAAATAAGGCTCATCTACTTTTTTACCATTAATGTAAAGCGTATCATCCTTCATTTCGATTGTGTCACCTGGAAGACCAATCAATCGTTTGACATAATGAATTTTCTGACCGTCTTTTCCATTAATAATCACAATGTCCCCGCGTTTGACTCCACCGAGATAGTTGATGGTTTTGTTAACAAATAATTTTTCCCCATCATGAAGGGTTGGTTCCATTGATTCTCCTTCCACCACATACGGCTCAAAAATAAACGTACGGATGACGAGGACGAGTGCAAGTGCAATCAAAATGGCTTTGATCCATTCAAACAGTGAACTTTTCTTCTTTGGTTTGGCTTGCTTCGCATCAGATTGAATGTCATTTTCGTTTTGTTTGTTTTCTTCGTTCAAAATACTGCTTCCTCCTAAGACTTTCTGCTAAAAGACTTGAAACGTGAATTGAATAACTTTACTTTATCACATGTCCATTAAAAATTCACAAGACAACCATCTAATTAGATATTTTTTCCTAATTTGCTGAAGTTTAAACAAAAAGAAGCACCGCTATTCACGATGCTTCTCTTCTCTTTACGCCTCTTGTTTGACTGGTTTTTTCAAAATACCAAGTAAAAGCGCTGTTACAATCGCACCGATTAAGATGCTGATGATATAAAGAATTGGATGATTTGTCACCCAGAAAACGAATAGTCCGCCGTGCGGTGCAGGAAGCGTGACTCTAAAGAATTCTGTTAATCCGCCAGCAACTGCTGCGCCAATCACAGCTGAAGGAATCACGCGCAGAGGATCGGCTGCTGCAAACGGGATGGCCCCTTCAGTGATGAAAGCAGCTCCCATGAAGTAGCATGTAATACCTGCTTCGCGGTCACGTTTTGAGAATTTGCTTCTAAAGATCGTTGTCGCAAGAGCAATACCTAGCGGCGGCACCATTCCGCCTGCCATAATAGCAGCGTGCGGTGCATAGTTGCCAGCAGCAATCATGGCAAGACCAAATGTATAGGCCGCTTTGTTAATTGGGCCACCCATATCAATCGCCATCATACCAGCTAAAATAATGCCCATTAATACAAGGTTTCCAGTACCTAATGTTTCAAGCCAATGTGTTAATCCGTCCATCACCATTTTAACAGGTGTGTTGACAATGTAATGCATGATAATGCCTGTAAAGAAAATACCAAACAATGGATAGAGCAGAACTGGTTTAATGCCATCGAGCGACTGCGGTACGAATGTGAAGACCTTCTTCAGGAGCACCACGATGTAACCAGCAAGGAAACCAGCAATCAGTCCGCCTAAGAATCCTGCACCTGCGGCAGAGGCCATGAATCCGCCAACCATACCTGGTGCAAAACCTGGACGATCTGCAATACTCATTGCGATAAATCCAGCTAATACAGCAACGATTAAGGCAAGTGCATTATCTCCACCAATCCCTTTTAATACAGCGGCGAATGAATTGAAAGAAGGGTCATTAGGATCTGCTGACTTAATTCCCCAGAAGAATGAAATCGCAACGAGGATACCGCCCCCAACAACAAACGGAAGCATGTTGCTGACACCGCTCATTAAGTGCTTATAAAATCCACTTCTTCCTTTGACCGATGATTCATTTTCGTCTTTTGAAGAACTGCCGCCTGAGCCTTTATAAATCGGCGCATCTTGATTAATGGCTTTTTCGATCAATTCTTGCGGACGGCGAATTCCAGCTGTCACCGGTACTTCAATGACATGTTTGCCTTTAAAGCGTTCCATTTCAACTTGCTTATCAGCTGCCACAATGATGGCTGGTGCTTCTTCAATTTCTTTTGCTGTAAGGGCATGTTTAATTCCACTAGAGCCGTTTGTCTCAACTTTAATGTCAACGCCCATTTCTTTTGCTTTTTCTTTCAACGCATCTGCTGCCATAAATGTATGCGCAATACCTGTTGGGCAAGCTGTCACTGCTAAAATTTTAGCAGGTTTTCCTGATGCAGCCGGCTCCTCTTTGACTTCCTCTTCTTCTTCTTCATCCTTGTCATGCGTATTGATGATATCAATGATGTCATCTTCAGTAGCCGCTTCAAGCAGCTGCTTTCGGATTTCTTCGCGCATAAGAAGTGTCGATAAACGAGAAAGTGCTTCTAAATGTGTATTGTTTGCGCCTTCAGTTGCTGCAATCATAAAGACAAGATGACTTGGCTGTCCGTCTAATGATTCATAATCTACACCAGCTGTTGAACGGCCAAATGCAATGGCAGGCTCTTTCACACTTGCTGTTTTAGCGTGAGGAATGGCAATTCCTTCACCAATTCCAGTAGAGCTCTGTTTTTCACGATTGACAACGGCTTCTTTGTAGCCTTCTTTATCATGCAATTTACCAGCTGTATCTAATACAGTGACCAGCTCTTCAATAACGGCTTCTTTTTGCTGACTGTCTAATTGAAGCTTAATTGTTTGCTTCGTGAGTAGTTCTGTAATTTTCATGATGACTCCTCCTTTAAATGCGTGTGACTTTTACTTGTGGCAATAGTGTATCGACAAGCTCTTTTGTACCAAGCTCCTCAGAAAAAGCGGTAGCGCTTCCTGATGTGACGCCAAGCTTAAATGATTCTTCAATTGAAAGACCTTTAGCAACGCCGGCTAAGAATCCTGCAACGACTGAATCCCCTGCACCAACTGAGTTGATCAGCGTGCCTTTTGGAACATTGGACTGAAAAATCCCTTCCTGACTGAATAAGAGAGCGCCATCTCCTGCCATGGATACAATGACATGTTCAGCACCTTGTTCTAACAGCTTTTTCCCATAAGGAATGGCTTCTTCTGCAGATGAAATACTCGTTTCAAACATGTCACCTAACTCATGATGGTTTGGTTTCATTAAGAACGGTTTCATATCTGCTGCTTTTTTTAAGGCTTCCCCAGAAATATCAAGTACAACTCTTACTCCTTGCTGCGCACATACACCAGCAATACGCTCATATGTGTTATGAGGCAGTGAGGAAGGAATGCTGCCTGCTAATACAACAACGTCGCCTTCAGCCAATGAAGTAAATTGGGAGAGAAACGACTCAAATTGTGCTTCAGTAATATTTGGACCGAGCCCGTTGATTTCTGTTTCTTCACCTGTTTTTAGTTTCACATTAATGCGTGTATCTTCTGACACCTCGTGAAAGGCTGTTTGTAATTGTTCGTTTTGTAAAAAGTCTTGAATATATTTGCCTGTGAATCCGCCAATAAATCCGAGTGCTTTTGATTCAACACCGTGACGTTTTAGAAGCCTTGAGACATTGATTCCTTTACCACCTGGATATTTTTTGTCATAGGTTGAACGATTTAAACCGCCGACAGCGAAATCCTCCACGTGTACGATGTAATCAACTGATGGGTTTAAAGTAACTGTATAAATCATGTTTTCACTACCTTTATAACCGTTTTTTCATGGTAATTATCGAATGAATCCTCTTTTGCGTCGTTTGTGATAATGGTGGCTTCCTGTAAACTAGCAAAGGCTGAAAACGATATTTCGCCAAACTTTGAGGCATCTGATAAGATATAGGTTTTTTTCGCCTGCTTCATGGCTCTTTTTTTAATGAGCGCTTCTTCTGGATCAGGTGTTGTAAACCCCGCCTCGGGATGAATGCCGTTCGTCCCAACAAAGCTTTTGTCAAAACGGTAATTTTCCATAGCTGTCAAAGCTGCGGCTCCCACCATGGCCCCTGTTCGATGTTTCACTGATCCGCCTATCAGGTAAAAAGGAATACCTTTTCTCATGAGTGCTTCAATGTGCATGACACCGTTTGTCACCACAACAATATCTTGATCTGGATCAATAAATTCAATCATTTGCTGTGTTGTCGTACCAGCATCTAAGTATATACAATCGCCTTGTTTCAAAAGAGACGCTGCTGCCTCTGCAATCAATGACTTTTCATGAAGGTTTTTGGCAGCTTTCTCAAATACATCTGGTTCAAGACGGATACTAGATATTTTAGCTGCTCCTCCATGAACTCTTTTGAGAAAGCCTTTTTCTTCGAGGGCTGATAAATCTCTTCTAATTGTAGATTCAGACGCATCCGTCATAATCGTTAAGTCCTGTATTTTGATGACATCGTTTTCTTCTAAATAGTCGATAATGAGTTGATGTCTTTCTGGTGTTAACATTGAAAACACCTCCTTTTGAAAACGTATTCATTTTGCGCGCACCTTTATTGTAATCGCTTTTTTCAACATTATCAATACAAAACAATCAAATACATTCAATAACTATCAAAATCTTTCACAATGGTCATCTTACCTTTATATGTACCATTTGTAAACTGAAAAATATGTGACATTGAGATGAAAGTCATGATATTAGCATTTCTATCATTTTTCATTTCATTCAATAGATCTAAAAAAAGCCTTTATGCGATTTGCATAAAGGCTTCAGGCGGCGGATGTAAGGCGAAATATCTCGCTATTTATATCCAACTTATCTTCTTGGCGGCGTCTTTGAAAGACGCGTTCAGTATCATTCATACCTGAGGGATTCAATAGGATCAAGTCTTGCTGCTTTATTGGCAGGAATCAGCCCAAACATAATGCCAATGAGCATACTAAACAGGACACCACCACATACCACTTCCCACGAGACAAGAGACGGCCAGCCTGCAAAAAATGACACAAGCGATGCACCGCCTAAGCCGAGGGCAATCCCGATCACACCGCCGATCAGCGTTAAAACGACAGACTCGATTAAAAACTGGACGAGTATTTGAGGCCGGGTTGCCCCAAGAGCCTTCCGAATTCCAATTTCTCTTGTCCTCTCTGTCACAGATACAAGCATAATATTCATGACACCTATGCCGCCGACAAGTAATGAGATACCAGCAATAGAGCCAATAATCGTTGTCATCACAGTTGTAATTTGGCCGATGCCTGCTGCAATTTCTTCCATATTGATCATTTCGTAAGCATCTTCTGTATGGTGATTTTCATTTAATCGTGCAGCGGCATTCTTTCCTACTTCTTTCATTTGATCAGCGTGTGCGACTTGAATAGACAACTTGTCGTATTCATTTAAACCAAATACAGTTGTAAGCAAAGCAAATGGGACATAGATTTCATTCATATCAAATGAAAACATCCCTTTCTGCTTTGCTATTACGCCGATCACTTCAACTGGCTGTCCGTTCATCCAAATCATTTCGCCAATGGCATTCTGTCCGTTAAATAGTTCTTTTTTTACACCTTCTGAAATGACGGCTGCCCTTCTGCCGCTTCGAAAATCAATATCACGTAAGTCCTGTCCTTCTGCTATCTCCAGTGAATGTACATTCGTATAACCTTCATTAATACCGGTAACTGTCGCATCAACCGTCGTATCCTGAAATCTCAATTGCATTCCTTGTGCAGTTGAGGAGGCCACCTGTTTTACCCCGCTCATTGTCTTGATACTTTGTATGTCTTCTTCAGTAAATGAGGCTTCGAATAAAGCATTTGGATTTGCATTTAATTCTTCATCAGAAGGCGTATATGTCATATCAATGGTATTATTTGGACCTGAAATCGATTCTTTCAACATTTGCTCACCGCCTTGACCGATGGCAACGACGGCAATGACCGATCCAACACCAATAATGATCCCAAGCATCGTTAAAACAGAACGTAATTTATGTGCTAGGACAGAATTCAGCGCTATTTTGATATTTTCAAAGAGTTTCATTCATAGCGTCCCCTTGTGTCAATCTATCGTGAGCGAGGCGGCCATCTCTCACAACGACCGTCCGGTTTGTATACGCAGCGATTTCTTCTTCATGAGTGACAAGCACAACCGTTGTCCCATCCTCATTCAGCTGTGTAAACTGTTCCATAATCGAGAAGCTTGTTTTTGAGTCAAGAGCGCCTGTTGGTTCATCAGCTAAAATGAGCTGAGGCTCATTGACAATCGCCCGTGCAATGGCCACTCTTTGCTTTTGACCTCCTGATAACTCGCTTGGCATATGTTTCATTCGATCAGCCAAGCCAACCTTTTCAAGTGCCATTTCCGCACGTTCTTTTCTTTCCTTTTGACTGATTCCAGCGTAGATCATCGGAAGTTCTACATTACGCCTCGCATTTAATCTAGGCAGCAAGTGAAATTGCTGAAAAACAAATCCAATGGATTGATTTCGAATCACTGCAAGCTCTTGATCCTTTGCTACTGACAGCTCTCTGCCTTGAAAATGGTACTGCCCTGAGGTTGGGCGGTCCAAACATCCGATGATATTCATTAGCGTCGACTTCCCAGAGCCCGACGGCCCCATGATCGACATATACTCTCCCTTTCCAATGACAAGGTCAATCTTACTCAATACATCAAATGACTCTTGTGCCACCTCATAGCTTTTCGTCACGTTTGAAAGCTGAATCATTCAGCATTCACTTCCATTCCGTCATACATGTCATCTGATGGTTCTGCAATGATTTGATCCTCTTTCGTTAAACCTTTTGTCACTTCAAGATCATGTCCTGACGTTTCCCCTAATGCCACTTTTACTTTCTTTAGTACATTCTTTTCAACGACATAAACGTATGACCCATCTTTCTCTTTTTTCACAGCTGTTTCAGGAATCATTAGGGCTTGGCGCTTGTCTGTTTCAATTTCCATGATCATTTTAAAGCCTGGTTTTGCATCAGGTTTTTTTCCCTTTATTTCAATTTCGACCGGATATTGCACAGTTTGATCGCCCGCCGTTGTTTCGGATGTTGCCTGGGCAGGAACAGCCCCTACTTTTTTCACGACTCCTTGCCAGCTCTTTCCGCGAATGACATCAGACGTTACCTTTACTGTTTGTTTCTTTTTGACTTTAATAGCGTCATACTCAGAGATTAAACCTCGCACGATCATTTTTTTCTCATTACCAATATGAATTATCGGCTGTCTCTCTTCCAGCTTCCCTGCTCCAGCCTCTTGTTCTACAGATATCACTGTTCCTTCAATCTTGCTATGTATCGTTAAGTCTTCTATTTGTGTCTTTACTTTTTCTTGGTTCAGCTCAGCTTGTTTTTGCTCTAATTCAGCGGCTTTCAATTCCAACTCAAGCTGCTCTCGCTCGTTTTTCGAATTGGAGCCCGCCTCGCCTCCTTGCTGTTCATTTAATTCGTTGAGTCTATTTTGCAATTGTTTGAGTTTGAGTGAGCTTGATTCAGCCGCTAGAGCCTGCTGCTGTTCTTCAAGCTCGAGTTCCTTATTTTCATATGTAAGAAGAGGAGTCCCTGCCTTTACCTTTTCTCCTTCTTTCACAGTAATCTCTTTCAGTTTTCCTTTTTCCTCTTCGCCATAAATGAACTGCTCCTCAGAGAATGACAGTGTCCCAGGTGTCATCACAGTCGAGATGATTTCTTTTGGCGTGAGTTTAACTGTTTTAAATGTTGCTGCCGAAGAAGCAGGCTTCGACTGATTCTTTGCAATGTTAAATCCAATAAATAAACCAATCACAATAATGAAAATGGATCCAACGATGATTTTCTTTCTCATAAATACACTCTACCCCCAGCTTACAGACATGTTGATTGCCGTTCCGACATATTGAAAGATTAAAGATAGTGCATAAAAAACGCCCACAATGATCCAAGATATTTTTGGCGAAATACGGCCGACTTTGATAAATAAAAAGCCTGTTAAAACGAGATTCCAAATGACAAACAGATCAATATTGGCTAACACGGCATGCCATGGACCTGATAGGTGAATGAGTGCGTTTAATGACGTGACAGTTATGTCCTTTGGAACATGGAAAAAGATGACTGCCAAATGAGAAATCATCGTTCCTATGATCGTAATAGGTGTGATGTACAGCACACCTGAAAACATCTGCCGAAACGACGCATCTCCTTTTGCTAAAAAAACGATAAACTTATAGATTGCAGCGTTGATGACAATCCCCAGAATAAGACCAATAAGTGTCGTCACATACACAATAGGTAGCGGCAGGCTTAAATCCGCCCACAATCCAGCATTTACGAGTTCAGATAAATAAGTGACAATGACTGTCAATACAAGTACGCAGCATAATGGCCACCACACGACTGGATTTTCCCACACTCTTTTTAAATGCTCTGCTGGCCTTGTGCTCACGCCTATGATCGTAGGCTTGTTTAATGTTTCTTTCATCTGATGACATCCTCTCCATATGAAGTAAGTATGTAAACATTCATTTATTCCCTTGCTAATTCTATTTTAGCAAAAGATTGCCAATAAGTGATGGATCAATTGATTTTCTTTATTTCCATTGAGATAGGATGGTATCTATTATTCTATTTTCATGAACGACATCCTCCAAAGGACACCTTGATCAGACCATATTCATATCAAAAAATCATGCTTTTACTTACCTAAAAACCTTTTATCAAGTAAATAACATGCCTTTCGGAATAAATATCCTTTTCCTTTGCATTGGGATGGTCCCAGGTAGACACAGCAATTTTTTGTTAAAATACTCCTAGTAATCCCGATGAGTCCCGGCTTTATAGGGCTATGTTTAGCGCCTTTTATAGAACGAGTGAGTCTTTAGTATCAATACTTTCATATTAAAAAAATAAAAATAAAAGGATATTACTTGATCGAATGTTATTTTTTCATATAATGTAAAATAGAGGTAGGTTAAATGATAGTGGAAATGGAGTCAAGTGAATGTTAAGAGAAAAATTGAAAATGCAATTGATTTTACTGTATGAAAAGGAACAAGAAGCATGGCAATACTTTCGAAAGGAGAGAGAAAAGATTTATCACGAACTCAAATTGCTAGATATGAAAGAGAGCAGACCTTCTAACGACAAAATATACTACGCGGCAAGATGTGTAGATATTATTAAAGAGAAAAAGGGAAGCATCGTAAGCACAAAAGAATTAAAAGAACAGCTTCAAGCCCGAACAGATTTTAATGTGAGACGAATCAGTGAATTGTATGATCTCATTCAGCAGCTCGATCCTCACATTTCAAAAGCACGACGGGGATGTTTTATTTACGAAGATCATACCCAAGTACCTCTTCAAGCTTTTCACACATAAAAAATTGGTTACAGCCGCTGGCCATAACCAAATCCTCTAATATCTATTATCCACCACTTACAGGAGGAATGAGTGCAACAGTGTCCCCGCTACGCACCTCAGCATTTTCCCTCGTATATATTTCGTTGACTGCAACCATTACGTTCTGTGCAGTATCAACACCATATACCTCCTGTAATTCTATTTTAATCTCATCAACCGTTGTTTGATCTTTTTGAATGATGATTTGTTGTTTACCGGCCTTCTCAGCAAGGCCGGCGAACAATAATACGCTAATCATGCCGATTACCTTCTTTCTCGTTAAGTTGAAGATCACTAGGTTTTCCTTCAGGATAAGAAACGGTTTCAAGCTGATCACCTATCCAGGCCTCTCCATCTTCCCAGTATTCTTTTTTCCAAATTGGAACGATTTCCTTGATTCGTTCAATAGCGTATTCATTGGCTTCGTACGCAGCTTTTCTATGAGGAGATGACACAGCTATTGCGACTGCAATGTCAGATATGTCAAGTGTTCCAATTCGATGAACAATGGCCGCTTCAGTATCAGGCCAGCGCTTCTTGATTTCTTGTCCAATTTGCCTCAACATGCTTTCGGCCATTGGTATGTATGCTTCATAGGTTAAACGCAGCGTTTTTTTACCATTTGTCCACTCGCGTACCGTCCCGATAAACGTCGTAATTGCGCCCGCTTTTCGTCTTGTCACATGCTGAATCAATTCATTCACATCAATCGGCTTTTTTGTTATGTTAAAAAGCTCATCATTCATGCGAGTCTGCCTCCCTTCAATAAGTGAAAAGCAAATGTCATCCCGCACTGGTCAAATGCTGAAAACACAGGAAACGGGTAATTCTCGGTTAATTGTATCTCTTGATCAACATAAATGGCTGCTTGTATATGAGAAAGTGTTGAAAGGTCGATGAGCTCCTGTTCGTTCTTTACACAAACGATTTTACGGTAAGGCGCTTGTTTGTATCCTTCTATCAGGACAGCATCTAACGGGAGATGTTTACACATGTTGAGCAGCTGCTCTAACGTAATGTGCTTCATTGAAAAGTGAAATTCACCTTCTCCCTCCACACCTGCGGCAAACGCTCCCGCTCGAACATATCGATCCGTATCTTTTTCTTTGAACTGACGGTCTGGTTTCCCGCCATGTCCGTGATGTTTGAAACAGCCCAGCTTCAATCCCTCTTGATCAGCCAGCTGACATATCTTTTCGATCAGCGTGGTTTTGCCGCTGTTTTGATAGCCGACCACTTGTAATATGTTTAATTTGGTGTCCAGCATGGGGCACCGCCTTCGTGCTGAAACAGCAAAACTTTGACCTGATCACCCGCCCTAAAACCTCTTGTTCCTCCAGGCAGAACGATGAAACAGTCAGCATCCGCAATAGAGGTCACCGCGCTTGATTTATCAAGACCTGTTGGCGTTACACTCAACTGACTGCCAGTGAATTGATGTGCTGCCCTGACAAATCGGGTGAAGGGATTGGCTTTTGGGAAATCATGTGTCAGCGTTGCCTCAGCAAAAACAGGATATGGATTCACTTTCAAGCACCATTGATTGATCATAGGTTTCACAAATAGTTCAAAGCCAACAAAACAAGCAGCAGGATTTCCTGACAGCCCATACAGCAATTGACCATTTGGCAGCGCAGCAACAGTTGTCACACTTCCTGGTCTCATGGCCACTTTATTAAACAACACCTTTGCCCCTAGCTTTTCATAAATAGCAGGTAAAAAGTCAAAATCACCCACTGATACACCGCCTGTTGTGATCAGCATGTCTACTTTGCTTAAGGCTGATTTTACTGCTTGATAGCTTAGCTCGAAATCATCGGATACACCGCCTAAATCAAGCGGCTCTCCTCCAGCTTCAACCACCTGAGCGTAGACCATACTAAGATTACTGTTTCGAATTTTTCCATCCACCATTGTATCACTTACTTGCAGAAGCTCTGTGCCTGTTGAGATGATGCCAATCACTGGTTTTTTGACGACTGGCACAACCGCATACCCGAACGTCGCCAAAATGGCCGTGACGCCTGGGGTTACTTTTGTCCCTTTTTCAACCATCACTTTCCCTTTGAGCGTCTCTTCTCCTTGACGAGAAATATTGTCCCCCTTTTGCAGAGGTCTTTTAAGTGACATAAATGATTTCCCATCTTTTTCAAAGGTCTTCGTCAGTTCAATCATGATGACGACATTCGCTCCATTTGGAATCTTTGCTCCTGTCATGATGCGAATAGCTTGAAAAGGACCGATCGTTTTTTCCGAAACAATCCCTGCCCCAATATGATCAATCACCTCAAATTCAACAGGGTGCTCTTTTGATGCTTCTTTCGTATCTTCTGCCCGAAGTGCAAAGCCATCATACGGAGAACGGTCAAAAGCAGGAACATCATGGTCTGCTAAAATATCCTCTGCAATCATTCTTCCAAGGCTGTCCTTTAAAGGAACCCATTCAACTTGTCCATGCTTTTGAAATTGGCAGACTTTCTGTATGGCCTCTTCTACTGGAATTGGCTGTCGTCTTTCCATCACATCTCACTCCTATATGCCTAGCAGTCTTGCTAGTAATGAATTCGCTGCTTTTTCATCATTTGTCCCATGAATTAATACACGTCCTCCTTTAAAAAAGACAAGACGATACGTTTCATAGCGTATATGGATTAAAAAATCGTTCACTTCCACCTCACAAATAGGTGACAGACGCTCTTTCACATGCTGAAACGAAAGATTCTCTAAATCCTTTGATATGATTTGGACTGTGTCACGCCCGCACAGAACCGCCGTTTTTTTACGCTGTTCATCCAAATATGGATAGGTTCTGTTTGTACCGCAAGATGGACAATCCTCCTGCTTCGTTCGAGATAAATCCATTTTAAACGAAGATAACTGCCATAAATCAAATGTGACAAACTTCTTCTCCATTTGCTCTTCATGCCCTGTTAAATATTTCAGCGCCTCCGTTTGCTGATAAGCCGAAACCATTTGAACAGCGGGGGAAATAATTCCTGCAGTATCACACGTTAATCCCCCGGCAGGCATTGCTGTAAATACACATGATAAGCAAGGGGTTCTATCCGGTAGAATGGTCATATACATCCCTTGACTGCTCACGCAGGCACCGTAAATCCAAGGGGTATTCGTTTCTAATGATAAATCATTCATCACCATTCTTGTCTCAAAATTATCTGTCGCATCAATGACGATATCTGCTCTCTGAAATAACGGCCTTAACAGTTCCACCCCTGCATCCTCAATAAGGGCGTGTATGATCACTTCATGATTGATTTCTTGCAGACGTTTTTTGGCCGCAGCCGCTTTAGGCACATGCGCCTTTGCATCATGTTCTGTGTACAGCTGCTGCCGCTGTAAATTTGAGAATTCTACATAATCACGGTCTACAATCGTCAAAGTGCCAATTCCAGACCGGACAAGTCCTTCAGCAGAAGCAGTTCCAAGTGCACCGGCGCCAACGATCAGGACATGACTTTCACAAAGCGCCTGCTGGCCTTTTTCCCCTACCGGAGGGAACAAAATTTGTCTTGAATATCGCTCGTTCAATATTGTTCTCTCCTCATCGTTTTTATGTATCATATCATACCGTTTTCAGTTAAATCGCTTCTTTTATTGATATTATGAAATTCATTTGCTTCCGCTTTCAGTTCGTCCTCTGTAACAACGCAGACGCTAAGCTTTTTAAGTAAATCTTTGATGGCTAATTGATTCTCTTTGATACATGTCTGAATAAACGGCAGACAGCGGCGGTGATAAAGCGCAAATAAAGGCTGTAACCTTCCCTGTACAAGCGGGACAACGGCATCTACATGCTCATTGCAATAGGACGATAATGCCTCCGCTGTCTCTTTTCGTATAAAAGGCATATCACATGCCGTCACCAAATACCACTCCGCTTCTTGTTTTTGCATAGCGGTATATATTCCTGCAAGCGGCCCATTTCCACGGACCTGTTCATCATCTAACCAGACAGCTTGTTCACCTCTTTCTTTGAAAAAAGGCAGAAGATTTGGGTGACTGATGACGATGATTTGCTCATTTAAAAGCTGCTTTTTAACATGCTCATACAGTGGTTTCCCCTGATACAAATAACTTGCCTTTGGCTCTCCAAAACGTCTGGAAGCTCCTCCAGCTAGTATCACATTCACTACGCTCATCATCTCACCCCTTTGATATGGTTGTTCTAATCGCACTCATTTTGCATACTTTATTGGTAACATGAATAAGGAGGGTCTACCTATGAACCGGCGCCATGCTTCTCCCCTTTTCCATGATCTATCTCAAGAGAATTTATATTTAAAAGCTGAAACTGCCAAATATCAACAAATGATTTCTGATTTACAGTCCACGTATACGTATTCTAAAAATAAAAAGTTAACTCAAGAATATCATGAGATGAAAAAGGATTTCACTCAATTAAAACAACAATTGGATGAAATGACCATTGATCAAAACGATGCAGCCTCTAAAATACAAGATCTCTCCTGTAGCAAATCCGAATTATTACATAAAATTGTCCTTCTCCATGAAATGCTGCAAAAGGAAACCTACCATCGAAGAAAGGAAACAGAAGAAAAGCACCGATTGCATTTGAAGGTTGTAAAATATAAGGAAATGTCTCAGCAATTAAACAACCGGTTACTAGATCAAGATAAACGTCTTGCAAAAGAGGAGAAAAAAGGAAATACTTTATCGGCTGTGATTGAAAAGCTGCAGCAAACTCTTGGCGATAAAAAAGCAGAGCTCCATTTATTACAAGAAGGCGTCAGACATCTTCAGCAGCGTTTTTATGAAACACAAGAAAAATTGCTGCACATCGAAAAAGCAAAAGAAGCGATTTTTTATGAAACGCTCACAAGCTATCAAAAACAGCTAGCAGAAAGCGAAGAATGGATCGCCTCCCACTTTGCTGATATTGACCAGTCTGCTCAAACAAATCCGCAGCCATTTTCACAAGATCACACGCTGCAAACAACGGAAGAAATCGAACCTATTTTGAAGAAACTAAACGAACAAGTAGAATCGCTCCAGGCACAAGTGGATGCAGTGCAGCGTAATGGCGAGGTCATGACAGTGAAGATTGACAGATTTAAAAAGCAGCGTGACAACATGCCTAAGGAGCGAAAGTATGTCTATACAGTTGATCAAAAAAAGTGATCCGTTCTTGATATAAGAAAGAAAAAACTGCTGGCGTTTACGCTCAGCAGTTTCTTTTTTATTTATTCGTCTTCTGTTTGAATGTCGCCTTCTAAAATATACTGTCCGCGATAAGGCTTCTTCACTTCAGGGTACATTTTAATTAAGCTTTGCATAAACGTTGTCATATTTGGAATTTCAAGACCGCTCTCTTTTTCAATCTCTTTTTGAAGCTCGGAGCTTTTAATCGCCGCATTATGTCGCTTTAACGTTTTGATCGCAGCTTCACGAAGCTTAGCTGCCTTTGAACCAGGTCGAGCTGTGCCTCTTCTTCGTCTTGTAGATCCTTCAGGAATACCTACAGGTGCACCATTTAGCTGACCTGTTCCTAAAGATGATGTAACAGTTGATTGCGATTGCGAAGGCTGCTGGTAGCTTCTCATTTCTTGTGCAGCAAGCTCAGCTAATACAGGTAATGAATCCGGTTTTCTCTCTGTACGCACTTCTTTTTTTGTATCTGTTACTAGACCTGTCCCTTGACGGTCTAATTCTCTTAATTTTGCATAAATCGCATCTCGTTCAATTTGATATTCACGGATGACCTTTACTTCTGCTTCGTTTAATTGTTCCAATCGTAAACGTAACGCTTCCCTCTCATTAAACAATGGACTTCCCCCTCATCATATAAAAAATATTCTATAGTAAATATTAGATTAGAAAACTAATTTTATCAACTATTTTTTTATCGTTTTACAGTTTGCTATCAGATAGGTATTTTCAACTAAAATTTTGCCAAAGAAGAAAAATCGGCACCCATTTCATTGCCACTGTAGGCTTTTGACAAACACTAAAAAATTGTAAAAAATTTGAATAAACACTTAAACTACTTGATTTATATAGTTATTTATCAAACTGAAATTTCTTTTGTGCAAAAACGTTCTGAATCGTAAAAAGTTAAAATTTTTACATCTTCATTTCAAAACAAAAATGTAAATAGGTCAATATGCCTTTTTTATTAAGGGAATATTTTTTAATGGCGTCCCTCATTTTCTCTTTTCCTAGGAAGAACAGATACAATCACATTCGTCCAGTGTCATATGTCTCCTGTTTTTTTCCATGAAAAAACCCCCAATCATGGGGGAAAGCCTATTCTGCAGCCTTTTCAGACTCAGAAAGAACTCGGTTGACACGTTTTTCAAGCATTTTCATACCGCTTCCGCCAGCTTGGAAGTGACGTAAAGCACCTGTTTTATCAAATACATAATAAGCTGGTACATATTCGTTTTCAAATGCTTCTGTTAGTTTATGTTCACTGTCCACAAATATAGGCTGTGTGATTTCATGCTCCTGTGCGACCTCTTTGATTTTATCTAGATCTAGATCATCCTCTGAACGCGGCATATGAACTGCGACAACGTTTAGTTGATCCTTGTATTGATCACGAAATTGATTCACTTGCGGCATCGCCTCTTTACAAAGATGACAGCTAACTGACCAGAAGTGGATCAATGTTGGTTTATCACCAATCAATTCTTCTCTTGTTACTTCTCCATTTAACCATTCTTTTGCACCAGTTAGTTCTGGCATCGGTTGACGTAATTTCATTTTGAAGCGCCTCCATCCATTGTATGTGTCGAAACAAAAAGGTCTAACATCAGTTAGACCCCAGCGTGTAGACAAACCCTCGCATTCTTTGTCAGTCCTGCGTGCAGGTGCTCACGAATGTCAAATTCGCTCCGCTCCGGTACTCGTCCTTCCTAGACTGCAAAGGTTTTCAGGTCACGCTGAAAAGAAGACAAAGGGCTAAAATTAAGATCATTTTAGCCCTTTGTCAACAATCTGAGGTCTAACATCAGTTAGACCCTTCTGTTTCTTCAGCTATCAATTAAAGTGTTTTTTGACCAGGTTTCCAGTTCGCTGGGCAAAGTCCACCAGTTTGTAATGCTTGAAGAACACGTAATGTCTCATCTACATCACGACCGATATTGTTGTGGAATACTGTTTGGTATTGAAGTTCGCCTTCTGGGTTAATAATGAATAGACCGCGAAGTGCGATTCCTTCTTCTTCAATTAAAACGCCGTATTCTCTAGATACTGTGTGGTTTGTGTCAGCAGCTAGCGGGTATTTTAATTGACCAAGACCATTGTCTTTACGATCTGTGTTGATCCAAGCTAAATGCGTATGAATTGTATCAGTAGATACACCAATGATTTCTGCATCTAAGTCTTCGAACTCATCATAACGATCGCTCATTGCTGTAATTTCAGTTGGGCAAACAAATGTGAAATCCATTGGATAGAAGAAAAGAACTGTCCATTTGTCATTCTTCATGTTTTCCTCTAAACTAACTTTACCAAATTCCTTGTTAGCAAGTACTGCTTCCATTTCAAAACGTGGAGCTTGTTTTCCTACAAAACGCTCTGCCATATGTAAATCCCTCCATAAAATAATATCTTTATACAGACTTCTTAGCTGTATATAAAATGAGAATCAAAAGGTTGAATTCTCATTTAGTTAATAACTTCACAAACATAATTATAATACTTAAGCGATTTTTAGTCAATATTAATTAATAATAAATTTAATTAACGCCCTGTCACAATCTATCGCTGCAACTAATAAAAGTTTAACATGACTTGCATAAGGGAACAAATGATTAGCTTCTCTTTTAGCGCATACATAGAAAGGTTTTGAAAATCATGAAAGCATTTGAACAAGTAGATTGGATTTCCATCATCCTCAATAGCAGTATGATTTTGTTAAAATTAATCGCTATTTTTGTGATTTATTTTGTCGTAAGAGCCGTAGGAAACAAGATGATTAAGCGCGCCTACGAAAAATTCTCTAACAAGCATGACGTCTCTTTATCAAGAGCTCAGACACTGCAAAGTCTTACGTTAAATATCTTCGCCTACTTATTGATTTTTATTCTAGTTGTCATGATCCTTGACCTATTTCATTATAATCCAACCGCTTTACTAGCTGGCGCAGGTGTCATTGGACTTGCGATTGGATTTGGCGCACAGGGATTAGTCAGTGATATTGTGACTGGATTTTTTATTCTGTTAGAAAAACAATTTGATGTCGGCGAGTATATTACGGTTGCAGGCTTTGATGGGATCGTAGAACAAATCGGACTTAGAACAACGCAGCTAAGAAGCTTTGATGGTACTCTTCATTTCATTCCAAATCGAAGTATACTCAATGTAAGCAATCATTCAAGGGGAACGATGCAGGCACTCGTTGATATCGAATTATCTCTAGATGAGAATGTGGATCAGATGATCACAACCTTGCAAGCAGCCTGTGATGAAGTGCGGGAAGAAACACCTCAAATCATCGAAGGACCTCAAGTTGTTGGAGTGGAAGCATTCGGTTCCTCTTCTCTCGTGCTGCGTATCATTGCGAAAACTGAAACAATGGAGCAATGGCGGGTAGAACGAATCTTGCGCAAAAAAATGAAAGAAGTACTCGATCTAGAAAAAGAGCAAAAAGAACCAGGATCATAATCTCCCGGTTCTTTTTGTGTTTTATTGAACACGCTGTTTTACTTCTTGACAAATTTCATCAGCTGTCATACCTGACGCTGTAATGACAGATGCCTTTGTCGTTGTGTCTGAAATGCCAAGAACATTTGAATCTAGTCCAGTGACCACATAGCAGTCACACTGATCCATTTGCTGTTCATTTTGAATACGTACGACATCATACCCTTTTTGTTTCAAAAGTTCTTCCACATCGGATAAAGATGGTTCTACACCAATTCTTGTCATAATCAAGAACACCTCCTGTTCATAAGGTGTACAGGAGGTGGCTCGATTATTCATTCACCCGCTTGCTTTTTGAAATAGGCCGTCATGACATTCACAGCCGTTTCAATAGCCTTTTCATCAGGTGTCAGCTTTGCATGATGCAGCCCATACGGTGAATCTACCCCTAACCAAAACATGAATCCAGGGTATTTTTTCAGCATGTAGCCAAAATCTTCTCCTGTCATGGCTTCTCTGCATTCAATCACATTCGCAAGTCCTTCTTCGGCGACATATGACATAAATTCTTCTGTCATATCCTTTGAATTGTCCACTTCGTAATAGGATGAAGGGTAACGGACTGTTGCTTTGCATTCGTAGCCTATCTCAATTCCTTTTGCTAGTGCTTCAATTCGTTTTCTCACCTTTTCCATCGACTCTGGTGAGAGCGTGCGAATGGTTCCATCCAGTTTCGCGTGTTGTGCAATGATGTTTTGAGCGGTTCCTCCTGAAATTGTGCCGATTGTAATCACTGCACTATCTAGAGGATCCACATTACGTGAAATGACAGATTGCAGCTGGCCTACAAGTGCACTTGCTGCCACAACCATATCGTTCGCTAAATGAGGATAAGCGGCATGTCCGCCTTTTCCTTCTAAATCAATCACTAGTTCACTCGTATTGGCAAATAGTAGACCCGGTTTTGTTGCAATCGTTCCGACTGGATATTCAGGTGCAATATGCAGCGCTGTAATAAAGTCTGGCGTCCATTTTTTCAAGACATCACTTGCAAGCATCGGTTCAGCTCCGCCAGGTCCTTCTTCTGCCGGTTGAAAAAGAAAGAGTATATCTTCTTTGATTGGGTGATGAACAAAATAATCAATGATACCAAGGGCAATGGTCATATGAAAATCATGTCCACACGCATGCATTTTCCCCTCATGTACAGATTGAAATGAATAGCCAGTTTCCTCTGGAATAGACAGGCCGTCCATATCTGCGCGATAAGCAAATACGCGCGCTGGGTTTGTCCCCTTCACTTTCACAAAGAGTCCAGTCCGCCATGTTTCCATGTCAATTCGATCTTTTGGATACGATTTGAGATGCTCAATGAGATAAGCTTGTGTTTTGAACTCTTGGAAACCAAGCTCAGGAATTTGGTGCAAATCTCTTCGAATGGATATTAATTGCTCAAGATTTAACAAGTGCACTCGCTTCCTTTCCTCTATACGAATAAGACGTGGATACATCATCCACGTCTATGTCTTCAGCTGCGAATGGTAAAAATTAAAGCTGACGCAGTTCTTGTTTGATTTCAGTCTTACCTTTTGTTTTTTCATCAATGTCTTTGATTTTCTTTGCAGGTGTTCCTGCTACAACTGTGTAAGGCTCCACATCATTTACAACGATCGCACCAGCTGCTACAACCGCACCTTTTCCAATTGTCACACCTTCTAAAACAACAGCGTTCGCACCGATGACAACGTCATCTTCTACGACAACTGGTTTAGCAGAAGGTGGCTCAATGACACCTGCAAGAACAGATCCAGCACCGATATGACAGTTCTTACCTACTGTCGCACGACCGCCAAGAACCACGTTCATATCAATCATCGTACCTTCTCCGATGACTGAACCGATGTTAATAGATGCACCCATCATGATGACGGCATTATCACCGATCTCAACTTGATCACGAATGATGGCACCTGGTTCAATACGTGCTTTAATATTTTTTAAATCTAACATAGGAATCGCAGAGTTGCGGCGGTCATTTTCCACAACAACATCTTCAATTTTGTCTTTGTTTGATTCTAGAGCTACTTGAATTTCGCTCCACTCACCGAAGACAACACCTGTGCTACCTGTGATGAATGTTTTTGCATGTTCACCAAATTCAATACCTTCTAAGTCCCCTTTGATATAGACTTTAACAGGTGTTGATTTTGTACTATTTTGAATAAATGAAATAATTTCATTCGCATCCATTTGTTTCATGTATGTATGTCCTCCTCTTAATTTATACTTCATTACTGTATCAAAGGAGAGTTTTAATGACAAGTGAAAGAATCGTCTCCATATTGGCAAATAAAACAAGCGGGCTCCATTATCCCGCTTCTTGCTGGTGAAGAAGAACAAATTGTTTGCCAAAAGAAATCAGTTCCTCTTCTTCCTCTCCTTCTGGATTCAGCTCAATTTTTACGGATGGGAGGACAATTTCACCGCCTAACTCCTTTACCTTTTCTTCAATTAAGTCAACAGCTCCGCAGAAATGTTCATATGATGTATCTCCAGAACCGAATACTGCGAATGCTTTACCCGTCAAATCCAGCTCATCCATTTCTTCATATAAATCAATAAAATCATCTGGAAGATCACCATCTCCCCATGTATATGCACCTAACATAATGTACGAGTAATCCTGAAGAAGTTCAGCATCAATATCCATCGCTTCATGCCGGTCCACGCTAGCTCCTGCTTCCGTTAATCCCTTTTCAATTAAATCAGCCATTGCTTCTGTATTTCCTGACATCGTGGCATACACCAATAAAACCTTTTCCGTCACTTTTTCTTCCTCCTTATTAATGAATCAGCGCAGGCTCCTCATAAGGCCTGACAAACTTACTTTCATATAATCCTGCACAGAAAAAATTTTCTTTTTGATTGGCGACACGAAAACCGTGTCCTTTGATCGTGTCAAACCATTTGAGCTCTTTTTGCTCTATATCGAGCTGATACACTTTAGAATATCCGTGTTCGTCCTGTGAGGTAGTCACATAAATGATGCCATTATCCTCTGACACATCCAAAAATGATTCCTCTCTAGCAAAGGCTTGTGATTGAATATCATGAAGAACATTTGTATGTAAGTCTAAAATTTGAACAGATCCTTTTTTGCCTTTTTTAGAGCCTAATGCACAGACAAGAAGATGCTTCTGACAAAACAGCATAGACGCTGTCATTCGGTGCTCTTCTCTGTTTAGCAGAAAAACCTGTTCACTCTGCAAGTCATACACCCATATGCCTCCGTGCACCTCATGAATCTGCGTTCCAATATAAAGGTGATCACCTGCTATACATAACGAACGAATCACTGGAGGCTGATTCACATGAGCAAATGGCTTCATAATTTCCCAGGAAATCCCGAAATCAGTTGACACATAAATGCTGTGCTTTCCGTGTGCAAACACAAAACCATCTTTGCGCCCTGTAATAGACCAAACGACTGCATTTGTTGGAAATGATGATATCGCCCATGTATTGCCCTCATCTCCTGATCGGATGACTGTTCCATTTTCACCAACACCAAACAAATAAGGACCAATATAGCTAATGGCGTGGATTTTATGCTTGAGCTTAAACAGTTGCTGCCAGCCGCTCTCAACACTGTAGTGAAAAATACCTTCTCGTTTGACCGCTACAAAGTATCCGCCACTTTTAGATGCAGCAACGGCCGTTGCACCTTTATGAAACATGATGTTCAGCTCTTTTCTCAGACAAAGCTGCCCACGTTAAGAAACTCGTTGCAAACTCCTCGCAGCACGCCACATCCTCATCTGTATCTGGCGCAAGTTCCATTTTCAATGTTTCAGGAAATACGGATGCACCTGTTGATTTCAGCATGTCATGGAATGTATGGACAGCCTCGCAAAACTTCGGATAACTGTAATCACCTGATCCAAATACCGCCGCTTTGATGCCACTAAGTTCAAGAGTTGAGACCTCTTCATAAAAATCCTCAGCTTCATAAGGCAAATCACCATCACCCCATGTGTAAGAGCCGATCAATACATAATCGTATGAAGAAAGATCTTCTGCGCTCGTATCGTCAAATTCCATCATCTCTGTTTCTATCCCTTTTCCTTCAAGCGTTTGTTTTAAGATCGCTGCTATATCTTCCGTATTGCCAGACATACTCGCAAATGCAATTAGTGCTTTCATCTATTGGTCACCTCATCTAAATGATAATCATTTTCAATTATTATATGTACACTTTAAATGATAATGATTTTCATTGTCAAATGTTTTTATGAAAAGACATTGTTTCACATCACAATAATCCACAAAAAAACCGCTCATTCCAATTGGAAGGCGGTTCTCAAATGATCAAGATTTCATTGCTTTATGATTCACTCGTTTTATGTGTCTGAATAAAATATGGACCACAAGCGGTTTCGTGCGTCATCACAAATGTCCAGTGTTCCTCCCAATCCATGACATACATATCGCTGTAATCCATATCATCCTTTTTATACGGTACATCATTCATTGAGAGTGCACTAGCGTTTTCAAAAAGATATGCTTCGTCCACAAATTGATAAAAAATGGTACATTTATGCTTTGTTTGATGAAGAAATGCGTTGATCGCTTCATCTTTTTCAAGGCACTCAACCTTTTCCCAGCTGCATAGGTGCCATAGAAAACCATCCATCCCAATCTCTTTTTGTTCTTCTAATGAAAGATGGCTTGCAAAACGTTCACGCCATCTCCCTCGTAAATATTTTCCCCACTTCGGTATGTCGATCTTCTTGCTTTGTTTATTTCTCATCATGTGATCTGCTTTCTTTTCGTAGAATGATAACCAGCCAAATCTATTCAACATTCAATTCAGGCCAGTACGTTTGATTATCGACGTCTTTCAGAAGGTACTTACACAGCCTCGCTTTCAAGCATTTCTTTTACTACACCAACAAATGCTTGGACCTGCTTTAACTGAAAAGATGCTTCATATCCTAAAAGCCATGTGTCACGTCCGATTTGTTCTCCATTTACGTCAACGAGCGGTGTTTTATGAACACTTTTTTCATGGTCATACAAGGTGACAGAAGGCAAAATGGCGTAGCCGATGCCATGATAAGCCATTTGTTTACATGTCTCAATTTGGTCCACAAGAATCGTCTGCTTTGGCGAGACTTTAAACTTTTGATGCCACCAGTGCTGGATTTCTTGATAATAGGTGCTGTCGCTTTTAAATTGAATAAACGGCCGTTCTGTCTCGATTAACTCATCGACGTCCTTGATCACAGAATCGACTAAATATAAATGATCTGTCATCAAATATTCCTTTGTACCTTTCCAATCAGGGTTTCCGCGAATAATCCCAATGTGCACATGGTCTTCATACAAGCTTTTGAGCATTTCACTGCTCCAGCCGGTCACAAGGGACACTTTGGCATTTGGATATTTTTCGACATACCGCTTTAATACCTTTGGCAGCCAGTGCTGACCAATAATGGATGCAACGGCAAGCTTGAGCGTACCGTGAATCTCCCCTTCAAGCTCATCAATTCTCTCCCTCACTCGATCCTGCTCCGTCGTGACTTCTTTAGCAAATTGAATAATCTGTTCACCTGCTGAAGTCACAGTGAGTCCTTTTTGTGAACGAAAAAAGATTTTGGTTCCCCATTCCTTTTCGATCGTTTGCAGCCTTTGAGATAATGCAGGCTGTGAGACAAAGAGCCGCTCTGATGCCTTTCTCATATTTAATTCTTCACTTAGGACAACAAGCATATGTAACTCTTGAAGCTGCATGAGCACCCTCCTTCTCTTGATAAGTTTTTCTTATTCGATATGGTCATTATATAAATAATAGCTTATGAAGGCAAAAAAAATAAGCTGGGCTGCAGCTCATTTTTTTGCGGAATGAATGACCTCATTTAAGCGCTTTAATACAACACGTCGAGTAAAAATCCCTTCAAACACTTGCTCCTCATTCTCTACACAAACAAATCCATTATTCGTCACAGAGTGAACGCCTTTCAGCACTGGATCAGTCGTTTTCAGTCTTGGAATATCTGTTAGCATGACCTCTTCTACCTTCAATTGGTCGAGTTTTTCGAATTCAATTCGTTCTAAACCAAAGATTTTATCCATGATCATATTTGTTCCAATTAACCCATGAAGATGATAAGAAGCATCTAATACTGGTATGGCTGTATATCCTGTTTTTGTCAGGACCAATAGGGCATGCTCAAGATTATTTCCCATTTGAACATGTGCCACTTTATCTGCATCAATCATATGTTCGGCTACTGTTGACTCAAGCAATTGAGTCGGTTCTATCTCTATCATGTTTCTTCGACCCCTTTTCTCTCGATCATCAATCATCCATTCCCTTTTCATATTAAGCATAAACTAAAACGAAATTTGTCGAAAGATTTTTTTCTGCATAAAAAAGATACTCAGCGTAGAGTATCTAATAGAATGTTTAACGGATATTAATTCTCAAACCTTACTCTGTCATACAATGTGATCAATTGCTTATACGTATTGTCGTCCACATTTTTTGTTCCACATTCTATATCATTGATCTCACTGCTTAGTAATTCGACAGCATATTCCTGATTCAGTAATACGTTTAATAATAGCTTTTTCTCTTCTTCATTAAAACGATTTTCGATGACGCTCATTCAACATCAGGCCCCCTGTTTCATATATGCTTTTATATTGATTAGCAGGCGTTTGAATGTCTGCTTCCTCTCTATACAGCTAGAATAAGGAACTAGAATCGAATCGTCAACCGCATGTTTCGACAAGGTTTGGAGAAAAATGACGGAATTTATTTTGTGTATCGATTGGCGTAGCAAAATGCTGCATATGAGTCGGGTTTTATTTTTGCTTCAATTCCCATAGCTGTGATCATTCCGGTCATTTCCTGAATCAGCTCTTTCGTACTTCCTTTTTTGCCAATATCTAGATGAGCTTCAAAACGAAGGTCTGCCCCTTCCTCAGCAAACGGAAGAAGCAAATCCATCAGTTCTGTTAAAGGTCCCTCCAGGATGTCTGCGCATACCTTTTGGCTAAACGCTGTTTCTAATGAAATTTTTTCTCTAAGACTTTGCACAGGTCTGTTCATCACGTGTTGTGTGAGACAGCCCCACGCTCCTTTGCCAATCCGGTGAAGATGAATTGCAGTCATAAATGTTGTGACATTCTGATGAACCTGAGAGTCCGTACCAATTGATAACACATAGACAGATCTCGGATCTTTTCGAATAAAGTCTTTCATTCTCATGACGACATCAGAAAACGCTAAATGATCTTCAGATAGATGAAAGAAAAAAGAATCGCTCACAGAAAGGAACTCCTTTTTAATGGTCTCTTATCCGAACAATGCGCTGAATGATCATCTTCCATTTGTCCATCACCTATGAAGTGTATGCTTCCGAAATAAACGAAGGAATCCTCAGAAAAAACATTTCATACGATTCAGCTTAGGATTGTAAAAGCTCAAAAATCTCAATCGAAATCATATCAATGTTGTCAAATGGGAAAGTGTTTGGCTTATCCCCTTGTTGAAAAACAGTCAATTCAAACGTTTGATTCTTTTCGAAATACTTAACACTACAGATTTTCTCACCGTTCACTTCAAAATAACGCTGTGCCGGCTCGTTTGCAGCTTCTGCTGTCTCTTGAAGACTTTGCAGCCTTGTAATAATACCCATTAATTGTGACATTCTAAAAAAAGACTCCTTTCAAAAAAACAACTCAAGATGAACCCGTATTGATTATACACAAGTCCTACAAAGCATCATACCATAAAGTGTTCTCAGATGATATTTTTCCTCTTGAATTCAAAAAAAGAAAAAGAATCTGTTTTTTTATTTTGAGTCTTTTTTTCTCATCTCATTCATCCTGTTTTTTATATACCTGCCGATCTCATCAGCCGTTTGGCGATTTCGTCAAAATCCTCTTTTGAAATACCCGGCGCAAACTCTTCCGGCAAATCTCTATAATCTGGTACAGGTGCCCCTTTTGGGGTGCCCTCAATGACTGTCAGCGGCTTTCCATCAATTGGGTGGCTGCCTTTCCAAATCAGATTGATATCCTTGTAATCCGTATCACTAAATGTATACAGTTTTGTATGAACATTTTGCTCTTCAAACTTTCTGGCAGAATCAAAGTATTTATTGTCGAGGTTTGGAATCGGCAGCATTTTCCCTACATCTACTCCTGTGGCTACCTCAAGAGCTTTTGCATACGCCACCACATGCACGCCTCCCCTTACAAGTAAATAACCGATCATCTCTCTTGCTGTAGGGTGATCCGTCATTTCATATACACGCATTTTATGTGTACGAGCTCCGCACTCAAGGAAGAAATTATGAAGAAGATCAAGAATCAGGTTACCACTTGAAAACACATTCTCTCCTGTCCATGGTTTTGCCATTGAATCAAACGGATAGCCTGTTTGTGCGGTTTGGATAAAATGCTGTGTATTTCGTTTATCAACAGCTGCTTTCATCGGTGTTGTATCTGGATCTCCCCCATGAGTGGTTCCTGTAATCATGAGATTGACAGCGGTTGTCACAAGCTCTACATGACCAAATTCTTCAGCTGTAATACTTGATACGAGGTCATAAAACGGTTTGAGTTTTCGTTTTCCCCTAAAGTTAAAGGACTGAAACATGTAATTATTTAATGTGGACATTTCACCAAATTTCCCGCCCAGTAATTCTTGCACAGCAGCTGCACCATTTGCATCTGGGTGATCTGGCATTGGCAAATCAATCAGCAGCCGCTTGTCGCGTTTGATCATGGCTTTTCCCTCCTACCGTCTAACTATCATCACTTAAGATGTATGGATGAATTGGGATGTCCTATGCATGAAGGGAAAGATTAAAACGCAAAAAAAACTTGGCGGGGGTAGCGCCAAGTTTTTTGGATCTTGATCTGATAGAGGGGTTGGGGAACAGAGAGTAGCTTCTCTCTATAACTAAATGATAATGATTATCAGTTTCATTGTCAACCATTTTTTATTTCTTTTTTCTATTTTAAAAAACAGCCATGAAGGCTGCTTTTAAATTAATCCATCTTGCTCATATAGATAAGCATACGGGAGGTCTATAAACAAATATACGTCTTCTTCTAACGGATAGGAAAACGTACGGATTCGCTCTCCAGTTTCTAAATCACTGTAAATATCGCTGAAAAATCCTTTTCCACTAATTCTCATTTGAAGAATATTCGCTAGGAAATAAGGACGCCAGCTCCAGTTTTTCTCTATATACTCCGGCTGAAACAACCATTCTTTATCTTTCTTAAATACATTCCCAGTGATTTGAAATCCTTCCTCATTACACATATAAATTCGAAAGCTGCAATCTGTTAGTTCGAGTGCCAGTTTTTGAATGAGTTCATCATTTGTACTGCATGATTTTTTTAATGTACTGACAGCTTGATGAATTCGCTTATAAAATGTTTCAGAATGCTCATAGACAGCTTGAAGTTTCTTTTTCTCATGGGCAATAAATTGTTGAAACTCTTCTCTAAGCTGATCTTTTCGTTTGTTACGGTCAATTAGTTCTGCCGCAGGCTCATGAAGATAGAAGCCTTGAAAATATCGCCCGCCGTTTCTCCATGCATACTGCAGCTGAAAATTTGCCTCAATGTCCTCATAAATTAAAGCCGCTCCTATTTTTCTCGCAAGCAGTGAAATGCTGTATAAGACATATTCATAGGAAGGGGAAGGAGAGGAAGCCTTTAAGGCCTGTAAATCAATTTTTAATAGATCGGGTGAAAGCAGGGCAATCCTGTCAAGGTTACTGCTTTCTTTTCCTATATTAGATACGGCGATTTTGATTCCATATGTACGATAATACGTTAACGTATGGTAAAGCTGCTCAATGTCGCCGCTAAACGTATGTTCAGTAATTTCAATGACAAACCGGTTGAGCTGAATGCCTCTTGCTTCATATTCCTTTAAAAGTTCTAAAAAACTTTCGCCATGGTCAAGCATGAGGACATTGGCATCATGATTAATAAAAATGAGCAAATCTTCATCCGCCGCTGTGAAGAGATCAAGCGCTTGACTCAGTACTTTTTGATCTACTTCAAGTTTATATTCGTCAGGAATAGATGAATCCGTAAAGAAGGAGCCTAGACTAACCGTTCCCGACTCAAGCTTCATTCTTCCTAGAATCTCATAGCCTATCACTTTTTGTTCTTCCGCACTGAAGATCGCTTGATAGTGCGGGAAAACATCTTCAATATTCGTTAAAATATCCAATGGATCGACCATTTTCATCACCTGCTTCTCTCTTTGTGTGATTATACCATATCAAAAGCAGGTCATACACGGTCATTCAAAATGGTGATCGGTTAAGCCACTGTCCCCCATCCATCGTGATACAATCGCCATTAATATAAGATGCATGGTCTGATAATAAGAAACTCGCAAGCTCTGCAATTTCTTCTGGCGTGCCAAGTCTGCCGAGAGGCACACTATCTAAAGTTCTTTGTGCAGCCTCTTCAGATTCCCACAGTTTATCAGCACCGCCTGTTCTCTCAATTGGCCCTGGTGCGATAGCATTCACGCGAATTCGATATTGTTTTCCCCATTCCACCGCAAGCGTGCGGGTCAGTGATAGAACACCCGCCTTTGCTGCTGCTGAATGCGCCACACCTACACCAGCACCCCATGCATATGTGGCGACCATGTTAATCATACTCCCGCTTTTCTTTTGACGAATCCAATAATTGCCCACCGCGTGGCTGCAAAAAAATGTACCATTTAGCACAATATCAATGACCGCTTTCCATCCGTTTGGAGACAGCTTTTCCGCCGGAACCAAAAAGTTCCCCGCTGCGTTGTTGATAAGCGCATCCACACCGCCAAATGTATCTACCGCAAACTTCACCATTTGGTCAGCATCATCTGGATTTCGCACATCCATTTGGAAATAAGCGACAGAGCCGCCTTTCTGTTTGATTTCATTTGCGGTTGCTTCAAGCGTCTCTTCTGTTCTTCCAGTCATCACAACATTCCAGCCCCCAAGTGCCAAATGAGTGGCCATCGCCTTCCCCATTCCGCTTGATCCTCCTGTGACAATCACTGTTTGCTTCGTCATTTGTTCTCCCCCTTTGATGAATTTGAATGACTATTCATTCATTGTTTTTTCTATCATATCATGATTTCCCCTCCATGCACCATATGGGAGTTTGATCAAATATCATGCTATACTTAATTTTATTTTTAAAGGAGTCTTATCTTATATGAAGCAACTTTCACGTAGACAGTTTTTAAAAGGAGCAGCTGGAGTGAGTATTCTCGGTTTTTTGACCACGACCTTTGGGTATGGTTACGCGCGGTACATTGAGCCGCGCATGATCGATGCCGTATCACTGACCATTCATGATGCTCAGCTTCCAGCTTCATTTGATCAGTTTAAAATTGCGCAATTTAGTGATGTTCATTTAAGTGATACATTTCCCGCTGAAGATTTAGAGTCCATCGTCCAAAAGATCAATACTGAATCTCCGGATCTCATTGTGTTCACAGGTGACCTTGTTGATTTTCAGTCATCTATTGAAGAACATGAAAAAGCCAGAGCCTATTTGTCTAAGCTTGATGCTCCGTTTGGAAAGATGGCGATATGCGGAAATCATGACTACGGGCCATTTGGCATTGATGTATATGAGAAAACGATGGAAGCTTGCGGATTTACATTATGTAAAAATGAAGTGTTTCTTTTAGAAAAAGAAGGCGCGCACATTCAGCTCGCTACACTGGATGACCTCATGATGAATGTGCCTGATTACGACCTCATCAAACGGGAAGTTTCCTCTGACCTATTTACTTTACTGCTTGTACATGAGCCTGATGCCGCACTAGAGCTCAAAACAACACCGATTAACTTGCAGCTTTCAGGACATACGCATGGCGGTCAAATACAGCTTCCTTTCTATGGACCGATTCTCACAGCACCTTATGGGCATACATATGTCGAAGGGTTATACGGCAGCTATCAGCACCGTATCTATGTCAACCGTGGACTTGGGACAACCAGAATGCCGCTGCGATTTTTAGCCAAACCTGAGATCACCTTTCTCACCTTAACCTCTCGAGTGTAAACAGAAGCCAAATCGCCTTGATCAGCATATGTATAAATAAAGATCGTTCTCATGACAAATGTTAGGAGAAACCTTACTGGGCCTGATTCCGTCCATATTGTATATTGAATGACGGGCATCACGGCTTCTTTTATTTGAACAAAAGGAGTGTCCTTCGTGCTGCGATACACGGTGAAAAGTGGAGAAACACTTGCTTCTATAGCACTTGATTTCCGAACAACAACAGATGCCTTAAAGGCTGCAAACCCGTCACTTGAATCTCGTGAACCAGAACAAAATGAGATCATCATCATTCCCGGGCTGCCGGATCCAAGTACCATCCCTTACCGCATATCCGTTTCAATTTCAACGAAGCGTCTCGTTCTGTTTTCTGGATCACAACTCATACGCTCGTACCCGATTGCAACAGGAAGAATTTTAAATATGACCCCGACAGGCTCTTATTATATTGTCAACAGACAACCAAACCCAGGAGGTCCCTTTGGCGTCTATTGGCTGAGCCTTTCGAAAGTTCATTACGGCATCCACGGGACGAATAACCCGTCTTCAATTGGTAAAGCTGTGTCTAGAGGGTGCATTCGTATGTATAATCAGAATGTCCTCGAACTTGCTTCACTCGTTCCAAATGGAACACCTGTGACCATTAGCCAGTAGGAGAAATCAATTGTATGAATGGTTAAAATTTTATATGATAGAAAGTGGGATCTTCAGGTTAAGGAGCGTATTTATGGATATTTTTAAAAACAGAAATTTTGTTCGTCTCTTTTTTGCAGCACTTGCCTCGCAAATGGGGACAACAGTAGGCAATATGGCGTTTGCCTTTTATTTGCTCGACCATTTTAGTCATCAGCCCGCCTACGCCACATTGGCAGAGCTCATGTATTCACTGCCTACGGTCTTTGTCTTTTTTATGGTCGGTGTGGTCGCTGACCGTTTTGATCGTAAAAAAGTCGCAGAGAATTGTGATTGGATACGAGCTGGGCTGACAATCGTTTTATTTATCGTCATTTATTTTAATTCACTGCCGCTTATTTTCTTGATCTTGTTTATACGAAGTGCCATTACGAAGTTCTTCTATCCAGCTGAAGCCTCTCTCGTTCAGGCCATCTTAAATAAAGATCAATATGCAAAAGCAGCTGGTTTAAATCAAATGCTATTTAGTCTGTTTATGGTATTTGGTGTTGGTATAGGTGCCATTATGTATAAGACGATTGGACTTCATGGTGCTATTACCATTGATTTGGTCAGTTTTATTATTTCAGGTATTCTTATTCGATCATGCAACATTCCAATGGAAGCACGTCAGCCAAATGGACAAGCCGGCTGGAGAGGCATGACCATTAAAACTTCTCTGAAAGATTTTAAAGAAGGTATTCTTTATATTTTAAAAAATAAATTACTGGCTTCTTTAATTTTTGGCTTCTTTGTTTTCGGTCTAGTCAATGGCGCATTTGCCGTTCTTCCAATGTTTACGATGAAATACGGGCTTTCACCAGATCACTTTGAGCTGCATACATCCTTCTTTACAATTGCAATCGGTGCAGGGCTTCTTGTTGGAAGCTTATTGGGTTCTGTTCTTGCTAAAAAGGTAAAAATGCAATACCTCATGTCGATTCCAATTCTGGTTGCCGGCATTCTTATTTTTGTCCTTGGTTCTACCCATTCACTATGGTTATTTTATGTCACATCATTTGTCATTGGTACATGCATTGGTCCAGTCAACATTGTCATAGGAGGCTGGCTGCCGAGAATTGTCCATCCTCGCCTAATGGGCCGCGTATCAGGATGGGTTGATCCGCTCACCATGTTTGCACAATCAATGACGCTAGGTTTAATTGCCGTCCTATTTCCAAAGCTGATCACAAATGTTTCTTATATTTATTACGGAATGGGCATCATTATTTTACTCGTCTTCCTTTTTTACTTCATTACATTGCCGAAGTTCAGCAGAGAGGCTGCCGACTTAGACGTGCAGCGTGAATTAAAGGGCCAAGGAGTTCAATAAATATACCAATAAAGGATTTGCTTCTTGAGAACATCCTTTTATCATGATTGCGGCGTCCTTCACGTGAAGGGCGCTATTTTTCTGCTAATCGAAATGAGTCATTCTTTCACCGGCAAAAATGCTTAAAAAAAGATGAGCAAGCGCAGAACAGGACAAATGGGCAGACCATGTACTACATACACTATCCCCCAACACCCAAACCATCAAGGCGTTAGCATGCCTTTATTCGACAAACTTCATTTTCACATTGACTCTCACTTAGATTTCCATATCTCTTAACTCATTATGAAATAAAAGGAATATGTGTAAAATCAAAACATTTTCAACAAAAAACCTTTACATCTTTGGAAGTTTTATAGTAGGATAGTCAGGTTGGAGGTGAGGGGTATGCTAAAAAGTTATTATTTTATTCATACAAAAAATGATCATGGACAATACGTTGTACATACAGAAGACTGCGCATTTTTAGGTGATGCATCAAGCCGTACGTTGATTGGTCTGCACATGAATGGTGAAAGCGCCATGGAAGAAGCCAAAAAAATGACGAACGAAACAGATTTTAACGGTTGTTTTTATTGCGCTTATTCTTGTCATACGAAATAGTCCATGATTTTAAGCCATATGTTCGACCCTGTTGTCTTGCATATGGTCGATTTTATACGTGCAATGGATGAACAAATAAAACACATTGAGAAACTACCCATTTATTTAAATAGGTAGTTATCAAGGTATGATAGTTCACTTTGTGTATATTTATCAGCACTTACTCAGCTGATAAGGACAGCAAACAAATAAACGACTTTTGACATGCTCTCCCTCCCTTTTGCACCTACTACTTACACTCTGCCAATCTATTATTCTTTCCATCTGAAACAGCGAGATGAAGCATACTGACTGTTATATGATCGTGTTTCTTGCACTTGGAATCCAGCCACGTTTCAAAATCATCATATATGGCTTTTTACAATAACCCTATTTGCCATTTACTAATAAAAATCTAACAGTTTACCAAACATACGTTTCACATGACAACCTTCCTCTTATTCACTTAATTTTCACCTTTCTAAAGTCAACTATATGATAGGATTCTTTTGGGAGGAGTTTCAAAAGGACAGACGTAAAAGGAGCGTAAAATGAAAATGAATATAAACAAAATAAGATCATTCCTTTATAAAACATCAAAATACTTGGATGACGTCAACGCTGTTCAAAAAGGAACAATCGGAAAACGGATCATGCGACGGGCAGCAGGTAAAGCATCCAAGAAGCTAGTGAAAAAGATATTCAAATAAGATAGTCCAAGGTGGTGATTTCATGAATGATCTTGAGAGGAAGCTATACAGGATCATCTATAATATGAGTAAGTTTCCCACAATGGAGGACCTAAAAACTAAAAACCGGTAAAGACGAACAATCTATAAGAAAAGCCTTTAGAAATCTTATGTCACATGGGATAAAGAGAAAAAGGAATGGCTGTCCAAATAAAAAAGAAGCCCCCGAAAAGGGCTTTTTCTAATGGAATTTATCATAACCGATACTGGATGTATGACCTCTTATTGCTTCATCATGATTTTGTGTTAGTGCAAAATAACCGATTGCACCTAATGTTCCAACAATTATAATGCTTGCGATCAATGACTTAAATTTCATAAAGGCAATCGCTCCTTCTTATTAATCTTTGGAAATAAAGAATCTTCTCATAAAAATTCGACGCCTTGTCTTTATCTCCTACTTCGTTATACCTTCTAGCTGCATCTTTCGATAATTCTTCAAGAATTGCGTACATGACTTTTTCGGTTAAATATTCGATATCACTCAACACTTTATCATAATCATCTTTCACATAAAGCGCCTTATAGAATGTGAACACTTTAAGCATCACATCATCATTTAATTTTTCAGCCAATTCTATTCCCTGGTTAAGGGCGTATATGCCGAGATCGTTTTCCTTTTCATGAAAATATGATCTTACAAGCATACTTAAAGGATCAAGTATTCTGTTAAAATGCTCATAACCTCGTTCTTTAAAAGCGTTGATCGAATCATTAAAATATTTGATTGCATCAGCAATTTCATCGTTGTGGAAATAACTTAATCCCAAATTATATAGAGCTGATCCTTCTAATCTTTTGGTATCGCTTTCCGTTGCTTTTTCTAAGGCGTTTATAAAATGTGGTGAGGCTTTTTCGGGGCAACCCATATCAATATAATTTAATCCAATAACAAAAGAACACTGTATCTGCCTAACAGTATAAGTATCTTTTTCTTTGTAACAATCTATTGCTTGGGCGATATGGTGCATAGACATGTGGTTTTGTTTCATGTGGTAATAGATTTCAGCCATCTTGTAATTAAACTCGGCACGTTCAATATCGTCACTTACTAAGGATAATTTCTTTTCTGCTCGTTTGTAGAAGGTAATGGCGTTGAGGTATTCATAATTTTCAATTTCGTACATGCCGTAGAAAAAATTAAAATAATATTCAAGTAGTCCTGTTAACTTCTCTTGATCCTTTTTGATCTTCATTGCTAATTCTCTAAAGTTGGCACGCTCTTTTCCATTTTCCAATGGTTTCAAATAATCTAACATTAATTTATGTCGGAATTCCATGAGTGAGAAATATAACAATAAGTCCTGGTTTTCCTCCATATTATCGAGCAAAGATTTAATTTCTTCTTTATATGCTTCGGCATCCGGCACGTTAAATCTTTGAATATGGTAATACCATTCATTGATTTTCAAGCCGACATGAGAAGAAAGCACTTTCTCCATAGACTCTACCCCTTCCTTACTATCCCCTATAATGACATATATTATCATTTTCCGAATAATTCCACACCGAAAAGAAACCGCAATTTTCCACAAGAATTAATTATAATTAAATAGACACACAAAAAAATACAGTTCAAAAATATCATTCACCCTAAATGTGGTTTTTGTTACGATTTTTACAAATCTTGTAGAAAAGGTGATGTTCTTATATAAAAGACCTATAAGGGTTTAAGACATATTCCACTGGTTTTTCTCAAAATGTATTTTATAATTGAGACTTGAACAACAAGGTTTTCTAACATAATAAACAGTCTCTTTATTTATTTTTTCGGAGGCGAATAACATGACTTTCAGAAAAAAAATTATTCCTGTACTACTAAGCTCAACTCTATTAACTTCTGGTCTGGGTGCGACTGCTGTGTTTGCAGCAGAGCCAGCTAAGTCAACAACACCAGTACATACGAAGGTTTATAAAACTTCTTTACAACAAGCCGCAACAAATAACAGCACTAGCCCTATTCAGTCAAATGCTTTAACAACTCAAACAGCCGCAAACGGGGAAGTTTCTACTCAAGGGGCTGTTTCGTGGACATATAAAGCATTCCGAGGTGCTTTACGTTCTGGTGGGTGGTTACTATCAAAAGCATTGAAACCCTTTAATCCAAAGGCTGCTGCTTGGATCAGAAAGCATTCTGCTAAAATCGCAAAGGTAATGGATAAGGGGGAAAAATGGACTGAAAAACAATTTACAAAAGCTTTTACTAAAATGGGTGCGCCTAGAGATGTTGCTAAAACTTTGGCAAAATTCATCATTAATCTTCTTTAAATAAACAATAAGTGCTATTAGTTTTCTAATAGCGCTTTTTTATGGAGGGTATTCATGTCTTTTTCTTATGTGATTTCATTGACTTTTTTAGTGCTCCTTTTAGTGTCTATCATATTTTATACTTTTTTAAGAAAAAAAAACGTTGTAGATGAACCCCCTGGTGCTATTGTTGCCGTTTTACTTATTTTACTAATATGTTTTTCCCTTAGTTTCGTTATTGCTATTCCAACTTTCATGCTTTACCTAGTATCACTGGGAGTGAATTTTCTTTTCGGCGAATACATCACTTATGATTCATTTTTCTCTTTGGTGACCTTTTCGTTGTTAGTTAGCATCGTCGTGATTTTTTGGTCATTTATAGTTTTATTTATAGGGAAAGGAATCATTTTTTTGTTGAAGGTCCCAAAATGGATAACTTATATTTTAGAATTTTTTGCTTCGTGGGCTCTTATTTACTTTTCAATTAAATATGTACTAAATATGGAGATAATTGAAGTTTCTATATGGGGAAATGGCATATTAATTTTATCATTTTTTGTTAGCTTTTTATACATCGGTCTTGACATTATATCCTCTGCGCTGGATCAAAAAAATCAACAAATAGAAGAAGATCCCCCTATCCAATAATGGAGAAGGGGGTTGTTTATTTTATAGCTTTCATTTTCTGTAGTCTTATGTCTATAGTTGTTTATTTTAATAGCCTTACTAAAACAGCTTTAGTCTTTGGACCATAAATGCCATCAGCAGCAAGACCATGCATGAGCTGGAATCGTTTGACCGCATCCGCTGTTTTCGGTCCATAATAGCCGTCTATATCGTTATTTTTTACGACTTTATTAGGAAATATACGGCAGTCAGGGCTTCCTGTATGGCTTTTACCCCTGCCTCCTTTTTAAGAGGCTTTGTAACTTTTAAAATGCCTGTTGGCAAGCGACTTTTTAGCAGACTTGGATGGTGCTGCTTTTGTTGGTTTAATAATTGGCTTTTGATTTGTGTGAGCAAAGGCGACCCCGCAACAAGAACGGACTTACCGCCTTTACGTGACATGCTGATATATGCTTTTGTCAATCGTCTATATCCTGTTTCTTTGACTCGCCAAGCAAATATCATATAGACAATGAATTTTTGAAAGAGTGCTAATGACGTACATTCAAACATAAGGCAGATTTTCCTACGGATGGACGAGCGGCGACGATTATAAATTCTTGTCGCTGAAAACCCGACGTCATTCTGTCCAATTCAGTAAAACCACTAGGCATACCAGTTACATCACCTTTAGGCGTTTCTAACTCTTGATAGATTTCAACTAGGTCATTATTGATAGACCCGTCGTCGTCCGTGCCTGTCGCATCCTCTAAACTCATGAGAGAGCTTATACCCTCTTTTATAGTTTGACTCATATCGTCGCTATTAGAAGATACTTTTAGCAAGACGTCCACTTTCGCAATTTCTCACTTTTTCCAATACTGAATCATTAAATTTTCATAGAACGCTTGTTTTGCTGTAGTGATTGAGGCATTCATCAATTCAGTTAAGTATTTTCTCCCGCCGATCCCCTTTAGATTTTCTCGTCCCACATGCTCAATAACTGACACTATGTCAATAGGATCGCCGTTTTTATCCAGCTTTTGAAAGGCTTTGTAAATGCAATGGTGTAAAGAGTTAAAGCTTTCCTTAAGTCATCCTTTAAAAGAAGAAGATTACATATTCATTAGTCGGACAAATGAAAAACTAGATCACCTAACTCACATCATTATGCTGTAAGTTGCCGAGAATCAAAATCTAAAGAAAATGAGCGTTCATGTTTTAAGAGACACTCATGCGACTATACTGATAAGCAAAAGAAGACCAGTTAAAGTAATTGCTGATCGTCTATAAAATACCCTCAAATGATGAATGACATATATCGCTATCTTTCGAAGAAATATAAATAGAATCAGTTGAAGTTTTTGTAAAGGCTATGAATTTATCATTTGGGGGGATTCTAAAACATTAAATTTTTTAATCCCCCCCTAACTCTTTTATACCAAAGGTTTTCTTTTTACAATAACCCTATTTGCAATTTACTAATAAAAACGTATAATTTATACTAAGCACAGGAAGACGAAAGACAAAGGAGAGAAAAAATGGACGATTATGCTCATACTAAAGACATAGAACCTACAGCAGAAAACATCGCAAAAGCCATTTATACTGTTAACCGCCATGCTAAAACCGCACCAAATCCCAAGTTTCTTTATCTTTTAAAAAAACGTGCGCTGCAAAAACTATTGCAAGAAGGTAAAGGAAGAAAAGTGGGCCTACATTTCTCTAATAATCCCAAATATAGTCAACAACAGTCCGACGTGCTGATTGAAATTGGAGATTATTATTTTCATCTGCCACCAACCAAAGAAGACTTCGAATTTTTGCCACACTTAGGCAATTTAAATCAATCATATCGCAACCCAAAAGCGAATATGTCATTAAATCGAGCAAAACAAATACTTCAAACGTATGTCGGTTTAAAAGAAAAACCCGCCGCCACAAAACAAAAATCACATTATACAAAGCCCGTCTTCAAACGACTAGGAGAAAGTTATTTTTAAACAGAAAAAACCACTCAGAGCGAGTGGTTTTCTCTTTAGATAATAAACTGGTCTACCTTTTCAATCAACTGGTGAATTTCTGGTTTACTAATTTGATCATCTGCACCGATGGTTTCTCCTTTATGCCGCAGGTCTTCAGTGATTAAAGAAGAGAAAATGAGAATCGGGATGGACTGTGTCAAAGGATTGTCCTTGAGCAGTTTTGTTAATCGATGACCATCCATTTTTGGCATTTCGATATCTGTAATAATCATATCAATTTCATCTGTGACACTGATGCCTTTGCTGACAAGATCCATGACATGATCATATGCCTGTTTGCCATCCTCGAAGGTGACAATGTTTTTATAGCCTGCTTCGGTTAATTCATTCGTTAATAAACGCATGAGAAGCGGAGAATCTTCAACGACATAAAGCTTCTTCCCTGTTCTTCTCTCGTCTTTTTCACCGTCAAACATATGGTACGTATCCACTCCGGAAGCAGATTCAATATCATAAATGATTTTTTCGTAATCTGGAAGGAAAATCATTTTTCCATCAAGCTTAATGATCCCTGTTAAATGACGGTCCATTCCTTGATTGAGTGCAGTTGGCTTTTCAATCTCTTCCCAGCTGACGCGGTGAATTTGTGACACCGTTCCTGTGTGGAACACAAACTTCCGTTGGTTGAATTCAGTCACAATATATTTCTCTTGTTCTGACTGATCTGACTCGACATTAAAAAAGGAAAATAGATTGATGACTGGTAAAATCTCGCCTCGTAAACTAATCATACCTTCTACATCTTTATGAGAGTGCGGTACAACTGTCACCTCAACTGGCTGAATGATTTCTCTTACTTTCATGACATTAATGCCGAATTGATTTGAACCAATTTCAAACTTTACAATTTCCAATTCATTTGTACCAGAGTCAAGTAAAATTTCTTGTTTGTTTAAAGCCACTGAAATCCCTCTATTCTTCAATATAAGATTGTACTTTTTATATCGGCAGCATGGGTAAAAAGTTGACGTTTCTTTACGCTTTCTCTCGCACGAATTGATGAATGATAAGTCCTATGGCTGCAAGGATAAGTAAAGACCCCAGTGCAAGACGACTTGCGAGATTCCCGTGTTCTGCAAATAGCAGTGTGACAGAGCCATAAATGATAGGACCGACAATGGAAGACACCTTCCCCGAAAACGCAAAGAGGCCAAAGAATTGCCCTCGTTTTTCCTTAGGTGTCAGCTCGATAATCAGTATGCGCGATGCCCCCCAGCTTGCGCCAAGTGAAATCCCAAATAAACTGCCCGCTACCCAGAAGACCCATTCGGCCGAGGCTGTGACAGCTAAAATCAGTGCCACAATTAAAATGACATACACGACTGTAATCGATCGCTTTGCCCCGATGGCCTTTGTGATATATCCAAATAGAAAGGAGCCAATGATACTTGAAATCGTGGATACAAGATAAAGCAAAATAAATTGTCCAGCGGTAAAGCCAATGATGATTTTGGCATAGACAGCCATCATTGCAATCGCTGTCTGTAAGGCATCATTCATAAAAAAGAAGGCGATCATAAAAATAAAGGCCGGCTTGTATTGCTTCATCTCTTTAAACGTTTGAATAATCTCTTTATATCCGCTAAAAAAAGACGCCTTCTTCTCTTGCTGTGGCAGCGGATGAGGATCTTTCACAAAAAAGAGAAAGGGGAGAAAAAAGAGAAAGAATAAAAGTGCTGTCGGAATAAAAGCTTCATGAAACTGGTCATTTCCTACAAGTAAATAAACAGAAAGGCCAACAAGTGTACCTAAGTAGCCAACGGCAATACCGAAACCAGAAATAAGTGGTATTTCATCCTTTGTCCCAAGATCGGGCAAAATGGTGTCATAAAAAACAAGACTAGAGTGATAGAAAAATTTAGCGATGACAAACAAGGTAACCACTACTAATAAGGAGACAGGCAGACCAAACCATTCGCTTGAAAAATCAATCCCAGCAAAGATTCCCATCAAAATCGTACAGGCAATACAAATCAGGGTAAACACCGTAATATAACGCTTCTTTTTTCCCGTTCGATCAATCAGTACACCGTATAAAGGCGTAAAAATCACGAGAAAAAAGCTTGCGAGTGCATTCGCATACGAAATAAATGTACTGGCGATCTGGTCCATTCTCGCACTGTTCCCTATTGTTTCCTGCAAGTAGAACGGGAAGAAAATGGTGATCATATTGGATGAAAATATTGTATTTGCAAAATCATAAAGCGCCCAGGCCAGCACAGGTGCTGTTAAAAACAGTCCAAAGCCTGCCCCCTTTTTTTGAACGGTCTTTTTCTCTCTTCTCAATATACTTGACTCCCTTCCCTGCCTTATTTTTATCTATCATTCTACTTTATGTGACGTTTCCTTCTTCCATACAAGCGATCTATACAAAAAGCACCCCTTACAAAACAAAAGAGGTGCTTCTTTTCATTATTTCTTCACTACAATGGTACTTGCCATCAAATCGTGAAGTGCTTGTTTTTTTTCTGTGAAAAAGGCAATGATGTAGCCAATACATAAGATTGGAGACAAGAAGCCTTTTGCAAAAAATCGGCCTGTAGCGCGTCCGAATGTTACTTTTTCGCCTGTTACTTTTGTCACTTTGATCCCAAGAGCCATCTTACCAAGAGTTCCTTGCAGCTTTGATGTTTCCATCAACGCATAATAAAGCCAAGTCACTAAAATACCGATTAAGATCACTGCTGCGTAGAAAACGATAAGTCCCATAATGACTGCCCATTCTTCATCCGTCATCACGGTTGTCGAGTAGTAATAGCTGTCATCATACATCATAGCTGCTGCCTCAGGGCTTAAGACAAAAAAGAGTGTTGCCAAAATAAACATGATGATTGAATACGGTACACTGATAATGACCCCGTCCAAAAGATGAGCAAGAAAACGATAACCCACTCCTGCTAGTTCGGGATGCTTTTTTTCTTGAATGGGTGCTTCTGAAATGTTTGTTTCCATCCTATTTCTCCTTTATTATGTATGTTTTCTATAAATTTCTTATAATCATTCGTTATTATATCTGATGAATATAGCAAGATCAATGAAGCCTTACACTTTTACATGAATTTCAGATTAGTTTTTCAAGTTCCGTTTATATGAATAAATACTGAAAATTTGTGAAAATCATGGTATTTCTAGTTCTTTTACCTCCTGATTTTTTAACATTTTGTGATATTTTCGTTTTGCTTCGATTCTTCTGTTGACAATCACGTTTCACATGGTACAATAGTCAAGGATTTTTTAAAGAAAGGTGTTCATGATGGGAACTGTCGTACTATTAAAGAACAACGAAATGACTGTGATTGAAGATATTTGCGAAGCTGATTTTTTAGACATGAAGCATGGTTTGTCAGATGAAGACGCCGCTTATATCTCTTGGTATGAAGATTACGATACTGCTTATGGATATTGATTTCATTTCATAGATGAAACATAAAAAAAGGCGATTCAACCTGAGAGTAGGTTGATCGCCTTTTTTATGTTTGCGTGCTTCTTTCCGTTTCAGGTTCTACATGAATAAAGATTTGCGCATGTGGAAACTTCTGCTGAATGTTCTCTTCAATTCGATCACATAATTGATGAACATCTTCGATGGTTGTTTTCCCATGAACAATCAAATGGAAATCAATATATTCTTCTGCACCAGATCGTCTTGTTCGAAAGTCATGATATTCAATAAATTCTTGGCTGAATGTTTGAATAATATCCTCTATCGATTGTTCTTCCTCTGGTGTTAATCGTGCATCGACAAGCGGCGGGAAGGCTTCTTTCATGAGTTTAAACGCTTCACGCATAATAAAGAGGGCAAGAACCATTCCGATGATTGGATCAAGGAAATACCAGTCTGTTAATGCAACCAGTAATAAACTAAATGCCACCCCTAACGAAGTATAAACATCTGTTAAAAGATGCAGCGCATTCGATTTCATAGCAACAGAATGCACACGCTCTGCCTCTTTGTTCACGACTCTTGACACAACAAAATTGATGAGCGCTCCAATCAGCATGACCACAATGCCAAGTACAGGCAGTTTAACAGGCTCTGGATGCAATAATTTATGAACACATTCATATATGATCCAAATTCCAGCCACAAAGATCAACAAGGTCTCAATGGTACCAGAAATATTTTCAACTTTCCCATGACCATAAGGATGTTTGGCGTCTGCTGGCTTTCTTGAAATACGAACAGAGATAAATGCAATAAAAGAGGCCATTAAATCGAGAAAGGAATGAATGGCTTCTGATAAAACCGCAACAGATCCAGTTAACAGTCCTACAATGATTTTAAGGACCACAACAAACGTATTACTAATTACGGATAGAAAGGCTATTTTCGATGTCTTTGCTGATTGTTCCATCTATTATCGTCCTCCTTTAGGAGATCGTTTGTCTGTGAAGGCAATTCCCATGACTTGTTTCTAGCGTTCTTTCAGTTTATACCGTTTTGCCTTATTCTAATCATCTTAAGCAGAGCTGTATTTTCCGAGCAGGTTACGCTATAATAAATGTTGCTCTTTCTTCATATATCACTCATGCTGTGATGGATAGGAGAATAGACTACATATAACGATATCCGAAGCCTTTCCACAGGTGACATTTATGCAGTGAATGGTAAAATAGGATAAAAACATAAATTTTTAAGGTGATGAGAAATGGAGCATTTGCTGAATCCAAGAGTAAAGGATATTGAAATTTCAGGCATTCGAACATTTTCAAATCTCGTATCTTCATATGAGGATGTCGTTTCATTGACCATAGGTCAGCCCGATTTTTATACGCCGCATCATGTCAAAACAGCTGCCAAAACAGCGATTGACGAGAATTTCACCTCGTATACTCATAATGCTGGATTTTTAGAGCTAAGACAAGCGATCCAGCAATATATCAAGAAGAAAGTCCATCTTGATTATGATGCAGAGTCAGAAATCATTGTCACTACAGGTGCGAGTCAGGCAATTGATGCCGCGTTTCGGACCATTTTGACTGAGGGCGATGAGGTCATCCTGCCTGGCCCGGTTTACCCTGGCTATGAACCGATCATTCGAATGTGCGGCGCGGTGCCCGTGCATATCGACACAACGAATGCTGGCTTTAAATTAAATGCCAAGCTGATTGAGGAAGCATTAACGGAAAAGACAAAGTGTGTTGTCCTGCCGTATCCTTCAAATCCTACTGGTGTCACTCTGTTAGAGGAAGAACTGAAAGAAATTGCCCAGCTTCTTGAAGGAAAGGATATTTTTATTCTATCTGATGAAATTTATAGTGAGCTGACATTTGATCGGCCGCATCATTCCATTGCCTCTTTTTTAAAGGAACAGACGATTGTGATCAATGGGTTGTCAAAATCTCACAGCATGACCGGATGGAGAATCGGCTTTTTATTTGCTTCAGCTCCTATTGCTAAACATGTATTAAAAGTACATCAATATAACGTGTCTTGTGCCTCGGCTGTCTCACAAAAGGCGGCACTTGAAGCTGTAACAAATGGTGTGGATGATGCACTCATTATGCGAGAGCAATATAAGAAAAGACTCGATTATGTATATGATCGGCTCATTTCTATGGGGCTTCCGGTCATTAAGCCATCAGGCGCTTTTTATATTTTTCCATCCATTGAATCGTTTGGAATGAGTTCATTTGATTTTTGCATGGAGCTGTTAGAACGAACAAGACTTGCTGTCGTACCTGGTTCTGCTTTCTCTCCACTCGGCGAAGGATATGTGCGCCTTTCCTATGCATATTCACTTGAAACGCTAAAAGAAGGACTTGACCGTCTAGAACAATTTGTACTTGAAAAACGGGCCATACGCTCAACAGACGGATAAACAACGGCTCTCTTGCCGTTGTTTTTATTTTGCTGGAAACATGATGTGAAACACGGTCCCCTTCTCAGGCTGACTATCCACACGGATCGTCCCGTTGTGATTTTCTAAAATATTAAATGTCACCATAAGCCCTAGTCCTGTGCCTTTTTCTTTTGTGGTTAAAAAGGGCTCACCTATCCGCTTCATCACTGATTCAGGAATGCCGACCCCTTCGTCTTTAATCGTGACAAGTATTCCATCTCTTTCTGCTTTGGCCTTAATGTCTACCCTTCCTCCGTCCGGCATGGATTCTACGGCATTTTTGATTAAGTTGATAAACACCTGCTTGAGCTGATTTTGATCCCCATTCATCAGGAGATTCTCCTCGATATCACTTGTGTTCATCAAAATTCCATTTAAGTTGGCCTGTGTTTCCAGCAGAGCGGTGACTTCGCTAATGATTTTTTTCAAATCAAGCGTCTGCATTGATGCTGTTTGCTGCGGCTTGGCGAGCATTAACAGCTCACTTAAGATAATTTCAATTCGGCTCAGCTCAGAGAAGACAATCTCAAAATATTGATCACGGTCTTTTGTTTTTGGTTTAATCAGCTGTAAAAAGCCCTTGATCGCTGTTAACGGGTTCCTTATTTCATGTGCAATGCCCGCCGCCAATTGACCCGCAATTGATAATTTTTCAGAGCGCAGCATGAGTTCTTCTGTTTGTTTTCGTTCAGATATATCTCTTAAAATAATTTGAACAGCTGTTTCACCAAAAAATGTAGTCGGAATACAAACCATTTCTGTATAAATCAGCCGGTGTTTAAACGTATGGCAGCTCATCGTCACTATCTCAGAATCTGATGCTCTTTCAATAATACGAGATAAGCTCTTTTTGACTTTTTGCTGATCACATGAATGGATTTGATGAAAGATATCCTTTCCGATTAATTTATCGTAATGTTCGGCTTCAAATAATTTAATGCCCGATTCATTCATAAACACCCATTTATGATCATGGATGACCGCAATCGTATCAATTGAATTTTGGATAAGCAGCTGATACCGCTCTCTGCTTTTTTGAAGAACGGTTTGGAATTTTTTGCGCGATGAGATGTCCACTAAGAGCAAAAGCTCTGCCCGTTGATTTTGATAGATCGCAGGCGATGACTTCACCTCAATATGAACGGTACTCCCATCTTTTCGCTTCCATATTTGTTCAATCATTCCGACTGGAAGTCCTTGCTGAAGCCTTTTAATTCGGCTTTTGACAATGTCATGGTATTCCTCGGCAATAAAGTCAAACGCAGACTTGCCGATCATTTCATCTCTTGTGCATACACCCATTAATTCCAGCATCGCATCGTTCGCATATACAATTTTTCCAAGCGCCGTAATACATAACGGATTTGGCAGCATGGCAACCAAATGTTCTGCTTCACTGACATCTTGGAAATCCGGCAGACTGCCTAACGACTGTTCGGACACTTCTGTTTTTGTTTGAAATGCTGCTTTTTGTGGCTCTGCGTCCAGCACCCTCATTTTCAGGATCATTTCTCTACTTAATTCGTTGTTTAAACCATCACAAGCAACAAAATCAATGCTTGCTTCTACCCAAACAGCTGTAAGATCACTTCTAAGCAGTCTAAAGTGGCACATCTCTAGCATGTGCTGATTATAGAAATAGCTTTCGACGAGAAATTGATCTTCTGTATGAACAAAGTCTTTCAAAAAACATCCTAGTAAATCCTTTTGTTCATAAAGCAAAAGCTGCTTACAATTGGAAGAAATATAGAGAAAGCGGCCATTAGAAGAAAGAACGGCATGTAAGTCAATATTCGAGTACAGCTGATTCGAATCTTTCATTTTTTGTTCCATCGTCGTCCGACCCTCCTTTTATTTTTTTAGGGTTGTCCTTAGTTTGATGTATAAAAAGGATTCGCTAGAAAAACCGTATTTTCCTTCCAAACTCGTGTGAAACGTCCATATTTTCAGCAAAAAGGGAGCACTTTCTCTAGCTGTGCTCCCTGCTGTTTATTCTTTTTCATATTTCTTTTGTAGTTCAACGTACTTATCAACAATTTTACTCGGAATGGTTTTGATCACAGGATCTTTATCGGTTACATAAGGTGTCACGACACTAAAAGCTACCTTTGGATTAGAAGAAGGATAGTATCCGCCAAAGGTTAAGTTGTACGTGGCATTTCCCCACCAGCTGCGGTTAGCGCCATAGTAGAAGGTTTGGGCTGTACCCGTTTTTCCTGCGACATCATGATGACCAAACCGTCCAGCAGCAGTCCCGCCAGCAGATGTCACCATTTTCAATCCCATTTTAACGCGGTCAATATCTGCTTTTGAGTTGTTAATGGTGTTCAGCACCTTCGGCTCATATTTTTTCACAACAGGGCCTACTTCTTCCTTATTCGTTGGAAGGTGAACGCTTTTCACCACTCTTGGCTGAACGCGGTTGCCTCCATTGGCGATGGTTGACATGTATTGTGCGACTTGAAGCGGTGTATACGTGTCATACTGGCCAATCGCTTCATCAAGCAAGAGTCCGCCAACTGTCTTAGGATGCGTCTGCATTCCGCTTGATTCCTGCGGCAAGTCGATCCCTGTTTTCACGCCAAGGCCGAATTGCGCATAGTAGTTTCTCATTTTTTGTAAGTGTTCAGGTCTTGCTGGCAATGGTCCATTCTTTTGGTAGGTGATACCTGCCATTCTCATCGCTACATGGAACATATAGACGTTTGAACTTTTTTGGAGCGCTCGTAGATCATTAACCCATCCAAGATTGTTGTATGATTTCTTTGGTTTTCCATTTCCTGCAAAGTAGAGCGGTGTATCCATATAGGATTGATTGTGTGACATCCCGTCCTGATAGCCAGAGAGGACAGTGGCTCCTTTGACAACAGAGCCCATTTCGTACTGGGTGGTAAATGTTCCAATCGCATAATCGGTGACATCTCTGCCGTCCATTTTCTTTCCTGACATGGCGAGAATATCGCCTGTGTTCGGGTCCATCATCACAACAAATGCCCGGTCCATCATATAGTTTCTTGCACTAGCGGATCTCAGCTCTGATTCAACGATCTTGTCGACTTCCTTTTGCAGTTCCATATCAAATGTCAGTGCAAGATCATATCCTCTTCGCCCTTCTGTCCGCTTGATTTCATCAAGCAGCTTTCCGCCGACCTGTGTATATTGGACGGTTGCTTTTTCTGGATTTAAGAAATCCTCATATTGATATTCTAAATAGCTCTTTCCTACCCGGTCATTTCGCGAGTAGCCTCTTGCCATATAGTAATCTTCACGTTCTTTTATAATCCCTTGCTCTGGTGTCGTCACACCGCCAAGGACATTATAAAGGGTTTTTTCATACGGATATTTTCTTGTCCAGTCATTGATGACATTGACACCAGGCAGTTCATCGAGATGCTCTGACACAAGTGAGATTTCTTCATATGTCAAACTCACTGATGATGTCTGTTTTGATTCTTTTGTTTCATCGAGTAAAGCAACTTTTTCGTCCCTTTTTTTCTTTTCGTTTGGGTCCATTGCTTTAACAATTTGCGGCTCAAAGGCATATCCGCCTGTAAATCTTCGGTAGATGGCTGCAACCGCTTTTTCGGTCGCATCGTTTTCAATGGCCTTTACTTCTTTCTTTGGCACACGCTCCACTTGAAGCGGATAGACGTCTTTTGCATGAATATCCTTTTTTTCTGCCTTTGAAATAAGCTTCTCTGCTTCTTCCGGGTGGCTGGCCAGCCAAAAATCCCGAATGTCGCGCTCTCTCAAAAAGTCAGTATCCATTTTTATATAAGTCGCAAGTTTTCTTGCTACCTTAATCTTATCCTCCGCTTTCACACCGGTTTCTGATGTATAAACGATGGCAGGTACACTTTCGTTATCAACGACGACTCTTCCTCTCGTGTCATACATTTTTCCTCTTGGAGACGGGTATGATGCTGTTTTGACCTCTGTTCGATTTGCTTGCTTTTTATAATCCTCACCATTGACGATCTGCAGCACACCAAGCTTGATCACAAGTCCAGCAAATAAACTAAATACAGCGAAGAAAAAGAGATTAATTCTCCAGGCGTTCCGGCGCTTGATTTTTTTCTGCTCGGCAGCACCTTGATGCTGTTTCTCTCCCACTTATGTAAGCTCCTCTCATCCTTTCAATCTTTTACAATTACCACTCATTATTGTAACACTTTTGTAATAGTTGTTACAGCGAAACCAGTGAAAAAAAGCTGTCAATCCCTATTATGCAAAAAAATATACTAACACTTTAAAATATTGGAATGTTTATGTCGTTTTCATTAAATGGAAGAATTCTCTATCCATTGATATCAAGAGACTCTTTCTATGATTTTAACAAAAATGACAAACACACTTTGTCAATGGAGGATGCTGGTACGTTTTTAACAAAAAGTCCATGTTATGATTTTCTGTGAGAAAACAAAACAAAGATTTTAGGAGGAGTTACAAGATGAAGAAGAAATCATTCTTTTTTTCAGCGCTAACAGCTGCTGCATTGATCACGTTCACTGGAGGACATTCGGCTGATGCGAAGGAGCTTAACCTGAAACAAGTGATAAACGTACAGCATCAAGCCATTGATCTTCATACATTAGCTGCAAAATTACATATCTCTTCAGATGTAAACAAGCTAAGCAAGTCTGACCAAAAAGAGATCGAAGCTCTATTAAACAAGCTGATCAAAAGCGGTCAACCTGTTACTGGTACAAAAGTGGTCAAAGAAGTCAACAAAGCAAAAAATGAACAAAAACAAGAATCAGTGAAAAAACCAGCTGCTTCTAAACCAAGCACTCCAGCAAAACAAAACACAACGAACAACAGCAGCACAAAAGCGGATCAAAAAGACACAACTGCAACAAAAGCGGACAGCAGCTTAAATGCATTTGAACAAGAAGTCGTTGAGTTAACAAACAAAGAGCGTGCAAAACAAGGGTTAAAGGCGCTTTCTGTCGATTCAGCATTAAGCAAATCGGCTCGTGCTAAATCACAAGATATGAAAGATAAAAACTATTTCTCTCATACAAGCCCGACTTACGGATCTCCATTCGATCAAATGAAGACATTCGGTATCACGTACAAAACAGCAGGTGAAAACATTGCCCAAGGCCAGAAATCACCTCAAGAAGTGGTCACAGCTTGGATGAACAGTGAAGGCCACAGAGCGAACATTTTAAACAAAAATTATACACATATCGGTGTTGGTTATGTGAAATCTGGTAACTACTGGACGCAGCAATTCATCGGAAAATAATCATAAAAAAAGCCTGTCCCTACATGGGACAGGTCAGATTGTGGACAAAGGGCTAAAATGAACTTTATTTTAGTCCTTTGTCTTCTTTTCAGCGTGACGTGAAAACCTTTGCAGTCTAGGAAGGACGAGTACCGGCGCGGAACGAATTTAACATTCGTGAGCACCGGCACGCAGGACTGCGGGAGAATGCGAGGGTTTGTCTACACGCTGGCCTGTCCCTACATGGGACAGATTTTTTATTTCACCCATAATTTATAAATGCTCTGTGTTCCGCTGTTTTCTTCGCCTTCTTCACGAAGCCTTTCATAAAGAGATTTTGCAAGTGACAAACCTGGCATCTCTTGTCCCATCAACTCTGCTTCCTCGAGTGCAATGCCCATATCCTTAATAAAATGCTTCACATAAAAACCTGGCTCGAAATCACCTTTCAGCATTCTTGGCGCAAGGTTTGACAAAGACCAGCTGCCAGCCGCTCCTGTTGTGATGCTTTTAAGTACCTGCTCTGGATCAAGCCCTGATTTTTCCGCATAGGCCATTGCCTCTGCGACACCTACCATACCTGCTGCGATAGCGATTTGGTTACACATTTTTGTATGCTGACCACTTCCTGCTGGTCCTTGGTATTGAATGTTTTCGCCCATTTGCTGAAATAGCGGCAGGCACGCTTCATAGGCTGCTTTTTCTCCGCCAATCATAATGGCCAGCGTGCCATTTTTGGCTCCTATGTCTCCGCCAGAAACCGGCGCATCTAACGCAAATAATCCTTTTTCCTTCGCTTTCTCTGCAATCTCTTTGGCCAGCTGAGGCTTCGATGTGGTCATATCAATGAGATAGGTACCAGGCGCAGCATGTGCCACAAGCCCATCTTCCCCTAAATACACATCTTCCACATCTGATGGATATCCGACCATTGTGATGACAGCATCCGCATTTTTGGCGATATCCTTTACTGACGATTTCCATGCAGCGCCTTTTTGAACCAATGCGTCTGCCTTTGCTTTTGTTCTTGTATAAACGAGAACCTCATAGCCTGCATCCATTAAATGCCCTGCCATACTATGTCCCATTACACCGATTCCAATAAAACCAACTGTTTTGATTTGTGTCATCACGTCTTCCTCCTTAAAGAGACTTTGTCAATCCACCATCAATGATAAGTGTTTGACCTGTCATATATGTATTGGCTTCAGATAAAAGAAAAGCCGCATATGTCGCAAATTCCTCTGGCTGTCCGTAACGGCCAAGCGGTATCGCACGCTCTGCCTGTGCTTTGATCTCTTCAATCGATTGGTTCTCCGTTTGTGCACGGTACTTGTCCAACTGTTTGACGCGTTCTGTTTCAATTTTCCCAGGACCTAAGGTATTGATCAAAATGCCATCTTTGGCAAGCTCCTGGGCGGCTGCTTTTGTCCAGCCGGCAATTGCCGGTCTGAATGTATTCGACAGCATCAAGCATGGGATCGGTTCTTTGACCGACATAGATGCAATATTTAACACTCGTGCACCTCGTTTTTTCAAATAAGGTAGGGCTTCTTTTAATAGCCGGATATAGCTGAGTAAATGAAGCTGAAATGATTCCATCCAATCTTCATCCGTTAAGGTTTCAAGCGTACCTGTTTGAGGGCCGCCTGTATTGTTCACAAGAATATCAAGACATTTTTCATCACCAGCTGCTGCTGTAACAAGCGCTTTAATTTGCTCGGCGTCAGATACATCACATACTTGATAAGTGAAATGCCCTCTTACAAGTGGGGACAATTCTTTGACTGTTTCTTTTAGCGTCTGCTCATGCCTTCCCGAAAGCATCACATCTGCTCCCTCTTTTGCTAAAGCAAAGGCAATGGCTTTTCCAATTCCTTGACTGCTTGCTGCAACCAGTGCTTTTTTTCCTGATAGATTGACATCCATGTTGGCACCTCCTCTTTTCACATTTTATCACACAAAAAGAACCTTGCTCATACCAAGGTTCTTTTCCGTTCTATTACAGCTTAAACCGATCGATTGCCTGACGCAGCGCTTGACTCGATTCGTTCAGCATTTCTGTTGATGTTCTCGTTCTTTCTAAAGCTTGTACTTGTTCGTCTGTCGAAGCATGCACTTCTTCAGCTGAAGCCGCAGATTCTTCTGAAATTGCAGCAATACTTTGAATGGAGTCATTCATTTTTTGCTGTTCTTCAGTCATTTCATTGATTTGTGTATGAATGCTGTCAATAGAGCCGACAAGTGATTGCATTTCCATTGTGATGCTGCTGAGTGCCTCACCTGTCGCGTTGATCGCATCACCTTGTTCCTCATTCATTTTGCTCGCTGCTGTCATGGCTTCAGCGGCTTTCTTCGATTCATCTTGAATGAGTTTGACGGTTTCACTAATGTGTTTTGTTGATTGCGCAGATTGTTCGGCAAGCTTTCTTACTTCTTCTGCGACAACAGCAAAGCCTCGCCCGCTTTCTCCTGCTCTCGCTGCTTCAATGCTTGCATTCAGTGCAAGTAAGTTCGTTTGATCTGAGATTTCAGAGATCGCCGTTACGACGTTTTCAATATTTTTCGTTTTATGCTCAAGGTCAAGCAGCATTTGCTCTACCTTCTTCGACTCTTCATTTGCTTGTGTTGATTTTTGGACGAGCAGACCAAGAGCGTCAAGTCCTCTATAGCTTGCATCTTCCGAAGATTTTGAGTTGGTCTGCATTTGCGAAGCAAGCTCACCCATATGACGAACTTTTTCATACAAATGCTCTGATTTCTCATTAATGGTTTCAGCTTCTGATGCCTGCTTAGTCGCCCCTGCCGCTACCTCTTGAATGGCAGTTGCAATCTGTTCACTAGATAGCAAGGTCTCGTTTGAAATTTGCGTCACTTCATCAGCTGATTTCATCACCTGATCTGAAGCACCTTTCACTTTTTCAATCAACTCTCTGATTCCCTCTGTCATTTGATTAAAGTTCTTCGTGAGGAAACCTATCTCATCCTTGGACTTCGTTTCAAGCGAGCTCGTTAAATCGCCTTCAGACACTTTACGAACATGCTCGATAAGCCGTTTAATTGGTGTTGTAATGCTTCTAGCCAATAAAAAGCTTAGAATCATGGCCAGTATAATAGCAATGATAGATATGATGATACTTGTCTGATTCATCTGTTCTGTAATCCAAAGCAGTTTCTTTTTCTCAAAGCTAACCCCTATTGTCCAACTCGCTTCTTTTATTTTAGAGATGACCGTTAGTTCATTTTTATCATCAATGCCTGAATTGTCGATTGCCTTTTTCACAGAAGTGACTTTTGAGATATTTTTCCCCTGTGCTGTTGGATGTGCCAAAATCGTCCCTGTACCGTCAACTAAGAAGGCGGTACCCATGTAAGGAATCTTTTGATCATTGATATAGGACTGAATGGAAGACAGTTTCAAGTCTAATCCAGCAACTCCTAGGACCTTTCCATTTCGTACGATCGCCTTCGTAGCTGAGACGACCATTTCATTTGTTGCTTTATCAATATATGGATCTGTCCATAAAACCTCATCAGGCTTTTCAGCCGATTGAATAAACCAATCTCGTTTAGATGGGTCATATCCTTCACCAAAGTCAGACTCCGGGAAGGCAAACATTTTGCCATCTGTTGTTCCAATATAGGCAAGTGAAATGAGGTCGTCCTGCTCCTGCAAGCCTTTTAATTCATCGTTTTCAAATGCCAGTGTTTGCTTTGTTTGTTTCTGTACAAAATCCTTAGTAAGTGTACTTGTTGCCAGTTTGTTAATTGCATCACCGTAATTATCAAGCTTTAGTGCTATGATGTCTCTCATGCTTTCTGCCGTTGCTGCTGTGGTTGTTTTTGCATCTCGTTCAATGAGTGGTCTTAATACGACATTGGAACCTACTTGAACCGCAATGACAGTTAAAATTAATATAACTGAGATAAATACAGCTATCCTCATTTGAAGTTTTTTAAACATCTCATCACCCCTACATCCTACTTTCGCATCTTACTGTCTATATCGGCAAAAATGATACCGCCTTCAATAGTTGCAAGAAAATTTAAATAGAAAAAACAAGCCATAATGACTTGTTTTAAGTAAAATATTCAATTTTTGCAGACGGAAAGTACTGTTCGATATATGATTCTAACGTCTGTCTTAGTTCTTGTTCTTCATCTTTTTGGTAGATATATTTTCCAATTCCATATCGACCCCATTTGTATCTTCTTTTTTCTTCATCTAATTCTAATTTTGTTTTCGGATAGTTTTTTTGGATGACGCGCTTCGCTGGTTTTGTAAAACGGTGCTGAATCATTTCAAAGGTGATATCCTGTCTCACATCTTCGGGAAGAGCTGCATCGAGCTTTTCAAAAAGCACCTTATAACCCTCTTGCCAGCCTTCATGAATGTAAATTGGGGCAATAATAAATCCAAGTGGATAGCCGGCTTTTGCTACCTTCACAGCCGCTTCAATTCGCTGATCAAGGGGGGATGTCCCGGGTTCGAAATACTTAATGACATAATCTGCGTTAATGCTAAAGCGGAATCTTGTTCGTCCATTATGCTTAGCATCTAATAGATGATCGACATGATGAAATTTAGTGACAAATCGAAGTTTGCCAAGATCAGTCTGTCCGAAGTATTCTATGGCCCGCTTTAGTGTATGTGTCAAATGGTCAATTCCGACGATGTCGGATGTACATGAAGCTTCAAATCGGGTGATATCCGGGGCACGCTCGTTCATGTATTGTTCCGCCTGATCTAATATTTCTTCTACATTGACGTACGTTCGAATGTACGGTTTACTTCCCATCGTTGTTTGCAGGTAGCAATAATGGCAGTGACCCATACATCCTGTCGCAAACGGAATGGCATACTCAGCGGATGGTTTAGACGTATCGAATTTTAATGTTTTTCTCACACCAATGACAAGCGTTGATTTTGCATTACGGTACTTTTGCAGGTCATTTTTACCCGGAATATTTCTCACCTGATTGTGTGACGTTGTTTCTCTTATTTCAATTCCCATACCTTCGAATTTTTCCTTCAGCTCTTGTCCTAAAGGGTATTCCAGCGCTCGAGGTTCAATATAAACAAGCTGAGGGACGAAAGGTTTGATCATATTTAGCACATCCTTCCCTTTATAGGTTCATACCGATACTTTAACCTCTCAGGATGGCTTTTATCCTTTCTAAAATCTTCCCTTATTCAAACAGATCTTGATAAAGGGCTTCTGCTTCTTCATAGGTTGGAAATACGGCATCATCAGGGGCTAATGGATGATATGTTTCAAGTAGAAATAGCGCAAGTTCTTGTTCGTTGTATGGATGTGATACAATTTCCGCTTCTTTAATTTGTGCCACATTTGCTGCATGTGGATTTCGATAAATCACATATACTTGATCACCTGGCTTATAGTTTGAGAAAGACAAGCTGGTCACCTCCATTTTTTTATTTTAGGATGCCCTTGTCTTCACTCGATATGACTCGATATGACTCGTTATGATAAAATTCGACAAAAAAACCAGACAGTTTTACCTGCCTGGTTTGATCACCTAGTTGTGTTGAAACGTTTTCTTCACGAATTCAACAACTTCTTCTGTTGTGCTAAGTGATAAGATATGCTCTTTAAATGATGCCGCTTCTTCCTTAGAAAGCTTGCTTAACTGCGTTCTTGCTGGAAGAATGGATGTGGCGCTCATTGAGAATTCATCTAATCCTAATCCAAGTAGAAGCGGGATTGCGATTTCATCTCCTGCCATCTCACCGCACATGCCAACCCATTTACCTTCTTTATGCGCTGCTTCAATCACAAGCGTAATCAGGCGTAAAATGGCTGGATTGTATGGCTGATAAAGATAAGACACTCGTTCGTTCATTCGATCAGCAGCCATTGTGTATTGAATCAAATCATTTGTTCCAATACTGAAGAAATCTACTTCTTTTGCAAATTGATCTGCGATAACAGCTGTTGATGGAATTTCCACCATCATTCCGATTTCAATGGAATCAGATACATCTGTACCACCAGCAACCAATGCTTCTTTTTCTTCAAGTAAAATGGCTTTTGCTTCTCTAAATTCTGTTAACGTCGCGATCATAGGGAACATGATTTTCAGGTTTCCATATGTACTTGCACGAAGTAATGCGCGTAGTTGTGTTCTGAAAATCTCCTGCTCTTCTAGGCAAAGGCGGATCGCTCTATAGCCAAGGAACGGGTTCATTTCTTTTGGAAGTTGCAAGTAAGGAAGCTCTTTATCGCCGCCAATATCAAGTGTGCGGACAACCACTGCTTTCCCTTCCATCTTCTCTAAAACGGTTTTATACGCATCGAACTGCTCTTCTTCTGTAGGAAGCTGATCTCTGCCCATGTATAAAAATTCTGTACGGTACAATCCGACTGCTTCGCCGCCATTTTCAAGTACACCTTTTACATCTTCTGGTGTTCCGATATTTGCAGCCAGCTCTACGTGAACGCCGTCTTTTGTCACCGTTGGCTGGTCAACAAGTTTCGCCCATTCCGCTTTTTGAGCTAAGTAGTCTTCATGCTTTTTTTGATACGCTTTCACTTCATCTTCAGAAGGCTGAATGATGACGTCTCCGCTAATACCATCTACAATGATCAGATCATTGTTTTTTACCGTTTTTGTCGCTTCTTTTGTTCCAACAACTGCTGGAATCTCCATAGATCTTGCCATGATTGCTGAGTGAGAAGTACGTCCGCCAATGTCTGTCGCAAAACCTTTGACGAATTGTCTGTTCAGCTGAGCTGTATCAGAAGGTGTTAAATCTTCAGCAATGATAATGACTTCTTCAGAAATCATACTTGGGTTTGGAATGTCAACGCCTAGCAAATGACCAGTGACACGTTTTGTTACGTCGCGAATATCCGCTGCACGTTCCTTCATGTACTCATTGTCCATAGCTTCGAACATTGTGACAAACATCGTTGCTGTTTCTTTTAAAGCAAATTCAGCATTTACTTTATCCGATTTGATTTTATCCTTTACTGGGTTTAGCAGCTCTGGATCACTTAACACAAGAAGGTGTGCAGAAAAAATATCTGCTTTATCTTGGCCAAGCTCTTTTAGCGCATGTTCTTTAATTGCTTCAAGTTCTTGTTTTGAAACATGAATTGCTTCTTCAAAGCGTTTCACTTCTGTCTCTGGATCGTTGATGTCTTTTTGGTGAACTGTTAAATCTGGTTCTTCCAGACGATATGCTTTTGCAATCGCAACGCCTGCTGAAGCACCGATTCCTTTCAGTTGTTGCATTACTCGCCTAGGCCTTCACTTTTCATTGTGTCTTTTAGTGCAGCAAGTGCATCATTTTCATCAGAACCAGAAGCAGAGATTGTGATAGTAGCACCTTTCGCAATTCCTAGAGACATTACACCCATAATAGATTTCAGGTTCACTGTTTTACCATTATATTCTAAGTTGATATCAGCATCATATTTACTAGCAGTTTGTACAAGAACTGTTGCAGGACGTGCGTGAATTCCAGAATCTGCAGTTACTTTGAATGTTTGTTGAGCCATTTTTATCAATCTCCTTTTTATACAATTCATACATCCACAATATTATATCATACTGCCGAGCTTGTCATCTAACAAGAACGGCAGTTATGAAAATTATTTTGAAATTTTCATGATGTTTTCTTGACCAGCTTTGATTTCACCGGTTTCTTGAAGGTCAATAAATTGTCCTTCACTTAAGTTTGTAAATACAATTGGAGTCATCAAAGATGGTACTTCTGACTTAATTTTATCAATATCAACCTCTAAGAGTTTTTGACCGATTTCTACTTGATCTCCCTCTTGTACAAATGCTTCAAATCCTTCTCCTTTGAGGCTGACTGTATCAATACCGAAGTGAATCAAGATTTCAAGTCCACCATCAGACTGGAGGCCAATGGCGTGCTTCGTTGGGAACACATTTAAGATTTTCCCTTTTACCGGTGAAACCACCGTTCCCTCTTTTGGCAAGATGGCAAAACCGTCACCCATCATTTTCCCTGAGAATACTTGATCTGGTACATCTGTAATTGGATGAAGCTCCCCTGTAATTGGTGAAGCAAATATTTCTTCCCCATGCTCGTTTTGAAGCGGCTTTGCAATGACTTCTTCTACCTGCTGGCTGACTTCTTCTTTTGCAGAAGGGTCTTTCGCTGGACGAGGCGTGCGGCCTGCAATAATGTCTTGCATCTGTGTTTTTAAATTATCAGAGCGCGGGCCAAAGATTGCCTGAATGTTATTTCCTACTTCTAGGACACCTGAAGCGCCAAGTTTTTTCAAACGATCTTTGTCTACTTTCTTCTGATCATTTACCGTCACACGTAAACGCGTAATACAAGCATCTAGGTGTTTAATGTTCTCTTGGTCACCCATCGCTTCTAGAATTTCATAAGGCAAATCATCACCTTTTCCAGACTGAGCATCGCCTGCACCATCAGCCGCTTCATCCTCGCGTCCTGGTGTTTTCAGATTAAATTTGCGAATCGCAAATCTAAATCCGAAGTAATAAATAACAGCAAGCACAAGACCGACTGGAATCACAAGCCACCAAGCCGTTCTGTTTGGCAAGATACCGAATAAGAAGAAGTCGATCAACCCTCCTGAGAAGGTCATCCCGATTTTCACGTTTAGAATATCCATTATCATAAAGGATAATCCAGCAAATACACAGTGGATCGCAAATAATACGGGTGCGACGAACAAGAATGAGAATTCAAGCGGTTCTGTAATCCCTGTTAAGAAAGAAGTCAGAGCTGCTGAACCCATAATTCCAGCTACAAGCTTTTTATTTTTCGGCTTTGCTTCATGATAAATCGCAAGTGCTGCTGCTGGAAGTCCAAACATCATGAACGGATATTTCCCTGTCATGAATGTCCCGGCTGTCAGCTGAACACCATCTTTGATTTGCGCCATGAAAATGCGCTGGTCACCACGGATAATATCTCCTGATAAGCTCTTATAGCTAAAAAATTCATACCAGAATGGTGCGTAGAATATGTGGTGCAGACCAAACGGAATGAGTGAGCGTTCAATGACACCGAATACAAAGGCAGCCAGCGGCTCATTCGCTGCAAGCAGTCCTGTTGAAAATGAGTTCAATGCACCTTGGATTGGCGGCCAAATGACGAGCATCAAAAGCCCTAAAATAAGTGCTGAAATAGACGTAACGATTGGAACAAAACGCTTACCAGCAAAGAAGCCAAGATATTGCGGGAGCTCAATTTTGTAAAATTTATTAAACATATAAGCGGCTAATACCCCGACAATAATCCCGCCAAACACGCCGGTAGACAAGGTCGGTATGCCGAGCATATTAACATATGCTGGATGACTTTCCTTAAAGAACTTAGCCAATTTGATTGAATCGGATGGAATAGAACCGTTGGCCATTAATACGGCACTCATCGTCACGTTCATAACGAGATAACCGATAATTGCGGCAATCCCTGCCACACCGTCTCCATTGGCAAGACCGATGGCAACCCCTACAGCAAAGAGGAGCGGAAGATTCGAGAAGACAATGTTCCCTGCATTCTCCATGACGCTTGCAATAAGCTGAATTGTATCATTGCTTAAAAATTGAGCCACATCAATCAGCTGCGGATTTTGCATCGCATTTCCAAGTGCTAGTAAAATACCAGCAGCAGGAAGAATCGCAACTGGAAGCATAAGTGCTCGTCCAATTTTTTGCAACACACCAAAAAGTGATTTAAACACTGGTTGAACCTCCTTTTGTTTTCGCTTACAACATACATTTCAATCGCGTGCTGACGTATATTTCATAATTAACCGTTTACATTTCACTTTCAAACACGAAAAAAGGCATGGTGATATAAGGTTGCGCAAATAACAGGATCTTATCCTGTATTTACCTTAAGTCACTCATGCCTGATCGAATCAGTTACACGTTTTACGGAAACTATGAAATTTTATTCGTCAATCTGTACAGGTGAAGGGTCAAATAGACAGCTTCTGCATCATGTACAGGCTTTTTCAATGCATGTTGCAAAATTTTGATCATTTTCCAAGCAGTATTGTAGCATAAAGGATATTCATTTTTCAATAGATGAAGCAACTTTTCTGGCTCCTCTAATGATTCTTCCCGTTTAATACGCTCAATCGAAAACGTGATATGGCGCAATAAGCGTAAATAATGAATACTTTCTCTGTCTACTTTCATATGAAATGAATCTTCTATGACTTGGACCATTTGTGTAATGAGCTGCGAATGACGGTTCACCTCAGACAACGGCCGATTCGTTAGAGCAGAGTGAATATGGAGCGCAATAAATCCAATCTCTCCTTCTGGCAACTTTGTTTCAACATCTGGCCGCGCATTAATTAGTTCAACGACTTCCTTTGCTACCTCGTATTCTTTTGGGTATAAAGATTTCGTCTCAAGCATAAAAGGGTTGGTGATATCATAGCCTTGTTTGACCCGCTTAAAGCTAAAGGCAATATGATCTGTCAGCGCAATATGAATATGCTCATTTAAGCGATGACCCATTTTTTCTCGTATATGATAAATGACGTCATTGGCAAGCTCGATTATGTCCTCATCAATATGATGCAGCAATTGTTTGTACTCTGTTTGTTCTTTTGTATTTTTAAGTACAAACATTTTCTCAAATGCGGCTTGATCGAGAATATCACCCGATTTTTTTCCGAAGCCGATTCCTTTTCCGATCAGAACCACTTCGCCCAAAGAAGGGTGTCTTGCGATGATGACATTATTATTTAACGCTTTATCAACGGTGAAGGATTCCATGAACATCCCCACCTCCTTCTTATTCAATCCCTTTTATCGTACAAAACAGATGAAACATGCGTCAACGATTGTTTTTTAAAACAGTGGTTGTCCGTTCAATGAGCCGAAATGGCAGCACTCTTTTTTCTGGTGCTTCTCCTTTTAACGACAGGTGGAACAAATCGAATGCTTCCTGTCCCATTCGTTTGATTGGAATTTCGATGCTGGAAATCCCTAGCGCTTCACTCAATTGTTCGTTTTGAAAGCCGAGTATTGCTGGTGCTTCCCCTACTTTTATATGATGGCGCTGTGCTTCTAATAAAAAGCCCGCTGATACGTCGTCATTTGTGATAAGTAAGGCTGTAGGACGATTTTTCATCTCCTGCCATTCTGTGAATAATTGTTTTCCATCAAACAGGGTCAGTTTTCCTTCAACGATCCATTCCTCATCAATGTCCTGCCCAAGTGATCGCATCATCTCTTGATACACCTGAAGGCGTGTTTGGCTATTTGTTCCCTCTATTCTGGCAAGAGCGATGGCGATTCGCTGATGACCGCATGCCGCTAAATGTTCAAGTCCTTCCTTAAAAGCTTGATCATGTGCAATCGACACTGATGAACATTCATGATGCGGGGTAGGGTGACAAAAAATGATAGGGCCAAATTCCTGCCACTTTAAAATTTCCTGATCACTTAGCGCATTTGAGCAAAAGATCAAACCATCCACACGCTGCTCCTTTAAACTCATTAAAGCCTCTTTTTCCTTTAATGGGTCATATCCGGTTTGAAACAAGGCAAAATGCATACCGCATGCCTGTGCCTTCTCAGCTATACCTGTGACAAGTCCGCTGAAATAGGCGTGATCAATCGTCGGGAGAACGATCCCAATCATATTCGAATAACCCTTCGCTAAATGAACAGCCTGAATATTCCTTGTATACTTGAGCTCTTTCATCGCACGAAGTACACGTTCTCGTTTTTCTTCTTTGACATAAGGATGATGGTTCATCACACGTGATACGGTGGTCACAGATACGCCCGCTCTTTTCGCAATCTCCCTTATGTTTGGCATTTTTTCTCCTACTTTCTCTTGATATGGTAAGCGTTTCATACTTTAAGATGTATGCGAGCTGAACAAATCACTGGATGGAAAGGGGGATTCAAGATGGGTATCATCATATGGATCATCTTATGTATGACGGTTTTGTTGTCTGCTCGCTTCGCACTAAAACCTTTAGGAAAAGAATTTCAAATCAAACCGTTTCAATCAATTGATGATTTTTTTGTTGATAAGGACCTGAAAGAGTGACAAAAAATCACGATGACGCTTCCAAGGCTTGGACGTTCATCGTGATTTTTTTTCATTACTTGATGATCGTCAGCTCTTTTGGATACTTGGTCAAGGTGACTGGCCCATCTGCTGTAATCAGAACATCATCTTCAATTCTAACCCCGCCGACTCCTGGTACATAAATACCCGGCTCAATCGTATAGACCATTCCTTCTTGCAGAAGGTCATCGTTTGCTTGGCTCATAGAAGGAAACTCATGAACAGAAATCCCCAGTCCGTGTCCAAGGCGGTGCGGGAAATATTGGCCATATCCCGCTTCTGTGATCAGCCCTCTTGCTTTTAAATCAAGATCGCCAATTCTCACACCCGGCTGGCTCATTTCAAGTGCTGCCATTTCTGCTTTTAAGACGGTGTTGTAAATATCCTTTTGTTTTTCAGACGCTTCTTGATAGATGAAGGTTCTTGTAATGTCTGAACAATATCCATCTACGATCACACCAAGGTCAAATAATACAAAATCGCCTTTTTTTAAGGCTGCCTGTCCTGGATTTCCGTGAGGTTCGCCTGATTTTTCTCCAAAGAGAACCATTGTTGAAAAGGACATGCCTTGGATGCCTTTTTTCTTTAGTTCATATTCGATGACAGCAAGAACCTCTGTTTCTGTGATCCCTTCTTTTAAGGCATTGACGCCAATTTTGACCCCTTCATCTGCCAATTGAGCGGCTTTTTTCAGTGTCGCAATTTCAGCTTCGTCCTTTATCAGCCTTAGCTGGTTTAGCACATCTTCTGCCCGGACGAATGTTTCTGCCCGCGTGACAGCTTGGAGCTGCTCTGCTCGTTGCAGAGGAATTGATTCTTTTTCAATCGCCAGACGAGTCGTCCGTACACCTCGTTTTTCTATGGCCTTTTGCATGAAATCAAATGGGTTTTCATGATCTTCATATCCAATGATCTCTCCATGCCATCCTGCATTCTTCGCCTGCTCCATTTCCATTTTAGGCAAAATGAAAAATGGGTCTGCCTCTTGAAAAACAAACAGACCCATCACTCTTTCGTACGGTTCTGTGAAGTATCCAGATAGATAGAACACATTTTCCTTTGTATGTATAAATGCACCTTGAATGTCTTTTTCCTTTAGCCAAGAAGACAAGTGATTCATTCGGTTCATCGTGATCCTCCTTACACGTTTAACTACTGATCTATTGTATCAGCTTTTACTGTATTTCGCACAAAAGCGCACTGACATAAAGCCAGTGCGCCTTGATAATTTGCTTAAGAGGCACGAAGCAGACGCAGGCCATTTAAAATAACCAAAATTGTACTGCCTTCATGTCCAATCACACCAAAAGGTAAATCAAGAACTTGTAAGAAATTCGCACAAATTAATAGACAGATCACAGTTAATGAAAAGATGATGTTTTGTTTAATGATTCGATTCATTTTTCTTGAAAGACGGATCATCTTTGTCAGGTTGTTTAAATTATTTTTCATTAAAATGAGATCTGCCGTTTCTAATGCAACGTCTGTCCCTCCGCCCATCGCCACCCCAACATCTGCTGTGGCGAGTGCAGGTGCATCATTAATCCCGTCTCCTACCATAATGATAGAATTACCTTGTTTTTTTAATTGATTGACTTCATGGACCTTCTCATCTGGAAGGCATTCAGCGACAACGGTTTGGATACCGGCTTCCTCTGCAATCGCTTCAGCGGTTTTTTGCTGATCTCCTGTCAGCATGACCGTTTGGATACCTAAATCGTTTAGCTCCTGGATCATTTTTTTAGCTTCTGGTCTGATTTGATCCTTTAGACCAAGGCAGCCGACGACTTCTTGATTTTTTTGAACATAGACAACTGTATATCCTTGTGCTGAAAGAACATCACCAGCCTCTTCAATTTCACGATCCATTGAAGCTTTTCCGGCAAAATCTTTCTTTCCAATACGCCATGTGTCTCCGTTCAATTGTGCCTTCACACCAAAACCAGACGTTTCTTCAATGGTGACATGAGCTGACCGCTCCGTTTGGTGCTCTTTTGCCATATCAGAAATTGCTTTAGCTAATGGATGGTTTGACTGACTTTCAATTTGATAGAGCGCCTGATAAAAGGTCGATTCATCTTGCTCTTTTGCCATGATCACTTTTTCAACTGCTGGCTTTCCGCTTGTAATCGTGCCCGTTTTATCAAATGCAATCATCGTGCTTGTGCCGAGCTTCTCTAAAAAGACACTTCCTTTCACAAGCATACCGTTTCTTGCGCCGTTTGAGATCAGTGAAAGAGCTGCTGGCATAATAGACGCAACGAGTGCACAAGGTGAGGCAACCACCATAAACACCATCGCACGATAGAATGTCTCACTCATACTCCAGCCAAGTACAAAATGAGGCAGGAACATTAACATAGCAACAGTGATTAGCACACCTTTTACGTATGCACCTTCAAATTTTTCAATAAAGGCTTGGCTCGGCGAAACACTTTCCTGTGCAGACTCGACAAGCTTAATGATTTTATGGAAAAGCGTTTCTTCATTATGTTTCGTGACTTCTACTGTTAATGAACCATTTAAGTTCACAGTTCCTGCAAACACATCTTCCCCTTGTCCTTTTTCCTGTGGAACCGATTCACCAGTCAGTGCAGATTCGTCCACACTTGTTCTTCCGCTTATGATCACACCATCTGCTGCAATACGTTCGCCAGCTTTGATTAAAATACGATCGCCTGGCGTTAGTGAAGAAGCAGCCACTTGGATGGTGGTGCCATCTTCTTCAATGAAAGTGGCTTCATCTGGGGCGATACTCATTAATGCCGTTAAATCTTTCTTGCTTTTATTTGATGTGTATGTTTCTAGCGCACCGCTGAGCGAGAAAATAAAAATTAAGATGGCGCCCTCCGCCCAGTATCCAATAATCGCTGAGCCTATCGCTGCAAAAATCATTAAAAGTTCAACATTCAATGTTTTAGATGAAATGGTTTCTTCGATTCCTTCCTTCGCCTTTGCAAAACCGCCAATGACAAAAGCAAGAATGAAAAGTGGAATACTCCACATGCTTTCATCCTTTAGAAACCATCCAATCAAGATGAGAATCCCCGAGATACCTGCTGCCATTAATTCTCCGTGCTGTGCCCATTTGTAAAAGAGCGATGTTGATTCCTTTTGATTTGTCGTTTGATAAAGTACTGTATTCTCATTCATGATTGTTTTCTCCTCTCTAATTGATAATGATTTTCACATTATCAATCGTTACCCGTTCCGTTTTTCATCTATTTTCCTTTGATATTTCAAGCTTTTTATAGGTATGTAACTCATTATAACAGGTTCTGATTAATTTTCAATTAATAATTATTATAATTTCTTTTTGATAATAATTATCATTATTGATACCGTCCATTCCTTCCTCATCTGAGCACATTTTATTCAGCTAAGAGTCAATTGAACACAAAAAAAGAACCAAAGGTTTGACCATTGGTTCTTTACAGAAAGGATTTTCTCTATGAATTTGTCCACTCTTTGATTTGTTTTTTCGTCATTGGGCCTACATGGTTTTTGACTACTTCTCCTTTTTCATTGATCAAAAAGGTAGTAGGAATCGTGATAATTTGATATTTCTTCATCATTTCACCGCGCTCATCCAGCACAATCGGAAATGTAAATTTTCTATCTTTCACAAATTGGGCGACGGCATGTTTACTTTGCTCAGCACCCAGTAAATTAACCGTCAGTATATCAACATCACTCTGATTTTCTTTCACGATCTGCTCAAAGGCTGGCAGCTCCATTTTGCAGGACGGGCACCATGTTGTCCAAAAATGCAGGATCGTTCGTTTCCCTTTCGCCGGAACCATCTGCATCTCCCCCGTTAAGGCAGGAGCCTCTATCCTCGGCGCCATCACAGGCTCTTTCGCTTCTGCCTCTACGTTCATCAGAAATAGAAGAAGGGTCATTATCAGAAGACTGGCAGGTAGATATGTACGATTCATCATCATCTTCCTTCCGCGTTTTCTTATAGCTTGCCCTCTAGCTGAAGATGACATTCATGCTTTTTTCACTGTGAGAAACATGGAAACGCCAAGCTCTTTACATATGGTTGCATAATGAAGAGCCGTCAATAGCAGCATTCCCGTATTCATGCCTAAGATGACCCCCATCATATTCAAAGATTCCATTGACCCGAGGAAATACACCATAGAAAACGAGACGACATGCACCCATATATTATGTAGGAACACATCTTTCATCAGCCCCATTCCGATTAAACACGCTTGAAACGGCATCACAAACAGGTGGCATAAAAAATACGGCCAGAGCAGCTGTAGATAGACGGCTGCTTGCGGCGAGTCAAAAAAGAGCTGCGCGAGCGGGTAGGCGAAGTAATACATGATCATCACTGCCGGCACCCCATACCCAAACGTAATGAGAATCGCTTGCCTTACACGTTTTTTCACGAGATCATACTGCCCTAAGGCATAGGCTTCAGATACATTCGGAATCATCACAATCATAATGGAATGTGCGATAAATGCCGGGAAAAAACCGATGGACATCGCTACACCCGCAAGCATTCCGTAATGATCAACAGCCAGTGTTCCAGAAATACCGGCTGCCACAAGGGCCCCTTTGATTAAAAATGGTTCAACTGCATTGGCAATCGCATGAAAAATGCGCATGCCGGTTGTCGGAATGGAGACAGCTAACAATCGCTTTCTTACGTCAATCCCTCTTAGTTCAACAGACCGGACATTCACAGCATTTTTTGCCATGATGTATTGGGAGTATAGATAGATAAAGACGACAAGATCACTTGCAACGATGACGCCAATCGCAATCAGCACCGCTGTTTCGATACCAAACGAATACCAATGAAAAAACAAAAACAAGCAGATGAGCTGGATCGTTTTTTTCAGCATATTCGCTAGGGCAATTCTGCCCATTTGCTGCTTGCCCATAAAGTAGCCGCGTGCAATGGAAGTAAACGCGATAATGGGAATGAGTGACAAAACCAAACCTTTCATTAATGGATGATACGACTGAAACACAGGAATGAAAGGAAGGACAATCGCTGCGATTCCCGTAGTTGTACATGTCACCACAAGCGTCATTTTAAACGCATGGCGCAGCATACTTTTGTGTAACCGCTCGTGCGATTCGGCAATGAATTTAGAGATGGAGACTGGTAGCTCTAAGCTGGCGATCACTAGTACAAGCATGATGATTGGAAGGATGCTCATATAAAGACCCATTCCATGCTCTCCAAGCTCTCTCGCTAAAATCATATTGACTAAGAACTCGATACACTCCGCAATAAAAGCTGCGACAGATAGCAGAATGACCCCTTTTACAAATCGATTCATGTAGCCTCCCCTTGTCTAAAAGCAAATTCTTTTCACATTCTATGAGACAAGTCCTGAAAATATTTTGATAATTGGAGACAAAAAAAGCAGCGACCTATTGATCGCTGCTCAGCGTGTAGACAAACCCTCGCATTCGGTGTCAGTCCTGCGCGCCGGTGCTCACGAATGTCAAATTCGCTCCGCTCCGGTACTCGTCCTTCCTAGACTAAAAAGGTTTTCAGTTCACGCTGGAACGAAGACAAAGGGCTAAAATAAAGTTCATTTTAGCCCTTTGTCAACAATCTATTGATCGCTGCTTTTTTACACTGCAAATACGTGACGGCCGATGCGTTCTACAATTTTACGGGAACGAATCCAGTGATCTGTCGCCGTTTTTGGATTATAAAAATAAATCGCCTTTGTCGTTCTGTCATCTTCTTTTACAACTTGCTTCACAGCTTTTACCGAATCTTGATCTGGCTTATCATTGATACTGCCATTTGAAACCGGCTGGAAGGCATTTCGCTGATAAATGACTCCTCTGACACTGTCAGGAAAAGAGCCATGTTCCACTCTGTTTAAGACGACACTTGCTACAGCTTTTTTCCCAGCGTAAGATTCACCTTTCGCTTCAGCATGTACCAATCGAGAAAGCAAGTCCATTTCTTCATTAGAATAACGCGCTTGATTTTTTGAGCTTGCTGGCTTTGCCGTTTTAGCATGTTCCTTTTTCTTCGGCTTCGGTTTTGGTGCCTTTTCTTCTGTTGTCGTGCTTAGCATTTTCACTTCCTGCTGATGTTTCTCCTCTGAAAATGCCGGGATCACGGTATGCTTTTCATCTTGATCTATATATGAAAGCTGATGCTTCACAGGTGCTTGTCCAAGTTTTTGACTTAATGTGCCTTGCTGCTCTTGTATATTGTCCATCTTCACCGCTGAGATGAGCATAAGGATGGCAAAAAGAGCAGTATGAATTTTAATCATTCGCCTCATTCCTCCTATAATCAATGTAGGCCGTAAGATACTTGTCCACTCTAACAAGAGCTTCTTCTATTTTCACGCACAAAGATTTGCATGCCTGTCCAAATTCCGTCATTAAATGGCATGTCCTAGTTGAAATACGCATGAAATGGAAATGTTAGCGCTTAAAAGAGTCCTTTTTCAGCCTATAATCATCCTTATGCTCCTGATTATGGATTATTACATTTTCTTATCATATGTATCAGGCTGGTTTGAAGTGTGACAAAAGAACCAAAAATAAAAAGCTTTCTCTCATCCATGAGAAAAAGCTTCAGCTTCTTGCTTCTTTAAGATATTCAAAAATAACATCTCCACCGTGCTTGGCAATTCCGCGAAACTGTTTAAAATCATCTTGATTGACCAAAACAGAACGAAACGTTAAAAAATCATCCTTTTGAATGGTCACTTGTTTTTCGGTTCCATTCCGTAATGATTCTAGTATTGTGTGGATTTGTTCTTCAGTCAAAAAAACCGCTCCTTTTCAGCCATGATCAAATATTAAATATACCATTCGTTTAATGAAAACGAAACAAAAACGTCTTTATCCTTTACATTGGTATGAAAATATTGCAAAATACTTTTTAATAGGGAATGAAATCTGTTTTTAAAGGAGAGGGATCGGTTGAAGATTGCAAAAATTGGAAATGTGATCGAATTTAGAAATGGTTTAACAGGTGTAGTTGAAAAAGTGAATGAAAACTCTGTCATTGTAGATGTTACCATTATGGACAACTATAGAGATTTAGAACTGGATTCACTAACAGTCGTTAATCATAAAAACTATAAAATCATCAAAGACTCCGTACATTAATTTGCAATCCTCAATTCTGGCTATCGTTACATAAGGATATACGAAGCAAAGCTGCCCTCGTTTGACAGCTTTGCTCTCTTTTACCATCACATATGAAAAAGGCTGACAACCAAGTGAAAGGGCATCAGTCTTTTTGCGCGTGAAAGGTTTGCATTTCCGCTTTTGTTTTGTACATTTCAACTTCTTCAGGTGTGATCACTCCTTTATCAATTAAAAGGGCAATCACCCCAAGTAATGTGGAGGCACTCCATTTATACCGTTCCTTATTTTGATGTTCAAGCATGTGAAGCTCTTCTCTTAATTCCATGAGCAGCTTCTCTGTTTTGTCTTCTTTGTTTTCCAACCCAAACGCCTCCGTTTTCACTCGTTGCTCTTATTTTATCTCAAAGCAAATGGGATAAGCAAAAAAAGCACGATTTACCTTTACAAACATACGTTCTGTCGTATATAATATATTTACGAGCTGGTAGCCCCCAGCCGTCCTAGCAAGTTCTATTCCTATTGGTATGAGAAGAGTGACATGACTCTTCTCTTTTTTATGTTTCCTCATCAGCTCATTTCCACTAAAAAAAGACATGTCATCCGGCATGTCTTTTCCTATTAATTAGCGATTGTCAATCGTTTCTGGATACATATCATGATTCATCATACGATAAGATGCCATTTCTTCATACTTTGTCCCAGGTTTTCCGTAGTTCGTATACGGGTCAATCGAAATACCGCCTCTTGGTGTGAATTTTCCCCATACTTCAATATATCTTGGGTCCATTAATTCAATCAGATCGTTCATGATAATATTCATACAATCCTCATGGAAGTCACCATGGTTACGGAAGCTGAACAAATATAATTTTAACGATTTACTTTCGACCATGATTTCATTGGGAATATAGCTGATATAAACCGTCGCAAAATCTGGCTGCCCTGTTTGCGGACAAAGTGAAGTGAATTCCGGGCAATTGAATTTCACAAAATAATCTCTATTTGTATGTTTATTCGGGAACGTTTCAAGCACTTGTGGTGCATAGTCAAACAAATAATTCGTCCCTTGATTACCTAGTAAAGTGACACCTTCTAATTCTTCAGGTTTTCTTGTCGTCATTTTGTCTCTTCCTTTCTATACGCCTCGTTTATTTCCCCACAATAACGTGTGCAGCTGCGGTAAGACTCTCACACGATTCAAATCTGGATCTTGCGCCACTTGATCTACAAGCGCTTCATATTTCTTTAATAAATGCGTTAATAGGTAAGCATCATCAGCTGTCGTCGTATCATCATTTCCAACCTGCAAATAAAAAGGAAGCTCTGGGTATTTCGCATGAACATCCTTCGCATAGGCTAGATCTTGATCATCAAAGATCACGACCTTCAGGCTTGCATGCTGCAATCTGTTTCCGTTTTTCAGTTCATCAATGATACGTGTTAGTTTCGTGAAATCGGTTTTCATCTTCGAGCTTGGCGGCTTTGGAGAAATCGTTAAATCATCAATCTTCAAAAACCAATCTTGATACATCGTTCCTTGCGTTTCCAGTGCCGTATCAATCCCTTCTTCATGGAGCAGATCAATGAGGGATTCCATTTGCTTTAAAAGCGCAGGATTCCCTCCTGAAATGGTGACATGAGAAAAAGCCTCACCGCCTATTTTCTTCAGCTCTTTTACAATGTCCTCTGCTTGAAGCCACTGGATATCATGCTTGGCTGATCCATCCCATGTAAATGATGAATCGCACCAGCTGCAAGAGTAGTCACAGCCCGCTGTTCTGACAAACATGGTTTTTTGACCAATGACCATTCCTTCTCCTTGAATGGTCGGACCAAAGATTTCTAATACAGGAATCGCTTTAGTCACTTGAGCTCAACTCGTTTCGGACGGTAAATGCAATAGCTAGTTGGTGTCTCTCTGACAAAAACCTGAACACATACCGGTTTGTTCGCTAAAGTCGTTAAATACGCCGCCACTTTGTCATACACAGTCTTTGCAACAACCTCAGTGGTTGGCATAGCGTATGGATCGTTTGATGAAAATTCTTCATGGTCATTGAGCAGTGTATGGTCGTACTGCCCATGAATGAGCTTTTTCAGCGTGCTGAAATTGACAAGGAAACCTGACTCATCTAGATCGTCTCCCGCAATCGTGATATTGATCGTATACGTATGACCATGTACGCGGCTGCATGCACCAGCCTCTTCTCTTGGAATGAAATGGGCTGCCGATAGATGCATATCTTTATTCAATTCAAATGAAAATGGGTGATCTGTCTGTGGATAGATTTGAGAAAGCATTTAGTTTGCCTCCTTCATTTTCATATAAGTATCATAGCCATTTTTCCGAAGCTTACATGCAGGACATTCCCCGCAGCCATCAGAAATGATGCCATTATAGCAAGTGAGCGTTTCATTTTTCACAAAGTCTAGCGCATTCAGATCATCTGCCAGCTTCCACGTTTCTGCTTTATTGAGCCACATGAGCGGCGTATGAATCACAAATGGTTTTTCCATTGCCAAATTCACCGTAACGTTGCAAGATTTCACAAACTCATCTCGGCAATCTGGGTAACCACTAAAGTCTGTCTCACACACACCTGTGATAATATGTCTTGCTCCGATTTGATACGCAAGAATAGAAGCAAAGGATAAGAACACTAAGTTCCTCCCAGGAACAAATGTGGATGGCAGCTCGCCCTCTTTTTCCTCAATAGCAATGTCATCTCTTGTTAAAGCATTAGGTGCTAGCTGATTTAAAAGCGACATATCTAATAGATGATTTTTCACACCTAGCTTGTCAGCAATTCTTTTGGCGACATCAATTTCTTCTTGATGACGCTGATTATAATGAAAGGTTACTGTTTCAACCTCTTTAAATTGTTGAAGTGCCCATAATAAACATGTCGTACTGTCCTGTCCCCCGCTAAAGACAACGACCGCTTTTTCATTTCTCATTTTTCATTTTCCTCCTTTTACAGATGAGTACAATCGTACAAAGCTGCATCTGAAAGGCTCCTCACAACCCCTATTTTTCTCAAAAGAAAAGACACCTTTACATGTGTATGAGGTGTCCCAGCCATAAAAAATAAAAAATGCCACATCCAAGGATACGGCAAGTCCTTAGTTTTTTATAGAGGGTTTTGCTAGAACCTCTCCCGTCTTCACGGATTTTTGTTCAATTTTCACAGAGGATAGTGTACCACATATTTTTTATACAGGCTATCCCTTCTTTACTGATGAAAGGATGCAGGCATTTTTTTCAGGCAAAGAAAGAGGATGAAAAAGATGCTGACATAGCCGAAAATGGGGTAAACCGTTGAAATGAGTGTACCGTATCCAATTTTACTGATCACATAGCAGCAGATCAGAATAAGAGATATTGTATAGAGACTATTCATTCGGATATACACACTCACTTGTCTTTCGAGTCCATATAGATTCCCTATGACGGATGTAAAGACTTCGCCGAAGATCACAAATAAATAGATGAGATGTATGGAGTTTGCTACTTGATACACCACCTGAGCCATTGGAATATCATACGCCTCCAGCATATCTAATGAAGAAAGGGATAAAAAGCAGGCAATGAGAATGAGTGTCAGCATGCTGCCGCCAAGCACCGCTCCCTTTTTAATCACAGCCTCTGACGTCATTTCATTTGCAACCGGCACTAATACGGCTTGAGACAGCGCTAAATTAAAAGCGCCGTATGAAATTGCAGACAGCACCCATTCGCCCTCTCCCATTTGCAGCGCAAGAACGTGACTTTCACCGCTAGTAAACACAAATGAATCAAAAAACACAATGAATGAAAAGAAAATAAGCATCGGGACGACGAGAACGTTGACACCAAATACCCCTTTTGACCCTTTAAAAAGGACAATGACGCTCAGTATAATCGTTAAGAAAACACCATATTCCTTCGATATGCCAAGCTGTTCTTCAAAAATAGCGCCTGCACCAGAAATCATCACTGAGGTCACACCCAGTAAAATAAAAAACATGACGACATTTATATATCGACTCACTGCTGCTCCAAATAAAAAGCGATTCATATCTTGATAAGATGAAGCTTTCATTCGTTTCGAGATGAGCATCATTTTTGCGCCAAGGCCAGTAAAAATAGCGCCGCTAATCAAAATACCAATTAGTCCAATCCAGCCAAAACGAACAAAAAATTCAACGATTTCTTTTCCTGTCGCAAACCCAGCTCCAACCACTGTTCCCACATATACAAAGGCAAGCTGAAAAGCGGATTCATTTGAACGTTTCATTTGACCCCTCCGCACCCACACTTTCGATTGTCTCTTTTTTATCCTATGAGACAAGTTCCTTGAAAAGAAGGACAAACCATGATTAAATGCAAAAAAGGATTTTTTATCAAACTTTGAGCAAAACAGTTGAAAGTCAAAATAGGTCAGAGTATACTATAGTCAAAGATGGTCAAACAACGGACCATTTTATTTAACTTTCATTGGTCAAATAAAGTCAAACTTTATTTTTAAGGAGGTCATGGCAAATGCGTTGTCAACAATGTCAAGTAAATGAGGCGACTATTCGCCTGAATATGCAAGTGAATTCGTCCCGCAGCCAAATGGTTTTATGTGAGGACTGCTACACCTCTTTGATGGAGCAGTCAAAAATGAAAATGGGACCTAGCCTGTTCGGAGGACATTCATTCTTTTCTCAGCCAACAGGACATGCCCCAATCGGGGAGCAGCCTAAACAAAAAGGCTTACTCGATGAACTTGGCCAAAACTTAACTGATGGCGCAAATGCTGGCCTGATTGATCCAGTCATTGGCCGTGATGAAGAAGTCGCAAGAGTCATTGAGATTTTAAATAGAAGAAATAAAAACAATCCTGTCCTCATTGGTGAACCTGGTGTTGGTAAAACAGCTATTGCCGAAGGACTTGCACTAAAAATTGCAAGTGGCGATGTACCAAATAAATTAAAGAACAAACAAATCTATTTATTAGATGTCTCCTCACTTGTGGCGAACACAGGTGTACGCGGACAATTTGAGGAACGAATGAAGCAATTAATCAACGAATTGAAAAGCCGTAAAAATGTCATCTTATTCGTAGATGAAATCCATCTTCTTGTAGGCGCAGGGTCTGCAGAAGGATCAATGGATGCCGGAAATATTTTAAAACCAGCCCTTGCACGAGGCGAGCTGCAGCTAGTCGGTGCGACTACATTAAAAGAGTATCGTCAAATTGAAAAAGATGCCGCACTTGAACGACGCTTCCAGCCAGTCATGGTTCATGAGCCAACACAAGATGAAGCGATTGAGATATTAAAAGGCATTCAAGATAAGTATGAGGCCTATCATGGCGTCACTTATTCTGACGAAGCCATTAAGGCATGCGTTCAGTTATCTTCGCGGTATATTCAAGACCGCCACTTGCCAGATAAAGCCATTGATTTAATGGATGAAGCGGGTTCAAAAGCGAACCTCTCTCTTGATGCAGCAAGTGAAGATGAATTAACAAACCGTCTTGCCCAAATTGCCGCTGAAAAACAAGCTGCTTTAAAAGAAGAACAATATGAAAAGGCAGCGAAGCTCAGGGATGAAGAAGAAGCGATAGAAGCGAGACTTCAAAACAAATCAGATGACAAAAAGCATGTCGTCACAGCTGAGGATATCCAGTCCATTGTAGAACAAAAAACAGGAATCCCGGTTGGCAAACTGCAAGCAGACGAACAAACAAAAATGAAAGAAATCGACGTCCGCTTAAAAGCACGAGTCATTGGTCAGGAACATGCGGTTGAAAAAGTAGCAAAAGCCGTCAAAAGAAGTAGAGCCGGTTTAAAATCGAAACATAGACCAACAGGCTCCTTCCTTTTCGTTGGACCGACAGGCGTCGGTAAAACCGAATTGTCCAAAACATTAGCGGAAGAATTATTTGGCTCAAAAGACGCGATCATTCGTTTGGACATGAGTGAATATATGGAGAAACACTCTGTATCCAAAATCATCGGTTCTCCTCCTGGATACGTTGGTCATGACGAAGCAGGACAACTGACTGAAAAGGTTCGCAGAAAACCATATAGCATCATTTTGCTCGATGAAATCGAAAAAGCGCACCCTGATGTCCAGCACATGTTCCTTCAAATCATGGAGGATGGCCGTCTAACAGACAGCCAGGGCAGAACAGTCAGCTTTAAAGACACAGTCATCATCATGACAAGTAACGCAGGCAGCACAGATAAAACGGTGAAAGTCGGCTTCCAGTCTGACAAGGAAGAAGCCATTGAGGAACAATCACTGATTGATTCACTCAGCGCCTATTTCAAACCTGAGTTCTTGAACCGTTTTGACAGCATCATTCAGTTTAACTCATTAGACAAAGACGATTTAGTTAAAATTGTTGATCTTTTGCTTCAAGAACTAGCTGAGCAGCTAAAAGAACAAAATCTAACAGTTCACGTCACAAACGAAGCGAAAGAAAAAATCGCAGAGCTTGGATACCACCCTGCATTTGGTGCTCGTCCATTACGGAGAACGATTCAAGAGCATGTCGAAGATCAAATGACGGACATCTTACTTGAAGAAGAACATCTTTCTGGATTTACAGTCGATGTTGAACATGACGAAATTGTTGTGAGAAAGGGATAAGTACACCCTAAGAAGGAGGAGCAGCTCCATCATGGTGCAGTGGCTAAATTCCACCTGCATGCTGACGCTCCTCCGCCTCTTTTCCTTTACGATAAAAGAAAAAGAGGTGGATCACATGATGAATTGGAGCTACGATCTAATCAAAATCATCCATGAAGAAAAATTAAAAGAACTGCTCTTAGATGAAACAGATCAAACAAATCAAGTTGAAAACTCCCTTTATCTATGAGGGAGTTTCTTCTTTATGTCTTAAAGAAAGCGTTTTCGTCAAAATTTCTTCACAGAAACTGTCTTAATTTGATATTCTGACTAAAACCCTTCTGGAACACACCGATATTAACTATAGAAAAAGATAGTTAAAGGATTTGGTGAGATAATGGACAAAACATCGTTAATTGGTATTATTTTAGCATTTATTGCACTAAGTGTCGGTATGGTTTTGAAAGGTGTGAGTCTAACCGCTCTTATCAACCCGGCGGCTATTTTAATCATTGTTGTTGGGACAATTTCAGCTGTTGTCATTGCCTTCCCATCTACTGAAATTAAGAAAACACCAAAATTATTCGGCAAAATTTTCAAAGACAGCAAGCTGCCAACGATACAAGAAATGATTCCTCTATTTTCAAACTGGGCACAAATTGCTCGTCGTGAAGGTCTTTTGGCATTAGAGGCAAATCTTGAGGAAGTCGATGACGATTTTCTAAAGAACGGTTTAAGCATGGCAGTAGATGGTCAAAGTGCAGAATTTATTCGAGACGTATTAACAGAAGAAGTCGATGCAATGTCGGAGAGACATCAGTCAGGTGCACTTATCTTTACACAAGCAGGCACCTATGCTCCAACGCTTGGTGTACTTGGCGCCGTTGTCGGACTCATTGCCGCACTTGCAAACATGGGAGATATTGAAGCACTTGGACATGCGATCAGCGCTGCCTTCGTTGCCACTTTGCTTGGGATTTTTACAGGGTATGTTTTATGGCATCCATTTGCCAACAAGCTGAAGCGTAAATCAAAGGAAGAAGTAAAGCTTCGTCTCATCATGATTGAAGGTATTCTTTCTGTCCTTGAAGGTCAGTCTCCAAAGGTCATTGAACAAAAGCTTCTCATGTACTTACCAGCTAAAGAACGAGCAAATCTTGTCATTGAAGAAGGAGAAAAACAGAATGGCTAGGAAACGGAAACAACATGATCATGATGACCATGTAGATGAGTCTTGGCTGATCCCTTATGCCGATCTTCTGACGCTTCTTCTCGCCCTATTCATTGTGCTCTTTGCCTCAAGTTCTATTGATGTGGCAAAATATGAACAGATGGCCAAGTCTTTTAATGTTGTTTTTACTGGCGGCACCGGCGTGATGGACCAATCAAGCCTGGAGAGCACAGAAGAAACTGAAAACAGCGATCAAACGGAAAAATCAGCAGAAGATGATGAAGAAGCGAAAGCAAAAGCTCGAGATCAAGCGGTTTTAACAAAGGTCAAAAAGCAAGTCGATTCGTTCATTGCAGAGAAAAAGCTTGGCTCAAAGCTCGAAACAAAGCTGACGGATGAAGGCCTGCTCATTACGATTGAAGACAGCATCTTCTTTGATTCTGGGCGAGCGGTTATCCGCCCGCAGGATGTCCCGTTAGCAAAAGAAATTTCAAAACTGCTCGTCATTAATCCCGCTCGTGACATCGTCATTAGCGGACATACAGATAATGTGCCTATTCGAAATTCAGAATTTGAATCAAACTGGTATTTAAGCGCCATTCGTGCGGTCAACTTTTTAAATATTTTGCTTGAGAACAAAGATCTAAATCAAGAGAACTTTAGTACAAAAGGTTACGGCGAATTCAAACCGATCGCCTCAAACGATACAGCGGAAGGCAGAAGTAAAAACAGACGCGTGGAAGTACTTATTTTACCAATTGAGAAAAAATCAAAATAAAAAAGGAAGCCAGCGGCTTCCTTTCAGATTGTTGACAAAGGGCTAAAATGAACTTTATTTTAGCCCTTTGTCTTCTTTTCAGCGTGAACTGAAAACCTTTGCAGTCTAGGAAGGACGAGTACCGGAGCGGAGCGAATTTAACATTCGTGAGCACCGGCACGCAGGACTGACAAAGAATGCGAGGGTTTGCCTACACGCTGAAAGGAAGCCAGCGGCTTCCTTTTTTATGTGTTTATTCTTTATGATCATATAAATGCTTGGCACGCAGCCCTACATGTTTGAGCATATCGATGCAGGCATCCTTTTCTTCTTCACTGAGCACACTGATCATCTCATGAATTTCTTTCGCATGATCAGGGAAGATGTCATCAAGCAAAGCTCGTCCCTGCTCCGTAATATGCGCAAATGTCACCCTGCGGTCTTCTGCACAAGCTTTTCGACTTAGGAGTTCTTTTTTCTCCAATTTATCAACCACATACGTGATGCTTCCGCTTGCAAGTAAGATCTTATCACCGATTTGCTGAAGCGGCTGATCACCTTTATGATACAGCAATTCTAGTACAGCAAACTCAGTCGGATTCAACCCATGTTTGACAATATGTTTGTTCATGTGATGATTAATGGAGCGATAGGCTCGTGATAATACAATAAATAATTTCAAAGATTTCTCAACATTATGATTTTCCATTTTTTTATCATCCTTTATGAAATGCAACCTACTAATGTGACATTAATAAACAATAAGTAAAATGTCAACATCTTGATCTACCTTTAGCATGAAAATGAGACCAGAACGAATCACCTAATTTTTTAAAAATCACACAAGTCATCGTAATAAAGATAGGTTCAATGCTATAATAAGTCTATTAGGTAATACGTTGGAGCGATGAATGATGAGTATATTGAAAGGGCTTTGGAAGAAGATCAAGCTGTACCTTATTTTGGTCATGATTCCAACCCTAATCATTAGTTATTTTATCTACGAAAAAGAAACTGAAAAAATCGATTTAAAAAACAAACAAACTGCTACACTTATGTTAAATATTCACAAAAACCAAATGAATTATTTAATAAGTGAAACAGAGGCGAGATTAACTTCCCTTGCCATGGGATTTGACCAGCCGCTTGAGACGAAAAAAGTACAAAACATCCTAGAGAAAATCTATAAACAAGAACCTCGTTTTTCAGGCCTGTATCTCCTAGACAAAAAAGGAAATGTAACAGCCAGTACCACACCGCTAAAAGAAAAAATCAACCTTTCATTCAGAGATTACTTTAAGCGCATTCAAGTCACAAAGCAAACCGTCATTACAGATAATTATGTAAGCCGTATTACAAATCAGCGGATTCTCTCCATTTGTGTCCCTGTTTTGAATGAAGATGAAGAAGTCACCAATGTACTAGTCGCCGCTATTCAAATTGATTATTTAAAAAATATTATGAATGTATTGAACCCAGAGCTTCATTTTAAGATGCTGAATCAAAATGGACACGTTGTGTTTACGAGTGGTCCGCAGCCAGCATCTGAAAGTGGCAGCACCGTGTCTACATATTTAGATGAAAACAGCTGGAAGCTTGAGGTTTTTCCGCAGCGTGCGACAACAAGTGAAGTGCTGTCAGTGATGCTGTTTCCTTTATCCAGTGCATTTATTCTATTAAATATTTTATTCACGCTAGTCCAATATATCATTTTAAGACGCCAAACCCAGCAGGAACGCCATCAAAATGAAGCACAGAAGCTTGAATTAATTGGCACACTCGCGGCAAGTACGGCTCACGAAATTCGCAACCCATTAACAGGCATCAGCGGGTTTATCCAGCTTTTGCAAAAGAAGTATCGTTCAGAAGAAGATCAGCTCTATTTTTCTGTCATAGAGGAAGAAATTAAACGGATTAATCAAATCGTCAGTGAGTTTCTTGTGTTAGGAAAACCAACGGCAGAAAAGTGGCAAAATAATTCGGTGAAAGAAATTATAAGTGAGATCATGCCAATCGTTTTTTCTGAGGCGAATCTTTATAATGTCGAGGTTGATTTGCAAATCAACACCATTCAAGATGTTGGCGTGTATTGCACGAAGGATCACATTAAACAAGTCGTATTAAATGTAGCGAAAAACTCATTAGAAGCGATGCCAAACGGCGGTCATTTGAAGATTGTGATTGAGGCTGAAAAAGAACAGGTCATCATTAAAGTGAAAGATACAGGGGAAGGCATACCAGAAGAAATGCTAAAACATATCTTCCTCCCTTTTATTACAACGAAGGAAAAAGGAACAGGTCTTGGGCTTGTTGTGTGTAAACGAATCATTTCGATGTATGGCGGAACAATTGATATTCAAAGCGAAATGAATAAAGGAACAACCGTGATCATCACGCTTCCTTCCGCACACTAATCATTGAGACATGATGCCGGTTTTGCTTATGCAAGACCGGTTTTTACATGTCAATAAGAGGGACGATTCACAGACAGGAGACTCATTTGAGACACAAGGTCATGAAAGGATGCAACAGACTGTTTTTCATGAAAAAGAAGGTGCTGATACTCATTCATCAAGTTGTCCAGTTCTTGACTATATTTAATTGTCGTCTCACCTGTATACCCTTCTACTTGAGCCGCTTCTACCATTTGTTTTCTCTTTTCATCAATTGACATCAACAGCTGTTCTTTCCGTATATAAATATTCATGATCTCAGCTCCCGCAATGAATTCGTCTGTCTACGCTCTAAATGATCCGACACCAAAATTATACTTTATTTGTAAATTAAATTAAATATGCTTATTTTATTTAATTTTTTACAGTCTAAAGACCTTTTACCCAATCATATCTGGGGGTAAACTTCAAATTTGGACAGGACTGACACATTGATTAAACAGAATTTTATCCTATGCAGAAGACCAAAATCAACTATTTTCTCTCTCATTTTATGTCTTTTTTCCTAAAAAAAGCTGATCTTCCGCCCGTGCGAATGATCAGCTCCTTCTATTAAACCGTTTCTTCCTCGTAAATCGGTACCCAGCCCTCAGTTGTGACAAATATGCGAACTGCGACGACTTTACGATCTTCTTGAAGTGTAAAGTAGTGACGAATATTCGGAGGCACAGAAATTAAATCTCCTGGATTCAATCTTACATCAAAAAAGATGCCATCTTTGCCTTGAATAGCAAAGATTCCATGACCACTCACGATAAATCTTACTTCGTCATCTGTATGATGGTGCTCACGTTTAAAGTTTTGGAGCAGCTCATCAAGATTTGGTGTCGCATCTGATAATGAAATCACATCCTGCGCTTTGTACCCTCTTCGTTCAGATATACTTTGAATTTCCTCTTGGAAAACAGTTAAAATTTCTTCTTTTTCATCATCTGTTAAATCATACTTTTCTGATAATCGATTTGGTAATTTTTCAATATCCCAATGCTCATAAATGACCCCTTGTTGTTCTAAATACGCTGCTACCTCTTGTTCGTTCTCAAGTAACGTGTTTTCTTCATTATGAATATAAATTGTCGCCATATGTTTTTCCTCCTTTTTATCTGATCAGCTGCTTTTGATAAAGCGCTAATTTCAAATGATAGCTAAATAAAAATTCATAAGCCTCTAAGACTCGTTTTGCTTCAAATGCTGTTTTCCCCCAAACGGTGATGCCATGATTACGAATGAGGACTGCACCGGATTCCGCCCCTTCTGTCAAATGCGTTGCAAATTGTTCTGCAAGATGCGGAATATGAGCTGGGTTTTCAATAATGGGAAGAACCACTTCTGCATCCTCTTCCCAATAACCAAGGGCTTTGATGATTTCGTTGCCTTTAAAACGAATGTCTCCTTTATCCCCATACAGCTCAGACATGACATTATTATCAATTGTGTGGACATGAAGACAGCAGCCTGCTTTCGTCCGCTCATACACGTATGTATGAAGCAGTGTTTCAGCTGAAGGTCTAAGCGGCTGATTCGGATCATCAGGCTGACCTGCTGCATTCACAAGTACAAAATCTTCGTCTGTTTCTTTTCGTTTATCTTTGCCGCTTGCCGTCACCAAAAACGTGATTGGATCATCCGACACTTTAATCGATAGATTGCCGCTTGTTCCGTAAAACCAGTCTCTTTGTGCCAGTTCACGTTTGATGTCTGCTAGCTCCTGCCAGCGTTTACTCTTTGCGTCTCCCATTCCTTCACTTCCTTTATTTGAACAAATTGCGCTTTTAGATCAATGAAAGTTTCATACTCTTTATGCACGAGTCCAAGCTCTTTACATTCATTCAGTAAATAGTCACGCGCAAACGTGAGATCTGCATGTTTTGCTGCCTCAACGTCAGTGACTGAATCTCCAATCATGATAATGAAGTCATCTTCCTTCGTCAGCTCTCGAATAATCGAAGGTTTGCAGCAGCCACAGCCATTGTGACACTCTGAATCGCAGGCATGCGGCCATTCAACTTGAATATGGTCTTCTTTAAATGATGCATGATTGCAATAAATCTTCTCTTGATCTACAATGCCTTCGAGTATTGGATAGACAAAAAAGTCCATACCGCCGCTTAAAACATAAAAAGGAATGTCTGCTTTTTTGACATAATCGACAAATTGTTCGAATCCTTCCCGAATCTCTGTATCTTCTAAAATAAACGACTGAATGGCATCCTTCTGATCACTCGTCAGTAATTGAAACATCTGTCCGACGCCTTCTTGAATCGTGATCTCTTTTGACAGAACACCCTCCTTCAGCTTCGTCCATTCACTTGGGGCAAAGTGCTTCATGATGCGGATGATATTATCATTTTTCGTAATCGTTCCATCAAAATCACAACATACAATTGGTTTTTTCATTTATTCTGCTACCCTTCCCCAAAGATCAAGTGCTGCTTTTAAGTCTTGGCAAGATGATGCTTGTTCTTGGATGGATTCTTCTTTGATCACCGCATCTATGATAGAGCGAAATGCCTTTCCGCCGCCGATGGCTCCCCGCGGATGTCCGTGAATTCCTCCACCTGCGTTAATCACATGATCGCGTCCAAAATCTTTGATCAATACCGGAACCATTCCAGGATGAATGCCTGCTGATGGGACAGGGAACGTTTTTTGAACCGCATCTTCTTTCACGCAAGCTTCATAGATACCATGGGCATCATTTTTCGGAAGTGCAACTGACCCATAAGGAGAGGGAAAAAGACTTAAATCAGCGCCAGCATAACGATTTAATTTGCCTAAAAGAAGAGAATGCGAGAATCCATAATCAGGAGAAGATGTAAATGCGCCGCTCACTGCTGGATGTGCCATGATCGGCAATGGAATCTCTGGGTCCTCAGCTAAGCTTTGCATCACATCAAGTCCATAGGCAAAGACGTTGAATAAAAGCGCATCAGCTCCGAGTTCAGCTGCCTTTCTTGCTCGATCTTTCAGGTCAAAGGTTCTGCCAGTTAAATTAACTGCGTACAGCGTGCGATGTCCTGTCTGTTCATATGTTTCTTTTAATATCTTTTTTCCTTCTTTGATTCGGTCTTCAAAGGGGGCTAATGGACTTTCAAATAAAATCTCGTCATCTTTGATGAAGTCAACACCACCTAAAGCCTGTAAACGGAGCTGTTCTTTTAAATCCGCCATATCACGGCCGATCACGCCTTTAAAAATACTCATCAACAGCGGTCGATCAAACACATTTACCTTCTTTCGTATCCCCTCAATTCCAAATGCCGGTCCAGGCAGACTTCTTTTAAACCCTTCTGAAAATGCGATGTCAACAAGCTTTACTTTCCCATCTAGTGAAAGCTTTCCGAAAATCGTCGTTAAAACGGCGGGTAGATCAGCTGAAAAGTTAGCCTCAGGATAAGCAATTGTCACCTCTGATTGATACAAGCCATCAACTGCGGCAGCCTTTTCCTTTACGCTCACCACGCGGCCTTTATGTTTCTTCAGCTGCTCCTTTTTGAGCTGCGGCAAGTCCGTCCATGATCCGACCGTTAATCCAAGTGCGATCTGCTCCGCTTTTCGGTCTATTTGTTCATCCGCTCGATGTGTTAATACGTATGTTGCCAGTAATTCACTCACTAGGAATCCCCTTTCGATTGCGTCCTGTATATGGTCAGTAAAAAAACCTCTTTAAGTGCTTTGTCAGCGCATTAAAGAGGTTTCGTCTCATTCATCCGAATCTTATCTCTCAGCGCTTGCTGCAAGAATTAGCACCGTGCTTCATGGAAGTCGGTTGCCGGGCTTCATTGGGCTAGTCCCTCTGCCTACTCTTGATAAGAATATTCAATTTTCTTAAATATTGCCTGAATTATCGCACCATTTTTTTACGTTGTCAATGGCTTTTTTTCAAACAGCTGCAATGCAGCGATGCGTTCAGCGGCTTCTTTTAACCGCTCCTCACTTGTTAAAAGACCGACTCTGACATAGCCTTCACCGTGAGCGCCAAAGCCATTTCCCGGCGCAACGACAACATGTGCTTTCTCTAATAATACATCAGAAAAGGTTTCAGATGTATACCCTTCAGGCACCTTTAACCAGGCAAAAAATGATCCCTTTGGTGCGCTTACGTCCCATCCAATCTCTTTACATGCATGAATCCAAGTGTTCCGCCTTTTTTCGTACCGGTCATTTTGCACCCGTACACACGTTTGATCGCTTAAAAGTGCTTCCGCCGCAGCATCTTGAGTCGCTTTAAACAGCGACACAAACAGATGATCCTGATAAAGCTCAATGGCTTCGATGACAGAGGCATTCCCTACTGCAAAACCGACTCTCCAGCCGGCCATATTATACGTTTTGGACAATGTGTAAATTTCAATGCCAGTCTCTTTCGCCCCATCTATTTGCAGAAAGCTGATCGGCTTTTCGCCGTCAAATCCAATGCCTCCATAAGCAAAATCATGCACAACACACATTTTGTGTTCATTCGCAAACGTAACAGTTTCCTCAAAAAAAGTCCGGCTTGCAGTCGCACCAGTAGGATTATTTGGGTAATTTAAGTACATCAATTTTGCCTTTTTCTTATCATCCTCAGACAGTCGATTGTAGTCAGGTAAAAAATTATTTTTTTCAAGAAGCGGCATGGTCACCATGTGAGCTCCAGCAAGCACGGCACCCGACCAGTAATCAGGATAACCCGGATCTGGGACAAGCAGCGTATCACCTGGATTAAGTAAGCATTGCGGTAGCTCGACTAGTCCCGCTTTCCCCCCAAATAAGATGGCAATTTCCGTCTTCGGATCAAGTGAGACGCCATATTCTCTTTCGTAAAAAACTGCGGCTGCCTTTTTTAGTTTTGCCGTTCCGCGAAATGAGGAATATTGATGATTTTCGGGCTTTGCTACCGCTTCTTGCATCGCTTTTACAATATGCGGCGGGGTGGGCTGATCAGGATTTCCCTGGCCTAAATTAATGACATCTGCCCCTTCCTTCACTTTTTTCTGCACTTTTTGAACAAGCGACGCAAAAAACTGTTTCGGTAATTGTTTCAATACATCTGATTGCTGGAATTCCATTTCTTCACCTTCTATTCAAGTTACGTGACAATACAATCACTGTAATGGATTGTTTTATGAATTGTAAAGCAATTTTGAAAAAAGATTGACATGTGATGCGTGGCTCTGATAATATCTTAAATTAAGAAATGCATGCAGACATGAAACAATTACATATTGATTTCTCTTATCGAGAGTTGGGCGAGGGATTTGGCCTTTTGACCCCAACAGCAACCGACCGTTAATACCACTGTGAAGTGGGGCGCAGCAAGTACAGCGCCAAGACAATTGTCTTATAGGGCACGGTGCTAATTCCATCAGACGTATGTGCTGAGAGATAAGAGAGGCTTCGAGCATACACGCGATCAAGCCTCTTTCTCTCAGGAGAAAGAGGCTTTTTTATATGATTTGGAGGGGAAGCAATTGGTTACACTTACGGCATCATATGAAGAATTAACAGAGAGTTCGGCAGTCGCACTGGCCATTAGACTTGGATTAATCCAAGAAAGCAGTCATTTGACATGTACCGAAATCGGTGACGGGAATTTAAATTACGTCTTTCATATTTTTGATCACAAACGCGAAAAAGGGCTGATTATTAAGCAAGCTCTTCCCTATGCAAAGGTCGTTGGGGAAAGCTGGCCTCTCACATTAGACCGCGCAAGAATCGAAAGTGCAGCACTCATCAAGCAGTCAGAATATGTACCGCACCTTGTACCAGAAGTCTATTATTCAGATACAGCTCTTGCGGTGACAGCAATGGAGGATCTATCACACCTTGAAATCGTCAGAAAAGGGCTAATTGCCGGAAAACATTATCCGTATTTATCAGATCATGTCGGTGAATTTTTAGGCAAAACGTTATTTTACACATCTGACTTTGCCACAAATCCTAAAATTAAAAAACAATTCGTGAAGCAGTTTACGAACCCTGATCTCTGTGACATCACAGAAAAACTCGTCTTCACAGATCCTTTTTTTGATAGTGAAACAAATGACTTCGAAGATGGATTAAAAGAAGAGGCAAAAGCGCTGTGGGCTGACCTTGAACTGCAAGCAAAAGCAGCAGAGCTAAAGCATATCTTCTTAACATCGGCTGAAACACTGGTTCATGGCGATCTTCATTCAGGAAGTATTTTTGCAAACGAAACGGAAACGAAAATCATTGATCCAGAATTCGCTTTTTACGGTCCATTTGGATTCGATATCGGTCACTTTATAGCCAATCTCTTCATAAATGCTTTATCTCATGAGAATGAACAGATGCAGCAGCATCTTTTTGACCATGTCGTCAATGTGTGGGCAACATTCAAAGAAGTATTCACAAAAGCCTGGAAAGAAGACAGCATTGAAGCGTATAGTGTATCGGACAGCTTTTTGGAAGCAACCTTAGAGCGTATTTTAAAAGAAGCGGCAGGCTTTGCCGGCTGTGAGCTTGTTCGCCGAACCATCGGTCTTGCTAATGCGGCTGATCTTGATGCGATTCCATCACATTCGAGAAGGCTTCAGCAGAAAAAAGCAGCAATTACGCTCGGAAAAACATTCATCAAACAATATCATGCAGTGGAAACAGCGTCTGACCTCGTCGCATTATTCCAGCAAACTGTAAAGGAGTGACGAGTTTTGTCAAAAGAATTTGAAGTTCCCCGTTCCGTTGAATGGGGAGAAAACCATATTCACATTTTGAATCAGCAAAAATTACCGACTGAAACCGTGTTTGAGCATTTATATACAAAAGAAGATGTGTATGATGCGATTGTGACGTTAAAAGTACGCGGAGCACCTGCTATAGGCATTACAGCGGCATTTGGGCTGGCGCTTAGTGCCCAAGAGATTGATACAGAGGACATTGATGTTTTTAAACAAGAAGTCGCCCGTCTAAAAGAATATTTAAACAGTGCCCGTCCAACCGCTGTGAACCTCGCCTGGGCATTAGAACGGCTTTTTCAGCGTATTGAACGTGCTGCTTCGGTGAATGCGGCCAAAACAGACCTTGTCCATGAAGCCATTCAAATTCAAATCGAAGATGAAGAAACATGCCGTCAAATCGGTCAAAATGCTCTCCAGCTCTTTAAATCTGGTGATCGAATTATGACCATTTGTAACGCAGGCTCCATTGCAACGAGCCGGTACGGAACAGCGCTTGCTCCCTTTTATTTAGCCAAAAAGAAAAACCTCGACCTTCACATTTATGCATGTGAAACGCGCCCTGTCCTTCAAGGCGCTCGCCTGACGACATGGGAATTGATGCAGGGCGGTGTAGATGTGACACTCATCACAGATAACATGGCCGCCCATACGATGAAAGAAAAACAAATTTCTGCTGTCATTGTTGGGGCAGATCGAATCGCTAGAAATGGTGATACAGCAAATAAAATTGGAACGCTAGGTCTAGCTGTTTTGGCTAAACACTTTCAAATTCCATTTTTTGTGGCAGCACCTCTTTCGACCTTTGATGTGTCGACACTGGACGGGGCAGATATTCCGATTGAAGAACGTGACCCGCAGGAAGTAAAGGAATTAAACGGTATCCAAATTGCGCCTCCTGATGTTCAGGTATTTAATCCGGCCTTTGACGTCACTCCCCACCATCTCATTTCAGGCATCATTACAGAAAAAGGCATCATCACTTCCAACTATACAGAAGAGATTGATGCGCTATTCTCTGAAAGCATTTCACGCTGATATAACAGAAGCGCCGTGTTCTTATCATTTAAGAGCACCGCGCTTTTTTGTTCCAATCGTTTTGGCTAATATGTCTTTTTTCTGTTCCTCTGTCAACACGTTCATTTTGACACATAGTGATGTGACGGCGTACGTTTTATTCTTTTTGCCCCAAAACATGCCAGCGGCCTCCTTTTTCCCTCAACCAACTTTTTTAGCTTAATAAAAGGATATGTCGCTCACCAAACATTTGGAACAGGTCAATCGGTTTATTTTTGAACAAATGGGATGCCTTCTAATTCTAGCAGGGCCGCTTTCATTTCCGTCTTTGTCCCTGCGTACCCCGTTAGAGACCGGTCTTTTCCAATGACCCGGTGACACGGAATGAAAATAGGCAAGGCATTACGCCTGTTGGCTTGTCCAATGGCTCTGACTGCCTTTGGATTGCCGATCGCTTCTGCAATATCTGCATAGCTTTTTGATTCACCATACGGAATAGCGGAAAGTGCCTCCCACACTTGCTCTTGAAATGGAGAGCCTGCTTGTTTGAGAGGAAGATCGAATCCTTTACGATCGCCTTTAAAATACTCATCAAGCTGTTTTTTTGCTTCTCGTAATACAGACGTATCCTCTTTTTTTAGATGCGCTGCCTGCTTTTTGGCCAAAAACGGCTCATCATCAAACATCACTTCGATGATGACACCGTCTTTCTCTAGTATGTATAATGCCCCGATTGGTGCGCTATAGACTGTATAATACACATTAAAGCTCCCCTTCTTGTTTCTGCTGCCTGAGTGGAAGCGTGAGATGGAACACTGTCCCCACGCCTTCTTCACTTTCTACTTCAATCGTTCCTTGGTGCTCTTCAATAATTTTATAACTGACCATTAAGCCAAGTCCAGTCCCTCTTTCCTTTGTTGTATAAAATGGTTCTCCGAGACGCTTTAGTTTATCCTCTGCCATGCCGCAGCCTTCATCACGAAGGGAGATGACAATATGCTCCTCGCCCTTCCGCTTAATGCTCACATATACATTTCCTTTCCGAGGCATCACTTCAATCGCATTTTTTAAAATGTTAATAAACACCTGCTTTAATTGATTTTGTTCACAGTAGATGAGCGGAATATCATCCAATACATTCAGGTGCATTTGCACATTGCCAAGATTGGCCTGTGCGTGAAGAAGATCCATCGTGTCTTTTACAATTTGAACCACATCTTTTTCTTCATACACGATGGCTTGCGGCTTCGCCAAAATTAAAAATTCTGTAATGATCGATTCGATTCTTTTTAGCTCTGATGTGATGACATTGAAATAGAGCGAATACTCACCTTCAATGTTCCCTTTCAAGAGCTGAATGAAGCCTTTTAAGGCCGTCATTGGATTTCTAATTTCATGTGCAATTCCAGCAGCAAGCTCTCCGACCACATGAAGCGTATCTGATTTCCTCACCCGATCTTCTAATTCCTTGCGTTCGGTCACATCTCTAAAGATCGCCAAATTCATATTATGAATAATATTACGTTTAAAGGAAAATTCCAAGATGCGCTGATCTGGATGGTTCAGCACAAATGGCACTTCATTGTCCATCTCATCTAACGACATCGCCTGAGCTGGCTGTGCCAAATTCTCAATTTGATAGGGCGCAAGGATATGAAAAAGATTCATTTCCGTTAAATGATCATCATGTAGTCCAAGCAGTTCGCTTGCAGAAGGGTTCACATCAATAATTCGGTATTGATTATCGAAAAGAACAATGCCATCCATTGAGCCATTAAATACTTTACGGAATTTGAGCTCACTTTCTCGCAGCTCTTCTTCCATTCGTTTTCTGTCACTGACATTACGTAAAATGGTTAAGTGCTGTCCTTCTAATACGGCATGCTTTGAAGTGAATTCAAGCTCTTTAAATTGGCCATTCGCCATTCTAAAAAGGAGTTCTTCTCTTATCTCAAGATTCCTCATATATCGCCTTCTTGTAGGCCGGTATCTTCTATCAGATTTGACTAGAAAGTCGATGAGATTCTTGCCAATCAGCTGATGCATCGGTAATTCAAAGATTCGGCAGGCTGATTCATTGGCCCTTACAATTTCTCCATCATCCGCCCAGATGATGATCGCATCCATCGCATTTTCGAATATTTCTCTAAAACGTTCTTCACTTTTTAGCAGCTTTTCTTCCATTAATCGTTTTTCTGTAATATCACGCATGATGGACATATAAAAACCGCTCATTACATTTGATGTAATGGTCAGTTCAAATAATTTATGCCTCCCAGATTGAAGGGTAACAGGCAGCTCTCCCTTTGCTTTCCCCGTTTCTTTCAGTGACGTTAACAGCTGATGCAGGGCTGGAAGATTCTCTTGTTCAACAAATTCATTTAAATAGCGGTCTGTTAAATCTGTCTTTTGAAGTTCAAAGCTCTGACAAAAGGAGTGATTGGCGTCAATCATACAGCCATCTTGATCAAAAATGACCATACCATCAATCGCTCGATCAAACAAATCTTTGAACAACTGCTCATTCATTGAACGTTCTCGCTCTAATATTTTCTTTGAAGAAATATCACGCATGACCACAAAATATTGTTGATTTACTGCATCATGCTCTGCCATAAATTCAATATATTTTGTCTCTCCATTTTCAAGCTGAATGGAGATCTCTCGTTTTAATGTTCCTTTTCGAAAAAAAATCTCAAGTGAGCATTCAATTTTGTTTTTGGGGATGCCGTATAAGAAATCTAGAACGGATTTGTTGAGGAGGTCTTCTTTCGGTGTCTGTACAAGCCTGCACGTCGCTTCGTTGGCTTGGATAATGTTGAGGTGCTGATCAAATATAAAAATGGCATCTAACGTCTTATTTAACAGCATCTTCTGCTGCATTAATTCATTTCGTAAATATTCGTTCTCTTTTTCTAATTTTCTGATATCTTCTGCGGCAGCTACTTGTTTGCCATCGAGCGTTTCAGTCATTCTCTTACACTCCTTTTCCAGCCTCATTCCTCTACAATATTTCTACAATATTTTCATTGTTCCTTCATTCGACTCATAAAAAAAGATAACTTTTTACACGAGGTTTGTTCAGTTTGTTTCATTTGGATGACACGATTGTATCATGATTCTCTTTTCTTACGCTTCTTTTACAACCGTTCTACAATTTCACATCAAATAGCGAAAGGAGCCGAAATGTATTTTAAAATGGGGCAAATGAGGGAATAGTGCACATAGAACGTTTATGTTTGAAACGAAGCAGGAAAGGTGATGTTATGGCATCCTCACGAGATAGTTATTTTGATAATGCGAAATTTCTTCTGATTTTTCTAGTTGTTTTTGGTCATTTGTTACGGTCATTCATTCATGATAATGATTGGATGCTCTACTTATACAAGTTTATTTATACATTCCATATGCCGGCTTTTATATTGGTTTCCGGCTTCTTTGCAAAAGGCTTTAGAAAACCAGGTTTTATGAAAAAAGTTGCCGTTAAGCTGATCATCCCCTATTTGATTTTCCAGGTCATCTATTCTGTGTATTATTATTTCTTACAGGATCAAAGCATGTCTAACTTAAATCCGATGGATCCACAATGGTCTTTATGGTTTTTAATTAGCTTATTTTTTTGGAATTTGCTGCTCATTCCTTTTTCAAAGCTGCCGTTCCACTGGGCGATGATCGTCAGTTTATCAATTGCCATACTTGCTGGTTACGTGGACAGCATAAGCAATACACTTAGCTTATCGCGTACGCTTGTCTTTTTGCCTATGTTTTTGGCGGGCTTTTATTTAAAGAGACAGCACTTTGAATTCATTCGAACAAGTCAAGGAAAAGTGACCGCACTTCTTGTGCTGATGGCCGTGTTCATGTTTTGCTATTTTTATGAATTCGATTATTCCTTCTTATTTGGGTCCCAGTCGTACTCTTCCCTTGGAGATGAAGGACTCGTTGCAGCTATGAAACGAATGGCATGGTATTTACTTGCATTTGCTGCTACCTTTAGTTTCTTTGCGCTAGTCCCAACACGCCGGTTCTTCTTTACGAAATGGGGCACGAGAACGTTATATGTCTATTTATTACATGGCTTTGCGATTAAGCTTTTAAGAACGACTTGGTTTGATGATTGGGCGCTCAATACGGCAAGTGTATTGCTGCTCTTGCTGCTGACGATCCTCTTAACCTTTACCCTGTCTAGTACATTTGTTAAAACTGTTGCACAGCCAGTCATCGAGCTCAAAATGACCAACCTGATGCGAACGGTCACTGGCAGACAAAACAGCTATATCAAATAGAAAAAAACGATCCCTATGAGGAGCGTTCAGATTGTTGACAAAGGGCTAAAATGAACTTTATTTGAGCCCTTTGTCTTTTTTTCAGCGTGACATGAAAACCTTTGAAGTCTAGGAAGGACGAGCACCGACCCGCAGGACTGACAAAGAATGCGAAGGTTTGTCTACACGCTGAAACGATCCCTATGAGGAGCGTTTTTTTCTATTCCTTGTTCTGTTGTTCAGTATGACATTCCGCATCTTTTTTAGGCCTCATAAGGGTCTCGATCCATTTGCTGCTGTTTACATCTCCCAGCTCGCTGCCAAATTCTTCTTCTAAAATATCTGGGTTCATCGGTTTTTTATGATCTTTCATATCCTTGCTTTTCACATGCTTTTTAGTCACGAGATGCTCCCCCTTGTTTCCCTTGGTGAGAATTTCGGTTCGCCTGACGATCTTTTGATTGCTCGTCATATTGGGTTTGGCCTTGATCATGTGCCATGCTTTCTGTAGGCGTCATATTATTTGTTAGCGCTTCATTTTTCGCTGCTTTTCTTTTCATCTGAAATCAGTCCTTTTTTGGCATGTTTAATTCTTCTTTCAATTGGTCAAACATCTCTTTCATTTCCCTGACTGTTACTGGTTTTTCTTCAGGTTTTAATTCATAGCCGATTTGCCCATTAGCTTCTAGCGTGGCTTTTTTGAGACTGCAGATATCTGTGATGCCCTGCTGCTTTAAGCGCATTTTGAATTGATCCCTTGTAAGCCGCGTTTTTTTCAGCTTGTGATCAAGCATTTCTCCATCCTGTAATATCACCACAGACTTCCCTGAAACCAATTTTTCAAAGAAATCAAATTGGATTGACAACTTTTCCATGACCACAAGTGCCACAATAAAAATGGCGGCTGCATAGATGGTCTCAAGTAAATTATGTTCTATGAAGGGTTGGATAATAATCGACCCAATCGAAATCATAATGACGGTTTGTTGTACCGTCAATTGACTAATGGATTTCGGCCCTGCTATTCTTAGCAGCAAGGTTCCAACTAGCAGCATAACAATCGCTTTCCATAACACATCCAGCACGTCTCGTTCACCTCTTATCTATAGATTGCGAACATCACGCGCAATTTAGCCAGTTATATAATGGAAATAAAAAACCAGCATTCAGTAGGAATGCTGGCTAGCCGATGATCACACGCTCTTTCGGATAATGATAATTGGCTTCACTTTCTCTCCGGCCAATTAAATATAAAAAGCTTGGAATTCCAATCCGTCCAATAAACATGACCACCATAATAATACACTTTCCAAATACAGTCAGATCAGAAGTAATGCCGAGCGACAGCCCCGTTGTTCCGAAGGCAGAACAAACTTCAAATAAATTTTCAAGAAGCGTATTATGCTCTGATAAACTTAACAGAAACGTGGCGCCAAACACTAAAATAAAGGCCATCATCGTCACCATAAGAGATTTATTAATATCCGCTTGGTGAAGCTCTCTTTTAAAGATTTTAATGGACTTATTTCCTCGTGCAAAATGAAACAAGGCAAGTAAATTAAGGGCAAATGTGGTTGTCCGAATCCCGCCCCCAACCGAGCTTGGAGAGGCTCCGATAAACATGAGCATACAGAGAAATAACAGCGTCGGTTCTGTCAGCTGTGTAATATCTAATGTGGTCAGTCCACCACTTCTTGTTGCCGTTGATTGAAACAAAGAATAAAACAAAATCTCATGCCAGCTCTTTCCTAGAAAAGTAAAACGGGCCTCCAGTGCATACATTCCAATGGCCCCGACAACGACAAGTCCCCCAAACGTGATCGTTGTAATTTTCGTAAACAGGGAAAACGATGCATGCTTTCGGTCCTGATTGAATAAATAATCCTTTACTTCGACCAGTACCGGAAAGCCGATGGCGCCAAAAATGATGAGCAGCATCGTAATAAATTGTACGAAATAGTCATCCTTATAAGGAATTAACGAATTCCCTGTAATATCAAAGCCTCCATTGGTTGTCGCACTAATGCTTGAGAAGAAGCCATGTAAGAAGGCTCCTTCCACGTCGTAATACTTTAGAAAATACATACTTAAAATCAGACCGCCTACAAACTCTATCAGCAAAATTAAATATAAGACCTGCTTCATTAGTTTTACAATTCCTGATAAATTGCTTTGGTTTTGGTCTGCCATAATAAGTTTTCTTTCTTTAATCCCGATCCTTTTTCGCATAACCAGCCATACGAAGGTGCCAAGGGTCATAATGCCGATGCCCCCGATTTGCAAAACAAATGCAAGGATCCACATCCCAGTCACACTAAATGTTTGTGAGGTATCGACAACGGTCAATCCTGTGACACTGACAGCACTCACAGCTGTAAAGAGTGCATCAATAAATGTCCACTTTACCCCGTCTTGATGAGCCACTGGCAGACTAAGCAGAATAAACGACACAGTCACAGCGAGAAAATAGTAAAGGGCGATCAGCTGGAAAGCCGACAGCCGGTCAATTAGTTTTTTTATTGGATTCATTGTTATTCCTTCTTTTATCTTTCTTTTCGAATACTTTATCATTTTAATGAAAAGAAACATGATTTTAAAGATATTTTATGCTTTATTTTCTTTTTCATCAAAAAGAAAAAAGACATCCTGTCAAAGAATGTCTTTTGATCTTTCTTATTTTGCTTCTAATCTTCTGATTCTTTCGTTTAAATCAGGGTGTGTTGAGAAAAGTGAAGCTTTTCTTTTACCACTGATTTTTAGTGTAGCAACAGCTGTTTGGTCATCATCTTTGATTCTTGACGTATACGCCTCAAGTGAGCGAAGCGCATGAATCATTTTATCTTTCCCTGCAAGGTCCGCACCGCCGCGGTCTGCATGGAATTCACGATGCCTAGAGTATGCAAACACGACAAGGCTTCCTAAGATAGAGAAAATGATTTGGAAGACGATCACAGCGATAAAATGAACAACCGGCACAAGCTCTTCACGTGAAACGAATCGACTTGCGATCCATGCCGCAATTCTTGAAAGGAAGACAACAAACGTGTTGACAATTCCTTGCAGTAACGTCATTGTGACCATGTCACCGTTTGCAACGTGAGCGACTTCGTGTGCGATAACACCTTCAACCGCTGCATCATCCATTTCATGCAGCAATCCAGTTGATACAGCAACAAGTGATCTTCTCTTAGAAGGACCTGTCGCAAAAGCATTTACTTCAGATGATTGATAAATACCAACCTCAGGCATTTTAGAAAGGCCTGCTGCTCTTGATAATCTGTGCACGCGGTCAACAAGCTGCTGCTCATCATAAGTTAATGAATCCTTTTCTGGGTTTAACACACGCACACCCATCATCATTTTTGCCATCCAGCGTGACATCGCAAGTGACATAAATGAGCCGACAAAACCGACAACTGCACTGAATACAAGAAGATACATGATATTAAGTCTTCCGTCTGCTCCTATATAAGAACCAACACCAGTTGCTGCACTAATAACCGATAGAACAATACCAATCGTAGTGATAACAAGAATGTTCGTTAATATAAACAGAAATATTCTTTTACCCATACATAACCTCCGCTGTCATATTAAGTTCATTTGAACTTATTAATAAAATTATAAAAATAAACGTCTCAAATTGCAAGGGAAAAGGAATCGTTTTCTATGTTTATCATAATGACTTAACCCCCGTCACTTCAATAATTACGCTACTTGCGATTGTTGAAAAGTGAACAAATTGTGACGTTCTGCCCTTGTTTTAGTTTATTTTGCATTTTCAACAAAAAGAGATTATGATGTTGAATTAGATCAATAATCACGTTTTTGACGTACAAATGAGGTGGAACATGGTGACTTTTAAATTAACGAGAATTGACATGACGAGACTTCTGTATTCTCTAAAAGGAGAGGGAGATCTGACTCCGCTTCAGCTTTTGAATTTATCTGTAAAAAACGACAAGGATCATGAATATGATGAATTAAAAATCCCTCCGTTTTTTGAGAAGCTCGAACGGCGGAAGCAAAAAGCAGAGCACGGACTTTCAACGAATGAAATTGTTGAGCTTGGCAACCTGTGTGAGCTCACTTCTCTTAAATCGACAGCCATTCAGAACTGGATCAAGCGCGATATTAAAGATATGATCGGCCATCCAGAGCTTGGCAAGAAGTACTCCATTGATCAGGTCGTTATTTTATTAATTGTCAGGGATTTAAAATCAGTTTTTGACTTTGATACCATTCGCATGATCTTATCTGCCTTATTTAATACGATCACAGATCGATCGGATGATATTATCAGCCCTATCCGTTTTTATGAAGCATATGCGCACGTCCTTGATTTTATTTATCACCATACACATTTCCCATTAAAGGAAACGAATTTACGAGAAATGACAGAAGAACAGACAGACAAGCTCCGTGAAGAGTTTACAGAATTGACGAAGAATCAGTGGCAATTAATTAAAGGCATTATCAGTTCTACCGTCTTCTCTGTCTTCACTTCTCACTTGCAGAGCACAGCGCAAGAAATGATGTTTAATACGCTTCAGCTGAAAAAGGCTTAAATGAAAGCCGAGGTGACCTTCATCACCTCGGCTTTTTTGTGCAGCAATTGCCAGCATAATTGCTAGCCGTTTTTTTCAAAATAAGAAGGCGTAACAAACATGAGGTGAAAGGAGGAAAACAACATGGCAAATCGAAATCAACTTCTTGTTCCTGGAGTAGAACAAGCTTTAGATCAATTTAAATACGAGATCGCTCAAGAATTTGGCGTGAATCTCGGTTCAGATACAGTCGCACGTGCAAACGGTTCTGTTGGCGGCGAAATAACAAAAAGACTCGTCCAGCAGGCTCAATCTCAAATGGGCAATTCAACTAAATAAAGACATGGTGAAATACGCCGGATCTATTCTGGCGTTTTTTATTGTTCGTATGTGGGCTCATCTCGGTTCTCACGGTAAGAGGGCGTTGTATTTTTTTCTTGTTGTTTGACGTCATCGCTTTTACGTTCACCGTATGGACGCTTCTGACCGCTGTTGTTTTTTTTTACGTGTTTTTCTGTATCATCACGTGATGTGCCGTTCGGTTGCTTTTTTTCATCAGAATCAGTCGAGTGATTTTTTTTTTGCTCTTTGTCTTTTTCAAAAGGACGGCCCTTTTCTTCTTTTCCCTTTTTATCCTTGTTTTCATCATTTGGGCTTGTTTGATGAGGTTTTTGAACAGACCCTTGCTCTTCCCTCTCTACTTCTGTCTGCTCTTTGTCGTCGCCTTCAAGAGCCTTTTGATCTGACTGGATCTCATCGCTAACGTCTGACTTTATGTCTTCTTTTTTATCTTGATCTGCTTGATCTTCATCAGCATGGCCAGGTTCGTCTTCTTTGACAGCCTCATCATCATCTGCTGTGTTCTCATCTTTCTTAACGTCCTCTTGTTCATTGTCTTGCATTTCTTGATTTCGAATATATGTACCTGTAGACATACCTGCTTTTTGTGCTTTTTCTCTTGTTTCCAGGTCACCTTCTACCGTTTCCAGCTTATAATTGCGCTTTTGATATTCCCCCGAGATGGTGCTAATTTTACTTTTTACGTTTGTTTTATATGTATGATCCTGCTTGTTTTCATAAACAGTGGAAATATAGATCGGTTTAGAATGGTTGACGTATCCTTTTTTATCACAATCATCTATAATTTTCTGCACAACTTTACTCATGTCGGCTTTTTCTAAATTTTCCATACTGGCCAGCACTTGCTTCGCATCTTTATTCAGCGGAGTAACACCGATCACTTGATAATGGTGATCGAGTTTCAGCTCAAAGCTTGGGTTAATGTCAATCGTCATATATGCATAAGCTTTTTGACTTGAGAAAGATGGCATCATAGTGAAGATCACGACAATAATCGCTGCAATTGATAGAATTCCTGCATTTAATGGACGTAAACGGAGCAGGTCAAAGAAACCGGCTCTTTTTCTTTCGAGACGTGATTCATTCGGAAATGTCACCTCTTGACCGATTTCATAGTCTTGCTGTTCATACTTCGTCCGCAGAAATTGTCCATCAGGGGTCAGCAGTGTGACATATTTTTTGTTTTTCTCTACTATAATGCCTCTTCTCATGAATTAAGCACCCCTTTAAGGTAATCTTTCAAATACACATAATCACCTGTCATAATGATCGCCATCGCAATGATATATTTTCTATTTCTCTCAATCGTTTTGCGGCTGACTTCCACGAGCTTTTCCAGCTGTTTGACGGGTAATTGTTTTTTCTGAAACAAAATGGTTCTCAACTCGTCGTTCTCAACGAGTGTATAAGCCACTTTAATGGCATTTTGCCTTGCATCTGCATGCTTTGGCGAATGCTCAAGCAGCTCTTGAAATGTAAGGCCATATACTTTCAATCGTTCTTTAAAATGTTCAATCTCTTCTCTTCTATGTTCTTGTTCAATTAAACGCCTATATTCATTTGCAGAAAGCTCTGCTTCAATCATACTTTGAGAGTATTCCCCATTCTCACTTTCTTGAAGGTCCATTTGAACCGTTGGTGCATTTCTTGCTTCTTTTCGAATATAGTCGATCACTTTTCTTTTAATAATTAACTCCGCAAAAGCAAGGAGTGAGTTCCCTTTTTCGGCAGAATATTTTTCTATCGCTTCATTAAAGGCAATTAAGCCTACGCTGAATTCATCATCTTTTTCATCTATATATCGTTTACAAACGGATGAAACCGTCTTAGCGACAAATGGTTTGTATTGCTCTATTAATGCATTTTGCAGTTCGGTATCTCCCTGTTGGATATTGATAGCCGACTGCTCTAATGTTTGCTTTTTCTTTCCTTTTTTAAACAAAAGGCTAAGCAATGGTTTCACCTCAGTTCTCCCTATATTACTCATTTATGATAGCTAATTTATGAGGGAAGCGCAAAGGAAGAAATGAGGAATTCATTTCCTGTTACTCAATTATGACATGTATTTCTTTATCTACTTTACAACGTTTCGTTTAAAAGCAAAGAAATAAGGGGGTATCTCCCCCTTTTTTGTAATATATGTGTTATGAAAATGAAATGATATTTCTTTCAAAAAACCTATTCTTCCAGCCTCACCTCTTGTTTTTCCTCGTTTTGTTGACCATCTTTTCTTGATGGACTTGATAAAAACCAGCCAAAAGCTGCAATCGCGAGAAGGACCGTCCAGAAAATGATTTTCCATAATGTTGAATGGATGAAATGAGAGGACACGACACCAATGGCTGGATGAGAAAGTGTATAGAGCGTCAGCTTCACGCCAACCCATCCGACAATGACAAATGCGGCAGTTTCTAGGCTTGGTCTTGTTTTGAGCAGTTTCACAAATACAGTTGCGGCAAATCTCATGATAATCAAACCGATAATACCGCCTAAAAGAATGACGATAAATTGACCGCCATCAAGTCCGCCAATTTGCGGGAGACCTGTTTTCGGCAGTGTCACAGCTAAAGCAACGGCTGCTAAAATGGAGTCTACTGCAAAAGCAATGTCGGCCAGCTCGACTTTCACGACTGTTGCCCAGAAGCCGCTTTGTTTCATATTTGTATCTGTATCCTTTTTCTTAAATACGTGCGATTTTAAAATATGATGAATGGAAATATAAAGAAGATAAATTGCGCCAATGGCTTGAACTTGCCACACATCCACTAAAAACGAAATCAGAAACAGGGAACCAAATCGCATGACAAACGCTCCCGCAAGTCCGTAAAACAACGCCTTTTTTCTTTGCTTTTCTGGAAGGTGTTTGACCATCACAGCCATGACTAGCGCATTATCAGCTGCTAAAATCCCTTCTAATCCAATCAATACGAGAAGAACCCACCCGTACTCTAAAATAATTGCTGCATCCATCATCATTCCTCCTTGTTTTTATCTATTGTCCCACAACAGACAAAGGCTTATGAATGCAAAAAAGACCTTTGCCTGTAATGGCAAAGGTCTTGCTAGACATGTGATATGTAATCATGCCAACAAAGCCGATGGAATATCATTCCATGTAATGACGACTTTGTTTCCAGTTGATACCGGACGCTACTCCCCTTTGGTGGGATTAAGAATATTTAGATTACTTATATCTTAATCAACAGACACTGGATTGTCAACTGGTGACTCTTATCTCCATCTCGTGATTAAGCAGTTGGCGTTTCTGTATTTCGTTTTCTTCGTTTTAGCCACACGTAAAGAACAAACAATACGACAACACCGATTCCAATCGGCAGCAGATATTGATCCAATATCGCCCCAACCTCTTTCCAGTTCTCCCCGAGCATCAAACCAAGATACACGTACACACATGTAATCGGCGTAATGGCCAAAAACGTATACAGGCAAAACGTCCACACATTCATTTTCGCAATACCGCACGGGATAGAAATAAGGGTTCTGACGCCTGGAATAAACCGGCCGCTAAACGCAACAAATCCGCCATGCTTTTCGAAAAAAGCATCCGATTTATCAAGTGACTCAGGTTTTACAAAAAAGTACTTCCCATATTTATTTAAAAAGGGTCTGCCGCCGTAACGTCCTAACCAGTACAAAGTCAAGGGGCCAACGACACCGCCAATGGAACCGGCAGCCACAACACCGATGAAGGTCATGTCCCCTTTTGAGACCCAGTAGCCCGCAAGAGGCAAAACCACTTCAGCAGGAACAAACTCAATGCATAATGCAAGGAAGATGCCAAAGTATGACAAATTTTTAAAGGCATCAGCTAAAGAAATAATAAAATCTTCGATGTTTATCAATCCCTTTCACACATAATCAGTTTGACAGGCTATACCGCTGATAAAACCGTGCCACCTATTAAACGAAGCAAACCTAGAAAACGATTCACTTTTCATTGTTTTTTTACATTAAATTTGATTTTACTATAAAAAATGAGGGGAAAAAATACTGATTGTCCTTTTTAAGTGAAGGAAAAGTGAACACAGTGACCATCCGATCCGATATATGAAGTATATGTCTGTTTTTAGATACAGGAGGTTTTCTTACATGACACATTTAACTGGAAGCTACAACGGATGGCTTGTCTGTCTGTCAGTCGCTGTCGCCGCTGTCGCCTCCTACTCAGCTCTTCAATTAGCGGGGCGAATGATTCAGTCAAGCGGTGCAAAGAAAAAAGTATGGCTGATCATTGGTTCGATGATCATGGGAATGGGAATATGGTCGATGCATTTTATCGGCATGATGGCCTTCCACATGCGATCTGGCATCACCTATGAAACGCCCTTACTCATTTTATCGATTTTAGCCTCTTTTATCGGCTCTTTAATCGCTTTTTCAATATGTATTCAGCAGCTGCTCTCCACAAGAAGACTGCTCATAAGTTCAATCACGATGGGTTCGGCTATTTGCAGCATGCATTATCTCGGAATGGAATCAATGGCCAATGTTACCATCAGCTATGATCCATTTCTCTTTTTCCTTTCGTTTTTTATTGCTGCGCTCGCTTCATTCTTTTCATTAAATCTTTTTTTTCGGCTTCATAAATATGGAAGAAAACGGGAGGATCAGCTGTTAAAAATAGCTGGTGCACTCATGATGGGCGTTGCCATTGCGGGCATGCATTATACCGGCATGGCGGCATCGACGATGTTTTTTCATTCAGAGGGTCAGATCGCTGCTGGTGGTTCTCTTGAAATGTCACCATTCAGCCTGTCCATTTTCATCGGTTTGATGACACTTATCGTCCAAACGCTCATGATTTTTGGCGCTTATATTGATCACCGAATCATGACTCAATCAGATAAGCTAAAGGAAAATGAGCAGCGGTTTCAATCGCTCATCAAACACAATATAGATGGCATTATTGTGTTATCTGTCGATCGAAAAGTACTATCTGCTAATGACTCAGGCAAACAAATTTTAAAGATATGCAATTCTTGGATTGGCGACGATGTGAGTCAATACGTGATGCCGACTGAGATGTGGGAAGATTTTATTCACCAGTCAAAAAAGGCCATCACACGCGAAGCAGAATTGAAAGCAGCAGATCGTTTTTATTATTTTCATGTCACTTACATACCTGTACACGTTAACAATACGCTTGACAGCATTTATCTTGTTTTAAAGGATTTAACGCAGCAGCGGATTGCTGAAAAAGAAATTCATGTGATGGCACATTATGATGCGTTAACTGAACTGCCTAACCGCCGTCACGGGATCAATTATTTAAATGATGTTCTATCCGCTCAAGAAGAGACAAGAACCTCAACGGCTGTTCTATTTCTTGATTTAAATCGGTTTAAAATTATTAATGATGCACTCGGTCATAACATAGGGGACCTGCTTTTGAAAGCCGCCGCAAACAGACTCACACAATGTTTACCGGACAATGGCTTTATTGCAAGACTTGGCGGGGATGAATTTTTAATGATTTTCACTCACATGAAGGGGGATACGTATCAAATTGAACAGCTTTCGAAAAATATCATCCGCCAATTTGAACGTCCTTTTTTCATCCAAAACCATCAGCTCATTACATCCATTAGTATCGGAATCGCCATCTCTCCGCAAAATGGCAAAGATGGCATGGAACTCATGAGAAAAGCCGATATGGCGATGTACTTATCGAAAAAGAATAAACAAAGCCGCTATGAATTTTTCACTGAATCAATGGAAAGATCTAGTGAGGACAGATTAAATCGGGAACTCGAGTTAAGAGATGCCATTCAAAGAGAGCAGTTTGTGCTTCATTATCAGCCGCAAGTGAGTGCCAAAACAAGACAAATGACAGGGGTTGAAGCCCTTTTAAGAATGAAAGCGCCAGACGGCTCTCTTAAATCACCTGAGGCTTTCATTGAACTAGCTGAGGAATCTGGCCTTATCATTGATATTGGGAGATGGGTCATTGATACCGCATGTAAGCAGGCAAAAATATGGTATGACAACGAATTGAAGATTCCTGTAGCGGTGAATTTATCTGCTAAACAGTTCAACTCCGAAGACTTAATTGATTTGATCAAGCTGACGCTGAAAAAATATGACCTTAAACCGTCACTGCTTGAGCTTGAAGTGACAGAAAGTATGACAATGGACAACATCAAGCAGTCAAAACAGGTCCTAACGTCTTTGAAGCAGCTTGGCGTTCGCATTAGTATTGATGATTTTGGTACAGGCCACAGCTCTTTAAGCTATTTGAAGGATTTGCCGATTCACCGCCTGAAAATTGATAAATCATTTATCGAGGATATTTTGAGCGATTCAAAGTCTGAGCAAATCACAGGGGCTATTATTGCAATGGGGCACCAGCTATCTCTAGATGTCATTGCAGAAGGTGTTGAAACCTTTGCACAAGCGCAGCTTTTATCTACGCAGGGCTGTGACGACTTACAAGGCTTTTATTATGCCAAGCCGCTTCCAGCAAGCGATATTGAAAAATTTATCGCCTACCCTGCACATCAGCTGGACACATAAAAAAGAAGACAAAGGGCTTAGCCCTTTGTCAATCATCTGAAAGGTGCCTGCCAGGGCATCTTTTCCTTTTATCTAAATAACAAATGCTGACTGTGAATACCTGCTTTTTTCAGCAGACTAATCAACTGCTCCTGTTCTTCACGCGAGAGGCCAGAAAATGCCCGCGCAATTCGAAGCGAATGGATCGGGTAAATCTTATCGAGATAACTGCGCCCTTTTTCCGTTAAATGGGCATAAACCGACCGTTTATCCTTAGGGTCTTGTTCTCTTTCAATGAAACCATTGCGTTCTAGCTTGTCAATTACATACGTCACATTCCCGCTGACAAGCAGAAGTCTTGAGCCGATTTGCTGAAGCTTTTGAGCACCTCTCGTATACAGCAATTCAAGAACGGCAAACTCAGTTGGATTAAATCCATGCTCCTTGCTGTCTCTAATACTGTGTTCGGATACGCTTTTAAATGCTCTTGCAAAAACCTTGTAAAGCGTCATTGAACGTTCTACTTCTTCTTCATTAAACGATAGTCTCATCACATATCTACCTCTTATAATATTTTTTTAACTTCAAGGCTTTCTTGCGGTGCAGTTGGAGCCTTTCGTAAAAAATAGAAGTACGTTTTTGAAAACCCTTTCAACCACATAAGTGACTCCATTCGTGTTATGTATAAGTTTTCGATATAAACTTTTAAAATCCTTCTTATTTTTCACAATCATCTCGAAAAAAAGCTTTTTCAGCAAACCATCAAATTGCGACAAGTTTTAACATAATCTGTAAAGACTCTTTATTTCCTTGCAATTCATTCGTCAAATTTCTACAAAATTCAATATTGCTATAATATTTAACACGCAAAAAAAGAACCCTTCATGTGACACACGCACATTTTAAGGGATTTTTACAGATAACGGTCTGTTTTGTTGAAAAAGAAATGATACTCTTTTTTTAAGTCACTATTTGTCATGTTCTTCATCATATCAGGGCTATACTCCCCGAGTGAGCAAAGCTGCTTCGTATAATAATGCCTTTCTTTTGCTAACGCTTCTTTTAATATACGCCGCACGACATCTCCCCTCCTATCAATGGATATGGATCGGGTGCTTATGAAGACTTTTTATACAAATCATTTTGTACGGCTCTTAGAAGATCATGTGCATTCTGACCCGCAGCCTGCATGAACTGCTCCAGCAATTCGTCCCTCCTCACATCTAATGCGATGATTTCTTTTGCCATACGGATGATTTGTGTTTTCTCCATCATGTGCTCCTCCTCCTCAGTCTTCTCCTCATTATCATATTTACTTGTAAGATGGATTGCACGCTCACTGTTAAGTTTCCTGCCATACTTTTTTCGTTTTTTTCATTTTTGTGTTATATTTTCTAACAAACGTTAGGTTTTTTTACTTTCCGTTCTATATAATATGAAAAAAAGACTTGCAGGGGTGAGTATATGACGCAGGAAGATGTATCTTATAAAGATAAAAAAGTCATTTCAATCGGGATTGTCAGCGAATTAACAGGACTTTCCGTCAGGCAAATCCGATATTACGAGGAACGTAAACTCATCTACCCCCAGCGCTCAACAAGAGGCACGCGGAAATATTCTTTTTCTGATGTAGAACGTTTAATGGATATCGCCAATAAACGGGAAGATGGTGTGCAGACAGCAGAAATTTTAAAAGACATGAAGAAAAAAGAACAAGCATTAAAAAGCGGGCAATTTAAGAAAAAAATGTTGGAAGGACAGATCAATGCACACTTTCGGTATAAAAATCGATAAACAAAAAAGAATCGCTCTTTTGAACGATTCTTTTTATTTAGATGAAGCGTCAGACCCTTCAACGACCCCTACGAAGTCAATAATCACGCCGCCTCTTTCAGGATCTTCTTTTACACGAAAGGCAAGTGCCTTTTTCTCTCCAGTTTCTACATCTTCATAATTCGCATGAAAGACGTGAATACTGGCTTCTTCCATTTGAAAATCTTCATAGGAAAGCGACTCAATGCCCCATTCCTTTTTCGATTTGAGAATGTCACTCAGGCTTGGGACCGCCCCTTCGACATAGACGTTCTCTATTTTTCTTTTATTTCCTTCGGTGATGGCTTCAAGCATATGCTCTGCAGCCACCAGCCTTCTGTCTTTCCCCTCGTCTTCCCTTTGACATGCACTAAGCAAAAGAACGCACATCAACATGAATCCCCATTTCTTCATGTGTCTCTCCCACCTTCTCCTTAAAATGTAAAGGATGGAAGCGCTATATGCAATCTTTATTGAAAAAAGACTGTAAAACGACATGTTTTACAGTCTCTTTGCTACATAAGCGTATGAAGGAATGCTGTCGCAATTCCAAAATAGATCAGCAGTGATAAAATATCATTTAATGTTGTAATCAGCGGCCCAGATGCAATAGCTGGGTCCACGTTTAATCTGTGTAAAATAATAGGCACGACCGTACCTGCCATTGTACCGATAATGAGTGTTGCAAGGAGTGAGGAACCGACAACAAAGCCTAAAACCACATTGCCCTGCCACACCATCGCAACGACGGTAATAATGACTGAACAAACAATTCCAATGTAAATACTTGTTCTCAGCTCTCTAAAAATAAGCCGCATAATGGTTTTTTTCGTTAATTTCTCTTTTGAAAGTCCTCGAATGACCACCGCTAGAGACTGTGTACCAGTATTCCCTGTCATACCTGCAATCATCGGCATGAAGAAAGCAAGAGCAACGACTTGCTGAAGGGTATCTTCAAAATAATTTAAGATACTGCCTGAAATCAGCCCGATGAATAAAAGCAAGATGAGCCAAGGAAGACGTCGGTATGCCGCAACAAATGCCGGCGTGTCAAACGTAATATCTTTACCAGAGGCAGCGAATTTCTCATAGTCTTCTCCTGCCTCTTGAATGACGACATCAATAATATCATCAACGGTGACAATCCCAACAAGGACATTATTCTCTTCTACAACAGGAATGGCAAGGAAATCATATCGTTCAATGAGCTTTGCGATTTCTTCCTGGTCTTGAAACGCTCCGACAGCAATCACTCTTGTAAACATGAGATCCTGCACCTTTTCATCCGGTTCACCTAAAATTAGGTCACGGTATGAGAGGACGCCCACAAGCTGTTTTTGATCATTAATGACATAGAGGTAGTTGATGGATTCGGCAATTTCGGCAAAGCTTTTCAGCTTCACAACAGCATCCTGAACCGTATAATGCTGAGGAATCCATACGTACCGGTTGGTCATGATACGCCCTGCTGTCTCAGCAGGATAATTCATGAGAAGCTGTACGGCCTTTGATTCCTCGGCTTCCATGTTTGACAGCAGCTGATCTTTTAGCTCGTCATCCATTTCATCAAACAAGTTGGCTAAGTCATCGTTATCCATTTTGTTTGTGACGAAGGTGGCTTTGTCTTTCCCTACTTTTTCAAGGACGATCTCTTGATATTCACGCTCAAGCTCGCCCATCATTTCCGTCACATCATCGACTGTTAAAAAATGCAAGAAGCGGCCGCGATGCTTTTCTGGAAGCTCTTTAAATAAATAGGCCATATCATAAGGCTGAAGCTCTTCCATAATGTTTTTAAATTCTTTGCGTTTGCCGTCTCTTAATAAAATAATAATTCTTAAAATGAGTTCATCGTACGTAATGTTCTGTATCATCGCTGTTACCTCCCCAAAGTCAGGAGATACCCGAATCCCTTAGAATGTGCGGGGGGTCAGGATCTCCTCTATCTGATGCGTCAATCTGATCTTTTGACATATTCTCTATGTGTCTCGAATCGGGATGATCCATCCCCACACCTCCTTTTCTCATAAAAAAGCACCTTCAACCGAATGAAGGCGCTTTGTAAGCATGACAAAATAAACACTTACTCCTTCAATCGTAGAGCTTTAGCACTGTATGGCATAGGACAAAACCAGCTGCATTAAAAATCACCTTATGTCGATGATTTCTGTTGACCCATTGGCGTCTTTGGACATTTTTGGGCAGCAGCGTATCTCCATACAGGAGCCTCACCTAACGAAGTCTCATATTGTTAACACAATGAGATTACAGAAAAAGCGGAATGATGTCAATAAGCAAGATGCCAAGTCTCGTCATGTATTCGCTTACTTTTCAAAAAAAGAGCGATAGACGTTGACCATCGCTCTTTGCTAAAAAAGGGCTAAAATGAACTTTATTTTAGTCCTGTTTTAGCGTGACCTGAAAACCTTTGCAGTCTAGGAAGAACGAGTACCGGCGCGGAGCGAATTTGACATTCGTGAGCACCGGCACGCAGGACTGACAAAGAATGCGAGGGTTTGTCTACACGTTGCCATATCTTTTATTCCTCTTTTGGCTGATTCATATCCTCTTGGGAGAGGAGATGAAAGGAATCATGCAAAAACAAAGCATATCCTTCTCCATCAGGATGCGGAACATATTCCGCGCGGTCCATCGTCTGCTCTTCTTCTTTTTTCTTCATCATATTCTCTCGCCTCCTTTCCAGTAGTTTGTCCCAATGAAAAAACCTTACACATGAAAGTGTAAGGTTCGATCTTCTTTAATCATCCCATTCTTGCTTCAGGATTTTGCCTGTTTTAGCGGAAATCTCAAAATCGACTTCTTCGCGGCTTGGTGTCGTGATTTCAATTTCATAGATGTACACACCATTTTCTTTATCTAAATCTGAATCTGTGACTGTACCTTTTACTTTTGCAAGGGCAATTTGTTCAGCCTGTTTTTTGGTGATTTTCACATTTTGTTTCTTTTCTTTGACTGGATCATTCAGCGCTTTTCCTGTTTTTGCATCGACATATACTTTATATTCAAAGCCGCCTTTTTTAATCTCGACCTCATACACCCATTTTCCTTTTTTACGCTCAAGATCCACATCGTCTACGTAGCCTTTCACCACTTTTAATGCTGCTTTTTCAGCTTGTTTCTTTGAGACAAACGATGATTTTTTTTGCACCATTTGTTCGGCATTTGCCGTTTGATTTGTATTTTGCGCTTGAAGGGTGAAACCACCTGCGACAAGAGTTCCTGTTAATGCTGTCGCTACTAGTACTTTTTTCATCATGTTCATTTCCTCCTCTGTTTGATTTCTTCTTTATCTTAAATAAACAAGATGATAAAGGAAGGAAAGAAACATGAGAAAATCATGAGAAATGGATTAGTTTTCGTACGTAATGCCTTCAATGTCTCCTGTATAGGCGTTCACAAGCACCTCTGCCTCTCTTCCGTCAGGCAAATCTAGCTCCACCTCAAACACGAGCATTCCGCTGAATGTTTCAAGATCTGCATCATCCACTGTCCCGCCTACTTCTTTTACAGCAATTTGAATGGCTTCCTCTACTGTGATTTTTGTCAGCTTCTTTTCTTTAGAGGTCGGCTTTTTCTTTTCTGCTTCTATCACCTTAAACGTTTTTTTATCTACCTCTACTTGATACAGTTCTTTCTTTGATTGAATCGTAAAGGTAAAACGATCGGCTTTTTCTTTCTTTTGAATCACAGTTCCATTCACTTTTTTCACTGCCGCTTCTTCTGCTTGAAGTTCAGCATTTTTTTCATTTGGTTTTTGATAGCTTTTTAATTGTTTGATTTCTTTCATTTGACCGCTTGCGGAAGATGCAATGATTTGATAGATGCCATTTGAATTTTCCAGCGTCAATGTATAGTCCTTTTTATTGTTGATGAGATCAATATGTGTGATGTTTCCATTGTAATCTTTCGCGATGATTTTTTTGATTTCTGCTTCGCTTAATATTTTTTGATCAATGGTTTGAATCATGAGCATTGCAAAGGCCGCAAGAACGATAAGACATCCTGCGAACGCAAGCACCATTTTTGATTTTTTAGACATGCAGCGCCTCCTTCCTATTTCCTATTTTATAAGGAGGAAATGAGAAATTGATGAGAAAAGACCTATTTATTTCTGAAAAAGAATGGTTATGGTTGTTCCTTCGCCGATACGGCTGTCTACCTCTAGCTTGGCCCCATGCTCTTCAGCAATTTGCTTCGCAATTGACAGACCAAGTCCGGTTCCACCCGTCTCACTGTTTCTCGCTTCATCCACGCGGAAAAAGCGGTCAAAGATTTTCGGCAGATCCTCTTCTTTTATGCCAATTCCTTTATCAACAACTGAAATAAACGGCTTGTCTCCTGCCTGCCCGCAAATCACATCAACTGGCTCTGCACTATATTTGATCGCATTGTCAATCAAGATGGTCAAAAGCTGTTTGATTTTCTCTTCATCCCCTTCAGCGATCAGCGGATGTTTTGTTTGCACATGAGATTGAATGGTCCGATTGGTGGCCACTTCAAGTGTATGACATATTTGCTTGCACAAATGACCAAGATCAACCGGCTTCATGTCCAAATAAAGCGGCTGTCCATTTTTCGCAAGTGTGAGCAATTGATCTGTCAGCCTTTTCATTTTTTTCGCTTCATCATGAATGGCTTGAGAGGATTCTTCTATGACCTCTGGTCGTGTTTGTCCCCAGCGTTTAAGTAAGTTGCTGTAGCTTATAATAACAGTGATGGGTGTTTTCAATTCATGAGAGGCATCGTGTAAGAATTGCTGCTCTTTCTCATAATGCTTCTCAAGAATTTCGGACATTTCATTAAAGGTTTGACCCATTTGATATAATTCATCCTTTGAATCACCTGTTAATTCAATTCGTTTAAATGCCTTTTCCTTCATACTTGCCTTCATTGTATTGGTCATTCGACTAATTGGGCGGACGATTTGTTTGGTTAAAATGTGACCTGCAAAATAAGAAAGCACAATAAACAAAACGCCAGCAGCGATTAATATCATTTTTAATAATGCCAAGTTTTCTTCTGTATTTTCGATTTCTTCATATACTTGAAGCGACACAATCTCCCCGTTTGTCCAAATGACGGGAATAGCGGCGAATGCAATCATATGCTTGTTGTAATCTTTTATTTTTGCTGTCTGACCAGATTCGTATGTAAAGGGCAGTGAGCTAAACGTTGATTCCTTTGTGACGGTCAGCTTCGATTCGTCCTTTTCTGTCACAACACGGATCATGCCATTTTGAGGCAGATATGCTTTTAGCAGCTCCGAAGAAGGAAGGCCCTCTTCTTCTGACTTTTTTAACGCAATCGCAATATTTTCAGCCACCTCAGACAGCCGAGACATATCTTTTTGCGTCAAGGTCATTGAAAAAATAAAATAAATCGCTGTATGAAACAGCAGCACCATTAAAAACAAGGACAACGACGTATAAAGCTGGATCTTATTTTTTAATCTCATGCTTTATCCTTTCATCACATAACCCACACCTCTCACTGTGTGAATCAACTGTTTTTCAAATGGGTAATCGACTTTTTTCCTTAAATAGCGGATATAGACATCGACCACGTTCGTATCACCGAAATAATCAAAGCCCCAAACAGCTGTTAACAGCTGATCTCTTGTGAGCACTTGCTGCTGATGTTTTAGCAAATGGACAAGCAGGTCATATTCTCTCGGTGTCAGCTCCAGCATTTGACCGCCTCTTTGGATTTCTCTTGTTTTCTCATTGACCGTCAGATCTGCTATGCTGAGCTCAATTTCCTTTTCTTCTTGCGCACTGCTATTAAATCTTAGCTGCGCACGAATTCGTGCTAATAATTCTTCTATATCAAAAGGCTTTGTAATATAATCATTTGCTCCAAGATCAAGGCCGCTTACCTTATCAGGAACACTCCCTCTTGCTGTAATTAAAATAATGGGTGTTTCTGTATTCGTCTTTCGAACCCTTCTCAGCACTTCAAGACCGCTTAATTCTGGAAGCATGACGTCAAGAAGCACCAAATCGAAGCTATCTTCTTCAAGAGCCTGAAGTCCGTTCATGCCTGTATCTTTGACTGTCACCTCATACCCTTCATATTCAAGTTCAAGTGACAGCACTCTTGCTATTTTCTTTTCATCTTCGATTACGAGTATCTTCCCTTTGTTCATCTCTATCTCTCCTATCTAAAAAGGCAAGCTTGTCTTTCCATTATTATATGTTGCCTTTCACGTTTGGAACAGTCACAATCTTCACATCTTATTTTTCCCCCAAAAAAAGATCATGATGAGTCTTTTGTTCACCTAACGGTTCATAAAGCAAATACTAGAGAGTGAAATGTTTTTGGAGAAAAATATTTACACTCGTTCTCCTTCTCCTCATAACTCTCCTATCCATTCATTTTTGTTGTTAAACAGGACTGTCTTTTTTAGTTCTTTTCACCCATTTTTATTTGAACAGGTGCAAGCTCACTATGCAGCATTTCCTCCTTTTTCATATGATATCAAGAGTTTTCTTCAAAAGGTGACTTCTTTCGGCAAGAAGCGAGGAGAACTGCGAACATATGAATAATTTGATGATTTGAAAAATGATTACAATTGACCCTTTTCGGTCAAAAGTTTGTTTTATACAATAACATTACGCAACCTGAATCTACTTTGAAAACAAAATAAGGAGGGCTTTCTTATGAAAGGTGAAATTCGCTTAATTCCGTATGAAGTAAAAGCCAATGTGATGGAAGCGAAAGAGACGCCAGAAAGTATTCAGGAGATTAAAGCACCCGAACTTTGGTCAAGCGGCTTCAAAGGAAAAGGCATAACCATTGCTGTCCTTGATACAGGTTGCGACACGGAGCATCCCGATTTAAAAGATCAGATTATCGGTGGCAAGAACTTTACCGATGATGACAATGGAGATGCTGAGAAGGTGAAAGACTACAATGGGCATGGTACCCACGTAGCAGGAACGATTGCAGCAACGGATCAAAATGGCGGCATTTTAGGTGTTGCCCCAGAGGCCAAGCTGCTGATCGTGAAAGTCCTCGGCGGAGAAAATGGCAGCGGGAAATACGAATGGATCATTAATGGCATCAACTATGCGGTTGAGCAAAAAGTTGATATTATCTCCATGTCTCTTGGAGGTCCAAGCAATGAACCAGCCCTGCAAAAAGCCATTCAACATGCGGTAAATAGCGGTGTGCTTGTTGTCTGCGCAGCAGGAAATGAAGGTGACGGAGACGAGCGTACTGAAGAGTTCTCCTACCCAGCTGCATACAATGAGGTCATTGCCGTCGGCTCTGTCTCTCTTGCAAGAGAATCCTCTGAATTTTCCAATGCGAATAAAGAAATCGACCTTGTCGCTCCAGGAGAAGATATTTTATCCACTCTTCCTAACCATAAATACGGAAGACTAACAGGCACTTCCATGGCTGCCCCTCATGTGAGCGGTGCACTCGCCATTATTAAAAATGCCGAAGAGGAAGCATTCCAGCGTAAATTGACAGAACCTGAGGTATATGCTCAGCTCGTGAGAAGAACCCTCCCTCTGAAACAATCGAAAACCCTTGTAGGAAACGGGTTTTTATATTTAACTGCGCCTGATGTGCTCCTTGAGAAAACATTGGAAGCAGAACTTTTGTCTCTATAGCTTCATGATAGGTCCTGAGAAAAGATAGAATTTTCTCGGGATTTTTTTAATTAAAATTATTCAAAATTTACTTTGACGAAATGAAGTGAACGTTATATAATCGAACACAATAAATTCATAGTTTGAGAGTCGGTAATTCGATCACACGTCGAATTTTAATTGGGAAGACCGGTGAAAATCCGGCGCGGTCCCGCCACTGTAAGTGAGGAGAGCTTTTCTTTTGTAATCCACTGTCATGAAGACGGGAAGGATGAAAAGCTTGCAGATTCGCGAGCCAGGATACCAGCCGCTCTATCACATCAAACCCCTACGGTTGATAGGAGATGTCGGAAAAGCGTCAGTGATACTCACGCCTTCTTTCGCACACACATTTTGTCTTTTTAAACCAGACATTTTCCCTCATCAATCTTGATCATGAGTGTAAATGTCTTTTTATATTTTAGAGGAGGAATTGGAATTGACAATTGTTAAAACAAGTAATCTAGGTTTTCCGCGAATTGGTTTAAACAGAGAATGGAAAAAAGCACTTGAGTCTTATTGGAAAGGACAAACCGACCGTGAAACTCTCTTAAGCACACTGGATGAACAATTTCTAACCGCTATTAAAACTCAAATTGACCAACAAATTGATGTTGTTCCTTCTGGAGACTTCACCTTCTATGATCACGTGCTGGATACTGCTGTTATGTTCAATTGGATTCCAGAGCGCTTCCGCAGTTTGAAAGACCCGCTAGATACATACTTTGCGATGGCTAGAGGAACAAAAGATGCTGTCTCAAGTGAAATGACAAAATGGTTTAATACAAACTATCACTACATCGTTCCAGAATACGAAAAAAGCACGGAATTCAAACTCACACACAACAAACCGCTTGAAGCTTACGAAAAGGTGAAAAAGGCGTTTGGTGTTGAAACAAAACCTGTCGTTCTTGGCCTTTATACATTTGTTTCTCTTTCTAAAGGCTATGAAGCCAATGAAGTAAAAGAGATCGAGCAGCGTCTTGTGCCGCTTTATATTCAGGTTTTAAAAGAACTTGAAGAAGCCGGTGTGAAATGGGTTCAAATTGATGAGCCTGCTTTAGTCACAGCTTCCAGTGAAGACGTGAAAGCAGTGAAAGCCATCTATCAAACGATTAAAGAAGCTGTACCTGCCTTAAACGTACTTCTTCAAACATACTTCGACTCAGTGGATGCCTATGAAGAACTTGTCACGTACCCAGTTGAAGCTATCGGTCTTGATTTTGTCCATGATCAAGGACGCAACCTTGAACAAGTGAAAAAGCATGGCTTCCCGAAAGATAAAATTTTAGCAGCTGGCATCATTGACGGAAGAAATATTTGGAGATCAGACTTAGGGGAAAGATTGTCATTTATTTCTGAGGTGATTGCTGATGTTCAGCCAAAAGAAGTGTGGCTGCAGCCATCAAGCAGCTTGCTACATGTACCAGTTGCAAAGCACCCAAGCGAACAGCTTGAAGAAAAACTATTAAACGGACTTTCTTATGCAACTGAAAAACTGGCTGAATTAACACGATTAAAAGAAGGTTTAACAAAAGGAGCGGCTGCCATTGATGCAGACATTCATGAAGCAAGTGAAGCGCTTCTTACCTTAAAAGAATTCGCCAAAGGGACAAATGCGGATCTGACAGCAGAACGAAACAATCTGTCACCTAAAGATTTTAAACGTCCTGTGGCCTTTGAAGATCGCCTTCGCATCCAAAACGAATCTCTTGAACTCCCGCTTCTTCCAACCACAACAATTGGTAGCTTTCCTCAGTCCGCTGAGGTGCGCAGCGCTCGTCAAAAATGGCGCAAAAACGAATGGACAGATGCTGAATATGATGAGTTTATTAAGAAAGAAACAAAAAGATGGATTGATATTCAAGAAGAGATTGGCCTGGATGTACTCGTTCATGGAGAATTTGAACGTACAGACATGGTTGAATACTTTGGTGAAAAGCTAGCCGGATTTGCCTTTACGAAATTTGCTTGGGTACAATCTTATGGATCACGCTGCGTGAAGCCGCCAATCATTTATGGAGATGTCGAATTTATAGAGCCAATGACAGTGAAAGAAACGGTTTACGCTCAAAGCTTAACAGAGAAAAAGGTCAAAGGAATGCTGACAGGTCCTGTCACCATCTTAAACTGGTCTTTCCCAAGAACAGATATCTCCAGGAAAGACATTGCCTTCCAAATCGCTTTCGCTTTGCGTAAAGAAGTAGAAGCGTTAGAGGAAGCAGGTATTCAAGTCATTCAAGTGGATGAGCCTGCATTAAGAGAAGGTCTTCCTTTAAAAGAGAGTGATTGGGCAGAATATTTAAACTGGGCAGCAGAGTCCTTCCGTTTATCGACATCTTCTGTTCAAAATGAAACGCAAATTCATACACATATGTGCTACAGTAACTTCGAGGATATTGTTGATACGATTGAAGACCTTGATGCCGATGTCATCACCATTGAGCACTCACGCAGTCATGGCGGATTCCTTGATTATTTAGAAAAACACCCGTACTTAAAAGGACTTGGACTTGGGGTATATGACATCCATAGCCCGCGCGTACCATCTGTTGAGGAAATGAGTCAAATCATTGATGATGCGCTGAAAGTTTGTCCAACTGACCGCTTCTGGGTCAACCCTGACTGTGGTCTAAAAACAAGACAAGAGCCTGAAACCATTGCTGCTTTGAAAAACATGGTCACAGCCGCTCAATTGGCTCGTAAAAAGCTGGCGCAGCATGCATAATGACATTCCTCTCCCCTGCTGAATATAGCAGGGGTTTTTATATCCGTATATTGCCCTGTTCGATCATCTACTAGGATGATTTCTTTTCTAGTATGATTCGTTTATACTAGAGAAGTCAGTCGAACAAAGGGAGGAAGACAATGAATCACGAAGCTTTTTTACAACGTGCAATTGATCTTGCAGTAGAAGGAGTCAACAGCGGTACTGGCGGCCCTTTTGGAGCAGTCATTGTCAAGGATGGTCAGATTATCGCAGAGGGAAGCAACAATGTCACAACAAGTAATGATCCAACCGCACATGCAGAAGTCACAGCCATTCGAAAGGCATGCCAAACTCTACATACATACCAATTAGAAGATTGTATTTTATATACAAGCTGTGAGCCTTGCCCGATGTGCCTCGGCGCTATCTACTGGGCTAGACCAAAAGCAGTATATTTTGCAGCTGGACATCAGGATGCAGCAACTTCTGGTTTTGATGACTCATTTATTTATGAAGAAATCAACAAGGAATACGAATCAAGAAACATTCCATTTTATCAGCTGACACTTCAAAAAACCCTTGCGCCATTTGAAGCGTGGGAATCATACGACAAAAAGAAAGAATATTAAAAAAAGACACCTGCTGTACAGCAGGTATCTAAGACTGTTGACGAAGGACTAAAATGAACTTGATTTTAGTCCTTTTCTTCTTTTTATGACTCAGCTACTTCAAGCTCTACTTCGATGTTCCCTCTTGTTGCTTTTGAATATGGACAGAATGCATGCGCAGCCTCGACAAGCTCTTTCACTTTGTCATGGTCCAGGCCTTTAGCGGAAACAATCAGCTTCACACCAAGTTTAAAGCCTCCATCACTTTCATCTTTTAATAGACTGACATGTCCCTCTACTTCTGATTCAATCTCTACCCCTTGCTTCTTGGCTACTTGCTCAAGGGCTCCTCCAAAGCAGGCTGCATAGCCAGCTGCAAATAATTGCTCTGGATTCGTACCAGTCTCTCCATCTTTTTTTGCGTTTGGCATGACAATCTGATGATCCAGCACACCATCTTCAGAACGAACATGTCCAGCTCTTCCATGCTGCGCTTTTACTTTAGCTGTAAATAATGGTTTCATCTTCATCTCCTCCTTTTTCTACTTATACCTTTCACGTTCTATCCATCCTTCAAACATTTATCGCACATGAAAGAATTTTTCATTTTTTGTCTGTATTTATTTTAAAAAGGAAGAAAATCTTATACAATGATAAGTATGACAAAAATAGTTGGTGACAGACATGACAAATGAATTCGAACATATGAAGCTGGAAAATCAGCTTTGTTTCTTGTTATATGCAAGTTCAAGAGAAATGACAAAGCAGTATAAACCGTTATTAGAAGAGTTAAACATCACTTACCCGCAATATTTGGCACTGCTTTTATTATGGGAGCACAAGACACTAAATGTGAAAACAATGGGAGAGCTTTTGTATTTAGACTCCGGTACACTCACGCCCATGCTTAAACGGATGGAACAAAACGGTTTGATCATCCGCGAACGTTCGAAGGAGGATGAGCGTTCTGTACACATTCGTTTAACTGAATACGGAGAACAGCTAAAAGAGAAGGCCACTGCGATTCCATTTCGTATGCTGTCTGGGACAGGCAGATCAGAAGAAGAGCTAAAAGCACTGCGCGCCTCCTTGCATGAGCTTTTGCAAAAATTAACACAACCAAAAGGCTGAGGGAATATTCCCTCAGCCTTTTATCATGTCCATTATTGTGCGACAGCTACTACTTCTACTTCGATGTTTCCTTGTGTTGCTTTTGAATACGGGCATACGCCGTGTGCTTTATGAACCAGTTCATCTAGTGCTGATTGCTCGATTCCTGTTCCTTTGACTTCTAATTTGACGCCTAGTTTGAAACCGCCATCTGCACTATCTTTGACTAAGCTCACATGTGCCGTTACTTCACTTTCAAAACGGACACGCTCTTGTCTTGCTACCATTTGAAGGGCTGAATCAAAACATGCAGAATAGCCTGCTGCAAATAATTGCTCTGGATTTGTTGCTTTTTCAAGTTTTTTTGCTCTTGGCGTTCCTGGCATTGCCACATCATGCTCTAGTACACCATCTGTTGAAACAACCTTTCCTTCTCTTCCCCCTACAGCTGATACCGTTGCAGTAAATAAAACGTCTGACATGAATATAACCCTCTTTCTCTTCAATAATATTTTCTACAATTGAATTGTACACAATCTAAATTCAAGAGTCAATGAAAAACACTCATCTTCATCTTTCCTCCATTTTTTATTTTTATGAGTGTCCAGCGCATGGTGATGTAAGATCAGTCAAGGCAATAAAAAAAGCCCTATGAAAAGGGCTGCTTTTAGATCGTGATATGCTGCGGATTCGGTTTTTCTAGCGTATGGTTTCTGTTATCTGGGTCGGTATTAGCTGATGCCACCCATAATGCCATGATCGTGATGCTTGTACAGACGACTGCCCATTTTTTAAAACTCATATAAACAATCCCCTCTCTGAATATAGATTCGAGCATGTTCCGCTTCTCTATAGAACATGGAAGATTTTTCATAATCCTCCATTTCATTATAATACTTCGCGGTGTCTAATGCCAACTCCTCTATATCAGGATATGCATAAGAAGACTCTAAAAAATGGAAAATACGTTTAATATGGTCGGCGTCTTGTCTTAAGTACAATGCTTCAAGAAATATGGTCTTTTGAATATGAATATCATCCTGCAGAGCTTCTGCTCGCTTCATACATTCTTCTCTGTAGTATAATGCTTCATCGTGTTTACCTTGTTTGTATAATATCTGAGCGGCTGTATAAAGAGGGTCTATCGATCGACGAAGATGATCGGGTTGGTTTTGATCAAATAATAAGATGGATTCTTTCATTAAGTCGAGTGCGCGGTTCAAATCTCCCATTCTGTAATAGCTGTTGCCCATATTAAACAAAGAAGAAGCAATAAAACGCACATTCTGAAAGTCTCTTGATCTCGCAAGTGCTCTTTCTAGATGTGGTAATGCCTTTTCATGCCTTCTCATATCATCATAATTACCGGCTACAATAAATTCACACTGAATGGTGCGAAGCGCATATAGTTCGTGCTGAATATAGACATCCAGCGCTAGTTTGGCATGGTGCATCGAAATGTGTGTTTGTTTCATGTGATAATATATTTCTGACATTTTAAAATGAAATTCTGCACGTTCAATATCGTCGGATACAAAAGAAAGCTTGTGCTCTGCCTTTTGATATGACGATATGGCCGCAATGTACTCTCTCCGGTCAAACTCATACATGCCTCTGAAGAAATGATAGTAGTATTCCAGCATGCCTGTGACATGCGTTTGGTGCTCATCTATTTCTTTCGAAAGCTCGGAAAAGTTGGCGCGAAGCTTTCCTTCCTTTAATGGCTTCACATAATCGAGCATGACCTCATGCCTGAATTCCATTAAAGAAAAATAGAGAAGCAAATTCTGATCTTCTTCCATTGAGTCAAGAGAGGTGCGAATTTCCTGCTTTAACTGTTCTGCTTGTTCTGAATCAAATCTGCGGATTAATTCATACCACTTGTTGATTTTCACTCCAATATCCGAAGAGGGAATGATTTTCGCCATACGTTGCCTTCTCCAATCTTCTCATAATATAAAACATTACCATATTTTATCATACTTGACCGAAGAAATACAAAAAATGAAAGGAAAAAGAGAGTCTCGTGTGACAAGACTCTCTTTTAGATGGGTTATTCTCTTATTTGTCCTTGACCACGAATGACAAACTTTTCAGAGGTTAAGGCCGGCAGACCCATTGGTCCTCTCGCATGCAATTTTTGTGTACTAATGCCTATTTCCGCTCCGTAACCAAATTCAAAACCGTCTGTAAATCGGGTTGACGCATTATGATACACAGCGGCAGCGTCGACGGCGGTTAAGAAAAGTGACGCATGCTGATCATTTTCCGTAATGATCGCTTCAGAATGCTTAGAGCTGTATGTTTGAATGTGCTGGATTGCCTCATCTATGTTCTCTACGATTTTAACACTGACAATTGGCGCTAAAAATTCCGTTTCAAAGTCAGCTGTCGTCGCTGGAGTTGCGCTAGGAGCAATCGCACATACAGTTTCATCGCCTCGTATCTCTACCCCGTTCGTTTGAAGTGCTTCAAATAACGAAGCGCCGTGTTTTTTTGCCCATGTTTCATGAATCACAATGCTCTCAATGGCATTACAAACAGATGGTCTTTGTGTTTTCGCATTCAGAACAATCTGTTCAGCCATCTCTTTTTGAGCTGTCTCATCAATGAAAATATGACAATTCCCTGCACCCGTCTCAAGCACTGGAACAGTAGACTCTCTCACAACAAGATCAATTAAATGTTTCCCGCCGCGTGGAATCAGGACATCTAGGTAGTCATTTAAAGTGAACAGAGTTTTAGCCGTTTCACGGCCTGTATCTTCAATCAGTTGTACACTGTCTACAGGAATATCCGTCGTATGAAGCGCTTCATGGATGACCTTCACAATCGCTTTATTACTATGAATCGCCGATGAACTTCCTCTTAGGATGACAGCATTTCCCGTTTTTAAGCAAAGGGTCGCAGCATCTACTGTCACGTTTGGTCTTGCTTCGTAAATTATACCAACCGTTCCAAGAGGCACTCGTACCTTTTCGATCAAAAGTCCGTTTTCTTTTTGAATGGTTTCTAATGTTTCCCCAATTGGATCTTTGAGCTCAATCAGTTGAAACGTAGCGTCTGCAATCGCTTCAATCCTCTCTTCTGTTAATGTAATTCTGTCAATAACAGATGGAGTAAACTGCTTGTCTACAGCTGCCTGAACATCCTTTTCGTTCTCCTCAATTAAGAAAGCTGACGATGCTTTTAATGCTTTTGCAATAGCGTCTAAAGCCGCATTCTTTTGTTCAGTCGTTTTTAATAGCAGTTGATCTTTGGCTGCACTTGCCTTTTTTGCTTTTTCAAGAACTTCATTCATCGTATTCCCTCCTCAGTTTTGTACATGCTGTACCCAGTGATCTCGGTGAATAACCTCAGGTCTCTCATGAGAAAGCTCATCACTACGCATCCCTTTAATGTCAAGAAGCTCATCAGATGCGTACAATGTTTGTCCCTTACCAACTAACCCGTTCGGACCGACGACTTCGACAACCTCTCCTTTAGAAAAATGACCGGCAACATCAATCACACCTGCTGGAAGAAGGCTTTTTCCATTATGCAAAATGGCCGCCTCTGCTCCTGCGTCAATCATAATCTTCCCAGAGACTGGTGAGTGGAATTGAATCCATTGGCGGCGGTTATTGACCGATGATAAGTCTTGTTCACCGATATACGTTCCGTCCCCTTGACCGGCGAGAATGTGAAGAAGCTTGTCTTCCCCTGTCCCCGTGCCAATGAAGACTTTGACGCCAAGTGAAAGAGCGGTTTGTGCAGCAGAAAGCTTTGATTTCATCCCGCCTGTTCCAACCTTTGAACCCGTACTTTTCGCATAGGAGAACAATTCATCTGAAATGTGTGTCAGCACATCAAACCGCTTCGCATCAGGATTTTCACTTGGATTGGCATCATAAATTCCGTTGATATCTGTTAAAATGATCAATTGGTCTGCATGAATTAAGCCACTGACCAGTGCTGACAGCATGTCATTATCACCAAAGGTAAGCTCCTCGATTGACACAGAGTCATTTTCATTAATGATCGGTAACATTTTTCTTTCGAGCAGTTCCATCATCGTTGCGTAAGCATTTCGATATCTTGTACGATCTGAAAAGTCATTACGCGTTAAAAGCATTTGTGCCGGCGTGATATGAAACTGCGAAAATAGTTCTGTATATTTCTGCATTAATAAACTTTGACCAACGGCAGCAGCAGCTTGTTTTCCTTTTAAGGTCACAGGTCTTGACGGATACCCTAAACTGCCAAATCCCGCTGCAACGGCTCCTGATGAAATAAGAATGATTTCATGCCCTGCCTCTTTCAGCTTTGCAATGGCTTTCACATGATCCCACATTTTTTGTTCATCAATGGCTCCCTTTTGCTCTGTTAATGAACTGCTGCCAATTTTTATGACAATCCTTTGCTTTTTCATCATTGATTCCCTCCGCTATACCTTTCACCACAAAAAAATCCCTTTTTCTCCTTATGCAAAGGACGAAAAAGGGATTTTCCGTGGTACCACCTTCATTGAATAAGCGTGTGTATGCTTATTCCACTCAACTCCTGTAACGCCAGGCATGCGCTTAGATTTTTCCTCTAAGGCTCAAAGGGTAGGTTCAGCAGCTGTCTGCGGCAAATGTTTCAGCATGTCATTTGCTCTCTTTACACAGCAGTTCCTGCTTACTATTCCTTCTCAACGCTCGTTAATTTTTTTATATTATCACCAATTGCTTCAGAAAAGTCAAGCGGTCAATTAAACACAATCGTTTTATTCTCATGCACAATGATTCGATCTTCTAGATGCCATTTGACGGCACGTGCCAGCACACTGCGTTCAATTGTGCGGCCAATATTCTTTAATGCCTCTGCATCATCTCTATGATCAACACGCTCAATATCCTGTTCAATGATCGGCCCTTCGTCTAAATCATTTGTGACATAGTGAGAGGTAGCACCGATTAGTTTAACACCACGCTCATACGCCCGTTTGTATGGGTTTGCACCGATAAATGCCGGGAGGAAGGAATGATGGATATTAATAATTTTATTCGGATGCTTTTCAATAAATGCAGGCGTTAAAATTTGCATGTATCTAGCAAGCACAACCGCATCAATGTCGTACTTTTCTAATAATGCGAGCTGTTGCTTTTCTGCATCTTGGCGAATGTCTTTATTCGCCTTCACAAAATGGAATGGAATCCCTAGTGCCCCTACTGTATCTTTTGCCGTTTCATGATTACTGATGACAACCGCTATTTCAGCCATTAAATTTCCGCTCTGCCATTCCCACAAAAGCTCATGTAAACAGTGAAGCTCCTTTGATACAAAGATCGCCAGCTTTTTCAGCTCACTCGCTCGTGACATGCTCCACGTCATTTGGAATGATTCAGCAATTGGCTCAAAACTGCTTTTCAGCTGATTCATGTTAGCCGAGATGTCTTTCCAATCAAATTCTATTCTTAAAAAGAACCGGCCGCTTTCATGATTTGTTGTGTATTGACTGGATTCAATGATGTTTGCTCCGTGTTCAAATAAAAAGGATGAAACAGCTGACACAATACCAGGCTGATCCGGGCAGCTGACAAGCAATCTTCCTTTTTGCTCATGCTTTTGTCTGTGTAATTCAAGTTTCTCTGTAATCAATGTTCTCATGTCTCATGACCTCTTTTACGTTTTCATTCTAATGAAATATTATACTGGACTGGAAAGTGAAAAAGCAATTGAGAGTCGTATTTTTCATTGAATATTCATTCAATTCTGCATCAGGCGTGATATAATGTGAGTAGACCTTTTATCACAAAAGGAGTGATGAAGATGAAAAGCATGACTTTGTTTGGTAAAGTGAGCTTTTGGCTCGGCATCGTATTCCTGATCTTGGGTATTTATCTTTTTATAGCCGGTGAAAGACTTATTCCTTTGCTCACATTTGGTGTATGTTTTCTGCTTGTGAGTCAGCTTTACCGAAAAAATGAAAACGATTCCAACCATCATTCGATGTAACAACAAGGCTGGCAAACACGTGCCAGCCTTGTTTTATTCAATGATTTTTAACCCGACTGCCGCAGATAGAATCAGCGCAATAAAGAAAATACGTTTCGCCTCTTTTGACTCTCCATAAAACAGCATGCCAACAATGGCCCCTCCAGCTGCTCCAATTCCTGTCCAAACGGCATACGCCGTTCCCATCGGAATTGTGTTCATTGCAAGTGACAGCATCAGAAAGGATAGCGAAAAGCCAGCTGCAATGAATAAAATCCACTTTAGATGCCGGTCTTTCTGGAATTGATTCATCATGGTGACACAAAGCATTTCTAAAATACCTGCCCCAATGAGTAAAAGCCAGCTCACGATTCACCCTCTCCTTTCTGTTCACCAGTTGTCAGCTTTAATCCTAATACACCGCACAAAAGCACCATGATAAGCAGCAATTTGACAAGCTGCACCGGCTCACCAAGTACCATGCCTAAGATGACGGTACCTGCTGTCCCAAGTCCGGTGAAAACGGCATAAAGTGTGCCAACTGGCAGTACATTCGTGGCTTTCATGAGTAAATAAAAGCTCACAATAATACAAACGATGGTTGCGATCCATTCCAGTACGGAGTCCGCATATTTCAGCCCCATCACCCAGCCGACTTCAAATATAGCCGCAATGAATACATTTCCCCATTTCATCCGATCTCTTCCTTTCTAACCGATTCCAAGCAATAAAAAAAGCCCGGAAATCGATCATTTGATCAAATCTCCCGGGCTTTTATCCCTCCGTGTCCATATGGTCTATTGTAAAGACCCTATGTGTTTTCTCTCGGTCCAGACTGCGATGCCGCACGGAACCCTAGAAAACCAATTCATTATGAAACAGACCTGCCGTCATGCAGATTCTGTATGTATGGAAATTGTATCACACCCCGGTATGCCGGTCTACCGGTTTACATCCCCTTTCAAATATACTTGTTCATTTTTCGAAAGAAAGTGTGTTGAACCAAAGTATACTAAATGATAGAAGGAGAAATGTTGAAACGGACTAGCGAGCTTCAAATCATCAGCTGACGCATTCATTTCAAACACTGCTTTTAGCACATGGCTGATATGCTGATATAATGAAACAAGGTCCATTTTACGAACGAGTAGCTGATCCGTTCTGTATCAGCAAAAATAGGAAAACAAGAGGTGGATCATATGATGATGACAGACGAACAAAAACATGAATTTTATCAAGCACTTGTTGAAAAGAACCCGCAATATGATGGCACATTTTTTGCTGGCATTAAAACAACCGGCATCTTCTGCCACGCAACATGCACGGCCAGAAAACCAAAATATGAAAACTGTGAGTTTTTCTTAACAGCAGAAGAGGCGCTACTAGCAGGATACCGGCCTTGCAAGCGCTGCACGCCTTTAACATACCCTAACAGCATTCCAGAAGAAGTCAAAACACTCGTGTCAGCAGTTGAAAGCAGTCCTGAGAAACGATGGAAAGAAGAAGATTTTCGCCAATTAGGGATTCACTCTGCCACAGCGCGAAGAAAATTTAAAGAAATCTATGGAATGACCTTTGTTCAATATGCTAGATCACGACGTATGGGACTAGCCTTTAAAGAAATTCTGAACGGAAAAAAAGTGATTGATCAGCAAGTCTCTTTTGGCTATGAATCTTCCAGTGCCTTCAATGATGCTTTTACAAAAATTATGGGGAATCCACCTAAAAAAGCGCAGGTCAACATTCTCCATGCTAATTTTATTTCCACCCCGATTGGGCGAATGATCAGCATAACAGATGCAGCGCATGTATATTTACTTGAATTTATGGACAGGCGAGGATTAGAAAGAGAGATTGAAACAATTAGAAAAAAACATCATGCCCGCATTTTAGTTGGAGAAACAAACGTTCATCAGCAATTAGCTCAAGAATTGGATTTATATTTTGAAAAGAAACTGACGCAATTTACTGTGCCACTTTCCTTACATGGCACCCCTTTTCAAATGAAGGTGTGGGACCTGCTCTCACGCATTCCAGCAGGCGAAACGAGATCGTATAGGGAGCTTGCCACGATGCTTGGCGACCCGCATTTGGTTCGGGCGGTTGGCAATGCAAATGGAGCCAATCAACTGGCGATCATCATTCCATGCCACCGTGTGATTCAAACAAGTGGCGAGCTTGGCGGATACGGCGGGGGCGTCGAACGAAAGAAATATTTACTCCAGCTAGAACAGCGTGTATAAAAGAAAAAACGGCTCTCCTTATTGTTCATGCGAGCCGTTTTCTCCGTTACGGTTGATGCTGTATACATCCATCATTTGATCCCATTTTAAAATGGTTTTTTCTTTTTTCATCCCCATTTTTAAAGCGACCTTCACTGACGCTTCATTTTCAGGACGAATCAAGCTGACCATTCGTCTCACCTTCATGTCTTCAAAACCATATGTCAGACAGCCTTTAGCAGCCTCAGCTGCATATCCTTTTCCCCACGCCGCTCTCTTTAGCATATAGCCAATTTCAAGTTCGGTTTGTCCTTCGATGTTTTGCAGAACAATTCCGCTTTGTCCGAGTGGTTCCTTCGTTTCTTTCTCTTCAATGATCCACAGCGAGGTATGATACGTGCGGTCATTCCTTTGATTCCAGGCAATCCACTCTTTTGTCTGCTTTTCATCCTTTAAAGAAGGGTAATACTTCATGACTTCTTCATCTTGAAACAGCATGTCATATAAAAATGGCGCATCGTGTTCATCCATCGTTCTAAGTCTAAGGCGCTCTGTTTCGAACACGATCCGCGTTTGATCTTTCATTTATTCTCCTCCCCCTCACTTACTTCTAAAAAGATCTCCGAACAATCCATTTGAATCTGGAGCAAAGTAATGGAAGCCCGCACCCGTTAAACTAGCTGCTAATGCTGTCCACATCATTAAACTGACCGTCATCCATACGGCTACTTGTTTTCTTTTCGTACCAAAGCTCATACACATAAAGGCGGCTAAATGACTGCCAATGATAAAAGGACCGACAAGTGCTAATCCAGGAAGGCCATATCGTTCCCAAATTTTTCTGGCCCTTTCTTGCTTTTTCTCCCCTTTTTCATCATGCTTTGCCTCTTTTTTCTTCAAGCGCCATGCTTTAATCCGGTCCACGAAGACAATGAGAAGCAAAACAGTTAGAAAGTTGCCGATGAATCCAATCACCGCTGATGTCACAGGATGCAGTCCACTTAAAATCGCCAGTGGAACGACACCAACCACTTCAAAAAAAGGCAAAGCAGCCAATACAAAAACGAGTACATACCCCCATACCATATCCAAAAACAGAACCCCTTTTCATTTTTGTCCTCTTCTCATTGTAATGAAAATCATGTTTCCATTACTACATTTTTTTAGAAAAAAGAAGAGCACACCTCATGAGATGTACTCTGTTTACAACGTATTCTCCTGTTTTTTGTTTGTTTTTCGTAAAGCAGCGATTGTAAGCAAAACTATCAACACAATGGATAGCAGACTTGTGAAAAGAAGCATCATAGGCGACGTCCACCCAATCCATTCGAATATAAGCTGCGGTCCGAAGAAAATTACCGGAATCAGCGAAACAACATGTGCCTTTAAGATGGCATTAAATACGACGATACAAAGCAACAACAGAAGGATGACGCCCCATCTTTGACTTGAGGTAAGCACAAGTAATGGCGTACCGAGCTTTTGGTCCAATAATTTCACTGTGATCATGGCCGTCAGCTGACAGATTCCTAAAATCCAAAAATAGAAAAATGCCCGGCGGCTTGTTTGAAATGCAGATGCTCTAAACATCACAATCGTCATGATGAGATTGGCCACTAAAATGAGCAGATAACCAATCAGTGCATACCAAGAATACGATAAGCTTTGACTGATTGCGTCTGATAAGATCATGTAAAAGAGCGATCCAATCAAAAAGGCACTCACAAATGGAACCCAGTCTTTATGATGCCCAGTCAGCTCTTTTGCCAGTTCATCAGCAAAGCCCCGCGGATCTTTGCCAAACACCTCTTCCCCTGTTTTCCCATCTTTCTCAGCTTCGACAGCGTGTGTCGTTAATTCATCCATCACTTCGTCGATCTCGTCCTGATTTTTCCCCTTTGATATCAGATAGAGTTTCAGCTCTAGTAAGATGTGTCTCGTTTCTTTTGTTACCATATTCTCACTTCCCTTTATGTAATAAGCGCTCTACACTTTCTGACAGCTCATTCCAGCGTGCGATAAAATCGGTCAGCGCTTGTTCTCCCGCTTGAGTGAGCATATAGTATTTTCTTTTCGGTCCGCTTGTTGATGCTTTTGTGACGGTGCTTACCAGCTGTTCTTTTTGCATGCGCAGCAAGATCGGATAAATACTTCCTTCACTAATTTGATCAAATCCATAGTGCGCAAGCTTCTTCGTCATTTCATACCCATAAATGTCACCTTCAGAAATAATCGACAGCAAGCAGCCTTCTAAAATGCCTTTTAACATTTGCGTTGATTGTGTCATCAGCGTTCCTCCGATTCCAGTACCTTGCTATGCAAGATAGCCTCATCCTACCATACACTAACTTGCCATGCAAGATACTGTTATAGAAAAAAATCACCACTGAAAGGGTGATTTTTACGCCCAAGGTTTATCTGTCCCAAGTGCGTCAGCCAAAGCTTTACTATGCTTTCGGCGGCTTTTTCTTTCCTCTGCCCGCTGCTTCGCTGTTTGATGCAGCATGATTTCTTCCTCTGTTTCCGGCATGACCTGCGGAACTCGTTTTGGTTTCCCGTTTTCATCTAATGAGACAAATGTAAGAAATGAAGTCGCTGCAAGTCTGCGCTCTCCGGACATCAAGTTTTCTTTGATCACTTTGACGAATACTTCCATAGAAGATGTACCGACCCATGTGACATAGGATTCTAAGCATACTGACTCTTTTTGTCCAATCGGCTCTAAAAAATCAACCGAATCCATCGAGGCTGTGACTGTTTCACTGCGGCTGTGTCTTGCTGCCGAGATGGAGGCAATGTCATCTATATAACTCATTAATTTCCCGCCAAATAAGGTTTGGTGGTTATTCGTATCGAGAGGGAATACCCTGCTGGTTTTCACAACTTTCGATTCCTTGCAGTATTTGAAATTTTCTTCTCTCATCGTCATAGCTCCTTCTTGCTGTTTTCGGTGATGCGGAACGACTTTTATTAAACACTATTCTATTAGGTTTGTCTAAACTTTTTGCTTTAGTCTCATTTGAGAGATTTTCTTTCGGAAATGTTTCAACATTTACTAGAAGGAGGAATAATATAACTATCGATAAACAAGGAGGCCCTTTGATGGATTCTATGAAATCAGAGAAAGTGTACAAAACGCCGCAATGTATGAGTGAATACGATGATTTACAAGAAGTCCTCTTGTGCAGTCCTTTCTATATGGAAATCAAACAAATCATCAATGAAACCCAAAAGCATTTTGCGAGAGAAAATATTTCTCAAATCAAAGCCATCGCGCAGCATAAACAATTGATTCAAACGCTAAAAGACCATCATGTACGGCCTATCCTGCTCCCTGCAAATGACCGCTTCCCTGAGCAAGTCTTCACTCGGGATATTGGGTTTACGATTGGACAGACGTTATTTGTTTCAAAGATGGCAGCTCAGGTTCGACAAGGGGAGGAACAATCGTTAAAAGAATGGGCTCAGGCAAAAGGTTGGACAACCGTCACCCTGACAGATGGAACCATTGAAGGCGGCGATGTGCTTGTAGACCAAACCCGCGTATTTGTTGGAATTAGCAAAAGAACAAATCCAGCCGCCATCCAGCAGCTAAAAAAGGAATTACCTGAACACGATATCATACCTATTCATCTTCCTCCTCATATTTTGCATCTCGATTGTGTGATGAACATTCTTTCTCCTCATGAGATAGTGATCTGTCCTGAAGCCTTTACGGAAAAGGATCTTCACATGCTCAAAACCCAATATGATCTGATTGAAATCATTGAACAAGAGCAGTTCACACTTGGACCAAATGTTTTATCCATTGGGCAGAAAAAAGTGATCAGCTTACCGATCAATCAAGAAACCAATGCTGCATTGACCGCTCACGGGTACACTGTCATTGAAGTGGATTTTTCAGAAATCATTAAATCTGGCGGCTCCTTTAGATGCTGCACACTGCCGATTCGGCGTTCATAAATATAATGAAGCCAGCTTGTAGAACAGCTTGTCTACTTGCTGGCTTTTTTCCTATTTCACCTTGTATATAGATGACAGGCGACTTCATGCCCTTCTTCCGCTGCTTGTAATGTTGGTTTTTTTTCTGCACACACATCCATCGCAGCAGGACATCTTGTCCGAAACACGCAACCGCTTGGCGGATTCACTGGACTTGGAATTTCTCCTTTTAAAATAAATCTTTTGCGCTTGTCTTCCACATCAGGATCTGGAATCGGGATAGCCGACAGCAGAGCTTGTGTATATGGATGAAGCGGCGTTTGATATAAAGCATCACTGCTGGTCATTTCCACGAGATGTCCTAAATACATCACACCAATTCGATCGCTGATATATTTAACCATCGACAAATCATGCGCAATGAATAAAAACGTCAATCCTTCTTCTTTTTGCAGCTTTTTCAGCAAATTCACGACCTGTGCTTGAACGGATACATCAAGTGCAGAAATCGGCTCGTCCGCTACAATAAACTTTGGCGCTAAGGCAAGTGCTCTTGCAATCCCTATTCTCTGCCTCTGTCCTCCGCTAAATTCATGGGGATAGCGGGTGGCGAAGTCGTAGCTTAGCCCCACCGCTTCCAGCAGCTCTTTTACGCGGGCCATTCTTTTCTTTTGACTGCCATACAGGTCATGGATCTCCATCGGCTCCAGCATAATATCTTTTACAGAGAGCCTTGGGTTTAAGGAAGAATACGGATCTTGAAACACCATTTGAATTTGTCTATTGAATTCAAATGATTCTCTTTTAGACAAGTGGTGAAGACTTTTCCCATCATACAAGGCTTCACCTTCTGTCGGGTCATAAAGCCGCATGAGCACTTTCCCTAGCGTGGATTTGCCGCAGCCTGACTCGCCAACAAGACCAAAGGTTTCGCCTTGTTTCAGCTGAAAGGTGACACCATCTAATGCTTTTAACGTTCTTCCCTTAGACAGATGAAAATGCTTTTTTAAGTTGTTGACTTGCAAAAGTGGTTCACTTCCCATCCCATCTTCCCCTCTCCGCTTTCAAATACCGTCTTGCCCCTGCCCATTCCTTTTCATATGAAGAGCCAGATAAAGCAAGAAGTTCAATGGCTCTGCCAGTTTTAGGCGAGTGGAGCATCAGGCCGTCTCCAGCATATATCCCGACATGACGAACTGCTCCCTTTCCATTGTGATTAGCAAAAAATATGAGATCACCTGGTTCTAAATCGGCTGCTGTGACCGGGGTTCCTCTCACCGCTTGATCACTTGCGTCTCTTGGTAGCAGATATCCACACGCTTTGTACATACTGTAAGCAAAGCCTGAACAGTCATAGCCAAAGCTGCTCATGCCGCCCCATAAATATGAAAGTCCAATAAATTGCTTTCCTATGTCCACGACATCCTTGCCAGTTATGAAGGAAGAGACTGAAATCGAACGCACATCCTCTTTGTTGATTTCTCGTCTTCCTAATGGGGTGAGAACATGAACATAATCGTCCGTTTCTTCAACAGGTGCTAGTTCTGTTAAAAAACTAACCTCCATATCTGGTATTCCGTTTTGATATAAAACCGCTTTTTTCTGACAAACAATTAAGGTTCGGTCAGGTGGTTCACTGTCAGTTACTTGCGTTAATTGCTCTACAGGAATATAGCCAGGGTAGCCTTGCGGATGTTTACGGCTTGCCTGCTGCGGGATGACGACTTTCACCCAGCCATCTGTCTCCTCCAGTCCAATGACTCTTTCGCCAAGCAGTACTTGGGTTTGAACAAGGTTTTCTTCACATAAGGCTAATTTCTCTTCATATGTTTGCTGGTCAATCCACTCTTTTATCTGGATGGTACTCTGAAGAACCTTTTGATCCATTTCTCTTGGCGACTGCGGCGCTGTCCATACATTCGCAACCGGCACCTTTGATTCATATATCATCACGACACTCCTTTCACCCCTTGAATGCCTAACCCATGATGCGGCGGAAAGAGCATATCCTTTCCTTGATATATGATTCCTCCGTCGATGAAATCCTCTTTTAGCATAAGCGGCGCATCAAAATCGTAGCGTGTCACATTCGGCTGGCTTGCGGCAAGATGAGCCGCCGCGGTAATCCCTAGTTTTGACTCTATCATACTGCCAACCATGCATTTTACGCCGTACGCTTCTGCTAAACTATTGATTTTCAGCGCTTCTTTTATACCGCCTGATTTCATTAATTTTAAGTTAATCAGATCACAGCTTCTCGTTTCTAACACCTTGATGGCCTCATGGAAACCGAAAATGCTTTCATCTGCCATAATGAGCGTATTTGTTGCTTCCGTCACACGCCGCAAGCCTTCGATGTCTTCCTTTGGCACTGGCTGCTCAACTAGTTCAATATTCAGCGCCTCCATTTTTCGAATGGCCACAATTGCTTCCTTCCACGTCCAGCCTTGGTTGGCATCAAGCCTGATTTGAATATCAGGCCCGACTTTCTCTCGAATCCGCTTGATCCGCTGAATATCCGTGTCTATGTCATCTTTTCCCACTTTGATTTTTAACGTATGAAAGCCTTCCGCTACGTACTGCTTCGCATCCTCTGCCATTTCTAGCGGCCGGTTGACACTGACCGTATAATCCGTTTCAAGCTGATTGCGGTAACCGCCAAGGTATTGATAAAGCGGAAGCCCTGCCTGCTTTGCTAAGCCATCATAAATCGCCATATCAATGGCAGCCTTTGCACTTGTGTTTCCTACAAGCATGCGGTTCATCGCTGAAAAAATCTGTTCATATTGGGACAAGGAAGCCCCGAGCAATATGGGCCTGATTACTTCACAGATCGCATAATCAATGCTTTCGAGCGTTTCCCCTGTAATCACTGATGTTGGTACTGCCTCACCGTAGCTGATGTCACCTTGATCATAGGTAATGATCACGATGAGAGATGCTGCGTCATACACCGTTCTTAAAGCGGTTTTGAAAGGCTTCTTTAGCGGTACACTCGTTCTGCATGTACGAACATCTACGATTTTCATTTGATCGCCTCTTTCGCTGCAACGCCCGGGGAAATATGCAGTTTCTTTCCTGTAGCATCTAATGACGCCCGCACACCGATTGGAATGGCGAGGTTTGGAGATGAATGGCCAATCCGAAAGCCGCCAAGTGCAGGTTTCTTTTGCGGCACAATGTACGTCTCCCATAACTGCTCGAGCGTTAAGGACTGTTCTTTCTTTTTCGGCTCACATTGATGAAAATCCCCAATGATGAATCCAGCTGCATCATCCAATTTTCCTGCAGATGCTAGGTGCTGCATCATGCGATCAATTTTATATGGTTCTTCGTCAATATCTTCAATGAGCAAAAGCTTCCCCTTCGTATCGATCTCAAAGGGTGTACCCAGTGTTGTCACGATCAGGGCAAGATTCCCTCCTGTGATTTCGCCTGAAACAGTGCCGGGATAGAAGGTCCGAAGAGGTGATAGATGGTTCGCATACGTAAAGGTTTTTGGTGTGAATAGCTGTAAAAAAGTATCCTTCGTATATGGATGAACCTCCTCAAGCCCCACATCAGAGGAGAGCATAGGACCATGAAAGGTCACAAGCCCTGTCTGCTGATGGATGGCTGTATGTAAAAACGTAATATCGCTATATCCCCAAAAGATTTTTGGGTTCCGGCGAATCAAGTCATAATCGATGGCTTCTGCAATTCTTCCAGTCCCGTATCCTCCGCAAGCACAAATAATGGCCTTTACTTCTGGATCTTGAAACATGTGATGAATATCTTCCACTCGTTCATGATCATGACCTGCTAAATAACCATACCGGCAGTCGATATACTTCCCTTTCTTCACCTTCAGCCCAAGGCTTTCTAAAAAGGAAATCCCTCTTGCTAATTTCCGCTCATCAGGCGGGCTTGCTGGTGCAATAATTCCCACCGTATCCCCTGTTTGAAGTGCCACTGGCAGCTGGTTCATGCCAATCCCCTCTTTCTCTTTGTTTCTTTCAATCTATGGGTATCTTCTTCATAACATGAACGAATAAAGGAACAGACGCTTTTTTCAAAGCGTCCCTGCATTTCATTTTATTCATCTACTTGCGCCCATTTCAAGTCAATATAACCAACAGGATGACGGACAATGCCCTTCACGCCTTCTTTTTGTAAATAGACTTGGTTATAAAAATGAATTGGAATGATCGGTGCTTCTTCAATCAGAAGTGCCTCTGCTTTATGCAAAATGCTATTTCTCTTTTGTTCATCTGCTTCTTGGCCCGCTTTTTTCATTAGTTGATCATACGTATCGTTTGACCAGCCTGTCCGGTTCATGGCATTCCCAGTTTGGAAGCTCTCTAGGAAATTGATCGGATCTGCATAGTCTGCTAGAAACGAACTTTGCGAGAATTGGAATTTAAGCGCCTTTTGATCCTCTGCAAACACATTCGCCTCCATGTTCGCTAGCTTCACATCGACACCGAGTGCTTCTTTTAATTGCTGCTGAATGGCTTCTGCTTTTTTCTTGTTTTCAGGCTTTGTACTATAGGTTAATGTGACGGGCGGAAGCTTTGAATAGTTCTCTTCTTTCAAGCCTTTTTGCAATAGTTTTGCGGCTTCACTCGGATCATTTTTGACAAGATCGCCGCCAGCTTCTCTGAAATCTTCACCCTTTGAATCTAAAATACCCGGGGAAACGAAAGCGCGTGCTGGCTTCTCTTCGTTTTTTGTCACATAATCCACAATATCTTGCGGGTTGACAGCCATTTGAAAGGCTTTACGAATGTTCTTATTTTGAAAAGGCTCCATGTTGACATTCAGACGATAAAAGAACAGTCCCGCCTGATCTTCAATTTGTACTTCTTTGCTTTTTAGAAGGTCTTCACTTTGTTCTGCTGGTACAAAAGCAGTGTCTAAATCTCCTGATTGATACATTTGATAATCTGTGTTTCGGTCACTGATCATGAGCCACTTCACTTGATCCAGCTTGACCGTTTGTTTGTCCCAATACGTTTCACTTTTTTCCATTGTAAAGCTTTCGTCATGCTTCCACTCTGTCAGCTTAAACGGCCCATTACCAACAAAGGTTTTGGCATCCTTTGCCCAGTTTGGGTCCTTTTCAACTACCTTCTCATTCACCGGGAAAAAGGCAGGGTTTGCCGTCAAATGTAAGAAGGATTTCTGCGGGTACGCTAGTGTGACTTCTAGCGTTTTGTCATTTACAGCACTGACTTTTACGTCTTCTTTCTTCCCTTTTCCGCTGTTAAATGCCTCGCCTCCTTCAATCATATAAGCTAAGAATGACGCAGAAGATCCTGTTTTCGGATCTAACAGCCGCTTCCATGCATATTCAAAGTCACTCGCTTTGACTGGGTCACCATTCGACCACTTAATTCCGTCCCTTAAATGGAACGTGTACGTTTTTCCATCCTCTGAAATCTCCCATTTTTCCGCCATTGCAGGAGACGGTTCGTGCTTTTCATTCAGTCTTGTTAACCCTTCCATTAAGTTGTTCAATCCTTGCCACGATACATTATTAAAACCAATCGGCGGGTCAAATGACGTCGGTTCGTTTTCGTTATTTAAGGTTAATACTTTCTTTTCATTCTTGTTGGTTGATGATCCTTTACCTGCTTGCTCATTGGCTGTACATCCTGCGAGCAGCATGATGATGAACAAACAAACACTAATGATCCACCCTTTTTTTCTCATCAAAAACTCCCCCTTTGTGTTGAAGATAACATCGCTTGGTTCGCTCGCTCATCCTGGAGCCAGCAATGCACTGTATGAGTAGGTGACCGCTGCGTTTCGTGCGGCATGATATGATCGCACACTTTCATGGCAGCCGGGCAGCGATCGGTATACGGACAGCCCTTTGGCGGTGCAAATAAATCAGGCGGGCTTCCTTCAATCGGAATCAGTTCATCTTTCATATCAAGTCTTGGAACGGATTGCAGGAGTCCTTTTGTATAAGGATGCTGCGGACTGTAAAAAATATCTTGCCTTGTTCCGGTTTCAACCATTTTCCCTCCGTACATGACTGCTACCCGGTCGGCAACTTGGGCTACAACCCCTAAATCGTGTGTGATTAAGATAATGGTAACCCCTGTTTTCCTCTGAATCTCTTTAAACAGTTCTAAAATTTGTGCCTGTATGGTCACATCCAGCGCGGTCGTCGGTTCATCTGCGATCAGCACCTTTGGCTCACAAATCAGTGCCATGGCAATCATGAGCCGCTGTCTCATTCCTCCGCTGAACTGATGCGGATATTGCTTCAGCCTTTCTTTCGGCTGCGGAATACCAACCAAATCAAGCATACGAAGAGCCGCTTCTTTCACTTCTTTTTTTGTCAGCTTCTGATGCACTTTCGCGGCCTCCATCAGCTGATCTCCAATTGTCAGCGTCGGGTTAAGTGCCGTCATTGGGTCTTGAAAAATCATGGAGATATCGACACCACGGATGGCGCGCATGTCTTTTTCAGATAATGACAGCAAGTTTCGGTCACGAAACCAAATTTCCCCCTGATCGACTTGAGCGCTGTATGCAGGTAAAAGCCGCATGATACTTTGTGATGTCACACTTTTCCCGCAGCCCGATTCTCCGACAATGGCAAGCGTTTCTTTTTCATACACATCCACATTTACTCCGCGTACCGCTTGAACCGAACCGCCATATGTCCGAAAGCTGACATGCAGATCGATAATCTGAAGAATCTTTTTCAAAGCGCCATCACCTCTTCATCTTTGGATCAAGCGCATCTTGCAAGCCATCACCTAAATTGTTAAAACAAAACATCGTCAGTGAAATAAAAAATGCTGGAAAGAATAAACGCCACCAGTGACCATTATCCGACAGCACTGTCGGCAAGGCGTCATTGGCCATCACACCCCAGCTTGCAAATGGCGCTTGAATGCCTAAACCGAGAAAACTTAAGAAGGCTTCTGCAAAGATGGCTGTCGGCACAGTCAAAGTCATCTGGACAATAATCGGCCCCATCGTATTTGGCAGTAAGTTCCTGCGGATGATGCGCAGGCTTTTTGCACCAAAGGTTTTCGAGGCAAGGACATATTCTTGGCTTTTCAGCTGGAGCACCTGACCTCTCACAATTCTCGCCATCCCAATCCAGCCTGTGACGGTGAGCGCTACAATAATGGTGACGAGCCCTGGACCCATAAGCACCATCAATAAAATCACAACGAGTAAATAGGGCAGACCGTAGAGCACCTCGACGATTCGCATCATGACATGGTCATATCTCCCGCCCTTATAGCCAGCAATACCGCCATAAATGACACCGATCGCAAAATCAATGAGAGCTGCCATTACGCCTACAAATAACGAAATGCGGGCCCCGTACCATGTACGCGTAAACACATCCCGTCCAAGCTCATCTGTTCCAAACCAGTGAGCAGCCGACGGCGGCATGTTTTGCATGGAAAGGCGCTGTTCTGTCACACTATTTGGTGCAAGCAGTGGACCTAACACCGCCATGACAAACAGAAAAATCAACATCGACAAACTAAACATGGCCAGCTTATTTTGCTTCAAACGTCTCCATGCGTCTGCCCAATACGATAATGAAGGTCTTTTAATGGCATGGGCTTCGTTCTTCCTCTGTTCTCTCGGAGAAAACCACTCATCCGGCACTTCATGTGCTTGATTCGTTTGATCATGCTGAAGGTGTATGCTCATGCCTTTCCTCCTTTCTGATGCAGCTGAATTCTTGGATCAAGCAGACGATACGTCACATCTACAATGAAAAGAAGTGTAATTAAGATGATGCTGTAAAAGACAGTGGTTCCCATAATCACAGGATAATCACGGTTGTTAATACTCTCGACAAAGTATTTACCCATTCCAGGGATCGCAAATATTTTCTCAATAACAAAACTTCCTGTTAAAATACTTGCAACAAGTGTCCCAAGGATTGTGACAACGGGTAAAAGTGCATTTCGAAGGGCATGTTTAAACACAATTTTAAAAGGAGAAAGTCCTTTCGCTTTTGCGGTGCGAATGTAATCCTGCGTCAGCACTTCAATCATGCTCGATCTTGTTAACCTGGCAATAATGGCCATTGGCCCTACAGCCAGTGCGATTGTCGGAAGGACCATGTGCATTGGGCTTGTCCACATCGCTGTAGGAAAGAGCTTTACATTCACAGCAAGCTGCTGAATTAATAAGGTAGCAAAGATAAAGTTTGGTATGGATATACCGAAAACAGCAATGGTCATGGCGATATAATCAATCAAGCCATTATGCCGGAGGGCAGCCATAACCCCTAGCAGGATGCCGGAGATAACAGCAATCAAAATTGAGATCAGACCAAGCTCTAAAGAGACTGGAAAACCTCTCGCCAATAAATCATTGACACTTTCAGAAGGCTTTTTAATGGAAGGACCAAAATCAAAAGTAACGATGGATTTTAAATAAATGACATATTGAACATAAAGTGGTTCGTCTAAGTGATAGTAGCTTTCGAGGTTTCGCTGAACGGTTTCATTTGTATTCCGTTCTTCATTGAAGGGCGATCCCGGGATGACCTTCATCAAAATAAACGTTAAAGTGGTAATGGTTAAAATCGTGGCAATCATCGCAATAAAACGCTTGAGCAAAAAGCTGGCCATCTGCTGTCTCCCCCTTGCTTAACAAAATGTTGTACGTGTGGCAAGCTCTGTCATGACAAGCATCGCTTGGTAGGCTTCTAATATATTGTCTGCTTGATACGTCACCGTCGTTGTCCCTTCTTCGATGGCAGTACCCGGCATTAAATTCGCCCATTCAGCTTGTCCGTAGTTGGCAAACTCGATCTTGAGCAGTGGCTGTTCAGGAGGCGTCAGCGGCTTGATTTGATGAATCTGTTTCATTGCAGCTTCCACTTGCTGAGTGATTTGCCTGTTTACTTTGGCTGGTGTTAAACATTTCACAGCAGATCTTGAAATGGTTTCTTTCACTGCAACTGTTCTCACGCCGGGCATCAGCTCTTCTGCTTCAAGGGCGGCTTGATCATCTCCGCATACAAGAATCACCGGAACACCATAATAGCCTGCGACATACGCATTAAAGCCCATTTCACCAATTGGATGATCATTTATGTAAAAATGTCTAACACCAAAAATCATACTGTGGGACATCACACCTTTCATCGATGCCCTCGCATGATAACCTAAAAAAACAGCCGCATCATACGTTTGATCTAATCCTTGTACCATTGAATAAGGTTTCACATCACCTGATATGAGTGATGCCTCCTCATGCAATTCTTCGATCAAAAGATTATTCATTTTAGAATGACTGTCATTGACCAAAATATCGGTCGCCCCATGACCAAGAAGAGCTTCTACACAGGCGTTCACTTCACCTGTCATGATTTTTCTCCCGCGCTCATAATTGTGCTGGCGGCTATCAACAAATGTATGATCAGCTAGACCAGTAATTCCCTCCATATCGACTGATACATAGAGCTTCATCCCCATCCCCCTTTAATTAAACTTAAAATTTGTGTATATTTTTCTAAATTTTCTAAAAAATTATATGAGAACTTGATTGATTTTTCAATACAATGTCTGAAAATAAGGAAATTAGACTCAGATACTACGGGTCAAAGGAATAATCATTAAAGGATTTTTTTAACAAATAAAACACCACTAACGATGTCTTTAGTGGTGTTTGTCTGCTTCGTCGATCTGCGATTTCAGCTGATCATATTTCTTCATCGTTTGTGTAAATAAATCATCAAACATCTGGGGTGCCTGTTGTTGAATGACTGCGGCTCCTTCCCCGGTAATTCCACCTTTTGTCGCCACCCTTTCGACCGTTTCAGCGAATGTTAGACCGCGTTCCACAAGTAACTTGCCTGTTCCTAACAGCGCATAAGTTAAACATTCATATGCTTCATCTAAGGAAAGCTCACTATTTCTTACAGCGGCTCTCGCCATTTCTTCAAATATCGCCGCAATAAAGCCCGGAGATGAGCTTGTCAAATTACTCGCCGCGTCAAACCGGTTTTCCTCCACTTCCCGGACGATACTAAAAGCTGAAAGGAGACGGTGCAGATGTTCTCGCGCCTCCTGTCCGGCCGTTTCACCATGCGCAACAAGAGATACACCAGTACCTACGGCTGAGGTCAAAGTGGGGATGTATCTGGAGACCGGCTGATTCGTATGCTGCATTAATTTTTCTAACGTGACAGCCGCTGCCACTGATACAATATGTAAAGCTTTCTTTGCCGGGCGCAGCTGATCCAACACGTCAAGTACAGCAAGCGGCGGCACACACACAAACACGACATCACATGACGCAGAAATGTCGTCTAATGAACAGATGTTTACATCTTGGTACGTCTCTTTGAGCTGATGCAGCCGCTCTGTGTCACTTCTTGTATGAATCATCAACTGACGGGCATGCAGCACTCCTCTTTCCAGCCATTTTTGTACCATCATATCAGCCATGCTTCCATATCCAATAATTCCAATTGTCTCCACAGTTTAATCTCCTCTGTTTTGCTTAGATTCACTACTTATTTTAACAATTTCCCACAATGTTTTCATTTTTATCCCACACTTTTTTCTTAAGATAAAGTCAGCTTCCACCACATACAAGTAAAACATCCTGAAAACATACATGAAAAAATTAATGAAAGAGAGTGATCAAGATGACAAATCACAATGATGAAAAACAAACTTCCTATGAATTAATAACAATTGAACAGCCGAAAAAACAGAAGAAGAAGCCAGGTGGCTGGTTCAGACCATTTGTAAGCGGTATTGCAGGCGGTACGTTAGCGTTAGGTGTATACGTTCTCACCCCATACGCTCATCACTCAGAGAGCAGTACAGCAAATGATTCGTCATCAACGAAAACAGAAGCTGTCTCTCAAAATGATACAAGTACCAATACGTCAAATACCACAGCGGTACAGACATCGAATTCGTCCAGCACCATTTCCAATATGGTCGAAAATGTCTCACCAGCCATTGTTGGCATTACAAACTATCAAACGCAAAGTCAAACAACGACAGACTTTGGCGATACCAATACACCTTATGATGAATCACAGCAAAATCAAAACAATAGCAGTCAAGAGGAAGAAACCGGTACAGGCTCTGGCGTGATTTTCAAAAAATCTGGCAGTAAAGCCTATGTCTTAACAAACAACCATGTCATTGAAGGAGCAACTAAACTAACAGTCTCCTTGCACAATGGCAAGACCGTTGAAGGAAAACTGGTCGGTTCTGACTCACTGACTGATCTAGCTGTTGTAGAAATTAGCAGCAGCAACGTCACAAAAGTTGCTGAGCTTGGCGACTCCTCATCGCTTCGAGCTGGAGAAACTGTGATCGCCATCGGAAACCCGCTTGGTGAAGATTTATCAAGAACGGTCACACAAGGAATTGTCAGCGGTGTCGATCGAACAGTCTCTATGGAAACATCAGCTGGCGAAAGCAGTGTGAATGTCATTCAAACAGATGCAGCGATTAACCCAGGCAACAGCGGCGGACCACTTCTCACAACAGACGGAAAGGTTGTGGGAATCACAAGTATGAAAATTTCTGAAACTGGCGTTGAAGGTATTGGCTTTGCGCTCCCAATCAACGATGTCAAACCAATTGCAGAACAGCTTCTCTCAAAAGGAAAAATTGAGCGTCCTTATATTGGGATCAGCATGCTGGATCTTGAACAGGTCCCAGACGCTTATCAGAAGGAAACCTTAGGACTCACAAGTAGTCAGCTGGATAAAGGTGTGTACGTAAAAGAAGTCGCATCTGGCTCACCTGCTGCAAAAGCTGGATTGAAGGCAGAGGATGTTATTACCGCCATCAACGGCGAAAAAGTAACCACAGGCAGTGAATTACGTCACGAGCTTTACACGAATGCAAAAGTAGGAGATACAGTGAAAATCACACTCGTTCGCAACGGTAAAGAAGAAACAAAACAAGTCACCTTAACGGAATCTGAATCAAAGCAAGTCAGCTCCTAAACGATAAAAGCAGCTCAATTATGAGCTGCTCAGATTGTTGACAAAGGGCTAAAATGATCTTTATTTTAGCCCTTTGTCTTCTTTTCAGCGTGACATGAAAACCTTTCCAGTCTAGGAAGGACGAGTACCGGAGCGGAGCGAATTTGGCATTCGTGAGCACCGGCACGCAGGACTGACAAAGAATGCGAGGGTTTGTCTACACGCTAAGCAGCTCAATTATGAGCTGCTTTTGTTATGTTGATGAAATTGGGGCTAATCTTTGTTCAATTTCTGCTCGTTTGTGCTCTAGAAATGGTGGAAGTGCTAACTGATCGCCAAGCTCATCCACACCTTCGTCCACTGTAAACCCAGGACCATCTGTTGAAATTTCAAACAAAATACCGTTTGGCTCTCTAAAGTAAAGAGCTTTGAAGTAGAAGCGTTCCACGACACCAGAGTTCGTGAAGCCTGCTTTTGATATTTTGTCATGCCATTTTTCAAGCTCCTCTGCATCTTCTACACGAAAGGCCACGTGATGAACACTTCCTCTGCCTGAACGCTCAAAGGGTCCTTCTGCTTTTTCAATCACATGAATCTCTGTTCCCGCTCCGCCTTTTCCTGATTCAAAGATGGTTACCATTTCACCATCATTCGATTGTTCACGTGCCTTTTCTGTGAAGCCGAGGATGTCCGTTAAAACACGGATCGTTTTTTCTGCTTTTGCAACGGTCAATTCCACTGGGCCTAAACCTCTAATCGCATAATCTGCAGGAATATCATCATGCACTGGCGGTGAGCCAGCATCCTTTACACGTGGTTCAACTGTCAAAAACAGCTGCTGCCCTTCTGGATCTGTAAATTTCAAGGCAGGTCTGCCGGCTCTTAAGGAAGCTGTTTCTTGCTTCACACCTTTTTCTTCAAACCGCTTTTCCCAAAAGGCAAGAGCCTCTTTTGAAGAAACAAGAAGACCTGTGCGTGTGATCGCATTTGTTCCCTCCAAACGGCGGGCCAGCATTGGAATTTCAAAGAATGTCAACTCCGTTCCTGGTGAGGCGACCTCATCTCCATAAAATAAATGATACATTGAAGGGTCATCCTGATTGACTGTTTTCTTGACAAGTTTCAAGCCAAGGATTTGGCGGTAGAAATCAACATTTTTCTGAGCATTTGCTGTTAATGCTGATACGTGGTGAATTCCATTTACTTTCATCTTTCTCACTCCTATTTTAAAATATCTCGAATTCAAGATAATATCCTTATGAATAAAATAGGCCATTTTTTAAGAAAAGTCAACCATTTGGCTGCACTTTTACTGGTTGTTCGGTTTTCGCCTATTAAATTAACATTAAATCAACAATAATCTTCCATTGTTCGCTTTTAAGATAACATTCATCCTAATATCTCCAATAAACAAACACTTTTAAATATAAATACGAAAATCAGAAAATTTTTTTAATTCTTGTTTTCCTAAAATCGTATTACAATGAACAAAATACATGTCACAGTAACGTACGAAAGTGATGCAGGAGGTCGTGTGTAATGAACAAAGAACAACCAGCGTTAAAACAAGACATCGGCTTATTTTTTGCCCTTTCTCTTGTCATCGGGACCATTATTGGGTCCGGCGTATTTATGAAGCCAGGCAACGTCCTTTCTTATTCAGGAAGCTCAGGCGTCGCATTATTTGCTTGGCTGTTAGGCGGAATCTTAACCCTCACAGGCGGACTAACTGTTGCTGAAATTGGTACACAAATTCCGCGTACTGGCGGTTTATATGCCTATCTTGAAGAAGTGTACGGTGAATTTTGGGGCTACTTATGCGGCTGGGTGCAAATTATTATTTACGGGCCTGCCATTATTGGTGCTCTTGGTCTTTATTTTGGTTCATTATTGGCCAATTTATTTTCTCTTTCTTCTTTATGGTCTACAACCATCGGTATTATCACCGTTCTTTTTTTATGTGTAATCAACGTGATGGGAACGAAATACGGCGGGTTTGTCCAAGGGCTGACCACCATCGGAAAGCTTGTTCCAATTGCGGCTATTATTGTGTTTGGCTTGTGGAAGGGAAATGAAGATATCTTCACAGCCATCAATGAAAGTATCACTCAGATGAACTTCGGTGCAGCGATTTTGGCTACGCTATTTGCCTATGATGGCTGGATTTTGCTTGCAGCGCTTGGCGGTGAAATGAAAAATCCAGAGAAGCTCCTTCCTCGTGCAATGGCTGGCGGTATTTTAATTGTCACGGCTTGTTATCTCTTTATTAACGTTGCCCTTTTGCACGTGTTACCAGCTGATCAAATCGTCCAGCTAGGTGAAAATGCGACAAGTACGGCTGCTACAATGCTCTTTGGTCCAATTGGCGGTAAAATGATTAGTATTGGGATCATCATTAGTATCTTTGGCTGTTTGAATGGGAAAGTTCTTTCGTTCCCGCGTGTGATTTTTGCGATGGCAGAACGCAAGCAGATTCCGTTTGCAAAAGCCATCTCACGTATTCACCCCACCTTTCAAACACCTTGGATCGCTGTATTTGTACAAATATTAATTGCCATTGTATTTATGATAGTGAGTAATCCAGAGAAGCTGTCAGAGGTTTCGATTTTCATGATTTATATCTTTTATGTAATGGCTTTTTTCGCTGTATTTAAGCTAAGAAAACAAAACAGCGGCATGCAGCGCGCTTATAGCGTACCACTTTACCCGCTGACACCGATCATCGCGATTATCGGCTCTTTATTCGTCTTAATCAGCACCATGATCACAGATTGGAAAAGCTGCCTGATCTCCATGCTGATCGGAATAGCCGGACTGCCGATTTATTACTATATGAAAAAAACACAAAATAAAGCAGAGCGCTAAATAGCCTCTGCTTTATTTTAATCCTGTGTCTTCTTTTCAGCGTGCTAGAAAACCTTTGAAGTCTAGGAAGGACGAGCACCGGAGCACAGACCTGACAACGAATGCGAGGGTTTGTCTGCACGCTGAAGCAGAGCGCTAAACAGCCTCTGCTTTATTTTTTATATTGCTTGATCACCTTATACGATTCGTTTAAATATCTCATGAGCCGGTAAGGCTTGCTTAGAACGCGGATAGGAAGTCTTGAGATAAATCCATTCAAATTCGCCTTATATTCCTGCGTCATCCGCTTCGGTTTTGTGGCAATTTTTTCGTATACTTCTTTGTAAAATTCCTTCATGATGTCGACTTGCACACTGATCTTCTGATGACATTCTGTACACTCAACGCTTTTCATCTGATCATTCACATAAACGATGCTGTGGAGGGTCTCTTCTTGGCACCGAGTACAGTGTAGGTTTGCTTCCATTTCGGTTTTCTTCAAGATACACAGCTCCTTTCTCGTTTGATGTTGCTCTTTTTATACAATACGATGACCGTCAGCCGTTTATTGGACTGATGCTTCCTTTAAAATGGCTGCCGCAGTCAATTCATCGGTCACCAGCACTTGAATGAAGCCGCCATTTAAAGCTCCTAGAATACTTTCGGCTTTATGGGTTCCTTCCACAACTGCAATGACTTTTTTAACATTCTTTAATTGTTCTAACGATAACCCAATGACCTTTTGGTTCAGTTCATCTTGGACAGGTTTCCCTTCACTATCAAAGAAGCGAAAGCCAATATCACCAACAGCTCCTGATTGTCTTAACCCAGATAAATCCTCTTCCTTTAAATAACCGACAGTTTTTAATGTCGAGCCTTTATGCGGATTCCCAATACCGATGAGGGCAATATCGACATTTCTGCCTTCTTCAAGCACAGCTTCTATGTCCTGCATCGCCATAAGCCGCTCTTTTAGTTCTTCCGTTTCTAAGATCGCAGGTGCATATAAATAGGAACACGTGCCATTCATCTTCTTTGCCAGCTCATATGCGAGCTGATTGGCATGAATGTCGACTGCCTGCCTGCCCATTCCGCCCTCTAAAGGAATCACTTTGACATTGCTTCTTCGTTCAAATGGATATTCCTTCACAAGCTCAGCGAGTGTCGTCCCCCAAGAAATGCCGATTTTCTCAGCATCTTTCATGTTTTTAGACAGATAATAGGCGCCTGCCTGACCGACTGCCCGCTTAACTAACTCAGACATTGTCCCGACACTTGGGACAACGACAGCATCTGTTAATTGAAAGGTCGTTTCTAGTTGCTTTTCAAGTTCCACTGTATGAATACTTTCATCTTTGATGTACACTTCAACGATTCCCACATCTTTTGCTTTTTGCAAGAGCTTTGAAATGACTGGTCTTGAGACATTTAACTTCTTTGCAATCTCCTGCTGCGTCCACCCGTCTGTATAATAAAGATGAGCAACCTTGACGAGCTGTCGTCTTTCTTCCCAATTCAGCATGTGACATCATCCTTTTAATATACTATGATTACCAGTATACCAAACATTCGTTTCTAATTGGAACAATTGTTATGAAAATGACAAAAAGAGCGATCAACTCTCCGCTCTTTTTCCCTCCGTATATTTTGGCTGATACGTTCTCCCGCCATCCAACAGGATAATCTGGCCGTGCAAATAGCTTCCCTCGTCACTTGCGAGAAATAAAGTGAGTCCTGCGATATCTTCAGGTTTTCCTAATCTCCCAATGGGAATAAGTGATTGAAGCTGTCTTTTCTCCTCCTCAGCGGGATAAAGCGTATCAAGCATCTGAGATTCAATCACGCGGGGGGCAATCACATTGATACGTACATGATGGGCGCCTAATTCCTTTACGAGTGAACGCATCAAGCCAAAAGCACCTGCTTTTGAGGCGTAGTACTGAATACCGCCGCCAGAGCCTGTTATCGCAGACCCCGATCCAATGATGACCACACTGCCTTCTTGCCGCTCACATAGATAGGGTGCCAACGCTTTGATGCAATAAAAAAGACCATATAAATTGACGGCCAGTGTCTTTTTCCAAAGCGAAAAATCAACTTCTAAAAAGGGAAGTGATTTCGTCATCCCCGCAGAATACACTAGATGACCGATACCATTCAGATCCCTTTCGGCTGCTGACATCATCCGCTGAACACTTTCCCACGATGAAACGTCAACTTGAAACGTCAGCAGCTGAGGATGCTGTTTTTTTAAGAGCAAAAGCCCCTGTTCATCTATGTCGGACACAGCCACACGATGCCCTTCTTTTAAAAAGCGTTCGGCAATTTCTTTCCCGATCCCTTGGGCACCACCAACGATGAGAACTGTTTTTTGGTGATTAGCCAGCGCTCTCACCCCCGTCGAGCATAATCGCTGATCCATCTGTAAATGCGCCATACGATGTACTTAAGAATACCGTCATATGGGCCACCGTCTCCTTGATTTGCTCTTTGTCAGGAAGCAAATGGAGAGGAGGCGGTAATAATGCCAGCACCCGGATGCCTTTGTCTTTAAATTCTCGCGCTAACCCTTTTGTCATGGCATTCAGCATACTATTCGATGTCGCATGTGACATCCCGCCATCACCTGTGATGCTCCCTGATGAGGATATATTAATGATGCAGCCTTGCTTCTGGTCCACCATATGCCAGACAGCGGCTTGACTAGAAAGAAAAACTGTATTCACGGTTCCTTCCACTTCATCGACCCATTTATCAGGGCTTACACCGGTAAGCACCGCGTCCGCTCTCTGCTCAACTTGATTGACCAAAATATCAAGCTTGCCGCATGTATCAATTACTTGCCTCATCATGAACTTGGCATCATGCGGTGTCTGAAGCGGATTCATGATAATACTCGCCTTACCACCCATTTTTTGAATATCTTCACGAATGGATTTTGCCTTTGATTCATCATGAAAAGTGTGGATAAAAACATGTGCACCTGCCTGGGCTAAAGCCAGACAGATGGCTTCTCCAAATCCATCTGTGCTACCTGTCACAAGTGCAGCTTTCTGTTGAAGCTGGACGTGCACATGGATCTCCTCCCTATCCCTTGTTTGTCATTTATTTTCTCAGCTTACTTACGATATCAAGGGCTGCTTCATAAAAGCCTTCTGAGATAGTTGGATGCGGATGAATCATCTTGGCCATCTCTTCAGCAGTTCCTTCTAAGTACATAAATGAGGAAGCTTCTGATATCATCTCTGTGACGTGCGGACCAACCATCGTTGCGCCAATGACTTCACCATATACTGTATCGTATACGAGTTTAATAAAGCCTGTTTGAACACCAGCTGCCAACGCTTTTCCACTTGCTGCTAAATCGAATCGCTCCGTCTGCACGTTAAGCCCTTTTCCTTTTGCCTCTTTCTCTGTAAGCCCTACACTCGCTACCTCCGGCAATGTATAAATACATCTAGGGACGATATCGTTATTCATCTTTTCAAATTCGCCGCATATATTGCTGACCGCAACGGCTGCCTCTGCCATCGCCGCATGAGCGAGCTGATAGCCGCCGGCTACATCTCCAATTGCATATACACCTTCAGCACTTGTCTGCATCTGGTCGTTTACTTTGATAAAAGGACCATCCAGCTGAAGATCAAGCTGGGTGACAGCTGATACATTCGGTCTTCTTCCTACACACACAAGGAGTCTTTCAGCCGTAAAGATGTGCGTTTCCCCTTTATCATCCGTTGCATGAACCGCTTTGACTCCTTCGCTTTCTGTTACCTCTGTCACAGTTGTTTTCTTTGCGATATGAATGCCTTTTTTCTTCAATTCTTTTTCTAGCAGTTTCGATGCCTCTTCATCCTCTTGCGGAATAATGGACGGGGCCGCTTCAATAATGGTGACCTTTGATTGAAGACTTTGGAAAATACATGCTAGCTCAAGACCAATGACACCTCCGCCAATGATGACAACAGATGAAGGAATATCTGGGATGTCAAAGATCGTATCACTTGTGTCAAATTGAATCTCTTTGAGCCCCGGAATAGGTGGAATAGCAGGTGAAGATCCGGTGGCAATGATCAGCTCTTTTGTTTCAATCGTTTCTGACCCATCTTGTTTTTCAATGTCAATGCGATGCTTTGTGACAGCTGTGCCTCTGCCGCTGAATACATCAATCTTCCCTTGCTTTAATAAAAAGGCAATTCCGCCCCTGAGTTTTTCAATGACATCATCTTTACGCTTTCTCATTTTATCAAAGGAAAGAACCATCTCACCTGTTTCGATTCCCCAGCTTTTTGCCTTCTCAATTGATTCAATGACTTCTGCATGTTTGAGCAGTGTCTTTGATGGGATACAGCCTCGATTTAAACACGTACCGCCTAGAAAATCCTCTTCAATCAAGGCAACCTTGCGTCCGCGCTCAGCTGCTTGAAGGGCGGCGGTATACCCGCCAGGCCCTCCGCCAATGACTGTCAGATCATACGTTTTTGTCATCCGATTCATCTCCTACATTAGCAATTCAAATGGTTGTTCAAGCACTTTTTTAAGGTCTGTTAAAAAGGCAGCCGCTGGTGCACCATCTACCACGCGGTGATCAAATGATAAGCTGACGCCCATCATTGGCCGCACCTGAATTTCTCCATCTACCACTACAGGTTTTTCTTGAATACGTCCAACACCTAAAATCGCCACTTCTGGCTGGTTAATGATTGGGGTAAAGGTATCAATGGCATACATACCTAAGTTACTAATGGTAAATGTGGACCCTTTCAGCTGATCTGGTAGCAGTTTTTGATCACGTGCGTTTTGGCCGATTTCTTTTGCCTCTTTTGTCAGCTGTTTTAGCCCTTTTTGATTCGCATGAGAAATAACTGGAACCATTAAGCCGTCTTTCACAGCAACAGCAAGACCAATGTGCACATCCTCATGGAAATGGAGCTCATTTTGTTCAAACGTCATATTGATTTGCGGGTGGCGCGTGAGAACACTGCTAACCGCATGAATGATGATTTCAGTAAACGATAATCTGTAGCCTGTCTCTTTTTCAATCGCTGGCAATAGCTGCTTGCGCACTTCTTTCGCTTTTGTCATATCGATTTCACTTGTTAACGTGACGTGCGGGGCTGTAAAGGCACTTTGAGACATGCGATCTGCGATCACTTTTCTCATACCCGCTAGTTTTTGTGTTTTCACTGGAGCAGCGTCTGCTTTTTGTGACCCTGCTGCTTTCACATCACTCTTCATGATTTTCCCGTGAGCGCCAGAACCAGACACATTTGCTAAGTCGATCCCTTCACGAGCAGCCACTTTTCCTGCAAGTGGTGATATGCGCTGGCCTTTCTCGCTCGTATGAAGGACCGCTTCGACATCCCGTTTTTGAATTCTGCCTTTTGGACCTGTGCCAGATACCTCGTGAATCGCCACATGGTGATCTTTTGCCGTTTTTCTCGCCGCAGGCGTTGCACGTACTTTCTCATCAGTTGCTGGTTCAACTTCAGCAGAAACAGATGAAACAGATTGTGATGATGCCCCGCTGTCATCAGGGGATGCTTCATCTGCCTGTGCAGGCGGCTCACTCGGCACCTGTTCATTTGCCTCTCCGATATACCCAATGACAGCATTGATCGGAATTTGATCATCTGCTTCATAGTATTTCTTTAAAAAAATGCCATCATCGTAGGCTTCAACTTCGATATTAATCTTGTCTGTCATAATTTCAAAAAGAGGCTCACCGATTTCAACCGAATCTCCTTCTTCTTTAAACCATTGAAGCAAGGTGCCGATCTCCATCGTACTGCTCAGCTTCGGCATAAATATCTCTTTTGGCATGATCTTCTCCCCTTTATTTAAGAGCGCACGAGCTCTTTTGCTGCTTCAATAATATCTGGTACTTGTGGAATGACCGCTTTTTCCAGCGTTGGATTATAAGGTATTGGTACTGGAAGACCGCCAAGTCGTTTAATAGGTGCATCTAAATAGTCGAAGGCGTCACTTTCCGCTATCATACTCGCAATCTCTCCGCCGTAGCCGCCTCGTTTCACTGCCTCATGAACCACGATACATTTGCCCGTTTTCTTCACAGATTCGATAATCGTTTCTTCATCTAAAGGGACGAGTGTTCTTGGGTCGATGATTTCGACATCGATTCCTTCTGCTTCTAATTCCTTCGCCGCTTCCAAAGCTTTGTGCACCATAATGGCTGTTGCTACAATCGTGACGTCCTTCCCGCTTCTTTTCACATCCGCTTTCCCTAAAGGAATCGAATACTGCTCTTCTGGCACTTCACCGATTGTTTTATATAAAAGCTTATGCTCGTAGAAAATGACAGGGTTGTCATCATCTATTGCCGCTTTTAAAAGTCCTTTTGCATCATAAGCCGTTGAAGGCTGGACAACCTTTAGTCCTGGGATATGAGCCATCCACGCTTCTAAACTTTGTGAGTGCTGCGCTGCGGCACCTGTTCCAGAGCCTGCTGGTGTTCTCACAACAAGCGGCACCTTCCCTTTTCCGCCAAACATGTAACGTGTTTTGGCTGCTTGGTTGACAAGCTGATCCATTGCGATCGTAATAAAGTCAGAGAATTGAAGTTCTAAAATTGGACGCATGCCTGTCAAAGCCGCTCCGACTGCGCCCCCTGCGATGGCAGCCTCTGAAATTGGTGTATTGCGTACGCGCTCTGGACCAAATTCTTCAATCATGCCGCGCGTGACGCCAAATGCGCCACCGTATACGCCGATATCCTCACCTAAAATGAAAACATCCTGGTTTTCTCTCATTTCCTGACTCATAGCTTCTCGAACGGCTTCTAAATATGAAATCTCTCTCACTGTTGTTTTTGTCACGTGATTCCCCTCCTAATTAGGCGTATACATCCTCTAATAGTGTGTCAATTGACGGTTCTTTACTGTTTTTCGCAAATTCAACAGATGCCTCAATCTCCTGCTTCGCTTCTTCTTGTAAAATAGCAGCCTGTTCTTCTGTCAAAACATTGAGATCAATCAAGAGAGACTTAAAGCGTTTAATTCCATCTTTTTGTCTCCATTCTGTCTCTTCTTCACGTGTACGGTATTTTTTCGCATCACTCTTTGAGTGACCCTTCCACCGATACGTTTTCATTTCAATAAGTGATGGCCCTTCTCCAGCTCTTGCTCGGCTCACAGCTTCATCTACTGTATTCATGATCTCGACCATGTCATTTCCATCGACCGTTTTTCCTGGCATTCCGTAGCTCACGGCTCTTGTTGAAATGTCTTCGATTTTGATCATTTCTTTCACTGGGCCAGACATGCCGTATTGGTTGTTTTCACAAATGAACACAACAGGTAAATCCCAAATAGATGCAAGGTTTAGCGCTTCATGGAAGCTGCCTTCATTTGTCGCACCATCTCCGAAGAAACAAAGGACAACAAAACCTTCCTGCTTCATTTTAGAAGTGAGCGCTGCGCCTGTTGCAAGCGGAATTCCTCCGCCAACAATTCCATTTGCCCCAAGGTTCCCTTTTTCTAAGTCGGCAATATGCATTGAGCCGCCTTTTCCTTTGCAATAGCCGGTTTCACGTCCAAACAGCTCAGCCATCATTTTATTGACCTCTGCACCTTTTGCAATACAGTGACCATGTCCGCGGTGTGTGCTGACAATCTTATCTTCATCCTTTAACACAGCAATAGATCCAACTGCCGACGCTTCCTGTCCAACACATAAATGGGTTGTTCCGTGGATTAATCCTTTTGCAAAAAACTGATCGACCTTCTCATCAAAATATCTCACTAACCACATTTGTTTATATAAATCTGCTAATTTCTCATGACTAATCTGTTCAGGCAAAGTGATTTGTTTTTGCATTTCTTCTCTCCCCTTTACATTTGTTCTTATATGTTACATTTGTAATTATCATACGTTTAACTCTCATTGAAGTCAAGCATTTCCGTTTATTTTTTAAGCGTTTTCACCATTTGTCAGAAAAAAAGAGAAAGACAAAGCCCTTTCCCAAAGACCTTCTCTTTCTCTCCATCTCGTGCATTCTCATTCATCAGGATACATCATGATTTTGACGCTCTCACCTTCTGGATGCCTTGCACATTCTATCGCCTGCAGCAGCTGACTTAACGGATAACGGTGCGTCACCATCTTTTCTGTGTGAACCACCTTCGCCTTCAGCAGCTCAAGCGCTTCACGATAGTGATATGGGTGCGAAGAATAAGCTCCCACTACTTTCACTTCATCATGGAAAAACCGCTCAGCCGGAATGGAGACATCCCCCTTCGGAAAATGAGCAAACACTAAAATCGTCCCGCCTCGCGCTACAGCTTGAAACGCCTCTTTTAAGAGTGCACTGCTCCCAACAGAAATGATCACAAGATCTGCTCCCTTTCCATCGGTTTCTTTCATGACCCGGTTTTCTACTGGATCAGATGCTGGGTGAAAAGCGACGTCTGCACCTAAATTTCTCGCTTGGAGCAGCCGGTTTTCATTCACATCCGTGATCATCACTTTTCCAGCCAAATAATATTTGGCGAGCTGTAATTGGATACAGCCAATTTGCCCCGCTCCAAGAATCAAGACAGAATCTCCTGGATGAACAGGCGCTCGTTCAAATCCGTGCAGACAACAGGCGACCGGTTCGACCATCGCCCCTTGTTCATATGAAACATCATGCGGGAGCTTGCCCATTGTATGCTTGACATGTAAAGCAGGAACACGAATATATTCTGAAAACCCGCCCGGCTCTACATTTGTTGCTGCAAATTGCGGGCACATGGTATAAAATCCTTTTTGACAAAAGTCACAGGTGAAGCAAGGGACATGATGCGCTACATACACCCTGTCTCCCTTTTGAACATGTGTGACGTGACGGCCCGTTTCGACAATATCACCAGCAATTTCATGTCCCAGCACCGTCCCAGGAGGTACCGTCTCATGTGTCGCTTTGTAAATGTCCGTCCCGCATAAGCCGCACGCACGCATCCTTAACAACACTTCATCATCATCAATGACAGGCCGCTTCCGCTCCTCATAACGAATGTCCTCTGAAGAATAAAAGACAGCTGATTTCATATTGCTGCATCCTCCTTTTCATCGCACTTCGCAAAATCCTGTAAGGTTTGAACAAGCTGCTTGTATTCACTCATCTCACTTGAAATCCAGTAGCGTCCGCCGAATATTCGCGCCGGTCCCACTCTGACATAGACTTTCCCAATATGCGGATATGGCTTTAAAAACAGTTTTCCTTTAATATCGGAAACAGCATATGTGTGCCATCTGCCAAAAGCACCTATTTTCAGCTCATCTTCACTAATGATGACATTCGTTGGCTGATTCAGTCCCGTGATGCTAGAGAGCATGAGGATAGGCAGCGTATAAACACCTAACACAGCTAATGGTTCAGGTCCTGATGACAATAACGTATAAAGAGACCACAGAAAAAACAGACATATTAACAAAGCCGGAAGAAAAATAGAAAACATCGCAGACGTACGGCTGTAAGCATGCTGCTGCATGAGCGCTCCTCCTTTCAAATGACATGGAAGGAGCCATGACAGCTCCTCCACGCACACATCGTTTACTTAATATGATCGATAATTTTTTCAATATCTTCTTCAATGCCAAATCCGGTTAAAAAGGATAACGTTTGAATCACAGGCGTCCCTTTTGTATCACTCACAGGCGTTGTCGTCACAATTAAATCAGCGCCCTCCGCTTTTTGCGGAACCTCAGATGCCTTACATTGTTCAACGACGACATCGTACCCTTTTTCCTTTAACGTCTCTTCTACCTTTTTCGCCACCACCGTTGACGTCGCAACTGCTGTTCCGCACGATACCAATATTTTTTTAGCCATCAGAATCCCTCCAGCTCGTTTATTGTTCTTTCTGATCTAAACCCATTTCTTTTGCATACTGCTTTTTAATATCATTTCGCACCCAGTACCAAAGAAGCGCATAAGCCAGTGCACTAACAATCGCTGCAATGAAGTAAGGGTTGCTCGGATCAAGAAGTCTCACCATGATCCAAGGAATGACGTGAGAACCGAGATCAATACCAGAAATCATGTTGGCCCCTTCTGGGAAATCAAAACCGACGGCTTTCCCCATTGTTGTCGCAAGTGGTGCGAGATTCGTTGCGATAAAGAAGACGATCATCAATGTAAAAATACTGTTAATGAGACCGCGAATAATATTTCCACGAGCGGCTGCTACTGCCCATACAACTGTAAATGGCAGAACCGATAAGTCGGCAAACGGCAGCATACCATTGTAAGGAAGCACAACTGCGAGCAAAATGGTGATCGGCACCATCAACAGAGCGACAGCCATATTAGCTGGATGACCAATGACAATCGCTGTATCTAAGCCAATATAGACGTTTTTCCCAGGGAAACGCTTTTGAATATAAGAACGAGCGCCCTCCGAGATTGGAATGAGTCCTTCCATTAATAAAGCAACCATTCTTGGCATTAACACAAGAACTGCCGCCATTTGAATCCCAAGGGTCATGACACCTTTCGCGTCATAGCCGCCAAGAAGACCAATAATGATACCAAGTATAAGACCCATCACAAGCGGTTCACCAAAAATACCAAAGCGTTTTTTCAACGTTTCTGGATCAGCATGAATTTTGTTTAAACCAGGGATTTTATCAATGACACGGTTTGACGCATACATAAGCGGCGCGAAGTTGACCGTTTCAGCATGAGCCATGGATACACCTTTTAAGCCGAAATGGTGTTCAATTGTCGGCGCCGTCCAGTCGGCTAATTTAAGCGTTATCGCAGAGACGATCAAGCCAACGGCAAGGGCCAAGAACATATTATGATAAGCATAGTAAGTAACAGAGGCTGCGAAAATCAAATGCCAGAAATTCCAAATATCCACATTCAGTGTTTTCGTGAAATTAACGGACAACAAGATGACATTTAATAAAAGCACAAGAGGAATCATCAAAGGAGCAACAGGTGTACCAAATGAAATGGCGGCCCCAATCGGCCAGCCAACATCCAAAATATCGAGCTTTAACCCAAGAGAGTTGACCATGGCTTTTGCTGCTGGTCCAAGACCGCTCACAAGTAAATTAATGACAAGATTGACCCCGACAAAGCCAATTCCAATTGTAATACCTGCTCGGAAGGATTTTTTAAAGCCTTGCCTTAAAATTACACCGAAAATCGTCATAATAATTGGGAGCATAATAGTTGGTCCAAGGTCTAATATAAAATCGACGGCTTGCTTGATCATACATCCACCTCCTGAATTTTTCAGATAAAGCGCTTACATTTTTCTATTGATTTAATTCTTGTTGAAGTAAATCAACGGCTTCTTCATACGATGTCAGATGAGAAAGCCTGCTCATCACTTCTTCCTTGCGAAAAAGTGTCATGAGTTTCTCCAACATCACAAGCTGCTTACTAGGTTCAGAGATTGCAAGGACGAATACTATTTTGGCTTGGACTGTCTCATCAGGGCTTCCCATCTTATGAAAAATGACAGGTTCCTTTAAAGTCGCAACACTGATCGCCGGTTTGTGCACATGTTCAGGGTCTGTATGGGGAATTGCCACGCCAAAGGTCGCAAGGGGCAGGCCAGTAGGATATGTTTTTTCTCTTTCTAGCACTGCTGGTAAAAAGCTCGATTTAATATATCCTTCAGCTTCTAACCGTTTTGCTAAATATGTGGTCACCTCCTCTCTAGACGACGCTTCGTACTGCAGCTCAATCAGCTGCTTATCTAACTCAAATAAGCTGTTCAAACAACCACCTCTTTCATTTGGTATGATCATGAACACATGTAACAAACAGAAAGAACATTTTAAAACAGAACCTTTTTTAAAGCACTTACAAATACATGTTATTTAAAATGTTCAATACTGTTACCTTTGTAAAGATATTATAATATTCGAAATTATAAGTCAATGTTCCTAGGAAAATTTTTATAAAAAAAAGACGCAGACATGGCTGCATCCTCTTCTTCAAATCTTCTAATCCTCCTGTTAAATATGGCTTCCAATATCTAAAAATTCAGATACAAAAAGGTTGTCTGTCTGCTCAGCCATTTCTTGCTTTGTGCCGATCTTTTCAATTCTGCCTTCATTCATTACTACAACACGATCAGCAATATCAAACGCCTCCTCTTGATCATGTGTGACAAAGATCGTGGTCATTTGAAATTCTTGATGAACTTTTTTCAGCCAATGTCTCAATTCTTTTCTTACCTTTGTATCCAAGGCGCCAAAAGGTTCATCTAATAGAAGGGCCTTCGGTTTGACGGCAAGTGCACGCGCGAGTGCTACACGCTGCTTCTGTCCGCCTGATAGCTGCTCTGGATAACGGTGCTCATACTGCGTTAACTGAACGACTTTCAGAAGCTCTTGCACCCGCTCTTTGATGTCTTTTTTAGACAGCCTTTCTCCTCTAGGCTTCACCTTAAGACCATATGCAACATTATCAAATACCGTCATATTTCGAAAAAGAGCATATTGCTGAAACACAAACCCGATCTGCCGCTTCCGTACTGGAATATGTGTATAATCCTGTTCTCCAAATAAAATCTGTCCGTTATTTGCATAATCAAGGCCTGCAATAATTCTTAATAAAGTCGTCTTACCTGATCCCGATGGTCCTAATAAAGAAATCAATTCGCCACTTCCGATTGATAAGTCTACGTCTTGCAGGACCTTCGTTTGACCAAACCGTTTTGAAATTTGTTTCGCTGTAATCCCCAAGGCTAATCCCTCCATTTATTTTGAACGCTTGCCAAGCCGGTGATCCATCTGCTGAATGATTTGTTTGATGATTAATGTGATGACCGCCACAAACGCCATGAGCGAAGCTACGGCAAAAGCAGCTTGAAATTGATACTCGTTGTATAAAATTTCTATATGAAGCGGCATCGTATTCGTCATCCCGCGAATATGACCTGAAACAACCGACACTGCACCAAACTCACCAATTGCCCTTGCCCCTGCTAAAATGACGCCATAAAAAAGGGCCCATTTGATATTCGGAAGTGTCACAAGAAAAAAGGTCTTCCACCCGTTCGCACCAAGCGTAAGCGATGCTTCCTCCTCATGAATGCCTTCCGTTTGCATAAACGGAATTAACTCTCTTGCAATAAAAGGAAATGTGACGAAGATGGTCGCAAGAATCATGCCTGGCACAGAGTAAATCACTTTCCATCCGTTTGCTAAAAGCCATGGTCCTAACAGTCCATTCGAACCAAATAAAAGCACAAATACAAGTCCGGCAATAACAGGTGATACAGCAAACGGGAGGTCGATCACAGTCGTTAACAGCCGTTTTCCGCGAAAGTTAAATTTTGTGATGAGCCATGCAGCACTAACCCCAAAAATGATTTGAAGCGGCAAGGTGACGACCACAATGAAGACCGTCAATTTAATGGCTGCGAGTGTATCTGGATGTGAAATGGCAAAAAGATAAGAATTCCAGCCTTTCTCAAAAGCCTTTGAAAACACGGCAATCAGCGGCATGAGTAAAAACAACAGCAAAAAGGCATACACAATGGCAACAAAAATGATCTTCACCGCTTTTGATTCGGTCACAGGGCTTTTAAATTTGATGTGTTGCTGTTTACTAAGCTCTCTCTCCAATCAACTCACCTCACTTCCACTTGTTTTTTCCGCTCTACATACCACTGCACACCATGAATCAATAACAGGATGAAAAAAGATAGGAGCAGCATCAAACAAGCAATCGCTGCTGCACCATGGTAATCATACTGCTCAAGCTTTGACATGATCATCAGTGGTGTAATTTCAGTCTTAAACGGAATATTTCCAGCAATAAACACAACGGAGCCATATTCACCGAGGGCTCTTGCAAATGCAAGAGAAAATCCTGTCATCACCGCTGGAAACAATGCCGGCAAAAGTATATGAAAAAAGGTCTGTTTCCTTGTTGCACCAAGAATGGCCGCAGCCTCTTCCACCTCCTGCTGAAGCCCCTCTATGACCGGCTGAACCGTTCTAATGACAAATGGAATGCCAATAAAAATTAGTGCCAAAATAATCCCCAAAGGGGTGTACGCCACCTTCATATGCAAAAATTGACCGATCCACCCATTCGGAGAATAAAGAGTTGTCAGAGCAATACCAGCAACTGCCGTTGGTAGTGCAAACGGCAAGTCAATGAGTGCATCCAAAATTTTCTTTCCTGGAAACGAGTACCGCGCGAGAACCCATGCGATCAGTACACCGAATCCTGCATTGATGAGTGCAGCTGCAAAAGAAGTCGTAACCGTCAGCTGCAGTGACTTTAGCACCCGCGCATCACTAAAGACGTTCCAAATGCCTTCTGCTCCTAATGAAGCCGTCCAAATAAATACCATAGATAAAGGAATCACGACAATCGTACTTACATAGACAAGTGTCACCCCGAGACTCAGCCCGAATCCAGGCAATACACGTTTTCTTTTATTGGCGGCAGCATGTGCTTTCTTCATCACGTCGCCCCCTATTTTTGTCCGCTATATATTTGATCAAATAATCCGCCATCATCAAAAAATCTTTTCTGCGCCTTTCGCCAACCGCCAAAGGCTTCATCAATTGTCACCATATCAATCTCTTTAAACTGGTCTTTATATTTGTTTAACACTTCTTGATTTCTAGGCCGGTAATAGTTTTTCGCTGCAATTTCCTGCCCTTTTTTAGAATACAAATAATCCAGATAAGCCTTTGCCACTTTCTCAGTTCCTTTTCGTTTCACATTTTGATCGACAACAGCAACGGGCGGCTCTGCTAGAATACTAATGGAAGGACTGACAATCTCAAATTTGTCTTTGCCTAATTCATGCAGCGTCAAATACGCTTCATTTTCCCATGCAATTAACACATCACCAAGGCCGCGTTCAACAAAGGTAGTGGTGGCTCCACGGGCACCTGAATCAAGGACCTCAACATGTTCATATAACTTTTTCACAAAATCCTTTGTTTTTTCTTCATCTCCATGAAAGGTTTTATCGGCATATGCCCATGCGGCTAAATAATTCCATCTTGCACCGCCTGACGTTTTTGGATTAGGCGTAATAATGGACACGCCTGGCTTAATTAAGTCATCCCAGTCTTTGATGTTCTTTGGATTCCCTTTTTTCACAAGAAATACAATGGTAGACGTATAGGGTGTAGACTGGTTTGGAAATTCCTTTTGCCAATCCTTTGAAAGCAGTCCACGATCTGCAATCGCATCAATGTCATACCCAAGAGCAAGTGTGGCCACATCTGCCTCCAGTCCATCAATAATGGATCTCCCCTGCTTACCTGATCCTCCGTGAGACTGCTGAATCGTCACATCCTCACCGGTTTTGTCCTTCCAATAAGTCTGAAATGCTTGATTGTATTCTTGATACAATTCACGTGTAGGATCATATGACACATTTAACAGCTCAATCTTTCCCTTTTGATTTGAGGCTTCATTTGCATTTGAGCATGCAGCACTCGTGATGATGAATAGGGTGGTCACGATAAAGACCCATTTCCACTTTTTCACGTTATCCCTCTCCCCTTCAAATAATGTGACACCAACCTTGCCGTTTTAAGTTCCATACGCAAAAAAGGCCCTCAGCAATTGAAGAACATAGTAGTCCTGTACTTCAATGCCAAGAGCCTTCGGTTGTCCGATCAGCTATGTATGATTGATGTTAGTCTATATATTATTCAAACTATTCACAGGTGTCAACTGTGTTTTTATTTTTATTCAAGCAAAAAGAAACGCCCTCATCATGAGGCGCTTCTTTTCCCGGGAAATGTTATTGATCTGCAGACAGCTTTAAATTGACACCAACAGCGGTTCCGTTTCTCGTTGAGTCAGCTACTCCAGTAAATGTACCTGCTTTTCGATCAATCAGTAAAGCTTGCACATTTCCTATATCAATAGGTGAACTGCCAAACTGATGACCCAAATCATTTAGCTTTGTTCTCACATCGAGAGGGACACCTACTTCATACCGGTAAGAAGTTAAGCTGTTTGTATAAATTCTTGGCTCTTCCACCGCATCCTGAAGCTCCATGTCATATTCAAGCAAATTCAGGATGGTTTGTGAAACAGAAGCAATAATGGTAGTTCCTCCAGGTGATCCAACAGTCATAACAGGCTCTCCATCTTTAAATATGATCGTCGGTGTCATACTTGATAATGGTCGTTTATTCGGCTGCACTTCATTTGCGCCGCCAGGTCTTGCATCAAAATCAGTTAGTTCATTGTTTAAGAAAAATCCATACTCTGGGACGAGAATCCCTGTACCAAATAACTGTTCAATGGTTGTTGTGAATGACACAACATTTCCCCACTGATCTGCAACAGTAAAATGGGTCGTCTCACCAATGGTTTTATCTTCTGGCTGAGGAACAATTGGGGATGGATTTTTTTCATCCTCATATGCCCAAGGATCTCCTTCTTTCGGGTCGCGATTCATTTGATCTAATTGAATGAGAGAGGCTCTTTCTGAAATGTAGTCGTCGTCTAATAGTCCTTTTAGTGGAACATCTACGAATTCGGGGTCGCCGGCATATGCCGCGCGGTCAGCATAGGAGAGGTGCATCGTTTCAGCAAGCAGATGATATTTTTCGAATGATTTGGGGTCATACTGAGATAGGTTAAAGTGGTCAAGTATTTTGAGTATTTGTAGCATAAACACCCCGCCCGAGCTTGGTGGAGGCATGCTTGCAAGCTGGTATCCTTTATAGTCTCCCCAGATTGGCTTGTCAGTCTCGACCTCATAACGTTTGATGTCTTGTGAAGTCATCGTACCACCAAAATCTTGGACTGTATGCGCAAGTGCTTTTGCTACTTTTCCTTCATAAAACGCTTTGCTTCCTTTTTTCGCAATGAGTTTAAATGTTTTTGCAAGACCTGGCTGGACAAGCAGATCTCCTTCTTCGAGCGGCTGATCATTTGGAAGGAAAATTGGCGCTGCGGCCGTTTTTTTCAATTTCCCTTGGTGATCATCAATCGCTTTTGCCAGGACAGAATCAATTTCAAATCCATCCTCTGCAAGCTGAATGGAAGGCTCAATCAATTCCTTCATAGAACGAGTACCCCACTTATCTAAAGCCGCTTCGAGACCTTTTACTGTCCCAGGAACACCAACAGCATTCCCATGTGTGGACCGCTCAGCAAATGGAATCACTTTCCCTTCATCTGTTAAAAACATGTCAGGTGTTGCGCCCTGTGGTGCTCGTTCTCTACTATTGATGATGGATGTTTCTTTTGTCTTACCATCATACACCATCATAAATCCTCCGCCGCCAATTCCAGACATCATTGGCTCTGTGACGTTCAGTGCATATTGGATGGCTACTGCAGCATCCACTGCGTTCCCACCTTTTTTCAACACATCAGCACCAATTTCCGATGCCAGCGGATGAGCAGTAGCCACCATTCCATCTTTACCAACAGCTACTTTATTCCCATGAGTTTCATTTGCAGTGACTTGGCTGACCGGCAGGAAAAACGAGAAAACAAACAGACATATGGACAAAACAGTTAGAGAAATGCGTTTCATGAACAACACCCCTTCCATATTCTTACTTTGACCTTACCGACTTCTTGACCAGAATACAATAGATTATTCTAAAATTTCAAAATTTTTCATCCTATCATCCTATATTCGCTAAACGAAATACATTTTTCCAAATCATATGGCATGCGCAATATGTAGGAATAAAGGCATATCATTTCCAATCGTGAAACTCCACGATATAATAATCTCATCACAAAGGGGGAAAAAGAATGAACCACAAAAGCACATTATTTTGGGATTCTTATTGGGAAGAAAAATCAGGAAAAGCCCCTAATCACGCCTCTGTTTCCGCTTGGGCATTTGGCGCAGATCCAGATCACTTGCTTAAGCTTGTACAGCAAGGGAAAAAAACAGCCACTTGTTCAGGACATATTTTTTACGAAAAAGAGCAGGAGCCGCTCCCACAGGCTGGACAATACGCAATCATTCTCGACAGTCAGGAAGAACCAAAAGCCATCATCGAGATCACAGCTGTAGATGTGATGCCAATGAACAAAGTCCCTGAATCATTCGCAAGAGCAGAAGGTGAAGGGGATCTATCCTATGACTATTGGTACAGAGTCCATAAAGAATTCTTCACAGAAGCACTTAAACCGTATGAATTAGATTTTCAAGAGGATATGCTGCTTGTTTGCGAACGTTTCAAATTGATTTATTCAGCTTCGTAACGCTTTAAGCGGCGCCGAATACAAGCCACCTTTTTCCCTTTTTGAAAAAGGTGTGTTGAGATGTCATCTTTAGGTCAGAATAAGATCAAATAGAAAAAGTGAAGAAATTTTCGACTACACCTGTTTTTTTTCGACAAAAGAATATATAATTATTTGATGTGTGCATTGTCTCATTTATACAATGGAGGGTTTTTACATGTTAAAAAGGAAAAAAGATAAGTTTTCCGTCTTGTTAACGGAAATTGCTAAAAATTTAGATGAAACTGCTGAGTATTTTGTTAGCTATAAAGTAACAAATCAAACCACTCTGAAAGAATTTTCTGACACATTGAAGGAATATGAGACAAAAGGTGATCATCATGTTCATACCATGATTAAAGAGCTGAACAAAGCCTTTATTACACCGATTGAACGTGAAGACATTCTTCAATTGACGAATAGTCTCGATGATGTTTTAGATGGAATTGAGCATTTTTCAGCAACGTTAGAAATTTATTCAATTACAAGCTCTGACGAACATATCGACAAATTCAGCCACTACATCAGAGAATGCGCGAAAGAAATTTTAACCACAATTGAATTACTGGCTGATAATCGCTTGAAAGATATTCATCCGCACGCAATCAAGATCAAAGAGATTGAACATAATTGTGACAATCTTCATCGTAAATCACTAAAGAACTTGTTTGGAAAAGAAACAGATCCAATTAAGGTCATTCAATACAAAGAAATATACGAAACACTTGAAGAAATCGCTGATTCCTGTCAAAGTGTTGCCAACAATCTAGAAACAATCATTATGAAGAATGCGTAACGGGGTTAGTTAAACATGGACATTTTACTTATCCTCACCATACTTATTGTTATTTGTGCACTTGCTTTTGATTTCATTAACGGATTCCACGATACAGCAAATGCCATTGCTACTTCTGTTTCAACGAAGGCTTTAAAGCCTAGACATGCTATTATCATGGCAGCGTTCATGAACTTCATAGGAGCAATGACATTTACAGGTGTGGCAAAGTCCATTACAAAGGACATCGCAGATCCATTTACACTTCAAAACGGTTCTGTTGTCATTTTGGCTGCTTTAATCGCGGCCATTACTTGGAACTTGCTTACTTGGTATTACGGGATTCCGAGTAGTTCTTCACACGCACTGATCGGTTCAATTGCGGGGGCCGTTATTGCCTCTGCAGGGTTTAGCGCTTTAAACTATTCGGGATTCATTAAAATCATTCAAGCACTTTTGCTTTCACCTATCCTGGCTTTTGTATTGGGATATATCGTGTATACCATTATTAAAATCATATTCAGAGACAACAATCTTGCAAAAACAAATAAACAATTCCGACGTGTTCAAATTTTAACTGCTGCACTTCAATCGTATACCCATGGTACAAACGATGCGCAAAAAGCAATGGGGATTATCACGATGGCTTTAATTGCAGCTAATCTTCATACAACAGACGACATTCCATTCTGGGTACAATTCTCTTGTGCACTTGCAATGGGACTTGGTACTTCTGTTGGCGGCTGGAAGATTATAAAAACAGTCGGCGGAAAAATCATGAAAATTCGTCCAGTAAACGGAGTATCAGCGGACTTAACTGGTGCAGCGATTATTTTCGGTGCAACGTTTATCCATTTACCAGTTAGTACAACACACGTTATCTCCTCTTCTATTCTAGGCGTAGGTTCTGCGCACAGAGTAAAAGGTGTGAACTGGGGTACAGCAAAACGTATGCTTGTCACCTGGGTCATTACTTTACCGATTTCAGGGACACTAGGTGCTCTTGTATACTTTGTATTAAACGCGATTCTCTAATGTAAATGTCAAAGACCTGTCTAACAGGTCTTTTCAGATTGTTGACAAAGGGCTAAAATGAACTTTATTTTAGCCCTTTGTCTTCTTTTTAGCGTGACATGAGAACCTTTGCAATCTAGGAAGGACGAGTACCGGCGCGGAGCGAATTTGACATTCGTAAGCACCGGCACGCAGGACTGCGGGAGAATGCGAGGGTTTGTCTACACGCTGAAAGACCTGTCTAACAGGTCTTTTTTTATTTGTCTGCTCCTTTTCTGATAGACAGTTTTTTCATGAAGCAGGGTTTCCAAACATATCCATAGAAGTAAATAAGTATTCATCTGTCTATGGGAGAGAAGAACATGCTATTATTTTTTCAATTAACTGTTTGGTTATTGCTTGGTGCTCTTGCTGTGTATGTATTTGCGGTATGGCGCTTTGAGCAAAAAGTAAAAGAAAAGATGTTTGCCATTCGTAAAACGTGGTATTGGATTTATGTAGCGGGTGCCGTTGTGTACTGGACGAATGACCCTTCTTCAATCTTCACCGATTGGATGCATTACCTGATTATTGCTGTTTTTTTCGCATTAACTGATGCCTTCATTTTCCTCAGCTCTTATATTAAAAAACTCGGAAATCATGAACTTGAGACGGACACTCATCAACTCCTTGAACAAAATAACGATCTTCTTCATTCTTACCTTAATAAACTAAAAACGTACCAATACCTATTGAAAAACGAACCGATCCATGTATATTATGGAAGTATAGAAGCATATATAGAGGGAATTGAACGACTGATCTATTCTTTTGCAGAAAAAATGAATATCCAAGCCGTTCTTTGTCCATATAATACGCAGGAGCAAAAGGATGACCTGCTGAGGACACTTGATCAAAGAGCGCTCATTCAAGCAAAGCTTGACAGGCAGGAAGTATATTACGATGATTTTGGCAAATTGGTGCTCATCCCTTTTTCAGTAGCAGATGCACACTATGTGATTAAGCTGACCTCTGAGGAGATTGTCACTGAGTTCGACTATTTATTAATGACTTCACTTACAACGATTTATGACCTAATCTTGCCTGACGAAGAGGAAGGTGATGAAGATGGACCACGCACTTCAAGGGGATAATAACAATCGCAAGAAAAACCCTTTTAAGATTTTAAAGAAGAAGCGCCATATTAGTATGGCTGATTACAAGGTAAGTCCCCATACTGAGCGTATTTTCAAAAAGAATGAACAGCTCTTAGATGAGTATAAAAATAAAAAAGCTTGATCACACTAAAGGACGCGGAACTTCATCCGCGTCCTAATTCCATTTTCACATCTACTTGCATACAATAAAATCAACTGCTGCAACGATTGAGGTGCCAACATGAAAAAGAAAATCAAACAATTGAGATATGTTCAGTTTGCTGAATTTCAGCCATCCCCCTACGTCAGCCGATTACATGAAAAAAGTGAAGCCGTTATTCAAGCAGCCAAAAAGAAAAACTCACTGATTTAACAGTTTAAGCAGCTTCTCCTTTGTTTTTGGGCCGTATACCCCATCACTTGTCAGACCATTCACCAGCTGAAAACGCGCGACGGCATTGGCTGTTTTTTCCCCATAAATGCCATCAATTCCTTTATCTACAGCTGTTTTATCAGGATAAAAGTACAAAGCAGCCAGCGCTTTTTGGACGAGACGTACATGCTCCCCCTTCGTCAGAGGCGATGTTACCTTTAACACCCCATCCGGCAGTTCGTACGTAAGCTTTTCCTCTGTTCGATAAATGTTGAGAACCTGTCCAACTCGAATCATGTTCGGATCACTAATGTTATTCCATTTCTGCAAATCACTAACCGTGACACCATGTGCTTTTGCAATACTCGTTAACGTATCTCCGCTTTTGACGACATACGTCAAGACCGTCTCCGGATCACCTGCAGTCTCGATTCCTTTTTTAAATTCATCCCATGTAGCCAGCAGCAGGCGTGGACATGTTTTTCCTGACCAATGCTGATGCGTGACCACATTGGCTAGTGGAATATGATGTTCTTTTAATAGCTTTTGAATGAGCCATTGGGCATGTTTGACAGCTTGCTGAAAGTTTCCATCTTCATTTTCACAAATTTCAATTCCAATTGATTTTCGGTTGCCATCTCCATGTCCATCCCCAGCATGCCAGCCATTTTCATTTAAAGGCAGATGTTGAAAAATTTCATGGTCATCCACTGTAAAATGCCAGCTCACCTCTGTCGTTGAACGCTTGACATATGCCGCATGACTTTTTGCGTCAGCCCCCTTTGATGTATTGGCTGTGTTATGCACAGTCACATACACCGGTGTCATGGCGTATCCTGGCCGATTTCCGTTTCCAACTGGAATAAAATCTTGATAAATTTGTACCATGCTTTGCACTCCTTTTTGCTAAATTGATGTTTGATCTTGCTCATCAATCGGTGGCAAACGTAAGACAAATTTGTTTGTTTTCGTGAAAAGTCTATGGTAAAATTTGAATTCAATCGACGTTTTATCACAGCAGAGAACAAAAAAACAGGAAATACTTCCAATTCTCCTTGATTTTATGTTAAAATTGTTAAAAACAAGCCGATATAAAAAGTAAGCGATAGCTTTATTAGCCATTTAGTCCTATATGGACTTTTCTTTTACGCTGGAAATAGAACATACGTTTGTATGGAGGTTTTTACATGACTTATTTTTTAACCCATTTAGAAGAAGATATTAAACGGTTATACGCTCAACTGCAAATAAGCGGTCCTGCCTATGTAGACATGCATAGGATCGCAGCTGAATTTCATGTATGGGTACACTACGAGGATACTGGCAGCATGATGGTCAAACATCAAGGTCTTTACAGTATTATTTTAAACAGAGCTTTATCACCAGAAGAACAGTGGCAGGATTTTGCCCATGAGCTTTGTCATGTGCTGAAGCATACAGGGAATCACTTCAAAATGCACAAGCTCTTTCGAGAATTGCAAGAGTTTCAAGCAAAACAATTCATGTATCACTTTTGTGTTCCAACTTTTATGCTGCTGCAAATGAAGCTTCCAAACCTTAGGCAGCAAGCCACTTTGCAAATCGCCCAAACATTTCATGTCACGTGGGCTTTTGCTGAAAAACGGCTTGCCCTATTTGAACAGCGAAGAGCAGGCATTCGATTTCAAAAAGAATTTACTTCTTATTTAATGAGAGCGGACAAGGTCGCAGAAAAAGAAATCGTGTATCAAACAAAGGAGGCAGCACACGAGACATCAGAGGTTTATTCATAGAGGCGCAGCACTTGTTTCAGTACATTTGTGTATTGATAAAATTGTTCGTTTTGTGTATCGCGCCGACGACTCCTTCTAAAGTCTTGAAAGAATGCTCTTCTCTGAGCTTGGCTGATTTCAATTTGTACGCTTTTTCCTGTGAGGCATTGATTATTAATATTTTGCGGATGAGTTCCAGAAAAACGATCAGATTCAGATAAAAGCAATGCATGAAAGCCATTTTCTGTGAGACGCCTCACGGTTTCCGTAGCTTTTTCTCTGTCAGTACCGCCAACTAATGTTTGAAGCACGTCTGTTTCTCCATAGCCGTGGAGCGCAAACGTATAATGGTGTGTATGCACTTGTGAAAGACAAATCGGCTCATCAAAACGAGTGCTCGTAATATGAAGGACATGATTGCCTTTCACTTTAAGACCCTCGAATAAATACATAGAATAATCACTTGCTAATTCGTATATGAGCTCACTCACACCAGATTCAATTCCTCCGGCATGAGGTGACAAGACCAGAAGCTGGTCCCCCTTCCGTTCATGAAGAATCTGATAATCCACCCCTTTTCTTTCATGAGCGGAAAGCTCTTCATAATTTTGATACGTATCTATGATTTGATTCATTTCATCTGCCCCATTCCTCTATATGAGCATAAGTCTACTGATCCCAAATTCTTTTGTAAAGTGTTTTCGAAGCATCTATCCCTTATGAAAGCATCCTTAAATTTTCCTTATTTTTACGGCTATGCTGTTGAATTCCGAGAAAAAATAACCGATAATTGAAATGAATGGAACTTTCGGACTATATGAATCTTGTTGTATTCTCTCTCATATATTAGAAATATTGCGACCTATATCTGGAGGAATTCATGTTTAAAAAGAAAACCACCATCATCCTTATGATCTTATGTATTAGCTTCGCTGGAATCATTTACTGGAAATGCTTCTCTCTTCAAGGCGTGTCTCATGGAACATTCATCCGCTCTATGTCATCACCCGATGGAACCTATGTCATTAACACTTATCGACATAGTGGAGGAAAGCTAAAGGAGAATGCAGTAAGAGCAGAAATTGAAAACAAACGAACCCATCGCAAGAAAACAATCTACTGGAAGTACCCTGATAAAGATCCTCTTATCCAATGGAAAAATGCACAGCTAGTTCAAATTGGACATGAGTTTTTAAACGTTGTCAAAGGTGAAACATACGATTATCGCTTTGACAAGAAAAACAGAAAATAACGAGCCATCAAAAAAACGAACCCTTTATGGATTCGTTTTTTACGTTGACATCACCTTTTGCATAAATTCTTTCATTTCTTTGCTAACCATAGTCAATCGATCGACAATTTCACTAAACTCCGTCACAAGTAAAGCTTGTTCTGAAGATGATCCTTTCATATGGTCCATACTCTCAAGTAATGTATGTATATTAGAGGAAATCCCTTGCAACGAGCTTTCAATGTTTTCTGTTGCACGTGAGGTTTCACTTGATAGCTTCTGAACACTTGCTACAACACTAAAACCAGCACCCTCTTTTCCTGCTCGAGCTGCCTCAATTGACGCATTCAATCCTAGCAGACTTGTTTGTTTAGAGATGCCTTTGATCATTTTTGTAATATCTGATGTCTTTTTCGAGCTTTCAAGTGTTTGCTGCGTTTGTAAGGTCATTTCCTCACTTGTAGCAGAGAGCTCCTCTGAATGCGCCGCCACCACATGTACCTTTTCTTGAATACTTTGAATGATCTCATTCAATGACTCCATATACGCTTCCAGTTCTAATTGATTTTTGAGCGGAAAACCTAAAGCAAGTGCGCCGATGACTTGTTGATTTTCATCAAAAATCGGCAAACCCATTGCATTTAATGGCGTCCCATACACCGATTCAGGTACAAACATACTTGATGTTTCACCTCTTAGCGCTTTTTTCATATTCTGATCATCTGGTTTAATAGGGTCTCCTGCACGTATTTGAAAATCAATATCTTTCGATGGCAAATACAGCAAAAATTTCTCTCGATCAATGATACCAATCGTCACTTCATTCTTTAATATTTTCATCATATATGGTGCTGCTGTTACAATGCTCTGTAGTATATCCACTCTACCTACCCCTTACTATTTTTATCTGTCTTTACTCTTAATTTAATCACTGTTTTTTTAAAAACTTTCATATTTACGAGTAAAAAGTATGTCATTTCCCTTCTGTATTCAAAAAAACGCAAATTTGCTATAATTAAAGAATCAACATATGATGAAATGGTCATGTAACCATTTTACGTATTCATTGGAGGCGCATGTTGTGACACAATCCATGAAGTATGAGCGGGCAATTGTCATTGGTGGAGGCATGACAGGAATGCTCGCTGCGAAGGTTTTATCAACGTTTTATGTTCAAGTATTGATCATTGAGAAGGATGAACTGCCAGACTCTCCTGAGAATCGTCATGGCACCCCTCAAGCCTTTCATCCACATAGAATGCTGCCATTAGGCAAGCAAATATTTGAACGCTTATTTCCCGGTTATACAAAAGAGTTACTTGAAATGGGCGGGTTCAACACACTGCATCAAACATCTCGATTTATTACTAAAAATGGAGAATTAGCGCTCACCGATACAGAAGAAACCGCTGTTACGAGACGCGCCATGTTAGAGTGGGTGCTCATGCAAAGAATGTTGCGTGAGGAACGTGTTCAGTTTTTAGAAAAACATGAAGCGATCTCCCTTCAATTTGAGGAAGAAACGAATCAAGTCATAGGAATACAGGTCAAAGACCGGAGCGTAAAGCCAGGAATTATTCATGAAATGAAAGCAGACTTAGTCATAGATACGTCTGGAAGAATGTCTAAATTGCCAAAATGGTTGAAAAGCGCAGGACTGACCTTGCCGCAGACAGATGAGTTAAACGTGTCTCTTGGGTATAGCACAAGATACTACCAAATACCACCTGATGCACCGAATCTGGAACCAATGGTCGTAGTTGGACAGCCAGATAAGCGGATTCCAACAGGACTGTTTGAACGAGTAGATCAAGATTTAGCAGCTGTTCTTCTCTCGGCAGCTGGCGGCTCACATTATCCGTCAACGGACGCGGATCAGTTTGATTTAGAGACCGCTGCACTCACCCACCCTTCTATAGCAGAAGCCATCACTCATTTAATTCCCTATACGAAGCCAAAAGGATTTAGAGTACCGGCTTGTGTGAGAAACCACTATGAACAAATGGAAGATTGGCCAAGTGGTTTATTGGTCATGGGTGATGCCTTGTGTACATTAGATCCCATTCATGGGCAGGGAATGACAAAAGCAGCGCTTGAAGCACACATACTTGAGCGTATGCTCAAACAAACACAAGAAAATAAGTCTTTTTCTTTCGAAAGAAACACTTTACAACAAATGCAGCATGCCAATGAACTTGGCTGGTGGCTTTGTGCAATTGCTGATATGGCATGGGAAGGAGTCGAGTTAAAAGGAAAACCTATTCCCCATTTGACATTTGTACAAGAATTTTTAAATCATTATGTACAATATACCATTCAAACAAAACAGCCTGAACGTCTTCAGGCATATCACAGTATGCATTCTTTCTTAATAGAACCGAGAAAAATCATCAACCTAGAGCAGCTGCAAGACATGATTCAAGCTGACGTCACTGGTGAAATCGCCCGCTGGTGGCAGAGGTGGGATCAAGAGAATAATGAATTCAATCGAGCTTTCTTCCATGAAGCTGTTCCTGACTTTCATTTACACCAGTTGCTGAAATCAAATTGACATAAAAAAAGCCCCCTAAAGGGCTTTTCGATTAACGTAATAATTGAAGTACGTTTTGTGGCTGTTGGTTTGCTTGAGCAAGCATGGCTTGAGACGCTTGAGAAAGAATGTTGTTCTTTGTGAACTCACTCATTTCTTTTGCCATGTCAACGTCACGAATACGAGACTCAGCAGCTGTTAAGTTTTCACCAGAAGCGCTAAGGTTGTTGATTGTGTGCTCTAGACGGTTTTGGACCGCACCAAGTGCTGAACGTTGTTTAGATACTGCTCCGATTGCCGCATCGATTTTTGCTACTTCAACGTCAAAGTCAAAACCATCTTCATTCACTTTAATATCTTTGACAGTCAATGTTTCAGCGTCCATTTTGCCGATCTTTACGTTGATATTTTGCTCAATGTTCGCTCCAATTTGGAATTGGAATCCATCCTCTACACTACCATCTAATAGATTCTTTCCGTTAAATGCTGTACGCTGAGAAATCCCATCAATTTCATCAACCAAAGCAGTAAGTTCTTCTTGAATCGCCGTTAAATCTTCAGTCTGCTGTGTACCAACGTTCCCAGCTTGAACTGTCAATTCACGCATACGTTGAAGAATCGCATGAGTTTCAGTTAATGCACCTTCAGCTGTTTGAATAAGAGAAATACCATCTTGTGCGTTTTTAGATGCCATTTCTAATCCGCGGATTTGTCCACGCATTTTTTCAGAAATTGCTAGACCAGCTGCGTCATCTCCAGCACGGTTAATACGAAGACCAGAAGAAAGCTTCTCCATATTCTTTTGCCCTGATCCATTATTTGCAGACAAACGGTTGAGTGTGTTAAGCGCTGCGATATTGTGGTTAATTCTCATATTAAATGACCTCCATGTGTTTGAACCAATTAGACATCCATGTCCAAAAGTTCTAAATTAGAATTTTTTTGTAAGCCTTACAATCCATTTATCGAACATTAATGGAATATGTTTAACAAAAAAGGGATAAATGAGGAAAAAGACTTATTCATTATGATCATTTCGCTAGAGTATGCCAAATTTAAAGGTCATTTTTCATGATTTACCAGAGGGATTTAAGAATCATAAAGCTGGAGAAAATGCGAAGAAAAAACAGCATAAAAAAAAGCCCCATCAAGGGGCCTTTCATTAACGTAGTAATTGAAGTACGTTTTGTGGCTGTTGGTTCGCTTGTGCAAGCATTGCTTGAGACGCTTGAGAAAGAATGTTGTTCTTCGTGAACTCACTCATTTCTTTCGCCATGTCAACGTCACGGATACGAGACTCAGCAGCTGTTAAGTTTTCACCAGAAGCACCAAGGTTGTTGATTGTGTGCTCTAGACGGTTTTGAACTGCACCAAGTTTAGAACGCTCTGATGATACACTTTTAATTGCTGTATCAATTTTTGCGATTTCTGTGTCAAAACTGAAACCAGCAGCAGCAACATCAATATTATTTACGCCTAAAGTAGTTGCATCCATGCTATTAATACTAACATTGATATTTTGAGTTGCGTTAGCACCAATTTGGAATGTAAATCCAGTTGTTTCAGTACCATCTAATAATTTTTTTCCGTTAAATTCAGTACGATTAGAAATACCATCAATTTCTTCAACAAGTGCATCCATTTCATCTTTAATAGCAGTTAAATCTTCAGTTTGTTGAGTACCGGTGTTACCTGCTTGAACAGTTAGTTCACGCATACGTTGAAGGATTGCATGAGTTTCAGTCAATGCACCTTCAGCTGTTTGAATAAGAGAGATACCGTCTTGTGCGTTTTTAGAAGCCATTTCTAATCCGCGGATTTGTCCACGCATTTTTTCAGAGATGGCAAGACCAGCTGCGTCATCTCCTGCACGGTTGATTTTAAGACCAGAAGAAAGTTTCTCCATGTTCTTTTGGCTAGCACTGTTGTTTGCAGACAAACGATTTAATGTGTTAAGTGCTGCGATATTGTGGTTAATTCTCATTTCCTATTACCTCCATGTATGTGGGACCTGACAGACGTCCTTGTCTGAAAAAAGTCCTTTATTCTAGGGCTTATCAACCCTGACAATTCTATTATCGGACGTAGTTATGGGATGTTTAGCAGATTTTCAAAAAAATATCTTGTTTTTTATGACATTCATCCTAAATTTAACAATTAAGTGAAAATATAAAAAGCTACTGATCTATGATCAGCAGCTTTACAATTTATCACTATCAGTATTGCTTGATATCAAACATTAAAATATTTTGGTACACCACATAGTCTTTCTTACTTGTGAAAGGTCCTTTATTGTGTTCATCATTGATCTCATAAAAGTTCATGCCGATTCCAAAGCTTCTTTCTTTGTACCAATTTAGAAAATCATTGATCTCTTTCATTATTTAGGCCCCTTCGGCTGCGGTTTGATGACCGGGAGCGGTACTGTCTTAAATTCACTTGCTCCAGCACCAGGTACAAGCTTTGTTGTGTTTGGTACAGGCGCTGTTGGGTTAAGTGGGTTAATGGCAGCAAAAATCACAGGCTGTGATCCAATTATTGCCGTTGATATCCATGATAGCCGCCTTGAGTTAGCAAAAGAATTAGGTGCAACACATGTCATCAACAGTAAACATGAGAATCCAGCTGAAAAAGTGAAGGAAATAACGGAAGGTAAAGGGGCACATTACTCATTTGAAACAACTGGTGTACCCGAAGTCACGCTAGCTGCCCTTCATTGCCTGCGTGTCAAAGGGACTTGTGCAACAGTAGCAGTAGGTAAACGGGATTTAACATTTAATGTGACAAATGATCTCATGCTCAATGCTCTCACATTAAAAGGAGTGATAGAAGGAGATGCCGTTCCCCAATTATTCATTCCTAAACTAGTGAAATTCTTCAAAAACGGACAATTCCCAGTTGAGAAACTAGCAAAATTCTATGAATTAGAAGATATTGAACAAGCCTTTGAAGATTCTAAAAATGGCTCAACGATTAAACCAATCCTTATTTTAGATAAAGAGTATCGAGCTTAAGCCGTGAAAGTAGAACTTAAACTCATTAGCCCCCTTGCCATGTAAAGGGGGCTAATCGGATTTTCATTTGCTGTCCGCTTTTAGAAACAAATGGGCTTCACACATACATCACCGGTGTCGATATTTTAATCATCTGTCCACCTCGGCGGTAAAACCTTGGAACGCGGCGGCTTAATGTGGCGACGACTTCATAGTTAATCGTATTGAGCATTTCGGCAATTTCATCGACAGAAATTTCTCCGCCTTTTTGACGGCCGTAAATGACGACTTCCTCTCCCTGCTTTGCCTTCATGTCGCCTAAACTGATCATGGTCATATCCATTGTGACTCGGCCCGCAATCGGCACTCGTTCTCCGCAGAAAAGCATAAATCCTCGGTTCGATAAAGCACGTGAGTATCCATCTGCGTAGCCAATTGGTATCGTCGCAATCACTTCATCAGGCTTTGCCACATAGGTAGCGCCATAGCTGACCGTTCGAGGCTCTGTGACCATTTCCTTCACGAAAGCAATTCTCGCCTTTAAGCTTAGAGCCGGCTCCAATTGAACAGCGTCTAAGCTTTGGATATACGTCGAGGGATAAAGTCCATAAAGTCCGATTCCAAGCCGGATCATATCGGCGCTAAATTCAGGAAACGCAATAGCAGCAGCGGTATTGTTCATATGTACGGTCGGCAGCGTGATTCCTTGTTTTTTCAAGAACCGAAGAAAATCAATGAATATGCTATGCTGAAGCAACGTAAAATCGAGGTCAGGCTCATCTGCACTGGAGAAATGTGTAAAGATTCCATCCCATCTGAGCTTTTCACTCTTTTCAAGCGCCTCCACGACGGCCAAAAGCTCTTCCTTCGTTCGTACACCTAGTCGCCCCATCCCTGTGTCGACATTGACATGAATTCCAAGCTGATTCTGACTTTCTTCTTCCTCTAAGATCTCATTTGCTTGTTTGATCCAGTCAGCACGAAGACCGGATAAATCAATTTTCCAGGCCGCAGCTTTTTTCACACAGTCTAGTGGTGTAAATCCAAGGACGAGAATAGGGGCTTCAACTTTCGCTCTTCGCAATACAATTCCTTCTTCTAAACTGGCCACAGCCAGCTCTGTCGCACCACTTTCCAATGCTTGGCGAGCTACCTCCACTGAACCATGCCCATAGGCATTCGCTTTCACTACAGCCATAATCTTACTTTTTCTTGGAATATGCGCTTGAATCGCTTCAATATTTCTTTTTATTGCGTCAAGATTGACTTCAATCCAGACTTCCCGGCAGAGATTTTTCATTAATTGCTCCTCCTCATATCATAAGTGATTCTGATATCAATGTTCACATTCGCGTCTAGTCTATCTTTATTCATTTTTGAGAAAAACATTCAACCGCAATGACTGGATAACCCTTTATCAGCAGTTCATTTTATATGTCAAAGAAAATGGGAAGACTGCCCGTTATGAGTAAAATGATTATCGCATCAATGATACTGAAAGCAGTCTCCCAGCCATTACCTACATCTATTAGAACAGTAAAATCTAAGAAAGTGATCTCGACACCTTTGATAAATAACACAATACTCCCCCTATCATGACCCTTCATTTACAAATTGATCTGGTCAAAGTACAGCATGCGGACATTCTGATGAATGAAGTGATGAAGAAGAAACGGTATCAAGCTTTGATTCTACTGACAACAGTCTGTTCTTTTAGTAAAAAACACTTAGCCCCATGTTTTTTAAACTGTTTATTAATAGAAGAAAAAACATCACTCAGCAAAAGGCTGAATGATGTTTTTTCTTCTATGATGATAACATGTTCTGTACATCCTCAAATGAATAGGGTGTTGCAGCTTCATTGCAACAATCGATGATGACCCTGGCAATCATCCACACATGACCAAATGTCTTTTATATTTAACTAGTGAATGTTACACTTTCAATTTTGTTCACATCTATTAGACTAGTTGCAGTACCTCCAGCCGAAGTTGGGTCATTAAAAAATACAATGCCCGCCGTTTGGTCATAAGTGACAAAACTACCCGGTCCATACAAGTAACCTGAATCACCAACGATATCGAGAGCGGTACCTGGTGTAAGTCCGGCAAAAAGCCTATTAAATTTTGATGAATTTGCAGTAGGATTTGATGATTGGTTACGTCCAAAACCTACACTTTGCGAGATGTTTAAACCAAGAGCCGATAAATCCTGTGTGATATTTCCCAAGAAAATGCCTCCTTCTTTTTAATTTTTTCTATTCCGTACAGTCTATTCTCATCGAAATTTTTTGAATGAGCTATAGTGGAGTTTTACAAAAGAAAATGACAAACGAAGGACTTTTTTCATGAATTAAAGCATCTCACCAATTCCTACCTCGGACCAATCAATGACATTAGTATCGTATTGTTGATGATCAATTAACATATGACTAGAATGTAAGCCTCCAAACCTTTCATCATTAACCACATTCTGGCGACCAAAAATCCGTCTCCATAAAAAAACAGACCCCTTAAGGTCTGTTTTGTCTATATATTTTGAGATGTTGTGTTTCGATCGATCATCGTCGTATTTCGATCAATTTTTTGATGTTCTTCCATTGTTGTATTTCGAATTGATTTTGTTTCAATGATGTCCAATGTTTCTGCTGTTGAAACACTCAATAATAAAATGGATACAATCACTAGTAATCTTTTAATAATCATACAGACACTCTCCTTTTTGAATATCATTTTGAACTTTAAGGGCCTTTCTATAATATTCGGCAGCTTTTTCAAAGTCCCCCTTTTTTTCATAATATAATCCTATACTTTGAGCAAATGCCTCGACATAGACATATAGCTTCTTTTCTTCAAAAGCATCCAGCACTTCTTGAATAACTTCCTCATTAGAATCTATGTAAATCGCTTTTAAAGCTTTAAATAACATCACACACAGCCAATCATTTGCCTCTAAGGAGCACATAAGACCATCTTCCACGAGCGAAGCTGCTTCAGCAGGCTGACTAGACTTGTATAACGACCAACTCAAGCTAAATAAAGTGATTGGTTTTATCTCAGTATTTTGTGATGCAATAATGTCTAACACTTCTCTGTAGTGTTTGATTGCTTCAGCGTACTCTTGTTGTCGATCATATGTATTTCCTATGTTTAAGAGTATTTTGGCAATTAACATGTTATCGGCTAGCTCTTCAGCTATAGAATAAGCTGTATTTAGATGCTCTAATGATTTTTCATATCGCTTGAAATCATCATAATTCCCTGCAATCACAATTAAGCATTGAATTTGGCGAACTTTATATTGCTCATGCTGCTTATAGATGTCTAAGGCCTTCATAATATGATGCATTGACACATGCGTTTGTTTCATAATGTAGTATGCTTCGGCCACTTTGAAATGAAACTCTGCTTGCTCAATATCGTCTACTACCAGTGCAAGTTGCTTTTCAGCGATCTTGTAATATTGAATAGCCTGTACGTACTCTTTCCTGCTGAAATCATACATGCCCCTAAAGAAAGCATTATAGTATTGCAACATTCCAGAAAGTTGATGATTTGAATTTTCAATTTTATCGACTAGGTCTGCAATGGATAAAGATCGCTTCTCTGAGGGTTTAATATAATCAAGCATAAGCTGATGGCGAAAGCACATCAATTGATAGTAAATGAGTAAATCCTGATCTTCTTCCATTCGTTCAATTTCTTGTTCTACCTCAGCTTTCAAAATCTCTGCATCTGGAACACTAAATTGCCGAATCATCTTATACCATTCATTTATTTTCACACCGACATGTGAAGAAAGAACTTTCTCCATCACTTAATCCCCTTCCACTCAATTCCCTTATATGACATTTATTATCACATGCAGGGATTGACAAAGCACCGAAAAGATACCGCAAAAAGAACAAAAAGAGCTCCTTTAAAGGAGCCGCATCGACACAATGTTCCCTGTAAACCCAATCAATATAATTAATCATCCACACAAAATTGCCTCTTATGGTTGGATTAACGTTCTAATAGAAGAATAGCCTCTAAAATTCACTTCTTCAAATGTAGCACTGTGATCAAAAGGTGCAGGAAAAGCGATTACTTGAAAATTTTTCTCCTTTTCAACTCTTGGCAATTTTATTTTATAAACATTTGTTTTTTCATTTTCTACAGATACATGCAGTACATGTTTCCCATCAATTTTTTGTTGTTCGTGTTCCGAAAATGCGACTAAAGCATAATTCATTTTCTTTTCTCTCGAATTATCCACTTGGAGATAGACAGGCATTTGGCTTTTAGAAGTATATAGCACTTTATTTGACATTTTTCCTGAAGCCATGAAAATTTCCTCTCCAGTTAATTCATCCGTTTTATATGTTGGAGGTTGTTCACTGTCAATCTTGTAAGACGAGGCATTTTTTGTGATATATCGCATAATAAAGTTTTCTTGTAAGCCTGTGGCTATATCTATATCTTTGTCTTTCAAATGATACTTTGCTTCAGGAACGATCACAAATGCGATTTCCCCAACCTTTTTTGGTAATGCAGCTTTGATTGGTAATGTAATCACCTGATCTTTAGTCATCTTAAATGTGTATGATTTAGCTGGTCTATGATCATCTGCCGAGAATTCTATCTGCTTAAAATTTGCTAGTAAGAGTAACGTGTACTTTCTATCTGCGTCTATATAATGTGAGAAAGAAAGGACTTTGGTCATCTGGTTATTTTCAATGAATCCGATATCTAATGTATCAAGCAGTTTTCCTTCGGGTTCATACAGACCATATGAAACGGTATCCGTTCCTGGACCAGTAACATCCATCATTTCATCATTATAGTCTTTATCATCAGAAATTTTTTCTTGTCTGATAAATAAAATAAATGTCACTAGTAATACTATAATAGTTGTTATGAATAAAATTGTTCTACGTCTCATCATCACTATTAAATGTTAAAAGTCTTTTGGCGACTAACCGTTTTATAACCACTATCTTTATATAATGAGTTTCCGATTGCTTTGCCTTTACATCCCCAACCTCCGTCTACGCCACCGTCAGCATTTGCTCCAGCATAGTTAGATTTCTTCGCAGAATCGGTTTTGCTTTTGGAAAGTCCGCCATCTCCCCCATATAGTCGTGATTTTGCTTCAATATAATCAATTTTCCCTTTTGATTTCGCTGTCGTTAACATGCTGTAGTTACATTGAAATATTTCACCAATCAATCCGCCAGTTTTTCTTAGTTTCCAATTCGTAACATAGTCAGCTTTGGCCAAAGTTTTGTTAGTTGAATGTGATACGGAATCAGTGGCAGAATCCTCTGCAATCGTTATCCATTCAGTTTCATTTTTATCAATATTCGTTGCTGAAACAGTTGCAGGGAATATCGTGCTAGCTAAAAATATTGAAGACAGTAATAATGTATTGCTTTTTTTCATAATGTAAACCACCTTTAATCCATTTTTAGAGTAAATACATATACATTTAATTCAATATAATGGTATCAAGTTTGAATGAGTATACATTTTTGGATATTCGACAATATCACTGGTTTCCTCCATTAGAGTCTGTCCCGCTCTTTTGATAAGGGTCAAGATTATTCCGTAGTTCATCACCTATAATTAATTGATCTAAAAGCTGAAACTCCCTTAATTACATATATTTACTTATATTACATTTATTATTACATATTGGAATTTATGAATCACCGAAAAGATACCGCAAAAATAATTGAGAAACAAAGCATGATGCCTTATTTACACACGAATAGCTCCTTAACACGTTTAAATTCTCATCACAAAACAAAAAAAGCAGACTCGTTTAAGTCTGCTTTATGCTATCTTCTAAAATTTCATGGGAACAACTTTTGCAAATCGCTCCTGACATTCAGTACATATACAATGAATCGTTTAACCACTCTTCACAATGTTCTATAAGCCATCACAAACAGCATGATGTACTTTGAATGGCGACTGGCAGGATATTTTTTTCTTTTTTCTTCTTAAATTTGCCTAACGTAAATATTGGCAGTAAATAGGCTTCCTCTGTAGATATTAGATATTGGTGGTCATGTCACAAACAAATGAAGATTACACTGCAAAAATACTCAAAAACGACCTGGCGGATAAAAGTTCGGCCCCCATTCGGCCCCAAAATAAAAATAGAATAAAGATTCCTTGTTAGAAAAACAAAAAACCCTTGCTATGCAAGGGTTTCAGACCGTAGACAAACCCCACCTTTACTTCAAGTAAAAGTGGGGTTTTCACTTATTTTGATAAAATTGATAAGCTACCTTATGCTGGACATGGCACTTTCCATGTCCAGTTTGCTAATTTCTTAAGATTCATGGCAGCGAAAGTAAGCATCGCCTGCATCGAAACTTTTTTCAGTCCTCGAAGTTTCGTCCATCGCATACCATGCTTTTCTTTTGCATCCGCAAAAACGCGTTCTATTGTTTCTTTCCGTTTTGCATAGATGTCTTTATTCATTTGTGTCAGCCTCAGATGGTCTGCTTCATCTAGATAGTCCTGCCAAATATGCCGATGAATTTGTTTGGTGTGATTTTGACTTTGTGTACAGTTATTTAAAAACGAGCAGGATTTACATACCTCTGAATCAGACGTATATTGCTTATAGCCTTCTCTAGTCGTTGTACGATAAGAGAGAATTTGCCCGTTGGGGCAAATGTAACAATCAAAATATGCATCATACACGTATTCATTCTTTTTCAAATAACCAGCTTTTGTTCTTGGTCGAGTGTAAGGCATGACAGGTCTTATCTCTTGATCCATTAAAAACTTAGCGATGTAAGGTGTTTTATATCCTGCATCTACTGCGACTACAAATGGTTTTCCGACTTTTTCTGTCACCTTTGATACGAGTGAATCCAACATACGACTATCATGAACATTTCCACCTGTGACCAGTGATCCTAAAATAAACCCTTTAGAATCACAAGCCGTATGAAATGAATAGGCAAATGATTTTTCTCGCTCATCCTTCACATAGTAGCCACTCTCTGGATCAGTCGTACTTACCTTGATTTCTTTTGTCTCTTCTTTATTCTGAAGGGGTAACGGCTTTTTTCCATGTGCCTCACGATCAACATTGATCTCCTCATGAAGCTGATTTTGATAACTTCTCGTTTCTACTCGAACAATTTTCTTTTCAAGTTTTTTCTTATTGGCGTTCGCTTTTACATGAGTTGAGTCAATAAAAGCGATAGTTGGATCAACGAGACCTTTTTTCATCGCTTCTCTTAAGATTCGATAAAAAATTTGTTCGAATAAATCTGTATCATGAAAGCGTCTCACGTAGTTCTTACCGAAGGTAGAAAAGTGCGGAATTTTTTCAGAAAACCCATACCCAATAAACCAACGATAAGCCACATTGGTTTCAATTTCTTTAATGGTTTGACGCATAGAGCGAATACCAAATAGATATTGGATCAAGACCATCTTAATGAGAACAACAGGATCAACACTTGGTCTACCATTATCAGAACTATAATGATCTTTGACAAGATCATAAATGAAATCAAAATCGATCGCTTGTTCAATTTTTCGTACAAGATGATCTTCAGGCACTAATTCATCTAAGGCCACGACTTCTAATTGATTTCTTCTTTCTTCTTCACGTTTCGATAACATGTGCATCCCCCACAGAATCGTATTATTACCCTTATTATACAAAAAAGCTTGCAGACTTTGTCTACAAGCTGAAACCCTTGCTATGCAAGGGTTTCAACGATGATTCCGACTGGGCTCGAACCAGCGACCTCTACCCTGTCAAGGTGAATGACCTCATCCGAAGCAAACAGACCTTCCCTGAAAAAGACTGATTTAATAAGGTTCTATGATGAGCCTTTCTGATAAAAAATGTGCATTTCTGAAGGAAACCGAAAGGGTTCGTCCCCAATCCGTCCCCATAAAAACAGACCCTAAAGGTCTGCTTTTAATTTAATTTATCTAATGAGAAGCCTTTATCTTCACATAACTTTTTAGTTCAGCTTTTGCTTTAATCGTGCTGTCCATCCTCTGCCCTTTTATTGATTACACCTTGAGAAATCCCCTCGTGTAAATTATTATCACGTTTCAACTCCTTTCTCCACCACTTAATTAAATAGTGGTAACAATCATTAAGTCGCTTGTCAACATTTGGCCCTTCAATGATTTTGACTTTAATCTCAAATCACCTCCTGCAAGGTTATGTAACATAAATGTCTCTGTTATTAAGGCAAACTATTTCTATATATAAAAGACCTGACTAAGTGTAGCCAGGTTCAGCAAAGTCAATTTATTTTTTATTGAGAAAGTTCAATCGCTTGTTGATTGAGTACCTTTTTCCAAAAATCGACGTGCGTTATATCATAATCAACACCGAATTCTTCTATAAATCTCTTATGAATGTCATCAGAACAGTCTTCCGTTAGTAATTGAAATTGTTTGATTTCACTCAAAACAGCTTTCACCTTATAATTAGCTCTATTTAGATAAACCCCTTCCTCATTATAAGCAATTTGTTCTGCTATAAGCTCATTAATAGGAGACCATCCCATAGTTTCTCTAGGTAGAAAAGGTTGATCGAAAACCAAATCATGGTATATTAAACTTACGGACTTCCAATCTAACCTATAATCTGATATTACGTCTTTAATTTTTTCAACTTGCTCAAGCAGTTTGTCCCACATTGGCATATCCTCTTGAATAATTTCTTTTACTTCAGTGGGATCTTTTGCTTTTTGTAAAGCCTCTATCAGTTTATCTTTTTCATCCAATTCCTTTGTTTTTTCCAAATTAGAGTCTAGTGCTTCTTTTAATTCTAAACGCATTTTTTTATATAGCTCAATGTCTACCGATTGAAATCCTGCTTTTTCAATCCTTACTTTTTCTTTTTCAATATGTTCAAGGAAGATTCGCCCTCTTGAAATTAAATCAGTAGAGCGAACTGTACCAGTCAGTCCTTTAAAGTCAAACTCATCACGAAGTTTTTGAATGTCCTGCTCAGTTGAAACCGTTAATACATTAGTAACTCCACGTAATGCTGAGCTCTGTAGTATTTCATATGTCGCTGGAGGAATAACTATAGGATAAATTTTTGAATTGTTTGCCCAAGCTGCTCCCATTTCGTTAAGGCAGAAATGGCTGTTCATATAGTTTTCTGTAAGAATCATAACCACTAGTTCTGTTGATTGAATGTTTGTTTTAATATGATTTGGGAAGTCTTCTCCTGTTGGAATATCATGGTCTGATGTAGAATAAATATCTCTTCTAGCTATATCCAAACCCATGACAAGCATTTCGATAAAAGGCTTGACAATTGTCTCAGCGTCTTTAGTTGAATGACTTATAAATATTTTCGGCATAATTATCCCCCAGAAATATAATATCTCTTATTATATCAAAATTTGTTTTTTTTTACAGAAAATCTTATTAGAGTAATTTTTCAACTCAGCATTCAATCTAACTCAATGTTTGTTGAGATATATTCATAATATCAAGGAGGAAGAATAATGAAGGATTATTCTGGAAATACAATATATACTGATGATTTTATGTGGAATGAGATGAAAATATATGAATTACCGAAATTTCTTTATCATTACACATCATTAGAAACAGTTGCATTAATACTTAAAAATATGACTCTACGCTTTAATAGGCTTGACAAGGTAAATGATTTAAATGAAGCTTCTTCTTACAACCTCCCCTATGCAAATACTTTAGTATTCTCTTCTAGTTGGACAGAACACTCAGAAGAATCTATTCCCATGTGGAGAATGTACACAAGAGATATGGAGGGAGTTAGAATTAAACTCCCTATTAATATGTTTAAAGGAAGAGCAAGCCCAAATGTGTTTGAGAAAGGCGGAGCTACTCTTAGCCTTGAAGAAGCTATTTTAATAAATAGAGAAGGTCTAGATTACAACATTAATACAAGAGTAATTCAAGGTCCAAATAAAATATACTATTCTGATGAAGAAAAGCATCTTCGATCAAATGTTATAATGAACTATGATGACAATGTCAAAGTATCTTTATACGACTTAGGCATGTTCAAACAGAAATGTTGGGAATACGAACAAGAATGGAGATTCAAGTTACTTGGATTTACACATGAATCACACTTACCAAACGATAGCTTTACAAAAGATATATTAAATCTTGGAAAATACCCAATTAAGAATACATTTATAGATGTTCCTTTAGAACCAAGCGTATTCAATGAAGCTGAATTTACAATTGGACCTAAATCAACTGAAGCACATTTTCTTCTTTTAGAAAGCTTAATAGAGAAGTATTCACCACACGCCACTATTAACCGTAGCAGTTTACAATTAAGATAAAGGCAAGTAAATTATTAGTGATTTTCAAGCACAAAATTACTGATTAATAAAGCAGATGTAATATAGAGAGCACCTTTAGACAGAATGCTCTCTTTTGCATTTTTCCTAAAATGAGCTTCCACCAGTATGGCCTTCTTTGCAAACTAAAAGCTTAATAAAGGAAACTTGTTCGCATAGCAATTTGTTCTCCTTGATTTACTATAAGTGGATCTTTATTTTTTTCTAAAAATTTAGCAATTTGATTTAGATTTCCATTAATTTTCTCGTTGATTGGCATATTGGGATTCAATAAGAGAACGTTGTTAATCGTAGAAGCTACTTCATAAAGATCATCTTCATCTATTGTTTTTTCAATGTGATATTGCATCTTTTTAAAAAACCATTCAATTTCGTTCAAATCAACCATCGGGTAATATTGTATTTTGTAAAGATTCTCTTCATCAAGGACGTCCAATTCAAATATGGCTTCAAGTTCTTCTTTACTTAAATGAACTTCAGAAAGTTCATATTCACCCTCTGCTGCTTCTTCATCAACAGTGTACTCAACTGTATAAAGCCCCTCAATGAATTCATCAAAGTAATTTGCTAATTTAAAGTCTTCTTCCATCTCAACATCAAAATAATGAATTGCAGGATTCTCTTTCGTTTTTCGATAATCCATAGCTACCCAATTATGGCCATCCCCATTAATTAAAACAAGCCCTTCTGGCAACTCCCACTCTTTTATTAAGTAGGCACTATCCATAATCCCTTCATCTTCAGCAATTCCCAGCAGGTGATTAAATTGAATGTGATCCTCAGCCCATGAATTAGAGTGAGTCGTTGGAAAAGCATTATGAACTGTATAACCACCATTCTGTTCTAATATGAGCTTTTTATATGTAACAGGTAAAATTACTCCAAGCTTTTTTTCTGCTTTAGCTATTTTTTTCTCATTTATCTTCTCCAACGTATAATAGCCTTCTTCATCTATTTCCCAAAATGGTTTCAAGGTTTGTACCCCCTAGTATAATATGCACATAAGTATACCATTTTAAATGGTTTTGTTTGACAAGTTTTCTTTATGTTAACTGCTATTATAACCTTTGCATTTTTGATTATATAAATTATTTGAATAGAAGGAAAAAGATGATGTAGCAACTCGGAAGGATTGACGTGGATCGAAGAAAGGGATGTATTTTCTTTTTGTAGAACTAGCCCAAAAAGTTATTTCCTATAAAAAAACAGACCTCTTCAGGCCTGTTTTTAAGTTGCATATTGATGATATTGAATAATTAAATCATCTGTAATTGCACAATTTTGTCCTTCTCTGTACGCTCTATACCATGGACCACCTGATTGATGAGTTTTATCAACCAAAGTATAAGCATCTAAATCACCATATTTCAGCAAAGTGTCTTTTATACAATCTAAGGCAGCTGTTCCATGTTCAGAAGTCCATATTTTTATAAGTGAAGGAGTAAATGCAACTTCTTCCGTTCTAAGTAGAAAAGTTTCGTCTTCTTTATAATCAATTTGAGAACTTCCGTGAATTCTATATCTAGAAAATATATCTTCAACCACCGGACCATATTTAAAAGCAACAATTGGATCTTTAAATAATTTTGAACCTGTTCTAATTAGGAATTCAGAATAGATATAATAGAGTAATTTTTGTAATTTCAAATGTGATACCGGATATATAGCAAGAATAAATTTTGCAACATCGTAAGCAGTAAGCTGTTGATCATTAGATACTACCTCTACAAAGTCATCAATCCGATTTGTTATTATTACATCATCAAAGAAAGAATCCATTCGAACTACCGAATCCCACGTTGTATCATCTGTTATTAATTTGTGAATGCCTATTTGTACATGCCCGCATTCTTTTTTCATCCTAGTCATGAACAACTTAATATATTCTTTATCAAGTTCTTGAACACTTGCATAGTGCCAACCGTATCTTCTACCACCCGAAAAATCGCTTACGATTGCAATAAAATGAAAAGCCATTTTTAAACACCTTCCATTTCCAATTCAATTTCTGTAGAGTTTTTATAAATTTCAGCCCATTTTCTATGCTCTTGTTTGTATTGTGTATGTGAAATATTATTTTTTTCTAGATCAGTTAAACACCAAATCTGTATTTCCCAAGGAAAGTAGGACCATTCTTCTCCATACAAATAAATATGAAACGCCTTATATTCACCTTTTGAGGAGTCCATAAAATCAATTCTATTATTATAAATTTGTTTCAATTTTTGACAGGTTTTTTGGAAACATTCATTATTATGGTCAAAATTATTTGGATGTATTCTAAATCCAAATAAATCATTTAAGCATTTATTAATAGGGATTTTCCCCTCTTCTTTTTTCCCCACTAAATAATACTTAAGTTTATTAATAATTGATGTAGTCTCTTTTGTTCTTGACCTCAAGGTTAAACCTCTATATTTATTTCCTAAATCAGTATATGCAGCGTATAAAATTAATTTCTCTCTATAATTGGAAATCAACTGCAAAAATAAATTATCCACTGAGAAAGTGTTTACTTCTTTGACATGAGTTACATGGTTAATCTGTTTTCTTTTTAAATTTATCAGCTCATCCTTCTTCTCTAGCTTAAATTCATTTGAAATTTCTTTATGTGCCTCATTAATATCATTAATCAGCTCAAAAAAGGATTCACAGAATAACTCTAATTCACAAGTGCAATTTATCAATGTTCAATTCCCCAATGCAGAAATGTTTGTTTCTGTTCGTTTCTGTTCGTTTCTGTTCGTTTCTGTTCGTTTCTCTTTCATTCTACTCTTTCTTGTGTATATCTACAATGATTTAAGTTGTTTTTCTCAAAATTCATATTTTACACAACACGAATTATAATCGCTCTTTTCCTCCACCTCATTTCCGTTCTAATTTCGTTTAGATAAACTCTATCCCCCTTTATAAATAGGTGGCAATCGTATCTTTTTATAATTGCAATATTGATAAGGACAAAAATAAAAAAATAGCATTAATCAACTCTTAGCTTAAATGTCTCTATATCATTGTCTGGTAGGAATAAATTAAGCACCTTAAAAAAATCTTTAATTTTTTATGTTATAATTTAACAATATAAGGAGGGATTTCTATGGATGCTTCAGCAATTATTGAATTCAGAAGAATTGAAAGTTTAAATGATAGTGAAGGGGAATTTATTTTTCGCACTACTAAAGAGGAGATTGAAAAAAATTTAAAAACCGGAGAATTTGATTTGTGGAAAGGTGATATTTTCTCAATCCAAACCGATGAAGGAATTAAAAAACACAAAGTACTAAGGGTAAAGTATAACCCTCTCAATGACAATAAACGTATTTATTTTGTAACTGCACTTAAAGACTAATATAAATTCCCCATTTTTATAAATGGGGAATTTAATTTGGTCAAATCAGTTTAGCATTTTCTGTAGCTTTTTCTTTGTTTTAGGTCCAAAAATACCATCAGCAACGAGTCCATGCATGAGCTGGAACCGCTTGACCGCATTCGCAGTTTTCGGTCCATAATAGCCATCAATCCCGTTGTTTTTAGCTCCCTTTTCAGGATAGAAATATACAGCAGCCAGAGCCTCCTGCAATGCTTTTACTCCATCGCCCTTTGTCAAAGGCGTGGTTACTTTAATAATGCCAGATGGCAAGTTAAATGATTTTTTAGGTTTACTCGTTTTTGGCTTGGATGACGTATTTTTGACAGGTGTCGCTTTCACAGGTTTCGCTGTTGCCTTTTTCCCTGTATGAGCGGTTGCAATACCCGCCTTGAAGCTGTCCCAGCGATTAAGCAGCTTTCGTGGACATTGTTTACCGCTCCATCTCTTATGAGGCACAACGTTGGCCAATGGAATACCTTGATCCTGCATCAGCTGACGAATTAGCCATTGAGCGTTCTCTACTGCCTTTTCAAAGTTACCATCAGTATTTTCACAAATTTCAATGCCGATCGACTTCATGTTACCTTTTCCCCGACCGTCTCCCGCATGCCATCCGTTTTCGTTGAGCGGCAAATGCTGATAGATGACACTATCATCCACAGTAAAGTGCCAGCTCACCGCTGTACTAGACCTTTTGACGAATGCAGCGTGACTTGCTGCGTTAGCTCCTTTTGCTGTATTGGCTGTATTATGGACCGTAATATATATCGGCTTCATCCCATTTCCTGGTCTGTTGCGGTTACCCTTAGGAATAAAATCCTTAATGATTTTTACCACTTTCATCGTCTCCTTTGATCAATTTTATATAAAAAGAGCCACCAAATGGCAGCTCTTTATTTTGTTAATCCTTTTTGTTTTAAAACTTCTTTTTGAAGCTTACCTTTATCGGTCACATAGTTATTTTTAAACCATGCGACAAGCGTAGTAACGATTGTGAAGATCATTGAGCCAGCAAGATACAACGTATCAGCCAGTGAAGTAACTTGATCTTCACTGATCGGCAAGATTGGCTTGCCAAATAGAATTAACGCTTGGTTGATCAATGCCATAAATAGAAGCACCGTGCGGATCACCGTGCCTTTGTCGAAGTTTTTCATAAATGTTCCCTCCTATTTTAAATTCCGTTCAATTTTATCGAGCTTGTCGATCACGACATCATACTTTTCACTAAACTTTGCTAACACATCATTTTGCGCCTCGATTTGCTCATTGAGCTTGTTTTCTCTTTCCTTTGTCGTGTTGAGAACATAAAACAATACCCAACAAAAAAGGACCGCAAAGGGTCCTTGTGTCATCAAATATTGCGCCAAATCCATTTCCACCATAATCACCTACTCCCTCACTTTGTACCCCCCCTTAAAGAAGGCAAAATAAAAAGCCCTTTTAGACTTCGTACTGTTCTCCCGTTATTTCTTGATAATCTTCTTTGTTAATCCAACCGATTTCTACATAAAAAGCAATATCCTCTGGACCATAACACTTCCAATCCCAAAACTGCTTTATATCCGCGACTGTTGGATATATCATGATTTTTCACCACCCTTCAACTCCTGCATCTCAGTCATGAGTTGAGCCAATTGTTTCGCCATTTGTGCTTCGCGCAGTTTGGCTGCAGCTGCTTCCTTTGACAGTTCAGTCAATTGTTTAGTTAACACCGCATTTTGCTGCTTTAGTAACTCAATATCATACGGCGGTTGCTCTGTTTGTAAGCTATCAATGTACTCCTGGCTTGCCGACTCACTCCATGTCTTGCTTGTGGGATTGTATTTCGCAATGTACAACCCTTCTTGCGGTTGAACGTCTGTAAACCCCTTTGGAATTTCAGCATCATCGGGTATTTCTTTATCCCCACCAGGTACATACTTGAAAACCTCATCGTACGCGTATATTGGCTTCATATGATTTATCCCTCCTTTGCTTTGAACATGCAGTTCACAACAATAAACTCAGTATTGCTGCTTGTGCTTTGTATGCAGAAACGGCCATCAGTTGCGATATATTGTCTACTATATTGAGGTCCTTTAAAACCACCGGTACTTGAAGCGACTCCAAGATTGTAGAAAGGAGCAACTGGTTCACATCCTTCTGGTAACATAAAGGCAGGTACATCACCTAATGTCCCTCCGGCAATTGCTCCCTTAACAGTAACAGTTCCCAGCGCATCCTTTGCAACACGTACCCGATAATCATTATTGACCTCAGACTGATATGTTTTCCAACCGTTGCCGATCGTAGGATACTTCCAATTGAGTTTTGCCTCTGCGTCAGTAAGAACACGTTTCCAACCTGTAAAATTCCTCTCTGTATGGACAGTTCCGACCCAATGTGAATTATCGAAACTCCTGCATACATGGATGTCTTTTCTAGTTACAGCAGCTTCAACATCAATATTGAACCAACCTGAGTCGTTTATAGTCGGCATGTTTGTAAGGTATTGCCCAGCTGCATAATAACGGCCAGGAGGCAATGATAAGACATCTGTTCCGTTTAATACTTTGGGGAGCGGTTTTCGTTCACCCGAATCTTGAGTCAATTTATAGAGTTGAGCATTGTTCCATTTATCTTGTTCAGCTATTGTCGGGAGCCTCGTCCAAGTGATAGATATATGGTTGGAATTATAGTAGAAGTAGTATGCATTACCTGACGTGTCTACCGCAAAGCCAGTCCCAATCTTATCTTGGCCAACTGTCTGTATTCCTCTTAAATAGGCGTTACTAGGGGCAGGGGAATCTTCTACCCCTGGGGATGCAATGAAAGTACAGGTCCCCTTGTCTTTTATCGCATCAAAAATACTTCCGTCAGTTGGAACAGAAATCAAGTATTTGCCGTCATCAGCTGTGATCTTATAAAGCTGCGATTCATTCCATTTCTTCTTCTCTACTGCAGATGCATGCGGCTGAGTATCGCCAATATGTTCTATGATCTGATCTAACAGTCCAGTATCATTTTCAAGTAATACTTTCACCATGTCATTGAACAGATCCGCATGAGCTTTGTCGCTTGTTTCAAAAGCCTTAGGAGATTTAATGTCCATCTATGAGCACTCCTTTCCTAGTAAATATCATCAATCTCAAAGATGAATTCGATGTCACCGTCTTTTTGCTTGTCCGTCATGGTGCGGATCGCAGTAAACTTTCCATCTTCATCAACAAGAGCCAATTCGTTGATGACTTCTCCTGCCAGTTCTCCTTCAGCGATGGTGCACGTGTACCGGATCTTCGCTGGCTCCATGAATTCGTATGAATCAATTTCTTTTTGAACAAGCTCACTCTTTAATTCTTGTTCTGTTCCATCCAGAGAGATTGGCTTTCCGTCCTTAGTTCCACCATTCCCAAAAGCCATCTTAACCACTTTTGTGAGCTTCGTTCCCTCCGCTCTAGCCTTCGCCATTTGTTGGCGAGCATAAAGCGTTGTAACAGTTAATTGATCAGCCATTATGATCCTCCTTTATAAATCTATTTGTTTGGACGTGGCAGCTAGATATTTTGAACCGTCTAGCGGTACTGATCCATCAAGCGTCCAATATTTCTGCTTAATGATTACACTTCCGCTTTGCTCATTTGATACATGAGTAGCCATGCGGAATGTCATTTTCTTTTTTTCTTTCCTAACATGGTTTAAGCGTGATCGAAGTGTGAGAGCTGCTTGTTGATACGTTTCGTGTTTGGCTCCTACCATGACATATCTTGTACGTACAAGAACTTTCATTTCTTTTTTGAGCTTCATGGCCAGCTTTAAAGATTGCCGGAAGCGCACTGGAATATCTGTTGAATTGCGCGATCCGCTCAAATAAAAAGTGCCATTAAGTAAAAACTCTCCATTTAACAGAATCGGGATGTGATCAAAAAAGCCCACTCTGCTGCGCAGTGTGAGCCGGTTATGATAGCCTTTGATTTCATGAACATCCGTATGATGAACGCTTGTGAATTTGTAAGCCAAGTGTGCAGGCTTTAAGTTTTCAAGCGTCTCCACAATGTATCTGGTGTTCTGCAGGTCATCCAAATTAACACGAAGGGAGAAATGATAGCGGCCTGTCGTTAGACGAACCACTGCGCTAGGGTTCTTCAAGAACCGGTTCACTGCTCTTTCTAGTGATGCATACGTGATCGGTGGAATGTTTGACATGAGATTCAATACACGTGCCCTGCGCAGCTCAATAGAATCACCTGATTCACGCTGCACCTTCAACATTCTTTCCCATCGATTAAGCCCCCATGTGGCAGTGAGCGGAAACAGTTGATCAGTCATATCAAAAATAGAATCGTCTAGCCTTTCCATCTCAGGAGCTTCGGATTTCATGAGCTCATCAAAATCTGTGATCTCTGTAAGATAAGCAGGAAGGTAAGCTTTCATTTCATCAAGCTTGCTCAATGACGTTCACCTGCCCTAGACGCGGAATTTCAATGTCCTGAAGCGGCAAGTTTTTGGCTTCACCGTTGATCAACACATCCGCATAATCAGAGACACTATCCGCATGATACAAAATGTCATTGATCGCTGACATTCTGATCACATTTTCTTCAAAGGCAAGTGATTTTAGAAACGCTTTGACCTTCTCTTCAATTTCCTCTTGTGCATCCTCAATGGAGTAATCCATTTTAAGCTCCACAGATACGGACACCTCAACATCTTTCCACTTGGCGCTTTCAATAGTGGCAGTAGCCCCGATTGGTGCTTGGCCTTCTCCTTCGCCTGGAACCGGATCAATGTACTCCTGCACCTTATTGACAAGCAGATCCGTCGCAACATCAAAATTCCCATCTGTGATGACAATTTTGACCGTTCCTTCTCCGTTCCAAAGAGGAAAAACCTTTGCCCTGCCAACTCCTTCTACTTCTTCAGCCCACTTTTTATAGTGAGCTTTGTTGGCACTGACAGCCTCCCGCCTTGCCCTCATCAAGTACCTTTCATACAGCGCTTCATCGTCTTCTTCTTCTTGACCAGGTATTTTCAGCTCCTCGAAAATGACTGATTCTAAACCTGGTATGTTATCGAGTGACAGGAGCGGCAGCTCTGCAAAATTCCCGTTCCCTATAGAACCCGCTGTTTCACTTTTCAAAGTTCCATCGGATTGAAATTGAAAATATAGACTATCAATGTAGAACCTTGATCCTGTTGGTATTCTGATACCTTCAGGCGAGACTTCAACGGACCATACAGCACTTGTGGCCGCTTTACGAGTGATCCCCACTTCAGCAGCTCGTCTATCTAAAAATTCTCCCTGTGCTGTATCCGCAAAGACAAGATCGAATACCTGATCTAGCCATATATAAGATTGAGCAAGTTCGGCAGCTGCAGGAGCCAACGCATTCCATATCACGCTGTTTTCTCTTTTATCTATGTCATCAGGTATTCTTTCCAACATGCGTTCCATGATGGCTTCATACGATTGTTCCTCAAACATCTCCGATCACCTCCTCGATCTCCAAGGTCCCTTCATCAGTCACCACGTCAAATACCACCTTAAAGACTGCACCCTCTTTAGTGATCTGAAAATCTTGCACACTTTCAATTCTTTCATCTACTAAAAGAGCTTCTTCAATGAGCCGCGGGATTTCCATCTCCTTGTATTCGTCCGTTGATTCTTCATCAGACACAGCTTCCTGCACTTCGCATCCTACGTCATGGCTATAAACGGCATGTGAATATCGTTCCGTTCGCAAAGCCATATAGACGAATTGGCGAATGGCATCGAGACCATTAATCTTTTCATTGGTTAGACGTCCTGACTCGAAGTCGATACGGTAGGTGGTCGAAGGTTCAACAATATCCTCTTCGTCCTCATCCAAATCCTCAATCTCTTCTTCAGGTGAAAGAACCATTATGAACCACCTCCTACTACTTTATCTAAGATGTAAAACGTTTGTCCGCCTGTCATCGCAAGGACCATGACACTATCGCCTTCTTCTAGCTCATCATCTTCCCCCTCGTCTAAGCGGGCTGGCCAGATAAGAAGTTCTTCAGGAATGATGAGTTTATCATTCTCATTGAGTCGAACACTAAGAGGGGAAACAGACACCACATCACCGAGTATCAATTCCATTGGTGATTGTGCATCAACAGCATCGACAGCCAATCGCTTAATTGCCTCGCTTAGTTTCATGTCTGGTTCCCCGTTGGGATCGTATTCTTTTCAACGACATCAATCGTCATGGTGTGTTTGGTTCCTTTAAATTCATGGCTGTCTTGATCGATCCAGTACGTTTTTTTGATACCGATATCAGGAATGATGATGCGTATTGGCATGCCGCTTTGTAATCCAGGAATACCTAGAGCTTGGATACTTTTGAGTTCTTTTTTCACGCCCTTTTTCTGTGAGAGACGAACATCAGCCCTCTTTTGCAGCTGTGCCTGATTGATTTCCCCTGACACTCTTTCGACGTGCTGCAGGATGCCGTATTTACTTCTAGCAGCACTATCATTCGCCACAGCCAACATCTCAATCTCTTTCTTTTGAGTGATAGTTTTCGGCTTCGTGGTTTTAGTCGTTCTCTTATCTTTTTCTTTATCTGTAGACTTCGATTTCTTTTTTTCCTTCTTTAAAACTTTGATTTTTTCCACACGTGTCGCTCTCATCTTCACACGTGTGGCCGTTTCCTCAATCGATGTGCTGTATTGATAATCAATGAGATTCACGCCTGATTCAATGACCCATACTTCGGACGGATCAGGCCACGCTCTCAGCCCCATCTTTCCTTTAGCAGAATAGATTTGATAGTTATGCCCTGTTTGCTTCTTTGTTTCTTTCAACGCCTGCAGGATGATGTCATAAAGGCTTGTATCGTTTTTGAATACAAGTGATTTAATGACATGGCCAGTGTTAGCGATCGACGTCATCGGGATCTGAAAATCTTGACCAAGCCGCTTCATTATTTGATCAGCTCTCTTATTTGAAAATACATACACATCCTGGTTCTTCACCAAATACTGAAGCATGTCGTAAGCAGTAAAAGTGAGCTTTTCGTCCTTCGGCTTTCTTGCAAATACTGTTCCTCTGAAAAGCTCTTTTCCCTTCCACTTGAAAAGAACCGTGTCACCCTCTTTGACGCTGTAATATGTTTGACTGCCCTGTTTAGTGATAATATTTGCCTGAATAGAGCGAGGGGCCTGATACCTTTGCCCCCGAAGTGTCACACTCTCTGTCACAAGCTCGTACATGGTTCCGCTTCTGATGGCAAAAAGCTCAATCAATGTCAGCCCCCCTATTGTGGTATTTTTAATTTTTGACCAGGGAAAATCCAATGCCCTGGTTGTCTAATATTGCGTCTACTTCGTTTGATCATCGCGGCTTTATTCGCATTCCAAATGCGGCGCCATTTTGTGCTATCACCATAGAAGCGGCCAGAAATATCCCACAAGGTATCACCCTTTTTAACGGTGTACACTTTAGGTGCGCTTTTTGAGCTGCGTTTTTTGCTGCTCTTTTTGGCTTTCCTTTTAATTTTTCTAGGTGATGCAGTTTTATATTCTTTAAGCTGCAGCGTGAATTCTCGATCACCAACATCATAAGTACCCTCATTGTGATTGAAGCTTTCTATGCTGCATTGCATATTTATTTTTGTCCCTGTGACAATAAAGCGTACAGGCTTTTTTGATTTCATGAATCGCTCTATTTTGGCGATCGCATTCTCTGGTGAAGGAATGCTTTTATATTCGGCAATCGGTGTATATTTCTTTGGAAAAAACGTTGTAAATGAAATTTGGCGAGCCCCTGGTACATCCAAAAATGTAAGCTCGCCAAATTTTGATACTTTGATAGATTCATTTTGTACGTTGTTGTTCAGTTCAAGTTTTTCAGGAAGGACAGGGAATCGTAATTTGTCCTTCCCTTGCGAAATCCAAAGTTGATATTTTGATTTAGCCATCGATCACGACCCCCTTCGTTCCTGTGTTGATTTCATTCTCTAACTCATCAATCAACATCTGTTTGATCTTCTCTGCAAGCCCTTCTGCATCTTGGCCATTATGATAATGCTGCTCACCATTAAAATTAATGATGATCTGTTTTGATCCACCAGAAGCAGAAGGTGCATTCGTTGTGCCAGCTGTTACAGTTTGCACCTGCCCTTGTGAAAGCTCAGATGATGCAGTGTTGGCCGGATCATATACGTCCATTCCTAAAGCCTGTGCAGCTTGAGCCAACAAGTAGCGACCACGTATGCCTCGTTCTTCAGGAATAATCCATTCACGCTTGTTTCCTTCACCGACTCTAGCTATCTGTTCCTGAGTGATCAGTCCCCCGTTTGCATAACCCTTATATGGTCCACCGTTTCTGATACTTCTCAATCCAGGCGTGTTGTACACATTCCCATATCTGCCTTTGATGTAATTGATAGCAGCTGCAGCATTATGGATCGGGTTCCAGATGTCGTTCATGCCGCTTGCCTTATTAGAATTAAAGGTCGGATCAATGGTCTGCATCAATCCTTTAGATGGCGTTCCTCTTTTGGCGTTTGAATCCCATAGGTTGATCGCTTTCGGGTTTCCACGTGACTCATGCTGCGCGATCGTCATCAAACCAGGTAACCAGCTCATAGATGTACCGGTTGCCATCAGAGCTGCCATAAGCCATTGTTGAACACTCAGATTAGATGCGCCCATTCCACTAAATGCAGCAATTAAGGAACCGGCTTGATTCTCTGCGAATTTCTTTACATCAACTGAATCAAGACCTTTGACGACACCGATTGATGCGAATTTCCCAAGACTCATCATGACACGTGAAGGAGAATGAATATCTAATTCTTCTCTAAACGCCTGTTCTACTTTCTTCGCCATGTCCTTGGCCGCTTGTGTCACTTCGCTTCCTTTTGACCTCATACCGCTATTGAATGAGTCAATCAGTCCACCGCCCCATGTAGGTGACTCTTGTCGGGCAGATAAGAAAGGTTGTCTTACATTTTGATCTAAGAATTGACCTGTGCCAGTTGGTGTCATGTTTTGACCTGCAGCAAAGCCGGTGACAGTTTGCGCTCCATACTGCGGAGTCGATGTCTGAATTTGAGTAAATGGTTGCTTGATATTGGCTTGTTTCCACTGTTCAAGCGAAACGACTTTGCTGTTTAACCCTTTTTCAAAGTCAGTGCTAAACTGTTCCCCGTATTTTGATGCGTTGCCCGCGTCTCCAATTGATACTGATCCACTTGCAGAAGTGGAAACTGCTGAAGCAGCTGCCGGTCTCATAGGAGATGATGAGCTTGCTGGAGAGGTTGGTGATGCACCGTTTGGCACAACAGACATTCCAAGGTGAGAAGCAGCCTGAGCAAGCAACATCTTTCCTCGACCTTTATTGTTTTCAGTCGGGATGACAAACTCTTTCCCCGCTTCACCTATCCATGAAAGTGTTGGCTTTGTGATATAACCACCGGTGGCTTTCTGATCTGGCTTTTTCCCCTTAGTAGGGATTTTTTTATATCCTGTCTTTTCTTCACCTGTCTTTTCAAAAAATTTAAATACATTTCCGTTGGTTTCTTTAATTTTACCGACTACATTTCCTACAACTCCAAAGATTCCTTGCCATGTCTTTTTTAAGTTCTCAGCATGCTTTTTTAATGGATTAAATACTTTCTCTTCAAACCATCCACTCACTGTCTTCCAGATACCTTTGATAATTCTCCAGGCATCTTGGAATTTCTCCCACACAAAGGAAATCGCTGGTTCTGCATATTTTTTATATGGTTGCCACACGTATTCATCAAACCATTTGGCAAGAATAATCCAAGTGGTTTTAATCCAGTTCCACGTATTTTTAAACAAATTCCATATAAAGATAATGGCTGGCAAAGCGTAAGTTTTAAACGGTTGCCATACATACTCATCAAACCAAGTTGCAAGTATCACCCATGTTGTTTTAATCCAGTTCCATGTACCTTTGAATAGATTCCAGATAAACATGATTGCTGGAATGGCATATGTCTTAAATGGTGTCCACACATATTCATTAAACCATTCAGACAATACTCCCCATGTCTCTTTGATCCAATTCCATGTATCAACAAGTTTATTCCATACCCATCCAATGGCTTCTACTGCATATTTACCATATGGTTTCCATACCTTTTCCATGAACCAAGTTGATGCAACACCCCATATGGTTTTAATAATGTTCCAAGCAACGGTGAAAACACCAACCACAAAGTTGACGATTGGTACGACAAAGTTATAAATAGGTATGAATACGTTTTCCATGAACCAGTTAGAGACTTTCTCCCAAGTGGTTTTAATTTTTGTCCATGCTTTTTCAAAAAAACCACCAATTGGTTCAGCAACGTTGTCATTGAACCAAGTAGAAATATCTTTCCAAGTATCTTTAATCCACTTGATTGCATCCTCTGACCATTTGACGATCTCATCCCATTTTTTCTTGATGGTTCCGTTGTCGAACATCTTTCCAATCCATTTGCCAAGATCACCGCCAAAGATGCTTCCTAAGATTCCACCGATAGCTGTACCGATACCAGGTGCGATCATTGTTCCGATTGCGGCTCCACCAATACCGCCACCTAGATTTCCTGTGAACCCACCGATCTTCTCGCCTTTATTATCATTGTTCATACCGATTAACTCTGTTGCGGCAATCAGTGTACCGAGAATAGGAATGCGTTTTCCAATACTCTTTGCACCTTTACCGAGATTTCCTAAGAATCCACCGCCACGCCCTTGGTTTGGCGTTGTTGGACGTACCGGTTCCCCTCTATTGATCCAAGGCTGACGATATTCAGGAGGTCGTTGGTTCCTTGGTGGTCGCCCTGCTCCTCCAGAACCTCCAATTACACCACCGCTCGTTCCTGCTCCCATTCCTCCTCTTAAACCTTTGCCCCATTTGTAGGCAGCAAAAGCGCCAGAAAGAATGGATTTGAGCGGCTTTAATAACGTGGCCACTTTTCCGAGGAATGCGAGTGCAAATGCATTGGCAATCAAAGCACCAGCAATTGATCCTTCTCCTGTTAGGGCATTCCAGTTGATCTCGCCAATTTTCTTGGCGATCCGAATACCTAATTGCACAGGATCAAGAGCTTCAAGAAACGATTCAATGAATATCTTTCCTGCCTTTGCTCCTGCATCAGTGAAACTGTCCTCGGAAGATTTGTCATCAATACCAAGTAGACCGTTGATAACACCGTTTATGATGCCGCCGTAAGTCTTCCCGACATTCTCGGCCATTTTGAAAAGACCAGGCTTTCCTGTCTTTTCCCACCATTGGCCAAAAACGTCTTTCGTATTATCAAGAACGAGCTTCCACCGAGTTTCAAAGTCCATTTTCCTGTATTTTTCTAGCTGTTCAAAGTGCTTCTTCAGTTTAGGGTTGTCTTTAAACTTGACCTTCAGTTCTTGTGTCTGTTTCTTGGTTAACTTCTCACCAGGGAACAAGATTTTGAACTGATCACCAATAAATCCGAAAACACTCTTTGTCGGATCAAGGAAGCTGTTAGCAAATTTCTTGCCCGTCTTTTCAGCTTTATTGGAAAGATCGGTCAGTACAAAGGAGTATTCCCCACGCCATGTTCTAAACGCTTCAAGAGCGGGTTGGAACGCAGCTGCAAGCCCTTTACCCCAAGGCATAAGGATGCTGTTGTTGATGAATGATTTGACACCCAGAAATAAGTTGGCCAAGTTGTCCGACATTTTGATCATCATATCGTTGTATTTGCCAAATTCCTTCGTTACTTCTGGCCAAGTTTTATTTATGTCCTTGCCGCTCTTTGCAAGCTTCTCTAGTTTCCCTCTGGCATCACCAGAGATCGCCCCCATTTCTTGCAGAGCTGCCGTTGCGTCACCGATAGGACGCCCCGATTTAATGCCGTCATATAAACGCCCCATCCATAACGCAACTTCGGAAAATGGCCGTTGAACACCTGCGGCAACGTCCCCTACTAGCTTCATTCCTTCAGTCGTAGAAAGGGCATTGCCCGTAAATACTTGGAGGACGCGAGATGACTCGAAAATCTCATCACGAGTAAATGGCGTTTGCCCGGCAAAGGCTGTCAGCTCGTCCAGTCGTGCATCGGCTTTCCCTCTGCTGCCTAAGAGAGTTTCAAACGCAGTGGTCATGTTCTGTCGATCCGCCACCATTTTAAGTGGCACAACAATACCACATGTTGCACCGGCTCCTACTCCAAGCAAACCAAGCGTACTGGTGACAGCTGACACGATCCCTCTCAATGGCTTTGTGATTAGGTCAAGGACCTTAATTGTGGTTGTGTAAGTCCGTCCCAAATGGGTATTTGCAAATGAGACAGCCCCACGTACTGGAGCAGTGAAACGATCAATCGCGTTGATCGCCACCCTGTATTCTGTACCCAAGGTATTCCGAGTATAAGACGCTATACGGCTAACTGTACGCCGGACCATATCAACAGCTCTAATGGTATAGCTGTACCCTCGGCCAAGCTGCCGCGCTGCATATGAAGCAATACGTTTGATCCCTGCGGTTGCCCGATCATAGACCGTTATGGCAAACCGCTCTACTTTGCCAAATTTACGATCGATGTAACGACGCAACCGGACAAGTCCTGGTGTTGCCTGATCTTTAATACGCATCAGCACGCTATGAGTACGCGGCATCTTGCGTTGTAAGAAGCCATTGAACTTTCGTAGTGCTCTTGTGGCCAGATCATTTACATCAAGCGTCAGCTGATAAGTTCGCGCAAGATCGCGCAATACAAACCGCTGCACACGTCTTAATGCAATTGTGGCATTGTCCCTGATTCTTAAAGTGATTGGCCGCTCTGATCTGCGGCGCAATCTATCAAGGCGTTCTAGGTCCCCTCTGATCAAACGCAACTTACGCGTGATCCGGTCTTGTAATTCAAACCGAGCGGTTAAACGAGCCATGTCTTATCCTCCTTTCTTCGATTCCTTTTCAAGCACTTCTAATTTATGGGCTATTAACCCAAACAAAAAGCCCTTGAAACGCCTTGGCGCTTCATAGACCTCTAAGAGTTCAGACGGGGAGTAATGAAGCTCATGCATGCAGTAATACAGATACACAGCCTCTTTGTTCCCGTCTTTTATTAGTTTTTTGCTTCTGTTTCAAGGTCCTCAATTTCATCTTCAAAACCGTTAACCTCAATGGCTTTGTTTAACCAGTTCGCATATTCACCACCGACAGACAGGACACGCTTTGCCACTTCGACTGGATCTTGTGTGCTGTATGCTTCGCGCAATTCTTTTGACTTAAAGTCAGGATAAATAGTTGATTCAACCGCAATACGTGCATAGAAGCGTTGAGAATCCAAGTCTTTCACACGTCCGCGACCTTTGACATTTTTGTAAGTCGTATTTTCTTTCTCCAGTTCATCGATGCGCTCAGTTGTGATCGCTTTGAATACGAATGGAATCACTTCACCTTTCTTATCAACAAAGCGCTTTGAAATGATTGATTTGATTTCTTCTGTTTCCGCTGTTTGTCCTGGCATGAAGAATGAAAGATCATATACGTTGTTTGTTTGTTTTTCGCTCATGTTTAAAAACTCCCTTTGATTTGTTTTTTTGAATACAAAAAAGCACATCCATTTTTTGAATGTGCTTTCCAATCTTTTCATGTATAATAGACATCGTACAATTTATCAAGGGACGGTCTGGCTCATCCCCGTTAGAAAGGGGGTGATGCTCATGTCAACGTTTGAAGCGATTAGTCTAATGATTGCTTTTGGGATTTTTACCGTAAGCATTCTGACATTCGTCGTGACACTGTTGGCACTTTTTAAAAAGAAAAAATAGACCCCCCTTGAGCTCGCCAAAAGTAAAAGGGTAAGTCTATTTTCAAAGATTTTTCTAACTTTGGAACAAGTCAGCCCTCTTGATAGGCCAAAATTGTACGATTCAGCTAGGATGCTACCAACATCCTGGCTTCTTTTTATTCTACGCAAGTTGCGATTTAGATAAACCAACCGCAACAAATAATTATATATTTAAGTATATAATTCTACTGTTAATAAATCAAATACGAATTAAAAACTATCCTTCAGCTTCTCAGGAAGATCAAAGTCCTCAAACGTGAAAGGAACCTCTTCTTCAAGTGCTTCTGAATCCACATCAAGCCCCGCGATCTTTGCAGAATCAAAGTTCACATCAAACAATGTGACACGCTCAGTGCCACGAGCGGATGATTTGTCATCCAGAACAGCTTGAATAGTGAAGTATGGGTCTTCCCCTTTCTTCACATAGTTGAGCATGAGCTGAACGAAACGTGATGTGACTTTATAGAAAGTCGCTGTGCCAGTACCATTCGCACCGGTTGTCTTGTGACCGGTCATACGACGGCCCATAACGTTAACTTCTGATTTGTTTTTCTCCACGTTTGCTTCAAAGGTTTTGATAAATGCCAATTCCTCACCATCGAGAAAAAGACGCCCTTCCTTACCTGAAATGGTATTCTGCGCTTTAAAAGCCATCTTATTTCACCTCTACATTGAAATAGAATTTTTCAGCTGCATCAACTGGTTGAACAGCTAGATCAATCAAGAAACCGTCACGATCTTCATTCAAGCTGATCGTGATATCCGTTTCAGAATCAAAGCCAGTGATTCCAGATCCATCTTGGAGCTGCGTGAGATATTGCGTGATGAGTGTTTTCACAAGCTGCAGACCATCATCCGATGCCGGAATGTCATTTCCATTTGCTTTGCGTAACTTAATCAGATCCTTCAATTCACGTGTGAGATCATTGTTGATCGCATCAAGCACACGAATGATCTTGTTTTTAGCGAATGTCTTGTTCTTCTCGGTTGTATAAGTCGTTAAAGAGTTAATGTCCTTCTCGACGCTCACTGTGCGATCACGCGCATCAAACGTGAACAAGAATTCGCCTTGTGATAAACGGTATTCCACTTGATCATTATCAAGGCGCTCTAATGTATCAACAGCCCCTTCATATTCAACAAAGGTTAATGACTGATTGAAGTTGGCTCCTGCCGCTGCACCGGCAACCCATGCAGTTGCTTTTGCTGGCGTGATCTCTGTGCCGTCTTCTAGCAGAACGCCACTTGTGACATTGATAATTCCCTCGTGATTAGCTTCATAGTTCGGTAAAACACCTTGCACCTTACGTCCTTGATCATCACGCAGACGCTTGACGAAGGCCACAAATGTCGCTTTTAACTGCTCGCTAGTGTTATTAGGCAGTGAAATTACGTCAAAGTATTCTGTTTCAGCTTCTTCTAAAAAAGCTGTATAGTCTGCGACACTTGGCACGCCGTTTTTCCCACCGCTCAGTGTTACACCAGCAGTGATTGTCACTTCACCTTCACCAGAGAATGAAACATATTTGTTTTGCTTCAGCTCTTTGACATCAGTGACAACCTGCTTATCAACAATATCTGTACCAACGTAAGTCACCACATCACGCTTGGAGCTATCCAATACATTTTCAGTAACTTGGATCGTGACCTCATTACCTTTTTGTCCACCATAATTGGCAAGAACGTTGAAATTCTCGCTGATCTGAGCCTTTGCAGGCTCCCCTTCATTCAAGCGATAAAGCAAGACGGTTTGTGCTTTTTTCTTCGCTTCTCGGAAGAGCAGCAGTGATTTGTCATCGATGTTTAATCCGACTTTTTTATTTAAGTCCTCGATGCCTGAGATAGAGATGAACGTCTTCGGCTCTCCCCAGCTCATTGTGATTGGTAGTGCAACGGTTCCGCGATCACCTAACGTGATACGCTGCTGTGCTGTGGTTTTGAAATTGAAGTAGATACCAGGACGTTTTTTCTCTGTACCTGGTGTAAAAGTACCTCCATTCATGCTTAAACCTCCTTAGACAAAAAAGCATCAATCTGCTTTTTCGCTTCTGTTTTTGTAATTGGTTGATCTTTGATATAAAAAAGAGCACCTTCAAGGATTTCAGGCTTTACGCCAAACAATTCCTTGCTGTGCTCTTTCAAGGCTTCAAATGAAAATGCCGCTTCTTTAGTAAGAACAGGTGCGGCTTTTTCTTCTTTCACCTGTGATTCATTTTTATTCTTGGCCACTTTTTATCACCCCATCTGAAAAATTTATGTCATCTAGGCTCGGCTGCTCATCTCGGTTGTACCAATAGGCACTATCCCATGTGAGGACAATCGTTGCCACGCCTTGATCAGCAATTCTTGTCTCTGCCCTCTTAATGCGAACATATTGATCAAGCGGTTCACCTTCTACACTGACCATCTGAATGATATTCCGATCCGCTGATAAGGCATCTACTATCGACTCCGCTGCATCATGAGCCTGTCCAGAATCTTTGTGAAACACTTTAATATGCAGCGTGTATGTTTTGAGGAACGTTGAAACAGTATCGTTTCTTGTATTGACCCATGCTGCTGGAAAGTACATGGATGGGACCTGAAATTGTTCAGGAATTTTCTTTTCGTAAACCTTCACCGGAAACTGCTTGTAACAATAATTCATGATGGCGCCGACTTCTTGATTCATCTAATCACCGCCCAAATTTTTCATCGATCCATTGCTGCAACTTGCGATCTAGTGATTGTTCAAACATCTGCCCGAAGATGCTTAGAGCATTATCCCAATAGCCGCTGCCCTCAACCCACTGGAACTTTAGAAGCATTCCTGTTTCAGCGTTTGGATCGTATTCAAACCGGTCACCAAACCATCTGCCAGGAACCCATCGTCTGTCCTGATTCTTGGAGGGATCAATAGTAAAGTGGCCATCGTTTGTGTAAGATGCATATTCCAAGTTGGTCCCTACATCCAAGGTAAGACCACCGCTGCTCATAGAAAATACGTTTTCTTGGTCTCCCTTTTGGAATGAGTTGAGCAAACGTCGAGCATCCACTGTTTTTGTTCGGATAACTTCATCCTGAACAATATCTAGGAACTCATAACCCATTCCTTCAAGCCACTCTTCATACTCTGCTTGCAAGCCGCCATTCACCGCAGCATTCAAGTCCTCTATGAATTGATCAAGACCATCAATCCTCATAGGCTTTCACTCCTCATCGCTACCACCTCTATATGATGGTTCTTGATCTTCCTTGGCTTTTGCAGTTTCAATGTAATACCTTCCCATACTACTTTGTCATTTAGACGAACATCAGCGGTAATAGGAAAATGAACAAGGTACGATTGATGAATGATTGCGTTTGGCTCCTGCTGTGTGATGTTTTGATTTCTCTCTGTGAAGTAACATGCTTGATCAACTTGATCAGGCTCATCAGGATATGAAAAGACCGGCTGCGCATCTTGAACTGGCACGCCAAAACGATCTTTTGACAGCTGCTTATTCTGTAGATGGAAAATATCGCATCGATCCGTTAGCAATGATTGATAGCTCATAGCGATCTCAACCTCATTCTTACACTTGCCGGATCTTCCGGTGGATCAATTGGCTCAATGAAATCTATCAACAGGTTATACACATCTGGCTTTGTAACGGCGTCCCCGTCTGCCAGTGTGTAAGAGTAGTCGCCAATCTTTTCCGACTTGTACCCTTTTATGATTGATTCATCACCGTTAATAAGTGCGAAGAACTGCGCCATTTTAATCAATGCGATCTTTGCCTTTTCAGGAAGCGGCTGATATTTTTCACTTGTGAACTCATGACCTACGATCTTAAATACCTCAGCTTCAGCTTCGATGATGTCACTTTCCAATAGTTCATCCGAGCGGTTTTTCACGCTCTCGAATACGGTATACGCCCTAACATCTTCAGGAGAGATCAGCATCAGCCTTACTCTCCTTTTTTTTCTTGTTGCTGTTGATGCTCAAGGATGAAGGCAATTCTTTCACTCTTATCTTTGAGCTGAGTCGGATCGCCGCCAAGATCAATAACAATGGCTTCTTGTTCAGTTTTGTTCATGCCCTTCAGTTCTGATTCAGTGTAGGTTTTTGTTTCTTGTGCCGGTTCTTCTTCAGTCTCTTTTGGTTCTTCATCTTTCACAGGCTTATCATCATCAGGAACATCAAGCTGCTTACAATCAAAGAACTCATTACCATTGAGATATTGAAATACCTTTTTCTCAATCTCTTTCTCCTGATTTAAAAGAAAGACATGACCCATTACAGAGTATGTCTTTCCTTTGATCAAAACCGCTGTATACATATTGATCACTCCTTGACCTTGATGATCTTAGCAACAGCATCTTCTTCCTCAAATTTGCTGTCGAGCTTCGCAGTAAGGACGATAATGAACTTACGATTACGGATGTCTTTATCAACCTCAATACGGATATTACGAGAGAAGCCCAAGATGATGTTTTTTGGATGAGTCAATAAAATATCTGAAACATCTGTGCCGTCCGCATCATACGGTTGCATATTTGCAATTCCTTTGACTGGAACACCGAATGCAGAAGAAAGCCCACCTTGTACTGCTGCATCTCCTAAATTTGTTTGACGATCCGCTACTTTGTCTTTCCATTCGACCTCTTGCCCTGGGGAAGAATAGAAACGGAACTCTTGTGGGACTCGCAAATATTTTGGTGGAACAGCTTTGTATCCTTGTTTGAATACTTGGCGTGTAAGTGGTTCACCAGCAACATCTACGATATGAGATGTCGCTTGCTTGCGGATACCATCAAGCTGCGCAAGGTAAGTATCAGATGAAGATGTATCACCATTTAAGATCAATTCTTCAATATCTACTGCAGCTCGTTCAGCCAGCATTTGCATGATGGTGTTTTGCAAAGCATCGCCCTCGATGTTGTTTTCAAGTGTGTCATAAGTAATATTCACTTCTGCGATGACTTCTTTTGCATTAAGCTCCACAGTGCTTGTTGTTGGTGCAACTCGATCACTTGCTGGAACTGCTTTTCCTTCCACACCAGGACGAAGAATCCGCTGACCAAAACCGATTTTTTCGATTTTTTGTGCATCGCCATCCATCGGAATGACACGTGCATCTTGCAGCAATGTTGGTGCATTTTGCACCATACGAATAAATGTGCTAGATTGGGTTGGATTCATTAGACCGCCTGTTTTTAACGTCCCAAGCGTCACTTCCGCTTTGTTAATTACCTCTTGATTTCTCACTCTAGTTCCTCCTTTTTCTCGGCTTAAAGCAAGCCGCCCCATACCGTTTCAGATTTTTGTACGTTTTGTTGTTGTGCATCCTCTACACCATTACCTTGCGGACGTGCTTTTTCAAGCGCTTCGACTCTTTCAACAACTGGAGCCAATGCCTTTTCTACAGCTGCGGCCATTTCTTTTGCAACAGCTTCATCTGGTTGATTTTCTTGCGGATCAGTTTGCTGCTCGCCTTCTCCTTTTTCAAGGTCTTCCAGTCGTTTTACAACCGGTGCAATTGTGTCATCTAGCATCTTTTGCAGATCTTCTTTTTTCACGTCTTCTTCCTCCTCCTTCTCTTCCGCTTGACTTAGTAAGTTGTCAATAGCGGCTCTTGCATTTTTTAGCTCATTCAGATTAGCTGCTGAAAACTTTTTACCTGCTTTTGCGACAGCTTCAGGTGGATCAGTTTGAATCCCAGCCAAGTCATCAGTAAGCAGAATCTCTTGTGTAATTTCCACAAAGTCTTGTAGTGCTGTCCTAACCTTTTCAGGATCAGTCTCCAAGCCTTCGTCATCGTAAGAACCCCATTTAAATAAGACAGAATTCAAGGCATCTTGTGCCGCCCAAAACTCACGACGCATGCGGTCTTTGTCGTATCTGTTCTTTACTTCTCCTTTTGATAAAAAGAAGTTTTTGAGCAAAGAAAAAAGCCCCTTCTCATCAGAAGCTGGCTTGTGATCCTCTTGTTTACCTATGTCTGCTGTTCCAGCCATTGAGTAGCCTGTAATGTGACCTTGCTGAATTTGGTCCCAGATATCTTGTGATGCCTTTGTCACAAGGACCCACGATCCTTTCTTGATCATCTCATCGCCCATTTCAAAGTCAGACGGAGCAATGTACGATTCAACGACTTCCCCGACACCGCCTTGGAAATCATGCTGCTTGTCGATCTCACGTGCATCCTTCAGGAACCCATGAGCGGCTTTTTCAATTTCCTCTGGTGTCATGTAATCTCCATGTGCATCAGCTACGTTGGGTTCGTATACAATTCCATAAACAAGACGCTGCGCATCATCAGCCTTTGCAATGACCTTGATCTCTTTTTGAAAGTCATTTTCTTTTTCTGACTTAACGAAAAAAAACTGCTTTTGATTAGCAGCCTTGTCCACGTATGAAACGTGTGTGATCTTCGCATTTATCAATTCGCGTGGCAATTCATTCACCTCCTTTCAAAAGAAAAAGACCTCACTATGAATTAGAGGTCTTTGATTGAATTTCTTTTATTTTATTATCAAGAACAGCAATTATCTTACGAGCATTTTCTTGATATTTTTCTTTCGCATATTTATATGTTTTATTAAAATTTAATTTGTCATACAAGTCATTCAAATCTTCAATAACTTTATAGATTTCCTCCGTTATGATGCCTTTATCAAATAAGTATCCTGCATAATACGTTATTGGTTTTATTTGATGTTTAAAATTATTCGTTGAAATGTCATGATCAGGTTTTACACCAACTGTATATAGATCAAAAACTTTTTGATCTAGCTGATTATTTAGTTGTTCTATGGTTTTTGATGAATTAGACAGCTGATTCACAAGTTTTTCGTCTACACCTACTGAATCAACAATGTCGTTTGTATTCTTTGTAACTCTATCAGCTGAGTCCTTTAATTCCCTAATAATTTCAATATTTCCATACTTAATTGATACAACATCATCAAGCAGTTTTTTGATTGACTTCTTTAAGAAAAATATAATTAAAACTATTGCCATAGGCCATGCAATCGAGTTTATTACACTCGATACTAATTCCATCCAATTCATAAATTCCCCTCATTCCCAAAGTAATGAGGATATTATACTATTTCATTCCATGTTTTGTAATACTCTTCTTCTAATCTCTTCTTTTTCCTCAGCTGACAAACCTAAAATGACTGGGTCAACCACAGGACCCACCGCACAATGACAATTTACTCGCTCTTTTGGCGTGAGCTTGTGTATCTCTCGGAAACATGCACCGCTCTCCGCTTCCTGGTATCTCAAATTCTTCATCGAGGGGAATGATCGTGCCGTCCAGCTGCACATGACTTTCTCTGGACTGATTCTTCTTCCCGCCACTGTGCTTCCATCGCTTTGCCGTCACAGCTGGAGATTGGACATAGGATTCATGTTGAGCAACGGAAGAAGCGGTCAACACTTCTGTGACCGCCGTCACACGTGCGCGCTTGCGGCTGAATTCAGGAAGGTCCTTCAGCTCCAGTTCAATCTCTTGGATAGAGCGACCTTCTTTTATACCCTCTTTCAGCGTTTGCTCAATGGCTGTATGAGTATTCAGCTGCATAAGCTGCGCCAACTCCTGTGACCATGATTCAATCCACTGTTCAGTTTTCTCAGAAAGCACCTTGAATGGAATATCTGCATCGATGGAATGCATGATCTTCTCAGCCAGCTGCGTGACTGTCAGCGTCAAGAAAATGGCCGTTTCTTTTCCAAATAGCTCCGCAAATTCATCAGCTGCAAACAAGTCATTTTGAAAGAACGCTAGAATTGATTCTAACGTCTCCGAATCGTCCTTGGATATAAAACCATTCAGAGCATTTAAAAACGTCCTGCGCTGCAATCTGAACAATCTAGCGATGGTTTTCTCATATTCCTCCACCAAAGAAGGGATATCCTCCAGTTCAGGGAAATCAGCCACTGCCGCTTTGAGTTCCTCGACCTCATCTGCCTCCGCTTTTTGTACAAAGGTATTGATGTTTTTTATCAGCTGATCGATCTTGCTCATTTGCGGATCTCCTCTAGTTCATCCCTGACATCTTTTAAGAGATGAATCAGATCTTCTTGGGAACCTGCAGACTTTTGAAGAACCGTATCAAGAAAGCTATTTGATACCTTTGGCTTAGTCTCAATCGGTCGGTGATATTCTTCCTCTGGCCATTCTTCAAGTGTCTTACCAAGAATACGGCCAGCCAGATCACGCAGGTCATTCGGTGAAACCGCTCCTGCTTGAATAAACGGTGTAAGAACCTTTGCAATTTCGAGCGGATCACGAAAATCAGGACCATTTAATATGAGTCGCACATGCCAGAGATCAAGATCAGGAAGAAAGAGTGTATTGAGTTTGCCAGTGATGATCATTCTCTCCGGCTGGAATACCTGTTCTTCTGTCGTTTTTCGAGCGGTGTCAGCTGTCGCCTTGTTATAGTCCTGTGATTCGCCTGTGTAGATCGGCGGCAGACGGAATGAGGAACGTATCTTGTTTCTCGTCTTCTCATCATATTCAAGGAACAGCGCATCCTCCTGAAGAATCTCCGCCAGTGATTTTATTTCAACTTTCACAGGTGCAGGGTCTTCGTCATTGCTTACTTCGTCCTTTTTCTTTTTAGGAATCCCTTCGACTTCAAGCAAAAGGAATTTATGTGCATTGTCTGAACCTTCGATGCCATTCATGTACTCTTGCAACTGTTGGTATGATGCTTCAGATAGCATTCCATTCTCTACAGTAATTGCAGCCGGCACATGACGACCTTGTTTAAAGTACAGGTAGTTCAGCTCTTCAGCTTTTCGCGCTCCGTACATATTGACGATGTTACCAATCCAGCGAGGAACACATATGTACCGCTGCCGATCTTGAAGTGAATGACTTCGCTTGCTACAAGTTCAGGGGGGGTTTTTTCGCTATATTCTCCTGTAGATGCATTCATTGTTCTTGGATCTCCGTATTCCTTAAAGAAAACTTTTTTAGTGTTGACCTGCTGCACATACTTTCTGAACCGCTTCATTCTTTTGAGAGATTTGACTTGACCCTGATCGGTATATTTAAAGTCAATTTCGACAGGATCGCCTATCTTACATATTCGCATGTGTTGAGCATCCAAATACTCGATCCCAGCTGGTTGCCCTGTACCATTACGTAACACTTCAAGAAAGCCATTCCCTGTCCGCTCTCGATCTTCTATCACATATCCTAGAACCACTTCGGCTGATTCATCATAGTTCATGTATCGTACAAGTTCCTCAAGCCTCGTCCATTCTTTTTCAGCAGCGCCTTTCTTTCCTTCTGGTGCATCCTCAGCGTTGAAATCAAAGACATATTCAATTCCTAAGCCAAAACCTAGAATGTTTGTTTTATACGCATCGATGCATTGCTGAAGAATGGTAGAATACTCAGCTATTTGTTTGAGCTCTGTGATATTGTACGGCGGCTCGATCAATCCATCAGCCTCATAGTTAAAACTATCATCATGAATTTGTTTCGTAGTTTGAGAGATGTCTGCTTTAAACACAGTAGCTTTCACATGTTTTGTCATAGCCTTCTCATCGACCTCCTATCTCTGTTCGGACGTGTCCGCTCTTTAGGCTGTTCTTTCAGATCGGTGACCTCATAATCATCTAACGCATACCAGATGGCTGAAAAAGTATGAGGGTCAATCTGAAACTCGTCCTCTATGATATTGCCGCGCTTGTCTGTCTTGTACGTGAGCGGCTGAAGCTCATAGATCGTGTTTTTGCATGAGTCAGAACATATGATTTTCTTGAACCGCTTGATCTTCTTGGTGTACTGCAAGCGTGATCCTTGGAACTTATGAGCGGCCACCATGTTGTATCCCATCTTGCGGAAATATGCGATTGTCTTCTGCTCATTATCAGCCTTGATCAGCTCTTTTGTTTCGACGAACTCTTTCAAATCCTCGACAGTAACATCATCGGTCTTACCACGATCGTAATACTCCCAATAGATATATAGATACTTCTTCTCGTGATCCACAGCCAACCTGACAACTGCGTTATATGAATCAACGAAACCAAAGTCCATGCCCGCTCTAAGCAAAGGACGATTAATATTTGAGATGGCCAACATCACATCTTCATGCGGCTGCACCTCGAATTGTGGCAGAACACGAATTCCGTTTATGCCAAAATGACCTTTTCGGGCAATTCGATAAAGGTCGGGATCGTATTCTTTCAGTTCATCCAGCTGCTTGATATAGCTCACAGGTAGAAATAGGTTATCTTCTGCCGTCGAGTGGTGATAGTACGTATCGTTGATAGCGATCGTTCGCTCTTTGTATAACCTTTCATCATCCAGGATGAAGCGATTGTTTTGATCATCCTTAAAGAAATGTCTGTACGTCCAATTATCCTGGCCGACAGGGTTCGTCGATAGGATCATGTGCAGCTGCAGCGTTGGATGACGCAAACGACCAAGCAGCTCCTTGAATCCCTCGTACTTCACTTCTGAACATTCCTCAATCCATATGATCGAGATGTTGTTGATCGACTTCAATTTGGCTGGCTTGTCCAACCCTTTGAAGATGATCCGGCTCTCATTATGGAATTTAAGCATGAGCGGTGATGTTCTACACTGGATCACATGATCGAGCCCAAGTTCATTTACGATCTCTTCAAACAGCGAAAAGGTTGAATCCCTGTGTGTGTCATAGACTTCACGAATCACAAGGGCTGTTCTCTTTTCATCCAGTAACTTTAAGATGAGTTTCAAGGCAATGTGATAGCTCTTAGATGAACCGTAACCACCCACTAGGAACTGAAACTTTTGATCCCAATCAAAAAGAAATTTTCTAAAGTGGGGATTCACTTCTTTTTCCATCAACGGTCCCCCTTATCCTTGATGATGATTTCAAACGTTTGATCTTCTTTATTATCTGTAAGCCGTTCCACTTCAGCTTTTGTTCTGTCAATATTAAGCCTCATCTGCTTCAATTTAAGCCGTCTTTCATCTTTCTCATGCGCTAAACCCTCAAACTGTTTTATCAAGCTTCTCAGCTCTCCCATCGCTCTTGATTGAGCGTTTAGGAATGTAGCATGACGATCCCAAGCAAATTGAAACTCGTATTCTTCTTCCTCAATATCAGTAGAATCTGAAACGACTGACTTTTTCTTTTTCAACTCTTTAATCATTTCATCTTTGCTTTCAACGAACATTATTTTCTGTGCTCGCACAATAGCGGTAAATTGAATCTGTATTTGCTCCCACAGCAGATCAACGGGCGAAAACTCCTGAATGTCCTGCATGATCTCAAACGCTTCAGCTGACATGTGCTTTGAGTAAAAGCCGTGTGTCTTTGCGTTTTGGTTTTGTATTGGTGCTGCTCCCCCGCTATTGCCTAACGCATTAACATTACCCGGTTGACCACCCTTTTTTGGGTGCACCTTTTTTTCTTTGGGTGCACCCTTTTTCCTTTCCCAACCATGCCGCTTTTTCCACGATTTTATGGTGTTGATCGACACTCCGTATTTTTCGGCAAGGTCCTTGTATTTCATGCCTTTGACGTAATCTTTCTCCGCCTGAATGTGCTTCGATTCCATTTACATTCACCTGCCGCCTCCTTCTGATTCGTGTTTGTTTCGGGATCTTTATTTTTTTACTTGGTGCTTGATGAGGTTGTTGTACTCTTCAAACCACTCAAGAGGAATTTCTGACCTTGCTGATATTCTTCGTTCAATAGCTGCTGCTATATCTTCTGTTCTACGTTCATCATGTAGCCACTTAGGAATAACACCTAAAGGCGGTACCGTTGTCATGTCATTCACTCCTTTAATTTGTTCGCTCTAAACTGCCGCCGCACTCTACCTTTAAGCCGATACTTTTTATAGAGATTCTTCACCGGAAGCAGTTTACAGGGAACAAAAAAAGCACCTGAAAACTAGGTGCTTTTTGTTTTTTTATTCAATTCTAATTAATGACATAATGAGTTACATGGCTCATATTAACTTTCTTATATGGTGTACCGACCCATTGATCTTTAGTATTAAGCACATCGTATAGTTCACTTGTTGATGACAGTTGCAAAGCAATTGAAACTTTAGTGCCTGTTACTAATTCAAATGTGATTGTGTAAGTCTTCACGCTCTCACCTCCCATCTTTATATCGGCAGGGAGTGAGCATACGGAACTATTCGCAAAATTTGTCGAACGAATTTAATCAATTAATTAATTCATATTGTTCTCAATAGACTTTTAACATATAATAACACCAAAAGGAGGGAAATAATGGCTATAATACCAAAATTCATTGACGAAGCAGCTAGTAAACCAGCACAAGCAGTAGGTGAAACATTAAAAGATATATGGCAATTAGGTATTGGAAGTCATGTAGCACTTTGGGCTAAAAAGCAAGAACATCGCCACAAACTAAATTTAGAAGATTATGTTGATAGAATACAAAATAAAACTCAGGATATTCCTGAGGAGTTTCTCATAGAACCGCAATTAAATATAGTAGGTCCTGCTTTGGAGGCATCAAAGTACTATATTGATTCAGAAATCCTAAGAGAAATGTTTGCAAATCTAATTTCCTCATGTGTAGATCAAAGAAAATACGCTAAGACTCATCCGTCATTTGTAGAGATAATCAAACAATTATCCCCTTTAGATGCAGAAATCTTATGTATTTTTCAGAAAAATAGACACATACCTTTAATAAGCCTAGAAGCTGTAAAATCAGACGCACATTATTTTACATTACAGCAACACATCATGGATTCACATGATAAAGTCGATTATAAAAAACAAGTTTCTTCAATCTCTAATTTACAAAGATTAGGTCTAGTTGATATTAGTTATATGAATTACTTCAGTGTTTCAAGTGCTTATGATTATATTGAATCTCACCCAGCTCTTGAATTAGCCTTACAACAAGTAAATAAACATAAAATATCTGAACCCGATACTAGACTTAATAAGAAGAAGGGTATTTGTACAAAAACACCTCTATGTGACGATTTTTTAGAGATATGTTTAGTTTAATGGAGTGGGGAGCTTATTTATCAGCCTCCCCGTCCTGCCTTCCATTTTACACTACGGATTTTTCTTCATTCAACAAGTGCACAAAGTGGCAATATTGGCATAATTGGTCGATGATATTATCTTTCATCTGACGGACCTTTTCACGAGACAGGCCCAAGTGCAGTCCAATGGCTCGATAACTCATACCTTCCATCATGCAATCATATACAACTCTGTTTTTCTCTCCTTCAATTTTGCTTGCTGCTGCCTCTATTGCATATACACGTTCTTCAAACTTGCACAACCGCTTATATAGCCTTTCTTCTCGTAAATCCATGTCACGTAATTCAGCTTGGCTCTTTCCTTTGCTCCCCTTTGGAAGAGCTGCCTCGATACCGTATTGAGCAACACCCCAACTTCGCATAGGGATGTCAGTACCATATAAAACACGCTGGAGCCGCTGAACCTCTTTTGCCATCCAGTGATAATTGTGAATGAGTCCTTCAATCTGTTTTTTATTCATGGTGCCACTCCTTTCTAAGAAATAAAAAAAGGACACCAACCAGCACCCTTAAAAGGTGTTGATCAGTGTCCGCAGGCTCTCCGTCTTGGACTTATTTAAATTTTTCTAGTTCTATTTCTTTAGCAGATATAATTTCATTTAATTTATCCAACTCAATTTTTAAGGCTTCAATATCCTCAAAGATAAGGTTAGGAACTCCTTTAGCGTTATGTTCCATTGATTGGTTCCAAAGAAATTCCAATTCAAACTCGCATATACGTTTAATTTCAAAATAATGTTGGTAATATTCATAAGAAAATTTAGTTCTATCAACAGAATTAATTTGCTTGAAGCACCTAATTATCTCTTTTTCGTCCATTTTTTTATATAATTCAGCTTCTTCTTCTGAAATGTAATCCTCATATCTTTGCGTACGCGCAAAAGCATCCATTTGATCAATTAATAGCTTTACACAATCTCTAAAATAAACTGCTTCAACTAAAAATTCCTCAAGTTTTTCTTTAAGTTTTAATGTTCGGTCACGACTCAAATTTTTCCTCATAATTCCAATAGCTACAATTGATGATAAACTTGCCCCAGCTAATGATCCCCATAAACTTGGATTCAGAAGAAAACTTTTAACTGCTTGTACATTATCTGATTGAAAGTAAAAATTAATGTCTATAATGCCCATCTCCCTAGAATAATTCTTATCAATTATATCGTAAATAATAATGGATTTTTCACAATTTTTTCTAGGTGAACAGATGAATTTACTCGCTTCCTTATATTCCCTGAAAATAAAATTCTTCTTTTCATTCGCTAGGCTGTTTATAGGTGATGCAACAGTTCAATTTGCACGCCGTTTAAGCGTTTGTTTGCGATCTTTATATATTCAGGATTCAATTCAATTCCGATAAAATTTCTACTATGCTTGAGTGCCGCTATACCCGTTGTTCCTGATCCCATGAATGGATCCAATACAATTCCATCAACAGGACAGCCAGCTAATACACACGGCTCTATCAGTTCCACTGGATATGTTGCAAAGTGAGCGTCTTTGGTTGGCTTGGTTGCAACAGTCCAGACTGAACGCTTATTTCGCTTATTTCTGATAGCTCTGAATGCTAAGTCACCATACTTCCCTTTGAATGAACCACGGGGCTTGTCTTCTCTTCTCCCTTGTTGTTCCATTCCGAATGCTCCCTTTGATCCTCTAGGTGGATCCGGAAAAGGTTTGTAAGCAGCTTCTTCTTTAATCGCTTCATGATCGTAATAATACTTTGGCGATTTTGAGAGAAGAAAAATATATTCATGTGAGCTTGTCGGTCTATCCCTTACACTCTCCGGCATGGCATTTGGTTTGTTCCAAACAATATCTTTCCGCAAGTACCAGCCATCTTCTTGGAGAGCGAATGCCACACGCCACGGCAAGCCTATTAAATCTTTTGGTTTTAATTCCGCTATTTTGTTCGAAAGGTTTATAACGCCGCTTCTTTGTCCAATAGATTGTTTATGTTCAATACCTGGATGCGCTTGGCCGTTAGCAATTCTTCCGCGGCCGCTTCCAGCATAAGCGTCACCTAGATTCAGCCAAACAGTGCCATCATCCTTTAAAACTCTCTTAATCTCTCTGAATAAAGAAACAATTTTTTGAATGTATTCTTGAACGGTTTCTTCTAAACCGATTTGCTCAGTCATTCCGTAATCTCTTAATCCCCAATAAGGCGGGCTTGTGACCACGGTTTGAATTGTATCCGGTGGCAGCGATTGAACAACTTTTATGCAATCGCCTTGAATTATCTGGTTCAGGTCCATATGGTGCGCCTCCTTCCGTTATGGCTTCAATATATTTGTAATCATTCCGTAATTTTCTTTTAATCTATTTGCCATCATACTTTGCTAATATAAGCATTAAAGGCGGTGTATGCATTGACGAGAAGTTTATTTGGAAGCTTAGTTGCCGTTTCAGTATTCATATCTTTATTACTTTTAGTAGCATCTGTATTCCAGAGTAGTTAAAACCACTCTTTCTCTTTAATAAATTACTTTTATTTAGATGCTACACAAACTGTGTTTTTACACTATTATAGGTTTTGTTAATTAGATGGTCTGTCAGATTGATAACAGACCATCTTCCATATAAAATCTTATCAGACACTATTTCTTAAAATTGTTTCGGGATTCTTATATTTACTAAGATATTCTTCGCAGCTCTTTTTTCCTGATTTAATTAACTCATTTTGTTCACCAGTAGATATTGAAAAATTAATTGAAGAGACATTACCAGTGTCCACAAAAACTGTTCTGTCCATATCATCACCAATCAATTGTTGGTTAGCTTGCTGTTCCATGATCGTTGACACTAAACTCCAGATAAAATCAAAGAATGTGTTAATTTTATGTTCTTTTGGGAGCGCTAATCCCGAGAAAATTTCTATGTCATTTTTTGAGTCTAATCTGAATCCTAACGTTTCTTTGTTATAAACGTACTTTCCTGGAATAAAACTGCTTTCTAAACTAAGTGAAGATGAATCCATTTCTTCATATGCTTCAATTTCCAAAGATACATTTAATTCTTTGTATAATTCAGTTTCCTCAGAATGTTCTGTTTCTACATATTTTTCTCTGTCAAAAAGTCTTACCGGATAGTTAGAAAGGAGTCCACCGTCTACATAAAAACATCCATTCAACTTGACTGCAGCAAAAAATATAGGTATTGACATAGATATTCTGACAGCATCTTTTATTTTCATATCAGCAAATTTAGGATCTTCAGCAGAAAATGTCTCGGTCCTGTAAGTTGACAGATTAGTTCCTTGAATGTAAATGTTTTTAAATTTAGGATTGTCCTGTATCTCTTTAAATGTTACGTTTTTGTCTATCCCTTTTTCTTCTATGCGTTTTTCAACCCACTTCATAAATTTTTTGCCTTTATACCAGCCATGATCATCTGTTATCAGTCTAAATGTATCTTTAATAACCCCAAAATCAGAGTCCATAAATTGTTCTAAATCCATCTCCCTAAGACTCTTTTCTAATTCTGATGAGCTATAACCTAAACTCACCAACATTGCAACAATAGCTCCAGCAGAAGTACCTCCAACTCGCTCAACATTATCTAAAATTTTATGCTTTTCTAAAATTTCCAAAACCCCTACATAGGCTATTCCTTTAACTCCTCCTCCCTCAAAAACAAGATTTTTAAATGGATATTCCATGCAAATCCCTCCTGTGATAAATTCACAAGTATTGTCCTCATTTCACAATGAAATATTCACATTAATTTTTAAATAAATACACATTGTATTTGTAATCTCTGTTTTACCTTAACTTATCGAACTTCCTTCTTAATACGTTATATCTCTCTACCTCCGATTATTTGATCTTGTATCCTATTTCATGGTCAACTCTCGCAAAATGACCTTTAGCAGTTTGAATGATTGTTTTTCCGTGTTCAGGCGCGTCTGTGATGTGGGCGGTTCCTTCGTTGCCGTCAATCACGATTATGCGGACCTTATCGGCTTCTATTGCGTTTTGAATCGTTGTTCCAAAGTCTTTAATTTCAGTTGGTTTCATCCGCTTCATGCCCCCATGTGTTATAATGAATTGTGTAGATTCAATAGAACTGGGGCCTTGTGCTTCGGTTCTTTTTATTTGTCCTGAAGAGCTTGCAAATCACGTACACACATTCTAAAGAGGTGTTCGTCCCTTAAATCTAAAGACAAATCAATCAAAGCCTTTAAATCAGCTTCAGTAAGCGCCTCATCCAAATTTTCAGCCCAAGACTTTGGAACAACCAAGGTATTACCACTAAGGAACCGTACTAAAATGTCATCTTCAGCTACTTTAAGTACATAACCTGCTTTATTAAGGGATTCTCTTTTACCTTTCCTAGATGCTTTGATCCAGTCTCCTTCTAAGAATTTGTTTTTCATCTTATAATCCTCCATCCTTTCCTGATCCGACTGAGCAGTTCATATTTTTTAAGTGGTTCATAGAGGTGAACACGTTGTCCATCCTCTATGTGATAAAGCAAAAACCACCGTTTTGAGCGTTTGCGTGCCATCTTAGGCAGCCCCGTCTTCCTCTTCTTTTTGATCATTCCCGTCAGAATCGTCTTTCACACTTTGAGAGGAATCTAAATCTACATCAGCTGCTTCTTCATTTTTTTGCATCGCCACAGCTTCGTTGGCTTGATCCTCTTTCCAATCCCACCATTTTTCAGCGAGTGGAGCCACTGCAGCACGGTAGTCATTGATCAGATCAACTATTGCGCCGGATGACATCTCAAGCTCTGAAGCCAATTTGCGGTATGATTCACCCTCAATGCGGCGTTTCACAATGTTAGCCATATTCTCTGGGAAACCTTCTTGCTCTGGTGCCATACCTTCTTGGATGAATTGATCCACCACTTCGCGTTTAATTTCCATAGGCTTTTCTTCAATTTGTGGTTTTTCTGCTGGTAAGCCCAATTCAGCCTCTAACTGTTCCGGCTCAGGCTCAGCAATGTGAACCACGCCCGCTCTGGTCTACTTGGTAATTTACGATAGGTCGCTCAGTGTAAGCGTTGATCTGCACGTTATAGCGGACAACATCGCTCTCAATTTCAACACGCACATCGTTATCAATCATTTCAGCAAGGTTTTGAATACTGTTTCCTAGACCCTTCGTTGAGATTTCAAGGACCAATTCTGTAACACCCTTAGGCTTGTGATTTACTTTCTTGACTGATCCATCAAAATTTACAAAAGACATATTTGTTCCTCCTCATGGGTTGGTGTGAGAGTTGAGACTTCGACTTCAATTCTTGGTGAACTGCTGTAGAATTTGCTTACATGTAAATCAACTATCTGGCTATCATCCTGCCAAATGACTTTATTCAGGCCATCTTTTATCCCTTTGATGTAGTTATCAACATCTGGCTTTTTGGCTGGTCTCAACTCGCCTCTTTCAGCTTCTGCAGCCTTTTTCTTGCTGAAACTTTTTAAAGTAGATTTGTAAACTTTAACCCTCAACTCCAGAGGACCTGTAAGAAGTTGATCAGGACGGTGATCACTTGCTGCCAACTTCACGTATTGCTTAAAGTCTCGTGACTTCTTGGGATCGTATAATCGCGTCATTCCATTCATGTGAGTAGCTCTTGGACGCCCCTGTGCAACTGGCTCTCCGTAGATGGTGAATGCTATCTTCATTCAGATGCCTCCATCCTGGCGTTATATGTTAACACCCTACTGCCACGTTGACTCTTGAGAGAAATGACAAGCATTTCAAGTTCATAGAGTGATAAATTTTCAGGGTTCTTGTCCAAACTAGCTAAATATCCAATACGAGTTAATTCACTTAAAAGGTACTCACGACGCTGTATGCTATTAATATTTGACATGTTCATCCTCCGTATTATAAAGCGGCTTCCATTTGCCGCGATAAGTTTACAAACCTTCCGTACTCTTTCATAAAAGCAGCATTTATTGTCCCAACTTCACCATTTCGCTGTTTAGCAAAGATGATTTCGACTATATTTTTCTGTTCACTATCTTTGTTGTAATAATCATCACGATAGAGGAATGTAACAATATCAGCGTCTTGTTCAATGCTTCCTGAATCACGAAGATCAGACATCATTGGACGTTTATCTTGCCTCTGTTCAACTCCACGTGAGAGCTGTGATAGCAAAATGATTGGGACATTAAAGCTTCTCGCCATATTCTTCAGCTCTTTGGTGATGGCACCAACCTCATAGTTTTTGCTCTCAAATTTACCGATTGGGGTAATGAGCTGAAGATAATCAATGACCACTAAATGATCTTGATCAGGGTGATCTTTTTTCGTTTTTCGGATCTGAGACCGGATATCTGCGACTGTTTGGGTAGGCTGATCATGGATGTAGATATCTAATTTTTCGTATTCACCCATAGCTTTGTTGGCTCTGTCATAATCTTGATCGCTAAAGTATTTTTTTGGATTCCTCCACTTCGTGCCTTCAATTCTCCCAAGGCTGCTTAACATTCGATGAGTTAACTGTGTATCTGACATTTCGAGCGAGAAAATATCAGTAACTCCACCCTTTAGCGCGTTATTACAACCTAAGTTAAGAGCAAAAGCAGTCTTTCCCATCGATGGACGAGCTGCCACGATAATCAAATCGCTTTTTTGCCAACCACCTGTCATGGCGTTCAAGTCCGCAAGACCAGTGTCGACTCCTGTAAGATCCCCTTGATCTTCTTCCATGCTCATGAATATCTCCGTCAGAACATCCATTTTCGTCCGAGTAGCTTTAACTCCAACTTCTTGCACTTCAATGGTCTTTTGATAAAGCTCAGTGATCCCCTCATCGCATGGGGCATTAGCAAAAGCTAAAGCAGCACTTTGTAAATCTCTGAGTCTAAAAGCCTCGTAAATTAATGTTTCATAGGTCTCGAAAGCATGTTTGGAGGGAACAGTACTTGCAAGATTGGTTAAGTATTCAAAGCCTCCAATTGAATTTAAAAGGTCTCCCATAGCTGCAGCGATATTGGCCAATTCAACAGGCTTACTAGCTTGTCCACTTCCCTCATCGCTTCGAAAATCCTCTTATGCCGTTCTTCAGCAAAATGTCTGGGCTCTAGTGCCGTTTCCTTAATCAGATCACCCTCAAGGATGATACAACCTAATAAAAACTGTTCAGCCTCTACGTTTCGCAAATTTTGCATTTTGTTCCCACGCTTTCTGTTTCGCTAAGAATTCATTTTGCTCTGGTTGTTTGATTTTGATTTCTGCGATAGCAGGTGGGAATCTCTTTTCAGCAATGTGCTGATCGATCTTTTTCAAAACCTGTTCATAGGGTTGATCCTTTAGGTGATCAAGCCAGAGTTTAATTCTTTCTTTTCCGATGGTGTCTGTAGTGAGTTCAAACCTTGGATAGGCAGCTGCAATTCTTGTTAGGATAGACATTGCTTGCTCTTGATTCATGTACATCAACCTCCTCCAAATTTAATCCCATTTTCTTTTGCGTATTGAGCCAGTGCGTCTAAATTACTTTGTCTATGCTGCTTTGGTTTAAATTCAGAAACATTGTTTTTAAGAGGCTGAGGTTGGTGCAACTGTGCATGCCAACGATCAAGAATCGCTGATTCCAGATATGCAAATGATTTAATACTGTCTGCTCTATGCTTTGGTTGATATTGATCGAATACCTCGTCGATCCACTTCAATATGGCTTCAAGTGGGATTCGCTCCTTGAGAATCCTTTCAATGGCAGCTGAATCTTTTGGCGTTAACATCAACCCACCTTTTCGTGATAAGTACTTTTCTTCGATCTGCTGGAAAGGAGTTAGATCATTTTCTACTGAGGCTCTCTTTTCTTCTTCCTCTTCTTCTTTAATTCTTAAATTCTTTAATTCTTGATATAGTTCCGACTTCGTACCGCTTTCGTTCCGTCTTCGTTCTGCGATAGGTTCTTCTTCCGTTCTGGGTTCTGTTTCGTGATCACTCGAAAACTCTTGATATGACTCGTATTTCACGATGGTGAATAGTGTTCCTAGTTCCGTTTCGCTAACAGTGATGATGTTGTTCGTAACGAGTTTCTTAATTGAACGCATAATTGTACTTTTAGACAGCTTTTTTAGCCCTCTTCCTTCTTTATAAGCGAGGTCCTCACATAGTTTTGAGTACGATCTTATGTACTGGCCCTTATTTAAAACAACTCCATTCATTTTGAAGCCATCTTGATGACTTGCTCTCATAACTAATAAAGTGAACAGTCTAAAGGTAGTTACGTCATTCCATAATTCGTGTTCTAATATTTTCCGATGCAGTTTTACCCATCCAGTAGACAAATAACTTCCTCCTCCCCAACATCGTTATTTAAGGCCTTTTAACCTCACATAGAGCGTACATTCCACTGATCCTAATAAAAGTAAGACCTGGCTCATTTCTTTGGATATAACCCTTTACATACGCTCTAAATAACGCAGCTTGATTACGACTTGATTTAGATAAAGACAGGTACACAAACGGAATAGGAACTTTAATGATTAGCTTCTCCCTCATTAGCTGTTCACCAGTTCAGAAAAATGGGTGATGCGGTTTAGACGATTTGTAGAACGACAATACTTACACTTTTCACATCTTCTCGGTCTTTCTCCGCCATGCTTAACCTGAACGATCCGCTCCATGTTTTTTTCTATATCCTCTAACTCAATTTCCATTCTTGACTCATCAATATTGATAACTGCTTTATCTGGTGGATCTTCTTTTGATATGGCCACAATCAAAGGCTCTAACCAATCACTACGTCCTGTTTCCCGTCTTTCTAATTCCGCATAGAGAGCCATTTGAGCAATATATCCATAGGCTTCTACAAATGAACAATAGCCAAGCTCTTGATCCCATATCCTTTCCCTAAGAGAGCGAGTTGTTTTAAGATCAGCAAAACGCCCACCTGCTGGGTTGTACACATCGAGTTTTCCTTTCCAAGGCACTCCGAACAATTTGGCTGTGATAATCACTTCTTTATCTCCTTGAAGAACAAACTTGCACAAGTCGTCATTCTGTATAGCTTCAATCATGAGATCAGCCAATTGATACTGTTTATATAATTGGCCCTTTTGTGTAAATAGAGCAGGTGTGTTCATCTTAAAATCATCAAAGGCCTGCTCTCCTTCAAGCCAGGCATGAACATATTGTCCAAATAGAAGAGCCTCAGAAGACGGCGGCTGCCATTCACCGTTGAGTTTTGCCATTGTAGCCGCCTCACACTCTAAGAAACTCTTATATTGAGAATTTGACATATAAACTCGGTCTACTCGTTAGAGTAATAATTCTCCTTGTTGATTGTCGGAATCATCATTTGCTGGCTCACCAGCCTTTTCAGCACTTTCTTTTTGTTCCTGCTGCTTTAGAAACTCTTCTTCGATTTTGGATTTTGTGGCATTAGTAGCACCTGAAGTTTTGACGTTGAAATAGTCCTCTTTCTTTGCCATTCCATCACGAAGTGAAGTATAGATGCGTCCTATTTTGAGGTAATCTTGCTCAGTGAATGCATCCAATTTGCTACCGACATATTCCTCGACCATTTCCTTCGTAACACCAAAATCAGCTTTAAATGTTGTTAATGCTTTTCTTAAGCGATCTTCTAGAGGCTCTTTATGGCCATCAATAAGTGTTCTTTGACACATATCAACTGCTGCATCAACAATGTCTCCTGGTATCACTCCGAGAATGCACGCACGAACGCGACGTGCTCCTTGGTTTGCAACCAGTTCATAAATATCTCTTGGGTCGTTGAGCTTTGTAATGGCTCCTTTTGCTTTTCGTTCATGCTTTACCGTAAATATTTTGGTCTGACGAGTATTGGTCTCAAGATCCCATGCATAAGCCATAACAGAAGATTCTCCTGCTTTTTGTTCAAGTTCCATGATTCCATAATCAATGTTCCCCCAATTCTGTGCCAAAGCTTCAGCCAGACGAATTGAAGGACCTGATACCTTTGTGCCACCTCGTGGATATTCATAGACTGCATTCTCGGCTAATAGCCTACGCTCACATGCTTTCTTGATACGTTCAAAAGCAGCATAAACATCTCGCGGAAACTTCTTTGCTATGACCATAGCTGCTTGTACTTCTTGTGCCTGCCGACTAACCATAGCTTCTGTTGTTACTGAAGTTCCTGCTGATGGCTGTGAAGCTGCCATATAGTTTGAGTAATCAACATTTGACAATCCATTCATATAAGAAACCCCCATTGAATTTAGGTGCCAACCTGCTTATAATAGTGGTTGACACCTTATTCTGTGTCTGGTTATTAAGATGAGTTCACTTGTGGGAGTGAGCTCTTTTATTTTGCTGTTTTAAATTCAAAATCAAGCTCCTCTGCAAGATATCGTTCTAGATTTTCTTGCAAGATCAGTTCACCCGAATTTTTATCCTCAACATAGTCATCTTCTAGCAATATTTCTGAACCATAAAAATCAATTCCAAAATGCTCTTCTTGCCTCACCATATCTTTTGGATAGCCGTATCTATTAATCTCTGTGATGATCGGATGCTCAATATTCATCTTCTTCCCTCCTTTTCTGTTTGGTGTAAGTATCAAGAAATCTCTAATTTTGAGCGGATCGCATCTGCCTTTAGTTGTTGAAATTTCTCAAAGGCTTGTTTATCAGGAAATTGGAACATTGGCTTACCTTTGTTAGTCATGACAATTGATCCATTCACTTGTGATAGATAGAATTGATCAGACTGTCTCTCACTGAAAGGTTTAATAACTGGTTTAGTTCTCAAGACTTCTTTCCTCCCTAACAGATTATTTGATGCTTATTCGCATCGTCCGACCGCGGATGGAGCATGATTTGAGGGGGTAGGTGTGCACTGTCCCATCCGCAAGCCGGACGACAAGAATAAGCCTTGTCGTGATCTCTAAATAACGCTATAATGAGATCGATCATTTTGTTATTCATGGTTTGAAATGATTTAAGCAGTAAGTGTCGGAGCTTGCTGCTTTTTTCTGTTTTCTATTTCCGTTCTGATCTGTAATTCCAGAGCGGCTAATAAAATGAGCCCTTCCTCTGTATGACGCATCTGACATTGTTTCACGATATCTTTCGCCTTCATTAAGCGACTTGCTGTGAACAAATATTTCATCTAGATCAATCCTCTCAATCTATTTTTTAGTGATTTGGGATATTTGATTTTTGTAATCCTCGCAGCCTGTTTTAATAAATGAACCTTAGCTTGGCTTTCGTAACGCTGAATTTGGTTTAATGATTTTGCAATATCTTTGTGAACTGCCAATGCCGTATTTGTATCAGCACTCTCTAATGCTTTCATTAATCTTTTTTGTAGTTGTTCAATACAGATCATTTCAGCTGTTATCCCTTCATGATCAATACTCTTGAAAATCGCTTTTCTCATCTTCATCCTCCAAACAAAGCCATAATGGCTGTAATTTGCTGCGTGACCGCAAGTGGATCGACACCACATAAGGTTGCGATCATGGCTTCTTTTGCATTTGTCGCTTCCATCCACCGTACATATGTAGGAACATCAAGCATCTTTTGATCGTTCTCAAATTTTGATATGCAGCTCCTTGAGCGACTTAACAATTCAGCCAACTTCTCTTGAGACATCCCAGCTCTTTTCCTTGCTTGTCGGAGCACTACCCCCAACCTCAACTTCCTCACCCCCTTAATGTTCCTATATAGAACATGTTGCGAATTGGAACAGAAAAACCTAAAAACCCGCTGTATTCTAAGGTGGTAAATTATCAATCATTCAACTGGCTGAAAATTAGATTCCATTTGTGCTAATTGCCATTCTTCAAGAACTTCTCGTTTAAAGAAAATTCTTTTTCTTACTCGGAAGAACGGTATTTGTCTTTCACGAACCATTGTGTAAACAGTGTCGTGATGTACCCCAAGGAAATCAGCCGTTTCTTGAACAGTCATAGTTGTTTTTGTTGGCATTTAACAACCTCCTTATTGAATTTAAGCATTGTCATCAAAGAACAAAGTCCAATCGATTTCTAATACTTCTGCTAATTTTTTTGCGATTTTAACACTGGGCTTTCTACTCCCAGTCTCTATCATTGTGTAGTAAGGTCTCTCAATACCGACAAGATTTGCTACATCCTGTTGTACTAGAGATTTACTTTCCCTAGCTAATTTCAACCAGTCACGCATTGTAACACCCTTTTTTAAAAAGTAACGTTTCGTTACTCTTATAATAGTATCATTATGTTACAAAATCAACCCATTCGAGAAAAAAAGTTTCTTTTTGTTACATACACTTATATGTAACTAAACGTTACGTTAGAATGTATTTATTAAAGGGTAGGTGATAAAATGTTTCCAGATAATTTGAAAAAAATTAGAAAAGAAAAAAAACTAACGCAACAATATATGGCGGATAAACTTGGTATTTCCAGACCAGCATATACAGCCTATGAATTAGGGAAAAGAGAGCCAGACCATAATACGTTAATAGCTATATCGAACATTTTAGATGTCTCGATTGATTTTCTTCTCAAAGGTAGAAACAGTATTGATGAACAAACAAGTCGAATATTAAATAATCCGGAAACATTAATCGCTTCTCGAGATGGAGAAATTACCGAAGAAGAAGCTCGTGAATTATTAGAATTAATCCTTAAAAAAGGTTTTGGTAAAAAAGATTAAATTCGGAGTTATAAAAACAGGGGGATCTAATTAAATGAAAAAAGGAAGATTGTTATTTCTACTGATTTTTTGTTTAGTCTTCCTTGGTGCATGCGGTAATAACGATACTGCTGGTACTGATGAAAAAGACACAGAGAAAAAACAGGAGACTCCAAAGCAAGGAGAATACGTCGATGGTCCTTTGACAAAAGTTGGTCAAAAGAATAAAGGTGAGGACAACGAAATATATGAATTAAAAAATATTAAAGTTGTTGATGAAACCACTGACCTTGATCCATTGTCAATAAATATCAAGGACGTAAAAATTTTGAGTATATCTAATATTTCAGATGATCTTCTCGAATCGTATCAACAGGGGCTTAAATTGAAACTTAAAAACCCCGTTAATTACATACAAATATCTTTTTCAGCAGAGAACAAGGGGAAAATTGATTTACTATGGCCACAAATATCACATGTTATCTTGAACACAAAAGAACAAGTTAACGCTAAAGAAAACCAACTACTTGACTCTGGAGAATGGGAACTTTATTCAGGAGCAAAAAAGGATATAACTCAAGGTATACCTTTTGAAAGTGATCCTAAAGACATAAAAGAAATCACTTTTGTTTTTGACAGCTCCGTTGGTAATGGAACTACTGTTACTGATGAGAAAAAGGTTAAAGTCAAATTTTAAATAGATACTCAATTTGAGTATTTATTTTTTTAAAATAAAATACGAACATACATTCTTTAACTAGGGGGTATTTTTCTTGAAATACATGTATTCCGCATTAGAAATAGAAGTGAAAGATATTTATAGCAAATTACCTTTAGATGATATGAACCCATTAAATATTGAAGCAGTGGCCAGACACTTTGATATTTCAGATTCAAAACAAAACAATGCTTGAATATGCTTTTTACTAATATGTAAGCTTCAATGTTTTAGTTATTCAAAAAGGAAAAAGACTCTAAATTATTTGTTGTAGATTTCTCATAGTAGGAGTGATTTATATGGCTAGCATTGAAAAAAGAGGAAGCAATTCTTTTAGATTAGTTGTTGAAACTGGTTACGATGTAAACGGAAAAAGAAAGAAAAAAACTAAAACCATTCGCATAGAAGATACTAAACTATTAAAGACGAAAAGAAGATTGCAAGAGTATCTCTCAGATCAGCTCTATCAATTTAAAATCGAAGTTTCTTCTGAAGAATACATAGAACCTGAAAAATTAACATTTGAATCTTTTATAGCTAAGTGGAAAGAGAAGAAGCTTTATCAAAAGAGCGGAAAACCATACTCTCTCACTACTTCCGATGTATATTGGAGACATTTAAAAAATCATATTCTCCCTGTCTTTGGCAATAAAAAAATGGAACAAATAAAAAGCCTTCATATTGTAGATTTTTTAGACAGTTTAAAAAAAGATGGCGCACGAAAGGATGGAAAACCAGGAGGTTTAAGTGGAGCCACTATCCAAGACATTTTTAAAATTTTACAAGTTGTTTTTAAAACGGCTACTGAAGAATGGAAGATCATTAAAGTTGATCCTATGAAAGGACTTCCTCAACCAGAACATGAAAAGCAAGAAATGAACTATTTTGAATCTGACGAAGCTGCTGAATGTATAAAAATTTTGTATCAAGAAGTTGATATTAAATGGAGACTTTATTTTTTAGCTGCTATGATCGGCGGTCTAAGACGCGGTGAAGGTCTTGCACTTGAATGGCATTTAGATGTTGATTGGGATCTCGGAGGCTTTCATATTAATCGTTCAATTTCTAAGACAGTTGATGGCAAACCCTATGTTAAAGAACCTAAAACAAGAAGTTCTAAACGTTTTGTAAAGATGCCTAACTGGTATATGGATGAATTAAAGCAGTACCATATCATGTGGAAAAAAGAAAAACTATTAGTTGGTGACTTATGGGAAGGTGATGATCACCAATATTTATTTCATAATGGTTTTGGTGAGCCTTACTATTACACAACCCCTACTTCCAAATGGTCAAAAATCAAAAACAAACACAAATTAAAAAATATTCGACTACATGATTTAAGACATACAATGGTCGCTCTCCTTATAGAGGCAGGTGAGAGCATTAATGCTATTCAGAAAAGAGCCGGACATGCCAGTGCTAAAACAACCTCAGATATTTATGGTCATGTCACAAACAAATTAGAATTTAACACTGCAGAACACTTTAATCATTTTGATCCTAAAAATATTGAGAAACAGTCTGGCGGATAAAGTTCGTCCCCAATTCGTCCCCAATCAAAAGAAACAGAACAAACATTCGTTGTCAAAAAAACAAAAAACCCTTGCTGCGCAAGGGTTTCAACGATGATTCCGACTGGGCTCGAACCAGCGACCTCTACCCTGTCAAGGTAGCGCTCTCCCAGCTGAGCTACGGAATCGGATTATGTATCAGTTCTGGGCTTTCTTTTACTGACAGTCTCTATTATATAACCATCATGGTGGAGCGTCAATGGTTTTGTTCAAAAAAGCGAAAAGGCGGTATCTGTAGCGGCTTCAGATTGTTGACAAAGGGCTAAAATGATCTTTATTTTAGCCCTTTGTCTTCTTTGCAGTCTAGGAAAGACGAGTACTGGCGCGGAGCGAATTTGACATTCGTGAGCACCAGCACGCAGGACTGACACCGAATGCGAGGGTTTGTCTACACGCTGAAGCCGGTATCTGTACCGGCTTTTCAATCACTTTTATGACTGGTTCACAAGAGCTGGCTTTAGTTGATCGAGTGCTTGTTTGAAGTCCCGTTTGAGGTCTGCCCCGTTTTCGACGCCTACACTTAATCGAAGCAACCCATCTGTAATGCCTCTTTTTTCTCTTTCTTCTTTTGGCATAGCGGCATGGGACATTTTGGCTGGGTAGGACAGAATGGATTCAACCGCGCCAAGGCTGACGGCGAATACAGGTAATGTGACGCCACCCACCAATTCTTTAACTGCCGCTTGGTTTTCTAATTCAAATGAAAGAACAGCTCCAGCTCCGCTTGCCTGCTTGCGCTGAATGTCCGCCCCTGGATGATCATCTAAGCCCGGGTAGTATACTTTTTTCACCGCTGGATGTTCTTTAAGGAATAATGCCAGTTCTAAAGCGGTTTGACTTGCTTTTTCTAATCTGACTTGAAGTGTTTTTAATCCCCTTAACACAAGCCAGCAATCCTGAACGCCAAGAACCGCACCGAATGAATTTTGCAGTGAATAAAGTTCTTCTCCCAGCTTCTCGTCTTTGACCACGGCTAAGCCAGACAATACATCACTGTGACCGCTCAAAAATTTCGTTGCACTGTGCAGCACAATATCAACACCAAGATCCAGCGGACGCTGAAGCGCAGGCGTTAAGAACGTATTATCTAAGAAGGTTAGACAGTCATGCTCTTTCGCAAGCTGGACAACGCCTGCAATATCCGTAATCCCTAGTGTGGGGTTTGACGGTGTTTCCATGTAAATGACTTTCGTATTCGATTGAATGCCTTGTTTGACTTCGTTTAAATCTGTCATGTCCACAAAGGTATGCTCAATGCCAAATCTCGAAAGAACTTGGGTGATCATCCTGAATGTTCCCCCGTACACATCTCTTGTGACAAGAACATGATCCCCTTTTGATAACAGAAGAAAAGCAGTTGAAATGGCTGCCATACCTGACGCAAAGGCAAGCCCTCTCGTTCCTCCTTCTAGCGCTGCAATCGTATCCTCTAGCGCCTGACGTGTAGGAGTGCCTGATCGAGAGTAGTCATATTGACCAAATTCATCGAAGCTGCTTTGGTGAAATGTCGATGCATGTTGAATCGGTACACTGACTGCACCTGTTGAGCGGTCTGTTTTAAACGCATTATGAACGAGTTGTGTTTCGAGTGTCCAATCGTGTGTGGTCATTTCGTGTGTACCTCCTCTTTCACTTTTGATAGTGCCTGCTTCAGGTCTGCTTTCAGGTCATCCACATGCTCAATCCCAACAGAGAAACGGAGCAGTTTGTTACACACACCGTTTGCGATGCGAATCTCTTCTGGGATGTCCATGTGCGTTTGCGTCGCTGGATACGTAATAAAGCTTTCAATTCCGCCAAGGCTTTCCGCAAAACAAATCGTTTTCAGCTGCTTTAAAAATGGGTTGACCCAGTCCTCTTTGGCAACACGGAATGACAGCATCCCACCCTTACCTGGGTAAAGAACATCTTGGATTTCCGGCTGCTGCTTTAGAAAGTCAGCTAATTCCTTCGCATTTGCCTCGTGCTGGCGCATTCTAAGAGCCAGCGTTTTCATTCCTCTCATTAAAAGCCAAGAGTCAAATGGAGATAAAACCGCTCCGATGGCATTTTGATGCTGGAACATATCTTCAGAAAGCTGCTCTCCTTTTGTGACCACGAGACCAGCAAGGACGTCATTATGTCCGCCTAAATATTTGGTTGCGCTATGAATGACAATATCCGCTCCAAGCGTAATCGGCTTTTGCAACACTGGTGTGTAAAAGGTGTTATCGACAATGACCAAAGCGCCATGCTCTTTTGCGATCTTCGCAACCTTTTGAATATCCGCTTCCTGCATGAGTGGATTTGTCGGGGTTTCAATAAAGACGGCTTTTGTGTTTGGCGTCATTTTAGAGCGTAAACAGTCTTCATCTGAAAAATCATCGTAAAGAAAACGCAGGCCATACTTTTTCCATTCGTTCTCGAACAAACGGTATGTACCGCCATATAAATCTGATGACACAATCAGTTCATCTCCGCTTTCAAATAGAGCCATGATCGTTTGGATAGCAGCCATTCCCGAACTGAAGGCAAAACCGGCCGTCCCTTCTTCGAGTGAAGCAATCGCATCTTCTACAAGCTGTCTTGTTGGGTTTTTCGTCCGAATATAATCAAACCCTGTTGATTCACCAATACCTCTATGTCTGTATGCTGTTGAAAGATAAACTGGAGGACTGACAGTGCCAGTCGCCTCATCGCTACGGTTTCCAATTTGCGCTAATTTCGTTTCCACATGTTCTGTCATTTGACACCATCCTAAGTAAAAATCTGATTTCAAAACAGAAAACCCCTTCTTCATAAGAAGAAGGGGTTTAATCGCTTCCTCTTATCTTCCAAGCAAAAAAACTGCTTGCTGGATTTAGCACCTTGGTACATCACATCATGTGATGCATACCGGTTGCTGAGGTTTCAAAGGGCCAGTCCCTCCACCTCTCACGATAAGAATGTGTTGTCTGTCTGTTCTAATTCTTAATACTGTAACGCATTAAAACTCATTTTTCAAGGGGAAATGTAACGATTAATTAAAATTTTCTGTATTTTGCACTAGATTGAATGTCAGCCGATTTGATTGCATGTTAGCATATAGGAACAACGCTGTTTTTCGTGTTACAATGAATGGAAACGTTTCACTTATGATGAATTTGGTTAGCTGGAGGAATGGATTATGGTGAAGAAAACAGGAATGATTCAAGAAGAAACCTTACACTCAAAAGAACTTGGGACGGACATGACCGTTCTGATTTATTTACCAGTCAATTACTCGCCCCTTTATACATATCATGTCATCATTGCCCAAGATGGTCATGATTATTTCCGCTTAGGTAAAATAGGCAGACAGGCGGAAGAACTCATGCAAAACAAAGAAATGGAACGCGCGATTATCATTGGTGTTCCCTATGAAAATGTCACCGAAAGACGAAATACGTATCATCCAGATGGCACAAAGTTCGAGGCGTATAAACGCTTTTTAGCAAATGAACTTGTCCCTTATATTGATGAACACTTTCCAACGTATCAAATCGGATCGGGGCGTACGTTTATTGGTGATTCACTCGGTGCTACCATCTCACTCATGACAGCCATTGATTATCCTTCGTTATTTGGCGGACTGATTTTGCAGTCCCCTTACGTTGATGAGTCGGTCTTACAAGCGGTCAAACAATCAGCATCACTTTCTCATTATGCCATTATCCATCAAATTGGGTTAGAAGAAACGGCTGTGAAAACAACAGATGGCCAAGTGCTTGATTTTATTCAGCCGAACGAAGAACTGAAGGCTCTTCTTGAACAGTCTGGTGCGGATTATTTATTTGAGACATTCGAAGGGGACCATAAATGGACATTTTGGCAGCCGCTCATTGCACCTTCGTTAAAAAGAATGCTCCCATATTCGTTCATCAACTGAATTTTGTTATAATAAACAATAATAAATACTTTCTTAATCAGGAGGGAACATGATGAAATACGGAGTTGTTTTATTTCCATCAAAAAAATTGCAAGATATTGCGAACTCTTATCGGAAACGTTATGATCCGAACTATGCACTCATACCGCCGCATTTAACATTAAGAACACCTTTTGAATTAACGGATCTAGAAGCAGCTGAGGTCGTCTCCACCTTGCGTGAGTATGCCAAAAATGCTTCTCCTATTACGTTACGTATCAAAAAATTCAGTTCATTCGCTCCTGTAAACAACGTCATTTATATGAAAGTAGAACCGAACGAGGAATTAATGGCTCTAAATGAAAAATTGTATACTGAACCACTGGCTGGTAAACCTGAATATGCATTTGTTCCGCATGTAACAGTGGCTCAAAAATTATCAGATGATGAGCATTCAGACGTACTTGGTACATTAAAGCTGAGAAAGATTGATCATGAAGAAACGGTTGACCGCTTCCACCTGTTATATCAGCTAGAAAATGGATCTTGGACCGTTTATGAAACATTTATTTTAGGAGAAGAGGGTTAAAGACATTTGAATACAGTCATCGCAAAAGCACAAACACAACGAGAAGATGCCTATTACGTTCGAAAAGAAGTTTTCGTGAAAGAACAAGAAGTCCCATTAGAGATCGAAATCGATGAATTAGAGGACGATGCCATTCATTTTGTCATTTATAACGATGACGATAAGCCGCAGGCTGCTGCTAGACTGCGGATGATTGACGGTCCTAAGGCAAAGCTTGAACGGATTTGTGTATTAAAAGAGGCGCGATCTTTCGGCCTCGGCCACCAACTATTAGAAGCACTAGAATCTGAAGCCATTGCCAATGGAGCGAAAGAAGCTGTCATGCATGCACAAATCCAGGCTCTTCCTTTCTACGAAAAGAAAGGCTACAAAGTCGTTTCTGAACCGTTTGAAGAAGCAGGTATCACACATGTAAAAATGACAAAAACGCTATCCGCTTAACGAAAAGAAACAGCCAGAGCATCATAGTCCTGGCTGTTTCTTTATTCATTATCGTTCGATTAGTGAAGAAAGCGCAGTCATTTATATATAGACATTGATATGAATGCCCTTGCCTTCTTCCATAAACATATCTCGTACAAAGCGTTCCCGCTTTTTTTGCTGTACTTTCGTTTCCGCTTCTGTCACTAAGTCCTCTTTTTTCTCCAGCTCTCTGTATACCTTGTCATGAAAGGTGCGGGTGACCTTCGTCACTTTCGCATAGTCTTCTTTATCCTGAGGAGCAGGACGATTGATATATTGAAAATACAGATCCGGCTGAATCGGGGCTATATATCCCATCAAGAACGCCTCCTTTGCTTCTCTTCTACTCTACTATTCCCTAATTATGACTGTTTGAAACACGCCTCATTTGATATGATTAGATGTGTTTCTTTTTAAGATTGATTGACTACTGGAGGACTAGCTTTGAAATGCGCACGACGATATGATCGAACGATCTCATTACATACATATTCGAGAGAACACTATCAATTCCTCCATGATGAGGGGAAAAAAGGGCATTTATCTTGCCCATATTGCGGACAACCCGTCTTTTTTAGATTAAATATACATGAAGAACCTGCCTTTATCCATAAGCAAATATCTCAGCAAGAGATTTGCGAAAAAAGAGAACAACAAGAGGAAAAGAAACCGGCTGAACGAGAGGAAGAGGCATCCTACAAAGAACTTGGCGGCTTTCGCTTTCCAACCGGCAAACAGATCATCTCACAAACAGAAGAATCGGATGACTGGCAGGAACCACGATCCATTCAATTTGGCGAAACCTTTCATATAGAAAAGAATGAAGAAGTGCATACCATTGACCTCTTTCCACACATCACCTTTAGCGCACCGCAGCTTCAAGCTGTCACACACAAAGACGGTCCGATGCTTGTACTAGCTGGCGCCGGCAGCGGGAAAACAAGGGTACTGACAGCAAGAGCTGCTTATCTGATGTCGCACCATCAAATCCCTGCTCACCATATCCTGCTCGTGACCTTCACCACAAAAGCAAGCAGTGAAATGAAAGAAAGACTACGTATGCAGTATCAGCTTCATCCTTCACAGGCGAGCCAAGTTGTGACAGGCACATTCCACAGTCTATTTTATAAAATGCTGCTTCACGATGATCGGGGCAAATGGAACGGACAGCATTTGATTAAATTCGACTGGCAAAAAGAGCAGTATATTCGCAAAGCGATCATGAATGAAGGACTTGATGAAAAAGACTATCCAACCGATCAAGTGCTGCAATCAATCGGCTATTGGAAAAATGCTTTTTTACCAAACGAACTTCCTGAGCTGAAAGATGAAAAGGAAAAGCAAATGTGGACAATCTATCAGTCATACGAACAGCAAAAGCGTGAAAATCAACAATTTGACTTTGATGACATGGCCATTGCCTGTTTACACATGCTGAATAAGCAGCCTGAATTGCTCAAACAATATCAAGAACGATTCAAGTATATTTTAGTAGATGAATTTCAAGATATTAATCCCGTACAATATCAATTAATCCAGCTTTTAGCTGGAGAATCCGAGCAGCTATTTTGTGTAGGTGATGATGATCAAGCCATCTATGCATTTAGAGGAAGCAATCCTGCTTTTATTCTTGACTTCAAACAGGACTATCCTTCGGCCGAGATCGTCCATTTACATGCAAATTACCGCTCTCATCATACGATTGTCGCAAGTGCAGACGCCATTATTAAGAAGAACCAGCATCGTTACGAGAAAACGTTAAAAGCCGTTCGCGTGGAGAAAATTCCGCCGACTCTTTTTTATCCATATGACGAGGAAGAGGAAGCGACCATGATCGTAGCAGATATTCAGGAGAAAATTAAAAACGGTGCAAAACCGAATGACTTTTGCGTGCTGTTTAGAACGAATACAGGAGGCCGTGCGATTTATGAACGTCTTCATCAATCGGCGATTCCGTATCAAACCGATGCTGGCGTAAAAGCCTTTTATAGCAGAAGAATTGTTCGGGTGCTGCTCGCTTTTCTTTCGCTAAGTCAGGATGCAGATGATGTCGCCGCAATGAAGCTGCTGCTACCCGTTTTCTTTTTAAAGCAGCAAACACTGAATACCATGAAGGCACTGACCATTACGGAAGATTGTTCTATGGTAGAGGCACTTGGAAAGCTAACAGACATTCAGCCGTTTCAGCGCAAAAAACTACAATCGATCGTTCCCCTGTTTCGAACGTTAAAATCGTTAAAGCCATCTGAAGCTGTAGCGTTTATTGAACAAAGGATGGGACTTGGTGATTATTTAAAAAAACGAGTGAATGATACGAATGTGCTTGAAAAAGGAACAGATGATGTACGAGATGTGAAAACAGCGGCGAAACGTTTTGAAACAATTGAAGCCTTCCTCGCTCATGCCGTACATATGAAATCTGCTGAAAAGGAAAAATCAGATGAACCAGGCGTTCAGCTCATGACGATCCACCGTGCGAAGGGGCTAGAATTCCAAACAGTGTACATCACGAGCGTGGTTGATGGGGCGCTCCCTCATGACTTTGCACTTGATGAGCTGAGAAACGGTGATGAAGAAGCCATTGAAGAGGAGCGGCGCTTATTATACGTTGCCATGACGAGAGCAGAACAATCCCTTTATCTATCCGTTCCATCATATAGAAGAGGAAAAACTGCTCACCGCTCCCGCTTTTTGTACCCCCTTTTAAAGAAAAATCGTGAATTATTCACACAAAAACAACAGGCCCCCCTTTAAATGGAGAGCCTGTTGTTTATTTTTTGTTATTCATCATTTTAGCGATTGTATTGAAATCAAGCTTTTCTTTTCCACTTGTAATGGATTGAACGATTTTGTCTTCCATTTCTTTAGGTACACGTTTGTTTGCAAGCTGCGCTACTTTTTTAATGACACCTCGAACGGTCGCTTCGTCTTTAAAATTAGCATTTTGTAAAGATCCTGCAAGCTTAAAGACATCATTCATATTCACACCAGTTTTATTTTCCACGCTTTTAAAAAATTTATTATCCATTCATTTGCCTCCTCGTTGTGGAGTAATCACCTTACTATATGAAAATAGGCGAGATATGTGCCTATCCTACCGCGTTGTTCAATCAAAGAGAAAGGAAAGCAAAAGGCTCCCCCATTGCTTCCCTCACCTTCTTACTGTTTAGTTAAAGAAAGAAGCACCAACGATGATTAGAAGGATGAAAAGCACGACAACAAGAACAAAAGTTGAACCATAACCGCCGCCGTAGCCGCCGCCATAACCTCCGCAATAACCGCCACCGTAACCGTAAAAACTCATATTTAAGCACCTCCTCTTCTCCCTTTCAAAATATGAAAAATACAAGAAATGGTTTGGACGATCACATAAAAAAGTGCGGAATTTTCATTTCTGCTGTTTAAAGACGTAAGCTGCATCTCCATGACGCATCATGAATGCCTCTGTTTCTTTCGCAAACGCATCCATCTTGTCGCCAAATACCTTTAAATGCTGTTCAAGATCATTGGCTTTATCAGCTAGATCCATTTCAACCTTTTCGTGCGCTTGTTCTTTCCCATCATGAGGGTTAGTGAACAATGAGCCGATTAATTGTTCGAATGCGTCCATTCTGGTCACCCCTTCTCTCTTTCATATGCAGAACTAGAAAAAAGGGCAACAAAAAAACCGGATAAATCCGGCTTTTGTTTTTTCTACTATTGATATTTCTTTTTCTTTCCACACCCGCAGCCAGTCTTCTTGATTTTCTTCGTATATACAGATTGTTGGTTTGACTGCGCTGGATACCCTTGGAGCATATGTGACGGCGTTTCAGTTGGTTTCATCGCAACCCTTCCTTTCCTATTCCATGTTAGTATATGCATTTTTTAAAAGCGTGTCTGATCAGAATGCCTGTTTATTTCACAAGCTTCGACACGACCGCTTCAATAATGCCTGCTGCTGCGGCAATCGCTAATAGTAATTGAAGCCACACGCTGATGACAGGAAAAAGTATGTATATGACAAGTAAAGCAGCAGTGCACCACATACCCGTACACCAATAACAGCTTAACAGCTCTCCTATCCAAGACCGCAGCCCTTTTCCTTTGATGATAATATAGGTCTCGACTTCGCCTTGTTCGTTTACCTCTTCTTGCTCTTCATGAAATAGGCGGCGAAAAGGGGCTGTAATCGTATCAAACACGATCAATCTCGTCAGCCTAAAGGATGCGAGGGCAAATATAGCAAATGACAAAGCGCCGCTCATGGAACCTCCACCTCCTTCATTCTTCTTTTTCCGTCCTTTCTTTATATATGCAAAAAGAAAGACCGCCATGATGAATCGAGTGGAAATAAAATTGGGTTGTACTTTTTCATGCTTTCCGATTCCACCTTGAGCCTCTGCTGCATTAAATAATGTATAGATAAGAAAGGAGTGAAAGTATTGTCTATTGAAGAAAGTGCTGATTTATTATACACACACCTGTTAAACGAATTAATCAGCAATTATGATGATTTCATCGAGATCAAGGATTCCGAAAATGTCACGATTCATAAAACAGATGTAACAGCCGCACTCTCCCTTCAAGCGACCGTAACGACAATCATTACTCTTTTAATTCAAATTCTTGTACCAGATGATGAATTGGCTGCAGACATCACAGAACAGCTTTTAGCTGCACAACAAGTGACAGTTCAAAAGAAAACAGTGATTCAAATCATCAATTGTTATAACGTCACGATTACATTATCTGATGCATCCATTATGAACTCCGTCCAAATTCTCACTCAAACACTGAATGTACTTTTAGTTGAAGCCGGCATTCTTTGACCCTTTCTTTTTCTAACATCATGTATGAAAGAGGTGAAATAATCGTGGCTGAAGAGAACGAAAAAAAGGAGTTTCAAATCAACACTGATGTTGATCCATTAACAAGCCTTCTTGTGAGTGATATTTTAAACAAAAATAATGTCACAGATGATCAGAAAGCAAACCTTTCAGAAGATCAAAGAAGGATGATTTTGAAGCTGGTTCAGGATTTACAAAAGAAAGCAGATGATTTCGTACAGCAGCAGCAGGAGAAAAAGCGTCAGGCAGAGGCAGCAAAACATGCAGAAGAGGTCGAGCCTGAACCACAAGTGCGTCCTAAACGAAATTCACTTCGAGATCGTATCCAGCAGCGCCGTCAAGCGCAGCAAAATAACGATTAAATAAAAATGGGTTGCCTGCTAGGATAAATGCCCGAGACAAAACCAATCATTCCAGCATTTAATAAAGTAAACGGAAGGAGGAAAAGAAATGGATTCTAAACCATACTCTTGGGTCGCTCTAGATCGTAACTGTACACACCACGGCGATTACCATCATAACTACGAAAGAAAAGCAGTTTGTGACGGCAACTATTATGATGATGAAGATGTTTTACAAGACTTTGATCAAGTGAGTGTGACAAAGCAGACATCTGAGGAAGTCATTATCGTTAGAGATTCTTGTGACATTAACGTCTCTTCTGTTGATGCACAGGTTGCAGCATCTATCCAAGCAGCTGTTCAAACAGCGATCATCACCATTACAAACATCTCAATCGCTGATGGTGACCTAGCTGACCGCGTCACTCAAGATCTATTGCAAGCAGCTAGCCACAAACAAACAAATCGCCAGAAACTTGTCATCGAAAACTCTAGAAACGTTACAGTCTCTACAATCGATGCGGACATCTCTATTGCCATCCAAACGCTTACACAGACACTTGTTGCGACGATCGTTGCAATTGGTATCCTCTAATGTACAAAAGCAGAGCGAAAAGCTCTGCTTTTCCTTTTTCTAAAAATACAACAAAGATAAATAGTCATTTACCCACACCAACTAGAGGGCGCATACATATGTTGTTAAGGACTAAAGTCAAATACCTTGTTAAAGGAGCTGAAATCCATGAGCTGCGGAAAACACCATGGCCGACATGATGAAAACTGTGTATGCGATGCGGTTGATAAGATTTTAGCAGAGCAGGAAGCTGTAGAAGATAAATGTCCTACGAGCTGCTACAGTAATTTATTAAGCCCAACAGTTTCTGGAAAAGATACGATTCCGTTTTTACTTTTTGATAAAAAGGGCGGATTGTTCTCTACTTTCGGAAACATTGGAGGATTTGTTGACGATTCCCAATGCTTCGAATCCATCTTCTTCCGGGTTGAAAAATTAAATGACTGCTGTGCCACATTATCTGTGTTAAGACCTGTCGATGTACACGGACATACGTTAAGCGTTTGTCACCCTTGCGACCCTGACTTCTTTGGGTTAGAAAAAACGGACTTTTGTATCGAGGTTGATTTGAACTGCTTCTGCGCGATCCAATGTTTAAACCCAGAACTTGTAGACAGAGTGCTGCCAACAAAAGATAAAAAACATCATCATCACGGCTAAACAGCTCGTCCGTTGACCTAACTTGTCATGAATCAAAGCATCCCCTTCCTCAAAGAATGAAAATCAATCATGCGGAGCAGTCAGCCAAAAAAAGCGGACGCTTCCGCATTGATTGAAACTAGATGCTTCAAACCGGCGAGTCACATAATAAAGCTTGTAGATGATGATAGTGCTCAAACACTCAAACAAAATTCCTTGTATAGGAGGGTTGAATATGAGCCGCAAACATTCATGGAACTGTGTAGCAGAGGCTGTTGAAAACATAGACGACTTACAAAATGCCGTCGAAGAAGATTGCCCGACTAGCTGTTACAGCAATCTCCTTTCTCCATCACATTCATTAGGTGACACTGTCCCGTTTGTTCTATTTACATCAAAATCAAAACCATTTGTCGCATTCGGAAACGTCGGAGAAGTAGATGCTGGCCCTTGCTTCAGCACTGCATTTTTCAGAGTCGAACACATCTCTGATCACTGCGCAACACTCAGCTTGCTTATTGCATTTGACAAAGACCGTCATATTTTAGATTTTACAGATAAAGATTCCGTATGTGATGTGTTCCGATTAGAAAAATCAAAGTATTGCATCGAAGTGGACCTTGACTGCTTCTGCGCAATCGAGTGCTTAAATCCACGTCTCATCAACCGTAGCTGCTAACAAAAAAGTCCCTTTATGGGACTTTTTTGATGTTCATTAAAAACCAAGCGGATGAATAGAAGAGATATCATCCATCGCTAATTCCACTGGATTTCCGCCGCCTGCTGTACGGATGACCACCGTATTGTCTTTTCTCTCCATGATAATCCCTCTGTATGTCTTTCCATCGGCTTCAATCAGACAAAGGGCTCTTGGCATATTATGCGGCAAACTTGTCAGAAAATCGACCTTCTCCTCTACGTTCATTTGACTTAAAGGTTTTTTCACTCGTTTTCTTTTTGGTTCTTCTTTTGATTCATGAAATACGCCTTCTGGCGGCTTTTCTTGTTCTTGTACTGACTCTCGCTCTTGTGAGAGCTCTGATTCCTGTATGACCTGTCGTTCAGGTGCAGGCGGCTCTTCTTTTTTCTGCTCTACTTCTTGAGATATAGGTTCCTGCCTGCTTTCTTCACTTGCTTCCTCTTTAGTGCTTTTTTTGCTTTCTGGCGGTTTTTCTGACTTCTTTCGTTTTCTCACAATATTTTGCATGGCCGGCGCCGATTCATCATAGCTCGGCTGCACAATATACATAAGCGGCTTTTGATTCTCATCACCTTTATTTGACATACTGATCCCTCCCGAATGATTCATTCCTTATATATATGAGCGGACCCCTCAAATCAGAAGAAAAATAAAAAAACAGCATACCCGTCATCGGTATGCTGCAAGTCATGTATTCGTTTAGCGGGCAATGATATGGAAGCCAGAATCAACATGAAGATTCTCACCTGTCATGCCGCGGGATAGGTCACTGAATAAGAACAATGCTGTATCGCCGACTTCCTCTGGAGTCGTTGTACGGCGAAGCGGTGCACGCTCTTCAATATCCTTAAGGATTGTATTAAATCCGCTGATTCCTTTTGCAGATAATGTACGAATCGGACCAGCAGAAATGCTGTTCACACGGATACCTTCTGCTCCTAGATCAGCTGCTAAATATTTCACACTTGCTTCAAGTGCTGCTTTTGCAACACCCATGACATTGTAGTTAGATACGACACGTTCTCCGCCTAAGTAAGTAAGTGTGACAATGCTTCCGCCTTCTGTCATTAACGGACGTGCTGCTTTTGCAACAGCTGTTAATGAATATGCACTAATGTTGTGCGCCAAAAGGAAACCTTCACGGTTCGTATTCAAGTATTCACCAACAAGCTCTTCTTTGTTTGCAAATGCAATCGCATGTGCAACACCATGGATGACTTGTACTTTTTCTTTAATCGTTGCAAAACATTTTTCGATCTCTTCATCACTTGTTACATCACAAGGAAGAATAATGGAATCATCACGCTCAAGTGTGCTTGCAAGCTCTTTAACAGATTCTGCAAGACGGTCTCCAACATAAGTAAAAATCAAACGAGCTCCTGCTTCGTGAAGTGAACGAGCAATCCCCCATGCGATGCTTCGTTTATTAGCAACACCCATGACCACGATATTACGGCCTTCTAAAGAAAATTTCATATGTATTAAAGCCTCCTATTTTTTCAAGACATAGTATTAGTACCTGATCATAATCTTATCACAAATCATGAGATATTGACAATTTCCGCTTAAAGAAAGTTTCTTTTTAGCCCTTTGTCTTCTTTTCATCGTGATTGAAAGCCCTTGAAATCTAGGAAAGGCCGCTACTTTTGCGGAGCGAATTTGACCTTCGTGCGCAACCAGCGTGCAGGACTGCGGGCGAATGTGAGGGTTTGTCTACACGATGAGACCGTCCTCACAAGTGAAGACGGTCCCCTTTTATGTGTTACGCCTGTTTTGCTGATAAGCAAAATGGTTGGTTGGCCCATGTCCTGCGCCAATATGCAAAGGATATTTGATTGCCTCATGGACAAAGGTTTCTGCTGTTTCAAAGGCTTCCTTCATCGAACGCCCTTTTGCTATTTCTGCTGTTAATGCCGCCGCAAACGTACAGCCTGTGCCGTGTGTATGCTTGGTATCAATATGTTCATTTGTGACTTCAATAAAGCCTTTTCCATCGTACAACAGATCTGTAATGAGGCCGCCTGAAGGACCGTGACCACCTTTGATCACAACATATTTCGTGCCAAGCTCATAAAGAAGTTGTGCTGCTCGGTAGCGATCCTCTTTCGTCTGAATACGCGTGCCTGTCAGTACTTCTGCCTCAGGAAGATTCGGCGTTACAGCATAACTGACAGGCAGTAAATGTGTTTTCATGGCGGAGACAGCATCTTCATTTAATAAAGAGGCCCCGCCTTTTGCAATCATGACTGGATCTACAATCAGCTTGAACTCATATTGCACCGTTTTTTCAGCGACGGCGCTGATCATTTCAGCACTCCACAGCATCCCTGTTTTGACGGCATCCGGCAATAAGTCTTCTGCCACTGCATCAATTTGACTTGTGAGCGCCTCGGTTGAAAGTGGATAAATACCGTGAACGCCAAGTGTGTTTTGCGCTGTAATCGCTGTGATCGCAGACATTCCGTACACACCGAGCTCCTGAAAGGTTTTCAAGTCTGCTTGAATGCCTGCACCGCCGCCAGAATCAGAACCCGCGATGGTTAACGCCTTTTTAATCGTCATTTCATCACACCCTCTCATTAGCCAATCCATTGATGGTAAATCGTTCTCGCTTTGGCAATATCACTTGTACCATGTACAAGCGCTCTGCCATCTTTGAATAAGACGAGCTTGTACTCATCCTTTTGACAGGATAGCAAATACGGATTTTCTAGTACATCCATTCCTGCTTTCTTTAACTGACGGGCTACTTCATGTAAAACTGGAGGTGTCCCTGCTGCACTGCGAATTTGCACCGTATTACGTCCACATAATACATCTGCTTTTGCTCTCTGATCATATGAGAGAAATGGATATGTCTTAAGACCGCAGCTTGGACATTGTTTCTTTTTTAAAGACGCAGCGGAGCGTATATCAGCTCGCTCATTTGTCCATAAATCAAACGATCTTAATATCGGAGTCATTTCGTGTCCTGTTAACAACTTCAGTGCATCTGCCACTTGATATGCCGCCACCTGCTGCACAACTGGACTAATAATTCCTGCTGTATCACAAGTCATGCCTTGTGCAGGTAAATGCTCAAGCAAGCAGTGTAAACATGGTGTTTCACCAGGAATAACAGTGAATTGAATACCATAGCTGGCTACACAGGCTCCATAAAGGAAGGGAATTTGTTGTTTGATGGCCGCATCATTTGCAATCATTCGCACCTCAAAATTATCCGCTGCGTCCACGATGATGGATGCCCCGCTCACAAGTTTTTCCATATTTTGAGCGGTCACATCGATGACGATTCCTCTTACCTGGACGTCACTGTTCACCTGCTTGAGTCTTTTTTCAGCCGCCACAGCCTTTGGCAGCCGATCTTGAACATCTTGCTCTGTGTAAAGCTGCTGACGCTGCAGGTTGCTCCATTCAATATAATCTCTATCCAAAATGGTGACAGATCCTACGCCGGCACGAACGAGCATTTCGGCACTTGCTGTTCCAAGTGCCCCTGCGCCAATAATGACAGCCTTTGAGGCGTTTAGCCGCTTTTGCCCATCTGTTCCAATCGGTCTAAAAAGCTCTTGGCGTGAATAACGTGTGCTCAAAACGCTGGCATTCCTTCCTGAGGACTGCTGGCTGTCCCATAGTTTTTGAACGGGATACGGCCTGCCTCGAAACCGAGTCTTCCCGATTCAATCGCCAGCTTCATCGCTTTTGCCATTTTCACCGGGTCCTTTGCGCCAGACACGGCAGTATTCAGCAAGACAGCATCAGCCCCTAATTCCATCGCATAAGCAGCATCCTTCGGAGAGCCTACACCAGCATCAATAATGACTGGCACCTTCGCCTGCTCGATAATGAACGAGAGATTCAGAGGGTTTAGCAGCCCTTGACCTGAACCGATCGGAGAAGCACCTGGCATAATGGCATGGACACCGAGTTCTTCTAATTTCCGTGCCAGCACCACATCATCTGACGTATATGGCAGCACGATAAAACCTTCTTCTAATAGCATTTCAGAAGCTTTTAACGTTTCGACTGGATCTGGTAGAAGAGACCTTGAACAGCCAATCACCTCTACCTTGATCATGTCACACAATCCAGAAGCCTTCGCTAAACGGGCAATACGTACCGCTTCTTCCGCTGTACTTGCCCCTGCTGTATTCGGCAGCAATGTATATTTTGATAAATCAAGCTGCTCTAAGAAATTGGGCTGTGATGGTTCAAATATGTTCATTCTTCGTACAGCAAAGGTCAAAATTTCAGCTTCTGATACGTTGACCGCTTCTTTTTGAACCTCAAATGATGGATACTTTCCTGTACCAAGTAATAGTCTTGATGTGAATGTTTTTCCGCCAATGTGTAGCATTGTGTCATCCTCCTCCTACAAAATGAACGATTTCAATCGTATCATTTGGTTGAATTTCTACTTGTTGAAAGGCTTCTTTATCTATAATTTCTTGGTTCTTTTCGACGATCACCACACGGTTTTCAAGCTGATAGGCTGATAGCAGATCAAAGATCGTTCCATTTTCTTTATCAAAGTCAACGATTCTTCCATTCAATTGAATTTTCATACGAACAATGCCTCCTTTCGGCCAATACGAAACGCATGAAGCCATTCTTCATTGACAGGCTCGCCTACTATCAGGTCGCGAATGATTTCACCGGTAATGGGCGCAAGTAAAATGCCATTTCGGTAATGTCCTGCCGCAAAAAGAATACGCTCATCTTCTGGGTGTCTTCCGATATAGGGATGCCGGTCGCTTGTCGCTGGACGAAGACCTGCCCAGCATTGATCAATTGGCATCTCCTGAATGGATGGCATTAGCTGAGACGCTTTTTTGATAACAGTTTCAATGCCGCCAAGTGTCGGAATCGCCTGCCAGTCATTCGGCTTCATCGTTGCACCAATGATCAGCTTGCCTCTATCTCTTTGAACGATATAACAATGATCATGATAAATGGTGTGTGCAAGTGCTGGACCGTTATTCCACACAGACACGCATTCTCCTTTTACTGGATAGAGAGAATGCGAGAATCCCATTTCCTCAAAAAAACGGCCAGACCATACACCACTTGCTACAGTCAGATGATCACATGTGAATGTGCCTCCAGCTGTTCTAACAGTCAATGCTTCTTTGCCCGTCTTCACTTCGATAACAGGCGTAAACTCCTTCACATCTGCCCCGTACCGAACAGCCGCCTGCCATAATGCCCTGCATACCGCATACGGTTCCACATGCACATCATCTTCAATCAAGCCTGCTCCTATGATGTCATCTGTGATTTGAGGGATGCGTTTTTTTACGCTGCTTGCTTCAAGCCATTCAAATGTGGGCAGATGCTGCATTCGGCAAAGTGCACGCTTTTCGTATTCTGTAAAAGCCACCTTCATAATGCCGCCCGCTGATGCCCGTATATCAATGCCCGATTCATGCTGAAGATCGACTTTTAATTTTTTATATAGAGCCTGACTTCTTCTCCCTACTTGAAAGAAAATATCCTCATCACCTTCTCCTTCAGCATGTGCACCCAGCATACCAGCGGCCGCACTCGTTGTTTGCTTTCCTACCTCATTTGCCTCAAGTAAAAGGGCTTTCTTTCCTGCTTTTGCAAGATGATAGGCGATTGACATCCCTATGATTCCACCACCAATAATCACAACGTCATAATGCTTGTTCATAAGGATTCTCCTTTCGCTTTTGAGAAAATGCTTGTGCCATCTTGCGCGGCTGAGGATGAGTAAAAATACCGGACATGACCGCTATTCCTTTTAAATCAATATGCATCAATTCTGGCAGTCGATCAGGCGTTATGCCACCAATCACAACCACCGGAATGGACAGCGCAGAAGTCAATTCTTCCACAAGCTTGATGCCTCTCGCCTTTCGTCCTGGTTTACATGCGGTATCATATACGTGCCCAAACATGACATACTCTGCCCCGTTCTTCTCGGCTGCTTTGGCTTCTTCTATCGAATGAACAGACACCCCCGCATGCAAGTGAGGAAATTTTTGTCTCAATTCCTTTGGCGAAAAGCTGTGGCCTGGAAGGTGCACACGGTGAATATTGGTGAGCAGTGCAACGTCGACTCGGTCATTGATGATAAGCTTCTCTTTCGGAACGCCTTCTGCAAGGAGTTGTTTCACGAGATGAACAAGCTCACTTGCTGTTTTAGACCGTTCCCGTATATGAATAAAGTCTACTTCAGGCTCAACGGCTTTTATTTGATTGATCAGCTCGCTCACAGAAAGTGAATCATTTGTCACTGCGTGGAGTTCCATTTGCACCAACCCCATCTAAGCATGCTGTTTGCCACGTTTCTTTTTCATACGCCATCTCCCAAAAATGGTACTCGTAATAGCTTGAAATCACAAAATTTTCTTTCATATTGGCCCGTACATGTTCTGGCGCTCTTTCCGCGAGTTCATCAAAGCGGTTGACCTGTTCAAACACAAGCTCTTTAAACCAATCCCCTCCGTATGTCAAAATCCACTCTTGATAAATCGGATGGTCAGGTGTTGTTTGTTTCAGCTTTTCCCCCACCTCATAATATAGCCAGTAACACGGCAGTAACGCGGCTAAAACTTCTTCAAAGCGGCCGCTTTTCACAGAACGATACATATGAGAGGTATATGCATAAGCAGTTGGAGAAGGCTTAAAGCTGGCGAGTGCTTCATCAGAGATCTGAAGCAGTTCTGTAAATTTTCTATGCAGCGATAGCTCTGCTTCATACGTGCCTTGTGCATGATACGCCATTCTGCCTGTCGTATGTAAGTCCTCACTAATGGCCGCTCCATACGACTGTACTTTTGCGAAATGAGTTAAATAATACGAATCCTGCATCACATAATAGGTGAAACGATCGAGTGAAAGTGTGCCATCTCCGATCCCTTTTACAAAAGGATGTGTAAAGCTTCCATTCCACCAAGTCGCTGCTGCTTCTTTACATTCATTTGAAAATGTCATGTTCATGTTCCTCTCCTCCTGTTTTTCCATATAAAAAAACCACTTTCCATATGGAAAGTGGCTTGGAATTTGTAAAATGCATAGTCAAAAACCGCACCACTTCCCTACGCAGGTATGAACCTGTTCAGGTAATGAGGGTCTAAAAGTCGACACTTTTATCTCAGCCCTTTTAAAGGACTCCCCTAGTGGATCAAACTTATCATGTTGTACCTCTATCTTAATCAGGAATTGTTCATTGGTCAAGGGCTCATTGCAACTCTAACTGCGCTCTAAGTCCTGCCACATACTCCCGAGAGCCCGACACAAGCACGCGGTCACCGCTTCTAAGCGTTGTATCACCATGCGGTACTAAACTGTCTACTCCTCTAAAAATACGGACAAACACCAAATCGCCGGTAAAAGGAAATTCCCGCAGCATGACATTATGATACCGATGATTGTTCATTTGAATTTGATACAAAGAAGAATCCTCATTCGTTAACAAACGAATCGCATCAGGTGCTTCAATCAATGCCCTTAGCACCGTTTTAGATGAAAGAAAGTTAGAAAACGTATCAATGCCTGCTTCCTTTAATGTCAGCTCTGTCTCCGCTTTGTTCACACTGGCAATGACTTGTTTGGCTCCTGCTTCTTTTGCAAATAATGCAATTTCCTTATTTTTAGTTTCACTGCCTGTTGCCACAACGAGCACATCTTCTTGGCCAATCCCTGCCTGTCTCAGCGTCTCATCGTCATATTGTTCAATCGCTTCAACTTCAAAGATCGAGTCAGCAAGAAGGGCTTCTTTATTTTCTTGAAAGACATGCAAAATACGAATGTCATATTCATCCTGATGCAAATCAAGTGTCACTGGTAAGGTCAGCTGATTAGCCCCAATAAAAGTCACACGCTTTTTATGATTGGTTTCACGTTCTTGTTTAAATAGTGCCTTAAACCAAACAGGGGTGAAAATACTCGTCAACACAGCAACTAAAATAAGCGCTCCTGACATTTTATGATCAATGACACCAAGCCGCTCACCAATCGTCGCAGCTGCAATGACAAGAGATAATGTCGAGGTTAATAAAAAACCAGCGCCGACGACCTTTTTCATGTCATACCATTTTTTCAAATAAAGAATCGGGACGAGCTTACTAAGCAATAATGCCATAAACAGCAGTGGAATCATGATCAAAATGGTTGGATCTTTAAAGAGTGCCCATATATTCAGGTCCACACCGACCATCACAAAAAAGATTGGGATCAAAAATCCGTATCCAAATGAGTCCAGCTGCTGAACGATCTCTTTATTAGGCGAAAGAAGAGACACAAGCACACCAGCTAAAAATGCGCCCAGAATATTTTCAGCACCGAGTGATTCAGATAAGGCAACTAAGACTATAATGAGAGTAAAGATAGCTCTAGTCCCAATTTGCACCGTTCCTTTTGACATGGACTGAAAAATGGATTTTGTCTTAAATACTCGGCCAAATAAATAAAGAAGAATACCCGCAGCAAATAATAATAAGAGCAGCCACATGTTCCCTGTTCCATCGCCATAAATGGAGGAAAACACAGCAAGTAAAATCATCGTCACCAAATCAGCAATGACAGCCACAAGCAAAATGATTTGACCAATATTTGTCTGCATCAGCTTTTCCTCTTTTAAAGTTGGAACCACTACACCTAATGAAATCGTGGAAATAATAAGCGTCATTAAAAAGGCATTTTGGATAAAACCTGCAAGCACAAACGCATAGGACAGGATAAAGGAAATACAAAATACGCCAAGAAAAATAATGGTCGCTGCTTTAAATGTATTTGGTTCTTTTAAACCATTGGGCAGTTCTCGTGCTTTCTTCTTAGATTCAAAAGAAGAAAAATCTATTTCAAGTCCGCTTAAAAACATAAGAAAAATAAACCCTAGCATGGATAATGTATCTAGCCATGCGTCATGTTCAACAACTAGTTGAAGACCGCTTTTTCCAATGATGAGCCCCATGATAATTTCGGCGACAACGACCGGAATGGTCAGCTTAAACCGGTGCAATAAAATAGGGGTGAAAAAGGCTACAATAATAACGACAACGAGTGATGAAACAGATGTATGCTCCATTGGCTAAAGCCTCCTAACATTCATGTTTAATTTTTAAGTTTTACGTTAAAGCATTGATTCTAACAATTGCCCAAACGAAATGAAAGCCATTCGTTATATTTTCTAAAATTCAAACTTCTTTATATCCGATAAATGGATGAAAAAATCAGGAGGAACCTTTATGAAATTCGATATCATCGGCGATATCCACGGCTGCTACGAAGAGCTGCTTACCCTCATACACAAACTAGGATACAAACTCAAACATGGACTACCTGTCCACCCTGATAAGAGAACACTAGCCCTTGTTGGTGATTTAACAGACCGAGGTCCTCAATCAGTAGACGTGATGCGATTTGTCATACAAGCCTATTCCAAGGGAGCGATCCGCTACGTGCCAGGCAACCATTGTTTTAAACTTTATCGCTATTTGAAAGGAAATCCCGTTAAATTACTGCATGGCATTGAAACAACGGTAAGCGAAATCAAAAACCTGCCGCTCCATGAACAGACCAAATTATCACATGAATTTAAGCAGTTATTTGAGAAGGCGCCGCTTTATGATGTGCTGATTCAAGATGAGCTAATCATTGCACACGCAGCGATGAGGGAAAAGGATATTGGAAGAAAACCGAATAAACAGACGCGATCCTATCTTTTATTTGGAGCTGTCACAGGAGAAACTTGGCCAGATGGGCGTCCTGTCAGGAAGGACTGGGCAAAGGAGTATCACGGGAAACCTTGGATTGTATACGGGCATACACCCGTAAAAGAACCCCGGTTTGTTGGCAGAACAGTTAACATCGATACAGGCTGCGTCTTTGGCCACCGGCTATCCGCTCTAAGATATCCTGAGCTTGAGACTGTCTCTGTCCCTTCATCTATGCCTTATGATGAAACAAGGTTCCAGCATTTCACACCATAAAAAACCCGGTCCACCATTACAGGTGACCGGGTTTACTTGTTTACTGAAGCAATGATGTCATATCATCTGGCAAAGGAGCCGAAAATGTCATGGACTCCCCTGTGATCGGATGCGGAAAGACAAGGGTTTCACTATGCAGCGCCTGCCTGTCTATCCGCTCGCTCGATCCGCCATATAGCGTATCTCCAATGAGAGGATGACCAAGGAATTGCATATGCACACGAATTTGATGGGTTCTTCCCGTCTCAAGGGTAAGAGACACATCAGACATGTCTAAATGAGTGTCTACCGCCCGCACTGTATAATGTGTCACGGCCTCCTGACCAGACTCATCAACCATTCGTTCAATCATACTGTCCCCTTTTCGAGCAATTTTTGCTCGAATCGTCCCTTGCTTTTGCGTGATCATGCCATGTGTAAACGCTCTGTACGTTCGCTTGACTTCCCCTTTTTTCTGCGCCTTTGATAAAAGGCTGTGTGCAAAGCGATGTTTAGCGACTAACATGACACCAGAGGTATCCCGATCTAGGCGGCTCACCAAATGGACAGTCAGCCGGACAGACTGCTTAGCATAATGGTGCAGCAGCCCATTCGCAATACTATGCTCAGGGTGCTCTCTAGAAGGAATCGATGGGATATATGGCTTTTTATTCAGCACAAGCACATGCTCATCCTCAAATAAAATATCAAGCGGAATCGGCGCGGGCTTTAGCCCTTCACTCACTTTTTCCTCAGGAAATAAAATAGTGAGCTTCTCGCCCTCCCGCAGTTCATATCTCACGGTAACATGCGCTCCATTAATCAGGAGGTCACCGCCATCAAATTTAATATCTGTCAGCATTCTTTTTGAAATGCCAAGATCAATTAAGTAGTCCTTCAACAGACGGCCTTCTTCTTTGGCTGTCATGGTTTTGTTTATCTTAAAGTATTCCAGCGAGAACAACCTCTTTCTTATTCTCCTTTGCCGATAAAGGAATCTTGCACCCTTTTCCAAAAAGGAAATGGTCTAAAACGGGCAAAACGGACATTCTCGTCTGCCACTCGGCATTGAATGGATTTCACATCTTTATGCAGCAGCGACAAATGATCTATTGTCACCTGAAAATCCACATCATTAATCGGTTTGATCACACACGTATGATGGTCTGGCAAAATAAGCGGTGAGCCAACCGTTCTGAACACTCTGTTGTTGATTGAGGCCATTTCTGCAAGCTGAATGGCTCTAATGGAAGGATGAATAATCGCGCCGCCAAGCGCTTTATTATAAGCCGTACTGCCAGATGGCGTAGACAAACAAAGACCGTCACCTCTGAATGTTTCAAAAAGTTGACCCCTAATCTCAACATCTGCCACAAGCGTACCTTCCATACTTTTAATCGTACATTCATTCATCGCTAAATATTTTTCTTCCCGGCCGCCATCGTTGTATCTGACGATGACTTCAAGAATCGGATATTCCACAATATGATAAGGTGTTTTTGCAATGGCTAACACAAGCTTTTCAATTTCACTCGGTACCCAGTCCGCATAAAATCCAAGATGTCCTGTATGTACGCCGACAAAAGCTGTTTCATTCAGACGGTTGCTATACCGGTGAAAAGCATATAAAAGGGTTCCGTCTCCGCCTACCGTAATGACAAGATCGGGTTCCTCTTCATTTAATTCCATCCCAAAATCTAATAGGTAGGTCTGAATTTTATTTTTGAGTGTGTCAGATACAGAATTCCCTTTTGAAGAAACTGCAAATTTCATGAATTCTTCTCCTTTTTCACCTTGCTGCTATGAGAAGGCAGCATCATATTTGTTTTAGCTCAGGCTCACGCATCATTTTTCTTTTTCCGAGAGAATGCCACTTGCGCTTCCTGAATTTCGCCTCTAATTTCAGACATCTCATCGTCAAGACGAGATGCTGCTTCAGAAGCTCTTTGAAGGCGCAGCTTCACTTTCTCCGGGATATTCCCGCTATATTTATAATTCAGAGAATGCTCGATGGTCGCCCAAAAGTTCATGGCTAATGTACGGATTTGGATTTCGACGAGGAGCTGCTTCTCTCCGTTAATCGTTTGCAGCGGATATAACACAACAAGGTGGTACGAGCGGTATCCGCTTTCTTTATGTTCTGCTATATAGTCGCGTTTATCTACAACCACAAAGTCTTTTCGTGATTGAAGCATTTTCTTCACAACTTGTATATCTTCTACAAACTGGCACATAATGCGAAGCCCAGCAATATCCTGCATCGTTTCAATCTCATGCATCGGAATGTTTTTACGCTTTGCCTTTTCTAATATGCTGGCAACGGGTTTCACTCGGCCTGTGACAAATTCTACTGGTGAATGGTCATCCTCAAATTCATAAAGCTTCCGAATGCCTTTTAGTTTCACTTTTAATTCTTCGACTGCTTGCTTATATGGTGCGAGGAATTGATCCCATTGTTTTTTGTCCATGAAACTTCCCCCAATTCCAAATACCTAATTATTTCAGAGGAATGTGCTCTTCACTTTCTCTTCCATATCTCCGTAATTGGCATTGTCTTTAATATTGTCGATTAAATAGTTTAATTCTTGATGAAGTTGAATGAGCTCCAGCGATTGTTCTTCCGCCGTCAAATAGACAGGGATATCACGATTCATTGCTTCTTTTAATAGAGCCCATGTATGTTCTCCTAAGATAAGATACGTAAAAGACTCCTCTGTCTCAAGTATGTAAACAAACGCAAAGTGATCAGAATCAACAAGCATTTGCCCTGATGCTTTTGCTTTTTGAATTTGCTCATCTGACTGAACCGTCAAGATCAGCCTGTCTTCTTTTAAAGTTGCTTCTGTGATTTCAATTCTGTTTTGCATCATGATCTCCTTTACAACAAAGTACAGCTTTATTTTATCATATCAAGTTCAATATTGATAAACCGAACTTTTTGAGAAAAACCGTTTTTCTCCTTTTCATTGATCATTTTGCCTCATTCAGCATCCATATTAACTCCTTTTTAAGGAATAAATAAGAAAAAAACAAGCTTTTCATGTACAATAATCATATTTCCTCTAAATGAAAGGTTGATATCTAAATGGCACAGGAAATTGAAATAGAACTCAAGCAACTATTAACGAAAGAAGAATTTGAACAGCTAAAACAATATTTTCAATTGAAGAACGAGGATTTTCACACTCAAACCAACTATTATTTTGATACACCTCAATTTGATATAAAATCAAAATTCGCTGCTTTACGAATGAGAGAAAAAGGCGGGCAGTGGGTCCTCACATTAAAGGAACCGCATGAAAACGGTCTTTTAGAAACCCACCAAACGATTGCACCTCCCGCTAGTCTTGAACATGTTCACCTACCAGAAGGTGAAGTGGCAGACAGATTAGAACACCTTCACATTCAAAAGGATCAAATCGTGTATTTTGGTGCACTTGAAACGTCAAGAGCAGAAAAAATGATCAAAGAGGGCTTAATTGTTTTGGATCACAGCCGATATTTAACAGTAGAGGACTATGAACTTGAATTTGAAGTGAGCGATTTAGACATTGGACAAGCCGCATTCACAGCGTTGCTCCATCAATTTCAGATCCCTGTACGACACACGAAAAACAAAGTCGTTCGTTTTTATGAAGAGAAAATGAAATCACAGAATAGATGAAAATTCCTTGAAGGAGGAACATGATGAACGTCAATCAACTTCAATCCTTTATGCAGCTGCAAGCACTCAAAACGTTACAATCGGATAGTGGACAAACCCAACAGCAGACCGGGCAAGAATCAAGCGCTGAGGCTTCATTCCAGTCACTGTTGCAAGATTTTTTAGGCGGATCAGAATTATCTCGTCTTCCACTCTCCATTTCTGCTCTCATGGGTACGGACACATCAACGACTCCGAGCACGCAATATGCACGCACAAACCCATATCTAGCGGCCATGGAAGGCAGTGAACAGCTGCAAGCTCAGTCTCTATATGCAAGTGACGCTCAATTGAGTACAGCAAATGGTATTGGAAACGTCATAAATAACAGCTATACGTCGCCGCTTCAAGAAGCTGTTTCAGGCTCTTCATCAAAAGAGATTAATCAGATCGTGTCACAAATGGCTCAAAAACACGGCGTGCCGGAGAAGCTGATTCACGCGGTGATCAAGCAAGAATCCGGCTATCGCACGAATGCTGTCAGCCATGCAGGTGCACTTGGACTGATGCAGCTGATGCCGTCTACTGCTAAATCACTTGGCGTAAACAACGCCTTAGATGCGGCCCAAAATATTGAAGGCGGAACGAAGTATTTAAAACAAATGCTTCAAAAATATAACGGAAATGTCTCACTCGCCTTAGCCGCTTATAACGCAGGCTCAGGAAATGTAGATAAATACGGAGGCATCCCTCCATTTAAAGAAACACAGAATTATGTAAAGAAAATCACAGCTCAATATTACGCTTAAACCGAAGAGAATAACCTCTTCGGTTTTTTGTATGTCGCTTTTCACCCTTTTTTGACCGAATGTGTTATGATATGGTCAATTGAACACGGAACCTGTCCCTCTCACTATTCCCAAAGGACCAAAGCGGTTTGTTTGTGGAATTGAGTAGAGGTTGTTAAAATAAATATACAAGAATAGAAACAACAAAATAGAACAAACTGAATATCACTTTTGAAATAAATGAAATTCGCAATAGGGTCATCCATCCTATTAGCTACGAGTTAAAGGAGTAGTCAACATGGTACAATCGTTTAACGCACCTTACGAAGCGGTTGGAGAAGAACTTCTATCGCAACTTGTTGATACTTTTTATGAAAATGTAAAGTGTCATCCTTTGCTTCATCCTATTTTCCCGGATGACTTAAAAGAAACAGCAAGAAAACAAAAACAGTTCTTAACTCAATATTTAGGCGGACCACCGCTTTATACGGAGGAGCATGGTCAACCAATGCTACGGGCGAGACATCTCCCTTTTCCGATTACTGAGGAGCGGGCTGACGCATGGCTTGAATGCATGGAGGATGCAATGGATCAAGTAGGACTAACCGGCGATATTCGTGACTTTTTATTTGAGCGGCTTTCTTTGACGGCTCGTCATATGGTCAACCAAACACCTGAAAAGGATGGACGATCTTGAGCTGCAATCCGCACGATCAATATTTCTCACATTGTCACGGACATCCTCAAAAACCGATTGAAATCTATGTATTCATTGATCCTCTCAGCCCAGACTGCTGGTTATTAGAGCCATCAATCAAAAAGTTAAAAATGAAGTATGGCCGTTTTTTCACTTTACGAACGGTCACAAGTTCTAGTATTAATGCCTTGAATCGGAAAAGAAAAAAACATTTACTGACAGAAGCATGGGGGAAATTTGCCACGAAAACTCAGACCAAAAAAGAACAAATGCTGTCTGAACAAATTGTGACGTCACCTTATCTCGCCTCTCTTGCATTAAAAGCAGCTGAACTTCAGGGCAGAAAATGCGGAATGAAATTTTTACGACTCATTCAAGAATCGCTTTTTTGTCATCAGCAGGATGTCACAAATGAACAAGTCTTGCTGGAAAATGCAAAAACGGCTGGACTGGACATCGAGGAGTTCCAGCGGGATATCCATTCTCAAAGTGCTGTCAAAGCACTGCAATGTGATATGAAAATTGCAGCTGAGATGGACGTATCTGAGCTTCCTACCTTCGCCTTTTTTAATACGGTAAATGGTGATGAAGGATTAAAGATTTCAGGTGCATATTCGTATGATATATACGAGGAAATTCTTTTTGAAATGATTGGCGAAAAACCAACACCTTCAGAACGACCACCAATTGAATGGTTTATCGCTTACTTTCAATTTGCATCAGCAAAGGAAATTGCCGTTGTATATGACCTCACGCTTGAAGAAGTTGAACGAGAAATGAAAAAGCTGGCATTTGCTAAAAAGGTAGAACGTGTACAAGTACATCAGGAAATGTTTTGGCGTTATAAAGAAGGAGAAAACCAATCAGATTTTGATGTTTACCGCTGTGAGAATGAACATGGGTGCTGACCCATGTTTTTTCTTTATCTCTAAAAAGAACATTTGTTCTGTTTTTACGTACGAAGAAACCGCGCCGGGATAAGCGCGGTTTCACTATGTCTTAACGACAACAAAGGGGATGGGAGAAATTTTTCACGGTCAAACAAAGGGGTAATGTTTGTATGTGATTAATTTCACATCTGTAGTATATCAAATTTTGTCGACTTATGACAACCGATATGCTATATGTTCATATTTTTGTCACAAAACATAAGAGGACAGTCTCTTTCATATAGTGAAAGTAACGAAAAAATGGAGGGATCTACATGCGCAGCACAACCATTGGACTTGTTGCCATTGGCTTATGTTTTTGTTTAAATCTATTAGGCTTAATGAAAATGCTGCCTCTTTATCTGACGTCTCCACTCTTATTTGCTTCCATTCTCTTTACACTTTATCGAATGAACCACCGAAAAACCTTTAAAGGATTTAAAGGTTGATCATTGAATGTACAACCTCGCCAATTCAGGCGGGGACTTTTTAATGAAAAGAAAAAACTCCTGCCAAAAGGTGAGCCTATGCACTCACACGTCTGACAGAAGTCTTCTCGTTACTCACCAGTTTTGGAGATGAGCTCTTCCATTTCTTTTAGTTTTTCTTCGAACAATTGACATGCTGCCTCAATTGGTTCTTTTGATGCCATATCAACACCTGCTTTTTTCAGCACATTGATTGGATAGTCGGAGCTGCCTGCTTTCAGGAAGTCTGTATAACGCTCCACCGCAGGTTTACCTTCCTCTAATATTTGCTTGCTTAATGCCTGCGCCGCACTGTAGCCTGTCGCATATTGATACACATAATAGTTGTAATAGAAATGAGGGATTCTCGTCCATTCTAATCCAATTTCCTTATCCACAACCATACCATCGCCAAAATACTTCTTATTCAGGTCATAATAAAGGTTCGTCATAAACTCTGGCGTTAATGCTTCCCCTTCTTGCGCTTTCACATGAATCAGATGCTCAAACTCAGCAAACATCGTTTGTCTGAATACTGTCCCTCTAAACCCTTCTAACAAGTGATTTAACACATACAAGCGTTGCTTTTTATCCTCTAAGTTATTGAGCAAGTATTCGCCTAGTAACGCTTCATTTGTTGTAGAAGCCACTTCAGCTACAAAAATACTGTAGTTTCCGTACGGATATGGCTGATGCTTTCTTGTATAGTAGCTATGAACAGAGTGACCAAATTCATGAGCCAATGTAAATAAATTATCAATATTATTTTGCCAGTTCATTAAGATATAAGGGTTTGTTCCATAGCTTCCAGAAGAATATGCGCCGCTTCGTTTCCCTTTATTCTCATAAACGTCTACCCAGCGGTTGTCGAGTCCTTCTTTTAAAATTGAAACATATTCTTCTCCTAATGGTGCTAACCCTTTCAGCATATAATCCTTTGCTTCATCGTAAGTCAGCTTCATGCCAGCATCTTTTACTAACGGTGTGTACAAGTCATAATTGTGCACTTCATCAAGCTTTAATACCTTTTTACGCAATTCAATATAGCGGTGCAGTAACGGTAAATATTGATGAACTGTATCAATTAGATTGTCATACACTTCCTCAGGAATACTATTTCGTGATAGAGCCGCTTCTCTAGCCGATTTGTAATTACGTACTTTCGCATAAAAATTATCCTTTTTAATCGAGCCGCTAAGTGTAGAAGCCAGAGTGTTTTTATACTGATCATACGTTTTATAAACAGCTTTAAAGGCTTTCTTTCTCACTTCTCGATCATCACTGTTTAAAAATGTGATGAAGTTGCCGTGCGTAATCTTCTTTTCTTCCCCGTTTTCATCCTTAACAGAAGGGAACGAAATATCTGCATTATTAAACATACTAAACGTAGTGGATGATGATGATAATGGTTCAGAGGCTTCGGCTAATAAAGCTTCTTGCTCCTCACTCAAAATATGTGGACGCTCTTTATTGATTTCTTCGAGAGCATGAGAATAAAGTTTTAGTTCTTCTTTTTCTAAAATAAATTGTTGCAGCTTATCTTCTTGAATAGATAAAATCTCTGGCACAATATAAGCAGATGTACTAGACAATTGTGTAAATAAATTGGACGCTTTATCATTTAAAGCCTGAAACGATGAATTTGTGGTATCTTCATCATATTTCATGTGCGCATATGTATAAAGCTTGCCAAGTTTTTCAGAAAGTTGATCCTGAAATGTCAGGGCTTCATACAGGACATCAGCGGAGTGGGCCAGCTTGCCTTTAAATTGGGCTAGCTTAGGAATCTCTTTTTTTACAGCTTCGAATTCCTTGTTCCATGAATCGACGCTTTCAAAAATATCTTCGAGACGCCATTTGTTTTCTTCTTTTACTTCGCTTCTGTCTGGTAAGTGATTGTTTTTGCTTTGTGAAGTCATATGAATCCCCCTTGCATGAGTTGTGTTGAACCAACCTTTCGGAAAGTGAAAAAAATTGGTGTTGTATTTATCTTCTTTGTTTTGAACTATATTTGTCAAATCATATGCAGAAATAAATACCAAACAGACTAAAAAAATCAGAAAAAATCGTTTCTTTCTATTCAATAGCAGCACCACCTTTTTCTTATCATGATCAAAGTGGACATGAAACATGCTAATGAAATAAGAAAGCATCTCGTTTTAACGCTTCAGCTGCTGTTCGTATAGGCTTTTGATTCGCTGTTACTTGATAATGCCCCTCTTTCGTCATGTATAAAAACCCTAGCTTCACAAGTCCATTTACATATGAGATGATCACTTCTTTGATTTCTTCTATGGTGACATTGGCATACCTTAGCTTCACTTCCTTCGTCTGCACACAACGATTGATTTCTTTGATTAGACGTTGAATGGTCACTGGGCCTGTTCCTTTTTTTCGAATCATCCAATCATACAGATAGCCCTGCCACACATAAACGGGACTTGCAAAGATATACGCTTCTGTCAGAGGAATAAATAATGCCGCCGGTAAAAATGGAAATGCTGTTTGATGATGCTCATAAAAAATGTGTCTCAAACGCTTGCTCTCATTTGATAAAATGCGTGGAGGTCTCTGCCTAAACTGCTGAATGCATCTCAGCCATTGGTTATGTAATAAATCCTTGCTTGAAGATGCGGTCAGGAGTGCTGTAAGGTGACGATAGGCTGAAGCCGGTCTAACGGTTATTGCAGCACAAATCTTCGTTGGCTGAAACACGACAATTTGGTCAAGATGGATGAACCTATGTTGTATCGGACAGTAAAAAATCAATTTATTTTTCTGTGATTGCCTTAAAATCCCCCAATGTATGGAGGAGAAAGAAAAAAGCTGGCTGGACAACCGTTTGAAGCGATTCGCCCCTATGATCCATATGGGATATAACCCTGCTCTCTTTAGACCTTCTGTTCTTTTATGCAGCTCTTGCTGGGAGATATTCGCACATTGAAATTCCATTGCATAATTTATATCCCCCTCCGTTACGGTCACATCTGGGCGCTGCTGAACTTCTGAAACATACTTCTCTAATACTGGATCAAGTCCAATCTTCATGAGCCACTCCTTCATCCTAGCCTTCCCCGCCTGATGATACGCCGTTTCGCCTGAAGCAGCTAAAGGACACGCTGTCAGCTGTATATGTGCAAAGTGATAGACACGATGTTCACCAAGCTTTAATTGAACCTCCTGCCTGCATTCAGGACAATAAAATTTGCACGTAGCTCTCACATGCTGTAGACGCCTTTTCGTTAGGTGATGTGTAATTCGGATCAGCTTCCCATTTTCCATGATCGCTGCGTTCATCTATTTCGCCCCCTGCTATTTGATGACCGTATTATAGCTTTTTCTATTACAGGAAAGCGAATATCGAAAATGGGATTTTATCATGTCAAAACTTGATATTAACCAGCTTTTCCTTATGAAAATGAAAAATCCCCCTATTAGGAAAGGGGGATCATACAATTTTTACAATTTTTATAAAAGTGGTGATAATAATCTAGCGGTTGATTCAAACAGCCTCACCCTCAAAGGTCTCTTAGCAAATTCTTCAGGGACAATTTCATGTGACTGCTCCAAATCACCTAAGAAGTCGTTGACCAGCTTCTCTGTACTTTTTGTTTTATAGAGGAATGCATTCACTTCAAAGTTTAGATGAAAACTTCTCATATCCATGTTTGCCGTACCAATTGACGCTAGTTCACTATCCACAATAATAAACTTGCTATGCATGAAGCCTTGATCATACTCGTATATTTTCGCACCTGCTTCCAGAAGTTCAGGGAAATATGACCGAGACGCATGGAATACGATGCGCTTATCTGGATTCTTCGGTGCAATAATTCGCACATCTACTCCGCTCAAAGCAGCAATTTTTAGTGCTGACAAAATATCATCATCAGGGACAAAATAAGGTGAAGCAATCCAGATTGACTTTTTGGCAGAGATAATCATGGAGAAAAAGAGATTTTTAATGACTTCCCACTGTTTATCAGGACCGCCGGCAATCATTTGTACGCCTTCTGCTCTACTCTCCAAATGACTGAAATCTTTAAAATAATCCACGCCTGAGCATCTTTCATTGGTCATATAATACCAATCTTGCATAAAAATCTGCTGCAAATCGCGAACGGCCTCCCCTTTAATCATGAGGTGGGTATCACGCCAGAATCCATATTGTCTGCTTCTGCCCATATATTCGTCCCCAATGTTAAGCCCGCCAACAAAGCCTACTTCTCCATCAATCACTACAATTTTCCGGTGATTTCGGAAATTGATTTTATTATTTAATAACGGTAGTCTTACCGGTAAAAAAGGTACAATCTGAACGCCCGCTTTTTCTAAGTCAGCAATATATTGACGAGAGAGTTTTAAACTACCGACATCGTCATATAAAAAGCGGACAATCACACCATTTTTGGCTTTGTCGATTAAAATGTCCTTTAATTCTTGACCTAGGTCATCATGGCGGAGAATATAATATTCCAGGTGAATGTGATGAGTTGCTTTTTTGATCTCTTCAAAAATATGAGAGAACGTTTCTTCTCCATTGGTCAGGACTTTAGAGGATGTACGATACGTAATAGGGGTATGTCCAAGTCTGTGGGCCAGCTTAAATAAGAGCTGCTGATGGTCACCCATATGAGTCATTTTTTCAATCGCTTCTCTGTGAATACGTTCATCTTCCTGGATAAGCTGTTCGTCTAATGCCGCTTTCTTTTCAAACAAGCGGCGCTTTTTAATATTGCGTCCAAAGAAGATATAGAATAAAAATCCGAAAAGCGGAAAGCTGCCAAGCAGGACAAGCCACGTAATCGTTTGAGATGGATTCCTGTTCTCTAAGAAAATGACAAATCCGATGAAAATAATCGATAAAGTGAATAGAACACTGACGAAACTTAATACACTTACCGCTAGATCACCGGCAAAAATTTGGATAATCAAATAAGCACCTATCGTAATGATAAGAAAAAATAGAACTTTGACTACATTTCTCATTTCATTTTCTCCTTGCCGATCACTTTGTTTACCTATTCATTCAGATAAAAAAGTCGATTCCTCTATAGAAATCGACTTTTTGTTGTTACGAGAAGTGCTTTTGAATTGTTTCAAGCGCATTCTCTTTGACAATCAGCTGACCGTATTCTTGCAGTCTGTAGATGCTGACGACTGATTCATGAGCATATTCAAGCAGAATGCTAAGCTTATTCTCCACTTGCTCATCTGACAAATCCTCGTGGAAGTCAACATATAGATAATAACGGTTTTCAAACGAATATAAACTTGTGGTAAAATCCTGCATATTTAATTGAGAAAGTGCAATTAAATCTTCAAAGTCATCCATTTTCAACACGAATTGAAGTTGAAGTTTTTTATCCTTCTCATTATGTTCTTCTTGATCCTGCTCTTCTTTATGAAAATCATCAAGCAGTGCGTCTAAGCTTTCTTCATCTGTTTGATCTTTTTTATCTTCTGGAATCGGCAATTCGAGCTTTTGTCCATCTTTAGAAAGTTGGGCTTTTGTCACGACAATTTCAAGACCTTTATCAAGTGCCTGTACTTGAATCCAAAGCGGTCCCTCTACTGCAAACTCTTCTTCTTCGTGCACTTCGTCCATTACTTCCCAAAACAGCTCTTCACTGCGCTCACGATTATACCAAATCTCTTCACGGTCAAAACCGCGATCTTCAATATCACCATAGGAAATATAAAATTTCACTGTATGTTCATTTATTCTTTCGATTTCCATTTTGCCAACCTTCCCTTCTATATAAGATGTTGAAGGGACATACAAGCTCCCAATTAATAGTACTTTACTACACTTTACCCGTTCCGTCTACATGTTAACCATTTAAAGAATTGAGGTATTGCTTTGTACTGTCTATTTTATGATAAAACATGAATAAAAGAAATAAAAACGCATTTTTTGCAGAGAAAACTTGCAGAAACATATATTTGAATTGTCCTCATATATTGGTGGTACGAGCTCTTTTAGTGAAATGAGGTGAACTGGATGGAAGCAGAGTGGATCGTATCCTTACTGATGATTATTGGCATAGACCTCATATTAGGTGGAGATAATGCGCTGATCATTGCGATGGCCAGTCGAAGCTTATCAAATGAAAAACGAAATAAAGCGATATGGATCGGCACACTTTTGGCAGTGCTGATGAGAATTACGATGACTGGTGCTGCTGTTTATTTATTGACCATCCCTTATTTGCAATTTATCGGCGGTCTCTTTCTCCTTTATATAGGATACAATTTGTTAATTGAACAAAAGAAAGAATCCATTCGGATTAAAAGCAGCGGCTCCCTTTGGCGTGCTGTTCAAACCATTGTCATTGCCGATCTTTTTATGTCACTTGATAATGTGATTGCTGTTGCAGGCGCCGCTAAAGGGAACATGGTGCTCACCGCTTTTGGCTTAATGATTTCAGTACCCATTATTATTTGGGGAAGTAAGCTGATTCATGCAGCACTAATCAAATGTCCGTTTCTTTTATATGGAGGCAGCGCCCTGTTAGCTTTTACTGGTGGAGAAATGATTGTCCGTGATGTGAAACTGAATGAATTTATGACTCAGCATGCAACACTTGAATTTTTGCTCCCCTTTTTAACCGTAGCGACCGTCATTTTAGCCAGCCTCTTTTATGAACAAACCGCTGAAAACAAATAAAAAAAGCTGCCAAATGATCGGCAGCTTTTCGTTTTGTCTATTAGTTAGCAAGTCGCTGAGCTTCTCTTAGTTGGAATGTACGAACCGTTCTTGGAAGGAAGCGTCTAATTTCATCTTCGTTGTATCCAACTTGCAATCTTTTTTCATCCAAGATAATTGGACGTCTTAAAAGACCTGGATGCTCATTGATTAGTTTATACAATTGTTGAAGCGGCATTGTCTCAACATTGACATTTAGTTTTTGGAATACTTTCGAACGTGTTGAGATAATTTCATCTGTACCGTCTTCTGTCATTCGAAGAATTTCTTTGATTTCATCGATTGAAAGAGGCTCAGAAAAAATGTTTCTCTCTTGATACGGGATATTGTGCTCTTCTAACCACGCTCTTGCTTTTCTACATGATGTACAGCTTGGTGATGTGTATAATGTTACCATGAATCTTCACTCCTCAATTTGTAGAATGAATATTGATCTGTATTCTCAAATTAAAATTGTTCTAAATAAGTAATCTTTATAGTGATTATACTATAAAAAAGTAAGTGTGAACAGTTTTTCTTGCAATTTTTGTGACAAAAACTAGACAATTTCATTCATTTTGCGGTGCTGTTTGATGTCTGAACATTCTCATTTAGTCGAGATGATCGAAAATATTTTTTTGTTTTCTATTTTCAATGACCTTCAATACATCATCAACATCCTCATACGATTGTCCATACCATTTTTCATCTTTATACGTATGGATTCTTTCGTACGTCTTCCTCATGGCCTCCATCATTTCTTCTTCGTTATCTGTAAGAGGTGACCAATAAAGAATTTCCATGCGGTTCACTTCATTTGTTGCAAGTGACCTTCGTTTATAACCGATTGATTCTGCATGCTTGAAGTGCTCTCTTTGGTAAAACTTTAGGCGTTTTGCTGTATCTGCATCATCATCATCTACAGGCTCTACCTCAAGCAAGATCGGTTTCTTTTTTTCCTTTAGCTTATGGATGAGCTTTGAGCCGAGGCCTTCACCCCTTGCATCTTTGGAAACAAATAAATAATCAATAAAGATGAAAGAATCAAATTCAGCGTACATCATCACATGATGAGGTCCTTCTTCCTTATGATAAATATCACTTCTTTCCTTTAATAAAGCCTCCATATGCTCTTTTGACTTCATTTCTTCTATCGGGAAGTATTCACTGAGCTTTTCATACCAATTCATGGATCCGCTCCTTATCATATAGTTAAGAACCACTTCCTTAGATATTCCCGATTTCCTGCTATTTAAACGCCTGTACTAGTAAGACGCAGCAATGTCATTGATGGTTTCACTTTTTTTCAAACAAAACAAAAAAAAGTTTTATATCGAACGATTCATGAGCATTTGAAAGCAAACAAACAAAAGAAGTGTCATTGCGATTTGAAACATGATGAAATAAAGGTATTTCATACGCCGGACTTCTTCCTTCTGTTTATTCGTGCGCCGATATACAGCAAATTCAACCGAAAACGAAATGATGCAAATGAGCACAAAAATTCGATCATCCACTTTCCTCCGTTTGGTTTTGTTAAAAAAGACATTGAAAAAAAGCATAGTGACGATAAAAAAGTGAAAGCATGAATAGCGAAACGTCTTCCATCACAACATTTGATTTCCTCCTGATTTACTCATTCTACATAAAAATCACCATCAACTTATTTTTTTGTAAAATAAAAAAAGAAGCACTGACCTCGCAGTGCTTCTTCTCTGTTCTTATTGTTTTGCTTTGATCTCTTTGAATTCTTCCTCAGTACAGCTGACAAAGTGACCTGGCTTGACTTCACGAAATTCCATATTTGTTCCTTTATGAACAGATGGATCGTATTTAATCCGTTTGCGGTTACGCTCATAATCAGGATCTGGAAGCGGAATCGCAGATAGTAATGATTTTGTATAAGGATGAAGTGGGTTTTCGTATAATTCATTTGCTGGTGCCAGCTCAACCAATTTCCCAAAATACATCACACCGATACGATCGCTAATGTATTTCACCATGGAAAGGTCATGCGCAATGAATAAATACGTTAAGCCCTTTTCTTCTTGCAGTTCTTTCATTAAATTGACGACCTGCGCTTGGATGGACACATCTAGTGCAGAGATTGGCTCGTCGGCAATGATGAAATCCGGCTCAACAGCTAATGCACGAGCAATTCCAATACGCTGTCTTTGACCACCTGAAAATTCATGCGGGTATCTATTCGCATGCTCTTTGTTCAAACCAACCGTTTCAAGCAATTGATACACACGCTCTTTACGTGCTTGTTTTGTTTTCGCAAGACCATGAATGTCAATGCCCTCTGCAATGATATCAAGAACTGTCATTCTAGGGTTAAGTGAGGCATAAGGGTCTTGGAAAATCATCTGCATTTGGCGGTTAAACTCAAGCATTTTTTGTCTTGATTTCTTTCCGTGTACGCTTTCTCCTTTATAGAGAACTTCGCCATCTGTCGCATCATAAAGCCTGATGATCGAACGGCCGGTTGTAGACTTACCACATCCAGATTCCCCTACAAGTCCAAGTGTTTCACCTTTGTAAATATCGAATGAGACACCATCAACTGCTTTTACAGTTCCTCTTGCTGTATGGAAATGCTGCTTTAAATTTTTAATTTCTAACAGTTTTTCTGCCATGCTATTCACCCTCTTTTACTAATACAGGTTTTTCGTAGCTACCTTCTAGTTCACGCATTCTCGCCTTTACAGAAGCAGGCGGTTCAACTTTAGGGGCATTCGGATGAAGTAGCCATGATTTCACATAATGCGTATCTGATACTTTGAACATTGGCGGTTCTTGTTCAAAGTCAATTTTCATTGCATAATCGCTCCGGAGTGCAAATGCATCTCCTTTCGGCGGGTTTGTTAAATCTGGTGGTGTTCCTGGGATCGCTGTTAATTTCCCTTCAGCTCCTCCATCTGTGTCTAGGCTTGGCATAGATGCTAAAAGTCCCCATGTATACGGATGCTTTGGATTGTAGAAAATTTCATCAACAGTCCCTGTCTCCACAATCTGTCCTGCATACATAACGGCTACACGATCAGCCACATTGGCCACAACACCTAAATCGTGGGTAATAAAGATAATGGATGTTTCGACTTTTTGCTGAATTTCTTTCATTAATTCTAAGATTTGCGCCTGAATGGTTACATCAAGTGCAGTCGTTGGCTCATCAGCAATTAACAGCTTTGGATCTGCCGCTAGTGCCATCGCGATAACAACCCTTTGTCTCATTCCGCCACTAAATTCATGCGGGTATTGTTTGATTCTTTTTTCAGGCATTGGAATCCCAACAAGTTCTAAAAGTTCGATCGCTCTTTTTTCAGCCGCTTCTTTTGAGATTTGTTCATGCTTGAAAAGCACTTCTGTAATTTGTTTCCCGACCTTCATGGTTGGGTTCAAAGAAGTCATCGGATCTTGGAAGATCATTGAGATGTCTTTTCCTCGAATGGTTTGCATTTGTTTTTCGGTTTTCTTGACAATATCCTGCCCATCAAACAAGATTTCTCCACGTTTGAAATATCCTGGCGGCATCGGAATTAATCTCATAATCGCCTGTGATGTTACACTTTTACCAGAACCAGATTCACCTACAATAGCAAGTGTTTCGCCTTTATTTAAGTGGAAGTTCACACCACGAATGGCTTGAACCTCTCCACCATATGTTTTAAATGAGATTGCAAGGTCTTTCACCTCTAGAATACGTTCACGTTCCATCCTAATCACTCCTTATTTACGCAACTTCGGATCTAAAGCGTCTCTTAGTCCGTCTCCAACCACGTTAAAACCAAACATTGTAATACAGATAAATGCGGCTGGGAACCATAATCTCCACGGATAATACGTCATGGCCGGAATTCCGTCAGAAGCCATTGTTCCCCAGCTGGCTAAGGGAGCTGGTACACCAAGTCCTAGATAGCTTAAGAATGCTTCCGTGAAAATAGCAGAAGGAATCGTTAATGTCATTGTGACAAGAATTGGTCCCATTGAGTTTGGAATCAAGTGTTTAAATAAAAGTCTAGATGTTTTCGCACCTAATGTTTGTGCTGCAAGAACGTATTCTTGGCTCTTCAATTGTAAAACTTGTCCCCGAACAATACGTGCCATGTTAATCCAGCCTACGACTGTCATGGCGAGAATAATCGTTAATAATCCTTTTGGCAGAACAACCATCATTAAAATCACCATTAATAGTGTTGGAATTGCCCATAAAACATCCGCAATACGCATCATGACTTCATCTGTACGGCCGCCTTTGAATGCAGCGATACTTCCCCAAATAATACCGATGATGACGTCAAGAACAGCTGCAGCAAGACCAATAAAGATCGAAATTCTCGCCCCTACCCATGTACGAACAAACATATCTCGTCCTAAATCATCAGTACCAAACCAATGTTCTTTTGAAGGCGGCTGGTCTGCATTAAGCAAATCAGTCGTCGAATAATCATATTTGGAGAATATAGGAACTAAAATCGCCAGAATCACAATGATCAAGATGATTGCGAGCCCAACCATTGCAAGTTTATTTGCACGGAAGCGAAGCATGGCATCCTTCCATAAAGATAGACTAGGTTTAGAAATTTTTTCAGATTCCGCTGCGTTAGCTGTCGCAGGCACAAATAGATCTTTTTTCAACTCTTCCATGTGTTAGACCCCTTTCTTCGCCTTCGTCAGTTTAATTCTAGGATCGATAATACCATAGAGGACGTCAACGACTAGAATACTGACTAATAGAATAATACTGTAGAAGACTGTGACACCCATGATGACGGTGTAGTCACGGTTTGTAATGCTTGTAACAAAGTGAGAGCCTAGACCAGGAATACCAAAAATCTTCTCCACGACAAAACTACCTGTCAACACTGAAGCTGCCATTGGTCCCATGTATGTAATAACAGGTAACAATGCGTTTCGAATGGCGTGTTTGATCGTAACAGCTGATTTCGTTAAACCTTTTGCTCTAGCCGTTCTAATGTAGTCACTGTTTAGTACTTCAAGCATACTTGACCGTGCAAGTCTAGCGATAAATGCCATTGGCATGAAGGAAAGTGCAATAGAAGGTAGTACGGTGCTTGCCCAAGACTCCCATCCTGCAACTGGGAAAATCGCTAAAAAGCTTGCCTCAGATGCAAAAACATATTGTAGTAGCGCCGCTAAAATGAAACTTGGAACTGAAATTCCAAAGATCGTTAAAATGGCAATTGTATAGTCTTGCCACTTGTTATGATAGAGCGCTGCAAGGACCCCAAACAATACACCAAATGCTAATGCGAGGAGAATTGCCTCAATTCCGAGGGTAAAGGAAACGGGGAATCCAGAACTGATTAAGTCATTTACGGTTTGTCCTTTATATTTAAATGAGGGACCAAAATCTAATTTTGCAACTGAACCTAAGTAGCTTACATATTGAACAAATAAAGGTTTGTCCAATCCGTAGTGCTCGTTTAGATTTGCTTCAATTTCAGCAGGAAGTTTCTTCTCTCCAGAGAATGGACCACCAGGTGCTGCCTGCATGAGAAAGAAAGTTGCAGTTACAATAACAAACAGTGTGATTAAAATATATATTAATCGCTTACCGATATATTTAAGCAACGGAATTGCACCTCCATGATTTTACAACATTTTCTCTAATCAGCAAGAAAGGTATATGGAGAGACATCCTCCATATACCTTAAGATCCTTGCCGTAGATCTCTTACACTATAACTCTTACTTTTCGAAATGTGCCCATTTGTATTGAACATCACCAAGTCCAGATACTACTACACCTTTTAGTTTTGGATCTTGTACCCAAAGCTGAGTGTAGAAGTAGATTGGCGCTACAGGCATATCGTTGATGATGATTTCTTCTGCTTTTTTCAGCAATTCTTCACGCTTCGTTTTGTCTGTTTCTTTCGCAGAATCATTCAATAATTGTTTGTACTCTTTGCTTTCCCATCCAGTGTCATTGTTTCCACCGTCTTTATCTTTATAGAGCTCAAGGAAGTTCACTGGATCGTTGAAGTCACCTAACCAGCCCATACGTCCAATTTGGTAATCTCCACTGTGAAGTTTATCGATATAAACGTTCCACTCAGAGTTATCAAGTTCAACTTTTACACCTAAATCTTTTTTCCACATTTCTTGAATGGCTTGTGCAATCTTTTGGTGGGCTTCATCTGTGTTGTAAGACAGTTTCAATGTTGGAAGATCAGAAACTGACTTATAACCTAATTCTTTCAAACCTTTTTCAAGAAGTTTTTTAGCAGTTGCTACATCATGATCTTTGAAGTAGCCTGTTTTGTTATCAGTGAATCCGTCCATTGTTGGAGGAACGATTGCCATCGCTGGAACTTGTTCACCTTGCGTAATTTTATCAACGATCGCTTGACGGTTGATTGAGTATGCAAGGGCCTTACGGATGTTTGCATTGTTTAAAGGTTTTACTTCTGTGTTGAATTTGTAGTTATAGATACCAGCGATCGTTTGAATTTTAAGACCGCCATCTTTTTTCAATTTTTGTAAAGACTCAGTTGGAAGGTTTCCTGTTGGAGAACCAGCCCAGTCAAGCTCGCCTTTTTGGAACATGCTAAGCTCAGTGTTTGTATCTTTGATCATAGACATGTTAATCTTTTTCAGTTTTACAGTATCTTTATCCCAGTATTCATTGTTCTTTTCAAGCGTGATAGAACCGCCATGTTTCCATTTAGAAAGAACGAATGGTCCGTTAGATACGTAGTTTTCACCAGCATTTGTGTACCAGTTTTTATTCTTTTCAGCCACTTTTTGGTTGATTGGCATATACGTATAGAATGCAGTTAGTTCAGTAAAGAACGGTGTTGGGTTCTCTAGCTCAACTACAAGCGTTTTGTCGTCTTTTGCTTTAACGCCAACATCAGAAACTTTTGCTTCCCCTTTGTTAGCTGCTTCAGCACCTTTGATATAGTAAAGCTGGTAAGCATATTGAGATTCATTTTTAGGATCTAATGCCCACTTCCAAGCATATTCGAAATCTTTTGCTGTGACAGTGTCACCATTAGACCATTTTGCATCACGAAGTGTGAATGTGTAAGTTTTACCATCCGCACTTGTTTTGATATCAGAAGCCATTGCGTTTTCTGGCTTACCTTCAGCGTTAATTCTTGTTAATCCCTCAAACGTCTGACGGATGACACTTCCTGAAGTTGAATCATTTGCCAATCCCGGATGTAGAGAAAAAGGCTCAGTGGAGATATTCACATTTAATGTTGTTTTAGCCTTTCCAGAACTGCTCGTGCTGTCGCCTGATTTGTTTCCGCTGAAACCACAAGCGCTTAATACAAGTGTGAAAGTAAGCATTAAAGTAACAACTGACCAACGCTTTTTCAACTGTATTCCCCCTTATAATATGTTTTTAGTCCAAAGGTCTCGATAGAAGATGAGATTCAGATTTAAGAAATAGCGTAAAAAAGTCCCTAAAAGGCTCACTTTCTATTTCTTTTGTTTTTTCTGAATTTTCACTATGTAAAGAGCCTAGCACAAACGTGTGAACAAATTCATTATAATGAATAGAATAATTTATTGCAATATCAATTTCACATATTTTTAAAAAACGTAAATGGGGATAAAGAGGGATTTTTATAAACTAAAGTCTCAATTACTTCAACAAATTAAAGCGTAAATTGATTAAAACAATTTAACAAATTCAACAGGAATAATGTTTTATACATATAATTAATCATCCTTTTTTAAAAATTTCTGACAGATAGTTACTTTTTTATTTAAAATTTTAAGTGTCTAACGACATGATGAGAAGGTCACATACAGGCTTCGTGACTTTTTCATGGTCATCCTTTATAATAGATAGACATACTGTTGCGATGAAAAAGAAGAGTACATAGATTCACCATTTACAGAGAGTCTGCGGCTGGTGTAAGCAGATAATGGGATGTATGGAATGGGCTTTGGAGCAGCTAACCGAACACTTGCTAAAGTTAGTAGGCTTAGACGGAGCAGTCTCCGATATCAACGTCTTGAGTGATTTCTGATTGAAATAACAAGGGTGGTACCGCGGTTCATTCGTCCCTTTTCTGTTGAAAAGTGACGGGTGGGCCTTTTTATATTGAAGAAAAGAGGTTTTAGTATGACAAAGAAGACGATTTTTTCAGGCATTCAGCCTAGTGGTTCTGTGACATTAGGGAACTACATTGGCGCAATGAAACAGTTTGTTGATTTACAACATGACTATCATGGCTACTTTTGCGTGGTCGATCAGCATGCGATTACAGTAAGTCAAGATCGCTTAGCCCTTCGCAAAAATATTAGAAGCTTAGCAGCACTTTATTTGGCAGTTGGACTTGATCCAGAAAAAGCAACATTGTTTATCCAATCAGAGGTACCTGCCCACGCCCAGGCAGGATGGATGCTTCAATGTGTCGCTTATATTGGGGAATTAGAAAGAATGACTCAATTTAAGGACAAATCCGCCGGGAAAGAAGCTGTCGTTTCAGGTCTGTTAACGTATCCGCCATTAATGGCTGGCGATATCTTATTATACGGTACTGATTTAGTCCCTGTCGGTGAGGATCAAAAGCAGCATCTGGAATTGACAAGAACGCTTGCTGAGCGCTTTAACCGAAAGTATAACGACATCTTTACTGTACCTGAAGTGAAAATTCCAAAAGAAGGCGCTCGGATCATGTCTTTAACAGACCCAACGAAAAAGATGAGCAAATCCGATCCGAACCAAAAGTCCTTCATTACCTTATTAGATGAACCAAAGCAGCTTGAAAAGAAAATTAAAAGTGCTGTGACTGATTCAGAAGGCGTCGTCAAATATGACAAAGAGAACAAGCCTGGAATTGCCAACTTGCTGACAATTTATTCTGTATTGGGTAACGTATCAATTGCGGAGCTTGAGCAAAAATACGAAGGCAAAGGCTATGGTGAGTTTAAGGGAGATCTTGCGAAAGTTGTGATAGATGCTTTAAAACCGATACAAGATCGATACTATGAACTCATTGAGTCAGACGAGCTTGACCGTATTCTAGACGAAGGTGCTGAAAAAGCAAACCGCGCGGCAAACAAAATGCTGAAAAAAATGGAGAATGCGATGGGCCTTGGCAGAAAACGCAAATAAGAAAGCTTGCAGCTGAACACGCTGCAAGCTTTTTCCTAATTGACTTTTGATTCGTTTTCCATTTCCCAAAGCTTTTCGAAAAATGGCTGCCCTTTAATCATTTTTTCACAGAAGGCCAAATGGTTTTCAGACCATCCATCAATGGTTTCATTGTACAGCATGTTCCAAATTTCCTCGAAAGACATTCGTTTGATCTGGTTGTACATACGCGGATTCCATTCCGTATACCAATACGCAATTTCCGCCCGGTTTTGAAGGCCCTTTAGTTGATCAAGCGCCATAAACATGAGCTGCTTCAGCTGTCTTTCTTTTCTCGTTAATCCGCTGATATGCTGCGGCGGCAATGACAAAATATGATACTCTTTCGTCGACTCAAGGTGATCTGTTGAAAATTCATATTCCTCCGCCTTCACATCTTTCACCATTTCATACACCAATTGCTCCTGCCTTGGGATTAAGCGGCTCTTTCTCACAGGAATGGAATACCCAATCGTATCCACTGCAATGATGCGAATGCCGTCGGTGACCACAAAGCAATACTCTAATTTACGCCGTTCATGATTTTTGCGAATATATGATTTCTCAAAAACAGATTCTAGCAGCGTCTTCGGCAGCTCAGATAGATCATTCTCTATGTAATCAAACAAAGGACTCTGCACCTTAAGTAAAGGTACTTGATCTAACAGCTCCACGCTGTCCTCCTTGCGCCACTCATGAAAATGGCATACATTATAGCCATTCTCTTCCCCTTCAAACCAATTCACCCATACGTCATGAAGAAATAACATAACCAATCCCTCACTTTTTAAAAACTGTTGTCCACAGTATGGGCAAGGGATAGAGAAATTATTCCAACTTTATTAAACTTCAAGCTGTGCTGCAGTTGAAGTGTCTTTATTTTTTTTCGTTACATTTAATAAGGCCGCAAAACCTTTCATCCTCATTGACAATAAACTGATAGCAAGCAATACTCCGCCAGAAATGGCAGTAATCCATATAACACCAATATATTTAGAAAAAATACCGGCGATGATTAATCCAAGTATGATACCGAAGTTAGAGAACATTTGTAAGATAGACATTGCACGTCCTCTATAAGCATTTGGAGTAAGCCCTAGAAATAAACTGCTAATCGGCACATTCAAGAAAGCATTCATTAAGCCGATACCAAAAACCCAAAGGTAGACTGGCGGTAACCCAAACAGTGCTTCTAGAAACTCAACCGGTATGATGACCATCATCCAAATTCCCATAAAGATCGTCGTTGTCATTAAAATATAACCAGGTTTGAATTTTCCAAGCAAGTAAGGACCTAAAATGGAACCTATGACGGCTCCGATTCCCGAAAATGCTTCAATCATCCCAAAATGAAAACCTGATACTTGAAACTCCTGTAGCAAAATAGAGTTAGATGTGGTATTAAAAATTCCTGCGATAAACATGACTTGTGTTAATAAAAGGATTAAAAAAGCAAGTGGTGCTGATTGAAATACGACTTTCAATCCTTGCTTGATCGCCGTCCACTGTTTTTCTTTAGAAGTTGAAGGACTCGATTCCTCATCTTTATTGTTCTTTCTCACAAGTACAGCCGTCAGCAAGATAAAACATGCGGATAGACTATAAGTAAAAATATCAATAATGAGTAGAGCTGTCGGTGAAAAGAAAAGAAGAAGTAGGCCTGCAATTCCAGGACCCGCAATTTGCATAACGGAATAAATACTTTGAGAAACCCCCATCGCTTCTGAAATATTTTTTTCCCCCACTACAACCGGAATATACGAGGAGCGCGCTGGATAAAAAAAAGCACTTCCTATACCTGATAAAAAAACGAGGGTAATGACATACACTGGATTGTTTAAACTAAAGATCATTCCTATTAATATGAAAGACCGAAATAAATCGGCTGCAATCATAATATGATGTTTTTGAAATCGGTCTGCCGCAACACCACCAATTAAGCCAAAGAAAAACATTGGTGAATATTGACAAAATAACACAAATCCAATTAATAACGGGTCATTCGATGTAGTTCCAACCACATAAAGGATGACAATAGTTGTAAGACCGTCCCCAAAACGGGAAATTAATTGTGCCATACAAAACATAAGGAATTGTGGCTTCTTCAGGATAGCGATCAATAAAATCAACCTCTCTATCTTCTCTTCTGAACTATTTACGTAAGAAAGTGCGTGTGATAGAACACGCACTTCTCAGAATGAATATAAATGTCAATTATTTTGTGATGATGATGATAACGTTTGTTTTCATAGGACTCACCCCCTTTAATGCTTCATTTTGTGCATAAAAGTATCGTGTTGTGAGCTTCTACGTTATATGAATTACCTTCAAAATCTCCATAAATATGTTTGACGATAAAACCAACATCTTTTAGCATATTTGTAATTTCAGCTACACTATATAACCTCATTTTGATGACATGGTTGGTTGTTTTGTCATTCACTATCCTTGTTTGTTCTATTTTAATAGTGCTGTTTACTATATCTAACTGTCTTTTTTCTAAGGCATAGCCTGTCTTTTCGTCTCCAAACCAGATAAGTGGATGGAAATACTTAATTATAAATTCTCGATTTGCAAGGTGAAGAAGTAATGTCCCACCTTCATTTAAACATGAATACATGGACCTGAGCATTTTCATGTTCTCATCATCTGACATATAGACAATTGATGTTTCCATATTAAGCACAACATCATACGTTCTAGGGGGATGAAAGTCTCTTCCATCTTCTAAAAATGTTGTCACTTGGTGATTTGACTCTTTTTCAATATACGCCAAAAAATCTTGATTAATATCCAGTCCATCTATTTGAAAACCTGCCTGCCAAAGTTGAAGCAGGTGTCTTCCATGTCCACAACAAAAATCTAAAATGTGTGGATGATTATAGTTTTGCAGAATTTTTCTTTGAATGAAGTCAATTTCCACATCCACATTTTGAGATAAAAGACGTGAGTAAATCTCTTTATACTGGAAACCAAAAAAGTTTGTACCATCATCTGAAATTGGTTTTTCCACTTTAGCAGACAATAAGGAGCTCCCCTCTCAATCTCTTATTTACTTTAAATCTATGGTACTATATTGAATTTCCTTTTTCAACCTTTTTTGATATAAATATACATTTTTTGTTACTTAAGTATGTCATATTATTTTAATTTTTTAGGATCTAGGGCATCTCTTAGTCCATCACCTAAGAAGTTAAAGCATAAAACGGTAAGTAGAATCAGTAACCCTGGGAACAGTGGATACCACCATGCTTGGACCATTATGGAGAAATTTTGTGCATCTTGAAGCATGTTTCCCCAGCTCGCCGTTGGAGGCTGGATGCCGAATCCTAGATAGCTAAGCGTTGATTCAGCTAAAATGACAGAACCGACTTTTAATGTAGCAGACACAATAATGGGACCGATACAGTTCGGTAAAATATGCGAAAAGATGATGACATGGTTTTTCGTTCCGATCGTTCTTGCTGCGAGTACGAATTCTCTTGTGCGAAGTGATAAGAACTCACTGCGGATGAGCCTGGCCGTTGTTGTCCAGCCGGTCAATGCAAAGATTAAAATCAATTTATCAATACCCGGTTTAAAAATCGTTACTAGCGTGATTAAAAGAAAAATATCTGGAATTGACAACACCACATCAACCATTCTCATGAGCACTGAATCGACAAAGCCTTTAAAATAGCCCGCTACCGCCCCAACGACGGTACCAATGGTAATGGCTCCGACTACTGAGACGAAACCAACCAATAGAGACACCCTCGCCCCGTATAGTACCCTTGAAAAAATATCTCGGCCAAACTTGTCGGTTCCCCATAAAATGCTCTGCACTTGGAGGCTGTAGCCGTTTCAATAAGTCTTGCTGTTCCGGTGCGTAAGGTGCGATCACTGGGGCGAAAATAGCCGAAAAGATAATGACCAATAAAATAGCGGAGCCGACAACCGCCAATTTATTTTTGAAAAATTTCTCGCAAAATAAACGAAGCATCGTCTCTGGTTTTGGCGGAAGGCCTTCTTTTAATTTGAGATCAACAGGAGGTGTCCCCATATTAGGTTGTGCCAATTGTGCTTCAGCTCCCTTCTAATATTCTATACGCGGATCAACGATCGCATAGAGAATATCCGCTATTAAGTTTCCAACAACCACGAGCACTGCGGAAATCACGGTCATTGCCATAATCACAGGGTAATCTCTTGAAAAGGGCAGAATCGATAAATAGTTTTCCAAGACCCGGCCATGTGAAGATTTGCTCCACTACCACAGCGCCGCCAATAAAGGATGGAATCATGAGGCCGAAGATCGTAATGACAGGCATCAAACCATTTCTTAGCCCATGCTTGAAGATGACTTTGTTCTCTCTGAATCCTTTCGCTCTTGCCGTGCGAATGTAGTCCTGCCGCATCACATCAAGCATACTCGACCTTGTATAACGCGTAAGCCCTGCCATATCAGCCGTTGCTAACACAAAGGCTGGTAAAATAATATGATGAAGCCGGTCAAATATATTAAAATCTGCATTTAAGGTAGCGACGCCACCGGTCGGAAACCACCCTAGATTCACAGATAAAACCATAATGAGGATTAGGCCAAACCAGAAATTTGGAATAGCCAGTCCGATAAATGATGTAACTGTAATGCCATAGTCAAGCTTCGTATACGGACGTTTTGCTGAAAGAACACCAAATGGGATGGCAATAATCAGGGCAACTAATGTAGAAAAGATCATGAGGATGAGGGTATTTGGCAGCCGGGCAAAAATCAAATCCGCCACGGGTGTTCCTTTTTTTACAATGGATGTGCCAAAGTCACCTTGAAGCATATTGCCAAGCCATTTCATATATTGCACATATTCCGGATCATTTAAGCCGTACTTATCAATAAAGGCTTCCCTGTCTGCGGCACTAATGGTAGGGTCCATCATGAGTGACATCGGATCGCCGGGTGCTGCTTTAATAATGGCAAAGGACAAAATCGTAATCCCAAACAAAATCGGAATGGAAAGAAGTGTCCTTCTAATGATATATGTAACCATGTGCACAACTCCTTTTTCATCGGATGGCCATACTATAATGAAAAAGGGCTAAAATGATCTTTATTTTAGCCCTTTCTCTTCTTTTCAGCGTGATAGTAAACCTTGAAAGTCTAGGAAGGACGAGCACTGGTGCGTAGGACTGACAAAGAATGCGAGGGTTTATTCTTCATGCTGAAAGGGGAGAAACCTCCCCTTCTTCACTCATCATCTACTGTTCAATCCACCATTTTTCGATTTGGTAATACTCATCTTTCGGGTGGTAAGAGTAGCCTTGTAGATTAGATGGCATAGCGCGATGTGAGTTGGCATAATAAAGGAACGTGTAGGGCTGATCCTCTGCAATCAGCTCATAAATTTTTTCATACGCCTTCGAATACTCTTTTCGATCACTCAAGTTCTTAGCATCAACTAGCAGCTTATCGACTTCTTCATTTTTATACCAAATGTTATTTAAGCCTTTTTCTGATTGACTTGAATGGAAGATGCTGTATTGGTCAGGGAATGTCGCTAAGCTCCAGCCAAGTAATAGAGCATCATAATCCCATTTTGGCGGTGTGGTTTGTTCGATTAATGCACTAAACTCTACAATTTGTGGCTTTGCTTCAATGCCAATTTCTTTGAGCTGCTGCTGTACAACGACAGCAATATCTTCACGGACCTTGTTTCCTTGGTTCGTTTTCAAGACAAAGGAGAATTTTTTGCCATCCTTATCAAGATAGCCATCCCCATCTGTATCTTCCCAGCCTTCTTCTTTCAGCATCTTTTTCGCTTTTTCTTGGTCAAATTCAAAAACTGGGACATTTTCATTTTTTGGATAGTTCCATGACAGCGGACTTTCCGGAATGTTGGCTACTTTCCCGTCTCCTTCTAACACTTGATCAACAATCGTTTGACGATCAATGGCATGTGTAAGAGCTTGGCGGACTTTTTTACTTTTGAAAAGTTCGTTTTTGTGATTCCAGCCAATATAGGAATAATTCAATCCTAGATCAGACTCGATTTTGACGTTGCTGATTTTTTCAACTGTTTGCAGTTCTGATCCCGGTACAGCAAAGAAATCAATATCGCCTGCTGACAGCTGGGCAATGGCTGCATTCTGATCAGGAATGGTTTTAATGGTGACCGTATCAAGATAAGGACGTCCATCCCAATAATCATCAAATGCTTCTAGTTTGACGTAGTCTCCTTCTTTCCACTCGGCAAATTTAAATGGACCTGAACCGATTGGATTTTTTCGGTTAAATTCATTTTCGCCAAGATCCTTCACAGGCACATCACCTAAAATATGCTTTGGCAAAATGCCATAGCTTCCTAGGGTGACATTATAAAAATATGGATCTTTTTTATTCAGCTTGAATTCGATCGAGTAATCTCCAGTCTTTTTAACAGACTCTAATACTTCAAAGCCTGATCCACGCTCCCCATTGTAATCCTTATGGATTGGAATGCTGTATGTAAACACAACATCATCAGCAGTCAGTTCTTCGCCATCATGAAACTTCACGCCTTTTTTAATGGTCACATCAAACTGTTTGCCGTCATCAGATTCTTTAATATCTTCTGCCAGCGATAGCTGCGGGTTGAGCTTTCCGTCTGTTTGAAGTAAGAAGCTGTAAATTCTTTCTTCAATATCAGAACTTGCTACATCCGTTGAATATAGCGAGTTAAATAATGTAGGCTCTGCAATTGAACCGATGACAAGATCCCCGCCTTGTACCGGTTTACCTGTGGATTTCTTTTCACTGTCTCCTGACGTTTTATTTCCACTAGAGCAAGCAGTAAGGATCAGTGTAAAGATCAGCAGTAAACTGACCAAAATGGACTTTCTATTTCTTACTTTCATAGACAATTCCCCCTATTTGTTTAAAAATGATGACAGAAGCCCGTTTCATCCCCCCTCTCAAAGTTGAGATCATACTAGCTGATTAAGCGTCGTAGAGGTGACAGGCAACAAAGTGATTCGTCTTTAATTGTTGAAATTCTGGTACTTTTTCTTTACAGACTTCTTTCGCATACGGACATCTTGTGTGAAATACACAGCCTTTTGGCGGATTCGCAGGGCTTGGTAAATCCCCTTGCAGCATAATCCGTTCTCTTTTCACTTGGCCTTTTTTACGGGTGACTGGAACTGAAGATAGAAGCGCCTGTGTATATGGATGGAGCGGATCGTCGTACAGGCTGTGCTTATCCGCAAGCTCCATCATTTTGCCGAGATACATGACGCCGACTCTATCGCTAATATGCCGAACGACACTTAGATCGTGAGAGATAAATAAATAGGTCAGGTCAAATTCCTCCTGAAGCTCTTCCATCAAATTAATGACCTGAGCCTGAATGGAGACATCAAGTGCTGAAACAGGCTCATCCGCTATGATCATCTCGGGATTCATGGCAAGCGCTCGAGCGATGCCGATCCGCTGCCTTTGCCCGCCGGAGAATTCGTGCGGGTATCGATTCGCAAAACTTGGGTGAAGGCCAACTTTGGATAAAAGCTGTTCTACTTTTTCATTTCTTTCTTTTAAGGAATATAAGTGATGTGTTTTATAGGGTTCTTTGATGATGCTTCGAAGTGTTTTTCTAGGGTTGAGTGATGCAAAGGGATCTTGAAAAACCATTTGGATGTTTTTCCTTGTTGATTGTCTGAGTTTTGATTCAGATACATGTGAAATATCTTGCCCTTTAAAAAGGATTTGTCCGTCTGTTGGCTCATATAAGCGAATCATTGTGCGCCCTAATGTGGATTTACCGCATCCAGACTCCCCAACGATTCCTAACGTTTCGCCTTTATAAATTTTCAGATCTATACCGTCAACCGCTTTGACAGCTCCTACTTTCTTTTGCAACACTCCAGCTTTGATCGGAAAGTGTTTTCGTATATTTTTTAATTCCAGAATGGTTTCTTTCTCGGATCGTTTTGTCATGTATGGTTGATTTTCAGCAAGTGTCATGTTTGGCTTGCCTCCTCATATAAGAAACACCTGACGCTTCTGCCATTTTCAAATGTGTTCAGCTTGGGCAATTCTTCTTTGCAACGATCCATGACTTTCGGACATCTAGGAGCAAAGCGGCAACCAGCCGGAAGCTGATCTGGCGCAGGGACATTTCCTTTTATCGCCGTTAATGGCTGAATCTCTCCGTCAATGACCGGAATGGATTCAAGCAGTCCTTCTGTGTATGGATGAAGCGGCTGATCAAACAACTCTTCGACAGTTCCGTTTTCAACAACCTGTCCGCAGTACATGACAATAACCCGATCTGCTACTTCCGACACAACACCTAAATCGTGCGTAATGAGAAGAATAGATGTACCAAAGGTTGAACATAGATCTTTCATTAAGGTAAGCACCTGGGCTTGTATGGTCACATCAAGAGCAGTAGTCGGCTCATCCGCAATGAGGAGCTTCGGATCACAGCTTAGCGCAATGGCAATCATTACTCGTTGACGCATACCACCGGATAAACGGTGCGGGTAATCTTTGATGATTTGTTCTGGCCTGGAAAAACCTACAAGCTTCAGCAAGTCAATCGCTTTTTTGGTCGCTTCTTTTTTTGAAAGTTTTTTGTGGTAAATGAGGATTTCTGTTATTTGTTCCCCGATGGTTAAGACGGGATTAAGTGAGGTCATGGGTTCCTGAAAAATCATGGATACATCATTACCCCGAATACTGCACAATTCCTTTTCACTATATGTAACAAGGTCTTTTCCATCAAGCTTAATGGAACCATCCATAATCTTCCCACCAGTCCCATTAATCAGACCCATGATGGATAAAGACGTAATACTTTTACCAGACCCAGACTCACCGACTAAGGCGACTGTTTCTCCTTTTTTAATACGAAAATCAACGCCATCAACAGCAGGTATTGGTTCCTTTTTTCGAAAAAAGTATGTTTTTAAGTTTTGCACTTCAAGCAGTGTGCTCATGCATTCGCCCCTTTCTTCATAGATCAAATGAACCGAATCAAAAGATTCCGCCTTTTCAGAATAGAAAGAATGATCAAAATTTATATTTGTATATTATTACATCGTCATGACGAAATCAAGAAGTATTTAGTAAAATTGTAATATGTCACTTTTTATGTGAATTATTCTCATTGTGACTCTATCGCTTTTAAAAAGGTTTCGGCAGGCTCTGCAATCATAGACTCCTCACTGATTCTGTGCTCACTGAAATACTTTTTCACGATATAAAACCCAGTGGCGTACCCAAGCATTTTAGGGTAGTTCCCTTTTCCATAAAGGAGGTTCTGTATCAGCCTTTCGTCGTCCTGAACTTTCTTATCAAGGTGACTGGATACCCATTTTTTGTACATGCGCTGAAGCTGCGCTTCGTCATATAAAGTCGTCCACTTTGCTGTATAGCTTTCTCCATACCTATGATACACAGCATATTCAGCGAGCCCCTCCATCATGATTGTATCAAGGAATGTAAAATCTTTTTCTTCTTTCGTGAGAAAATGCAACCTGCATACATGGTGATATTCATGTGTCAGCAATGTAGCAATTCTCTCTTTCGGCGTATGCGGGGATAAAAAAAGAAAGATTTTGTCGTCAAATGCCATACCGGATTGGTAGTAAAATTGTTCTCTGATCTCTTTACTGCTCTCATTGACAGGTAAAATAAAGACAGGAACATCAGGACCTTCCCACTCTTTTTGCAGCGCTTTGTATTCTTTCATCACGAGCTTGAAGTACCCTGTTTCTTTGAGCTTGTCGATCATTTCCTGGCAGGCATTCCATGACCGAACCATCCCGTGATGCTGTAAATGAGTGAGAATAGATGACCATTCTTTTTTCGATGCTCCTTTAAAATAAGGGACAAAACGTGCCGCCAGCTCTTGAAAAGATGATGATTGCTCAATGAGATATTGTGTATTGATCAGACCCATACCGCTGAACACCTCCATTTTCATCATATGCAAAAAGGCGGCGATCTGTTTATAGATCGCCGCCTTCTCAGAGCATATTACGCTTCGTATTTTTTGAAAATAATTGTCGCATTATGCCCGCCAAAGCCAAGTGAGTTACTCAAAGCAACTTGTACTTCTTTTGAACGTGCTTCATTTGCTACATAATCAAGATCACATTCTTCATCTGGTGTTTCAAGGTTAATTGTTGGCGGAATGACACTGTCTTTGATCGCAAGAACAGAGAAAATCGCTTCTACTCCGCCTGCTGCACCAAGTAAGTGACCTGTCATTGATTTTGTCGAACTGATCGCAAGCTGATTCGCATGCTCTCCGAACACTTCTTTAATCGCCATGGTTTCAAATTTATCATTGTACGGCGTGCTTGTTCCGTGGGCATTGATATAATCAATTTCTTCCACTTTTAAGCCTGCATCACGAATCGCTTCTTTCATCGCACGGACGCCGCCTTCTCCGTTTGGAGCAGGTGCTGTAATATGGTATGCGTCTCCAGTTGAACCGTATCCAACGATTTCTGCATAAATCGTCGCTCCGCGTTTTAACGCATGCTCTAATTCTTCGAGAACCACAATCCCCGCTCCCTCACCCATGACAAATCCGTCACGGTTTTTATCAAATGGACGGCTTGCTGTATTTGGATCAGGATTTGTCGAAAGAGCTTTGTTCGCGCAAAAGCCAGCAAACGACATTTTCGTTAAAGGCGCTTCTGTTCCGCCTGTAATCATCGCATCGGCATCTCCGCGCTGAATGACTTTAAATGCGTCACCAATGGAGTTTGTTCCTGTTGCACACGCTGTGACTGTACAAGAGTTAACCCCTTTTGCGCCAAGTGCAATGGAGATTTGGCCTGTCGCCATATCTGGAATCATCATTGGGACAAAGAAAGGACTTACGCGTCTTGCCCCTTTATTTGAATACACTTCGAACTGCTCTTCAAATGTTTCAAGTCCGCCAATACCAGATCCAACCCACACGCCAACACGCGGTGCGATTTCATCGGTAATTTCAAGGCGTGAATCTTCTAGAGCCTTTTGAGCAGCAACGACTGCATATTGTGTGAAGCGCGCCATTTTTCTCGCTTCTTTTTTCTCCATGTAATCTTCGATGTTAAAATCTTTTAGTTCTGCAGCTACTTTTGCGGTATATTCGCTTGAATCGACACGTGTAATCGGGCCAACACCTGATACACCCGCTACAGCATTTTTCCATGTTGTCTCTACATCGTTGCCAAGAGGTGTCAAAGCACCTAATCCTGTAACAACTACCCGTTTCTTATCCATTAATTTGTGCACCTCACTCTTTTATCGGCCCCATCGCATAGCGATTGCGCCCCACGTTAATCCACCACCAAAACCAACCATTACAATCACATCGCCGTCATGAATTTTTCCGGCTTCGATTTCTTCACATAGTGAAATTGGAATGGATGCTGCTGATGTGTTTCCATATTTATGGACAGTCTTCGACATTTTTTCAACTGGCAGCTCTAAGCGTTCACGTGCTGCTTCCATAATGCGAATATTTGCTTGGTGAGGGATTAAGAAGTCAACGTCTTCTTTAGAGAGTCCAGCTTTTTCGATGACGTTTACACTTGATTCACCCATTTGTCTCACAGCAAATTTAAATACTTCTCGTCCATTCATGATTGTATGATCTTTTTCATCTAAGTACAAGTGCTTCCCGCCGCTTCCATCGGCTCCAAGCTCAAATGATAGAATTCCTTTTCCTTCGCTCACTGGTCCTAGTACGGCAGCGCCTGCTCCATCTCCAAACAAGACAGCCGTATTGCGGTCATCCCAGTCGGTAATGCGAGAGAGCTTTTCTACACCAACGACAAGTACGTGTTTGTATGTGCCTGATTCGATAAATTGTTTTCCAGTAACAAGCCCATACATAAAGCCAGCGCAGGCAGCGCTAATATCCATTGCACATGCTTTATGTGCACCGAGCTGCTCTTGAATCATACAAGCGACTGTCGGAAATGCTTGATCTGGCGTAACTGTCGCTACAAGAATCATATCAATATCTTCTGCAGCTACATCTGCATCAGCTAATGCTTTTTTTGCAGCAGCAAGCGCCATATGAGATGTATTGACATCATCAGATGCAATTCTTCTTTCTTCTATACCTGTTCTAGTACGAATCCACTCGTCAGAAGTTTCAACCATTTTTTCTAAATCACGATTTGTTAATACTTTTTCAGGTATATAGCGGCCAAGGCCAATAATTCCAGCATTCATTGAATAAGACTCCTTTTACTCATACGAGCATATAATATTGTGATCTTATATTAGTATCTGGTACTAATTTTACCTTATTTTTTTCTCCTTGGCAATACAAACGTCTAACCTTTCCTCTCACTTTTTTCATAGATTAATGATATACCAATAGTAGAAAGGAACATGTGATATGGCGCAAAAAGATATTTTCTCAGCAATGATGTTTGGACAGCCGCTTGAAAAGGAAAAAAACAAATCAGAATCAAAGGAGGAACGCAAGGATTCATCTTCAAGTGATGACTCAATTGACTATATGCATGTCATGAATCAGATTGGGAACATTATGAATTCGATTGATGAATTGAAGCCTGTGTTTAAAGATGTCGGCCCTATGATTAGTGCCTTCAAGAAAAAATTATCATAAAAAAAGCCACTATTGTGTGGCTTTTTCTGATTCTGCATCTGCTCTTCCAAGCTCATATGCCTCTTGCATGACAGATGTAAACAATGATAGAAGCGGCTGAAGTGCTTCTGGATCAAGCTGAACCCCTGCTTTATCTAATTCTTCTTTTGCTTGCGGAAAATACTTCATCGCAATTTGTAAAAACTCCATCGATTTTTCGTTCTGCATGTTCAACGTCCTCACTTTTCATTAGGCAGTTTGCCCGTTTTTTTGTAATACGAGATATCATTCTCTATGTCTTTCACAAAATCGCGGTCAATGGTTGAGCTAAATTTACCCATTTCGATCACTCCTTCTTTAAAGTCAAAGGAGTATTCACCTTCGTTTAGTTTGCCTTCATTAAACTTCTTCGCAATGATACTGTACGCTTTATCAACATGCTGTACTGTGCTGGTTAAGACGGTATGGCTTCCAAGGTTCGATTGATCGGTGACATATCCGATCGCAGATAAATTGTCGTTTTTGATTTGTTCAATGACAGGGATATTATAACCATCACCTGCTGGATACACAACATCTACACCTTGTTTTTTCAATTTTTGATAGAGGTTCACAGCTTTGTCAGCATCATCCCAGTTTTCGACAAATTCCGCTAGAACTTGCACATGTGCGTCTTGATATTTTGCCCCTTTGATAAAGCCGTCTACTTCGCTTTGCCAATCATATGTAGCAAGAATACCAATCTTTTTTGTTTTGGACATATGTGCTGCAGTCATGCCTCCGAAAAAGCCCATTGCTTCTCCTTTAAACGTCACGTTTGTGACATTGTCAGCCTGAGGCTTGCCTCCATTGACCGTAATAAATTGTGTTTTTGGATAATCTTCACTGATCAAGTTGAAAATTTCGCTGTATTCATTGCCATGGCCAATAATCAAATTGACTCCTTTTTTATGGAACTCTTCAATGGCATCAACGATTTTCTCCTTGTCGACCATGCCTTCCTTATAATAAACATCTACACCAAATGTTGATTGGATATTTAATAAGCCTTTATAACCTTTCGTTCCCCAAACTTGATCATTAATCGTATCGGGGACGAGTAAACCCACCTTCTCAATATGTCCTTTTAAAGGCGCCTGCGAGCAGGCAGATAATAAAAGAAGGAACGAAAAGATCATGACAAGCCGTTGGTACTTCATGCCATGTTCAACTCCCTTTGCAACACGCAGGTATGAACCTGTATGTTAAATATAGGTTTATTTTATACTGAAAAAAGATAAGATGGAAGATCATTCTTGCTTTTTGTCGAAAAATGTTGAGTTTTGTCTTTTCCATTCTGCAATTATTTCCTTTGCTTGTTGGTCATCGGTTTGTCTTTCGACCTTCAATTGATGCGTCATTTCCTGCCTTTGATCAGTGTGTGACGCCCACTTCAAAAGATCCTTTGCGACATCTTCTACAAAAAATGAGTGATCTTCCCTTGTTCTTCTTTTTTCATCGAGTGACCACGGTCCGAACATACGAGGAAGGACAACAGCTGGCACACGTTGTTTGGACGATTCGTCTTTCGGTTCTTCGAAAAGTAATCGGTACATCCCATGTGTTGCTTTCAACTCTGCCTGTTTTTCATGTGAATCCTCTGATTGAATAAAGATGAGATCATACGCCTCTTTGCTATCCTGAAGGTCAATGACACGAACGAGGTCATTTCGGCCGAGCCACATCATCCGCTCTCCTAATAGCAGCTTTTGCTCTTCTGTCTGATCGTGTGGACACGTGATATCGACTTGTATGCCCTCTTTCATCATATATTCACAAAGTGTCAGGCCAAAAAATTCATCTGCACCTATGATCAATCCTGTTTCCATCTTCATGTCCCCTTTTTTAGCATATCGAATAAAAAGAAGAGCCCTTTCTATGAAGGGCTGTTATCATCCTATTCATTATAGTTCTCTTTCATGCGATTTATAAAACTTGTGAATGGACTGAAAGATTCTTCTTGGATGATCAAACATATGCAAGGTCTGATCGACCTGACCATGGTCTGCATTCATCATGTGCTGATCAATAAAAGGTTTTGCATGCAGCTCATACGCGTATGGTGCAACATTTAACCTTTGCCATATATGAATCGGTACATGAGCTGAATGAACGGGGCAAGAAGGAAGTGGATACGTTTCTGCTTCCTGTTCAGAGCAGCCGTAGCTCTGCGCCAGCTCCCTGATCAGCTGTTTGTAGAAAAATTTATGCTCTTTCTCCCTCTCTCTATGTGCACTAAGATCTAAACAAGGATTGAGCATTGCAATGGATCTTAACACTTCCGGCATTTCTTCAGCAAGACTCATCGCAATAAGTGCCCCCATTCCTTCTGCAAGCACATGAATCTCTCGGTTTAATATTTCTTGTTTTAATGAATAATGAATGAGTTGTTTAGCATCAAAGACAGCGTCTTCACATCCCCAGTGGTTGCCATGAAGATGACTATTAAACAATGTATACCCTTCATCCTTTAAAGCAGTTAAAAGCTGGTTTCTCCCATAATGCTGAAGCCAGAATGATGTGTTTTCCTGCACAAAGTGATTCCGGTCACCGAGGATTAGAATGCCAAAGCCATTTGGTTTTTGAGGAAGGTGGATGACGTTCCACTGGGAACCAAGCTGAATAAAACGTTCACTTACACCCATATGGCTAGCCTCCTTTCAGTGATTCTGCTTTCTATGATATGAGAAACAACTCATCTACGAATAAGGAAATCCCCTAATATGAAAGAAATCTTCTTAATCTTTTAAGCGAATCTGACATTTGATGGAAATATATAAGCGGTTCTTTCCTATATCGTCAGAACTTTTTTGATTGATTATAAACATTTTTTAATATCAAGAATCGCTTGCAGGTGCATTCCCTCGTGAAAGATGGTTCGCATCAACACTTGTTCAATGGTTCGCATCCCCATTTCAGTAGGGGGATATTCGACTTCTAAGCGACGTGAGTATTTTTGCATTATTTTACCAGGCTGTTCTTCCAGCCTTTTTTTAATTGTAGATAAGAAGGCGTTTCATCTGAAAAATGATCTGGTGTTGTCCCATAACCAAACCATTTGCGAAAAGTATCTGGAACCTCAGTTTTCTCTTTCGTTAAAGTCTCAATCCATAAGTATTGATCCAAGTAAAGATGTCCCATATTCCACCTGATATTATTATGAAAATGATTTGGGATGATCTCAGCTTCATCTGCACTTACATCATCTAAACTATCTAAAATAGCAGCTCGATAAGTCTCTAACTGTTTGAAAAGATTCACATGGCGTTCTTTCATTCTTGTCCCCCTTTCTTATAGGTCAAATATTTTTCATGTTACTTATTATTCAGCGCGTTTTATTTTTTCTCTTGTGCATTTCCCTGTCTACGTGAAGTACAGTCACTTCTTATTATTGGGGCTTCAGTACGAATCCTGCAATAAATACCTGTTTTATCTGCGGGGAATCATCACATTCAACCACTTGTTAAAGTCCAATGATGAAAATGCTCACAATTGGAGCAAAACAGTCTTTTCCCTTACCTCTTATCTATGATATGATAGTCAATAGATTGTTACATAAAGGACGGTGGAATAATGCATTACATTATCACCCTCATTTGGACTTTTCTGCTGACACATATGGCTGGTTACATCGTTGCATCTATGAATGGAGCTGCTTATGATTTTATGTTAACTTCCATTCTTGCAGTAGTGTTTACGGTTATTTTATTCATCTTTGCTGAAGTAAGTCCAATGAAAGAAACGGAAAGTTCAACAAAACATTCTTAATATGGCTGAAAAAGAGCTGAAATCATTTATTTCAGCTCTTTTTCTTTTTTTCAGCGTGATGTGAAAAGCGGCACGCCAAAACCCCCTGTTTAGCAACCAGGGGGTATTTTTTATTGATTTACACCTCAACCGTTTCAGACTGCTGTTTGTCAGCTGTCAAATGGCTTTTTGCAAGCCCTGTAAACAGGAAGATCGCGATGCCTGATAAAATTTCTAGCACGCCTCCCCCAGCAATGACAGGCCCCGCTCCAAATCGTTCTGCCAGAACGCCCGATATAACAGCAGCAAGCGGGAGAAAGACATTGGATGACGCATTGATCACTGCATAGACTTGCGGCTGATCTTCTTGGTCAACAGAGGTTTGAATAATGACCATTTCCGGAACATTAATTGCACTGACCGCTGCACCAAAAATAAAGGAAGCAAAAAGAACGACCGGCAGCCATGTGCTCATCCCTGTGATAAAGAACGCTGCACCTTCAATCATGCCAGCGACAATAAAGAACAAGCCAAACCTTTTAATTTTCACCTTCGCCAGCGCAAAGCCCATCATAAACGCACCGACTGCGGCGACGCCTCTTAAAATGGAATATACCATTGCATCACTTTGCAGCGCTTCCGCTACGTATACAGCGGATAATGCCTGCCACGGAGCCGCTGCGACATTCATTAAAATACAGTAAAGGGTCAGCGCAAATAAGATATGATGATTTTTGACGACTAGAAAGCCTCTTTTTAGGTTGTACAGATATGTATTCTTTGCTTGTTTAATGTCTGCTGCTTTCTCTTTGTCTGACTTCTTCAGTTTGACGCCAATAATAAACAGGCCAGATATGATAAATAAGACAGTGGTGATCAAGAGGGTATCTGCAGGTCCAATTAATTTGACCAAAAGACCTGCTACCATCACTGCAGCAAGAGCGACAATTTCAAAGGAAGATTGCAGGATGGCATTTGCTTTTTGAATGAGATGCTTCGGAACAATCTGCGGTAAAATCGCCACAGAAGCTGGGTTATATGCTGCACCTGTTGCCGATTGAATAACCATTAATGAGATCAATAACCATAGAGGCAATATGTGCGAAAAATGTAGTAGTGGGATGATGAGTACAATTGTTGCTCGAACGACATCTGAAGCGAACATCCATTTAGACAAATGGTGTTTTTTCATAAGAGGTCCTAGTATTGGGGCTAACAATGATGAAGGAAGAACTGTCACTGCTAGAAGAAGTCCTGTACCGAGCGCTCCATCCCCTCTTAAAATCAATAGCCAAAGAACGGATGTAAAAGCAAAACTTTCACCTGTATTTTTTATGAGCCTTGATATGAATAATGAGGTGAAGCGTTTATTCCAAACACTTTCACTGAGATTCATCTTTTCCATCACACAAATCCTTTCAACTGTTTACTATTTACATATTTTACCTCATTTTCTCTTTTTTTCATACTATTTATTTGAAAATTTGAACTTAATTGTTTTTTATTATAAAGAAAAAAGAGGCATGACACATGCCTCTAAAGACTTATTCATACAGACTCTTAGTCAATTGCTTACGGCTTTCTTTGGTAGGTCCAAACACGGTTATGGTTCGAGTTATCCGGAAAGACGTCGCCTGCTTTAAGCTTAATCTTTAAAGGATCTTTTACCATACTGCCGGTCTCACCGATTTCGATATAGATACCATTATTAGGTGCTTTATTCCCAGATTTAAACTGATGCTGCTGACCCATTTCCATCCTCCTTTCTCGATTGTTGTTATTATGTCCCGTCCATTGCCTCTCCAATCCAATATGCAAAAAGTCCCTGCTCATTCGAGACAGGGACACTTGATCTATTTTGGTTGTTGATACATGAGCTCTTTAATTAACGCTTTTTGCACATGCAAGCGATTTTCTGCCTGCTGAAACACCTTTGAGTGCGGTCCATCAATGATATCAGCTGTCACTTCTTCTCCGCGATGTGCCGGCAGACAATGAAGGAAGATATAATCTTTTGCGGCATGACGCATGAGGTCAGTATTGACTTGATATTCTTTAAATTCAGCTAGACGTTTCTCTGTTTCAGCTTCCTGCCCCATGCTTGTAAATACGTCTGAATAAATGACATCTGCATGCTGAACAGCAGCTACTGGATCTGTTGTGACGATCACTTCTGCACCTGATTGTTTGGCAAACTCACGAGCAGTATCTGTCACGTCTTGAAGTGGTTCATAGCCTTTTGGTGATGCAACAGCAATGTCACAGCCTAACTGCGCACAGCCGACCATCAAGGAATGAGCCACATTATTTCCATCACCGATATATGCCACTTTCACACCTTTTAATGTTCCTTTTGCTTCTTTTATTGTCAATAAATCAGCAAGTGCCTGACATGGATGTGAGTAGTCAGTCAATCCGTTTATGACAGGAATGGATGCGTATTTTGCAAGTTCTTCTACCTTCTCATGTTCAAAGGTTCGAATCATAATACCATCTACATAGCCAGACAGCACCTGGGCGGTATCACTAATCGTTTCTCCTCTGCCAATTTGCAGATCATTTGAGCTGAGGAAAAGTGCATGTCCCCCTAGCTGCGTCATTCCCGCTTCAAACGAGACACGGGTTCTAGTTGAAGATTTTTCAAAGATCATGGCTAACGTTTTTCCTTTGAATAAATCTTGATATGGATGTTGTTTCATTTCTTCTGCTTTTTCAATTAAGTAAGCAATGTCATGGACTGAAAAATCTTTTAGCGATAAAAAGTCTTTTCCGTATAATGTGGGTTGCACGTCGACTTGACTCATGCCGTCACTTCCTTTTTATATAATTCATGGAGAGATACTGGTGAAACATCTCCATCTTTCCCTTGCAGGAATGCTTGAGCTGTTTCATATTCGGTAAGGACTTGAACACCATGTGTGAGGGCTTTTACACGCTGCTCTTTTGCTTCTTCATCATCCCCTAAATGAATGTGAAGAGATTTATCGTCTTGTTGTAGCCAAGATTCAAAGCTGGCCGTCCAGACGTCAAAGCCTGCACGTTTCGCTGCATTTATTAATTGTTCACTGCCTTGTATAAAAAGACTTCCTTTCTTTTGCCAAATTGGCGCAAATACTTTTTTCAAGGCGCTTTCCACATTCTTTCCTACACACATTCCTTCACCTGTCGCTTTCATTTCAGGTGTCAGTTTTAAATCAATATCTTGAATGGCATGAGACGAGAAGACTGGGAATTTAACAGCTGTTCCCCCTTTATTTTTCGTTGAAGGGTTCAATTCTTCAAGCGTCGCACCAGCTAATAACTGGGTAGCCATTGGAATCATTTCAATGCCCATGACTTTACTAACAACTGGGACCGTTCGGCTTGCCCGAGGGTTCACCTCTAATACAAGCGCCTGATCCCCTTTGATCACAAATTGAATATTCATGATGCCTTTAAATGCTAATTTCTTTGCTATTTGTTCAGAGGCGCTGTACACCTGCTGTTTGATGTCCTCACTGATGGAGACACTTGGTAAGATGGCAAAGCTGTCACCTGAGTGTACGCCCGCTTTTTCAATATGCTCAACGATCGTTGGAATGAATGTCTTCTTGCCGTCAGAAATGAGATCGACTTCAACTTCTTTTCCAGTGACGTACTCATCAATGAGGATCGGATAAGGCAAATGATCCGGCTGATCAAGCAGTGATGCCAATTGATCTTCTGATTGAACAACGATCATCCCCATTCCGCCAATGACATACGATGGACGAATAAGGACAGGATACCCGATGCTTGCGGCATGCACGAGTGCTTCCTCTTTTGAATGAGCTGTATCTCCTTTTGCATGAGGCAGATTCAGTTCATCAAGAAGCTGATAGAACAAATCACGATCCTCTAATGCATCTAATGTGGCAAAGGATGTACCTAACAAAGTGACTCCGGCTTTTTCTAAACCTTCTGCCACATTAATCGCTGTCTGTCCGCCAAACTGAACGATGACAAAATCAATTTGTTCCGCTTCAACTACGTTTAAGATATGCTCTAACGTAATTGGCTCAAAGTATAAACGATCGGCAATCTCATAATCGGTACTTACCGTTTCTGGATTATTGTTCATCATGATGGTTTCAAATCCAAGCTTTTGCAAGGTAAGAACTCCATGCACAGCACTATAATCAAACTCGACTCCTTGCCCAATTCGAATCGGACCTGAGCCAATGATGAGTGCACGCTGCTTTGTTTTCTGCTGATGCTCGCCATCACTTTTTCCAAAGTACGTAGAATAGAAGTAATTCGTTTTCGCATCGAATTCCGCAGCACATGTATCGACAATTTTAAATGAAGCAGCAATGCCATATTCTTGACGAAGCTGTCTAATCGCTTCTTCACTGCTCCCCGTGAGAAAAGCGATTGTTTCATCAAGGAAGCCCTTTTCCTTTACCTTTTTCAAAGTGTCTTTTGATAACGTTCCCTTATGCTCCTTCAGCTCCTGTTCAAGTGTGATCATATGCTTGAACACATGTAAGAAAAATAGATCAATTTTCGTCACTTGATGAATCGTTTCAACCGTTTCTTGTCTGGAAAGAAGCTCCATGACAGCGAAGAAGCGGCGATCGTCAGGTGTTTTGATTAATTCAAATAATTGTTCAGTTGATTGTTCTTTCAGTTCGGGCAAATGGAAGCCTTTTGTGTTGATCTCAAGTGATGCGACTGCTTTTTGAATGGCGGATTCTAAATTACGGTCAATGGCCATGACTTCACCAGTCGCCTTCATTTTTGTGCCTAATTTGCGATCTGCCTGTTTAAATTTATCGAACGGCCAGCGCGGGAATTTCACCACAACATAATCGAGTGCCGGCTCAAAGCTAGCATAGGTTGTACCTGTGAGCGGGTTTTTCAATTCGTCTAATGTATAGCCGACCGCAAGCTTTGCGGCCATTTTGGCAATCGGATAGCCTGTTGCTTTTGATGCAAGAGCGGAAGAACGGCTGACCCGAGGATTGACCTCGATGACGAAATATTCTTTGCTGAGTGGATCAAGAGCAAATTGGATGTTGCATCCGCCAACGACATCCAGTGCTGAAATGATTTTCAGACTCGCTGAGCGGAGCATTTGATAATCCTGATCCGTTAATGTCTGTGACGGTGCAACGACAATCGAGTCTCCTGTATGCACACCAACTGGATCGATATTTTCCATGTTACAAACAGTAATACACGTATTTTGACGATCTCTCATGACCTCATATTCGACTTCTTTAAAGCCCGCAATGCTTTTTTCTACTAGACACTGGTGAATCGGACTCGCTAGAAGGGCCCCTTCAATGAGCGGTTTAAAAGCCTCTTCCGTTAAAGCGATTCCTCCCCCTTTACCGCCAAGTGTGTAGGCTGGTCGAAGAATAACAGGGAAGCCCACTTCTTTTGCAAATTGAAGCGCGTCTTTCGCATTATCCACAATTTCACTTTCTGGTACAGGTTCGTTCAAATGCTTCATGAGGGCACGGAATTTCTCACGATCTTCACCGTTTTCAATTGTTTCAACTGACGTACCGAGCAGTTTCACCCCATGCTTTTTTAGCACGCCGGCTTTTTCTAACTCGACAGCAAGGTTGAGCGCCGTCTGTCCGCCAAGGTTGGCTAAGAGCCCATCCGGTTTCTCCTTTTCAATGATTCTTGTCACTGAATCAACTGAAAGCGGTTCAAAATAGATTTCATCAGCAAATGACTCGTCTGTCATAATGGTTGCCGGGTTGTTATTGACTAAAATGACGTTGTAGCCTTCTTCTTTTAAGGCCATACATCCTTGTGTACCTGAGTAATCAAATTCTGCTGCCTGACCAATGATGATTGGACCAGACCCGATGACTAGAATGGTTTGTATGCTTTGATCTTTAGGCATGTGCAACTTCTCTCCTTGCTTGTTTCACTTTCTCAATAAAATCATCGAAAACCCATTCACTTTCAGCAGGCCCTGGGTGTGCTTCTGGATGAAACTGAACTGACATAATTAGTTTCTCTTTATGAATGAATCCTTCAACAGATCCGTCATTCACGTGGAGGAATTTGACATCCACTTCTTTGTCATTCATGCTTTTTTCATTGACTACGTAGCTGTGATTTTGACTTGTCATAAAGACACGTTTTGATTCTGTATCTTGTACGGGGTGATTCGCTCCTCTGTGCCCAAAAGGAAGTTTATACGTGTCTCCGCCGAGTGCAAGAGCAATTAATTGATGACCTAAGCAGATACCAAGTGTTGGGAAGGTCATCATGATGTGATGAATGGTCTTTAAATAAGGCTTCATTGTTTTGGGATCTCCAGGTCCGTTTGACAGCAGAATCGCGTCTGGCTTGATGTCAAACACCTTTTCCATTTGCTTGTATGGAATGACTGTTACTTGACAGCCGCGCGCCTCAAGTGAGTCTGCAATTGACTTTTTAAAGCCAAAATCAATGAGCGCCACATGTTCTTGACCGCTGCCTTGTGTGTAGATCTCATCTTCTGTTACCTGCTCGACCACATTGACTTGCTTCATCGCCGGCGGCGTTTCGTTTTCGTCTAAACTGAGGACAGCATTCATTGTGCCGTTTGCCCGGATTTTCTGCACAACAGCGCGGGTATCTGTATGTGTAAGAAGCGGAATGTTCCACTTTTGTAAATATTCTTTTATGCTTACCGCTGCTAGATGGTGAGAAAAGTGCTCCGCTGCCTCATAGACAACCACAGCTTTTACTTGTGGTTTTTTGCTCTCAAAGTCTTCATGATTGATGCCATAATTTCCGATGAGCGGATACGTGAAAACAATGATCTGTCCTTTATAGGAAGGGTCTGTGAGCACCTCTTGATAACCTGTCATGCCTGTAAAAAAGACCACTTCACCAGTCATGCCAGCATCTCCTGTCAGATCTCCTTCAAAAGAGGCTCCATCTTCTAAATTTAAATAACCTTTCATGCTTGTGTCACCCCAAAATGAATAATTAATTATATAAATGTATTTTTATGCGAATTGATGTAAAAAAATTTACACTGTCACCGTTTCATTTGCTAAAACTTGAATAATCGCTTCTATTGCTTGATCCAATTCTGCTTTTTCCACATTGAGCGGAGGTAATAAACGAATGACATTCGGACCCGCTGGAAGCACCAGCAAACCTTGTTCTCTAAGGGCTGTAATATAATCACCGACTGGCTGATGACACTCAATCCCCGCCATTAATCCTTTTCCTCGTACTTCTTTTACGATGTTCAGCTGTTTGACATCTTGCAGTTTTGTTAAAAGGTAAGCACCCTTTTCTTTGACCTCTGAAAGAAATTCTTCTTTGAATATCACATCAAGAGTTGCGTTCACAGCTGACATGGCGAGCATGTTGCCACCAAATGTTGTGCCATGTGAACCTGGTGAGAATGCGTCTCCTAAAGCTTTTTTTCCTATCACCGCACCGACTGGGAAACCATTTCCTAACCCTTTTGCAGCTGAGATAATATCAGGATCAAGTCCCGCTTGCTCGTATGCAAATGCTGTGCCTGTTCTTCCAATGCCCGTTTGGATTTCATCTACGATGAGCAGTGCTTGATGTTTTTTGCAAAACGCTTGAACTGCCTCTAGAAATTCCCCTGTAGCTGGATTCACTCCACCTTCACCTTGCACCACTTCCAGCATGACCGCTGCCACATCATCAACTTCACATGATGCAATAGCTTCAGGGTCATTAAACGGTACATAATGAAAGCCTTCCAGCATCGGTCCAAAACCAGTTTTGATTTTATCTTGACCTGTGGCAGCCATACCAGCATACGTGCGCCCATGGAAAGAGTGCAAAAATGTCACAATATTTGTTTTCCCTGTCGCTTTACGTGCTAATTTAATGGCTCCTTCATTTGCTTCAGCCCCGCTATTGCAGAAAAATACGAGATCCCCTGAACTGTTTGCTGCCAGCTTTTCTGCTGCTTTTTCTTGCAGACCATTTTCAAACAGGTTCGATACATGCCAGACCTCGTCAAGCTGCTTCTTGATGGCTTGATTGACCTTTGGATGATTGTGACCTAAGTTTGTCACCGCAATGCCTTGAATAAAGTCTAAATACTTTTTCCCATTTGTATCGACTGCCCAAGAACCTGATGCCTCTTTAATTTCAACATTCCACCGGCCATACGTTTGAAAGAGATGACTCACAGGACCGCCTCCTTTTGTTTCACAATTCTTGTTCCTTTAAATGTTTCCCCTGTAAAGAGACTGCCTTTGCCATTGACGATCATGACTTCATCCACATCTCCTGATAAAGCACTTAAAGCTGATTGAACTTTTGGAATCATTCCCCCGGAAATAATGCCTTCATCAATGAGTGAGAGGGCTTCCTGTTCGGTGACGATGTCTAACAGCTCACCATCTTTTAAGATGCCTTCCACGTCTGTGACAAACATCAGTTTGTCGGCTTTCATGGCTCCTGCAACAGCTGATGCTGCTAAATCGGCATTCACATTTAAGGTTTGGCATTCTTCGGTCATAGATAGCGGAGCAATGACAGGAATGAATTGTTTATCCATTAAAGCTTCTGCCATCTCAGGATTGACTTCTTTGATTTCACCAACGTAGCCATACACATCTTGATCAAGAAAATCCGCGATAAGCATCTGTCCATCTTTACCAGATACACCAACAGATGAAATATCATGCTTTGCCAGTTCTGAAACAAAGTATTTATTCACCGTTCCCGAAAGAACCATTTCGGCTACCTCTAACACCGGCTTTGTTGTTTTACGCTGTCCATCAACAAATTCCGTTTTCACATCTAATTTTTGCAGCATGCTGGTGATTTCAGGACCTCCGCCATGTACGATAGCCAGCTTAAATCCAGCAGCTTGAAGTGAGCGGACATTTTCATAAAAGGTTTCTGAAAGTTCTCGAATGACACTGCCTCCACACTTGAACACGATCGTTTTATCCATGTCTATCCCCTTCATTATGTGCGATAGCTCGCGTTAATTTTCACGTAATCATAGGTAAGGTCACAGCCCCATGCTGCCGCTTCACCATTTCCTTCATTCATTTGAATCAAAATCGTAACCTCATCCTGCTCTAAATACGCTTTGGCTTCCTCTTCTGAAAAAGGCTGTGGTTCATTATGTTTAAACAGACATTGCCCGCCTAAATAAACTTCAACCTCTTCCGGTGTAACTGAAGCTGCGCTATGACCGATGGCTCCGACAATCCGTCCCCAGTTTGCATCCGTGCCATATACGGCTGTTTTCACAAGACTTGAACCTACGATTTTTTTCGCAATGATACCGGCTTCTAAGTTGTTTTTAGCACCTACGACTTTCGCTTCGATTAATTTGGTTGCGCCTTCTCCGTCTCTTGCAATCTCTTTTGCTAAATCCTCACAAGCTCGTTTTAATCCTTCTTTAAACAATGGCCATTCTGGATGTTCTTCATTTAACGCATGATTTTCTGCCATTCCATTTGCCATCACAAGCACCATATCGTTTGTCGATGTTTCTCCATCGACGGTAATCTGGTTAAAAGTCACATCTGTAATGTCACGAAGTGCATTTTGTAAGGCTTCCTGTTCGACATTTGCATCTGTTGTGACAAAGCCAAGCATTGTTGCCATGTTCGGATGAATCATACCAGAACCCTTTGCTGCACCTGAAATAAGAATCTCTTTACCGTCTATCGTCAGGGTGTATGTTGTATTTTTAATGACCGTATCTGTCGTTAAGATCGCCTCTTCAAAATGACCTTTTTCTGCTTTTGCTTCTTTTAGCTCGGTGATGCCTTTTTTGATTTTATCCATATCCAGGCATTCGCCAATGACGCCAGTAGACGAGACGGCAATGTAATCAGGTTCTGTCCCTAACATGTCTGCACAGGCTGCCTGCATGTCGTATGCATCCTTTAATCCCTGCTCACCAGTACATGCGTTAGCGATGGCACTATTGACAATCACACCTTTTAATTGACCCGTCTTTTTTAAGCTTTTTTGTGTGACTTGTAGAGGCGCAGCTTGAAAGTGACTTTGTGTGTATACCGCGGCACTCGTTGCTGGTACTTCACTGACGATCAAGCCAAGGTCTTTTTTTGAATAGCGTAATCCAATATGAATTCCCTTCGCTTCAAAGCCTTTTGGTGATGATACGTCACCGTCTATTTTGACAATTTTTTTCTCATTCAATTCGATCATGTTTGTTGTCTCCCCTGTTCTTATGGATAAAGAGGTGTCATTGTGAGGCCCGCCTCTTCATGTAAGCCTTTGATGATGTTGAAGTTTTGAACCGCTTGGCCGGCTGCGCCTTTCATGAGATTGTCTATGACGGACACGATGGTCAGTCTGCCTGTTCGCTCATCTAAATGAAAGCCAATGTCACAAAAGTTACTGCCGTATACTTCTTTTGTTTGCGGATACACCCCGTGATCTCTTACTCTGACAAAATAGGAATCTTCATAAAAGCCTGTCATACGCTTCATTAATTCTTCTTTTGTGATATCTGATGTCAATTGTGTATACATGGTCGCCATAATCCCTCTTGTCATTGGGACAAGGTGTGTTGAAAATGTGATGTTCGCCGTTTGCGGATTCCATTCTCTTAATACTTGTTCTATTTCAGGTGTATGCTGATGTTCATTCACCTTATAAATTTTAAAGTTGTCGTTCAGCTCTGAAAAATGCGTGCCAAGCGAAGCAGATCGTCCGGCACCAGACACGCCTGTTTTCGCATCGATGATGATCATGGATTCATCCATTAGGTTCTGTTTCATCAGCGGTGCTAAACCGAGAAGAACTGCGGTAGGAAAGCACCCTGGGTTTGCAATGACTTCCGCTTGCTTAATGGTTTCACGATTCAGTTCCGATAATCCGTACACAGCTTGTTGAATGGATGCTTCATCAGCTGCCCTTCGTTTATACCATGCTTCGTAAGTTGCTCCATCTTGAATACGCAAGTCACCTGATAAATCAATGATCGGCACCCCTTGATTCATGAGCTTTGGCGTGAGTTCACTTGATACGCCTGCTGGTGTCGCTAGAAACACAGCATCTGTTTCTCGCACAATGGCAGCCGGATCAATGGCTTTTAATGTTTGATCAGTAATCGTTGTCAAATGCGGATAAGATTGACTGTATGATTGCCCATCACCACTGGATGAATACAATATACATTCCTCCACATCTGGATGGTGCTTGAGGATACGAACCAATTCCGCACCACCATACCCTGTAGCACCTATAATACCTATTTTCAACGTCAATACACCCTCTTGATCTTTGTGAAATTATTTAACATTATAACATGTATAAAAATTAATTCAATTGTATATTTAATATTTGTTTTCATTTTTTTTCATCAAAAAACCCGCATATCTTCGTAAGACATGCGGATTTATCTTTCCTTTTTGATATTGATGACCAACAGCGCACTGTATAAATATAATAAAGAGCTTGCATAAAAAATGAAATGAACGGTGAAGAAATCAGCTAACAGGCCGCCAAGCATAATGGCGATGGATGAAAAAAGAGCTGTCCAAAAATGATAGTGCCCGACTTCTTTCATTCTTTTCTTCTCATTTGTCAGTTCGGTGACGAGCAGTTTCTCCCCGTGCTTTTGAAAACCGCCAAGCGCACCTAGTGCAAGTTGAATCATATAGACTTGCTCTACTTCTGTAATATGCGGAAAAAGCAGCAACAGAAAAGCCATACCAAACGAATGAATGATTAAAAAGAGCCGTCTATCGGTCGTTTCAGGCAGTTTCCCTAATAATAAATGAATAAACGCACCGCTTAAACCAAACAGTCCATAGGCAAGACCAAATTGAGAATAGCTTGATCCAACATTTTTTATAAAAAGAATGTAAAAAGGGAAGATCAGACTGCTGGCGAAAAACAGCAGGCTTTGTGAGTAGACAAACCATTTAATTGCTTTTGCATTCATTGTGTGTTGTACCTTTCATAAAAGTAATTAATAAATCTCCCATCTGGATCAGCCTGCTTTTTCTTTTGAAAAAACACATCGGTTTTAGGGTACGCCTGTTTCATTTGTTCTTTTGTTTGATAAGGCATGTACGGTAAGTAATAGCTCCCATGATGCCGCAGGGTAATATCCGTCATGTGGCGGATGAGCCGAGCCGCTTTCACCTTTTCTTCTTCCTCAAAACCGTAATTCACAAGAAGGACAAGTGCAAACATATCTTGTGTTGCATACGAAAGATCTGCTTTTTCATTCTGCTGAACATAGCGTATTGTCATATTCATTAAATTCAACTCTTCTTGTTGTAAAAGGTCTCTCAGCTCATCGATATATGCACGAAAACGCTCAACTGGAACAAAGTATTCTTGCAATACATCGGTGTCTGTCTCATTTTCATATTCTAAAAAAGCAGAATCTGACCGCATCACATTGTTTCTTGTGATCAGCTGGTCATTTTGACTTTGGAAATATTTCTTTTGCAAATTCCATAGCAGATCTTTTCCCATATCAAACCTTCTTGACAAGCCGAGCATCAATTTTAAGGGCATGACGAGTTGATCTTCTTTCAGCTTGCGGTATGGTTCGATCTCTTGGTCAGGAGAGAGGGAATAATTCGTCACATACATCTCTTTCAAAAAATTTGTTTTCGCTGTTGAGATTCTTGCGAGATGCATGCGGACTTCTTGATTGTCTTTTACATGCGTTTGAAAATAATCAGTGTATTCATCGTAATTCAGAGAGGTTGTTTCCATTTTGTATAATTCATCCCTCGTTAACGACAGCTCCACATCTAAAATGACACCAAACAGACCATACCCTCCAATAACGGCAGTGAATAAGTCATCGCCTGGTTTGACTGTGATGATCTTCCCATCTGCTTTTAAAAGTCTGAAAGAACGAACGGTGTCTATGAGCGACCCGTAGCGAATGTCACGTCCATGTGCGTTTGCACTTAACGACCCTCCAATCGTAAAGATATTTTGAGATTGCATCACCTTTACTGAAAGGCCGTATGGGTTCACATGTTTTTGAATATCATCCCATGTTGCACCGCTTTGGACCCGAATGGTCTTCTTTTTTTCATCAAAAGCTAAAATACGGCGGAATGTCGTCATATCAAGCACGATGCCATTTTCATAATACGTGTGGCCACCCATGCTATGCTGCTTTCCGGCAATTGAAATGGGCAGATTTTTCTCTTTTGCTTCTTTTAATACTTCTTTGATCGTGTCGATTTCTTTTCCTTGAACGACTTTCTTTATTTTGACAGGCATGAGATGACTGACATCTGTAAAAGCCTCAAGATCTTGCCCTTTAGGCGCTTGACCTTCGTGTATAGTGATAGATGCAAATAATGCAGCAGCATATCCCATCAAAAGAACGATCCATATCCACTTTCGTTTCATTATAGGTACTCCGTTCTGTAAAATTACATCCATTATATCAAGAGATTCTCATCTCCTATCTTAATTTTTCATAAAAAAACTGGTACGAGTTTTCCTCATACCAGGCGTTTTTCTTCTTATTGAATACCAAGAGCAATTTTTGCGTATCTTGACATTTTGTCACGTGTCCAAGGCGGATTCCATACGATGTGAACTTCTGTTTCTTTCACTTCAGGCAGGTCGCTTAATGCTTTTTTGACTTCATCCACGATAACGGGTGCAAGCGGACAGCCCATGGATGTTAAGGTCATGGTCACATCCACTTTTCCATTCTCATCAAGATCGACATCATAGACAAGTCCAAGGTTGACGATGTCTACATTTAACTCAGGGTCAATCACCTGTTCTAGGGCGCCTAAAATATTTTCTTTCAATGCTTCATCCATGATATCCACTCCTTTTTCAACTAGTATAACGTACTTTTCCTTTTGGCTAAACGTTTGTGCTTTTCAGGTGCGTGACAAACCAGTCAATCGTTTCAAACATCGCTTGTCTTGTGACCTTGTGACCCGCCTGCTCATCTGTGATAAACCGAATGAGGTGCTGGTCTTCTTTATATTGGGTTGCCGCTAACTCGTCATATAGCGATTTTGCGTGGCGATATGGGACAACGGGATCGTTTTCCGCATGCCAGAATAACAATGGCCTTTTGTTCAATCGATCCGTTTGCAGCGTTAAATCATAAGGACGGAGAGCGTCTAATTGCTGATTGACTTCTTCGTCCGTGATGTCTTTCATCAATCCTTTGAGACGCATGTCCATGATTTGTGCCTTTAAAAATGTCGTATATTTCGGACTGCCCATCAGGCTGACAGCTGCCTTAATCCAATCATGCTTTGCAAGTGCGCCGAAGGTCGTGATTCCCCCCATAGATGTACCAGCAACGCCAATTAGATCGGCTTCAATCCATTGTTTTTCTTGAAAATGTGTTTTAAGTATGTCAATTTCACGAATTTCGTTCAGGACAATTTCCCAAAACTTTGATGCCAGTTCCTCTAAGCTGAGGTTTTCTGATCTTACACCATGATAAGCACAGTCAGGCAAAATGACTCTCATGCCTTTTTCCGCCAAATGAAAGGCGAAATGTAAGTTGTGCTCGCGTGCACTTGTAAACCCGTGAATAAAAAATACAAGCGGCAGCGGTTTGTCTTTATTTTCAGCTTTTACGATATGTAAAAATGGAATATCGCGCGTAATTTGCTCATCAATGGTGATCACAGCCTATGAATCCTCCTTTATCATTCCCGTCTTTGTTTATTTTAACATGTAGACAGCGAAGATGTGATAAAGATACACTATAGATAGAGGCACCCGCATTAGCTGCCTCCTATCACTTACAGATCAAAGGAGATTTTATGGAGACTAAACCTTATCTAATCGCACTTGACCTGGATGGCACGTTATTAAAAGATGATAAAACGATTTCTGCGTACACACTTGATGTCATTCAAAAAGTGAAAGACAGCGGGCATCATGTATGTATCTCAACTGGCCGGCCATTTCGTTCCAGCTCTCCTTATTATCAGCAATTACAGCTCGATTCACCGATTGTGAACTTTAATGGAGCGTTTGTCCATCATCCGCTTGATGAAAAATGGGGCAGATTTCACACGTCACTTGATCTTCAAGTCGTAAAACAGCTTGTGGACATAAGTGAGGAGTATCACGTGCACAATGTGCTGGCTGAAGTGCTCGACGATTTGTATTTCCATTATCATGATGAAAAGCTCATTGATATATTTAATATGAATGCAAACAAAGTAACTGTTGGAGACCTTAGGGACAATCTTGGAGAGAATGTGACAAGCGTCTTAATTCATGCAAAGGAAAAAGACGTTGGAGCGATTCGGAGCTATTTAACAGATGTTCATGCAGAAGTCATTGATCACCGGCGCTGGGCCGCTCCATGGCACGTGATTGAAATCATTAAAACAGGCATGAACAAAGCCGTCGGTCTGCAAAAAATCAGTGATTATTATGGCGTTCCCAAAGAGCGAATTGTGGCATTTGGAGATGAAGACAATGATTTAGAGATGCTTGATTTTGCTGGATGCGGGGTTGCAATGGGCAACGGGATTGATGCAGTGAAACGCGTCTCAAATGAAATAACAGATACGAATGAACAAGATGGGATTGCCAAATTCCTAACGAATTACTTCTCGCTTTAATTTTTCCATTCATACATAGGTGAAGGAAGCGGGCATACTACCGTTAGACAGGTTGACCTGTCAGCTTGTGTAAAGGGGCGGATTCCGAATGGGTAAAAGAAGCAAATCGAAACGCTTTATACAGCAAGGTAAAGATTCAGTCAGTCTGCATGACGCACGTTTTCCTTATCGTTCCACACTTGAAGAAGCGGCGGAAGACCGGGGAAATATGAAGACTGATGCTTCTGGAGGTTCATTGTGAGAAACGAACTTTTTGATCAAGCCAAATCATTTACTGAAGAAGCCCTTACTTCTTCATTTTCATCTGGGTTAGAGCGTCAACAGGCGGTCAATCGGGCCAAAAACGCCGTATCCTCGGCATTTGCCAACTCGACAGATGCAGAAAGAAACCAGCTGCATACGTTCCAAGACCTGCTTGATGACCTTTAGCGCAAAAAAAGCTGTCCGCTTTCTGGACAGCTTTTCTTATTGGACAACAGATCACGCTTATTTCACTTGGAACGTTTTCTTTTCCGTGATTTGCTTGAGCCCTTCTGCTTTTCCTTTAAACGTGACGACCGCTTCATACGTTCCCGGCTCTACACCGTTTGACCACGTATCTTGAAAGTCATATGTTTCATTTGCCTTCAGCACAAAGGATTGGATGGCCTGTGTGAACATGCGGTCTTTCGAATAACGGTATTTTTCATTCCCGTTTTCATCGTACACACTTAATTCGAATTTCTGGCTTGTGTTAAATGTAAATTCAATATCTCGATCTGATTCATTTTTCAGTGACATGTTGAATTGAACCGAAGAACCTTTTTGGACGGGGTCTACTGTGAGTACAACTGTTTTTTCTCCCATTTGACCGGATACCTCCTTGTTTGGTTCATCCTTTTTTTGTTGTCCACATGCTGTTAAAACCAATAGAACGAGAAGAAGCACCAAACCTTTTTTCATCTTCTACCCACCTTTTAATCTCGTCTGAAAAATCCAAGAATATTGGTTGTTTGAACAATATTTGTAAAGGCTTTTGGATCGACTTCCTTTATAATTTGTTCAAGTTCATACAGCTCATACCTTGTGATGACAATCACCATCATTTCTTTTGGTTCGTTGGTAAATGCCCCTTTTGCAGGTACAGTCGTAATACCCCTGACCATTTTTCCATAAATGGCTTCTTTGATTTCATCTGCTTTCTTCGTCACAATCATGGCTGTCAGCTTCTCATGTCTCGTATGGATGGCATCAATGACCCTTGTGGTCACATATAATGTGACAAGGGTATATAAAGCCTTCTCCCAACCTTGTAATAATCCTGCTGTAAAAATGATGATTCCGTTTAAAATGAAGAAATACGTACCGACTGGCTTATCCTTCCATTTCGCTAAAATCATCGCAAGAATGTCAAGGCCGCCTGTTGATGCCCCGTATTTCAGCGTGATCCCAATCCCAAGTGCAGAAATCACACCGCCAAACACAGCATTTAATAAAATATCTTCGGACACACTTGTCTCTGGTATAATGCCAAGAAAAATGGTCGTCAGTGCAACACTAATAATGCTATAAAAAGTAAAGGAACGGCCAACTTTCATCCAGCCCAAAATGCCGACTGGAATGTTTAAAATAAATAATAAAATTCCTGTTGATAAATAAAATGGCGCATATTGATCAATTAAACTGGATAACAGCTGGGCTACCCCTGTAAAACCGCTCGCATATACGTCAGCTGGGATTAAGAATAAATTCAGTCCAATCGCATTGAGTAATGCACCAATGACGACGACAATGAGTTTTTTTGCTTCTCCAATGAACATGTTGTCATTCCTCCACTTACCATTCTCTCTATGGTTTTCCCTAAAATTTAGAATTTGAACACGAAAAGATGATTTCTATGATATAGTTAGGCTAAAAAGAATGAAATATAGTTGATTTTTTAGAAAGAAGGGATTTTGATGACTGTTCATATCATAGCAGACAGTGCTGCTGATCTGCCTCTTTCTTATTATGATGAACAAAACATGACACTCATTCCGCTGCGCGTATTACTTGGCGAGCAGGAATTTGAAGATTTGATCACCATTGAACCAAAACAAGTATTTGATGCAATGAGACAAGGCGAAAGTCCAAAAACATCACAGGCTTCACCAAACCGGATCAAAGAAGCCTTTGTTTCTGCCGCACAAGAACATACATCTGCCATTTATGTCGCTTTCTCATCAGAGCTTTCAGGTACATATCAAACCGCTGTGATGGTGGCAAACGAAGTGAAGGAAGACTATCCTGATTTCGATTTACGAATCATTGATTCTAAATGTGCTTCACTTGGTTATGGGCTCGCTGTCAAACACGCTCAATCACTTGCCATTGACGGAAATACAATACAAGAAATTGAAACGTCTGTAAAGCATTATTGTGCATCTTTACAACATATTTTTACTGTAGACGATTTATCGTATTTAGCAAGAGGCGGAAGAATCAGTAAAGCGTCCGCTTTTGTTGGCGGATTGTTAAGCATTAAACCCATTTTACATGTTGAGGATGGAAAACTGATCCCCCTTGAAAAGATTCGTGGACGCAAAAAACTGTTAAAACGCATTATCGAGCTGATGAAAGAACGTGGTTCAGACTGGTCAAACCAAACGGTTGGCATTAGTCATGGTGATGACCCTGCACTTGCAGATGAAATGAGACAATTCATCGAATCTGAATTTCACCCTAAAGAAATAGACGTTCAGATCATCGGTGCTGCTGTTGGATCCCATTCAGGACCTGGCACACTTGCGATCTTTTTTACAGGCAGCCCATCATAAAAAGCACCCTTCCCTGAAGCATGGGAAGGGTGCTTTTCTTATGAAAGTTTAAATCGCTGAACGGTTTCGTTTAACCTCGCCGTCATATTCATCAGCTCTTCTACCTGCTTGTTCATTTGATGGAACGATTGCAGCTGTTCATTGGCCGAGGCAGAAATTTCTTCACTGCCTGCTGCTGTTTCTTCTACAACCGCACTAATATTTTCAATAGAGTGAAGGACTTGTCCGCCAAGCTCCGTTGATTGAATAATTTGTTCATTTAAAGATGACATCTCTTGTTTAATATGCACTGCTTTTGCTTCTATATCTTCAAAAGAGTGTGAGGTTTTGTCCATTGCATCCTGCTGCTGAAGAGAAAGCTTGACCCCTTCTTGTACAGTCTGACTAATGGACTGAATGCCTTTTTCAATATGATTGACCATATCAAAGATTTGTCTTGTCGCACTAGACGATTCATCTGCAAGTTTCCGAATTTCATCTGCTACAACGGCAAAGCCTTTGCCTGCTTCGCCTGCTCTTGCCGCTTCAATGGCCGCATTGAGCGAGAGCAGGTTGGTCTGGTCCGCAATGTCAGACACCGTTTTGGCCATTGCGGAAATTCCGCTTGCGTATTGTGTGAATTCTCCTGCTGACTGTTCGATTTGTCTTGTTGCACGTGTATTTTTTTCAATTGCTGCTGTTGTTTCTGTTAACGTGTGCTTCCCGCTTTCCACTGCTTTAATGGCGTCCTCTGTACTACGGATGACCGTGTGAGATCTTTCGGAGTTTTTACGTCCATGATGGTCCATTTTCTCAATCAAGCTAACGCCATGCTGAAGATCCTCTGAAATCGCTTGTGAACCATTTGCCATTTCGTCTGTCGATACAGACACTTGATTGGCAGATTCCATGAGCTTTTTGTTTTCATCATCTAGCTGAATCGAGAATGTCTCCACTTGCTTTGAGACTTGGCTGATTTCTTGAATCAAGCTAATCAGCTGATCAGTCATTTGATTGAACGACTCATTTAAATCGCCGATTTCATCTTTACGCTTGATGTTCGTCCGCTCCACAGCGAGGTTCCCTTCTGCGATCTGCTTCGCCCGGTAAGACAGTGATTTGATTGGCGTCACAATGGCTCTCGTTAACACAATATTTAAAAAGACAGCGATGACAATCAGCGTGAGGGCTGCGACAAATGCGCTTGTGATGATCCACTGCACATTGGCTGCTGCATTCTTGAGGTTTTGTTCATACGCTTCTTGTGCTCGTTTATTCATCGTATGCACGTCGTTTAAGACACCATTAATTCTTGCAGCCACACGTCTTGCATCTGAAGCATTTTTTTCACTAATGGCACTGTTTGCTTCTTTTGTCCATGTATCAAACTTTGAAGTGAGCCTTGTTAAGACTTCTTTTCTCATATTTCCTGTATTTTTGTTTAATGCTTTCAGTTGTTTTTTTGCTGCAGAAATATCACTTTGAACGACCTCTAGCTGTTCATCTGAAAGAGTCATGGAATAATTGGTCATGGCCTGTTCAACACTTTCAAAGCTGGCCTTCGTTTTTTGTACGTTGAGTAAGGTTTGTACTTCTGTTTCGTTTGATGATTGGATCTTTGTCATGCTCACAATAATATAGGCGATAATGCCAACCGCTAAAAGAAGTGAAATGAGTGCGTTGAGCAAAATTTTGATGCGTAAGCTCATGATGCTGCCCCCTCATCTTTCAAAAGCGTCTGCTTCAGTCTATTTAATTTTTTGGTCAATTTCTCAGCATCTTTGAGCACCCGGATTCTTGCCATATCAATTCCGTCATTGCTTAAATCATACACGATATGACCGCTTTTGATTTTGCTACTTTTGACGAGCTGTTCGCTGAATTGATAAACCACTTCATCGACTTTTTTGACCATAGATGAAATAACGGCTTTTTCAGCCGTATAGTATTGATCGCTGTCTACGCCAATTGCATATTTGCCTTGCGTTTGCGCTTCTTTTAATACACCAACACCCGTAAAGCCGGCTGCTGCATATAAAACGTCTGCTTTCTTATTGATCATTTCTTTTGCTATTTTACTGCCTTTGTCTGCATCACTAAATGTGCCGGCATAGGTGGTTAAGATCTTGATGTTTGGATTCACAGATTTTGCGCCTTTTTGATATCCTTTTTCAAACCGGTGGATCACATCTGCATCGACGCCGCCAACGAACCCAATGACATCACTTTTTGTCGTCATAGCAGCAAGTGCTCCCGCTAAATAGCTGCCCTGCTCTTCTTTAAAGGTCACTGATGTGACATTTTTCAGATCAGACACAGCATCAATGAGCAAAAATTGCTTTTTCGGATATTTTTTTGCTACCTTTTCTAGGTCTTCTTGCATACTGAACCCTACACCAATGATCAGGTCATTTCCATCTTTCACAAGCTCTGTTAGCCCTTTTTCATATGTTTTGGTTTCTGCAATTTCTCTATAATCAAATTCAATGCCAAGCTCGTCACGTGCTTTTTCTAACCCTTTAAATGATGAATCGTTAAATGATTGATCACCAAGACCATCGTCTGTCAGCATGACGCCAATCTGCTTCGCATTTGATTGTGGTGGTCCTCCCTGTTGATTGCTACATGAGGCAAGTACCATGATCATGGCTGCCATCAGAAGTAATGAAATCTTCACTTTCATCCAAACACACACTCCTTTTATCATCCTTACCCCTTTCTTATCGGATTTGATAGGCTTTGTTTCAATGATCAAGTGAAGGTTTTTCAACTTTTTTTATGACTTTTTTCACTGAAAAAACCCATTATTTATGACAAAAATAAAAAAAGCGAGCAATTGCTCACTTTTTCTCATATGTCCAGCCTTCTTTTTGGTAAACTTGGTCATTTTTCATCAGATGTCCTAATGCTCGTTTAAAGGCTGCCTTACTCATTTGGAATCTTTCACGTATATCTTCTGGGTCACTTTTATCCCAATAAGGCATTGCACCATTTCTTGTTCTCATATAGGTCAAAATTTCTTCTGCATCAGCAGATAATGCATCCTGCTTTCTAGGAAGCAGTGACACATTGACAGTCCCGTCCTCTTTCACTGCAATCACGCGCCCCGTAACGGTCGATCCTAATCTTGGCTCTTCTTTCCGCTCAGTGCGGTGGATAAACCCTCTTATCCCTGTATCTGTCAGCATGAAGGAACCTGTTGCAATTAAGCGATAAATCGTTCCAGTGATCTCTTTGTTCATTAAGGTATCTGGCGCCTCAGTAAACAATTCGCTGATCACGTCTTCAGTGGCTGGCTTTGCGAACATTCTACCGTAGCTTGTCACTTTCAGCATACAATATAGTTTGTCTCCTTTTTTCGGCCACGCTTCCTCAAAAGGCGGAAGGTGTTCAGTTGCAACAAGTGCATCCTTTGACAGTCCTATATCGACAAATGCCCCCATATCTTCCACCACGTCTACAACTTCTACCCAGCCATATGTATGGGCATTAATTGTAGGAATTTTCATCGTAGCTGCCAGTCTTTCCTCATGATCTACATATAAGTAGACCTCTACTTCATCACGATCTTCGATATCCTCTGTCATTTCACTGCGGTGCAGGAGGACAGAATCCTCGCCATCTGTTAAAAAGTAGCCGTATTCCATCTCGTTCTCTATTTGCAAGGTCAATTGCTCACCTGGTCTCATGTTCTCTTCCTTCCTATCTGCCCTTAAAAGAGCGTTCGTTCATCTTTTGATTCACTTTATTCTACTATACTTCTTTCAACATGAACATCTCTAGTTCTGTTAGCTAAAGTGGACAAACTGCACTTAATTTATACCGCAATACAGCTGAACGCTATTCGATAAAGTTTCTTCTTCCCCTATTGGCATGATAAGATAGACGCAATATCCCATACTTGGAGGTCATGTGTGATGGCAAAAGAAAGTTCATTTGATATTGTATCAAAGGTGGAGCTGCCAGAGGTGCAAAACGCCATTCAAGCAGCGCTGAAAGAAATTAAAAACCGGTATGATTTTAAAGGAAGTAAAAGTGATATTTCGTTAGAAAAAGAAGAGCTCGTTCTCATCTCTGATGATGATTTCAAGCTTGAGCAGCTAAAAGATGTACTAGTGACCAAGCTGATTAAACGCAATGTCCCGACTAAAAACATCGACTACGGAAAAACCGAACACGCCCTAGGGGGAACCGTACGCCAGCGGGCAAAGCTGATTAGCGGGATTGATAAAGACAATGCCAAAAAAATCAATGCATTGATTAAGCAGTCCGGCATCAAAGTGAAATCTCAATTTCAGGATGACCAAGTGCGTGTAACAGGGAAAAATAAAGATGATTTACAAGATGTCATGTCTCTCATACGCAAAGCTGATTTGCCGATTGATGTCCAATTTATAAATTTTCGATAAATTTTAAATTTCCCATTGATTATTTCCTATTTTTTCGATACAGTTGATGGAAGCTCAACTCATTGACATGTTCATATCGCTTTCTTATCAAGAGAGGCAGAGGGACTGGCCCTGTGAAGCCTCAGCAACCGGTGTAGTAGAAATGTATGTTTCTATGACCAAGGTGCTAAATCCAGCAAGCAACTGCTTGGTAGATGAGAAGAAGAATTTCAATAAAACCAAAAAGTCTTCTTCTTATCAGAAGGCTTTTTTTGTTACATAAAAATAAGGAGGAAACCAATGGGCCTATTACAAGACTTACAAAACCGCGTATTAATTGCTGACGGTGCAATGGGAACACTTTTATACTCTTACGGCATCGACCGCTGCTTTGAAGAATTAAATTTATCGAAAGAAGATGAAGTGAAAAGAGTACATGAGGCGTATGTGCAGGCTGGGGCGGACATCATTCAAACGAACACATACGGCGCGAATTATATTAAACTATCCCGCTACGGCCTAGAAGAAGAAACAAAACGCATCAATACAAAAGCGGTACAAATTGCAAAAGCAGCCGCCGGCTCAGCTTATGTCCTCGGAACGATTGGCGGTATCCGAACATTTAACAAAAACGCCTACTCTTTAGACGAGATTAAACGGAGCTTTAGAGAGCAGCTCTATATCCTTCTAAATGAAGAACCTGACGGGTTATTACTTGAAACGTATTACGATATTGAAGAAGCCAAGGCTGTTCTTCAGATTGCACGCAAAGAAACAACGCTCCCGATTGTCATGAACGTCTCCATGCATGAACAAGGTGTTCTGCAGGACGGCACACCGCTAAAAGACGGTTTATCCGAATTATCCGCACTAGGCGCTGATGTCGTCGGCATGAACTGCCGGCTGGGCCCTTATCATATGATTCAGGCACTCGAAGGCGTTCCAATTTTGGAAAATTCGTATTTATCTGTCTATCCTAACAGCAGTCTCCCCTCCTTTGAGGAAGGCAGACTCGTCTATGATACAGATAATGATTATTTCAGAAAAAGTGCACTTGAGTTTAGAAATCAGGGTGCACGAATCATCGGCGGCTGTTGCGGAACAATGCCTCAGCATATTAGCGCCATGGCTGAAGCGGTCAAAGATTTAGCACCGATCACCGAAAAAGAAGTGAAAGTGTTAAAAGAAGAAATGATTTCGATCCAAGACCAGCGCACAGAGCCTGGACTTGATGAGCTGGCTGTGAAAAAACGATCAATTATCGTCGAGCTGGACCCGCCGAAAAAGCTCAACTTTGAAAAATTCCTTGTTGCAGCGAACGAATTAAAAAGTGCAGGCATTGATGCCCTCACGCTGGCTGATAATTCTCTTGCTACGCCCCGTATTAGCAATGTCGCTTGTGGCGCTTTATTGAAACAGCAGCTTGATATGCGTTCACTTGTCCATATCACGTGCCGTGATCGTAATTTGATTGGACTTCAATCCCATTTGATGGGACTTGATACACTCGGTCTAACCGATATATTAGCCATTACAGGCGATCCATCTAAAATTGGTGACTTCCCGGGGGCAACATCTGTTTATGATTTAACCTCCTTTGATTTGATTCGTCTGATCAAACAATTTAACGAAGGACTTTCTTTTTCTGGAAAGCCGCTCGGCAAAAAGACCAATTTTTCAGTGGCTGGCGCATTTAACCCGAATGTCCGTCATATTGATAAGGCGGTCAAACGTCTTGAGAAAAAAATAGAATACGGTGCTGATTATTTCATTTCACAGCCTGTTTATTCTGAAGAACAGCTTGTGAAAATTCATGAGGAAAGCCGTCATTTGGATAAACCGATTTATATCGGCATTATGCCGCTGACAAGCAGCCGAAATGCAGAGTTTATTCATCATGAGATTCCGGGCATCAAATTGTCTGACTCGATTCGTGAGATTATGGCGAAGGCAGGCGAAGATAAAGAAAAGCAGCGAACTGAAGGCTTAGCGATTGCTCGGTCTTTATTAGATACAGCCTGTGAATTGTTTAATGGCATCTATTTAATTACCCCTTTTCTTCGATCAGATTTAACAGCAGAACTCACGACTTACATTCATCAGAAAGAAAAGGAGACAAACGCACATGTCAACTATCACTGAACAGCTCCAGAAACGCATCCTCGTCCTTGATGGTGCAATGGGCACAATGATTCAAAACGCCGATCTCACAGCAGATGACTTTGGCGGAGAAGAGTATGAGGGCTGTAACGAATATTTGAATGTCACAGCCCCTCATCTGATCTCATCGATCCACCGGCAATATCTTGAGGCCAGTGCAGATTTAATCGAAACGAATACATTCGGCGCGACGAAGCTTGTTCTCGATGAATATGGCCTTGGTCATCTCGCCTATGAACTCAACATAAAGGCTGCTCAATTGGCAAAGCGCGAGGCAGACCGTTTGTCCACACCGGAGTGGCCGCGTTTTGTTGTAGGCGCAATGGGACCCACAACAAAAACATTATCCGTAACAGGCGGCACATCGTTTGAAGAGCTCGTCGCAAACTATGAAGAACAGGCACGCGCCCTGATTGATGGGAAATGTGATGCTCTTCTTTTAGAAACAAGTCAAGATATGCTCAATGTAAAAGCTGGATTCAAAGGCATTCAGGAAGCCTTTCATGCTACTGGCATTCAATTACCACTAATGGTGTCAGGAACGATTGAACCAATGGGCACAACCCTTGCCGGCCAAGATATTGAAGCCTTTTATATCTCACTTGAACATATGAAACCAATCAGCGTTGGCTTAAACTGTGCAACTGGTCCAGAGTTTATGACAGACCATATCCGCACACTCTCCTCCATCGCAAAATCGGCTGTCAGCTGCTATCCAAATGCTGGTCTCCCTGATGAAGAAGGACAATATCACGAATCCCCTGCTTCTCTTGCTAAAAAAATCGCCGCTTTTGCCAAGGAAGGTTGGTTAAATATCGTCGGCGGCTGCTGCGGCACAACACCTGCACACATCCAAGCACTATCAGACGAAGTACGTTCGCTTCAGCCCCGCAGCATGACACATGAGTCGTCACCGCATACTGTATCAGGAATTGAGCCTCTCATTTATGAAGAAGCGATGCGTCCGCTCTTTGTTGGAGAGCGAACAAATGTCATCGGTTCACGTAAATTCAAACGACTCATTGCGGAACAAAAGTTCGAAGAGGCGTCAGAAATTGCTCGTGCTCAGGTGAAAAATGGTGCACATGTCATTGATGTGTGTCTAGCAGATCCAGATCGTGATGAGGCAGAAGACATGGAAGGCTTTTTAAAAGAGGCCATGAAAAAAGTCAAAGCCCCTTTTGTCATTGATTCAACGGATAAACACGTGATCGAAAAAGCCCTCACATATTCTCAAGGGAAAGCCATTATCAATTCTGTTAATTTAGAGGATGGTGAAGAGCGCTTTGAAGAGATTCTTCCGCTTGTGAAACTATATGGCGGTGCACTGGTTGTTGGAACGATTGATGAAACAGGGATGGCCGTGACAGCAGAACGAAAACTTGAGATTGCCGTACGGTCCCATGACCTGCTAACAAAGAAATATGGAATTCCTGCAAGTGACATCATTTTTGATCCCCTTGTCTTTCCAGTAGGTACTGGAGATGAGCAGTATATCGGTGCTGCTGAGGAAACGATTAAAGGCATTCAACTAATCAAAGAAAGACTGCCAGAGTGCCTCACCATTTTAGGCATCAGTAACGTGTCATTTGGACTCCCGCCTGTTGGCAGAGAAATTCTAAATGCCGTCTATTTGTATCACTGCGTCCAAGCAGGACTTGATTATGCGATTGTGAATACTGAAAAGCTTGAACGCTTCGCTTCGATTCCAAAGGAAGAAATCAAGCTGGCTGAAACATTACTTTATCAAACAAACGATCAAACACTTGCCGAATTCACACAATTTTATCGCGGGAAAAAGAAAACGGAGAAAAAGCCAAAGGTCTCCTTATCGCTTGATGAAAGGCTGGCGCTCTATGTCATTGAAGGAACGAAAGAAGGACTGATTGATGATCTCGCCCTTGCTTTGGAAAAATTCGAATCACCTCTTCAGATCATCAATGGTCCATTAATGCAGGGGATGGCAGAGGTTGGACGTCTTTTTAACCAAAACGAATTGATTGTGGCTGAAGTGCTGCAATCGGCAGAGGTCATGAAAGCATCTGTTTCATATCTTGAGCAATATATGGAAAAGCAGCATGCAAGCGGTAAAGGAAAGATACTCCTCGCCACCGTCAAAGGAGATGTCCATGATATTGGGAAAAACCTTGTCGACATCATCTTGAGCAATAATGGCTTTCAAGTGGTCGACCTCGGAATCAAAGTAACCCCTCAAACATTGATTGAGGCTGTGGAGAAGGAAAAACCAGATATGATTGGATTATCAGGTTTACTTGTCAAATCAGCACAGCAAATGGTCCTGACTGCTCAAGATTTACAAAAAGCGAACATCTCCGTTCCCATTTTAGTGGGCGGCGCGGCGCTTTCACGGAAATTTACGAAGATGAAAATTTCGCCTCATTATGACGGACCTGTTCTTTATGCAAAAGATGCAATGGACGGCCTGTCATTAGCCAATGAGTTACAAGCGAATCCGCTTCAATTTCAAACAAAGCCTTCAGCAGAGCAAGAAGAATTGAGCAAGGAGAAAGAAGTGAAGCAGCCGAAAGCTGTGATTGAATTACTCGAAAAACGAGCGGCACTTCCGGAGGCGCCCATTTTCACGCCAGAAAATACAAAACGCCATTATGTGCGGGACATTGATTTGCACCATATCATGCCCTATGTAAATGAGCAAATGCTGATTGGTCATCATCTCGGGTTAAAAGGAAAGGTCAAAAAATTATTGGCTGAACAACACCCTAAAGCACTAGAGTTAAAACAGCTTGTCACAGATCTCCTTCAGGAAGGAAGAGAGAAGAACTGGTTTGCACCTGCATTTGTTTATCAATTCTTCCCTGCCAGTTCAAATGGAAATGATCTGCATATTTATGATCCTGAAGCGCCTGACCGCATCATCGAAACATTTCAATTTCCAAGACAGGAGAAACTCCCATACCGCTCCATTTCGGACTATGTACGGAAAAGCGAAGAAAACGAGAAAGATTATATCGCCTTATTTGCCGTCACAGCTGGTGCCCGCATTCGTGAGGTTGCACAGCAATTTAAACAAGAAGGTGATTATTTAAAAATGCATGCTGTCCAAGCTCTAGCGCTTGAGCTTGCAGAAGGATTAGCTGAAAGAACGCACCAAGTAATTCGTGACAAATGGGGCTTTCCTGACCCAGTTGATTTCACCATGGAGAAACGATTCCAGGCCAAATATCAAGGGCAGCGTTATTCCTTTGGCTATCCAGCGTGTCCAAATCTAGAAGACCAAGAAAAGCTGTTTAACCTGCTCCAGCCAGAAAAAATCGGCATTCATCTCACAGAAGGCTTCATGATGGAGCCCGAAGCATCCGTTTCAGCAATTGTTGTTTCTCATCCTGAAGCTCGATATTTTAACGTTCATTAAAGAAGATCCTCCTTGATTGGAGGTTCTTTTTTTAAATAAAAGTGGCATAAATATGCAAATTTACTCTTTTTTACCGATATTATAAATGAAAGTCATTTACTTAAAAGGAGATGTTTGTCATGTTCAAAAAGAAAATCGGGGTTTTACTGCTTACAGGTCTCTTGATCACTGCACCTCTCTTTCCGTCACCTGCACAAGCGAGTGAAGCTTCTACGAAACAAACAAAATATTATACGGAAGAATTGGAGCACCTTTATCCAGACAGTGATTATGCAAACAATGATACGATGGAAAAAGCTCAATTCTTACAGCATTCTCTTCATCTAAACAAAACATACTTATATCACGAGGGCAGTATCTCTTCTATGGATGACATTGATTTTTATCGTTTCACCAGCTCTAAATTCGATGGCGCAGACGGCCGTTTTTCGATTAAACTCGTGAATGTGAAAGCTGGAAATGATTTCGATCTTTACCTTTACAATCAAAGCGGGACACTCGTGTCTTCCTCTGTGCGGACAAACAACCAAAACGAAATCATCCATATGCCGAAAATTACCGCCAGTACTGACTACTACTTAGCCGTCAAACCAAAACGATTATTAAATGAAGAGGACAAGATGTATCGTATTGTGTTTGATAAAAGCATTGAAAAAGGCACAACGAAACGATATGGATCACCTGCTACACTGAACAGCTTCAATGAAGCCGGTTCTCCAAATTCTTCTTTTGATTTAAGCAGCTTGCCGCAGGATGCCGTTGTCACTGGCCTTTCATTAGAAGCTGAAAAGGGCAGTACAAACGCACACAATTATGTCTTTACCGTTTCTTCCTTAAAAGGCGGGACAGTGAACGTACCTTGGAATGGTCAAAAAGTAGATATCTCTTCTTATAAAACAAGTGAAGTACCAGCAAAAGACCGATTTTTTGTTTCTTTCAATGCAATAGAGATACCTCAGCTGATCGGTGGACGGTTAATCAAAGTGGGTGTTGTCTCAATTAAAAACTTGCAGCTCACCTTTGAGTATGAATACAACCGTGACCTCAATTACTAAACAATCCGAAAGGAAAAGGACCCCCTTTTCCTTTTTCTTATGCTTTCATATGGTACGATACATATAGACAAATTCAGCTAAGAAGGAGTTGCGTGTATTGGCAAACGTTATGCAACGATCTTTAACACTTGATGACATACCTGACCTAATTGCATTGTCAAAAGAGGTAGACTGGCCTGATTACGATGCAGAAGAGCTCACATCTCTTTTAACAAATGGATACTTTACAGGTTTTACAACAACGGACGGACAAGTGATCTCATGCGCTGGACTTTTCCAATATGACAGAGTGGCATCAATTGGGGCTGTCATTGTATCGGAGACATATCGCGGCTTAGGTCTTGCACGTCAAATGATTGACACCTTGCTTCATCAAACCCACCACAGTGTCCCAGTCGTTTTAACAGCGACTGTACAGGGACGGCCCGTTTATGAAAAGATCGGCTTTCACACCACCGGCTACATTCATACATACAAAGCACAAAAAACGAACCCTTCCGCACTTCACGTGTCAGAGAAAATTCATCTTGCTCCAGCAGATGAAACGCACCTTCCGGCCATTGAAGCACTTGACGAGAAAGGCGCAGGCACCAATCGAGCCAGCTTTTTAAAGAAGCGAATGGAACGATCAGCGTTCCGGCTGATTGCACAGAATGAACATCACGACATCACCGGATTTGCGTTTGGCGTTAAAACTCCTGCTAATCTGATGATTGGCCCGCTTGCCGCAAACGATGAACAAACGGCCCTTTCACTCATCCAATCGCTCATCTCGACTGATTCTGGCGCCTTTCGTTTAGATATGCAGGAAGAAACGGCTGAACGCCTGCATGCATCACTTGTTGCAGCAGGATTTACAAAAACGAACGTAGCGCATTTTATGATGATTCGCGGAAACGAAAAGCAGAACGATCCTGCGCTTCTTTATTTTCTGGCCTCACAAGCATTTTCTTAAAAAACAAAAAGCTGTAGACACAGGTACTGACCCCATCAGATGAGACAAATAAAAAACACCTTCAAGTTTGAAAATGGATCGTTGTGATCCGAAATAAAACATGGAGGTGTTTTTTCTATGGGGACAAGAGTGAGTTATCCGGTTGAAGTCAAACAGAAGGCTGTAGAAATGAGATTGGCAGGCGTACCTATGAAAGAGATTATGCAAAAATTGAATATCAAGAATAAGACGCAGGTTCAGACATGGGTGAGGTGGCATAAGGCTGGGGATACACACCGGTTTGAACAGCCTGTTGGAAAACAATATACCTATGGAAAGGGTCCTGAGTACTCTTCCGAATTAGAGAGACTTCAGGCAGAAAATCGCTATTTGAGTCAACAGAATGAAGTTTTAAAAAAGTACAACGAATTGGAAAGGAAGTTGATAAGGAAACGTCAATCAAACTGGTAGAAGAATTGTGCGAAACGATGACGATACAGGACATCTGTTTCCATTTAGGTATCTCACGCACTTCGTACTATAGATGGAAAAAGGATCTGACTCAGAATCACTCTAAAAGACAACTAGAGAAACAGGTCGGCACGTTGTGCCGAGAGCACAAGTATCGATATGGTTATCGAAAAATCACCGCCATACTAAAAATGAGCATGCGTATTAACCATAAAACTGTTCAACGTATCATGCAGAAAAACCAGTGGCAGTGCCGAGTTAAAATGAAAAAGCGTAAGAAGAATGGGCAGCCCTATGCCGTGGCTGGTAATATACTGGATCGGAACTTTCAGTCTGATCGCCCTCTTGAAAAACTAGTAACGGACATCACGTATTTGCCTTATGGACAGAAACAATTGTACCTTTCCAGTATATTGGATTTATATAATGGAGAAGTGATTGCTTTTAATATTGGTGATAAGCAGGACACAGACTTTATCTTAAACACACTTAATCAGCTCCCATCACTGCCTGAGAACTGCGTGTTACATAGCGACCAAGGTTCTGTGTATACATCTTACGAGTATCAGAAAGCTGTTCATAAGAAAGGCATTACCATGAGCATGTCCCGTAAAGGGACGCCCGCTGATAATGCCTCCATCGAATCGTTTCATTCCTCACTAAAGTCTGAAACGTTCTATCTTAACAGGATTGATCGAACTACGAACACCATTGTAGAACGCACTGTCAAAGAATACATTTATTATTATAACAACATTCGTATTCAAACGAAACTAAACAACCAATCACCGATAAACTATCGGCAACTGGCTGTTTCGTAAAGGTGTTTTGATCCCTGTCTCAAAAACGGGGGTCAGTCCCACATGATGTCTACAGCTTTTCTTTTTTACTTCCCGCCTACGGATGAAAGAACTTGAGCAAGTGCATTCGTGACCTTTCCATGCTCTGACGCATGCGGCCGGTCATCTCCATCTCCATAGCCATAATCAATCATGCGATTACGGTTTAAGCAAAGCTTTGTCAGCTGAGGCTGGAAGAGATCAAATAAGGCAAAACGATCTTTTAGCTGCGGGAATTGCTTTTGATACTGCTGAATTTCTTCTGCAAGCAAGCGCCAAAGAGTCGTTTCATCTAACAGATCGTGATTCTCTAACACGTTTGACACGTAACGAAGATTGCAAATAAACAGTCCCGTAAAGATAAATTGCACAAGACCTTCCGGCGGCTCACTTCGCAGCACTTCTTTTAAATCATCTTCTAATGAAGCTAATTCAGGCAACGGCTGATCACTAATGTTCACATCATCCACAAAATCTTTGATCGCCAAACGATGCGGCTTGTGGTCTTTTAACACGAGAATCGTATTTTGTCCGTGCGGTGAAAAGACCGTTCCGTATTGATACATAAAGTGCAGAAGCGGCGGCATGATGACATGGAAGAATGACGCCATCCATTCTTTTGCGGAAAGACCCGATTTTTCAATGAGCTGTTTAATATAAGGCTCACCTTCATGATCCTCATAAGTGAGTGCCGCAAGAGTGACAGGGCTCTCCCCTTCATCTAAATACGTATAAATGCTTTCTCTAAAAATCACACCCAGCATTTCAAGGTATTGATACGGCGCACCAGGCAGCTTGCTGTAGTATGGATGATCGACATTGATACTGGCATTCTCTCCTGGTAAAATCACGCGGCACTCGTCAGATAAAAAGGCGTCTTGATCGGCGATTCCTTTAATATGCGCTGTAATACGAGGGGCGATGACTGTACGCTCTGATGGGAGCCCCCTGTATACAAGTGTGTTTAAAATACTCATTGGTAGTTTAATATGATGCTTGCCTTTATTTGAAATGTTGGTAAAGGTTCTAATAGACTGCTGCGGGATATATTGATCCAGCCCTTCTCCTACATACACGATGCGGCGCATAGCCAAATCTTCAGGGAAATGCTGAATGATCATATGAGTCCACTGCCACTTATGAACAGGCATCATATAATAATCAGCTGCATTCAGCCCTTCATCTTTTAACACACGGTGAAATTGACGAATCGTGACTTCATCTAATTCTTTGGCAATCACTTGTTCATAGTTTTCATGATCGACCGCATGGAATGTAGCAAGCTCCCTGTGAACAGCAATCCAAGACAGCTGCACACTTTCTTGCCTTTCAGGTGCATAGGCTAAGTAATCATCGTAGCTGAACCCAATGCGCCCTTTGTTATACACAATCCAAGGATGACCCGTCATTTCGCCTTCAATCCATGCATAATCTGTATCTGTTAGTTCATCTGCACGAAGTGCCTTTTTCGACAGCAAATGAACATCTGCTAACAGGGTATGATGAAGCTCTTTGATCAGATGGCCAGTTGTGTCAGAAGACATTGGAATGATTGGTTGGATGTCTAGTAAAAACACAATGGCACTGACATCCTTTGTCCATTTTCCATCTTGACAGCACTCGACCGATTCAGCAATCGTATCATAACTATCAAACAAACGAGGTTTTGCGAGATAGCGATATTTTTTATGTTCGTGAATGATTAATTCATATTGGGCGATGCCATCCTTTTGGTCTAGCTGAACGGGATGAAGCATGTCCTCATACATGTATTCAGACAGCATTTTTGCCACCATTCGCTTGTTTGCTTTTTTCCAAGCAGCAGGATTCACCGCTTTTTTCAATTCATCTTGTACACTCATCGGTTCATCCTCCTTAACCTTTGATTTCTTCAAATGTGTTTACGTTCTTGTGTATACCAAATGTCTGAAAGACGTGCTTTTGATAAAGTGGATACACCGTTTGACGAGCAAGTTCATTGATTATGACACTGTTTCGGTACGCCCCGAGCCCTAAATCTGGTGCACCGACCCCGTGTGTGTGAAGCTCTGCATTTTGCACAAAAATATCATTTTCACCCATTGTGTTTGTTTTCAAACGATATTCACGTTCGACTTGGAAACGTCCTTGATCATCCCACTGAATATGATGAGAAATCGGCTGGATAAACGTTGGTAATACCGATTGATAGCCAGTTGCCAAGACGACAATATCTGTTTCATGTGTAAAGGATTCCTCTTTCACCCATTGAGAGCAAGAAAGTGATAAGCCATCCTCTGTTTCCTCAATTAAATTGACCTCTGTCATCGCTTGCAGCACTGTGTTCAGCTGCTTTCCACAAGCAGAACGTTCATAAAGCAGGTGATAAATATCACGGATCATCGCAGAGCTGATGCCTTTATACAGCAAGTCTTGCTGTTTTAATAGCGCATCTTTTTTTGTTTGCGGAAGCTCATAAAAGAAATCAATATAATCTGGAGAAAAATACTCGAGACCAAGGTTTGAATATTCCATTGGGAAAAATCCTTTAGACCGTGTAAACCAGTGAATATCCTTTGCCTCATCATCTGACAAAATATCATAGAATACTTCTGCCGCACTTTGACCAGAACCAATGACCGTTACAGACTTTCCTTTGAAACAGCCTTCTTTCTTTCGTTTCAAATACTCAGCTGAGTGAAACACTTTGTCTCCTAAAGCTGGCTGGAGAGATGCTGGTATCGCTGGCTGCGTACCGATTCCTAAAACGAGATGCTTACTTTCAAACACCTCTACGGTTTGATCTTTCACATGACGGACATGCACTTCATATCGCTTTTCGCCTGCCTTCTCGGTCAATGAGACAGATTCGACATTCATCCCAAAACGGCAAGAGTCTAATTGTTCAGCGACCCAGCGGCAATAATGACTATATTCCTTGCGCGGGATGTGGAAGTCCTCTAGGAAGTAAAATGAATATAACCGGTTTTGCTCCTGCAAATAGTTGAGAAAGCTATATTTACTTTTCACATCTGCCATGCTGACAAGGTCCGCTAAAAATGGGACTTGAAGTGTCGTCCCTTCAATGAGCATACCTGGGTGCCAGTGAAAGGCTTCACTTCTTTCAAAAAACAGCGCATCAATTTCCTTTACTTCTTCAGATAATGCAGCAAGCCCTAGGTTAAATGGTCCAATGCCAATTCCAATGACATCCACTACATTAGTTTGCTTGTTGAACCGCGTCATGGTTATACTTCCTTTCAAATCGATCTCGATCACAAAACATCAAAAGTCCTGTTTTATCTGGTAAATTGACTGGTTTCACACGCTCGAATCCACACTTTTCAAAGACATGGATCATCTTTTCGTTCCGAATATCCGGCTCAGCAACGATTTTTTCTGTTCGTTTGTTCTGCTCAAATTGAAAAGCTGTCATGGCCTGAAGGAGCGGTGCAGCGTATCCTTTTCCAACATAATCTGGCTCCCCTATTAACAGATGAATCCCTTGATCATGAGGGGAAGGTTGATAGTACGATTCAATCACATCGCCTTTCACATTGTATGCCTCAAAATAACTCATCGGCGTCCCGTCAATCGTTCCTAAATAAAGGGTTTGATGAGGATCATGAATCGCCTGATAAAAATGCTTTTCAAAAGCAGGAAACGGAATATTCAAATGCCAAAACGGATGAACGTAATCTTCTTGCATCCACTTATGGACAAGGCGGACGTCCCTTTCATATTCAGCCCGAATGAACCTAATACGATCCCTCATCCAATCAGCGCCTCCTTATGCAAAAAGAGTGGGTTTAAGACCGGCGTGTATCTGGACTGTGTTTCCAGAGAACCTGTCAGTTCATCCATATCTTCAAACCGCGTGAGCAAATTCGCTTTTGAAGGCAATTCCTTTGAGCGGAGAAGACTGTTTGTCAGGTCAGATTCACCATATGTCTTTTCATGCGCAAGCAGTGTGTCTCTAACAAGTGCCAGCAAGTCTTCTTCCTTTGCCAGCCCTTCTGTGCCAAAGCCGTTAATGAGACCAAACAAATGATTAAAGAAGAAATAATAGCGCAACCTCTCAACGGCTACATCATCTGCACAAATGGTTTCACTTCTGACGCTTAAATTTTGAACAAGCCTTGCGAGTTGGTCCTTTTTCGATTCACTATAATAGTAGCCTTGGTTGTCACGATAATAGAATGTGTCTGGATAACCATCCTTTAGCTGCACGACAGCATTTTGCTGATGGGCTTCAAGGGCAAGACCATACGTTTCAAACAGCCAAAGCATCGGCTCTAACGAAATGGTTAAATATTGTTTAAACCAGTCGCGGCTCACCGCTTCTGTTGATCTGCCTTCTCTGTCTGCTAGTTCATGAATGATTCCTGCCAGGCGTGATTTTCCTCCATATGCATGATCCTGACATAGCCCAGCAATTAAGCTTGCCCCTTTTTCATGATGCAAGAATGGATTTTGACGAATGACCACCTCAAAGCCAGATTCCGCCTCGTCTCCTTGAATGGATAAATACGCAGGATCTTCAATCACCCGGAATCCAGAGAATTTGTCATATAAAGAAACGCCTAATTCTGTTTTTAAAATACGAGACATCTCAACTCCGCGATCAAGTTCCTTTTGTTTGTTGACACGCAAGGAGTTCGTAATCTTCACAGGGACAGAGAATTTGAGCATGTAAGCAGAGTCCTTTTGATAGACGGTTCTAAAGGAAGATGTCGCTGTGTATTCAGACCCTAGCGGCCCTACATAAGCCAGCTTCCCGTCCTCTATATAACGCTTGACGAAGGCTTTCTCCATGACCACTTTCACTTGAAGGGGGTGAATCGGAATGAGGACATATTCTCCGCCTTCTGTTAAGGTATTCAGCCGCTCTTTTTCTTCTGGCATCTGGCGCAATAGCTCCTCAAGCATGAGGCTCTGTGCAGACTGTGAAATAGAAGAATCCTGAAGCACAATAGAAGGGTGCGCTTTAAAGTAATGAAGCTGGAAGGAACCCTTCAGCTCAGGAGAATAAATGGCTTCCTCCTCTTCTGTCATTCCTTGTCTGCTCTTTGGTGTAGGATGCGTTAAATGTCCAAGGAGAAGTGACTGCTCCGCTTCGATATATTCAAAATCAGCTTGAGAAAGAGCCTCTCGATCACTTTCTCTCTCCTTTAAGAATCGTTCAATATTCCGGCAGCTTAAAATGATGCGAAGCATGAACTCATCCTCTGCATCTGTACGACCGTATTCAATGAGAAGTTCCTTTGAGCATAAAGCAACAAGAGTCGTGTAATCGACAACCGTTCCCTCCTGCTTACTGCCTTGCGGGCGAAAGCGAACGGGAAAATCAAATAGATGACGGCCGACAGGCGAAAAATATCGGATCGGAATGACAAGCTCAAGATCTTGCCTTGCTAGTTTTGCTACGAATACAAGCGAACCGTCTTCGTATGTCTCTTTCTTTGCAGAACGATCGATTCCTGTTTCACGTAAAAAACAATTTAAAAAGCTTTGCATGGTTGCATTTTCAGCCATTTGTTTATATTGACTCAACGTAGTACCCTCCCGGATTGAATATGAGCGATCCCGATATCAACGATGTCAGAAAGGATTTCCTCAATATGTGTGATTGTCGTTCTCGGATTTAACAAAGTGAATTTCAAGCATGTTTGACCATCAACCACTGTTTTTGCAACAACAGCAGTACCGGTTTGGAATAAAGTCCGATGAATGATCTTATTGACGTCATCTGTGTGATGCTCATCCATAAATCGAAAGACGATCGCATTGATTTCCGGCTCAGGATTGATCACTTGAAGATGATCATTTTGCTCAATAAGCACAGTCACATCCTTTGCAAATTGGATGGTATGGTCAATAATGCCGCCGAACCCTTCTTCTCCAATCAGACGAAGGGAAAGAAGTAATTTCAGTGCATCAAACCGGCGAGTTGTTTGAACAGATTTATTGACGAGGTGCAAGATTCCATCCAGTTCATCTTCCTTTGGGTTCAGATAATCTGCATGATAATCAATAAAACCAAAATGTCTTTTATCTTTTAGCAAAAATGCCCCGCAGGAGATCGGCTGATAAAATTGTTTATGAAAGTCGATCGTGATCGAATCAGCAAGTTCAATGCCGGCTAATTTACCTCGATTGATTTCGCTTAACACAAGTGCTCCGCCATATGCAGCATCTGCATGAATCCACAGACCGAATGGCTTGACGATGTCGTACACGTCACGAACCGGATCAATACTGCCAAAATCAGTTGTCCCGCAAGTCGCTACTATAGCAAAAGGCAGCAGGTCCTGCTCCTTTAACTCAACGAGCTTCTTCTTCAAATCATTTAGGTCCATTCGGTGATGCTCATCTGTCTCTACCAGCACGACTGCCTGTTCACCTAAACCTAGCTGGGATGCTGACTTTTTCACAGTGAAGTGGGCATTCTTGGAGCAGAGGATGCGCATACGGTTAGCTTCGCCCGGTAAGCCCTTCTGCTGAACATTCCAATGCCAAGTATTTTCACAAAATGCATCTCTCGCCAAAAGCAGTCCCATATAGTTAGATTGAGTTCCGCCGCTCGTAAATGTTCCATCTGCTCGTTCTCCATAAGAAAACTTTTCACATAGCCACTTTAGGATTTCCTCCTCAACCAAAGAAGCGATGCCGCTTTGATCGAAGGAATCCATTGATTGGTTAAAGGAACTTACCATCACCTCTGCTGCAAGCGCAGGAATGAGAGGCGGGCAATGTAGATGCGCCAAGCATTTAGGATGTGATACATCAACCAAATGCGGCAAAAGGTGTTCTTTTATATCCCGAAAAACAGATTCAATGGATTCTCCCGACGGTTGAAACTGGAATAACGATTCGACACTAGCCGCTAATTTCCCAGGCAATATTCCGCTGTAAGGTCCTTTGTCTTTTTCCCACTCGTCCATTAAGCTGTCGATTGATGTATGAAGAGCCGCTTGGAAGGACTCCCTCCCAAGCTGGCTTTGATTAATAAATAATGAATCAACAGAAGTCTTAGTTGACTGCATCGTAAACCGCCTCTTTAAAAATCGCGATGACTTTTTCGAGCTGTTCTTCCGTCATGGTCAAAGGCGGTAAGAATCGAATCACACTTCCAAAGCGGCCTCCTGTCTCCACAATTAAGCCTTTATCGAAGCAATTCTTTTGAATGAGACTGGCTAGCTCTGGATTCGCTGGATAACTACCGTCCACATCCTGTTTCTCATCGGTATTCACGACTTCAACGCCAATCATTAGACCTCTTCCTCGTACATCACCGAGAGCAGGTACTTGTTTTTGGATGTCTTTTAAGCTAGCCCGCATACGCTCACCAATCTTTTCTACATGATCAAGCAAATTGGTTTCTTTTATAAATTTAAGTGTAGCGGTTCCTGCTGCCATCGCCATTTGGTTTCCTCTAAATGTGCCAATGTGTGCACCTGGATTCCATTGATCCAAGTCTTTATCATAGATCACAACTGATAGCGGCAGGCTTCCCCCAATTGCTTTTGACAGCACAATGACGTCTGGCACAATTCCTGCATGTTCAAAGGCAAACATCTTACCTGTTCGTCCAATACCTGATTGAACCTCATCAATAATGAGCGGAATGCCTTTTTCTTTTGTGATTCGTCTCATTTCTTGGATCCATTCAATGGATGCCGGGATGGAGCCGCCCTCTCCTTGCACAGCTTCAAAGATCATGCCTGCCGGCGAAAGAATCCCACTTTCAGGATCATTTAAAACACGCTCGATATAAGAGCTGGAAATACGGTGCGAATCTTTACCCCCAATACCAAATGGGCAGCGGTATTCATATGGATAAGGCAGGAAATGGACATCTGGCATTAACCCTTGCACTCTTTCCTTTGGCGACAAATTCCCGCTTAATGACATCGTGCCATGTGTCGCTCCATGATAAGCGCCATGGAATGAAAGAATGGAACGATTCCCTGTGGCTGTCTTGACTAATTTAATGGCTGCTTCTATAGCATCACCACCAGTTGGTCCACAAAATTGAATTTTCGCTCTTTTCGCAAACTCCTCTGGCAGGTGAGAAAAAATCTCATTCACAAATTCTTCTTTAATTTCTGAGGTTATGTCCAGCGTATGCAATGGTCTTTTTTCATGAAGCATACGTTCAATCGCTTCTATCACAACCGGATGATTGTGACCAAGTGCAAGTGTTCCTGCACCTGCCAGGCAGTCATAAAACTCTCTGCCATCCGCATCTGTCACGATCATGCCTTCGGCTTTTTGCATAGCTAATGGGAACCGTCTCGGGTAAGACCTTGCATTAGATTCTCTTTGACTTTGCTGCTCTAAAAACTTCTGATTTTTAGAAACGGTTTTGATGGACATAATAAAACACTCCTCCAATTGATAAAGATTATCATTTTCAATTACTAGACTAGAGGATGTCAAATATGAAAGTCAATTGTATTCAAAAAGATGATTCGAAAAGCATATGAATGTCACATTCTCTTTTTTACGAGTAATTTCGTGTCATTTTTACAAACATCTACTGCCATAAGGAGAGAAAGCGTTTCATCTTGAAGGTTGTTGAAAAAAATTACAAATCAATTTTCCTGGTTCTTTTGTTCTATTCGTCACTGAATGCTTATTTTATACGGGAAAGCTGGATGAAATGAATGTAGAAAAACAAAGAAATAGCGAACTTCTATGTTGGTATAAATGGTGATAGAGGTATCATTTCTCTAAAATAAATGGAAATCGAGGATTTTAACGAAGCAGGATCTTCTCCACTACTTGGTACAGGATCAGAAAGCATTAGCCATTCATCACAAAAGACCACAGTGGTTTGGTGATGATATTTGGAAGGGTCAAAGGTATTTACATAAAAAGAAGGGGATGCCGCATGGCTTTGATATCTCGATTGATGTCTTTGCATCAATCATACGGGGCGCTTGATTGCGGGCAAGCACGCAAAAATTGGGGCATATTGTGATATTTATTAAGGCGGGATTCACAGATTGTCCTTGCAGGTGTACCTGCTCAACAGCTAAAAAAAAAGCCCTTCATTATGAAGGACTTACCTGATAAAAAAGGATGATACCGATCAAAACAGAGATCAGCAGCATGAGATAAAATAAAATAGTTAAAATGAGGATCGTCCAGCCCAGCCCCTTCCTCTCTGTTTTGATCAAATAGATGCCAAGAACGATTGTACTAAAAAGTAAACCTAGGATGGCCCATAGCCATTTGTCTTTGTTATGCTTTGGCGCATCAAACCATAAATAGATGGCAACAGCAAGTGAAACAAATAAACCCGTGATTCTCACGATCAAACTCCCCCTTATGTACATGCGGTCTCTGAATTATGCGTTTGAGTACCCGATGATCAGCAATATGAAGTAAAAGACATAGACTAGGATAAAAATAGAATAGATGAGAATGGATACAATCAGCACTGTCCAGCCCAACCCTTTTCTTCCTGTTTGAATGAGATAGATTCCAAGTGTAAAGAGCCCGAATAAAAGACCTAAAATGGACCATAGCCATTTATTTTTCCCATGTTTTGGTGCATCTACGAATAGATAGATTGCAACGAAAATGGATACAAACCAACCTGTAATCCAGCTCACATTTACCTGCCGCCCTTCTTTTTCAGTTTATTCCATCATACGATACTTTTGTCCTAATAATAAGAAAAATTATTTAGATAGATAACAAGGAAGATTTTGCCATTCTTCTCTTAGCATCCCATAACGCATCGAATCATAATACTCTCCTTGGTAGTAACGAACCTTTCGCAGTCTCCCCTCAAGGGTAAACCCGCATTTCTCTGCGCAGCGCATCATGCGTTCATTTCCAGACCAGGTGGTCAAACCAATTCGCGGGATATCTATCTGCGAAAATAGTTCATCTACCCATAGATGTAACGCCTTCGTTCCAACGCCGCCATTCCAAAAGCGTGAGTCATAAATAAGGATTCCGCATTCAAGCCAGCGTGTGCGTTCATTTTCCCAATAATAAGACACCGTGCCCTTTATTTCGCCGCCTACATCAATGCCAAATAGTTTCGGCGGGGTGGATTCATCCTGTACATATCGTTTCTTAAATGCAGCAAGCGATATGTCGTGTTCAATCAAATAAGGTGCATTCCACTTTCGATAGGACTGATCAGGTGCTTTAAATTTTAAATGCCACACCACTTCTAAATCTCTTTCGTCTAATGGACGTATGCTCACAAGCTCCTCTTTTTTCCCATTCATCGGTTCACGTTCCTTTACTTTGTTGTTCTTTTTGCAAGATGACGGTATTGGATAGGCGTCATGCCTTCATTTTGCCGAAACAGCTTAGAAAAATATGTAGGATCATCAATGCCTACATGTTCTGCAATGAAAGCTATTTTTTCATTTGTTGAAGCAAGCATGCTTTTGGCTTTTTCCATTTTTAGACGATTGATGTACTGACTAGGAGTCATTCCGTACACAGTTTGCATACATCTTGTCATGTAATCAGGATGATAATGAAGAACCTCTGCCAGCTTCTCCATTTTTAATTTTTGCGTAAAATGACGCTCAAGATAGTGAACCACTTCTGAAGCGACGGTCTCCTTTGCACTTGGAATATGAAATGCTTCCTTTTGCAAATGAATAAGCATTTCCTCAAATTGAAGCTGCTTTTTCAGCGGAAGCTCAGACGCATCATCATTTAATGCCCTCATAGCTGAAAGATGCTTCTCTAACACACTTCTTCCTTTCACTTTTCCTTTTTGGGGCAGACGAAATTCATAGCTTGCTGCTTTTTCGAAAGTGGCTTGATTTTGTTTCATATCAAGCCAGTGTTCTCTCGACCGATCCGTAAACTCAAATGGATCAATTGAGAAATGCAGCCACTCATAAAGTGTTTCTTCTTTGCATGGCAGATGTCCGCCATGAGACAGGCCCGGTGATAATATGATGTATTCTCCTTCTTTTACGTGATGGGGCACCTCGTCTTCTGTTATCCACAGTTCACCTTTTGTGACATAAAGAAGATCAAATACAGTGAAGATTCTAGAGATATGTCTTTCTCCTTGATGAAATACACCTTTGCCTGAAGCAATATAAACCGGAAACGGCGGTACAGTAAATGTAATAAATGGACTCATATTCATCCCCTTATGAAGTCGGATTTCTCCAATAAGTTTCGGTTTGATCTCTTCTTATTATAGTCAATGCACGGTACACTATAAATCGGATTTATACGAAAGGAGGGCGATGTGATGAAACCTCAAGCACTGCCAATTCCACAGGTTGAAGCCAAAAGTGAGAAATCTCACCCTTCATTATTTGCATTAACGTGGCCTATTTTTATCGAAATCTCTTTATATATGCTGATGGGCAGTGCAGATACACTGATGCTCAGTCAATACGCTGACAGCAGTGTAGCCGCAGTCGGTGTCAGCAACCAGTTGCTAAATTTATTGATTGTGATGTTCAGTTTTATTACAACAGGTACGACGATTGTGATTGCGCAGCTTTTAGGAGCGAGCCGCAAGCAGGAAGCGACCCAAGTTGCCTATGTATCACTAGGAACCAACTTCCTGATTAGCTTTGTCATTAGTCTCCTCATGTTTGTGTTAGCTGTTCCCATCCTGCATATGATGGGGTTATCACACGAGCTAATGCCGGATGCCTCAATTTTTTTACAGATTGTCGGACTGCTTTCCTTTATTCAGGCTCTCATTATGACCTATAGTGCTATTTTAAAAAGCTACGGATTTACGAAAGACACGATGTATGTCACCATCGGAATGAACTTGTTAAACGTTGCCGGTAATTATTTGGTCATTTTCGGCCCGTTTGGCTTCCCTGTATTAGGCGTAATGGGTGTTGCTTTTTCCACATCATTTGCTCGGTTCATTGGATTGACCGCCATGATCTTGATTGTTCGCCGCCGAATTGGGCTAAGGTTTTCACTGAAAAAAATGTTTCACATCCAGAAGACGCATTTAAAAAGGCTGCTGAAAATTGGGATTCCTTCTGCTGGAGAGCAGCTTTCTTATAATGGTTCTCAAATGATCATTACGCTGTTTATTACATTTATGGGAACACAAGCACTAGCCGCAAAAGTCTATACGCAGAACTTCATGATGTTCATTATGCTGTTTGGCGCAGCCATTAGCCAAGGAACCCAAATTTTAATCGGACGTCATATCGGGGCAAAAGAATTTGACGCTGCCTATCGCAGATGCATGAAAAGCCTATACTGGGCCATTGCTATATCACTTCTTTCCTCCACTGCTTTATCTTTATCATCGACGCATTTACTCGCTTTTTTCACTAGCAACAGTGAAATCATTCAAATTGCCAGCCTGCTTCTTCTGTTAACGATCATTTTAGAGCCTGGACGTTCTTTTAATATGGTCATCATCAACTCCTTGCGGGCAGCTGGTGACGCGAAATTCCCAGTCTATATGGCGATGATTTCAATGTGGGGAATCGGGCTTCCGATCGCATATATTTTAGGCATTCAGCTTGAGATGGGCCTTGTTGGGGTTTGGATTTCTTTTATCGTGGATGAGTGGGTAAGAGGCATCTTTATGTATAGGCGGTGGCGTTCAAGGATATGGACGGAATATCGTTTTACTTCCACATAAAAAGGACTGCGGGTGCAGTCCTTTCAGATGATTGACAACGGTCCTTATCATTACATCATATCTTCTAAAATAAGTGCTTTTTCTTGTGTTGAAATAAACGAACGCTCTGTAAACAAGCGGTATTCATTTTCTCTTGTTTTATCTAAAATGGCCTTGTAAAAGTGAGCAGCCGCTTTCACCGGTATACGTGAATAAAGCGGAAATTCATGAAGGTGGTCAAAAAATTCCTCGTAGTACGCCTCTGCCTCAAAGGCAATATATTCCCATACATGCTGGAATGCTTGATTGACGATGCCTTCTTGCAATTCTTGCTCTGTATACCCAAATTGATCCATGACTTGTTTTGGTAAATAAATGCGGTCTCTTTCCGCCTTATCCTCACCAATATCACGAAGAATATTGGTCAGCTGCATGCCAATCCCCAGCGAAATCGCTGCTTCTTTTAGCTGTTCTTTTTTACGTGGTGCAATGATTGGAAGCAGCATCAACCCAACGGTACTTGCGACATGATAGGAATAAATGAGCAGTTCATCTAACGTTTCATATCTATGCTGCTCTAAATCCATCTCCTGTCCTCGCAGCAGGTCGAAGAACGGGGCTTCATCCATACGAAACTCTTGAAATGTATGCTCGAGCGCTACCCACATTGGATCATGACGGTCTACTTCGCCCTGTAAGAAACGATCAAACGCCTCCTGAAAAGACGCCAGTTCCTCTTTTGGTGAAGTGGACTCATCTACAATGTCATCCGCTCTCCGGCAAAAGGAATAAACAGCCCAAACTGCCTGTCTTTTCTTTTTAGGCAGCATGGAAAAGGCACGGTAAAACGTTTTTGAATGTGTTTGAATGGTCTCTTCACATACTTTCAAAGCTGTTTGTACATCAACCACTTAGCTTCACTTCCTTTCTGTCGTTCAAATCTTTTAGCAATACAGAAGCCATGAGCTTCGCACTTTGCATCACAATTGGTATCCCGCCGCCGGGATGAATTGAAGCGCCCACCGCATAAAGATTGTCTGTCTCTGCAACCTTCACTTGCGGCCGAAAAACACCTGATTGAAACAAATTAGGAGCAAGTCCAAAGCTGCCGCCTTCAAACAATCCTTCTCGCATTGAATCATTGGGTGTTCTGACCTTTTTCCAGACAATCGACTCTCGCAATTGCGGAAAGCCTCTTTTTTCAAGACGCTCCACCATTTTATCGACAAAGTCTGTCTCCTCTTCCCAGTTGATGTGATCTCCTGACGGTACAGGAATCAGCATATATAGGACACTACAGCCTTTTGGAGCAAGTGATGGATCAATGATCGATGGATGAAATGTATAAAACGACGGGTCTTGTGGGATCGTTTTCGTTTGAAAAACGTCTTTCATATGCTGATCAAAGTGTTCTCCCATAAAAAATTGATGAACAGGTGCTTCGTGGTATATCTTGTTTAACCCTAGATACACCATCACGCAGCCGGAGGATGGAACGTATTTGCGCCGGTCTTGTTCAACTAAACCAAGCTGTTTTAACGCTGCTGGATAATCTCCGTTTATCACAAATGCATCCGCTGCTATGTCTTCATCATTTACTTTTGCTTTGACCACTCGTTTCCCCTCAAATTCCAATTGCACTACTTCTTCATTTTGTCTTACTTCGACCCCCATCTTTAGGAGCTGTCTTTCCAATATATCTACTAAACTCGCATATCCGCCTTTTAAATAATAAATTCCATGGGCATGCTCACTATATGAAACTAGCGAATAAATAGCAGACGCTTCATACGGGTTTCCTCCGACATAGAGGGTTTGAAGTGCGTACGCATCTCTCAGGCGTTCATCTGAGAAATATTTTTTTAGCGCGCTTTGAACCGTTCGATATGCTTTTAATTTCATTAAAATTTTCATGTTTGCTTTTGTAAAAAAGGTGCGTTTTTCATGAAACGATTTTTCTAGAAAAGCTTGCTGCCCTTCTTGAAATCGATTCGTCATTTCTTCCATAAATTTCAGAAATCCTTGTTCTTCCTTTGGAAATACACGCCTGATTTCATCGAGCTGCCGCAGGATATCAGAATACTTCGTGTAAGAAGTGCCATCTTGGTATTGAATCGTGTACAGCGGGTCTAGCTGCAGCAGATCAAGTGAGGATTCGTCAATTCCTATCTCATGTAAAATTCCTTTTAACATATCAGGAAGTAGGACAATGGTCGGACCTTCATCTACTTTATATCCTTTCTCACGTACAAAAGCAAGTCTCCCGCCAAGCCGTTCATTTTTTTCGACAAGGGTGACATCATGTCCAGCTTTTTTTAAATAAAGTGCTGAGATCATTCCGCCAATACCGCCGCCAGCAATTAATATATGTTTTTTCATGAGGCGCTCCCCTTTTCTTGATGTGGCACTCTTTTGTGCGTATGCTTCTCTTTTGAAAGAATCGCATTTGTCGTAATACGCGCTGATTCTAAAATGGTCGGCAGACCGCTTCCTGGGTGCGTTCCTCCACCAACAAGCCAGCAGTGCTTCAATTCATCAAATTCATTATGCGGCCTTAGCACCATCATCTGCGTAAGCTGATGGCCAAGGTTAAATGTCGCACCTTCATACACATAAAGCTCTTCCTCCCAATGCTTCGGTGTGATCATCCGCTCGACTTCTATGTGCTGTCTAATATTTTTAAAGCCTGTTTTCCGCTCCAACGTATCCAGCACAAGCTCTCTAAATTCATCTTGATGCGCTTCCCAGTCAATACCGCTTTGATTATTCGCAACTGGCGCAAGCACATAAAGAGCTGATTTGCCTTTTGGCGCAAGCGAATCATCTGTCACACTTGCATTTTGAATATAAATGGACGGATCATCCGGCAGCTCAAAGGTTTTCGTAATCTCTTTGACGAACTTCGCATAGTCATCGGAAAAAACGATGGTATGATGCGGCTCATCATATATCGTATCTAAGCCTAAATACAGCATAAAGGTCGAGCATGAGAACTTTTTCTTTTTCAGTTTCTTCTCGCTATATTTCTTCAAGAGACCCGGCTCTACAAGCTTTGTCATTACGTGTGCAAAATCACCATTTACAACCACCTCATCCGCCTCGATTTCTTCCCCTGTTTCTAAGCGAATCCCCTTCACTTTCCTGCCTTCAGTCAGCAGCTTTTCAACTCCAGATGACAGGTGAATGGTTGCGCCAGATTCAACAGCTGCCTTTGCCATCGCTTCGGACAGCTGGTTCACTCCGCCTTTCGGATGGAAAACGCCTGTGTCATGCTCCATAAACGAAAGGATTGAAAATGCGCCAGGGCATTCCCAAGGTGACATCCCTAAATATTTTGATTGGAATGTAAATGCATATTTCACTGATTCATTCGAGAAATAGTCTGACAGCACATCGTATAAGCTCTTATTTAATGAAAGCTGTGGAAGCGCTCTAATAACCTTCGGACGCAAGTAATGATGAAAACGGTCCATTTTACTTTGTAGAATTGGCGTCAGGCGGTCCATTTTTCGCTTTGTATCGTTCATAAAACGTAAATATCCCTCGCCTTCACCAGATGCAAAGGCTTCTAACCGTTTGTACATTTCGTCTCGATCTCGAATCATATCAAGCTTCTCGTCTTGAAAGATTAATCTATACATTTCTTTTAATTCAATGACATCCATATAGTCATAAAGATTTTTACCAGCAAAGGTGAACAGCTCCTCTGCAATATGAATCATACTGAGAAAGGTAGGACCTGTATCAAACGTGAAATCACCAAGTTGAAACTTAGAGTTACGTCCGCCAACAAAGGGCTGTTTTTCGTATACATGAACGTCATGTCCTTTGCTTTGCAGCATCATGGCTGCTGCAAGTCCCCCTGGTCCTGCTCCGATCACAATGATTTTCATTATCCTATTTCCTCCAAATTAATTCACTTTAAGTTAATTATACAAATTAGAAGAATTAGATCAACTTTTGATGTGCTCTAAAAGTCTCATGTTATGTAGCAAAAAAGCCGGCTTTCTTTCAACAAGTGCAAGAAAGCCGACCTTTTGTTACGCTTCTATATCAATGCGATAGGTTTCAAACCAATGATGAATCTGCGCCAGATGGGCGATGAGCTGAGGCCCTTTCATTAACTGGCCATACCAAGGAACTTGAAAGGAAGCCCCTTCCGTTTCAATCAGCTGTTTCAATTGGTGTGGATTTAAAAATTCATGAAGCACAGAATCCTTTTGCGCAAGGCAATCTGTTAACATCTCTTTTACAGCCTGAGTATACGCTGGATGATGTGTTTTCGGATAAGGGCTCTTCTTGCGATAAAGCACTTCACTCGGTAAAATTCCCTCTAATGCTTTTCTCAAAACCCCTTTTTCACGATTTCCATGCATTTTCATTTCCCAAGGAATATTCCATACATACTCAACGAGTCGATGATCTGCAAATGGCACACGCACCTCAAGGCTTGCGCCCATGCTCATGCGATCTTTTCGATCAAGCAGCGTTGTCATAAACCAAATCATATTTAAGTAAAAAAGTTCTCTCCGGGCTTTATCTACTCCTGTTTCCCCGTCTAAAAGAGGTGTTTCTGCCACGGTTTCTTCATATTTACTCTGTGCATATTCCTTCAGTGATAATTTCTTTTGCCATGAGTCTTGAAGAAGCTGAATGCGGGCTTCAGTTGATCTCATCCACGGAAATCCATTCGTTTCGCTTGCCATGTGAAACCATGGATAGCCTCCAAAAATCTCATCCGCACATTCACCTGATAAACCGACAACGAAATCCTTTTTTATTTCTCGGCAGAACCAAAGTAACGACGAATCAATATCTGCCATGCCCGGTAAATCTCGCACTTCAACCGCTTCTTTCAAATAAAAAGCCAGCTCTTTTTGACCAATGATACAGCTGTGATGATTCGTTTGAAACGCTTTGGTCATTCGATCAATCCATGGCCCGTCAGCATTCGGCTGGAATTGACTCGCCTCAAAGAATTGATCATTTCCTTCGTAGTCAATGGAATACGTATGAAGCGGTGCTTTCCCTATTTTCTCAAAGTGCTTAGCGGCAATGGCCGTAATGGCACTAGAATCGACGCCCCCAGATAAAAACGTACAAACTGGCACGTCTGAGACAAGCTGTCTTGTGACAGCATCTGTAAAGAGTTCCTTCACGTGCTGAGCAGTGTCATCAAGCGAGTCAGTATGCTGCTTGCTTTTGACATTCCAGTACCTCCACACACGCAGACCATCTTTTGAAAAGGTGAGGGCATGGGCAGGTCTCAGCTCTTTCACACCTTTAAAAACACCTTGCCCTGGTGTTCTAGACGGCCCTAAGCCAAAGATTTCCGATAACCCCTCATGATCGACTTTTGCTTTCATATCAGGGTGAGCAAGCAGTGCTTTGATCTCTGAACCAAATAAAAAGGAATGATGACGTTCTGTATAGAAAAATGGCTTGACGCCGAGCCGGTCTCTCCCTGCAAATAATAGTTCACGCTCACTATCCCAGATGACAAATGCAAAGATGCCATTAAAATGGGTCACACACTCTTCCTTCCATTCTGTATACGCGTGAAGAAGAACTTCTGTATCAGAATGTCCAAGGAAGCGATGCCCCCTTTTTAATAATTCTTTTCTTATATCCTCCGTGTTATAGAGCTCTCCATTGTATACAACCGTATAAGCATGATTTTGATGAGTATATGTCATTGGCTGCTTTCCGCCTTCTACATCGACAACGGCTAACCGTTTATGCCCAAAAAGAACATGCTCACTTTTCCACGTATTTGTATCATCTGGCCCTCTTTTAGATAATGTATCTGTCATTTGATTGATTACATGATCCTGTTGGATGAGCTGCTTTTTAAAGTCTGCCCAGCCTGTTATTCCACACATCATCATCAGCTCCCATCCGTTTTTCATCAAGTGTTCTCATTCAGCCTTTCTTAGTTTATGCATCGTCTCCTTGATAGTTGATTTGTCCTTTTTTCCGTATGTATAGGACAAGCATCATTTGGTAAGAAAAGAAAGAGGAAAGGAGCTTTTGCCATTGGAGAAACGATTGAAATATCTTCAGCATCATAGACAAAAATGGTGTAACGGGTATTTACTGATTGAAAACGGTCATTGTCTCATTGAAGATGAAGAAGGGGACATCATGCTGCCAGAAAGTCTTCAAAGCTCTATGATCTGTTTGAAAGAAAATGACCGATGGACAAAAGGAGAATGGCTCGGGTCCATGATTCTTCTTGAAAATGGACAGCTGATGGAGATAAAAGGCGGTGAAGCGATTCAATATAAAGCGTCTCTTTCCAAAGGCTGGCTTGACTTGCTTATGTTCGTACCAGAAAACGCTTTTTACCATATCATAGACGATATAGAGCAGCTTGGGTTCTCCGTCTACGATTGTGTCTTTTCATCCTTTTATCCTTTTCATGCCGTCTCTTTTTTCCAATTTTCGAGAGATACACAATCACTTGCCCTTCAATGTCACCATCATTCCGCCGCAAGCCAAATTCAGTTTGAATGGACGACTTCTGACGGACACCGGCTCATTTCTTCGTTTGATGTCACATAAAAAAGGCACTGCTTTGTATAAGCAATGCCCCAGCGTGTAGACAAACCCTCGCATTCTTTGTCAGTCCTGCGTGCCGGTGCTCACGAATGTCAAATTCGCTCCGCTCCGGTACTCGTCCTTCCTAGACTGCAAAGGTTTTCAGGTCACGCTGAAAAGAAGACAAAGGGCTAAAATAAAGTTCATTTTAGCCCTTTGTCAACAATCTGAGGCACTGCTTTGTATAAGCAATGTCCTTTTTATCTTAGAAGATATGAAAACCGATCGGTAGACGCAAGCCTAGCAGTATCGTGACAATCGCAGCCACAATAAACCCAATCAACACACCTGTCACCGATTTTCCTTTTTTCTTGCGTACAAGGACCATTTCCATTAAACCGATCACAAGGAGCCCAAATATCATTTTACCAATATACTCGCCCCCGAAACCTGGAATTTTCATTCCTGTGCGAACATATAGCTCTACGCCTGTTGCGATAATGAGCAAGTAAAAGAGTCGTACGATCATGTGGACAATTTTAGCCCCTTTGTCGTTTTTACCTGCTAATGCAAAGGCGACAAAGAATAAAATAATACCTAGCACCCATGCTGTAATATGTAAATGTGTTCCCATTTGTTGTTTCCCCCTTTATCAGAACAAGTACCTTCTCATCGTACCACGAAATAAGTCGAACACAAAATGACAATCCTATGTCAGCATGCGCTTTATTTGACGCGGTTCGATAACGTCCCAATCGGTTCAATCGTTACTTCAATATGATCTCCTGAAGCCAAAAACTTTGGCGGCTCAAATCCTTTTCCAACGCCAGAAGGTGTACCCGTTGCAATGATGTCACCTGCTTCCAGCGTCATCCCTTTTGAAAGAGTAGAGACAATGTCCTCCACCGGGAAGATCATTAATTCCGTACTGGCAGACTGACGAACCTCTCCGTTTACCTTTGTTTCCACATGAAGCGCGCCATGATCCTCGATCACTGACTTGTGGACAATGTAAGGTCCCATTGGACAAGATGTATCTAAACTTTTTCCTATGAAAAATTGTTTGTGCTTTTTCTGCAAATCTCTGGCCGTCACATCATTTAAAATGGTGTAACCGAAAATATAGTCACGGACTTCTTCAGGTGCAATATTCTTTCCTGATTTACCCATGACGATGGCAAGCTCCCCTTCGTAATCCAATTCACTAGTCACATCTTCATGAAGAAGGATGTCCGCTTCATGTCCAACAACAGAGGTAGGTGCTTTAGTAAAGATCATCACGTCTGTAGGAATATCTGCCGCACTTCCCATCTCCATAACATGATCTTGATAGTTCTTCCCGACACACATGATGTTTTTAGATGGCTTTGGAATCGGTGCATGGAGTTTCACGTCTGAAAGCGGATAGACATAAGAGCCGCGGTCTTCTTCTTTTTTCTCAGCCCAATCAAGAAGCTGGCTGACGTGATCCACAAACTTGTCCCCCATGTTGATGCATTCAGATAAAGAGTTGGGTAGTGTCTCAAGCTCAAATAACTTGACTTCAGCCTTTTTGATGTCCATTACCCATTCATCATCAATGACGATCCCAATAAACATCCTATCATGTATCTCACCTGTAAAAAACTTCATGTCTTCCCCTCACAATCTTCATTTCACTTAGTGATGATGTCTCATTTTATTTCTCTATGAAATAAAAAAACCCTTTTTTATCATACTCTCTTTTAAAAAGGGTTTCAAAAATGAAAATCTGATATTTAGCGGTAGCGTCGATATTCCCACATATTTCCTTGATCCCATTTACGATCGACATGCCCTCGACCTCGACTGCGAGAATGATGTTTTTTCTTTCCGCATCTTCGGCAAGAATGACTACGTTTGTGGTGATGAGATCGTTTTGATCGATGACTGCGATGTGACTTGCGGCAGCTTTTCTTATGATGAGATTTGTGTTTGCTGCGGCATGATTTTTTCGGTTCACTTTTTTTGCTTTTGCATGATTTTTTACTTTTATACGATTTTTTACTTTTGCATGGTTTTTCACTCTTCACGCTTTTCTTGGAACAGCGGCTTTTTTTAGAGCGATAGCTTTTGTGACTCTTTTTGCTGCGGTATGACTTACGGCAGCCGCCTCCACCAAAGAACCAGTGACGGCGTCTTGATTGACGAGAACGAGATGATTTATGCGAATGTCTCGATTCTGGTTCACGATCTAAGTGATGATCACGCCCCTCACTTCGAAGTGAATCAACTGCATGTTCAATATGAGAATGATCAAATGTACTCACGAACAATTCCCCTCCCAATCTGTGCTCTGACAAAACAAACAGACAAAGCTGTTTATCTTCTCTGCTTTATGTTACGAGAGTCGGTAGACAAGTGTTCTTGGCGAATGCCTCTTTCTTAGAAAACTCCATGAATACCTATCAGCAGGTACAGGACATTCCTTCATTTTCATATAGTGAAGCAGATATAGGAGGGTGATGACACATGGACACAGAACCTTTAAAACAACTGGATATCTGGATTCATCCAAAGGATCTCATGGAATTAAAAAAGGACGTATGGAACGATGAGCCCGTTGAGGGCATTCTCAAAACCGGTCAAACGAAGTCACATATTTATGCCTCATACCGCGGATCACACATTCGAAAGCTCAAGAAAAAGTCCTATCAAATTGAATATAGGAAACCAAAGCAAAGACAAGGCGAGTCCCTTTTTCACTTAAATGCAGAGTACAATGATCCTTCTCTTATCCGAAACAGGCTGTCTTTTTATTTCTTCGAACAATTGGGGGTGTTAAGCCCTGCCGCTTCTCATGTGTTTCTAACCATCAATGGAAGAAAAGAAGGCATTTATTTAAAAATAGAATCCGTGGATGAACGATTCCTCCAAAAAAGACAATTACATGGAGGCGGTATTTATTATGCAGTAGATGATGACGCCAATTTCTCTCTTTTGAGTTCGTTTGATAAAAAGCCAAAAAAACATCTTCTTCTCGGATACGAGAAAAAAACGGGAACACCTCAACACGACAAAGAGCTGAACGAGTTTATTTACTTTCTGAACACAGCAAAAGACGACACATTTGCAGAAAAAATTGAGCAGTACCTTGATGTGACACAATATTTCCGTTGGCTCATTGGTGTGGTGTGCACCCAGAACTTTGATGGATTTGTTCATAACTATGCTCTTTATGTGAATGACGAGGGGCGATGTCAAGTGCTCCCTTGGGATTATGATGCGACATGGGGTCGTGATATTCACGGAGAAGAAATGGCGTTTGATTATATCCCCATTAGCGGCTTTAATACATTAACCGCTAGATTGCTAGATATTCCTTCGTTTAAAAGAACCTATTATGCTCTTTTTCAGCACGTACTGGATACACACTTTTTAGAAAACCGCCTCTGTCCCGTCATTGAGAAATGGCATGCAGCTATTGAAAAGCGAATCGGGGATGATCCATATACGAAAGATCGAAAAGACATGCTGCATTCAGAGCGAGAATTAATCCGGCAGTATATCAACAAAAGACGACGTTATTTACAAGCTGAGATGAAAAAAGAGACATCTCGCATGTAAAGGTGCTTTCGAATTTTGTCACTTTACTTCTCATATTGACGAAACAGCTTTTTTTATAGAAAAATAGGGTATAATAACCATATCCTTCTATTTGATAAAAAATGTGAGAGTTGGCGTCCGTTATGATCAATTATGAAATTGAACAGAAAAGATTACATTTAATTGAGACTGCGAAAAAATTCGGTATGAATGCAGAAGAAACCATCAGGTGCAGTCAAGAACTTGACACACTATTAAATAAAGGCATCAAATACACCTCTAAAGAATGCTCGAATAAAGGCTAAACCATACACTTCATTCCTCTTATCAATAGTCTTCAAAAAGACAATCACACATTAAAAGACCCATCATAAGCTATGGTGAAACGCCCAAAAACGAAGTGCCCTATTTCTATAAAGGATGTGCACCGCTATGCCGGCTATTGTTGGAGCCTTTAAAGTAAATGCCGTCGGAACGAGCGGAGTCGTTCATGTTGGAGACTGCATCACCATTTCTCCAAATAGTCAGGTTAAAACCTTTGCTGGCGCAGGCAGTTTTAACACTGGTGATCAATTACGTATTAGCAACTATAAAAGTGTGACAAATACGTATGATAGTGATGTCATTGATCAACCGCTTGTTGGTAACTTGTAAGGAGTGAGAATCCGTTGAACTTCTATATTAATCAAGCGATACAAATTAATTACTTACGTGTGGAGTCTGTGAGTAACTCATCTGTTCTGCAAATTGGAAGTGCTGGATCAATCAAGGCACTCTCCAACCTGTATAACACCGGCAGCTACGTAGAAGCAGCACCTGCTGCAGCAGGCACACAAGGAATTGAAGAATCTCAAGGCGCAAGCACAGCACCGTTTGTACCGCTTCAGTCACCAACATCTTAAGTTCATCTGCAATCCCCGGAGGTGTATGCATATGTATGACTATCAAAATAACGCTTCACAAATGTATGGCATCATTCAAAAGCAAACACAACAAATCATGATGCTTGAAAAAAGGCTTAACGAGCTTCAGCAGGAAATGCAACTGATCAAAGATAGACCGACAACAACGATTGAACGGATTGATTATCAATTTGATCAACTGAAAATCGAGCGGCTGGAAGGCACATTAAATATCGGCCTCAATCCATCTGATCCAAACAGTGTTCAAAATTTTGAAGTGGGCCAAACAACAACCCCGGGAATTGGAATGATGCAGCAAGAAATGGCTGATCAATTTTTCAATCAAACACGCCAGCTTGTCGATGCCTTCTTAAATGAAGAAGCGCCAGAACTTCTTGAAGAACTCGAGCAGCGATATGAAGGCTCGCTTGATGAAAGCAACAAGCACCATATCATTGAAGACATTCGAAAGCAAATAGACAGCAGAATCAAATACTATGCGGGACAGCTGCCACACCGGGAAGATATGACCCCTTTGCAGCGATCAGAGCAAATTGCTGAATATGTGAAGCATGATGTAAAACGGGCGATTGAGCACTTTTTAGCCCATATTCCAAGTGAAACGAAAGGAGAGGAAAACGGATGAATTTCACAGTCGTCAACCGCAACATCGAAACCGGAAGCATTAAAGTAGTCGGGGTATCGTCCTCTTCCCTATTCATTATTGGGGATACAGACCACGTACAATTGTCATCGATTTTCGATACACCGCCAGAATCACTGATTATTGGCCCGTTTGTTCCTCTAGCACCTCGATAATGATTAAACGAACATCTCAAGTAAAGTTCACGAAGGTCAATTCTGTCGGGATTTCGAGTGTTGTTCAAATTGGTGATACACAGGAGCTATGCCCAAACGTTAAGGTATTAGCTGTTCAACGAACGATTAGTTTGTTTTATGGCAATGAAGCAGAAAACTTGGATGCAAAAGAATTTGAAGTGTATTTTGAGCCAATACCATTGATGCTACCAGAACGATCGGTTAGAACGGCCTTTTATCATGAAAAGCCTCTCATTAAAGTATCGTCAATACATGTAGAAGGGGTGTCTTCCTCCTCTATCTATCAAATTGGCTCTACGTGTAGAATGAATGGCATTGCGCGAGTGAAGCATATTCGAGAGTTATTTAGCAACGACGACGAAAATCCGCCAAACTCACAATTGGACCTCCCTGCGCATATGATGGTGATATGACTTCGAATAAAGGATGTCGATTATGCCAGCAATTGTCGGACCCATTTACATTAACTCGATTTCTGGGGGCGTCGTAAACGTCGGTGACTCATTTTATCTTTCGCCTAAAAGTTCGTCAAAATCTGCTTTAGGCTCTGGAGCGGGGAATACCGGAGATTTCTTGATTTTAAATAATGGCATTAGCGCAACCAACTATGTGGATCCTGACTTAAATGATCAGAATATGGTAGGCAATGCATAAAGCGGCTCCTCTACATCCATTTCATTTAGAGGAGTGCTTTTTTATGCTTATTTCTTTCTGCGTTGTCTCGATTTTTTTGTTTTGACCAGCTTGCTTGCCGGCTGTTTTCGAATCCATTTGATGTACGGAATGAGCTTTTCATCTTGTCTTAGTGCATCAAGCGTGTTCAAACGTGCGGCAAGCTCCTGGTTTGTATAAAGAGCATGAACTTGTTTATGGCAAGGGATGCACAGGAAGGCAGTCGGTAGAAATGCCCCACCTTCTTCTCTTGGCGTTAAGTGATGTTCCGTCAGTACGACATCTTGTCTTCCGCACAGCTCACATAATCCAATTGATTGCTTTGCCATCCTGACATCACCTCAGCTTCACATTAATTCCATTGATACCGTTGTCCCTTTCCCGCTTGGGTCTGCTGGATGGACAATCAGTTTCTTTGGCAATCTCATCTTTAATTCTTCCACATGGCTGATCACGCCAACGGCTAAATTTTGAGACTGCAGTTTCTCCAATGCCGTAATCACCGTATCTAACAAGTCTTGATCGAGTGTACCAAACCCTTCATCAAGGAAGAAGAATTGCAGCGGGAACTCACCTCTCAGCTGAATTTGCGCTGACAGAGCAAGTGCAAGCGCTAAAGAAGTCAGGAAGGTTTCTCCCCCAGACAAGCTGGATACTGGACGTCTGACGCCTCCATTGGCATCATCACGCATGACAAAACCGCCCTCTGAGTCGACTTCAATGGCATACCTTTGTCTTGTCAAAATCCCAAGACGGTGAGAAGCATCTCGGCTGACACTCTCTAGCTGTTCTTCTGCTAAGAACTCAACAAACGTATTTCCTTTAAACACGGTTTGAAGCTTATCCAGCCGGTCAATTTCTTGCTGCAGTTCTTCAAGACGTTCATGAATACTTGCAAAGCGCTGGTGGTTTGCTTCAATCACACGCAGCTGCTCCTGTGCAGAACCACTCCTTGCTGTCGCTTCTTCAAGTTCTTTTTCTGCAGCTTCTTTTCTTAATTGAACGTCTTTCCACTGGTCTTCATCTAGCGACTCACCTTTTAACAGGTCAGAAATTCGCTTTAAGTTTGCTGCACATTGCTTTCTTTTATCCTCAAATTCCTCAATTTCTCGTTTGACTGTATCACGTACAGATCGATCCATTAAAGCAGGTTCTATCTCCTGCGGCAGATCAAAAGGAGCAGGCTCTGTTTCTTTTTGCCATGCTGCCTCAGCTTCTTGTTTTCGCCGGTTAGCCTCTTGGAGTTGACGTTGACTGCTTGAGAAATGGCTTTGCGCGTCACTAAATAATTGCTGCGCATGCTTTAATTGCTCGTACGATTGCTGTTCTTTTTCATTTAGATGAGCAAGAGATTGTTGAACCTCGATCAGTTCATCAGAAATAGAAGCAGCTTTTAAAGGATATCGCTGTAAATCAGTGTCGTATTGATGGATCAGGTGCTGCTGATTTTCTATCTGATGAGATAGCTTATCCAGCTCCTTTTCTAGCTCGTATATGGCTGTATGCAGCTGCTCTTTTACTTGCTGTTTCTCTTCTAAAAATGAAATACTTTTCTCAATACGCTCCTGATAACCTTCCGCTTGCTGATCCTTTTCATCTATTTGTTTTTGCATTTCCTGCACTTGGTTGATTGTTAAGTGCGGGAAGGCTTGCTCAAATTGTGTCGTTTGCTCTGAAAGCTCAGATCGAAGCTCTTTGATCAGCATTTCTAATTCTTGAATGCGCTGCTGCTCAAATGTCAGCTGCTCTTTTACTTTGTTCATCTCTGCCGCTTGATCATGAGTGACGTCCATTAAACGAGCTCGTTTGCTTTCGATTGCTTGAATATCTTGTTTCATGCCTTTCCATTCTTGAATCAGATGATGCAAGGACTGCGGGTTTTGTACTGCTTCTACTGCTGCAGCGACTTCCGAATCAGGGGCTTTTTGAGACAAAAAGGAGAACTGTTTGACTAATTGATTGGCATGCGTTTCTAGCAGCTGCTTTGCAGCATACATGTCTCTAGCATATTCCTCTGCCAGCTTGAGCTCTTTGTCCATTTTTAGAATCACTTCATCAATTTGTGCAACAGTTTCATCATGATCATTGTCTATCACAGCCTGTGGATCATGATGAATCGATCCACAAACAGGACATGGTTCACCGTCTACTAGCTCTGCCGCTAATTCTTTTCTTAATTCTGCCGCTCTTACAGCATCACGCTGTTTTAATTTTTCTTGTTTTAGGTTCTGTTCTCTTTTACTCCACTCTGTCAGACCCCGTTCGAATTCGCATACGTAAAAATAAAATTGTTCAATGGCTTGAAACGATTGATCTATTTTTTCATAATGGTCTTTTTGCTGTTTTTGAAGCTTTTCATACGATTGTGCTGCCTGTGATGACCGCTGTTTTAGCTCCTCAACCTTTTGTTCTTCCTTTTGAATGCTCAAATTGATTCTTTGAACATTTTCACTGAAACGCAGTGCATCCTGTACATTTTTCCGCTCTTTTACAGAGACTTGTAATTGTTCCAGCTCGTGCTTCAGCTGCGTTTGTTTCGCAAGTGCCCGCTCTAACAGAGATTGTAGGTTCTCTGCTTCTGCTTTTTTTTGGGTCAATTGCTGCGCTTTTTCATTGTTTTGCTGCTCTAGTCCTGCTTTTTCCTGAAGAGCTGCTTCTTTTTTTCGTTCAATTTCCTTTAATTGAATGAGCTGCTCTTTCTTCTGGAGAAGCTCTGGCTCAGTTTCTATTTTCTTTTGCCGCGCCTGCTCATACTCCTGCGTCATTTGATCATAGATCGTTCGTTGATGAAGTAAATGCTTTTCTGCTTCCTGCTTCTCTGTCAGCGCTTGAGCAAGCTGCTTTTCAGCCTTTGTTAATGCATCCGCGTAGGGCTTTAAAGCCTCTGCCTGCTCCGCAATGCTTAGTTGATTCTTTTTCTCTTCCATCACGGGTGCCAGCTGATCGAGTTTGTTTAGTTCCGTCCCATATGCTTCTCGTTCCTGTTGATACTGCCAGATGGATTGCGCCTTTGTAAAAGCAGTGAACGCTTCGTCCCTCGTTTGTTTCTTCTCATGAAAAACGGCCTTTGCCTGCTCAGCCGCTTCTTTTGCTTTCGCTAATGCCTCTGGCCCAGCATCTCCTAGTCCAGTCAGTTCAGCCAGCAGTTCATTTTTCTGTCCATAATGATTCTGGGCCTTTGCACGTAAACGCTTGACAAGCTGATCACCATATTTTTCTAGATTAAACAGACGCTGAAGCATTTGGCGTCTGTCGGCTCCTTTCAATGAAAGGAATTCTGCAAACTTCCCTTGAGGTAAAACAACCGCTCTCGTAAAATCATCAATTGTTAATCCAAGCAATTCTTCTATTTTACGATTGACCTCACTCGCTTTATCTGCAAGAACTGTCTGGGTGTCACCAATTTCAATCAAACGGCATAATGTCGTTCTGACCTTCATTTCATCTGCCCGTTTGAAGGCACGTTCAACTTTATAAGAAATGTGATGCTCCTTTTGCAAAGCGAACGTAAAAGAAACTGACAGCTTTTCTTCAGCTTGATTCAAAATACCATGCGTATTATTTAATGCACGTTCGACCTTGCCGTAGAGTGCTAGTGTCATGGCATCTAAAATGGACGACTTTCCGCTTCCTGTTGGCCCAAAGATGCCAAACACACCTGCATCACATAAGGAGCTAAAGTCAATGGTTTGCTCTTCTCTGAAGCTATGAAGTCCTTTAATGGTTAGCGTAATCGGCTTCAATTCGCTTCCTCCTCTTGCATGTCATTGGCAAGCTCTAAAAACAGCTTGACGGTTTTTTCATCTGGCAGACCGCCGCCTGTCTGGCGTTCATAAAATTTCACGAACCGCTCTTCGATCGAGAGCTTTTCCACTTGTTTTTGTTCTTCCATTCGCTGTAGTTCTTTAAACTTCGGTCTAATGTGGACAAATCCACTATGCTGTTTTCTAAGCTGATGGATTTGTTCAATCGACAACTGGTCTGTTAAATGAATCTCTAAATCAATCCAGGCATGAAGATCCCGCTTTTCATCCAGCCAACCGTGTACTTGGCTCAATCCCTCAACTGCCTTCCACTTCACAAGTGGTTTACCGCTTGATAAAAACACTTCTTTCCAGCTTGCTGTTTCATTAGGCTTTGCATCTACAATGGTTACTGATTTGGCATAGCCTGCTTCTGAAAAGCTGTATGCAAGCGGAGATCCAGAATAGCGGGCAATCGTTTTGGCACGTTTAATGGTTTGCGGGCGATGCAAATGACCAAGTGCGACATAACAAGCCGCTTCAGGCAGACTTTCGGCGGCAACGGTATATGCTCCTCCCACTTCAATCGGCCTTTCTGAATCTGTTTGACTTCCTCCTGCCACATAAATATGGCTTGTTGCGATATTGACCGTATCAGCCTCGAATTGACGGCTTAAATGTTGAAACGCTTGTTGTATTTTTAAGTTGTAATGATCACGAAGCAGTTTCTCTTCAAATGTTTCAGCCAGCACCTCGTTTAGCCTCGCCTCGGATGGATAAGCTAGTGCTGCAATAGATAAACGTTCACTTGCAGAAGGAACATCGACACGAATGATGTCATTTACCGGATAGCCAATTAAATGAATCCCCTGTTCATTTGTTAAAGGGGATGCAGCTGATAAACGATCTGGATTATCATGATTGCCTGAGATTACCACAACCTGACGCTTTCCTTTATCAGATAATGCAGACAGACTTTCATAAAAAAGCTGTTCTGCTCGAGCAGGCGGATTCACTGTATCAAAGGCATCACCAGCCATCACAATGACATCAATTTGTTCATCCTTAACGATTTGATACAATTCATCTAAAAACTCAGCCTGCTCTTCAAGCCGGCTTCGGCCTTCAAGGGTTTTCCCTAGATGCCAATCCGCTGTATGCAGAATCCTCATGTGATTCACCTCTCATTCCAGTACATTTATAAAGAAATTTCTAAATTCCCATCAAAGAAATAGAGGATTTTCTCCTCTAATGTTCTGCTTGTTAAACGTTCTACCGCTCTTGCATACAACGCTATTTGTGTTTCATAGCGTTTTTTCAACATCGCTTCCGTTTCCTCTAGTCCGCCTGAGAATCTGCCACTCACTCTATCCGTTTTATAATCAAGTAAATAGAGCTTACCATCTGCTTCAAATAAACAATCAATCATTCCTTGAATCAGCACAGGTTCACCCTCTACCTCAATGTGGCTGTATACCTCTTTAACAGGTAAAACCATACTAAACGACACTTCTCGTTTCACCCAGTCCGCTTTCCGCAGTTTTTGACCAATAGAAGTAGAAAAGAAGGCAGCAATTCCTTCTCGATTGATGGAATCGATTTGCTCATCTGTTAGTAAGTCTCGCTCTTTTAAGGAATCGAGCAGTTCTTGTATACGAGATTCATCATAGGCCTCAGCTGAAGGAAGCGGAATATGCTGCATCACCGTATGCATCGCTGTACCTTGCTCTGCGGCAGTGAGTGTTTTTTTCTTCATAAAAGCCGGCCTGTCATACAATGTCGCACGCGGTTTTCGAATAGAAGAAGGCACACTGTATTCATCCTGGATTTCTTTCATCCTTTTTATCTCTGAAACCGACTGCTTTGTACCGACTTGAGAGGCCGCTAAATATGGATATCGCCATGAAAGTCTTTCTTTTACTTCCTCTTCATAATCGCCATACCCTTCAACAGGCACACCTTCCATTAATGCTTGCATCACTTCGTCTTGCTTCTTCTTTTCAAGTGACACATCCTCTTTTAGAAGATCGGAGGCTTGATGAAATGTGATGGTAAATGATGATGGATGCGAAAGAACGACATCTCTTGATTCCTCTAAAATAGGCTTCATTGCTTGGTGACGAATGAGGGCAGGTCCAATAAAATCTAAGTATGTTTTGGCTTGATAACGTTCAAAATCAGGGAGGAGCCACTCTTCTCCGTTTGCGGCATTTTGCCATTTGCTTAAAGCTTTCACCTGATTTTTGACAGAACCGACCAAAAATAATTTTTCCTTAGCCCTTGTAAGCGCCACATATAGAACCCTCAGCTCTTCAGATAATAACTCTTTTCTCATCTTTTTTTTCATCGCTACAAGCGGTAATGTCGTATAACTAATTCTCAGCTCAGGGTGAATATATTTGCTGCCAAAGCCTAGTTCTTTATCAAGCAAGTAGGACTGATTTAGGTCCATCATATTAAAATTCCTGCCAAGCCCTGCGGTAAACACAACTGGGAATTCGAGTCCTTTACTGCTATGAATCGTCATCATACGGACAACGTCCTCTGTTTCACTGAACGTTTTCGCCGCCCCAAGATCATCTCCACGCTCCTGCATTCGTTCGATAAACCGAAGAAATCGAAACAGCCCTCTAAATGCAGCCTTCTCATACTGTTTGGCTCGATCATAAAGAGCACGGAGATTCGCCTGTCTCTGCTTCCCCCCTGGCATCCCGCCAACATAATCCAGATAATGTGTATCACGGTACACTTCCCAAATTAATTCTGCTACCGAATGAGTCATGGAGAAATCACGCCATTTACGCAACAGGAAGAAGAATTGCTCCAGTTTTTTGCATGTCGGATGATCAGAATGCGTCACACTCATAAATGCCTTTACAGCATCATAATAAGTGCCTTTTTTATCACTCGTTCTAATGAGTGCCAGCTCATTTTCGTCTAAATGAACAATAGGTGACCTTAAGACAGCTGCAAGCGGGATATCTTGATATGGATTATCGATTACTTTTAACAAAGAAAGAACGACAGATACCTCTGTAGCTTCAAAATAGCCGGAGGAAAGATTCGCATAAACAGGGATTCCCTGCTTCTTCAACTCCTCCATCATTTGCGGTGCCCACGGCATAGACCTTAGCAAAATCACGATATCTCGATACTGCAAGTTGCGGGTTATTTTTTGTTTTGCATCATACACTTGAAAAGGCTGTTCCACCAATTCTTTTATTTTCCTTGCAATCACCCTCGCCTCAAATTGTACGGTCTCCAGTTCTTCTCGTTCTTCATCACTTTCTGCTTCGTGTTGATCTAGGTGTACAAGGAGCATTTCTGTCGTTGTGTCTTCGCTTTGCGGATAACTCGCTCCAAGCTTTAATTCAGCTTGTTCATCATATTCAATTTCTCCAACAGTTTCTCCCATCAGCTGTTTGAACAGAAAGTTTGTACTGTCTAAAACATCAGACCGGCTGCGGAAGTTTTTGCTTAAATCAATTCTTTTCCCTGTATCTTTGCTGTCCCTTTTAAAGTGTTTATATTTATTTAAAAAGAGCATCGGCTCAGCAAGTCTAAAGCGATAAATAGACTGCTTCACATCACCAACCATAAAGAGATTCCCTTCTGCAGGACGTTCCCCTTTAGATACAAGCTTTAAAATCGTTTCTTGGACAAGGTTTGTATCTTGGTATTCATCAACGAGCACTTCTTCAAATTGCTGTTGATAGTATTTGGCTGCTTCTGTTTCAATTAGATGTCCTTCCGCATCCTGCTTTGCTAAGATGCGTAAACAATAATGCTCTAAATCCGAAAAGTCTACGATTGATTTCTCTTGTTTTGCTCTTTCGAAACGCTCTCCAAATTGGATGACAAGTTCCACAAGTGTTTCTACAACTGGCTTCATTTCAGCCAAGCTTTTTAGATGCTGCTGAGGACTGCGCATAAAGTATTCATCTTTTAGCTTTTCTAATTGTTTTTTGGCTTGATTGCGTGCATCTGTAGCTTTTTCTACGAGAACAGGGTCATAGTCGTCCCCTTTACACGTCTTTAGCCTTTTAAAATTGATGTTCGGTACGAGCTCATAAAGTTTCTCAAAATCATCTTGATTTGTGATTAATTCATTCACTTGCTCTAAATCATCTATAAAATTCTCTGTTCTCGGTGCTGGGCCGCCCGGCTCTTTTGATAGGGTCAGAGCTTGTTCAAGCAGTTCCTGACAGCTTCTTAAAACGAGAGAAAGATCCTCTTTTATATAAGGGTAAAATGGTAATTCTTCTACTTTTGTTTGTGCATCCACATCATAGAGAGATAGGAATGCCCGCATCCATTGTTCAGGCGATGGATGCGATCTAGAAAACTCATATATTCTTTTTACAAGCCATTGAAGATCTAAATCATGACGATCTGATGTGTAACGGTCAACCAGTTCAAAGAATGCTGGCTTTCCAGCCTTATACTCATCCTCAAACAGCTCATCTAACACTTCGTCTCCTAATAATTCTCCTTCTGTTTGATCGGCTAAACGAAAGCCTGGATCAAGGTCAATCTCATAATAAAAGGTACGGAGAACTTGTAAACAAAAGGAGTGCAAGGTAGAAATATTGGCACGATTCATGAGGGACAGCTGTCTTCTTATATGAAGTGACCCAGGATTTTTGGATAATTCCTTTTCAAGGGCTTCAGTGATCCGGTGCTTCATTTCTGCCGCAGATGCATTCGTAAAAGTCACAACGAGCAGGCGATCCACATCAATTGGCTGCTCTGGCCGGGTCATTTTTCGAATCAGCCGTTCAACCAAGACAGCCGTTTTTCCTGACCCTGCCGCCGCAGCAACAAGAATATCTTGTCCTTCTGAAACGATGGCTTCCCATTGATCATCCGTCCAAGTACTGTTATTCGGTTTTGGTATTTGCATACTGATCCCCTTCTTTTTTGATCCGGTCTATCATGACATCATCCTTTTCAGATGTAAGCACCCTAAATTCATTATCCTCTATTGATTCATCAAACTGACAAATAGACTTAAAGGAGCAAAAGCGGCAAGGTGTTTGATCCTTCAATTTATATGGATTGATCTCTACCTCACCATTTGTAATTTTCTCCCCTGCCTCTTCAAAAGTACGCCGAACGTGTTTTGTGAGAATGTGAAAATGCTCTTCACTTAATACCGCAGAGTCAGACCGGAAAGACCCATCCTTTTTCAAACCGGCTTGGATGACTTGCGACCTTCCTGATTCAAGCGTTTGATCCATCAGCTTCACAGCTTCTACGTCTTCGAGCAATAGACCTTTCATTTTAAATTTCTTGAAGATTTCCTGTTCAATTTCATCCTCTGCCAGCGGAATAGGCGCTTGAATGAGAGGATCATGAATATGGAAGTATAAAATTCCTGCCGGTGTCGCCTCCATGCCTAGCCACTCTTTAGAATACGTAATGGTCAGGTCTAAGTAAGTGAGCATCTGCAGCGCCAAACCATAGTATACTTCTGCTAGATCCAGCCCCTTTTCGCTAGACTTATAGTCGACAATTCTTAAAAGCAGTCCTTTTGAACCTTCTGCTTTATCCACTCGGTCAATCCTTCCGACCAGCTCCATCGTGCAGCCATTTTTTAATTGAAAAGTAAATGGCGGCAGAGGGCCTTGACCTCCAAATCCTAATTCAAGTCCAACCGGAGAGAATCCGCTCACTTTGGCATGTTCGCTTAATATAGAAGAAACTCTTATGAGGATTTTTTGAAGTTTTTCTTTCATATAAGCATGCCGGTTCGAGCTTAATAGAATTTCCTTTTGCAAACGCGGAGCCAGCTGTTCAATTGCATGTCTTGAGTAGGACACACAATCTTCCTTCGTTAAGTTTTTCCATTCCTTTTTTTGTTCAACAAGTGTATCTGAAATATGCTTTAACGCCGAGTGAAACAGCTGACCGATATCGGGTGCTTCCAATTTGTAAAATTGGCGATCTTTTAGTTTTAACCCGTGTGAAGCAAAATGGGAAAATGCACACGCATTGAATTTCTCCATTCTCGAAACACTGCCTTGAATATGATCACCATAAAGCTCTTTTGTGACGTTTGGTTTTAATCGCTTCGCTCTATTTGTGAAAAACAAACTTGACATGATCTTTTTTGATACATCACGATTAGGCGACGTCATTAAATCATTATATACACTCCACCATACACCGCTGATGGGATATTGATTAAGCCATTGCTGCAGCTGTGAGACGGTATAGGATAACGAGACATGCTCGTTTGCTACAAATTTTAATTGTTCCTGATCATCCAGTTGCTCTGGATCTAACACATAAAGCGCATGCTGGTGATGTGGCATCAGTTCTTGGCAATACTTGATGAGCGTCGAAGGCAAAAGAGATCGCCCTTCCGTATCTGAAGCTGAATAGGATAAATAGAGATGGCGGGATGGGCTGGATAACGCCTGGTAAATTAAAAACTGCTCATCCAGCAGCCGTTCCTTTCCTGTCTCTGCCAGCTCTGCTCCTGCACGCTTTAACCATTCCCGGTCATCCTCAGACAATACACTTTCATCAGAAGGCCGCGCAGGGATTACGCCATCATTTACGCCAATGATAAATGTGCACTTCACTTGATACATTCTGGATAAATCCATACTTCCTACAAATACTTGATCAAGTGAAGGTGGAATCAAAGCGAACTTTAGAGATGCCAATCCTGTATCCATCATCTGTTGGAATAATGGAAAGGAAAGCTCCTCCTCGCCGAGCATTTCAACAAATTCATCCATTAATTGAATCACAGCATCCCATACTTGCCCGTGCTGCATCGCTTCAGCCTGCCTGCCTGCTTCTTCAGCCTCAAGTCTTGCCTTTTCAAGCTTATCCGGTACTTGTATTTCTTCTAAAAAGACATAGAGAGCCTCCACCATGTCTCTCACCTTTTGCGCTTTTGTCAATCTTTTTTGCAACTGAAAAAGAGGAGGAACAATCCAGTCTTTTACGTCATTTAGCATTTGTTCCATTTCAATTTCTTGATCTGTTTGTCCAAAATCTTCATCTAATGATTGAAATCGCCTGTAATGAAAACGAGAGCCGTTTGTCCAGCGTTCTCCCTTTACACCATAAGCAATACAATAGTTTTCTAGCTGATCTGCCTGTTCTCTTGCTTTGTTTTTGGCGAGTTCGAGCGGAAATAGGAACTCTGTTTTCACACAGCGAAACACCGCTTCATACCGCCAGTTCCCTTTTATGACATCGAGGCTTGAACGAATCAATTCAATGAGCGGATGATACTGCATTGATTCATTTCCATCAATAAAAAAAGGAATATCGTAATCTCGAAACACCTCTTTTAACGTATCTTTATAGTCGTCAACATGCCTTGCCACAATTGAGATGTCACGCAGCCTAAGCCCTTCCTCTCTCACTAAATCAAGAATATCTCTCGCTACTCCCTCAATTTCAGCTCGTTTGTTTGCGCTTTTTGACACGGTGAGATGAGGCGTTTCTTCTTGATAAGGCTGAAGCGGTCTTTGTTCATACTGGTTTTCTAAATAAGCAAGATCTGGTGCATGAAGATGCCGCTTATTTCTCTCCAACATGTGTTCAGAAATGGACGCTCCACACTCTTTGGCAAGCTGATAAAGCTGAAAATATGTTTTACCGGTCATCCGAAATAAATCAAGTTCATTTGGCTGTGTCTCATGATATGGACGATCCACTGTGAAAGCAGCCGTTATTTTTGCTGCATGGAGCAGAAGCTGTTCAATGACTAGGAGCTGCTGCGGGGTAAACTGGTAAAAACCATCTATATAAATGTGTGCTCCTTTTAATTCCTCAGATAATGGAATTTGCTGTGCCAGAAGTGTCAAGTAGTCCTCTGAATGCACATATTCATCTTGTAAATACTGCTCCATCTGCTGATAAAGAACATGCAGATCATGCAGCTTTTCGGCAGCCCGTCTTTCTTCTGTATACTCTGAATGCAAGCTGGATACTGATATTTTTTCAATATCCTCCGGCATCATGCAGTACCTTTTAAATTCAGCCATCGTCTTTTCTATTTGCTCAACAAATCCCGGCTTATCACTCGCTTTTTTGAATACTTTAAACTTGTCTTTCTGCTCTTCAATCACCTTTCTTAAGAGCATCTGAATTCCCGTGCTAGTGACAAATTGCCGGTTCGCTCCGCCAGTCTGCTGTAAAACAGACCAAGCAAGACGAGTAAAACTAAAGACTTTGGCTCTGATCATACCGCCAGCGTCAGACGTTTTTGCAAGCTCATATTCCATTAAAAATGTCATTTGATCCGGGACTAAAAAAATGATGGGCGGACCCAGCGGATCAAGCCTAAGTTGTTCTTTGATCTCTTCTAAGATTGCAGTCGTTTTTCCACTCCCCGATCTGCCTGCTAAAAACTGAATCTCCACGTTCCACAACACCTTTCTTATGTACTCATATTCTAGCGAAAATAAAAGTAAATAGCTATTTTCCTCTCACCTTCCCTTTCTCCTTCCTCATTGAAAAGAAATAGGCACCTTTCCCAACTCCTTTCATATCATAAACCATCATGATCTAAAAGGAGGCTGGCAATATCATGTATTACGGTTATTATGACTACTCACCATATGACATGCGCCAAAACACAAGGATCATTTCAGACCTTGAGAAGGCCATCAATGGCGAATATTCTGCGATCCAATGCTACGAAAAACTTGCCCAAAAAGCCAAAAACCCTGAGGCGAAAAAAATCATTCAAGAAATACGTCAGGATGAAGTCAGACACTATCAGCTATTTTCAAAGCTATACTATTCTTTAACTGGTAAAAACCACAAACCAAGCGTAACAGAACCTTGTCCAGATCAATTTAGAGAAGGTCTCGTTTTTGCCTTTAAAGACGAACAGAAAACAGTCGATTTTTACTTAACGGTATCAGACTATGTCCGCGATCAAGGAACAAAAGAATTGATGAAACGTATCGCTCAAGATGAACAGCAGCATGCTGTGTGGTTTCTCTATCTTTTAACGCACCATGTTTCTTAGTTAGTCTTATTTTAATAGGAGATCGTATGTTCCGTCAAAAATTGAAAATGTCTTTTTGCTCATTCAATATGTGAAATAGAGTGCTGTCATCTACGAAATGTCTCTCCTTTTTCACTTTTTCCAACAAGAAAAAGTGCATTTGACCAATAAAAAAACTCCTCTGCCACAAATAGCAGAAGGAGTTTTTTAGATCTTTTAATGAAAATTTGCTTCTTTGCTTTGCTGCTGATGCTTTAGCAATCCATCAATTGACAGCATCTTACTGCCGCTAAGTGTCAAGTAAAGCGCCATAACCAATAACGCAAGTTCAAATTCATAACCGCCCACAAATCCTTTTGGAAAACCAACTGTGATAATCGCCACAGCCATAATCGGTACAAATAAAGCGGCGAAAATACGTGTCCCTAAACCTAAAATCAGGGCGATTCCACCGACAAGCTCAATTGTCTTTACAACATAGGCCATAAATTCCGGTACACCGATTTGACCAAAAAATGCAGCTGTGCCTCCTAGACCTCCTTGATATGCCTGAAGCCCGTGTATAAAGAAAATAATACCTAAGATCACGCGTACGAAAAGTGTTCCTATTTCTTGATTTGATTTCATATAGTGATTTCCTCCTGTTTTTACACTACATAATGTAATGTTAATTAGTAAAAAAAATTAGTAATTTAGGTTAAGCATAATCATTAAGACCAACATGAGGATGGCTGATGTCACGATTGGAATGAGTGGTACATTGAATGGGATATTGTATTTTGGGTTTAAGATCTTTTGTATTCTTAAATTCAACGCTCGATCTCCAAAGGACACCGCAAACTTCGTTTGTTTTTGAAACTTTGTTCTATTTTTAATGAGTTTCAAAAGGGCTTGTCCTACTCCAAGCTCAGTGCCTGTCTGCTGAATGGCATAATCATCTGCAATCACTTCACGAAAAACGGAGTAGCTTTGTCTCATATGCTTCAATACTGGAATATACCAAATCACTTTTGTGAGCATTGAAAAAGCGAAAGCCTTTAAAGGGTCATAGCTGTATTTATGGTGCAATTCATGATGAACAACCGCATCAATTTCCTCTTCATCAAGCATGCTCATAAGACCTGTTGATACGTAAACCTTTGGGTGAAGCATTCCCATTGCGAAAGCAAGCGGTTCTCGGCAATGAAATACAATGATGTCATTTTCATACTTCTCTGATAGACATTTCGTCGATGGTTGATCGACTGCCATCATCATATTGCTTTTGAAATGCATATACTTTCTGATCTGCTTCGTCATATAGAAAACGGCAAAACCTAATGTATATAGAACCAAAGCATCCAGAAAATATTTTAAAGGAGTGAATCCATAGAATTCGAGAACAGACTGGCATACATGGATCAGATTATATGCTTGATTCCAGCCAAAAAAGCCTGAGAGCAAGTAATAACCCATCTGATAAAAAATCGCTAAACCAATCAATATACCACCCAAAAACAGCAGTCTCGATTTCATTTTAATCATGCCGCTTCTCCTCTTTTTTTGATGCAAGCCTTGCTTCAAGCACTTTAAGTAATTCAGGATCAGCACTTTCAATCGCGTCCACCATATGATTCACTGCCAAAGGACCGAAATCATCCATCAGACCTTGTGTAATCCATTTCGTTTGCTCATTTAAAAATTCTTCTTTTGTTAAAATAGGATTATAGATAGAAGAACGTCCTTTTGTTTTCTTTTCCACGATTCCTTTTTCGGTTAAGCGATTCAGTACAGTCATGACCGTGTTGAAATTAATCGGCTTCTCATCTGACAGCTTCTGCTGGACTTCTTTAATCGGCATATCCTCACCTTGATAAAGGATCTCCATAATCCTTCCTTCTAAAGGACCGAAAAAACGGTTCAATCCCTTTTCGTTATATTTAAAAGAAGGAATTTTCATGTCATCACCTCACACTAAGTAGTGTAGTGTAATTGAAAATGATAGTCAACTGATAACAAAAATAGGGGAAAATCGTTGTGTATTGCCTCTGCTTTTGGTAAAAATTATATACTTATTTATACAAAAACAATCATTTTGTATTTAAACTATAAGGTAATCTTATGAAAATGCTAAAAAAATTCGTATTTTATTTATAAAGATGTTTGTATTATAGTGAACTTATCAACATTTCACTTACTGAACAAAGATATAGGAAGAAGGTTTACATTTGATGAAACAAGGAAACAGCCTTCGAACCGATCTCATTCTGATTGCGATAAGCGGTTTAGGAGGATTTCTTTTGTCTTTAACAGGGATGTCTATTGGCTGGATGGTTGGTACTTTAATCACAGCTTCGTTTATGGCAATGCGCCGCCCCACCCTGTTTCAGCGCAAAGGATACAACACCTTACGTATTCACAGCAGATGGCTACTCCTTGGTCAATTCATTCTTGGAATCGAACTAGGGCAGAAAATGAACATGAAAGTCCTTCACATTTTCGCTGAAAATTGGCTTCCAGTGAGTTTCATGCTTGTCTTTTCTATTTTATTAGCCATGCTCTCCGGGTTTGTCTTATGGAAGCTGAGCAAAACAGATATGCTGACCAGCTTTGTTGGTACTGCCCCCGGCGGTTTATCCGCTATGCCGGGAATTGCCCAAGAGGTTGGAGCAAATACAGCTGTAGTGAGTCTTGTCCAAACGATACGTGTATTAATGGTTGTACTCACCATTCCATTTACAGTGTTTTATTTAAATACAAAAAGCCAATCAGATGCGGCCGCAGCAGTACAAGGCAGCGCCTTTTCATCAGGCGTGTTCACACTGTCAAACATCTCGTGGACAGCTGCTCTCATTTTAGGTGCTTGGCTTATGTCACGTCTAGCCGTTCGTCTTCATTTTCCTGCCCCTTGGCTCATTGGCAGTATGCTAAGTGTCGCAGCACTTCAAGTAGGTGCAGGTGCCTTGATTGGTCATGATTTGATTCCTTACTGGCCAGCCCAAGCGAACATTGCGTCACAGGTATTTCTAGGGGCAACCATCGGTTCAAAAATGAATAAACAAATGTTTGTCGGACTAAAAAACACCTTGATTGTGGCCATCGTCAGCTCAGCCGGACTGATTGCTGCAACTGTTCTTAGTTCAATTGCGATTGCAGAGATCACAGGGATTTCTGTCATTACGGCCATTCTTGCTTTTTCGCCTGGCGGTATTGCAGAAATGGCGACAACAGCAGTCACACTCCATGAGGATTCCACCTTTGTTGTTGCTGTACAAGTCGTTAGAATTATTTTGGTGATCGCCATGTTGCCACCATTTTTTCGTTTCTTACATCATTTTTGGGCAAAAAGACAGACTGATTATAAAGCCGCCAAATAAAAAAGAGACGCTCTGCTTATGCAAAGCGCCTCTTTTTTTATTCATGTTGATGCCTTTTTACACCGACTACTTGATCCTTTGAGATGGTTCCAAAATGCCGGCTGTCAAAGCTATGTATTCGGTTATCTCCGATCACGAAGTAATGATTATCTTGTATCCTATGATGGCCTGTAATGGCTTTTAGCTGAAAATCACCTGTCAGGACGTTGCCCATTTTATGATTTTTCTGCTCTTTTAAATATGGCTCTTTCCATTTCGCACCATCAACAAATAGCTGATCGTCTTCATACTTGAGCGTTTCCCCTGGCAGTCCAATGACCCGTTTGATCAAAATTTGATTTTTAGGCCCATGAAAGAGAACGTAATCAAACCGGTTAATTTTCGTGAGTTTTGGTGAGAACTTGTTGATTAATAATTCTGTCCCATCTGTAAATGTCGGGTCCATACTAACCCCTTCTACTTTGTACGTGACAAACATGAAATTCTTTACTTGGAACAATAAGACGATGCATGTAATAATCATCAACCACAGAAATGGCTTCTTTTTCATTAAGAGCCTCCTTTGTCCTCACGCTGACTCATCCGAATGTTCAACCTATTTTCTACTCTCTTTCCAACATACCATAATAAAGCGATGACTAGAACTGCAAAAACACTTCTTAACGGATTCTTTACCAAAGACGAAAGATCATAGCCAATAAAACTAATCATTAAGAGCATGACACACTTACCTGATAAAGCGGCTAATGAAAATTGCCAGATGCTAATTCTTGATAGTCCTGCTACTACATTGACGGCAGCAGAAGGGGTGAAAGGAAAGCAAAGTAAAATAAAAAGCGGGCCAAACCCCCGTTTTTCCACCCAAAGCATCAGCTTTTTAATGGAAGGGTGTCTGCTGATAAAGTTCAGCATTCTCATCTGTCCAAATTTTCTGATCAGTAAAAAGACAAGAATAGATCCTGCACTTGCACCAATCCAGGTCAATAAAAAGCCTTCCCATAGCCCGAAGGCATTTGCATTTGCCACAGCAAACGCAACGAGGGGTAAAAATGGCAGAAATGCTTCTATTAAAGGAAGCAATATGGCCACAATTGGGCCAAAGGCCTTGTAGCTCTCAAAAAATGATGTGATATGTTCATGAGTAAATATGGAAAGAAATGATGGCAACTTGTTTGACTCCTTCAAGGTTTGTCTATCTTTCATTTTACATGGAAAGCATAAAAATATACAAATGAATCCCTCTCCTTCCCCTTGAGATTTTTAGACTCATCCGATATAATAAATAAGAACAAATGTTCTATTCATAAAGAAAGCAGGCATGGACATGACAAGACTATCAAGTGTACAGCTTCAGATGATGGAACAGGCCATCTTTCTTCCAATGGTCATCTCCATCCTCAACCGTGACTTGACGCACCTCAAAAAACATCAAACATTTAAACTAAATGAACCATATATTCAGCTTGTCACATCTTCATTAAAAGAAGCACAAACAGCTCTTTATCAATTGAAACAGCATTTACGTCAAGAAAAAATGAAAGTACAGCAAATTGAACACGATGAAGGTTTTACGACATATTTATTTATGATGAATGGTTATGAAGAAAAGCATAAATATTTTAATCCACGTATACGTCATCGTGTAGAGGAAATGCTCACCCAATATTTTCTCCATCAAGAAAAATAAATGTGGTTATATTTTACATTCGAAAAGGAACTCTCCAATTTTTGGCGAATTGATAAACATACCAAAAATTAGGAGGAATTGCATAGTGATGAAAAAAATAGCAGCACTCACTTTAGCAGCAGGGTTACTTGTGCCAAGCACAGTTTCTGCATTAGAACCAGTGCAAACAGGAAAACAAGAAGCAGCAGCATCTACACAATTTACAAGTGTGGCCTATACAACGGTTTCTATCGTTGGAAAACGAGTGAAGTTTGAAGTGAAGGCACTCGAGAATCCTTTTAACACAACTTACTATAATCGAATTGCTTGGACGAGTAATGACGAGGAGCCGAGTGTATTCAATGACAATATTCTATCGGTCATTGTCGCTAAAAAAACCGGACAGTCTTATCAAGTCTTTTCATACGAAACACTCACTGCGGTGAAGGACAAGATTGAATCCGGCGAAAAAGTATATGGCTGGGCGCTTGCTTTAAATGGCGTGTGGTACCCAACGATGCCTGCAACCCTCTACTATTAAAAGACAAAAAGCCTGCCACTGCGGCAGGCTTCTTCATGATTTATGATAATTCAAGCTGCTTTCTCAGCTCTTGTCTGACTTCTTCTAACCCAGCTCCATCTAACTCAAAGTAGTACACATTCCCAGGCTGATAATCATGCCCCTTTAACTGAAGAGTATCCACTGATTTCAATGAACTTAGTAAAGGGTAAAGACCGATAAACTGCTTCATGGATAAATTAGTGGAGACGTTATCACCAAGTGTATCAATGATGTTGTCATATGACGGTATGGAAGAAATGGATTTTGATTTTTCAAAGATGGCTTGAAGTGCCTCCATTTGGCGCTTTCCGCGCATGAGATCACTATCTGCCTTTCTCGTTCTCACAAACGCTAATGCTTCTTCACCGCTGAGTGTTTGTGTGCCTGTTTCCACATGAACTTTTCCTTTTGAATCCTTTTCCATTTGTTTTGCAATGCCCTCATCTTCAATCGTCACATCAATTCCATTTAGCTCATCGACAATGTCTTGAAACGCCTTAAAGTTCCCTGAAATCACATAGTCTACGGGAATGTTCAACAGATTCTCTACCGTTTTGACTGATAAATCTGCACTGCCAAACGCATGAGCATGAGCAATTTTATCATAGCCTCTTCCCGGTATATCTACATAAGAATCACGAGGAATACTAAGAAGCTTGATCGTTTTCTCTGTTCGATTCACCGCCGCAAGTAAGACCGCATCACTTCTTGCTTCGTCTACCGTTTCACCTGGACGGCTGTCAATCCCTAAGAGGAGCACCGAAAAGCTATCTTTTCCTGGATCAAAAGCTTTCACACGCTTTTGCGAGGTCTCTCCTCTTTCTAATGATACTTGCGCTTTATTCGACGCTTTTGAAATTTTATAGTATGCGTATCCTGTCACAGATACCGCCATTACCATGACAAATGCCATGATAAACAGCACGACTTTCACCCAAGGTCTTAGCCTTCTTCTTTTTGCTCTTGTTTTTTCCTTCATCCTTTCCGAACCCTCACTCTATCTTAGTCTAGCAATGTAGGTTCCACTATAACATATTTTAATGAAAGTTTCCTGCACGCAACATATTTTTATGAATCCACAATAAAAAAGCCGCTCGATATGAGCAGCTTTTCATCCATTACTTTTGTTCAATTCCTTTTTTCACTTCATCTATCATGGCATTCAATGATTCAAGGCCGCCGCCTGCTAAATACCACATGTCAGAGTTCAAATACACCACATGATTGTTTTTGATCGCTTTGACTGATTTCACATAATCATTTTCAACAAGCTGTTTCGCAGACGTTTCTTCTCCAATCGCTTCACCGCGATCAACAACAAATAAGTAATCTGGGTTCGTTTTGACCATATACTCATATGAAATGCTTTGTCCGTGTTTGTCAGATGGCTCAAGCTTTGAATCAGCCGGTGTAATGCCAAATACATCATGGATCAGACCATATCTTGACTTAGGACCAAATGCCGTCATTTTGCTGTCGTTCGCCATGATCACAAGACCATTTTTCTTTAACTCTTTTGCTTGTTTCTTTAATGCATCCACTTTTTGATCAATCGCTGAAAGTTCTTTTTTGACTTTGTCTTCCTTATCAAAAATCTTTCCTAACGTTTCGGCATTCTTTTTAAATGATTTCATATAGTTTGCATTATCTACATCCATGTAAATCGTAGGGGCAATTTCAGAAAATTCGTCGAATGCATCTGCTTGACGGTGCTGAATAATAATCAAGTCCGGTTTGAGCTCTGCAATTTTTTCAAAGTTCGGCTCTTTTAAACCGCCGACATTCACATATTTGTCACTTTCATATTTAGATAAATATTTAGGGATCACTTGTTTTGGTAAAGCTGTCACATTCACACCTAGTTTGTCTAGCGTATCAAGACTTCCCATATCAAACACAACAACCTTTTTCGGGTTTTTCTTGATTTTCACGCCATCTTTATTCAGCATGTCTTTAACCGTCACGGTTTCCTCACTTGTTCCTTCTGTTTTCCCTTGGTTACCACAGGCAGCGAGTACAACCATCGCTGTTAATACAGTCATCAACCATATCCATTTTTTCATACTTCTTCACCTCTTCGTTTTTTTAAGAAAAATATAAACAAATGCGCTCACCGCGAATGATTTCAATCGGTATACGCATGTCATAAATTTGTTCAAGTGCATCGGTTTGAATCACTTCGTCTGCTCCGCCTTCTTTGATGATCTGTCCATCTTTTAAGGCGACGATATGATCGGAATATACAGATGCAAAGTTAATATCATGGAGAACCACAACAATCGTTTTCCCCAGATCATTCACGAGCTGCTGAAACAGCTTCATCATCTCCACAGAATGATTCATATCCAAATTGTTTAAAGGCTCATCTAAAAAGATATAATCCGTATCCTGAGCCAGCACCATCGCAATAAAAGCTCTTTGTCTTTGTCCGCCGCTCAGTTCATCTAAATATTGATGCTGGATATCGACAAGCTTCATGTATTGAAGGGACACATCGATCATCTTCTCATCCTCTTTTGTCAGATGGCCTTGTGAGTACGGAAAACGGCCAAAGCTGACAAGCTCCCGAACGGTCAGACGTACACTCATGTGATTGGACTGCTTTAAAATGCTCATCTTTTTCGCCAGCTCCTGCGGAGGATACTGACTATATGGTTTGTCTTCTAGATAAGCTGCACCTGTGTCTGGCTGAATCAGACGGCTCATGATGGACAAAAGTGTGCTCTTGCCCGCACCATTTGGACCAATGAGAGAGGTCAGTTGTCCTTTTTTCACACTGACAGTTGTTTCGTAAAGCACTGTTTTTCCATTATATGTCTTACTGACTCCCTTCATCACGACCATGAACGACTCTCCTTTAAAAGTAAGTAAATAAAATACAAGCCACCGACTAAATCAATCAGCACACTAAGCGGCGTTTGAAAGCTAAATATCTTTTCCACAAGAAATTCCCCGCCGACAAGGGCAATGACACTAATGAAAAAAGAGCCTAACAGCAAGTACGTATGACGGTATGTACGAAAGAGCTCTCTTGCCACGTTCACGACGAGTAAGCCAAGAAATGTAATAGGGCCGACAAGGGCCGTCGCAATGGACACAAGAACGGCAATGACAATCATCATCTTTTTGGTGATACCGTCATAGTCAATCCCGAGATTCACAGCATGTTCCTTTCCTAACGACATCACATCTAATTTAGCGCGGAATGTCCAAATATAAAGACACAGCGCCGCAAATAAAACAGAAGCGATGAGGAGGATATCTGTGTTCATATGATTAAAGCTTGCAAAGGATTTATCCTGTACAACCTGATATTCATTCGGATCAATGAGCATTTCCATAAAGGAAGAAAGACTTTTGAACAATGTACCAAATACAATCCCAACAAGCAGGAGTAAGAAAATGTGCTTGTTTTTGCGTTTAAACATCACCGTATATAGAAGTACGGAAAAAAGAATCATCAATCCAACGCAAAGGAAAAAATTCAGGTTCTTATTAGTGATCATCCAATTGGTCGATCCAAAAAGATAGATAATCGCCGTTTGCAAAAACAAATACAGCGCATCTAGTCCCAAAATGCTTGGTGTTAGAATTCGGTTGTTGGTCAAGGTTTGGAACACCACAGAGGAAAAGGCAATAGCGCCCCCTGTCAATGTCATCGCAAGTACCTTCTTTAAACGGCTCGGCACTGTGTACTCCCAGTACCCCATTTGAAAGGTGATAAAAATGACAACAAATACGGCTGCAATGGCTGCAATGAGAAATAGCATTCGTTTCTTATGCATAGCGCTTCCTCCTTAATAACATGTACAGGAAGATCGCACTTCCAATGATGCCGACCATGAGCCCGACAGAAATTTCATATGGATAAATGATCACCCGTCCGAGTACGTCACAGATGAGCACAAAAATGGCACCTAGTAAAGCCGTATGCGGCAGACTCTTTTTCAGATGATCCCCTCGGTAGATCGATACAATATTAGGAATGATTAAGCCGAGGAATGGCAGCATACCCACAGTTAAAATCGTGACAGAGGTAATCATCGAAACGATCACCAAACCAACTGCCATCACACGTTTATACGTTAAACCTAAATTGACGGCAAAGCTCTCGCCCATACCAGCCACTGTAAAACGGTCCGCATATACATACGCAATGATCAATAGCGGAACACTCACATAGAGCAGCTCATAACGCCCCTGAACAATAAGAGAAAAATCCCCTTGCAGCCATGCTGATACGTTTTGAATCAGATCATATTTATAGGCGATAAACGTGGAGATGGAACTAATAATCCCGCCAAACATTAAGCCGACTAACGGTACATAGATCGTATCGTTCACCTTAATATGGCGCAAAATTTTTAAGAATAATAGATTACCGGCTAAAGTAAATAGAAAAGCGATAGCCATTTTCATTAGCGGGCTTGCCTGTGTAAAAACAAGCATGGCGACCAAGATCCCAAGCTTGGCCCAATCCATTGTTCCTGCAGTGGTTGGAGATACAAATTTATTTCTCGTCATGCTTTGCATAATAAAGCCGCATATGCTCAGACTCATGCCAGCAAGCACAATACTCATCAACCGCGGGATGCGGCTTGATAATAAGGTTTGCACTTGTTCATCTGTTAGATGAAACAACTGTAAAATAGACAGATCCTGTACACCGACAAACAGTGACGCACATGCCAAACACACAAACAACAAACTTAATTGGTACAACTTCATACAGGTTTCTCACTTTCTATCAAGCGCTCCGTCACAAATGATTATCATTATCAATTAAGCGACAGTTCATATATTATCATATTTAGTGAAATATTCAATAGTAGAATGAGAAACGATTTCATTTACACAAAAAAACAGCCTTCAGAATCAGCTGTTTTTTATGATTGAATGTTCAATTGGAATTGCCCCTTTAGTTCCTCTTCTGCTTCTTGAAATAACTGCCTCATGCTCTCTGCATAATCGCCAAGCTCGTCTTTGCTTGCCTGATAATTGATCCATGTAAGCTCTACAGGAAGACTCACTTCTCCTGTTAAACAGTCCCAAAGCGCATCAAGATTTTTCCCGTAATGGTCAGGTAGCTGCAAGACTGTTTTTAATTGATCATGAAGCGCCTCCTGCGATCTGCACATCGCACCATCCAGCTGTACTTTTTTCATATCATCTCCCCCTCTCCTGCCTTTATTTTAAACGAAAGGGATGGGAAAGAGAAAGAAGACCTCTCACGTTTGATTCTGCCTGAACCCTAAGGTCGACAGGATGAGGCAAGCTGCAAAAACGATCAAGAAAAAGAGGGTTAATACCGTCTGAGTACCGTAGATATCAGCAAAGAGACCAACAAACACACTCGGTATGCCAAGACCTAGATACGCAAACAAGTAATACCCTGCAACGGCTCTAGCCGCTTCCTTCTTCCCTTGTTCGACAATGAGCTGCAAGCCCCCTAAGTAAGTAAATCCATAGCAAGCAGTGCCCGCCAAAAGAGTTCCAGCAAGCACAAGGAGGATGGATCCGCCATTTGCACCGAATAACAACAGACCATATCCACATGGAAGACAAATAAACCCTATCCTGAGCGCTGCGCTGCTATTCATCTTGCGAACAAATGGCTGCATCAGGACACCTGCTATATTAATAAAAAACAGCGCCGGTCCTACCCACAATTCATAGCCATTTAGTTTAAGCTGTGCTGGCAAAATAGAAATGATGAGACCGCACACAGACCATGCAATGGCAATGGCTAAGTTCGCCAGCATTGTCCCTTTTGGAAACCTTGGCATGTTCATTAACGGTTTGCCCGCATCTCCTTGGACAGGCGGCACAAAAAAGAATACACCAACAATCGTCAGGATGAAAAAGACCAACACAACCCAATAACTAAGCGGCGTCAGCGACACATGTTGAAAGGAAAGTATCGCTGTAAAAAGAGCACCTCCCCCAAACCCAACAGAACTACATAGTGCGATAAAAGTTGGAATCCAGCTTGATTTCTCTGGGTATAAAGCAATCAAGTAGGCCGTGCATGTTCCAACACTTAAGCCAAGCCCCACTCCTTGGAGCAGCCGGGCTGCAAAAAGCATTTGAATGGTCGGCTCCACGATCATCAAAAGAGTGGCACATAACGAGAAGCAGAGTGCGACCAATAAAATCGGCTTCCGTCCAGCCCGGTCTGATATGCCGCCAAGTAACAGCAATACCGGTATAAGTCCGAATACATATGCGGCAAATACAAGGGCAGTAGCCGCCTTTCCGTATCCTGCTTGGTCTGCATACGCCGTATAAAGAGGCACTTGCAGGTTCACAGCAGCCGTAATCATGAAAAGGCCAAATAAAACAATCATAAACGGCACCATGGATAGATGGGCTGTTTCTTCTTTTGATGCAGGAATCATTGGACTCTCTCCTCTTTGTAAATGATATGAACCAGTGTACACACCATTTGGATTTCTTCCTACATCCAAAAATCACTCTATTGACCAGTCCAAAATCTCATGTCATCATGATAGGATGACCTAAAAGTAAGGGAGAAGGTGCACCGTGTATATTCATTTAGACCGCTCAAGCTCTACCCCGCTCTGGCAGCAAATCGTCACTGGTATCATTCAAAAAATTCATACAAAAACACTGAATCCTGATGATCAGTTAACGCCATCGCGAGTGTTGGCACAGGAGCTCAACGTATCAAGATCAACCGTACAGCTCGCCTATGATGAACTGCTGGCAAGAGGCTATGTGAGCACCTCTAGAAGAGGCGGGACAAAGGTCATTTCAAGTGATCAATACGCAGCTTCTCCTCCCCGTCAAAGCGAGCCGCCTTTTGCGCTTCCAGTTAGACCTCACTTTGACGTGGCTGAAAAACAAATGGATCACTGGCTATCGGCCAATCAATTTCATGAGAAGCTTGAGATTGACTTTCGCCATCAAGAACCAGCCATCGACGAACATTTTCAAAACATTTGGAAACGCTCGCTTCTAAAAGCATTACAGCGCTTAGATATGAAAGATTGGGGCTATTCCTCTCCGCATGGATTATGGGAAGTGCGCTCAGAAATTCGCCAATACTTATCTGTTGAACGAGGCATCGAGATAGAAGAAGATCAAATGGTGTTAACAGGGGGCACGCAGCAAGCCATTGACTTAATCTCACAAGTACTGCTCAAAAAAGGGGATATGGTGGCTGTTGAAGATCCTGGTTTTCCCGGAGCAAGACTTTCTTTTTTACATCGTGAAATGAACATTCATCCTGCTGCTGTAGATGAAGAAGGAATGATCGTGGATACATTGCCAGAACGTACAAAGCTAATCGCTGTGACGCCCTCACATCAGCGTCCAACCGGCGTCTGTATGAGCGTCAATAGAAGACAGCAACTGCTGCAGTTTGCTGTCAAACATCAATCTTATATATTAGAGGATGATTTTGATGGGGATTATCGTTATCATGGCGGACCGCTTCCTTCCTTATTTTCAGAAGCACCAGACCATGTGATCTATATATTAAGTTTTTCAAAGGTGCTCGCACCAGGCATCCGTCTTGCTGCAATTATCGGCTCTCAAGCTGTCGTCAAAGAAATCGCTGCACTGCAATCGCTTATTCAAAGACAGCTGCCGATCATGGAGCAAATCACACTTGCATCTTTTTTCCGAGAAGGAGAATTCAACCGATATGTCAGGCGAATGAGACAGGTGTATAAAAAGCGGCAGGCCGCCATGATGCATGCCCTTTTGACACATCACTTTGACAAACACTTCCATTTATATGGAACCGATACAGGTCTTCATGTATTTTTAGAAGGAACACCAGACTTTGATGAAAAAGGCAGTATTGAGGCAGCAAAAGCAGCGGGCGTCGGCATTTATCCATTAAGCCCCTATTGCTATGAAAGCGAAAGAAAAGGATTGCTGCTTGGTTTTGCCTGTACGGATGAAGACATGATCCAAGAAGGCGTGCGCCGGTTAAAGCAAACATTTCGCATCTAAAAAGACCTGGAAGATTGACTTCCGGGTCTTTTTAACGTGATTGCTGAATGTTCCCCACTTCTTCAATATATGAGGCTGTCTCTTGCAATCCATCTTGAAAATGCTGGGTTGCTGACATAAACAACTTTTCTTGATCGGGGTGCTTCAACAACTGCTCCACCTTGTCAATTCCTTTTTCAAATGAAGCAAGGCCTGTCTTTAATTGTTTGTCAGCCTTTTTATACGCAGCTGGAACTTCTTGATGAGCAAGTCCTTTTTGAATCACACGATCAAATGCTTTCGTCGCTTTTCTCAATTTTTCATTTGCTTGGATTTTCCCATGTCCGTCTGAAATAAATTGATCGGTCATGTTTTCATAGGCTTCATTTAACTCATCCATATAACGCTGAACCCATTGTTCATACGTGTCTTCTGTTGTGTTTTGTTTTGAAGGCGGCTGACCTGCTTGATTACAGGCTGTGAGTAGTGTCACTGTCACGGTAAATAGCAGCATCAAATGCCATCGTTTTTTCATACAGAGCCTCCATTTCTATTCCCATTCGTTCATATCGGTCAAAAATGATCATCTTTTACCTCATACGAACACATTACAAGAAATGACTTCTTTTTATTGTAACAGACCGCCTGTATCACTTCTGCGATTTGTGAGGAAATGAATGAAAATCCTTCTAATGGTTCACATTTCCCTGCCATTTCATGTTGATACAGTCAATAGACGACGAGAGACGCACGTATGGTTTCAATCTCGTCCTTTTTTCTGAAATAAAAAAGACCCCTTTCGGCGCCTTTTCCTTTTGCATGATATCCACACATCGTTTTCTGCTGTCAGTTCAGATGAAGTATCTCCCGTATTGACAACTCCCCGCGGTCCAACCAGCATGACATGACATTTTTCCTGTGCGAACGGTTTGTGCTCTTTTCCTTTTAAGCATCACATACAAGTCTCCTGCATTCAGTTCAACCTTGCCATCTCTAAACTCAATTTCCATCTCACCTTCAATGACGAGAAATACTTCGTCCGTGTGATCATGCTGATGCCAAACGAATTCCCCTTATATTTTCATTTCACATCATTCATTTCAGCGATGACCAGTGCTATGTAAATGTCCTTTAGATGAATGGATTTCAATTAGTGATTCCCCTTTTGAATTTAAATGGCTTTTAATCCCGCTCCGCATAGCGGCAGCACAATCCGTTCATGTGCCATTCTTCGGTGCTTCAAAAAGCCAGCATAATTGGCTGCTGTGGTTGGTTCAACGTAGAACCCTTTCGCTGCTAGTGCTGTGTGTGCGCCCTTAATCTCTTGCTCATTCACGGTCAAAATATACCCATTTGTCTGCTTCGTGGCGTGAAGGATTTGTGCTGCACGTTCAGGTGCTGCAATGGCAATGCCTTCAGCTATCGTTCCTTTATTTTGAACCGACACTTTCTCAAGACGCTGCTCATAAAAAGCTTCGGCAAGCGGGGCACAGTTTTCTGCTTGCACCGCGACGATTTTCGGCAATGTCTCAATGAGACCTTCCGCTAATAGTTCACAGAAACCTTGGTAAACGCCTAATAGAAGTGTGCCGTTGCCTGCAGGAATGATTAACGTATCCGGCACGCGGCTAAGCTGTTCCCACATTTCGTAAGCGTATGTTTTCGTTCCTTCATAAAAGTAAGGATTAAACACATGACTGGCATAAAACGTTCCCTCTTGCTGAACTGCCAACTGCGCTGCCTTTGCCACATCCTCCCTCGTTCCATCAACCATACGAATATTCGCTCCATGTGCGCTTATTTGAGCGACTTTTTTCGGTGAAGTGGATGTCCCTAAAAAGATATCACATTCAATTTGAGCACGCTTCGCATAGGCGGCAATAGAAGTACCGGCGTTTCCACTGCTGTCAGCGATTACCTTTTTGACGCCCCATTCTTTTGCTTTTGCGATCAGGACAGCTGCTCCTCGGTCTTTAAAAGAAAGCGTAGGCATCATGTAATCTACTTTCACAAATGTGTGAGGATCATCTTGTGATAACGGCACAAGCGGCGTATATCCTTCACCCATAGTGACCTCTTCCCACACACTACATCGCGAATGAAAAGGCAGTGCCCTTTCATATCTCCACATTCCAGGTAACTCACTTTGAATCTCTTTTTTTGAAAACGCTGGTTTCTCCCACTCTATTTTCAAAAGACCGCCGCACGGACATTTCCAAATATCAGGTGTACTTGGATAGGCTGTCTCACATGAGGTGCAAACATAGGTTTCTTTTAGCATAGCCATCCCCCTATTCGATTTGATTTACGATGTTTCCTCTGATTCTTTCATTTTCTTCAATTCGTCTAAGTAGCTATAAACCGTGACCTTCGATATACCTAACCGCTCCGCTACTTTATCCACTGATCCTTTCATGAGAAAGATGCCTTTCTCATCCATAAAACGAATCAGTTCAATTTTTTCTTGCCGCTTTTTTAATGAGCCTTTTTGATGAGAAATGATCTGCTCAATAAGACGATCTGCAATTTCATCTACACTTTGCAGCGTATCTTTGCTTTTCTTTGGCGATGCGGCAGGCACCTCTTTTGCTAATCCAGGGACAAGCTTGTCGATTAATTCTTTTACATGACTTACTGTACTCATATCGTAGTTGATGCAAAGCGCCCCGATCACCTGGTCTTTGTCATCACGAAGCAGTGTTGTAGATGCTTTAATGGTTCTTGCATCTTCTGTTTTTATTTCATAGCCTGCCAAGTAATCTTCATCAAATTCGTCCGATAAGAGCACCTCTTTTACTAGATGGTCAAACGATTGTCCGACCGCTCTCCCTGTGACATGATGATTGATCGTAAAGATGACGGACGATTGCGGCTGGGTCAAATCATGAATGACCACTTCACAAGAAGAGCCAAACATATGCGCAATCGTTTTTGCAATCGGAATGTAATGGTTTAATTGATGTTTCACTTCTGACATTTCTTTCACTCCATTGTTGCTCTATTGTAGTTTCCCTTTACTGGCAATCGCAAACTCTTCTACTACTTCACCATCTTGAATGAGGTATGCTTTTTCATGAAGATTGACCACAGGACATATGTGATTCAGAATGATTCGTACCTTCATCAAAATATATAATTTTTTATATAAAATGATTAAATTATATAATTTTTTATATGATAATCAATTGTTTTTTCGATGAAAAAGAAATGACGATGTGCGAAGTATGGCAGGTGAAGAAGTCCAGCGGCTTGCTGCCGCTGGTGTTGAACTAATATCGATTACGAAGTTCTCTTAAAATAAAGTCATACACAAGGTTGAGCTGCTGTTCCTTTGGATACAGCATAAATTCTTGTTTCTTAGGAAGACCTCCATCAAGACGGTCTTGAAATTTCGTTCGAAGATATGCTGTGCGGTGCACCTGACTTTCAAATGATTTATATGAGACGTCCAGTTTGACCGATTGCTCATTGGTAAAAGTGACAACCGTGTCTCCGAGGGACGATTCTTGAAAGGTATGAATGTATTTGTGGGAAATCCATCCGCACTGGGGGCGGTTGGATGAATAGGTTGGGAAGAAATACAAATGATTGGATGAGTCAATCACGATGGGAGGCTTATGGGAAATTCCTGTTACTTCATATGTTCCCGCTTTTCTGCCTGCATAGCTTGAGCCAAAGAACCTACAGCTGCGTTCTATAATGTTCAGAGGCTTTAATTCAACATAAAAGCTTGTCTCTCTTTCAATAACTTTTGAATATACTCGTTTTCCTTCTTCAACCGGAAGGACCGCCATTGTTGTTTGATTAATGACGTATGAATCTAAAGGTGTTTCGCTAATTCCTGACACTTCATTTCCTCCTGTGTTAATTTTTGGTTATTTTAGATACTATTAATCTATCACCAACGTATAAGAAACGACAGGATTTTTTCAAAATTTATTTAAAATCATCTTTTTATCGTGTTTTTTAGTACCTTCGATCTATCTAAAAGCCATTTTTAAAGATATATCGCATCCTGTCGACTGGACAAGGGGTGTCGATATGGCTCAAAAATAAATTGTCTAAAAATTATAAATTCTTATTGATTTTTTCTCCGCCAATCCATATACTATAAAAAAGGCATCGGGGGGATTCTTTATGAAAGAGAAAAAAACGTATGCTGAGCTCATGAAGTCCCGCAACACCCAAAAAACCGAAGAGAATGGCGTCACCATTTTAGACATCTATATTCAAATGGTTTTAGATGAGGCGCTTTATAAACAGCGCTTAACCTTCCTTAGAGAAGAGATTGATAAGGCTTTAGATCAGCGTGATGAAAAGCGTTTTAATGACCTGTCAGCTCAATATGCAGAACACTGCTTACATCAATCTTGATGATGTTACTTGCGGCAGAGAGACAGCACCTTGTCTCTTTACCGCAAGTTTTTTGTTTACCCATTTAATATCGTTCCGCCATTGACATGTATCATTTGTCCATTCATATAAGATGAGTCTTCGCTCGCTAAAAATAAATAACTCGGCGCTAGCTCTACTGGCTCACCAGGGCGTTCCATGGGGACATTTCCGCCAAATTCAGAAACTTCCTTTTCCGTAAATGTGGATGGAATCAGCGGTGTCCAAATTGGCCCAGGCGCTACCCCATTCACTCGAATCCCTTGTTTGATCAGCGATAGGGATAAAGATCTTGTAAACGTCACGACTGCCCCTTTTGTCGATGAATAATCAATCAAGGTTTCATGACCTTTATAGGCAGTGACCGATGCTGTATTAATGATACTGCTTCCTTTCTTTAAATGAGGGAGCGTCGCTTTTGTTAAATAGAACATCGCAAAAATATTCGTTTGAAATGTCCGAAGAAGCTGGTGAGAGGTAATCTGTTCAATACTTTTTTGCGGATGCTGTTCACCTGCATTGTTGACCAAAATATCAATCGAACCGAAAGCATCTTTTGTTTTTTTGACCACCTCATTTGAAAAGGCTTCATCTCCTAAATCCCCAGGAATTAAGATGACACGCCCTCCCGCCTTTTCAATATAGTCCTTCGTCTCCTCTGCATCGTGATGTTCATTCAAGTAAACAATCGCTACATTGGCTCCTTCTTTTGCAAACAAGACAGATACTGCTCTGCCGATTCCACTATCTCCGCCTGTCACAATGGCCGTTTTCCCAGCTAGCTTTTTGCCCTGCACGTCTCGATCAAAAATAGGTCTAGGGTTCATTTTATATTCAAGACCGGGACGTTCATTCTGGTGCTGAGGCGGTAAGGTTTTCTTCGGCTGCTTTGTTGACACATCAGTCCACTCCTTCCTTCTATCTCGCTTATTTTTATGTGTTGGCCATTTTTTTATGTATTTCGCTCTTGTTTCCATTCAAATGTATGATTTTCAGTATTGTGTAAAAATTATACATAACAAGTCACTGGAGGCGACAACATGGAACAAGAACATAAAGAATTAGAACAGACAACATCGTTATGGTTAGTCGAAGGTCAGAAGGATTCTTTTCCTTCTGTTAGCGAAGATCTCACAGCAGATGTGATCATTGTCGGCGCTGGTATTACCGGTATTGCTGCTGCATTTGAAATGACAGAACGAGGGCTGGATGTGATCATCATAGATGCTGATCAAGTGCTGCAAGGGACGACCGGACATACAACAGCGAAAATTACCTCCCAGCACGATGTATACTATCATGAGCTGATTCAGCATATTGGCATGCCAAAGGCCCGTTTATATGTAGAGGCAAATGAGAAAGCAAAAGAGCTGATTCAAGCACGCGTGAAAAAGTATGACATTGATTGTCAGCTTGAGGTGAAGGATGCTTACCTTTATACAACGGAAGAAGGCGGTGTCAAAAAGTTAAAGAAGGAATTAGATGCCTATAAACAGCTCGGTATTGACCGCGAATGGAAAACAGAGCTCCCTTTTGATGCTGACATAAAAGCTGCCCTTGCCATGACGCAGCAGGCACAATTTCATCCACTTCATTATCTTCATGCACTCATCGATCAGCTCGTCAGCCGAGGTGTACGCATTTTTGAACAGACAACTGCAGTCGATGTAAAAGAAGGAAAACGACCAGCTGTCATCACAAAAAGTGGCCATCATCTGACGGGCCGATTTATCATTTCATGCTCACATTTTCCTTTTTATGATGGCAAAGGACTTTATTTCACCCGAATCCATCCCGAGCAATCTTATGTCGTCGCAGCCAAAACAACCAAACCGCTTCCAGACGGCATGTACTTAGGAATTGACCAGCCTGTCCATTCATTAAGAACGGCAAAATTCCACGGAGAAGACGTCGTGCTCATCGGAGGAGAAGGGCATAAAACCGGGCAAGGCGGAGATGAATCCGCTCACTATGAAGCACTAGAAAACTTCGGAGACGCCACCCTTGGTATAGAAAAAGTTCTTTATCGCTGGTCAACACACGATATGGTCACGATGGATCACATGCCTTATATTGGCCACTTGACGAAACACCATAGCAATATTTTTGTTGCGACAGGCTTTAGAAAATGGGGCATGACGACCAGCCATGTCGCAGCAACACTTATTGGAGATTTGATTGAGGGAAAATCAAATCCTTACGAATCCATCTTTACACCATCAAGACTTGTTTCTGACCCATTCTTCAAAGACTTTATCAAAGAAAACACCAATGTTGCGGCGAAGCTGATCAGCGGTAAATTCAAGCGACCGGATCAAACCATTGATGATTTAAAACCAGGCGAAGGCGGGATTGTGTTTGATCAACATAAAAAATGCGGCGCCTTTAAGTCAGAGGATGGCAATGTCTTTCTTGTCGATACAACATGTACTCATCTAGGCTGTGAAGTCGCTTGGAATAATAGTGACCGGACATGGGACTGCCCTTGTCACGGGTCCCGTTTCTCCATTACTGGAGAAGTAGTAGAAGGTCCAGCGAAGAAACCACTAAAAAGGTCATATAAAGAACAGTAAAATTTCACTGGTTTCCCCTTTAAAAAAGCCAATATTATCCGATAAAAAACATAAAGTCTGATATTTGTGATCATTATGGGGGGACTAACACATTGTTATTTAAAAAAGAGAGTAAAACGAAAAAGACTGCTTTTTTCACACAACAGGATGATGGGATAAAACGAATCGATTTTTCGGAGAATACGGACATTGCCAAACAGATTAAAATGATTGATTTGACGCAGCAAGACCTTTTTATTCTGAAACAGCTAAATCCGATTGTTCAAGATGATATTGAACATATCGTCGATAAATTTTATAAAAACTTAGAGGTTGAGTCTTCCTTGATGCACATCATTCAAGATAACAGCTCAGTCGAACGTCTGAAAAAAACACTCCGCATTCATATCAGTGAAATGTTTGCCGGTGTGATTGACGAATCCTATGTAGCCAAAAGAATTAAAATCGCACAAGTTCATTTGCGAATTGGGCTTCAGCCTAAATGGTATATGGCAGCATTCCAAGACCTCTTGCTCTCGATTATGGATTTATTCGCTCAGCATATCCAAGATTTCAAAGAATATCAGACGGCAGTCAAAGCGACGACGAAAATTTTAAATTTAGAGCAGCAGCTTGTCCTAGATACGTTCCAAAATGAGTATTCTAAAATTCGTGATGAAGCAGAAAAACAGCAAAAAGAGCTTCATACAAAAATTACAGAAACCTCTAATTCGCTTGCTTCCCTCTTCTCAAACACAACAAATGCTGTGGACAAACTTGTATCAAAATCTGATGAGATGGCGGATATGTCACAGGCTGGAACGAAAATTTCAGCACAGGTCGAAGAAAAATCAATTGGCGGTAAAAAAGAGTTAGAAATTCAGCAAACCCAAATGAATCAAATTGATGGCAGCATGACAAAGATTGAAACAGAGATTAAACGCTTAGAAGAAATTGCGAAACAAATCGAACAAATTTTTGGGATTGTCACAGGCATTGCAGAGCAAACGAATTTACTATCTTTAAATGCCTCAATTGAATCTGCACGTGCAGGTGAGCATGGCAAAGGCTTTGCTGTCGTTGCAAACGAAGTTCGAAAATTATCAGAAGACACTAAGAAAACGGTTTCTACTGTATCAGAGCTCGTCAACAACACAAATTCACAAATCGCTATTGTGTCCCAGCATATCGCTGACGTGAATTTACTTGTAACAGACAGTAAAGAAAAAATGACCCAAATCAACTCTCTCTTCGATGATATCGTGAGCAGCATGAACCTAAGCAAAAACCAAAACGGAAAAATCGAAATAGATCTGCAAACGTTCCTGAACGAATTAAAAGAAGTGAAACAAACAGTGTCCCAAGTGGCAAGTTCCGTCGAATCTTTAACAAGCCTGACAAATCGCTGATCCAGTCATTTTTCTTCTTGTTTTAGTATAATAGAAGAAAAGATAGAAAAGGCGGGATTTGATTGACAGCAATTTGCCTAGTCAGACACGGTGAAACCGATTGGAATGCAGCGAAACGTATTCAAGGACGAACAGATATCCCTTTAAATGATACTGGTAAATGGCAGGCGGAACAAACCGGCCTTTACTTAAAAGATGTTCACTGGGATGTTGTCATTTCCAGTCCCTTATCAAGGGCAAAAGAAACAGCGCAGTTGATTTTACAGCATGTACATGCACCGCTCGTTATCATGGACGATTTTATTGAACGTGATTACGGTGACGCTGAAGGCATGTCGTTTGAGGAACGTCAGAAACTGTTTCCCGATAAAAAGTATCCAAATATGGAATCGTTAGAAGCGATGCAAGATCGAATGGTAGAAGGGATTGAAAAGGTCAGAGCAGCCTATCCAGATCAACATGTGCTGATCGTGGCTCACGGTGCTGCCATTCATGCCCTACTCTCCACTCTTGCTGATGAACATATGGGTCTACAAGATACACGACTTGAGAATGCCTGCTTAAATTATGTGGAATGGAAAGATGGAAAATGGAAGGTGCGCGATTACAACGTGGTCAGCCATTTAACACAATCTGCTCCTTCTTAAGAAACCTGCTCTCCAAGCAGGTTTTTTTGTTGTCAGAAACAATGATCAAATAATATTTTTTTATATCGAAATTCGAAATAGATGCTAGCCTTTTCTACCTATTTTATGGCATTTCGGGTATCGAATGTTTATCCACAAATCGATCATAAGCAAAAAAGCACGATTCCTTTTTAATAGAAAATCGCCGAAAATATAGAATAAACATAATTTACCATAATTTCCAAGCGACTTAATTCCCTATTTTTCGCTAGGACTTTCACAAAAATTCAGGCCTACTCTTATTTGCCTATCTCCCTTAAACTGAAAATACAGAATAATCAAACGGGTCATTCTTATAGACTATAGATGATTATTCTGAAATAAGAAAAAAGGGATGTGGAATGTGCGTGAAAAAGAAAAATGTGATGACAAGTGTTTTATTGGCTGTCCCTCTTCTGTTTTCAGCAGGGTTTGGAGGCTCTATGGCAAATGCCGAAACGGCCTCAAAGTCAGAAAGTGAAAAAAGCTATATTGTTGGCTTCAAAGCTTCTGCCACCACAAACAGCTCTAAAAAACAAGCGGTCACTCAAAATGGTGGGACATTAGAAAAGCAATATCGCCTCATTAATGCTGCACAAGTAAAAATGTCCGAACAAGCCGCAAAAAAACTTGAACATGACCCTAGCATTGATTATGTAGAAGAAGACTACAAAGCAGAAGCATATGCACAAACCGTCCCTTATGGTATCCCTCAAATCAAAGCTCCAGCAGTACACGCTCAAGGTTATAAAGGTGCTAATGTGAAAGTAGCTGTCCTTGATACTGGTATCCACGCTGCACACCCTGACTTAAATGTTGCAGGCGGTGCAAGCTTCGTCCCTTCAGAGCCAAATGCCACCCAAGATTTTCAATCACACGGAACTCACGTAGCAGGAACCATTGCTGCCCTTGATAACACAATTGGTGTTCTTGGTGTCGCACCAAGTGCCTCCTTGTATGCCGTTAAAGTGTTAGACCGTAACGGCGATGGACAATACAGCTGGATTATTAGCGGTATTGAATGGGCTGTTGCCAATAATATGGATGTGATCAATATGAGTTTAGGCGGACCAAGTGGTTCCACAGCGCTTAAAAATGCTGTAGATACAGCAAATAATCGCGGAGTGGTGGTTGTTGCCGCAGCAGGAAATTCAGGTTCCAGTGGCTCTACAAGCACCGTTGGCTATCCAGCAAAATATGATTCTACGATTGCCGTTGCTAATGTGAACAGCAACAATGTAAGAAACTCATCTTCTAGTGCAGGTCCTGAATTAGATGTTTCTGCACCTGGTACGTCCATTTTAAGTACAGTACCAAGCAGTGGATATGCATCTTATACCGGGACATCTATGGCTTCTCCTCATGTAGCAGGAGCAGCAGCGCTTATTCTGTCTAAGCACCCGAACCTAACAAATACGCAGGTGCGCCAGCGTTTAGAAAATACAGCCACTCCGCTTGGTAGCTCGTTCTATTACGGAAAGGGATTAATTAACGTTCAAGCGGCTGCTAACTAAAAAAGTATGATCAAAACATCCGGCTGGATCAGCCGGATGTTATTTGTTTATTGCTTTTTTGACGTTTCCTCTTTTTTTGCTGCCTTTTCCATATCGATGATTCTCTCCATCATCGTTGGATGTCCATAGCGAAATATTTTCACTAAAAGCGGCGGATTGACTTGGGACAGCCCTGATTTTGCAAGCTTTTGAAACGACGTCACCCCCGCCTCCCCATCCTTTGTCAGGTTCACGGCATATTCATCAGCAGCCCGTTCTTGATGCCTCGACACAGCATTTGTAAACGGAGAAGCTGCAAATGACAGCATGGAGACAATGACCAAAAGAAGCGGAAGAGCAGCGACGTCATAGGGCCCCTTCAGACGAAATAGAGCAGCTCCCCTTTGATAAAGGTAAAAATAAAGACGGTCAATGGCAAATAATCCGGCCAGTGACAGCACCAAATATCCTGCTAGGCCGATATAAACATGCTTCATGACGTAATGTCCCATTTCATGTGCCATAATAAATAAAATTTCACGGTCTTTTAGCTTTTGAAGTGTCGTATCCCATAAGACAATCCGCTTATTTTCACCAATTCCTGTTACATAAGCGTTCATCGTGTTTGTTTTCTCCGACATATTGACTTCATATACATGATCTGCGGGGATATGCGCTTTTTCTGCAAGGGTTAAGATCTTTTTCTCAAGCGCTTGATCCTTTAATGGATAAAAATCGTTATATAGGGGGTCAATGACGACCGGCTGTATAAAAAAAAGAAAAAGTGTGACTGGTACTGTCAAACACCAGGCATACAGCCACCATAACTTCCTTCTCTTTTGAATGAGCCAAAAGAACACGACCGTACATAGAACAAGAAGCGGATATTGAATCCAGAAATCCAGTGTTTGGTCTTTTAACCAGCTTGCTGTGCTTTGAGCAGATACACCGTAGTGCAAGGAAAGCTGATAGCTAATCCACTTGAAAGGCAGTGTAACCAGCATCGTCAAAAGCGACAGTATAAAAACATAAACAAGTTGGCTTAAAAATTGAAAACGAGCTGCTGCCAAGCTCCAATCTGCTAATTTCCGTGAAAACCCAGAAATAAGCAAAAGGAAAAAGACATACCAATCCAATGGGATGGTCATAAAGTATAGCAGATGACGGATGTTCGAGTAACTCTCACTGATCACAAGCTCATGACTTGTCATAAATGTATGCGGGTCTGCACTTGTCCCTTTCACACTGTCAGGAACAGATGAATCCCCCATTAGAAACAAATAAGAATAAATAAAAAGACCGTACACTATGTATGCTACCGTTGCAAGAGCTATCCATTTACGTACTCGCACTGGTCAGCCTCCTTTCCATTTCTCTACTTATTCTAATCATGTACATTTTTGTTTAGAACCTGTCTCATGTGGCTCCATCATAGCATGCCCCATCTGAAAAAGCTCGAGCGAAAAAAATGATTATGCTTCTCAAAAATCGGAGAAACTAACGGTAAAACAGTGAGTTGGAGGTTCATCATGAAGAAAATCCTTGCAGGAATTGTGATCTTTGGACTTTTACTGATCACCTTCTTTTATGTGTTCAGCCGGACAAGTGAAATCTTCGATGAGAATCGAGCAGAGAAATTATTGCTTTCACCGACGAACCAGTCTATTTCTTATGAAATTGATGATAAAGATACAGCTGAAGATGTCATCGAACAATTAAACAAAGGTAAACAAACGAGCAATCATCTTAAGAAGAATTTAAAAAAGCCAGATTATATCGCCAAGGTGATGTTCGGACGAACAAATGGCACTACTTTTCAGCTATGGACCAATCGATCTCAAGTCGTGTTTTTAGTGGATGGCACATATTATGAATTAAATCCAAAACAGTCAAATTCCTTTCGGAAACAAATACACGAAGCGATTCAAAAAGGAGCCTCTTCATAAGAGACTCCCTTTTTTTACTTACTTGCTTCTGCTTGGTACTTGTCCTTTAGGGCTCTTCTTAAAATTTTGCCAGTCGTGTTTTTAGGAATATCATCTATGAAATGGATCGTTTGGGGCTGCTTATACTTCGCCAAATAGCGTGAACAATGAGTGATGATGTCATCATGATTGATGTGAGCATGTTTCTTAGGGGAAATGTAACAGACGACAGCCTCTCCTGTGTTTGGATCTGGCACACCGATGACAACGGCTTCTGCTACAGCTTCATGTTGATAAAGCACTTCTTCTACTTCTCTTGGGTAAACATTATACCCGCCAACAAGAATCATATCCTTTTTTCGATCAACAATATAAATATATCCGTCTTCATCTCTTCTCGCCAAATCTCCTGTATACAGCCAGCCGTCCCTCAGTACTGCCTCTGTATCTTCTGGCATTTGATAATAGCCTTTCATAATGTTTGGCCCTTTTGCAATGAGTTCTCCGACTTCATTCGGACCGACTTCCTCTCCAAGTTCATTCACGATCTTATTCTTCACATTCATAATATCTGTCCCGACCGATCCTGGTTTTCTTTTTCCGTCAAGGGGATTGAATGCAGTCACTGGGGAGGCCTCTGATAATCCATAGCCCTCCAGCACCGTGACACCGAATTTTTTCTCAAAACCGTGAAGTAAAGCAACAGGCATCGAGGCACCGCCTGATATACAAATTCTCACTGATTTCATCGCTTCATCGTGGCCGTCTTGGTGATATAAATAGTTATACATGGTTGGGACACCAACAAATAGTGTTGGTTTTTCTTTCTCCATCATGCGTAAAAGCTCTGATGGGCTGAAATGCGGCAGAACATAAATGGCCGCACCATGAATCAACGGTGCATTCATACAGACTGTTAAACAAAATACATGGAACATCGGCAGAGCAGCAATGACCTTGTCCTTTTCATCAATCGATAGGTACTCAGCAATATCCCTTGCATTTGAATACAGGTTCAAATGCGTGAGCATCGCACCCTTTGGTTTTCCTGTAGTGCCAGATGTAAATAAAATAACCGCCGTATCGTCAGATTGTCTGGTAGGATGTTCAGCTTCTGGCGCATCTCCAGACACAAGCTTTCCAAAGAAGACAAGGCGATCAGATACTTCTTTTAAACTTGATCTGCACACAAATTCATTTTCTGCACAAATAATCACTCGTTCAATGGACGGAAGCTGTTCATACACCTGCTCGTACACCGGCAGAAGCTGATCCGGTGCGACAATGCCTTTTACATCACCTGTGATCAGCATATATCCGATTTCACTTGGCGTATATGTTGGATTGACGGGTACAACAACAAGCCCTGCCTTTAATGCTCCAAAAAATGAAATAACAAAATGTGGTGAATTTCCTAAAATCAGCGCAATATGATCTCCAGCTTGAAACCCTTCGTTAACTAAACCATCTGCAAAACGCTCGATACTTGTCATGAGTTCTCGATAGGTCCACTTGTTTCCTTCAAAAATCAGTGCCACATTTTCGCCCTTGGTCATCGCAGTCTGCTCAAGATTTTTGATCAAATCCATTCTCCCACCCCTTATGCATCGTCAATGAATGAATAGCCATTCATTTTGAGGCCAAACATTCCTCCTTTCTATTATAATAGACAATCGAAAACATTCACAAGATCAAATGTAAAACGCTCTCATTTCTTTTCGTTAAAAAAGCACAGCTATCTCAAGCCGTGCTTTCCGCTTAGTAAATCAAATCAAGAAAGTCTTCCTTCGATACGTTGCCGAAATAATGGCGCATATCCATATCTTCTAATACATCACTAATTGTTTTCCGATCATATTGTTTTCCGATCAGTCTTTGTTCTATATCGGCTATATCGCCCACACCAAAGAAGTCACCAAAGATTTTGCAGTCCTGAATGATGCCTTTTTTCACCTCTAATCGAAGATCAATAGAGCCAGCTGGGAAACGTTTTGAGTGCTGCAAATTAAACTTCGGAGAACGGCCATAGTTCCATTCCCATTTTTGATATCGATCCCGAGAAATCTCATGAATCTTTTCCCAATCCTTTTCTGTCAACTTATATTGAGGCACGTCCCCATTCGTATCAAAAATGTAGCTTAAAAGAATGTTTCTAAATTCTTCTGTCGTCATCTTTTGATCCATCAAATCACTAATATTGGCGACTCTGCTTCTAATGGACTTAATCCCTTTAGATTCAATCTTTTCTTTTTTCACATTTAATGCAGAAACGACATGCTCAATTTCCGAATCAAATAGCAGGGTGCCATGACTGAAAATACGGCCCCGCGTTGCGAATTGAGCATTTCCAGAAATTTTACGTCCTTCTGCCATGATGTCATTTCTGCCGCTTAATTCAGCTTTGACTCCTAGCTTTTCAAGCGCTTTGATGACTGGCTCCGTGAATTTCTTAAAGTTATGAAAGCTGTCCCCATCGTCTTTTGTGATAAAGCTGAAGTTTAAGTTTCCTTTGTCATGGTAAACTGCACCACCGCCAGATAGACGGCGAACAACTTTGATTCCATTCTCTTCTACATATTTTGTATTAATTTCTTCTATTGTATTTTGGTTCTTGCCAATAATAATGGACGGCTGGTTGATGTAAAACAGCAAATACGTTTCTTCTGGATCTAAATATTTTAAGCAATACTCTTCAATTGCTAAATTAATCATTGGATCATAATGTTGTTCGTTATCGATAAACAGCATCTCTATCTTCCTTCCTTGTTCCATATAAGCCCTGAATAGGCAAGCTGTATACTGCCAGTATATAACGCCTGTGCTTCATTGACTAGGTCTTTATGCCGCCCGAAATGAGGCAGGTGAGTGATGATGAGTTCCCCCACATTTGCTTCACTGGCCACCTTCCCTACTTCAGTGCTGTTCATATGACCTGCACCTGATCCGTCTTGTCCTGCATAAAAGTTGCTTTCGGCAATGAGTAGATCGGCATCCTGACTAAAAGGGATAAATGCATCTTGATAGCTTGAGTCCGCTGTATACACCACCACAGCACCATCTGCTTGAATTCTCATCGCATAGCATTCTGCCGGATGAACCGTTCTCAAAAAATCAATGTGAAATGGGCCAATTTGAATCCCCTTTTCCGGATGATAAGGTTTTGCCTTTGTATGTACATCATCCGAGAGCCGCTGAAATGCTTCTTGGTCACCAGTATGTCCATAGATCGGAAGCAGGCCGCTGCTTTTTCCTAAATGATCCCCCACTAATTTCGCATATTGGAGAGGTCCGATATCTGCAATATGATCGTGATGATAATGAGAAAGGAGAACAGCATCAAGTTCTTCTATATCAATGTATTGCTGAAGCTTTGACAGAACACCGCTCCCGCAGTCGACAAGCAGCCGAAAACCATCTGATTCCAACAGATAACCTGATGTTGCTTCACCAGCTGCCGGAAACCCTCCATAGCAACCAATCACCGTTAATTTCATCGTCATTTTTCCCTCCTTTTCTAAAAATCCCTTTCTTACAATATACCCATTTTTCATGGAAAAAGCATTCTTCTTGCCTATTGTTACAAAACAGATTGACAATTATAAATCTGTTATAATACAATGATAGCAACAAAATGTATTGGAGGATGACAAATGCTAGGGAAAATCACTGAGTTTTTTAGAAATTTGCCTTCAAAAAAATGCACAAAATGTGGAAATGATTTAATGGAACAGCACGAGTGTTACGGTAATGAATGTGAGGAATGCTCACAAGTAAGTTATCTTAAATAAGGAAATAAATTCAATAAAAAAGCACTTTTTGCCTCCGTCGTCAGTTGGAGGCAAAAGTGCTTTTTATTTTTTCTGAAAAATAGGTAAAAAGGTAAAACCCCTGATATACAAGGGGTTTTTAGTATTTTTATATGATGACTTTTAGTTCGTAAGTCACTTTTTATTGACTGAAAACAACGAAGGAGGTTCGAAGTGTCCATTTTTTCAAATAATTTTGTATTTTCCAAATATAATTTAATCGTGGACGAACCTCTTTAATTTTAGTTATACTTTAATTCGTATATTAAAACTTAATATAATGGGAATATTCCTTTAATGAATATGTTAGGGAGGAAATCTATGAAAAAATTAAAATTTGGATTAGCTACTCAAATCCTAATCGGTCTGATTCTCGGTGTCGTGGTTGGTGCGATCTTTTTCGGTAACCCTGGTGTTGAGACGTATTTAAAACCAATTGGAGACTTCTTCTTACGACTCATTAAGATGATTGTCATTCCGATTGTCGTATCTAGCTTGATTTTAGGTGTTGCAGGTGCCGGTGATGGTAAAAAAGTAGGGAAGCTTGGTTTTAGAACCATTCTTTATTTTGAAATTATCACAACATTTGCGATCATCCTTGGTCTTGTGCTTGCTAACTTCGTTCAACCGGGTGCAGGCGTTGACTTTGGACATACGGAAAAACAAGATATTAGCCAGTATGTTGAAACGGAAAAAGAACAAAGCAGTAAATCAGTTGCTGATACGTTCCTTCATATCGTTCCGACGAACTTCTTCCAATCCTTAGGGGAAGGTGATTTGCTTGCGATTATTTTCTTCACTGTGTTATTTGCACTAGGCGTTTCAGCTATTGGTGAACGCGGCAAACCAGTGCTCGCCTTCTTTGAAGGTGTATCACATGCGATGTTCCATGTCGTCAATGTTGTGATGAAAGCTGCACCATTTGGTGTATTTGCGCTCATTGGTGTGACAGTATCAAAATTTGGTCTTGAATCGCTTATTTCATTAGGTAAGCTCGTAGGTCTTGTTTATTTTGCGCTCGCACTCTTCCTTATTGTTGTATTCGGAATTATTGGAAAGATGATTGGCGTCAATATTTTCAGATTTCTTGCTTACATGAAAGACGAAGTCCTTCTCGCCTTTAGTACATCCAGCTCTGAAACAGTTTTACCGAGAGTGATGGATAAAATGGAGCGCATCGGGTGTCCAAAAGGAATTGTCTCTTTCGTCATTCCAATTGGTTATACGTTTAACCTGGACGGTTCCGTCTTGTATCAAGCCATCGCTGCGCTTTTCCTTGCACAGGTATATGGCATTGATCTCACCATCGTCCAGCAGCTCACTCTTGTTCTTGTGCTGATGGTCACATCTAAAGGAATGGCTGCCGTTCCTGGTACTTCATTTGTTGTATTACTTGCAACACTGGGAACGATCGGTGTACCTGCTGAAGGCTTAGCATTTATTGCAGGTGTTGACCGTATCATGGATATGGCCAGAACTGTTGTTAACTTAACAGGTAATGCACTTGCAGCTGTCGTGATGTCTAAGTGGGAAGGGCAATATGACCCTGAAAAAGGACATCGTGTGATGACTGGACAAGATGTTCCTCAGCCAACACAACTATCAAGCTAATGAAAAAGAACCCCTGCTATCGGGGTTCTTTTTTTATGCTGTGATTAATTTCGATCGAACATAGTGGTACAGGAGATTGGCTGTATGAATCAGTGAATCTTCATGTGTTCTTTCAAACGCATGTGAAGCGTCAATGCCAGGTCCAATCAGTCCATGAATGATATCATGCCCTGCTCTAATCGCCGCTGACGCATCAGAGCCATAATAAGGGTAAATATCAAGTCGGTAATCAATTTCATTGGCTTCAGCTAATGCTGCTAAATGCTTGCGCAAACCATAATGATAGGGGCCGCTTGAATCTTTCACACAAATTGATACACTGTATTCATCGGTTGATTGACCATCACCGATGGCTCCCATATCAACAGCCATATATTCTACCGTTTCTTCAGGAATATTCGAATTTCCACCGTAGCCGATTTCTTCATTATTTGAAATTAAGAAGTGCGTCGTATGCGGCAGTGTGATGTTTTCTGTTTGAATGCGGTGAATTAATCGCAGCAATAACGCCACACTTGCCTTATCATCCAGATGTCTTGATTTAATAAAGCCTGAAGGTGTCACTTCCACTCTAGGATCAAACGAGATAAAGTCTCCTACTTGAATGCCAAGTGCTTTGACTTCGTCTGCATTTTTCACCTTTTCATCTAGGCGAATCTCCATATTTTCTTGATTTCGTTTCGCTTTTCCAGCATCTTCGTATACGTGAACTGACGTTTGATGCATGAGAATGGTTCCTGTGTATGTACGGCCTGATGCTGTTTCAATTTCACAATACTCGCCTTCTATCGAGTTATATTGAAAGCCTCCAATGAGTGCAAGACGCAGCCGGCCATTTGATTTAATTTCCTTTACCATCGCACCAAGCGTATCGACATGTGCTGTCAGCATGCGATGCTCCTGGTCATCCGTCCCTTTAATTGTGGCAATTAATCCACCTTTTCGATTTCGCTTTGTTTCGATCTTTAAATCTTGTAAAAAACGTTCAACAAAGCCGATCACCTTTTCTGTATTTCCTGATGGACTTGGGATCGATACGAGCTTTTGAATGAGTTGAATCGTTTCATTTACTTCAGTTGTCATTCGGCATTTCCTCCTTTGTCTGCAAGTCATTCCTTCCAAGCATGCCTTTTTCAGCATCTCTACTTAAAATATATCGTTTCGGGTTCCTGATGTCTAATTTCTCATAGAAAAATCCTTTCTCGATGAAGAGAAAGGATTCCTTGATTAAGCTTCTTCTTGTTTCATTTTTCTGATGTTCCAAGCAAAGTATGCTGTTGTTGCGGCCATCATGACGATGGCAACTGTTCCAAGGATCGCTGCTTGGTGCCATAAATAGCTGTCATTACCGCTTGCAATGATCGTTCTAAATCCATTGATTGTATATGTCATTGGAAGCAGACTATGAATGACTTGGAAGAATTTTGGTACAAGCTCAAGCGGGAATGTACCCGCACTTGCTGCAAGCTGAAGAACCAAGATAATAACAGCGATGAAGCGACCTGGGTTCCCCATTGTTGTCGCCAGAAGCTGAATGATCGCTAGGAACGTCAGACTCACAATAATGGCAAAGAGATAGAAGCGCCAGAGGCTTTCCACCTCAAGTCCAAGTCCAAAGATGAGCATGGAGCTTGCAATCACTGCCTGTAAGATACCAACGAGCAGGAGCACACTATATTTGCTGACAAACCATTCAAACGCATTTCTAGGGCGTCCAGCAGGGTCTTTCATTGGGAATACAACGGTCAGCATGAGAGCCCCTACAAAGAGTCCCATAGATAAAATATAAGGCGTGAGCCCTGTTCCATAATTATCAATCTTTTTCGCTGTATCATTCTCTGTTTTAACGGGGCTGGCAATCATATTGTAATTGTCCTGACCCGCATCAATTTCTCCTGTTTCATCTGCTGCACTTTTTAATTTATCGGACAGCTTCCCTGTCCCGCTCTTTAAGTCACCCAATCCTTTATCAAGGGATTTTGAGCCCTCAGCAAGCTTAGATGAGTTGCTTTGGATACTCTCCGATCCACTTTCCAGCTTATTTAAGGCTGCGCTAAGCTGGCTTGATCCATTTGCAAGCTTATCTGCACCGCTTTTCGCTGTATCAAGCTTGCCATTTGCAGTTTGCAGACCTTCTTGTAATTGCCCTTGACCGGTTTGAAGCTTCAGTGCCCCTTGATACAATTGATTCGTACCAGACGTCATTTGATCAATGGCGTTTTGTATCGCAACTGTCGATGTGTACAGCTGTTCTGTTTTGTTTGGTAGCTGCTTGACTTGCTGCAGCTGTGCTTTTGCCGAAGCAACCGCAGATTGAATTTCGCTTGCGTCAGGCAGTTCCTGCAAGGCCGCTAAGCTTTGTTCAAGTCCAGACAGGTCAGGTAGTTCGATCTTAGGAAGGCTTTCGAGCTGATCCATTGCTGCCTTTTTCTCTTCATCTGTCATCGAGCTGTTTTGAATAATGCTTTTTACTTTTGCATCTCGATTTGATAACGCTTCGTTTAAAGAAGCAAGTTTGGTATTCAATGTTTTTGCGTCTTTTTTCACCTGGTCTATCTTAGGCGCCATCTTTTCAAGATTCGCTAATTCTGGTGAAGATAATACTTTTTCGACGGCTGCAATTTTTTCTGAAAATGACTGTGCTTTATGATTGAGCTGTTCAATGCCTGCTGTGAATTGCGGCATTTTAGAAGCAAGCTGCTGATGTCCTTTAAGGCTTGTGTTTAACCCTTCGGTCAATGTATCAATTCCTGTACCAAGTTCTCCAAATTTCTGATCGATCGTTTGATAGCCTGTTAAGAGCTGACCAAGACCGCTGTCAAGAGATTGAATTCCAGTGTTCAGCTCACCCATTTTTCCTGCGAACTGATGAACACCTTCACTATAGGTTAACGTTCCTTCTGCCAATTTCGCCAAATTGTCTTTTAACTTTTTACTGCCATCTTTTGCACTTTTTGTTCCGTCATCAATTTTCTTCGCCCCATCGCTTGCTTGATCTAACCCTTTTGCAATCGTTTTGAAGTTATCAAAGATGACCTCTGCATAATTTTCTGTGACTTCCTTTGAAACCGAATCTTTTAATTTGATAATGGCATTATTCGCAATTTGTGACGCAGCATAGTTTGCACCTGGATTCGTATAATATTTCAGATTCGATTTTTTTGGATGTTTGTCTAGCACTGTACTCGCGTTTTTCGAGAAATCTTTCGGAATTTCAACGACGAGGTAATAGTCCTCGTTATTTAAGCCCTTGATGGCCTTTTCTTCACTATCGACAAAGTGCCATTTAAAACTATTGTTCTTCTTCAATTCCTTCACTAAATCATCGCCCACTTGAAGGGTTTTGCCGTCATAATGACTGCCTTCATCCAAGTTGACAACCGCTACAGGTAATTGATCAACTGTACCATATGGATCCCAGTAAGCTTTTAAAAATACACCACTATAAATCAGTGGAATAAATAAGACAGCTAAAATCGGGATCAGTAGTTTTTTGCTCGTCACAATGTCTTTCCATTGATTCCGAATTAAATTCATTGCTGTTTTCCTCCCATTGATGAATGACTAAATTGGCAATTTGGTCATTTGAACTCAAAAAAAAATTACGTTGTTGCAGACAGTCCTTTGAGTACATAAAGCTCGAGCGATTCGGCTACCTCTTCTTTTGTTAAAGGCTCGTATCGCTTTTCCCAATCAAAAATAAGTGCAATATATAGTTTCACCATCACAAATGCCGTCAATTCAGGATCACAGGGCTTAATGTCGCCTTTTTCAATCGCTTCTTTTACTTTTGTTTTAATATAGCGAATAATCATCTGCTCCATTTTTTCTATCATTTCTTTGACCGCTGACGTGCCAAGCTCCGCATTTTCCTGAAAGATTTTAATGGTGAGCTGGTGGTTTTTTCTAAATTCTAATATTGCAAAGAGTGCTAAGTGAAGGTTTTCAGAGAACGTATTCTTCTCATCTATCGCTTCGTCCGCAATTTTCCTCATCTCCATCAACAGTGATGTGAAAATTTCATCAAACAGCTCTTCTTTGTTTTTGAAAAAGGTATAAATCGTTCCTTTTCCGACGTTGGCAAGCTTTGCTACAAGGTCCATTGTCGTGGCTTTATACCCGAATTGAGTAAACGCCTTTGTGGCTCCATCTAAAATCATTTGTCTCCTATCAACACTCATGATCTCACTCCCAAAATGACTATTTGAACGTTTTGGTCATTAAGTACAGAAAGTAATATACCACATCCCTTTCCTCAGATGCAACAACTTTGTTACATTTTATTATTCACCACTCTTTTCGAAACATACGAACATGAAAAACTCCCTTTCCATGACAGAAAAGGGAGTTCATTTTTATGAAAATAGATAAGATACAGCTTCTGAGATGGCCGCTTTTCCTTGATCAATACAATCAGGGATTCCAACACCTTCGAAAGCAGCACCTGTGATATAAATACCAGGATATGATTGCTTAAACGTTTCTCGCATTTGAGAAATCTTTTTTTGATGCCCCACATGATATTGCGGCATGCTCGTCTTCCAGCGAGTCACTGTCGTCAGCTCTGGATCTGCTTTAATATCCATGATTTTCTTCAAATCTTCCAGCACGATGCTGACAATTTGATGATCTGACTGCTCGACAATTGATTCATCGCCCGCTTTCCCAACATATGCACGCAGCAATGTTTTTCCTTTAGGTGCTGTGTGTGGCCATTTCTTATTTGTCCACGTACAGGCTGTAATGGAGAAATCACTATTTCTTGAGATGACAAAACCGGTACCATCATATTCATTGTGGACATCCTCTTCTTTAAAACCGAGAGCCACTGTTGCAACAGAGGTAGATGTCATCTCATGCAGGTACTCAAGTCCTGCTTCTTTTGGAAACATTGAATAGATTGATTGATGAGGGGTTGTGACAATGGCTGAATCTGCATAAAGCGTTTGGCCGCTGTCTAATTGAACGCCATAGCCTCCATCTGTTTTTTCAATCTTGGTCACTTTTGTCCCTTTGTAAATCGTCGTCAGCTTGAGTTTACTTTCTACCGCTTCAACAAGTGCTTGCAGCCCTTGATTGATGGTCTGGAACTGCCCTTGCTTTTTCGCTGTCACTTGCTGCGCTTTCGCGTGCTGCTGTGATTTTTTCATGCCAAGAATCAAACTGCGATGCTTTTGTTCTGTTTGATAGAACTGCGGGAAGGTGGACATTAGGCTCAGACGGTCAATATCACCTGCGTAAATGCCTGATAAAAGCGGCTCAATTAGATTCTCCACCACTTCATCACCCACGCGTCTTCTAAAAAATTCTCCCAGTGACTGATCCTCTGTTTGTTTGCTTTTTGGCAAAATGAAATCCATCGCTGCTCTTGCTTTTCCTGCAACTGAAAAAAGCCCAGTTGTAATGAAAGGGCTGATTTGAGTTGGAATCCCCATAACAGCTCCCTTTGGCATTGGATGAAGGGTTTCATTGACTAATACATACGCTTGCCCCGTTTCATTATTGACGAGCTGATCGGCTAGACCGACATCCTTTGCCAGCTGCGGTCCACTGACCTTTCTTTCTAAAAATGAATCAGGTCCACGTTCAATGATATAGCCATCTTTATATAAGGTTTGTATTTTTCCACCTAGCCTAGGACTCGCTTCGATAAGTGATATTTGGATAGGAAGACCTTTTTCTTCGACTTCCTTTTCCAAATAGAAGGCGGCAGCCAAACCAGTGATGCCGCCGCCAATGATGACAAGGTGTTTTTGATTGTCATGCATAGGATCGCCTTCTTTTATATGATTACTTGCTTTCGTTAAGCTTCTTTAATACGACTGCTGCTAGTGCATCAATAAATGCCGGTTTCGCATTTGGCATTTCGGGACGATAGTAGGCTGCGCCAATTTCATCTGTTACAACTTTACATTCATAATCGTTGTCGTATAACACTTCAAGATGATCAGCGACAAATCCAACAGGCACGTATACGAACGTTTTATAGCCTTTTTGTTCAAACAGGTCACGCGTTAAATCTTGCACATCTGGTCCAAGCCATGGATCAGGCGTATTGCCTTCACTTTGCCAGCCAATTTCATAATGCTCAATCCCTGCACCTTCAGCAATCATTTTGGCAGATTGCGCGAGCTGATCAGGGTATGGGTCTCCTGCTGCAATGATTTTTTCAGGAAGGCTGTGTGCAGACACAATCAGCACGGCTGATTCTCGTTCTTCTTGACTCATGGATGCATACGTATCTTTCACTTGTTTGACCCAATAATCTACAAACTTCGGCTCATCATACCAGCTTTCAACAGAAGTGATTTTCAGATTACCCAGCTTATCTGCCTCATCTTGGGCACGTTTGTTATACGATTTCACACTAAATGTGGAAAAGTGCGGCGCGAGGACAATACTTACAGCTTCTGTGATGCCATCCTTGTGCATGTCAGCAACCGCATCCTCAATGAAAGGCTCGATATGTTTTAAACCAATGTACACATGAAATTCAATCTCGTCCTGGATATGATTCAAATGTTCACACAAACCGTTTGCTTGCTGCTCTGTAATTTTTGATAAAGGAGAAATACCACCGATGGCCTTATAACGATCCTTTAAATCTTGCAGCATCTCTGGCTCCGGCTTTCTGCCTCTGCGAATATGTGTATAGTAACGTTCAATGTCTTCTTCTTTATATGGGGTGCCATATGCCATAACAAGAAGCCCCATTTTCTTTTTCTCCACAACCAACACTCCTTCTGATCATTTGAAATAGTTTAAATGGATGTTTTTTTATGTTTAGCTGAGTAGTCGTGAATAAAATCTGTCAGCTTCTTTAACGTTTCTGGTGAAACATCAGGAAATACCCCATGACCTAGGTTAAAGATGAAGTGATCTGATTTCATCCCTTGATCTAAAATGTCTTTTGCTCTTTCTTCAATTACTTCCCAAGGAGAAAGTAAAATCGTTGGATCAAGGTTTCCTTGTAATGTTTTGGTTAACCCTTCTTTACGCGCTTCGTCTACACTCATACGCCAATCAAGTCCAACGACATCAAGCGGCAGGTCATGCCAATCTTTCGCTAGATGACTTGCACCAACTCCGTACATAATCATTGGTACATTTTCAGACTTCAGCTCTGTGAAAATACGCTGCATGACCGGCTTTATAAATGTCCGGTAATCCGCTGCATTTAAAGCGCCAACCCAAGAGTCGAAGATTTGAAATGCACGAACTCCCGCTTTCACCTGTGCCCGTATGTACGTGATCGTCATATCAGCTAATTTGTTCATTAGCAGCATCCATGTCTCTGGCTCACTGTACATGAGCGCCTTCGTTTTATGATAATTTTTAGATGGACCGCCTTCTATCATGTAGCTTGCCATCGTAAAAGGGGCGCCTGCAAAACCAATAAGCGGCACATTCAGCTGCTCCTTCGTTAACAGCTTGATCGTATCAAGCACATATGGCAGGTCTTCTTCAGGATGAAGCTCGCCAAGACGGTCAATATCCGCCTTTGTCCGAATAGGTGAATCAATCACAGGTCCAATCCCATTTTTAATTTCAACGTCCACTCCAATCGCTGGAAGCGGGGTCATAATATCTTTATATAAAATAGCGGCATCTACACCATATTGTTCTACAGGAAGTCTTGTTACATAAGCACATAGCTCTGGCTGATGCGTAATTTCAAATAGCCCGTATTTTTCTTTGAGGGCACGATATTCAGGCTGTGAGCGTCCTGCCTGTCTCATATACCAAACAGGTACATGGTCTGTTTGTTCCCCTTTGCACGCCTTTAAGAACGTGTCGTTAAAACCCTTCGTTTTTCCCATTACCTTTCATTCCACCTTTCGCCTCACACTCTCTTTGTATAAGGCTCAAACACTGCTTTTACTATACCGCTTTTTCAAGGCACGGTATACTAAAGCGGCTCAATGTTCAAAAAATCGCCGAATATTAACGACCAAAAGTCTCTGGCTTGACGTAAGAACTGCCTTCGCCTTCTTCTTTTGTTTGAGTATTGTATGGAACAACCTTATACTCTGCATCTGAAAACACATTCGCAAACGGCATTGTATAGCTATTTGTTCCTGTTACTGAGTCGATCAGTGTCTCGCTTCCATTTCTCTTTTCATAAATGCGATACTCGACGCGTTTGTCCTCCTGTTCATCCCATGACAGCTCCAATGTAAACAGCCCTTTGATTTTAAACACATAACGTGCTTCAAAGCCTGACAATCCTTCTAAATGGATCGGCGATTGAAGTTCTTTAATCCCCTCTGGTTTCTCGAAGGTTTCATTGGTGATTTGGGCTGTCGTCAAGATATCTTTAAATAACTGCACTGGATACTGACTGCCGCCGGTTAAATAATGGCTGTTATCGGTTTTGTCATACCCCATCCAGATCGCACCCGTTGTACTAGGTGTATAGCCAGCAAACCAAGCATCTTTTGTTGCACCTTTCACACCCGAATAAGTGGTTGTACCTGTTTTACCTGCTAAATCCCCGGCATATGAACCGCTCTGAGCTGTACCGCCTTTGACGACCTGCTGCAGCATTCTTGTCATATTCCAAGCGTTTTGCACACTAAACACTCGTTCTTGCTTGTTTCGATTTTTTTCAACGGTTTCTCCTTCATCATTGCTAATTTTCTGAATGAAGAAAGGCTTTTTATAGACGCCTTCATTTGCGAATGTATGAAAGGCTCCAGCAATCTGCAATGGAGAAACCCCTTTTTCTAAACCGCCAAGTGCTATGGCAAGTCCTTTATCCGAAATATCAATCCCCATCTTTTCAAGATAAGATTTAGAGGTGTCAATGCCAAGCTGACTTAACGTCCATACAGCAGCTGTATTTTTACTTTTCATGAGGGCATCTACCATCGTAACTTGTCCTTCATACTGTCCATCGTAATTCTTTGGTGAATAGCCGTCATAGCTTTTTTCTTTGTCTTCAAGGAGTGAATAAGGTCTGAATTTTTTCTCCTGCAACGCTGGGCCATACACTGCTATCGGCTTAAAAACAGATCCAGGCTGTCTCAGAGCCGTTACCCTGTTGTATCCTCTTGCCTGATATTCCCGTCCGCCAACGGCTGCTTTTACTCCCCCAGACACATTATCAATAAACACTGCACTGCTTTCTGGCGAGCCGCTTTTTCCCGGGAAATAACGGTTGTTTTTCATTGCTTCATAGGCGACTTTTTGCAAATTCATATCGATGGGTACCGTAATGGTATAGCCGCCTTGAAGCAATTGCTCATGTGAAATCGAATACTGTGATTCTGCTTCTTTTATGATGAGATCGACATAGCTGTCCACCCAAGGTGTTTCTGATTTCTTTTTCAAGTGGATGCCCAATGTTCTTCCTTTTGCTTCTACTGTCTCTGTAGATGACAAATATCCTTGTTCATTCATTAAATTCAGGATGGTATCTCGTCTTTGTTTATTTTTATCTGGGTGTAAAACAGGCGAATACGTTGACGGTGCCTTTGGCATTGCGGCAAGCGTAGCCCCCTCACTGACAGTTAAATCTTTTACATCTTTACTGAAATAGTAATTGGCGGCTGCTTGAATGCCATAGACGCCGTGGCCGAAGTAAAGCTGATTCAAATACATCTCAAGCAGCTTATCCTTTGAGTAATCTCTTTCTAAATTAATAGCAATAATGACTTCTTTTGTTTTTCGAAGAAACGTTTTATCGTTTGTGAGAAAAATATTTTTGGCAAGCTGCTGGGTGATCGTACTGCCGCCCTCTACCTTTCCACCTGCTAATATATCTCGATAAATCGCCCTTGAAATAGATTGTGCATCAATTCCATGATGCTCATAAAAGCGCTTGTCCTCTACAGCAACAAAAGCCTTCGCCACTTTATCAGGGACCTCCTTTAATGACACAGGGTCCCGATTTTCCGAATACATGCTTGTGAGTTCTTTTCCATTCTGATCAATGATTTTTGAGGAAGCGTGAAAAACGAGCTTCTTCTCATCTATAACATAATGTCCTAAAAACAAAATGGTCAGATAGCCAATAAATGAAAGCACGAGCGTACTTCCTGCTATGACTAATGGAATGATTATCTTCTTTTTCTTCAAATTAGGTCACCTCATTCCTTTATACGGATAGTATGGGATGTATTGCTTCATAATATGTTTTATGGATTGACTACCAAAGAATTATATATCATTCTTTTGTTATACTATCAAGCAGGAGGCGGTTTAGATGAATTTCTATATTACATATGGAACAGCAGACTTTTTGCAAAAAATCGCAAAAAAGCACCATCTGGAAAATCTGCTTTATATGGTCGGGAAAGAACAAGCGGCTCTTTTTCATGAAACGGAGGGTGAGACGGTCTTTAAAGCGCCCCATGCCTATGATGTGATTTATTCGAAAGGCGAGCTTGTCCAATCTGGTTTCGTCACTTTAAATCATATCCCTGTAAAGCTCGAGAGCAGGGCACTTTTTGAATCCACCTTTCAGAAAAAAACTAACATTTCAGAACATCAGCGCGGCTTTCAGGCACTTCGTGTGTTAAGACCAAAAAAGGATGAAGAGGTTTACTTGATTTTGACCCTTTGGGAATCAGAAGACTTATTTCAAGACTTTCAAGAGTCAGAAGCCTTTTTTCAGCCACACGAGGATACAGGTTCCATCTTCTCCCGCCCTGCCTATCTCACATCCTATCATGCCGTCACAGACCATTAAGGAAGTGCTTTTCGCACTTCTTTTCATGAAAAAACTCGGATTGTTGACAAAGGGCTAAAATGAACTTGATTTTAGCCCTTTGTCTTCTTTTCAGCGTGACATGAAAACCTTTGCAGTCTAGGAAGGACGAGTACCGGCGCGGAGCGAATTTAACATTCGTGAGCACCGGCACGCAGGACTGACAAAGAATGCGAGGGCTTGTCTACACGCTGAAAGCCCTTCTGCTGGGCTTTCAATGCCTTTCCTTTAGCTCGTACCGATGAATGATCGGCTGAAGCACATAAAAATTCAGCAAAATCCATCCTAATAAGATCGGCCACTTCAGCATAGGTGAAGCACCTTTCATCTGAATAAGCAGCACCAACAGTGGAATCAAGCAGATCATGAAAAAACTCATCTTCGAAACGAACGTTTCTTTGATTTGGTGCCGGCAGCTTGGACAGAGCATGATTCTCGCAAGTGATAATTGAAATTTTTCGACGAAAGAAAATGCTTTTGAACAATTTGGACAGCTTCCCAATCCCTCTCCCCCTTTTTTCCAGCTTCATATCACTCTTCGACTTTTATGTAAAATGACCTTGTCAGTCGTTCACGAAATCCTCTTTTGTTGAAAGATTCTAACAATTGCCATACAATCAGTAAAAGAGCATAAGGGAGGTTTTCGGATCAATGACAGTATCCACTTTACACAAAAAGATCAATGAGCGTCTTGATGAACATTATGAGGAAATGGTTGAAATTAGACGCCATCTCCATATGAATCCAGAACTTTCTTTTCAGGAAGAAGAAACTGCCGCTTTCATCGCAAACTACTATGACACATTACATATACCGACACGTACTCAGGTAGGCGGTCATGGCGTTTTGGCCTTTATTGATGGAGCTTTACCAGGGCCGACCATTGCCCTTAGAGCTGATTTTGATGCACTTCCTATTCACGATGAAAAGGATGTGCCTTACCGGTCGACAAAGCCTGGGGTCATGCACGCATGCGGTCACGATGGGCATACTGCGACGCTTCTTGTATTAGCGAAAATTTTGCATGAGCACCGGGATCAGTTAAAAGGAAAAATCGTTCTCATCCATCAGCACGCTGAAGAATATGCCCCCGGCGGTGCTAAGCCGATGATTGAGGACGGCTGTTTAGACGGAGTTGATGTCATTTTCGGCACACACCTTTGGTCTTCAGAGCCTTGTGGCACTGTTCTTTATAAAAGCGGGAACTTTATGGCTGCCGCCGACCGTTTCTCTATTCAAGTCCAAGGGAAAGGCGGACACGGCGCACAGCCTCACCTCACAAAAGATGCCGTCCTCATCGGTTCACAAATTGTCGCTAATCTTCAGCAAGTCGTTGCCCGTAAAGTTAATCCGATTGATTCCGCAGTGGTATCTGTTGGGGGATTTGTCGCTGAGAATGCCTTTAACGTGATTGCAGACTCAGCTGTCTTAACCGGTACTGCACGGTCTTTTGAAGAAAGTGCACGCCACATCATTGAACGTGAAATTGAACAGGTGGTGAAAGGGGTTTGCCACATGCACGATGCATCTTACACATATGAATATGTGAGAGGCTATCCTGCTGTCAAAAATCACCCTGCGCCAACTGAATATATTGCTGAAATAGCCAAACAGACAGAAGGAGTCACAGAAGTAAAAGAAGCAGAGACCCAAATGGGCGGAGAAGATTTTGCTTACTACCTTCAACATGTCCCTGGCACCTTCTTCTTCACAGGGGCCATGCCAGAAAACAGCCAGGATGTGTATCCACATCATCATCCGAAATTTGATGTCAACGAAAAAGCCATGCCTGTCGCAGCAAAGGTACTTGCTCATGCCGTCCTTTCCTACGACGAATAAAAAAAAGCCGCTGATCAGCGGCTTTTTCACTTCTTTTCTTCCAATATTCGCAAGTGAAACACATGACGTGCGACATCTCCAAGCTGTCCTGTCAGCTGATGATTTGCTACCCCGCCAACTGCGGCACCGACCACTGGCATTAATTGAAACAGCTTGACCAGATCAATATAATCTCGATATTCCTGCTGAAAGCTGTACCAATCCATTTCCTCTCGGCTTGTTTCCCAATCCTCAATGATTTTCATCATTTTATGACGATGTTCACTGCCTGAGAACGCGAGTTGAAAAATACAGAGCAAAAAGAGTCTTTCCTCTTTTTGAGACAAATCAAAGCCGTAAATACATGCGAGCTCATAAAGACATTTCATCTTAATGCTCAGCAGCAGCGGAAAATCCGCCATTCCGAGGAACAACCCACCCGCACCTGTTCCAATGCCTTCAATCGCAGCTGCCTTTTGATAATATTTCACTCGATCCTTTGCCAGCTCATTTCTCTCTACGATAGACAATTGGTCATCGATCACTGAAAATGAAGTAAAGTGTGTTCCTGATACAGTGGATTCCACCATTGTTTTGACCGCACTTGTGATGACTTGGTGAAATCGAGCAGGGATTCGCCGGTTCACTTGCTGCTGAACTCCTTTTGAAATCCGCTCGATCTTTGAAGGTTTTCTTAAAAAACGCGTTCGAAAAAGAATAGCCTCTTCATACAAATCTCGTTCAGCTGCATTCATCCGGTCCCCTCCTCGATGTCATCCGCTCGCTGTAAAGAACATTTCTCCGCTTATCTCATCTTTTTTAATCGGCTTTGAACGTAAGGCTTGAACAGCACCAGCACAAATGCCAATGAAATGAGAAGAGCAAGTCCGCTTCCCTTCCATCCTCCTGCTGGCAAAACGGCGCAGCTAAGCACAATCGACTGGATGATGAGCACATTGCGGACGAGTACAAAAAAGCTCCGTTCCTTTTCCGTCTGAGCGACTGGATAAAGTGCCTGTAACGAAAGATGTGCAAAGTGCTTCGTTAATGGGACAAGCTGTACACCTGTAATAAATACTGTGAACAAAACGAGTAATGCCCCCACCCAATCAGCTGCACCGGTATACAGGATAATGAGCACAAACACGACCGTTAACCTAAACACAAGGCCAAAATAGTCATTTGAACGTAAAAACGCCCTCACATACATGTATGAAAAAGCTTTGCGCTGCTCATAGGGAACAAACTGCAAAATCCAGTCCAAGTATGCCCTTCTTTTCACTTGTTTCTTTAAATGAGGGACATCTGTAAATAAGTTCGCCAAACGATAAAAGCGCTGCTTCCGTTTTAATTCATCAGAAATATGCAATTCCCATTGAAAAGGCTGTTTTTTTACTGCATTTGTTAAATAAATCAGATAAACGGCATATAAAATGTAAAAAACAATTGCAATCGCATAGGCTGCCTGTAAAACGGTATACATGATAATCGTGTTCAATAGAAAACGAATCGCCGCATCAAGCCATCTGACATGTTTTCCTGGGAAATAAGTCATTCTCCACTGAATCGCTGTATTCAGACCCTTGATCAATATCATTTGCGCCAAAATCAGCACATACAGCATGAGGTCTCCTGTTGAGACAGCCGAATAAAGCGGAAGAGCAATAATCGATACGGCAATTAAAGGAAACAGCTGAGAAAGGAAGCTGAAGTTAAAAGCATGTTTTAAATAAGGCTCCATCTTCCCTTCCAAAGGAAGCAAAAACACGAGGTCAGCCTCTTTGATCAACGTTCGCACGTAGGAGCTTGTCAGCACCAATGAGAAAACAACTGCCATGACCCAGTATGACGGGAAGTGAGCTGGAATATGTTTCAGCCAATTGCTATACCAGCTTGCGCCGCCGGCAAGGAAAAAGATCAGCACAATAACAAGGTGATCATTGAACATGTATTTTAAGTATTTTCTTGTTTCCTGTACGTGTTCCTCTAATCGTGATTTCCAAATGGTTTGCGTTGTTTTACTCATAGCTTTCTTCCTTTGTTAATTCCAAATAAAGATCATCAAGTGTCGCATCTCTCATGTTGAACTGCTCTCTCAGCTCAGTCAGTGTTCCTTTCGCTCTTATTTCCCCTTCATGCAAAATAATAAAGGAATCACAGTAGCGTTCAGCCGTTGCCAAAATATGCGTTGACATCAGGACACTAGCACCGTTTTTCTTCGCAGCATTCATTCGTTCCAATAGGGCATTTATCGCAAGCGGATCAAGCCCTAAAAACGGTTCATCAATGATATACAGCTCTGGTTCTACCAGGAACGCACACATGATCATGACCTTCTGCTTCATTCCTTTAGAAAAATGAGCAGGGAACCATTTCAGCCGTTTCTCCATTCGAAATTCTTTCAGCAATGATGGCAAACGTTCTTCTAATTGTTCTTTTGAAAGGCCGTAAGCCATCGCCGTCAGCTCTAAATGCTCTTTTAATGTTAATTCTTCATATAGAACAGGTGTCTCTGGAATAAACGTAAATTGCGAACGATACGCCTCTTGATCTTCTTGAAGGGTTCGTCCGTTTAATTCAATAACACCTTTATGCGGTTTCATTAACCCAATAATATGACGAATGGTTGTACTTTTTCCCGCCCCGTTTAGACCAATGAGGCCAACGATTTGGTTTCTTTCTAATTCAAATGAAATATTTTTCAGAACGGGATTCTTCGTATATCCACCCGTTACATCTTTTACAGTTAAAAGGGACATCACTTCGTTCCTTTCTTTCTTTTTTCCTTTATAGTACCAAAAACGAAAGATAATTTGAAATGTTTACCTATAGACTGGCCATGAATAAAACACAGGCGCCTTGGTCATCATAATGTATGTAGAAGAAATGAACTTGATGACCAATACGTAAATGAGGTGTTTGTTAAAGGCAAAGAACCGCATGACAAGTTGGTTTTTCATCTAAAAACCTTAGCTTCTGTTTTGCTTCACTGATTCTTGATTTTTGTGTCCTATACAATGTTGTATACGACAAACCAAAACGTCAAATGAGGTGTTTACGGCAGAAATAGCAGGCATATGAATTCTTTATTTCAGTAAATAGAGAATTCAAAAAGGCATATCAAATGAAAACATCGGCATTTCTTCTGCAGGAACAGGATGAGCGACCAAAGGAGTTCGCTTGTCCTGTTTTCTTTTTTGTTTCTTTTTGTGATACGATAAAGAAAAAGAATGAGGAGTGACATGGCGTGAGCGACTGCATTTTTTGCAAGATTATTGATGGAGACATTCCATGTGCAAAAGTATATGAAGACGAGCATGTATTGGCTTTTCTTGATATTAGCCAAGTGACAAAAGGACATACCCTTGTAATCCCGAAAATACATAAAGAAAACATTTATGACATGACACCAGACGTGTCGAATCACTACTTCCAAGCGATTCCAAAGATTGCAAGGGCCATTAAACAGGAATTTGAACCAATTGGTTTAAATCTCCTCAACAACAACGGCGAAAAAGCCGGACAATCTGTGTTCCATTACCATATGCACATCATTCCGCGCTACGGCAAAGGAGATGGCTTTGGCGCAGTATGGAAATCACATCAAGATCAATACACATCAGAGGATTTAAAAGACATTTCTTCTGCCATCCATACGCGGCTCACCTCATCTTAATTGATGAGGTTTTTCTTTTGTCTGCCTCTTTTTTAGAGCTTACATCTCCTGAATAGTAAGATATTTAGGACGATTCAATTTTTTTGTCCAAATCCCTCAAATTTGTGATAGGATGGTTTTATCTTTTGATCCATTAACGCGAGAAATAGGGAGAGATTGTGATGAAGCGAACGACGAATTTTAATGCTGGTCCGGCGGCACTGCCGCTAGAAGTGCTTCAAAAAGCACAGGAAGAACTTGTTGATTTTAAACAAACCGGGATGTCTGTGATGGAACTTTCTCATCGCAGCAGTGAATACGAAGAGGTCCACAATAAAGCAAAAGCGCTTTTGGTGGAGCTGATGGACATTCCAGAAGACTATGAGGTCCTCTTTTTACAAGGCGGAGCAAGTCTTCAATTTGCGATGATTCCAATGAACTTCTTACACGAAGGCGAAACCGCTCATTTCATTCAAACAGGAGCCTGGTCAGAAAAAGCATTGTCAGAAGCAAAAGTGTTTGGTCACACGTCTGTGTTTGCTTCAAGCGAAGACGACAACTATTCGTATATTCCAGAAGTAGATACGTCCAGTTTAACAGAGGGTGCTTACCTGCACATCACATCGAACAATACGATTTTCGGTACTCAGTGGAAAACGTTCCCAAACACATCGCTTCCGCTCATTGCGGACATGTCCAGTGATATTCTCAGCAAAAAAATAGACGTTTCTTCATTTGATTTCATTTATGCAGGGGCACAAAAAAACCTTGGGCCTTCTGGTATCACGATTGTGATCGCGCGCAAACGTTTATTAGAGAAAGAAAAAAGCGGCACACCTAAAATTTTAAAATATTCAACACACACGAAAGCCAATTCTCTTTATCACACACCACCGACTTTTGCCATTTATATGCTGTCTCTTGTCCTTGAGCATGTCAAACATGCTGGCGGCGTAGAAGCAGCAGAAAAACGCAATGAACAAAAAGCAGCGATTCTCTATGATACGATTGATCAAAGCGGCGGTTTTTACAAAGGACATGCACGCGCTGACAGCCGTTCGCATATGAATATCACATTCACCCTTCGTGATGATGCGCTCACCGCATCCTTTGTAGAGAAAGCAAAACAAGAACAAATGGTTGGACTTGCCGGCCACCGTTCTGTTGGTGGATGCAGAGCATCTATTTACAATGCGGTCTCTATAGAAGACTGCCAAAAACTTGCGGACTTTATGAAAAAGTTCCAGCAAGAAAATGAGTAAAAAAGCTTTTCTATCGCGAAATAAATTTGTTATAATGACGAGAAATATAAGGTCATGACTCTTGCAATAAATGATGAGCCATATTATTGGAGAGTCCTATAAGAGCTTAGCAGAGGAGAGCATAGAAATGAAAACAAAAGAATTAGTGATTATGTCATTGCTTGCAGCAATGGGAGCTGTTTTGCACACGATTTTCCCGCCCATCTTTTTCGGAATGAAACCTGATATGATGCTGGTCATGATGTTTTTAAGCATCATCCTTTTCCCTCGGGTGCAGCATGTCGTCGTCATTGCCCTGGTGACTGGGGTCATTTCCGCTTTGACAACGGGTTTCCCAGGCGGACAAATTCCAAATATGATAGATAAGCCGGTAACAGCCTTTATCTTGTTGGCCCTTTTCTTATCCTGCCAAAAGATGAAGAACAAAGTCGTGCTGACCGCCGTGCTAACAGCTATCGGAACCGCCGTATCCGGCGTGGTTTTCCTATCGGCCGCTTTACTGATCACTGGACTGCCAGCTGCATTACCGGCACTTTTTGTGGGTGTTGTCCTGCCAGCAGTTGTGATTAATACCATCGCAATGGTATTTGTGTTCCCGATTGCTCAGTCCATTCTAAAGCGTGCAAGAATGATCGAAGTCGCTTAATGAATAACCAAACCTCTTCATAATAAGATGAAGAGGTTTTTTTTCAACCTTTTATAAAAGAAAAAGGGTAAGCAGCAAAACGAGGAGCGAAATCCCTGCACCTGCCGCACAGACAAGTGCTTTTTGTTTCAATACATGTTTTGGCGGATAAGACCCCTGCATACCCAAGCTGTCTTACATAATGAATGGAACCACCTGCGAAAATAACACCGATACACATAAAAACGAACAGAAAGACAGACAACCTTCTCCCCTCCCTTTTCTTCAAAAGTATGCTAAAATAAAGCAAGCTATGTATGGAAGTTCAATGAAGCTGATCATCAGCTCAGAGAGAACTTGCGAATGTGTAAAATTTGACTAGAGGTGATTGGAATGGCTAGTGGACGTTCTTTATTAACAGGATTATTTGTAGGCGGTCTCTCCTCGGAGGTGCGGCAGTGCTCCTGACGACTCCCTCTTCTGGCAGAGATGTACGCGAAAAGATGAAAGACAGCTATGACAAATTCGAAGATACGCTGACAAAATTAAAAAGAGATGGACAAGCTCTAAAAGAGCAAATTGTTGAAACAGCAAAGGAAAGTGCAGAAGTCATTAAAGAGGTCGGGACTGAATTGCAAACATCAATTCAGCAATGGCGTGAAGAAATCAAACCTCATCAGCAGGACCTGCAAAAGGAAATTCAAGAAATTGAGGAAAAGCTCAAACAGCTGGAGAAAACCTTACAAAACTAATATACTCACAAATAAATATTCGTTTACAAAAGTGTGCGGTGTGCGTATCCCGCACTTTTTTTGTTCAAAAAAGGTTATTTTGACAATGTTTTTCATGACTTTTTAAAATTCTTGAATTTTCAGCTTTATTAATCTTTATTTTATTGGCATAATAGAATTACAAGAAAAAGAGAAGTAGGTGAAATGGATGAATCATTCGGAACAGCCTTTCGATGTAAAAGAAGCACTTTTATTCAGTCAAAGAATGGCCCAATTGAGCAAAGCTCTTTGGAAATCCATTGAAAAAGATTGGCAGCAGTGGATCAAACCGTATAACCTGAATATCAATGAGCATCATATTTTATGGATTGCGTATCAATTAAAAGGAGCTTCAATATCAGAAATTGCAAAGTTTGGCGTCATGCATGTATCAACGGCGTTTAACTTCTCCAAGAAATTAGAGGAAAGAGGATTTTTGAAATTTTCTAAAAAGTTAAACGATAAACGCAATACGTATATTGAGCTAACGCCAAAAGGCGAAGAGACATTCCATAAACTACTCGAAGATTACGACCCGGCACGAACTGGTATTGTCAAAGGCGCACAGCCGCTTCATGACATTTACGGAAAGTTCCCTGAAATTTTAGAAATGATGTGTATTATTCGAAATATTTATGGTGAGGATTTCATGGAGATATTTGAGAAATCGTTTTCAAACATCGAGAAGGACTTTTTGAATGAGCGTGGGAAAGTCACGAAAAAGACTGAGGAGCTTGAAGACTCAGCAGATGAGAAAGCGGCTAAAGCAAATCAAATTGTTTAATGATCTTTATAAATTCATTCATTAACGGCTGAAACAGCCCTTGATCATGCAAAGCAAAAATGGTCTCATGAACATCCAGCTTTTCAACTAACTGCCCCGCAAAAAGCGCAAGGAGATTGTCGAACATGACATAGCCTTGTGCTTTTTGCTTGTCCATTTCATCTGAAAGCTCAGCACAAATACGTTCAATGTCCTTTGCCTCTTCTTTTGATACACGCTGCCGGATTAATAGCGAATAATATGGATAACGACTCATATCTGTCGCCGTCAGTAAAAGCTCCATATAATATTCGAGCTGGCTCATTCGTTCCTCAATACTCATGTACGTTCCCTCTTTCTCTTAGTCATTCTATTTTAGCCGAAATTACTCATTGACGAAAGAGACGAACCTCCCCCTCTTGTCTTTTTTTCTTGAAAAATCCAAAGTTTCCTCTCTTTAATTCCATATGAATAGAACATTTTATTTTTTTTCATCAAAACCATTGATTTTTATCCTCAGGAAGAGTAAATTATCTTGAGATATTCAATTAGATTTTTGAGATTGGAAGGATGAAAAATGAATTGTTGGAAGACCATTAATCTTGAAAAGGATTATGGTTATACGAGAATGATGATTTCAGCAATAAGTCTTACTATACTTTTTTTCATTATGGCGTTTTTATGTTTTCAACTGACTCATCCTGAAACGAGACTCAGCAGTCACAATGCACCTCTCTTTGTCGTGCTTTTACTTGCGACATTGCTTGTCCACCGTGTGGTTCACTTGATCCCAGTGATGAAAAATAAGGAAAAAATGACGTTATTTAAACGAAATTGCTGGCAGCGCGTGCCGAAGAGAGTGATGCTTTTCTCACTGCTCAGCCCGTTTTGTGTCATCTCACCTGTTTACTTTATTTTAGGAATAGCATTTCCAATGTACGCACACTATTTTATCATGATCGCAAGTATTCATGCAGGCTATTGTTTGCCTGACTTTTTATTTGCATGGAAACTGCTAAAAGCACCAAAATCCTGCATCATTGATCAAGCCCAAGACGAGTTTGATATTTTAGTTGACCCAACTTCCTCATCATGAGGTTTTTAAAGCCAACTTCTATCTTTTTCATAAAAAATTTGGTAATGTAGTATGGGAATAGCATAGAGAGGGGGGATCTCCGATAGTTTTATTTTACTTCATCGCCTTTGCCGCGTTTATTGTGTACTCAATAAACAGGCTTACTAATACATTATGCCTTGTCAGAGAGATTCCTGAAGAACGGCAAGATAAGGTGTTTCGCTTTATCAATGTATCGATCCTGATCTTACTCATTTCATCATTTGTTGAAATTACCATTTCTGTTTAAGATCAAAGCAAAAGCTGCCTGTTTGATGGCAGCTTTTTGTGTAGGATGATCTATTAGTAAATCCAAGATGCACCGATAATGATCAATAAAATGAATAACACGACGACTAGTGCAAAACCGCCAGCAAAGACTTCTCCTCCCATGTGAAAACACCTCCTGCCAGTTCTTCCTCTGTTCTAAGCTCAGTGTATGCAGAAACATTGAAAACGTTTAGGCACCTGTCATCGTTTTAAAAAAGAACCGCCCGCACGCATGGCAGGACGGCTCCTTTCTGTAACAGCGATTTAATTAGTAAAGATATGCTGCACCAACGATGATCAGCAAAATGAATAGCACGACCAATAAAGCAAATCCATTAGAATATCCTGCTCCCATATAATTCAGCCTCCTTTTTGTGATCACTATATGTGTATGTCGAGCACAAAAAATTGACTAGACGAATGCCCTCCCATTTGCATTTCTTTTTACAGCGTGTCACAATATGTTATGATACAAGCAATGATAAATAAATTGGAAAGATTAGGAGTGTTTTTTGAATGAAAAAAATAGCTTTAGCAGCTGTAACAGCAGTAAGTGTTTTAACTCTTGGCGCATGCAGTAGCGGTGATAAAGAAGTCATCGCAACAACAAAATCAGGAGATGTCACAAAAGAAGAGCTTTACACAACTCTTAAGAAACAAGCAGGCGGAGATGCATTAAACCTACTTGTTCAACAAAAGGTTCTTGCTGACAAATACAAAGTATCAGATAAAGAAATTGATAAGAAATTGAAAGAATATAAAAAGACACTTGGAGCAGACCGTTTAAAACAGCTTCAAGATGAATACGGGAAAGACTACATCAAAGATCAAGTGAAATATGAGCTACTTACGCAAAAGGCTGCAAAAGCTAACATTAAAATCACTGATAAAGAAGTAAAAGCGTATTATGATGACCTCAAAGGGAAAATCCGCGCGAGCCACATTTTAGTCGCTGATAAGAAAACAGCGGAAGAAGTGGAAAAGAAATTAAATAAAGGCGAAAAATGGGATGACCTAGTGTCTGAATACTCAACTGACACGTCTTCAGCAGCACAAGGCGGCGATGTAGGCTGGTTCGCAAAAGACGGCCAAATGGATGAGAACTTCAGTAAAGCGGCCTTCAAACTAAAAGTAAATGAAATCAGCAAGCCAGTAAAATCACAATATGGCTACCATATCATTAAAAAGACCGAAGAACGCGGTAAATATAATGACATGAAAGCAGACTTGAAAAAAGAACTGCTTGAACAAAAGCAAGCAGACTCAACTGAAATCCAAACAATCTTAAACAAATTGGTGAAAGCTGCCGATGTGAAAGTAAAAGATAAAGAACTTCAAGACACGTTCAAAGAAAAATCTGAACAAACAACAACAGAAACTCAAAGCCAATAATTATGAAAAACCCCTCTGCGTTTTTAATTGCAGAGGGGTTTTTGTATGAATAGATGTCTGTCTAAGCAATCGAATGGTCTTCATGTTTCGCCGGTTCCTGTGATCGTTTTACTTGCTGACCTTGACGTCTGCGCTCTCTTTCCTGTTCCATTCGCTCAATAAAGATTTCTCCTTCTTTTTCAATAAAGGATTGATCAATCTCTTGCTCCTCTTTGGCTGTCGTCATTAATTTATATGCACAAAAGATAATGCCAATGATACATGCATACACCCACCATGGAAAAAACAACATTGTCATCGCCTCCTTTTTTCAGGACAAATCTCTCTTCCTTTGTGTTACATGCTTATGCGGCAAGAAGACAAGTTATGAAAAAAAACGCCCGCTTCCAGCGGACGTTTTGACAATGTTATTCATTGTGAAAGGTTGGTTTATAAAATGAACGATTCTCTAATGCAAAAATACGCTCTGTATATTCTCCTGGCTTCACATGTTCAAGCGCACGATCCATCATGTTCATTTTCGCGTCTAAATTATCAATATAGTGGAGAATTTCAGCTTCCTTCACCATTGGCGGTTTAGGACTGCCCCACTCTCCTTTTCCGTGATGACTTAGCACTAAGTGTTGTAAAATGAGAATTTCCTCTGAATCAATACCAAGCTCTTCTGCGGCTTTTGCAATTTCTGTCACCATAATAGAAATATGCCCAATTAAATTCCCTTCGACTGTATAAGTAGTCGAAACTGGACCGGAAAGCTCTTTGACTTTCCCTAAATCATGAAGAATGATGCCTGAATATAAAAGATCTCGATCGAGTGATGGATATAGATCAACAATTGATTTCGCTAAATGCAGCATAGATACCACATGATAGGCAAGACCCGATACAAACTCGTGATGGTTTTTTGTAGCTGCTGGATAATCGGCGAATTCCTGTCCATACTTCTTGAGCAAATGTCTTGTGACACGTTGAATATTAGGATTTTTCATATCAAAAATATATTGCATAATGGTATCCATCATATCGTGTTTTGGAATAGGAGCTGTTTCTAGAAAATCATCAATTCGAATTTGCTCGTTTTCAGCAACAGGGCGTATATTCCTAAGCTTCAGTTGATTCCTCCCGCGATAATGATGAATATCACCTACTACCTTCACGATGGTTTGCGCGGCATATGTGAGCTCATCATTCTGCTTTGCATCCCATAGCTTCGCCTCAATATCTCCACTTTGATCTTGAAGAATTAAGGTTAAAAATGGTTTGCCATTACTTGCAATCCCTTTAGTAGATGATTTAATTAATAAATGCAGGTCAACTTGTTCGCCGACGTCATAGGTCATGATCCCTTTAGCCATTCAATAAAAGCTCCTTCCATGTTTCTGCTCATATAAGTATAACATAAGTCATTATTTGTCAATCAATCTACTGCTAAACTCGTAATCTGTCCCTCTTCCACTGTTTCTTTCATATGATGATGACAGGTGAAATAAAACAGCTGCGTCTCAAAACGAGTGAGTTCTTTCATTAACTCCTGCACTCTTCCTAGACGGACATGATCAAAATGAACGAAACTGTCGTCCATCATAAAGGGAAGCTGACAATTCTGCTGGTGGGACAAAGCAAGCGCAAAACGAATCGCAAGATAAACTTGTTCACAAGTTGCCTGTGAAAGCTGCTCTGGGCGGAATATTCGTCCATCCTTCCGTTTCACAATCAGCCGGTCATCTTCGCCTGAAAATAAAATGGATTCATATCGCTCATTCGTTAACGGCTGAATAAAGCGGGAAGCCGTTTGAAGAAGCGCTGGCAGCCTCGTTTCTTTATGCTCATTTAGCTTCTCTCGAATAACGGAGCGGACGAGCTGAATAGCTGCCCATTTTTTCACAAGGTGCTTCGCATGCTCCTGCTCTATCGCAAGCTGATGAGTCAAATCAGACACTGTACCTGACGCTTCGATTTGCCGGATTTCCACTGATCGTTCTGCCAAGCGCTGCTTCATATTCGTCACATTTTGTTCAATGTCATGCAGACGCTTTTTCGCTTGTGCGCACTCTTCCTCAAGGTGGCGCAATCCTTTACGAGCAATGACTTCCTCCTCATCCATACAACCGCTTCTGTGCAGCTCTTGATTCAGCTGCTGCAAATGATACAGCCGATCCCGGTATTCTTTGGATTGATGAGACAGTACATGGTAGTCTTCCTTTGACTCTGCTTCTACTTGACGAAAAAGCTCGTTCATCTGTTTTTCGTAATATTGAATTTCTCCTTCCAGCGTTGTCAGTTGCTGCTCCACATGTTGAATGGAGATGTGCAATGCCTGACGTTCTTTTTCTCTTTTCGCCTCATCTTTTAATATCTCATGAAAGGCTGAGATGCTTTCTTGAATGCTTCCTTCTTTTCTTTGAAGGAGGCGGCTTAACGCTGCGACTTTTTGCTCATAGGCCGATTGCTGATAAGTGAGCGCTTCTATTTCCCTATCAAGTGCCTCATATGCCGCTGTATTTGCTTTTAATTGTTTTAGGATATGAAAAGCTTCTACAAGGAATGGAAGCTCTGTCGACAAGCCCAGCTGTCTTTTCATTTCCTCTACTTGCTGCTGGACAGGCTCCAGCTCTTGCTCCCAGTCTTCATATTGACGGATGATTCTTTCATATAGAAGTTCCTTTTGCCTGACAAGCGTTTCAGCTGAAGCCGCTTGAACATAAAAGGACTCAGAGGTGCTACCATTGGTTGCTTGTTTCAACTGTGTCTGTTTAAGCAATGGATAAATCGCTATGAAGGTAAATACAGAAAACCCCGCAAACAGCAAAGGCACCCAGCTCTCTGCTAAAAAGAATAAGATGATGAGGATGACAGCATCTGTCATAAGCATTAGCGGGAATAACCACGTCCGGAAAGGAGTCTGTTTCTCTTTCGCTCTTGTTCCTCTGACCTCGTCTGACACCGGCTGTCTAACTGGCTGCTCCTTTAATCCTTTTAGAGCGGTTTCCGCTTCTTCTAACTCATGTCTTGCATGATCAAACCGGTCATCAAGCTGCGTTTTTCTATCCATTAAACGAACGTATTGGCTGACAGCCTCCTTTAATTCCCACTCAAAATCAAGTGAGTCATCCACTTGATCAAGCTGCATTGGACGCTGAAAATTCAGCTTCGCTGCGGCTTCTTCTATTTTTTGTTTCAATGAACCCCGCTCTACTTTCCCTTCTGCTATGCGTTTTTTTACAAACTCAGCATCAGGTGACTCAGCCATGACCCGTTTCATCTCCAACAATGTATCCTTGTCATATTGTGGTTGAACTTGCGTGAGCGAAGTTTGCAAGTGATCTAATTTTTGTTTCAGTGCTGTCAATTGTGCCTTTTTCGGGTGAAGGTGTGATTCTAGTTTATCAAGCTCATGCTCGGTTTCCTGTCTAAACTGTTTGACTCGCTTTGGATAACGCGCCAATTCTTTTTTAAGCTCCACTTTGCTTTCTATCATGGGATACAGCCGAATATGTTCAGTCAGTTGTTGAATGTCTATTTCTGCCTGATTCATTTCTTGTTGAAGCTGTTCGATTTTCTCCACTAATTCAGCTTGCTCTCGTTTCTTTTCGGAATAACGTCCCTCTGCCAATTTTGCCTGTTTCAGCTGACCTGCCAGCTCTTTTAGACGCTCAAGCTGCTGATTTAATTCAGGCTTGCGTCCATTGGGTTTAAATAGCTGCTCCTGCTGTTTTAGCAGTCTGCTATCCATCTTGGATGCCGCATCTGAGCCAAATAAGCTTGAAAAGAGTAGAAATTCACCCATTTGGTCTTGGTTTAACGCTTGAACATTTTGCAGCCCAAACACATCAAAAGAATAAATCGATTGAAATAACCTGCGATCTGTTCCCTTTAACATCGTACGTAGAAAAGCTTCGTCTTTCACTTCACCATTGGGTAACAGCACCTGTGCTTTTCCGCCTTGATCAGACGTTCTCTCAATATGAATCACACCTAATTCTTCATCTAAACATGTGAGGGAGCCGCCATAAAATGAGCCCTGCTTCGGCTGATACGTTTTGCTTTTCGAAAAACCAAATAACACCGATTCAATAAACGCCTTCAATGTCGATTTCCCCGATTCATTCAGGCCATAAACTAGCTGAAAACCATCATCAGAAAAGTGAAAGGTTTGATTAGAAAATTTTCCGAAATTCGCAATATGAAGTGAACGTATTTTCATCATGCCTCTCCTTTTCTCACAATTGCTTCAGCTGTTCTGTCAGCAGCCTTTGTGCTTCTTCTTTTATATCCACTTCATCCTCTTTTGTGAGAGCTTTTCCTAACCTTCTATAAGTTGGATGACGCTTAATCGGTGAGAGCAGCTCTTCATACGTATCAAACTGGGCAATTTCTGATGTTAGTTCTTTCAAAAAAGAATCTTCCGGATAGACGATATCCTCATTTGTTCGGCAGTCAATCGACATCACCCAAACGAATATGTCTTCCTCTTCTTCCTGCTCATGAAGGACAGCCATCAGCTCCTCCAGCACCTCAAGCTGCGATAGTCGAATATAAGCAGGGGTTTCTCCAGTCAATTCGATTTTCACAACATGAGGAATGCCCCGCTCTTTCAGCCTACTCATCTGTTTGTCCACAAGTGTCACAAGGTCGGTCATATGTGCTGTATCTGTGATATCTAATGACAATGTCTCAAAAATGACATCAGAACAGCCAATAAACTCCGCTGCGTGAGAATTTTCGGATAGATGAACGACATAACAGCCTTTCTCTCCTGTTTCTTTTATATGTCTCCCCTGCAAGTTTCCAGGGTAAATGATCATTGGGTCTTCATGCAAAAGAGCTCGCTTATGAATATGTCCAAGCGCCCAATAATCGAAATCCCGCGACAGGAGCTGTTGAAGCTGAAATGGCGCATATGCATCATGTCCTTCTTGACCCGCTAATGTGCCGTGAAGCATCGCAATATGATAGGGTGCGTCTGTTGTTTTTACATAGTGAGATGTCATATTCTCATAAACCGCCCGCTCATTGTAGCTGAATCCGTAAATACTTGCGGCGAGCTGATCTCCTCTATAAAACGATTGCTCACTTGGCGTACTGCTCAAAAAAACGTGAACATTCTCCGGCCACTCAATTGGCGTCCATTCACCGCCTAAATGATCATGATTACCATAAATAATAAACACGTCAATTTCGTGTTCTTGCAGTTTAAGAAACTGATTTCTTAAAAAAAGCTGGGCTTTCAGGCTGCGATTCGATTCATCAAATAAATCTCCGCTCAGCAGCACAAAGTCTACTTCTCGATCAATCGCAAGGTCAAACATGTTCCTCGCACTTTGAAATGTACTTTCTTTCAACCTCTTAAAAATTTGGTTTGGTATATTTGACATTCCCGCAAACGGACTATCTAAATGAAGATCTGCGGCATGAATAAAGGTAAGCTTCGTCAAACGTCTATCTCCTTATACGATACTGTCGTTGTCCATATTTTATCATGCCGTTTTTACGAATGCACGTTCTATTACTCTTATTCTAAAAAACACATTTTTAAAGACAAAAAAGAGGTTTTACCTGACTCCTTGTTTAATTCATTAAAAAACAAAAGAAAGGAAGATGAGGTATGGAGAAAACATACTTTTTGACCGTATTTGATTCGTCAGGTGAGACCTTATTAAACGAAAAAATCACAGCAAATAACGATGAAAAGGCGAAGGAATTAGGACGGCATCGCTTAATCGAACAGCAATACACGAAGCATTCTCATCGCCTTGTGAATGATGCAGGCAAGCTACTATTATTTGAACGTTAAAAAAGCCGGCATGCGCCGGCTTTACATTCCTTTAAACTTAATGAAATACAGGACGTCTTTTTTCTAAAAAGGCTTGAATGCCCTCCTTATGATCTTGACTTTGTCTGAGTCTTGCCTGCGCCGCACGTTCCTTTTGAAGAACGGCTAACAGCTGTGATTCTGACTGCTGGAAATAGATCATCTTTGTTTCAATAAATGCTTGAAGCGGCATGTTGATAAACGGCTTCACACACACTTTTTGATACGTTTCAACCTCCTCTTGAAACACACCGTCTGCAAGACGAAGCTCGATCGCTTCTTCAGCCGACAGCTTTTGCCCGCTCCAAATCAATTGTTTAGCGGTTTGCTCACTTACTCGTTTAGTCAGGAAATAATGCCCTCCACCATCTGGAATTAGCCCAATTCCATTAAAGTTCATAGCGAGCTTTGCATCTTGATGCATAAACAAATAGTCACAGCTTAGGGCAAAGCTAAAACCAAGACCAGCCGCTGCCCCGTGGACTAGCGCAATCGTCACTTTTTGCATACGAGCTAAAGATAGTGTAATTCCCTCAATCAAATCCATCACACGATGAAAATCTTCTTCACGATCTTGCTTCAGCATCATTCCAATATCTCCGCCTGCCGAAAACCCTTTCCCTATTCCCTTGATCACAACGATCTTTGCACTGCTCTCACTCGCTGTATCACACGCCTCCTTAAATTCTGCAAACATGTCAACATGAAACGCATTATAAGCTTCCGGTCTATTGAAAGCGATTTCAAAAATATCCCCATCTAATTGACAATTGATATAGGTCATCATCCATTCCCCTCTTTCTTTTACAGCTAATGTCTTACTTCAATACCCTTCAAGTAATTCCTTTTCCTCTGAATAAAAAATTTCAAGATCAATTGATACCAAAATGAGCATAATGGTTGAAACAAGAAATATATTTTTATATAGTAAAATAAGAAATAAAAAATCGTTTGAAAGGGGGAGAATGATTGATAAGATGTTCCATACTCATATTGGTTAGCTTCATCGTCATGTTTTCTCCCTTTTCAAATGTCGTTTTTGCTTCACAAGCAGAGGCGAGCACACCCAACCTTATTTCTCCGTCCATCTATGAGGAAGAAATAAACGCTGTGAAGACACCTCCATTTTCAAAAAAACTGGCCTCATCTATTCTGTTAAAAGACAGATTATCAATGGGGGATTCAAAGGCTTTTCTTTTAAAGCGTGCAGCATCAACAGCACTATCTATTGATTTATGTTTTTTGGAAATGAAGTGTGCAATCCCCATCATGTATCAATCAAATTACCTCGACTGATTCATTTTATTTCATCCGTATTGACTATATGAAAAACAAAACCTATCATATTCGGAGGGATAAAATGGACATTAAAGAAAATGATCTTCCTGGGATTGGAAAGAAATTTGAAATTGAAACAAGAAATAGAGAAAAGATGACGATTGTGATTCATGATGATGGCAGACGGGAGATTTATCGTTTCGACGATGATGATCCAGATGAAGTGCTGTCCACCATTTCTCTCGATGATGCTGAATCCCGGCAAGTTGCTGCCATTATTGGCGGTATGGTATATAAGCCGCAAGCCCTTGAAACCATTGAAATGGCATTCAATGACTTGATCATTGAATGGTTTAAAGTAGAAAAAGGCGCAAAAGCGGTTGGACATACACTCGGTGATTTAGATGTGAGACAAAATTATGAAGTAACCGTTATTGCGATCATTAAGCATACGAATGAAAAATTACTCAACCCTGGTGCCGATTCGATTATTCAAGAAAACGATACGATCGTCATTTCAGGCGAAAGAAAACACTTAAAACGCTTAATACGTGATTTTCTTTCAAGAGGGGGAGAGTGATGAATGGATCATTTAGTCTTTGAAGTTGGGACGGCGCTTATTCTCATCGCCATTGCCAGCTTAATCGCCAATAAAATTAAATTTTCGATCATTCCTTTTCTGATTGTCCTCGGAATGATTGTCGGTCCACATGCACCAACCATCGGGATCATTGATTTGAAATTTATCGAAAGCACCGAAATCATTTCGTTTTTTGGTAGAATGGGTGTCTTGTTCCTTCTTTTCTACCTTGGACTTGAATTCTCTGTCGGAAAGCTCATTAAATCGGGTAAATCCATTGCAGTCGGCGGATCTATTTATATTTTGATCAACTTCAGCTTAGGATTGCTTTATGGCTTTATCACAGGCTTTGGATTCCTTGAAGTTCTTATTATGGCAGGGGTTATCACCATTTCATCAAGTGCCATTGTCGCCAAAGTCCTTGTTGATTTGAAACGGACAGCGAACCCTGAAACAGAGTTAATTCTTGGGATTATTATGTTTGAGGATATTTTCCTCGCCGTTTATTTATCTGTCGTATCAGGTCTTGTCCTTGGAGATGCCACATCCGTTGGCGGTGCCTTATTATCTATTTTAATCGCTTTTGGTTATATGATGCTTTTCTTTATCATCGCGCGTAAGCTCCCAAAACTATTAAATAAGCTTTTCGATATCCGTTCGAATGAAGTGTTCATCATTGTGATTTTTGCCGCCTTGTTCTTTGTCGCTGGTTTCTCAGAAACGATCCATGTCGCAGAAGCAATTGGTGCACTCTTACTTGGCCTTGTGTTCTCAGAAACAGAACACTCAGACCGCATCGAACATCTCGTTGTTCCATTTAGAGATTTCTTTGGAGCGATGTTCTTCTTCAGCTTCGGATTGAGTATCGACCCGTTTACATTAGGAGATGCCTTCTGGCTTGCAATTGGTGCTGTCATTCTCACCCTGATTGGGAACTTCACTGCTGGGATGTTTGCTGGAAGAAGAGCTGGTTTTTCTCATAAAGCTTCTTCTAATATTGGATTAACGATCGTATCAAGAGGAGAATTTTCCATCATTGTCGCCGAGCTTGGCATTGCAGGCGGGCTTGCCGCTACATTGAAGCCATTTGCAGCATTATATGTGTTAATTCTTGCGATTTTAGGACCGCTAGTGACGAAAGAATCGAAGCGTATCTATCAAATCCTAAACAAAATCTTCAAATGGAAAACAGAAAAACCAAAAGTAAAAAAAGAACCCACTTTGTAATCGAAAGGGCCCTTGATTCCGGGGCCCTTCTTTCATTGCTTAAATAAATTGCTGAAATGCTGTTTCTTGCTTCACTGGAGATTTCTCTATTCCCCGTATCGTTTGTATCACTTTTTGGTTGCGATAGATAGATAGTTTTAAATTGGTTGCCGCTGTTCCGTGAGAGTGATCAAGGTTCGTGAATGTAAAGAAATGATGGGAGCGTTTGTCTTTAAACACAAGTCTGAAATCATCTGTCACTTTAAAATGCTGATCACTCTCCCACTCAATCAAAGGTCCATATGTGCTAAACCATGACGGAATATTCGGCGTGTATCCTGTGGCCAATACTACATGATCCGCTGCGATTGTCTTTTCTTTCTTCAGCTGCCATTGTTTCAGATGCAGCTCTAAAGACTGATCGTCCTTCATATGAACCGCTTCAAGCTCAGTCATCGGCTGAATGAGAACAGACGGCTCCTCTCCTGAAACGGAGCGATGATACAATTCCTGATAGATGCGAGAAAGCGTCGAGGCATCTATGCCATTTCTTAATCCCGCCAGTCTAGGCAACGTGTTCATCCGTTCTTCATAAGGAAGCGAATGAAAATATTCGACATACTTTGGCGTAAATAGCTCCTGACCAAGCTCTGCTGTCTCCAGCTCTCTAAATTCACTAGACCGCGTAAACCATGAAAGCTGCTGCCCTTTCGTTTGATGCTGAAGGAGATCTAAGAAAATTTCAGCCGCACTCTGACCTGAACCAATCACCGTCACTGATTGAGCTTCGTGAATTTCTTTTTGCCGATCTACATAACGGCTGCTATGGGTCACATACGGCAAAGCAGCTTCTGGCACATCAACAGGAATCATCGGCTTACTTCCAGTTCCAAGAACCACATGCTTTGCGCGATATTCAGAAAGCGATCCATCTGTCAATTTTCGGACTTTCACTAAATACCCATCTTGGCAGTCCATCACTTCTTCAACCTTCATCCCAAACTGACAGCTATCTAATTCACCTGCAGCCCATGCTAAATACGCATTGAATTCTCTCCGTGGAATATCAAATTGTTCAAAGGTATAGAAACGGTGAAGCCTGTTTGACTCATGTAAATAATTCAAAAATGTATACCTGCTCCTTGGATTCGCCATCGTCACAAGGTCTGCTAGAAAGGAAACCTGCAAATCCGTTCCTTTGATCAGCATACCAGGATGCCAGGCAAATTCGGTCTCCTGTTCAAAAAAACAGCATGTCACATCTTCATACTCCTCTAATAAAGCGGCCAAGCCTAAATTTGCGGGCCCAATCCCAATTCCGATCACATCAATCATATGTACACCTGCTTTAACTTTTTACCTCCTATATACCCTTTTACAAATGAAAAAAACACTGCGGTACCGCAGTGTTTAAACGCGAGAAACAAATAATGACTCAAGAAATTGAATCTTCTCTTCTGTATAGTGCTCATAGCGATCATTATACAATTTAGGATCTTTTGGATTGGCATACTGCGTAATCTTCCCTGTGCGCGGATCAATGAATTTACTGGCCGCGCCGCATCCAATGCCAATGATCGTCTGCACCTCTTCCATAATGATGATATTATACAAACTTTCCTGCCCATCTAACGAATACCCGACATTTTCGAGATTTCCCAAGATGTTCTTTTGTCTGTATAAATAGTAAGGATGATATTCATGTGCTTTCGTCCAAGCAACCGCTTCATCCATCATACGTGTGATTTCTTCGCGGTCTGCTACTTGATACTTCTCCTTGTTACGGGTCATTTCAGACGCTCTTTTAAAGGAGAGTGTGTGCACAGTTAAAGATTCGGGTTTGAGTTCTTCTGTCTGCTGCAAGGAGTGCTGAAATTCCTTCAGTCCTTCACCAGGTAAACCAATGATTAAGTCCATGTTAATATTATTCATGCCGTACTGCCGTGATAAATGATACTTTTCAATCGTTTCTTCCACACTATGATGCCGCCCAATGGCTTTCAGTGTTTCATTCTCATATGACTGCGGATTAATACTAATCCGGTCAATATTGTACCGGTTGAGCACCTCCAGCTTATCAGGCGTAATGGTATCAGGACGCCCCGCCTCTACAGTAATTTCACGAATGTGTTTCACATCAGGAAAAGAGCGATACATTTCTTCATACAGCAAATCCATTTCTTCCGCTGTAATACTTGTTGGCGTGCCCCCGCCAAAATAAACCGTGGTCACTTTAATCCCGTGTTCTTTTAACCATTCGCCCATTCTTTGCATCTCATAATGTAGCCCAAACAGAAACGTTCCCACTCTTCCAGCTTGTCCTTTAATGGCATAAGCAGGGAACGTGCAATAAGCACATTTTGTTGGACAGAAAGGAATACCGATATAAATACTCACTTCCTCCTGAAGGTCATACAGATCTGGGATGGCTTGTATTTGCCGGTCGACAATCTCCTGCATCAAATTGATTTTTTCATCATGAATTAAGTAATCACGCTTTAACGCAGCATGCGCTTCTTCCTTTGTCATACCTTCTCTGAGCATCTTATGAAGTAATTTCGTAGGACGAATCCCTGTGAGAATCCCCCATTTTTGCGTCATTCCTGTATGCTCCTGAAGCAGGTTTAAATAAACAGACAGCACGGTATTTTTGATTTGCTTCCAGCGCTCCTTATCGTTCAAGCCCTCTGGCATCTCTCTTGCAAAACGGCTGGTTATGGACGATCCAGCAATATGGCCAGTTGCTTCAACGACTCCATGTTCTTCCTTCCAGTTAAACTCCATTACTAGAGCTTCAGCCATTTCGGTTCGATCGAACAGCACTTCACTGTCTTCCTCAAATAAATTGGCTATATTGACAAGCGGGCGATGAAATCGTTCATCAGACAGCCCTTTTATTAAAATTCGCATCGTATCACCTTTATCTTCAAACTTGTTTCATTTTACAAAATTCAACTAGGAAAAGCAATGAAGGGAATAGACGAAGGCCCTGTCATTTCTTGATTGACAGAGCCTTCACCGTACTATCGTTTAATATCAAATTGGTGTAAAAAGCCTTCCCTTTGCTGCATCCTAAAGTATTCTTTGATCATATAAGCGACACCCTGTTCATCATGAGAACGTGTCACCCAATCAGCTTTACGTTTGACCGAATGAGGTGCATTTCCCATAGCAACGCCTAAGCCAGCTAACTCAAGCATTGGAATATCGTCTGTCCCGTGGCCAATCACGACCGTATCTTCTAATGTAAAACCTAGTGCTGAGGTTAACAAAGAAAGTCCTGCTTCTTTCGATACCCCTTTGCAAACGATATTCATTTTCTCATCACTGATCTTGATCAGATCAACAGATGGGAACGCTTGTTGAATGGTTTGGTGGATCTCAGGCTGAAGCGCTGCGGTCGAATACACTTCAATAACAGGTGTACTGACCGGTTCATCCATCAGCATATCACTTAATGATTCAACAAATTGGACAGGATAGAAAATCGGATCAGACGGATGAATCAACGTTTTTCCCATCAGTTGCGACTGTGTTTTTTTCCGGTTGCCGATTGAGAATTTTTCATGCAGCAAACGGATATTACAATCAAAACTTTCAAGGATTTGCACAAGATTAAACGTTTTTTCTTCCGTTAATTTCTTCACATGGAGCGGCTCATCGAGCTTATCAGCAATAAATGCACCACTATGCGTCACAAGGGTTGCATTGGATAGTTTCAACGCCTTGGCAATTTTTTGTGCTGATCGAAAATGCCGGTTGGTGACAATCGTCACGTAAACCCCTTTTTTCTTTACATATTCCACAGCTTCTTTAGTAGCGGAATGGATTTTTCCATTGGAACGAAGCAACGTTCCATCTATATTGAGTGCAAGTAGTTTTTTTGACACTGAGGCATCCCCCTTCTTGATGACTGTACTTACGATGAGGATATGCCCTAGTTTAATGCTTTAGAACATGCAGTTGTAGCAGCCCTTGTTTGATGAATCAATGATAAATAAAAAAAGCCTACCCCTAGGCTTTTTTTTATGTACGGTTTGGATGCGTAACAATGGAGTGATGAAGCTCCCCATTATCCCCTAATCTTACACACCAAAGCATTGCTTATATCAGATCCCCTTATGCTTTGCTTTTCTCCCAGAAGCGCTTCTCTCTCATTTGACTCATCGCCATAAAGCCCAAGTGAAACGCACCCAATTCATCACGAGAGTACTTTTTTGAAAGCACTTTCAATAAGTATTATCGCAGAATTTATGAGCTTCGACAACCCTTTTTTTCAAGGTGCATAGAAGGCGGTGAAACATAAAAAAGGGCGAATCGCATCGCCCTTTCAATTAATTTTCTTCTGCATTTCCATAAAGCTCTTCAAGAGGCTTCATGATAATTTTATTTAATTCACCAATGAGAACACTTACGCGCTGTTCTGCTTCCATCAACTGAGAGATTTTATCGTGCTGCTGCACAAGTGCAACTGTTTTTTGCGCTTGCTCTACTTCTTCTTGCGTAATCTCTTGACCAGTCATTTGTTTTTGTTGAAGGTTGACTTGAATGTCACGGAAGTTCTCAAACATTCTTTTAGAGGACTCATCCTCGTTTACCTCATCATAAAGATTTCTTAACGTTGAATATTCTTCGCTATGACGCAGTGCTTTTTCAAGGTCATATGCAACATCATAAAGATTTACAGACATGTTATGTCTCCTTTCTATCCGTTATCACCGATATGGATCGGCGGACACCACTCCACTATAACAAACTATGGCTCTCGTTTCATATATATACAATGAATTCAACAAAATTTCTCGATTTTCTCTTAGAATAAAGTGACAAAAACAGCTTGGATAGCACCAATCATTCCGCCTAAAAGCCCACCTAAAAATGTGATCATTTTCAACTCTTTATTGGAGATGCTGACCACTAGCTCTTCCATTTTTCCAAGTGGAAAAAGTTCAATTTGCTCACGAATAATTTCTTCAAATTGAAGCTTTGCGAGCAGTCCCTCTAAAGCATGAGATGCGGCTTCAATCCCCTTATCAATGAAAACTGGAGCAAATTTTGTTTTCAGATCATCCGCTACTGCACTGATGTAACCTCCAACTGGTCTGTCTAATAGCAGCTTTGTAGAAAAATGTGAAAGCAATTGCTTTTTCACACTAAATAGAAGCTCCTTCACATTCCATTTTTCATCAAGCTCATTTAAAGAGAATTGCTTTACCTTGTCCCACTCCTGAACGAGCAAGTCTGATAAGAACCTTTTTGTTTCTGCATTCTTTAGGAACTTGATGATTTCAGGATGTACCCGATCAATTAAGCTGGCATTTCCTAAAAACATTTGAACCATACTGCCAAGCATGCCTCGTTCTTTTAGGAAATCATCTATCATATTGCCAAGCCTTGCTTTCCCTTCATCACTTTCAAAGTAATGAATACCTCTTTTCAAAATATAATCTGCCGCATCTGGAATTTTGGCTGAGAGTTTACTTTCCACTTCCTGAGGTAGCAGCTCAGATAACGTTTGCTGATCATATGTCTCAAGCAAAGAATAAAGCTTTTTATCAGACCAATGGTGAAGCCATTCATCTGCTCTGACGTCAGCCTGTGAAACACCGTATCTTTCTAGCATGTCGAGAACTGTTATCTCCATGTCAGCACCCTTGTCAATATATCGATGCACTGTATCCAATATGTCTTGCTTTGCCTCGGACGATTCAAATCGTTTTTGAATTCCCTCTGGCGTGAGTAAGTGCTCCATGACCATGACACCGACCTGCTTGGCTACTTCATCTCTTCTTTTCGGAATAAGCCCTGGGGTAAATGGAAGCTGCTTCCCAAATAAATAATATGGTTTATAAGGACGAAAGAGCATTTTAATTGCAAGATGGTTTGTCGCTGCCCCTATAACTGCACCTATTACAATCATAAAAATAAACGTTGTAAGTATATCCAAAGTCGTCATCTACCTTTCAAACAATACCGGGTGATTATTGTTTTGATCTATACGTATTATAGTTGTTGTCAAGATCCCAAGCAAATGAAGCATGCATGGTGACATATGATAAAGTGATCTGTCGTAATGATAAAGGAGCGCCAGGTTTATGTAAAATCATAAAAAAGTGTTTTTCAATGGTGAAAAAAAGAAGTTGAAAAGTAGGTGTTGTATGATGACAGCGACGTTAGGTATTGTAACCCTTTCTTTGCAACATGAAGAGGCATTCACACATCAGCTTGCCAAAGCTGCCTCATCTTTTGATTTAGAGGTTGTTCGTTTTACCCCCTATGATTTAAAACCTGCTTCAAATTTAATCCACGGTCAAAAATTCAAGTCTGGCCAAGGATTTGAAGCATCAGAATTTTCGATTCCTGACATGATTTATGATCGATGCCTATACCAGCATGACGCACAATCAAAAAAAGCAAAACCTATCATGACTTGGTTAAAAAAGTACCCAAAAACATCTTTTTTAAATACCGGAATCCAAGATAAGATGCTGCTATTCGAGCAGCTCCGTATCCAGCCTTCATTAGAGCCATATTTACCTGTGTGCTCTTTATTGAAAGAGCCATCAGATCTTCTCAACATGGTGAAAAGAGGCGGATACTGTAAAATACAGCCACTCTCTCATCAGCACACTGCACCCACTTGCTTCATTTCCTTAAAAGACAAATCAACATTCACTGTTCAACTGAGCCCCGAGCAAAAGATGACATTTTCTCGTCCATCAGAGATTGAGCGCTGGTGCAAAAAATATATTGGCCGCTATTTCCTTCAATGTTTTAACACGAGTGATCAAAAGGATTTTTTATTTAATGAAATCAGGATTTTTTTGATGAAAGTCTCACAAAAACAATGGAAAATCATGGGTATTCATACAAAATCATCAGTCGAAAACAGCCTTTTGAGTCATACACAAAATTCCGTTCATGTGTTAGGATTTGATCACTACTTACACTCCTTGCAGCCACACATTCAAGAGCTCCTTTTAGATGATATTGCATCCATTCAGTCATCCCTATCAGTATTTATAGATAAAACGTTCTCTCCATGCATTGAATTCGCTGTAGACTTACTTCATACAAGTGAAGGCAAACTATACATCTCAAATGTAAGGTCAAAGCCAGGACGATCCGCTTTTTTAAAAGCTTACCCTGAAAAGGAAAATCAAATGATTCAAATCATACTTGAACACGCCAAATCTATGAAGTCTCAACAGAAGGAGGTTTCTTATGAAGAGAAAACACTGCATCATCGCTCCTCATCTGACAAGTGAAAAAACAGTGTATCTGCCCATCCAATGGAAACAGAAGGGTGCTATCTTATCTATCGCTGCTGGGTCTCGTGTAGTAGAGGATTTCAGTATTTCCTACCATCAACATTCTCAAAAATTTTATTATCGCAAGATCTATATCATGATTTACTGATTCCCTATAGCACAAAAATCGAGGTCATATTTGATCAACATACACTTTATATTGGACCTTTCATCGGCATCTTCACCGCAGGCTTTGAACAAAATGCACCTCCATTAGGAGACAGGTCAGACTTTTTCATACAGCTTCTGCAATCTTGCAGGCAGCATAGCGGATTTGCTTATCTTTTTGGTACCCATTCAATTGATTGGGAAAAAGGAATAATCGATGGTCTGCTCTATCAAGAGGAAAAATGGATAAAAAAACAGGTCCCCCTTCCATCCATCGTCTATGACCGGCTGCCAAATAGAAAGGCTGCCCAATCTGCATTCATTCAAGAAACGAAACGGAAACTGACTCAGGACTACAATATTCCTTGGTTCAATCCTTATTTTTTTAATAAGTGGGAAATTCATGAGCGGCTCTTAACAGACGAAAGCACAAGGTCCTTCCTACCTCATTCCATACAATTAGATCCTATTGATGCTCTAACTAAAATAGAGACACTCCTTTATCTGCATCATGTCATTTATTTAAAACCGATAAACGGCAGCCATGGGGATGGTATTTATCGATTAAAGAAATCGGAAAGCGGGATCGCTGTATGTTCAAATAAACGAAAAACGATTTCGTATGATTCAATCGATCATTTTGTGAAACAGCTGCGTAAAGATGAGCCCATTCATAACTTTATCGCCCAACAAGGCATTGAGCTTCTGCACGTCGATCATCAACCAATGGACTTTAGGGTACACACGAATAAAAATAGGTACGGACACTGGACAGTTACAGCTGCTGCTGCAAAATTCTCAGGAGATCACACAGTCACGACCCATCATTTGCATGGCGGATCAATCAAAACACTCAACGAGGCCTTTCCTGATACGGATAAACGTTTCAAGATTTTGCAGCAGCTATCTGAGACCGCCATCACACTTAGTCAGGTGATAGATGAAAAAATGCCCGGTCTTATTGGTGAAATTGGTTTTGACTTAGGCATTGATACATCTGGTGCTATTTGGATGTTTGAAGCCAATTCTCGTCCTGGACGTGAAATTTTCAAGCATGCTTCTTTGAAAAACTCAGAATGGCTGATTGGGAAAAGAATTGTTGATTACGCCTCTTACCTCTCTCAAACAGCACTTACCACAGGCCAAGCAAGTATCTAGTTATTCTTTTAGGGTATGGTGTTCTAAAATCTGTGCTTTTCCTATGCTCTTTTCAATAGATGAGATACAATAAAACCAAGTTCAAGATTGTTTCCGTATGGTCGTGTTGATTTATTGTTTCATCAATATAAGCAAGGAGGCAATGATGATATGATTTCTCATTTTCAATGGAAACCTCTCTTTAAAAAGGCACAATTGCCTGGCTGGAAAATCTCTTTTTTTCACAATGGTGCCCACTATGAAGGCATCTACCACAAAACAGGTGATATTGAATGGGGCTCTCTTCTTCCGCCTCATGAAGTTGAACCAACCTTAAAAGAAGAAATCCACGAATTAATGCTATTCCATGTCTATGATTAAACTCGTTAAGGAGCCTCGCCATGTTAGAAAAGTTAAAACTTGTTTACGGAAACCATATCATCAGTACACCAACAAAAGATAAACATATACTTTGGTATGAGACAGACGAAGGCGAAATTTTTGGTGTAAACAAAAAAGAGCTATCAACAAAAGAAATTCTTCTTCTCAATTCTTTCCTAACACCGATTGATATCTCTCATACGCAGAAGACCGAAGATGAACAGAAATGGTACAGCTTTCTTTTTGAAAACAAATCATTGACCATTCATGAACCCGTTCGTGTTCATTATTTTAAAATGGATCATCAAGTAGAGCAAAGACAGCAAATCAAAGAGGCTGTGAACAGCAGCCTCGAACACACTCACTTCATATGGACAGGCGGTGAAACAGCCATGCTGATTCAAACAAACGCCTCGGCAGATAATGGTCAGCTAGACCGGCTAAATGATTTGTCACAAGCCATTACAAGTGATTTTTTAACCAACTCCGTCTTTTTACAAGGACAACTGCATTTGCCGAATGAGCATGTAAAGATGAGATTATTAAATGAACATCAACTCTTTTTGTGGCATATGCAGCGTGGAAAGCTCAGGTCAGGGGTCACAACATTTTATCAATGTCTACCATCCTTCATTCGATATGATGCGGACATCGTTTCTGATGCCATATCAGATGCATTTAAAGAGACAGTCTTTGATCGAGATGTTTACAGAACGCTTATGACCTATATGCAATGTAATTTTAATGCATCTCAGGCGGCTAAGGCTTTATACGTCCACAGAAACAGTCTTCAGTATCGGATTGATAAATTTATTGAGCGGACAGGGCTGGATATACGACATTTTCAAGAAGCAGCAGCAGCCTATATGATGATGAACCTTCTCGATCTTTCTTAAATATGAGTGACATGTAAGCACCCTGCCCAAAAACGAAAATCAGATGTTGTGCACGTTGTCCATTTACAGAATTCCCTCCTTTTTATACACTTTATTTATAAGTAAAGCGCTTTCAAAAAAGGGATTGGGAGGCTGTCATCAATGGCTGAAATGATGCTGAATCAAATTTACAAAGTATACGATAATAAAGTAACCGCAGTAGATAACTTTAATCTACATATACAAGATAAAGAATTTATTGTCTTTGTTGGGCCATCGGGCTGCGGAAAATCAACCACTCTTCGCATGATTGCAGGTCTTGAAGAGATTTCACAAGGTGATTTTCTTTTAGACGGCAAACGGATGAATGACGTGGCACCAAAAGACCGGGATATTGCAATGGTGTTCCAAAACTATGCATTATATCCTCATATGAATGTATATGATAATATGGCTTTTGGATTAAAGCTTCGGAAGTTTCCTAAAGCTGAAATAGATGAACGGGTTCGAAATGCCGCTAAAATATTGGGGCTTGAACAATACTTAGATAGAAAACCTAAGGCACTTTCTGGCGGCCAAAGACAGCGTGTTGCCCTTGGAAGAGCCATTGTGCGGGATGCGAAAGTCTTTCTTTTGGATGAACCGCTCTCTAACCTAGATGCAAAGCTCCGTGTACAGATGCGAGCTGAAATTTCTAAACTTCATCAACGGCTGCAGACGACATTCATTTATGTCACACATGATCAGACGGAAGCTATGACAATGGCTACCCGGCTTGTTGTCATGAAAGACGGCTTTATCCAGCAGGTTGGTGCGCCTAAGGATGTGTATGAAAACCCAGAGAATGTATTTGTAGGCGGGTTTATTGGGTCTCCTGCGATGAACTTTTTTACAGGAAAACTTTCTGACGGTGCCATTGCGGTTGGCGATACGCACATTCGTGTCCCAGAAGGGAAAATGAAAGTATTACGCAGTCAAGGCTATATCGGAAAAGATGTTATTTTAGGCATCAGACCAGAAGACTTCCACGATGAACCTGTATTTATAGAGGCTTCTGAAGGAACAAAAATTGAAGCAAACGTAGAAGTGGCAGAATTAATGGGAGCAGAAACAATGCTGTATTCATCTCTCAATGGCCAAACGTTTATTGCACGTGTTGATTCTCGTACAGACGTTCAGGCAGGTCAGACTCTCCCGCTTGCCATTGATATGAATAAAGCTCACTTCTTTGATACCGAAACTGAGCTGCGCATCCGCTCTGCTGAATAAGAAAAGGCTCGCCCAAACCATCACGATTAAGTGATGGTTTTTTGTATGTTAAAACAACATTTACCATGTTCTTTTTTCGTATGTTTTTTTCGCAACGAACCATAATATTTAGTACAAACCAGTTACCGCATTGGGTTTCGCCAAGTGGCAAATGACATGATCATTTCGCTGGTGCGATTCCAGCAAACCCAACCAAAAAAATCATATATAAAAAGGAGATTCACATCATGGCAAATACTAATAGTTCGAATCAATTACTAGTTCCTGGAGCACAGCAAGCAATCGATCAAATGAAATACGAGATCGCTTCTGAGTTTGGTGTAAACCTTGGAGCAGAAACAACAGCTCGTGCTAACGGTTCAGTTGGTGGAGAAATTACAAAACGTCTTGTGTCTTACGCTCAACAAAACCTTGGCGGAACAAAAGCTTAATTTCATATTTGGATCATAGAAGGCACCTTTTCAGGTGTCTTCTTTTTTTGCTTTTATCCCTCACCGATTCCTTTTGTGTTCATATGATGTATTAGAAAGGAGCGGATCTTCATGGACATTATTTCTGGTATGAATTTTGAACTTCTACAATTTGTCGGTATCTCTCTATTATGTGAATATGCTCATAGTATTCGGTCCTTTCACCTTTATAAAAAAAGCATGACATAAAATTGTACCATTTTGAGTTCTTTTCACTTATAGTATGTAGTGGAGGGATCGAACAGATGAAAATAGCTCTTTTCGGTGCTCATGGACGTGTAGGACAAGCATTTCTTCGTTTCGTACAAGAGGATGATCGTTACATGGTTCGTTCGTTAATTCGGACAAACCGGGAAGAAATGCTTGCGGGTATGTTTCAAGTCACCGGCAATTCCAGAAATCAAGAGGATGTGCTTGAAACGATCAAAGGATCAGATATCGTCGTCAGCTGTCTATCGACAGATGGTGATGACACTTTATCTGTTTCAATGGATCATATCGTACAAGCCATGAAGCAAACAGGAACATCAAGAATTATAACGATTGGCACTGCGGGGATTTTGAAAGCGAGGCAGCAGCCGGAGCTTTACCGCTTTGAAACAAATGAATCAAGGCGAACCACTTCCCGAGCAGCTAAAGAACATGCCAAAGCGTTTGAAATTCTTCAATCAACTGATTTAGATTGGACGATTATTTGCCCAACTTATTTACCAGATGGAGAAGTGACACGTTCATATCGCTATGAAAAGGATTTTCTCCCTATAGATGGACAGAAAATTTCGGTTGAAGATACTGCACACTTTTTATATCAACAGTTAAACTCAAAGGAATTTTTGCATCAACGCGTTGGCATTGCTTATTAAGCATTTAGCTCATGCAAACTATATACAACCCATAAAAAGAGCCTCATTCCATTGAACTGAAGTGACCCCCTAAATTTAGACACGGGTTTTTTATGAGACAGCTTTCGAGGCATGAGTTCGATATTGTATCGGACTCATGCCTTTTAGTTTGGTCTTTATACGTGTGTGATTGTAGTAGTCAATGTATTGTTCAAGTTCTTGCTTGAAGTGTTCGACGTTCTCAAATTCTTTTAGGTATAGAAATTCAGACTTTAAGATACCGAAGAAGTTCTCGATAACTGCGTTATCGTAACAGTTACCTTTTCGGGACATACTCTGTGTAATCCCACGCTTTTTTAAGGCGTGTCTATATGGCTTCATTTGGTAATGCCATCCTTGATCAGAATGTATCATTGGTTTCTCCTCTTCATCTAAACGGTTGAACGCCTGATGAAGCATCGTTGAGACGAGAGAATAAACAGGTCTTGAACCGACTGTATAGGTAATGATTTCACCATTAAATAGATCTAATATGGGCGAAAGATAGAGCTTCTGACCAAATAATTTGAACTCCGTTATATCTGTGACCCATTTCTCATTTGGCCTATCAGCTTGAAAATGACGAGCCAAAATAGTAGGCGCTATTTTGTTCACTGTGCCTCTGTATGAACGATATTTCTTCACTCGAACCATGCATTTAAGCCCTAGAGCTTTCATGATGCGCTGGACTTTTTTGTGATTCACCTTTTGTCCTCGGTTGATTAGTTCATCACGAATCCGGCGATATCCATAACGTCCTTGATGTTCCTGATAAATGGTTTGAATCATCTTTTTCAGTTCGATATCCTGATCAGGACGATCTAAATGCTTGATCAAGTAATAGCAGGTACTGCGCGGAATACATGCGAGCTTAAGAAGTGATTTCACCGGATATTGATGCCTTAAATCATAGACTACTTGCGCTTTGTCTTGTTTGGTGATTGTTCCTTGTTTTGAACTAAGGCATTCAACTTTTTTAAATACTCATTTTCCATGCGTAAATGTTCTACTTCTGCCTGTAACGCTTCCATTGATCCTTTCGTTATTTCTTGTTTTCCGGTTTTCTTTTTCATAGACGGACGCCCCTTTTTCTTAGATTGAAGGCCGTCTACTCCTTGTGTTTCCAAGATGCGCTTCCAGTTCCAAAGCGTGGTATCAGAAGGCAGATTAAAGAGTGCAGCTGTTTCCAGGATAGACGTCCCATGTTCATTCATATAATCAAGTACGTCTAGTTTATATTGGACTGGATAATTTGTATATGACTTTGAAAAAGCTTTTTCGCCATGATATTGATACTTTCTGACCCAATATTGAAGTATACTTTTGTGCACGCCAATCTGTTTTGCAATTCCAAGCAGGGGTTCGCCGTCAATAAGGTATCGTTTTACCGCTTTGATTTTATCTTCAATTGTAAATTTAGCCAAAAGAAAAGCACCTCCAAATGTTAGACTGTGTCTAATATTTGGGGTGCACTTCAAAAGAGGCTCTTTTTTTATCAGCTGCTAGCCACAGCTCCCTTTTGCAATTCGTACATTTGTGCATATAGCCCGCCTTGCTCCATGAGCCCTTCATGGCTTCCCCGCTCGACGATCTCACCCTTTTCTAACACCAAAATCATGTCAGCTTTCTTAATGGTGGATAAACGGTGTGCAATGACAAAGGTGGTTCGCCCTTCTTTGACCACATCAAGCGCTCGCTGAATGATGGCTTCTGTTTCTGTATCGATGTTAGCAGTCGCTTCATCTAAAATTAAGATTGCTGGGTCGTATGCCAGTGCACGGGCAAATGAAATCAATTGACGCTCCCCCGAGGAAAGGGTGCTCCCCTTTTCAACGACTGGTTCATCAAAGCCTTCAGGCAAATGCTTTAATAGTTCTGCCGCGCCAACTTGCTTTAACGATGTTTCAATGGTTTCTCGTTTAATGTCTTCATTCCCTAAGCTGACATTGGATGCAATTGTTCCAGAAAATAAATATGGATCTTGTAGAACAATGCCCATATGTTGACGTAAAGTTTGGCGCGACTGTTGATAAATGCTTTCTCCATCAATGAGAATGTCTCCCTGCTGAATATCATAAAAACGCAGCAGCAAGTTCATAATCGAACTTTTCCCAGAACCGGTATGTCCAACGAGTGCTACCGTTTGACCTTTTTTCGCTTCAAAGGTGATGTTCTTTAATACATTTTTCCCCTCATTATACGCAAAGGTGACATCCTGAAACTGAACGTGTCCCTCTATTTTCTTCTGCACAGGTTCTTCCACTTCAGTTCCTGGTTCATCTAGTAATCGAAAAACCCTTTCAGATGAAACCCTTGCTAATTCTAATTTAGAAAATTGATTTACAATGCCTGTAATCGGCTGGAACAATCGATTTAAATAATCAACAAACGCATAGAGTACCCCAATGGACACAATGCCTGACGCACTTAAGGATGCGCCACCAAAGTACCAAATGAGTGCTACATACGCTAAATTGCGAAGCAAATTGACTAGGTTATGTGAAAGGAGTGAATTTAAATGCAGCATCTTTCGTTTATATTGAAAGTGATTGTTATTCAGCTCATCAAATTCTTCTTTCGTTGCTTTTTCATGACGAAATGCTTGAATAATCGTCATGCCTTGAATGGCTTCATTTAGCTTAGCGTTGATTTCACTGATGATGGACCGAATACGGTGATTATATACTGATGCAAACTTTCGGTAAGTCATCGACCATAGGAAAATGATCGGCACAGCCACTAAACAAATGAGCGCCAGTTTCACATTTAATAAAAACATGGCGATATAAATGCCAATCATGTAAACGGCACTTGTGACGAAATTAGCGAGAACTGTCACATATAAATCACGGATCGTTTCTGTGTCATTTGTAATCCGTGCTACAACCTTTCCAGCCGGTAAATTATCAAAATATCGGATGGGCAATGTTTGAATATGTTCAAACACGTCGACCCGCATCTTTTGGATAATCCGATTGGCAATGCGCTGGAGCAAATAATGCTGCCCATACTGAAAGAAAATCGCAATGATGAGCAGCCCTAGATAAAATAGAACAAGCTGCACCAAACCACTGATTTCCGGCTGATAAAAAGCAAAAATTTCTTCTTTTGATAAACGCTGTACCTCATAGGTCTTGCGCTCGTTTCCATTTTCAATGGTGAGTTGATTTCCTGTTATCGTCCGGTTTCCATCAAAACGAATAGGCTCATTCACAACATAGTAGCCAAACCCAACTTGCACCACGTTGATTTGCTTTCCAGATTCATTTTCATTCTTTAAGCGATCGTTTCGTATATAGTTATTTCCCTGGTAATAAACGGTTTGATCTGTTTTTTCATTTACTTCAACATACGGTTTTTCTACACCTAAAATATGATCATCAATCATTTTCTTCCCGATGAATGGTCCCGTCAATTCAGCACCAACCGCAATGATTAAAAAGACCAAGGCAACAGACAATATTTTCTTATATAGGAGTGCGTAGGCAAGGAGTCTTCTTCCTGTTGTCATGCCTCATCCCCTCCTTCCAGCTGATTTGTCAGCTGCTGACGCAGAAACTGTTCTTTGTACCATCCATCTTGCTGAATGAGCGCTTGATGGGTTCCCTTTTGAACAATGCGTCCTTCCTCCATTACAAGAATAAGATCCGCATGCTCAACAGCTGATAGACGGTGTGTTGTAATAAAAGTCGTTTTTCCACGACGGTTTTGTCTTAAATTCTCTAAAATAGCAGTTTCTGTTTTCGCATCAACCGCAGATAACGAGTCATCTAAAATTAAAATCTCAGGATCAATTAATAGCGCGCGAGCAATGGAAATCCGCTGCTTTTGTCCGCCTGACAGCGCCACACCTTTTTCCCCAACCATGGTTTCTAACCCTTCGGGCAAAAAGCGTAAATCCTTTTCAAAGTAGGCATCTTTGATGGCTTGTGCTAATTCATCTTCTCTTGCTTCCATGTGACCAAAACGCATATTCTCTTCAACACTTTTGGAGAAAAGGATATGATCTTGTGGAACATAGCCAATCCATTGGAACAGCTGATCCAATTCGATGTCTTCAATTGGAACACCTGAAAGCAGGATTTTTCCAGCACCTGTCGGATACTGCCGCAGGAGCTGTTTAACAATCGTTGTTTTACCGCTTCCAGTTTTCCCTGTAATGCCAATCGTCTGTCCTTTTCGCACAGTAAAGGACACATCAATTAAATTATCTTTAGAGGAAGTTGGATACCTGAACGTCACATGTTCAAATTGAATATCGTCCGGCTCTTGTAACGTTTTAGGCTGAGCTGCATCTGTTACATCAGGCTTGTAGCTGAGTGTATGATTCAATCGGTCTAATGAGGCATTTCCTCTTTGCATGATATTAATCAGTTCACCGATTGCGAACATTGGCCAGATCATCATCCCAAGATAGACGTTAAATGCGACAAGTTCACCAATGGTTAGGTCACTTTGAAACACAAGATATGCCCCATAGCCGATGCCGATTAAGTAACTAATGCCAACAAGTAATTTCACTGTCGGCTCAAATAATGAATCAATAATCGCCACTCGCATATTTTTTTGAAATACATCCTCTGTCATTTCGCGAAAGCGATTGACATCTTGTTTTTCCTGTACAAAAGACCGGATGACTCGAACACCGGCAACTGATTCCAGTACACGATCATTCATATCACCAAATGCATCTTGAGCGACTGTAAACCGAGCATGAATTTTGCTGCCATAAAACGCAATCAAAATGGCCATTAGCGGCATCGGAATAATGGCCATGAAAGTTAATTTCCAGCTAATCGTCAGCCCCATCGTAAAAAAGATCATCAGCATATAAGCAGTGGAATCAACCAATGTCAGAACACCAAAGCCTGTCGTTAAAGCGACAGCGTTCAAATCATTTGTGCCTAAGGCCATTAAGTTACCGGTTTTTTTCTTTTCATAAAAAGTAGGTGTCATCTTCAATAAGTGATGCATGAGTTTTCCGCGCATCACACGTTCCATGACATTCGCGCCTCCAAATAACTGATACATCCAAAAATACGTGAGCGTATAGACGAGGACACCGAGTAAGCAAAAAATGGTCACATAAAATACAATGCTGGATGTGGTAAATTGACCAGAACGAATGTCATCCACTGCCTGACCTAGATATCTCGGTGGCAGCATTTCAAGCACATTCACAATGAGCAGCAGTGTAATGGCGATTGTATACCGCCTCCACTCTTGTTTAAAGAACCAGCCTAATTTCGCAAATACTGAAAACATGTTTGTCTCTCCTTTTAAAGCTAGCCGCTTTCTATATTTTCCTGGCTGTCACCTTGTTTCGTTTTTTGATCTTTGATCGTTTGTCTTGCTTTTGGCATGTTCACATGCTTTCACTCCTCTTCATTTGATTGCTGCTTTCCACTTCTTTATTTCGAGATACGAAATGTAAACAACAAAAAAGAGGCAACCAGCTGACTGGTACGCCTCTTTTTTACATGATAAAAAGGCGTATGTTGACAAATACGCAACATACGCCTTGATTCATCCGATCAATTGGAACATACAAGTTCCTTTTCAATGACCAATGAAGGTGTAATTGTCACGTGAAGCCCGTTCATGAAGTTTGGTTTCATTCTTCCAATGTTGCACATGACATTTCCTCCTTTTGGCTCTTGAATCTTGTTTTATCTTATAGTGGCTGTCACTATTTTGTCAATAAATATTTTTCAATAAATGAAATTTTCTAACAAAAATACAATTCCTCTCATGTGTATCTTTTTCTGATAACGGGTATACCATGAGTGTAAAGACTCCTTTTGAAAGGAATGAGGACATTGTTTCAAGCTGATCGGATGGTCGTTGCGTTTGATGGACATGAAGACAGTAAGAAAGCATTAAAGAAAGCAATCGCTTTAGCCAAAACCTTGCATGCCAAGCTGACCGTTGTCTATTCCCATGATGGGAAATCCAGCAGACAGATGTTTGATGCACCGCGCCCAATGACTGGCGGCGCTTATATCGGAGGTGGCATGGCAGACCTTCAAACACCCCCTGTGTATGTACCTCATGATGAACAGCAAAGTCCCTTGATTTTTGAAGACCATACAGAAGAGGTTGTTGCAGAAGCGAGGATGCTTTTGAATGAAGAGCAGTTTGAAGCTGCCATTGAAATTGTTGAAGGGGAGCCTGCGGAAGCAATTATCGAATATGCTGAAGAAATATCAGCAGACCTCATCGTCATGGGAGCACGTGACCAAAGCAGATTAAAAAAAATGCTATTTGGCAGTGTAAGTGAAAAATTATCGTCCAAATCAGATATACCTGTGCTTATTGTAAAATAAACAAATCACAAAAGGCTGTAAACATTGGTTTACAGCCTTTTCAGATTGTTGCCAAAGGGCTAAAATGAACTTTATTTTAGCTCTTTGTCTTCCTTTCAGCGTGAATTGAAAACCTTTGCAGTCTAGGAAGGACGAGTACCGGAGCGGAGCGAATTTGACATTCGTGAGCACCGGCACGCAGGACTGACAAAGAATGCGAGGGTTTGTCTACACGCTGAGGCTGTAAACATTGGTTTACAGCCTTTCTCCTTTTACGAGGAAATAGATGCTTCACTTCCATGCTTAATCTTTTTCTGGAAACCTTCCTGTACACGTTTCGTGATCTCTCCTGGAACACCTTCTCCTACTGGTTGACCATCTATCTCCACAATCGGAACGACTTCAGCAGTCGTTGAACTGATGAAAATTTCCTGCGCGTGCAACAGCTCTTCTTTGCTAATACGGGTCTCTTCAACCCTGCATCCTTCTTCCTCACAAACCTCTAGCAGCTTTCGACGGGTAATGCCATTTAAAATCAGATTGTTCGCTGGGTGTGTACGAATCACGCCATCAATGACGGCGTATACATTCGAGGAGGTCCCCTCTGTCACAAAGCCGTCTCTGATTAAAATCGCTTCAAATGCACCAGCTTCAGATGCTTTTTGCTTTTCCATGACGTTATATAAGAGATTTAAGCTTTTAATATCACATCTTAACCAGCGAAGATCCTCTGACAATAAAGCCTTTGCACCAGAAGTTTGCTCCTGAACCGGCTTTTTCACTTGGAATGTATATGCCGTAATTTGAGGGGTGAGCGTACCATATTGATGTTTACGAGGTGCGACGCCTCGCGTGACTTGAATATATACACCGCCATCTGTTAATTGATTGTCAGCGACTAGCTTTTTTAATTTTTCTTCCATATCTGATACCGTACCTTGCAGATGAATGCCGATTTCCTTTGCACTCTTGAACAGACGCTCTGTATGCTCTTTTAATGTAAACAAAGTACCATTGTATACACGGATGACCTCATAGACTCCGTCACCAAATTGGTAGCCCCTGTCTTCAATATCAACATGTGCATCTTTTTTTTCAATGAAATCTCCATTGTACAATACTTTCATATGGAATCTCCCCTTCGCTTTGCTTTATGGTTGAGTCTGATGCTATCTTAGCCGATAAATGTAAACGTTTCAATGATTATTCAGAATTATTTCATATGAAAATGAATCGATAACCTCCTATTGTAACAAATATAGATTCATAACCAAAAAGATTCCAATTTTTTAGCATCTTCTATATTCATAGGTTCTTTTTTCCTGTATACTTACTCCATATAAACACGACAAAAAACAGCGAAAAAAGACAGAATCCACTACATGATTCGACACAAAATTTTTGATTTATTGGAGCGATTGTCATGCAACAGGTTACAAAAAAACAGACACCTTCAAACACGCTGCTGCTCTCAAAGGCTATTGGGTTGATGATTCTGACATTGATCCTTTTTTTCATTTGGGATATGTCCAAAACCAATATGCAGGCAGCAGATCAGCCGGATGAAATGTCTGCGAGCAGTTCATTTCGAGACACAAGCACCAGTCTGAAAGCAAAAGATGATTCTACGAAAACATTAGATGCACATTTTAAGATCAATCCAAACAAACATGTAACGGATCAAACGATCTTTTTAACCTTTGATGATGGTCCTTCTACGACATCAAATCAGCTATTAGATGTACTAAAGGCGCAGAAGGTGAAGGCCACATTCTTTATGCTTGGACCGCAGATCAAAGAACACCCAGCAGCTGTGAAAAGACTCCATCAAGAAGGGCATCAATTAGGGCTTCATGGCATCACGCATGATGTGAAACGCTTTTATCAAAAAAGTGATTCTCCCGTAAATGAGATGAAAGAAGATCAACGCATTTTGGCTTCTGTCACAGGCGAGTACACACATCTTGTGAGAACACCATATGGCAGTGTTCCAAATTTAACAGATCAGCAAAAAACACGATTAAAACAAAAAGGCTTTATCTACTGGGACTGGACTATTGATAGTCTTGACTGGAAATATAAAAGCTCAAAATATGTACAAGAAATATTAAATCAACTGCAAGTGTTAGAAACAAAATACCCGAAAGAACCGAAGATCATTTTAATGCATGATCAACCAGCTACAGCAAAATACTTAAACAATCTGATCACACGGCTAAAAGCGAAGGGCTATACATTTGAAGTCCTTGATGAAACCATGAAGCCTCTGCAACAATAAAGAAGAACCCGCATCATTTGGATGCGGGTTCTTCAATAGTTTATAAAGCCTTCACAAGATCACCAATCCGTTCGTGAAAGACAAGATCAAACAGTGAATCGTATTCCGTTTCACTCAAATTCATCATGACCTTGAAGATGGAAGGATGATGGGCTGCATCTTCTGGAATATATCGTGCTGGCGCCACTTCTAGGGAAGTGCCCATGACTAGCAGCATGTCCGCTTGCTGAAGCGACCTCTCCACCTGATCAAAATGCTTCACCCTATCTCCAAAAAGGACGACATCTGTTTTGAGCACACGTCCACACGTGCGGCCGCCTGAGGAGACCCTTTGACAAACCGGCACCTCTTCTTTTAATAAATAAGGCAGCTTGTATGTTGTTCTGCAAGAGGGACAAGTGGCCGTTTGAATGGAACCATGCAGTTCATAAACATGCTGGCTTCCCGCCTTTTTATGCAGGCCATCAATATTTTGAGTGAAAATGTCCACATGCTTCCCCTGCTTCTCTAAGTCGGCTAAAAAAGCATGTCCAGCGTTTGGCTCGTACTCTCCACTCATTTTCATTTGAAACAAATCCTTGAATTTAGGCCAGAATTGATGAGGGTGCGATAAAAAGTAGGAGCGGCTCATCGCTTCCATACGAGAAGTATCTTCTGTCCATAGCCCTCCTGTTGATCTAAAATCAGGAATTCCCGATTCTGTGCTCATCCCAGCACCTGAAAGGACCATAATATGTGAAGCTTGCGCTAGCCTCTCTTTTAATGCTGCCACCTTTGTTTGATCCAAACACACTTCCTCCTTTATTCACCCTGCTGTTTCTCACCTTTTTGTTTCATATAAATGGTCTGACCAGGGAATGCAAATTCCACTCCTTCTTCGTGGAAAATATCAATGATGCGATAGTTAATATCCTGCCTAATATCGAGGTTTTCAGACCAAGCTGTTGTGTTTGTGTAAAAGTTGAAGAATAAGTTCAAATAGCTGTCTGCCAATACATCGAGATTCACCATAATCGTTTCCTTATGAACCCCATCATGTTCATACAGCATTTGTTTTAGACGTTTGATGCACTTATCAATGTTTTCCTTTGGCGTATTGTAGGACACACGAACGGAGAACGTAATTTGTCGTTTATTCATTCTCGTCCAGTTTGTGATTGGCTCCTTTGAAAGGGTGGAATTTGGAACGGTCACCACCGCTTCAGCAGGTGTTCTAAACTTTGTACTTCGAAACGTAATGTCTTCTACAGTCCCAAGTACACTTGGGGTCTCTACAAAATCGCCCATCGTAAAAGGCTTCTCTGTAATGATGACAATTCCTCCAAAAAAGTTCGCCACTGTATCCTGCGCAGCGAGCGCAAAAGCCAGACCACCTAGACCAAGTCCTGCCACAAGTCCATTCACATCATAATTAAACTCCTGTGCAATGATGCTAATACTCAGTGCGATAATAATGAAGCGAAGAACCTTTGATAAAAATGGCGCTAAAATATCATCCATCTCTAATTCAAATTTTGAATTTACTTTTTGAAATAAGAAAGAAGAAGCAGCGGTTAAGTTACAAAGCCCCCACGTCAGCATCAATATAATAGAGGATCTATATAATTTGACAATGACATCCATGTGATGCTCAAAGTATGGTGCTTGTCTTAACGCAAAATATAGACCTAGTGCCACAAAAAACAGTCTGGCAGGTTTTTCGAATGCCACCACAATTTGATTAATGACTTCGGTTTTTGACCGATTTGTCAGCTTAAAAAGAAGGTGAAACAAGTATTTCGTAAATACTTTTCGAAGCAATAAAAAAAGCAATAAAATACAAAGGCTAATGCCAATTTGGATCGCAATATCTACTGTAAAATATGTATCCATCCATTTTTGTGTAAACATGTCTGTCTCTCTCCTTTAAAACAATCCTCTCTATTTTATAATATAACCTTCGTTTATGTCCTCTCTTAAATGTCTGACCTCTATATAAAAAGCCTCGGGACGTATCCCGAGGCATGATGTTCAATTATGAAATTTTGGCTAGAGACATATCGACGGGCAACAAACTACTTTTTCTTCTGAGCCTGATCCAGGAGAGTCGCTTTAAACATTTCAGCATCCGTTTCGACCTTAATACGTTCTTCCACTCTAATTCTCCCTTTACCCAATCATCTCGCCTCCTTTTCATCATTATAAAAAATCAGAATTTTCAGTCAATATGACGAAAGTACTAATATTTTGACGAACGCTGACGATTTGGACAAAATTGAGCGAAGAAAAATTGATGTAATTCAGGTTTACTCAAACATAGCTTGGGCTATTCCTTTAACTTTTCATATTCCTACAATCATGCACTCCCAGTACATGCGATTTCATCATTACATACGGCGCTCTCCCTTTCCATATAGTAAAGAAGGAAAACCGACAAAGCATTTGATATGATAAGACCAGAACTTATGTCAGGGAGCTGGAGCAAGTGTATATTATCGCCCATAGAGGATCATCAAGCGCTGCCCCAGAAAATACAATCGCTGCGTTTGATTTAGCTGTTAAGCAGAGAGCAGATTATATTGAGTTAGACGTACAGATGACAATGGATCAGCACGTCGTCGTGATCCATGATGATACCGTTGATCGAACAACGAACGGAAGCGGTTTGGTTAAAGGTTATACACTTGATCAGCTGAAAAAGCTGGATGCAGGAAGCTGGTTTGGTCATTCGTACGGAAACGAACGAATTCCAACCTTACAAGATATTCTTGAGAGATACAGCAAACGTATTGGAATACTGATTGAACTGAAGCACCCTAAACGGCAAATTGGGATTGAAAAAGCCGTTGCCGACATCATCAACAAGTTTGCCTATTCCCGTCATATCATGGTTCAATCTTTTGATGAGACTGCCCTTCAAAGAATGAAAGCTTATGCGCCTTCTCTACGAACTGCTTTTATCATTAAGCCTTCTATGTTAAAAATGGCCAAAAGCAGTTTAGCCGTATACAGCTCCTTTGCGGATTGTTTGAATATGAAGAAAACGATGATGAACCGCTGCTGGATAGATCGTATTCACTCATTCGGGATGGATGTATTTATATGGACAGTGAAAGATCAAAAAACAGCAGATCGGATTAAAAAATACCCAATTGATGGCGTGGTAACGGATCACCCGCTATTTTTCCAAAAGGAGAAATGATCTACATGAAAACTTATTTCGCGGTTTTTATCGGTGGACTGCTTGGTACACTTTGCAGATATGAACTCAGCCAAACCGTTGTCAGCCAAACATTCCCCTATGCAACGATGATCGAAAACATATCGGGCAGTCTGCTTCTTGGTTTTGCAACAGGATACTTTCTATTTCAGAAGGGAAAAAAATATCTTGCCGCTTTGATCGGAACAGGATTTTGCGGTGGGTTTACAACAATGTCCACCTTTTCTAAAGAGGCAGTTCTCCTATTACAAGCTGGACAGGTCAATATCAGTATGATGTACATCCTGCTCTCGGTGATTGCTGGAGTAGCTGCTGCTTTAGCTGGACTTTTGACCGCTCAACGGCTCTTTCATCAAAATAAACAGCAGAAAGGAAGCAAATAAATGATTGTTCTTTATACAGCTGTGGCTGGAGGGATTGGCAGTGTCTTTCGTTTCTTCATCAGTCAAATGCTACAAAAAACCCAATCCCATGCCCGTTTCCCGTACAGTATTCTTTTGATCAATTTATTAGGTGCAGCTGGTTTAGGTTTTCTGACAGGCGCAGTGACATCCAATCACCCGCTGCTTGTGATCATTGGAACCGGTTTTTTCGGTGGTTTTACAACATTCTCTACTTTTAGTATCGAGTCTGCAACCATGCTGCTTCAGCATCAAATAGGCAAGCTCGCTGTCTATTTATTTGCGACGATGATCGGCTCTTTATGCCTCTTTGCTGCGTTTGATACACTAGGACAACTTCTTTTTTAAATCGTCGTGATGGCGGCTAAGCTGATCAGCAGTTGATCCATCAGCTGGCGCTTCATTAAAAACAATGTTTTTTCACTATAGCCGATTTCGATTGCACATTTTGCCATACGCCAATCTCGAAAATATTTGTAATCAATGAGCTTCCGCTCTATTTCATCTAATTCTTTCATTGCTGTTTCAATACAAGCAACAATGAGTTCATACTGGTTTTTCTGTTCTTCTAATTTTTTCTTTGTCATGTGATCTTGTTGAAGATGACTTCTTTTTTCAAGCTGCCTTTCAATGTTTAAGATTGCTGCCTGATAATTTTTGAAATTTTTCAAATGAAACTCGATTCGTTTCATTGAGGTTTTTTTCTCTGTGATACTTGCTGTTTCATACCAAAGCATGTCCATCCTCCTAACGAACGTTTGTTCTCATTATAAACGAACATACATTCGCTAAAAAGAGCCTAAATACCTAAAAAAACCTTGAGCTTATTTTTCGCTCAAGGTCATTTCATTTACTAACAGCGGCTCTTTTATATCAAGCTCAGGAAGCGCATTTCCCTTTTCTGCTGCTGTGACGCCTTTCTTTAAATCGATCTTTCTAATATAGCGCCCATCCATTTCCAGTACCTTTATCCGAATATCATCAAGATAAATCGATTGTCCTTCTTGGATATCAATATTTTCCTTCAAGATGAGCCCGCCAATTGTATCAATTTCATCATCTTCATAAGAAAGCTCGATGAAATCTTGAATTTCTGTTAATCTCACTTTGCCATCTAATATATAATGATGATCGGCTCTTTTTTGAATAACCGGCTGCTCATCTTCATCGAATTCATCACGAATGTCTCCAACAATCTCTTCTAAAATATCTTCCGTTGTGACAAGTCCAGACGTTCCGCCATATTCATCCGTTAAGACCGCCATATGCATTCTATCACGCTGCATCTTGACGAGAAGCTCCTGAATGGGAATTGTGTCAATCACTTCAATCACTGGATAAATATAATCTTGAATCTTCAGTTGATCTTTTTCTCCTTGATACACAATATCTGCAAAGAGCTGTTTTTTGTTCAGCATGCCAATGACATGGTCTTTATCCCCTGAAAACACTGGAAAGCGTGTATACTTTTCCTTTGTCATGATGGACAGTATATCATCTAATGGCATATCATCTGGTATCGCACAAATCTCTCTTCGCGGTATCATGATTTCTCTTGCAATTCGATTATCAAAATCGAATATTTTATTCATATAATGATATTCTGATGAGTTGATTTCCCCATTTTTTAAGCTCTCAGATAATAAAATCTTCAATTCCGCTTCTGAATGAGAATGTTCTTTTTCAGAACCCATATCGATGCCCATCATTTTGGTTAAGATACGAGCTGACCCATTCAACACATAAATGAAAGGGAACATGAGGATATAAAATGCATGCAGTGGTCCTGACAGCCAAAGCGTCATTTTTTCTGCCTTTTGAATAGCAAGCGTTTTTGGTGCAAGCTCCCCAACGACTACATGCAAAAAGGTAATAATAGAGAACGCAAGTGTTGCTGAGATCAGGCTGATTGCTGAATCAGGAATGTTTGTCAAACCGAACCCTCGAACCAATAGTTCTTTTACTGCCGGCTTACCGATCCACCCTAAACCAAGGGAGGTCACTGTAATACCAAGCTGACAGGCTGACAAATATTCATCAAGCCTTGATGTCACCTTTTTCGCCATGATGGCCTTTTTGGACCCTTCGGCAACAAGCTGATTAATTCTTGAACTTCTCACCTTTACAATGGCAAACTCAGATGCAACAAAGAAAGCTGTTAAAGCAATCAAAACACCGACTATACTCAGATTAACAATATCGTCCATTTAACCTTGCTCTTTCTTAGAAGAACAAGGAGTCACCTCCTGATTGATGATGTTGTCTTTTGCAAAACGGTTAACTGATTAAATAAGACTACATTGAGGGCCCCATTTAACCACCTCCGGTTCACGTAAAATCCGTCTCTCTACATATATATGAAACGGTATTCATTTTATCTTACCATAAATAATCTGAAAATTCCTGCATCACCCTGTTATTTTAGACATGATCACCTAAATTGAGGGAAATGCCCTCTGTTTCTCCATATTGGTAGTAAATATGAACAATTAACTTGTATTTCAGACTCGAATTATATTAAACTATTTTCATAAACTATAACGTGACGGTTAGGAGGAGATGTTCAGATGGGGCTGAGAAAAAGTATCGTATTGGTGAACTAGCACAGATTGCACAGGTGACAAAACGCACTGTAGATTATTATACCAATCTAGGGTTGCTTGCGCCTGTTAGATCTTGCTCTAATTATCGTTATTACGATGAACATGCTTTAAAACGATTACAATTAATCGTTCTTTGCAAACAGCAGAGATTGGCTCTTTCTGACATCAAATCCAGATTAGATGAACAATTTCCTTCTCAAAAGGAAGATCCTGATGAACTTGTCCATTTAACCTCTGATATCGATCGGATGAATGAGCATATGGACCGCATTTTGGCACGTTGTAAGCAGCTTCAGCCAGAACAACGTGAAAAACTAAAAGAGCAGCTTACTCCTGAAAAAATGACGGCTGTCCAATCATTTTTACTGCTGTTAAGTTAAAATTTTTACTAAACAGGAGGTGTTACCTTCGTTCTCAAAGTCAGAACGAAGGCCTTAATTGGACATAGTGAATTTACTCATAGTTGCTTTACTTATAGCTTTAACCGCATTTTTCGTTGCATCAGAGTTTGCGATCATTCGCTTAAGAAGCTCAAGAATTGATCAATTAATCGCAGAAGGCAATAAAACAGCAGTTGCTGTCAAGCACGTCACCACTCATCTTGATGAGTACTTATCGGCTTGTCAGCTTGGTATTACCATTACTGCCCTTGGTATTGGTTGGTTAGGGGAAGAAACGATTGCACATATGCTTGCACCACTTTTTACAGAGCTGTCAATTCCTCAATCAGCCAGTCATATTGTCACTTTTATTATTGCGTTTAGTATCATGACGTTTTTACACGTTGTGGTTGGAGAGCTCGCACCAAAAACACTCGCCATTCAAAAGGCTGAGCAAGTATCTCTTCTTTTTGCTAGACCGCTCATGGTATTTTATAAAGTGATGTTCCCGTTTATTTGGGTATTAAATGGATCTGCTCGTTTATTAACGAAAGCGTTCGGTCTTCAGCAAGTTTCTGAGCATGACATGGCGCACTCTGAAGAAGAATTGCGGATTATTTTATCAGAGAGCTATAAGAGCGGCGAGATTAACCAGTCTGAATTCAAATATGTGAATAAAATTTTCGAATTTGATGATCGTCTGGCAAAAGAAATTATGATTCCTCGTACCGAAGTTGTCAGCTTCCCGCACGATATTACGATTGAGGAAATGCTGAAAGTGACCAAGGTCGAGAAATATACACGTTATCCAATTGAAGACGGCGATAAAGACAATATTATCGGTGTTGTGAATATTAAAGAGGTACTCACTGCGTGTATTAGTGGTGAATGTTCGACAAGTGATACGATCGAAAATTTTGTGAACCCGATTATTCATGTGATTGAAACGGTTCCTGTTCATGATCTACTGCTGAAAATGCAGCGTGAGCGTGTACACATGGCCATTTTATCAGATGAATATGGCGGTACAGCAGGGCTTGTGACAGTTGAAGACATCCTTGAAGAAATCGTCGGCGAAATTCGTGATGAATTCGATATTGATGAAATCAATGAAGTGCGTAAGCTTGGAGAAGACCATTACATCTTTGATGGAAAAGTCCTTGTGGATCAAGTCAACCTGCTATTAGGAACGCAGCTTGATAACGAAGAAGTCGACACGATCGGCGGCTGGTTCCTTACACAAAAATATGAAGTCGAGAAAAATGACACCATTCGAGAACAAGGCTATGAATTTATTATCAATGAAGTCGATGGACACCATGTGGCCTACATCGAAGTCAAAAAGCTAAACGAACAATTATTAGAAGCAGCTGAAGAAGGCGCTTCGTAAGAAAAAGACGACCCTTGCCTTAGCAAGCGGTCGTTTTCTTTATCCCTTTTCTATTAACTGGGCTTCAAGTTCTTTGATTCTTGTGTTTAGTACTTCCGTCATCGCACCTAATCTTTCTTTTGGCGGCAGATGATCAAATTCAGACAGCTCAATCGGTTCACCGATGATTAAACGCATTTTCCCCTTTTTGAAAAGGCTTTTCGCATTTGATGGCCCTTTGTACGCGGCCGGAACGATTGGTGATTTGCCGAGTTGTGCAATGGTGACCGCCCCTCTTTTTAAAGGAACATCTTCAGTTGTACGAGTTCCGCTCGGAAAAATTCCAACGATCTTTCCCTCTTTTAATAATTTAATGGGCGTTTTAATACTGCTTGGCCCAGGATTCTCTCGATCAACTGGAAAGGCATGAATTCTCTTTAAAAATCCGCCGATCCATTTATTTGCAAACAGTTCTTTTTTCGCCATGTAGTGGATCTCAAACGGGAGAATTCCTGCGCCTAATGCAAGAACATCCACAAAACCCTCATGCGTACAAGCAATGACAAATCCCCGATCTGTTGGCAGATTTTCTTTTTGATATACTTTGATTCCGCCTCGGAGAGCAAATAATGCTTTGATGGTATAGCCTGAAAATTTATACATAGTGCACTTCCTTTGTTTGAAGAATGAAGGATTTGTCTCTATTATAACAAATTTTTTATTACCTGGTACTAAAAATTTCATCATGCTGATAAAATGGAGTCTGTCTACTGACATCATCTTTTTTGTTTGAAATCATCACTCCTTCTGTGTTCAGGCTTGTGATTTAGGAGAGAATAAAATAGGAGTTGTGTCCAAATTTGTCGTTTTTCGAGTTTTTTTCCTGATTTGTTCTACTGAAAATACTTTATAAATGTTGCAAATTTCGCTATGATAAGGAGAAATGATTTTGATTCGGCGAAAGAGATGAGTAATGTACGGTCTATGAGAAGTTTCGTGCAACTTTATGCCTTTCTTATGCGTGTATAACATAGAGGGGAGAAAAATCAGTGACGATCGATGAAATTTATCAACTGTATATGAACGATGTTTACAGGTTTCTGCTCTCCATGACAAAAGACAAACATTTGGCAGAAGACTTATTGCAGGAAACCTTTATGCGTGCTTATATACATATTCATTCCTATGACCATAGCAAAGTGAAACCTTGGTTATTTCAGGTGGCACGAAATGCTTTTATTGATTATGTCAGGAAACATAAAAAAGAAGTGACCATATCGGATGATCTAATTGGCGGCCTTTTACAAACGTCTGTACAAAGCCCTGCTGAACAAATTGAAATAAAAGAAGTCCTCACGATGTATTTGGAGCAGCTTCCAGATAACTACAAGGAAGCGTTGACATTGTATTATTTAAAAGAACTGAATTACAAGGAAGCATCCAAGGTCATGAATATTACTGAAGCAAATTTTAAAAGTGTTTTATTTCGTGCAAGGCAGCGCCTAAAAGCACTATATAACAGAGGTGTTAATGATGAATGAAGAGTTTAACAAGCGATGGGAACAATATAATAATGGCGAGATGAATGAGGAAGAAATGATGGCGTTTGAAGAAGAGCTTGAAGAAAACGAAAAACGCTTAAGCCAGGAACTGAATGACTCAAATTGGACAGACTTCTCTATCAGTCCTGAAAAGCAAAAAGCCATTTTACAATACGGAAAAAGAAAGTCATATTTACGCATTTCCGTACTTGCTGTCATATCTACACTCATTATTTTACCGCTTTGTACACTAGGAAGTTATCTTTACTACGGCGTTGGCGGAGCAGAAAGCAAAGGCAATCATTTTATGGAAACAGCCGCTGTGACAGTCGCTTTGACCAAACCAAACGTCGCCATTGATATGAAAGATTTAAAAGGCCAGGTTAAGCTGTTTGGTATGAACACAGAGCTTAAGCTGCAAAAACAAATTGGGAACAAGACAAAAGCCATCGGCAGTGAACAAATTGAAATGTTTTTCGATAAATTAAAGAAGCCGACCATCTCTTTTTATGGTGATAGTGCACGCAATACAGAGGATTTCTTTACCCACCCTTCTACGCAGGCAGATGCATCAAAAAAACAAGTACTCACCACTTTAGACAAGCTGCCTGAAGGAACCGTGAGTGAAGTGTATGTATCCTATGACAAGGCTTACACACCAAAGGAAGTGTATTCCTTTGCTAAAAAATACGATATGAAAGTGCTCTGGAATGCGGTGAAAACAGAAGATTCATTAAGTGGAAATCAGCGGCCAATCGGTTTTCCTGGGAAAGACTCTGAATTTTTAAAAGAGCTCCAGCACACATCAAAAACAGAGGTAGATCAATTCAAAGATGCCCTCGCCTATGTGAATCAGCATCCAGAGTGGGCAAAAATAATCTCTGGCAGACCTGAACTTGATCTCTCTAACCGAATACGCTATATCAATCAAAATGGTGTTACAGTGTATGGATCTGTTGTCACTGGTCCTTCTAAGGAAATTGAGAAATTCGTGAAGACAAAACGCATTAAATCGGCAAAAGTGAGCGAGGTGGAATTATGGAATTGGTAAGAATTTTTAAAGAGCATAATGTGTTTGGCTGGATTTCTGTCGGCACCGCTATTTTATCCCTGCTCATGCTGAACCTCGCCATTATTAGCAATGTGACCTTTTATTCGTTTCAGATGCTTCCTTTTGCAATGGCCGCAGTTCCATTCGGTGTGATCGAGCTGTTCATTAAAAAAGGCCGCACAGGCCCAGGCCTCCTAGGCGTCGTTCTGAATATTTTTGTCATCGTTTGTGTCTATGCCATTGTTTCCATTGATGTCGATCTACAATTAGGTTTCTAATAACCTACAAAACGAAAAGCCAGCCATACTTGACTGCACCAAGTATGACTGGCTTTTTTTCTCTTTATTTTTTGTTTAATTCGGAGTTCTTTCTTGAATATAAGAAATAGACAACAAGCCCAATGGCAAGCCAGATTAAGAATCGAACAAATGTGATCGTCCCAAGTTTATAAATAAGCAGGCCGCAAGATAAAATCGCTAAGATTGGAATAAGCGGAACCGCTGGGCATCTGAATGCTCTCGGTAAATCAGGCTGTGTTTTTCTCATGACAATAACAGCAACTGAAATCAAAATGAATGCTGACAGTGTTCCGATGTTCACTAGGCTTGCCAGCTCATCAAGTGGAATAAATCCTCCCATTAGTGCTGACAATGTACCGAAGAAAAGTGTATTGATATACGGTGTTTTATGCTTTGGGTGAACCTTTGAAAGAACCTTTGGTACCAAACCGTCACGAGACATGGCAAACATGACACGTGTTTGGCCGTACAGCATGACAAGCATGACCGTGGTCATCCCTAAAATAGCTCCAACATCCACAATGCCTGCTACCCAGTTTTGTCCCGCCACTTGCAGTACAAGTGATACTGGATGTGATACCCCTTCAAAGTCCATGAATGGTACAATACCCGTCATGATCGCACTGACAATGACATACAAAACCGTACAAATTAATAGAGAAGAAATGATCCCTCTTGGCAAGTTTCGTGATGGATTTTTTGTCTCCTCTGCCGCAGAAGCAACTGCATCAAACCCAATAAACGCAAAGAATACGAGGGCTGCTGCACTTAAGACGCCGGATGTTCCAAATGGAACGAATGGTGTCCAGTTTTCAGGTTTTACATATTTCACAGCGACTAAAATAAAGAGTAAAATGACCGCAATCTTCATAATCACCATGACGTTATTGACTCGTTTTGATTCTTTAATACCGAAATACAGCAAGAAGGTGATGATCATTAAAATAATAAATGCAGGAAGATTAAAATATGTCACTTGCCCCTTCAAACCACCTGGTGCTGCTGTTAACTCAACCGGTATATGAATACCTATCCCATTTAAAAATGACACAAAATAGCCTGACCAGCCTGCTGAAACAGCACTAGCGGCCAGCATGTATTCTAATATCAAATCCCAGCCAATGATAAACGCTAAGAATTCTCCCATAGATGCGTACGTAAATGTATACACAGATCCTGACACTGGCACTGTGGACGCAAATTCCGCATAAGACAGTGCCGCAAACAAACAAGCAAGGCCTGCGATCACAAATGATAAAACAAGGCCTGGTCCCGCTGTAACGGCGCCTGTACCTGTCAGAACAAATATCCCAGTTCCAATGATCGCTCCAATGCCCAGCATCGTTAAATCAAATGAACCTAATTCCTTTTTTAACGCTTTTTCCCCTTGTGTTGCCGCAATTAGCTCTGAAATGCTCTTCTTTCTAAACAACGAATTGCTCATACCATCACTCCCAAAACTTAGTATCAGTCTAAAGACACCACGACTTCATAATTAACATTATTTTCTGAATATTTAGATTAAATTTAGCGCTATAAATTAGTGGCGTAAAATTATTATATATGAAAATTAAAAAATGAAAACACTTTTTTACGAAATATAGCGAAAATTCTTGTATATCAACAATTTCAATTGTCAATAAATGGGTTAGATTTTCTTCATTCTTTATTCAATACACAGCTTGTCCTCATTTATTTATGATATAACATTCAAAATTATATTTTTTTAGCATACTTATTATTAAACAAAAATAAGCCCCTTCTTTTGATCACATGTCCTCACTTGTACTATTTTAAAGCCTTTAGGCTGATAGCGAACTATGATAAAGGTTCAGTTCGGCAGCAAGAATAATATATGAAAAAAGAGACTGCCAGATGAGCAGCCTCTTAGGATCAATTAGTTTACAAATGTTTTCGCGCCAAGATAAATTGGCTTCCAATAGCTTGAATTCATATCACTGATCGTCACACCGTCAGAAGCAGCATGGATAAACTTGTTGTTCCCAATATAGACACCCATGTGAGATGGACCAGACTTATAAGTTGTGAAGAACACAAAATCTCCAACATTTGGTGTTGAGACGCTTTTCATCGATGCCCAAAAACCTTCAGTGGTTTGTCTTGAAATCTTTGTTTGTTTATTAATGATATACCACATAAAACCGCTGCAATCAAAACCCTTCGGCGTCGTTCCACCCCATTTATAAGGTGTGCCGCTTTGTGCTTTAGCATCTGCTACGAGTTTAGACACATTTAAAGACGATGTAGCTACTGTTTTTTCTTTGACAGGTGCTGTGTTGACTTTAGACGTCTGCTTCACTTTCAGCTTTTGTCCAATTTTAATGAGATCTGTTTTGAGTTTATTGACCGATTTCAGCTCTTTCACTGTCATTCCATACTTTTTGCCAATTTTAGATAATGTATCACCTTTGACAACTGTATGAGTGGTTGTCGCTGAAGCCGCTTTTACTTTGGTTGTTGTGTTCGTTGTTGTTTTCGAGGAAGTTCCATTGATTTTTAACGTTTGTCCAACATAAATCATGTCAGATTTCAGCTTGTTGTCTGATTTAATCTTGCTCACCGTTGTTTTATATCTTTTCGCTAGAACAGAAAGAGAGTCACCTTTTTGAACCTTTACTGATTGTGCTGAAGCAGCTCCGGCAAATAATGTCGTTCCAAGTAGAACTGCACTTGCAGCTGTGATCCATTGTTTTTTCATTTGTTCCTCCTGTATGTATCCTATCGTGATCCGAATTTTTATCTACTTACTATTATAAGGATCGAATACCAGAAGAAATAGTCTTGACTTCCTACGACATTATGCTTATTAATTCGGCAAAAATTATTTTTTTTTAGGGTTCTTTTTATTTCATTTTCATTACACAATCATGACAAAATAAATGCATCTTGTCATGGATAAATGATACATTCATTTCTCATTTTGGTTCATTCTATGTAAAGTGGACTTTTACAATTTTAAAGTGAACTTTACGGTGCTGTAAAAAGGAATCCACACTTCTGCTCTACCATTGTAAACGTAAGAGCAACATATAAACAATGAGGAGGCAAAATAAATGAGTGTGTTGAAAAGCCCGAAAACGAAAATAGCTGCAGCGGCAGCGGCATCTGTGCTGTCGATTGGCATATTTTCAGGAATTGAATTTGGACAGGCTGACAAAGCTGAGGCGAAAAAGAAACCAAAAAATGACGTGCAAAATGTGATCGTGCTGATTGGAGATGGCATGGGAACACCTTATCTTTCAACTTACCGCTCATTTAAACACAACGGTGACCTTTCAAAGCAAACAGCGTTTGACCCTTACCTCACTGGCATGCACAAAACATACCCTGATGATTCAAAAAGTAACATCACCGATTCAGCAGCAGCTGGCACAGCCATGGCAACTGGTCAAAAGACATACAACAATGCCATTGGTGTGGACAAAAACGGCAAAACACTAAAAACCGTTTTAGAAGAAGCAAAACGGAAAGGAAAGTCGACTGGACTTGTCGTCACATCTGAATTAACGAATGCCACACCTGCTGCGTATGCCGCCCATGATGTGTCCAGAAAAAACACAGCAGCCATTGCGGATGATTTTTTCGATGAGAAAATTGGGAACCAGCATAAGATCGACGTCATGCTTGGCGGAGGACTTGTCGATTTTGTTCGCAAGGATCGTGATCTGACGAAAGAATTCAAAAAAGCAGGCTATGATTATGTAACCACCAAAGCAGCCTTGCAACAAAACAAACATCAACAAGTGTTAGGCATTTTTGCTGATGGTGGTCTCGATAAAGCCATTGATCGTGATAAAACAACGCCTTCCTTGCAAGACATGGCATCCTCAGCCATTAAACAGCTATCTAAAAACAAAAAAGGATTTTTCCTCATGGTCGAGGGCAGTCAAATTGACTGGGCTGGACATGACCACGATATTGTCAGTGCGATGAGTGAAATGAAGGATTTTGAAAAAGCATTTGAAGAAGCCATTCGTTTTGCCAAAAAGGATAAAAACACGTTAGTGATCACAACGGCGGATCATTCAACTGGCGGTCTTTCTTTCGGGGCAGACGGCTCTGGCAGCTGGGATTACAAACCAGTCAAAGCAGCGAAAAAGACGCCTGATTTTATTGCAAATAAAATCGCAGGCGGCATGACGGTTGAGTCTGCGCTTACACAATATATCGACCTTGATTTCACAAAAGAGGAAATCGCCTCTATTCAAAAGGCAGCTGAAACAAAAGAAGCTGTACAAATTGATGATGCGATTGAAGAAGTCATTAACACGAGATCACATACAGGCTGGACAACATCGGGGCATACAGGTGATGAAGTCCCATTCTTTGCATACGGACCATCCAGTCAAAAACTAAAAGGACTGATGGAAAATACAGATCAGGCGAAACACATCTTTAAACTGCTTAAAAACCAATAAAATGGAAAATCAGATTGTTGACAAAGGGCTAAAATGACCTTTATTTTAGCCCTTTGTCTTCTTTTCATCGTGACCTTGCTCGGCGCGGAGCGAATTTGATATTCGTGAAATGCGAGGGTTTGTCTACACACTGAGATGTCCGTTTTAGGACATCTTTTCTAATGATCTTTAAGCTAAATATTTCCTATGAACCCCTTTTCCATCGTATGAAAACATCACTTCTTTACCTTCAAGAACTGACTCGATGTGTACACTTCTCCCCCATAGCTGATACAAATAGGGAAGTACTTTTTCTAAGTATTTCAGATCGAGCTCAATGCCTTCGTACCAATGCTTGATGTAGAGTTCATTGTTTTTTAAATAGTCGCCGTCTATTACTGTCAAATACGGAAATCCGCCATTGACCCTCATACTGACCAGCTGATCACGAACTGCCTTCCATTCTTTATCAATGACTTTATAGTCTCTTCCCTGCTTTTGAAACAAATACAAGTCTTCCCGCATCACAAGGTCTTTCGTTAAATAGTTTCGAATAAAGGAAATGTCTGATTCAATTTCCCGCACTTCAAACATTTTGCTGCGGCCGGACCCTTTTGTCACCCCTGCTTTTTTTAATTCCTCGCATGGGTGATCATAGCGCTCTTCGATATCTTCAAAAATCTTCAGCCCTAAATAGTAAGGATTGATCCCCGTCTTAGACGGCTGTACCACGCCTGCATTTAATTTGGCAAATTCAATTGATTCACTTGAATCTAAATCAAGCTCACGCATAATCCGCTGGTGCCAATACGATGCCCAGCCTTCATTCATGATCTTCGTTTCTAGCTGCGGCCAAAAATAAAGCATTTCCTCTCTCAGCATGGTCAGCACATCTCGCTGCCACGGCTCCAGCTCCCGGGAGTGTGCCTCAATAAAGAGCAAAATATCTTTTTCTGGCTTTGGCGGGAATTGCTTGACAATTTTCTTTTTCTCACGCGTCTTAGGCTCATCCATTCCCCACAAATCATCATACGGCGTTTGACGTTTTGAATGGTCTTCTTCATATTCTTCTTCATCGTCAATATTCCAGCTTAATTTTGAACGAACAAGAGACGGATCAATATGCTCCTGCAAGGCCAATACGGCATCTAAAAACGATTCGACTTCTTTTGTTCCATGAACATGCTCATACTCTTTAATTCGCTCTGCCGCCGCTGCCATGCTTTCGACCATATCTCGTTTTGTGTTTTGGAAACGGCAATTATTTTTGAAGAAATCACAGTGCGCCAGGACATGAGCCACAATTAATTTATTTTGAACAAGCGTATTGTTATCAAGTAGAAAGGCGTAGCAAGGGTTTGAATTAATCACCAGCTCATAAATTTTGCTTAATCCTAAATCATAATGAAGCTTCATTTTATGAAATTGCTTGCCAAAGCTCCAGTGGCTAAATCGTGTTGGCATCCCATATGCACCAAACGTATAAATAATTTCCGCGGGACAGATTTCATACCTCATCGGATAAAAATCTAGACCAAATCCTTCTGCAATTTCTGTAATTTCATCAATGGCTCTTTGTAAAAGCCGCTTTTCAGATACGCTCAAGGAAACCATCCCTCCTCATCGGACTTATCCCTACTATATGAGCGTATCTAAAAAAACATGATGTTCAGCCGTTGGTTTACACGACTTCTATCTCTTTCATGGATTGCCCGCCGAATACTTCGAAATGAATATTTTGTTCCGGAATTCCTATCACTTTTAGGATATAGATCATCTCTTGTGTAAAGGCCGGGGAACCGCAAAGGTAAAATTGTCCTTCCCCTTCTCCAATCACTGATTGAAGGAATGAACGGTCAATACGGGAAGCCACCTTCTCCACCAGCTCACCCTTTCCTGACGCTTCAAACTGCTCGTTACATAGGATGATACGTCCATGAGGGGATAAAGCTAGAACACGTTCAAATTCTTTTTCAAAAGCGGTCACGTCCTCTATTCGATCTGCATGAATCATCGTAAATGGCAGATTTTGATGAGCGGCTGTTTTTACTAAACCAATCATTGGTGTAACACCAGACCCAGCACTGATCAAATAAACGGGCTGTTTGATGTCCCCTTGTAAGCAGAACATTCCCTGCGGCATACTCACTTGAAGAATATCCCCTTCTTCCATGTCATCATGGAGGAATGTGGATACATGGCCGTCTCGTTTCACTGTGATGCGGTAGTAAGATGGGTGATATTGATCTGATAAGCTGTACTGTCTGCTGCATACATAGGCTTCACCCGGCATATCTGCTTGCACCGTAATATATTGACCTGTTTCATAAATTGGCAGTTCAGATTCATCTTCTGGTACTAAATAAAAGGAAGTGAGTGACGGAGATTCTTGTTTCTTTTTCTTAATCACAAACGGTTTGACATCTGCCCATCCGCCTTTTTGTTTTAAATTTTCCTCCATCATTTCTGCTTCAATGGTGATAAATATATTCGCAATGATGTCATAGGCAGCCTTCCAAGCGGCTAACGTTTCGTCTTCTTCTGTTAATCCAAATACCTCTTTCATGGCTTCAATGAGATGGTATCCAACGATGGGGTACTGCTCTTTTTTCACCATGACACTGACGTGCTTATGGGCAATTTGTTTGACAGCAGGAAGCAATTCTTCTAATCGTTCAATGTACAGTGCAGCTTGATATAAGGTTGCCGCAAGCGCCTCTGGCTGACTTCCATTCATGAGGTTCGTTTTATTAAACTGATTGAGAAGCTCTGGGTGCTGTCTGATCATATTTTGATAAAAAACTGTCACAAGTTTTGTTCCCTCGGCTTTTAGTAGAGGGGCTGATTGTTTAATGGCATTCATTTGATCTGAAGATAACATTGTCATTCCTTCTTTCAAAAAGATGTATTTTAAATACATCTTTATCGTAATAGATGACAGGCTATAAAAGCAATATTTATAATACATGTTTTAAATGTTGTCACATTTAACACTTTCTCGAACAGTTTTTGTCTAAAATGTGTTACGATGATACAAAACTCTATTAGGTTTAGAGGTCGTCAAAATGAAACTTACAAATTATACAGATTTCTCATTGAGGGTACTCATTTATTTAGCGTCGAGAGACAACAATGAACTGTCAAATATTCAGCAGATTGCCGATATTTATGGCATTTCAAAAAATCACCTGACGAAGGTGATTTACCATCTTGGAAAACGCGGTTATGTGGAAACGATTCGCGGAAGAAATGGTGGGATTAGACTGGGGAAAAGCCCAGAAAGCATTAACATTGGTGAGGTTGTCCGCTATACAGAGGATGATTTAGTCATGGTTGAATGCTTTGATTCAAAGAAAAACAGCTGTATTATCTCCCCGATTTGCTCATTAAAGCACGTACTTCATGAAGCACTCACTGCTTATTTACGCGTTCTAGATCAATACACATTAAAAGATTTAACACAAAACAAAGATGCTCTCAGAGAGCTTCTGCTCTAAGGCGAAAGAATTCATTTCTTTCGTCTTTTTCTTTACCTCCTTGTAATAATAATTTATTTAAAATTATTATAAATAAATATTGACTATCATGTTTTATTCAATATAATTAGGGTATATAGATTGCTAGAACCCATTTTTTTGTTTACAGGAGGAGAAAAGAATGACAAATTCAAATCATAAACATTTGACGACAAATCAGGGCGTGCCTGTTGGCGACAATCAAAACTCAAGAACAGCCGGCCACCGCGGACCTTCCTTTCTTGACGATTACCATTTGATTGAAAAACTTGCGCATTTTGACCGTGAACGTATCCCAGAGCGTGTCGTTCATGCAAGAGGCGCCGGCGCTTATGGTGTGTTTGAAGTAGAAAATAGCATGGAAAAGCATACAAGAGCAGCCTTCTTAAGTGAAGAAGGGAAACAAACTGACGTTTTTGTTCGTTTCTCAACGGTTATTCATCCTAAAGGTTCACCTGAAACATTACGTGATCCACGCGGCTTCGCTGTTAAATTTTATACAGAAGAAGGCAACTACGATTTAGTCGGCAACAACCTGCCTGTCTTCTTTATTCGTGATGCACTCAAATTCCCTGATATGGTTCACTCTCTTAAGCCAGATCCTGTAACCAATATTCAAGATCCTGACCGTTATTGGGATTTTATGACATTAACACCTGAATCGACTCACATGCTCACATGGCTCTTCTCTGACGAAGGTATTCCTGCGAACTACGCTGAAATGCGCGGTTCTGGTGTTCATACGTTTAGATGGGTAAACAAATACGGAGAAACAAAATATGTGAAATACCACTGGAGACCATCAGAAGGCATTCGCAATTTATCAATGGAAGAAGCTGCAGAAATTCAAGCAAACGACTTCCAGCATGCGACAAGAGATTTGTATGATCGTATTGAAAAAGGAAATTATCCAGCATGGGATCTTTACGTTCAGCTTATGCCGCTCAGTGATTATGATGAACTTGATTATGATCCATGTGATCCTACGAAGACGTGGAGCGAGGAAGATTATCCGCTGCAAAAAGTGGGACGTATGACACTGAACCGTAATCCAGAAAACTTCTTTGCTGAAACAGAACAGTCTGCTTTCACACCAAGTGCACTAGTTCCAGGAATTGAAGCATCTGAAGATAAACTGCTTCAAGGTCGTCTGTTCTCATACCCTGACACGCAGCGTCATCGTCTTGGTGCGAACTACTTGCGTATTCCAGTCAACTGCCCTTATGCGCCTGTACACAATAACCAGCAGGATGGCTTTATGACAACAACTCGTCCAAGCGGACATATTAACTATGAACCAAACCGTTATGACGATCAGCCAAAAGAGAACCCTCACTATAAAGAAAGTGAGCCTGTTCTTCACGGTGATCGTATGGTGAGACAAAAAATTGAAAAACCGAACGATTTCAAACAAGCGGGGGAAAAATATCGAAGCTACTCTGAAGAAGAGAAACAAGCATTGATTAAAAACCTGACAGCTGATTTGAAAGACGTAAATGAAAAAACGAAATTACTTGCAATTTGCAACTTCTATCGTGCAGATGAAGATTACGGACAGCGTTTAGCGGATTCACTCGGAGTGGATATTCGCTCTTATCTTCAAGGAAACATGAAGTAAAACATCTCATGATCAGCACCTCTTTTGGTAAGAGGTGCTATTATTTTATAATCGAAACACGTTAATACTAATCAAATGACCGGTCTCCGGGTGAAAATAAATTTCTGCGTGGGCGGCAAAAAGTGTTGAGCCTTCCTTTACGGTGACGCGAAACACATCTTTTGTTTGTTCATCATTCACTTGTGTGCGTCCAATGTAATGATAATCGTTTAAAGAGGCACCTTCATATTCATCTTGCAAGGCAGTATAAGCAAGCCTTTCCCAATTGTCTGCGGGATATGCGGCTGCTTTTGATGCTGGATGCACCATGAGACTGCCGAATAAAATCATTCCTGCTGCAATAAGCATCCACCATTTCGGCTGCATGATATCATTGATCTCACTTTCATGTAGATTTTCCCTTAGGTTTTGCTGTTCGATCTTTTTTCATACATGAAGCATTTATTCAGCCTATAATTCCCGGTCCCCTTTTTATGCGGACACCAACTTTTCCCCTGAAAATGTCGATATGATCCGAGCAAACTAATGAAGACTTCTCAAGGGAAAGGAGAAGGTTTAATGAATGTGGCGGATTATGATAAAGCACTTTATTATACGCATCGCTCGCAATGGGATAATTTACTTATTCTTATGGTACGTACGCAAGATGACTTGCTCTCGAAACGTATTGAGCATTTCTTACACGCGTATCAATTTAACCGAAACGATGCAGCTGTTGAAAAATGTTTATATGGGCTCCTCCAGTATATTGACCACGCTTCAGAGGCAGCCGTTTCTGAAGCATATGCAGAACCGATGTACACATAAAGAAAAAGGCTAAAATGATCTTTATTTTAGCCTTTTTCTTCTTTTGGCGCCCGTGACTGCATGTTTTTGTTAAAGCAGCTCTTTCGGCTGATTTTTTTGATAATCCACTGCATAAAGAGCGGCCTGGGTTCGATCTGCCAGCTCTAGCTTGGATAAAACATGAGATACGTGCGTTTTAACTGTTTTTTCAGAAATAAACAGCGAGGAGGCGATTTCTTTGTTGCTTTTGCCCTTTGCGATTTCAAATAGGACATCCCGCTCTCTATTGGTCAGCTCGTTCATCAGTGCCCATTTTTGCTCTTTTGGCTCTGTCAGATGCTGCACAAGAAAGGTTGTAATATGACCGTCTAATTGATACGTGCCATTTTGTACTTCAATCATTGTCGTGAGCAGCTTTTCTGGCGCTACATCCTTTAGCTGATAGGCTTTCGCTCCGGCTTGAATTGCTGGAATGACATAATCTTTATCCGCATAGCTTGTCAGAATCACAATGCGTGTCTCCGGCCTATCGATCATCATTTGTTTTGTTGCCTCAATACCGTTCATCACAGGCATTGAGAGATCCATTAAAACAATGTCAGGCTGCGTTTGTTGGACAATCTTTAATGCCTCTACTCCATTAGATGCCTCGCCTACGATGTCCACATCAGGCTGTGTTTGCAAGAAGAACACCAGCCCTTTTCTCACAATATGATGATCATCTGCAATGACGACTCTCATGACGATCCCTTCCTTTCTTGAGAAAATGGCACTTTTACATGAATTGTGGTTCCATTGCCAAGCTCAGAATCAATACAAAATGTACCACCTGCTCGATGGATGCGATCAGCCATTCCTTTCAGCCCAAATGAAGGAAGGCTCATTTGTTCGTCATACCGAAATCCTTTTCCATGGTCAATTATTTTCATATCGAACGTGTCTGCCGATTGTTCAAGTTTAACCTCTACTTCCTCTACTCCCGCATGTTTTTGACAATTATTCAGTGCTTCTTGACATACGCGAAACAAAGTCTCATGGCATGAATGATCCATTTCCAAACAGCCGGATAAAGATAATGTGCAGCTTAGCCCTAAAAGCTGTGCATACTCTTCAATTGCTGTCGTAAACCCTTTTTCAAGTCCTCTTGGTCTTAACTGCCATATGAGTGACCGCATTTCAATGAGGGCATCTTGTGATAAATGCTGAATAAAATCAATCATTTCCCCTAAATTCTGATCGCTTGTCATTTGACGGGCTGCCTTTGCAGTAAGACTCACAGAAAACAGCATTTGATTGACCGAATCATGTAAATCCTGTGCAAGACGGTTTCTTTCTTCAAGGAGTGCATGCTGCTGCTCATTTTGAACAAGCTTCATCCGCTGAATCGCCGTACCAATTTGAAGCGCAATACTTTCAAGTAAATTCAGCTCTTCTTGTGTAAATGTGACTTTACCTTTTGCCGCCACATTTAATAAACCAAAGGTGCGCTTACATGCCTTGAGTGGAACGGTTGCATGATGCGTAATTCCTTCCGTATCCCCAAGCTTTTGTTCAATTGCCGTTTCAATCCGTTTACAGTTAATGATATTGGTGGCTGATTGCAGTGATCCCTTCGTATATCGATTGATGCAATAACAATCATTTTGGCACAACAATTTCTTTCGATCCTTTGCCAGTGCTTGAGGTAAGGATACATGTGTCATCAGCTCATATGAGCCGTCTTCTTCTATAAAATAAATCCATGCTGTCTGAAAGCCTGTGACATCCATGAGCATCTGAAGGACTTCATGAAGTGTTTCTTTCATTTCCATGCCTTCATTGAGCTTTTCAGCAATTTCTTTTAATGTTTTTAAGGTTTGAACCTTCTCTTGGTATTCTCCCATCCTGTTTACCCCCGGCATTTGCTGCCTTCTCTTATCATTACGTTGATTATACCATGAGCACCTTCTTCGCTCTTTCTCAAAAAGGATGATTTCTTCTCATCCTTTTGGCTGAGAAAAACGCCATCATGTATGACACGATGGCGTTGTAGCTTTCTTTATTTAGCTGTTTCTTCCACAATATCATAAACGACTTTCATCACTTCTTCTGATAGATGCTTTAGCTTTTCTTCGCTGTCTGTTAAAGATGAGCCTTTAACGGCGATATAAAATTTCACTTTTGGCTCAGTACCAGAAGGTCTTATGCAGAACCAAGAGCCATCTTCAAGGAAATATTTTAGGACATTTGATGCCGGCAGATGAATGGTTTCTTCTTTCTTTTCAGCCACAAGGTGTCTTTGACTTGATTGATAATCCTCAATAACAGTTATGCGCTGACCTGCAATAGCAGCTGGCGGATTGGTTCTAAAGGTATGAAGGATGGCCGAAATCTGCTCCGCTCCTTCTTTCCCTTTTAAGGTTAATGACTTTAACCCTTCTCTGTAAAATCCGAATTCCTTAAAAATATCAACGAGGGCATCGTATAATGACTTGCCTTGTTTCTTATAAAAAGCAGCAACTTCAACGGCTAATAGCGCCGCTTGGACCGCATCTTTATCTCGTGCAAAATCACCGATCAAATAGCCGTAGCTTTCTTCATAGCCGAATTGAAACGTGTACTCTCCGGTTTCTTCAAATTGCTTGATTTTTTCACCAATAAATTTAAAGCCAGTGAGCGTATCAATCGTGTCTGCTCCAAATGCCGATGCCACAGCACGCCCAAGCTCACTTGTCACAATGGTTTTCATCACAACCGGACGAGGAGGCAGCTGACCTAGCTTTTTCTTTTCAGACAATAAATAATGAAGCAGCAGCGCTCCTGTTTGGTTGCCTGTTAAAACGGTAAATTCTCCCTCATGATCTCTAACAGCGATGCCTAATCGGTCTGCATCTGGATCTGTTGCAATCAGGAGATCGGCATTTTGCTTTTCGCCAAGCTTGATAGCGTATTCAAATGCTGCATGCTCCTCTGGATTTGGAGACGTAACCGTGGAGAATTGTGGATCTGGCTTTTCCTGTTCAGGCACAACGGTCACATGCTGATACCCAAGAGCCTGAAGCCCGTTTCGGACAGGTTTATTCGCTGTCCCATGAAGCGGGGTAAACACCACTTTGATATCCACTTCATTTGCAAGCTCAGGGTGCACACTGATGGTTTTTAATTTTTGGATATACGCTTGATCAATTTCTTCTCCGATCATGCGGATCAGCCCATTTTGCTTCAAAGTTTCTTCTGATTCTACTGATATCGCTAGTTCATTTTCAATGGCATCTACTTCTTTAATGACTTGATCTGCTTCAAATGGGGGCATCTGGCCGCCATCTTCTCCATATACTTTATAGCCATTATATTCTGGCGGGTTATGACTTGCTGTCACGACAATACCCGCAAAGGCATTCAGCTCCCGTACCGCAAAAGAGAGTTCTGGTGTCGGACGCAGTTCATCAAATACGTACGTTTGAATGCCGTTTGAAGCAAGCGTTTTGGCTGCTTCCATCGCAAATTCAGGGGATTTATGGCGTGAATCATATGCAATGGCGACGCCTCTTTTTTTTGCATCCTCTCCATGTTTTGCAATATACGCCGCAAGACCAGCTGATGCTTTTCGAACGGTGTAGACGTTCATTCGATTCGTTCCAGCACCAATCTCTCCGCGCATTCCTCCAGTTCCGAACTCCAGGTTTTTGTAGAAGCAGTCTTCAAGCACTTTTTGATCATCCTGATGCGCCTCAAGCCATTCCCTTAATTCAGTATCCAGGTGTTTTTCATTGATCCATCGCTCATAATTCGCATTCCAACTCATAGCCTTCCTCCCAGCTCTTATCATCAATAAGATAATATCTACTGTTATTTTATATGGAACTATCCTTCATGTCATGTTATATCATTGACATATGAAAAAATGATGAACAAAGAGTAAAAAACAATAAAAAAAAGCCGATACACGATCGGCTTTCAGATTGTTGACAAAGGGCTAAAATGATATTGATTTTAGCCCTTTGTCATCTTTTCAGCGTGACCTGAAAACCTTTGCAGTCTAGGAAGGACGAGTACCGAAGCGGAGCGAATTTGACATTCGTGAGCACCGGCACGCAGGACTGCGGGAGAATGCGAGGGTTTGTCTACACGCTGAAAAGCCGATACACGATCGGCTTTTTCTCTTATTCAGCATCAAGCGGAACGACTGCTTCATGGAATAGTTGCTCTAATTCTGTTTGATGTTTTTGTTTCGTCGCATCATCCCAGCCAAAACGATCAGCCATATAGTCAACGACAGGCTGTGCATACGTTTTTGCCCAATTGATATTAAATAATAGGCTGCCTGTTCTTCTTAAGAAGAAATCAACCGGTGTCACGGCAAGTTCTTCCTCAATCGCATAGACAAGCTCAGCCAGTACATACGCTGGAATATTTCGTTTGTCTGCTTCACCTTGAAGCTGCTCTACACGCTTGAAGACACTGCTGACGTTTGAGCCGTATTTTTTGGCTAGTTTTTCAGCAATCGGTTCTGTCAAACCAATAGAAGCTCCTTCTGCTGTTTTCGCTTGTACAAAGGCTGCCATATTTTTAGAACCGCCGACATGTCCGCCTGAAATTGGCATATGCTTCGTTTTACATGGCCCGTAATCTTTTCCCGTTTCTTCTTTGAGTCCATCACGTACGAGGTCTACAATGTGCTCGGCCATTTTACGGTAGCCTGTTAATTTACCACCAGCAATCGTAATTAAGCCTGAAGGTGATGTCCATACCTCATCCTTACGAGAAATTTCTGAAGGATCTTTGCCTTCTTCATGAATAAGCGGACGAAGACCAGCCCAGTTGGATTCAACATCTTTTTCTGAAATGTTTAGATCAGGGAACATGTACTGGATGGCTTTGATGACGTAATCACGATCTGCTTTTGTCATACGCGGATGTTCCAGTTCTTTTTTGTACACTGTATCCGTTGTTCCAACATACGTTTTTCCTTCTCTTGGAATCGCAAAGACCATACGTTTATCAGGTGTGTCAAAGTAGATCGCCTGTTTTAATGGGAAAACAGATTGGTCAAATACTAGGTGGATTCCTTTTGTATGCTGTAAATGTTTCCCTTCTTTTGAGTGGTCCTTCTCTCTTAGCTGATCTACCCATGGACCTGTCGCATTGACAATTTTCTTCGCATATACATCGTATGTTTTCTGAGTCATGACATCTTCAATGACTACGCCGACAACCTTGCCTTTATCGTAAATAAATTCTTTGACTTTCGCATAGTTGACAGCTTCCGCACCGAATTTCACAGCCTCTTTCATCACTTCGATTGTCAGGCGAGCATCATCTGTACGATATTCAACATAGTAGCCGCCGCCTTTTAAGCCGTCCTTTTTCACAAGCGGTTCTTTGGCAAGTGTTTCTTTGGCACTTAGCATGCTTCTGCGTTCGCTATGCTTGACTCCTGCTAAAAAGTCATACACTCTTAGACCAATTGATGTTGAGAACTTACCAAATGTACCGCCTTTATGCATCGGAAGAAGCATCCATTCGGGTGTTGTCACATGTGGCCCATTTTCATATACAATGGCACGCTCTTTCCCGACCTCTGCCACCATTTTCACTTCAAATTGTTTTAAATAACGAAGTCCACCGTGCACAAGTTTTGTTGAGCGGCTAGACGTACCAGCTGCGAAGTCCTGCATTTCCGCAAGACCAACGCGCATTCCGCGTGAAGCCGCATCAAGTGCTGTACCAGCGCCTGTAATACCCCCGCCAATGATAAACACATCATATGGTTTTTTTGTCATTTCCTGAAGCATTTGTTCTCTTTCTAAGCTAGAAAAAGTCATCTCTTGTTCCTCCCATGTTGTACGGTAAAGAAAAAGAGACCGCAAACACCCAAAGCGTATTTCTACACTTCGGTGCTTGCGGTCTCTCCAGTTCTCCAACCGTTCTATTAACTTACTTGAAGTATACCATACTTTTTGTTTATTTGAAAGCTTGAGCTGCTTTTACAGCCTTTTTCCACCCGCTGTATAACGAGTTGCGGCTGTCCTCTTCCATTTTAGGCTCAAAGCGCTTGTCAAGGTTCCATTGGTTTGCAATGTCTGAACGGTCGTTCCAGAAGCCAACTGCTATTCCCGCAAGATAGGCCGCACCGAGTGCCGTCGTTTCATTAATTTCTGGACGTTCTACTGGTACATCCAGTAAATCACTTTGGAAGCCCATTAAGAAGTCATTCTTCACAGCTCCGCCATCGACACGCAATGTTTTTAATGAGATGTTTGAATCCTTTTCCATCGCATCTAATACATCTTTCGTTTGATAAGCAAGTGATTCTAATGTTGCACGGACAAAGTGCTCTTTGGAAGTACCGCGTGTTAAACCGAATACAGCGCCTCTGACATCACTGTCCCAATATGGTGTGCCTAGACCAACGAATGCTGGAACGACATAGACGCCATCTGTTGACTCAACGCGCTTTGCATAAGCTTCGCTGTCTTTCGAGTCTTTAAACATTCTAAGTCCATCACGTAGCCACTGGATAGCTGAACCAGCAACGAAAATACTTCCTTCTAAAGCATATTCAACTTTGCCGTCAATGCCCCATGCAATCGTCGTTAATAATCCATGATCCGACTTAATTGCTTTTTCCCCTGTATTCATCAACATGAAACATCCTGTACCATATGTGTTCTTTGCCATTCCTGCTTCAAAGCAAGCCTGACCGAATAGCGCAGACTGCTGGTCTCCCGCCGCTCCTGCAATCGGGATATTTTTACCGAAGAAATGATAGTCGGTCGTTTCACCATAAATGTGTGATGATGGTTTGACCTCTGGCAGCATGGAAGCAGGCACGCCTAAAATATCAAGTAATTCTTCATCCCATTTCAGATCGTAAATATTGAACATGAGTGTTCTTGACGCATTCGAATAATCTGTCACGTGTGATTTACCGCCAGTCATTTTCCAAATGAGCCATGTATCGATTGTGCCAAATAGTAAGTCGCCATTTTCCGCTTTCTCACGTGCACCTTCTACATTGTCTAAAATCCATTTCACTTTTGTACCTGAGAAATAGGCATCGATGAGAAGACCTGTTTTATTTCTGAACGTCTCATTATGTCCTTGTGCTTTCAGTTCTTCACAAATGCCAGATGTTTGTCTAGACTGCCAAACAATTGCATGATAAACAGGTGCGCCTGTATGTTTATCCCAAACAACAGCTGTTTCCCGCTGGTTCGTAATCCCGATACCTGCGATTTGATCTGCTTCGATTCCTGATTCAATTAAAGCAGTTGAAATAACAGATAGAACAGAGCTCCAAATTTCATTTGCGTTGTGTTCTACCCAGCCTGGGTTCGGAAAATATTGATTGAATTCCTTCTGTGCTGTATGTGCAATTTTGCCCTCTTGATCAAATAAAATCGCTCTTGAGCTTGTTGTCCCTTGATCTAATGCGAGAATATATTTTTCTTTTGCCATGGTGTTTTCCTCCCCTTACATACTTTCATTTACAGTATTTGTTTGGTTTTTCGTAGAGACATAGAGTCCTAACAATACCACAACTAAAATAACGCTTACAATCCAAAAAGCTGGCGTGACGTTTGCTTTAAAGGCTGCATTGTAGAAAACACCGCCAAACGCTCCACCTAAAATTGGACCAACAACAGGCACCCAAGCATATTTCCAATTAGATGGCCCTTTACCTGGAATCGGCAATATTGCATGTGCAATTCTCGGACCTAAATCACGTGCAGGGTTGATTGCATAACCAGTTGTTCCACCTAACGAAAGACCAATCGCCACAATTAAGAAACCAACAATCAGCGGGTTGACCCCGTCTGCAAATTTATTTGCACCGATCGCCAAGATTCCTACTACCAATACAAATGTGCCAATCACTTCACTTAGTACGTTCGCAAAAGTATGCGGAATCGCTGGACCAGTTGAAAATACGCCTAGCTTTGCACCTGGATCGTCTGTTGCTTTCCAGTGCGGTAAGTAATGTAAAAAGACAATAATAGCTCCGAGTAATGCGCCAAGCATTTGACCGGTAATATACATTGGAACATCAGCCCAAGGAAAACTTCCTTCTAAGGCAAGACCAATTGTGAGCGCCGGGTTTAGATGTGCGCCGCTAATTCCACCAGTTGCATATGCTGCAATAGCCACTGCAAATCCCCAACCGAAAGCGATTACAATCCAGCCAGACTGATATGCGAGCGATTTCTTTAAACTGACGGCCGCACATACACCGCCTCCAAAAATAATCAGTAGCATTGTACCTACGACTTCACCCCAAAATGGTGTCATGAAAAATTCCTCCTCTGGTTCAGTTGCCATCCCCTATAAATGTGTAGAAAAGATAAAGAAAAAAAGATCCACAACAAACAGACTTTACATCAGGGTCATTTGTCACCTAGTAAAGCGTTGTTGTGGATCTCCATTTCTCCATCACATATTATTAACTTAGTGCTATAGTATCAGAGGATGAAAACGTTGTCAATCAAATTTCACATTTTATCTTTTTCACTTTTGGAACGCTTTCCAAAGCGCTGTATTCGATGTCGTCACAGCTGTCGCTCCTGCTGCAAGCGCCCTTTCTACATCTTCTTTTGTTCGGATAAACCCTCCTGCAAATATTGGTATTCCAGCTCTTTCGCGCACTTCTGTAATCAAATCTGGCACGACACCCGGCAATACTTCAATAAAATCCGGACGATGTTTCCCAACAAACTCCATGCTTTTTTCCATCGCACTTGTATCAAGTAAAAACATTCGCTGTATGGCATATACCTTTTTCTGCTTGGCTTTTACTATGACAGAAGACCTAGTAGAAATAATGCCTGCCGGTTTCATTTCCTGACAAATAAACTCCGTTCCATACTCATCATGTTTGATACCATGAATTAAATCGACATGGACAAACATTTTTTTATGATGTGCGTTTGCCTCATTCATGATGCCCTTCAGCCGGCCTAAGTGAACATCAAGTAAGACGCCATATGTAAAGGGACTTTTTAAAAATTCCTCAAATTGCTTTATATTACGAACAGCAGGTAGAATGGGTTGATCATGAAAACTCATATGCCGTCTCCTTCTAAAGTGTATTGGTTTAGCCTTCTCCTTACAGTAATAGAATCTCATGTTTTTTTCAATACACCTAGTGTGTCCATTGCCCATTCAACCTAGCTGCCTCTACTTACCTGCACATAAAAAAAGCAGAGGATTCTCTCTGCTATAGCTGTGCCATGCTTTCTTTTAAAGTATGAATAATAAATGAGGCATCTTCATCTGTGATATTGAGCGGCGGTGCAATCTGTGCAACGTTATTATAACCAGCCACCGTATCGCCATTTTTTCCGATGATCAACCCGCGTTTTTTACATTCTGCAATGAATTGACCGACAACACTTGGATCAGCTGGCTTTTTGGACTGCTGATCCTGAACAAGCTCGATCCCAAACAGCAAGCCTTTTCCTCTGACATCACCGACAAACGGATGCTTTTTTAACTCCTGCAAGCGATCAAGCATGTATCGGCCAAGTGAATCTGACCGCTCCACTAATTGCTCGTTTTCCATAATGTCCAGGTTGGCAAGTGCAACCGCACAGGAAGCAGGGTGACCCCCAAATGTATTCACATGACGCAGCCGGTCATACGTATCTTCTCCTGCATACGCTTCATAGATTTCTCGTTTCACGCACGTTGCAGAAAGCGGTAAATAACCGCTTGTGATCCCTTTTGCCATGGTGATGATATCTGGCTTTACTTCCTCATGCATAAAACCAAACCGCTTTCCAGTTCGGCCAAAGCCGCAGATGACTTCATCCACAATGAGGAGTGCCCCATGATCTTCACAGATTTCTTGAACCTTCTTCAAATATCCTTTTGGCGGCATTAAGATACCGCCTCCCGTAATGATCGGCTCCATAATGACCCCGGCAATGGTCTCGCTTAATTCCCACGTCATCGCTTGATCAATTGCATCAGCACTTGCCAAGCTCTCTTGGTCCTCAGGATGCCGATACATATCAGGGGGTGCGACATGGATGAAGCCCTGTCCTAATGGTTCATATTTATATTTACGCTGCGCTTGACCCGTTGCGGCGAGAGCGGCTGCTGTATTGCCGTGATACGATCGATATCGGGAAATGAATTTCGTGCGTGTACTCTCTCCCTTTTGCGCATGATATTGTTTGGCAATCTTAAATGCAGCTTCATTCGCCTCAGAGCCGCTGTTAGAAAAGAAGATCACATAGTCTCCGCCAAGCCATTCATTGAGCTTCTCAGCCAGCTGAATGGCTGGTACATGGCTTTGTGTCAGCGGATAGTAAGGCATCGTATTTAATTGCTGATATGCCGCTTCTGCAAGCTCTTTTCGGCCATATCCAGCATTCACACACCATAGGCCTGACATTCCGTCTAAATATCGATTCCCGTGAATATCTGTCACCCATGCGCCTTCTGCCTCATGAATGACCATACTTTCATTTTCCTTGTTTGTTCCTTTCATATGATGCCAAATCAACTGATCATCTTTCGCCTGAAGATCTTGAGCCTGCTCATGTGTTTTCATCTTCCCACGCCCCCATGTATCCGTTTTCATCATTAAAGAAACTTCGACCGATCCAGCATATGGCCTCTCCATTCATTATATGGATGAAAAGTGAGGCATATGAAACTGAAACAAGACCGCCCGTTAGAGCGAACCAATCGTTGCTTTTATTATAAAAAAGGGGCAAGGCACATTACATTAGACAGATCGTCAACTGATTGAAAAGAACCATAAGACACTCTACTTGATACGTTGGCAAATCTAACATGCGCAGTTAATGGCGGTTCCCTTGCAAAAATTCATAAGCAAGGATTGCAAATTCAAGCGCTTGGCGTTTTGGTGATTGCATCATATCCTCACCAAGCAGCGCATGCAGCTTATCAAGTCTGTGATAAAGTGTCTGCCTGACAATATAGAGCTGGCTTGCGGTTTCTTTTTTAGAACCATTTGTCTGTAAAAAGATATTCAGCGTCTGAAAGAGCCTTCCGCTATTTTGTTTATCATATAAAATCACCGGCTCTAAATACTCTTTCACCATACTTTCTAATAGTCCGCTCTCTTTCATAACAGGCATGAGCCGAAGCATGTGTAAATCTTGATAAAATGGGCTTTCTACCCGCTGCGGCATCACTTTCTTTAAATGCAGCACTTCTTTCGCTGATTGAAAGCTTTTTCTCATGTGCTGAAACTGCTCACAATACTGCCCGATTCCAAAATTGATGACTGTGCCATGAGGCTGCTCCCGATCATATAATTGCTTGATTTCATTTGCTGCTTTCTCTGCACGCTCTTTCCAGTCTTCAATCTTTCTTGTATTCAATAAAATAAATAAGGTTTGTCCCTGATGCTCATACACGATCAAATGGAAACCAGCACGCTGAAAAATGGAGCGGCAAGAGACGAGAAAATAAAGGTTTCCTGCTATGTCTTCCAGCTGATGATTCTTTTGAAAAAGCATGACCACACAGCCGGTCGTTTTTTTTAATCCTTCCGTATCTTCAAGGTGTTCTAAAATATCTCTTTCTGTATGCTCTTCATGAAACCATTGCTGCAGCCATTCGTTCTCTTTTGTCTTCTTCAGCTCTTCTGTATAAAGCTCCCTTAATGTTTGCTGGGCAAGGGCATTCGCTCCCTTATCAAGCACAAGCAGTTCAAATTCTGAAAGCGTGTTCGATTGATGAATAAGCACAAGGTCTGCAAAAGTTTGTTTAAGTGCCAAGACTTGCTTTTGAGTCACTTCGTATCCTTTTGGCAAGGAAGCATGTGCTAAATAATTCATGACAAGCTCTTCTGTTTGTTTGGAAGAATCACATAAAATAATGGGCTCGCCTTGAACAGGTAAGAGTAAAAGAATTCCTCTCACATGCTGATACACTTGATCCAAAATATCCATCTGTGGATGAGGCTTCAGTAAAAGCTCATTCAGTCTTGATGATAATGCTTCTAAATCCGCCATCATTTGATACTGACGCTCGATCATCATCGTATGAAGGTGCTGCGTGATGTTGACGAATTTCACTTCTTTTGTAAACAGAATAAGCGGAAAATCTCGTTCTTCTGCATAAGCAATCAGTTCCTCAGGCACATCCAATCGTAGCGGTACAAATTCAATACACAGGCCGGCTGCACCTGAATCAATCAGCTGGCTTAAAAAATCTTGAAACACATCCAATTGATCCTGAAAGCCTGCGGCCGTCGTTAGGATGAGCTCTCCCCCATTTAACAAATCCTCTACAGCAGGCACTTCTAACACATGAACCCATTTCACCTGACGAAACAGTCCCTTTTCCCCTGCTAATACCTTCGCATGTGTAAAATACTTCGTTTTTAACACATCACTTACTTGGAAATGAACATCTACATTCATTCATATATCCCCCTTTTTGTGTGTCGTCCCCTATCCCAGAGGGTGCATGGATAAAATCCATAATAAAACAGGTAAAGTAACGATACTTAATATGGTACTAAGAAACGTCGTGCTTGAGACAAACTCAGGCTTCGTTCGAAACTGTACAGCCATCAGCGTAGTATTCGCTGCTGTCGGCATGGCTGCAACTAAGATCATAATTTGTTTCACCAAATCATCTACCGGTAAAATAAGCGTAAAGCCGAATGCGATCAGTGGTGAAATAAATAACTTTAGCAGCACAGCATAGGAAATATTGCGATAATCCACTTGTTTAAAAGAAATCACTGCAAGCTGCATGCCTAAAATGAGCATAATTGTCGGTATCGCTGCATCCCCAACAAGCTGAACACCCGTCATAAGCTCTTTAGGTAATGAAAGGTCAATGAGCTGAAATAATAGGCCGAGGAGCGCCCCATATGCAACCGGCATACGCAGCACCTTTTTCAACACGACCTTTAGATCTCCCGCATCCTCTCCGCCTTTTGCTGCATAATACATGCCGATTGTACTCATGACAAGCTGCTGGAGAACCATCAAAACGATGGCAATATCTAAACCAGCTGCTCCAAAGACAAGAAGGACAACGGGCGTGCCGTAATTCCCATTATTCATAAATGCTGATGACAAAATCATGGCACAATACGTTTCATTCGAATATCCGTAAATACGAGATAAAATGAAGACACATAAAACAAGGGAAAGACAGAGCCCTATGACAAATATAGATAAGTACACATAGTCCATCGATACTTTATTTTGATAAAAGGTTTCAAACGCAAGAAATGGTGACATTAAATATAAAGACATTGATGAGAGCGTATGTATATCAAAACCAATTGCCTTTTGCCCAATATATCCTATGAGGAAAATGCCGAACACTGGCATTAAGACAAGTAAAAACTCCATGCTGCACCTACTTTTCTCTAGATGAATTCCTTATTTTTTTGCTTTCTTATTATCATACCACTGATAAACAATAAAAAAGAAGCACCCTTATGAAAGGCCGCTTCTCTCCGCATCCATATAAAACACTTCCCACAAATGACCATCAAGATCCTGAAAGCTCCAGCCATACATGAAATCATGATCCTGTTTTTCCTTAAACGGCGATCCACCTGCTGCGATCGCCTGCTCCACCAGCTCATCTACCTCTTCCTTCGAATCAACCTGCAGCGAGATAATGACCTCTGATCCATGCCTAGCATCCACCAATTGCTTCTCTGAAATGGATTGAAAATGCTTGAGTGATAGCAACATGACGGTGATCGTATCATTTATCACCAAACAAGCGGCCTGATCATTCGTCAATCGCTGATCAAAGTCAAACCCTAGCTGCTCAAAAAAAGCCTTTGACTCCTTCACACCCTTGACCGGCAAATTAATATACAGATGTTTAGATTGTCGCCCCATATCCCTCTCCCTTTTTAAAACATGATGTCCTTTCAGTATATTCGTCTTTTGATTTGGCATCCCTTTGTCACAAGAAAAAATAAGCGCCAAGACTCATTACCTTATTTTAACAAAAATATATAATGAATCTCGAACATGATACTAAAAAAACTAGGAGGTTTTCTTGATGAAAACAATCGCAAAATCTTTGATGCTCTCCACTACTGTCCTTTTATTCGCTTCACCGTTCACACAGACAGCTGATGCTGCCTTTATTCAAACTAAGCAGGTTACAGCACAGAGTGATTTTCAGCTTCCTTCAATCACAGACACAATTAAACAAAACATCAAACTTTCTTTAGACAAACAAGAAAAATGGTTACAAAAATTAGAAGTGCTTGCAGGACAAGAAAAACGTGAACAATTTGAACAGTTTTTCAATCAACATGTAGGGCCTGATTTAAAAAGTCTTTTAGAAGAACCTGATCTTACATGGAAACAAGTAGAAAAAACGATTGATCAATCTCTCATCAAATCAGGTGTTCCATTTTTAGCTGCCAAAAGCATTGCCCACTTTGCTACATCCGCATTAAAGAAAATGTAAATATAAAAGACAAGCGCCCTACATTACAGCGGGGCGCTTGTTTTGGTTATTTCTTATATTCAATATGATACACGTCTCTTCTTCGGTCCTTCAGCTGGCGAACCGTCCCATCTTGACGCTGCCTTCTTAATATTTCTAAGTCGACATCACCGACGACAACCATTTCTATATTCGGGTTGCACTCCCCTACAATGCCATCTCTTGCAAATTCAAAGTCAGATGGTGCAAAGATAGCAGATTGTGCATATTGGACATCCATATTTTCTGTTTGCGGAAGATTTCCAACAGTTCCTGAGATCACTGTGTAAATCTGATTTTCAACCGCTCTAGCCTGCGCACAGTAACGCACCCTTAAATAGCCTTGGCGGTCTTCTGTACAGAACGGAGTGAAAATAATTTTCGCTCCTTTATCAGCCGCAATCCGGGCCAGCTCAGGGAATTCAATATCGTAGCAAATTTGAATCGCAATTTTGCCGCAGTCGGTATCAAACACCCGGACTTGGTCACCACTTGAAATCCCCCACCATTTTCGTTCATTCGGCGTGATATGAAGCTTATATTGCTTTTCAATCGTTCCATCACGTCTAAATAAATAGGCGATATTGTAGATTTTCCCTTCCTCTTCAACGAAATGAGAACCTCCGATGATGTTAATGTTGTATTTTACAGAGAGATCTGTAAACAAATTAATGTAGTCCTCAGTATATTCCGTAATCCGCTGCACCGCTAGACTTGGGGATCTCTCCTCTAAATATGACATGAGCTGCGTCGTAAAAATTTCCGGGAAAACAGCAAAATCAGCTGACGCATCTGATGCAACATCCACGTAATACTCGACTTGATTCATAAATTCCTCAAAGGAATGAATTTGTTTCATCGCATATTGAATCACACAAATTCGAACCGGGAAAGCCGATTTATAATATCTTTTCGATTGCGGGCGATAATCGACATTGTTCCATTCCATCAACGTCGCATACGTGCTGGACGCTTTATCATCCGGCAAGTAATTCGGATTGATCCGCATGAGGCTAAATTCATTTAACAGCTGAAAAGATAAAACAGGATCATAAATTTGGTGCAGCATGACCTGCTCAACATATTGGCGGGGCGTCATTTCCTCTTGATATTTATGATAATTCGGGATACGTCCCCCAATAATGATGCTTTTTAAATTTAATCTTCTCGCTAAGTCCTTTCTTGCTTCATACAAACGATGACCAATTTTCATGCGGCGGTAATCAGGACTCACCATCACTTCAATTCCGTACATATTCATCCCATCTGAGTTATGGTTTGTGATGTACCCATCATCTGTAATGTCCTGCCAAGTATGCCGATCATCGTATTCATCAAAGTTAATTAATAAACTTGAACAAGAGCCAATGATTTCCCCCTCGAATTCCGCACAAAACTGCCCTTCTGGGAAATGTTCAAGATGGCTTTCAAGGTGCTCTCGTTTCCAAGGGTCCATGCCCGGAAAGCATACCTCTTGCAGTGCAATGATTCGATCAATATCTTCTTCCCTGATATTACGGATCACCATTCTTTTTTCAAACCGTGTTAAATCTAATTTTTCTGCCATGATGTTTTTGCCCCCTTACTGATCCTCTTTTTCAAGCTGATGGAATAGTTGGAGCAATTCGATTTCAGCCATTGATTCTAATCTGACATCATATTCTTCAAATTGCAGCGTACTTGTCACTTTATTTGGGACGATCACACATTTCATGCCTGCTCGTTTGGCAGCGACTGCTCCATTCACAGAATCCTCAAATGCCACGCAATCTTTCGGATCTACACCTAAGCATTTGGCAGTTTGTAAATAAAGTTCTGGATTCGGTTTGACTTCTTCCACATCATCTGACGTGCGGATACATTCAAAATAATCAAAAAGCCCAATTTGCTTTAAGTGATCAGACACCCATTTATAGTCTGAGCTTGAGGCAAGTCCAATCTTAATCCCAAGCTCCTTTGCTGCCTCTAAATAAGCTTCTACACCAGGTCTTGCTGATTCATCCTTCATTCTCTTTTGAAAACGGGAACGCCGGTCCGCTGTAAGCGCCTCATGATCTAGTGTCTTCCCTACCCGCTGTTCCAAATATTCAAAGGGCTTAAAGCCTGCCTGCGTTCCAATGACCTTTCCCCATACCGAAAGAGGCAGCTCCGATTCATGCTCTGCAAACATTTCCTGCAGAACCTCATATTCATGTGTTTCTGTATCTAAAATTAATCCATCAAAATCAAATATAATCGCCTTTACCAACGAGGCCACTCCTTTTTTTACGAAAGTCTTAAATACGATACTCCATGCTATCATATCGTGAATAAAATTGACTTTCAAAGATGAATGTCTGCTAAAATGATTATGTATAAAAGGAGCCTGCATCGTTTGTCAGGCTCCTATCATGTTCGATTCATTCTGCAAGAGATCCAAGCGCTCCGATTCGTGGAGAATAAAGAATGTGAAAAAGAGCGGGTTTGGTATTACAGATCTTAAAGGTTTCTCCGTTCCCTTAAAAATAGTATGTGCGGCTACCTTGTAAGTTAACAAGGAAGTTCACACCAGCTTTTACGCATTTTGAAGGTGACGGCCTGCAAAATCATCTAAGTCAAACGGAAAAGAAAAGCCGCACGCATTGACTTGTTCACGGTTCAGCTCAAATAACTCACGATCTCGTTTGGTGATATGACGCTTTGGCTTTAACATAATGGTATGTAATAGCTGAAGACCTGATAAGATACGAAAAGCATCATCCATTGTCCCATTATAAACACCATCAATGAATGTAAGCGGGCGTTGTTTCTGCCGCTGTTCTCCATGTAAAGAATGGGGTAAAAGCTCTTCAACTTCCTTGGCAATTTCTTCAATTGCCTGCTCTTGAAGGTCTGTAGCAGCTTTCATTAATCTCACGTGACATCTACCTCTCTGTCGTTATTTCTCCATTCAGAATAGCACAGAAAAAAAGGCATTCGCCAAGGTAAGTGTTTCCTATATATACCCAAAGAGAGGACCAGATATCATGATCATAAAAGGACACACCCTTTCACTAAAAGTAGGTGAGCAGCATCAAGGCATTTCCTTAAGTCAATGTTTAAAGGACGAAGTGTCTGCCTCAAAGCCGATCATCCATTTTTGGATGGAGCACCAAAAAGTGCGCCTGAATCAAAAGCCTGCACACCACGCAGCAAAAGTCAGTGAAGGCGATCAAATCATCATTGATTTATTCGAAACAGAAGAAAGCGATGTGACGCCAGAATACGGAGAATTAGAGGTGCTTTTTGAGGATGAGCATTTACTGATTGTACAAAAGCCAGCTGGCCGGCCAACACATCCGAATGAAAAAAGGCAGACGGGCACACTTGCCAACCTTGTCGCCTTCCATTTTCAAGCGAACGGGGAGGAAAAACGGGTCAGACATATTCACAGGCTTGATCAAGACACAAGCGGCACCGTCATTTTTGCCAAACATAGGTTAGCGCATGCTGTCCTTGATCAAATGCTTTCTAAAAAATTGATAAAAAGAACGTACATGGCCATCGCACAAGGGCTTTTTCAGAAAAAGAAAGGAACGATCAATGCGGCAATCGGACGCGACAAGCACCATGCAGTCAGAAGGAGAATATCCCCGACTGGTCAAAGCGCATTGACTCATTTTGAGGTCATCAAACGCAATAAACGTTTACAGATGACAGCCGTCAAGCTGCAGTTAGAAACAGGAAGAACGCATCAAATTCGTGTTCATCTTAGCAGTGCCGGGCATCCTTTAGCTGGAGATATATTGTATGGCGGTATGCGTGAGCATATCAACAGATGCGCTCTGCATGCCCAGCAAGTAGACATGAAACATCCATTTACAGGCGAGCAGCTTACGATAGAAGCACCGCTTCCAGCTGATATGGCTGAACTAATGGACAACATGTAGAAAGTGCCTGCCCCATACGCAGGTTTTCAGCGTGTAGACAAACCCTCGCATTCGGTGTCAGTCCTGCGTGCCGGTGCTCACGAATCTTAAATTCGCTCCGCTCCGGTACTCGTCCTTCTTAGACTGCAAAGGTTTTCATGTCACGCTGAAAAGAAGACAAAGGGCTAAAATAAAGTTCATTTTAGCCCTTTGTCAACAATCTGAGAACCTGCCCCATACGCAGGCTCTTTTTTCATGAAACAGATGCTCTTTTCGCATAAATAATGTATCGCTCTGGTGCATTACCGACGAAATGAAATGGATAGCATGTGGTTAGTACGAGCTCTTCTTTTTTATTCTGCAGAGTGATAATGGATGTATCATGCTGATCCACAATTTTCGTATGCGTGATTTCATACACATACTCCCCGTATGGCACTGTGATTTTCAGTTGATCTCCAATGTCCAGCTCACCTGTCCGGCGAAAGACCGTGTCCCGGTGCCCAGACAGAACAATTTGTCCATGTTGATCAGGATAATAACTGCCTTTATAATGCCCGACTCCTTTGGCAAGGTCGTCCGCATCCGTCCCTTCGACAATCGGGAGGTCCGCCTTTAATTTCGGAATGGTGAGAATGCCTGAGGCTTTTCCCATTTCAGGAGCAAACGTCTTCTTTGACATCCCTTGATCGGCCGCTACCACCTTCTTCGCTTCCTCTAATGATTGTGCTGTTTGAAGATGAGTAGAGGTGATTTGCCATATTCCCCAGCCGAGCAGCGTAATTCCCGCTGTCATTACAGTAACTGCAAGCCATTTTTTCATGCTTTAACTCCTTCGTCTTAAACAATGATTCTTCTGAGGTGATGAGCCTTCAGCTTGCTGCTGCCTTTTCTTCTAGTTTTACTTTCTCAATTCGGCCCTGTTTTTGATACACAATGGCAGCGCCCTCGAAGCTCTTAACGAAAGCAACGGTCGCTTCTAAATCTTCTGGACCCGTTTCAGGGTTCTTCCCTAACCGCCCGATTGGCGCATATTTACTTCCAGTTGCAGTGGCCATGAAGTTATTCACTGTGAGTGTATACGTTTGATCGAAAACAACTGGTGAACCATCTGGCAGTTTCAAGTCGACTACTTTATATGTTAACGGATCATAGGAATATGAAAAGCCTGAAATGCTATAATCTGGTCCAAATTGAGGAGAGATTTGTGCTTCAATGATATCGACCAAATCCTTCCCCTGAATTTCCAGCTTGACTAAAACGTTGCCAAATGGCTGAATATTAAAGAGATCTCCCCATGTAATCGGCCCTTTTTCGAGATGCTGCCTGATACCGCCGCCATTCATCATGGCAAAGTCACTTTTCATCGAATATCTCATCCCATCCGCAATGAGGTTACCGAGCGGTGTGTCTCCATCATTTGAATAGCCGCCTTCCATTTTGACGCCTGCTTCTCCTACAACCTCACTAATAATCGGTTCAACTTCTTTGCCGTAGCGATCTAAAATGTCCGCTGCTTCCTTGTCCTTTTCAATACTAGTCTGGTCTACATACTGAATGTTTGCACTCTTTTTGACAATATCCTTTGTTTTCCGGTCCAGTGTGACATTGACTTCTCCAATGGCCTTTCCATATTCAAAGGCTTGAACGATTAATTTCCCATTGACCTCCCCATTGACTACTTCGTGATTGTGTCCAGCAAAAATGACATCAATTTCATCATCACCTTCTTTGGCAAGTTTCGCACTTTCTCCAGTAATGGTATCGCCATTTTGAGAGGCTGTCATATGAGCCAGTACCGCAATGGCTTTGACCCCTTTTTGCTTTAATTCCTTCGTTGCTTCATTGACTGCTTTCACTTCATCTGTAAACTGAATATCTTTAATTCCCTCTGGCATCACCATGCCCGCAGCTGATCTTGTGACAACACCGATAAATGCCACTGGGATTCCTTCAACATCTATGATTTCATAAGCAGGTAAAAGCGGTTTGCCAGTATCCTTGTATTCACAATTCGCACAAACAAGCGGGAAGTTCTGGCCGTCGTATCCTTTTGTGCCTTTAGGGTGTTCCCCGCCGTTTAGGATACGCAATAGTTCGTCAACGCCTTCATCAAACTCATGGTTGCCGACTGTACCAACATCAAAACCGATGTTCTCCATTAGTTCAACTGTTGGTTCATCTTGCAAAAGAGATGATACCGGTGAGCTCCCGCCAATCATATCTCCTGCATGGACCGTGATTATATTTTTTTGTGACGCTTGTTTTTGTTTCATATAAGCCGCCACATAATCCATCCGTCCATACATTCCTTTACTGCCATCACCTTTTAGATCCAGCTCATATTGCTGATCAATTTTCCCATGTAAATCATTCATGCTTAAAATGGTTAATGGTACTTCACGAGATGACGTGGATGCCTGATATCCAGCCTGCTCTGCTTCTTCTTTTGAGGCAAAAAAGACACGTTTCTCTACATCAACCTCTTTCCAGTTGTCAGGTGATACGTAGGTTTTTGCAGAAGAATCACCGACATAACGTGTGAGCCCTTTTTTCTGCTCACGCGCTCTAAATTCAAATGGCTGTTCTATCAAAGGATCCGCTTCATTCCAAATACCCAGCCCTTTTTCCTTCGCTTCTTTCACAGCTTGCTGAAACGCATCGTACTCTTTTTCATCTCCAACAGGCCAGATGAAATAAGTAGGGGCATATCCTTTTTTCACAAGCTCTAAGTTCGTATTGATGCCTTTTTTGGTTTTCACTTGAGCTAGAAGACGTCCATAGCCATCCTTCGCTTCAGGGCCAATCTTTAATGTCACCTGATCACCGCTTGAAAGAAGTGTTTTTAAATAATCAGTCGCTTTTTGTCCAAAGCGCAGTTGGTTCTGATCTAATTCATTTTTGGGCTTATGATAGGTTTCCGGCGTATCCATATGAACAAAGCGCACCTTTGTCGTACCTAGCACTGGCTTCTTTAAATGAATGGTGTCTCCATCTACAACACGGTCAACGGTTGCCTGATATTCTTTCTTGATGTTTGGCGGATTTGGCTGACGTTTCAGCAGTTTGATATCAGCCTTGTGTCTTGGCAGCACCTGCAGCGTATCGTATCTGCTTAGAATCCCTGTAAACTCATACCATTTCCCTGTCTTCACTTGATCAATGGCACCCGTATTCTCCATCACTCTAAGGACGGTGCTATGATATTTCCGATCGATCATGGTTACATTGTAACCGCCGCCAGCAGACTGGTCTGGTTTTAATTCCACGTAGCCTTTGACTTTTACAAGTCTTCCTTCATATTTACCTGCATAATCCGTTTCCAGTTGTTTAATGGAGACTCGCTTCGGCGCTGGCAATGGTTGATTCACAGCATCTATCTGCAAACGGTCTTGATCTGGCACAATTTCAACCAGCCCTTTATATAGCGTTACCTTGCCAGTCACCGTCACCTTCATACCAGCTTTCAGTTCCGGAAAATTGTTCGGCTGCGCAGAATAAATATTCATTCCAGCGGTCTTGTCTTGAATATATGTTGAGAGCTTCCCATTTCCTATAGCGGATTGATCTGCTGTCACAATTCCACTCACCGTCACCGTCTCTCCGATGAGCTTACGGGCTTTTTTGATGGTCACTTGCTTCATTTGTTTCGAGACATTTTCCTTCTTGTCAGATGCACTGACCGGCTCCGCTGTCATGATACCAGGCAGTAAGGATTGCAGACTAAATATCACCAAAACCAAACAACAGATCATTCGAATGGATTGCATACGTTTCATTAGATCTCTCCCCTTTGAGCTTCATCTCTCATAGTGTACAAAGTAAATATTGATGCTGGATGGATTTCATGTAAAACTTATCCCTAAGAATTCGTTGGAAACGTAATAATCACGCGCGTCCCTTCAAAGCTTTTGCTTTCAAAACGAATGGTACCGCCATGGCTTTCAATAATTTTAATCGTCATCATCAATCCCAGTCCCGTCCCTTTTTCTTTCGTTGTATAAAACGGTTCACCCAGTTTCGCAATCTCATCTTCTGGTATGCCCTTTCCTTGGTCTTCAAATATCAGCATCATTTGATTATTTTTCAGCATGGAGGTCACTTGGATCACACCTCTCACACCATCCATCGCTTCAATTCCGTTTTTAAGAATGTTCAGAAAGACTTGTTTCAGTTCATTCGGTATGCCTTGAATGTTAGGGAGTGATGGAGAAAGTTTTTTTTGAATGGACACTCCTTTTAAGACCGCCTGCGATTCAACAACCATAATGACTTCTTCAAGCAGAAGATTGACATGTACTGGCTCAAAATTAACAGACTTGCTTCTAGAGAGCACAAGGAATTCATTAATAATCGCTTCAAGCCGGTTAAACTCTGACATCATGACATCCGCATAATCCTTCTGATACTTTTTACTTTGAATCATCAGCTGCAAAAAGCCTTTCAACGACGTAAGCGGGTTTCGTATCTCATGGGCAATGCCAGCTGCAAGCTGACCAACTGCCGACAGCATTTCTGACTTCATCAGCATTTTCTCCGACTGCTTTTGACTCGTAATATCCTCTGAAATGCGCATGACGGATGTCTGCATTTTGCCAGGATCATCAATTCGATGTAATGAGACTCTCTCCCACCGCTCACGTCCGGATAAATCGTGAAAATACAACTCCCCAGACCAGCTGCCCTCTCTTAAACAAACGTCCCATTGCTTAGCTAAATCATCACATTGACACAACGCTTGATAGACAGAAAAAACATCTTTCCCGATCAGGTTGTATTCATGCTTCTGTACAAACTGACAAAAGCGCTGATTCACGCATTGAATGACCCCTTCCTCCGTTGCGACCACAATATGAATATGGCTGTTATCTAGTGCTGTCACCGAAAGATGAAGTGCCTGCTTCAATTTCGTCATTTCCGTCATTTTGAACCAAGTCATCACCGCTCCCTCATGATCCTGTTCATAGTGAGGTGTGATATGCACGATGAATTGTTCTCCATCGTTTGTTTCAATTTCACGTTCGATGATGCGCCTGTCCGACATGACAGATTGAATGTCATGATAGAGTATTTCCTGCGTGAGCTTCTTCGCCATTGATTGAAAAGTTTGCTGGTTCCGGGCTTGAGCTGAAGTAAATAAAGAGGCAGCTGTAGGTGTGTTATAGTGAATATTCATTTCCCGGTCGACAAACAACGTGGCAATCTCTGGCTTCACAGATGGCCGGTACAGTTCTTCTCTTGTCACCTTCAAATTGTTTATGATATTAATAAAATGTTCATGGGTTTTCTCAAGCTTCTCTACCTGCATGTTTTTTTCTTTTAGTTCGGCTCTTGCTTCCTGCTCCTTTTGTTTCACCTCATTGAGCTCGTTTTCTAAATCGACAATTCGCTGTTGATAGACTGAATTCTGCTCTTGCATCTCTTTGTCCCTGCCGTTCTTTTGATTTTTTCCTCTCTCACTCATTCGAATGAGAATGACGTATACTCCCTTGAAACGGCGATCAAAACTTTTCACTGTAAAATCAACATACTGCTGTCTGCCATTTTCAGAAATGAGGACATGCTGAAATACCACTTCGGTCTCTTCTGTCCACACCTTTTGAAAGGATTGACTCAACATCTCTTTCATGTAATCTGGTGTTACATATTTACAAGATTGATCTGACACTTCTGTATGTTCTAAAAAAGAAGAGGCACCCTCTGACATTGCGAGGATTTTGTCGCAATCATTTATGATGATGCAGGCGTCATCCTGAGCGATTTCTTTCATATATTGGGCAGCTCGTTCTTTTAACTCCATATCACACGAGTCTTGCGCCCAAGGCACATTGTGTTTAGAAACGTTTGAGTGGGTATAAATGTTCCACTTTTCATTGAACAAATGAAATAAACGAGGTATATTGGGGACCGTTTCATTCGGCCCTAGTATCAGCATCCCTTGATCCTTTAATGCATATTGGAATCGGGATAATACTCGTTTTTGGACTTCTGGCTGGAAGTACATCAGAACATTTCGGCAACTGATAAAATCGAGGTGGATAAAAGGTGAATCAATCAATAAATTGTGAGGAGCAAAGACGATATGTTTTCTAAGCGACTGCTTCACAATATAAGCGTCACCTTTCTTTTCGAAATATCGCGTCTTCCATTTTTCTGGAATCCTCGCCATAGACTCAGCGGAAAACACCCCTTTACTTGCCCTTTGTATGGCTTTTCGGTTGATGTCTGTTGCAAACACTTGAAGTTCAACGGACACTTGTCTTCGCTTCAGTTCTTCTAAAAATAAAATCGTAAAAGAATAGGCTTCTTCACCTGTAGAACAGCCTGCAATCCAAATGCGGCATCGAGATTTCCCGTTTTTCATTGTATTTTCAATGATCGACGGAATGACCTTATGTTCACATACACGAAAAGCTTCCATATCCCTAAAAAAAGAAGTCGTCCCACTGAGAAGCTGTACATGTAGGCGATCAAGCTCATCTGATTCTCTGTCTAATAAACGATCATAATCTGCCAATGATGAAATCGGTTGTTTGGCACTCCGCATTCTTTTTTGAAGAACAGAGAGCAGCCTATTCTTGTCATAGGTTGAAAATGCAATTCCTTTATGCATTTCAAGACGTTCAATGATTCTGACCAAAACAGGGTTGGAAATATCGATATGCGAAGCCGTGATGATGTTTCCAATATAAGCCGCAAGTGCAGAAGGGTCTTGAAATGTTTGCATACTATCCAGCTCATTATTTGTCTCACTGCATGATAAGGCTGTACCGCCTTGCTCAACTAATTGAAGCAAACCACTTCCTACACAATAGCCTTTTTGGAAAAAGATCGCATAGGCCTCTTCCTTTTGCACGCTGGCAAGTGACTGAAACAACGAATTGACAGCGCATGTCTTGTTCGTTGGAAGCTGCTCCGATATGTGCAGCCGTTTATCTTCTGTCAATGTCACAACTACATGCTGCGGACAAGCATAAATCGTTTTTTGCATGACTTTCTCACCATGTTTAATCGTTTTTGCCCGGTAGCCAATCGGTAAAACAAGTGCTTCCAAATCAATTACACAATCGTCCGTCACATGATTTTGCACAACAATAAAAGAGGCATTTAATTCATGTGGAAATGATTGAAAAAAAGCCTCGAGATGATGCTGCTCAAACGGCGAAACACCGATGCCAATCACTGGTGCCTGCACATGTTCGTCTTCTATCAAACGATTAATGATTTTGTCCTGCATCTGCTACCCCCATGTTCATTCGTCTGATACTTTTTTTCGACAAAAAGGAAGAAAACCCTCTAATTGTAAATAATGTTTTTTGTATGAAAGAAGGAAAATTTCCTCACATTAAAACAGAATGTATAAACAATAGGAGGAATTTCTATGCAAAACGATCAACAGTCATTCGGACAAGGACATGCTCAGCAGCCTGAATTCAACCATGGCGGGCACGAGTTATTCGATTTACATGAAATTTTAGCAGGCACCATTAATATTTTGGATCAATACATGATCTTTCGGCAGTTCATCCAAGATCCTGCATTATCCGACATCTTAGATCGACAATATCAATTCATTTTGTCGCAGTACAATGTCACGGTAGATTGTTTTTCTACTGGACAAAAGCCTAGTGAAGACACTGCTACTTATATGATGAAAGAACAAACACAGGTCACATATGGGATTAAACCGTCACAGCCGAAGAAGCCGAATCAGTCATTGCAGGACGTAAAAGACGCAGGGATTACAGGGCATATGCTCGGTCTCGTGAAATCACATGCAGGATTACTGTCAATGACCGCTTTAGAGGTAACAAATCCTGTCGTTAGACGGGTACTTGCAGCGCAAATTCCGAACTTTATTGAAATGGCGTATGAAATTTTCTTATATCAAAACAAACATGGCTACTATCAAGTTCCGCAGCTTACAACTCAAGACATGCAAGCGATGACATCTACTTTTGCCCCTATGCAGGGACAAGTTCAAATGCCGCCAAGCAAAGCCAATCAGCAAAAGCCGCTTCATTAGACAAAAAACGGCCGACCTATTTTCCTGGTCAGCCGTTTTTTCTTTGATAGATCAGTGTAAAGTGTTCTTCAAAATTTGTGAGACGTTGTCCTGTCGCTTGTTCAAAACCTCTATCAAAACGGCCGGTTTTCGCCGTTTCCTCCATGATCTCATGTATGATATCTCGTCCATAAAGTTGTACCAACTCATAGATCATATAGTAGCTTTGTAAATAGACGTCTGTCTCATACGTCGTTCGAGAATTCTGCCAGTCTTGATCAGAATGAAGAGATTGAAAAGGAATGACATCGAACCGTTCAGACGTGGCATTCAGCACATCATAGGCCGTCCATTCTGCTGTTCCTTCATGGAACCAAAGTGGAAAGATGACTGGAGACACCTTGTATGCATGCACGCTTTCATAGAAAACGAAATGAGCATACTCATGAATGAATAACGTGTTGAAAAAGTATAAGGGCAGTGTCTCTTTTTTCAACAATTCTTCCCGTTTATCTGGGTATAATCCAATCATGCGATCATAATCAGAGTAAAAACCCGTAATATGCTTGATGCCTGCAAATTGCTCGATCGTCTCTTTATCATCAAAGTAAATGATATCTAACGCTTTGTCAGGTTCAAACTGAAACACTGACATCGTTCTCTTCTTGGCCTTTTCCAGCGCCTCTATGGTCAAATCGACAAAGGCGTCCTCTTCCTCTGCATAGTAAATTCTAATATGTTCATAGACCTGTTTATTGAGTCCCTCCGTTAATACTGTTTTCGGAGAGGACTGCTGTTCTAAATATTGTCCTGTCAGCTGAAACGCAACATAAATCAAATATGCGGTGAACGCATAAAAAATCAAACCTGCTGCAATCATTCCGCTTACAAGTTTTTTATGAATCAATACCGGTTTTGCTTTCATTTACTCCCCACCTGAATTCATCCTGCAACCTCTTTTTCTCTCTATGAAAAAACAAAGATCAACAAGAGGTGATCTATTTTTTACTTTATGCATTCAGGTGCGCAAGGTGCGGTTCCAAACAAAAAAGCCGCATTTGACATACGGCTTTTGTCGTAGCTATTTTGATTCAGGGAAAACACGTCGAACGGTTTCAGTAAATTCGTCAAAGAATCCTGAAATTGGTTCTCCGCTTCTAATACGTTTTCCGTACCCTGTCATACGATCGACAAAGTCTGGATTAGCGGATACATACACGTTATCAATTTGTTGATCAGTAGATTTTACTTTATCAGAAATTTTCTTTTTCAAATCATCTGTGACATCACCGCTTTTATTGCCTTCAAGCACAACGGCAACAAATGCATTTTTCCCTGTGACAAGTACGTTCGCTGTTTTCACTTCAGACATGTTAGCAACAAGCTCTGACGCTTTGTCTGCCACTTTGACCTTCTGAGGTGTTTGAACATTTGGCTGATCCTGTCTCATGTTTTCGTTCTTATATGTGACATTTTCATACTGCTGATTCATTGTTCCTCTTCGCTCATCGCCTTGATTATTCATTCCACACCCAGTAGTCATCAATGTCGGAACGAGTAGTAAAGAAAGCATCCATTTCTTATTCATCAATTATCCCTCCTTTTGTTCATAGGTTTTTCATCCAGCAGGCTTTTTATGCACACATCCTCTATTTCAGGAAAATGAATTCATAATTCAGCCTTCTTTGGTCATCCTAAACATGATGAAGAAGTATCATCACGATCAACTGGAGGGATTCGTTTGTTTAAAAGAAGAAAAGGCATGAGCACTGGCGCAATGATCGCCGCTTCGACAGCGGTGATTGCACTGTTCTCCCCTGTATTACGGAAAAGAATCAGCCGCATGACACAAATGAACTTGTCCTTAATGATGAAAGACCACGATCATAACCGTCATGAGCCATCTCGCCATGAGTCACATTCGAAATCGCATGCACAGAAAGAATCTAAAGGAACGGCTGAAGTCGGTCAAATGATTAAACAGGCTTTCACCGCTGTCCAGACAAACCAATCACAGCAGCAGCCATCATCATCAACTACGCATCAAACCCACAAGCCAAGAGAATCTTACGCACAGTCACTTCACATTGATGAAAATGTCATGAATGTCATGGATGATGAATCTATTCAGCAAGTGCTCAATGACATCGAGCACAAATAATCAAAACAGGAGCCTTCACGAAAAAGGCTCCTGTTTACTCTCCTGAAAAGTGCTCTTTCACCATCATGGAGAAGGAAGGCAAAAAGGTGATTTCGACCGTGATAACAAACCGATCCACATCATCTAGTATGATCAAAAGCTCTTTCTCATGCTGCCGGTCCTTTTTTATTTCGACATGTCTCACGGTTTTAAAATCATACACGCCTAAAACGGATGCATCTTTTTTTCGAACAGCCTTTAAAGAAAACTCTTGAACCCCAAGTAACATCGTCACCACAAATCGCTCTTCTTGATTCTCAAACCGAAATGTTAGATCTTGATATTCAATAGGCATATCTCGTTCAAACCCTTCAACAGGCCTCGTCTCAAAAAAAGAAAGCCAGTCCGATTGATCTGGAAATTGTTTTCTCCCCATTTTTTAACCCCCTCATAAGTGAAATTTTTTATTAATTATCTTACTCCCCTTTTCTTTTGCAACAAATTTTAGTAATTTTAAAAAGGTGATTTTATTTTGCTAAGAGACCTCTTTATTAATTTAACAATTCTTGTTACTTTCCATTATTTATTGATGCTTGTGTTTAAAGAGAATTTTCTAAAGAAGGAAGATACCCTGCTTAGACAAGTATGCAAAGGCATGATTTCTGGGTTACTCGGTGTCCTCTTAATGTTTTTCTCTATTAAAGCAGGACCAGCCATCATCGATTTAAGACATATTCCCCTTATTTTAACGGCATTTTACGGAGGCATCGCGCAAACGTTCATCGCAGCATGTGTTGTCATCATCGGGCGATTATTAATTGAAGTCAACGTCGCTTCTTTCATCAATATTTTTTCTATGACGTTTATCGCAACAGCCTCTTTTTTGATTGCTGAACGTCATATCAATCATGTCGTAAAAATGCTGTTATCTATTACGATCAGCAACGTCATAGCGACCATTTTATTTATCACCATCGTCCATGAAACAACATTTGAACTGCATGTCGCTTACTGGATTTTCTCGTATATTGCCGGATTATTTAACTTTTATGTCATTGAGCATCAAACAAAAGCCTATCAGCTGTTAAATTTGTATAAATTCCAAGCTCATTATGACTTTTTAACTGGTGTGTTAAATAAACGGAAGTTTGATGAGGTATTAAGTGACGCTTTTGCTCTCAAATTAAAGCAGCCTATCTATCAAATGTCCCTTATTTACCTAGACATTGATTATTTTAAATCCATCAATGATCAATATGGGCATCATGAGGGAGATATTGTTTTAAAAGAAATCGGAACAAGGCTGATCAAAAACACAAGAAGCTCTGATTATATCGGGCGAATTGGCGGTGAAGAATTTGCTGTGCTTTTACCGAATTGTTCAGTTGAAAAAACATGGCAAATTGCAGAGCGATTGCGGAGAAAAATAGCGGACCAGCCGATTTATTTACAAAACGGAACGTCTATTCACATCACGGTGTCACTTGGATGTGCTTATGATACAGGAGCAAGTGAAAACATCAAACAATTACCGATTATAGCGGACCAGGAGCTCTATAAAGCGAAGCAGTCAGGCCGAAACCAAGTGAGCTTTTCAAAGCGAAAAAGAGACCATTTCAGATAAGCTTTTTCCTCAATTTGTTAGCGCTAATTATTTTTAAAAAAGTTTTCGTATAACAGTTGTTTTTTCCCGCAAACACTGGTAAAGTAAAGGTAATTATTTTTGTTCGTATCATCTTTAAGAAGAAAGTTTTGAAATAGTTTTCGTCTTTGAAGTTTGTGTAAGAGCAAGAATAGTGAATTTAAGCGTTAAGATCGCTTTAGGAGGAAATTTCATGTTAGAAGGTAAAGTAAAATGGTTCAACTCTGAAAAAGGTTTCGGATTCATCGAAGTAGAAGGTCAAGACGATGTATTCGTTCACTTCTCTGCTATCCAAGGCGAAGGCTTCAAAACTTTAGAAGAAGGTCAAGCAGTTTCTTTCGAAATCGTTGAAGGTAACCGTGGACCACAAGCTGCTAACGTTAACAAAGCGTAATTTAAGAGCATTGCTCTTTTAGCACTTTATAGAGTGAAGGAAAACCGCTCGGCTTCTGCCGTCGGTTTTTTTGTGCAATAAAAAGAGAACCTGCTGAGAGGTTCTCTTTTTTATTTGTCCTTCTGCTTAAGCTTTTGCAGAGCAGAACGATACATATCATCATTCATTTTCGTCTCTGGTTCTTCTTCTTTGACAGGTGGTTCTGGCTGTTTAAACTTTTGAAGCGCCTGTCTATAGAAATCGTCGCCAGACGCCGTATCGTCCGTTCGAGAAGACTCTGACGCTTTTTCTTCCTCAACAGGCTCTACAGGTCTCGCCGCAACTTTTGGCTCGCTGCGCGGCGCGTGAGGCTGATTAGACACATCTTCTTTGACCTCTTCCTTCTCGACCGAAGCGTGTCTGACATTGAACGCTACTAATCCAATAATGACTAGAATAGCAGCTGCTAACGCTACAATAATCGTCGCCAAAAGAACCCTCTCCTTATCGCTTAAATGACGCAGTGACTGATGCTACACGTCTTCCTAATGCTTTCCCCAGCTCAATGCCTTCTGCAGAAATCACTTCATCAGAATCAATTGGGCAAGTCACACCCGCTCCATAATAAGAACCGTATAACGCATTCTCTGGAACATTTCCAGGAAGACCAACCACAAGCATCCCTTGATGGAACATAGGTGTAATCAAATTGTGCATTGTCATTTCTAATCCGCCGTGTGTTGTAGCCGTTGTACAGAAAACAGCACCGACTTTATCAATCAGTTTTCCTTCTGCCCATAAGTAGCCAAGGCGGTCAATCCATGTTTTTAATCCTGAACTAATGGTACCAAAGTGACCAGGGCAACCCCAAATGATCGCATCCATTTGATCAAGCTTGCGAATATCCGCATCTTTCACATGATCAATGAACACCTCAGCTTGCTCTGTTTCACCTGCGCCCGCTGCAATCGCTTCTGCAAGTGCTTTTGTATGGTCACCTTCACTATCGTATACGACATAAATTTTCATGTACGGTCCCTCCACACTTATCTTGCATCTTGGTTTGCTTCCTTAGGTGCTGGAAGCAATGTCATTTCTTGTTTCTTATCCTGCTTTTCTTTTCGCTTTTTATCCTTACGTACATCGCGCAGGAATAAGCTGAGAATCACGCCAGCCGCACAGAATAATGTCACCCACATGTAAGCATCATTAATACCCATCACGTTTGAATCGACCTGTGCTTTTGTAAAGAGCTGGGTGTATACATATTTTTGAGCAGCTTCTGCTGTCATACCCATATGATGCATCACATTTGACACAGCCGTCTGGAATGAATTCATAAAGAACGGGTCAACTGTATTCGTTTGATCCGCCATATTGGAATAATGGAATGTCGTCCGATTTGTATAAATCGTCGTGATCAAACTCGTACCGATCGAACCACTAATTTGTCTTAATGTATTAGACATCGCTGTACCATGACTGTTTAAATGCTGTGGCAACTGGTTCATCCCAGCAGTCATGACAGGCATCATCAAGAGTGACATACCGAAGGCACGTACTGCATACATGAGCACAATGTGACTATAAGAAGTATCAATCGTCAGCCTTGTAAACTCGTATGTGGTCACAACGGTAATCAGCATCCCCAAAATGGCAAGCGGACGAGGTCCAAATTTATCAAACAAGATCCCTGAGATTGGGGACATAATCAGCATCGCAAGTGCCCCTGGAAGCATTAATAATCCCGATTGCAATGCAGTAAACCCAACAAGGTTCTGCAAATAGATCGGAAGTAAGAACATCCCAGTGTATAAGGCAACGGTAATGATAATGTTAATGACACTTGATAATGAGAAAATGCTGTATTTAAACACGCGGAAATCGAGCATCGGATTTTCCGCTTTTAGCTGTTGGAAAATAAAAAGAATGATCGCAATCGCACCAATAATAATCGTAGATAGAACGATTGGATCTGTCCAACCATCACTTCCCGCTTCACTCACTCCGTATAGAAGCGAAGCAAAACCAACGATCGACAGAATCGCTCCAAGGCTGTCCAGCTTGATTTTTTTAGGCTCTACAATATTTTTAAACATAAAGAAAGCCGCGATAATGACAATCGCACCGATTGGTACAAGTCCATAAAACATAATACGCCATGAATAATGTTCAATAATATAACCCGATAATGTTGGTCCAACCGCTGGTGCAAACATCATCGCAAGACCAAAAATCCCCATTCCTTTCCCTCTGTTTTCCGGAGGGAAAATAAAAAGGATTGTTGTCATGACGAGCGGCTGTAAGATACCGCCACCGACTGCCTGAATCAAACGGCCAATGAGCATCGTAGAAAAGTTCGGCGCAATACCGCAAATAAAGGTCCCTAGTGTAAATGAAATCATCGCCACGAGGAATAAGCTGCGCTGACCAAAACGTGTGATCAAAAACGCAGATAACGGAATGAGCACACCGTTGACAAGCATGTAACCTGTTGTAAGCCACTGAATGGTCGTCGCACTCACGTTAAATTCAGTCATCAAATGGGGCATGGCTACGTTCAAAAGCGTTTGGTTTAAAATCGCTACGAACAAACCGGCCATTAAAATGATCAGTAAAGACAAGGAGCCTGTTCCCTGTTTTGTCGCTGCAGGTTGATTTGCCATCTCAGACAACCTCCTTTCATTTTTTGATATCAGTCATCATTAAGATGAAATTTTGACAGAAGCATTCATACCTGGAAGTACTTTGTCAGATGGATTTTTAATAGAAATTTTCACTGCTACTTTTTGTGTGACTTTCGTATAGTTACCACTTGAATTTGTTGCTGGAAGCATATTGAATGTTGAGTTCGTCGCATAACCAATTTGTTCAACAGTTCCTTCAAATGTTGTATCAGGATCGCCGTCTACAACGATGTCGACTTTGTCACCTTTTTCAACGTTCTTAATGTCTGTTTCTTTAATATTTGCTGTAATGTAAAGCTTGCTTAGGTCAATGGTTTCACCAAGAACTGTACCTGCCTGCACTTGTTGGTTGTTTTGTACTTCTTTTTTGACTAATGTGCCATCAGCTACTGCTTTAATGTTTGTTTTTGCTTCTCCTTCAACCTTTGCAACGGTGCTGTCTTTTTTCACTTCGTCACCTTCATCAATGTTCCAGCCTTTGATTTGTCCAGCTGCTGGTGCTGTAATTTGATACATGTCGCCTGTCACTTTTGCTTCGTCCGTTTTGACAAAGTTTGTGCTTTCGTAGTAGTAATAAGCACCTCCAGCAATAATGGCAAGAATCACAATAAGGCCAATAATATTCGTTAACAATAAACGTCCTCTGTTCATGTTTTGTTTCTCCTTTCATGTATAAACATATAGTGTCATCTGCTTTAGCAAGATTAGAATGCCCATCATCTGACAGAATATGAAACAAGCTCATACGCTGCATGTTTCTCCTCTCTCTACTCCGCTGAAAAGTGGTGTGCAGCCCATTTATACGTATTGTTCACTCATGAGCAAAAAGCAGAAAAAGAAGAAAAGACGATCGGCATCTTTTTTGAAAAATATATTTAACAAGATTAAATATTAATAAATGAAAATTGAAATGTCAAAGAGAAAGTTTTACTTTTTTTCTGGCGATCCCTTCCTTCTCAACACAAAAAACCTTTCAGCCCTTATGCTGAAAGGTTTTTTCAAATGTTCTCTTTAAGAAAGAACTTCTTCCTGCTGAAAAAATTTTTTTAATGCGAGAAAAACGTCCGGTTTTTGCTTCAAAATATAATGCTTAAATTTCTCATCCTGAATATGCTTATATGCTGACATTAACGTCGAATGTCGGTTATATTGATTCACTTCACCATAACAGAATAGGTTGGCTTTTTTCATAATCTCAGAAACGAGCTTCACGCACCTGGCATTGTCAGAGGTCAAATTGTCACCATCTGAAAAATGAAAAGGATAAATATTATATCGTGACGGTGGATATCGTTCGTCTATAAGCTCCAGTGCCTTTCGATAGACAGACGAGCAAATGGTTCCCCCGCTCTCACCACGAGAAAAGAAATGCTCCTCATCTACGACCTTTGCCTCCGTATGGTGGGCAATGAATTCAATATCGACCGTCTCATACTTTGTCCGTAAGAAACGTGTCATCCAAAAGAAAAAGCTCCTCGCCATATACTTTTCCCAAAGTCCCATACTACCGCTCGTATCCATCATCGCTAGGACAACCGCCTTCGACTCTGGTTTAGTGACTTCATTCCACGTCTTATATTTGATATCCTCTGGATAGATGGGATAAAAGGAAGGGCTTCCTATCATCGCATTTCGTTTAAATGCCGACAGCATCGTTCGTTTTTTATGGATATTGCCTGTTAGCCCCGTTTTGCGAATATCATTAAACTCAATTTGCTCAACAATGATGTCGTCAAGCTCCTTTTGTTTAAGATTTGGCAGTTCTAATTCACGAAACAGCGCTTCCTCTAGATCCATTAATGAGACTTCTGCTTCGTAATAATCCTCACCTGCTTGATCTCCAGCCCCTTGCCCCTTCCCCTGTCCTTGCTTACTATCTGATCCATCCCGAGCGACCACATCGCCAACCTCGCTGTCTCCATCCCCTTGACCCACGTGCTTATTCTTATCATAGTTGTACCGAATTTTATATTCATCTAAAGAACGGATCGGAATTTTGACAACATCCTTGCCATTAGACATAATAATGCTTTCCTCTGTGACAAGATCCGGCAAATTGTTTTTAATCGCCTCTTTGACTTTTTTCTGATGACGCTGCTGGTCGTCAAAGCCTTTTCGATGGAGGGACCAGTCTTCCTGTGAAACAATAAACTGACTTTTTTCTTGCCGGGACATCCATCCCCCTCCTCACCTTTTTGCACACTTCTTGTAATCAATGATTCCTTTATCGTATGCTGCCTGTCATCGAAATGACGATTATTTCTAAAAAAGACATTATCGGTGCGGGTTTGCGCCAATAATGCCTCCTTCATTTATTAACGATTCAGAAGACTGCCTACATATTTTAAGAGTTCATTTGCGCTTGTGGAATTATAGCCATGCTCATCAATCAACCGAGCCACTACTTCATTGACCTTTTTCAACTGCTGTTCATCTGGCGTTTTCGTCGATGTCGTAATTTTCACTACATCTTTCAGATCCGCAAAGAGCTTCTTCTGAATGGCTTCTCGTAATCTCTCATGCGAATTATAATCAAAGCGTTTGCCCTTTCTCGCATAAGCGGAAATACGAATCAGAATTTCTTCTCGAAATGCCTTTTTGGCGTTTTCAGAAATACCGATCTGTTCCTCAATGGAACGCATGAGTTTTTCATCAGGATTCATTTCTTCACCTGTTAACGGATCACGCAGTTTGTTTTTATTGCAGTAAGCCTCGACATTATCCAAATAATTATCCATGAGCGTTTTCGCAGATTCTTCATAGGAATACACAAATGCCTTTTGAACTTCCTTCTTCGCTATATCGTCATACTCTTTACGCGCAACTGAAATAAAATTCAAATAACGCTCCTTGTCTTCGCTTGAAATGGACGGATGCTGATCAAGCCCTTCTTTTAAGGAACGAAGAACATCCAGCGCATTGATCGATTCCATATTCTTTCGAATAATGGTGGATGAAATGCGGTTAATGACATACCTCGGGTCAATTCCGCTCATTCCTTCGTCATGAAATTCCTTTTTCATCTCATCAATGTCAGCCGATTGAAAGCCTTCGACACTTTCCCCATCATACAGACGCATTTTTTTCACCAAATCTATATCAGACCGCTTCGGCTCTTTGAGTCTCGTCAAAATAGAAAACATTGCGGCCACCTTCAGCGTATGCGGTGCAATATGAACATCTGAGACATCACTTTCTGAAATCATTTTATGATAAATGCGTTCCTCCTCTGTCACCTTTAAATTATAAGGAATAGGCATCACAATAATTCTTGAATGCAGTGCCTCGTTCTTTTTATTAGAAATAAATGACCGGTACTCCGTTTCATTCGTATGCGCCACAATTAATTCATCCGCACTAATTAACGCAAAACGGCCCGCCTTAAAATTTCCCTCCTGCGTTAAGGACAGAAGGTGCCATAGAAATTTCTCATCACACTTTAACATCTCTTGAAATTCCATCATCCCGCGGTTTGCTTTATTAAGTTCCCCATCAAACCGGTACGCACGAGGATCTGATTCTGATCCAAATTCAGCAATGGTTGAAAAATCAATGCTTCCTGTTAAATCAGCAATGTCCTGCGATTTCGGATCAGACGGACTGAAGGTACCAATACCGGTCCGTTTGTCCTCTGAGAAGAAAATACGTTCCACCCTTACATCCTCAATGCGGCCGCCATATTCCTCTTCCAGCCTCATCATATTCAGTGGAGATAGATTCCCCTGCACACGTATGCCATATTCTCTATAGAAATCTTCCCGCAGATTTTGTGGAATCAGATGAAGCGGATCTTCATGCATTGGGCAGCCTTTGATCGCATAAACTGCGCCATTATCTGTCAGTGAATATTCTTCAAGCCCTCGTTTCAGCCTTGTCACTAACGTGGATTTCCCGCCACTGACTGGACCCATTAACAATAAAATACGCTTTCTGACATCTAATCGCTTAGCAGCAGGGTGAAAATATTCTTCTACTAGCCTTTCCAGTGATTCCTCTAATCCAAAAAGCTCCTGATCAAAAAATTTGTAGGTTCTGACCCCATTCTCCTCTTCAATCCCGCTGTCTTTAATCATATGATAAACGCGAGAATGAGCAGATTGAGCGACCAGTGGATTTTCCTTAATAATGTCTAAATAATCGCTGAATGTGCCTTCCCATTTAAGACGCTGCTCTTCTTCTCTGTGCTGTTCAATTTTCTTTAAAATATCCATATGAACCTCCTCTTTCAAGATTGAAGCTAGAAATCAGATACTGTTTTACAATCTATGCGGAGGCGTCCTATTACATGCTTTCGTTCTTCAAAATGACGAATTGGCAAACTGAATTGACAACCATCTGCAAGACCCTTCATAATAAAGGAAAAACAGGAGAAAAATGATCTTCTTCTCCTGCTTTTCAAGGCGAACTTCACAACATATGAAACCGGCAGCGAAGGAACAAAGGGATAAGGGGGAGCTTATATGAGAACGGTCATTATGATGGGCGTCATCATTACGTTTTTAGTATCCATTTTCACAGCTGGCTACGAAGGCAAGCCTGGTAAATGAAAAAAAGGATGTTCCATCAGCGGAACATCCTTTTTTATTTAGTTCGTTGTTTTCTACGCTTTCATATCAAGCTCGATTGACTGACACCTGAAGCGAAGTCGGCGTGACCGCTAAAAAAAGCCAAGATAGGAATCCCGGCTTACATTATGACCTTATATCAGATCCCGATATTGCTGCTGGCGAAGCGCCTCATAAACTAGGATCGCTGCCGTATTGGACAGGTTAAGTGAACGAACATGCTCTGTCATCGGTAAACGAAGACAGCGGTCCATATTGCGTTCAATTAAATCTTTCGGCAATCCACTTGTTTCTCTGCCAAAAACGAAGAAATAGTCTTCATCTAACTGAGAGTAATCAAACGTTGTATGCGGCTTTTGACCAAATTTCGTAATATAGAAAAATTGTCCCTTCGGATGCGCCTCAAACAATTCATCCAATGAATCATGATAGACGACATTGGCATATTTCCAATAATCGAGTCCTGCACGCTTCAGCATTTTGTCATCTGTCGAAAAACCAAGCGGACGAATCAGATGGAGTGTTGTATTTGTTGCTGCACATGTACGCGCAATATTTCCAGTATTAGCTGGAATTTCTGGTTGATATAAAACGACATGAAGTCCCAAAAAAGTTCACCTCTAATTTTCTTTTCCGCTCAACATTATACCATTAACTATCTTTCGCGGCATCGTCCAAAATGTGAAAAAACGTATAACGGATAGCTGGTGTATAAGCGGTTGAATCCTCATATGACCAGTACCGCATGCGGCTGTCATACGTCTGTGCATTCACAAGAGGCATCCCGCCTTTATCATGGTCAACGACAATCGTTGTATGATTATACCTTCCATCCCCCTCAAAATCGTAGCAAATGACATCACCAATTTGAAGCTCCTGCGGCTCCTTCAGCTTCTTCGCTCTTAATCCTGCTTTAGAATTCGCTAAATAATTTTTCATCGAATGTGCCACCGTCCAGCTGTAGCTCCACGTATGTGAACGCACCCACCAGCCTGATCCGCGATTCGGATATCCTCTCATTGGTGCATTCCCTGCTTTTAGGCATTGCGAAATAAAATTTGTACAGTTATCTTCAAAATTTTTATAGGCTGGATTCCGTTTATTCCAGTACGTCTCCGCATATTGCACGGCTGCCCGCCGGTCATAGTGAAAGGCTCTCCCGAATTGTTCTTCGTGCTGGAAGCGCTCATCAACCTGCTCTTCGTTTTGCCGTTCCTCTTGTACCATACGATCCTTCACAAGCATGTCATGATAAAGAAACGCTTCTCTTTTCTCAACCTGTTCCTCTAAATAAAAAGAATCGTCTATATCCTTACAGACATAAGTGAGATGCGCAAGATATTCCACTTGCTGAACGCCATCATCTTGAATCATGGAACCTAGAAGTTTTGCTTTTGCTTTCGCCTTCACAATCTCAACCTGTCTTCTAGCAAAAAGCTCTTTTTTCCGTTCCACTGCGTCCACATCCGACACAAGCTGCGGCTGTTTGATCGTACTGCCATTTAATAAATAGGCCAGCCTGTCTTCTAACGTTTGCTCTAATAATTGTTTCACACAGACACCACCAAACTTTTTTTTAAAATCTCTGTTTGGTTCATTCTATGTTCAAAGGGATGTTATTTAGTATTTAAAGGTGTCTGTAACAGCTCGATCCCTTTGATGATCTCTTGTTTTGCTTCTTCATCACTTTCCCGCTCAAGGGCTTTTTCCAGCTCTGACAGCTGCTGCTCATCGCCAATTTTGCCAATTGCCCAAGCGGCTGTGCCTCGAATGACCGGCCTTGGATCTTTATGCATCAGTTCAACCAAATCTGGCAAGGCAGATGTATCTTTAAAGTGAGCAAGTGCCAAAATGGCATTCCGCTGAATAGGCTTTTTCCCACGCCATGATCCCGAAACATGACCGTACTTCTCCTTAAACTCACGATTGCTGATCGTCAGCAGCGGCTTTAAGAGCGGCTTTGCAATTTCAGGGTCCGGCTCCATTTCAGGATGCAGATGAAAGTCCTTCCCTTTATTGATTGGGCAAACTATTTGGCACGTATCACATCCATACAATCGATTCCCTATTTTCGAACGAAATTCGTCAGGTAAAAACCCTTTTGTCTGAGTTAAAAACGAAATACACCTTTGAGAATTCAATTGTCCTGGATTCACAAGAGCACCGGTTGGACATGAGTCCACACATTTATTGCATGTCCCGCACTGTTCTTCAATTTTCTCATCCGGTTCAAACGGGACATTTGTGATCATTTCAGCCAAGTACACATAAGATCCGAACTCAGGTGTGATAATCATACAGTTCTTTGCACTAAAGCCAATGCCAGCACGTTCTGCTACAGCACGATCAGACAGTTCACCTGTATCCACCATTGATTTCGTACGTATATCTTCATGCTTGCTTCGCAAAAATTCCTCGAGCATATCAAGCTTTTTTTTCAGTACAACATGATAATCCGTTCCCCATGAAGCCCTGCAAAAGATTCCTCTTCTCGCATCCTTTGTACTGCGGGGAGCATCTTTCATTTTGGAAGGATAAGCGAGCGCAATGGCAACAATTGATTTTGCTTTTGGAAGCAGCAAAGCAGGATTTGTTCGTTTTTCGATATCAGGTTCTTCAAAGCCGGACAAATACCCCAACGATTCATGTAAGATGAGGCGGTCCTTTAATGAATCAAATGTATCAGCACTTGCAAATCGAATTTTATCGACACCAATTTCGTTCGCATATTGAATCAATTCTTCTTTTAATTGTCCAACATGAATCACCTTGCAAACCTCCTTTCTTTGTTTCTTCAGTTGTTTTCAGTATAATACGAGTGTATCATGACCGATTGGAGTGAGTCACTGTGAAGATACATATGGAAATTTCTCAACCTCAAAGCCCGTCTATCCATGTTGGACAGATTGAATATTCACATATTGAGGTAGGAAAGTCACCTCAAATGCTAAAAGGCCGATTACGCCTGTTTCAAGAATCTTTATTTTTCGAGTATGAGGATCAACTCTTGGAAGAAGTGCCAGAGATCAAAGAATGGACTGGTCTTTTAGAAGGCGTCCCTTTTCTTCCCCTTCTTTCTGATATTCAAAAGGAACAATTTATTGACTCGACCAATTCCGTACAGGATTTGTCGATATTTTTTTCGTTAAAATATTTCTTGCCTATCCTTACATTAGATGCCGATCGTCTTAAAGACCCATTGTCATTGACAAAGACTGATACGGGTCATATTGAATGGCAGGACGGTGCAGGTCTTAAAGGGTTATTTTCTCAGGCAAGTCAAGCACACATTTCCCAGGACACAGAGAACATTCTTCAAATTATCCTCTTCCCGCCATCTATTTCCCGGGAAAAGAGTGAAGCGCTTATACAATCCTTGACGAAGATGTTTATACAAATACATGGTGGAGAAAGTAAATATGAACTCATGGAAAAAGCACTGTAGGCTGACAGTGCTTTTTCCATTATACTGACATAATAAAAAACGCAACACTTCGTTTATCTATGAAACGAAATACTGCGTTATACACAAAATTATGTATTGGAGCGGGTGATGAGAATCGAACTCACGACATCAGCTTGGAAGGCTGAGGTTTTACCACTAAACTACACCCGCATCAATCTTTTAAAGACAACATCATTGCGTTGACTTTTATTATGTTACAACTTTCTTCATCATTCGTCAAGAGAATATGAAAATTTTTCGTCAAAAAATCTTCATATTCTCCATATATATTACGATAGTTATTTGTCTAGCTGTATATAAAATAAATAGGCCTGCGACATATTCTTCAGTGCTTGCTTCGGGTTCTTCTCAACTTGCTCTAGAAAAGGCGAATTCCCATTTTTCCCCATTGACGCTGTGTACGCAATGAGCGCTTTTTCTCCTGAAGCCAATGTAACAGATTCTGATTGTGCAGAAAATACATAATCACTTACTTTGAATGGAAAACTTGATGTAGCTTTCGTCACATCATTCTTTTTGTCTGACCAAATACTAAATTGTGATGTATATGTATCTTTCTCATGGTTTAATTGAAAGAGCACATTCAGCGTTTGATCAGTTCCATCTTGATGTAAAGTAAAAGTGGCAGATGATGCTTCTTTATCAATTAGCCGGCCATTTTTGTAATGACTCCCAATAAAAGTGATACTCTTATTCTTCTTCGTTAGTCCTTTCAATGTAAGAGCCACCATTTCATTTGGGGTTGATGCATCGAGTAAGTTTTTTTCTTTCTTTGTCAGTTTCATGTTTTCGATGGTCACTTGTTTTTTAGAGACAGGCTCTGTTTCTATTTTAGATACCGTCTTCTCTGTCGTCGGTGTTTCTGCCGCCTTCTCGCTGCATCCTGCTAATAGAAAAACAGATAATAAAAGAATACTCCATTTTTTAATCATTAATAATCCCCTTTTATATGTTTATTCTTCATTATACTAAAATTTGGTTGAATAGACAAAAAAAGATTAGGATAGTTCTCCTAATCTTTCATTTTTTTCTGCTTCATCGACGAGAGCAGTGCCACAATGAGAAAACTCACAGCAAAAATCACAACCATATAAATAAAAAAATTTGGCTTGATTTGGAATGTAAAAGCTGATGAACCTTCCATCTCAAAAGCAAGACTGTTAAATAATAATTCATCATTTGTTTTTGATTGAAATAAATGATAGAACAATACACCAATTGTCAGCATTGGATAGCCTAAAAATCCTAGAAAACTACCAACAATTGCCCCTTGTTTTATTGCTTGAACGTTCATGATCGTTGTCCTCCCATCCCACCAAGCAATAGCTGCTTTATAATAGACTTCCCATCTCCCATAAACGGAAGAAGATAGAGCAATTGAATAAAATACGTGATTGAAAAAATGAAAAAGCCTGTCGAAATCGGATTTTCATCCAAAAATAAAACAGTCACAATGATTCCAGCTGCCCCGATTACACCAGGCAAGAGCGGACCAAGCAGTGTAATCCATACTTGTTTTTTCTGAAATGGCTCTAGTACAGGTCTCACAAATTTCACGGACATCATATCGCTCGCAAAAAAACCTTGTGGACCATCCCGGCCGGCGAACTTCCGGTGTGCATACCCATGTGCCGCCTCATGCAAGGCGGTTCCAGTTATTAATCCGAAATAAATAATCGTAAAATAAATGGCGATGGCCGCAATTGATGGATCTGGAATAAATAAAAAGGCGATTCCAGCCATGATCATAAAGAGCATCCAGAAAAAGATGATTTTGCGCGTTACCATGAGCAAAGCAGTCCCCAATAGGTGAAGGAATGAATGCCCTGTGCAATCAAACCGCTCCTTCATCTTTACTTGATACTGCTTAAAAAATTGACAGCAGGCTGTCACAGCCCGATATGGCGATTGATAATGAATCGATAACAAATGATGCTGATTCAGCCCCATCATCAGTTGATAGAAATCACGAGCAATCACAGACTCATCGACCTGAAACAAATCAGCCAGCTCTGCTGTAATACTTGCCTCTGTCCTCTGACCATCAACTTTCGTTAACATATGATATGCACTTTCATTGATCGGAAGTGAACTTCCATACTGCGTATCAGTCAGATGCCTTTTTTGTAAGGTCACATACGGCGCAAGTGCCGGTATCCGCTCAATCTTTAGCTTACTGTTAAGAAGTTGAATCATGTGAATACCTCCATGAAAAACCTTTATATATGGCAAAGATGAGCAGACATTCAAATCCTGCCACAAGCAGCCACTGAAGCGTTTGACTCGATTCCCCTATCACATAATTTCCAATAAAGACAATCGGAATCATGATTAAAATAAGCGCTCCAAACGAAAAAATGCCTGTGTATGGATTATTTCGATCAAGAGGCAGTAAGATACCCACCACATAAAACAGAGCAGTCGCATTACACAAGACAGTGGCACCAAGCAAAACGATCCAGATCTGATCAGGGAGTGTCAATGTTGTGATCATAAATAAAGCCATTTGCATCACACCAACGAGCAAAAGTCCTAGAAACTTATAAAGAGCCACTTCCCACGACCTTAGACCAAATGTTTTATACATGCCAAGCATTCGTTTATCATTGCCAAATGAATTAAAGGCTGTTAATCCAGCTAAAGCACATAGGACAAAAAAAGCTTCTCCATCAAAACGGAAGGCAAACTGATAACGAACAAATAAGATCACAATGAGGAGAATGAGAAAGTTTAAAATATTTTCTTCATTTCGCACCTGTGACTTCATTTCCTTTACAATGAGTGACCACTTTTTTGAAGATGAAAATGGCAGTTTGTGCAGAAAGGTTAACGCTTTTTTCTCAGCCATAATCGGCATCAAAGCGAGAGAAATAAATGCGCCGCCCGCAGATAATAGGATGAAGAGGGTCAACATTGCAGGATTCACCCCATCAGGAGACATCCCTTGTGCCGCTAAGAAAAACGGTGTTGTCAAATACATCAAATGATAATCAAACTGTACATATGATTGCTGTATTTGGTTGATGTCGAAATGCGTCATGCCATACGCTACAACCAACACCAATAAAACAAATATCGCTGCAAATTTTTGCAACGGTAATTTTAACTTTAGTACGAGTAAATAAGTCATGTTATAAATGAGCTGAAGCAGCGTTAAGACGAACAGCGATTGCAGCAGCACCATCAAAAAGAACGTAAAGATAAAGAAAATACCCATTCCTTGAGCAATAAAATTAGGCAAAAGCAAGATACCGATAAAAAACAAAACAAGCCCTGTCACCACTATCACCATCGGAATGAAGTAACCTAGACTTTTCTGAAAAGTGGAAAGCGGAAACCAGCTGAGCTGCATAGAAAAACGATCTTGTTCAGGTGTTCTGACTTTGATCAGCACAAATAACAAGCTGGTAAAAATGGATGCATTGATGGCCATCGACACAACCAACAACCCAAGTGAACGTTCATCTCCATTTAAGAACGCCTTCATAAAGACACCGGTAAAGCTGTATCCAATGATGGCTCCCATTGTGACGGCAAACAAAAAGAATAAGACCACAATGATTCGCTTCGTTTGAGTATCAAAGAGCTTATACATCTCCTGCTGCCACATTTTAAGCATCATTTTAGAAATGATTAATGATTTCATCAAAATGTGCACCCCTATCACTTAACATTGAAGCTTTCAGAAACACCTGTTCCAGTGTGCTTGATTGATACTTCTCTTTTAAAGCTGAAACTGTTCCTTCATCCATTTTATTTCCTTTAGAAATAATGGCGATTTTGTGGCACAGCTCTTCAGCTGAAAGCATATCATGCGTTGAAAGCAAAATTGCACCATGGTGCTCGGCATAACGTTTCATCAGTTTCTTTGTGTTTATAACCGCTTCAATATCAAGTCCTCTAAAGGGCTCATCCATGATCACCAGTTGACTATCAAGCATAAAGGCAGCAATCAGCTGTGTCTTTTTTTTCATCCCATGTGAATAGGTTTCAATCGGTCTAGATAAAGCCGATTCCATATCGAACAATTCAATTAGTTGATTTCTTCTTTGAATTGTTTTACATTCATACATAGAAGAAACAAACTCTAAATATTCAGCACCAGTCAATGCTTCAGGGAGCAGCAGGTCATCTGGAACATAGGCTACTTGTTTTTTAAAGGATGGATCATCATTTGTGACATCCTTTATATGAATCGTTCCTTCTGTATGCTTAATAATCCCGAGTATACAGTTAATCATCGTTGTTTTACCGGATCCATTCGGTCCAGCAACAGCAACGATTTGATGAGGGGCGATCTTTAAATGAAAATCATTGACAGCAGTCACATTATTTTTATACGTCTTGGTTAAATTCTCGATCGTAAACATATAACCTCCAAGTGTCTGCATATTCTTTAAAAACAGATCAGGCTAAACCGCCCGCCACAGACGGTTTAGCCCTGGTGTCTTATCCTAGAAGTAAAAAGATGAATCCTAAGTATAGCTACTTACATTCAATTTGGACTTTTAAGCCACTTTCCCACTGAACGGCTCCTGTAAAGCTGCCCTTGCCGTTTGCTAAACACCAAACTGCTGCTCCTAGAACAACTGTTGCTCCCAATCCGAGAAGGACTGCAATAAATACTAAGAACCAAGCTTGGTCCATAATAGCAGGTTCCATAGTGGAATAGTCAACTTGCGGCGCTGCATAAGTCATACTTTTCACCTCCCAGCTTATGATGATCGTATCATAGGCGTCACACTTCAAACATCAACAGAAGATCCCATTTTTGAGGGAACGTACTTTCGCTGAAAATGTGACTTTTTATTCAATTACTCCCTTTCGACTGGATAGACACTCTCTATTTTACTATTTTCTACCACAACAGAATGCCCATAAAACCCATATAATGTCAATAAAACCATCTTTTTTCTGTTTCTTTTCAAATAGTTCATTTTTATCATCTCTTCTATATATTCTTTCATTTTTGTAAGCTAGAAAGAATTCCCCCGATATATCAGATATAAAAGTCCTGTTTATATGTCGTTAACAGACCAATTATGAAATATTTACTGATGATTCGGACAAAAGAGTGAGTATATTTTCCTTCTTCTCTTGCCACTCGAAATATGTATATACAAGAAAGCGCATTGGGAAAAAAGCCCTTACCTTCTTCAACCGCACACACCTTTTTACGTTCTTGTTTTTCTATATAAAAAAGCAAAGCAGCCACACTCGCTGGGCTGCTTTGCTTTTCATTTATGACGAACTTGCAGCAGAGGCTGTATCAGGGAAGTAATGGTTCCCTATAATTTCTCCAGCTGGCACATGAAGTCTTGCATCACCATTTCTTTTAAATGGAAGAAGCGGGAAAACAAGTTCTGCTAAATGATAAGCCTCTTCTAAGTGCGGATAACCAGAAAAGATAAATGTATCAATACCGAGAGATTGATATTCTACGATACGTTCTGCCACTGTTTGCGGGTCACCGACGAGCGCTGTTCCGGCACCGCCACGAACTAAACCAATGCCTGCCCAAAGATTCGGGCTAATTTCAAGCTTTTCTTTATTCCCTTGATGTAATTCAACCATTCGTTTTTGCCCTACTGAGTCCATCCCTTGTAAAGCCTTTTGCGCCTCATCAATCGTCTTTTGATCTAAATGACGAATCAGATGTTCCGCTGCCTGCCAAGCCTCATCTTCCGTTTCTCTCACAATCACATGAAGACGAATACCAAACTTCACCGTTCTTCCTTCCTTTTCAGCCTGCTTCTTCACTTGTGCGATTTTTTCCTTTACTTGTGCAGGCGGCTCGCCCCAAGTTAAATAAACATCTGTATGCTTTGCAGCTGTTTGAATTCCTGCTTCTGATGATCCACCAAAAAAGACGGGTGGATGTGGCGTTTGAGCTGGTGGAAATAGCAACTGTCCATTTTGTGATTGCAAATGCTTTCCTTGAAACTGCACCTTCTCCCCTTTCAATAGCCGCTTCCAAATGGTTAAAAATTCCTCTGTTGCCTCGTAGCGTTCATCATGAGAAATCAATAGCCCATCACCTGCAAGTTCTTCTTTACTTCCGCCCGCCACAACATTGATCAGCAGCCTCCCGCCTGAAAGTCGATCGAGTGTGGAGGTCATTCTAGCAGCAACAGACGGCTGCATCAAACCCGGCCGCAAAGCCACAAGAAACTTTAAATGAGTTGTTTCTGCCGCTAAAGCAGCAGCCGTCAGCCATGGATCTTCACAAGATCTTCCTGTAGGCAGCAAGACCCCCGTATAACCAAGCTGATCTGCAGCTTGAGCAATTTGTTTAAAATATGGATAGTCTGCCTGTCTTGCACCTTTTGATGATCCTAAATAACGACCATCCCCGTGCGTTGGAATAAACCATAGAATATTCATCACATCGCCTCCAATTATTTTTCACCTTGATAACTTGTGCGCCACCTAAGCAGACGCTTTTCTAACAGACGTACAAATGAATCTGTCACTTTACCAACTACCGCAAAGATGATAATCCCTACAAACACTTTATCCGTTTGCGAGAATTGCCTTGCATCCATAATCATATAGCCGACACCACTGCTCGACCCCATTAATTCAGCCACGACTAAACCAAGCCAGGCAATGCCCAATGAAAGCCTCACGCCCAGAAGAATATGTGGAAGGGCAGCAGGTAAAATCAGCTTTGTGATGTTTTGATACAGATTAAACTCTAAAGCGCGAGCCACATCAAACAGCTTATTGTCTACACTGCGAATCCCTAAAAAGGTATTAATATAGATTGGAAAAAAAGCCCCAAGTGCAATTAACAAAATTTTCGCTGATTCATCAAAACCAAACCAAAGAATAAATAAAGGTGTCACCGCTAAATGAGGAACTGTTCTCAGCATCTGCAAGGTCGGATCTACATACTGCTCTGTTTTCCTAGAAAAACCGACACACACGCCCATCACAAGTCCTAAACCTCCCCCAAGTAAAAACCCGCAAATCGCTCTGTAAAGACTGATATAAAGATGGCCAAACAGCTCACCGGAACGGATCAACTCTCGAAAAGATTCCGCAATGACAGTGGGGGCAGGAAGTACAGTCGAAGAAACGATTTGGAAACCAGCAGTTACCTGCCAAATCACAATGAGTAAAACAGGTAATACAAGTCCTTTTAACATGATCAAGGATGAAGCTTTTCTCCTCTTTTTCTTCGGTCTCTCGGTTTTAGTCACAAGAGCTGGATTAGATACAGCTTTCATCAATTCTTCTCCTCTTTTAACATTTTTTCAATAAACGAATTATCTACCACCTGACTGACATCAATCTTCCGCTGAATCGCCTTTGTTTGATATTGAAAATCAGCTGTATGCTGCTGGGCATTTATGATCTTCTTAGAAATGGGCTCATTGAGCGGCTCTGTATTGTTTAATACTTGTGTCACTACCTTCTGATCTAACTGCTTCAAACGAGCATATAGTGTAATGGCTTCCTGTTGATTTGCTTTCTGCCATTTCACCGCTTTGTCATAAACTTTTAAAAATTGCACCACCAGTTCAGGATGCTGATCGGCAAACTTGGTTCTGACAAGTGTGAATCCTGGAGAATATAAATCGGTCGCTTCTCCATTGACCAGCAGTTTTGCCCCTTTTTGTATCGTTTCAAGTGATAAGAACGGCTCCCAAATCGCCCAAGCATCAACAGACCCATTCTCAAACGCAGATATTGCTTCATCCGGCTGCAACTGAATGATCTGAACATCCTTTGCAGACAATCCTACCTGATCTAACACTTTGTATAAAAAGTCAAAACCACTGCTCCCTTTCGCAACAGCAATTTTTTTCCCTTTTAAATCTTCTACTTTTTGAATCTCACTGTTCTTGTTCACTAAAATCCCATTCGCCTTCAATCCATCCTGAGATAAACCAATTTCCTTAAAATCAATTCCTGCTGCCTGGCCAGCTATAACAGGTGAGTTACCAACCTGAGAAAAATCTAATTGATTAGCGGCCAGTCCTTCGAATTGGGGAGGACCACTTTGAAACTCCACCCACTTGACTTTCACACCTTCTTTTTCAAATGATTGTTCAAACCATCCTTTTTCCTTTGCTAAAAGTAGTGGACTTAGACTTTGCTGAATGCCAATCCGAATCTCTTTCGGCTTGTTTTCTGATCCATTGACGCTTTGATCACACCCTGCTAATACAAGGAGGAGAACCAGAAAGAGAGCGATTCTATTTTGCCTTTTCATCCGATTTGACCTCCTTAAATTCCTGAGCCATCCGTCAATAACAGCTCATCTGTTTTCTCAAATTCTGAAAGCACCTTTTGTCTTAAGCTCTGAAAGGCTGTTGACGTTCTATTCCGCGGAAACGGTAAATTTACGGGAAGGATTTTATGAATTCGGCCGGGTCTTGCCTGTAACAGCACAATTTCATTGCCTAAATAAATGGATTCATCAATATCATGAGTGACAAGCACCATCGTGGTTCTTTTCTCCTGCCAAATATCCAGCAGCACATCTTGTAGGTGTTTCCGTGTAAATGCATCCAGCGCACCAAATGGTTCATCAAGCAGTAAAATCTCCGGATCACGCAGGAGTGCTCTTGCGATGGCTACACGTTGTGACATTCCGCCCGAAAGCTCATGTGGATAAGCATGTTCAAAACCTTTTAACCGAACAATCTCAATCAATTCATCCACTTTTCGGCGTATAGCTGCTTGTTTTAAATTGAAATTGGCAGCGATATTTTCTTCGACCGTCAGCCACGGAAACAAGCGATGCTCTTGAAAGATAAAGCCCTGTTTCATTCCTGGTTCTGTCACACGCCTTTCTCCTATCACGATCTCTCCTTCATAATCTGTATCAAGCCCTCCAATGATCTTCAGCAATGTACTTTTCCCGCATCCGCTCGGACCAATCACCGTCACGAATTCACCAGGAACGATGGTGAGCCTCACGTCCTCAAGCACTTGAATGGTTTGTTTGTCTTTCCAAAAAGACTTCCCCACAATATCAATGGAAATTGTCACTGCACCCTTCACTCCTCTTGTCTTCTTGCATATACACAGAAAGGCCCTTATCCCAAAAGAGAGATAAGAGCCTTCGTGTTGTCCGATCAGCTGTTCATATTGATTTGTTAGCATCATCCTAAATCATATTATCCCTATAAATCAACTATATTTTATAAAATAGTTATTTCGACCTTGTATGCTTTTCATCAATTCGATCGTAAATCGCTTCTATTCGTTCTTGATTACTGTAAATCTCATATTTGTTCCGCTCAATCAAAATGTCTAGTGTAAGATCCAGATGTCTTCTGTATTTTCTTCGTTTTTTCTTTTTTTCCATGTTCATCTTCCCTTCTAATTAAAATAAAAAAAGGCCCTTCACTCATGATAAGTGATAGAGCCTTCGGTTGACCGATCAGCTATTCTTGTTGATGTTTTCAGTATGGTCATGTTAATACACACTATTCCGACCTGTCAACTATAATTATTGTTTTTTCAGATTTATCTAAAAAATCATTGACCGGACAGGAAACAAGATTTATAGTCTTATTAAATATTTCTTATCAAAATAGTTGGTTTTATCTAACAAAAGGAGGATACACACATGTCAGAAGATCTTCAATTTCGTCTAGAAACAAAAGCCATTCACGCAGGTCAGGAACTTGATTCAGCCACCTATTCAAGAGCTGTACCTATTTATCAAACAAGCTCTTTCGGTTTTAGAGATAGTGAGCATGCAGCGAATTTATTTGGACTTCAGGAACCTGGCAATATTTATTCACGTATTATGAATCCTACAAATGACGTGTTTGAAAAACGGATCGCAGCGCTTGAAGGTGGAATTGGTGCGCTTGCCGTCTCTTCTGGACAAGCAGCTACTACTTATTCCATTTTAAACATTGCAGGTGCTGGCGATGAAATCGTATCCTCCAGCAGTCTTTATGGCGGCACATACAATCTATTTGCCCATACATTAAAAAAGCTTGGCATTAACGTGAAATTTGTAGATTCATCTAACCTTGAAGAACTCGAAGCGGCCATTACAGACAAAACAAAAGCTGTCTATGCAGAGAGTATCGGGAACCCCAAAGGCGACATTTTACATATTAAAGCCGTCTCAGCCATTGCACACAAGCACCATATTCCACTTATTGTGGACAACACGCTTGCCAGTCCTTATTTGTTAAGACCTATTGAGTTTGGTGCAGACATTGTCGTCCATTCAGCGACGAAATTCATTGGCGGCCACGGCACATCTATTGGCGGAGTCATCGTCGATAGTGGTCAATTCCCGTGGGCTGACAGTGATAAGTTCAAAGGACTGACGGAACCAGACCCAAGCTATCATGGACTGACGTATACCGAAGCGATTGGAGAAGCGGCTTATATCACAAAAGCACGTGTACAGCTCTTACGTGATTTAGGGGCGGCTTTATCACCATTCAACTCATTTTTACTTTTGCAAGGCTTAGAAACATTGCATCTACGTCTTGAGCGTCATAGTGAAAATGCATTGAAGACCGCACAATTTTTACAGGAGCATCCTCTTGTAGAATGGGTAAGCTATCCAGGTCTTGAAGGCCATGAATCCTTTGAGCTGGCTCAAACCTATTTACCAAAAGGACAAGGAGCCATCCTCACATTCGGTATTAAAGGTGGGCGAGAAGCAGGGAAAAAGCTCATTGATTCCGTCCAGCTTTTCTCACACCTTGCCAACGTGGGCGATTCTAAGTCACTGATTATTCATCCTGCCAGCACAACGCATCAACAATTAAGTGAAGCAGAGCAAAAAGCGACAGGCGTTACACCAGAACTCATCCGTTTATCTGTTGGAACAGAAGCGATTGAAGACATTTTGGCAGATCTAGAACAGGCGATTTCAAAAAGTCAGTCTTAAACAAACAAAAAAAGCACACGGGTGTGCTTTTTTTGATCTATTTTATTAATGATTGAGTAAACGAATATCTTGGATGGGATAAAACACAAATGATGTTGTCCCTTGAATATCACTCTTTGTAAAAAGACCTAAACCGTTGCGGCTGTCCATTGAATTTTGGCGATTGTCACCCATCACAAAGTACTTCCCTTTAGGAACGGTAAGAGGACCAAAATCAGGCGTCAGCAAAGTGCCGTCTGCTTCTGCTTTCTTTTTGTTTGACTCTAAATAAGGCTCAGATACTTTTTTACCATTCACATACAGCTGGTCATTTTTCATTTCGATTTTATCACCAGGTAAACCAATCAATCGTTTCACATAGTGAGTGCTGCGGTCTTCCCCATCAAGAACGATGATCTGTCCCCGTTTATAATCGCCGAAGTAATCAACGGTTTTATTCACAAAAACCCGCTCTGTATTATGCAGGGTCGGTTCCATAGAAGTCCCTTTCACAATATACGGTGCGAATAAAAAGTTACGAATGATAAAAACAGCAATAAATGCGATTAAGATGGCTTTGATCCAGCCCCATAACTCTGATTTCTTTTTTTGTGTTTTTGTATTTGTCGTCATAAGCTCCTCCTGAAATCCCCTAGGACGAAATGAGTTTTTCGCCAGCTGGCCGCTGACGTCACACTTGTTTCCTCCCTAAATATAAACATATTTTGCCAACAAATCAAGCTGAGAGAGAAAAAGGCAAGCACCTTTCTGTGCTTGCCCAAAACTCAGTTAGTTAGCAGAAGAATCCGCCTCGTTCTCTTTGTTTGTTTTACCATAGAAATAATCAGATGGATTCACTGGTTTAAAATCAGATAGTTTATGGAATCGAAGAAGATCCCTGTAGAGCACTTTATCTGAAAGGCTTAACTGATTATCAACACGGGCTTTAATTGCTTCTGTCTTTTTATTTTGTTTCACAACTTTACCCGTTTTTGTATCGTAGACTGTATTATCTACAAGGGTATATTTCGGTGTCACATAGTTTCCATTACGGAATGCAACGGTTTGATCATGCTGTTTAGAAAATAGATCTGTCCCAAAATTCACGAACTCATTTGAATCAATACCTTGTAAGTGAAGAAGTGTTGGCATCACGTCGACTTCACCGCCATACGTATGGTTCACGCCGCCCTGTTTTCCAGGGATACGAATCATGAGCGGAACACGCTGATTTTGTGCATTTTGATAAGGGGTAATTTCTTTCCCTTGGATTTCGCTCATTGCACGGTTATGGTTCTCAGAAATACCGTTATGGTCACCATATAATAGAATCACTGAGTCTTTATAAAGACCTGATTTTTTCAAGTCCTTAAAGAATTGCTCTAATGACTCATCCAAATATCTTGCTGTTTGGAAGTAATTATCTACGGTTTTATCGCCAGTTGTTGCCTTAGCGATCGTCGCATCTTTTTCATCTAAATTAAATGGATAGTGATTTGTGAGAGTCATTAAATGGGCATAAAATGGCTTTTTCAACGATTCTAACATTGGGATTGATTCTTTAAAGAACGGCTTATCCTTCAGACCCATATTCACAAGGTTTTCTTCATCCATGTTGTAATATGAAGCATCGAAGAATTGATCAATTCCCATATGCTTATAAATCGTGTCACGGTTCCAAAAAGATTTATAGTCACCGTGGAGCACTGCACTTGTATAGCCAGCTTTTTGATCTAGGATCGCAGGAAGTGATTGGAAGGTATTTTCACCTTTTGTCACAAACGCTGCACCCTCTGGCAAGCCAAACATACTATTATCCATCATCAGCTCAGCATCAGATGTCTTCCCTTGACCAGTCTGATGGAAGAAGTTATCGAAATACGTAAAATCATCTTTACCATGAGCCAGCTTGTTTAAAAATGGCGTGACTTCTTCTCCATTTAGTTTGTAGTCAATTAAGAACGACTGGAAGCTTTCTAAATGAATTTTAATGATGTTTTTCCCTTTTGCTTGACCAAAATACTCAGCATTTGGCTTCGCATAATGAGAGGTCGTGTAGTTCACAACATCCGTTAAATCATCACTGCTTGCATTTGCTACCTGCGTTGCATTTTGCGCCGTTTGCACACCGTCATAAATCGCATAGTTATAAACACCTAAATATTTGACAATATATTTATGATCAAATGTTCTCGTTAATAATTCAGGACGATCCTTTTCAGCTAAATGTAGATTGACAAAGAACAGTCCAACACCCGCAGCCACAATCAGCAGTGCAAACGTCTTTTTCATTTGGAACTTCTTCACTTCTGGTCTCCAAATGACAATAGCAATTAAAATAATGATATCAATGAAGTACAAAAGGTCATGCGGCTTAATGCTGGCTAACACACCGCCAGTCATGCCTCCCCCAAGATTGCCCGCTTGCTTCATAGTTGGGAAAGTCAAAAAGTCATCAAAGAAACGGTAATACGCTACATTCGCATATAAAAGTGCGGTCATAATAAAATCAATGACAATTAAAACAATGGCAGATTTACGCCCCTTCAAAAAGAGAGCAAGTCCTAAAAACACAATGGCTGAACTGAATGGATTTAATAAAAGAAGCCCCTCTTGAAAAGAACCTTTGACTCCTAAATTAAAGTCCATTTTGTAAGCTGTATACGATTTTGCCCAAAATAAAAGAACAGCCAAAACAAAAAAGCTATATTTGTTCGCAAATATTTTTTTCATAAAACCTCTTCTTTCTTCATTTCGATCTGATATAAATGAAATCATAAAAAATTTACATTCATTTTGCAAATGTAAATCTTCTGCACCAGGTATTCCGATGCTCTGTCTCCGCTGGCTACATGTGCTCCTTTAATATAACGAATGAGAAGCATCATAAGTTTCAAAAAAAATACGAGTAAATAAAAGGAAAATTATCCATTTACACTAAATTTACTAAAACTTCACATTTCAGTGTATCATGAAGGTTTTGTAAATCACTCAGTACTACTTTACTTTTTTCATCTAATCGTGTCAAAGTAATTATAAAGAAAAGGAAGAATCACCTAGGCTTTTCGACTTATTTACCCAAAATTATACAAAATTCGATCTCAGCCCATTTGCTCTTTTATTGTGACTCAACCTCCAACAATCCATGTATCCGCTCTGCTTCTATAAACCTAAAAACAGTTTTAAGCAAAAAAAGCTTGATTTCCTCTGCCAATGTACGGTGTGATAAAGGTATAGCTCCATCAATTAATCAAGCTGGGGGACATCCTATGAAAACGAACAAACAAATCAACACATTTGAACAAAGATTTTCAGAAGAAGTGATAGACATCATAGCTGTCACAGGACCTTCTGAGGTCGGTGCAGGAAAAGCAGGAAAAGAAACGCTTTGGACCGCTTCCATTCCACTCATTGCTTGGAAGGAAAATGACCGAATCACAACCGAAAAAATGAGACTGTGCTGGTTAACAGATGACAAGGGATTACGAGAAAAACAAGCACAAATACATCAAGAATCAATCGTTAGACTTCAGGTGCGAAAAGGTGAAGGTGAATTCATGCTCGTATCACTTACCGATACAGATACCGAGGATAGAGATCTTGAAGAGATATTAGAAGAGGCTCAAAAACCTGTCTTTTATCACGATGACAAATTGGGCACCTTTGAATTAGTAAAAGGACTGGACTTATTTGAAACAACCATCCAATGGGGCAACCAGGAAAGCCTTCTCTACTTCAATCTTGAAGAAGACGAAGACATAGCCGCCTCTCTCCAAACCGCTAGACAACTCGTACAAGAACAGGCTAAATGGGATTCCTCTATTAAATCATTTGCGGCAAATAAACTGATTGAATTAGCCAAAGATTGGCAGGAACAAGACGACTCGACTGAACATCAAGAAGAGATCTCGCAAGATCAATTGATTAACAGCATGTCACTGGAAAGCCTCCATGCTTATCCAAATGGAGAATTTGAAGCCTACTATCATGACGGTGATGTATTTTGGGGACATGTCATCATTGTCACTGGAAATATCAATGGCACGTTTCAGGATGCACATATTGCAGGCTAATGGATGGAGAGATGTTAAATGGAGATCAAGGCTTTTCATGAATTAAATCAAATAGGGAAAACACCAGTCACGGCCAAGATTGGCGGATTTCGTTCTGATCCATATAGATACAGCTGGTTTGCCGGTCATTTTTTCATGCACCCTGATAAAGGATGGCCGACAGATCAAGACGGAGCTATGATTCCCATTTTGCAAATATATTTACCAGAAGTACCAGGGGGAATAAACGGCTTTGATGAATGTAAGATGATACAAATTTTTCTCAACCAGAAAGCACTTCCGATTGATATCACCAAAAACGGTGAAGGCTGGAAGCTCATTGAATATTCAACAATGGAAGGATTAGAAATCGTTGAGACCCCTGAAGAAGTGAAAGGAATCAAACCCTTTCAAATCCAGTGGAGCGAAAGTGAACAAGAAGACTACCCGTGCTGGGAGGAAGCTTGGTCGTACGTTGATTTATCAGAAGTGAATGAAAGTGAAGAAGCAACAGACTACTTCTTTCAACAATACTCAAATTACTCGTTCACAAAAATCGGCGGATATGGGGCTTATATTCAATCTCCGCCCCATCAAAAGCAAGGTGAATTCATGCTGCAAATCGCCTCAGAAGAAAAACCTCGTTTCATGATTGGTGATCATGGCACCATGTATTTCTATTACAACAAAGAAACGAAAGAATGGTTGATGCACTGGGATTGTTTTTAGAGATCAATTGAATGAAACCTCTCCTCTTTTCTAAGCGTAATGAATCATATGAAAGGAGGAGATGATATGGGTTTTATTTTAGACATCTTTACCCTTGCTCTGTATATCCCTTTTCTACAGGTAGATGAAGAGGATATCTCCAGGAACGCAGTACATCTGAAACAATATAGCTGGTTTCAAGCGTTATTAAATGAGCAAACAAGTAGAGAGCTGATCATTTATCACCAAGATGTTCGCCATGCCATTGGCAGGTTTAAAACGGAGAAACTCCATAAAAAGCGATACAACTTAAGGTGCGAACGTAAATTACTGCAAGCATTACGTCATGCTATGTAAATATTCATAAAGAGCCGCACTTGCCTGTGGCTTCTTTCGTATAAATTGAATAGACCCATTTGAAGAAAACAATTGACGCTCGGACAACTCTCCCCGTATATTATGTATAAATCCATCTTTTTCTTAGAAAAGGGGGCCCTACATGTGCTTGTTTAAGAACTGGAGAAAAAAGCAGCCCAAACAACCGATCACTTCAGAAACGCAAGAAGACTGTATCCCAATTAACTTTTCCACCCTTCCCTTTGGTACAGACACCTTAGATGATTTTTTATTCAATTTAGACCTGACCTCCAAGCTCACAGATCCCTATAAAGAAACAGATACAAACAAATGAACCTAGACTTTCGTGAATGCTCATCCAAAACTGGATGATTTTTTTATCCTCTATTTACTCAATGAAAGGTGTAATCCCATGAAAACCTATTATATCGTCAGACACTGCCAAGCAGATGGACAATCCAAAAACGCGGCTTTAACACCGCAGGGCATCGCACAATCACACACACTCGCCGAGTTCTTTTCGAGCATACAACTCAATCAGATCATCTCAAGTCCTTATAAACGGGCGATCCAAACCAGCCAGCCTCTTGCCCATACAAAACAGCTTAAGATAAAAACGGATGAGCGTCTCTCTGAACGTGTGTTAAGCAGCAAGCCAATGGACGATTGGTATGAAAAGCTAAAGCTCACTTTTATGGATTTAACCATCGCGTATGAAGGCGGAGAATCCAGTCAGGAAGCCATGAACCGGATCGTAGAAGCTCTTGACGAACAAATAAAAAGAGGAGAAGATCATACCCTCTTTGTCACACATGGCAATATCATGAGCCTGCTCCTCAAATATGCTGATCCGGACATAGGATTCAATGAATGGAAAACACTCAGCAACCCAGATGTCTATGTCCTAAAATACTTTCGACCAGATCATTTAGAAATAAAGCGCATATGGCTCGACATATAAAAACGACAGAAACCTTCTGTCGTTTATCCATCATATCTATTGGCGATAATAAAAAGTCTCCACCCATTCATACGACTTCTCTCGCTCAGCACACCATTTCATAAAATCGTTTGTCTCCGTTTGCTGAAATTTAATCCAGTCTGATAAAAGCTGCGTATAGTAATCTGCTTGTTTTTGATAATAGGTACGTGTCCTTTCATCTTGTAACAGCATCACGACATCTTGAATGCCCTGAATTCGCTCTTGATCCATCTCAAAGGTACTTAAATAAAGATCTTCATGTATATGGTGAAACGAATACCACAACGCCGATACATAGGTTTCACAAATCTGAACAATCACACGCTGCTCCTCACCGCCTCCAAGCTCTACCGCCTTCAATAAATAAGGCAGTGCTTCTCCTTGGTGCACAAACAGACCTTGCCAGCGATACGGTCTCACATCCAATGGATCAATATCCACCCATTTTTGAAGAACAGGCTGGGTAATTCCATTCACCAACGGATACACAAGCAAATGGTGACCATCCTCAAACTGTTCAATCCACTCAAACACCCCACTCCACAAAGACACGCTGTGTTTCAAAATCGTTCTTCTTCATTTCTTCAATAAAGGAATCAAGGACTTTTAGCGCCTCTTTACGCAGCCCTTGCTCTTTTTGTACACAGTACTGTCTAAAATGCGGATCATGTGTTGACCTCTCGTCTTGAATGATGACCCGTAATATAGTAGTAGATTGCAATAGAATAACGCCGCCTTTTTTACATTCAATTTAATCCTAAGACAAACCCTCCATGAAAAAATGGTTGCTCTTAAATCCATTCTTTTCCGTGCGCCTGAATGAATTCCATGTCCTTTTGATAGTGTTCAAGATGCCCTTCAGCGATCATTTTCTGAAAAGCTATGTCCCCTTCATGTGCTTTTCTTTTCATGTATTTACATAACCCCTCTAAGCGCAGCAACACCATATCCAAAAAACTTTCTCCCATTTTCTCACCATAGGATTCGAAAAACAATTGAATCCTATATTTTATAGGATCTGCATGTTCTAATGAATGATATTGAACCAGCTTACCAGTCTCGGTGCGAATGAATCTACTAAGAGGGACACAAGTGTAAAGTGTATAAGCGATATCCCAAAGTCTTGGACCAGGAGCCGCAACATCAAAATCAATGATTCCTACAGGTTTTCCATGATTAAAAATAATGTTGTACAGGGCAAAATCATTATGGCACACCACCTCTGTTTGGTTAGGTGTATTGTCCATTCGTTCCCAATCATCTGATATTGGAAAGTCACTTACAGCATCGTGGTAGAGTCTTAGCATTTTCGCTATTTCTTTTAAAACATCATGAGAACACATATAGCCTTTTACAGGATCATTGCCGGCCTCCCCTTCGATAAAAGAGAGTATCTCTCTCCCTTCATCATCAATACCTAAATACTTTGGGGCATAACTGAAATTCTTTTTCTCCAAATGCTTTAATAATTTGTGTATGTTGCTATTGCCTGGCTTTAATTCCCGTCTAACCGTATCTCCCGAACGATAGACGTTTGAGACATTCCCGCCTGTCAGTAATTCTTCATTGTTATATTGATTTTTCATTAAAAATCCCCCTAAAGACGGGATACCAGCCAGAGGTGGAGTTTTCCCTATACATAAAAGCAGCTATCTAAAGGGCCCTGCTTAGCAAAGGGAATATAATTGTCCACAGCATGCATCCCTGTATCACTTGAATGATTTACACAGAAAAGTAATCGAATACTTAAAACGAAGGACTGTATAACTTTTCATTTTGTAAACCATGTCAAGGGTATTAAGTTGCCCTTTCTTTAGATCGCTAATTTTATATTATCAAATGGGATGGATCAACTAAAGGAGTTTTCAACACTTTGCTTTCTAGAAAGGGATACGGATCTTCTGTTTATCTGAAATATTCAAGAATGAAATACAATTCACTATGACGTTAGATGATTCAAACTCATGATCTGTTCTTAGGAATGATGTTACATGCTGCCTGTGCAAACACCAAAGCAAATTTAAAACACAAAAAAATGCCTCTCCATAATAGAGAAGCATTAGATTGACGGTACATTCATTCAATTACCGATTATAGATACCGGTGGCCGGGGTCGAACCGGCACTCCGTGAGGAACACGATTTTGAGTCGTGCGCGTCTGCCAATTCCGCCACACCGGCATGATCATTAAATAGCGCAACTTATATAAAAAAACAATGGTGCCGAGGGCCGGACTTGAACCGGCACGGTAGTCACCTACCGCAGGATTTTAAGTCCTGTGTGTCTGCCAATTCCACCACCCCGGCAGTCTTTTCAAAAAAGGCGACACCCGGATTTGAACCGGGGATAAAGGTTTTGCAGACCTCTGCCTTACCACTTGGCTATGCCGCCATTATTGGAGCGGAAGACGGGATTCGAACCCGCGACCCCCACCTTGGCAAGGTGGTGTTCTACCACTGAACTACTTCCGCATATCAACTGGGCTAGCTGGATTCGAACCAACGCATGACGGAGTCAAAGTCCGTTGCCTTACCGCTTGGCTATAGCCCAATAATAAAATGGGGCGATTGATGGGAATCGAACCCACGAGTGCCAGAGCCACAATCTGGTGCGTTAACCACTTCGCCACAACCGCCATAGATGTTATGAATCATATAATTGGCAGGGGCAGTAGGAATCGAACCCACACCGGAGGTTTTGGAGACCTCTGTTCTACCGTTAAACTATGCCCCTATGAAAATAAAAATGGTGGAGGGGGACGGATTCGAACCGCCGAACCCGGAGGGAGCGGATTTACAGTCCGCCGCGTTTAGCCACTTCGCTACCCCTCCACATTTGAAAAACAGTGCCGGCAAGAGGACTTGAACCCCCAACCTACTGATTACAAGTCAGTTGCTCTACCAATTGAGCTACACCGGCAAATAGTGGTGGCTCGGGACGGAATCGAACCGCCGACACACGGATTTTCAGTCCGTTGCTCTACCAACTGAGCTACCGAGCCAAGTATTCTTTTTAAAAAATGGCGGTCCGGACGGGACTCGAACCCGCGACCTCCTGCGTGACAGGCAGGCATTCTAACCAACTGAACTACCGGACCATTTTGACTGCACTCAATGAGTACTCCCTAATTCATAAACAAAAAATTTTGGTTGCGGGGGCAGGATTTGAACCTGCGACCTTCGGGTTATGAGCCCGACGAGCTACCGAACTGCTCCACCCCGCGACGATATAAGAGATATGGTGGAGGATGACGGGCTCGAACCGCCGACCCTCTGCTTGTAAGGCAGATGCTCTCCCAGCTGAGCTAATCCTCCGAATAAAATGCTGGTATGTATTCTATAAAAATGGTGACCCGTACGGGATTCGAACCCGTGTTACCGCCGTGAAAGGGCGGTGTCTTAACCGCTTGACCAACGGGCCCTCTATTATATGTATCTTGTGGCGGAGAGCAAGGGATTCGAACCCTTGAGACGGGGTTACCGCCTACACGATTTCCAATCGTGCTCCTTCGGCCACTCGGACAGCTCTCCAAATTGGCTCCGCAGGTAGGATTCGAACCTACGACCGATCGGTTAACAGCCGATAGCTCTACCACTGAGCTACTGCGGAATGAAGAAAGCCTGGCGATGTCCTACTCTCACAGGGGGAAACCCCCAACTACCATCGGCGCTGAAGAGCTTAACTTCCGTGTTCGGTATGGGAACGGGTGTGACCTCTTCGCCATCATCACCAGACAATTTAGTGACAAAAGATATTATACTATGTATTGAAAATAAATCAAGAGATATTTAAAAAATGTTCTCTCAAAACTAGATAACAATGTTCATGCTTCACATTAAATATAGGTTAAGTCCTCGATCTATTAGTATCTGTCAGCTCCACGTGTCACCACGCTTCCACCTCAGACCTATCAACCTGATCATCTTTCAGGGATCTTACTTCCTTGCGGAATGGGAAATCTCATCTTGAGGGGGGCTTCATGCTTAGATGCTTTCAGCACTTATCCCGTCCGCACATAGCTACCCAGCGATGCCCTTGGCAGAACAACTGGTACACCAGCGGTGCGTCCATCCCGGTCCTCTCGTACTAAGGACAGCTCCTCTCAAATTTCCTGCGCCCGCGACGGATAGGGACCGAACTGTCTCACGACGTTCTGAACCCAGCTCGCGTACCGCTTTAATGGGCGAACAGCCCAACCCTTGGGACCGACTACAGCCCCAGGATGCGATGAGCCGACATCGAGGTGCCAAACCTCCCCGTCGATGTGGACTCTTGGGGGAGATAAGCCTGTTATCCCCGGGGTAGCTTTTATCCGTTGAGCGATGGCCCTTCCATGCGGAACCACCGGATCACTAAGCCCGACTTTCGTCCCTGCTCGACTTGTAGGTCTCGCAGTCAAGCTCCCTTGTGCCTTTACACTCTGCGAATGATTTCCAACCATTCTGAGGGAACCTTTGGGCGCCTCCGTTACATTTTAGGAGGCGACCGCCCCAGTCAAACTGCCCACCTGACACTGTCTCCCTGCCCGATAAGGGCAGCGGGTTAGAAGGTCAATACAGCCAGGGTAGTATCCCACCGATGCCTCCACCGAAGCTAGCGCTCCGGTTTCCAAGGCTCCTACCTATCCTGTACAAGCTGTACCAACATTCAATATCAGGCTGCAGTAAAGCTCCACGGGGTCTTTCCGTCCTGTCGCGGGTAACCTGCATCTTCACAGGTACTATAATTTCACCGAGTCTCTCGTTGAGACAGTGCCCAGATCGTTGCGCCTTTCGTGCGGGTCGGAACTTACCCGACAAGGAATTTCGCTACCTTAGGACCGTTATAGTTACGGCCGCCGTTTACTGGGGCTTCAATTCGCACCTTCGCTTACGCTAAGCGCTCCTCTTAACCTTCCAGCACCGGGCAGGCGTCAGCCCCTATACTTCGCCTTACGGCTTCGCAGAGACCTGTGTTTTTGCTAAACAGTCGCCTGGGCCTATTCACTGCGGCTTCTCGGGGCTTTAACACCCTAAGAAGCACCCCTTCTCCCGAAGTTACGGGGTCATTTTGCCGAGTTCCTTAACGAGAGTTCTCTCGATCACCTTAGGATTCTCTCCTCGCCTACCTGTGTCGGTTTGCGGTACGGGCACCTCTCACCTCGCTAGAGGCTTTTCTTGGCAGTGGAATCAGGAACTTCGCTACTAAATTTCGCTCGCCATCACAGCTCAGCCTTCACGGGAAACGGATTTGCCTATTTCCCAGCCTAACTGCTTGGACGCGGATATCCATTACCGCGCTTACCCTATCCTCCTGCGTCCCCCCATTGCTCAAATGGTGAGGAGGTGGTACAGGAATATCAACCTGTTGTCCATCGCCTACGCCTTTCGGCCTCGGCTTAGGTCCCGACTAACCCTGAGCGGACGAGCCTTCCTCAGGAAACCTTAGGCATTCGGTGGACGGGATTCTCACCCGTCTTTCGCTACTCATACCGGCATTCTCACTTCTAAGCGCTCCACCAGTCCTTCCGGTCTGGCTTCACAGCCCTTAGAACGCTCTCCTACCACTGTTCGTAAGAACAGTCCGCAGCTTCGGTGATACGTTTAGCCCCGGTACATTTTCGGCGCAGAGTCACTCGACCAGTGAGCTATTACGCACTCTTTAAATGGTGGCTGCTTCTAAGCCAACATCCTGGTTGTCTAAGCAACTCCACATCCTTTTCCACTTAACGTATACTTTGGGACCTTAGCTGGCGGTCTGGGCTGTTTCCCTTTCGACTACGGATCTTATCACTCGCAGTCTGACTCCCAAGGATAAGTCATCGGCATTCGGAGTTTGACTGAATTCGGTAACCCGGTAGGGGCCCCTAGTCCAATCAGTGCTCTACCTCCGAGACTCTTACCTTGAGGCTAGCCCTAAAGCTATTTCGGAGAGAACCAGCTATCTCCAGGTTCGATTGGCATTTCACCCCTACCCACACCTCATCCCCGCACTTTTCAACGTGCGTGGGTTCGGGCCTCCATTCAGTGTTACCTGAACTTCACCCTGGACATGGGTAGATCACCTGGTTTCGGGTCTACGACCACGTACTCATGCGCCCTATTCAGACTCGCTTTCGCTGCGGCTCCGCATCTTCTGCTTAACCTTGCACGGGATCGTAACTCGCCGGTTCATTCTACAAAAGGCACGCCATCACCCGTTAACGGGCTCTGACTACTTGTAGGCACACGGTTTCAGGATCTATTTCACTCCCCTTCCGGGGTGCTTTTCACCTTTCCCTCACGGTACTGGTTCACTATCGGTCACTAGGGAGTATTTAGCCTTGGGAGATGGTCCTCCCGGATTCCGACGGAATTTCACGTGTTCCGCCGTACTCAGGATCCACTCTGGAGAGAATGACATTTCAGTTACAGGGCTGTTACCTTCTCTGGCGGGCCTTTCCAGACCTCTTCGCTTATATCATTCCTTTGTAACTCCGTATAGAGTGTCCTACAACCCCAAGAGGCAAGCCTCTTGGTTTGGGCTGTTCCCGTTTCGCTCGCCGCTACTCAGGGAATCGCATTTGCTTTCTCTTCCTCCGGGTACTTAGATGTTTCAGTTCCCCGGGTATGCCTTCTCATACTCTATGTATTCAAGTATGGATACTACTCCATTACGAGCAGTGGGTTTCCCCATTCGGAAATCTCCGGATCAAAGCTTGCTTACAGCTCCCCGAAGCATATCGGTGTTCGTCCCGTCCTTCATCGGCTCCTAGTGCCAAGGCATCCACCGTGCGCCCTTTCTAACTTAACCATTTCTTACTTTAGAAAGAATCACTATGTGTGATGAACTTTGCATTGCATTCAATGTGAATGTATTACTTATTGTTATCTAGTTTTCAAAGAACAATCCTGTCTCGCTAGAGACATGTTTTGAAGGAATGATCCTTCAAAACTAAACAAGACCAAAACGCACACTGCTCCATATATCCTTAGAAAGGAGGTGATCCAGCCGCACCTTCCGATACGGCTACCTTGTTACGACTTCACCCCAATCATCTGCCCCACCTTCGGCGGCTGGCTCCATAAAGGTTACCTCACCGACTTCGGGTGTTGCAAACTCTCGTGGTGTGACGGGCGGTGTGTACAAGGCCCGGGAACGTATTCACCGCGGCATGCTGATCCGCGATTACTAGCGATTCCAGCTTCACGCAGTCGAGTTGCAGACTGCGATCCGAACTGAGAACAGATTTGTGGGATTGGCTAAACCTTGCGGTCTCGCAGCCCTTTGTTCTGTCCATTGTAGCACGTGTGTAGCCCAGGTCATAAGGGGCATGATGATTTGACGTCATCCCCACCTTCCTCCGGTTTGTCACCGGCAGTCACCTTAGAGTGCCCAACTGAATGCTGGCAACTAAGATCAAGGGTTGCGCTCGTTGCGGGACTTAACCCAACATCTCACGACACGAGCTGACGACAACCATGCACCACCTGTCACTCTGTCCCCGAAGGGAAAGCCCTATCTCTAGGGTTGTCAGAGGATGTCAAGACCTGGTAAGGTTCTTCGCGTTGCTTCGAATTAAACCACATGCTCCACCGCTTGTGCGGGCCCCCGTCAATTCCTTTGAGTTTCAGTCTTGCGACCGTACTCCCCAGGCGGAGTGCTTAATGCGTTAGCTGCAGCACTAAGGGGCGGAAACCCCCTAACACTTAGCACTCAATCGTTTTCGGCGTGGACTACCAGGGTATCTAATCCTGTTCGCTCCCCACGCTTTCGCTCCTCAGCGTCAGTTACAGACCAGAGAGTCGCCTTCGCCACTGGTGTTCCTCCACATCTCTACGCATTTCACCGCTACACGTGGAATTCCACTCTCCTCTTCTGCACTCAAGTTTCCCAGTTTCCAATGACCCTCCCCGGTTGAGCCGGGGGCTTTCACATCAGACTTAAGAAACCGCCTGCGAGCCCTTTACGCCCAATAATTCCGGACAACGCTTGCCACCTACGTATTACCGCGGCTGCTGGCACGTAGTTAGCCGTGGCTTTCTGGTTAGGTACCGTCATGGTGCAAGCAGTTACTCTTGCACTTGTTCTTCCCTAACAACAGAGCTTTACGATCCGAAAACCTTCATCACTCACGCGGCGTTGCTCCGTCAGACTTTCGTCCATTGCGGAAGATTCCCTACTGCTGCCTCCCGTAGGAGTCTGGGCCGTGTCTCAGTCCCAGTGTGGCCGATCACCCTCTCAGGTCGGCTACGCATCGTCGCCTTGGTGAGCCGTTACCTCACCAACTAGCTAATGCGCCGCGGGTCCATCTGTAAGTGACAGCCGAAACCGTCTTTCATCCTTGAACCATGCGGTTCAAGGAACTATCAGGTATTAGCTCCGGTTTCCCGGAGTTATCCCAGTCTTACAGGCAGGTTACCCACGTGTTACTCACCCGTCCGCCGCTAACATCCGGGAGCAAGCTCCCTTCTGTCCGCTCGACTTGCATGTATTAGGCACGCCGCCAGCGTTCGTCCTGAGCCAGGATCAAACTCTCCGAGGTATGCAGGATGCATATCACACATGCGTTGCTACACGATGTAGCGAACTTAGCATGTGATCATTTCCTGCCTCGTCAGTTTGACTGACTACCTATGATGTTTCATAGGATTTTTTTATTAAAACTCGAATTAACAGGTACGTTTTGTCTTGTTTAGTTTTCAAAGATCATCTTCGTTATCGCTCGGAAGCGACTTTCTTAATATAACATTTGAGCACCTTGTGCGTCAAGTGTTTTTCGGGATTTCTTTTTGTCAGCTTTTCTTTCAAAGCAACTCGGTTGCTCGTTAGCGACGTTTAATAATATACCATCATAATATTCATGCGTCAATATCTTTTTTCACAAAATATCCTCGATGATAGATTTTTTGCCCCTTTGTCTCAATTGGCTCCACCTGAACAATTCCTTTTTCCACAAAGAAATCAATCATGATGCTAAGGTCAGGCGTGAAATGTTTGAGGTCAGGATGTGCAAGAAGCTCGCCAAAAAGCCAAATATCTTGCTGCTCCATGACATGACGCAAATGAGCGGCTCCAATTTCTGCTTTTGAATGGATTAAAAAATCATTCGCTAAGAATAACAATTCTAACCGCTTATGCAGACTTTCATGGCTTTCAATTAGTTCTGAATAAAGTTTATATACTTCAGGCTCCATATGACGCACTTGGTTCCAAACGGTCACTTCTGGGTGGAAGCCTTTATCAATCACTTCAATCCGTGCCAAATGATGCAGGGCATGCACAATGGAATTATATGCATCAAGGAATTGATTTGATTCAAAAAATGCTTTTCCTTCTATATATCTGCGAATAAGCTTACCATATTCCAAACCAATTTTGAGCTTACGGTTTGAAAACGGGAATGTACTCAATTCATCAATCAAGTTGAAAATATATTCATTTCGATCAAACAAAACTTTTCCATTCAAAATCCAATCAATGATTCGGCGATTGGTGCCGAGGGTAATCCATTCTTTAAGCTGATCGTCTGTGACGACATTTAAAGAAGCTGTTTGGTGATCGGATTCATAGTGTTTGATAAATAATGGCTCTTCCGCTTCTTTTACGATGACTAAAAGTGCGGCATCAAAGTTATCTGTTTCAGAAGATACTTTATGTCTTCTTTCTACTATAATCACAGCTAATGTATCCGGGTGGCTTGCTCTCTCTTGATAAATAGGACGGAGAAGATTTTCCATAGTGATTCCTCCAATACTCGGGTGTAAGGTTCTTCTCTAATGCTATGTATTTCTCCTCATAGAATCAAAATTCCTTCAATACATGAAAAAAGATCATTGCATCATTATAAGCAATTTATTCACAAAACTCTATAACTAATTCAAACAGAAAGGTAAAATGTGCTATATTGGAGATAAGGGGGACTAGGGATGGCGAAATACTCCAGTAAGATTAATAAAATCAGAACATTTGCACTTAGTTTGGTTTTTGTTGGTTTTCTGATCATGTATATCGGTGTGTTCTTCAAGGAATCGATCTGGCTGTCGACTTTCTTTATGCTACTTGGCGTCTTATCGATTGGATTAAGTACAGCCGTTTACTTTTGGATCGGTATGCTTTCTACAAAGGCGGTACGAGTTGTGTGTCCAGGGTGCGAGAAGGAAACGAAGGTGCTTGGACGAGTGGATATGTGCATGCATTGCAGAGAGCCCCTTACACTGGACCGGGCGTTAGAGGGTAAAGAGTTTGATGAATCCTACAATCGAAAAAAGTCATAAAAATAAGCTGACCATTCAACTGGTCAGCTTTTTCATTAATGATTTTCTTTTTTCGCACATTCTTGACAGATTCCATAGATCTCCAAGCGATGATGGCTCACTTTAAAGCCTGTCACATGGGATGCAAGCTGTTCTACTTCATCAAGGCCAGGATAGTGAAAGTCAACGATCTTTCCGCAGTTTTCACAAATTGCATGGTAATGATCAGATGTCGCAAAATCAAATCGGCTTGAGGAGTCCCCATACGTTAATTCTTTTACTAATCCAGATTCCCGGAATACTCGTAAATTGTTGTAAACCGTTGCTACACTCATATTCGGAAATTTCCCTTCAAGTGCTTTATATATATCGTCCGCGGTTGGGTGAGTCATAGAATTTACGAGAAACTCCAAGATGGCATGGCGCTGCGGAGTAATTCGAACACCAGTTTCTTTTAGAGCGTCTAAAGCGTCTTTTAGTTCGTGAGCAGCCATTTCATCATGCACCTCTCTTCAAAAATATTCTTATATTATAATCTTTATAAATAGTGTACCCCCAGAGCCGAAACTTTGTCAATTACAATCCTCTTTTTTAACTATTCTTCTTTACAAAAAAGACCGGCACATCTGCCGATCTCATCTTATCATCCTATTAAGCGTGAGCTTTCAGTTCCTCAAGCGCTTCTTCTACATGATCTTTCACCTTTACTTTGCGCCATTCTTTTACAAGCGTTCCTTCTTTATTAATAAGAAATGTGGAACGTTCAATTCCCATGTATTCTTTGCCGAAGTTCTTTTTCAGCTTCCATACACCGAAAGCTTCGGACAACTTTTGCTCGTCATCTACAAGAAGCAGGAACGGTAAATCATGTTTTTCTTTAAACTTTTGGTGCTTGTCCTGACTGTCTGGGCTTACGCCAATGATGACAGCATCTAATTCCGCAAAGCTCTGATGGCGGTCACGGAAATCACAGGCCTCGGTTGTACAGCCTGGCGTCATATCTTTTGGGTAAAAATAAAGGACAATATGTTTTCCTCTAAAATCAGAAAGCTTTACTTTCTCTCCATTATCACCTGTTAATTCAATATCCGGCACTTGCTGCCCCACTTCGATTGTCATGACACAATCCCTCCAACCTATTTTTTCATTAGCCTATCCAATTTCGAGAGAATATTCAACTAAGGACGCTTGCATCGGCATGTTAAAATAATGTTAGACGACGTGTTACGTTGAGACAGGAGGCTATTTATGAAATTCACAGAATCAGAAAAATTACATCAAGAGGCACTGGAGCATATTGTTGGAGGGGTTAACAGCCCATCTCGTTCATATAAGGCAGTAGGCGGCGGGTCACCCGTTGCAATGGAAAAAGGAGAAGGCGCTTATTTTTGGGATGTTGACGGAAACCGTTATATCGACTATTTGGCAGCATACGGTCCAATTATTACGGGACATGCTCATCCTCATATTACAAAAGCCATCACGAAAGCAGCCGAGACGGGTGTCCTTTATGGAACACCAACGAAGCATGAAGTCACTTTTGCGAAAATGTTGAAAGAAGCAATGCCTGCATTGGATAAAGTTCGTTTTGTCAATTCAGGTACGGAGGCTGTAATGACCACCATTCGTGTGGCCCGCGCTTATACAGGCAGAACAAAGATCATTAAATTTGCCGGATGTTATCACGGTCATTCTGATCTTGTGCTAGTTGCAGCTGGCTCTGGCCCTTCCACTTTAGGAACGCCAGATTCAGCGGGCGTTCCTAAAAGCATCGCCAATGAAGTCATTACCGTTCCATTTAACGATATCGACAGCTATAAAGAAGCACTAGATCGTTGGGGCGATGAAGTAGCAGCTGTTCTTGTTGAGCCCATTGTCGGAAACTTTGGCATCGTGGAGCCTAAAAACGGCTTCTTGCAACAGGTCAATGACCTGACTCATGAAAAAGGCGCACTTGTCATCTATGACGAAGTGATTACCGCTTTCCGCTTTATGTATGGCGGTGCACAAGACTTGCTTCAAGTAAAACCTGACCTCACTGCATTAGGTAAAATTATTGGCGGCGGTCTTCCAATCGGCGCTTATGGCGGCAAAAAAGAAATTATGGAGCAAGTCGCTCCCCTTGGGCCAGCCTATCAAGCTGGTACGATGGCGGGAAATCCCGCCTCTATTCTTTCTGGGATTGCATGCTTGGAAGTGCTTAAAGAAGACGGAGTCTACGAGCGTCTCGATCAGCTCGGCGCAATGTTAGAAGAAGGAATTTTAGCCCATGCGAAAAAACATCAAGTAGATATTACAGTGAACCGCTTAAAAGGTGCTCTCACGATTTATTTTACAAAGGAAACGATTGTGAACTACGAGCAGGCTGAAAATACGGATGGCGAGATGTTCGCCCGCTTCTTCAAATTGATGCTCGCACAAGGCATTAATCTTGCCCCTTCTAAATACGAGGCTTGGTTCTTAACCATCGCACACACTGAAAAAGATATTTCTGAGACGCTGCAAGCGGTTGATTATGCGTTTGAACAGCTGAAACAATCATAATTGAGTGAAAAACAGACGTGAATTTGTGCGTCTGTTTTTTTATTTACCAGCTCTTGATTGTCAAAAGCGAGCGAATCTGTTACATTTTTTCTCAATACCTTCTTTTGATGTTTTCATGAACTTTCAAAAAGCACTTGAATATTTCGGAAGACCGCTGTATATTACTTAGTTGTTTCATCAAAATATGTATGATATATGACGAGTGGTCATCTATTATCAAAAAGAAAGGAATGCAGGGACAAAACCAATGAAACTTGGAGCCCGTATTTTAAAAACTGGTATTGCCATTGTACTCGCGCTTTACCTGGCAACATGGCTTGGGTTGCCGACGCCCGTCTTTGCGGGAATTGCAGCTGTATTTGCTATCCAGCCATCTATTTATCGATCATTTTTAACAATTGTTGATCAAGTGCAAGCCAATATTATTGGAGCAGCACTTGCCATTACGTTCGGTCTGCTTTTTGGCACAGGACCTGTTATTATCGGGTTAACCGCCGTTATGGTCATCGCCATTAATTTAAAGCTGAAGATTGAACATACGATTCCGATTGCACTTGTAACCGTCATCGCCATTTTAGAAAGTGCAGGGGATCATTTCCTTTCCTTTGCCTTAATTCGAACTGCTACTGTGGTATTAGGCGTGCTTTCTTCATTTTTAGTGAATCTCATTTTTCTGCCGCCAAAGTATGAAACAAAGCTGGTTCATCACATTATGGAAAATACGGAGGAGATTTTAAAATGGATCCGTCTGAGCTCCAGACAGTCTACAGATCATTCCATTTTAAAGGATGACATCGATCAAATAAAAGAACGTATGATCAAATTAGATCACATTTACTTGTTATACAAAGAAGAACGAAGCTATTTAAAGAAAACCACCTATGTCAAATCAAGAAAGCTGGTTTTGTTCAGACAGGCAATTATGACGTCTAATCGAGCTCTGTACTTACTGAAAAAGCTTCATAAATTAGAAAATGAAATTCATTTGATGCCAGAGCATTTCAGGGAAAGCTTAACCGATGAGATTGATTATTTACTCTATTGGCATGAGCGCACCTTAATGAAGTTTGTTGGAAAAATGAAGCCACATGACGATGAATTTCAAAATGAATGCTCTCTTCGTCTTGAAACATTAACGAAATCATTTATTCAGCATCAGCAAAACCAAGAAAACGACTTACTCGATTATAATATGCTGAATGTGATGTCCAGCATCATTGAATACCGTGATGAATTGGAGCATTTAGATACGTTGATTACAAGCTTCCAAACGTATCACCCAAAAGATAGCGAGATCGAAACTGAAGAAAAAGAAGCATAAACAGAAAAGACCGATTCCAAAATCGGTCTCAGATTGTTGACAAAGGGCTAAAATGATCTTGATTTTAGCCCTTTGTCTTCTTTTCAGCGTGACCTAAAAACCTTTGCAGTCTAGGAAGGACGAGTACCGGCGCGGAGCGAATTTAAGATTCGTGAGCACCGGCACGCAGGACTGACACCGAATGCGAGCGTTTGTCTACACGCTGAGACCGATTCTAAGAATCGGTCTTATTTTATTTTCTTCATTTTAGGATCAAGGGTGTCCCTTAATCCATCTCCCATCAAGTTAAAGCCAAGAACCGTCAGCATGATCGCAACCCCTGGAAAGAATAAAGTCCATGGTGCTTGCACGAGATAAGGTCTCGCATCTGCGAGCATTTTCCCCCACTCTGGACTTGGCGCTTGTGCACCCAATCCTAAAAAGCCCAAAGCTGCCGCTTCGATGATGGCCGTGCCGATCGCAAGGGTCGCCTGAACGATCACCGGCACCATACTATTTGGCAGAATGTGACGGAGGACGATGCGGCGGTGTGACATGCCGACTGCTTTTGCTGCTAGGACGTATTCTTCTTGTTTAATACTCAGCACCTTTGAACGAACCAGCCGCCCAAAGGTCGGGACGTTAATAATCGCTATGGCAATAAGCGCATTTTGTAAGGATGGGCCTAAGATGGAGACGATCGCAATTGCTAATAGAATGCTAGGAAAGGCAAGTAAAATATCAAATAATCTCGAGATCACAGCATCCAGCCATCTGCCGCCGTAGCCCGCCATCAATCCAAGCAGTGTGCCTAAAATGACAGAGCCGAGAACCGAAAAGAAGCCTACCCATAATGAGATCCGTGCTCCATGCACAACTCTTGAAAATATGTCTCTGCCGAAATCATCCGTACCAAACCAGTGTGCAGCTGAAGGCGCACTAAACCGTTCACCAAGTGACTGCTCATTGATTCCATACGGAGCAAGGAGCGGTGCGAAGATCGCTAGAATGAGAAATAAAAAGACAATCACACTGCCAATGACCGCCAGCTTATGCTGAAAGAATTGCTTCATCGATTCAAGAATCAGTGATTGAGAGCGTTCTTCTTTTGATATAGGAGCTTGACGCTCTTTTTGTGCTTCCATGTTGTCACTCTCCCTTCTCTAGTATTTAATTCTTGGATCAATGACTGCATACAAGATGTCCACAATGAAATTGATCAACACAAATATGAGCGCAACAACGAGAATGCCTGTTTGAATGACTGGATAATCACGATAGCTGATCGCATCGTATATATACCGCCCAATTCCCGGCCAAGCAAAAATGGTTTCGGTTAAAATGGCCCCACCCAGCAGGAGACCTGTCTGAAGGCCGATAATAGTCAAAATCGGAATGAGCGCATTTTTCAGCCCATGCTGATAAATGATAAAAAACGAACGTACCCCTTTTGCTTTTGCCGTTCGAATAAAATCGGAATGAAGCACCTCCAGCATACTAGCCCTCGTAATCCTCGCAATTATCGCAGCCGGAATGGTTGCAAGAGCGGTACTTGGTAAAATCAAATGCTTGATGCTGTCAATGAATTGATCAAACCTTCCTTGCAAAAGCGTGTCCAGCGTATGAATATAGGTGATCGAGTCCACTGGATTTCTAACGTTTTCTCTCCCAGTTGTCGGCAAAATTCCTAATTCGATTGAGAACAGCCACTGTCCCATTAAGCCTAACCAGAAAATCGGCATGGACACCCCAATGAGAGCAATAAACATCGCAACATAATCAAAGAAAGAATGTTTAAACCAAGCACTAATGATTCCTGCATTCACTCCCACCATAATCGCCAGCAGCATAGCAAAGAATGTCAATTCTAATGTAGCGAATAAGTAAGGCTTCATTTCCTGGGCAATAGCCGCTCCTGTTCGAATGGAAGTCCCTAAATCACCTTTTAAAAGACCCAGGATGTAGTGACCATATTGAACGTACCACGGCTGATCTAAACCAAGCTGGATCGTCAATTGCTCTACTGCTTCTTTTGTTGCCCGCTGCCCTAAGATGACCTGTGCTGGATTCCCCGGTATAAATCGAATGATCGAAAACACGACCAAGGTCATTCCGATCAATACTGGGATGAGCATTCCTGCTCGCTTCATACAATAAGCAAACAAACAGCTTTCACCGCCTTTTTCATTGTTTGAATAAGGGAGATAGCTCATCTCCCTTATGTGCTTATTCGAAATATACGTCCGTCAAAGCTTCTGAACCCGTTGGGTGCGGCTGGTAACCTTTTACATCTTTAGATGCTGCAAGCATTGGAATTGAATGTACCAATGGAATCCAAGGTGCTTCATCATGAATGATCTCTTGGGCTTTTTGATACAATTCATTTCGTTTCTTTTGATCAGTATCTGTTTGCGCTTCAATGAGAATGTCATGCATTTTATCGTTTTTGAAGAATGTATAGTTGTTACCGCCTATACTGTCTTTATCCAACAGTGTATAGATGAAGTTATCAGGGTCGCCATTGTCCCCAGTCCATCCTAATAAGAACGCATCCGCTTCTCCTTTACTTGCTTTATCTAAATAAGTCGCCCAGTCATATGTGACGATTTCGGCTTTAACGCCGACCTTTTCAAAGTTTGACTGAATGACTTCGGCTACCTTCATCCCATCTGGCATATATGGACGAGGTACAGGCATCGCCCAAAGCTTGATTTGAAAACCGTTAGGAAAGCCTGCCTCTTTCAATAGCTCTTTCGCTTTTTCAGGATCATATGGATATGGCTCAATGTCGTCATTGTAGCCTTCTAATGACGGTGGAAGTGGATTTTTCGCTGGTTCAGCAAGTCCGCCATAAAACGACTCAATGATTGACTCTTTATCGACAGCATAATTGAGCGCCTGACGAACCAGCTTATTATCGAGCGGCTTTCTCGTCACTGTCAGCCCGATATAGCCTACGTTCATGGATGGTCTTTCAATAAGCTGGAGTGCTTTATCCGTTTTAATGCCATCTAAATCTGACGGGTTGACACCATCCATTAAGTCGATCTCGCCTGTTTTCAGCGCATTTAAGCGAGCTGAATTTTCTGGAATGGAGCGGAAGATGATTTGATTTAGCTTCGGTTTATCTTTTTGCCAGTAATCTTCGTTCTTTTCTAAGACGATACGGTCATTTTGCTTCCACTCTTTAAACTTGAATGGTCCTGTACCAACTGGATTTTCACGAAATGCATCGCCGCTTTTTTCAACAGCCGCAGGACTGGCAATACCAAATGGTGACATGGCGATGTTTTTCAGGAATGTTGCCTGCGGACGTTTTAGTTGAAATTCTATTTCATGCTCTCCTTTGACGATGATGTCTTTAATAACGTGTCCTTTATCCTTTTTATAGCCGCCAAACATGCCGTAGTAGGGAAATTTTTCTGCATCACCATTCATCCAGCGGTCAAAGTTGAATTTCACGGCTTCCGCGTTAAAGTCTGTGCCATCGTGAAACTTCACACCTTCTCTTAAGTAGAACGTGTACGATTTCCCGTCCTTGGCCACATCCCATTCTGTTGCGAGGCCTGGATGGATGGTCGTGTCTTTCTCACCGTAATTCAAAAGCTTTTCAAACATATTCTCTGTGACCTTGAAGGTTTCACCTTCCGTTGTTGTAATTGGATCAAGTGACGTGGAGTCTCCTCCTCTGCCGAAGACGAGAGTGTCTTTTGTGGCTTTTTCTTCGGATGTTGGTGAAGACGAACAGCCCCCTAGAAATAGGGCAAGTGCCAGCACAAAAATGAAACTACTGAATAACCATGTCTTCTTCATTGTGTTCCTCCTTTTGATATAAATAGCACGCAACTGCGTGATCTGTTTCCTCCTCATATAAAGGAGGAACAGCTTGCAGGCATTGCGCCCACCTTTTTGGACATCTTTGATAAAAAGGACAGCCGCCGCTTGTCGCCGTCGTGGATTCTTCCGCTGCCACATCCTGCGTCTCCAGCACATGGTCCATATGTGGAATGGATTTGAGAAGCAGCGAAGTATAGGGATGAAGCGGCTTGTGAAATACGTCTTCCGCAGGACCTATTTCGACAATACGGCCGGCATACATGACGGCAATCCGGTCGCTCATATACTTGACGACGCCTAGATCGTGAGAAATAAACAAGTACGTAAGAGAAAGCGTCTTTTGCAATTCAAGCATTAAATTCAAAATCTGTGCTTGAACGGATACGTCTAAAGCAGAAACTGGTTCATCTGCAATCACAAGGCTTGGATGAGTGATCAGCGCTCTAGCAATCCCAATCCTCTGCCTCTGTCCGCCGCTGAATTGGTGTGCATAGCGGTCTCCAAAGGAAGGATCAAAGCCCACAATGTGCAGCATCTCTTTTACCCGCTTTTGCCTTTCTGCTTTCGTTCCATGTTTATGGACGATCAGCGGTTCTTCTAAAATATCTTTGATTTTCATTCGTGGATTTAAGGAAGCGTATGGATCTTGAAAGATCATTTGAATGTCTTTTCTTAAGGAACGCATCTCTCGTTCTTTCAGAAGGGTTACTTCTTGTCCTTTCATTCGAATAGAACCAGAAGTCGGTTCAATTAATCTCATTAGGCTTTTGCCAAGCGTTGATTTCCCGCAGCCAGATTCACCAACAATGCCGAGCGTTTCCCCTTCATTCACATGAAAGGATACTTGATTTAAAGCCAAGTTCGTATGTTTGTCTTTAGAAAAAAATGCCGATGTGTCATAACGCTTTGTCAGCTGATTCACTTGCAAGAGTGGGTGACTCAGTGCCTTCTCCTCCTTCCATTAGAAAACATGCGACGCGGTGATACTGTTCAATGGATTGTAAGGCTGGGTCTTTTTCAAGACATTGTGCCATTTGATGTGGACAGCGTGGTGCAAATTGACAGCCTGATTGGATGGCACCGGGTTTGGGTACATGACCCGCAATAGAGATGAGCTTTTCTTTTTTTTCTTTAAATGATGGAACAGAGGCGAAAAGGCCTTTTGTGTAGGGATGCAGAGGTTTTTGAAAAATACGGTCAACAGTTCCTTCTTCTACGATTCGACCGGCATACATAATCATGACACGCTGGCATATTTGCCGCACGACACCTAGATCGTGGGTAATAAATAAAATAGTGGTGTCCATCTCTTCGTTTAACTTTTTGAGCAAACGAAGAATTTGTGCTTGGATGGTGACATCAAGTGCAGTCGTCGGTTCATCGGCAATCATGAGCTTTGGGTGACATAGCATCGCCATCGCAATCATGACACGCTGACGCATGCCGCCCGATAATTCATGGGGATATTTTTTAAGTAACGATGCTGCTTGTTTCAAGCCTACCGTTTGAAGCAAATCTACCGCCTTCACTTTTGCTTCTTTTTGGCTGATGGCTTGATGTGTGAAAAGAGCTTCTGTCATTTGCTTGCCGATGGTCATTAAAGGATTGAGGGAGGTCATAGGTTCTTGGAAAATCATCGAAATGTCATTTCCTCTGATCTCTCGCCACTGTTTCTCCGAAAGTGACAGCAGGTTTTGACCTTCAAATTGTATGTCACCTGTTGTTTCTGTTTGCTGATTCAGTCCCATTAAAGACATCGAAGTCATACTTTTCCCGCAGCCAGATTCACCAACAATGCCTAAGGTTTCTCCTTTTTGAATAGAGAAAGATATATCATGGACGATCGGCACTCTCTGCTTTTTTTGCTGAAAGGCAATGGACAGCTGTTTGACATCTAGCAACACTTCTTGTTCTTTCACATATTCACCACCCCGTCATACTTTTTAAAATTGTATTGAGACAAGCTGGGAAATATGTCATGTTTTTGACAAGCATAAAAAAGCCTATCCGCTAGAATCGGATAGGCTTCTACTAATTTAATGTTTGAATGGTAAATAGATGGCGATAGTGGCTGTCTCGGTTCATTAATTCTTCGTGTGTTCCTTTTTCCACAATCTCGCCTTTTTCCATGACCACAATTTGATCGGCATGTGTAATCGTCGATAAACGGTGCGCGACAATAAAGGTTGTGCGGTCCTTTGCCAGCTTTTGCATCGCTTCTTGAATATAATGCTCACTTTCTAAATCAAGTGCAGATGTCGCTTCGTCTAAAATGAGGAGGGGTGGATTTTTGAGAAATACCCTCGCAATTGAAATCCGTTGTTTTTGACCGCCTGACAGCTTCACGCCCCGTTCTCCTACCTTGGTGTCATATCCTTCAGGAAGAGACATGATGAACTCATGGGCATTCGCCGCTTTGGCAGCCGACACAATGTTCTCAAAGGATGCTTCCGGGTCTCCAACAGCGATATTTTCTTTAATTGTGTCACTGAATAAGAATGTATCCTGGAGCACCATTCCAACTTGATTTCGAAGGCTTCTTGCTTTGTACTCTTTAATATCAATGCCGTCAATTTCAAGTGACCCGCTTGTGACATCATAAAATCTAGGAATTAAGCTGACGAGTGTAGACTTCCCTCCACCGCTCATGCCTACAAGCGCAACGGTTTGTCCTTTTTCTACTTTTAAGGAGATATTGTGTAAAATCTCTTCCTGCGTATGTTCATAACGGAAGGACACATTTTTAAATTCTACCTCTCCTTTTAAATGATTGGCTTCTTTTGCATTTGGCCGGTCTGTTACCTCATACGGCTCATCAATAAACTCAAAAATACGATCCATTGACGCCACTGACTGGGTTAAAGTCGTTGATGAGTTAATGAGTCGGCGAATTGGGTTGTACATCCGGTCAATGTAGCCGACAAACGCAATCATTGTCCCAATCGAAAGCGATCCGTTAATCACAGTGTAACCAGCAAATGCAATGATGAGCAGCGGCGCAATGTCTGTGATGGTATTGACGACTGCGAATGTTTTGGCATTCCAATTCGTGTGGTTGATCGCTTTGTTTAAGAAATTTTGATTTTCATCGTGAAAATTCTCTTGTTCGTACTCCTCAATCGCAAAGCTGCGAATGACGGGCATTCCTTGAACTCGCTCATGCAGATGTCCTTGCACCTCAGCCAGTGCCTGCGACCGCTCTTTTGTCAACTTGCGAAGTCGTCCGTAAAAATACTTCACAGCTAACGCATATAGAGGAAAAATAATGACAGACACGATGGTGAGCTTGAGATCGAGTGTACACATAATAGCTATCACAATCAGGACGGTCATCAAATCAAGCCAAATGTTCATCAGACCTGTGATGACAAATTCCTTTGTCTGCTCCACATCGTTGATCACCCTTGAAATAATTTCCCCTGTTCTCGTGTTGGCGTAATAACGAAGGCTTAGCTTTTGAATGTGCGAGAACAGTTTTTCCCGAATATCAAATAATACTTTACTGCCTGTCCACTGCGCATAGTATTGTCTATAGTACTCAACAGGCGGTCTCATTACTAAAAATAATACAAGCATGATTCCCATAATAATAAAGAGAGTGGATGTTTTTTCTTCAGCCGATCCAGAACCTTGAATGACATCATCAATGACATACTTTAAGAGCAGAGGCAAGGTTAAGGGAATCGAGAATTTGATCATTCCGATTACCATTGTCAATGCAATCTGTTTTTTATACGGTGTAACAAAAGCCATGTAGCGTTTAATGACCCCCATGTAAATCTCCTTCCCAATCTATCAGTGCCTCTTATCCGCAAGCAGTCAAAAACCTGTTAGCTCATAAAAAGCCAAACAGGTTTTTGCTGCTCTTGCTTATTTTGTATAACGTAAAAAACGTTCATACCACATATCTACAAATTCTGGAGCAAATGGCCCTTTCCGCTGGTGAATCCAGTGCAGTAATGTATTTAGATGCTCTCTTAAGATACTATCGATTTCTTTTGGATAATTCATCTGTCTCTTATGATCTGCATACTCATCCTCATCCAAAATATTATACGTCATGTCCGGAAAGACTTTGACATCTAAATCGTAATCAATATACTTAATTGCCTCTTCGTCTGTCGCAAAAGGAGAGCTAATGTTGCAGTAATAATATACGCCATCATCTCTAAGCATCCCAATGACATTAAACCATTGTTTTGCATGAAAATAGCAAATAGCCGGTTCTCTCGTCATCCATGTGCGGCCATCGGATTCAGTCACCATTGTGCGGTCATTTGCCCCAATGATACACAATTCCGTTGCTTTCAGAATGGTGGTTTCATTCCAAATCCTGTGGATCAAGCCATTATGTTTATAGCTTTGAATTTGGATGGTTTCTCCTTCCTTGGGATAGCCCATATTTTCTCCCCTACTTTCTATAACAAACAAACCTAACAGTCCAAAGACCTAATTTCCCAACTAAACATGTCTCTATTATATTATACCGTTACATAAGTAAAAAATGAAATGAAAAAGCCATTCAACCCACTTGAACGGCACACTCCCTTACATCACGGTTGAGCTCTTCTCCATTTGTTTATATGAATTGATGACCTGTTCTGTCTGCTTTGTAAATAATGTTTGGACTTTTCGCAGTTCCTCTCGTTTCTGTTTAATTTGATCATGAAGCCGATGCAGCTCTTCCTTTTTTTCACCTTGCAACATTCGTTTTTCGGTCTCTACATACAAATCGAGTTCACCTTGTACATCAAGCAGTTGATCCATGAGCTGCATTTGTTCCCTGACAAGCTGGTCAAAATTAGACATCTAACTCCTCCCTTTCATTCGAATCGACTTTTTGTATCTATACCATTTCTTGAAAGAATGAAGAAGTCCTTTGACTGTTTATGTAGAGGTTTTACAGGTTTTGTCGGATAGTGGTGACAGGCAAAAAGAAAAGCACTTCATTCGTAGATGAAGTGCTTTCCTCTGTTTCAGTGATTAGCTGTTTTGTTGTTTGTTTTGCTCAGCTTTTTGGTTGTATTTTTTTACGTGCTGTGCGTCAGTCTCACTAGCAAATTCAGTGCCATATTGACCACCTTGTGCAGCAGCTTGGTTTTGTTTTTTCACTTGTTGTGCGTTTGTTTTGTTTTGTTGTTTATCCATCATTATCACCTCCACACACATTATTTTGTGCAGAAGGTGTACATCCTATTCATGATTTTTTAAACAAGCAGAGAACGTCCGCCATCCACTATAATGGTCTGTCCTCTAATCATATCTGCCTTGCCTGATACAAGGAATTCCACACTGTCGACCATGTCTTTAATCTCCACCATTCGGCCAGCTGGTGTATTTTTCTTCGCATCTTCTAATAACTCTTCACGGTTTGGGAAATGCTTTAATGCATCTGTATCGATAGCGCCGCCTGATACTGCATTCACGACGATATTCTTTGGTGACAGCTCAACGGATAAGTAGCGTGTCAATGCTTCTAGTGCTGCCTTAGATACGCCAACCACTGTGTAATTTTCAAGGTAGCGGATAGAGCCTAGTGAGCTAATGCTGACAATATGTCCGCCGCCGTTTTTCTCCATTAATTTTGCTGCTTCTTGTCCGCAGAACAATAAGGCTTTCGCATTGATATTCATGGTCCAGTCCCAATGATTTTCTTCAAGGTCCATGATGGGGCGCTGAACACCAGAAGCCGCATTGTTAACAAATACATCTAAACGGCCAAAGGTTTCGTCGATTTGCTGAAACATGTCTTTGATTTTCTCAGGTTGTCCGACATTGGCTTTGACCACCAACGTTTTGACACCCATCGCTTCAATTTCTTCCGCTGTTTCAAGTGCTGCTTTTTTGCTTCTCGCGTAGTTAATGACAATGTCATATCCTTTTTCAGCCAGACGAAGGGCCACTTCTTTCCCAACCCCTCTACTGCTGCCTGTAATTAATGCACATTTACGCTTGTTCATTATGGTTCATCTCCTGATTTGAATAGTTTTCGTCCATTCGCTTCACACTAATAGGAAAATTCCTATTAGGAGGTTGCATTCATGTATGTAGGACGCGATTTAAGCCAGCTTGGCATGATGTCCAAGGACCAATGGAAAGATACCGAGCTTGCTTACTTTCATCATGCTTTCCAACAAATTTTACCTTATTTAAACGAAGAAGGGCAATCGAAGTATCGAGAAATCATTTCTGAAATCGAAAGCCGCGGAGGCCTGCACCGAAATGAAGCCGATTATACCCATGGTACGACGGTTAAATACGACTAGGCTGCTCGAGTGCCATCTTCCATATTTTTTGATGTGAGACTGGCAAAGCATATGCCTCAAATTCTTCTATTGTGACTTTTTTTAACGCAGTGTCATCTGATACAGATGTCACACGTCCAAAGAAAACGGAAATATTCCAGATGAGATGGGTAAATACATGCTGGATGGTGCCTTCTAAATCACCAAGCTCCGCTTGTACACCTGCCTCCTCTTTTAAGAACTCAATCAGCTGCTCTTTTTCCGTTTTTCTTCCCTTCGTTGTTTCCACGTTAGGGAATTCCCATAAATTCGCAAGGAGGCCTGTACTTGGCCGCTTATGAATATATAGGTGACCTGTGTCGTCAAATAACACTGCTGCTGCCATTGATTTAGCAGTTGGCTTTTTCTTTTTACTTTTCACTGGCAGCTCATGCTGGACGCCTTCCTCGAGTGCCGAGCAATGCATGTTGACAGGGCAAATGAGGCATGCCGGGGAAGTTGGGGTACAGATGAGTGCACCTAGCTCCATGAGCCCTTGGTTGAATTGTGAAGGCTTTTCCCGGGAAATGAGCTGATCGACAGCAAATTCGAACATGTTTCTCGTTTTTGGTTTGGCAATATCATCCCATATGGATAAAATACGGGAAATGACCCTCATGACGTTGCCGTCTACCGCAGGATACGGCTTGTTATAGGCGATGCTCAGCACAGCACCACTCGTATACGGGCCTACACCTTTCAGCTTTGAAAATTGTTCTTTCGTATCAGGGACAACGCCCCCGTAGGATTCATATACTTCTTTCACAGCTGCCTGTAAATTACGAACTCTTGAGTAGTAGCCAAGACCTTCCCATGCTTTCATGACCTTTTCTTCATCAGCTAAAGCAAGATCTTTCACCGTTGGGAACTGCTCCATAAACCGCTGGAAGTACGGAATGACCGTATCCACTCTCGTTTGCTGAAGCATCACTTCTGATACCCAGACGCGGTATGGATCTTGATTTTCACGCCATGGAAGTGTCCGTTGTTCTTTTTCATACCAATCAATTAAATCATGCTGAAAGCCCGTAATATCTTTACGGTCCAGCTTTTCTTGAATGTCTTTCATATTTATACTCCTTCTCATTGAACCAAGGGCTAACGTTCTGAAAAGAACCTTATTTGTTGTATACTGTTTGTAGATACGTTAACATGTTACATTAAATTAGGACAAAGCAAAAGTGATTTTGCACATAGTCTTGAATGATGACGTATACTTTGTATGATTGTTCCTAAGCATGACAACTAGGAGGTAATCAATTGGATACTGGTACTCATGTAGTAATGGGCATTTCTCTTGGGGGACTTGCGCTTTTAGATCCAGCCGTCAGCGCAGATCCACAAATGGCACATGCCGTGATGATCGCGACCATTGCCGGCTCCCAAGCACCAGACATTGATACTGTGCTAAAACTAAAAAATAATGCGGTTTATATAAGAAATCACCGGGGATTTACTCATTCCATTCCGGCTGTACTGTTCTGGTCTTTGCTGATTCCGGCTGTACTTTACCCATTTGTGCCTGGGGCGAATTTACTTCACCTTTGGTTATGGACACTATTAGCCGTCGTGCTCCATGTGTTTGTCGATATTTTCAATGCATACGGTACGCAGGCCATTCGTCCATTTTCGAAGAAGTGGGTAGCCCTTGGGATCATTAACACCTTTGATCCGTTTATCTTTTTTACACACCTTGTCGCCATTGTCATTTGGGCAATTGGTGGGCATCCCGGCTATACGTTCATCTCGCTGTATGCCGTGATTTTCTGTTACTATATCGTCAGGGTGATCATGCAACTTCAGATTAAACGTCAGCTGCGTGCACGATTTGATGACATTGAAGACATTATTATTTCGCCTACAATGAAGTTCAGACAATGGCGCATTGCCGTGAAATGTAAATCCTCCTTCCATGTTGGACGCAGTATGAATGGAGAGATCGTCATTTTAGACACATTTAACCGTGTGCCTGTCCCTGATACAGAAATTATGAAAATTGCCAAACAAGATGAAAACATTTCAGCCTTTCTCTCCTTCTCCCCTGTCTACCGGTGGGAAGTAGATAAATACAAGGATCATTATGAGGTGCGGTTCATTGATTTGCGCTACCGCAGCAAAGGTCACTATCCTTTTGTCGCGATCTGCCATATCGACATGGACCACCAAATCAAAAATTCTTATACCGGCTGGATTTTCAGTGAAGAAAAACTGCAAAAAAAATTAAGACTCGGCTCTGTGTGAGCGAGTCTTTTTTTGTGTTATGTAGGGCTTGGATCTAGGGGAGAGTACATTATGTTGATTATTCATTTGTGTAGATGTTGAATTGGATAGGCACTTGAAATTGTGATGTATGCGCTCATGTAGAGTGCGACCTTTTTGAGTGTCGCCTCGTACCACGTTGGAAAATTTCAATCCACGCACTCATGTAGAGTGCGACCCTAGCTCGATACCACCCTTGAGATCGATCAGATATTTCAATCCACGCACTCATGTAGAGTGCGACGGAAGCATTTGATGTGGATAGAGAACAGGAAGCAATTTCAATCCACGCACTCATGTAGAGTGCGACTGCGATTTTCGCCCTAATTATAACATTTTTTAGGTAATCACAGCCAAAATCACCAATATTCCCATTCAAATTTTGTTTTCCTCTCCACAAAATATACATTTTTTCTCAATTTTGTCGAATAAAAAGGTGCGAATGCCCCGGGATTTTATGTTCACCTCACATTCGCACCGAATTTTTTAGCCTGAATCTAACTAATTAAAACCTGTTAAATCTTGATCATCATACTTATTTCAGCAACAACTTTGAATTCAATTAAAAACATGACTACTTAGTCAGGAGAAAGCGTTATGTTTTTAACACTTATATCATGCGGAATTGTTAATATTCCTTTTTAGCTACCTATTGACGAGGATCTTAATTCACATGCTCATATCAAGTGCGACATAATTAATAGATTTAATCTACTTAACACGATTATTTCAATACATGTACTCATATAGAGTGCGACAATGTGAGCTGAACCAGTTACTCTCTCTTTCGTATTTCAATCCACGCACTCATGTAGAGTGCGACACAAAGAATGGCTAAAACAATTTGGGGAGGAAGCGATTTCAATCCACGCACTCATGTAGAGTGCGACACAAAGAATGGCTAAAACAATTTGGGGAGGAAGCGATTTCAATCCACGCACTCATGTAGAGTGCGACGAATCTTAATTATATCACATGGAGTGATCAAAGTATTTCAATCCACGCACTCATGTAGAGTGCGACGAAAGCTTTCGAAGCAATTGGGAAACAGCTGCTAATTTCAATCCACGCACTCATGTAGAGTGCGACAGGTAGAAATGATTGAGAATTTAGAGGATGAAGAAATTTCAATCCACGCACTCATGTAGAGTGCGACATCGCTCGACGTGCTGATGATCCAGCAATTTATATTTCAATCCACGCACTCATGTAGAGTGCGACGGCGATTTTCGCCTTAATTGTAACATTTTTTAGGGAATGATCGTCAAAACCCTTAAGTTTCTATATAGGAATTAAGTTTTCACCCCTGAAAATTATACATTTTTTCTCAATTTTGTCGAATGAAAAGGTGCGAATGTTTCAGGGATTTTATGTTCACCTCACATTCGCACCAAGTCTTATGAAATGACGTCGTCTATTTCAAGTCTTCCATAACCTGCATTTGTTTTAGCACCGATTCCTTCGTGTTCTAAAGCTCCTAGTAAGATGGTTTTGGCCAGTTCGAGCCATTCCGTTTCTTCTGGTAGACTCTTTTTTGTTTTCAATAGAAGTTGAAAGCGGCCATTGACCACCGTTAAGAAATGAATGGGTGTCGGTGAGTCATCGTCTCGAGGAGCTGGAACACTTCTCCTTTGATTCATCTTATCTAGCTTAACGCTGTTGTAGTCTGAATGATGTGGTGTCATGACATCTACTTTGAATGCTCCCTTTACTGTCTCAGGCATCATGAGCGCATCATGAAATTCAATGATACCAGCACGTTCGTTTGTTCCAAACAATGTGGTGTAGTCACTACCACCCTGTTTTAGTTCTTGAAAGAATTCACCTAATACAGAGTGGGCATAATGAGAGGCTACACCTTTTAAAGCTGTTCCTGGTAAATAAGGAACGCCGTAAATCGGATGTAATAACAGTCCCGTTTCAAGTACACCCTCTCCTCCATGTCCAATGACTAACGGTGATATGGATTTGACTAAGCATGTGGGGGTCGTATCGGTATAATATCGTTCCACAAATTTTTCATACAATAAGCGATTTTCCCCCCATTGTTTTCGATGTAGCTTTATCACGTTCTCATAAAATGACTGCTTCTTTGAGCTGTCATTTATGACGTTCGACAATGTAAAACCATCCATCTCCCAGTTACTTTTGTTTAAGGTTAATGACAGATTCATTGGATGTCCTCCACATCTTCCGCCCCTTGTTCCACCTTTAAAATAGATTCCGCATATCTTTTTAACCAAACAGATGCACTTAAAGCTTGTCTTGATTTGATTAAGTAATCTCGATTGGAAGCTGACCAATCTCCTTGTATATCAAGTGTTTCTTTTATATCCTGAACGAATTGTTGATAAGCATTTCCTTTTTTTGATTTTGCTTCAAAAAATGTAATAGTGAGCCTTAATCCATTTGTTAAGATCATTGAGGCGAATCTGTGACAGAGTTGTCCATATTGATTTGAGAAATTCTCCTCATTCGTTTTGGCGTTCATCACATGTTGATACGCTTTCTCAGCATAATGATGTTGAATGAGTTTCATGATCCCTCCCCTCCTGTCATGCGCCAGGATACTCTTCCTTTACCTACGTTTGAGTTTCCACCTAATTGAAGATACATCTGTTTTTCTAGTTGATTTAAAAGTTGATGTCTAACAGATAAATCATTGCTTCCATCGACACGATCACACCATATTAGCCCATAAAATATGGCTTCTGCTGGCACATACTCTTCATACCAGAGAGCACCTTTACTAACTGTTTGGGTTTCATGATCAATTCTAATACGAGGTGTTACTTCAGAATTCATAGTGACAATGTATTGAAAAACGTCATCACTTACAATCACAAATCGTTCTATCCAAAGAGTTTGAGATTGTCTGTCGTCGAATAAAAGTTTGGCCATCTTTTCAGCAAAATCGGTTAGTTGTTGAGATTTTTTCACAGCCCCTTTAAATTCACCTAAGTACAATTCGTCATTCTCTACTAATTTAGAATTCATGGTGACTAGCGTGCTTGATTCTTCTATGAGATCAGGGATATCCAGCGATACGCCAAATGCTTTTGCATCACGAGCTAATCTCTTCAATATGAGTGGACTTGCCACATATCCAAAAGTACCGAATCTACTCGCCACCGGGAATGAAAATAGCCGGCCATCTGTCATCACGACTGCCCCTGCACTTCCATCTTGATCTCCTTGTGTACCAAATACTTTTTGTACGAATGTGTCTTGTCCTTTCGCGCGATAATGTTCACGGTGTACACCTTTGATACTGCTTCCAGGTATAATCGGCCATTCTGTTACTTTTTCTCGTTGAATGGGCATATCAATCACGCCAACTCCTTCACCCGCTCCAATATGAAGGGGGGATAAACAATGTATCCAAAACCAACGGCTCGCTTCCATCATCTCACTCCTCTTATTCATTTGGTTTCCATGTTCCCCAAAGTGCTAAACCGCAGCCATCTTCACGATCAAACGCTTCTTTTCGCCGGTTACGATCAGATACTGATTGAAGCCACATTTTTCCAGCCAGTTCTGCTGGATCTCCTTCTTCTACTGTAAAGAAGTAAACACTACCTGCGGGGACTAAGCGGCGTATTGCTTTTTCACGCCCTTTATCTTTATTTGCTAAGCTCCACCCAGAGATTGGCTGCCAATGTGGAACAGAGGCCCAAACCAATTTCAGGCGTACATTTGTATCAAATAGTGATTTTGACATGAGCTGTTCATCCAGCCAGCCAGGCTGCCATCCTTTACTAAAATAAGCAGGTGTCGCCAATATCATGCGAACATATGGCCTGTTTTTGAGCGATTCTTTAATAGCATCCGGACATGTCCAATCTTGTTGGTATACATGAGGCCTGTCTTCTATATGCGCCAGCCGCCGTTCACCACCGATCGGGTGAATGCCTGAGAAAGGCTTTAATCCTTCTGACTCTTCAGTAGATAACTCTATGCCCGCCTCCAGTTTAAAGTCATCTGGGAATAAGAGCGATTCAGTTGAAAATAGATGCTGATCTTTTGCTTTTTTACTGCCAGTTTCCACCTCAATTTGTGTTCGTTCCTGACGCTGTAATGCTGGAATAAATGCCGGTGGTGTTTCCTTTTTCAAAGAATGATTTTCCTTCTGCATGTGTTGGTATTCAGTTAAGGCTTCCTTCACTTGACTCTCATCCACTGCGTCTGTCAGCCAGTTCACCATCCACTTTAGTGATACAAAAGCAGGCGGCGATTTCATTTTTTTACGAGCACCAGCTCCAATTGGCGGCCATAATGCCTCACTAAAACGACCTGTTTTTCCTGTACCAAAAAAGCCCTGACCTTCCGAAATCATTGGCTCTGGTCTCACTTGATACATGCCATGCTCATCATCGAATAACTCAAGGTCATGAGGCATTGGCACATATAAATGATCATGCCAGCGATATAAAGGACCTCGCACAAGAGATTTTGCATAATAAGAAAGTGGCGTGGTGTGTTTCATTGATTGTCGTTTCTTCGCTAATGCTGTACGAAGTGTTCCTGCGACCACACTTGGCGGAACAGCGTTTAATGAACGCGCCCGTATACCTGGTACACGTTGAAATGGGCGTGCATCACGAATAAGCAGCGGATCAAGTGGTTGAATGTGAAACCATCTTTCAGGCATGTCCACTTACCTCCTCTAGTTGAAGAGCAATGATCATACATTCAGCGATTGTATGTAATTCTTCTAATGTATTCTTCTTCGGTATATACTTCGCAATCAATTGATCGACCCACTCTTTCGTTTCTTGCTCTGTTTTTGCTTCCGTTTTCTTTTTGAATGCAAGACGTCTTATCTCTAGTGGAATGAGTTCATCTAAAATTGCTGGCTGTTTTTTAAATGAGGACTGTTCGTATGTTTGATACAACTCTCGTAAGCCATATGCAAAGCCAGATGTGAAATAAGACTGTTTTAACCACGTCGTCATCTCTTGGATAGACGCTACTGGATCCATTTGAAATGAGACTGAGATATTCATTGTGTCTCCTCCTGCTCGCTTTTGGAAATGAATAGCTAATGAATTTCGCTCTTGTTTTGCATATTGTTCAGCCTGACGTGCCATGCTTCTTACTTCTTCGAGAGGCTCAAGCATATGAACGATGGCGATTCCAATTGAAATCGAAGGAGGTGCTTCACTATATTGATGAGCATTCATCGTTGAAACAAATTCTTTTTGTAATTTTCCAGCTGCTTCTAAACATAGGTGCACCGGTACATAAGCCATAACATCATCTCCACCGCCGTAGATCAATGTACCTTTACATTCGGAAATAATCTCACTTGCCTTTGAAGCAAAAGTTGAGAGCGTTTTAGAAAATGCAATATGGCTTTCTACATGCTGTATATTTCGTAGTTGGCTGCCCATCTTATCTCCATCCGCCATGAGAAAGGCATAGTAAGGTGAAGGTGCTGGTGGTTTAACCGGCTGGCCATGATGCTTGCTATATTCACCTTTGAAATACTTTTCAAGCAGCTGTGTGATGTTATTTTTCGCTTCTGTTCGTGTAGTCCCGACAAGTCCACGTTGTTCAAGATAATCTTCTATTCTTCTTTCATAAAAAAGCGATGCCTCACTCCAATCAAGAGGAGCTACTGTTAGATTCATATTCTCAAGATACGTTTCTACATCTTTCACATATTGTGTGGCTGCTTGCTTCATCTGTTCATTTTGTTCCAACATGTTTTGATAGGGAGCAAACGCTTTATCGCAGACTGATGGAAATGTCTTGTTCGGATGCTTATGTAAGGACAATCGTTTGATCACTGAAATCGCATCTAATGATTCATGTTCACCAATTCCCCATTTCGCAAGTTGCGCCACTTGCTGTGGTGTTTTTTGCTTTTGGAAAACAGACTCTCGTCCACCGTCAAGTGATGATTTTGGTTCACCGAATAACGCCCCTGGCTCATTTTGTTTAAAATCTCTTAAAGTCTTCCTTGCAGCCATTAAACCTTCGACTTCTTGAAGAGCCGTATGATATGGACTTGCCGACGCATTTGTCGATTGCTCTTGAGTTTCTATCTCAGTCCACACTGCATAAAATTCCAATAAATCATCTACTTGTCGATTCCATGTGCCTATTTGAATATAAGGATCAACTATTTCTCTAACAAAGTCTGCGTATTCCTTCCATTTGTCATATATTGCTTTTTTCACTTGTCTTGCAACGGATGAAGGCTGTTCGTGTGAGATTTCTCCCAATATTTTATTTGGTGCGTTGTTTGTTTTTGCAGAGGATTCGTTGAACACAGGGAAAATAAGCGTTCCACCCAGTTCTTGAAATTTCTTCGCACCTGCTTTACTTAATTCAGATAGAAGAAAAGAGCCAAACCATAAATCACGCGTCCGCCTTGCTTGCGCAATAAATTCTTGAACGGGCCCTATCGAAAATAGCATTAATGTTTGTTTTTGTAATTCTTCTGACAAAATGTTTGCACCTCCTTGCTATGTAAAAAGGCTTGAATCGCCGATGAGTGCGTACGGCCACTCTCGTCTTCTAATGGGTTTTTTAAGTAGGTGGCTGTTGGATAGATACTTTGTTCATCTGTCACATTGGGCAAAGGCTTCCCTTTCCCTAAAAGCGTTAAAGCTTCGATCTTTGGTTGCTGCAACACCATCACCATGCCCACCGATTCCTCTTGATTAATAGCTAACGGTTTTAAGATGAGTGGTGAAGCCAAGCGATTTTTATTTCGCGGGACTAAAGTCTTTGCATTAGGCTCCTTTTGAAACCACTTTCTTTTTGCTATTTCTTCTTTGCTTCGCTTCTTATCTTTTTTCGATTCCTTTTTAAAGTTAAAAACAATCGGCATACCAAATTGCGCCCTAGGAAAAGCGATATATCTCTTTGGTTTATTTGACGGATACGGTAATTTATGATCAGGATGTGACATATTCGCTAGATGACGTATGGAATCTGCCTCAGGCCAATAACTTCTCCCAGCCTCCCCATTTTGGACATTATGTTTTTTTCGAAATTCACTGTATGTTTCCATTGTTTTCGTCCAGGATAAATGCGTTTGAGAAGCTTTATTTTGTAATCTAAACTCCCAGCTTAGCGTTGCCCATTCACGAGGCACTTCGGGAATAGAGATAGCATATTGACATATCTTCTCTTTAAACCATTGATCAAATCGCTCCTTACTGACTTCTTGCTCTTTAGGAGAAAATGCTTCACAGTATAAACTCCCACAACCACGTCTCGTTCTTGCACCAAGTCCCCCAAAGTTGATCCACGCCCATAGTGCGGCTTCGATTTCATTGCCTAACTTCTTTTTGTCTTGTGAAGTCATTGAAGTACTCTCGGTCAAATAAACATTCATTTTGAAATATCCCAAAAACATTTCATTTGGTATTTTTTGAAAAATATATGTTGGAGGGAATTTGATTTGTTTTTTTTCTTTAAATATTTCTTCAACGATTACTTTAATTAAGCTGCTTTTTTCTGTATGACCAAATATCTCTGCTTCTCGTTTAGATAATTCATTCGCATTTTTGCAGGCAGCTCCTCGAGTTGCACGCCACCAGAAACGAAGATGTCCCCGAATCGCACTTTCTCGAATCGGTCTGTCTTGATCAATTGAGTTTGATATGGGCCCTCCTCCAAACATTGGCGTAACTAAATGAATAGTGAGCGGCTCTTTAAAAAGTCTTTGGTCTTCATGGATTTTCGTGTCAATCGCATGTTTCACATCATGCCAATTGGTTTTGGGTTTTCTAGATTCCCTTGTCATGTCGCTCTCCTTTCTTCACTTTGTTATCTGTTTCTGAAATAGATTGGCATATGCATAGTGAGGAAAAAACATGGGATTGTTGATGAGCATCAGCAATTGATTTAATTGGAAGTTTAGCGTCAACAGATCGTATCCATCAATACGTAATTCACAGAGTTTGTTTGAAATCACTTTGTCTTTACTATCTTTTTTATTTTTCTCACTATTTTCTTTTTTTTCTTCATCCTCTTGTTCCTTAGATCTTTCTGGATCATAACAATTTAATTCATTAGCCCACCATCCTAGGTGTTCACCTTCATTAGGAGCTCTTAAATGAAAGACACTCTTTTGTTTCATAAGTATAAAGTCAAATGCTTTGTCTAATTTTTCAAACATCCCTGAAGATGAGTTTGCTGTTTGCCTTTTTAAATTACTTGCTAAAATTAAAATAGGACGTGTTCGTTTCTGTGTATCATTTTCAACCATGACAACCCCTTGGGCGGCCATCCTAGCTATTCCTTTTGTTTTCGGTACTAATTTTTTTATATTGTCAGACCAAACTTCTAATTTATCAACATCGAAATTTGAACTTTTACATTCAATAGCAACCGCAACCGCCTCAATCGGTATAAATTTCAACGAATTGTGTTGGAACACATACGGCGTATACTGCTCATCAAATACGGCAATATCGACTTCGTTCGAATGTCTTCCTTCTGAGTCAATAATGATGACCCCTTGTGCTAATGAATATTTTTTAGGAATGATTTTCCGAAAAAACTCCAGCCACATCACTTCTCTAGAATCCCCTGTCAGCCCGCCATGATTAGAAGCAAAGTCCACTTCTTCTGATATCATGCTGTTTAATCTTTGATAATTCTCTAAGATCAGCTGCTCAACTTTACCAGTTCGCTCCGTTTCACCCAAACCATTTCCTCCTTCACCATTCACTACGAATGGATAAAATTTGAATCTAAATGACTACTTTTCATTTCGACTTATTTTGAGATTTTTTAAGGTTTATTTAGGAAAAATAAGAAGAAAAAAACATGACTGCAAGGAGTCATGTTTTCACTATACAAATGAACAGTATATTCTGATGGCTTTTGTATCTGAAAGAGGGTGTTGTAAGAAGATGATCTTTAAGGTAGTCATAACCGTTTAAGACACAATCATTGAAAACCATGCGCACCTCATATATGGGTGCGACAACAATTCATCATACATTCAGGAGGTCACTGCATATTTCAATCCACACACTCATGTAGAGTGCGACGTTTCGGAAATTCACTCACTTATCACTGACAACCCAATTTCAATCTACGCACTCATATAGAGTGCGACTTCCAGGCTCTTTAAAACTCGTTAGTGATCAAGATATTTCAATCCACGCACTCATGTAGAGTGCGACAACAAAAAGCGCTCAAACTCTTATACATTCACAATATTTCAATCCACGCACTCATGTAGAGCGCGACTTATTACGTTTACATTGGCAATTGCATTTGGTGGATTTCAATCCACGCACTCATGTAGAGCGCGACTGCGATTTCCACCCTAATTGTAACATTTTTTGGGAAATGATAGCCAAAACCCTCAATTTTCTATATGGAATTTTGTTTTCACCTCTAGAAAATATACATTTTTTCTCATTTTTGTCGAATAAAAAGGTGCGAATGCCCCAGGGATTTTATGTTCACCCCACATTCGCACCGAATCTTTTTTAATCCTATTTAATTTTAATTAACAACTATTACTCTTGATAATTATACTTATTTCAGTGTTTCATCAACAGCTTTGAATTCATAAAAAACATGACTATTGAGTCAGTCATGTTTTTTCACACCTATATCAAACACAATTGTCAATATATATTTCTAGCTACCTACTGATGAGGGTTTCAATCTCACACTCATTTAGAGTGCGACGAACACGGTCACACAATCATTGAAACGATTAAAGATTTCAATCCACGCACTCATGTAGAGTGCGACTATTTTTATCTAACTCATCTACTGTGATTCCTAAATTTCAATCCACGCACTCATGTAGAGTGCGACACAATCGGTTGCAATAGCTCTATTAGCAATAACAATTTCAATCCACGCACTCATGTAGAGTGCGACTGCGATTTCTGCCCTAATTGTAACATTTTTTAGGAAATGATAGGCAAAATCCACAACTTTCAATAAAGAATTTTGTTTTCCCCTTTATAAAATATACATTTTTTCTCATTTTTGTCGAATAAAAAGGGTGCGAATGTCCCGGGGATTTTATGATCACCTCACATTCGCACCAAGTTTTTAATTCATTGACTCTATTAACTAAAATGACTACTCTTCTCCCAATCTTTGAGGAAAAGTAAATTTTAATCAGTATAGTTACTCCACTAATAATTTCCGATCAAACATACATGCTTTAACTTTAACTATGTTTTCTCTTACCTAAAATCAAGAATGGCTAAGCACTCATGTAGAGTGCGACCGAAGAACACTACAAAAAATACCCAACACCACAGAATTTCAATCCACGCACCCATATAGAGTGCGACATGACCACACAAAAATTAACGCTAGATCATATATTTCAATTCACACACTCATGTAGAGTGCGACTGTTACTGCAGTATTCCATGTTGAAAAGATGGGTAATTTCAATCCACGCACTCATGTAGAGTACGACTGCAGTAAGGTCTGGCAGCTTTGATGATAAATTCATATTTCAATCCTCGCACTCATATAGAATGCGACGGTTGTCCGCCGAAATGTTGTTGTTGTTGTGGCGGATTTCAATCCTCGCACTCATATAGAGTGCGACCACCCCATATGCACGTGGGTCTCGTGCCGATCACATTTCAATCCACGCACTCATGTAGAGTACGACTTCGTTTTGTAAAATCGTCTGATGAAAATAGAAAATTTCAATCCACGCACTCATGTAGAGTACGACTGCGATTTCTGCCCTAATTATAACATTTTTTAGGTAATGATAGCCAAAACCCTCAATTTTCTATATGGAATTTTGATTTCACCTCTAAATAATATACATTTTTTCTCAATTTCGTCGAATAAAAAGGTGCGAATGCCCCAGGGATTTTATGTTCACCTCACATTCGCACCGAATCTTTCTTAATCCTATTTAATTAAAAACTATTATTGATGATAATCATACTTATTTCGCTGTTTCATCAACAGCTTTGAATTCATTTAAAAACATGGACTACTGGGCCAGTCCGGGGGTGCTTGGTCTATGATGCTGCCAATTCAAATTTTCAATCCATCCACTCTTGTAGAGTTCGACGAATATGACAGCCTATATGAAAGTACAGCGTCAATATTTCAATCCACGCACTCATTGTAGAGTGCGACCTAATGCGAAACGAGTTGCTAAAAACTATGTTTTATTTCAATTCACGCACTCATGTAGAGTGCGACATTATGGCTGGTGTCGCGGTGACGGTTATTACAAAATTTCAATCCACGCACTCATGTAGAGTGCGACTGCGATTTTCGCCCTAATTGTAACATTTTTTAGGGAATGATAGGCAAAATCCACAAATTTCAATAAAGAATTTTGTTTTCCCTTTCATAAAACATACATTTTTTCTCAATTTTGTCGAATAAACAGGTGCGAATGCTCCGGGGATTTTATGTTCACCTCACATTCGCACCATCAGCCTCTTTTACAACTTCGTTAGATAATCCACAATAAATTCCCAAAAACCAGGTACTTCTTGATAAATCAGCCAGTCTACTTTTTCGATCAGTTTGATATAGAGTTCTTGTTCGAGGTCTTCTCTTTCTTGATATGCCGTGTTTTGTAGTTTCTTTTTGATCATGGGTGTAAAGGTTTCAATGAGTTTTTCCATTTCTCCATTGGTGATTTTGTCTTCTTTCACGGACATCTCCCCCTGTTTCTTCTTTTAGTTTGTTGAGTGCTTTTTTGTGAATGTTTGAGATGTTTTGTCTTGTTTCGCCTAGCCGGTCAGCGATTTCCTTCATCGTTTGGCCTTCGACATAAATATGGGTCAACACCATTTTTTGTTTGTCTGTGAGCTGCTGATAGGCCTTGTACAGTCTTGGGTCTTGCAGATGTTCCCCTAGGTCCTGCTGGTTGGAGAGTACAGCTTCGTACGTATCTGTTTGAACAGAGTCTTTCACTTCTTGATAATCAGGATGATCCAGTGTGAGCGGAAAACGCTGCTGCTTCTTTTTCACCCGTTTGTCAAAATCGACTGAAAAGATGCGTATCATCGTGGAAATATATTTGATGATGCGGATTTTTTGATAGAACTGCTTGAACTCGGAATCTAGCTTTTTGGCATTTTCCTCGTTTGGTTCTTTCATGACTTGCCTGAGCAGCTGCTGATTATTAGGATTGCTTAAAAATTGCTGGATGAGCGGGTGATCAATGATTTCCTTCCATTTTACTTTCAATAACAGCCGATAATCCATTTGCATCCTCCCCTTTGTTTCCTCTATTTGAATTAAGTGGACAAAAGTTAAAAAAAGTAAACTTTATGAAACGGGTCTAATGGTTCATTTTCTCCCGCTTTGATTTCCTATTTCTTCTTTCATACCACCTATAAAGAAGACGAGCATGAGCTGGGAGGTGAGACAAATGGAAAACTTTTTTTCAGAGGAATGGCTGAAGCAGCTCGGTCAGGCTGGCTTCCCTGCGATTTTGACGGTTTACTTACTGACACGCTTTGAACGAAAGTTTGATGAATTAAGCAAGCTCATCCAAACGTTAGTCGCTGCTCAAAAAAATGATGAATCAGATTGACATCCGCTTGATTGGTTTCACCTTATGAAAACGAGGGCGAAATGAAAGGCCTTTAATCACCTCACCCAATACGATGTTGAAAGGGGATTTTATTATGAGTGAAAAACAAAATGGTGTACCACAGCCAATCCGAGGAGAAAAAGGAGCAACGGTCAAAATTCCGCGTAACCTCGAGCGAGACAGACAAAACCCAGATATGCTCACACCGCCGGAAACAGATCATGGAACAGTCTCCAACATGAAATATTCTTTTTCTGATACGCACAACCGTTTAGAAAAAGGCGGCTATGCCCGAGAAGTAACGGTTCGTGAATTACCAATCTCTCAAAGCCTTGCCTCTGTGAACATGCGCCTAAAGCCTGGTGCGATTCGTGAGCTGCATTGGCATAAGGAAGCGGAATGGGCATACATGATTTATGGGGAAGCACGGATTACGTCGGTTGATGCAGAAGGACGTAATTTTACAGAGGATGTGACCGAGGGTGATTTGTGGTACTTCCCTTCTGGCTTACCGCACTCCATCCAAGCACTTGAACCGGGAGCTGAATTCTTGCTTGTGTTTGATGATGGGTCTTTCTCGGAAAATAGTACGTTCCAAGTAACCGATTGGCTTGCTCATACGCCAGAGGAAGTCGTGCTCAAGAACTTTGGTATGACAAAGGAGCAGTTTAACAAGCTGCCAGAGAAAGAGAAGTATATTTTCCAAAAAGGACTGCCTGGTTCGCTTGAATGTGACAAGGTGAAAACAGAGCAAGGAGAAGTTCCGAATTCCTTTAAATACGAGCTGTTAAAACAAGAGCCGATTACTTCAAGCGGCGGACAAGTCTGGATCGCGGACTCAAACAATTTCAAAGCATCTAAAACGATTGCGTCTGCTCTTGTCAAAGTCGACCCTGGTGCCATTCGTGAGCTGCACTGGCATCCAAATACGGATGAATGGCAATATTTCATTTCTGGAAAGGCACGAATGACAGTGTTTGCTTCTGATGGACATGCAAGAACCTTCAACTATCAGGCAGGAGACGTTGGATATGTCCCATTTGCGATGGGTCATTATGTAGAAAATATTGGGGACGAACCGCTCTATTTCTTAGAAATCTTCAAGAGCGATCATTACGCAGACATTTCACTCAATCAGTGGCTTGCGGTCACACCAAAACAGCTCGTTCTCGATCATTTAGATCAGGGAGAAGATTTCTTAAAATTGCTTGATACAAAAAAACATCCTGTCATCGCTGGACCTAAAAAAGAGGATTAACGTATTACTTCCTGCAAAAAGGGCTCCCCTTTTTGCAGGTATCTTCATGTAAAGGAGTGATTGTTCACCTATGCAGCAATCTGTTCACGCTTTATGGCAAGGACTGAAATGGCTCGTGGCGGCGTCGGCTGTCTGTTACATATTTTTGTTGTTTTGTGTGCTGTTCTTTCATTTGACGGGTGCTTTTTATCAATCGATTTTATCAATCCTTCTGTTTATGGGCATATATGTTGTGATTGGGTTGTCCTTTGAGCATATAGAGCATGTACTCATGCGGTTTGTTAGAAAGAGTAGGTTTAATAAACACGCCATCGTTTTCTATGCCATTACATGTCATCTTTTGTTTATTTGGGGAGCCGTCTATTTATCAGATGAGTTTGTCGACGGCATTTTGTTGTCTACTTCTGAGGAAATTCTCTTTGCCGTGAGTCTTTGGTTGTTTCATTTTTTGTTTGATTGTGCTACGTGTCCGTTTGAGAAAGAAGCTTCGTGACCTGATGCCTCTATGATCTTTCTGGCGAGAGGGCTTCTTTGATTTGCTTCATGTGATGAATATCATGCTCAATCAGCCCTTGAAAATAATTTGATAACGTCCGCTCAGTTTGAGCAATCAAAAAGAATTCAGTCCAGCGAGATGCTTCGATTTTCTTCATTTCTTGAAGTCATTCTGTTCTGACAGCAGCAAATCGTCGAATCGTCTCGCTTCTCTCTTCCTTTCTCGCTCTTTCGGCTGCCTAGCTGATTCATGTCATGCACATCAGGTGCTTGAGGTAACGATCGATCGTGTAAAATCAATTCATCCCACGGAACGAAATGTGCGAGTGATCTCAGCAATGCTCCATTTTCCATCGGCGATGGCTCTGCGCCATTCTTCGTCTGTTACTTCCATTAGCGATTGTACCCATTCAATGGAGTGTTCATAGTGATCAATAATGGACTCTCTGTTTAACGTCAAATGGTTCTCCCCCATTCATTTGCTCTTATGTTGATTGTATCAATTAAGTGATGAGAAAAAAAACACCACTTATGATGTAAAGTGGTGTTCCTTGTGTTTTCTCCGTGCATATAGGACCGCAGAGATCAGACTGATCAGTGAAATCAACGCAAGAATCCTGATATACGGCGGATAGTAGGTTAGCACAATCTTGTTTTTGCCTTTTTCTATTGGAAAGCCGATAAATGCGTAATTGGCTTTTTCAATATCGGTTTGCTGGCCGTTCACAGTGAGCTCCCAGCCTTTTTCATATGGAACAGGCAGAATCATATAATCATCACCGCGCTTGTTATCATATGAAATCGTAAAGCGGTTATTTTTAAGCTTCACCTGCTGGCTGCCATCATCCTGTTTTTCTTTATCATATGCCTTCTCTAGTATGCGGTAAGACTCATGATACAGCTTTAGTTGATTGAGCTCATACGTCCCTTTTGGCACTCGAATGGAGAGGATTTTTTCAGCAGGAACCCGAATCGTCACTTCATTTACACCTGTTTTGTAGATAGATGTATTGCTTTTTCGTGAGGTGACGTAGTTGTCAACGGATAATTGAAACCCTTCGTTACGGTCTGTCCGCTTCACATAAAAGCTCACATACACGTCCCCGGTACGAGCTATATCATCTGGAAGGGTGATATTCAGCCCGCCTGTCTCCCCGTATACATCAAGTACGCCATTTTCATACACCGCTTGTTCACTATGAATGTTTGTATCCTTTATTCGATCAGGCGAGTGTTCGATTACAGCGTTTCCTTTTTTATCTAAAATCACGCCTTGTAGCATTGCATGTTCTTTATCAAGCGCTGAAGCATGCTGAAGGGACGCTTCTGAATAAACGGTGCTTGTTGTTCTTGCAAATGGCAGCGGCCGTGTATTTTCATACACCTCATAATGCTCACTTTCCAATATTGGCTTAAAATAAGCTGGCGGTGAGTAAGACACCATGTTGTCTCGCATATAATACTTTCCGTAAGTCAAGCTATATAAATTCGCTCGGTCACCCATTGTCGCATAACGGCTGACACTTTCCCGTCCCATATCAATTTGCAGGTCATTCCAGTAGAAATTGAGCAAATGCTTATTCAATATACTCGAATACACACTCATCCCTTGAAAGCCTTCAAATAACGGGGTGTTGTTTCGCACACCATTCATCCAATCAATCCGGGCGAGCGGGTCCTTTGAGCGGTTTTGAATTTGCTGAATGAGCTTCATTTGCTCTTGCCCCGCATATGCTTCACTTTTCATATACGTATCTGACACTTCCTTGATATTGCTTCGTTCAGATAAATAACCTTGTTGATAAACACCAGCTGTCAGTAGACTAACGACAATGAGCAAAGCTGAAAACAGACGAAGGTGCTGACGTTTTTCCGCATGTATCCAGAGGAAGAATAAACTAATCACAAGCAGTCCTATTCCTGTAAAGACAACGACATCCATATTTCGCATCGCTCGTTCTGACAAAATGATAGAGAGGATAAAAACGATCCAGGCGCCTAATACCGCTCGCTTTTTCCACTCCCACTCTATTTGCGAGAAATGCTTGATGGTGATCGCAACGACCGCTCCAACTGTAAAGGCTAGAATGTATTCAAATCTGTATTGCGGTGCAGAAAAACCATTAAACACGCTCGCCATCTTTGGACTGTAGTGAAACATCATCAGCAGAACGCTAATCGCTGTGAACATGAAAAACCACCTGTTCCGGTAAAGCGGAACGAGGAACAAGCAAATGAGAAAAATGATAGGGATTAAATACACCCTGCTTGTAAACAGCAGATGATCATGCAGCTCGAACCAAGGAATGGCCTGTTCATACGGCGGCCTTATATTATTGAGAAATCCGTAAACAGATGGGATAAAAAAGGCTGCACTGATCCCAAAGGATAATAGCGTAGATATCGCAAGAGTCCAGAAAACCTTCCACCCGCGCTCCTCACTTCGAAGCTTGATCATATATCTGAAAACGAGATAAATTGCTAAAAAGATAAAATGAATATAGGCAAAATAAAAATTATTGATCAGCATGAGGCTGCAACCCGCAATAAACCAAGCCGGTTTGCCTGTTTTGAAAATTCGTTCAACCCCAAGCACAAGCAGCGGAAGCCACATCATGCTGTCGGTGAAAAACTCCCAAAACGTTTGATGCCGAAAGTACACAATAGACAGTCCGTAAATGCCAGCACCTGTCAGCGCCCCTAGTCTATGCTGAACGATTGAAAGAAGTACGTGGTAAGCAATGAACAAAATGACCGTCAGCTTGATCACACTAAGCCAAATCACAGCATTTGCCCAAAAATGAATGTCCGTTGACTGAATGAGATGGAGCGCATTCATCAGCCAGACGACAGCGACTGTAACCATAAAGACCGTCGACGTTGTAAAATAATAACCTAATTGTGTGTATGTACCGCCGCCTAGACCAAACTGATAGGAATAAAAGAAGTTTCCTTTCACATATTCGTCATACAGCAGCTTTTTAAATGGGAGCATTTGCGAGATGCCGTCCCCATCTCCTGTCATATAGCGGCCTTGCGTATATTCATATAAGAAAAAGGAGTGTCCTAATAGTGCGAGAATGAGGCACATTCCAATGATTTTCCATCTACGTTTCATCATCTAAATCCTTTCCACAAAAGATCCACTGTTCTTTGAAACAAAACAACCCAGCAAGCGAATCGTGCTTGCCGGTTATGTGACTCCACGCTATTTAAATAACTGCGTTAACACTCGTTCTTGTTCTTTTGAGCTTGTCTCTTGCTCCATGACATTGGATTCTTGAATTAAATAATGCGGCCTCTTTTTCGTTTCATAGTAGATCCGGCCAATATATTCTCCAATCACGCCTAGACTCAAAAGCTGAACCCCTCCGAGGAAAAGCACAGCGGAGATTAAAGTGAAATAACCCGGTACCATGATGCCCGTTCTGACGATTTGAATAAAGGTGGCCACAATGTAAATCAAAGAGAGAAATAAGATCAGTATGCCAGTATAAAAACAAATACGCAGCGGGCGGTTGTTAAAGGAAATCACACCATCAATGCCATAGTTAAATAATTTCTTCAGTGACCATTTTGTATCACCATGCTGTCTTTCTACATTTTCATAATAGATGACCTTTTCTTCAAAACCGATCCAGCAAAAAAGCCCTTTCGAAAAACGATTTCCCTCTTTCAGCTGAAGCAATGCGTCAATCGCTTGGCGTGAAATTAAACGGAAATCTCCTACACCATCACGCAAGTCCACTTCAACCACCTTGTTCATCACTTTATAATACATGGATGATAAGTAAGAGCGAAGCTTGCTGTCCCCTTTACGGTTCCGTTTGGCGATGACTTGATGGTAGCCTTCTTCATATCCTCTGACAAAATCCTGGATCAAATACGTTGGGTGCTGCAGGTCGGCGTCCATTATGATCGCAGCTACTCCTTTTGCATGTTCAAGTCCTGCCAAAATAGCCGCTTCTTTCCCAAAGTTACGAGAAAAGGAAATGTATTTAACCTTTGTACTTTTGTGAGAGAGCTCTCTCATGTATTGAAGCGTGTTGTCTTGGCTTCCATCATTAATAAAGATGATTTCAAAGTCATAATGAAAATCGCGAAACTCGTCCTCAAGTGCTTCAAAGATTCGTCTGATGTTTTCACCTTCATTATAAGAAGGAATTATAACAGAGAGCAATTCCCGTTCCATATCGCACCTTCTCTTCACTTTTTTCAGATTGTTACATTTATTATTCCTTTTTTGTCAGAAAACGAAACACTTTTTTATTATCCATAAATTTCATTTATTTTTGATCGTCTCATTATATCAAAGTTTTATTTCCAGTGATTTTCAGCCAGATGAATTTAATGTAATTTTAAGTTTAACCATTGTAAAAAGCCTGTAATTCTTATCACAGACTGGGTATTGTTTCATAAAATTGTTTGTATACTTATATATTTTCCTTTTTTTAAAAAAGATAATTAGACGTGAAAAAGCCCGCCCCTTTAGTGCAGCAGCCCTTTGTTATTTTGTTGCAAATGCTCGTTTGCCTTTGATTGTTTATTTTGAAATAAATGGAGCTGCGCACCGTAGCTTTCAATCCATTCTTGGACAATCCGTTCTGTTGTTTCCTGTCCTTTATACTTATGGCCAGCCTTTGCATAGGTCGTTTCAAAATCACTCCATAGCAGTTCTACCCATGTACGTGCTTCTTCATATGTCAGCATATTGTTTTTTTCCATCAATTGTTCGGTTAATCGCTCAAAGTATTGTTCCATACCGGTTCCTCCTTCGTCTAGCAGAAAGTGCCTTATTAAAAAAATCTCTTTTTTCATATACTACCCTTACGTCTTCAAAAGACGCAAATGATTTGTATTGTTTGGAGGGAATCAGTATGCGTAATAAAGCAAAGGGCTTTCCAAATCAAGTGAATCACAAGTTTGAAGGCGAACCAGGCGCCACAGATGCGTATGCATCTAAAAGGACGAATGGTGAGACGAATACTCGTCCACAGGAACGTATGAGGGCATCAGGGAAACGCTAATTTTTCCAAAGGGAGTGCTTGAGATATGAGTTCAAATGGGAAATCGTATATGGCAGATTTTGTTCAATTAAGGACAACCGCTTACCCTCAACCATGGGCGAATGCAAAGCATTCTGCCTCTCAGGTCAACGGAGAAACTCAGCAAACGCAGCACGACATCGTACTTCAGAACAACGTCCGTAAACAACGTTCGAAGTAAAGAGAAGGACTGATCTTAGGATCAGTCCTTTCAGATTGTTGACAAAGGGCTAAAATGAACTTGATTTTAACCCTTTGTCTTCTTTCCAGCGTGATCTGAAAACCTTTGCAGTCTAGGAAGGACGAGTACCGGCGCGGAGCGAATTTGACATTCGTGAGCACCGGCACGCAGGACTGACAAAGAATGCGAGGGTTTGTCTACACGCTGAGGACTGATCTTAGGATCAGTCCTTTCATTGTTGACAAAGGGCTGAAATGACCTTTATTTTAGCCCTTTGTCTTCTTTTCAGCGTGATCTGAAAACCTTTGCAGTCTAGGAAGGACGAGTACCGGCGCGGAGCGAATTTGACATTCGTGAGCACCGGCACGCAGGACTGACAAAGAATGCGAGGGTTTGTCTACACGCTGAAGGACTGATCTTAGGATCAGTCCTTTTTCGTGAGCAATGAAATCGGCAGTGCATCTTCTGTTTCTGGCGCTGATACTCGGTATCCCCAAGCAAAAACCCCATTCAAATACTCTACATAAAACTGCTCGTCCGTATCTTTGATGTGATAGGTCGTCTTCGTCTGAATGGCCGATGGATCTAATAAATAGGCTTTCGCCATGTCAATTTTCCGCTCCAACACAGCATATTCATTCACAATGCCGAGCTGCTCAGCCTTTCTTGCTTTTTCAGAAAGGGCGGCAATCTCCTGCTTTAATTCGTATTCTGTCATCTCACTATAGCGTTTTTCCATCCGTCATTCCCCTTTGTCTAAAACGTGATCAATTGTATTAAGATCAAAGCCTTTCCGGTAAAGAAACTGCTTCACTTTCATCTTCTTTTCAAATGACCCGTCATATCCTACCTTGCGTTTTGCCTTCTCCAGCATATAGTGGAGGGCTTCTTCTTCCTTTTCCTCTTCTTGTCCATCATAGGCTTCTTGAAGGGCTTTATCAATGATATCAAATGAAAATCCCTTGCGCTGAAGCTGCAGCTTGATGCGCTGCTCAATCTCTTTTGCAGAACGATTTTTCTCTTTCTTTACAAGCTTGAGAACTTGTTTGACAGCTTCCTCTAGCTGCAAATCGTTCGGATATTGCGATAGCGCTTGTTCAATGGTGTCATCGTCTATGCCTTTTAGCTTTAATTCTTTTTTTAGGACGGACGGGCCTTTGCTGTTCGTTTTTCGGTGAGTGCTCACATATGCTTCAGCAAATTCAAGATCATTGACATACTTGTAATGCTTTAATTTGTGTATAATTTCACTAATAGCAGGTGCAGGTATGTCTTTTTTCGTCAAATAATCGGTGACTTCCTTCACCGATCTCATGCGATAGGATAAATAATCAACGGCCTGCTGAAATCCTTTTTTCACTGCATCACCGAATTGAATCTCTATGATATCGGCTTCGTCCAGTTCTTTCCCCTTTTTCAAATCGTGTTGGACGAGCACATCTAGATCCACGCTAAACGCGTACTTTTCATCAAGAAAGATGTTCACGCGCTCTGTATTGTTTTTCTGAGCAGAAATTTTCGTAATATACGGCATCCTGTGATCACTCCTTTTTTCAAACAGTCAGGATGTTTCTTCTGATTCAAAATCGTGAAAGATATAGGTATGTATATGAGAGGAGAGATGTCAATTGAATATCGCCATCACCGGAGGAACCGGTTTTATTGGCCAGCACGTCACAAAGGTGCTCGCAGCTGAAGGACATCATCTATATATTTTAACAAGAAATCCGAAGGAATCCGAACAAAATCATTTACATTACGTGCAGTGGCTGACAGATGGTGCGTCCCCTGAACATGAATTGCCTGCCATTGATGTATGGATTAACCTCGCAGGAAAATCCATCTTCACACGCTGGACAGACAAGGCAAAAGAAGGCATTCTCTCCAGCCGTCTACAATCAACGCAGGAAGTGAAGCGCATCATAGAAGCGCAGAAAACGAAACCGTCTGTACTCATTCAGGCAAGCGCTGTCGGTATTTATGGCACTTCGAAGACAGAGGATTTTACGGAGGAATCCCCTCCAGCCGATACAGATTTCTTAAGTCATACGTCCAAGCTTTGGGAAGCTGAAGGTCAAAAAATAGAAGCACTCGGCATTCGCACGGTTTATACACGTTTTGGGGTTGTGTTAGGAGAAAAAGGCACACTCCCTCTTATGACCTTGCCATACAAGCTCTTTGCTGGTGGAACGATTGGCTCTGGCTCGCAATGGGTATCATGGGTTCACGTGGAGGATGTGGCACATCTCATTGCTTATGCCATTCAACATGAACAGATATCAGGTCCACTCAATGTCACGTCTCCAAACCCTGTTCAAATGAAACAGCTTGGACAAACGATTGCTTCTGCCCTTCATCGCCCGCACTGGCTGAAGGTACCATCCTTTGTCATCAAAACTGCACTTGGCGACATGTCATTACTTGTTTTAGAAGGTCAGCGTGCCCTGCCGAAAAAGGCGCTGCTGTCTTCTTATGAATTTTTGCATCCTGAGCTTCAAGAAGCGATTTTGCATTCAGAGGAATAAAAAATGGACAAAACACCCATCCTATGAAGAAATGATATGAGGGGGCTGTTTTGATGAAGAAAAAAGAACACCAACCAACGTCTAAGCTGAAGAAAACTCAGGAAGTCCTGTATCAGCAGGAATTCAAAAAAGCGGAAAGAGCAGCAGAAAAAAGAAACAAATAAAATGGATATTCCTCCTTCACAAGCACATAACTATAGTGATCTTGTAAAGGAGGGAAAGGCTTTGAAAAAAGACCAACAGAAAGAATTTAACCACCAGCTCGCTGCACAGGAGACGGATGGCGAATATGTTGAATTTTCCAAAGAACTTGCAGATCCAAATGACGTAAAAGCAATGGCACGTATGAAAGAAGCCGATCAGCGTGCCAAAAAACAATAAGAAAAAAAAGCAGACCTTCTCACAGGGTCTGTTTTTCTTTTACTTGATTTCAGTAAGCAGGCTTGATGCTTTCTGACGTGATTTTTCCTCAGGCACTTCATCTGGATAACCGATGTGAAGAATCGCTGCAAAACGCTCGTTTTCGTTTAATCCCATCTCCTGTTGAAATCCTTTATCGTATAAAATACGGCCGCTCTTCCATACCATGCCGATTCCTTGATCCCAAGCAAGCAGCTGGAAGTTTTGAATAAGGGCGCTCACTGCAGCAAAATCATCATTTCTCACGACTGGGTTCTCGTCTTCTTTTAGCACGACAAGTAAAAGAGCTGGTACTTTTGAAAAATAGTCTCTGTATTGATTCAGCTTTTCTTCTTTTGCATCTGGGTTATTGCGTGTAAAGAAAGCAATGAACCGCTCAACAAATACTGCCTTTGCTTCATCAGTCGTTGCATATAAAAAGCGCCATGGCTCAGTGATTTTATGATTTGGTGCATAGACTGCATCTTCTAATAATGGCTGGAGCTGCTCAATGGTCACCGGTGTTTCTTTGAATTTCCGAATCGATCGTCTATATCTGACAGCGTCTCGAACTGTTAATGCCTCTGTTTGTTGTTTGATTTGTGGCATATATGTCATCCTTTCAATCAATTTTAATTGAAATTGATTCTCATTCACATTATAAACATGATGGTGTGTTGTTGCAAATAGAGTCCCTTCCCTGTCAGCTAAAAAGTTGTTTGATTTTTTCAAGTAATGTTACAATCATATTACGTTTTAAACAAATTTTGAGAAAACATCCAAGATGATGAAATGATTTCATGTATTCCCATTTCATTTGATTCGGCCATTTTTTCAAAAGGCTTTCAACCCATGATTGGAAGGGAGGCTTCTGGATGGAATGAAGATCAATATTGGACAAATCATCAAGCTATATCGTTATAAACAAAATATGACCCAATCTGAATTGGCAGAAGGCATTTGTTCTGTCTCTCATTTAAGTAAAATTGAAAATGGCTCAAAGGAGGCCAATCAAGATACGATTAATCTCCTGCTTGAGCGGCTTGGCATCAGTCAAGAAACACTGTCGCAAAAGGCTCGTCACCTGCTGTCATTGCTCGATGAGTTTCAAATGAACATGTATTTCTATGCACTCGATCAGGCTGAACAAAATGCAGAAATGATTATTCATCACGAAGAACAGTTCTTTTCGCTCGATTTGGGGATTCAATATCATTTGTCCTTATTTCAATTTTATTTATTAACTGACAAACAGCCGCTTGCCTTAAAAACGTACCGTGTGCTTAAAAAGTTTGAAAAAACCTTTATTGAAACAGAAAAAGAAATTTTTGAATATCTAGATGGCATCCATCAGATCAAAAATGGTCAGCTGGAAGAAGGGCTGAAAAGACTTGAAAACTGTTTTTCTTATGCTTCTGTTGAACAGAGCGACCTGTATTATCACTATGCAAAAGCACTTGGAACCATGGGGCATCTCGGTGATGCGCTTGAAGCAACACATCAAGCAATGGATTTATATAGACAAAAGAATAATTTCAAGCGGGTCATCCATTGTACACTCATTCATGGCGTGATCTCACTCGAACTAAAAGCCTTTCAAACAGCTAAAAAATATATAAAAGAAGTGATTTTACACACTTCCCTTCACCCTGATGCCTATATTAAAATGACAGCTTATTTTTATTACGGAGTTCTCTTAAAACGTGAAGGCGATTTTTCATCAGCTGTGCCTTATTTACTAGATTCACTCAATTATTTTAATCAAGAGCAGATAGAAGATCGTTACTGTGAAACACTCTATGAAATTGCGACATTGTATGCAGAATATGATCGAAAAAAGGCGCTTCCTTACATACACGAGCTGTTAAAACAGCCTCGTATTCAGCCAAACTGTTTATATATGATTAAAATCTATAAATTGATGATTGAGGAGAATCCTCATGATTTAAAAACGTATTTAGTAGAAGCGGCCATTCCTTACTTTGAACACAATGAGTTGCATAGCGAGTACTTGTTTGCCCTTAGAACCTTGCTATCCTATGCGGCTTCAGAGCTTGATGAGAAAGCCTATAAGTCCTACACAACAAAGCTGCTTGATCACTTGGCATCATTTGTCCCATATTACAAAAAAGCATGACCTTCTGCCGATTGAAGGTCATGCTTTTTCTATTGATTAGATGGTCTTTTGTTGATCTGTATCAGGACGGGTGACTTGTTCGACAGAATGAATATACCGTTTTCTCGCAAAATAATCGTACGCATGCTGACCAAAGCCAAGCCAAATGCTGAGTACAATGAATGGGACCGTTCCCCATAGGGCAGGAATGTTACAAGCAATTCGAAGCCAAGTATAAATCCCTGAATTTTTCTGATTTTTAGCTAAGGAAATAGACACGATTCGTTTTTCTGCCTTCTCTTCACTTATTTTATTCAGCCTCAGCAGTTGTGAATGTCTAAATGATTCAAAGTGAATTCTGTTCTTCCAATCGAGTGATTTCAACAGGTCAATCGCTTTTGCACATGTAGGACTTTGTCCATCATAAAACACAAGCAGCCTGAGTGATTTGATGGAACGCTGTTCTCTTTTTTTTGATTCAGCGAGCTTCTTTTTTTCTTGATCGAGATAGATGATTTTTTTCATAGATTGATCGCCAGTCCTTTTCCGTCATTTGTTTTTTTAGTTCGTTCAAAGGAGATTACAACTAGATTACTATAGTTGATGGGCCTCTTGTATTGGGAAAAAGCCATCCGACGTGCGTTATATGAGCCTTTAGATAAGGGCAAAATAGCTGATTTCATGGCATATATGAGGTTTTTCAACTAAAAGTGGTTGGGAAAATCGTGATGCTTTGCGGTTTTCTGCGGTATTTGATAGAATTCTGCGGTTTTTCTACATCTTTATGCGGTGTTTTGTAGGTAAAACGCAAAAACAAGATAAAAAAAGACTACTTCCCATTGCGGCGAAGTAGTCTTTTGGTTTATATTTTTGCCAAAACTTCTACTATTTCTTTCTCAATATCTTTCCATAAGTACCGATCTGTCGTATAGTGGTGTGCGGCTTCTTTCGCAAACACCTGAAAAGCTTCTTCAAAATCAGGTGCATCTTTGTCCGGCTTTTTCTCGTCGACAAAGCGCTGAGCTTCTGCTGAGCGAGGTCCCCATTTCCCCACTTCATTCCCGTCTTGATCAATGATGACGATAATCGGAATCGATCTTGCGGTCCCGTTCGTTAAATACTGATCCATTAGGTCTAGATGCTCATCCCGAATGAAATAGCGCGCATCAATCAGTGCTTCATTTGCGATACGCATGAAAATTGGTACATTAACCATTGCATCCCCGCACCAATCCGCTGTGATCACAAGCGCTCTTAGCTTTTTCTTTTGCAGCCGTTGAAGCAGCTCTTTTTCTTTTTGATGAATTGAGTACTGGTTGTACACCGTGAGTAAGTTTTCACGGTTTTTCTCCATATTGTGTACATATGTACGTTCAGTTAATCCCTTTGTAAACCATCCATTTAATGTCATATGAACATCCCCTTTACTCTTCAACTTTACCACTTTTGCTATTCTTTTGTCTAAAAAAACCTTCACCTAGTGAAAGGTAAAGGTTTTTGCTCTTATGGACGCCTGTTTCGATTTGGGTCCATCCCAATCAGCTTGGTGACAAGTACCATTGTGACGGGCAGTGACGTATTCTTTTTATAGGCTAAATATTTTCCGCGCCATTCGGGTTTATATTTCTGTTTAAACGACCGTAAGCCGCTGAAGCTATACATATATCTGACGTTGTTGAAGATGACACTCGCCAAACGCTCTGTGAGGAAGGACTGTTGGAACGTCCCTACATTCGATAACGGCGCCATTCCCATGTTAAAGGACTTATAGCCTTTTTCTTTCGCCCATTGAAACAGGTGGATAAATAGCGCATCCATCATCCCATTCGGCGCATCATGCATATGACGCATTAAGTCGATTGATATCTCTCCTTCTTGATACATCGGCATTAACGACACAAAGGAAATGATTTGACCTTGTTGATCTTTTAAAATGGCAATTGGCGCTTTTTGAAGGTAGTTTTCATCAAAATAACCGAGAGAAAATCCTTTTTCTTTTTTCTTTCCAAGCCAGCTGTCAGATATCTGTTTCAACGTCGTGAGCAATTCATCCGAAAAAGGCGGTTCCAGCATTTCAAAGGTGTAGCCTTCTCGTTCAAACTTATTCGCAACAGCTCGTAAATTTGATTTTTTCTTCCCTGACAAAGAGAATGTTTCTAAATCAATGATGGCTTCTTCCCCAAGCTTAAAGAAGTGAAAGCCTAAATCATGATAAAGAGCCATTCCTTCCCTTTCTACTTGATAAAAAGCGACACGATAGCCCGCTTTCTCTGTCTGCTGCAAAAATTCTTCCAGTACTAGCGGATAAGACGCTTGACGACCGGATGGGTCACCGAGCACAATGACGCAGCGGCCAATACGGCCAAATTGAAGCATCGCCTCGCCATCACTGGAGAAAAACAGCTTTTTGTCTCCTAAAAAACCAAGATGACTGAGGGCATTTCCTCCCTTTTCTTCTAAAAACGTTTTTAATTTTTCTTCCTCTGCTTCTTCTCCAATTGGAAATGCCTTTTTATTAAAAATCAATTTGCTAATGAAAAAGAAAAGCGGTACCCCAATTAAGGCGATCATACTTGTCATCGTGATATGCCGTTCATTATGAACCAAGTAGTCCTTACTTAGGAAATGTCCGATTTTTGTCCAAATGAAGTTCCCAATGACATTATAGTTAAACAAAACGAGTAAATATCCAGCGGCAGCCGCTACAAATTCATACAGGGAATAAGGTGCCTGCTGCTTCACAAATTGATTTCGAAGGGAGAAAAACACCGCCATGATGACCGGCAGAATAAAGATTAAACTCAGGTTAAACCCTTTTAGCAAGGTGAACACAAAACCACCAGCTAGGGCAATCATTGTCAAAATATAAGATCTTTTCGTTCTTTTATACACTTCAATGGACAAAATCATCAAAATGATCCCGAACATTAAAGAAAGACCATTAAATCCTGACAGCAGAAAGTGTGGAATGGTTGTAATCACACCTAAGCGATCAACAGGAAGCACAACGGAAGCCATAATCAACAGTCCGCTTCCAAACGTTAAAATGGATAAAGAGCCGTACAATAAACGAATTAAAAGGGCACGGTGCAAAATAATTAAGACGTTCGTTGTTTCAATCGCAGGTGCCATTCTCGGGTTGCCTTCGAGACGTCTAATCGTCGTGCCGGTTAAATCATATGCGGCAAGACAAAGCCCAAGAATAAACGGGAAAATCGAGTAAACAAAGCGGTACAATACAAGAGCCGTCAGCACCATCTCTTTATCAAAACCAATGTATTGCATGCTGAGTAAAAAGATGAGATCAAACGATCCAAATCCGCCAGGAACCATACTGATTAAACCGCCGATTGATGCAATCGCAAACACGCCTAATATGATACGGACATCGACGTTCATCCCCATGGAGACGACAGCCATATACATGACAAGGCCAGCTGCCAGCCACTCTAAAAACGATGCACCAATATAAGCGTAAATCGGGTGCTTCAGTCCATTTTCACCGCTCTCAATCGAGCTTTTTCGAATGGAGGCCATGATGATGTAAATGGGCACAATACAGGCAAAAATAATGACAAATGCCCATAGCCATGGCTCCCGACTAATAATACTTTCAACAGGCAGAACCCTGACCAAGATCAAATCACTGAAAATAGATAAGCCCAGCAGGACAGAGGATGTCAAAAGGGCAATGCCTTTCAGTAGCTTTTTCGTATCTGTGATGTACTCCTTGTATAAAAGCGTTCTGAGCCCTGCTCCTGATAATCCGCCGAACCCAAGTACACTGTTAAAGGAGTTGGCAATCCAAGAAATACGAATCGTTTTCCAGCCACTGATCGGCATATCAAGGCTTCTTCTTAAAATAAAATCATATAAGGACATTGATAGAACAGCGACAAGTCCTAGAAAAACAAGAATAAACAAGTCCATTCGATTCAAGCTATCAATAATATAAAACGTCTTTTTAATGGAAAGGCCGCTCAGCTCCTGCTTGGCGAAAAAAATTAAGACAAGGATGATGACGATGGGAAAGAGCATTTTTAAAATCGTCATACCCGTTTTTTTGTTCCACATGTTTCTCCCAACTTTCTAGGTTGCTTCATTTATTTCAACTGAACATTATTATACAACAAATACCACTTGATTCATGCAGTTTCACATTCAAAAGCTTCATGATACTTTCAATTAGAAGTAAAAATCAGTAATATAAAGAAAAGAGCCGCTTAAAGGAAGTGAACAAGCGTGGAATATAATATTCATGACACCACCGTACTAAAAGAGGAAATTCTATCTCCTGAGGAAAAAAAGACATGGGTGCTTTATATGAAAGTGCTCACTGCCGCAGGACTTGGAGATGTTTCTGAATGGATGAAGCTTGATATGAGTATGCCTCAAATGAAGGTGCTCATGCTGCTTAATAACCATGGCTCCCTTAAAGTGTCCGAAATAGCTGAAAAAATGGGCGCTTCTTTGTCTAATATGACAGGTCTGCTTGATCGATTAGAGCAGTCTAACTTTGTTGAACGAAAGCATTCAGAGCGTGACCGGCGAATGATTGTCGTAGAACTGACAGAGGAAGCGAAAAACATTTTCAGAAGTATTTATCAAAAAGGGCACGAAAAAATTAAAAATTCCCTACAACGGCTCAATGATGAGGAAAAAGCAAAAGTCAATGAAGGTCTAGCCATTTTAGAAAAGGCACTTCGTCCCGAACGTGGCTAAAAGGAAAAAAGAAAAAAAGGAAAAAAGACGGTCACTTGAGATCCGTCTTTTTTATTTCTTCTGTTTCTTGTCGATCTGGGGTGAAAAGATATTTACGAATCACTTCCCTATCATCCCATAAGAGATAGCCTGCACCGATGATGAGGAAAAGGAGGCTGATCCATGTTCCACCAGGCAGAACTTCTTCAAGGAGCTGAAATTTACTCGCATCATCCTCTAGATTCGTATTAAAATAATGTATCTCGAATAAAACATATTTTGCTATATAAAACAAAGTGGCCATGAAGATAAACATGGCGCCGACAATTCTTCTACTAGACATGTTTTCGACTCCTTTCATTCCACTGATTTCTTTTGATTAATTCCGTTATATGGGCAAGGTGATGCTGTGAATGCCAGACGTACATTCCTGTTGCATCATATAAGGACACCGTTTGTTGATCAGCTGGATGGTAATAAACAGCGTTGAAATCTTCCTCTGTCATCTCGCGAAGTAACGTGACCCATCGGCGATGCAGACTGCTAATCAATCCATGCCTTGAGCTGTTCTTTCGTTTGTCGTTCGACCGGTTTATATAAACCAATCGGATATTGTCATGATGTCGTCATACGATGCCCCTCCTTAAAATCCTTCAAGCACAAATTTGCCGATCATTTTCCCTTGCTCAAGCGTTTGATGCGCCTGCTTCAAATTGGCCGCATTGATAGGGCTGAGTACCTTTGTTAACGTATGCTTTAATGTCCCCTCCTCAAATAATGCACTTGCTTCTTTTAAAAGCTCGTGCTGCTTGATCATATCCGCTGTTTCGTACATAGGCCGTGTGAACATGAATTCCCATACAAATGCAGCACTTTTGTTTTTGAGCAATTGAATGTCTAAATGATGTTGATTTTCAACAATGCTACAGATCGTCCCTTGGGGTTTAATCGCTTCTGCCATTCCTTTGAAATGACCATCTGTATCATTTAAACATAAAATATAATCCACTTCGCCAATCCCTTTTTCCTGAAGCTGCGTTAAGAGCGGCTGATGATGGTCAATGATATGATCAGCACCTAATGAGAGACACCATTCTTTTGTTTCGGGTCTTGATGCGGTAGCGATCACAGTTGCTTTTGCTAATTTGGCCAGCTGAATGGCAATTGAGCCCACCCCGCCTGCACCGCCGATGATCAGCAGTGTCGCGCCTTCTGCATTCCGCTTCATATGCATCCGGTCAAATAACGCTTCATATGCCGTAATCGTTGTAAGAGGCATTGCGGCTGCTTCTGCGAAAGAGAGATTTGCAGGCTTTTTCGCCACAATGCGCTCATCCACAAGCTGGTACTCACTATTTGAGCCTTGACGCGTGATATCTCCTGCGTAATATACGTGGTCACCCGGTTGAAACAGCGTACACGCTTCGCCTACCTCCACCACTGTACCGCTTGCATCATAGCCAAGAATTTTCAGCTCATCTTCCTTCTGCTTCTTCGGTGATCTCACCTTTGTATCAACTGGATTCACCGACACAGCCTCTACCTTCACCAATACATCCCTGCCAGATGCTTGAGGCTTTGCCACCTCATGATCAATCAGGCTTTGCTCATCCTCAATCGGCAAGTACTCAAATAATCCAACTGCTTTCACTCGCTTGCACTCCCTTTCTCCATGCTTCTTTTCCACATTTTATCATAATTTTCTAAAGTTTATGGATTGGTCAGCAAGCGCTGGCACATTTAGGACCTCTTGAAAGCCTTTCGCTCCCTCGCCATGTATGAAGGGCGAGCCTTTTGCAAAGAGAGAACATAAGTGAACCAGCTGGTGGACTTAAAAAAGAGCTGAACGTAATAAAACTGAATGTGCTGTAGGATAACGATGATCAATAGAAACATAGTGAATGAGAGGATAAAGTTATCTGCCCCTCCCTGTATCCACTCGCTGACCCAAAGCATCACAAATCCAAGCATCATGAGCTGTTCGAGTCTTTGCACGAGCTGGACCAAGATATGTCCCCGCTTGGATAGGTCGCCTGACTGGCGCTTTCTAATTTTCCTCGATTTGTAAAACCACACAATACTTACTACGAGATTGTGAGTGATGAAAAGAGCGATCAACACAATAAATAAAGGGGACGGCACAAAAAGGACTTTTGCAATGAATGGAATCAACAAAGAGTATAATGCGATAAATGCGTATCTGAATGATAAAAGAAATAATTGTTTCTCTGTACATGACTGCATGCGTTTCACCTCTACATGTACTACGCCTCATTTTGAGAAAAGTTCCCTTTGCCTATCAAAAAAGGATGCCCTTTAAAAGGCATCCTTTTTTGATTCAAGGCTGACAGCTGACGTATGCTTCCTTTTACCTGTCTATTTTCAAAGCACCGGCTGAGCTCCTTTAATGGGCCCTATTTGATAAACGGCAGATGCCAGACATTTTGCCGCAACGATTTTTTACAGGTTTTTCTGCTTGTTCTGTCCTCTTTGTCAGGACATACAAGTTCCCAGCAGCAGGGCTGAATGGTAGTGCGGGTGGAACACATTCTTTCATCATGTCATAATAGAACGAAATAGGAGAACTGGAGTGTCCGTAAATGATTGTAACGATTGTCCTTTTTTTATTAGCTGGTTTGGCTGAAATTGGTGGCGGCTACCTTGTCTGGCTGTGGCTGCGTGAAGCAAAACCTGTGGGCTACGGGATTGCCGGCAGCCTCATCCTGGTCGCTTATGGCGTCATCCCCACCTTCCAGCAGTTCCCGACCTTTGGGCGGGTTTATGCTGCCTATGGCGGTGTTTTTGTCGTCCTTGCTGTGTTTTGGGGCTGGTGGGTCGACCGAAAAACCCCTGACCTCTATGACTGGATGGGTGCTTTGATCTGTTTAGCCGGCGTCAGTGTGATGTTATTTGCGCCCCGCAGTTAATTGCCGGCTTCTCTCTTTTACTTGCTAAATTGTGTTTCATATAACCGCCGGTACAGCCCGTCCTTTTTGAGCAGGTCTTCATGTCTTCCTTGCTCTTTTATGCCTTCTTTTGTTAAGACAACAATACGGTCGGCATGCTGTATGGTGGCTAAACGATGGGCAATGATAAACGTTGTTCGTCCTTCAGCCAGCTCTTCAAGTGATGCTTGGATAAATGACTCTGTCTCCGTATCAAGCGAAGATGTGGCTTCATCTAAGATAAAAATGGGCGGGTTTTTAAGGAAAATACGTGCAATGGAAATCCGCTGTTTTTGTCCGCCGGATAACATCATGCCACGCTCACCAATGATCGTATCCATCCCTTTTGGCAAGCTATTCACAAAATCCTTCAGCTGCGCCTTCTCTAATGCCTTCCACACTTCTTCATCAGATGCATCTAGTTTTCCATATAAGATATTTTCTCGGATTGTTCCATGGAATAAATAAATATCCTGCTGCACGACACCAATTTGTCTACGCAGTGAAGCGAGTGTCATCTTTCTTGTCTCAATCCCATCAATTGTAATGGTTCCCTCCTGCCATTCGTAAAAACGAGGCAGCAGACTGCAAAGCGTAGATTTCCCAGCACCTGAAGGGCCTACGATGGCAATCGTTTCTCCCTGTTTGACCTCAAGATTGATATCATGCAGAACTGGTTTATCTGATTCATATTGAAAAGACACGTTTTGAAAAACGATATCCCCGTTTAACTGATCGACTTCAATTGCGTCATCAGCATCCTTTTCATCTGGCGATTGGTCGATGAGTGATGCAAATCGTTTAAAGCCTGCTGCACCTTTTGGATACATTTCAATGACTGCATTGATTTGTTGAATGGGCCCTAAGAAAATGCCTGTTAAAAGTACAAATGAAACAAATTCTCCATACGTCATATTCTTTTGCAGCACAAACCATGCCCCGCACACAAGACCAAAAACCGTGACACTTTTCATGAGAAAATGACTGACCGCTGTATGCACTGCCATCATTTGATAAGTGGCCAGCTTAGTTTTTCTAAACTGCTGGTTATGTTCAATGAAACGGTCCATTTCATGTGACTCATTCCCAAATGCTTTTACAACACGTATTCCACTAATGTTGTTTTCAACACGTGAGTGGAATTGTCCAATGCTTGAGAACATTTTATCAAAAGCAGCGGACATTTTTTTCGTAAAGTAGACGGATAATCCGATCAGGAATGGAACGACAATAAATGTGAGGACGGCAAGCTGCCAGTTAATCGACAGCATCAGGCCAAAGGCCCCAGTTAGTGTCATCACAGCGATAAATAAATCCTCTGGACCATGATGAGCGATTTCGCCAATGTCCATTAAATCATTTGTCATACGGGAAACGAGTTTCCCCGTTTTCTTTTTGTCAAAGAAGCGAAAGGACATTCTTTGGACGTGAGAAAATAGCTGATTCCTCATATCTGTTTCAATATTAATCCCCAATTTGTGGCCAAAATAAGTCACAACATAATGCATGGTGGAGCTGATCACATATAAAATGAGGAGCAAACTGCCCCAAAACCAAATGGCTTCCCAATCACCATTTGGCAGCAAGTCATCCATGACTTTACTGATGGCAAGGGGGAAGGATAATTCGAGTAAGGCGGCCAGTACTGCACAGGAAAAATCTAGTACAAACAGCCCCATATATGGTTTGTAGTATGAGAAGAAGCGCTTTAACAATTGACAGACCTCCTACCGATCAGACGTTCCTGTCAATATGTCGGCAAACTTCTCCGCTTGATTCGCTACTGCAATCGGATCATAAGGCCAAAAGAACTCTGTATCCAGTTGATAGGTTTGCTCTTTTTTGACAGCTTTTAGGCTTTTCCAGATGGAATTATTTTGATCAAATGTCCCGCCATTGGATTCATCAATGAAGATATGATCCCCCGCATATTTCGGAAGGGTTTCATATGAGATCAATTCATAACCTGTCTTACTATTTAAAATCGTGTCTTTGACCTGTTTTGGTGGATTTACCTGTAGTTGTTGATAGAGCGCCTGCCCGCCTCGGTAAATTCCGTTACCATACACATAAACATCGTTTTTAAATGCGCCCATGATGGAAACTGTTTCACCTTTTAAAGCAGATGTCACTTTTTTCTAGCTGCCTCAATTCGTTGATCAAAGGTGGTAAGGAATGCTTTTCCTTCCTCCTCTTTATTTAAAACTTTTGCCAGCGTTGTCACTTCTTCATGTGCATCTTTGAAAGAACCGTAAGGATACACTAAGGTAGGGGCTATTTTTTTGTACACATCATAGACTTTTTCATCCTGTACGGCTGTGATAATCAGATCAGGCTTTAGGCTAAGTGCTTTTTCAGCTGAACGTTCGTCACTGATATCCTCTATTCCTTTTATCTTGCCCTTCAAGTGTACGTTCTTTAAATCTTGTGTGGTCGCACCTACAGGTTGAACACCAAGTGCAATGGCGCTCCCTAAATATCCATCTACGATAATTCGTTTTGGATGAGCTGGAATCTCTATCTTTCCTTTCACTGTTTCGACCGTTTTCGTTTGCTGCTTTGATTCTGCTGTTTTGGCTTGTTCTTTATTGCCACAGGCCGCCAATATCATGAGCAGGATGACAGCACATATCCAATACGCCTTTTTCATCTGAATATTCCTCCTTTATTTCCCTACTTCAAATGAGAATAGTTATCAATTACTAGTCTCATGTATTCTATCAACCTCACTTGAAGTGGTCTATGGAGGATTCTCGCAACTTACATATGGACAATTGTTGGATGAGCTGTCTGTGACAAGCGGCAGACGAATCGGTCAATCAAATAAAGCGCACGCTCCCCTTCATCAAATCGAAACTCCTCCAGTTTTACTGGATAAAAGGTTCCGTTCTTCACAGCCGGTAATTGCCGGAGAACATCGCTTTCCTCCATCCGCTTGTCCATTTGCTGATACCATCCATGTTGAACTCCGACAATAAAAAACATATGATCCGCTTCGTATTCTCCTAGCCTCTCTAAAGGAATGACCATATGTTGATTTGGGAGAAGAACTTCTTCTAGAATCGCCTTCGGAGGCTTTAAGCCGAGCGTTTCGTAAAGATAGCGGGCACCTCTCGCCTGATAGGACCATATATACACTTTGTCATGCCCTCTCATTTCATAGATCGCAGCTGTCTCTCCTTTTTTCCTAAAAGAAGACAGGCTATTTCTTGCCTTTTGAGTAAGGATTTCGAAACGTTTCACCCAATCCTTCGCCTCTTTCTCTCTTCCTAAAAGGCGTCCTAAAGACAACACCTCTGTCACAGCATGACCACCGCCATATCGTAATACAAGCACAGGTGCAATACGTTCCAAACGCTTGATCAGCGCAGGCTTTGAATAAAAATAATTCGGTATGATCACTAAATCTAATTGAAGTGATTTAAAGACGTCATCCGGGGTGTGTTCATCTATGACGAGCGAATTGGCCAGTTGTTCTTTGAACATGTCTGAATGGAGAAAGGTTTCTTGATCCATGCAAACTGGCTGAATGCCTAATGCGATCAATGAACCGGCAAATTGAAAAGCGGCAATACGCTCCGGTTTTCGGTTCATTCGAAACTGACTAGGGGATCTTCCTGTCTTCTGGCGAAACTTCCTGCTGAAATACAAACTGTCTGTATATCCTACTTGTCGTGCAATGATTTGAATTTGATCATCGGTTTGCAGGAGACGTTTTTTTGCTTCATCTATTCGAATTTGTGCAATATATTCTGTCACACTCATTCCCATACTTTGTTTGAAAAAGGTTGAAAAATAACTTTCATGAAAACCCATCTTATGAGCTAAATCTTTTCTTGTTAGTTTTTGATCATAGTGTTCATCCAAATATTGCAAAATCATTTCGATTGAATAATGAACATTCTCTGAGAATGGTTGAGATTGATGCTGAAAAATCTGCATGATTTCTTCCAGCCATTTCGCCTGTTCTTGTACACTTTGACTCGTCTTTATTTGTTTGATATAGGAAAAAAGCAAGGCAGAGCCTTTGACAAGCTCTCCATTATCAGGGAGATCATCATGATTGACTTTATAGATCAATTCATTTTGCGCATTGCTTGCCAAAGTGAATTGTTCAAATGTGACAGTATAGATGGCCACCGGCACGCTGGATAAAGACTGAATGATCACTGCGATATTTGATCGGATGAGTATACTGTCTTTTGCATGCAGCTCGTATTCCAATCCTTCCATATCAAGCCTCACAGCACCATCCGCAGTCAAAATCATAGGTGAAGATGTTTGCCAGGAGACCGTTTGTTTCACAGAAAGAGATCGCTCACTGCTTTCTTTCATGTGAAGAATTGTATGAGTATAGGATGTCATTCTCTCTTTCTCCTTCCATATAAAAAAGTGCTAAAATAAAACATTATTTTAGCACTTCAATGTTTGACTGGGTGATGATTATCGAGCTCCAGCCGTTTGTAATTCTTTGTTTTTCTCTTTAAAGCGTTCGTTATGTGAGGAGACATACGCCACTTTTTCCGCTTCTGGTTCGATGTAAAGCTTGGCACTATTCAGCGCATTGACGCCATCGACAAACGTCCCGGCAATTAAACGGACTTTACTTTTATGTGTACATAAGTCGCCTACCGCATAGACGCCCGGTAAATTGGTTTCCATTTTTTCATTGACCTCGATGAGTCCCCATTCACCTTGTTTGAGTCCCCATTCTGATAGAACACTCAAATCACCTTTCATCCCATGATTGACGATGACCGCATCTGTTTCGATTCGTTCGATGTCACCTGTCTCCAAGTGCTGGACAGTGACCGCATCAATTTTGTCACCTTGACCGTGAAGCTCTGTGAGTTCATGCGGTGTTAATATTCGCGCACAAGATGCCTTCATGTTGGCAACGTTTTTTTCATGACCGCCAAACATATCACGGCGATGAACGACGGTGACACTTTCAGCAATTGGAACAAGGGCATTTGCCCAATCGACTGCTGAGTCTCCGCCCCCAGAGATGACTACTCGCTTTCCTGCAAAAGTCTTTAGTTCCTGCACGGTGTAAAAAAGATTTGTCACCTCATAACGGTCTGCATGCTCGATTTCAAGCTTCCGTTGAACAGGAATTCCGTGACCCATTGCTAAGATCAAAGTCTTTGTCAAATGACGATCACCATTTTCAGCCGTGAGCAGGATATGACCATTCTCTACGCGCTCGAATTGCGTGATTTTTTGATTCAGCGCAATCTCTGGCTCAAATGTTTTCGCCTGCGTCTCGAGCTGCTGAATCAGCTGTTCTCCTCTTGTTGGCGGCAAACCGCCTACATCCCAAATGACTTTTTCAGGGTAAAGAAGGATTTTCCCGCCAAGGCTATCGTTGTACTCAAGTACTTTCGTCTTTAAATCCCTCATCCCACTATAAAAGGCGGTGTACATTCCTGCTGGACCGCCGCCAATAATGGTGACGTCAAACAATTCAAGCTGATCTGCCATTTGAGTCCCTCCAGTTTTTCATTGATTGATCTATTATAATTGATATTGATTCTCATTATCATATGTATCTATTGTAGTCTACTCTGCTGAAGGGAATCAATAGCTTTCTTCAAAAAAAGAACAGGACGAGCGCTCACTCGTCCTGTCATACATCATACAATGGTTAAACCAAGGTCCTTTAGTTCAAGAGAGACAAGCCTTGCAATCGCATCTGCCCCTTCTTTTGTAAAATGTGTGCGGTCATCAATGCCTGTCGACAGCATAAAGTAAGAAGTTGTTTTCTCTATGCCGGAGGTTTGATAAAACTGAAGACTTACGGTATTTAAATCAACGAGAAGAACCTCTTCTTCATCGGCTAGTTCTTTCATAGCGGAACAATAATCAGGGAAATCATTGATATATTCTCCGTCTTTTTCATGAAAACGGCCTACAGGGGTTAACAAAAGCGGGGTTGCCCCTTTTGCTCTGGCCCCATGAATATATTGAGACAAGTAGCTTTTATACGTTGTAAAAGGATCTGTATGCCGTTCTGGCTTATCCTTAGAAGCATCATTGTGTCCCATTTGTGTAAAAAGCCAGTCTCCCGGCTGAATGACGGCCAGAATATCATCAAGTCGTCCTTCTTCAATGAATGTCTTTGAGCTTCTTCCACCGATCGCCCGGTTCTCTACTTTAACATCATGTGCCGTATAGCGGTGTAAAAACTCTCCCCATCCTCCTTGAACAGGACGATCTGGGTAAGATGAAACAGTTGAATCACCAGCTAAATAGATGGTTGTCATGTTCATGCGCCCCCTTTTTCATTGAGCCACTTCTTCATGAGCGATGCGGACACCCTAGTGGCTGCTGAAAAGATATGAAAAACCATTCACATCGCTCCTTCAATTATTCTCTTTTTGATGATGAAAACCCTGCTTGCAAAGAGACATGAGTGCATGAAATATGCGGAGAAAGTTCTATTTTTGTCTCAGCCGCTCTCTTTAATGCCTGAAGCATATAGCCAATGCCTTGATAGGGAGCGAGCGGATAATTCGCTTGTTGGTGAGGCTGTAATAAAGGGTCCATCACTTTCCGATATTTCTTTCCACCTAGTATGACAAGCTCATCATATGTGGCGAGATTTTTTTCATGGAATTGATGACTCAGTTCTTCTCGCGTGAGCTGTTCTTTGTGCGGTGTGCCAAATGCTACATCATAATTTTCATGAACAATGTCATCTGCCTTTAAGAATCCGTGCTTTGCGGATAAAATCATCCAGTCTGAAAAGAATGTTTGCGCATAGATTTTCGTTCGCTGGTGGAGCGGACTTAAGTAGACGAGACCCGCTGGCTGGCTTCCTGCCTCTGGATGCACGTCCCATATTTTCTTGGCGCCGCACGGGATGATACATATTCGTTTCACCTCGTATTCTCCTTCCTTCGTCGATATATCTGATAGACAATGCAGCCTAGCGCTGCTCCAAGTGTATTTAAAATGATATCATCTATATCACTGCTTCTTGTAATCATACCAGATTGTGAGAATATCCACTGAAGGACTTCAATCATCGCTGACAGCATAAACCCAGCCAGCACCGCCTTTTGCCAGCGCATGGTCCGAAAGGTTTGATAGAGAAAAAAACCGAGCGGAACAAATAATAGAATGTTTCCTGCCAAATTGAAAAAGACGAGATTTGGATAGCCGTGGTGATAGGCGTGAAGATTTTGATGGATTGAGTGAAAAGGAATGAGATTGACGCTCACTTGATCTCTTGCCGCAGAAAAACGATTCGGAAAAACCGTCAAATACAAGAGAACATTCGTATAAACAAACAGACAGGCAAGAACCATTTCTGTTCGTAAATAGATAAAGCGTTTCTTCTTTTTTGCCAGCCTGTATCTCATATATAGATAGAACGGGACGAGCAGGAGGAAATAAGCCATTGAAAACATAACGCTGGATGTCATACAAAGAGCTGCCCCTTTCTCACGTGATGCTTGACCATATTACAGCTTATTCAAGCCTGCCTCTATTCATCACTTATTCTCACAATCCATCAGAGGATGCCACATTGACAAATCGTCATTTTCTCGTTATACTGACTGACATTCAGTCATTTAAGGTCGGTGATCATATGTCGAAACGAGAAAAAATTATGCTTGCTGCGATTGAGGCGTTTAAAGAAAAAGGAATTGAAAAGACGACCATATCGGATATTGTGAAAACAGCAGGGGTTGCACAAGGAACATTTTACTTATATTTTCCGTCGAAGCTATCTGTTATGCCTGCCATCGCAGAACATCTCATCGCACAGATGGTGCCTGCGATTGAAAAGAAATTGACTCAGCATGCAGATGTACTCGATCAAGCAGATGCGCTTGTTGAATTTATTTTCGCTTTTACAAGACAATACCGTGATGTTCTTGCCCTAACCTACTCAGGTTTAGCTGCCACCGAGCATTTAAAAGAATGGGAAGATATTTATGAACCGATTTACAAATGGGTTGCCGCTTTTTTAGAAAAGGCAAAACAGGACAAAAGAGTACGTGAAAATTTGAATTGTCATTATGCAGCGAAGTTTATTATCGGATTGCTGGAATCTTCAGCTGAACAAATGTATTTATTTACAGAAACAGATACAGATGAGGTCCTCATTCAAAAACGAGAGGTCAAGCAATTTCTCCTTTACGCACTTGGCATAGAGACACCTTAACATAGTACAGCACATGATGCTGTACGCTCTTTTTTGGTTTCAAAATGACGAATCGTCAGTTCTGGGAGGAAAGATGATGAAGAAAAGCTGGATATATGTCGCACTCACTTGTTTATTCGAATTACTTTGGGTGTTTGGTTTAAATAAAGCAGATGCTGTTTGGGAGTGGGCGGTCATTATCTGCCTCATCCCGATTGATTTTTATTTTCTCATGAAGGCCTGTGAAAAGCTGCCGACAGGGACAGTGTACGCTGTGTTCGCTGGAGTTGGGACGATTGGTACGTCTATTATGGATTATGCGCTGTTCGGCGGTTCGTTTTCATTAGAGAAGCTCTTATTTATGGGGATTTTACTCCTCGGGATTATTGGACTAAAAGTGTCTGATAGAAAGGCGCTTGAGCAGAAAGGAGAAGCGGTATAACATGGGCTGGTTTTTTGTGCTATTAGCCTCTGCCTGCGAAATCGGCGGGACCATCGGCTTGAATATGTTTAGTAAGAAAAAACAAATCACAACAGGCATCCTGTTTGTCGGAGGCTTCGCCTTATCCTTTTTGTTTTTATACGCCTCGTTCTCGTCTCTTCAAGTGTCCATCGCCTATACGGTCTGGATTGGACTTGGTACGGCTGGCTCAGTCTTGTTTCATATGATTCTATTTAAAGAATCGAAAAACATCATTCGGATACTTAGTCTACTGCTGATTGTGATTGGCGTGGTTGGGCTGAAATTGTTTGCCTAAATAAATCAACCAAAAAAAGGAAGGGGCATATCCCTTCCTTTTTTACATTTCATTTAATGAGTAAAGTCCTGTTCAACCAAGAGATCTATTGCGTAAAACGACTCGCCTTTCTCATCCAATAAAAAGTACACAATCAAGGGGGAGCCAAGAGATATTGTCTGTTGCTTGAACAAAACACAGGTGAATTTCTCGACACCAAACGGTAGTTTTCTTTTTAATGAAGGGTGCAGAATGGGTGATGCCCGAATGGTATCCACATCAACCACCCAATGTTCACTTTTTAATGTGGGATAATGTTCTATTAACAATTGATGCAGCATGTCAATACTCAACGACTTGTTCCCTTCTTTTTCCTCGCAGCCCGTATCTAATACATTGTACTTATGCATGGGAATTACGCTCATTCTTATGTTCATTTGTTCGTATCCCTTTTAAGACAAAGCGTTTCTTGCCATCGAGTGTACAGGTGATCAATGTCAGTTCATCTTCCCCTTGATCTTTTAATACATCCACGTTCGTCGGCTCAATTGTAGCAGAGCTGACAATTTTATATTTGTATGTTTCCCCTTGATGATGTAAGAGGACGTTTTCCCCTTTAGGCACCTCTGGCAGCTGTCGAAAAAGACGATCTCCTCGAAATCCTCTATGACCTGCAATCGTAAAATTCCCTTTCCCAGGTACTTGATGAGGTTTGATTTGAGTCAGTGCAATGCTTAAATTTTCTGCTGAGGTGACAGGCAGCACTTTTTCGTTTAAATCAATTGAAGGGATCTCAAGCTCCATGACGTCACGCAGGTCTTCCTCTGACACCGTTAAATGTGGAATGGAAGAAAGATCATCACTGTCATTTTCCCCCATCATCTTTAGCGCTCGTTCCATTGCAGCTGTCTCTTGAGATTTTTGCCATTCATATATAAAAGGAACGGAGATGAGCATAAGACCCATGAACACCAAAAGGCCGCCTAATAGGGTTTTTGTTTTCACCAATAGACTCATTCCCTCCTTTTATTGAATGGCTCTTCTTCTGACAACAAGTAAAACAGTTCCAGCAGCTACTAGTAAAATCCCTGCATACATCAAATAGCGTAGCCATTCTTCCCCGGTCTTTGGAAGTTCACCGTTATGAGGCGGATGCTGATCACCTTCATGAGGGCTTGGCGGATTGGAATGATTCTGATCATTCTTCACTGCTGCATTTTTTACGATAATGGTCTTTATATTTAATTGGCCCATTTCAATTGTGAACTTGATTGGCTTCTTTAAAGTCATATAACCGTTTGGTGCTTTCGTTTCTGTGAGTGTATAGTTACCAGGTTTAAGCCCTTTGACGATGACTTCCCCCTCTTTTCCTGTTGTCACAGATTGTATGGTTTTTCCGCCTTTCGATTGAATATCAAAGGTTGCTCCTTTTAAGGTTCTATCTGTTTGACGGTCTACTTTTATGATGCGAAGGCTTCCTAAGATCAACTGATTCTTTGCTGTTAATTGAAGGGGTTTTTTCTGATTCTTCTCAATGGTAAATGGAATGGATGTTCCATTTAATTGATACCCATGAGGTGCTTTTGTTTCAATCAATTGATAATCACCCGGTTTTAGGTCATTGATTCTTATTTTGCCCTCTTGATCCGTGACAAGTGCCCTTTTCAATGTCTTTCCTTCATGAGTAAGAAGATCAAATTCTGCATGTTCTAGCGTGTGTCCTTCTTCATCCACTTTGGTGAGTTCCACCGCACCTGGGCTGAGCTTATTGATCATCTCTACTTTTGCCGGTTTGTCTTGACCTAGTTGAATAGTAAAGGAGATCGGTGTCTGATCCAATTCATAGCCTGCTATGCTTGCTGTCTCGACAAAGTGGTAGGTTCCTGGCTTCAGAGCATCAACTGTCACTTGGCCATTTCGGTCGGTTTTCAGTCCTTTCTTGATTCGCTTGTCATGTCCATCGAACAGATCGAAGGTCACACCAGCTAATCGCTTGCCATCCTCCCCTTTTTTCTGAAGCTTTACAGCACTCGTCATACGGACATTTTCCTTTGTGACTTCGACCTTTTTTTGAGGGTTAAATTCAATCTTAAAGTCAACTGGTTTTGAGTCCAATTGATGGCCGAATGGTGCTTTCGTTTCAATGAATTGATATGATCCTGGGTTCAGATCGTTTACAGTAATGGTGCCATTCTTATCGGTTTTTAAACCTGACATGAGTTCTTTTCCATTTTCATTTAAGAGTGTAAATTCTGCTCCTTCGAGTCTTTCCTTTTCTTCGCCTAATTTCGTCAGTTCTACTGAGCCTTTCTTTAGTTGATTGATTGCTTCAACATGAACCGCTTCTGTTTGGCCTAGTTCAACCTTAAATACAAGTGGTTTTTCACTCAATTCATAGCCTTCCACACTTTTCGTTTCGACAAATTGATAGCTTCCTGGTTTCAGACCCGAGAACTTAATCTGACCCTCTTGATTTGTGATCAGTCCTTCTCCACCTTCAACCATTTTTCCATGTTCATCGAACAAATCAAAGACAACACCTTCTAATGATTTGCCATCTTCTCCTTTTTTCTGTAACGCGACACCGCCTGTTTTCCGGCTATTTTCTTTTGTTACGTTCACCATCTTTTGAGGATTAAATGGAATAGCGAAGGTCACAGGTGTTTCATCACGTTCATGACCAAATGGAGCCTTCGTTTCAACAAATTGATAGGTTCCCGGTTTAAGATCATTGATTGTGATCTTCCCATCTCGATTTGTGATTAGTCCGGTTTCGATCTCTTTTCCATTTGCATCTAAAAGCTTGAACTCTGCACCTTCCAGTACATCATTCTTTTCGCCAAGCTTCGTAAGCTGGACAGAGCCCGTTTTGAGGTCATTGATCACGTTGATCACTGTTGGTGTTTGTTGTGCAAATTCTATGTTAAAAGGATATGGTGTACTCTTGGTTACATAGCCTTCCACACTCTCTGTCTCTACAAGCTGATATTTGCCCGGTTTGAGATTGTCGACAAAAAGTTTTCCATCCTCATCTGTTTCTAAACCCTTCCGAACGACTTCTCCATTCTGATCAAGATCAAGAATGTCAAAACGAACACCTTGCAGCGTCTTGCCATCTTCCCCTTCTTTGATGACTTCTACTGCACTTGTTTGATATAGGTTCTTTTTCGAGACGGTAACCAGCTCTTTTGGATCAAGCGGAACTTCAAATTTAATCGGCGTATCATCCAGTTCATAGCCTTCAGGTGCTTTTGTTTCGATCAATTGATACGTACCTGGCCTTAGATGATCGACCATCACCTTGCCATCTTCTTCTGTCACAAGATGCCCATTCAATTCATGTCCATCATTATCTAAAAGCTTGAATTGTGCACCTGCTAGTCTCTCATTGCCTTCACCGAGTTTGCTCAGTTCTACGGAACCTGTCAGAATCTCATTCATGGCTGTCACAAGTGTTGTTTCCGTTTGATTCTCTTTGATGGTAAACGGCCATTTCTGAGTATTTAGTTGATAGCCTTTCGGCGCTTTTGTTTCAACAAAATAATAGGAACCTGGTTCAAGGTCTTTGAAAAGGATTTCTCCCTTTTCATCCGTTTTCATATTGGTTTGTACCGTATCTCCTGCTTCATTCTTCAGTTCAAATTCCGCATTCTCTAATGCTTCGCCTGTATCTCTATCTTTTTTCGTCAATTTGACATGCTGCTTGATCTCTTGGTTCTGAACGGTCATGACCGTTCCCATTTTCGTTTGATCTCCTGCTTCATATGGCTGATCAATCGTTACCTGTATCGCTTCATCGTTTTTGATATAACCATCAGGTGCTTTCATTTCTGTTACTGTATAGTCGCCATACAATAGACGATCAAACATGAGATTTCCTTCTTCATCTGTCGTCTTGTTGCCGATGACGATTCCACTTGCAGCATCGGTCAAGGAGAAGTTCGCACCTTTTAGCACTTTTCCACTGCTCGCATCTACCTTTTTGATGGTTAACGCACCAACAGATCCCGTTCCATCTCCCATACCAGCCGTACGTTTTACAACAATTGAGGCTTCTGATTCTTTCTTTATTTCTTGAACATTTTCGCCTTTAAAAGTCACTTCGTTTTGTAGTGTACTTCCCACTTTATCTAGAATGAGAGATTGGTATTCCAAAATATACGGTCTGGTGATTTCTTCTTTAAATTGGATTTGAAAAGAATCTGGATTAAGTGCCAGATTTAGCTCATAATCTTTCCCTTTTTCTAACTCATCCTTTTTTGTCACTTGCCCCTTTTCATCTATTGTCGTCGTATAAAGTTGAAAAGAATGTTCTATTAATGCTTGATTATCGCTCGGATGATCGATGATCGTTGCATCTTGTACTGTCGATTGACCAAAGTTGATATTCAGCCTCCAATCAACTACTTTCCCCTGTTGATTCCCTGATTTGCTCGTGTATTTCCCGCCATTTGGGATAGAAACTACCGCATTCACATCAGATTCTTTCGTGTTTCCTTCATAAAGGGTTGCTTTATTTCCATACGTTTTCTCTACTAAAGCCATCCCTTCAAGACTCGTCTTATATGTGATTTTGTATGGTGAATCAATTGCTTTTTTGAAGATGACTTCAAATCCTGTTTCTCCTTTTTCATTTTCAAGGAATTTGATTTCATAATCCTCTTTAGACAGGATCTCTTTCTCTTCCGTACCATTTTCTCCACCATCTAGATCAAGCGAATAAATGGTGATTGAATCTTTGACCAATCGCTGGTTTCCTTGAATGAAATCTTGAACTCTTGCCTCATCTAGATGCTTTAGGTTATAGTTCACACCAATATTCCATGTGATCTCTTTCGTCTTGGCATTATATGATCCATTCTTAAAGCCATTGGATTGCGTATACGTGTCCGGTGTGAAGACAGCATCAGTCTCCTTCGTTAGGTCTTTCCCATCTTCATTGGTCCATTCGAGCTTCACATGATTCCGCAGATTCTTTTGATCTTTATCTGCTCTTTTTTCATAATCAAATGAAGTTGTATACGTGACGGTATGTTCGGTCTTGATTTCTTTTGTCAATTGAATATCAAATCCATTTTCATGCTCGACGATTTGATATTCAATGCCTTCTTCAAGAACTGTATTCCCCGTCATGACTTTCAAACTGTCCTTTTGCAGCGTCAATCCTTCATTTGTGAAAGTATCCTTTAGCGTCAGATTGTTCATCACTTGTTGGTCCTTATTGAACGTGATACTCCAAGGAATGGTTTTGTTCTTGTAGTTCGGTGTTCCATGGTGTTTCGTCAAGATTTGTTGATCAATCCTTTGATTGGCTTGTTTGCTCTCGTCGCCAGCCGTAACGGTATTGACAATCTGTTCAGCCTCAAAAATTCGCTCTGTGGCTTTTGTTTTATACGTAATGAGGTAGGCTGATTGAATATCATGATTGAATTGAAGAACAAATCCGTTTTGATCGCCCTTTTGTTGATCTTGAATGGTGTAATCTTCCTCATCCTTTGTCCCTGCTTCAGCACCATTTTGATCAATGGTGACTTCCTTCACTTGAAATGAATCGGAAATGAGCTCCTGTGTGCCATTAAAAAAGTCGACTAATATAGCATCCTTTTTGGCAATCGCCTTTTCATTGTAGTTATAACGAATTTCCCATGTAATGGTCTGGGTCACTGGATCGTAGTGAGCGGCCCTTTTTTCTAAAGGACTGCCTCTTGTGACATTTACTGTTCCTTCAGCAGCACTGATCACCTTATCACCTGAGACAAGTGATGCTTTATTACGAAACGTAGACTGATCTTGGTCAGTGATGTCAGTCTCATACACTAAACGATAGGCCAGATGCACTTCATCTTTAAATTCGATCACGAAATCTTGACCATCTTCTGTTTGCCCTATTGAGTAGTGACTTTCGTCAATCTGCTGGCCAATTGATGTTTCACCATTCAGCTTTGTATCAATGCGGTAAAGCTTGATCGAATCTTTTTTCAAAGATTGACCGTTTTGAATCGGATCCACTAGCCTGGCTTGCTTGACATCATCTAAGTCCATATTAAAATCTACTGTCCATTGAATGGTTTCAGCATTGTACGATCGATTTGGCTCACCCTTTTTTGAAACGTTTGGACCACTTGGCAGGTAATGGATAGGAATTGTTACGGTATCCTTCCCTTCAATTGGGGTAATGCTGATTTCTTTTTCTTCGGTTATGACTGTTTGTTGATCTAATTTCGTCCAAATTTGGAGTGTTCCATGGATGTTTGAATATTGCTTGATAAAATCAGTGAACTCTATGGAGGCGTTTCCACTTTCATCTACTGAAAAATAACCAATGGTCGTCTGATTAAATTTCATCTCAAGACGATTGATTTTTTCGTAAATCACTAATTCATCTGGAACCTTGAAATGAAATTCATCTCCACCATTGTAGCTATGCCCATTTGGAAGCGCCCACTCATAGTTCATTGAAATAAGCGAGTTTATATCTGGTTTATCGACTGGGTTCCCTTGCTGATCTTCATACTTTAATTGAGCATCCGTGAGAATATTCTCTTTAATCAGCGTTTGTTGAGTAACACTTTGTAATCCTAAGCGCTTAGACACTTGGACTTTATTGAGTAATTCATCCTCCTCGGTTTGTTTTTGCTGCGGTTGAACGTCTTCTTGCACGTTGCTTGTCTGTTCTTCCTCCGTTGTGATTGAGTCACCTGCAGCAGAGGTTTCTTTACTTTGCTTTGTTTTTTCTTTTTGTGCCGCTGTATTCGTTACTTCAATGACCAATGTTTCTTCTAAATTTGGGTCAAGCTCAACGTCTTCTTTCAATACGACGGTCACTTCATTTTGTTTAGAAACGGTATAATCGCCAACATGTATTTGATTGACGATGATCGACTCTTTTTGTTCCTTCTCTACCTGAATCGTTGAAGGAAGAGAGAGTACATACGGATATCCTCTTTTTATTTCGATTCCTTTGATTGACCAATGTACAATGGCTTTACTTATATGCTGATCTTCATGGTCTGATAAAATATTCCCTTCGTCATCAGCAAACTCAATGCTGCGATAAATGTCTTTTGGGAATTCTTCGGCTTGTGCATTTGCCAAAGGAAAGATTCCTAATATACTAGATTGTATAAATAATACAATAATGAGATTTAGTGACAAAATCTTTTTCAATACATTCACCCTTTTCTTCAATCAATTTCAACACAAGTTACATCACGTGACTGGAGACACTCACCCCGCTTATTTATGTAATATCACCCATAAAAAATCACACCTTAAGACCCTATGCATGCAAAGAGAAAAATAATACTTCGTATAAAAAATGCTCAAATGAATGACTCATGCGGCTGGATAGTGGCGTGGAAAATGGGGAATGACGAGAGGAATCGCAGATTGAACAATTGGTACGTATCTGTTATTTTTTGAATGGTCAATATATACATGCTTATATAAGCATGTATTCACATATGGTCCAATCATATGAAAAGTAAGCTTGTCATGAATGGTATGGTGGTAGGACATTGCAGTATCATATAGACAGCATTCCTCTCTGCTTCTTTACATATGTTAATCAAAAACCCTCTACTTTTTATTCTTTTATTTACCGTTTTGACAGCAAAAAAATAGACTAAATTCCTAAAATGCTCCATTTTTTCGATATTTATGAATCAATAAGACCATTTTAAAGGGAAAATTTGGCGAATTAGCTAATAAAATTCGATTTCGTCTAATTTTTTTCTTCTTTATCATGAAAAGAGAAGACAAATCAAAATCACCTAAAGATTACAATCATTTCATGTCTATTCTGATTACCTCATACTTGAGAAAGGAGTTATTTGTTTGATGGAACTCATTGATAATAAATCACGGCGATGGATCAACATTTTAAAGCTGCTTGTATCCCAAAATAAATGGTGGACTCTTCAAGAAATATCGAAGAAGAAAATCGGCTCTGTTCGTGCGATACAAAGTGATTTAGAACAGATGAAATCATTTCAAACAGAGGATGGAGAGCCATTAATTCGAATGAAACCAAGACAAGGCATATCCATTTGTTTTACGCAGACCTTGCGAGTGGATTACTATATAAAGGAGATTCTAAAAGACAATATTGAAATACGTTTGATTGAAGGGATATTTTTCGAACAAAACATGTCTTTTTATGAATGGATGGACGTTCTCAATATCAGCAGATCCACGCTGTATAATACAATCAATAAAATCAATTCTGTGTTAGCCTCCTATGACATTGAGTTACGTCCAGATAGTATGCAGTTCTATGGAAATGAAAAAGAGATACGGCATTTCTTTGTGGAGTTTTTATTTGAAGTGTATGGAAGTAGACTTTGGCCGTTTGATGAGATTCAAAAACAAGATGCAGCTGATCTCTTACAAGAGCTATTTCAGGTGGTTCAAGTGACTGTACCTGATGTCGCCATAGATAAATACTGCCTATGGCTTGGCGTATTTATTCATCGAATCCGCAAGAACTATACGATCAAACGTAATTTTACCTACTCCATGCTTGAAGACAAACAGTCCTCTACAGCTAAAAGCATTTATAGTCAAATCAGAGCTTGGGAGGATCATATTTGTCAAAAGGCGAAGGACATATTTGATATTACACTGGATCATCATGAATTTGTCTTTTTACTGTTGATCGAACCATCGATCGGCCACTTTAAATCAATTGAATCTGTGGAAGAAAAATTGACATTCTTTCAGTCACATGCACCACATCTATATGAAGCCATCCATTCATTTATCAATCAATTGGCATTGATTTATCATACAGACATTGCGAATCGAAAGGTACTAACATTACTTCTTCTCCAATATTACGTGTATTCTAATGAAATTACTGGAAGAGATGGCTTCCTTTTTAAAAAGAAATCGCATTATTTATCTGAGGTAAAAAAGCAGCTGCCCTATTTTTATTCAAGAATCACTCATATCATCCAGCAGTCAAAAACAGATGACATCCTAGCCTCTTTTGTTAAGAACGAACGAGAATTAATTCGTATCATTACATCTAATTGGAGAGGACTTGTTCAATTGGAAATGGAACGAAGAAACATACTGAACATTTTTGTTACTTCAACGCTAGGCTATAATCACAGCTTGTTTATTGCAGATTTAATTAAATTGAGAGTACCTCCTCTGATTCACATTTTCACAAGTCCCGAAAATACTTTAAATGAATCGACCATGGAACAACTTCAAATAGATGTGATTGTGACGGATACAGAGCTCCCTATTCAATTTGGGCGATCTACGCTACTGATCAGCTCTTTTCCAACGAAGAAAGAATTAGACAACTTACACCGAAAAATATCTGACATGACCGACTGAATCATCAGAATTATATGGTATTCATTGGTGTCATTTCGTTATAAAATAGAAAAACTTCATGAAAAAAAGCTGTTGAGCATCTCTCAACAGCCTTTTTCAGGAATATCTGTTTCCTGCTTTCTTCATTAGTGAAGCACGATTTGTTCATTCATCAAATCAATGGCATAAAGTGACTGCTCATGTTCATCTAACAAAAGATATACTTTGAGCGGAGCATCTGTTTGATCTGTCTGCTGCGTGAATAGCACACAAGTGAATTTTTCAATCCCTTCTGGCAGCTTTCTTTTCAGAAAAGGATGAAGAATAGGAGAGATTCGAAGGGTATCAACATCTTTCAGCCAAAGCTCATCTTGTAACGAAGGATAATGGTCAACCAAAAACTGACGAAACACTTCCAATGTACTCAAGGTAGATATCCTCACTTTCTTCTATCTTGACTTCAAACTCACCTAAACACAAACATCATCAACTCATCATATGATCTCGGCACACGTATTTTCGCATACGACTTGAGACACAATACTGTCACGACTATTTTATATATACAAACGTTTACGATGTCTTCTCATTGACTCCATCACGAATCCAGACAATGGACCTATGATCATATTCTTATCTGTTTCCTTTCGTGATGAAACGACAACTTCCTGCTACAATATTCCATTTTTCTTCAAAAAATGAGGGGGATGGGACAAAAAAAAGAACAGCACCTTCCTGTTCTTTCAAAATGGGTAAAGTGCCTATTCAAATATCCTGGCTTCTTGCTTTGAAATGGTGATTTCATCTGGAGGTTGAATATCCCGCATAATTGAAATATCTCTTTCTTATCTATGAAATGTCACCCTTGTCTGATCGATCAGATGCTGTATCGTTTCATTCATTTGTTTCACCTCGACATGTTAAATGATTCTTTTAAGGAAGGACAAAGACGACGATAAAAATGAATATGACGATTACGGTCAAAAGGCCAAAGGCCATTGACATCATATTTGCTTCTTTTGTAAAGCCCTCTAATTCATGCTTTTCAGTAGACCGGTCAATTTTTCTAAAGCGAAAAAGCATGCTTACATTGATAAGAGCTAGAGCAATAATCAATAAAAAAAATAGATATGCAGGTTGTATGTCAAAGAATGGGTTCGTTACATCTTGGAAACTAAATGACTGAAGGAACATCAGACCGCTCAATACCAATCTTGAAATGTTTTCTGATCTCTGTTCTTTCTCCCACTCTTTCCCCAGTTTCTCTTTTTCATAAATGGCTGCCTGCTCGAAAATGGGAATGAAAGACTTCGTTGATCCTTTTTTGATAAAGCCTATAATGCCTTGTATGAGCATTAAAATTCCTAAACAAAAAAAGAAATGTGTAAATCGAATTTCAGAAATTTGAATCAAAATAAAAAAAGTCACGATCATGATGCCAGCTATTAAATTACAGGCGGCTATTTGTTTTCTTCTCATCTTTCTTATTGCGGCTTGCTCCATATCATTCTCCTCTCCATTTCAAAGGTTTCTATTGAACGCTCTAACTGTATTACGTTTTTATCGAATAAATGTTTCAATATTTTCCCTTTCCATCGTGGATTTGGTCTTTAAGCGTCTATTGAGTTCTCTTATCATAAATAAAAATAAGAATGAAATATCCGTGTTCATTCAGCTCAACGAATGCTTAATATAAATGAATGAAGCTTTCCCTGCTGTTTTATATATAATATCTCGTCATTTCACTCGGTATGTACTCGATTTGATACGCAGGGGATAATGCCAGCTTTATGTCTTCTGTTATGCGCTCACCTTCTTCATTGAACCTCTTTTCCATTTCCACTCCATATGGCAGCAAGTCTTCTGTCTCTTCGTCAAACCAGCGACCATATTGTATGGCCCAATACCAGATTTTCGAGAAGAGCGTATCGCTTAGAGGTACTTCATCTCTTTCTAAATGACATTGACAATGTCCACATTGAAAAGGTACACCGCCGTAGGTTCCTTCTATTTTCACAAATGGGTGTTCCTCAAACTCACGACAGCACACCCACTTTTTAAAGTGCTGACCAAACGCTGTCAGTTTAATCGAGTAATAACGCATGGAAATCCGTTTTCCTTTCATATCAAAAACACCCTGATCAATCAACTTCTTTAGCCGATACTCAATAAAATCATCTCCGATATACTGTTCTAAATGACCAATGACTTCTCCAATTAAGCGAGGCGTCTTGATGTACTCCTCTTGGTCTGACTGATGAACTCGCTTGGCCATTTTCACTAAATATGCATCAAATTCATCTTCTGGTACGTTAATCGTTTGTTCATTTCGCCATATCCTTAGGGTATGGTTCTCATGAGCAAATGAAAGCCATTCGTTTTTTAATTTCTCTCTTTCTTCTTTTGTCACTAATTGAATATGATCTTTACTCCCGTACAAAACCTTAAATTTCCCAGGTGTGATTTCCCCGGTATGTCGAATATCCATTCGTCTTGTTTTTGTATTGAAAAGATGATCAAATGCAGTCGTTGTATTGATTAGAGACAATTCAATGTTTTTCTCTTTTAATAAATAGATGGCATATCGTAAGGCTATTTGTTCATGTGCATTGTTGCCTGTCCAGATGAGAATACTCGTACTTCCTTTTATATCTTTTATTTGCTGAAACATTTTGTGCTGATCGGTGACCATATCGTCAAAATCGCCAAATTCATTTGATATCATGTTACGCAGCCACGCTTTACGCTTTTCCTGTCCTTCATGTTCATGCAAATGTAGAAGTGGTCCAATCGAATAAATGTCATTAAAGGCGATGATATCATCTTCTTGATCTAGCTTCATTTCTCGTAATGCTTGTTTTAAACTACCGGCAGCTGCTGCCCCAAATACAATATGTATCATCATTCGTCTCCCTTTATCTTACAGTTTATTTCATCTTCACCTATTCTTGGTTCTTTCGTCAATTCTATTGAGTCAATTTCATTCAAAAGTACGACAACAAGACGATAAAATACATACAGAACAAATTGAGGCAGAATCGAGGAGACACATGTTCCTAGACTTTTTATTTAAGAAGAAAAAAACGACAACACCCGTTGTACAGAAAAACGTCCAGCAAAAAACAACGAATAACAAAAAAGCAGAACGAAAAGGGGCACTTGGGGAATACAAAATCGATATTCAGCTCTCGCAATTGCCAAAGGGTTTTCTTTTTTTGAATGATGTGATGATAGAAAACCCCGCTTCATCAACAGGTTATTCTCAAATCGACCATATCGTCATTTCACCGCATGCCTTGTTCGTGATTGAAACGAAGAACTATCAAGGTACCATTTACGGAGGAAAAAAGCGTAAAAACTGGCTCATAAACGGGAAATTCCCGTTTATGAGTCCACTCGCTCAAAATTATGGACATATCCAAGCCATCAAGCGTTGCGCAAAAGATTTGATCGATACCTCATCAGTCGTTTCTTTGATCTCATTTACGAAGCGCTGTACATTTAAAGTAGATGAAGAATTAAGGAAAGTCACTTCGAATGAGTTAGTCATCTATGATATAGAATTGACCGAATTTATCCAACGAAAAAGTGCAAATATCCGACTACAGAAGCCAGCACCAATATATTCAGAGAGCGATAGAAAGCGTTTGTTTGAATTACTCAGCCAAGGGAATATCACGGATGACAGCTTACGGAAACAGCATGTTGAGCACATTAAGCAAACGTCCTCTGAAAAAAAATCTAAGAATGCCGTTTGCCATGAATGCCAATCTGCTGTATCTGAAAAGGTTCGATCTTACTGTTTGTCCCAATCAAAATTCCAAGGGGAAATTTATTGCTATACTCATCAAAAAACATTTACGAATCAAAAAAGGTAAGGAAACATGGGACTGACCCCATCAGATGAGACAAATAAAAAACACCTTCAAGTTTGAAAATGGATCGTTGTGATCCGAAATAAAACATGGAGGTGTTTTTTCTATGGGGACAAGAGTGAGTTATCCGGTTGAAGTCAAACAGAAGGCTGTAGAAATGAGATTGGCAGGCGTACCTATGAAAGAGATTATGCAAAAATTGAATATCAAGAATAAGACGCAGGTTCAGACATGGGTGAGGTGGCATAAGGCTGGGGATACACACCGGTTTGAACAGCCTGTTGGAAAACAATATACCTATGGAAAGGGTCCTGAGTACTCTTCCGAATTAGAGAGACTTCAGGCAGAAAATCGCTATTTGAGTCAACAGAATGAAGTTTTAAAAAAGTACAACGAATTGGAAAGGAAGTTGATAAGGAAACGTCAATCAAACTGGTAGAAGAATTGTGCGAAACGATGACGATACAGGACACCTGTTTCCATTTAGGTATCTCACGCACTTCGTACTATAGATGGAAAAAGGATCTGACTCAGAATCACTCTAAAAGACAACTAGAGAAACAGGTCGGCACGTTGTGCCGAGAGCACAAGTATCGATATGGTTATCGAAAAATCACCGCCATACTAAAAATGAGCATGCGTATTAACCATAAAACTGTTCAACGTATCATGCAGAAAAACCAGTGGCAGTGCCGAGTTAAAATGAAAAAGCGTAAGAAGAATGGGCAGCCCTATGCCGTGGCTGGTAATATACTGGATCGGAACTTTCAGTCTGATCGCCCTCTTGAAAAACTAGTAACGGACATCACGTATTTGCCTTATGGACAGAAACAATTGTACCTTTCCAGTATATTGGATTTATATAATGGAGAAGTGATTGCTTTTAATATTGGTGATAAGCAGGACACAGACTTTATCTTAAACACACTTAATCAGCTCCCATCACTGCCTGAGAACTGCGTGTTACATAGCGACCAAGGTTCTGTGTATACATCTTACGAGTATCAGAAAGCTGTTCATAAGAAAGGCATTACCATGAGCATGTCCCGTAAAGGGACGCCCGCTGATAATGCCTCCATCGAATCGTTTCATTCCTCACTAAAGTCTGAAACGTTCTATCTTAACAGGATTGATCGAACTACGAACACCATTGTAGAACGCACTGTCAAAGAATACATTTATTATTATAACAACATTCGTATTCAAACGAAACTAAACAACCAATCACCGATAAACTATCGGCAACTGGCTGTTTCGTAAAGGTGTTTTTGATCCCTGTCTCAAAAACGGGGGTCAGTCCCACATGTCCTTACCTTTTTCTTTAGATGCTAGTTCATCTCTATCATCTTATCTATCAATCCCATCTGCTCAACAACCTTCATATCATTCATAAAACGCTGCAAACTAATTTTCTGCTCTTTTTTTGTAAATCTGTTGAATAGCCTAAGCATAGATTAAAAATACTATCTAACCTTTCTCCGAATCCACTATAAAAATAATTCGTCAGTTCGCCATTATTTTCACTTGCAAGAACCACAACTGTAGCCATCTCTAATACATATTCTATATTTTCTTCAGAAATCGTCCGATCCTTTTTCTTTGCATTAATGAATTCATTGCTATGAATAGAACTCATCCTACCTTCAAGTAAATTGAGTATAGACTTCTTATAAATGACATACACTCCTTTAATTAGGACCATATGGATCACATAAAATACATTCTACACGTTCATCTTCTTTTTCAATTTTTATTGCATCTCATATAATCATATTTTATTAATTTCTTCTATTTTCATAGGAGGAAAAGCGTCGGCTGCCTCTGTTTTACTTTTCATTCGAACCTCCAATAACAGTAATAAACCTCTCTTACTCCAAACAATCCAATCTTTCAAGCCACTTTAACATGGCTCCGCTTTTAAAGAAATTGAATATGACACCATCGCAAAATCGTTCAGCTCTCACAACCCCCGTCACGAGAGCAAGTACACACTGCGCATTTAAATCTGAAACGTCCACATTCTCCAAATCGTCCATTTCCCATTCAAGACCATTTTCTTTAAGAATATCTGCGTAACGGGTAAGCTCCATATCCTTATTTTGTTCTTCAAAGGTATACACATCATTGATAAATTGACGCACCATTTCGGAATAATTCACAAAGGGCATTTGAATCGGATGTTCAGCTGTTCCATCATTTTCTCGATCGATTACCCAAACTCCAATACGATTCTCCTGAAGCATCGGTATGTATTTTGTCAGAATCTCGAATTTGTTCATCCTTATCCTCCTCCTCCTCCATTTTCATCAAGATCAAATAACCATTGAAGCCTTTTTATCTATTTTCATTCTATAGAAAACCCATGACTCTACAGGAGAGTCATGGGCTGTTTGAACCTATTTTAAATCATAAAAAGCCTTTATTTCCCTATCCTTGACATTGATACAACTGTCTCCACATGCGCCGTATGCGGGAACATATCCACTGGCTGCATGTATTCGATTTTGTAGTCTTTTGACATGTATTCGAGGTCTTTTGCTAGTGTGGATGGGTTGCAAGAGACGTAGACAAAGCGTTTTGGTTTGACTTGTTTGACGGTGTCTAAGAAGGTGCGTTCGCAGCCTGTTCTTGGCGGATCGACGACGATGACGTCAGGGCGGAAGCCTTCTTTGACCCATTTTGGGAGCCAGTGTTCCGCTGTGCCTGTCACATAGGTTGCGTTTTTCATGCCGTGTTTTTTGGCATTTTTCTTGGCATCATCAATGGATTCTTTGATGACATCCATTCCTCGTACTTCTTTTGCGCCATCTGAGAGCCACATGCCGATTGTACCGACGCCGCAATACGCATCGACGAGCTTTTCTTTTCCTGTCAATTTGGCCGCTTTTTTCGTTTCATCGTAAAGCTTTAATGTCTGTTTCGGATTCAATTGGAAGAAGGCACGTGCACTTAGTTCAAATGAGACGTCTCCTAAAAATTCTTGGATGACCATGTTGCCCGCTAAGTGCGATGTTTTATGCCCAAAGATGACGGACGTTTTTTCGCCATTGATATTGTGCATAATAGACGTCACTTCTGGCAGACGTTTTTGAATGGCTTCGGCGATTTCTTTTTTCTTTAGAAATTCCGGCTTCGACGTGACAAGAACAACTTGAACTTCACCTGTTTCAAAGCCAACCCGTACGACAATCGACCGAACATCACCTTTTCTTGTTCGTTCGTTGTAAACCGATACGCCGAATTTCTCTAAAATTTTGCGGACAACGCCTGTTGTTTTGTTCGTTTTTGGATGCTGGACGATACATTCCTTGATCGGTACAAGCTTATGTGAATTCAGTCCGTAAAGACCTGCGATGATGTCGCCGCTATGTGATCTTCCTACTTGGAACTGACTCTTATTCCGGTAGTGCCACGGGTCTTCCATGCCAATCGTTGGTCTAATGTCTATCTTTTCAACCGACAGCTTTGTATGCCGCTCCATTGATTGAATGACTATATCGCGTTTTTCCTTTAGCTGCTGCTCGTATGCCAAATGCTGAAGCTGACAGCCTCCGCACTCTTCGTATACTGGGCACGGCGGTTTCACTCGATGCTCTGAGCGCTTGCGTACTTTCCTAACCGTACCTTCTGCATATTTTGCTTGAACATTTACGGCTTCAACGACCACTTCTTCACCTGGAAGCGCACCTGGGACAAAGACCACTTGCTTTTTAAAATAACCGACCCCTTCTCCATTAATTCCAAGGCGTTTAATGGTAAGCGGGAACTGCTGCCCCTTTTGTAGAAGGGCACCTTGCTGTTTTTCTTTCACGTACATTCTCTCCGTTCTATTTAAACCTTCATAGGTTGTCCTCATTTTATTCCATCTGATTAGTATATCACGACTTGGACAAAGAGAGAAAATGCCTTTCATTTATTCTGTCTCAATGCTTCTCCATAAATAAAGAGATGCGTAGCTTAAATACGGAGCCCACTCCTTGCTTAAAACTGCCATCTCTTCTTTTGTTGGCTTTTCAGGCAAGTCAAAGTGACGTTTAATCGCATTTTGAATCCCGATATCTGCCATTGGGAAAAGATTCGGTCTTCCGAGTCCATTCATGAGGACATTTTGAACCGTCCAAGGTCCAATCCCTCTAATTGGAAGCAGACGTTCCTCCACTTCCGCATCAGGTAAATGGTGTAATTCCTCTAAACAAAGAGAGCCGCTCACAATTCTTTTCGATACATCAATGACATATTCTGCTTTCCGCTGACTGAATTGAAGCTTTCTCAAATCGTCTGTTTCAAGTGATGCGATGGTTTCAGGTAAAGGATCGAACCACACGCCTTCTATTTGTTCACCGTACGTATGGACAAACCGTTTTGTCAGCTCATAAGCAAATGCAAGATTGAGCTGCTGATGAATGATGCATTTCATCAAGCAATGATATAGATGGAAATCCAGCATAAGCGGCATTCCGATATGACGTTCAAAAATGGATGCAAGATTTGTTTGAGAAAAATGGTCTTGCACAACGTGTAGTTGATGCTCCATTCCAAATATCCGCTTCACTTCAGAAATGATAGGTTCCTCCGGGCCGTTTGCTTGCACCCGGAATGCAGGCGCTTCTTTTGTTCCTGTCGCTTGAACTTCCACCACGTATGGTTTTTGATCCAGCCTCATCGGTACTTTCATTTCTCTTTTGTTCAAATCGACTGCCTTTAATGGATCACTCGATAAGCGTCTCATCACTTGATCGAAGTCATAAGGCGGCTCAACCACCAGCTGTTTTTCCCACATGTTTTTCCTCTTCCTTTCTGCAAACACACGCTGATGCGATTGTTTCACTTTGCATGAATGATTCTCTCTATTGAATACTTTTAAACATAAAGAGTACAAGAATTTATCAGTTATATCTTCCTGATTTGTGGTCATTCTCCTTTTGGATAGATGAAAATTTTTAGTCTAATTCAGCTAAAATTCGACAGCACCCTTCAACATTTCAGGATCATCTTCCTTAAATTAGAAATAGAACCTCTGGGTGATATCTTCCATTCCAGAAATATTTGTATAATTATTACATATCAAGGAGGTGAACAAAAAAATTAGCGGATTAGGCAATTATTTGTTTCATCTTGCAGGAACATATTTACCTCATTGATCACAGGCTTCACCTAGTTTCACGTTTTACAAAAAGAAGACCCAAAATTTAAAAACAAAGGAGATTACCAATGAAAAAAACTATTCTTTCTGTTGCCCTTGCCACTGCTGTTTCTTCGACACTACCAGTATTCGCTGACGCTGCCGAGCAAAAAACTGCTCCAGTTTCAACTACTATTCAGCAAACTGTTTTAAACAAAGCTGCTGAAGGGAAAGCTGGGACAACTGCTAGCCCGAATGTCAATGTAAACTTCGATGCACTTGGCATTGCGAATGCCATCGTTAACGCTGTCAATGCAAATGCTAACCGTTCTGGATTCGTTAAAGGCGTAATGGAGAGCACGTTCTACGCTGCTGGTGCAAGATACAATGTCATGGTTTTTAACCTTAGCCAAAACTATCAAGACCGCTTTAATGGGGTTAAAACTTTCGCAACTGTTCAATACGGAAAAGTTGTTTACGGTATTTGGGTTTTTGAAAGCGGCACATTTAAAAACAATGGAGATGGCGGCTGGGATAACTGGGCATTCAGAGGCTGGTTTGACCGTCAAGATAAATTTGTTACATTCCGTCGTCCTTAATCATTATTTTAACCATCAATCATACACGCACATTGAACCGATCTCAGTGATGAGATCGGCTTTTTTTTGTGATGAAAACGTATAAGTTCACCTGTGCTGCTTCATGATATAATGCAAGTCTGGAGGGGTGCTCATGCTGAAGAAACTTGCAGTGACAAAAAACGGCGACTTGATTGAACATGCAACATTGCAGCAACTTTCAAGCCCCGATATCGCCTGGTATTGGATTGATTTTTATGCGCCAACGGAAAAGGAAGCAGCACTGTTAAAGGAATATTTTCAGTTCCATCCGCTTGCGATTGAGGATTGCTTCCATTATTTACAGCGGCCGAAGCTTGATTTTTATGATGGGTATTTATTTTTCGTCCTTCATGCCCTCAATCAAAAAACACTTCGATCTGAAGAAGTCGACCTGTTTGTTGGAGAAAACTATATCGTAACTTTTCATTTGAAGGAAGCGCCCTACATTGATCGAGTCATTCGAAAGCTCAAAGGGTCTGATAAAGCACGAGAGAGCGGACCTGAGCATATGGCTTATATGCTGATTGATCAGCTCGTCGATGATTATTTCCCTATTATTTATCAAATTGAGGACAGGCTCAATGAAATCGAGGATGAAGAAGGTCATAAAACGTATGGCACATTGATGAACGAAGTATTTGGGATACGATCCGATTTGCTCAAACTACGCAGAACCATTATCCCGATGAGGGACCTTTTATATCGAATTGTAAACACGAATATGATGAAAAGCGATGCAAACCGGCAAGCATATTTTAATGATATTTATGATCATCTGTTGAAACTGACGGAGATCGTTGAGTCGAATCGTGATATGACGGCAGATTTAAGAGACAGCTATCAGACGCTGAATTCCAACCGAATGAATGCAATCATGATGACACTGACCATTGTCTCGACTATTTTTATTCCATTGACCTTTATTGTTGGAGTGTACGGGATGAACTTTGATAACATGCCTGAATTACACTGGAAATATGGCTATTTTGGTGTACTGATTTTCATGGGTTTGCTTGTCTCAGGGATGCTGTTGTGGTTTAAACATAAAGGATGGTTTAGGATTTTCAAATAGTTTTTTGAGAGAAATGCTTGAAAGGGAGATACTATGGAAAACTGGATTCCACTGACAGAGAAAGAACTAAAGTACGCATGGAAAACATTTGATCAAAAGTTTAAATTGAACCCTAGCATCTCTCGCTTTCCCGGTTTTCAAGCACCATCTCCTTACATCACATATGATATCTCTGCTTATTTCGAGGACCCTTCTCTCCTAAGTGCGGATGAAGACCTTGAAATGAAGGCACTGCTGTCTTTTCAGGAGAATATCACCGGAACCGACGAATATATGCAGGTACTTGATTGGCAGCACGAATGCTATTGGATCACACCATACGGCTCATTTGAAAAAGATGAATTTGGAGAATGGAGAGTTCCTGTGCTCCCAAATGGAGATTACTATTTCTTTTTATCAAAAGAGATGACCTGGGGTTTACTAGGACATCCTTGGGAGCAAAGCATAACGATTTTCGGTGAGGGCTTGATTGACTCCTTTACTCGTCATCGTCCCCTTTTGTTCCAGCGTAAAATAAGAGAAGGATAAGTCAAAAAGCTTGCAGATGTCTGCAAGCTTTTTTCTATAGCTGAGGCAGATGCCATACTTTTTCAAGCATGAGATCGTCTAGGCTTTTAAAGGAATAACCTTGTTTTTTCAGTGCTGTGATGGCATCATCCAGTGCCTCTGCATTGTCTCTTGAGACAGTATGAAGTAAGTAAATGGCACCTGGATGCGCCTGTTTCATCATTTGATTGTACGCATACTGCTTTCCTTTTTGATGATGGATATGCCAATCCACAAACGCCACTGACCAGAAAACGGTTTGGTAGCCGAGCTCTTTTGTTTCCTTCAGCACCCTTTCACTGAACACCCCGCGCGGCGGACGAAGGTAGAGATTATCTTGTTTTCCTGTGATTTTGTATACTGCTTCATTGACACGATCCAGCTCTTCTTTGATTTCCTTCGTACTTTTTGTTGTTAAATCTGGATGGTGATAGGAATGGTTACCGATGATATGTCCTTCTTCTGCCATCCGTTTGATCAGCTGCGGCTGATCCTTTACGAAGTGCCCGGTCACAAAAAAGGTGCCGGGTACTTGATGCTTTTTTAGCACATCTAAAATCTTGGGTGTGTACCCATTCTCATAGCCATTGTCGAATGTAAAATAAATCTCTTTCTTTTTCGTGTTTCCTAAATAGAACGCATCATATTTCTTTAAGAGTGTCGTCAGTTCCTTACCGGCATCTGCCGGTTTATGCTCTTTGCTTTTAGCAAATCCCCAGTGGATGGGCTTATTAGACACTGCTGATACTTCTGACAGAGGCATCAATACAAAAAGCGCACATAAACAGATCAGCATGTATTTTTTCATTTACGTCACTTCCCGGTTTTTCTTCTATTGTGCAGAATATGCCGGGTACTCATACGCTTTTTGACCTGCCAATTTAAAGAAAAAAGCCCGCATCAGCGCGAGCTATTCTTCCTTCCAATCGGTTTTAAACCGTTCATATTTCGCTTCCAGATCGTCAATCATCTGGATCAGTCTGTCTATATCCTCAACGTCCGTTGATTCGGGATCTAATGAATCAATCACATTCATAAACATATCTAATCGGTTTTTTAAATAATCCACCTGTTGTTCTTTGCTGTCTGCTGCCTTGCCCATAGATACACTCCCTTTAGCATTTGTCTATAGCTTATCTTTTTTTCCCTTGTAAATCAATTGAGCCCCTCCCCCCCCCTTGCGTATAACGGTCATGGGGCTTAAAATTAACTGTTGGCGGGTCTACGTTTGTTTGCCCGAATGAAAAGGAGATAGATACCATGAACCAAAAAACAGCACTTCGTCCGATCACACCTGCATTCGACCCTTGGGAAGCCTATCTCGATGTGCAGGATTACGGAGAAATGAAGCTGACAAATATTGAATTGACGACAACAACTTTATGTAACATGAGATGTGAGCACTGTGCGGTTGGCTATACTTTGCAGCCTAAAGACCCAAATGCACTGCCACTTGATTTGCTGCTCCGCCGTTTAGATGAAGTACCGCTCTTGCGTTCCCTTAGCATCACAGGCGGAGAGCCGATGCTTTCTCTTAAATCTGTACGCGAATATGTCGTACCTTTATTAAAGTATGCCCATGAACGCGGCGTCCGTACCCAGATTAATTCAAATTTAACACTTGATTTGGCTCGATACGATGAGATTATTCCATACTTAGATGTCCTTCACATTTCACATAACTGGGGGACTGTCGAAGAGTTTGCTACGGTTGGTTTTGCAATGATGGACCGAAAGCCAACCTTTCAGCAGCGCGAGAAATTGTTTAACCGCATGATTGAGAATAGTCAGGCACTTGTGAAAGCGGGTGTAACCGTATCTGCTGAAACGATGCTGAATAAGCGTACGCTTCCTTATATTGAACACATCCATCGTCAAATCGTGGAGGAGATGAAATGTCAGCGTCATGAAGTTCATCCGATGTATCCAAGTGATTTTGCGAGCGCCCTTGAATCATTGACGCTTCCGCAAATGCGTGATGCGATTCATCAGCTGCTTGATATTCGTGATGAAAACACATGGATGCTGTTTGGCACCTTGCCATTTTATTCATGCAGTCCAGATGAAGAAGACCAGCGTCTCCTAAAGCGATTGCGTCAGGCGAAAAATGTCACTGTACGAAATGACCCTGATGGCCGCTCTCGGTTGAATGTGAATATTTTTGATGGGAATATTATTGTAACAGACTTTGGCGATACACCGCCGCTTGGAAATATTGAAACTGATACATTGCAATCAGCCTATACACGCTGGATGAACACAAAATTGGCGAAAGAACTCAATTGTCATTGCCCAAGTGTGCAATGCCTTGGTCCAAATGTTCTTGTGAAAAACAGTTATTATCAAGATGTTGATTTTACTTCTCGTACAGCCAGGGGGTAACCGATAGATGGACGAAACATTTCTGACAGTGGTCAAGAACAAATACATTGAAATTCTCCTTGTTGGCCTCATTCTTTGGCTTGCCGTCTTTATGATCAACAAAGCGCTTCAGATTTTCTTTAAACGCACTGAATTCATTGAAGACAAGAAGAAAAAAACGATTGAGAGCTTGATCAAATCCGTTTCAAAGTATACAGCTTCCATTTGTTTTGTCTTATATGTGATTTCTCTATTCTTTCATGACTTTGGGAAAATTCTTGCGGGTGCTGGTGTTGCTGGGATTGTCATTGGTTTTGGCGCTCAGACCTTGATTCGTGATATTTTAGCCGGCATCTTCCTGATCTATGAACGCCAGATTCATAAGGGGGACTATGTAACGGTCAATAATCTTTTTAACGGAACCATTGAAGAGATTGGCCTTCGCTCTTTGCAAATTAGAGAATGGAGCGGCAAGCTGTTAACCATCTCTAACGGAGACATCCGGCAAATTCAAAACTACAATATGCACTACATGCGAATCACCGAGTCTGTCTTAATCAGTGCAAACCAAAATCCTGACATTGCTTTCAAGGCGCTAGAAACAGCATGTGATCAGTTAAATCAAACGCATCATGATTTATTGAAAAAAGATGAATTCCAAAACGCCATTGAACCCTTCCAGGTTCATGGCATTATGGGACTCAATAAGTTGAATCGCGGGATTGAGATCACAGTAAAAGGAATGGTCGAGGATGAAAAATACTTCGAAGCCGCCCTTGCTGTGAGAAAAGAAATGATCAAACAACTTCATCAGCATGATGTGAAATTGCTTGAGGATCTCGTCTATCCACAGCCTGCAACATAACCTCATTTGTGATGGGGTTATGTTTTTGGTTACTTTTTGTTAACCGGTTAATTATAATATTATTTAGTTTATCAATAGGAAGGATGTTTTTATTGATTTCTTTCATCAAGCAAATGTATCAAGAGGTGTTAATCGAATTAGATATTCTCCAGACTATCAGCAAGTAACTGATGGGAAGATCTCTTTCCTTGATAAATTTAAAAAGCGTCTATCTACATTAAAAGTCATGACAAAACAGCTTGGGCACATTAGGTGATGATTCTCTGTTTTTCAGCCCTCTTACTTCTACCCTCTTGACTGATTCATGTATAATAGAAGGCAGATTGATTTCATGCAGCATGGGGACCCTCATACTGTGTATTTACTAATTGAAAGAGAGTGAATAAGATGGGTCGTAAATGGAACAACATTAAAGAAAAGAAAGCATCAAAGGATGCCAATACAAGTCGTATTTACGCAAAATTCGGGCGTGAAATCTATGTGGCTGCCAAGCAAGGTGAGCCAAATCCAGAATCAAACCAAGCACTTCGTTTTGTCCTAGAACGTGCAAAAACATATAGTGTCCCAAAACACATTGTGGACCGTGCGATTGAAAAAGCAAAAGGCGGCGCAGAAGAGAACTTCGATGAGCTGCGTTACGAAGGATTTGGTCCAAACGGATCTATGGTGATCGTTGATGCCCTGACCAATAACGTCAACCGCACAGCGTCTGATGTTCGTGCAGCATTTGGGAAAAACGGCGGAAATATGGGCGTCAGTGGATCTGTTGCTTACATGTTTGACCAAACAGCGGTGATCGGTGTCGAGGGGAAAAGTGAAGAAGAAACGCTTGAACTTTTAATGGAAGCAGATATTGATGTACGTGACATTATGGAAGAAGATGATACGGTGATCGTCTACGCTGAACCAGATCAATTCCATCAAGTTCAAGAAGCGTTCAAACAGGCAGGCGTAGAAGAATTTACTGTCGCTGAAATCACAATGCTGCCTCAGAACGAAGTGACATTAGATGATGAATCGAAAGCACAATTTGAAAAACTCATCGATGTATTAGAAGAGCTTGAAGACGTGCAGCAGGTTTATCATAATGTGGATTTAGGGGAATAATCAGCTAAGCCATCGTGGTTGTTGGATTCATTCAACTTCTGCGTTGGCTTTTTTATTGTCTAGGTAAGGTTTACGTTCTACTCAAGACCATGTAATATGAAGAAAGAGTCGTTTCCACAAATAACCAAGGAGCTGAGTTTCATTTTTAAAACATGGTGGTTTTCGTATTATGGCTTTATGATCCTCCCTCTTATTGGCCTATGCTTAATTTTCAACAATTTGACGATATTCACTAAAGTCTTTCTCTTTCTTTTCTTTGTATGGTTTTTATATAACGCCTTTGATTTTTACATTCATGAAATGAAAAAGAAAAAAGATAGGACATCTTAATCAAAAAACAGTCATCTCCCCTTGGTAAGAGGAGATGACTGTTTTTAATTCATCCCTTGAAACCCAAACGTCAGGTGATCCTGAACAGGAATCCAAGCGCCGATTCCTTGTGATGTCACATTTTTCACGACAAGTTTGCGTTTATTTCCCTTGAGCACAAGATACACTTCTCCGTAAGTAACCTTTCCTTTTTCGTTAATGGCTGGAGCGTATGCATGCAGGGATGCTGCTTTTTTCGGAGATACGTGGTAGGACTGATCTCGCTTTGTTCCTGCACCAATCACTGTGTCGAAGGCGAGCGGAAGTTTTGTTTTTTGGATGGCTTTTTGCATCATCAATGTTTTCACATCTTCTGGGTTTGGTACTTTTGCTGTGAGCCCTCCACTTACTTTTATTTGTTGTTTTTGCACATATTTGCCGATGGCTGTTTTGTTTCCGCCTCTATTATCAATGTGATTCGTGTTCACTTTTTTGTATTCCCAATTGGCGACGGTTTCGTTTGAATCATAGCTGAGTGCCCATCTTCCAAGAAAAATCGTTGCCCTGTAGCCAACTGCTAGCGGTGTACCTGAGATACTGGATTCATTCAGCATTTTAATTAAATGTGTATTTTCAATTGGTACACTTGTTGTTTTAAATAATTCGGCCGTCAGCTCGCTCGGCTGTAGCAGCGGTTGATCCTGTGACGCATTTGGATACGTATTTTCCTTTGAGATACTGGCGACAGACGATGGCACCTTAAACGGCTTTGCTGCCTCGGCTGGAAAGCTGTATAGAAAACTTAAGGATAAGAGAACAACAAACATGATGCGGGGCATCTTTTTCATATCATCACTCTTTCTCATTCATTTTTCCATAGTATTTTCCCGAAAGACGTCCCTTATCCACAAAAGATTATAAAAGGAAAAATCCAATCGCCATAATGAAATAGGCAGCAAGTAATGTGGCGCCTTCAAACCAGTTCGTATCCCCATCATTCGATAGGATGACCGTCAGTAAAACAGAGGATGCCATCGCAATAAGCTCTGGTAATGAGAAGATCAGCGGCATTTGCTTTTCAAAAAAAAGAGAGCTGATCACAAGGATCGGTGCGACCATCATGGCAACTTGAAGCGTGGAACCGAAAGCAATTTCGACCGCGACATCCATTTTGTTTTTATACGCCATGATGATGGCAGAAGCGTGTTCTGCTGCATTACCGACAATCGCAACAATGATGACCCCGATAAATAGTTCACTCCAGCCAAACTGTTCTCCGACTGTGTCAAATGTATGGACGAGCCGCTCTGAAATATACGCCACAGCAATTGTCGCAAGGAGTAAAATCGCCGTGGCAAACTTCCCAGACCATTCTGGTGTTTCTTCTTCCGTCGCTGCTTCCCCTTCCGCAATTTCCTGCTTGGCAACATAAACACCCCTGTGGCTGACCAGTTTGAAATAAAGTGCTGCGACATAAAGCAAAATCATGACAATGCTAATGCCAATACTTAAAACAAATTGTCTATCCTCTGCCATCTCCATTGAAAACACTTCTGGAATGACAAACGCCACAATAATGGCAAACATGAGCAATCCGGCGTTATGCCTTGCATCATGGACGTTGAACTCTTGCCGTTTAAATTTTAACCCGCCAACGAAAAAAGACAGCCCTGCCACGAGCAGTAAATTCCCGATCACCGAGCCAGTAAGTGAAGCAAGAACAATGGCAGTGAGCCCTTGTTTTAATGCAAAAAATGAAATGATTAACTCCACTGCATTCCCAAAAGTAGCGTTTAACAGCCCGCCAATTCTTGGTCCCGCTATAATGGCAAGACTTTCTGTGGCTCTTCCCATAAAACTAGCAAGACCGATGATGGCGATACAATAGACGGCAAACATGGCTGCCTGCGGGAAATGAAGAAAACTGCCAATGACAGATAACGGAACACCGATTGCGACAATCACAAGAAACAAACGATTCATACAGCCAATCTCCTTTACATCATATCTGACTGTTATTCTTTCGTGAGTGCCGGCATCATATACATTTAGATTCGCTCGTGTGAAAGGGTGATGTCGATACTTCCTTTGACGGATTGCACCATGGAACAATGCTTCAACGCAAGCTTCATTCCTTTTTCCAGCTGTTCATCAGATGTATTGATGCTTTCTAAAATCATATGTAAGTGAATGCGGGTGATGTTGTTGACAGTCCCTTCTCTTGTCGTTTCAGGTACGATAGTCAGCCTTTGATAAGATATTCGTTTTTTCCGGCATACATGAATGAACATTTCTCCAAAGCATCCAGCAATGGCTGAGGTAAACAATTGATGCGGCCGGTATCCCGCTTCTTTATTTCCTGAAATATGCAGCAGTCCATAATCAGCATTTGCGATCCAGCGATCATTTTCATATGTCAGCTTCATTCCTTTTCCACCTTTCTATTGAAACCCCTATGGTTACATTGTACGATGAAAGCATGAACTTGTAAGGAGCTTCTGATGTCGAGAATTCATTTTATGATTTTAATTTTACTTGTATCCGTTTCTGGTTTTTCGCAGGGGGCGTTATTGCCTGTTATTTCGATTATTTTCGAACATGCCGGCACTTCCCCTACGTTAAACGGACTGCATGCCACAGGCTTATATCTTGGCGTGCTGCTTGCGTCTCCTTTTATGGAAGCGCCACTTCGCCGGTTCGGGTTTAAGCCATTGATCGTCATTGGAGGCGCTGCTGTCTTTTTAAGCTTGTTTAGCTTTGTCTTTTTTGAATCCTATGTCGTCTGGTTCTTCTTGCGGCTCATGATTGGCATCGGTGATCATATGCTTCATTTCTCCACACAAACGTGGGTCACCTATGCATCGTCTTCTAGTAATCGCGGACGGAATATTTCATTGTACGGGTTATCCTTTGGACTCGGTTTTGCCGCTGGTCCTTTTTTAACGCCGCTCATTGAGATCAATCCCTCCCTGCCTTTTATTGTGACAGGAGCCGTTAGTTTATGTATTTGGCTGCTTGTATTTGTTTTAAAAAATACGTATCCAGATACAGGCGACATGCAGACGTCAGAGCAGACAAATAGCCTAAAGCGCTTTAAAAAGGCCTTTCAATTTGGCTGGGTAGCGTTTATGATGCCGTTTTGCTACGGCTTTTTAGAAACGACGCTCAATAGTAATTTCCCTGTGTATGCGCTAAGAAGCGGGGTGACGATAGATGCTGTTGCATTTATTTTACCTGCGTTTGCGATTGGGAGTATTGTTTTTCAGCTTCCTCTCGGTATGCTGAGCGACCGGTTCGGCAGACGCCGCATGATTTTAGTCGTCACACTCGCTGGCTCATTCTTTTTCCTTTTGGCAGGGATTTTCATTCAGTCCGTTTTGGCTGTTGCGATCTGTTTCTTTATCGCCGGTATGGCTGTAGGCTCTACTTTCTCACTCGGCATCAGTTATATGACCGACCTATTGCCAAAGCATCTGCTTCCTGCAGGAAATTTGATGTGCGGGATGGCGTTTAGTGCAGGGAGTATTCTTGGCCCGGTTCTTGGTGGATTTTTTGTGCAAACGTTTGAGGGGATAAATTTACTTTATCTTGTCAGCCTCGTTATTTTATTTGTGTTTTGTTGTGTTCGATTTGGGAAGATGCTGGCAGTGGTTGAAAGTAACTAAATGGAGGATCTATTTTGTTTACATTTAACATTTCAGATGACTTAAAATTGGCGTGTTTACAAGTAGCGGATGCAGAGGCATTATTTGCACTTATCCAGCAGAATAAAGATCACTTGGGAGAGTGGCTACCATGGGTGAATCACTGTCATCGCATAGAAGATGTTCAATCATTTATTCAATCTGCCCGCACTGCCTATGCTGAAAAAAAAGATATAGAAGCGGGTATCGTATTAAACGATCGATTAATCGGTGTATTCCGCATGACGTTTCAGCATCCGATAGGCAATATTGGGTATTGGATTGGTGAAGATGCGCAAGGGCAAGGTATTGTGACCAAAACAGTGAAATTTATGACAGATGCCTTTGCTCCTGAAGTCGATGGATTTGAAATCTTTTGTCCTGTTGGGCATGTCAGAAGTGAACGTGTTGCGATGAAAGCAGGCTTTCAGCTCGATCCAAACTATCAGCCAAAGCCTGATGCAACTTTTCTCCTGAAACGTTATATACGGATATTGAATCATTAAAAACTCCCCTGCACCTATGCAGAGGAGTTTTTCACCTAATGATACCCATTTTGCCCATTCGCACTTCCGCTTGTTTTGTGCTTTGGCTGATGGCCTTTGTTTTGTTTTGTGTTGCTTCCGCCTTTTTTCGATTGTTTGGACATATGTGATTCCCCCATCCGTCAAGATTGAACACGTTCGTTCTTCTTTAGGATGCCCTGTTTTCTTTACAGCTTGCCTGGCATGATTTTACGCTTATGTAAAAGCGCATTGAGCTCGCCTCCGAGGATAATCATGATGCCGGTTAAATAAAACCAGATCATTAAGATAATGATTCCCCCAATGCTTCCGTACATCGCACTATAGTTGGCAAATTCGCCTACATAAAATGAGAACAGCATGCTGACGAGAATCCAGCCAACAGATGCGAATATGGCGCCCGGCAGCACAAATTTCAATTTCAGCCTGATGTTAGGGGCAAAATAATATAGGGATGTAAAAACAATCAGTAAAATCAGTGGACTAATAATCCACCTCATCGCTGTCCAAATGGTCAGAAACGCATCGGACTGTCCGACTAATTTGGCGAGAAATAAGCCAAGCTCTTTTCCAAAGACAGGCAGCATTAAGGCGAAAATAATCGTAAGAACCATCGCAATGGTTAAGATGATTGATGTTAAACGTACGAGAATGAAGGAACGATTTTCCTCAACTTCGTATGCGTGGTTAAATGCTCTAACAACGGCATTAATGCCGTTGGATGCAGACCATAAGGCGGCAATAATCCCGAAAGATAATAATCCCCCGTTACGGTTGTTCAGCGTCTGTTCGGCAATGGACTCAATCATCGAAAGCGCTCCCTCTGGCGCATAACCAGAAATCACGCTTAAGACATCCTTTGACGTTAGCGGCAAATAGCCAACAAGCGTCAGCACGAAGATGAGAAACGGAAATAATGAAAGCAAAAAGAAGTACGCAAGCTCAGCTGATTTTGCCGGTCCTTCATGCAGCAAAAAGCGTTCAATTAACGCTTTAACAAAACCCATACGTCTCATCTCCAATGATCAGTCTTTCTGTTTCGTTCGAAAGTGATCCTTTGTTTCTTCAATAATCTCTAATACTTTTGGGGTTGTTTCCTTTAACTGATTGACCTGTTCATTTAAAAATGATAAATCATCTGAGACCGTTCTCATCAGCTGCTTCGTTTCTTCCATTTTTTCTTTCACGCAAGCAGACATTTTGCCTGGCTCCTGGCGGTATTCATCCAGCTTTTGCTGGCAGTCATTCCATTTCTCTTTCAGTGCAACCCTTGTTGGCCGATGAAACAATGTCAGCAATATGCCACAGGCTGCGCCTATGACGGCTCCTCGAAGCATGAGTTGATTATTCTCTTCCATCTCATCTGATCTCCTTTCAGTTAAAGGTGTTTCTCTTTTTTTACATACGTCAAAAATCGATCAATTCCTGTCTCAATTAAATCATGTACTTCCTCAAAGTTCCCAGTGTAATAAGGATCTGGTACATCATCTCGATCGTCGTCTTCTACAAAATCAAGAAGACGGCCAATAAAGTGATGTTTTCCATAGCCGGCTATACTGCGGAGAGCCCCTACATTTTCAGCATCCATCGCAATGATATAGTCATATGTGGTGATGTCCTCATCCCTGATTTGTCTTGCGGTCATTCCTTCATAGCTGATGCCTTTTTCATCCAGCAGCTTTCGTGTTCCTTCATGCGGAGGACTGCCTTGATGCCAGCCGCCAATGCCTGCTGAATCAATGACAAAGTGCTCACTCAGTCCTTCGTCTTCTACTCGTTTTCTAAACATCGCTTCTGCCATCGGTGACCTGCATATATTGCCGAGGCATACGAATAATACATGAATCATCCTTCATTCTCCTCCTATCTTTTCCCTAAGAGTCCCTTTCGAAAACCTTTTCTCTATCATATCAAGCTCTTTTTCTTTTGGAAACTTTGCAAGAAAAACTCCCATCGGCATTGACACATTATACAAAAAAAGGTGACACTTTAGGAGAATTGCACAAAAAAAGGGGGATACTTATGGGATGGGTTGAACAGTTTGTCAGCAGGATTAATGATGTATTATGGGGACCGCCGCTTTTGCTTTTCATTGTGGGAACAGGGATTTACCTTACCTTTCGCGTGCTTTTTATTCAAATTAGGCTGCTCCCCTATTCGCTTAAGCTTGCATTTTCAAAGCAGGATAAGACTTCAGAAGGTGATATTTCTCACTTCCAAGCATTAATGACAGCTCTTGCTGCTACGGTTGGAACGGGAAATATTGTGGGGGTCGCCTCTGCTGTCATTGCCGGCGGACCAGGCGCCGTCTTTTGGATGTGGTTTGCAGCGTTCTTTGGAATGGCGACAAAATATGCTGAAGCTGTTCTTGCAGTCAGATACCGCGTAAAAAATGAAAAAGGTGAAATGTCTGGCGGACCTATGTACTATTTGGAGCATGGTTTAAAGCAAAAATGGCTTGGGGTGCTGTTTGCTGTGTTTGGCGCTAGTGCTGCCTTTGGGATTGGAAACCTCGTGCAGTCTAACTCCATCTCAGGGGTCATGTATTCAACGTTTCACATCTCGACATGGGTGACAGGGATCATCATTACCGCCTTTACGGCACTCGTGATTTTAGGCGGGATTAAAAGTATCGGCCGTGTGACGGCTATTTTTGTACCCGTCATGGCTTTATTCTACGTCATTTGCGGGCTGATCATTCTTGTTATGAATGCAGATCTAGTCCCAAGCGCCGTCGGGCTCATTTTCTCTGATGCCTTTACAGGTCAAGCCGTTGCTGGCGGTGCCATCGGAACGGTGATCCGCTGGGGTGTGGCACGAGGCGTATTTTCCAATGAAGCAGGTCTTGGATCGTCTCCTATTGCTGCAGCTGCTGCCAAAACCGATATGCCTGCTCGCCAAGCCCTTGTGTCGATGACACAGGTCTTCATTGACACAATGATTGTTTGTTCTATTACCGGGATTACGATTGTGATGGCAAACATGTATCAATCAGGGAGCAGTGATGCACTCACTTCCGTTTCCTTTTCTTATTTCCTCGGTCCAATTGGTTCAATTATTGTCGCCATCGGCTTATTGTTGTTTGCATACTCCACCATCATCGGCTGGTCGTATTATGGGGAGAAATGCTTTACATACTTAGTCAAAGACTCGCACGTGATGTATTACCGGATTCTATTTGTCATCGCCGTCTTTTTTGGCGCTGTGTTTAAAAATGACTTTGTCTGGGGCTTGGCAGATATGCTCAATGGGCTGATGGCTATTCCAAACTTGATTGGCCTCATCGGTTTATCAGGCGTGGTCGTATTTGAATCCAAACGAATCATTGATAAGATCAAGCAGGAGAAAAAGGAGAAAAACATTTCAGTCTCCTCTTAATAGCCCTTTTATTCTTTTGCATTTCTGTTAAAATAGACATATTATTCGACACATGCAGGAAAGGACGTGCCGCCCTTGTCACAGCCAAAAGCGGCTGAAGTCAATCAGCTGATTGAAGACATTTCGCAAAAGCTAAACATGCTGAACATTGGAGTCATCAAAGCCGAGGACTTCAGTCCAGATAAGTATGAAGATATTGAATTCCTTCACCAAATGGTGATGAAAAAATCTTCATTCAGCCCAAGTGAAATGCAGGCCATTGCAAGCGAGCTGAAAAGCTTAAGAAAATCATAATGGAAAAAGAATTGCCGCGCATGTCGAGATGATCTTGAATGATGCGCAGAAAAAGTCAGCACCGTAAAAGTGCTGACTCAGATTGTTGACAAAGGGCTAAAATGAACTTTATTTTAGCCCTTTGTCTTCTTTTCAGCGTGATAGAAAACCTTTGCAGTCTAGGAAGAACGAGTACCGGCGCGGAGCGAATTTGACATTCGTGAGCACCAGCACGCAGGACTGACAACGAATGCGAGGGTTTGTCTACACGCTGAGTCAGCACCGTTAAAAGTGCTGACTTTTTTTATGCTGTCACAACTGCCGCTTATTTCGCAAGCAGTTTTAATGCTTCACGGTTAAATGCTGGAATGTCGTCTGGTGTGCGGCTTGTCACAAGCTGATCCTGACAAACGACGACTTCTTCGTCTTTGAATTTCGCGCCTGCGTTTTCCATATCCACTTGAATGGATGTATAGCCGGTCGCGCCTCTTCCTTCCAGCGTCTTCGCTGTAATGAGCAATTGCGGTCCATGACAGATCGCAAATACTGGTTTTTTCTCGTCCATAAAGGCTTTTGTGAATTGCACGTAGCGGTCATCTGCACGCAGAATGTCAGGTGAGAATCCGCCAGGAATGAGAAGTGCATCGAAGTCTTCTGGCTTCACGTGATCAATAGACGCATCCACTCTCACTTCTGCCTCTCCTTGCTTCCCTTTTACTGTTTTACCTTTTTCATTTTCAATCACTGTGATCTCATGACCTGCGTCTTTAAAGGCTTTTGCAGGCTCGGTGAATTCAACATCCTCAAAGTAATCTGTTAATACAACTGCAATTTTCTTACCCATGTAGAAACCCTCCTGCTTGATTATCGTTTACACTACACACTATACCCCGGCGCAGTAAGATCAAACATCCTATCCCTATCAGAAAACCCCTCATGACAAAAATAAGTATTTAGACTCATTCACATTCCCTTAACAAGGTAATTCGTATGATTTATGTTATCTTTACAATAATCTGCAAAAAATAACTACAAAAGTGAACGAAACATTTCTACAATAGGTATTGTGGTCAAAAAAATTAGAAAGGCGGAGATCAGGTGAAGAAGCAAGCACATAGGTCTAAACGAAGGAAAAACTTGTCTATTCTGCTCACTTCCATGATGATGATTAGTCTCATTCTCCCAGCAGTACCTACTCATGCAGAAACAGAAAGCGGCAGCGCCGTAAAGGTCAGTATCTTAGCCACAACGGATGTTCATGCGAACATGATGAATTATGATTACTACAGCGACAAAGAAACAAATGAATTTGGTTTGGCGAAGACAGCCGAGCTGATTGAAAGGCACCGTTCACAAAATCCCAATACACTCCTTGTTGATAACGGAGACCTGATTCAAGGAACCCCTCTTGGAGAATACGTTTATAAAAATGAAAAAGACAGCATCATCAATCAAACAAAGGTTCACCCCATTATTCATACACTCAACAAATTAAAATATGATGCAGGTACACTCGGCAATCATGAATTTAACTACGGTTTATCTTTTCTTGACGGTACCATTGCGGGCGCCAACTTCCCAATTGTCAATGCGAACGTCAAAAAGTTAAACGGAGAACACCGATTTACTCCTTATGTCATTCAGGATAAAACCTTTAAAGATGCAAACGGAGCCTCCCAAACTGTGAAAGTCGGTTACATAGGATTCGTACCACCACAAATTATGACGTGGGATAAGAAGCATTTAGATGGACAAGTTCAAGTGCAGGATATTGTGGAGTCTGCCAATGAAACCATTCCAGAAATGAAAGCAAAAGGCGCAGATGTCATCGTCGCTCTTGCTCATACAGGAATTGAAAAAACAGCTTCACCTAAAGGATCAGAAAATATGATCTTTGACCTTGCTACAAAAACATCAGGCATTGATGCGATTGTGTCTGGCCACCAGCACGGCACATTCCCAAGCGCTGAATATAGCGGCGTAGACAAATTTGATGTCTCAAAGGGAACCATTAACGGCATTCCTGTCGTCATGTCAAAAAACTGGGGAAGTTACCTTGGCGTCATTGATTTAACACTAGAGCCAGACGGCAGCAACTGGAAGGTCACAGACGGAACAGGCAAGATCGAATCTGTTGCCGGAGTGACATCTCAAAACAGCACTGTGAAAGATGCCATTCAAACGACTCACCAAAATACGCTGGATTACGTCAGAAAGCCTGTTGGAAAAACAGAAGCAGACATTAACAGCTTTTTTGCTCAAGTCATGGATGACCCTTCTATTCAAATCGTGACAGATGCACAAAAATGGTATGCCCAAGAAAAAATGAAGGATACTTCATACAAAAACTTACCGATTTTATCTGCGGGTGCGCCATTTAAAGCCGGCGGCCGCAACGGTGTAAACTATTATACAAATATCGCAAAAGGTGATTTAGCAATTAAAAACATTGGCGATCTCTACCTTTACGATAACACTGTACAAATTGTGAAACTAAAAGGCAGTGAAGTGAAAGACTGGCTAGAGATGTCTGCCGGCCAATTTAACCAAATCAAACCAAATACATCTAATGAACAGCCTATTTTAAACGAAGAATATCGCTCGTATAACTTTGATGTGATCGATGGTGTGACGTACCAAGTGGATGTCACACAGCCTGCTAAATACAGCACAACAGGCACACTGATCAATGCCGATGCGAACCGCATCAAAAATTTGTCTTACAACGGAAAGCCTGTCTCTGACAATCAAGAATTTTTAGTCGTGACAAACAACTACCGTGCATCTGGCGGCGGAGGCTTCCCGCACCTCACACAAGATAAAGTCGTGCTTGCCTCAGCAGATGAGAACCGCCAAGTGCTGATGGATTATATTATTGAACAAAAAACCATTAACCCAAGCGCAGATCAAAACTGGTCCATTGCACCAGTAAAAGGCACAACAGTCACCTTTGAATCTTCTCTACTTGCAAAACCGTTCGCAGAGAAATCAAGCAGCGTCGACTTTATTCGGAATGCCAGCACAGATGGACTTGGCGTGTACAAGCTAGCGTTTAAAGATGATGGTACAACAGAACCACCTGCAACAGACAATTGGCATTTAACGGTGATGCATACAAACGATACACATGCCCATCTGGATGATGCAGCCAGACGCGCAACCAAGATCAAAGAAGTTCGCGCCCAAAGCGAAAACAATATTTTATTAGACGCTGGAGATGTCTTCTCTGGTGATCTCTATTTCACAAAATGGCAAGGACTTGCCGATTTAAAGCTGATGAACTTGATGAAATACGATGCTATGACGTTTGGGAATCATGAGTTTGACAAAGGTCCATCTGTCCTTCGTCAATTCCTGACAGGTGATGCATCCAGTGTAGATGCTAAAAATCGTCATCAATTTGAAAAACCTAACTTCCCAATTGTGTCATCAAACGTTGATGTCTCTAAGGAAAAACAGTTAAGCAGCTTAGTGAAAAAACCAACAACATTCAAAGCTGGCGAGAAAAAAGAAGCCGGGATTTACCCTTACATTCTGCTTGATGTAAATGGCGAAAAAGTGGCTTTATTCGGTTTAACCACTGAAGACACGGCCATTACATCCAGCAGTGGTCCTAACATTCAATTTCAAGATGCATACAAGAAAGCAAAAGAAACAGTCAACACCATTCAAACAGAAGAAAAAATCAATAAAATCATTGCGTTAACACACATCGGCTATAACCGTGATCTTGAGTTAGCCAAAAAAGTAGACGGGATTGATTTAATCATTGGTGGTCACACCCACACCCTTGTTGAAAAATTAAAGGTCATCAATAAAAAAGAACCAACGATTGTTGCGCAAGTAAAAGACTACGGACAATTTTTAGGAAAAGTAGACGTGGCCTTTGACAAAAAAGGCGTCGTACAGCCAAAAGAATCTTCTTTTGACCTCATCACGATCGACGACTCTGTGAAAGAAGATGCGGACGCAAAAGCGATTCTTGATCAGTACAAGGCAGATATCCAAGATTTAAAAACTGAAAAAGTTGGGACGTCAAGCGTCTTCTTAGATGGACAGCGTGAACACGTCCGTGCAAAGGAAACGAACCTTGGAAACTTTATTGCAGATGGCATGCTAAAGAAAGCACAAGAATCTGCTGGGGCTGACCTTGCCATAACAAACGGCGGCGGTATTCGAGGCAGCATTGAAAAAGGAGATATCACATTAGGTGATATTTTAACGGTGATGCCTTTTGGAAACACACTTTATGTCGCAGATTTAAAAGGCAGTCAAATTAAAAAAGCGCTTGAACAAGGGCTTTCAGGCATTGAAGAGGGCGGCGGTGCATTCCCTCATGTAGCCGGTATTGAATATACGTTTACACTTAGTAGACCAGCTGGTAGCAGACTGATTGATGTCAAATTGAAAGATCAAAATGGCAATCTGACTGACATTGATGAACAGAAAACATACCGCGTAGCGACTAACGCATTTGTCGGCACAGGCGGTGATGGCTACAGCGTCTTTACAGAAGCCTCTCATGGAGAAGACTTAGGCTATGTTGACTACGAGATTTTCAAGGAGCAAATTGAACAGGCAGACGGTCATATTTCTCCTGTCATCGACCATCGAGTGAAAGAAGTGTTTCTTCCTCACTTGAAAGGAAAAGGCGCCTATGACATTCAAGATGATGAAAAGTTCCAAACGTATGTCCAGCATACAAATAAAGCATTGCTCTATTTAGACAAAGCAGCCAAAGCAAAAAATGTTCAATTGTCTCTATCAAAAGCGCAAGTAGCCGAACTGAAGAAACGTGAACAAGATCCAAACGTCACCATCTATCATGACAAAGTCGGACTGGAATTACCGCTCTCCAATTTATCAGAGGAAAGTGCGGATATCTGGATGAAGAAAACAAATAAAGTGAAAAATGCACTAACCGACACATATGATTTCCAAATCAAACAAGATCAAAAAAGTGTCTCTACCTTTAAAGATCCTGTCACACTTTCCTTTACATTAGACGCGCCTGAAAAAGCGAAGAAACCAGGTGTTTATTATGTAGATCGCAAGAAAAATCGTTACGCCAAAACAAGTAATGGTTCATTCGAAAATGGGGTCGTCACAGGTGAAACCACACACTTTAGTGAATACACCGTACTCAATCAAAGCGAAGCAGCTGGAGCGGTCCCAGACCAAACCGGAACGTCTGCTCCAGACGGATCAGATCCAAGTCAAGATGGTAGCGGCCTGCCAGGAGGCATACTGCCAAATACCGCGACAATGATGTATACAACTGTATTAATTGGCTTGCTCATGCTTGCCTCAGGCGGTATTCTTTATTACTACCAGCGCAAGCGCACACGAAACAACATGTCATCTTAAAAGAAAAGGACAGAGTAGCGGCTCTGTCCTTTTAGATTATTGACAAAGGGCTAAAATGATCTTGATTTTAGCCCTTTGTCTTCTTTTCAGCGTGACCTGAAAACCTTTGCAGTCTAGGAAGGACGAGTACCGGCGCGGAGCGAATTTAAGATTCGTGAGCACCGGCACGCAGGACTGACAAAGAATGCGAGGGTTTGTCTACACGCTGAAAGGACAGAGCAGCGGCTCTGTCCTTTATTTATTTCAACATCAATCCTGGGATAAATAAATCCAATTGCGATCGTCAAATTCTTTCACATCATCTGATCCGATATGCCGCAGCATTCTATTAAAGAAAGTGATGTCATCTTCATCATCGACGGCATATAAATTCGCTTGAACATATTCTCTCGTAATAAAATTCGTTAAGCTCGTATTGTTCACAAAGTCAGCAAAGTACGATTGGACAAGAGTTAAATCCTCTTTATTTAAAGGTTCATCACTAATAATTGAAAGATGAAACACATTCAAAATCGCTTGAATATCTTCTTCATCCATATGACATAATGGGTCTAGTTTTCTATCTTCTTCCGTAAACGGTTTTCGCGTATCTTCAAGGATGACGTAACATAAAATCATGTGATCCTTCATGACGCTAAAAATTTCTAAATCCCGTCATTTGAGTGATCTATTCAGTCTGATCATTTTTCCTCCTGTGGTTTTGATCTTGTCATTGTTTATTCCCCTTGTATCTCTAAAACCAGAAATAGACAGAGCCTAGGCTCTGTCTTCTATTTTTCTCTTCTAGCAAAATCCACGAATCTGAAACGATCTAACCGGTGGCGGCTTTCTGTGTATTGAAAGAGACTCGTATCCTCCAAGAACACATAATTCTTCACGACCACCACATGATCAAATCCGTTCAAATCAAGATACTTCGCATCCTCTTCTGTACACGGCTCGACCACAAATTCCTTTTGAGCGTAACTAATCGAGACACCAAGCTCTCCTTCAATATACTCGTAGATTGATCCTTCGCAAATGTCCTTCGACAATACCTGTACATGTTTTTGCAAAAAATAATCTTTGTCTAAAATGACCTCTTCTCCGCTGATATTGCGAGAGCGGATGACTTCCCAGACATCCTCCTGCCCACTTATTTTCAGCTGAGATTGAATATACTGATCCGGTTTGATTAAACCAAATTCATGTACAGTTGTCACCGTCTTCCGTCCAAGTGTTTGGGAAAGCTCTTTAAAGCTGACGAGACCTGAAACAGGGAATTGCATTTTCTCCCGATTCAGCAATACGGAGCCTTTCCCGCGGATTTTTTGGATATAACCATTTTGCACAAGGATGTTCAGTGCCTTTCTCACCGTCTCACGGGACGTATCATACATGACGGACAGCTCATGCTCTGATGGGAGGATGCCTTTATCCTGCCATTCGCCTTGTTCAATTCGTCTAGCGAGCTGATCATAAATCACTCGAAACTTATTCTCTTTCATTTTCCCTCCGCCCCATTTTCTAGCGTTTGGTTAAATGATAAACGATTGACTCGTATGGACGCAACGTAAAGCCCTTGATATCTTCAGGCACATCCTCATAATTGGATAACAGAACTTGAACCTCCATCTCATCTGCATCCTTTAATAGCTCTATCGGAAGTGTGAAGTTCACCTCGCCTGCGTAGAAATGGTTGATCACGAGAATCTTCTCCTCTTGGCCTTCTCTGACATAGGCAAAAATCTTTGGATCGTCTGGCAGCAGTAAAGTAAAGCTTCCATACGTGATCACATCATATTCTTTCCGCAGCCTGCAAAGAGCTTGATAATGGTAGAAAATCGAAGTTCGGTCTTTTAATGCAGCTTCCACTGAAATGTCATTCTTGGCTGGCGCAATCCAAGGCGTACCTTTTGAGAACCCCGCATTTTTTTCTGACGTCCATTGCATTGGTGTCCGGGCATTATCCCTTGATTTCACCTGTAAAATCGCCAGTGCTTCTTCCTCTGTTTTCCCTTTTTCAAGCATGACTTCGTACATATTCAGTGATTCGATATCACGGTAAGACGAAATGTCCTCAAAGCGAGGATTCTTCATGCCAATTTCCTCGCCTTGATAAATATATGGAGTACCTTGCATCAAATGAATGGTGGTCGCAAGCATCTTCGCTGATTGCTGATGGTACATGCCATCATCACCGTACCTTGAAACGATGCGCGGCTGGTCATGATTGCACCAGAATAGTGCATTCCAGCCGCCGCCCTCATGCATTTTTGTCTGCCATTCTGACAGAATCGATTTCAACTCTAGAAAATCAAATGGGGCAATGGCCCATTTTTCACCGTTTGGATAATCGACCTTTAAATGATGAAAGTTAAACGTCATATCCAGTTCCCGCCGATCAGGTCTTGTATACCGGATGCAGTCTGCAATATTCGTTGAAGACATTTCTCCCACTGTCATACTATCGTATTTCGAAAACACCTCTTGATTCATTTCGTGCAAAAACTCATGAATTCTCGGACCATCTGTATAATACATGCGGCCGTCCCCTTGTACTGATTGCCCGGCGTCATCTAAAAAGCGCTGATCCTTAGAAATATTATTGATGACATCCAGCCTGAATCCATCAATTCCTTTTTCAAACCAAAAGTGCATGATGTCGTATACTTGCTTACGCACCTCATCATGCTCCCAATTGAGATCCGCCTGGGTGACATCGTATAAATGAAGATAATAGTCACCTGTCGCTTCATCTAGCTCCCAAGCTGGGCCGCCAAATTTTGACTGCCAATCATTCGGCGGAGAGCCATCCGCTTTTGGCTCTTTCCAAATATAATAATCGCGATAAGGGTTATCCTTCGACTCTCGGGAGGCCTGAAACCATTCATGAAAAATGGATGTATGATTGACTGCTATATCCATGATGACACGGATTCCACGTTCATGCGCTTCCTTCAACATGTGTTCAAAATCAGCCATTGTGCCGTACATGTCATGTATTTTTCGATAATCACTAATATCATAGCCGTTGTCATGCTGCGGTGACTCATACATTGGGGTCAGCCAAATGCAATCCGCCCCCAGCTCTTTGATATAGTCGAGCTTCTTTGTCACACCATTGATATCACCTGTGCCAGAGCCCGTTGTATCTAAAAAGCTTTTTGGATAAATTTGATAGACCACCGCTTTTTTCCACCACGGTTCGTTTGTTTGTTGATTCAAATTCCTTCACCACCACTAGTTAAGTTCTTGTGATACATCCTTTTTCTTTTTTAGTTTTGCATATAAAAAGGTACCGATGAATGGGACGATTAGCACAATCACCATTCCGATGGCAAATGCCCCCCAATATTTCGGAATGATCGAGAAGATCCCAGGAATGCCTCCAACGCCGACTGAGCTTGCCAGCACTCCTTGAGAGGCAATAAACATACCAGCTATTCCTGAGCTGATCAGGGCAAAAATAAACGGGAATCTATAGCGCAAGTTGACCCCGAACATCGCAGGCTCGGTAATGCCTAAATAAGCGGAAATACTTGATGTCAGCGAGAGTCCTTTTTGCTTTTCATCTTTTAAGACAAACATCATCGCAAGTGCAGCTGATCCTTGAGCAATATTGGATAGTGCAAGCATTGGCCATAGGAACGTGCCGTGCAACTTTGAGTTAATCAGCTGAATATCAACAGCTAGGAACGTATGGTGCATTCCTGTAATGACTAGCGCTGCATACAATCCGCCGTATAAAAGACCGCCAAGTGCTGCGAATTGCTGGAATACGGTGACAAGTCCAGATGTTAAAACGTTTCCGATCGCAAATGTGACAGGACCAATGACGATAAACGATAAAAATCCAATGAGTAATAACGTAATCGGTGCAACGACTAACAGCTGAATACTTTCAGGCGTCCGCTTTGTTATCCATATTTCAAGCTTTGCAAGCAAATAGGAGGCGACAAGTATCGGAAGAACCTGCCCTTGATATCCTACCTTCTGCACTTCAAGTCCAAACAAATTCCAGACAGGAATGTCACCCGTCTTTTCCGCTGCTCCATACCCCCATGCGTTTAACAGATCAGGATGTACAAGCATCAGTCCAAGGACCATCCCTAAAAGCGGATTTCCCCCAAACCGCTTCACAGCCGACCAGCCAATTAATGCTGGCAAGAAGGTAAAGGCAGTGCCTGCAATCAAATTGATCATATTCGCTAAATCCGCCCATGCCGGATACACATCCACAATGGATTTTTGATCAAAGAAAATATCAGGAGCTGTTAAAATATTATTAATCCCCATCAATAAACCGGCTGTGACGATAGCTGGAAGGATTGGAATGAAGATATCCGCAAGCGTTTTCACTGCACGCTGCAAAGGATTTAATTTCTGATCAGAGGCACGCTTGACGTCCTCTTTCGTCGCTTCGCCGATTCCCGTCTGTTTGACCATTTCGGCATATACCCAATTGACAACCCCTTGACCAATGACCACTTGGTATTGGCCATTCGCTGAGAAAGATCCCTTCACTTCATCAATTTGTTCGAGGGCTTTCTCATCCACCTTTCCTTCATCCTTCAACACAAAGCGAAGCCTTGTTACACAATGTGTTGCTTGATGAATGTTTTCTTTGCCACCAATGGCTTTCACAATCTGATCTGCTGCTGCCTGATAATCAGCCATGCTATCCCCTCCGAGACCGTTTTTTTTATAAGAAAAAAGAACCAAAAAACTTGTATATACATGTTTACTTCATATTTTATATTTGTATATACATGTAGTCAACAACAAAATGTAGCGCTTTCATAAAAAAAGCTCCCCCAATGTGCTCAGGGAGAGGCAACGTGTCATCATCTTTTTTTATGCTCCGTTAATTTTTCGTAGACCGTATGTTTATAAAAGGAGGAGGCTGGGCGAGCAAATGTTTGGCGCTTGGATGTGAGTTCATCCAGGCATTTTTGTTTTTCTTCGCATACGAGAGTGAGTTTTTTTCTTTCTTCCTCATCTATACTGGTTTTCAGTAACTCTTTGACTGTCAACAGTTCTTTTTTCAATGCTGTTTCTTCACCAGCAAAACCAGCATTTTTCATGATTCGATAGCCCATCCTCAGCTCTTCAGGTACATGAGCAGCATCATCTTTTGGCAGAGGTTTTCCAAATCCTGATAGCCCTTCAAAAGCCCCATTGTCCATCGCCTTTTTGATCCGTTCCTCTGACAATCTCTGCGCAAAATCCATGATACTTCTTCCTTTCCGATCGCCTTTATTTGATTAAGCATAGCAAAAAAGCTGACTCTCTCACAAGAGCCAGCTTTCTCGTTATTTATTATCAATTTTAAAGGTAGATACCATTTGTGCCAAGTCCTCTGACATGTCAGAGAGCTGTTCAATCGCACTTGAAATTTGCTGCATGCCAGCGCTTTGCTGTTCTGTTGCTGCTGCAACTTCCTGAGAGCTTGCAGCATGTTCTTCTGACACAACCGAAATTTGTTCAATCGAGGTAGAAATCGTTTGATATGCTCGTTCTACCTGCTTAATGGATTGAAGCAAATTGTTCGTTCTGCTTGCAAATTGAGACACTCCGTCGTAAATACCAGCGAAGTTCTGTGAGGTGCCTTTCATTTGCTCACGTCCTTCTTCCACTGCTTTACTGCTTTCCTCTACGCTTTCAAGGACACGCTGACTGTTTTCCTGTGTGCCAATGACCAGATCTGAGACCGTTTTAGCCGCATCAGCTGATTGCTCAGCTAACTTCCGCACTTCATCAGCCACAACAGCAAATCCTTTTCCTTCTTCTCCGACACGTGCCGCTTCAATAGAAGCATTCAGTGCAAGCAAGTTCGTTTGCGCTGAAATGTCTGTAATAATCGAGATGACACTTTCAATTTTAGTTGAATGCGATTGTAATTCTTCTGCTGCCTGCTTTGAGCTTGTCATCATGTCGTGTAACACATTGAGATGCTCTAGGACATGCTGCACCAGTTTTTGACCAGATTCTGACTGCTCTTGTACTGCTGATGAAACAGATGTCATTTCATCTACTTCTTTCGTTACACCTTCAATTTGAGTATCAATTTCCGCAACGGAGGTTGTGCATTCCGTAATGTTTGCTACAGAGTCATTAATGCCTTCACTCATATTCGTCATCGCTTCTGATACTTGCTGCGCACTTTGACTTGATTCGTTCGTCACGATGCGAAGCTGTGAAGACATTTTGGAGACTTCACTTGATGAGTTTGAGATTTTCCCAATGAGCTCTTTGATCCGTCCCTGCATTTTCTGGAAGGAAGCCGCTAATTGACCAATCTCATCTTTACTTTCAACCTGTACCGTTCCAGTTAAATCGCCATCTGCAATTCGGTTCGCGGATTCCATCAATGAACGTGCTGGTTTCGCAATTCTTCTTCCCATGATAAAGGAGAAGAGTAATCCGCCGATGAGCACAATGGTAGATGCCAACGCGATATAAATCGTCAGCTTCTTCGTTGTTTCAGGCACAACAGATGCATCTAAATCAATCCCTAAAATCCCAGTCAGCTCTCCATCTGAATCTTTGATTGGCAGAAAGACCGATTTATGTGTTCCATATGAATCATGGTAAATATCACTTTTTACGATTTGATTATTAGAAATGGCTTCATTCATTTCTTTTGTAAATTTATAATCTTGGCCAAAATCATCATCTTGCCCAGTTAACACAATGATTCTTTCCTTGCCATCCTTATTTGATAACACGTATAAGTTCTCAAGCGAATGATTTTCTTGAAGCTCGGTGATTTTCTTTTTGGTATTCACATAAAGCGGATCATCCTTCCCGCTAATGCTTAAGACGTTTCCATCAATATCATCGATTTCATTTTTAGCTGTATCAATATCTGTCGTTAATCGATAGTCAAATTGCTTTAATAACTGGGATGATAAATCTTGGCTGACTAAATAAAATGTTAGAACGAATAATGCAACGGTTGCGAGTAATGTTCCGACAACGACTGACATAATTTTGGAAGAAATAGTTAACCCTCCAAATTTTCCTGGTTTCGCCATTTTTTTCTACATCTCCACTCTCAGATTTAATTTAAGCTTGTACACTTTCAAATTGTCCACAAACAGATGCGATCACATCTTTTAAATAAGATATGATATGAGGAATGTGCTCCGGTAATGTATACGGTGAGATGACAAAAAACTTACTCACACTCAGATAGAATTCTTGACCATCTTTCGCATGAACCTGTAAAAACTTCGTTGTATCGCCAAAGAACATTTCGTCTCTTTTCTCTCCAAGCTTTTCAAACAGCATTTTGTTCAATTCATTGTTCCGCTCAATTTCCATTGCAGTTGCCTCGCCGCTAATTTCTTCTTGGAAACGCGGAGAGCCGTTTAAGTAAATTCGAAACAATGTTGCCATTCCGACGTTGTCACCATTGACGACTTCTGCTTGCGGAATTTCCTGACGAAGGGCTTCTCTGAATGCAAGGTTCACCTCTAAAAATTGACCGAGCAAACGCTGATATCCTTCAACTCCAAATGTTAACAGCACGCTTAGCATACTGATTGAGCTTCCCATTCTTGAGCATTCAAGCGTATAACCCGTATGGTATTCCCCGTATCCTCTATGTCCAACGTATGGTGTTTCTTGTTCTTCTAGATCCAAACGCTTTAAGTCAGCAGCATTTTTCACTAAGAATAAACTGGATGTGTAAGGGGTTTGACCGAGCTTTTGAAAATCGAAGCACATCGTGTCTGCAAGAGAAAGATGCTGGAATTTCGCTTTGATTTCCTTTAGCATACGTAAAACGCCGTCTGAGAATTGCAGCGGGTTTTCAGACACATCATACTCATTAAAGAAAGCAAAGAATCCGCCAAGCGCCGAATCTGCATGAATATGCGGCACCTTTAGACCATACTTCTCTGCAATGGCTTCTGCCGTTTCACGTACCCCTTTTACATCATCAATTGCAATGGCATCTGTTGTTCCTGTTGTTGCTACAATATAAACGGGAATTCCGCCATTTTGAGCAACATGCTCCATTTGACAACGCAAATCTTCCATATCCATTGAATGATCTTTATTCGTCTTAATTCTGATTAAATTGTCTGTGCCAAGTCCGGTTGCTTCCATTGACTTAAATAGGCTGTAATGTGCTGCATCAGAACAAAACGCATAAAGATGTTGCGGGACACCTTTTCGTAATGACTCCGGTGCGACTTTCGCAATCGCTAAACGAAGCCCTGAGAAAATAGCCCCTTGACCTCCCCATGTTGTGTATCCTCCGCTCACACTTGGGTCATATCCGATGAGCTTAGACATCATTGAGACCACTCTGACCTCAGCTTCCGCACCTGCCGGCCCATACACATCCCAAAGGTTGTTTCCGTTAACCAGCATAGCCGTCAGCATGCCTAAAATTCCTGGTGTACTTGCCATTGGCAAAATGTTCGTGAAGAAATACTTTGTGTGGTATGGATGATTATGTAAAAGCTTAAGTAATTCTTCATTCACAAGTTCCGGTTGTTGTCCGTTCATCGGAATTTGACTTGTTTCAGTGAGTTTTTTGTAAAAATCCTCCCCACGATTCTTTTCACCCTTTAGGTGAGCACGATTCGGATCCTTCAGGTGATCGACGCCTGAAATGATCTGTTCCATTAATTTGACGAGTTCTTTCCGATCTTCTACATTTCCGTCCTCACTCGGAAACCAGTTCTGAACGAGATTCTCTGCTCGAACAGTCATATACTATCAATCCTTTCAATGGAAGATTTCCTGTCACTGTCTATATCGACACCGTTTCAAAAGTTTATAGTGTCGAAATGTCCACTTAAGTATATTTAGATAATTTGTTCATTCATCAAAATCAAAAAAACCCTTACAATACACATCAAAACCATTATGTTCGTGAAACAATAAAATATATCAATATATTTTTAAAGAGGGATTTTTATCCAACCACTTCAGCAGTTCCTCCACTCATTTTTTTTACTTAACCTGCATAAACATTAATAAACACTGGAAATTCGCTTGAATACACCATTGTAGAAATTAAATTGATTCTTTAGACTTGTGTCTTTTTGCCTGTTTTATTGATATAGCAACAGGGGAATTACAGAATTTTCTGTTAATATCAGGATAGATTTCACAAAAAGTTTTTCGGCGGCCGAATATTTTCGATTTCCTTCCTTTCTTTCTAGGACAGGCTGTTCACGCCGTTCACTGATTATGACTTTTCTATTTGTGCATTTCGTGGTATATTCTAATGGTTCGTTTTCTTTCGTTCCGCCTCTTCCGTGTATCGGAGAAAAGGAGTGTTTATATGAAAACATTTATTCAAAAAAGAGGTCTCGGCTTCTTTGTGATTGCAGCCATCTTACTGTGGCTCAAAACATATTCAGCGTATTTAATTGAATTTAAACTTGGTATATCCAATGTACTTCAGCATATTTTGCTTTTCGTGAATCCTATTAGCTCCAGCTTGTTCTTTCTTGGCTTTGGTTTATTGTTCAAGAAAAAATGGCAGCCTGCCGCTATCATTGTGATTCACTTTTTCATGTCTTTTTTACTTTACGCAAACATCGTGTACTATCGATTCTTCAATGACTTTATCACGCTGCCTACAGTGATGCAGGCAGGAACGAATGGCGGACAATTAGGTGATAGTGCATTTTCACTCATGCGTTGGACTGATGTGTTTTACTTTATCGATACAATCATTTTGATCGTACTCGCAGTCCGCATGAAAAGGCAGCAAACAAGTACAGCGACTGTACCTGTTCAAAAGTCAAAATCGTTTAGACTCGTCCTTGTGTCCTCTGTTGTAATCTTTGTGCTCAACTTAGTCGCTGCAGAGATTGATCGTCCAGAGCTTTTATCAAGATCGTTCGACCGCAATTATTTAGTCAAATATTTAGGTGCTTATAACTTTACTGTGTTTGATGCCATTCAAAATGTGAAATCAAACAGCCAGCGTGCTCTGGCAAATTCAAATGATGTAACAGATGTAGAGAATTATTTAAAGGCGAACAGCGCTGATCCAAACCCTGCTTATTACGGGAAAGCGAAAGGCATGAACGTCATTACAATTTCACTTGAATCTCTGCAAAACTTCGTCATTGATTATAAAGTGAATGGAAAAGAAGTAACGCCATTCCTTAACTCACTAGCTCATGACAACAAAACGTTTTACTTTGATAACTTCTTCCATCAAACAGGACAAGGAAAGACATCTGATGCTGAATTTATGATGGATACAGGGCTATTCCCCTTATCCCAAGGCTCCGTGTTTATTAACAAAGCTCAAAACACGTACCAGGCACTTCCCGGCATTTTGAAGAAGGATCAATACACGTCAGCAGAATTTCACGGGAATACGAAAACCTTCTGGAACCGTAATGAAATGTTTAAGTCCTTTGGATATGACAGATTTTACGATTCTGAATACTACGATATGAACGAGCAAGATACGAAGAATTATGGTTTGAAAGACAAACCGTTCTTCAAAGAATCCATGCCAATGCTTAAAAATCTGAAACAGCCGTTTTATTCGAAATTCATTACGTTATCGAACCATTTTCCATTTGGTATGGATGAAGGTGATACTGATTTTGAACCCGGTGATTTCGGAGACTCTGTCGTCGATAACTATTTCCAATCAGCTCATTATTTAGATGAAGCCATTGAGCAGTTCTTCACTGACTTGAAAAAGTCTGGTCTATATGACAACACAGTGGTCATTATGTACGGAGACCATTACGGCATTTCAGAAAATCATAATGACGCCATGGAAAAAGTGACAGGACAAAAAATTGGAGATTATGAAAATGCCCAGCTCATGCGTGTGCCGCTCTTTATTCATGTACCAGGCGTAAAAGGTGGACAGATTCATAAATACTCTGGTGAAGTAGATGTGGCTCCAACCCTTTTGCACCTGCTCGGCTATGATACGAAGAACTATTTAATGTCTGGTTCTGATATCTTATCGAAGAACTTTAAAGAGCTTGTACCATTTAGAAATGGTGACTTCGTGTCAAGGGACTACACGAAAGTAGGCAACAACTATTACAGCAACAAAACAGGTGAAAAAATCGAGCCGACTAAAAAGGCATCACAAGAAAACGAAACGGTGAAAAAGATGCTAGAGACATCTGATAAGATTGTCACAGAAGATTTACTCCGTTTCTACAAGCCTAAAGGCTTTACACCAATTGACCGAAATGAATATGACTATACAAAGAAAGTACAGGACGAAGAAGATTCCTCTTCCGCCAAAGATGAATCCAGCTCGTCTTCAAAATAACTTTCTCATTTCAATCCCCAGCCGATCTCGGATCAGCTGGGGATTTTTCGTTTCATCCTCATGGCTGCGGGTATAGGAAAAGAAGGAGGGGTTTATTGATCAGCAGCTTTTGTCGTGACCGCTTCACTCGCTTCTTCCACCTTATTCAGTTTCAGCCCTGCGATTTCAGCACAATCCATTCCTCAAGGTCCAAAGGACGCGCTAAATAGTATTTATGAGCTGGCGCCTAAAGGACAAATCATCAAAGCCGGCTCCTAAATAAAAAAATCCTCCTGAGCATAAGCTCAGGAGGATCTTCTTTATGATGATGCCACTTCTAAATGCGGCTTTCTTTTCAGTGTTCGTTTGATCATTGGAGCTGCTACATAATCAAGACCAAATTTTCCGGCATTCCCTTTCGCTGCCATAATGATGATCGCAATGAGAAGAAGAAGCGGATTAACAGAGACGGTTCCAGCTAGTAAGAAAGAGACATTCATCACGCTTCCAAAAAAGGCTGCCGTTGTTGTGAACAATCCAATGATTAACCCTAGACCGACTAAGATTTCTCCCCACATGACCATGGCACTGAATAGCCCGGCATTTGGCAGTGCGACATGTTCTAAAAACCAGACATAGAACGGATAAACAAGATGACCATCTTTCACAACAGGTTCAGATATGGCAAATTGCAAATATCCTGATGCATCGAATCCGCCTGTTAGTTTTCCAATACCAGATGTCAGCCAAGTCCATCCGATATAAAGTCTTGCTGCCAAAAGAATAACGGCTGCCCACACATTTGTTTGTAAGAATTTTGTAAACATGATGATGCCTCCTTTTTATTTATGTGAAATATTTCACATATTCTTTATGATCTTATTATACTATGTGATTTTTCATTTGTGATCTTTTTCACATATATATTCATAAATTGTTCACGAATATCTAGTTGAGGTAAACTTTTCCGTTGCGATATCCGCAACAGTTATTTCGGGACCATAGCGGGTGTATGTATGCGAGTGTCATGGTTTTTACTAGTTGTGATCAGTATTGTACTTGTGATCGACCAGCGCAAACAAAAAAAACGTCCAGCCCATTTGATCTGGCTGAACGCTCTTTTTTAATCTTGATCAACTTCCTTGCGGAGATCATCTGCGACAAATTCGACATTTGTTCCAATGATGATTTGTACAGATGTTTTCCCTGACGTCAGTATCCCTTTGGCACCTGCTTTTTTCAATGTACCTTCGTTCAATAAATCCGTATTCTCTACTGTTAAGCGAAGGCGTGTAGCACAATGATCAATCGTGGTGATATTGTCTTTGCCGCCAAGCCCCTCTACGAGCATACTTGCTCCGGCAGTATGTGTATCATCCGCTGAAATATCTTCAATGTCATCATCTTCTCTGCCCGGTGTTTTTAGCTTCAACAGTTTAATGAGGAAATAGAAAACGATAAAGTAAATAACGCCATAAATCACCCCAACCACAAGTAACATGATTGGTTTTTGAGCAATACCAAAGCTTAAGACGTAATCAATCGCACCGGCTGAAAAGGCAAAGCCGCTATGAATCCCTAACGTATTCACAATAAAGAGCGAAAGACCTGTTAATATGGCATGGACACCATATAAAAGTGGAGATAAGAACATAAATGAAAATTCAATTGGTTCTGTGATCCCTGTAATAAATGACGTCAGCGCCATTCCAATCATGAGGCCAGCTGTTGCTTTTCGCTTTTCAGGCTTTGCTGTCACAACCATAGCAAGACATGCCGCTGGCAGACCAAACATCATCACTGGGAAGAATCCTGTCATAAAGACACCCGCACTTGGATCTCCTTTAAAGAATCGCGCTAAATCACCTGTTGCCCCGTTGAATTCCCCGAATTGAAACCAAAATAAGTTATTAAGGACATGATGAAGTCCTAGTGGGATGAGCAACCGGTTAAAGAAACCAAACAGTCCGGCACCCGTTGCACCAAGACTTAAAATCCATTCCCCTAAGTCATTGATCACACTTTGAATTGGAGGCCACACATATCCGAAAACGGCTGCTAATACAATGGTGAAAAGTGCTGTCATAATTGGCACAAGCCGCCTGCCACTAAAGAAACCTAAGTATTCCGGCAGTTTCGTATCCTTAAATTTATTGTAAACGTAACCTGCCAAGAGCCCGCATAAAATACCGCCCAATACCCCCATATTGTTGGTCGAATTGATTGACGTTGTTCCTGCTGACAAAATAAAATAAGAGATCGCCCCTGATAACGCCGCTGCCCCGTTACCATCCTTTGAAATGCCGATCGCTACACCCATTGCAAAAATTAATGCCAAATTCGCAAAAATTGCATTTCCTGCCGCATGAATAAACGGGATATTGAATACATCCTCCCGTCCAATAGCCAAAATAATACCTGCTGCAGGCAGCACAGCGATTGGAAGCATAAATGATTTTCCTAACTTTTGAAAAAACTGAAACACCATTTCATTTCTCCCCCCTTCGTCATCACCATGAACAAATCTCTCATGATGCTCATAAAAAATATATCATATGCACATCTAGTTATCTATACCAATTTGTCCATATTGAGTTGAAATCCACCCTTTACTCTTTTGGCGTAAAATGTGGTAAGCTATTGAATAGACTGAAGTTATAGAAAGCGGGAATGAACAGTGATTGTCAAACATGATCATGAGTTAGAAGCCTTAAAAAAAGTCGGCCGAATTGTCGCTTTGGCAAGAGAAGAAATGAAAAGCCAAGCGAAGCCAGGCATGACTACAAAAGAATTAGATTTGATTGGGAAAAAAATTTTAGAAGAACATGGAGCCAATTCGGCGCCTGAAAAGGAATATGACTTCCCTGGTACGACTTGTATCAGCGTTAACGATGAAGTTGCACACGGCATCCCGAGTGATAAAACCATTTTACAAGAGGGTGACCTCATTAATATTGATATCTCGGCAGAACTGGATGGATATTATTCCGATACTGGAATTTCCTTCGTATTAGGCACAGGTGATGCTCGTCTTGAAGCATTATGCCAATGTGCAGAGGATGCATTCCTTGAGGGATTGAAGCATGCGAAAGCGGGCAAAAGACAAAACCAAATTGGCCGTGCGGTCTACAACACGGCAAAAGAGCAAGGGTTTACAGTCATTAAAAACCTGACTGGACACGGCATTGGAAAGAGCTTGCACGAAGCACCGAATCATATTTTGAACTACTATGACCCATTCGACAATGCTTTATTTAAAAATGGCACTGTCATTGCTTTTGAGCCTTTCATTTCAACAAATGCTGAATCCATTTATCAGGCTGATGATGGCTGGACATTTAAAACACCTGATAAGAGCCTGGTCGCACAGATTGAGCATACGATTGTGATCACAAAAGACGAACCGATTATTTTAACAAAGCTGTAAGCAAGCGAATCCCCTCCTTCACTGGAGGGGATTTTTTCGTGTCCCTTTCACGAATCTGTCACGACTAAACAAAAACCCCTGTGGTAAAATAGGCAAAGATATGTGAAAGGGGTCTTATTTGATATGTGGTTCATCATCATAGGTGTCATCTTTTTCATCGAAAGTATGATCTTAACGGTTGTGGGTTTCAAGAAAAAACAATCCATGATGACGTATCTTGGCGTTGTCTTGATGATTATGACGATCGGTATGATCATTGTCACCCTCAACCCGCCAAATTCATAATTCATCATTTCCAGCATATACATGGATCATAGGCAGATAGAATCAGTTTTCATTTCTTCACACCTGCACACTTTTCACGTCTTTTTTTGAGATGTTACAATGCAGGCAGTTTCATTGAAAGGAGTTTTCTATCGTGCATTATGGTAGCAAAGGCTGGTATGTCGAAGAATTAAAGAAGCTTGGTGTGACCAAGCATGAAGGAAGAAAGCTTCAAAGCTTTAAAACCTATTTCCTTGCAAATCTTCTTGAGCAAAAGAAACTTAGCTCATAAATGTTGAAAAGCCGTACATCTAGTGTGATGTACGGCTTTTTTAAATGTGCTCAATTCGTTTTTCTAAAGACGTCCTCACCACATCTGCCAAGGCATCTGCTTCAAGAACGGCTTTCAGCCTCTTTGGATCTGCTGGACGATATTTGACTTCGTTGACTTCGTGGACCGTGATGGAATGGGGCGCTTTTTCGACTAACACAAGTGATTCATCAGGTGAGACCATTCCTTCTTTCAACACACGTAAATAAAAGCCTGTATATCCGGTTTGCTGCACTTCCTTCACAAGCTTCATGTTGCCGTGCTTAAGCGAAAGCTTCACACACGGCTGTCTTGGCTGACTGACCTCAACAAGCGCTTCTCCTAGCTGAAACACATCTCCAATACGCACTTCTGTCTCCACAAGCTGATGTACTGTCAAATTCTCGCCAAAAGCTGCCTCCTGTAACGAAACGCCTAAAAATTCCTCGAAGTAAGCATAGTGATCATATGGAAAGACGCAGATGGCTTTATCATAGCCCCCGTGATGAACCAAATCACCCTGACCGTCTCCCTCAAAATGAAGCTTGCTCAAATAGACAGGCTCGTGAATACGCTTTTTATTGATGGCTGTTTTGATTTCTTTTCCATTCGCATAGGTGGTGATAGGTAGTCCTACTTGTATTCCTTCGATGTCATACCTTGTCTGCCCCACTCTCACCATCTCCTTTGATTGTCTGATTGCTTTTATTTTACATGCTTTGACAGTCAAAGCATAGTCGGTTCGTGAAGGTCAGACGATGGCTATGGTACGATGAGGAAAAAGGAGAGATGACATTGATTCATTATCATGCCATTGTAAAAGGTCGGGTGCAAGGAGTCGGGTTTCGTTATTTTGTCCAAGCAGAAGCCATGAATCGAGGGATGAAAGGCTGGGTGCGCAACACAGATGAAGGTCATGTCGAGTTGAAAGTCGAAGGTGAACCGCAAGAGGTAAATGACTTCTTAGAAGCCGTCCGAAAAGGAAGCCGTTTTTCAAAAGTGACAGATATGCAGATAGAGCCGCTCACCGAGTTAGCCCATTATCAGGATTTTCGGATAAGAGGGTAGCTAGTGACTCTTTCTGATGATCAAATAAAGCAGTTATAACAAAAAAAACTAGCTATTCGCTAGTTCAGCGTGTAGACAAACCCTCGCATTCGGTGTCAGTCCTGCGTGCCGGTACTCGTCCTTCCTAGACTGCAAAGGTTTTCATGTCACGCTGAAAAGAAGACAAAGGGCTAAAATAAAGTTCATTTTAGCCCTTTGTCAACAATCTGAACCTAGCTATTCGCTAGGTTCTGTTTCATGATAAGGCTTGTCCTGATAAAAGTAATTCGGTTTCACAATCGTATTGTCGTAGCCGCGATGGAAGATATGCGTAGCAGCAGGTGAGACTGGCGGAATGAGCCATGTCCAGTCACCTGTCAGTTTGCGGTCGGCCTTTTCTTCCTGTTTTTCAAACTGCTTGAATTGATGGGCTGCTGTATGGTGATCCACAATGGTTACCCCTGCCTCACGATAGGAGTGAAGAACCGCCACATTCAATTCAACAATGGCTTTGTCCTTCCAAAGCGACACATTCTTTGTCGTGTCCAGTCCTAAAATAGAAGCGACTTTTTTCAACATATTGTAGCGATTTTCATCAGCTAGATTACGTGCACCAATTTCTGTGCCCATATACCAGCCGTTAAACGGTGCGGCGTTGTAATGAATGCCGCCAATTTCTAACTTCATATCAGAGATAATCGGCACAGCATACCATTTCAGTCCTAAATCACGAAATCCATCATATTCAGGATGGGTGATCTCGACTTCTTGGACGATTTCTTTCGGAAGCTCATACAGAACGGGCGGCTGATCCTTTAGCTGAAACATAAGAGGCAGAAGATCAAAATGTGTACCCTCTCCTTTCCAGCCATGGGCTTCACATAACTTGGTTAATTCAAGTGATGCCTCGTCCCCAATGATGCCATATTCCGTCTCATATCCCGCATAGCGAATGAGCTGATGATTATAGATAACGACTTCCTTACGTCCCTTATTCTCTGGTGGAAAGATTGTAATGGACGGTTTGATTTTCCCGCCATTTGTCGCATACTCAATATGATGAAAGAGTGCCTCTTTCACCTCATCTGCTGTCTTCACATGCCGGCAGTCATGAACATGCAGCGTTGACCAAAACAAACGGCCAATGCAGCGGTTGCTATTGCGCCATGCCATTTTCGCCCCATGAGATAATTCTTCCGGCGTATGAGTATAAATGCCTTCAGACTCTATTTCTTTTTTTATTTCATGCAGACGTGCTGCTTTTTCTTCATTTGACTTGCCTAATTCTTCATAGCATAAAGAAATAAAAGCTTCTGCTTCATTCCACAACACTTCTTGGTTACTCAAACATACTCGCCTCACTTTAATACGAATATATCCATTGTAGCGGTTTCCTTTAATAAATTCACTTGTTTCAACCCATTTTTTATCATATCATCCGACAATTGTCCTTAGACAATGAATGAATCAATGATCTCAAGGGTCTTTTGGAGCCAGCGAACATATCCTTTTTCCCTTTCAATGGCTCTTGACAGCACTAAATAATGCCCGAATTGTACTGAATGCAGCGATTGGGCAGATGGGTCTTCCTCTGTTAAAGCGTTCAGCTTCTGTTCCAGCATCTCTACTTTCTTCGTTCGCTCTAGCACTGATGGGCAAACAGGCTGGCCGCTTCTGTTTTGTCCATAGATGAAATAAGAGCTGGACGAAAATAGAAAAAGCGGCACGCATTGTGCCGCTTTTAGCTTGTTCACAGAGAGGTAACCCCTTTTTATTGAATCCCTAGCGTCTTCTGATGAAGCAAGAACCGATAGACTGGCAGTTCATCGCCTGTTTTTGAAGCGATAAATCCTGATGACATATAGCTGTCCTTTGATTCTGGTTCAAGGGCAAGTGACAATAAATTGGTCTCTGGCTGTGCAGTCACATACACCTTCGTTCCTTTTGGCAGCTGACGTTTCTTTTCAACGAGTCTCGTTTCAAGCTGAATATCGGTTGAGCTCTTTTCCTCTCGTTTTGTCACCTGATAGGCTTGTACCGGTACTTTCATGCCAACAGGCAATGTCACACTTTTTAACCCTAAAGTTCTGAGCTTTCTCTCTACCCCTTCATGTCCTGGGAGAATGAGATAAGCTGTCGGCCGTTCTCTTGTCAGTATAGGAACTGCATCACTCGCACTATGAAAACGTACAGGGACATGGGTGGTCTGTCCTTTTTCAATATCCACCATTTCCAGCGAATCGTTCACAGGAGCCTTGAAATCATCTTGTATGACCACTTGATCATCATCATTTGGTTGAAGACCTTTTTTCACCAGTTTCAGCCGCTCCGTCACCATTTGCTGCTTCACCTGCTTGGCATGCTTCACCGTTGTCCCAATGATTTTTTCATGCGTAATGACCTGTGCTGCGACGCGCCGGGTAAAGTTCTCTCTGCCAATTCCAATCCCCCTGCTTTCTACAAGAAACGATAGGGCTGGTGAGAGTGCAAGAGCATTTCGGCCAATCCGTGCATCGGTTCCGCCTTCATAAAGGTCGATCTTTCCATCCTTCCCTCTTGTGTTTGTATAATATAAATCGTTAGAAAACCCTTTATTCGTCAGCGTCTCACGCACTCCGTTGACGTATAATTCATTTGATGTTAAACGAATGCTTTCAGGGATGTTCAAATTCTTACCTGATAATATGAGCAGATCGTGATATTTCAGCGCACCTGATGGGCCAATATCTTCAAACTGCTTTTGACCTACATCATATTCATGAGCATCAATGACCACCTCTGGCGCATAACGATTAAATTCTTCATGCAGGGCTATCAGTTCTGGAGATTCTAGTGTCATGTGATCACGGTTGCCATCCATTCCGTTTGCAAGCCTGCGGTCAAATGCATAAGAACCATCTGGATTGATTCTTGGGACAATGATGACGTTCACATGGCTAAGTATACGCTCCCCCTCATCACCTGCTAGTCGTTTGGCGATGACAAGAGCTGATTCACCGGAGGCTGGTTCATTTCCGTGTATTTGTGCTTGCAGCCAGATCGTTGGCTTTTTTGACAGTGGAGAGATGTGACGATCCTTTGTAAAGTAGATAGCTGGAATGGATCTGCCTTCAATGGATGTTCCAATCTGTTTCTGCGTAGCATAAGGACTTTTACTGACAATGTCACGTAAGAAATCTTGAAGCTCTTCTTGTGTGGTAAATGCTTCTCCTTTTTTCTGAAAAGCAGGGGTATCGAACGTTTCGTCCGGCTCAGGATACAGCTTCTGAACCGAGGCTGGCTGTTCATAATTTTTTCCATAATAAGGGGTATCTGCATTCGCTGAAACTGGGGTCACCATTGACAAACTTCCTGCCATGAGGCATACAGCAGCAGAAAGAATCGCGCCTTTTTGTTTGGACATGCTATCCTCTCCCTTCGTTGATTTGCATTATAAAGAAAAAAACAGCAAAAGTGTCAGCATTTTTCAAAAATATAACTTTTGGAGGAATCAAACAGCCCTTTATATAGGGCAAATGAATGGATCTCACCCAGCAATAGGACCTAAAAAAGAGTGCCTGCATGGCAGCAGACACTCTTCTCATTACCAGATAGAAATGGCTCCAATGAGAACCGCCATAACCGTCATGGCGACGACTGCAAGTACAGCCCATTTCATCCCAAATTTCTGATGCTGATCCAGTGATACCCCAACAAGTCCAACAAGTAAATGAGTCGATGGAACAAGTGGACTTAACATATGAATCGGCTGACCAATAATAGATGCTCTCGCAATCTCAATTTTATCGACACCGTATGCCGCCGCTGTTTCTGATAGGATCGGCAGTACCCCGTAAAAATATGCATCATTCGGCATAAAGAACGTAAATATCCCGCTTGTTAACGCGACAATGACTGGAATAAATCCGCCAAGCTGTTCTGGAATAGCCGATACAATCGAAATCGCCATTTCATCAACCATTTTCGTCCCAGTTAAGATGCCTGTAAAAACACCGGCCGCAAAGATCATTGAAGCAATGGCTAAAACGTTTGTTGAATGAGCCGCAATCCGCTCACGTTGCTGCTCTAAATTCGGATAGTTCACGATAATGGCGACACAGAAAGCAAGAACAAACAGAACCGTTAAGCTGACTTTTCCTGATACAAGCAATAGGACCAATAATAAAGTCAGTGTCAGGTTAAACCACCAAAGTTTTGGGCGTTTGATGTCATCTTGCAGGGCCGCTGCCATTTCATTTGCATGAATCGGCTGGTCGAGCTCAATCACACCAAGGCGTTTTCTTTCGGCTTTTCCAAGAAAGTAAGCAACTACGACCATACTGAGAATCCCTGCACCAATGACTGGAATCATCGGCCCAAATAATAGTGATGGATCGACGCCAAGAGCACTCGCCGCTCTAGGTGTTGCTCCTCCCCATGGGATCGTATTCATAATCCCCATTCCAACACCCGCAATACCTGCTAGAATAATTGGCCGAATGCCAAGCAGTGTAAATAACGGAAGCATGGCTGTTGTTGTAATCATATACGTTGTGGTTCCATCTCCGTCGAGCGCGACAAGCATCGTCAGCACCGCTGTCCCGACAACAATTTTTAATGGATCGCCTTTAACAATTCTTAAAATTTTCGCCACCATTGGATCAAATAAACCCGCATCAATCATAATCCCGAAGTACAAAATGGCAAACATGATCATGACCGCCGTAGGTGCAACTTGCTGGACGCCTTTCACAATCATGTCTGAAATTTCTGTAAAATGAAAACCTGCAATAAGAGCAAATGCAATCGGTGTTAATACCAATGCCGTTAAAACAGACATACGTTTTGTCATAATCAATACCATAAATACAATCATCATAAGAAATCCTAAGATCGCTAACACGTTGTTCACCCCTTATTTTGTATACGCTTTCATTAATATTGGTATCCCATTTCCAACCCTTTCTGTCATGATATCTGACGCCTGAATTGAAGTAAATATTATGAATTTTAATTCTTTTTCGGTCGATAAATGCTTTTTGTTCATTTTGTGCAATTGTTGCCGTTTGTTGATTCCATGAAAAAAAGCGGCCTCACCTGACCGCTTTTTCTCCTTGTATGAACTGTTCATAACGTCTTAATTGATCTTCCATAAAGACCTTTGCTTCTTTACTGTTCATATACCGGCCTGTCCAGCCTTTTTGTTTCAACTGCTTTTTCCATGACTTGGTTTGTGTCATTTTTTGAAGAAGCTGATCCCATTCACGAATGTCGTGCTGATTCATTTGCTTTGGTCCCATCACACCACGCCAATGAGAAAAGGTGAGCGGGATTCCCTGCTCTTTCCAAGTAGGTACATCTTTAAATCCCTCTAAACGCTGATTCGTTGTGGTCGCGACGAGCTTTAGCCTTTTCTTTTCATAATCATGGCGAACCTCTGTAATGGTTGTCGTTGCTGCATCCACTTCATGAGCAATGAGTGCCTGAAATAAATCATCTGCACTGTCAAACTTCAAAAATTGAATGCGATATGGATCAATTCCTGCCATTTCGGCAGCCCGTGCGAATGAGATTTGATCATCATTCCCAAAGTCCGGGGCAAACCCAATTTTTAAGGAATCCGGTTTTTTCTTTAGTGCGTTTAACAGCTCTTTCCCATTTGAGAAAGGAGAATCAACAGGCACTGCGACGACTTGCCACTCCTCTGCAAGAATGGCGAGCGGGGTCACATCATTCATGGTCACGTTACTGCTGCCAAGCAAATTACGGCTTAATAATAGGCTTGAATTTAAACTAATATAATTGGCCTCTCGCTCCATCATGTAGGTCCATCCTTTATCGACCGTACCACCTCTTTGATAAAGAATATTCACAGGCTGCTTCACCAGCTTTTCTTGCTCTAGCACGGATTTCATCACTTGGGCCGTTTGGTCAAATCCGCCGTCAGGTACACCTGATACCACAATGTATAATGGGCTGTTTTGCAGGAAAGAATCTTTTGCTGTTTTTTCATTAAAGGTGAGCGTCATACAAAGGCAGGTCATGATGAGGAGAAGGATTCCTTTTTTCATCTTTTATGACTCCAATTGCTTTTTGGCAGGATAATATTTACGTTCTGGTCTGCCAATGATTCCATACGCAAGCTCTGCCCGGCATTCTCCCGTTGTGACAAGATACTCTACGTATCGTCTCGCTGTTGTGCGTGATGCGCCCATTTTTTCTCCGAGTTCTTCCGCTGTGATCCCGCTATTCTCTGATGCCATCAATGTTTTCACTTTATCCAAGGTGAGTGAATTAATGCCTGTTGGCAGGTCGCGGTCATCCTTTTGTTTTGGTTCTTCCTGCATCTGCCCAAAAAACAGATCAATCATCGTTTGATTGACTTCATCCTTTGAGTTAATCAAGTCTTTCTTTTCTTTATATTCGGTTAAGACCTGCGTGAATTTTTGAGCTGTCACCGGTTTGATTAAATAATGAACCACGCCATAATGAAGGGCGTCTCTTAGCAGCTTCGTTTCCGTTGCAGCCGTGATAATGATCACATCCACTTCAGGATGGCGCTCTCTTAAAAGCGGCAAAAGGTGAGTGCCAAGCTCATCAGGCATATACACATCAAGCAAAATCAGATCCACCTGTTCTTTTTGAAGTGCCTCCCACATATCCTTTGCACTCTTTGCCTTTGCGGCGACTTGAAAGCCTTCTATCTTTTGTATATAAGATTCATGAATGGCAGCGATTCGAAAATCATCCTCCGCAATGAGTACCTTCATCACAATCTATTCCCCCTTTGTGCCTTTCGGTATGTATACAGTGAAGATGGCACCGCCTTCTTTTTGGTTCTGTACTTCAATCCAGCCCCCAAGTTCGTCCAATACCTCTTTGACATTGGCAAGTCCAAAGCCTCGCCCTTCTCCCTTTGATGAATGACCTCTTGTGAAAAGTTGTGAAATGGCTCCTTCATTGACACCATCCCCTGAATCAGACACCTCTATGATAATATCAAATCCAATATCTGTGATGAACAGGACTACTTCTCTCTTCTCCTTATTCAATACAGCCTCAAACGCATTGTCTACGAGATTGCCAATAATCGTGATAAAGTGAGATATACTCAAATGTGCGGGAAGCGGCTCCAATGAACTGTTTTCATCAATGTGAAAATGAATCTTTTTCTCAGATGCCTTTCCTAACTTGCCGAGTAAAATGGCTTGTATTTTTGGAGAGCGAATTTGCTTCATGAGTAAATCGTGCTGACGATTTTGAATTGTATATTCTTCTTTAATGAAGTCAATGGCTTCATCCACTTGTTTCAGCTCAAGCAAACCTAAAATGGCGTACAGCTTATTTGAAAATTCGTGTGTTTGTGCTCTTAGGTCTTCTGAATATTGGCTTACCTCTGTTAATGTATCCAGCAGCTTCGTCAGCTCTGTTTTCTCCCTGAAGCTCACAATCCCCCCGAATACTCGATTGTCCTGCATCACTTTTTTTACATTTAACACAAAGGTTTTATCATTGACGACGGTTTCTATGTTAGGTTCAATCGTCTCTATCTTTAGATAGGATAGAAGATTGGCATTTGGCAACACTTGATCAATATGAAGAGGCAGCGTTGAAGAGACGCGTAGCATCTGTTCGGCTGACGTATTCATCATTGTAATTGCACCTTTGCGGTCAAACGCAATGATGCCCTCTTTAATCGCGTGCAGCATCGCTTCTCTTTCTCGATATAATGAGGCAATTTCATGTGGTTCAAGCCCTAATGTATCTTTTCGAATACTTCTTGTTAAAAAAATAGCTCCAAAAACGCCAGGCAGCAAAACAAGAAGAGCGATATAACTCAATTTGAATAATTGATGGGCTGTCGCTTGGTCAATGTCTCTTTTTAAAAATTCGACGGTGACTGTGCCAATAATTTCTTCATGCTGTCCTGTTTCCTTCATAATCGGCGCACTGCCTCTGACGACGGTTTCACCATCAGAATCACCAGTTGATATAGAGGTTCCTCCAAATAGCAGGGTGCTCCTTCCTTCAGATACACTGATGGTTTCCCCTACATCCTCATGATTCGTATGAAAAAGGACCTTTCCTTTTTGATTGGTGATGAAGATAGCATGTGCTCTTACTTGCTCCCTCATCTGCTCAAGCACTGCCTGTTCTTCATTTTGGGACGCTCCGGTAGCCACCGATGTTTTAATGGGCGGCATATAGGATATCGTTCTAGCGGTTTGCACTGCCAGCTGTTCGGCTTGTCTCTGCCTTTCTGATGTTTGCAAAAAACCGAAACAAATCGTCAATAAGGCAATGACAACAAGCAAAAGCCCGATAATTAACCCCAAAATTTTCGTTTGTAAAGTGACTTTCCTTTTGCCCATCCTCACCGCGACAACCCCTAATTTCAGTAGATTCATAGAATAGACTCTAAGAAAATCATATCATTTTTTCTCACTAAGTTAAGAGAAAATTCATTCAATCAAAAAAGGATGACTCAGCATGGAGTCATCCCCAGGCTGTCGAGAAAATCTCGACAGCTTTAATTTTTTCCTTAAAGTTTCCATCCCCTCATTTTATAATAGAGAAAAGCCCACTAAAGGAAGGTGTTTTTCTCATGTTCCACACTAGAAATTCTTCTCAGCACGAAGCCGAATTTGTATTACTAGATCAACTGGTCGAAGAGGATCACCTGCTTCGTAAAATTGATCAGTACATTGATTTTTCATTTATCGTAGATAAAGTAAGACCGTATTATAGCGAGAATAAAGGTCGCCCTTCTCTTGATCCACTTATTTTGTTCAAAATGATGTTTATCGGATACCTGTACGGTATCCGTTCTGAAAGACAACTTGAAAAAGAAATTTACTATAACATGGCGTATAGATGGTTTTTAGGTTTGAACATCAATGACCCCGTTCCTCATCACTCGACCATTAGCTGGAATCGTCGTACTCGATTCAAAGATACAACGATTTTTCAAGACATTTTCGACGAGATCGTGCTTCAAGCTATCAATCATGATATGGTAGGAGGCCGCGTTCTTTTTACTGATTCAACTCATCTTAAAGCCAATGCCAATAAACATAAATATACGAGAAAAACGATTGAACAAGATACCCAGAACTATATAAATGATTTAGAAGAAGCGATCCAAGAAGATCGGATGGCACACGGAAAAAAGCCCTTAAAGGTAAAAGAGGAGGTGAAAACGGAAAAAGACATTCGTCAAAGTAAGACTGATCCTGAAAGTGGCTATCTTTATCGTGAAAACAAGCCAGAAGGCTTTTTCTACCTAGACCACCGTACAACAGATATGAAGTACAATATCATCACTGATGCTCATGTCACACCAGGTAATGTCCACGATTCTGTACCATATCTTGAACGACTGGATCACCAAATCGCACGATTTGGTTTTCAAGTAGAAGCTGTTGCCCTTGATTCTGGTTATTTGACAACCCCAATCTGTAAAGGTTTATCCGATCGACGTATTTTTGGTGTTATCGCACATAGACGCTTTCATCCAACAAGAGGATTATTTGAGAAGTGGAAATTTCAGTATGACTCTGAACACGATCACTACATATGCCCGAATGGTGAAAAGCTTTCATATACCACAACTGATCGAAAAGGCTATAGGTTCTACAAATCAGATCCCAAAAAATGTGCTTCGTGTCCTTTTCTTGAAAACTGTACAAGATCTAAAAATCATCAAAAGGTCATCTCAAGACATGTGTGGGAGGAACATAAAGAAAAGGTCAGACAAAATCGTCTGTCTCCCGCTGGAAAAGAGCTATACAAAAAAAGAAAAGAAAAAATAGAGCGAAGCTTTGCAGATTCAAAACAACTGCATGGGCTTCGCTACTGCCGGTTGAGGGGAAAACAAAATGTGAGTGAGCAAGTGCTTCTCACAGCTGCCTGTCAGAACATGAAGAAGATTGCCACACACCTAGCGAAGTTAGGCTAGGTGTGTGGGAGGCCTTTTTCATTCAATCTTATCCATCATACTTACGCTGAAAATAAAAAAGATTGTAGAAAAACATGAGTTTCTCTACAATCTGAGGATGACTCAGCATGGAGTCATCCCTGTTTGTTTTTTACGTGATGGATAAACCAGCACTTGCATAGCCTGCTACGGTATTCACTAAGGAAAGACCTGTAGCTGATGCAGAGAATACAACAAGCAATCTTGTTTGCGATGTGACTGGCACATTCAGATCAGTAGCAATGCCGGTTGCTATAGCACCTAGCGTTAAAATTCCGGTTAACGCTGGGTCCAGTGTGACGCTAGCTACTTGAGTAAAGCTGTTATTTGGTGTCGGTGAAGCAAACAGACTAGCCGTAACGGTAATACTCGTGCCAACTAAAGAAAGGCCTGCTGTCGTACTAAAATAGCCGGCAAAAGACGTAATGGTTCCATCCCTTGGAACTGAGAACGCCATGTTTAATAACGTTCCTGCGGCACCTGTTAAATCAATGATCCCGCCTACAATAGTGACACCTGTCGCTGAGCTGCCAAATCCGACCAAGCTAGATGTTCCAACGAGACCACCAGCAATTGTTGTCAAAACAGCCGGAGTACCAGATGCAAATGGAATAATCGCACTTGCTCCGGTTGCTCCTGTGGCGCCTGTATCTCCTGTTACACCAGTTGCTCCTGTGGCTCCTGTATCTCCTGTTACACCAGTTGCTCCTGTGGCTCCTGTATCTCCGGTTGCTCCTGTGGCGCCTGTGGCTCCTGTATCTCCGGTTGCTCCTGTGGCGCCTGTATCTCCGGTTGCTCCTGTGGCTCCTGTATCTCCTGTTACACCAGTTGCTCCTGTGGCTCCTGTATCTCCTGTTACACCAGTTGCTCCTGTGGCTCCTGTATCTCCGGTTGCACCAGTGACTCCTGTGGCTCCTGTATCTCCGGTTGCTCCTGTGGCTCCTGTATCTCCTGTTACACCAGTTGCTCCTGTGGCTCCTGTATCTCCGGTTGCTCCTGTGGCTCCTGTATCTCCGGTTGCTCCTGTGGCTCCTGTATCTCCGGTTACACCAGTTGCTCCTGTGGCTCCTGTATCTCCGGTTGCACCAGTGACTCCTGTGGCTCCTGTATCTCCGGTTGCACCAGTGACTCCTGTGGCTCCTGTATCTCCGGTTACACCAGTTGCTCCTGTGGCGCCTGTGGCTCCGGTTGCACCAGTTGCTCCCGTGGCTCCGGTTGCTCCCGTTTCACCTGTGCCGGTTGCTCCCGTTTCACCTGTTGCCCCGGTGGCTCCTACAGCGGCCAATAACGTATAGTCTGGTGATGTATCTGGTGTGCCTGTTGGCGGTGCTGTATTGACTAGGTATGTTCCACCTTCATATGTCACTACTTGACCTATTGGGTATGTTGGTGCTTCTGCCGCATCAAACGGCACGACTCCAGCTAGACCTACTCCCGTCGCTCCTGTATCACCTGTTGCGCCAGTTGTTCCTGTCACACCTGCAGCTGCCAATAATGTATAGTCTGGTGATGTATCTGGTGTGCCTGCTGGTGGTACTGTATTCACAAGATATGTTCCACCTTCATATGTCACTACTTGACCAACTGGATATGTTGGCGCTTCTGCTGCATCAAACGGCACGACTCCAGCTAGACCTACTCCCGTCGCTCCCGTATCACCTGTTGCCCCGGTGGCTCCTACAGCGGCCAATAACGTATAGTCTGGTGATATATCTGGTGTGCCTGCTGGCGGTGCTGTATTCACAAGATATGTTCCACCTTCATATGTCACTACTTGACCTTCTGGATATGTTGGCGCTTCTGCCGCATCAAACGGCACGACTCCAGCTAGACCTACTCCCGTCGCTCCTGTCGCACCCGTAGCGCCTGGGTCTCCCGTGACACCGGTTGCACCGGCAGCGGCTAACAGCGTATAATTCAACGACGTATCCGGCGTACCGATTGGCGGTATTGAATTCACCACATACGTACTGCCTTCGTACGTCACTACTTGACCTATTGGATATGTTGGGGCTGCCGCTTGATCAAATGCTACGATGCCCGTTAAACCTACGCCCGTTGGACCTGCTGGACCCGCTGGACCTACTGGGCCAACTGGACCTGCTGGACCTGCTGGACCTTTTCTTCCTCTTCCTCCATGTGATCCTTGAATGACACAAACACAAGGATCTTTTCCGCAACATGGATTTTTTACTAGCTTTTTTGACTTTCCTTTCTTACAACTATCACATTCCCAGCGATCATCCTTATACGCATCATACCAGCTTCCTTTTTGGTAGCGGTCTGTATGAGTTGGGTACATCTCTCCGCATTGTCTACACCTTCTCACGGAATCACCTCCATCCATCGTATTCATCATCATGTGGAAAATTGTATGTACCATTTTATTTTTATAAAAAATTTGAAAAGACCTTGCACTTCAGGCACAAGGTCTTTTCTTCATTGAACTCTCATCGTCATCATGAAATCTTTTTATACCATACTATATTCAACTTCTACTGGACGGATTGCCTCTTTTCGTTTTTCCACACCTTCTCCTTCAAAGTAAGAAGGTGCATCTTCCCCTCCGATAAAGGTGACATCTAAGTCATGACTTTGTACAGAAGTGTTGCTTCTAAAAATGACGCACTCACCTTCTTGACAGCTCCATTCATTCCTATTCAATTTCGAAATCACTTTCTTCATGATGTCTTCTGAACGGCATGGATAGGAAATGATGTCACACTGAAAGCCCCTTACAAAAGTAAGAGGCTTTTTAAGTGGCATTTATGCCCAGCTTTTCACTTTTTCATGGTCTGTTACAAAAAGAAGAACTTTTCCTTCATCTAGATGCTCTTCAAATGTCTCAGCTTCTTCTTTAGAGAAACCTATTTCATGAATTTTATTACGGAGCTCGTCGCCCTTTTTACTAAAGATATTTCCAACAGCATGCTTAAGTCCAACTTCTTTTGGACCTATCGTATTTGCATCTGCATTGCTTGCAATACGCTCTGTTCGATCATCGTCATGGGACAGAACATATATGTCCTCTCTTGCAACACCGAGTGCTTTTAGTTGCTCTACATCTCTTTGAAGTGTTTCATCATTTGAATACTCTCTTACAACAGGTTTCATTATATATTCCTCCTTTAACGTCTTACGAATCTTTTACCCGTCACTTTTGTCATTAAACCTTCCACTTGCACATCCATTTAGCGACATGTATTTACTGTGCCTATTGACTTATTTTTGACAAAATTCCCACATAAATGACTAAATTTTCTGAATTATCGTGTTCATTCCTCATGATTTGTTGTACAATTCATATACTGGAGGCTAGAAATGGGGTGGAGCTGATGTATTATTTTTCAGCTGAGCAGCAGTTTAATGCATGGGTTGTCAGTGATTTGGTGAAACAGCTTTTTCAAAAATGGCATCCTGAAGAATCAAAAGCAAAGCCGCTTACATTGTTTGCTGAACAGCACTTTCACATCTGCATTGATTATCTCTTTTCGATTATTATTAACATTGGAGATATCGAGTCAATCGAACAAGATCCACAAGACCTGTTGTCCTCATATTTGAATATCCTTTTTCCTTTTGTGACGCACGATATGATGAAAGCCTCCATGCAAAATGCAAATGAATATTTGTTAAAAGAACGTGATGCGGACGTGTATCAGCTGTTTGTTTCTCTCCCGCCGCTCCTTTCTGTCTCTCTTCAAAAAAAGTAGTCCCCTTCTTTTAGATGGTGACTGCTTTTTTGTATGTGTTTTGAAAAGATCGTATGTTTTGAATGAAAAGAAGCAATCATGTTAATGTAGATCTAGGATGCAAGTGAAAGGGAGGATTTGACATGAGTCAACAAAAGCAAATTCAATTAGCAAAACGTCCAAAAGGGTTACCTACAAAAGATGTTTTTCATTTTGAAACCGTTGATATACCAGTACCTCAAGATGGTGAAGTCTTGATTCAAACGAAATATGTGTCTGTAGATCCTTATATGAGGGGACGAATGCAGGATACAAAATCCTATACACCTCCGTTCAAGCTCAATGAAGTGATTCAGGGGGGTGTTGTCGGAGAAGTCATCGAGTCCAAATCACCTCAATTTAAAAAAGGTGACTTTGTTCTTGGATTCCTTGGCTGGCAAGAATACTCTACGGCCAAAGCAGAGTCTCTGACAAAAATTGATCCATCTATTGCGCCGTTATCTTATTACTTAGGGATTTTAGGCATGCCTGGACAAACAGCCTATTTTGGACTTCTTGCGATTGGTCAGCCAAAAGAAGGCGAAACCGTTGTCATCTCTGGAGCCGCTGGTGCCGTTGGTTCCGTTGTCGGACAGATCGCTAAAATCAAAGGCGCCCACGTCGTTGGCATTGCCGGATCTGATGATAAGCTGGCTTATTTAAAAGAGCTCGGCTTTGATGAAACCATTAATTATAAAACAACAAACGATTTAGATGATGCCATTGCAAAAGCTTGTCCAAACGGTGTCGATGTGTATTTTGACAATGTTGGCGGCGAAATCTCTGATGCCGTGATGAATCATTTGAACCGCTTTGCCCGTATTCCAGTCTGCGGCGCTATTTCTTCTTATAATATTAGCCCTAGCAAAGACATCGGACTGCGTGTACAAACAAAACTCATTAAAACAAGCGCATTGATGCAAGGCTTCATTGTTGCCAACTACGCTGATCGTTTTGAAGAGGCGGCAAAAGATCTCGCTCAATGGATAAAAGAAGACAAACTGACTTACAAAGAAACCATTATCGAAGGTTTTGACAACATTCCTGATGCGTTCCTTGGACTATTCAAAGGGGAAAATGTCGGAAAACAGCTTGTCAAAGTTTCATAACACCAAAAGGGCTAAAATGAACTTTATTTTAGCCCTTTTTCTTCTTTTCAGCGTGATAGAAAACCTTTGCAGTCTAGGAAGGACGAGCACCAGCGCGCAGGACTGCGGGCGAATGCGAGGGTTTGTCTACACGCTGAAAGGACCCGCCAAACAGCAGGGTCCTTTTATTATGCCTGATGCTGCACAAGCTGCAGCTGGCCTTGTTTATACACAATTTCCTCAAGCGAGAGATTCAGCTTTTTCGCCATTTTTTTCAGCATCGCATGCTCTTGATGGGTGACAAGACTGATGACAGCCCCTTCTTTTCCTGCACGGCCTGTTCTGCCTGAACGATGAATATAGCCTTCTTCATTTGGCAGATCTGCATGGATGACGTACGGTAAATCGTCAATATCAATGCCTCTTGCTGCAATATCCGTTGCAAGAAGAAGCGGAAATTCATGCTGTTCAAATGCCTTTAAAATAACAGCACGATCTGCTTTTTTCGCTTCACTGTGAAGCACTCCAAGATCAACATGATGATACGCTAATTTTTCTGCATAAATGCTTAAATTCGTAATATCGCGCACAAAGACAAGCGCCTGCATGTCCTCAAGCCGCGATAGCTTTTGGAGCAGTTTCACTTTATCCCGCTGATCACATAACAAATAGTAATGCCCTACCTTCTGCGCTTCTTCCTGGCTTCTGCTAATTGTCAATACCTCTGGCTCAGATGTCATCTCTTTGATCAGTTGAACGGTTTCCTCTTTCAAAGTGGCAGAGAAACAAAGAATTTGTCTTTCTTTTAATGTTGATTTAATGATCGCTTGGATCGTTTTCATATGCTCTGGGACAAGAAGCTGATCTGCTTCATCTAACACGATTGTTTTGACTTCATGCATTTTCAATTTCTTGATTTTGATTAACTCTTGTACACGGCCCGGTGTCGCCACCACGATGTTTGGGTGTTTTTTTAGCTTTTCCTGCTGCTTCTTGATGTTTGCCCCGCCTATTAAGGAAATAGCTTTGATGTCTGAACCTTGTTTGAACTCTTGCACAACATCAAAAATTTGCATCACAAGCTCTCTTGAAGGTGCCAAGATTAAGACTTGCGGGTGTTTGATACTCACATCAATTTTATTTAAAAGCGGCAGAACATACGCAAGTGTCTTCCCCGTTCCAGTTGGTGATTCTGCAATCACATCGCGCTTTTCCGTAATCCACTCTGCTGTTTTTTCTTGTATCGCTGTTGGTTTCTCAAAGCCAGCCGCTTCAAAGTTCTTTTGTATAAATGGTTTGGCTTCTTTTAAAAATGCCCAATTTTCGGTCATGTCGATCTCCTTTATCCTCATTCAATCTATCCTTAAGTATCTCAAAATCAGCTTTGAAACGCAATTTTTCTTTTGATGCTTTTATCGAGCCGGACAGTTCGATATAATCATGAGAGGCACTAGCCGTTTTGAATCTATTTGAGGTGTAAAAAATGATATTATCTGTTAAAGATTTAAGCCATGGCTTTGGTGACAGAGCCATTTTCCACGAAGTCTCCTTCCGTTTATTAAAAGGCGAGCATGTCGGCTTGATCGGCGCTAACGGTGAAGGAAAGTCAACGTTTATGAATATTATTACTGGCAAGCTAGAGCCAGATGCAGGAAAAGTCGAATGGGCCAAAAATGTCCGTGTGGGCTACCTTGATCAGCATACCGTGCTAGAAAAAGGAAGAACCATCCGTGAAGTCCTTCAAGATGCCTTCCATTATTTATTCTCTATGGAAGCCTCAATGAATGACATTTATGGCAAAATGGGTGAAGCTGATCCTGATGAGCTGGAAAAGCTGTTAGAGGAAGTTGGCGTCATTCAGGATGCACTGACAAACAATGATTTCTATATCATTGATTCCAAGGTGGAAGAAATCGCAAGAGGTCTTGGGTTAACGGATCTTGGGCTGGATCGTGATGTGACAGAGCTGAGCGGCGGGCAGCGTACAAAAGTCCTGCTGGCAAAATTGCTGTTAGAGAAGCCAGAAATTCTCCTTCTCGATGAGCCGACCAACTATTTGGATGAGCAGCATATTGAGTGGCTGAAACGCTATTTACAGGAGTATGAAAATGCGTTCATCCTCATTTCACATGACATTCCGTTTTTAAACAGTGTCATTAACTTGATTTATCATGTCGAAAATCAAGAATTGACACGCTACGTTGGTGATTATGATCAATTTAAACAAGTGTACGAAGTCAAAAAACAGCAGCTGGAAGCAGCCTATAAAAGGCAGCAGCAAGAAGTCGCTGAATTAAAGGATTTTGTTGCAAGAAACAAAGCACGTGTCAGCACAAGAAATATGGCGATGTCCCGTCAAAAGAAACTGGATAAGATGGATATGATTGAACTGGCGGCCGAAAAGCCAAAACCAGAATTCCACTTTAAACCGGCTCGTACGTCTGGGAAACTGATTTTTGAAACGAAAGATTTAGTCATTGGTTATGACGAACCGCTCTCTCGCCCATTGAATCTGAAAATGGAACGCGGACAGAAAATCGCCTTATATGGCGCAAATGGTATCGGTAAAACAACGCTGCTGCGAAGCCTTCTTGGAGAAATCACGCCAATTTCTGGTGAGGTGGAACGTGGAGAATTCTTGCATATCGGCTACTTTGAGCAAGAAGTCAAAGAGCAAAACAGCAACACCTGTATTGAAGAAGTGTGGAGCACCTTCCCTTCTTACACGCAATATGAAGTGAGAGCAGCCCTTGCCAAATGCGGATTAACGACAAAGCATATTGAAAGCCGTGTATCTGTTCTAAGCGGCGGGGAGAAAGCAAAGGTCCGCCTCTGTAAGCTGATAAATGAAGAAACCAATTTACTTGTTCTCGATGAGCCGACAAACCACTTAGATGTCGATGCGAAAGAAGAACTAAAACGCGCGTTAAAAGAATATAAAGGCAGCGTCTTATTGATTTCCCACGAACCTGAATTTTATCAAGATGTTGCAACCGATACATGGAATTGTGAATCTTGGACGACAAAAGTATTATAACGTCAAAAAAGCCTTATATCTGTTCAAAAAGATATAAGGCTTTTTTCTATTTTAATGACCGGCCTGTATATTCACCAAATGCTTACGGCCAAGAAGCAGGATGATCATCCCTGCCAGCACAACAGCCGCCCCTACATAATAGGGCGTACTTGCTGTATACGTTTCAGCGAGTACGCCGGCAATCCAAGGAGCAATCGCACCACCAATAAATCGTACTGCGCTGTAAGAGGATGAAGCAATTGAACGCTCAACAGGTGCTGAGCCCATGACAGCCGTCGTAAGCACCGTATTGATCATGCCGAGAATTCCCCCAGCGATGACAATTCCGCAAATGTTTTATAACCTTAACGTAAACGTTAAATTTTTGACCCTTGATTTCTCCTGCTGTTTGATGCAAAATAAATAGGAATTATTACGATTTAAAGGAGGTACACTATGCTTTCTTTTCCACCCAAAAAAGAACGACACCAACAATTTGGATCTGTCCCGCCAAGCGCTCGAACGAAGCCTTGTCAAAAAGAGGACATGATGGACATACAACAGACGGAGCAGGACTTTTATTTTGATCTTGAACAAGTCGGAATTTGCCGCGTGTCGTATCCTGTACATATTTTGTCTAAAACGGCACCACAGCACCAAACAACTTCCGCTGCCTTTGCACTGAGCACATACTTGCCAGCTCATCAAAAAGGCATTCATATGAGCCGTCTTACTGAACAGCTGCACTCATTTTACGAGAGCGGAAAGCCGCTTGATGTGAATTCCTTAAAAGAATTGACGGCACAGCTTGCCAAGCAAATGAATCAGCCATCCGCCTCTGTTCAGGTTTCCTTTCCTTGGTACATGGAAAAAAAGAGCCCAGTGAGCCGAAAGTCCGGTTTGATGCATGCGACTGTGCAATATGACGTCCATTTTCATGAAGAAAACGGATGGATCTGTCATGTTGGCTGCACTGCACAGGTCACTACACTATGCCCTTGTTCAAAAGAAATCAGTGAATACGGCGCGCATAATCAGCGCGGCACTGTGTCTATTCAGGTAGAGCTGTTTGAACAAGTACAGCTCCCTGATGACATGAAAACTGATCTACTGCAGATCATCGAGTCCAATGCGAGTGCGCCCCTTTATCCCGTACTTAAAAGACCTGATGAAAAGAAAGTGACAGAAGAGGCCTATGAAAATCCACGCTTTGTGGAGGATGTCACGAGGTTAATTGCGGCCGAGCTTTATGAACAAAACTGGGTCAAGGGCTTTCAAGTCGAATGCCGCAATGAAGAATCCATTCATCAGCACGATGCTTATGCTAAATGCTCTTATCAAAAAAAACTGTAAAGCCTCTCTACAGTTGTGCGTGTAGACAAACCCTCGTATTCGTCCTAAGCGCTGTTGCTCACGAAGGTTCAATTCGCTCTTTGAAAGCAGCTATCCTTTCTGGAATTCAATGGTTTTCTATCACGCTGAAAAGAAGAAAAAGGGCTCATGATGAGCCCTTCGTCTTCTTTTATGCAATTTTGTCAGCACGCTTAATTGCTTTCCAATTCCTCTATCATCATCGACAGTTCTGTCCAGCGGTCCATCGCTTGTTCTAATTCTTCTGTGACGGCTTTTTGCTTGTCCATCAGCTCTTGAATTTTCCCGAAATCACTGCCTGCCTCAGCAATGCTAGCTTCGAGCTGCTGGTTTTTTTCCTCTAATGCTTGGATCCGGTCTTCAATCCCATCCCATTCAATCTGGTCCTTATAGGACAGTTTTTTTCTCTTTTTAGGGGCCGCTTCTACTTGTTTTTCAGCAGGCTTTGTCTCTGTTCGCTTCTGCTCTTTTTCTTGCTCCATGTAATCGCTGTATGCCCCTTGAAAATGTGAAATGCGTCCATTTCCTTCAAAAACAAGCAGGCGATGAACGACTCGGTCTAAGAAATAACGATCATGCGACACTGTGATGACTACGCCAGGGAACTGCTCCAAATAATCCTCTAAAATGCTGAGCGTCTCTGTATCAAGATCGTTCGTCGGCTCATCTAAAAAGAGAACATTCGGCTCTTCCATCAAGACTTTTAGTAAATATAATCTGCGGCGCTCTCCTCCTGACAGCTTGCGAATAAACGTGCGCTGCATGGATCTTGGGAATAAGAACCGCTCCAGCATCTGCTCGGCTGTCACAATGGTGCCATCCGTTGTCTTCACGATTTCAGCTGTTTCTTTGATGTAATCAATGATGGTCAGCTCTTCATTCATTTCATGATGATCCTGCGTGTAATAGCCAATGCGAACCGTTTGGCCAATGGTCAATTGTCCAGTAGTCGGTTCTATTTTACCCGCTAGACAATGAAGTAACGTGGTTTTCCCCACTCCGTTCGGTCCGATTAATCCAATACGGTCACCTGGCACGACTAAGTCGGAAAAGCGCTCCACAAGGGTTTGGCCAGCAAATGAGATGCTGATCTCTTCTACCTCCATCACCTGTTTTCCAAGCCGGTGAGAACCGATCGCAAAATCAAGCTCGCCCTTTGCATCAGGTCCCTTTTGATCCTTCAGCTCTTCTACTCTGCCGATTCGTGCTTTTTGCTTTGTCGTTCTAGCCTTTGCCCCTCTTCTCAGCCAAGCAAGCTCTCGTCTAAGTAGATTTTGACGTTTCGTTTCCTTCACCTGAGCTTCCGCTTCTCGTTCTGCTCTTTTTTCTAAAAAGACTTCATAATTTCCTTTATACGTATACAACTGCCCTTGATTTAATTCATAAATCCGATTGGCAACACGGTTTAAGAAATATCGATCATGGGTCACAAGGATAACAGCCCCGCTGTATTGACTCAAATACCCTTCAAGCCATTCAATGGTTGCATTATCTAGATGGTTCGTCGGCTCATCCAAAATCAGCAAACCCGCAGGCTGGATTAAATTTTTGGCGATGGCAACACGCTTTTTCTGTCCGCCCGATAACGCATGAACAGAACGGCTCACATCGTGGACACCAAGCTTTGTCAAAATCGTTTTCGCCGAAAGGTTTGCATCCCATGCGTCCTCCTGATCCATTTTATTTTGCATACGCATGAGCGCCTCTTGTTTTGCTTCATTTTGCGGATCATGCGCTAAATCAGCAAGCGCCTGTTCATACGCCTTCATCGTTTGAATCATCGGTGCTGTTCCAGAAAAAATATAGTCGAGAATTGTTTCATCTCCGCTCATCTCAGGATCTTGCTCAAGAAATTCGATATCAAGTGTTCCTGCTTTCGTGATGTCACCCTCCTCAAACGATTCAAGCCCTGCGATCACCTTTAGAAGCGTTGATTTGCCTGTTCCATTTGGTCCAATTAAACCGATGCGTTCCTTTGGTTCTATATGAAAAGAGATATGATCAAACAGCGTTTTTTCGCCATAGGTTTTATATAATCCTTCAACATTCAATAAACTCAATTTTATCAGCCCTTACATAGATTCTTCCTTTATTTTAAATCAGCCAGTAGCAGAAAACTAGTTTTAAAAAACCCGCTACTGAAAAGAATGTTTCCTTTTGATGCTCGATACACTATGGTGAGGTGATCTATAGATGATATCCATTAGCTTATGTATGATTGTGAAAAATGAAGAGGAGGTTTTAGCGGACTGCCTTTCTTCTGTTCAAGACATTGTAGATGAGATGATCATCGTTGATACAGGATCAACAGATCGGACGAAGGAAATTGCTCACTCTTTTTCAGCACAGGTGCTCGACTTTGAATGGGTTCAGCATTTTGCAAAAGCCCGCAATTTCTCTTTTTCCCATGCAACAAAAGAGTATATCCTATGGCTTGATGCAGACGATGTCCTGCTTGAAGAGGACCGAAAAAAGCTTCTTCAGCTCAAGCAGACTCTTGATCCCGCTGTGGATGCCGTCTCGATGCTTTACCACGTTGGATTTGATAAGGACGGTCATGTGAATTTTAAATATAGAAGAAACCGGCTCGTCAAGCGTGCTTTACACTTTCAATGGTACGGAGCCGTTCATGAATTTCTCCAAGTGTATGGCAACATCTTTCCAGCCGAAATCGCCGTCACACATCAAAAGCGTAAGAAAACTACCGCTGGGGAGCCTGGGCGCAACCTGCGAATTTATGAAGACATGCTTGCAAACGGTGAGGAGATGACGCCACGTGATCTCTTTTACTTTGCCAATGAGCTAAGGGATCACAAGCAGCATGTGAGGGCCATTCGTTTTTATCATCAATTTTTAGCCACAAAACAATGCTGGATTGAGGATGAAATTCGTGCATGTCAATATTTAGCTGACTGCTACTATGCAGTAGGTTTCGAGGAAGCGGCCCTATCCTCATTATTGCGCTCCTTCTTATATGATCAACCCCGCCCTGAATTTTGCTGCCGGATCGGGGATCATTTTAAAACACAAAATAAACACCAAGCAGCTATCTTTTGGTATGAGCAGGCCCTGAAGGCTCCTGAAAACGAAACAGGCTTTACACTCATCCAATATAAAACGTGGTACCCTCACCTCCAGCTTTGCTATTGTTATTATCAGCTCGGCGATTTGGAGCAAGCCAAAACCCATCACCTTGCTTCATCAGCCCATTACCCTGCCCATCCGAGTGTGCTGTACAACGAAAAAATATTTGCTGAACAGCCGTAAGATCTCCTGTTGCCGCATTCGCCTGTTATGTGCCGGCGGATGTCTTTTTATATCCATTGAACGCTTATGACATGTCACGCTTTAGCGATTTAAAGCGTTTTTCAACCAATTGACTAAATTATCATTTACGCATATACTAACATTCGTCTTACGAAAAGATTTATCCATTAGGAGGTCAACATGAGTTCTTTATTTAGAAAAAAATCTCTCGACCAGCTCATGCTTGAAAGTCAAACAAAGCGGCTGAGTCGTTCTTTGAATACATTTGATTTAATCTTGCTTGGCATCGGCTGTGTGGTCGGGACTGGGATCTTTGTCATTACGGGGGTCGCTGCTGCGAAAGATGCGGGACCTGCGATTATTATATCTTTTATTTTGGCTGCGATCGCATGCGCTCTTGCTGCTTTTTGCTACGCAGAATTCTCCTCGTCCATTCCAGTGTCAGGAAGCGTTTATACGTATTCTTATGCCACACTTGGCGAATTCCTCGCCTTTTTAATGGGCTGGGATTTAATGCTCGAGTATGTCGTTGCGCTCTCTGCTGTAGCCAGTGGATGGTCGTCCTATTTTCAATCACTGCTCAGTGGATTCGGCCTGCACATACCGAAGGCCTTATCGGGTGCACCTGGAGCCGTTGATGGGGCCGTCTTTAATCTGCCAGGCGCACTCATTATTTTACTCATTACCTTTATTGTCTCAAGAGGCGTAAAAGAGAGCACAAAGCTGAATAACATCATTGTGCTCATCAAAATTGCCATTGTCCTGCTCTTTATCATTTCAGGCTTCGCTTACGTTAAACCTGAAAACTGGACACCTTTTATGCCAATGGGCTTTAATGGCGTCATTGCCGGAGCTGCGACTGTCTTTTTTGCTTATCTTGGATTTGATGCAATTGCTAATGCATCAGAAGAAGTCAAAAATCCACAAAAGGCGATGCCAATCGGAATTATTGGTGCGCTCGGCGTTTGTACGATTTTATACATCGGTGTTTCATTCGTCTTAACAGGCATGGTTCACTATACGAAGCTAAATGTCAGTGACCCTGTCGCATTTGCTCTTCAAGTTGTTGGCCTGAATAGTGTCGCTGGCATTATATCCGCAGGTGCGATTATCGGGATTACGACCGTGTTAATCGCTCTTGTGTATGCCCAGGTTCGTTTAACCTTTGCTATGAGCCGAGATGGGCTGATGCCGAAAATTTTCTCAAACGTTCATCCAAAATCGAAAACACCGGTTGCCAACACTTGGCTGACAGGGATTGTTGCGGCATGTATCGTTGGATTCGTCAACTTATCAACACTGGCTAATTTAGTCAGCATCGGTACACTTGCGGCCTTTACGGTGATCTCGATCGCTGTGATCGTTTTACGAGAAAAACACCCGAATGTCAAAGCAGCATTTAAGGTACCATTCGTGCCTGTTCTTCCGATTATTAGTGCCGTCATATGTATTAAACTTGCGACGACACTTTCATGGGTGACATGGAGAGCTTTCCTCATCTGGGTGGCTATTGGTGTCATTGTTTATTTCACGTATGCAAGACGAAAAAGCCATCTCAATCAAACACATTAGAAAAGAGACACGGGGATTCCCGGTCTCTTTTTTTGCTTAAATCACACTGTTTTTAGCTGAATTCGAGTCGATCATATCTGGATCTAATACGCTTGAAATTGGAATGACAAGCGGTGAACAATCTCCATTGTCCTCACCAAAACCTTGGTTCATTTTCATCGAAAGAAAATAATCGACCTGCTGATAAGGACCTAGAGTGAGTGAAGCCCCCCGGTCCATTGCATTGATTTTAAAAGCACCGACATTGACGACTGAAGGTGAGAATAACATCACACGTCACTTCCTTTGAATAGGTTTAGCTGCTGGCGAAAAAGAGGCAGGTGAGTCCACTTGATCTCGATCATCAACATGGCTTTTTGTTCCGACAAAACCGCTGGCATCTCCAAAATTCTGTCCGTACCCCTGATTTTTCTTATCTGAGTTTTGCCACTCTGCTAACAAATTTTGTCCGACATTCACCGCCGACGCATTTTCAAAGGAATTAATTTTTAACATGAAAATATTAATATTGATATACGGAGTTGGTTGAACCACAGATAAACCTCCTTTTTATAGGTATATGCAAGCACCCATCAAGTATGTTAACAGGAGGTCTTCACATGGACTTCGAAAAAATGAAGCAGTGGATGGATATTGCCCAGCAAATGCACGGAGATGATTTTTGGAAAATGATATTCGATGATGAGCAAAGATCTCCCTTTATGGCAAATAGTCCGTCTCCCTTTACATTCACGCAACAAGATCAGCGAGGAACAGATGCGTCATTTCCACCAATCGACATTGTGGAAACCCCTACAGAATTTCAGTACTTAATATATTTGCCTGGCTACCGGAAGGAAGATGTTCAGGTGCTGTCATATGGGGAATATTTGGTTGTGAAAGGACAGCGTTTTTCCTTTTTTAACGAGCAGGACTTTCGTCAAAGGCAAGGGAAATATGGTCCGTTTGAAAGAAAAATTCGGCTTCCAGATATGATTCTTGGTCAAATGAATGCCGCCTTTAAAGACGGCGTGCTGTACATCCGGCTGCAAAAAGATGAAGGAAAAGCAACTGCGATTATCATAGATGACGAATATTGATACTCACTGCATCTATTTGATCACGATCATCAACCGTTTCAATCGGCAGGATCGTGATCACGCCATCGGCATTTTGCTCACCGAAACCATTGTTTCTTTTTATCGTCGAGCAGTGATTTTGTACGAACGTCGAACCGAATGTCATCGAGGACCCTGCACCAATACTATTCGTTTTCATATGAGCAATCTGAATCCGTGTAGGCAGCATGCTTTTCTCCCCTTTCTTGTCATCTCTATAAGTATATACCGGGCAGCTTTTCCATAGACTAGAGCAAGGCGAAAGAAAAGGTTGTGGTCACTTGAAACATTTCATTCAATCACTCTTTAAAAAAACGGAATCCAGCCCATCCCCGTCTGTCGTCGAGCTGGAAAAAAGACTCACTGCTCTTGAACAAAAAATGTCTGCACCTGCTTCACCAGTTTCAGAGGATACGCACATTCATATTGAATCACTGCACGTGGACAAAATTGACTACCATCTAGAGTTTGGTGAACTTTCCATTGACCAGCTGCAAGGCAGACTCAACATTGGGGCAACCTATTATACGCAAAAGGACGCGCACCTCAAAAAGCCCGCTCCAGCACCGAAGCCAAAAGAAACACCTGCACCAACCGTTTCGATTCGATCAAAGCCCTCATCTCAGCACGATCGGCAGCCAGAAATAAACCGCAAGAACAATCGCCACAATACTGATGATATTTAACCAAAAGCCCGCCTTGACCATATCAGAAATTTTGAGTATATCTGCGCTAAAGACAGCCGCATTTGGCGGTGTAGAGATTGGTAGCATAAACGCACACGAGGAAGCTAACGCAGCCGCAGCCATTAAACCATACGGCTCAATGCCAATGGCCAGGCCAAGCCCTACTGTGATGGGAATCACCATATTGGCCACAGCTGTATTTGACATAAATTCTGTCATAAACAGAACGGCAGCCGTTAAAATGAAGATTATCATGAAATAAGACAGACCGTTTAAAAGTTGAAGCTTCTCCCCCATCCAGCCCGTCAAATCGGTTTCTGCAAATCCTGTGGCAAGCGACAAACCGCCCCCAAATAAAAGCAATAGCCCCCAAGGAAGCTGTTTCATATCCTGCCATTCTAGAATTCTCTCACCATTCGTCGATGGAATGAGAAAGAGCAGGATTGCACCAAAAATTGCAATAGATGTATCTGATACATAAAGATTTCCAAACAACAAAGATTTAAAGATCCATAGGCACGCAGTCATGAGAAAAACCGTAAGAACCCATTTTTCCTCTTGTTTGATCTTTCCTAAATCCTTTAAGTCCTTTTGAATGAAGTGAGCTTTGATATCACTTCGATGCTCCACCCGAAATTGAATTTTTGTTAAATATACATATAAGAGAGACAGCATAACGACTGTGACAGGAAAGCCAAATAAAAACCATTCAAAAAACATAATGTCACGATCTAATAATTTTTTAGACATTGCGGCAAACACTGCATTAGGAACTGTTCCGACGAGTGTCGCTAATCCGCCGATCGAGGCAGAATACGCAACAGACAGCAAAATGCTTTTACTAAACTTCTCAAGTGAATGCCCTGACAATATCTGATTTGCTTTGACTTCTTTAATGATAGCGAGTGCCACAGGAAGCATCATTAAAGCTGTAGCAGCATTCGAAATCCATAAAGATAAAAAAGCCGTTGATATCATAATCCCTAATACAATACGGTCACTTCTTGTGCCAATAAAATCGAGAATATGTAAGGCCATTCGTCGATGTAAATTCCATTTCTCAATCGCAATTGCAATCATAAAACCACCCATATACATAAAGACAATCGGATCACCGTAGGATTTTGCCGTTGCATCCATCGACAGTCCCCCAAGTGTTGGCAGTAAAATAATCGGCAATAGAGACGCAGCTGGAATCGGCAATGCTTCTGTTACCCACCAAGTAGCCGTCCAAGCTGAGACAGCAAGCACTACCTTAGGTGCATAGGCCAATTCTGACGCTGGTATCAAAAACATGAGGGTAAGAAATAAGCACGGTCCTAGCAATAATCCTGTGATATTCACTTTTTGATAAGCGATCATACATCCCTCCATTTTGTTATCGCTTCCAAGCAATTAATTCCCTTATGATCCTTCGATGATATGAAGTGATTTCCCTTTTACCAAGAGCAGGCATAAAGACTCGATAAACACAGTGAAATTTGACACCCAAAATGACTATCAGCAGTTCATTTGTCTTATTCACGCAGCATGATTCCCATGAGAAACTATACAAATCGTACACAATAACTGTAAAATATAGAGGATCTAATCAAAAATTGAGGTGTTTTCATTGTATACAGATCAGCGGAAATCATTTTGGAAACAGAAAAAATTCACCGTCCCCCTTATCAGCATCATCTTACTTGCTGTTGCTTTCTTCTTCTTAAAAGATACACTTTTCTCCAAAGAAAAAGAGGCCTTACAGACAGCTCAATCCTTTACAAATCAATTGAAAAAGAAAGACTTTACGAAGCTCGCAGATGAGGTCACAAGTACATCTCTAAAAGACAATGACTTTTCTAAAAAACAACTAGCCGAGAAATACGACAATATCTTTAGCGGAATCGGTGCTCATGATGTGAACATCTCAAAACTCAAAGTAGAAAAACAGGCCAAACGAGACGGGTACGAATTCACCTATGATGTCACAATGAAAACATCTCTTGGAAAGCTGAACAAGCTCTCGTATAAAGGCGTCCTCTCAAAAGAGGATAATCAGTGGAAAGTAGATTGGAAACCTAACCTCATCTTCCCGCAAATGGAAAAGGGAGACACCATCAAAGTGACAACGGATCCTGCGGTACGCGGAAATATTGTAGATCGAAAAGGGCGCACGTTAGCAGAAACAACTGGTGGACACGCACTTGGCATCATCCCTGGAAAGCTCGGGACAGACAAGGAAAAAGAAAGCAACATCAAAAAAATCAGCAGCTCTTTTGATATAGATGAAGAATTCATTCAAAACCAGCTGAAACAAGCATGGGTCACAGATGACACATTTGTCCCGCTGAAATCTATGTTAGAGCAAATGCAAATCCCAAAGGACGTAAGTGGCGTGACCTATCAACCAAAGGAAATGCGCTATTATCCATATAACGAAGCCGCTGCTCATCTGACAGGCTACGTCGGAAAAGCAAATGCGGATGATATCAAAAGAAACCCGGCATTAAAGGCGGATCAAATCATCGGCAAAACCGGCCTTGAATACACATTTGATCAGAACTTACGGGGACAAGATGGCGGAAGCATTCTCATTGTCCATGATGAAACAGGCATTGAAGAAACACTACAAAAAACAGACCGAAAAGACGGAAAAACAGTGAAATTGACCATTGATGCTTCTTTACAGAAAAAAGCCTATCAGCAGTTGAAGGGTGAAAAAGGGGCCGTCACCATCATGAATCCATCATCTGGTGACCTATTAGCACTTGTCAGTACCCCTTCCTATGATGTCAATCTCATGACAAATGGGGTGACACCTAAGCAATATCAAGCATACAGTGAAAATCCAGATCTTCCATTCCAAGCTCGATATGCGAGCCGATATGCACCAGGGTCCACCTTCAAAACCATTACAGCAGCCATTGGGCTGGAAACAGGTGTCACAAAGCCTAATAAAGTGCGCACCATTCATGGACTGAAATGGCAGAAGGATCAATCATGGGGAAATTATCAAATTACACGGGTTCATGACAAAGAACAAGTCAACATGGTCGATGCCCTCGTGTACTCAGACAATATTTATTTTGGACAGGAAGCCCTTGAAATCGGCAAAGATACTTACGAGAAAAAAGTGAAAACATTTGGGTTTGGCGAAGATTTACACATGCCGTTTACAATGAAGCCCGCACAAGTGTCAAACGATGGCATTCAATCAGACATCTTACTCGCTGACTCGGCGTATGGCCAAGGGGAATTACTCATGTCACCGATTGAGCAGATACATGCCTATTCTCCATTTGCAACAGGAGGCAAGCTTGTGTATCCTCGCGTCATTCAAGATGAAAAAACAGCATCACCAAAGCAGATCATAAAAGAAGATTCAGCAAATAAAGTAAAAGACGCACTGACTCAAGTCGTGACCAATTCAAACGGTACTGCTCACCCCCTGCAAATCAAAGGGGCTGATATTGCCGCTAAAACGGGAACAGCAGAGCTGAAGAGCAAACAAGGTGCGACAGATGGTACTGAAAATGGATTTTTACTTGCGTTTCATCCCAAAAAAGAAGATTACATCCTTATCGGCATGATCGAAGGTGTGAAAGACCGCGGCGGCAGTGGACTTGTCGTTCAAAAAATGAAGCCTGTGATCGCTTCTTTTTATGAATAACCCTTTAGAGACACACGCTCTCCATCAAGAGCGTGTGTCTCTTTTTTCTACATCATGACAATTTGCTATTGTTTTATAGTTCACCTTATGAATAAAATGAGGAGAATGCAAAAAGAAACCAGTTGAATGAAAGGAGGAAGTCTCATTGGCTATTGCTGCTCGTGCAAAGGATAAACCTCAAAAAGCTGTCACCGGCTCAACAGTTTATCCTATTTTATTGATTATCGGTATTTGCCATTTGCTCAACGACACATTACAAGCCGTTATTCCTGCCATGTTCCCTATTTTAGAACGATCAATGGGGCTGACCTTTACACAATTAGGGCTGATTGCCTTTACATTAAATATGGTCTCCTCCGTGATGCAGCCTGCTATTGGGTGGTACACAGATAAACGGCCGATGCCCTACGCACTTCCCATTGCACTATTCTCAAGCGCTGTCGGTATTTTCGGCCTTGCATTTGCACCATCCTTTACGACCATTCTGCTTTGCGTCGCCTTTATCGGACTCGGCTCTGCTATTTTCCATCCAGAGGGTTCCCGCGTTGCCAATATGGCAGCTGGTCCAAGACGTGGACTTGCACAATCAATCTATCAAGTCGGCGGAAATACAGGTCAAGCCCTTGCACCACTGATTGCCGCACTCATGCTCGTCCCGCTCGGCCAGCCAGGAGTCGCCTGGTTTACGATTGTTGGATTGGTTGCTACCTGTTTCCTTCTCTACATTTCGAGGTGGTACGCAGGGAAGCTTCAAACCATTCGAGCACAAGCGAAAAAAGCGGCTGCAAAAGCGGCCAGATCTGATATGCATCGCAAGTCAGCACTCGCGGCACTCGGCATTATCGTCTTCCTTATTTTTGCTCGCTCTTGGTATGGGAATGCAATCTCGAATTTCTATGCGTTTTATGCAATTCAACAATATGGTTTGACAATTAAAGAATCACAAACTTATATTTTCTTATTTCTTATAATGGGTGCAGTCGGGACATTTCTAGGCGGACCGCTTGCAGATCGATTTGGCAAGAAAACCGTGATTTTGGCTTCATTACTAGCATCCTTTCCACTTGCCCTTTTATTGCCTTTTGCCGGACCTGTTTTTGCGTATGTTTTACTTGGACTCATTGGCATCATTTTAATGTCAAGCTTCTCTGTTACAGTGGTATACGCCCAAGAACTATTTCCCGGGAAAATCGGCACAATGTCTGGTTTAACGGTTGGGCTGGCGTTTGGAATGGGTGCAATCGGATCGGTTGCCCTCGGCTCATTCATTGATGCCTTCGGTTTAACGCCTACCATGATCGGTGCAGCCTTTTTACCGATTTTAGGCATTCTAGCTGTCCTGCTTCCTAGTGATCAAACCATCACCAAATGGAATGAATCATAAATGAAAACCGCTCAAATCACTGAGCGGTTTTTTTCATATCTCATAAAAATGTGTATCGGGAACATACTTCTTTGCGATAAACCCTTGCTGAAAGTCCGGAAATACCTCTTGTACCTGTTGAATCTTTTGATGAATCAAATTGGCATATGGAATATACAAATGATCCACCAGCTTTTGATCTGTCATATAGTAATACCAATTGAGATTAAAGGTACGCTCATCAATGATTGTAAAGGCGGAAAAATGATAGAACAGCAGTGGACATTCATCGAGATAAATATCTCCTTTCACAACAGAGAGCTCGTAGTTTTCAATATTCCAAATCGCTACATTGGCACCTTTAGATGCCACCACATGGACTCCCTCAAAATCATCGACCCATCTTTCAACATACCGCTGATCTCCGTATGTCTTTTTTTCCGTATCCATTTCTACCGTACAGTGTGCAATGCAGTTTTCTTTCCACTGCGTCACAGCCCGTTTGGCCACATCTGTGTTGCGGCAGCCTACAAAACCAGTATTAAAACGGCCGGATAATTCATAATAGTGATAGAATCGCTTGGAATTCATATGATCTGTCAAATATAAATGAGCGAGTGGATTCTCTGCAAATATTTCCTTTGGGTGATGATAAAAATACAAATCTGTATCCAAATGAGCGAGATAATCCGCATCAGAGGACTCTAGAATTTTGAGTAAAAACGCAGGCTTTAATGTCCAGCAATACTCATGAAACGTACGATCATCCTTTGCCTTTCGCAGCGAATCATCTTCAATGTCTTCAAGCTGTTCATATTGGACATGCGGGTGAGGAAATTCACTTAACACCTTGTAAGCCAAAGGGTCAGCACATAAAACGGAGAGTTTGAAGGAACGAGCCGTCTGCTCAAGTGAATGAATCAGCGCCAGCAGCTTCAATACATGGGTATTCGACACAATGGTTGTAAAATGATAGGATGCCATCTACAACACATCCACTTGACATAAATCAACATGCAGCAGCTCTTGCGTCAGCCCTTGAATAGCTTCTACTAGAACCGCAGAATCATATTCCTGCTTTGCAAGCTGCGCCGCCTCTGACAGTTTTTTCAAAGAAAAGTGCTTTGCGGTCAGCACATCCTTTTGATCACGTTTGATGCCCATATTCCGCTCTGTAATCATATGCAGCAGCTCTAAAAAATAAGAGAGCAGATCATTAAATGCCGGGTTTTCACGCAGCTGACGAATTTCTTTCATGATGTCATTGGTTACAGTGTGAGAAAATGGTCCAGAGAAGGCCAAATGAACATCAATGGAATCAATATTGTTGTACTTCTCGCACATATACAAAATGTTATATTTGATGTCATCGAATGACGTTAAATTACTTGGATGCTCCTGATGTACACTCAAAATATCCTCTCGCAGCTCAAATGAGAGACCAAACTGATGCAAACGAATCCCCAAATCATAATCCTCAAACCCGTACCGAACGATATTTTCATCAAACATCCCTAGTTTCATGACATGCTTTCTCTTTACGGAGGAGTTATTTGTAATAAAAAATCGCCACGGCAATTGATAAGAACCTAAATCATAGTGGTACGTGTTTAAAATGTCTTTCAGAATATCAATAAATTCGGACTGCAAGTCGAAGCTTCTCTCTAAAAATGCACCATTTTCCACTTCCTCCATTGATAAAAGAGGCGTTTTGTCCTTCATTTTCCGCTGATACAGCCCTTGTTCTTTCAATCTCTTCACATGATCTTTATCAAATCCAGTGTAAAAATAACGATAAATTCGCTTCCAGCAAACACCGCAAATGACAAGATCCTCTTGATCATCATGTGCTTCTGCATGCTTTTGAATAAACCTCGGTTCTGCGAGCATATCACTGTCATGAAAAATTAGCAGGTCTCCCTCCGCCTCGCGAATGGCATGATTGCGCCCCTTGGCAATCCCTTGATTGACGGGGATACGCACCTTTTTCAACGGAAAGTTCACTTCCATTTTTTCGAGCATTTCCATCGTGCCATCCGTTGACCCATTATCGGTGACAATGACCTCAAATGGAATATCTGTTTTCTGGCGTGTTAAGGAAAAAAGACTCCCTTCTAAACGCTCTTTGGCATTATAGCTCGGAATAATGACGCTTACCTTCGGCTTTTCATTCATGCGTCATCCACCTCCAGTGTGGCATAGCCGTTAAACATCGGATTGACTTGTTCCACAGATTCAATCACATGGCGTAGCACTTCTCGATAGGCTTCTTGGAAAAATGGCAAATCATTTCTTCCTTTTTCATGGATTTGCTGCATATCATCCTTGCTCACAATCCGAAAACCACTGAAATGATAGCAAATGAGCGGACTTCCATCCTCAAGCAGAATACGTCCATCCTCTTCCTGATAGACATGCTGTCCATAATTCCAATGACCAATATTGACGCCTTTCGTTTCAATCTCTTCTACGTTGTCAAACAGCATTGGCATATGATCCAAATACCCTTGATCGCCAAATTTACCTTCTCCAGGCGCATTTTTGCATTCTTTTAGACACTCTTCTTTCCACCAGCTGAGACACTTTCTGCCGGCTTCATCTCCTTTAAAATGTAGGAATCCTGAATTATATCGGCCTAAAAGCTTCTGAAGCATCGTCACTTCCTCTGGATCAAAGCTTGGAATGACGATATCCCCTCTTGATAGGAGAACAGAGGCATTCGGCTGGTTTTGAAATATAACTTGCGGACTCTCATAAAAGAATAAATCCGCATCAAGATACGTCACTTCTTCTGCCTTCTCCTCTTCGAAAATACGCTCAATCCAGATCGGCTTTAACGTCCAGCAATATTCCGAATCATCCCGTTCCTTTTTGATCTCTAGAAGCTCAGGTGTTTCAAGCTGCCGTACATGAACAAGATCGACATGCGGGAAATTCATTTGATGAAGCAAATCAAATGCAGCATCATCCATACATAACGTCTTGATGACAGCATCATCTTCTACTTGCTTCAACGATAAGAAAAACGCAATGGCTTGATAAAGTCTTCCACTTGATAGAACCGTACAATATATGCTGTTCATCTATTTACACCTCTATTTTTGAAAGAATTCGCGGTACCATTCAATGGTTTTCTCTAAACCTTCATCAATGGAGTAGTCTGGCTTCCAATCAAGCAGCTTTCTCGCTTTTTCTGCCGACAAATATTGATGCTTAATCTCATGCGTTCCTTGGTTGAGAATACGAGGTTTCAGGTCACTTCCCATTGCTTTTAAAATCTTATCTACGAGTTCAAGGACCGTCAGCTGAATTTCATTACTAAAATTAAACGCTTCTCCAGCAAGCCCTTTTTCCTCCATTTTTTCAGCTAGGAGCAAATAAGCCTTAACCGCATCTTCAATGTAGAAATAATCGCGAATAAAGGTCCCGTCACTTCTAATTTCTGGAACCTTTCCCTCTAACACAAGCTGGATGGTTTGCGGAATGATTCGGTTAAAATTCAAATCCCCGCCACCGTATAAATTACCGCACCGCGTCACACAAACCGGAAGACCATATGTGTTGTAGTATGTGTGAGAAATTAAATCTGCGCAACTTTTCGATACATCATACGGGTGCTTCCCGTTAAGCGGCATGTTTTCATCATAAGGAAGCTGCTCCTGATCACCGTAAGCTTTATCACTTGATGCCACAATGACTCGTTTGATGAGCGGCTGCCTTCTGGACGCCTCCAGCACATTCCATGTCCCTAAAATATTGGCTTCAAATGTAGAGACCGGATGTCTGTTTGCGACCCCAACAATCGCTTGGGCGGCCAAATGGAAGACGGTATCAATTTCGTACTCTCCGAGTGCACGTTCAATCGTTTGCATGTCCTCAAGTGCGCCTTGCACGACATTCATTTTTTCAAACTGACTGCCTTGATATAAATTCGATCTTGGCACTTGATCACGTACAAGCCCTGTTACGTTTGCACCTTGATCAATCAATTCCTTGACGAGATAACTCCCTAACAATCCTGTACATCCAGTCACAAATACGTTCTTCCCATTCCAAAATCCGCTCATGCCGTCACCAAACCTTCCATGGTTGTTTTCCTTCTGTCCACATGTCGTTGATTTCCTTCAAGTTTTTGTACGTATCAATTGCTGTCCAAAATCCGTGATGCTCATAAACCGCAAGCTCTCCATCATTCGCCAGATGTTGAAGCGGCTCCGCTTCGAACACGCATTGATCATCATCTGTTAAATAATCAAAAACCTTTGGAGACAACACAAAAAATCCTCCATTGATCATCCCGATACTGTCCGTCTTCTCAGAGAAGGATTGTGCCATCCCGTTATACACCTTAAGCGTCCCGTACTGTGACTTCTTTTCAATTCCTGTAACAGTGGCAGCTGCCCCAAGATCTTGATGGCGCTTAAGCAAATGAAACATATTGATATTGGCGAGCCCGTCACCATACGTCATCATAAATGTTTCATCCCCAATGTAGTCTTGTGCCTGCTTTAACCGTCCGCCTGTCATCGTATCCTCACCCGTATCTAAAAAGGTGATTTTCCAGTTCTCAGACTTCCCTAAAAGCTTCATTTCTCCTGTCGACATATCCAGCTGCATGCTGTGATGTCGCCAGTCGTAGTTGAGAAAATACTCTTTGATCTTCTCTCCTTTATATCCAAGTAATAAGATAAACTCGTCAACACCGTAATACTGATAGATTTTCATAATATGCCATAGAATAGGCCGATCTCCGATCATAGCAAGTGGTTTAGGAAGCGCTTGTGTGACCTCACTCATTCTCGTTCCCTTTCCTCCGCAGAGAATGACTGCTTTCATCTTCTCCCCTCATCTCTCTATGAAATTTTTGATTAAAAACCTTATCTTTATGCGGAAAATCGGTACATGTACCCTTATACTTTGTCCGATATCAGGTTTTGAATCTACTCTATTCATATGTAAAAAAGAGAGTTAGCGCCACCTAGCATTCAACTATTTTTACAAATAAAAAAGAGCGAGATTTGTCTTCTCGCTCTTGCAAAGTTTAAATTGTATATTTTCAGGGTAGATGATATGATAAACATGTGCATACGCAACACAAACAGCCTCTTTCTATAAAGAGACTACTAGATTGAATGAATCAAGTGGCAGCTTGCGTCATTCTCAATATGAATCACGGAGGTGAATTCCCATGGCACAAAACGTACTTTGTGAAGTGAACTCTTGCCGTTTTTGGGCTGAAAACAGCTGTACAGCCTCTACAATTAAAATTGGTAAAAGCACAATGTCTGACGTGACTCGCAATGTAGACACTGATTGCGAAACATTCGAAACAAAATAATAAAAGATTTCTGAGATGAAGGAACTGGCAGGTTCCTTCTTTTCTTTTATCATTCTATCAAGAATGATAATTATTATCAAGTGTTTTTCAGTAAACATTTCTCGGGAAATAATGACACGATATTTCTCCATTCGTTGACGATTTTCACTCCTTTTTCTATACTCAACATATCCGAAGAAGAAAAAGTGGTGACCAATCAGTGGACTTTACGATACGTTTTCTATCATTCTTTGTGATTGAAGTAGAAGGCAAAGATGAACAAGCAAATAAACGGTTTAAACATTATCAAACATTAGACCAAGAGGAATTTGAACAAAGTGAGCTGAAGGACTTTCTAGACGGTGAGCTGAAAAAAATCGTCAAACGAAAAGTGGACAGACATCCTAAGTCTGAGCAAGTACCGACTAAAATTGGCCGTTTTATTGTCGAACCAGGTCATGAGCTCGATTCAAATCCAAACTACAATTTATTTCATCAGACGAGATTTGCAGATACAAAGGAATTATTCAACGAATGCAGCGAACAATTTGTTCGCACCTATTTAGATACAAGTGCTGTGAGGGGCGGCGTTTTTTTAGTTGCTTCCGCAGTTCCTAAAAAGTATTTCGATGACTCCTTTGTCTTTATCATGAAATGTGATTTTGAACAGAAAGTCGCTTCTATTGCTGATACATCTACCTTGATCCGAAAAGTCGAAATGGCGATTACAACCAAAAACATGAAATCGATTCAATATCCGTTTATGCCAGAAGAGGGCATGACAGAGGAAGCAGAAGTGAAAATCCACCAATCCTCACACGCTCGTTATTTTGAGGACTTCCTGAAATTCGTCGAATATGGAGAATCGATGCCTGAAATCATGAAATCACAGGTCATGAATATGGTTCAAGAACAAGTATTTGAAACATTACAGGATGAAAGTGAAGAATTAAAACAATTTGAAGAGGACCTTGAAATATGGGAAGCGAGTGAAAAGCGTGAGATTAGGGAAACGCTCGATACAGAACAGGTCACGTTAGCAGCTTCACATATTGTTGAACAAACCCCTGACATCACAATGAAAATGCGTCTAGGTGAAACAGAGATCAAAGGACTTTTAGCCGACTTCGGCCACTCGATTCATATCGCAAAGGTCAACAATCGATATGTCGTGCTAGTTGAAGCAGACCAAATCATATTCGAAAAAGGTAGCACACCTGTTGAATTCCATAAACCAAATGGCTTAAAAGAAGTCGTCAGCCAGCTGACGCAAAAAGCCTATGATTCGGGCATTGAATAGGTGAATATTACTGCCTCATGCGTTCAGCCGCATGAAGGCAGTTTTTTTATGCTGCTATCAGCCTTTACCACATATGTGATCATGAAGAAAATACATTCACTAACCTGACTTCTGTTACATCTTGACTTGATGATTCACACTTCCCCATAAGAGACATGCTGCCGATTGCCTCTCGTCCATAGACTTAAAAGCAGTACGCTCATCATAATCATCAGCCAAAAGACACTGTTCGCCCCCCAAAATTGAATGACTGTATATCCCAGCAAAGGTCCTAAAGCAGCCCCCAGATCTTGAACAAAGGAATAGCTAGCAAGGAAGCGGTTCCTATCTGTTTGAGTAGAGGCTTTGTGAAAAGCAAGCGTATCGGTTAGCGTCGTTAAAATCGTGGACAACAGCTGAAGCAAAAGCAACATCACAAGAAACCAGCCAGTGATCTTCAGCATGGCTCCGAGTATACTGAGAGCTCCAAACGAAAGAAACATCCAGCACAGCATTCGTTCCTTCACCACAACCCCGTCAAACCACCTGCCTGCTCTTGGTGCGACAAATGGTTCCCATCCCCATCTGATTGCTTGAATCGCCCCACTTAAAGCAGACGCACCTATGACATAACCGAGAAGAGCTATTCCATTCTGGCCGATCTTGACTTCAATCACATGACTCAACGTTGAAGCAAATAAACCTTGTATGATGAGTGCTACAAGCATACCTGTCAGAAGAACTTTCACAACTTCACGTGAAAGCCACTTCTGTTTGATGCCTTGATAGACTTGCGTCTCTTTACCCTTTTCAATCTCATCTAAAGACACATAAAAAATACACCCTAGCAATGTGAGTAAGCCAAAGACGAGCGTCATGGGCTGGAAACCGATCAAGCTGGCGAATACCCCGCCAAATAGCATTCCGAATAAACTGCCGAGACGGTAAAGCCCGTTATAAAGACCCGTTAAATGCCCTTGTGTGCCTTCATCCATTTCAGCCATCAACCGCATCCCGCTCATACGAAGTAAAGTCCAAGCTAATCCCCAAGCGCACCGGCAGATCAGCAGCAGCCAAAAACCGCTGACGCCATATAACATCGTGGTCACTGACGCCAGCAAGATAGCAATCAATACGCCAGTCTTCATCGGCACATACCGGTATAGCCACCAAACAACAGGCGCTAAAGGGATGCGAATGAATCGGTTGATCGAGAGCAGCAAACCGACCTCCCAAATGGACGATAATCCAACCTCTCTCCAATAGATAGGCAGAACAATATAAAGCATTGAATCTCCAATGAGTGCAAACGCAGTGATAAGTGATATGGACACGACCTGCTTTTGACGATGATCCATTTTTTTGCCCCCTTCGCTACCTTTACGATAAGGGGTGCCTTATAATAAATCTAATGAATGTTTTTGATCCAATCATCAAAATAATTGATAGGTGGTACAAAAATGAATTTACATGCCCTCCGTATTTTTGCAAAGGTAGCCGAAACGAAAAGCGTCACACAAACGGCAGACGTGTTGTCTTTGACACAACCAGCGGTGACGGCTCAATTAAGAAGCATTGAACGAGAAATCGGTTTCCGCCTATTTAAACGAAACGGCCGAGGAATTACACTGACAGAGATGGGGAAAATTCTGTATCCTTATGCCCGGCAAGTATTTGAGGCTGAAAAGGAAGTAGAATATCAGATCACACTTTTACAAAACGGGAAAAAAGGGAGACTGCGAATTGCTTCTACCTACGTTCCACTTAACTTTTTGCTGCCTGGATGGCTGGCTGCGTTTAAAACATCATCACCACAGACAGAAATTGAATTAAAAAGCGGAAACTCCGCTCAAGTGATAGAGGATCTTCTGCAATATCATTCAGATGTCGCCATCGCTGTCATTGAAGACCTGCACCACGAGGACATCCACACCTCCCATTTGACTAATTTAAGCTATGATTTTATTGTCCCGTCTGATCATCCGTTGAACGGACAAACCGTTCCCCTTGAGCGCCTGCGTCATGAACCCTTTTTAATGCGAGAAGAAGGCAGTTCCACAAGAGAGAAGCTCTTTTCTCTTTTTACCTCGAAAGGAATTAAAAAACCGAACGTTGATTTACAATTCAGCGGTGTCCATGAAGCCATTCAAATGATCAAAGCTGGCTATGGCATCACACTTGTTCCTCGTGACGCTGTTCAGCAAAGCTTAGAACGTGGAGATATCGGACGCGTGTATATCGAAGGAGTTGACATTATCAGACCTGTTGTTGTCTGCAAACGAGCGAATGACCTTGAGGAAAATAAAACAGTGAATGCCTTTCTGCAAATGAAAGACATTGGACCATTTATACCACCAGCCTTCAATTAAAAAAGTGCCTGCTTCGTAAACAGGCACTTTTTCTATTCGGATGGTTGGACAAGATCAAACGGAACAGCCTTTGATGCCTTTACTAATTGTTCTGGTGTGATGAGTATTTCATTTCCCCACTCGCCAGCTCCTACTCCTAATACCTCTTCTTCTAATAGCGAAGCTTCAATAATCGTTCGGAACCCTTCAGGCTGCCAGCAAAATGGCGGAATCGAACCAATTCGATAGCCCGTCACTTCAAGAACCGTGTCTGGTGAAGCCATTTTGATATTACGAGAGCCTGCTGCTTTTTTTAGTTTTCCTGATTTGATGTGCTGATCAGCACCAACCATCACAAGCAGCTGCTCCCCTTCCCCTGTTTCAAAGATCAATGTTTTGATCATTTGTCTTTCTCTAAAACCAAGAGCTGCCGCTACATTTGCTGCACCCTTCTCTGTTTCGTCAGAAAATGTTTTGATGTCATACGGAATGCCAAGCTTGTCCAAAAAGTCGTGTGCTGGTAATTTTCTCAATGGATTGAACCCCTTTCCTTACAATGTCCTTTCATTTAGCTTATCACAATCCTCTCATCCTTAAGATGTATTTTTCAATAGAAAGCCTCTAGCCCCTTCGCTCTCATGCTATACTGAACTTGTTTTTGAAAAGGAGCCGGTTTGATATGGGAAAAACGTTTTGGTTTTACACAGGCAGTAAAAGCCTTCTGATGCTAAGTGATATCGTGTTTGTGATGACCATCACTTTCGTCATTTATCAAGATACACAATCTGCTACCTATGCGGCATTATTTCCACTCATTAGAACGTTATGTCAGCTATTAGCTGGGCTCATCTCTCCTGTTTTGATTGATCGCTTTCAAGCCTATCGCCTTTTAAAATGGCTCCCTCTTGCACGTCTTGTGATGATGATCTTGTTCACCACACAATTCCATTTCTTTCAGCAGCATATCGTCTGGCTGTTTGGTGCACTCATACTCATTTCGATGACAGGCGGATTCATCAGTCCTTTATTACAGGCGATCATGCCAATGCTTGTGCAGGCAAATCAGCTTGTTCAAGCGAACAGCACAGCCTCCATTTTTCAACAAATCGTTCAAATTGCCGGCTATTCGTTTACCGGAATACTCGTCTTGTGGATTGGGTCAACTTATTTATTAGCTTTCACTTGTCTCATGATTGTATGTTCTTATCTATTGTTCTTACCCGTTTTGCCTTTGCTTCAGGAAGAAAACACGACTCAAAGAACGAATCAATTAAACAGTTTCAAAGACGGCTGGACGGTCATTTGGAAAAATAAAATGATTCGTACCCTGACATTCATGGATGTTTGTGAAAATATAGCGGGATCTGTTTGGATTGGAGCCATTACACTCGCCTTTGTCACGCATGATTTGAATAGAAGCGAGGATTGGTGGGGGTTTATCAACGCTGCTTATTATACTGGCGCCATTATAGGCGGGCTGCTCGCTGCATGGTTCAGTCGTTTCATTCAAAAACAGCTGCTCCTCTTTATGGCAACAGGTTCATTCATCTATGCAGTGCTCACCATTCTTTTTGCAATGAACAGCCTTCCATGGCTTGCGCTGCTGCTTTGTATTCTGATGGGACCTGCCTATCAAATTCGAGATGTTTCCCAGCAAACCATTCTTCAAACAGCAACACCCACCCGTGACTTATCAAAGGTGTATTCCGCTCACTACGTCCTTTCTTCTGTATCTGCCGGTTTATCCATCTTCTTTGTTGGATTTATTGCAGATACATTCGGCGCAAGGTTTGTGTATTTGTTAGGCGGACTGTTTGTCCTCGTCTGTTCCGGCATCGCCATTCTTGCTTTCATGATGCAGAAAAAAAGAGCGGCTGTTTAAGGCAGCGGCTCTTTTACTTTTCTTTTAACATCGCAAACATGTCACGGGCCATGGTTTCTAAAATATACACAACGGGTGTCTGTGTGGTGATATTGGCTCTGTGCATCCGTTCATCTGTAACGTAATAGGCAATATTGACATCAGAAATACGTGAAATCGTACAGTGCTGATTGTTTGTAATACTAATGATCGTACTGCCTTCTCTCTTTAATTTCGAAATATGATCAATCGTAATACGGTTCTCCCCTGATACAGACAGCACAATTGTGACGCTATTGTCTAAATACTGCATATTCATTGGAAAAAATGGATCATTGATGTAAAACGAAAATTTTTCAAGACTTGAAAAGTATCTTGCCCCATATTGCGCCAGAATGCCAGAACTGCCAGTCCCAATAAACAGCACATTTTTTGCCTCAGCAATCAGCCTCGCTGCCTCTTTGATTTTTTCTTCAAAATCTCCTTTCAATGTTCGTTCTATAAATTCATATAGAAAATGCTGTGTGCTTTTCAAAGAGGGCGTTTGCTCTGATTCTAAATACATTTTGAGCTTCACTTTAAACTCTGAAAAGCCTTCACACTTCACTTTTCGGCAAAAGCGAAGGACAGACGAGGTAGAAATATGAGCAGCATCTGCTAAGTCGCGAATTCTCATATAGACGACCTTTTCACTGTTTTCCATAATATATCGGTATAAAGCGCTTTCTAGTTCATTAAAGCTGGAAATGACCTCACTTGAAAACATCTGACTTCCCCTTTCTCCAACAACATGTCACAACGTGTTTCTTTTATGTAACAAATCTCTAAATAGGGCACCCTTGCCTAAAGACGCCAAAGCCATTTACGCACAAGATGCTCTCACGATAAGCTATAGTTGTACAAACAAAAGAACAATTGGTTTCAATCTATTATAACATTGTGCGTTACATTATTCGGAGGTGCAGAACATGGCAAAAGGATTAAAGGTTGTCACAATTGGCGGAGGATCAAGCTATACACCAGAGCTTGTCGAAGGATTTATTAAACGGTACGATGAATTTCCAATTAGCGAACTTTGGCTCGTCGATATTGAAGCGGGAAAAGAAAAGCTTGAAATCGTCGGAAATCTTGCAAAACGAATGGTGAAAAAAGCCGGACTTCCAATTGAAGTTCACTTAACACTCGATCGTAAAAAAGCCCTCGTTGGCGCTGATTTCGTCACAACACAATTCCGCGTCGGATTACTAGAAGCACGTATGAAGGATGAACGCATTCCTTTAAAATATGATGTCATTGGTCAAGAAACAAATGGTCCTGGCGGTCTATTCAAGGGCCTGCGCACCATCCCTGTCATTCTTGATATTGTAAAAGATATTGAAGAATTATGCCCGGATGCATGGCTTGTGAACTTCACGAACCCTGCCGGTATGGTCACAGAAGCCGTTCTACGCTATTCAAATCACCGTAAAGTCGTTGGCTTATGTAACGTGCCAATCGGCATTCGCATGGGCATCGCCAAAGGGCTGGATGTAGATGCAAGCAGAGTGGAAGTCAGCTTTGCTGGATTGAACCATATGGTATTTGGACTGGATGTATTCTTAGACGGTAAAAGCATCATGGATCAAGTCATTGAAGACATGGCAGATCCAAACTCCACCATGTCAATGAACAACATTCAAGCGATTCCATGGGATGCAGATTTCTTAAAAGGGCTTGGCGTAATTCCTTGTCCGTATCACCGCTACTACTACAAAACAAGTGATATGCTGGCTGAAGAAAAGAAAGCAGCAGAGAATGAAGGAACGCGTGCAGAAGTCGTTCGTGCACTAGAAAATGACCTATTCGAGCTTTACAAAGACCCTGATCTTGATATTAAACCGCCACAGCTTGAAAAACGAGGCGGTGCTTACTACAGTGACGCAGCGTGTAACTTGATCGCATCCATTTATAACGACAAGCATGACATTCAGCCTGTGAACACGATCAACAATGGCGCGATCAGTGACATTCCAAATGATTCTGCCGTTGAACTGAACTGCGTCATCACAAAAGACGGTCCAAAACCAATCGCTGTTGGTGAAATGCCGGTCGCTGTCAAAGGACTTATTTCTCAAATTAAATCCTTTGAACGTGTAGCCGCTGAAGCAGCCGTGACAGGCGACTACAACACAGCCCTTGTTGCCATGACCATCAATCCGCTTGTCCCATCAGATGCCATTGCAAAAAGCATCCTAGATGAAATGCTAGAAGCACACAAAGAATATCTTCCGCAGTTTTTTAATAAAGTAGAAGCATAATAAGAAGGAACCGCACTTGTGGAAAGTGCGGTTCCTTCTTATTTACCGGCAAATAGCTGATCCATCCGAGCGAGATCATATGTTAATAGCCAGTGCTGTAAGCCCTCATAGACCGGCCGCAGATGTTCAGGGTCTGCCGCACCTCGATCATCATATAAGTGGAAAATCATCTGTTTTGAGAGGTTGATTAGATAGATTTCATAACCAAGCTTTCCTTTCATGATTTGATTCGGCGTGTAAAAGTCTTCTTGGCATATTGCATGAAGAAGCGGGCGCAATCGAATATCCTGCATCTGACAATGGAGCATAAATCGCTCTATTTTCATTGTTTCTTCTAGATTTGGTTGTACATAGGTCAAACGCTCGTGACGCAACCTGTGACGCACTTGTCGGTCGACATATTTTTGATAAACAAGGAGCTTTCGCTTCGTTAGTTCATGTTCATGCTGCGTGTAAACATCTGTGACGAATAGCATCTCGTCCTCTGGATGAAACGCATATCTCACAATGTCAAAAGTACGATCCCCTGCTTTTTCTAATACATCCGATTCCTTTCCTAATGACCAATCTGCCACTTCAAACCGAAGTCCATACGGCCATTCATAAAAAAGAGGCGGTGCTAGTAAAAGATCAGAAAAATTGTGTTTTAAAAACGTATCTATTAGATCGCTCATTTGATTTCCTTCCATTGGTTTTATTTTCATCTTGAAGCATGGAAAAAACAATTGGAAATTCCTTGTTATTTCTTATATGATAACATGAGATGGAGGTGTGACTAATTGAAAAAATCCAAATGGTTTTTACAAATATACCTCACGACATTGATCACGATGTGGATCCAGGACAGACTTGATCAGGCGAACATCATTGATATCACCAATGTATGGGCTGATGCTAGCAGCTGGGCCATCATCTTCTTAGTGACTTTTGCTCTTCTCGAATGGATAGCTCACGTCCTATCAAAACGAAAAGCCCCTGCTCTTCACTAAACATCTCTTTTCATAGAGTTGTTTTTTTGAAATGGTTCTCCCATCAATTCCTGAATAATGCCTAATTCTGCTCCTCAGACCATTCCACATTTCGCATTTTCTTCCGATAATAGTAGTAAGCACGAATAAAATTTTGATTAAAACGAGAAGGAGTGAAGGAAATGTCAGATCAACAGCACAACGCATCCCATGAAGAAGAAGAGGAATTTAACGTTTACGACATGCTTCCGCCCGCAGGAACAATCATCGGCGGAGCAACAGAGGAAGAAATGGAAGCAGCGGCAGCACTAGAAGTGAGACATTACGCCTTTATGCGCCTGCAAGACTCATACATTCAATTTGATGGGTCTTCGTATAAAGAATTGCTCAAAGACTTTCAAGAACTAGAATTTGACTCTGCAAAATTTTGGAGAGCCATCGCTAGACGCCTGCAAGTCCCATACGAATGGCCAATCCGAATCGATCATGCAAACGGTCCTATTTATATTGGTGAAACAGAGGATAGCCGTGAGGTTGGGGAGAGTGCGGAGTAAAGGAATTGGTGACCCCCTTTTTAGTAAAAGGGGGACTTTTGTTTTCTAACTAAAAAAGAAAGATTTATGACTCCTCTAAATCAAATTCCAACGCGATTGATATATTAAAGGCAATATCCCGCAATTCATGAATTTCTGATTGATTCAAGTGTTCCGCAAAACGACATACATTTTGGACAACATCCATATTCTTCTTAATCATTTCTTCATTCAATATAAAGATCGTATTCAGCGCCCACCCAGCAGTCGTTACCATTTCTTCGTCTTGAATGGAGTGCATGTATGTTTCTACTTCAGAAAAGATCCACTTAATATCATCAATGTGTTTCACTTGGTAATTTGTAATTTTTGAAAGCTGTTCAGGGTCTTTGGTGATGAATATGTCCTTCACTTCTTCTTTTGATAATGGCGGATTCTGCTTTTCATATTCAGCCTGCCACTCTTCATCCGACATCCCATCTTCTAAGCTATCCTCTGCGGTATAATGCCCAGCAATCAGTTCATCAAACGAATTCGCTAATTTGAAATCCGTCTCATATTCTAGATCAAAGTAATGAACCGGCGGATGCTCCTTTGTTTCTCTATAATCCAAAGCGATCCACGTATGACCATCCCCACAAATAAGCACAAGTCCCTCAGGCAATTCCCATTCTTCTATTAAATAATCGCTATCCATTATGCCTTCACCTTTGGCAATTCCTCTTAAATGATCAAATGACACATGATCCTCTGCCCATCCATTCGGCTGGTCCGTTGGAAAAGCGTTATGCAGGGTATACCCGCCATTTTGTTCAAGAATAAGTTTCTTATATGTATCAGGCAAGATGACGCCTAGCTTCTTTTCCGCTTTTGCAATGCCTTTTTCATTGATTTTCTTAAATGTCTCTTCACTTTCTCTGTCTGTATCCCAAAATGGTTTCAAATAAAATACCTCCAATTGTTATTTCTATCTCATTTTACCATTTGAGAGAACTAGTTTAATAGTCCTATTCATAAAAAAAGAGAAGGGTTACCCCTCCTCTTTTTCATCATGATTGTTCGTTATTTCTCGCTTCAAATTCATCAAGCATTGCACGCACTTCATCTGTTGACGATGTGTTCATTAATTGATTTCTTAAGAAACTCGCTCCTCTGAACCCTTTCACATAAATCTTAAAGAAACGGTGAAGCGCCTTGAACGGACGCAGACCTAGTGAGGAGTATTGATCATGGAGATCAAGATGCAATCTTAAAAGACCAAGCAATTCATCACTCGTATGCTCCTTCGGCTCTTTTTCAAAGGCAAAGGGGTTATGGAAAATCCCGCGCCCAATCATCACTCCGTCCACTCCATACTGCTCAGCGAGCTTTAAGCCAGTTTGACGGTCAGGAATATCACCATTGATTGTCAAAAGCGTATCAGGAGCTACTTCATCACGCAGTTTTTTTATCTCAGGAATGAGCTCCCAATGCGCATCCACTTGGCTCATTTCCTTTCTTGTGCGAAGATGGATCGATAAATTCACAATGTCTTGCTCCAAAATATGTCTGAGCCACCCGCGCCATTCATCGACCTCTGTAAATCCTAGTCTTGTTTTCACACTAACAGGTAATCCCCCTGCTTTTGCCGCTTGAATTAGCTCTGCCGCAACGTCTGGGCGAAGAATCAAGCCACTGCCCTTCCCGTTTTGTGTGACATTTGGGACAGGACAGCCCATATTAATATCAAGCCCCTGAAAACCTAATTCCGCCATTCCAATGCTCATTTGTCTAAAGTTCTCAGGTTTGTCTCCCCAAATATGAGCAACAATCGGCTGCTCATCCTCTGTAAACGTTAAACGGCCCTTCACACTTTGAATGCCATCAGGGTGGCAATAACTTTCACTGTTCGTAAACTCTGTAAAAAACACATCCGGTCTCGCCGCCTCACTCACAACATGACGAAACACAACATCTGTCACTTCTTCCATTGGTGCTAATATAAAAAATGGCCGTGGCAAATCACGCCAGAAATTTTGATTCATCTTTCGTTCAATTCCTCTCATGACATAGCGCCTAAAGGGCATGTCCTTCTGTAAATTCTTTCAGCAATTTTTATCATTATATACTTTAATATGAACGTGGCAAAATTGCAAAAAGGGACATTTGATAACCAAATGCTGGACAAATATTCATTTTTGATCCACGATTACCGTTTTTTATTCAAGTAGAGCAAGCGAAAATAAAAATATCCCGATGTCGGTTTAATATCACGAAATCGGGATGCTTCAATACATTACTAATTAATCACAAGACTTGCCACACACTCCACATGACTCGTATGCGGAAACATATCCACAGGCTGCACTTCCTCCGTCACATACCCACCATCCTCAAGAATACGCAAATCACGAGCAAGTGTCCCAGGGTTACAGGACACGTAAACAACACGGTTTGGTTTCATCTTGATGATTGTGTCAAGCAATGCTTCATCACAGCCCTTTCTTGGGGGATCAACGACTAATGTATCTGCTTTGATGCCTTCTTTGTACCAGTTTGGGATAACAGTTTCCGCTTCACCAACTGCGAATTCAACGTTGTTGATCCCGTTTAAGGCAGCGTTGCGTTTAGCATCTTCAATTGCTTCTGGCACAATTTCTACACCGTATACTCTACCTGCTTTTTGTGCGAGAAATAAGGAAATCGTACCGATTCCGCAGTATGCATCAATAACGGTTTCTTCGCCTTGCAGCTCGGCATATTCAAGCGCTTTGTCATAAAGCACCTTTGTTTGAGCTGGATTCACTTGATAAAATGATCGGGCTGAAATCGCAAATTTGATGTCGCCAATCGTATCATAAATGTATTCTTCTCCCCATAAAACGGTCGTTTCGTCTCCGAAAATGACATTTGTTTTCTTTGAATTCACGTTTTGTACAATTGACCGAACATGTGGGAAGCGTGCTATAATTTGCTCAATCACCTGCTGCTTTTGCGGAAAATCAGCCGTTCTTGTGACAAACACAACCATCATTTCACCTGTTGCCATGCCGTAACGAACCATGACATGACGTAGCCAGCCTTTGTGCCTCTCTTCGTTATATGCTTTAATGCCAAACGCATTACAGATTTCTTTTACTGCCTGTACCGCTTCGTCATTTTCTGACTGCTGGATCAAACATTTTTCCATATCAATGATTTCATGCGTTCGCTGCTGATAGAAACCGGCAACGAGCCCGCCTTCAAGTTCACCAACTGGAACTTGTGCTTTGTTTCGGTAATTCCAAGGATCTTCCATGCCGAGTACAGGATGAACTTTTACACGGCTCATATCAAGCTTGCCGATCCGCTCTAATACGTCCTTTACTTGTTTTTGTTTAAATTTCAGCTGACCTTCATAGCTCATATGCTGAATTTGACAGCCGCCGCACTGCTTGTAAATGGGACATGGCGCATCTTGCCTGTGCTGACTTTCCTTTGTCAGCTCCATGAGTCGTCCAAAAGCAAATCCTTTTTTGACACGTGTGACTTTGATTTTTCCTTGTTCGTCAGGAAGGGCATTCGGTACAAAGACAGGGAAGCCTTCAATTTTCGCTACACCTGCACCTTCGTGCGTTAAGTCTTCGAAGGTTACATTGTAGTATTCATTTTTTTGAACGGGCGGTTTCATTTTCACCAATTTTATCACCTCATTTGCAAAGAAAAACTTGGTCGCCATAAGGAACCAAGTTCAGTCTTCACCCTATTTTTTCAGCTGTTGCTTTTGGCACAATAAATTCAATATGGCGATATAGGTTTTCAAATTCACCTGGCAGCATGCCGCCGTATTCACCATCTAAATTCAATTGCATTTTATCTTTTACATCTACTTTCACGCGATTCGCTTTTGCGTAGATGACATTGTTATCATGAATATGCTCGCCTCGAAGTGCAAGGCTGACCACTCGAATGGCTTCTGCTAGATTGACCTTCTTTAAAATAATCAGATCAAACATACCGTCATCTAATATGGAATCTGGTGCCAGCTTTTCAAAGCCGCCTACTGAGTTTGTTAGTGAAACAAGAAACAGCATGATTTCTCCATGAAACAATTTGCCGTCATATTCAATTTCGACTTCTGTCGGGCGGATGGAAGGAAGCATCTCCATGCCTTTCAAATAATAAGCAAGCTGTCCTAGCATGGTTTTCAGCTTACTAGGCACTTCATAGGTCAGCTCTGTTAATCGGCCGCCTCCTGCAATATTAATGAAATATTGGCCATTCACTTTACCGATATCAAGCGGCTTTGCTACTCCATTAATGATGGCATCTGTTGCTTTTAATATATCTTCTCTTGGAATGCCAAGTGCTCTTGCAAAGTCATTTGTTGTTCCTACTGGAATGATACCTAATTTTGGTCTTTTTTCAAGCGGTGCTAATCCATTGACGACTTCATTGATTGTGCCGTCTCCACCTGCTGCTACAATTAAATCAAAATCTCTCTGTGCAGCTTTTTCTGCTGCTTGTGTTGCATCTCCTGCACATGTCGTCGCATGACAAGATGTTTCATAGCCAGCCTGTTCAAATTTTTGCAAAACCTGCGGTAAATTCTTCTTAAAGAGTTCACGCCCAGATGTCGGATTGTATATAATTCGAGCACGTTTCATTCATCATCATCCTATTATCATTATGCAATCTATTTTCACCACTAACAACCTTTAATTATACTATGAGTTTTGAAAATGGCAACTGAACAATCCCCTAATATTTGAAATCTCATGGCACGTTTCCCTCAACAGATAAGCATTCTGATAAGATAAAAGAAAACGATGAAAAGGATGGTATGCGATGAAAAAACCTGTCTATTTCAATCATGACGGCGGTGTTGATGACCTCGTCTCCTTATTCCTGCTTCTTCAAATGGAGCACCTGAAAGTCATTGGGGTGTCTGTGATTCCTGCTGATTGTTATTTAGAGCCTGCGCTGAGTGCGTCTCAGAAAATCATTGATCGATTTAGTCCTTATGAGATTGAGGTCGCTGCTTCCAACTCTAGAGGTGTCAATCCATTTCCAAAGGAATGGCGCATGCATGCCTTTTATGTAGATGCACTGCCGATTTTAAACGAAAAAGGCGCTGTTGATACAAAAGTATCCAAGCTTCCAGCACATCTTCATCTGATTGAAACGGTTAAAAAGGCAACAGAACCTGTCACCCTGCTCTTTACAGGTCCGCTCACAGACTTTGCACGTGCCTTAGAAGAAGATCCCTCCATCTCAAATAAAATTGAGAAACTGGTATGGATGGGCGGCACATTCCTTGAAAAAGGCAATGTCGAAGAACCCGAGCATGATGGAACAGCCGAATGGAATGCCTTTTGGGACCCCTATGCTGTCAGCACCGTCTTTCAAGAGCGTTTTCCAATTGAAATGGTCGCACTTGAAAGCACGAATCAAGTCCCGCTCACACTTGATGTACGACAACGCTGGGCTTCCCTCCGCTCTCATATTGGAATAGATTTTATTGGACAGTGTTATGCCTTTTGTCCGCCACTCATTCATCACGAAACGAACTCGACTTACTACTTATGGGATGTGCTGACAACCATCACTCTTGTTTCCTCATCATTTACCCGTTCAAAAGAGATGAACGCGATCGTTTACACTGAAACACCAAGGCAAGGACGTACCTATGAACATCCAGATGGAAAATCCATTCAAGTGATCGACCATGTCGATCGTGATGCATTTTTCCAAGCGTTTGAAGAGCTCATGAGAAAAGCGGTTTGTCAGATTTCAACATAAAAAACCCCGCCAATGAGCGGGGCTCCCTCTTACTCTTCTTCTGCGTACTTTTTCTTACGTCTAAATTTGCTTAGGATTTCATACACGATTGGTACGATGACCAATGTGAGAAGTGTAGAACTTGTTAAACCGCCAATAACGGTGACGCCAAGTCCTTTTGATACGATCTGACTTCCGCCTTCAAAACCTAATGCGAGTGGCAGCAATGCACCAATTGTCGCAAGTGCCGTCATTAAGATTGGGCGTAATCTTGTTGTTCCTGCTTCAAGTAAGGCTTCTCTTGTTGAAAGTCCTTCTTTTTCTTTATGAATCACTCGGTCAATTAAGACAATGGCATTTGTTACAACGATTCCGATCAGCATGAGCAATCCAATCATGGCATTTAAACTGATGGTTTCTTTCGCTACAAACAATCCAACGAGTGCACCAATAATCGTAAATGGAAGCGAGAACAGAATGGCAAATGGTGCAAGACCTCCGCCAAATGTAATGACGAGAACGAGGTATACAATGGCAATTGCTGCAAGCATTGCGAGCCCTAGCTGTGTAAAGGATTCTTGAATATCCGCACTTACACCGCCTGTATCAATCGTAACGTCAGATTTCAAATCAAGCTTATCGACTTTCTTCTGAACATCCTGTGTCACTTTTGATACATCATCTGTCGTCATGTCACCAGACACTTCTGCGTAAATTTTTCCATCACGCTTTGTCACAGTGTTTGCTGTCGTGCCATCTTTCACTTCCACGACATCACCAATTCGGACTTCTTGCCCTGTCGGTGTTGTGATCTTTTTATTCTCTAAATCTTTTTTGCTCTTATATTCATCTTTTTCCGTTTGAAGCTTCACATCCAGTTCTTTGCCGTCCTCTGTTACTTTCGTCAGTGTTGTTTCACTGCTTTGAGGAGCAATCGCCTGTGCGATTTGTGAAGCCGTTAAGCCTAGCTTCGCCAGTTTTTCTTGATCTGCATTGAACGTATATTCGTCATATTTCTCAGATAAGCTTGTGCTGACGTTTTTCAGGTTCTTCTCATCTTTTAAAATGTTCTCGACATCTTTGACTGTCCCTTCAATATCACTGACCTTGTCACCGTACACATAGTACGTCACTGTATTACTTGCGCCAGCAGATGAGAAGTCTTGTGATTTCCATTCCCCTTTAGACGTTTTGTCTTGCAGGGCTTTGACCACACGATCTTTTTCTTTATCGAAATTCGGTGTGTCATCATCATATTGGACGAAGAATAACGCACCGTTAGAATTGCCGCCAACACTTGCTGTCAGTGCATTTGAAGAGCCTAATGAATATTGAACCGTATTGACATGGTCACGTTTCATTAAGTATTCTTCTGCTTTTTTCGTTTCATCAATTGCTTGTTCTCTCGTTTGTCCTGGCTCTGGCGTGTATGTCACCATCGCCGTTTTTTCCGCTTCTTGCGGTAAGAAGCTGACGCCGACAAGTGGTGCTAGGAATAAACTTCCGACAAGCATGAGAATCGCAATTCCTGATGTAATCCATTTATGATTAAGGGTCCAATTGAGTATCCGTCTATAACCGCCGGCAAGCCTGCTTGGTTTATGTTCTTTTACCTTTTTCGCTTTGCCATACAGGTTCTTTTTAAATAGGCTGTGAGCCATCATTGGTACAATTGTAATGGCGACAAGCAGAGAAGCAAGTAAAGCAAACACAATCGTTAATGCAAATGGGATGAATAGTTCACCAATCATTCCACCCACAAGTGCTAACGGTAAGAACACCGCAATTGTGACAATCGTCGAAGACATAATCGGGATAAACATTTCTTTCGTAGCTTCTCTGACGAGTGCTTTGCCTTTTAACGGTTCATTCTTTAATGCCATTCGCCGATAGATGTTTTCTATGACGACAATCGAATCATCGACAACGCGCCCAATGGCGACGGTCATAGCACCAAGTGTCATGATATTTAATGTGATATCCAGCTGATTTAATAATAAAACAGCAATCAACAGGGATAACGGAATGGAAATCACCGAAATTAATGTTGATTTGATATCTCGCAGGAACAAGAGAATGATAATGATCGCAAAGATTGCTCCGATGATCGCCTTGTTCAGCATTGTGCTGACAGACTCTTTAATCGGCTCTGCCTGATCATATGTGGTGCTTACTTTGATGCCTTTGTTGTCTTTTTTGAATTTCTCAAGCTCTTTTGTGACTTCTTCTGCTACACTCACTGTGTTGGCATCAGAGCCTTTCACAATTTGCAGACCGATACTGTCTTTTCCATTCGTTCTAGAAATCGATTCTGCTTCTTTCACAACTTTAATATCTGCAATCTCAGAAAGCTTAATTGTCGGTAGCTCTACAGATTGACTGCTTGCTGCGCCTAGACCTGTTTGCTGCTGACTTGCACTTCCAGCCTGCTGCTCAGCACCTTGGACATCTGCATTTCCTGAGCTGCTAGAAGACGATCCATCTCCTGCTGTTGCACTTGATGTAACAGGAATTCGCATGTTCTTCAAATCTTTGACGCTTAAAATATTACCGTCCACTACGACTGATTTTTGCTTGCTCCCAAATGTGTATAACCCTAATGGTACATTGACATCAGAGCCTTTGATCATGTTTTGGACAGTTTCTTCATCTAAACCGTATTCTTTCAATTTCTTTTGTTTAAAAGAAAATTCCACTTCTTTAATTTGCTGTCCTGAAGCTTCGACAGAAGATACACCATCTAATCCTTCAAGCGAAGGAACAAGGTCATCTTCCACTTTTTGTGTAAGGTCTTCTAATGATTCTTTATCACCCGAGACACTGAGTGCTAAGATTGGAATTGCGTTAATACTAAAGCGAGCGATTTTCGGTTGTTCTGCATTTTCAGGAAAATTGATATTGCTAATGGCATCTTCAATTTCCTTCTTTGCTTCATCCATATCTTTGTTGTAATCGTACTCGATTTGAATTGATGAGGCATTCTCAAAAGAATTGGAAGTGACCACTTTGATCCCATTGAGGTTTTGTATAGACTTCTCAATTGGATCTGTCACTTTATCTGATACTTCGTCCGGTGTTGCACCAGGATACGTTGTAGAAACCGTAATGACTGGAGTGTTGATATTAGGGATTGATTCTTGTTTCATATTCAATCCGGCATATAGACCAGCAACTGTTACGATAATCGTCATGAGCCATACAGCGAACTTGTTCTTTAATACAAAATTGATGATCGAATTCATTATGTCCTCCATTTCCCTTTATGTATTGACTGACTGGTCATTCTATATCATAATAAACGGTGATATACAATGTCGTCAACCATTTCACTTGCGTTTGACGTAACATTCTAAAGCTGAAGGGGCCTTATTTCATGAACGAAAAAAAAGAAAAAATCATTAAAGCAAGCATCCAGTTGTTTGCGAAAAAGGGTTTTTCTTCTACGACCATTCAGGAAATTGCAGATGAATGCGGAATATCCAAAGGTGCATTTTACTTGCATTTCAAATCAAAAGAACAGCTTTTCAACCGAGCGTTTGAATATTATATCGACACGTCTATGCAAAGTATTGAAAAGATTCGAAAAGAGAATCAGCATCTTGCGCCTAGAGAGATTTTTCAGAAACAAATCGCTGAACAGTTTCAACACTTTGCTGAGAACAAGGATTTTATCATTTTGATCCTCAGCGAGAACATTATTCCGGAAAACCAGCAAATTAAAAAGTATTCCAAAACGGTTAAAAAGCAGATGAATGATGAAATCCAAATTTCTATTTTGACCACGTATGGACAGGAGATCGAACCATATATAACTGACCTGTCAGTCATGATTCAAGGAATCATCCAATCTTATGTGCAGATACTGCTTTTGCAAGATCAGATGCAATTATCATGTGATGAGCTCTCATCCTTTATTCTCGACCGATTTGATGATTTGGTTCATGGGCTTCTTCGTTCTCATGCGAAGCCAATTCTGAAGCAAAACATTTGGGATGATGAAGCTCCAAATGCCGCTACTCTTCAAGAAGATCTTCGATTGTTAAAATCTGAACATCTTTTATCTGATGATACCCTTGTATCCATTGAAGTGATTGAAGAAGAACTGGCCAAAGATCAGCCCCGCAAACCGGTCATTCAAGGGATGCTGACAAATTTAGAAACGTGTGAGGACTCCGCTGTCCAAAGAGCTGTGGAACAATTGAAGGTGTTCCTTCAATGACAATACGTGGCGATGTTCACTTTCGTTCACCTTTATCCCCTTCGAATATGTGCTAAAGTTTATGCTTCATTATAAAAAAAGAACCAATGAATTGATATACGGCGGTGGTCTGAATCTCTAATAAGACCCTGTCATTTTCACCAACAAAAAAACCGCCTCATCATCCATGTGGCGGTTTTTGCGATTTAGCGTTTTTTGATTTCTTCGAGAAGAATCTTGTTGACCATCGGCGGGTTTGCTTGTCCCTTCGATGCTTTCATGATTTGTCCAACTAGGAAACCAATTGCGCGGTCTTTTCCATTTTTGAAATCTTCAATGGATTGCGGGTTGTTATCAAGTGCTTCTGTGACTAGCTTGAGCAGTGCACCTTCGTCAGAAATTTGGACAAGTCCTTTTTCTTTGACGATTGTTTCTGCATCGCCCCCATTTTCAATCAGCTCTTTGAATACCTTTTTGGCAATCTTAGAAGAAATCGTTCCTTTTTCAATGAGTTTGATCATGCCAGCAAGCCCTTGTGGCGTAAGTTTTGTTTCTTCCAGCTCTTTTTGAGCGGAGTTTAAATATGCAGATACTTCACCCATGAGCCAGTTTGATGCTTGCTTCGCTTCCGCACCTTCTGAAATGGTCGCTTCAAAGAAATCAGACATTTCTTTTGTCAGCGTCAGCACCATTGCATCATATGCAGGCAGTCCAAGTTCATCAATGTAGCGTTTGCGGCGCTCGTCTGGAAGCTCTGGAATGGATGCTCTTACGCGTTCTTTCCACTCGTCATCAATGTACAGCTCCACCAAATCTGGTTCTGGGAAGTAGCGGTAATCATCAGAGCCTTCTTTCACACGCATGAGGATCGTCTTTTTAGACGCTTCGTCATAGCGGCGTGTTTCCTGCTCAATCACACCGCCAGAAAGCAATACTTGCTCTTGACGTTTCTCTTCGAATTCAAGTCCTTTTTGAACGAAAGCGAAAGAGTTCAAGTTTTTAAGCTCTGTTTTCGTTCCAAACTCTTCACGTCCAATTGGGCGCAGAGAAATATTGGCATCACAGCGCAGTGAGCCTTCTTCCATCTTACAGTCGGAAACGCCTGTATATTGAATAATAGATTTTAATTTTTCTAAGTAAGCATATGCTTCTTCTGGTGTGCGAATGTCTGGCTCAGATACGATTTCAACAAGCGGTGTGCCTTGTCGGTTGAAATCGACGAGTGAATAACCGTCGCCTGTGTGCGTCAGTTTCCCTGCATCCTCTTCCAAATGAAGACGCGTAATACCGATTCGTTTTGTTTTGCCGTCTACTTCAATTTCAATCCAGCCGTTTTCACCGATTGGTTTATCAAATTGAGAAATTTGATACGCCTTTGGGTTATCAGGATAGAAATAGTTTTTACGGTCAAATTTTGTATCAGTTGCGATCTCACAGTTCAGCGCCATTGCCGCTTTCATCGCAAAGTTCACCGCTTCTTTGTTCAGCACCGGCAGTACGCCAGGATACCCAAGGTCGATGACACTTGTTTGCGTATTGGCAGCCGCACCAAAAGCTGTCGGCGAGCTTGAGAAAATTTTTGATTGTGTTTTTAGCTCTACGTGGACTTCAAGTCCAATTACCGTTTCAAAGTTCATTCTGATTCACCCCTTACAGTTCAGGTTTTGCTTTATGATGATCTGTTGCTTGCTCGAAAGCGTGAGCCACGCGGTACACGGTTCCTTCGTCAAAGTGTTTACCGATGATTTGCAGTCCTAGCGGAAGACCGTTTGTAAATCCACAAGGTACACTGATTCCTGGAACGCCTGCAAGGTTAACAGGGATCGTTAAAATGTCGTTTGCATACATAGTCAGTGGATCGCTTGTTTTTTCACCAATGTTAAATGCAGGAGTAGGTGTTGTTGGTCCTACAATGACATCATACTTTTCGAAAACATCTTCAAAGTCTTTTTTAATCAGAGTACGGACTTTTTGCGCCTTCTTATAGTATGCATCGTAATATCCTGAGCTTAGAGCGAATGTGCCAAGCATGATGCGGCGTTTTACTTCATCTCCAAAGCCTTCAGAACGGGTATTTTTATATAAATCAATCAGGTTGTCTGCATTGTCTGTACGATAGCCATAGCGGATGCCGTCAAAACGAGCAAGGTTCGCAGATGCCTCAGAAGATGACAGTAAGTAGTAAGTCGCAAGCGCATATTTAGAATGCGGAAGAGACACTTCTTCCCATGTCGCACCAAGTCCTTCTAATACTTTCAACGCTTTTAGAACAGACTCTTTTGCTTCCTCGCCAACGCCTTCGCCAAGATATTCTTTTGGCACAGCGATTTTCAAGTCTTTGATGTCACCAGTTAATGAAGAAAGAAAATCTGGTACATCGACATTTGCACTTGTAGCATCCATTTGATCGACACCAGCAATCGCTTGAAGAACATATGCGTTGTCCTCTACATTACGCGTAATCGGCCCAATTTGATCTAATGATGAAGCAAATGCGATTAAACCGTATCTGGATACACGGCCATATGTCGGTTTAAGACCAACAACACCACAAAATGATGCCGGCTGACGAATGGAACCGCCTGTATCTGAACCAAGGGAGAATGGTACTTCCCCTGCTGCAACAGAAGCTGCTGATCCACCGCTTGATCCACCTGGAACGGTGTTTAAATTCCACGGGTTTTTCGTTGCTTTGTAGCCAGAGTTCTCCGTAGAAGACCCCATTGCAAATTCGTCCATGTTTAATTTACCGATTGTGACAGCTTCCGCTTCTCTTAGGCGGTTCACAACGGTTGCATCATAAATTGGATCAAAGTTTTGTAAGATCTTACTTGATGCGGTTGTACGTAAATCCTTCGTCACGATGTTATCTTTGACACCGATCGGCATACCGAACAATAGACCAAGCTCGTCCTTTTCACCAACTGCCTCGTCTAATTCCTTTGCATATGCACGTGCTTTCTCTTCGTTCAGCGCAAGGAATGCTTGTACTTTCCCGTCTACTTCATTGATTCGTTTATAAGACTCGTCCACTAAATCAGAAACAGACAGTTCCTTTTTATGTAAAAGCTCTTTTAATTCAGAAATTTTGTGGTCAAACAATGACATGTCTCAGGCCTCCTTTAGTCCAAAATTGATGGCACACGAATATAGCCGTCTTTATGATCAGGCGCGTTTTTGATGACTGCCTCAATGGAAAGACCTTTATTCGGAACATCTTCTCTCATGACGTTTTTCATTTTTAATACATGTGTGGTTGGTTCAACGTTTTCCGTATCTACCTCGTTTAACTGCTCTGCAAATGAAATGATGCTATCCAGCTGTTCTGTAAACATCTCAGCTTCTTCTTCTGTAATCGCAAGCCGCGCCAAATGCGCAACGTGCTTTACTTCTTCTATTGAAATTCTTGACATGCAGGTTCACCTCCAAAAATGATACGTGTTCATGGTCATGATCATAAGTCATATACACTTTATCATATCAAATTTTACTGTTCTAAAGCAACTTTCCAAAGACGCTCAGACAGGCTTTGTCTCTTAATATGTCATTGTCGTGCAGCAAGTAGCGAAAATATTCATCAAGGTGACTATTTATTTTTCAGAATATTTTTACTTTGGTTTGTTTTTGTAAACGCATACATATAGAGTCTTATCATCAATCCATGCATTTTTTCTTCAAAATGGAGATGTTTAAGACGGTTGATCACTTGGGAATACTCTGATAGGTTAAGTAACCATAGCAGTGAGCAGGGCAGTGAAATGAAAATCCTGCCCTAGCACTTCTGTATATTTTGATTGAGGTGATGTCAAATTAATACGAAAAAGGTGAGAAAACTACATGAGTATTGAAGTTACGATTTCCTTATCTATCTATTTTATCGGAATGCTTGCGATTGGTTGGTATGCGTTTAGGAAAACACATGATTTAAATGATTATATGCTTGGTGGACGCGGACTTGGCCCATTCGTTACAGCTTTATCAGCAGGTGCTGCGGATATGAGCGGTTGGATGCTGATGGGTGTACCAGGTGAAATGTATAAAACAGGTTTATCGACAACCTGGCTTGCAATTGGTTTAATAGTCGGTGCTTACTTGAACTATTTAATTCTTGCACCTCGTTTACGTTCTTATACAGAAATTGCGGATGATGCTATTACGATTCCTGATTTCTTTGACAAACGATTCAAAGGATCATCTGCTTTATTAAAAGCTGTTTCAGCCGTCATCATTTTAATCTTCTTTACACTGTATACATCGTCTGGGATGGTATCAGGCGGGCGTTTATTTGAATCAGCATTCGGCGCTCATTACATGTTTGGACTGATTTTGACATCAAGTATTGTGGTTTTGTATACACTGTTTGGCGGATTTTTGGCAGTGAGCTTAACGGACTTTGTCCAAGGAGCTATTATGTTTTTAGCATTAGTGCTCGTGCCGATCGTTGCCTTTACACAATTAGGCGGACCTGTTGCCACATTCCAAGATATTCAACAGATTGACCCTAAATTGCTTGATATTTTTAGAGGAACGAGCGTCATTGGCATTATTTCCTTCCTCGCTTGGGGACTAGGTTACTTTGGACAGCCTCATATTATCGTACGTTTTATGGCGATTACGTCCGTAAAAGATTTAAAACCAGCACGCCGAATCGGAATGAGCTGGATGATTATTTCAGTCATTGGTTCACTGTCTGTCGGTTTAGTTGGTGTCGCATATGTACATGAAACGGGTATGAACCTTGCTGACCCTGAAACGATCTTTATCGTCTTTTCTAAAGTGTTGTTCCATCCGTACATTACTGGATTCTTACTTTCTGCCATTTTAGCAGCAATTATGAGTTCAATTTCCTCTCAGCTGCTTGTCACAGCAAGTGCGATGACAGAGGATTTATACAGAACGTTCTTTAGAAAGAAAGCCTCGGATAAAGAGCTTGTGATGATTGGCCGTATGTCTGTACTAGTGGTGGCAGTTATTGCTCTTTGTCTTTCACTCAACCCTAGTGATACCATACTTGACCTCGTCGGTTATGCGTGGGCAGGATTTGGTTCTTCATTCGGTCCAGTTATCTTACTTTGTCTATACTGGAAACGGATGAATCATCACGGGGCACTTGTCGGGATGATTGTTGGTGCCGTTGTGGTTCTGACATGGATCACGACAGGTCTCAACCATTCAACAGGTATCTATGAAATGATTCCTGGCTTTACGTTAAGTGGTTTAACTGCAATTATTGTGAGCTTAATGACAAGTAAGCCGACAAAAGCATCAAAACAGCTATTTCACAAAATGGAAACTCATCTCGAAGAAGAATCAAAATAATATAGAAGTGAAGAGTCATCTGCATCTAGCGGATGACTCTCTTCATTTTTTAATAAAATGCTTTTCTTTCTCCCGTTTCTGAATAAAATAGAAGTTGTGGCAGCCATATAGGCTGTGAGAAGATCATATACATGATGTGAAACGTACATGAAGTGAAAGGAGCGATACGCATGTTTTGGACAATTGAATGGGATACGGTCTTAAAATTAGCCGTTGCCACCTTAATCGGTTTGATTATCGGTCTTGAACGCGAGCTGAAGAAAAAGCCGCTCGGTTTAAAAACGTGTATTGTCATTGCTGTCAGCTCCTGCGTATTAACCATCATCAGCATTGATGCAGCCTACAATTTCCCTAGAGTCTCTAAGCTTCAAATGGACCCACTCAGGTTACCGGCGCAAATTATATCTGGTGTTGGTTTTATTGGAGCAGGTGTGATTCTGCGTAAAAGCAATGACGTCATCTCAGGTCTTACGACATCTGCGATGATCTGGGGAGCAGCAGGACTTGGGGTTGCAACAGGTGCAGGTTTTTATAAAGAAGCCTTCCTCAGCCTTTTCTTTATTCTGGTGAGTGTCGAATTTTTACCTTGGCTCTTCCAGCGAATTGGACCGATTCGCTTACAGGAAAAAGAAATCCGCATCAGAATGTCACTTTCTGATCGCAACCGCATGACAGACATTTTGAAAGAAATGAAAGCACTCAATATTCGCATTCATTCCGTACGTATTGATGATTTAAAGGAAAAGGACTATCCGATCATGGAAGTACGCGTACGTGTGCATAAAGATCGCTATACAACCGATGTGTACTTTGATATTAAAGATTTAGAAGGTGTTGTCGGCGTGAAGTGTGATACGGTGTAGTATCAAAAACTCCCTTGCTGTTTCAAACGGCAAGGGGGTTTCTTTTATTGCGCCAGCTGATGAAAGTCAAAAGGCGTCACTGGTATATTGTCCTCAATTTCCTTTCGAAAACGCGCCAGCATGGCGCTTTCGTCAGCGCTTAGTGTTTGGAGATCAAATGCTTGATGTAAAAGCCCATAAATAAGCATATGACGCAGCATAAGAAAATCTGGTATTGTTGCCAGCCATGCGTCATCAAGCTCATGCTCCTGTCGATAGCCTTTGAGAAAATGGCTCATAAATTCAGCGGTAAATTCAGCTTTATCCTCATACGGAATCACCGGATACCATAGAACGTTGTATAGCAAAATGCTCATATCGTTGATAAACCAGTGATATCCACAATCATCAAAATCAAATGCAATGATGTCTCCCTGATGATAATGGAAGTTCCCATGATGTAAATCGGCATGCACCAGTCCATAGACATCCTTGGATATCGGGAGCTGGTGAAGCTTTTGCATCAGTTCATCTTTTCGCTGCAGCACAACCGTTTGATCAGAAGGAATATATGATTCAAGCTTTAATTGCTCTTCTTCATACCACTCTTGACGCTTATAGCGAGGATCTTTCACTTGATATTGTTTGGTCGCTTGATGCATGCGCCCTGTATAAGCACCTAACGCCTGAAACAATTGTCCATTCCAATCCGTTTCCGTCACTTTTCTGCCCGGTGCTTTTTCATATGCACGCAGCAAAAAAGCGCCTCCTGCTTGATCGGGAATCACTTCAACATCTTTTCCTCTTGCTGATAAGACCGGTTTAGCTACTGAGATGCCATGATCAGATAAATACCGAATCCAGTCCATTTCTCCTAAAATATACGGGCATGAACGGCGAATGGTATGGGTGATTTTTAATATATAATTCACCCCATTTTTAGCCTTATATTCATACACATCATTTTCTGCATCGGCTAGAAATGTGACTTGTTCTGGGTGAAAGTCATATAATAGAGCCGCTTTCTTTAAGACCATTTGTTCATTGTATCGCGCTTTTACTTCTTTATGCATGCTGATTCTCCTTTTGTCGTCTATTTACTTATACATGACGGTTATCAGCATTTATACGAGCATCAACATACCTGCCTTTCCTTTTGGTTTCTTCACATACTTTGACAAACGTTTAAAAAATCCCTCTTATTTGAAAAGAAAACCGCCTTAGAGGCGTGGCGGCTTTTGATTAATCATATATATGGACGGTTGGTTCTTTGTCTTCAGCATTTTTCGTGATCAGGGCTTCTTGTTGATCAGAAGATGTGATGTTGATTTCTATATTGGTGCTCTTATAGTAATCCATCACTTCACCTGTTAAGTATTGCGTGAATGCTACGACTTCTGTTTTTCCGTAGAATTGCATTGGAATTTCTATTTTCATTTTTTGCAGGCTTCCGTTTTTATAAAAGCCTGTACCTACCACACCTGTGTAATTTGGGAAGTAGTCTTCTACCTTTGTCTTGAAGCGGTCAAATCGTTCTGAATCGTCTTTGTAGGTGCTTGTTGCATTATCTGAAGGGAAGAAAACATTCTCTTCTTTGATCGTATCCCAATTGCCAATATCAGATGAACCTGCTTTCACATCGGTTTTGGCGATAAAGTTTCCTGGTACGATAGACGATTTTGGTGCTTGTTTATAAAGGGCGATCATGACAGGCACTTTTTGCAGCCCATCCATTTGACGAAGTCGTTTGATGACTTTCTCAGCGATTTTTTCACCCTCCGCTAAAAGCTTCTTAGAATTTTTCGATGAATCGATGGTTACCTCTTGTTGAGGATCTCCGACATTTTCTCGATAATAATATACAGAGTTTAGCGCAAGACCAATGACGACTCCGCCAAGCTGTAAGCTGTTTTTATCTTTTCGAATTAAGTAATTATGCTCTAGCATCGAAGCCAAGTAGATTGGACTATTTTCGTTTTTGGACTTCGTTGAACCTGAGTTTGGAAGAGCAGGGTTTAATCCAAGGTTCTTAAAGTTTTTATCTTCTTTTTCAGCTTTTTTCAGATCACTGCCTGTTTTTTTGCGCGCCAGCCAGCTGAGAACGGTATCCTCATCTAAATGCTGTCCTTCTTGGAAAAGATAGTCGTTTGTATTAAATGATTCTGTCGCCAGGCGCATCAGTCCTGTTTCAAATTCATCAATATCTAAGCGTGTATTGAGACGCTCTGCTGTTAATCCTCTTGCAGCACCTTCTTTAAACGGCAGCACCATTTTGTAATACGAATCAGAGATATTGTACATTGGGATGATGGCTGTTTCTTTCGTTTCATCCGTTTTTTGTGTAACCTCTTCCTCGTCTTTTCCCCCAAAAGGTGCACACGCTGACAATACCAGTGTGAGCATTGTCAGCAGCAATAGCAACTTTTTCAATAGAAAACACTCCTCTTATTTCTTTAGCTCCTCGAGCATTTTGGCTTCATCCCATATTTCAATATTGAGTTCTTCCGCCTTTGTCAGCTTACTTCCAGCTGCTTCACCGGCAATGACTAAGTCTGTTTTTTTACTCACACTACCTGCTAACTTGCCGCCTAATGCTTCGATCGCCGCCTTTGCGTCGTTTCGAGACATGACCTCCAGCTTCCCGGTCAGCACAATGGTTTTGCCAGCAAAGTAGGAATCACTTTCCTCTGCTTTCACAGGCTTTGGTCCTGTGTAGGTCATATTGACTCCAAGTTCTTTAAGTTCATTTAGCAGATCCAGTATTTCTTCTTTCTCAAAGTACGTGACGACTGCATCGGCCATTTTTTCACCAATTTCATCGACTTCGAGTAATTGTTCTTTCGTCGCTTGTTTTAACTGATCGATATCCTCGAAATGCATCGCCAACGTCTTCGCCGCTTTAGAGCCGATAAATCGAATGCCGAGTCCAAACAGTAATCGTTCAAGAGAGTTTTCTTTCGATTGCTCGATCGAACGCAGTAAGTTATCGACCGATTTCTCGCCCATTCGGTCAAGTTGAATGAGCTCCTCTTTCGTTAATCGGTAAAGATCAGACACCCGCGACACGAGCCGTTCTTTGAAAAGCTGTGTAATGACCCGTTCCCCAAGTCCATCAATGTTCATGGCATTGCGAGACACAAAGTGAATGAGGCCTTCACGTATTTGGGCGGGACATTCTGGATTGATGCACCGCAGTGCTACTTCTCCTTCGATTCTCACTAATTCACTTTGACATTCTGGACATTCAGCCGGCATGTGAAATGGCTTCTCTTCTCCTGTACGCTGATCGACAAGGACGCCTACGACTTCAGGAATAATATCGCCCGCTTTCTTCACGATGACTTGATCAAGAAGACGAATATCCTTTTCTTTGATCAAATCTTCATTATGAAGAGAAGCACGCTGCACTGTTGTCCCTGCCACCTTTACAGGCTCAAGTATCGCTGTTGGTGTGATGACGCCTGTACGCCCGACATTTAACTCAATATCAAGCAGTTTCGTCACGACTTCTTCAGCAGGGAACTTGTACGCAATCGCCCACCTTGGACTTTTTGCTGTGAAGCCTAGTTCTTCCTGCTGAGCCAAGGAATTGACTTTAATGACAATGCCATCAATTTCATATGAGAAATCCGCACGCTTTGTTTTCAGTGTTTCAATGAGGTCGATCACTTCTTCAATTGTTTGACACGTCCGTCTTTCTTTGTTCGTTTTAAAACCAAGCTCATCGAGAAGATCAAGTCCTGCACTTTGCGTGTCGACACCGATTTCATCAAGCTCCGCTATACTGTAGACGAAGATATCCAGATTTCGTTTCGCTGCAATTTTCGTATCAAGCTGACGAAGTGAGCCGGCAGCCGCATTACGCGGGTTGGCAAACGGTTCTTCTTCGTTTTGTAATCTTATTTCATTTAATGCTTCAAAAGAAGGTTTGGGCATAAATGCCTCGCCTCTCACTTCAATCGACAGAGGACGATTGATTTTGAGCGGAATCGAACGAATGGTCTTAAGGTTTTCGGTAATATCCTCACCAATTGTCCCATCACCACGCGTGGCACCTCGAACAAACACCCCATTTTCATAACGGAGAGAAACAGCGAGTCCGTCAATTTTCAGCTCAACATTGTAAGCGACGTCGTCACCGACTGCCTGACGAACCCGGCGGTCAAAATCAAGAAGATCCTGTTCATGAAACGCATTGCCAAGGCTGAGCATCGGCGTGCCGTGACGTACCTTTTGAAAGGCGTCTAAAACAGCGCCTCCTACTCTTTGCGAGGGTGAATCCGCTGCTTTTAAATCAGGGTGTTCTTCCTCTAGAGAGATCAGCTCACGCATCCGCGCATCATATTCAGCGTCAGGAACACTTGGACGATCCAGTGTGTGATATTCGTAGTTGTATTGATTCAAAATCTGGTGCAGTTCCTCGATCCGGCGTTTCGCTGCTTCTTTATCCATCTGCTTCTTCCTTTCACTTCATCCGTTTTATCACTTCTATAGATTTATTGCTTCTCGATTGGCGCAAATGCTGCGAGGAGCCGCTTAATGCCTGTCGGGCTTGGGAACGCAATATCAAGCTCTGTGCTGTCTCCGCTGCCTTTCACACTCACAACCGTTCCAACGCCCCATTTTTTATGAGCAGCTTTATCTCCCACAGCCCAGCCAATACTGCCGCCGCCTGTGTTTTGAATGGTTTGCGTTTGCGGACGTGAAACAGGGCCCCGTCTTTGCGGTCTTTCTCTTGTTTGGCCAAACGGTGTTTTCGTTTCTTTTTTCTCATTTAGGTTGTCCAATAAATCAGCTGGTATTTCTCTAATGAATCTTGATTCAAGGTTCATGTTCGTCCGGCCAAATAATGTTCTCATCTTAGCGCTTGATAAATAAAGCTCTTCTTCGGCCCGTGTGATCCCTACGTAAGCAAGGCGGCGCTCTTCTTCCATCTCTGCATCTTCCATTAATGAACGACTGTGCGGGAAGACGCCTTCCTCCATCCCCATTAAGAACACAACCGGGAATTCCAGCCCTTTTGCTGCGTGAAGGGTCATTAAAATAACGGCATCATGATCTTCTTCCTCATTCTCATCCAGCTTATCAATGTCTGCCACAAGAGCGAGGTCTGTCAGGAAGGTGACAAGTGATTTGTCTTCATTTTGTTCTTCAAAGTTCTTTGTGACAGATAGAAACTCATCAATATTCTCTAAACGGCTTTGGGCTTCAATCGTTTTTTCGATCTTCAGCGCTTCACGGTAGCCTGTTTTCTCTAAGATCTCTTCCGTTAATTCTGTGACAGATAGATATTCCTGCATGTTTGTCATTTGATCAATGAGCTGTTTGAACTCATCAAGTGCATTGGCTGCCCTTGCACTGAGTCCAATGAAATCCACCTGACCAAGTGCTTCGAACATAGAGAGATCATTCATTTCTGCATATGCGGCAATTTTATCAACAGAGGTCGCCCCAATTCCGCGCTTTGGTACGTTGACAATGCGCATAAAACTAATATCGTCATCTGGGTTTGCCACAAGGCGTAGGTACGCCAAAATGTCTTTGATTTCTTTTCTGTCATAGAACTTCGTGCCACCGACAATGTTGTATTGAATGTTTGCCTTCATTAACGTTTCCTCTATGACACGTGACTGAGCGTTCGTTCGATAGAGGATCGCAACATCAGATAATTTTCGCTTTCCGCTTTGATGAAGCTGGCGAATCTTTCCTGCGACAAACTGACCCTCGCCAAATTCATTATCTGCTCGATAATAAGCAATCTTCGCTCCTTCGTCATTTTCTGTCCAAAGGTTTTTTGGCTTACGATTTGCATTGTTTTGGATCACCGTATTTGCAGCGTGCAAAATGCGTTTCGTTGATCTGTAATTTTGTTCAAGCAGAATCACTTGACTCGTTGGATAATCCTTTTCAAAGGAGAGAATGTTCGTGATATCTGCTCCGCGCCAGCGATAGATTGATTGGTCTGAGTCACCGACGACACAAATATTTTGAAAGCGCTGAGCCAGCAATTTCACGAGCATGTACTGCGCTCTGTTCGTATCCTGATACTCATCCACATGAATGTATTGGAATTTACGCTGGTAATGCTCTAATACTTCAGGAATTCGCTCAAACAGTCTAATCGTCATCATAATCAAATCGTCAAAATCGAGTGACTGGTTTTTGAGTAATCGTTTTTGATAATCTGTATATACGTCACTGACGACTTGATCGTAAAAGTCACCGGCTGTTTTTGCGTATTCTTCTGCATCAATGAGTTCGTTTTTTGCACTGCTGATCGATCCTAAAATACTGCGTGGATCAAACTTTTTCGGATCAATATTTCGTTCTTTTAAAATGTTTTTAATCACAGAAAGCTGATCAGATGTGTCTAATATGGAGAAATTGCGATTCACACCAATTCGATCAATATCGCGTCTTAAAATCCGGACACACATACTATGAAACGTCGAGATCCAAATGTCATCTGCACCGGGCCCTAAAATCGCTTGGACACGTTCACGCATTTCACGTGCTGCTTTATTCGTAAACGTAATCGCTAATATGTTCCACGGAGCTACATGCTTTTCTGCCATCAAGTAGGCAATTCGATGTGTGAGCACCCGTGTCTTTCCGCTTCCTGCACCTGCCATCAACAGCAAAGGCCCGTCTGTTGCTTTGACCGCTTCCCTCTGCGCGTCATTCAGCCCTTCTAATAGATGATTCGATATTTCATTCATTCCATTCACCGCCAATTCGAACTTATGTTCTATTTTAACCTGTTTCGTCTTGTTTGACTATGATGACTTTTTGACTGCGTCGACTGTCTTTAATGCTTCTTTGAAATTGTCATAAATGACGTTCCCTACAACTACAACGTCTGCATACTGCGAGAAGTCTTTTGCCTGTTTTGCGTTCTCAATGCCGCCGCCATAAAAAAGAATTGTTTCATGAAGCACTGCCTTCGTTTCTTTCACAAGCTCTATATCTCCAAGCATTCCGCTGTATTCTAGATAAAAAATGGGCAGCTTCATCAAATGCTCTGCCACTCTTGCATATGCCCTTACGTCATCAATATCCAGCGCTGTATTTGCCTCTGTGAGCTTGGCCGCCTTACACTCTTCGTTTAAGATGACATATCCTTCCGGCACAATCTCTTCCATTGACATCAAATCACCGAATTCCTTCATCGCGTCCTTATGAAGCCCAACAATCCAGTCAGGATGAGAGCTGTTTAAAACGGTCGGGATGAAATACAGATCGAAGCCCGGCACAATCATCTCATGTGTTGAGATTTCGAGCACACAAGGCACTAGAAACCGGCGGACCTTTGACATCAATTGAAGCACATTGTCCTCTGTTACATTGTCACTGCCGCCAATCAATATGGCATCCGTCCCAGATTCGCAAATCGCTTCTAGCTGTTCATCGGAGATTTCTTTATTTGGATCGAGTTTAAAGACATGCTTCCACTCGGTAACATCATACATGAAAAACGTTCCTCCATTCGTTTCATTCCATTTAAATATTATAACAAAATCAGGCACCGCAAAAAACGGGTAACCTCCTTCAGCTAAAAGTTTCATTCTTTTGAAAATGAGTGGCGGGGATTTTCGTTGCAAATGCTGAGGAACGGCTCAAAAAAAGCTCACTTTCACAGGAGAGGTTTTGAGGATGTTTTCACTCCATATACGTTTTACAGACCAGAATGTGCGCTCAACCTATTATTTTTCAGGCTTAGAAAACCTCATGATCAAGGATTGATCGGTTTTCAACAGGTCGAGCCGCCAACATAAGAAAAACCGTTTTGATTGATTCAAAACGGTTTTTTTAAAACTATTGTCTCACTTCATTAAAATAATGGACAGATGTCATAGCCCCTTCATCGACCATCTTGTTATCTTGAATATCTAACGGATCAGGGTGTCCGGCTTTGTCAGGCACCTTTTCATTTGACCGGCACATGCTGACCCATTTTTTCAGATGCTGTTTATTTTTAACCGCTAATAACACAGCACCTCCAACCCCTAATCCAGCAAGTACGTATGGACGCTTATTCATGTATGCTCCCTCCCCATTTGATCTTATTTTTAAGTTACCCCGCCTTTTTATTTCTAAACGTCACAATATGTTGAGCCTGTCATGTGGTTTCTCTTTGCACAAAAGGTGGAATAACAACAGCAATGAAAGAGAAAAGAGGGGATGTATGTGACAGCAGCTTTCATTGTCATAGGCGCACTAATCGTTATTTGTTTGATTGTACCCATGATTCTACTCATATGGATTTGGATGAGAGATGAGAAACAAGAAGAGCATTCTGTTCTGCGAAATTATCCGGTCATTGGAAAACTGCGGTTCATTTTTGAAAAAATAGGACCAGAGCTTCGCCAGTACCTCTTTCTTAATGACCGAGAGGAACTTCCTTTTTCAAGAAGGGAATATGAACAAGCTGTCATGTCCGGAAAATACAAAAGCCGTACCATGGGATTTGGGTCAAAACGAGATTTTGACAAGCCTGGTTATTATATTCGTAACGTCCTGTTTCCAAAACAGCGAGATGAGTTACGTATCGATCAATCAGAAAACATTCAAACAAAAGTGTATGAGATTGATCAAGACAATCTACTGCGAAGAAGTGAACATGTGAAAGAAGTCGAAGCAAAGCCTTATTTTCTCCACGAAGAGGATGTGCAAGTCATTGGTGAACATACGTGTCAAAAACCCTTCCGCGTCAAGGGACTCATTGGTCAATCAGCCATGAGCTATGGCTCCTTAGGCGACCGGGCGATTACCGCTCTATCCTCCGGCTTAAAAATGGCTGGCGGCACGTGGATGAACACAGGTGAAGGTGGCCTTTCCCCTTACCACTTGAAAGGCGGCACCGATATTATTTGCCAGATTGGTCCTGGTCTATTTGGGGTTCGAACGGAGGATGGCGCATTTTCATTCGAAGAGTTTAAGAAAAAAAGTGAACATGATGAAGTAAAAGCCTTTGATCTCAAACTGGCACAAGGAGCGAAAACACGCGGCGGTCACATTGACGGAGAAAAAGTCACAGAAGAAATTGCCCAAATCCGCAAATTACCGCCTCATCAATCAATTGACAGCCCAAACCGGTTTGAGATGTTCAACTCTATTCCTGACATGTTTGATTTCATTGAACAACTGCGAAGCATTGGCGGAAAGCCAGTTGGAATCAAGCTTGTGGTCGGACATAAGGAAGACATTGAGGAGCTTGCTCTCTATATGAAAAAAAGCGGAAAGCACCCTGATTTCATTACGATTGATGGCGGAGAAGGCGGCACTGGGGCGTCCTTTCATGAATTGGCCGATTCCGCAGGCCTGCCCATTTTCACCGCACTGCCAATGGTCCATCAAATCTTGAAGGAATATGGGGTTCGAGATCGACTCAAGCTGTTTGCTTCTGGTAAACTTCTTTCTCCTGATAAAATTGCAATTGCCCTTTCCATGGGTGCGGACTTTGTGAATATCGCAAGAGGTCTGATGTTTTCAGTCGGCTGCATTCGGGCGCAAGTGTGCCACACGAATAAATGTCCAGTAGGTGTTGCGACCACTGATCCAAAGCTGCAAAAGGGCTTATCCATTGAAGAAAAGAAATACCGAGTCTGCAATTATATCCTGTCACTTAGAGAAGGATTGTTTAATTTATGCGCAGCAGCTGGCATTGAATCGCCTATTCATTTTAATGAGAAACATATTATTTTCCGAAAAGAAAATGGTCAAACAAGTGAAGTGCCGATGTTTTCTGGTACACAGCAATCTATCTAGCTTTAAATAAAGAAAGACAGCGTTCGTCTTCTTGCTGCTGAAAAAAGGATTTACCAAAGGCGTAAAATCACGAAAAGCTCTTGTTGAAATGTTTGCATACTAACCTATTAAAAAGAGCCGTCATATCAAAAGCGGCTCTGTTTTCAATCATCAGCTATTGGACGTTTTGGTATTCTTTTTTTTCATCAAGTAAACTACTACTGAGATAATGACTACGGGTATTACAACAAAAATACCAACACCGATCATGGTATTCCAAGGCATGTTTACTCTCTCCTTTCATTAAAGGTTCATATCATTTAAACCACGTGCTCATTGTTCGCGTTTGTTACCACAGATGCTTTTGTCCACATATTTATTTCATTATTGCAGATCAAAAGGGAATTTTCACAGCGATCTACATAAAAAAACTGCAAACAAATCCATTTTCGTGACCAGGATTGTTTGCAGTAAAAGCTGCTTTATTTTGTTTCGTCCGTTGATTGCTGCTCTGCTATGCGGTCAAGTGCCATTGTATAGGCATCATTGCCGTAGTTCAAGCAGCGTTTGACACGTGAGATGGTGGCTGTACTTGCACCTGTTTCCGTTTCAATTTTATGATACGTGTTTCCCTCGCGAAGCATACGCGCTACTTCAAGACGCTGTGATAAAGATTGGATTTCATTGATGGTACACAAGTCATCAAAGAATCGATAGCATTCTTCCAGGTCTTTAAGGGATAAGATGGAGTTGAATAACTGATCTAAGCTTTTGCCCCTTAATTTATCAATTTGCATCTTTATACATCTTCTCCTTTACTATTGGCACACCGTTTCGCATGAAACTCTTAGAGAAAGCGGTATCTTTCCTGACTAATTTTTTTCAACCTCAGCAATGAGCTTTGAACGAATCATGACAGGTTTGGTTCTACGCTGAAAATGCCGTCAGGTTCTTTCGTAAGCCGAAGCTTCTTTATCGTAAACAAATTCGACAAGTTTTGTCATATTCCTTGTGCGACAATCTGACAAACTTGTTTGCTTCCGATATCGAGAACACTTCTGCTCTGTTAGGTCTGCCCTAAAAAACAGTATGTGTAGAAAGCTCGGCGAGACGACAAACCTTCGCCCCGCCTTACTTGATCAATCAAAATATGTTGGCCGGCCAGCGTAACCGACAGATTCATTTTACAATTAGGACACTTCATTCGTCATGTCAAAGCCCTCTGCTTTGTCACCATATGTTAGCAGCGAAGAGATCCTTTACTCACTTCTGCCCTATAACAGCGGCCAGAAATCAGGCAAAGATGATACAGCTCCACTCTGTTATATTTTAACGCATTATAGACGGAAAGAGTACAGTTTTTTTCATGACATCAAATATTCCTCTTGGTGTCACTCGAATATACGGCAAATGTGTGCTTTGGAAAAAGACAAGTGTATCAATCGGACAGTCAAATGGATACCCGCGCTCAATGAGCAGCTCACGTAAGGTTTGCTCCTGCTGAAGAACCGTCTCAAACGATTCAGCTGATGCACAGCCTGATAATTGCAGCGGGATTTCATGCAAAATCTTTCCGTTCTCTGTGAGTACGATCCCTCCGCCGATTTCTTTCATTCGCTTATGAGCCAGCATCATATCGTCTTTATTTTTCCCGATGACTAAAATGTCACCAGTCGTTGAAAATGAGCTGACAAACCCTTGTACCTTGTTTGCAAAGCCTTTTAGCATTGTATTCACACGCCACTCGCCTTTTCGATCAATCAGGCTAAAGAAGCTTTGATCATGGTCACATGACAGCTGGTTCACAGAGTTATCAATCTCCACTGTATAAGGCTCCATGATGACGGCATTTCTCATTTTGACCCCAAGCGGCATAGAGAATTGCAAGTCGCTCATCGTCAGATCATAGCCTAAGTCTAGCGGCTCGAGCCCGCCATTTTCCCATTCTGTCTCTTGAAATTGATGCTGGTTCTTCCCTTCTAATTTAAGAATCACGCCTTTAGAAATAACCGTCTCAGGATTTGGGTTCATCGGATCATCTAAAATATTCAAAGAGGCCAAGCGCCCAGGACCGACAACGCCTAATAGGTCATCAATTTGATAGTATTTCGCAATATTAAAGGTCGCCATATTGTACGCATCCATGATAGGCACACCTTCTTTAAGGGCAATTGAAATTAAACGATTGATCATGCCTTCTTCATAAAAATGAGGTGCTGACCCATCTGTTGTATAGAAAAAGTGATCATAGTGTCTGAAGTCACGCTCATGCAATTCTCTTAATATGTTCACTAAATCTGGGCGGATGGAAGAATGACGCAGGGAAACATGGTAGCCAAGAGACAAGCGTTTCAACACATCATCTGCATTCATCGCTTCATGATCACTGTCCGCTCCAAACAGCTTCATTTTTGTTAACGTTTTCTCAGAAGCTCCGGGAAAATGCCCTTCTATTCGTTTTCTCTGCTTCTTCGTTTCTTGCATGCAATATAAAATGAGATCATCACCGTCCATTAATCTAGGCCAGCCTGTTAATTCGCCGCCTTGAAGGACATCCGGATGATCAATCCATTCCTTGCGATAGTTAATTGGAAGCATCTCATCTTCATACCTTACTTCGGTTTGAAGATCGTATCTGGACCACCAGAAATACTGAAATGGCTGCTTTTTTAATTCACACAAAGTGGAAAGCGCTTTCTTTTCATGGCTCTGCAAAAGAAGAAATAAGTTATCGCTGACCATCGTTGTTGTGCCAAATTGAGACACATATTCTGCAAGTGATTGGGGATTATAAATATGGAACGGATGCGCGTGAGGCTCAATATACCCCGGCACAATGTATTTCCCTTCACAATCAATCACACGTTTAGCTGATTTATTTTGAGGAAGCTCTGCTCCGACATAAACAATTCGATCATCATGTATCCAAATATTTGCCTTCACCCATTGTTTCAAAAACGGGTTTAGCACGAGTCCATTCGTTAAAAGGAGTGTTGGAACTATTTTTGAGTCGACTACATCGATTTGTGTGCGGATGTCATTGTTTCTCCAATTAAAAGTACGTTCGGACATTCACATACTCTCCTTCATTTGTATTAGCCCTATCGTAACATAACGAACCACGTTACGCATTAATGAAACGTTACAATTTCTTGAAATCACACTTAAAATAATTTAAAAAAGGAGAATTACCTTCAATGAAACCTAATCTTGGCTTAATGGAAGCGCTCATGAGAATTGCCTGCGGAATGACGATATGTACAGTGGCTGGATCTTTATATGCTAGAAAACCTTGGAGTAAAATGCTGCTTATTGGCATCATGTTTGGCGGTATGAAATTGGGCTCTGGTATTCTTCGTTTTTGTCCAGTGACCTATATGTGTGAGCAGCAGTACACACATAAAGAGAAGGCTGAGTGAAACAGCCTTCTTTTTTTGTGCGCTCATCAATCAGCTGCTTCACACCATTTCACGATCGTGCCCGCAATAATTTCTGCTGCTTCGATGACATGCTCTATATCAATGGATTCATTCGGATAATGGGCAAGCTCCGTTGTTCCAGGTCCAAACACAATGATCGGGATACCTGCTGCCTGTGACAGTAATCCGCCATCTGTTCCCCAAGGGGCAGCTTCCACCTTTGGCGGATGCTTTAATACCTCTTCATATTGTTCCTTCAATAGACCTAAGAGCGGATGATCTGTATCAATTGACCCCGGGAGCCATCTTGCACCAAACCATTCGACCTCTACAGGATGTTCTTGGAACCATTCATCTTTCTCCCCAAGTCCCGCCATCCAATTCTCTAGTTCCTTCTCTGCCTGTTCCACCGTCTCACCCGGCATCACACCGAGTCTGCCTTCCATTGTGACAAGGTCTGCAACAGAAGACGGCCAATCACCGCCTTGAATTTTCCCAATGTTGATGGGGACCGGAATCGGGATATGCTGAAATAGTGGCTCCGTTATTCGATGATTTCTTTCTTCTTCTAGTGCCGCTATATGAGAAAGAACCAGGGTACTCTTTTCAATAGCGGAAACGCCGTGATACCTTGTTCCGCCGTGAGCCGCCCTTCCTTTAATATGCAGTCTGAACCACTTTGACCCTTGCTGAATCGGAAAGATTTTCATATGACTTGGTTCTGGAATGATCGCAGCATCTGCTGTGTATCCTTTCAGTATCGCTGCAAGTGTGCCTGCCCCGCCGCTTTCCTCTTCAACCACGCTATGAAACACCACATCTCCTTTCAGCGGAATCTGAAGCGCATGCAGTGCCTCAAGGGCAAAGAGTAAAGAAACGTTCCCGCCTTTCATATCTGTTGCCCCGCGTCCATAAAGTCTCCCATTTATGATATGCCCGCTGTATGGCGGATATGTCCATTGTTTCGCATCTCCTTCTGGGACAACATCTACGTGCCCATTTAATAAAATGGATGTTCCATTGCCTTTTCCTTTCAATCGTCCAGCAACATTAGGACTTCCTTTAAAAGAACGGCGAGGGGAATAAAAATAAGGATGTTCCAGTAACTCCTCGCCGCCGATTTCCCAAACATCTACATCAAAGCCTATGGCCGACAGCTTATTGGCCACGATGTTTTGTACTTCCTGTTCATTTCCTTGTGTGCTCTCGCATTGCACCATTTGCTGAAGAAGTGTAATGGCTTCCTCCTGATGCTCTTTCATCCAGTTTCTGATACGTGTGATTGGCTGCAAGTTGGTCATCCTTTCTACACAACAGATTTGACATCAGGCGCTAATATTAAAGGAGCTTCTGTCGCCCTCATAACATCTTCCGGCTGAAACGGCGGCATGACTTCACGCAAAATGAGTAGCTGAGACTTAACCTCGATCACCGCCATATCGGTAATAATCAAATCGACACAAGATTTAGCGGTTAAGGGCAGTGTACAAGCCGATTTCACTTTAGATCGACCTTGTTTATCCAGATGGCTCATCACCACCACCACCTTTTTCGCTTTTTGCGCCAGTTCAATCGCTCCGCCCATACCAGGCACTCTTTTACCCGGTACAATCCAATTGGCAAGATCCCCCTGACTGCTTACTTCAAGTGCACCCAAAATCGTCATATCAAGCATCCCTTTTCGGATAATGCCAAAAGCCGTCGTGCTGTCCATGTAGGAGCCGCCTTTTATTAACGTAATGGGAAAACCGCCGGCATTGCACAAATTCGGATCTTCTTCCCCTTGCAGGGGCGAGGCTCCTGCCCCCATAATGCCGTTTTCTGCATGCAGCCACACCTCGTAATGTGCGGGGATGTAATCGGCCGCTAGGGTCGGGATGCCGATCCCAAGATTCACAATCATGCCATCTTCAATTTCCTGTGCCGCTCTTTTGGCAATGCAGTGTCTTAAATCGATGTCTCCCATGCCCATGTCCAGTTCACTCCTTTTGATTGCACGATCTGGTTCACAAATACGCCCGGCGTCACGATTTCTTCTGGATGAAGCTGTCCCACCGGCACAATCTTTTCTGCTTCCGCAATGGTCCAATCGCCTGCCATGGCGACAATCGGGTTTGTATTTCGTGCACTTTTATCAAAAATCAGATTTCCCGCTTCATCCGCTTTATAGGCATTGACGATGGCAATATCCGCCGTGAGCGCAGGCTCAAAAATATAATTTTTCCCATTTAACGGAACCAATTGTTTCTCCTCAAGGTTCAGACTATCCATTCCGACATCTGTCACAATGCCCGCCAGCCCCATCCCGCCTGCTCTGATCTTTTCTGCAAGGATGCCCTGCGGGTAAAAAAGAACGTCTAATGTACCTGCCTGCATTTTCTGACCGGCAATCGGATTCGAACCAATATGAGAAGCGATGATTTTTTTGACTCTTCCTTCTGTGATAAGCCGGCCCACGCCAATTTGGGGAAAGCCTGCATCATTTCCGATCAATGTCAGATCTTGAATATTTGCTTCCAAAATGGCATCAATCAACGATGGTGGTGAACCCACACCGCCAAATCCGCCAAACATGATGGTCATCCCATCTTTCAATCGCTTGATCACTTCATCAAAGCCCACCGTTTTGTTCATGTTCCTTCCTCCCCTACATAGCAGATGGGAAAAACCCTCGATTGATGACTTCTTGTTCGACCTGCGTGATGGTCTGCCCAAATATATAAATAAGTTCATCCATCTCCTGCTGCGTAATAGAAAGCGGCGGTGCAATCATGACAGCTGCGCCGCCCACTCCATCCTCTCCAGCGCTTGCGGGATACACGAGCAATCCGTTTTGCTTTGCCGTTTCAACGACAAGATTGGTCATCTGGGCATGTGCAGGAAATGGCGTTTTGGATAAACGATCTGCGACAAACTCAATGCCAATGAGCAATCCCTTCCCTCTCACATCTCCTATAATGGAATGTGTTAATTGCAGTTCTTTTAAAGCATTTATCAGGTATCGCCCAGAAAGATCAGCCCGTTCGGCCAGCTGATGTTTTTTCATATACCGAATGACCGCAAGTGAAACGGCTGCTGAAAGCGGATTGGCACTATACGTGTGGCCAGCCATCACAGAGCCTGAACCACTGAGAATCGGCGCAATCACATGATCCGCTGAAACGGCGGCCGCAATCGGTGAATAGCCTGCACTCATTCCTTTTCCGAGAACCATGATATCTGGTACGACACCCCAATGCTCCATCGCAAACGTTTTCCCAGTTCGTCCAAAGCCTGTCATGACCTCATCTGCAATCATTAAAATCTCGTTTTCTTCGCAGACACGCTTCATCGCCTCGAAATATCCGTCTGGCGGAACAAGCGCCGCTCCCGCTGCTCCAACAATCGGTTCTGCAATGAATGCGGCAATCCTCTCTTTTCCTATACGCTGAATGACAGTCTTAAATTCCTGGACATACCACTCAACCTGCTTGCTTTCTTCTTTTGGCAGCCATGACCGGTAGTTATAGGGCGGAGACAGCACCGGGTGTTTTTCAAGCAGTGGTTCAAAGCGCTCTCTCCTCGCAATATGACCGGACATCGACAGTGCACCAAGTGTGATGCCGTGATAACTCATCCATCTTGATATGATGTGATTCTTTTCTGCCTTTCCCTGCTCCTGCCAATGCTGAATCGCCATTTTCATAGCTGTCTCCGTTGCCTCTGATCCGCTTCCTACAAAAAAAGACCAGTTCAGGTTACCTGGGCAAAGTGTACTCAATTCATACGCAAGTTCTTCCGCTGGTTCATTTGTAAATTGTGACCTGTACGTAAAGCTCACCTTTTTCGCTTGCTCGGTCATCGCTTCAATAATATCTGGTATGCCATGTCCAATACTTGCCGTGACTGCCCCCGATGAGCCGTCTATATATTTTTTTCCGTCCCGATCATATAAATAAATCCCCTCTCCTCTCACAGCCACAGGATATTGCTGATTCAACATCGGTTTGATTAGGTAATCCCGGGTCTCCACTTTGTCATTCCTCCCTCTCTTATCAGCAGCTGTCTCTTTCTTTTTACATGAATCGCAAGAAAATTTTGTATACTTGTTATAAGATTAGCTTAATCAAGAGGGCAGTCATCCTCCATTCGACACATGCCCGAATTTCACACGTGTTTTTTATACATGATGTATAAGAGTGTTCAAAAGGAGGTCATGAGTCTATGGCGATTCTCGTCAAAGATGCACTCTCGCTCGATATGATGAAAGAAACCAAACTGCTTGCTGGAGAAAATGGACTGGACCGCCTCATTCAGTGGGTAACCATTGTGGAGATTATCGAGGACACTTCCAGACTGTCCGAAGGGGAATTACTCGTCACAACCGGGTTTGGGCTTGCAGAAAATAAAGAAAGATGCGCTCGCCTTGAAGAATTGATTCAATCCCGTCGACTATCAGCCATTGCCATTTATAAGGGCGTCTACTTAACAGAGATTCCTGCCTCACTGATTAAGGCAGCCAAAAAAAGCGGCATTCCGCTCATTGAAATTCCGCCGCACGTCAATTTTTCAGACATTACAAAAGCCGTCCTAGAGCAAATCGTTAGCAGTCAGCTCCATCAACTCAAATATTCTTCAGCGATTCATCAAAGACTGACCCATTTAAATGTGAGCAATAAAAATGTCACGCAAATTACGGATGAACTGGCACATCTTACTGCGGCAAATATCGTCGTTCTTGATGTGTTTTTGCACCAAACAGCGGCTCATCTCGAAACAGATCACGTAACGTATTCTCCTGCTTTTGGCTTTCTAATAGATGACGAACCAATTGAAACCGCTCCACTTCTGAAGCAGGCAGAGGAGAAAGGGAGGCTCATCTATGACACATGCGGTGCGTTTGTTCTGGCTGCGTGCCCCGTGATTGCAATGGGCGATATTTTCGGGTTTATTGTGGCTTTAAAGAAAAAGGAGATGTGGCATCATCTCGATGCGATTGCCATCGAGCATGCCGGGGCGGTGTATGCCATTGAATGGCTGAAACAAAAAGCCATTCAAGATACAGAAAACCAAATGCAGGGACATTTGTTAGATGACATGCTGCAGCAGCAATACACAGAAGAAAGCTATGTCATCGAACAAGCAAGAAAGCTGCAATATGATATGAGCGAGGAACAGGTCGTCATCTACTTTCAATTTCAGCATCAGCACACGCAGCTCGATCACCAGATGGTGCAGCGCCTCTCTCAATTGCTTACATCCATTTTTGAACGCAGACATATCCCTTTTTTACTAAAGGCAAGGCTTGATTCCATTTTTGTCCTGACACCCGCCGGGAAGAAAACGTTTCAAGAATCAGAGTGGTACAGCGCATCAGAAGAATGCCGCAGCACTTGGTCTTATTTTTTCCCTGTCCATCCCATTGTGATTGGCATCGGAAGAGCTTATGACCAGATCAGTCTCTTTGCCAAAAGTGCAAAAGAAGCCCAGTATGCAGCAAGGCTTCTTCCTCTTTTAAAGACAGACGAAAGCATCATTCATTATCAGAAGCTCGGCCTATATGGCATGCTGCTTGAAATGAACGAAGCAGGAATGAATTTGCATGACTTTTACGTGGAGCTGTTAAGCCCTCTGCTTTATACGAAAAAACAAGGGGCTGACCTGATTCATACACTCGAAGTGTATTTGGCACACAATGAAAATATTCAAAAATCCGCGGGGGAATTATTTATTCATCGACATACGTTAAGCTACCGGTTGAAACAAATTGAAACGAGAACAGGCTGCAGCCTCAAATCCACTGATGATCGGATGAAGTTGCAGCTTAGTATCATGGCGTACCGCCTATCTGGTCTGCTTGATCAGATGAGAACCATTTCATGATTCATTTGGCGTTTTGACCCATAGATTCATATCTTCAATTTTGTCAAAAATATAGCAGTTGTTTTGAAAGCGTCCGGTATACGTATACCCAAGCTGATAAAACACTTGATTCATTCCATAGGACAGTGCACGTGCAAGAGAATAAAAGACATAAATGTGCATGGATTGAAGCTCTTTTTCGAGCGCTAGAATCAAATGATGCATGAATCCTAGTTTTCTGTATGTGGGAAGGGTTGCACAATCGGTTAATTCTGCATGACCATACGGTGCATTGATTTCAGCAGATGCCGCACTCACAATATGACCGTCATGTTCAACGGCATAAAAAACCGTCCCTTCCTCCATGACCTTTTGAATATAATCCGGCTTATTCATTGGCGTGGGGTACGTTTCAAAGACCGTATCATAGAGCTCTGCCAGCTTGTGAATGTCCTGCGTATCGGCTTTCCTTATCACATACTCATCCTGCCACACGCTCTGATCTTTTTTGATCGGCTTTTCTTGAATAGACGCAACAATTTCATCTTCCTTCAGCCAATAGGGGCTGTCCATCCGATCTTCAGTCAGAAAGAGCGACATGCCGTACGCATCACTTCCGAGAAAATAATGAGAAAACACCCCTTCAAGCCGAAAGCCTTTCTCTAAAAAAAGAGGCAGATGCTCACGCCTTACTTTTACAATGACCTTAGAAGCCTTGCAGTCCGCCGCTTCCTGAAGTACGGTCTGAATCACATCCCGAACCCTGCCGCTGTAATCATCTAAACGAATTCGCTCATTAAATCCATCCATACAGATCAAGGCAGAAAAACGCTCGTTTGCAAGTTTCTTCAATTGCACCATACACTCATTCCCCTCTTAGCTAATGAAAGACTTCCAAATTAAAAATGAAGAAATAGCAATGCCAGAAAAAATGGAAATGATCATATAACTGATGGCTAAGCCTTTTTTCAATTTATTCTGCTTAATGGCAATCAACATGATGTTATTTATTGTTATGAGAAATAAAATAAGTATAACGATCGCAAAGATGATAAATGCTTTGATTTCCATGTTTCCTCCGTATATCAATTCGTGATCGTATACTACTTCTTCATATTCCATCCGCATCCCTTCTCATGAACAGAAGAAGAAAAACACCTTTCCATCTCATCAGATAGAAAGGTGTTTTGATTAAACGGTTTTCCTCGCAGCCTTCAGCGCACGGGCGCCAATGTCACGGCGATAAAATAAACCTGGTTGAATGATTTCTTCAACCGCTTCATACACTCTTGATCTTGCCGCTTCAAATGTGTCATCAAATGCGGTCACATTTGCTACACGTCCGCCATTTGTGACGAATTGACCGTTTTCCTTTTTTGTTCCTGCATGGAAGGTCACCACATCAGAAACGGTTGTTTGCAAAGCACCGATTGGCGTGCCTTTTGCGTAGTCCTCCGGGTATCCTTCTGAAGCAAGAACCACACTGACAGCGGCAGTGTCTTTCCACTGCAAGTCCACATCTTTTCCGTCTAGAATATCGAGGAATACTTGGACTAAATCTGATTCAAGACGAGGAAGCACAACCTGCGTTTCAGGGTCACCAAAACGTGCATTAAATTCAATGACCTTTGAGCCTTCTGGTGTCAGCATTAAGCCCGCATATAAAATACCGGTAAACGGACGTTCTTCCTGCACCATTGCACGAGCAGCCGGTTTGACGACGTCTTCCACCGCTTTTTGTACGACTTCATCTGAAATTTGTGGAACGGGTGAATAAGCACCCATACCGCCGGTGTTTGGTCCTTTGTCATCTTCAAATGCCCGTTTATGATCCTGTGCTATTACCATCGGATACACCTTTTCTCCATTGACAAAGGCCATCAGAGAAAACTCTTCACCTGTTAAAAATTCTTCAATGACAACCGATGCACTCGCATCGCCAAACTTTTCATCCTCTAAAAAGTCATGCAGGCAGTTAATCGCCTCTTCAAGCGTCATTGCCACTGTCACGCCTTTTCCTGCCGCGAGCCCGTCGGCCTTAATGACAATCGGTGCACCCTTTTCTTCCACATATGCCTTTGCTTCTTCAAACGATGTGAAGGTGGCGTAAGCGGCTGTCGGGATATCATAATTTTTCATTAAATCCTTAGCAAATTCCTTTGAGCCTTCAATGACTGCGGCTTTTGCATTCGGTCCAAATACTTTTAGACCTGCTTCTTCGAATGCATCGACGACACCTGCAATTAACGGAACCTCTGGGCCGACAATCGTTAAGCCGATATCGTTTTCTTTTGCAAAACGAATTAGCGCCTCATGATCTCCTTCGTCGATCGGTACAAGCTTCGCAGTGTCTGTCATTCCATCATTGCCGGGTGCGACAAATACTTGGCTGACAAGTTCACTTTGATTCACTTTCCATGCGATGGTATGCTCTCTTCCGCCTCTGCCGATAATTAATACATTCACACTGTCATCCCCTTAATGTTTGAAATGTCTAACGCCAGTGAAGACCATGGCGATGCCGTATTCATCTGCCTTTTGAATCGATTCTTCATCACGAATAGATCCGCCCGGCTGAATGATCGCTGTTACGCCTGCCTTTGCAGCAGCTTCCACTGTATCGCCCATTGGGAAGAACGCATCAGAACCCAGCGCACTTCCTTTTGCCTTTTCACCTGCTTGCTCAATGGCAATGTTAGCGGAGCCGACGCGGTTCATTTGACCAGCACCAATCCCTACGGTCATTTGATCCTTCGCTAGAACGATCGCATTTGATTTCACATGCTTAACGACTTTCCATGCGAGCTTTAAGTCTTTCCATTCGTCATCAGTTGGCTCTCTTTTCGTCGGGATCGAGATGGTCGCTTCATCTAAGCCATACGTGTCGATATCCTGAACGAGCAGTCCGCCATGAACACTCGTCAGCTGCTTTTCTTTTTTCTCAAGATCCGCATCGACATCAAGTGTTAAGAGACGAAGGTTCTTTTTCGCTGTTAGCACATCAAGTGCTTCTTGGCTGAACGATGGAGCAATGACAATTTCTAAGAAAATCGTATGCAGAACGTCAGCCGTTTGTTTGTCTACTTCACGGTTCAGCGCAACAATGCCGCCGAAAATAGACGTTTCGTCTGCTTTAAATGCACGATCAAATGCTTCTGCAATGGTTTCTCCTGTACCAACACCACATGGGTTCATGTGCTTCACAGCCACAGCGGCCGGCTCTGAGAATTCACGTACAATTTGAAGAGCGGCATCTGCATCTTTGATATTGTTGTAGGAAAGCTCTTTTCCATGTAATTGTGTCGCTGTTGCGAGCGAGCCTTTGCTTGGAAGGGCATTTTCATAGAAAGTCGCCGCTTGGTGCGGGTTTTCTCCATAACGAAGGGATTGCTTTTTCTCAAATGTGACAGTGAACTGTTCTGGCTCTGTTTCACCAACATAGTTCGTTAAGTAATCCGCAATGAGGGCATCGTAAGCAGCCGTATGACGGAATACCTTTGCCGCCAGCTCACGTTTTTTCTCTAGCGGCACGCCGCCTTCTTTGATTTGCTGAATGACTGTATCATAATCTCGAGGGTCCACAATCACGGTGACGTCCTGATGGTTTTTTGAAGCGGCACGAAGCATGCCCGGCCCGCCAATATCAATGTTTTCAATCGCTTCTTCATATGTTACATCGTCTTTTGAGATTGTCTCTTTGAAAGGATATAGATTCACGACAACAAGATCAATCGGCTGAATGCCGTGCTTTTCGATCTGTGCCATATGCTCATCGTTTTCTCTCACTGCTAACAATCCACCATGAATGTTCGGATGGAGTGTTTTGAGTCGTCCGTCCATGATTTCTGGGAATCCCGTCACTTCAGAAATTCCAATGACATCAATGCCGTTCTCTTGAAGAAGTTTGTGTGTACCTCCAGTTGAAATCACTTCAACGCCAAGTTCTGTTAATTCTTTCACAAAAGGTACAAGATTCGTTTTATCGGAAACACTGATTAATGCGCGTTTGATCGTCATGCCTTTGTCACCTCATTAAGATAATTCTAAAAGTGATTTGATCACTTTTGGATATAGTGTATGTTCTAATTCGTGCATTCTTTTTTCAATGGATTCAAGCTCTTCCCCATGTTCAATGTAAATCGCCGCTTGGTCAATAATCGGGCCGGTATCCATGCCTTCGTCGACATAATGAACTGTGATACCTGCCACTTTGACCCCTGCTTGATAGGCTTGCCCAATGGCATCAAGCCCCGGGAATGCTGGCAGTAAGGACGGGTGAATATTCACGATTTTCCCTCTGAATGCGTCAAGTAATGTCGGACCGATCAGTCTCATATACCCAGCAAGGAAAATCCATTCTACTTCATGCAGCTTCAGCTGTTCAATGATCGTTTGTTCAAAAGCCGCTTTACTAGGGAAAGCCTTCGGTGTAAAAGCAAAGGACGGAATCCCCTCTTTCTCTGCCCGCTCCAGCACCTTCGCACCCGGTTGATCACAGATCACAATGGCGGCCTCTGCCTGCCACTGTTCTTCCTTTAATGTATCCATAATGGCTTGAAAATTTGTCCCGCTTCCAGAGGCGAAGATTGCAAACTTCTTCATGAGAGACTTCCACCACCGAAAGTGACGCCTTCTCCCTTTTGAACTCGTCCGATGAGAAATGCTTTCTCTCCGTCTTGTTCAAGTCCGCTGATCACATCGACGAGATCATTCTCTTTGACTGCTAAAACAAAGCCGATACCCATATTAAACACGTTGAACATGTCTTCTGCTTTCAATTGTCCTTTTTCTTGAATAAAGGAGAAAATCGGCGGAACTGGCCATGAGCCATTATCAATTTCCACACCAAGTCCTTCAGGCAGCATACGTGGTAAATTCTCAATAAAGCCGCCGCCTGTCACATGTGCCATGCCGTCAATCTTGCCGGCTTTCACTTGTTTGAGGACTGGCTTTACATAAATTTTCGTCGGTTCAAGAAGCTCTTCTCCAAGCGGTCTTGTAAAAGGTTCATATGTTTGGTGAAGATCAAGACCAGCGTCTTCAAGCAATACTTTACGTACAAGAGAATAGCCATTGCTATGAATCCCACTTGAGCTGAGTCCAATGAGTAAATGCCCTTCTTTGATACTCTCTCCTGTCACGATTTCATCCTTTTCAACGACGCCTACAGAAAACCCAGCAATATCATATTCTTCTTCTGTGTAAAGACCCGGCATTTCTGCTGTCTCTCCGCCGACAAGCGCCGAACCAGACTGCTCACATCCGTCAGCTACACCTTTCACGATGGATTCAATTTTCAAAGGATCTGCTTTTCCGACTGCTAAGTAATCTAAGAAAAAGAGCGGCTCTGCTCCTTGTGCAAGCACATCGTTCACACACATTGCGACAGCATCTACACCGATCGTATCGTGTTGATCCATTAAAAATGCCAGCTTTAATTTCGTACCAACACCATCTGTTCCTGAGACAAGAACGGGCTTTTTGTATGGCAGTTCAGATAAATCAAACATACCGCCAAATCCGCCTAGAGCCCCCATGACACCTGCTCTTTTTGTACGTTCTACGTGTGTTTTCATTCGTTTAACGGCTTCGTATCCTGCTTCGATGTCGACACCGGCGTTTTTATATGCTTCTGACATCCCATTCACTCCTTTTATCTGCTTGTCTTTCATGTATTTTCGGCAGAATGAAAGAGCAGCATATCAAATCACGTTGACTGCTGCTCCATTATTCGATTATTTCGTCAGGACTGTTTCCTTCACATGAGGAAGGACAGTATCTTCATAAATTTCGGTCGGGTATTTTCCAGTAAAGCATGCTAAACACTGACCACGCTGCGGATCATCATACTTTCTGCCAATCCCGTCCATTAAACCGTCTACAGATAAAAATGCAATGGTGTCTGCACCGATTTCCTGTCTAATTTCTTCCACTGAATGAGATGATGCAATCAGCTCTTCGTGTGTAGACGTATCAATTCCATAAAAACACGGATGAGCGATTGGCGGTGAACTAATGCGTACATGCACTTCCGTCGCTCCCGCTTCTCTTAGCATCGTCACAATCCGGCGGCTTGTTGTTCCGCGTACGATGGAATCATCCACCATCACGACACGTTTTCCTTCGACCACCCCGCGTACAGCAGATAGCTTCATTCGCACGCCCTGCTCACGCAATGATTGAGACGGCTGAATAAATGTCCGGCCGACATAACGGTTTTTAATTAAACCAAGCTCATATGGAATACCTGTCGCTTCGGCATATCCAATTGCGGCAGAAATACTCGAATCTGGCACCCCTGTCACAACATCTGCTTCCACATGCGCTTCTTCTGCAAGCTTTTTGCCAAGATTCTTTCTCGCACTATGCACATTGATGCCATTGATATTGCTGTCAGGTCTTGAGAAATAAATGTATTCCATGCTGCACATGCTACGGTTAATGTTCATCGAAAAGCGTTCTGACTTCAGCCCTTCGTCATTAATGATAAGCATTTCACCAGGCTCCACATCACGTAAATATGCGGCACCCACGACATCAAATGCACATGTTTCAGAAGCGACAACATAAGCGTCTCCAAGCATACCAAGTGAAAGTGGACGTAAGCCATTCGGATCAAGCGCCACAATCATTTCTGTTTCCGTCATGATTAAGAAAGCATATGCTCCTTTCAGCATAGACAGGGCATTTTTGATTTGATCCTTCAAATCAACATATCCGCTGCGCTTAATTAAGTGAGCCAGCACTTCGGTATCAGAGGATGTTTGAAAAATGCTTCCTTGGTTCTCTAGCTGCTGTTTTAATTGCGTTGCATTGACTAAGTTTCCATTATGAGCAAGGGCAAGACTTCCATTGTTTTGCGAACGGAAGAAGAGGGGCTGCACATTTTCAAAGCCGCCTCCGCCTGCTGTCGCATACCGAACGTGTCCAATCGCACCTTTTCCCTTTAAATCCTTTAGCTCACCATTTTGGAACACTTCCGTAATCAGTCCAAGGCCTTTATGTGATGTCAGGTTTTCACCATCTGTTGCAATAATTCCCGCACCTTCTTGTCCTCGGTGCTGAAGGCTGTGCAATCCGTAATAGGTGATTTGAGGGGCTTCGTCGTGTCCCCAAACCCCAAAGACACCACACTCTTCGTTTAAGCCTCTGATTTCAGCAAGCATGGGATCGCTCCTTTCCATGCACGTTCAAGCTCGTTGACCGCTGCATGAATCCATTGTTGTCCTTCTTGATTTTTGACGGAAAACACACCATCATTTGTGACCGTTCCAACTTCTTTTGCATCTTTCACAGCCGCAGCAAATGCTTCACGGTTTTCTGGTTTAACAGTTACGACAAAACGTGACTGTGATTCACTGAATAATAATGCTGCGCTGTTTAGATCAATCTGGATATCAGCGCCAAGTCCCTTTGTTCCAAATGTACTCTCAGCTAGTGCTACACCAAGACCGCCTTCAGACACATCATGTGCTGATTGAACAAGTCCGTTTTGAATCGCTGCTAGAAGGGCTTTCTGACGCGCCAGTTCTACATCCAAATCAATTTCTGGCGCTTTTCCGTAGATACGGCCTTCTGTCATCTTTTGAAGCTCACTGCCAGCAAATTCTTCCTTCGTTTCACCAATGACGAAAATGACATCGCCTGCCTGCTGGAACGATTGAGTCGTAATATGAGCTGTATCTTCAACCAAACCAACCATTCCAATGACTGGTGTTGGGTAAATCGCTGTTCCATTTGATTCATTGTATAAAGAGACGTTCCCGCCGATCACCGGCGTGCTTAATGTGCGGCAAGCTTCACTAATGCCGTCAGCAGACTTTTCAATCTGCCAGAAAATTTCTGGTTTCTCCGGGTTACCGAAGTTTAGGTTATCTGTCACAGCAAGAGGACGAGCGCCTGAGCAGACAATGTTACGTGCTGCTTCTGCGACTGCAATCTTACCGCCGACCTCTGGATCAAGGTAGAGATAACGTGCGTTACAATCTGTTGTCATCGCAAGAGCTTTTTTCGTTCCACGAATTCTTAGAACACCCGCATCAGAGCCCGGTGCAACAACTGTATTTGTTCGAACCATATAGTCGTATTGATCGTAAACCCATTCTTTACTCGCAATTGTTGGCTGCTGAAGGAGCTGTTTTAACGTATGTGCTGCATCTGTGATCTCAGGTGCTTCTACTTTTGTTTCTAAGAACTCACGATAGTATGCAGGCTCACTTGACGGCTTGTGATAAACTGGCGCTTCTTCTGCAAGGGCATCAACTGGAAGCTCACACACCACTTCACCTTGATGGAGTAAACGAAGCATTTTATCGTCTGTCACATGACCGACAGATACAGCTTCAAGATCATATTTTTTAAAGATATCAATGATTTCTTGCTCACGGCCTTTTTCAATGACCAAAAGCATTCTCTCTTGAGATTCAGACAGCATCATTTCGTATGCTGACATGCCTGTTTCACGCTGAGGGATCAGGTCTAGGTTCATCTCGATACCAGAGCCTGCTTTACTTGCCATTTCCGCACTTGAGCTAGTTAAACCAGCCGCTCCCATATCTTGAATACCTACGAGCGCATCATTTTTGATGACTTCAAGACACGCTTCAAGCAATAGCTTTTCCATGAACGGATCGCCCACTTGAACAGCTGAACGCTTTTCTTCTGATTCATCAGAAAATTCTTCAGAGGCAAATGTTGCGCCGTGAATTCCGTCACGTCCTGTCTTGGCCCCAACGTACATGACCGTATTGCCGACACCTTTGGCCTGCCCTTTTTTGATGTCCTCATGATTGATTAACCCTACGCACATCGCGTTAACGAGCGGGTTGCCTTCATAGCTTTCATCAAAATGAACTTCTCCGCCGACTGTTGGAATCCCGATACAGTTTCCATAGCCTGCGATCCCTGCCACTACTTCTTCAAACAAGTACTTCACGCGCGGTGAAGTCAGTTCACCAAAACGAAGAGAGTTTAATACAGCAATTGGACGCGCCCCCATGGAGAAAACATCACGGATAATCCCGCCGACACCTGTTGCCGCTCCTTGATACGGTTCAATTGCAGATGGATGGTTATGTGATTCGATTTTAAACACAACCGCTTGGTTGTCTCCAATATCAACGATTCCAGCGCCTTCCCCAGGACCTTGAAGAACATGCTCTCCTTTCGTCGGGAATTTGCTTAAAACAGGCTTTGAGTTTTTATAACTGCAATGCTCTGACCACATCACAGAAAAGATGCCTGTTTCTGTGTAGTTTGGCAGCCTACCAATAATGGATTCGATTAAAGCGAATTCTTCATCACTCAATCCCATTTGCTGATACAATTTCTCTTCTTTAATTTGCTTGTGACTTGGTTCAAGCAGTAGTGACATGAGTGTCCCTCCAATTTTTCACGATAGATTGAAACAATTTAAGTCCGTCTGCGCTGCCTAGTAATGAATCAACCGCGCGCTCAGGGTGCGGCATCATGCCGAGTACATTGCCCTGTTCATTCGTTACACCTGCAATGCGATTGACACTGCCGTTAATATCGTCTCCATAAGTGAAGGCGATTTGGCCTCGTTCAATCAGCTTCGCTAACGTGTCTTCATCACAGTAGAAGTTGCCTTCACCGTGTGCTACAGGAATCGTAATGGATTCGCCTTTTTGATAGCCGCTTGTAAATAGTGTTTCGTTGTTCTCTACAATGAGTTCAACTGGTCGACAAATAAATTTGAGGTCTTTATTGCGTCTCATCGCTCCTGGAAGAATGCCAAGCTCCTGAAGAATTTGGAACCCGTTACAAACACCAAGAACAGGTTTTCCTTCCGCAGCTGCTTTTTTCACAGCCGGCATGATGTTAGAAAAACGAGCAATCGCACCGCATCTTAAGTAATCCCCATAAGAGAAACCGCCTGGTACGAGTACAGCGTCAAATCCGTCAAGACTCGTTTCGTCGTGCCATACATATTCAACTTGTTCACCTAACTCATCTTGAATCGCATGGTACATGTCGATATCACAGTTAGAGCCAGGCAAGACGATCACTGCAAACTTCACTGTGCGACAACCTCCTCCACCTCATAGCGGTAATCTTCAATGACCGTGTTGGCAAGCAATTTTTCACACATTTCTTTGACCACTGTATCTAAATCACGATCTGATTTTTCAATGACAAGCTCCATGTATTTCCCGATACGGACATCCTTTACTTCCTGATAAGACATGCTGTGCAACGCGTGCTGCACGGCACTTCCCTGTGGATCAAGAACGCTCTCTTTTAAGCTGACAAAAATTTTCACTTTATACATGTTTATGGCCTCCAAGTCTTTTGAAAATTTCTTCGTATGCATTCGTTAAGCCGCCCAGGTTTCGTCTGAACACGTCTTTATCAAGCTTTTCGTTTGTGTCTTTGTCCCAAAGCCTGCACGTATCAGGTGAAATCTCATCAGCTAGCAAAATACGATTCTCGTGATCTATTCCGAATTCAAGCTTGAAATCAATTAAATTCACATGGCAATCTGAGAAGATTTGCTTCAATTCTTCATTCACTTGTCTTGTGATTTGTTTCATTTCCTCCACCTGTTCAGGTGTCGCTGCATGTAATATGCGAATATGATCTTCTGTAATGAGCGGATCGCCCAGTGCATCATCTTTGTAGTAAAACTCGATCAATGGTGTATCCAGCTTCGTTCCCTCTGGAATCCCAAGACGCTTTGACATACTGCCTGCTACAACGTTTCGCACAACCACTTCAAGCGGTACGATATCTACCTTTTGAATGAGCTGTTCTGTTTCAGAGAGGCGTTTCACAAAGTGATTGTTGATCCCTTTCTCATGTAGCATTTGAAAGATTAAGCTGGAAATTTCGTTGTTCAGTCTGCCTTTGCCTTCAATTTCCGCTTTCTTTTCACCGTTAAATGCTGTAGCTGAGTCTTTATATTCGACATATAAAATATGCTCGTCATCGGTCTGATAGATTTTTTTCGCTTTGCCTTCGTAGAGAAGTTCTTGTTTCACAGTCATTCAGATTGGCCTCCTAATTTGAATGTTGGCAATTTTCAGGATGAGTCGCCTGACTAGCAGGCGGCCCATTTCTTACGCAAGACCTAGACGTTCGAAAATCATATCGACATTTTTCAAGTGATAGTTGTAATCGAAGCAGTCAGCGATTTGTTCAGGTGTTAAGCGTGAAGTGATTTTCTCCTCTGCTTCTACTAATGAACGGAATGGTACTTGTTTTTCCCAAGCCTCCATCGCCTTTGGCTGAACCGTGTCATATGCTTCTTCACGTGCCATACCTGTATCAATGAGCGCAAGTAGTACACGCTGAGAGTAGATCAAGCCAAGTGTACGGTCCATATTGCGTTTCATATTCTCAGGGAACACCGTCAAGTTCTTCACAATGTTGGAGAAACGGTTCAGCATATAGTTCAGTGCAATCGTTGCATCTGGTAAAATGATGCGCTCAGCAGATGAATGAGAGATATCACGCTCATGCCAAAGCGGTACATTTTCATAAGCAGTCAGCATATACCCACGGATGACGCGAGCAATCCCCGTCATATTTTCAGAGCCGATTGGGTTCCGTTTATGCGGCATAGCAGATGATCCTTTTTGTCCTTTTGCGAAGAATTCTTCTACCTCACGTGTTTCACTCTTTTGAAGACCACGAATTTCAACAGCAAATTTCTCAATGCTTGTAGCGACTAATGCAAGAGTTGCCATGTAATCGGCATGACGATCACGCTGCAAGGTTTGGGTTGAAATTGGTGCAGCCTTGATGCCAAGTTTCTCACATACATATTGCTCAACAAACGGGTCAATGTTCGCATATGTGCCAACAGCACCAGAGATTTTACCGTATTCAATGCCAGCTTTTGCTTGTTTAAAACGTTCTAAGTTACGCTTCATTTCTTCGTACCAAAGAGCAAGCTTCAGGCCAAATGTTGTCGGTTCAGCGTGTACACCGTGTGTACGGCCCATCATGACTGTATATTTGTGCTCTTTTGCTTTTTCTTTTAGTATGTCAACAAATCTCTCAATGTCCTTGAGCAAGATATCGTTCGCCTGTTTTAATAGATATGAAAGCGCCGTATCCACTACGTCTGTAGAGGTTAACCCGTAATGAACCCACTTTCTTTCTTCTCCTAGAGATTCAGATACAGCACGCGTAAAGGCAACCACGTCGTGGCGCGTGTCTTGTTCAATCTCTAAAATACGTCCAATATCAAAGCTTGCATTCTTGCGCATTGTCACAACGTCTTCTTTCGGAATAACGCCAAGTTCTGCCCAAGCTTCACAAGCGAGAATTTCTACTTCAAGCCATGCATTAAATTTGTTTTCCTCTGTCCAGATTGCTGACATTTCTGGTCGTGCGTAACGTTCGATCATTTCCCGTTTCCTCCATCTCTTTCAGTCCATATCTTTGTGATGTTTGTCATCCATTCATCATCGAGCTTTTTCATAAACGTCATATGTCCCATTTTGCGGCCGGCTTTCACTTCATGCTTGCCATATAGATAAAGCTTCGCTTCCTTTAAAAGCTCAGGATGCTCTTTTGGGATATCCACTTCATCGCCAAGTAAGTTCACCATCATTCCCTCTGATAAAAGGGCTGTACCGCCAAGCGGCAAACCACATATGGCGCGAATGTGCTGCTCAAACTGACTCGTCTCACATAAATCAAGTGTGTAATGTCCAGAGTTATGCGGGCGTGGTGCCAATTCATTAACGAGCAGCTTTCCTTCATTTGTCAGGAACAGTTCTACAGCAAGCGTACCGACTAATCCAAGTTTTTCAGCGAGTGTCGTTGCCAGCTCTTTTGCTTTCTCCTGAATGCTGCCGTCTACTCTTGCAGGCACAATGCTTTGGAATAAAATATTGTGCTGATGAATGTTCTCAGCGACTGGGAATACCGCAATTTCCCCATGAACAGACCTCGTCACAATCACGGATAGTTCCATTTGGAATGGGACCCAGCTTTCTAAAATGCACGTCCCATGAGTGAGGAGTGCAGTAGCTTCATGAAGTTGATCCTTCTCTTTGATGACGTATTGTCCTTTACCGTCGTAACCGCCTCTGCATGTTTTCAGCACAGCTGGCAATCCAAGTACATCTATTGCGGCTTCTAGCTCTTTCTGATCATGAATGATGCGATAAGGTGCTACTTCACAGCCTGCGTCTACAATCCCTTTTTTCTCCGTTTCACGGTTTTGAGTTAACAGAAGAAGGTCGCTTCCTTGCGGTAAATACGCCTCTTCCTTCAGCTGATTGAGTGCATCATAATCAATATTTTCAAATTCATATGTCACCACATCACTAATGTCCGCCAGCTGCCTTATCGCTTCAAGGTCACTGTATGCGGCTGTAATTTCCGTATCTGCAACCTGTCCACAAGGAGATTGTGTCACAGGGTCTAGGACAGCTGCCCGGTAGCCCATTTGCTTTGCACTGACGGCCATGTATCTGCCAAGCTGTCCGCCGCCGATGATACCGATGGTTGCGTTTGGAAAAAGGGTCTGCTTAGCCAAGCTGATCACTGCTTTCTAGTACAGTCTGTTTTGTTTGCTCTCTTCTTTCTTCAAGGCGAGCTGCAACGGCTTCATCAAATGCTGAAATCATTTGTGCGGCTAACAGGCCTGCATTTGTTGCACCGGCTTTGCCAATCGCTACTGTAGCAACAGGTACACCGCCTGGCATTTGAACGATGGATAATAAGGAATCCAGCCCGTTTAATGCTTTTGATTGTACGGGCACACCAATGACCGGCAGTGTCGTTTTCGCTGCGACCATCCCCGGTAAATGTGCTGCGCCTCCAGCACCGGCAATAATGACCTTGAGTCCTTTGCCTCTTGCTTCAGTCGCATATTCAAACATCAAATCAGGTGTCCGATGTGCAGAGACAACCTGTTTTTCATACGGAATGTTTAGTTCCTCTAAGATATCGCACGCATTTTTCATTGTTTCCCAATCAGATGTACTTCCCATGATGACACCTACAAGCGGCTTCATTTTGTCCCCACCTTTAAGCTGTATTCGATTTTGTATCGTTTGACACGCTTCCCAAACCTAAGTAGCTTGTCAAACGCCGAACAAAAAGACCCGGTTTGTATTGCATTGTTAGGAAGCAACACAAACCGGGCCATGGTAAGCGCTGTTCGCTTTTGAAACGCCATGTCAGTTTTGTTCACTATCCTGCATAGTCCAGTCATTTACGGTAACTGGGTAGAAACTTATGGGCCATATTCCCAAGATTATATGAGGTTCGTGTTTTGATTTCATGTTTATCTTAACAACGGATGTTCATGATGTCAACGGATTTATCGAACAATCTATGAAGTCGTCGTTTTAATGTTCGGATTTAGAGTATTTTTCCCTCAAATACGATTTTTTTACCAATCGGAATGATCTGAATCGACCCATTTTCCTTCTTTTCCTGAAAAATCGGCTCCTCCATTCGACGGACAGGTGAGTAGCCTTCCTCTGCCATCTGAGACAACACTTGATCAATCGTCATGTTGTCCTCCACATAAAATTTTTTCTTCTTTGGTTTTGCGGTCATTCTTTAATTCTCCTTTTCTTCACGGCCTTCACCCAGAAGCCGCCATGAATCGTTTTGGGCTCATACGAGATGATAAACGCCTTTGAATCAAGCGTTTTAATCGTTTCATATAATTGCAGTTCATATTTTCTCGGTGTTAAAATTTGCATCGCTGACCGGTCTCCTTCAAGACCTCCTACTACCCAGTTGGTGACACCATATCCTTTTTCTCTCAATTGCTTTGGGAGATCTAGATCGATTTCTTTTGTAATCACGTTCACAGTAATGTAGCCAAGTGCCAGCTTCTCTTCAATTTTCATCCCGACAATAATCCCAATCCCATAGCCTAGCGCATACGCAATGACATTTTGGACTTGATCTAAGTTATCTAACACGATACTCAAACCAATGACATAAATCAGCATCTCGACTGTACCAGCAAAGGCGGCTGCGTACCTTCTGCCTTTCATTGTTAAAATCAAACGCATAGTGGAAAAAGAGACATAGACAATGTTAATCACTAAAATGATCAAAACCATGGTGAACGCATTGGATAAAAGTTGTTGAAGCACGATTCGAACCCCCTGCACTAAAAATCAAATAAAGCACCCCATATTCTACTAGAGAACAAACCTTGATACAATCAAATTTGCACGAGAAAAACACATATATCTTTCGACAACAAGGATGGTCTATGTTACCAAGAGTTTACCCGCTTTTCCCACTTCTCAACATGAAAAAACCTCCTTTTTAACCAAAGGAGGTTTTGAGCCTGTTTTATCCAAACTGAACAGGAACAAGCGAAGGAATCAAATATTCTCCGACAATGCCCCACAGCAGTGCAATGATGACCAGCTCAACCAATAAAAAGACCCAGCCAGCATACATCAAATCCCCTCGATCAGCTTCATGCGCTGATTGAATCGAACGAAAGAGCACCACTGCAATTAACTGGAGACCGACAAACATCATCACAGATAAAATGACCGTCACATATGGAATATTCAGCATGGCAAATACAAGCCAAAGGATGGATAAAACCAAAACTGGTACAAGCGCAGCACCAAACTTCATGATCACTACTTTTAGCGATATGTTCCCTTTGAGCATGTACTTACCAAGCACCCAAACCGTCAGCACCATGAGTGTCAACAGAACGAGTGTAAAGACCGCTACCTTCAAAAAGGCATCACCAAAAGAATAATGAATGCCAAAGCCTAATAAACGAGTCTTTGACGCCTTTAATTGAACATAGTTGCCTAAAGCAAAAAACACGCTGAACAACACAATTGAAATCCAAGCGTACTTCAAGCGTAAAGTTTCCGCTTGATTTATAGCATGACTAGGTGATTTTAACATCGCAAGCCCATATGAGCTATAGCGCTGAAAAGCACCTCCCACACCTCTCATCATGCGCTGAAGGGCTGAACGTTCATCATCCGCTGTCTTTGCGGTTCTCCCTCGTTTTGCTGCGCTGCGGCTGAGGCGGGATTGCCTTGTTTCTTGATCTATTGATGGCTCTTCGTTTTTCGTTTCAGATGTGACCTGCTCTTGATCTTTCTCTAACATCTCATATCAACTCCTATCCCAACACAATCCGCACAGGCTCAACGAATGACCTGTTCGGATGACTCCTATTAAAGTAGCGGAGTCTTTCGATTCAGTCAAGATTCCTTGACCTTCATACGAATAGACGGATAAAAGACGGCAGAGGTTTTAAATGGAGAGAAAATAAGACAAAACAAAAAAGCTGATGACTGCATCAGCTTGTATGAGCTCATCATGAACGATAGTGACTCCTCTTTGCTTTCTGTACCCGAAGATTCTCCTGATGAGTAGGGAAACGGGTCTTTTCTGTTGTATCGACTTGTGTAATTTGTCCATTGTGGATGGTGATCACCACCGATCCGTATTCAATGCCTTTTAAGGCAGATAAAATAAAATTCAGCTTTTGTTCATCCATCACTCATCCCCCATCCCACTACTTTTGCTTTCGTTCTTTTAAATAGAGAACCTCATTTTCCAACTCATGAATCGTATAATGCATGAGTGCTTCCTGTTTTTCTTCATGCCCCCATAACAGGAGCTTCTCAATCAAATCCTGCTTTTTCCGCTCAATCACCTGCCTAAGCCAGCGTGACAAGACATCCCCTCCCCTTTTTCATCAATCAAAGAAAAAAAGGCACTCTGAAACCTTCTATTGAAAAAGGAAATCAAAGCGCCTTTGGTGATCCAATCAGCGAATTATGTCTTTTTATCATAAACAGATAATTCCTATAAGTCAACTATGTTTTTAAAATTTTCCTACAAAAAAACAGCAGCTTCCGTGAGCTGCTGTCAGATTGTTGACAAAGGGCTAAAATGAACTTTATTTTAGCCCTTTGTCTTCTTTTCAGCGTGAACTGAAAACCTTTGCAGTCTAGGAAGGACGAGTACCGGCGCGGAGCGAATTTGACATTCGTGAGCACCGGCACGCAGGACTGACAAAGAATGCGAGGGTTTGCCTACACGCTGAAACAGCAGCTTCCGTGAGCTGCTGTTTCAGACGAATGATTAATGATTTAAGAAAGCAAAGTATAGAATAAAGATGACAAACAATCCGTACATAATTGGATGCACTTCTTTTGCTTTTCCTTTAAAGATCATAGTGATCGGGTAGAAAATGAAACCAATCGCAATCCCTGTCGCAATGCTGTATGTGAGTGGCATCATAATCATGGTTAAGAAGGCTGGTACCGCAATTTCAAAACGATCCCATGCGATCTTCGCAAGAGGTGCTACCATCAGTGCACCAACAATGATTAAAGCAGGTGCCGTTACATTCGGTGTCACGACAGATAATAGCGGCGAGAAGAACATCGCAAGTAAGAAGAAAATTCCTGTGACGACGGCTGCAAAACCAGAGCGGGCACCCGCAGCAACACCTGAACTAGATTCAACATAAGACGTCGTTGTTGATGTTCCAAGAATAGAACCGACGACGATAGAAGAAGAATCCGCCAGCAGTGCTTTTCCTGCACGCGGCAGCTCATTATTTTTCATTAAACCAGCCTGCGTTGCCACAGCCACAAGTGTACCAGCTGTATCAAAGAACCCAACGAATAGGAACGTTAAAATGACAATAAGCATTTGAATGGAGAAAATATCTGGCAAGTGAATCAAGGCTTGGCCAAAGGTTGGAGACAAGCTTGGAATGCTTCCGATAATTTGAGATGGAACTGGCACAAGACCAAAGATCATTCCAGCAATGGCTGTCACAAGCATCCCAATGAAGACACCTGCATTCACTCGAAGAACCATTAAAATGACGGTTACAACAATCCCAAACACCGTTAACAGCACAGGGCCACTATGAATATTTCCAATTGAAACGAGCGTATTATCATTATTGGCGATAATACCAGAGCCTTGTAGACCCACAAACGTAATAAACAAACCAATCCCTGCACCAACAGCCAGCTTCAGCTCAGCCGGAATGGCATTGATGATTTTTTCACGAAAACCTGTTAAAGAAAGAGCAACGAAAATTAATCCTGAAACAAAAACACCTGAAAGTGCTGCCTGCCATGAGATTCCCATACCAAGAACAACCGAGAAAGCGAAAAACGCATTCAGTCCCATACCTGGTGCAATCGCAATCGGATACCTGGCGATTAACCCCATCAGGAAACACCCTGCCGCAGAAGCTAACGCCGTAGCTGTAAAGACAGCCCCCTGATCAATTCGTAATTTATCTGGAAAATCCGGTACTGCTACTAAAGCAAGTGTGATCGGATTGACAAACAAGATGTAAGCCATCGACAAAAAGGTCGTTAAACCGCCGATGATCTCTCTGCGATAATTTGTACCTAACTCATCAAACTGAAAAAACTGTTTCAAAGCCAACTGACTCCCTTCATGTCCTTTTGCTTTAGTCTGCCCCATTCACAAGTCAAATAAAAAACGCCCCAACAGTTTTTGGGACGCTTGACTACAATGTGAATTCAGACCGTGACATCAAACAAGAACAATGCATGATTTATATCAAACGAGTGTGAATTGACGTAGTCAAGCCATTTACGGTAGCTTGGTAGAAACTTGCGGGCCATATCCCCGCGATTATACGACTTCTATCTATTTGATTTCTGTGTCTATTGTACCAACTTCATTTTTAAAACACAATACGAAAAGCGAACATTTCTGAAAGAAATGTCCGCTTCATTCGTCTTATTACACGAATTTGGAAAATCACATCTAGTTCTTTATACACCCTTCACTGAATTCCTATCCTTTGCAAAAACCGATTCAGCTACATGGAAAAACTCTTTTACTGCCGGGGAAGCATGTGTAAGCGCTGGACAGGCAAGCGCCACCTCACGATGATGCGCCACATTCAACTGACTAATCTGCACATGCTGCTGCGTTTTCAAGAATAACTTAGGACCTATCGTCACACCGAGCCCTTCCCCAACCATACGGGCAATGGTCGTACAGTCGTGCACTTCAAATAAAGTAGCCGGCTTGATGTGCGCCTTTGAAAAAATATCCTCTACATGTGATTGATACATGCCAGTTGGCATAATAAACGGTTCATCCGCTAACTCTGCCATCTCTACAATCGGTTGCTGCTGAAAACGATGATTTTCATGATAGGCGACCACCATTTCATCTTGAATCAGTGGCAGCAGATCAAATGCTTCATCCGCTTCACCTTTTACAACAAAACCAACATCAATAATGCCGGAATGAAGCCACTCCAATATTTCTTCATATGTCCCCTCATAGAACTTAAATTCAATTTTCGGATGCTTTTTCTGATAGCTCACAAGCAGTTTCGGCAATAAACAAGCCGATGCACTGGCAAAGGTTCCAATCCGAATTAAGCCTGTTTCAATATTTTTCGTCAGCGCAATTTCCTGCTGAATCTTCTCCACTCTATTTAACACTTCTCTTATATGAGGGAGCAGGGTTCGACCGATGTCTGTCAGCATGATACCCTTTTTCCGGTCACGAATGAATAAAGACACGCCCCACTCCGTCTCTAAGCTTGCCACCGCATGACTCACGGCAGACTGCGTCATATTTAATGCTTCAGCTGCAGCGGTAAAACTGCCTAGCTCGATCACCTTTGCCATTGTTTCGAAACGAACAAAACTCATGAGTATTCACTCATCTCCTTCATGAAAAATATCAATTTTACTTATGTTAGCACGCAATTTAAAATGAACACAACGTTTCAACATAAAGGAAGGGTTCAAAATGAAAAGTACATCTTATCCATTGCTCATATTTCTTTTAGCCGTCGGTTCTTTCGTCACAGGCACTTCAGAATTCGTCGTATCAGGCATTCTAGATATCATTTCTGATGACCTGCACATCTCAATTCCGGCTGCTGGACAGCTCATCACCGTCTACTCCCTCTTTTATGCAGTGGGCGCCCTCTTTTTAGTCATGGCCACGTCGAAATGGAACCGAAAAAAGGTTCTTTTATCGGCGATTTCCATGTTTATAGCAGGCAATGTGCTCGCCTTTTTCAGCCATCATTTCATGCTGCTCATGCTTTCGCGGGTCATGATGGCCATGAGTGGCGGCTTATATATTGTGCTTGCAACGAATCATGCAGCGCAGCTCGCCCCGCCAGAAAAAAAGGGACGTGCGATGGCAACGGTGATCACTGGATTTACAGTATCACTAGTACTCGGTGTACCGATTGGAACATTTTTATCAGGATATGTAGATTGGCATGCCATTTTTCTCATCATTGCAATAGGGACCGCTTGTCTCTTGTTTCTTCTGTATCGATTATTACCGCCTATGGAGGGACATTCCCATGTGCCATTCAAACAGCAAATGCAAATTCTTCAAGACCGCAGGGTGTTAAGTGGTTTAGCCACGACAGCTTTTTGGATTTTAGGATATACAATGGTATTTGCTTATATCTCGCCATTATTGCGGCAGACGGCCGGATTTACTCTTGACATGATCAGCATTGCCCTGCTCATCTTAGGAATTTCTGCTTTTATTGGCTCACGCTTTGGCGGCTTCGCCGTCGATCAATGGGGACCAAATCGAACCATTGAAATCAGCATCACGGTTCAGATGCTCACTCTCTTTGCGTTATCCTTTACACAATTCTCTATAGTTGGCGTCTTCATCACGCTCGCCATATGGGGCACCGCAACATGGACGACAACACCAGCGAAACAATTTTATCTGATCTCCCTGAAACCCGAAACATCGGAAACCGTGCTGAGCTTTAATACAGCGATTATGAATATCGGCATGATGCTCGGCTCGTCAATGGGTGGTCTGATTATTCAATATACAAATGTAACGAATTTAAGTTGGATCGGCGGGCTAGCCAGTTTTGTTGCGTTGATGTTGATTCGGTACTCGTTCAATCGTCATCGACTGGCGAATCAACAGATAAAAAGCGAACATGTGTAATTATGTTCGCTTTCTTATTTATCGATTAGCTTTTGATGTTTCTTTTTTGACTGGAATGGTTACCGTTATATCTTTTTGTGGTGCCAACAGATTCAGATTTGACAGATCAAGATACAGCCCATAATCCTTAAATGAAAAATGGTTTAATGATAATTTGTCTAACTCCTTCACATCAAAATCAAAGGTGGATTGCATAGAAGCTGTCTTTAAATTGGTCACCTTTGCATTGTTCCCTTTCAAATAATATCCGTTCTCATAATCTGCTTCAGGGTCTGACCATGATTTCATTTTTTTAACATCACCTAATCCTATCCATTCCCCTGCATTCTTCATCACACCTTCATCTAATTCTTTCTGGCCTACTCCAGTAAATTGATAATCTACTATCACAGAACGGCCTTTTTGCTCAATTTTATTAATTTTAATCCCAATCCCATAATGCTTTGTCTTGAACTGAATAGGCAGCTTCGTCTGGAGGGGAATGATTTTACTTTCTTCATGTTCTACCCATAAAGTAGTAAAAAATGTTAGTTCTGTTGCCTTTGGATCGATTGGCTGATTTAAGATTGTCATATGATTTATCCTAGTTTTTTTGTTTGAAAGTTGTTTTTCCTCAAATCTTGTCCCAGTCTCAAGTCTGTACTTATTTCCTAAATTATCTCTCATTCTATCTATTAAAACTTCATCGTCTTTTGCGATACCATTGTAATCAATCGCATATTGAATCACAGAGGAATTCACTCCATTTTCCACCTTGATATCTTTCAATTGATAACGTCCATTTAAAATAGATACTTCTTTTTGTCCTGCTAATAAGATGGTTTTTTGCTTAACCACAGGCAACTCAAATCGCCAATTCCCTACAATATCTCCAATTTTCGAAATCACGAGTTGTGCTTTTTGACCTTGCTTAATCATTTGTCCATTTGTATAGAATTCTATTCGTCCAGCATATTGACCATCTTTTAGTTTTTTCAACTCTGGACCACTTGTATCTGGTTGGAAATTTTCATTGATTTGATCTGAATCAATGTTGATCGGTATAAAATCTTCATTTGTATGGAAGTTCTCCACAGTAAACGTATAAACAAGCCGCCCGGCATCATAATACACACTGTTCACTTTCACAGTAACCCCTCTTGATTCAGCCCCCTCATTGACATGCTTCACCAACTCACTCTGAAAAAGAGACATTCCTACTTTATCGTGAAACATCATATATAACTGTCCAACAAACGGCACTCGAGCCATCGCTGTATTAAGAGAAGGAAAAAGGAAGCCTGATGAAAAGTAAAGGACAACAAGGGCGATAACTGAATAGATTGGCGTTCTCCAATTCCATGTGAACCAACGTCTTTTCTTTTCCGCTTTCACATCTCCTATTGCTTGGCGAACCGCAGAGGTCACTTCAACCTTTGGTACATCAATCTCATCATAAAGCTTCTTCATTTCTTTTCGTTCCATCGACACTCTCCTCCTTCTCCAATGTTTGCTTTAATAACTTTCTTGCTCGATACAAATGAGTTTTAACCGTTCCTTCAGGCACACCCATCTGCTCAGAAATCATCGAAATTGAATAATCTTGAAAATAAAATAGCTGAATCACGAGCTGATATTGCTCATCTAATACATCTAGTGCATTTTTTAAATCGAGCTTGTCTTCCAAAAAATCATGACGCTCAACGCTTTCATGATGCTGTTCAAACGGAACAACATCTTGCTGCTTTTTCTTCATCGCAAAAATCGTATGAATCAAGATCCTAGTCAGCCATGTAGAAAAATAAGCCGGTTCTTTTAATCCAGATAAATGTTTAAACGCTTTAATGACCGTCTCTTGAACAGCATCTAACGAATCCTCTTTATTTCTTGTATAGAGAAAAGCCGTTTTATATAAACGCTCTTGATACATCAGCATTAATGTCTCAAATGCCGGGACATTCCCTTTTTGTGCTTTTTTAATTAGACGCACTTGCTTCATCTCATCCACACCTCCTACACCTGTTAGAGCACACTTTCTCACAAACGGTTTCAACAAATAGAAATTTCTTTTACTTAGCATATGTCGGACAAAAATAGAAAAAGTGAAGAATGGGCCGCAAAGATCGTGTTGAATATTGATATAATGGAAGAAATATCTACGAAAAGGAAGAGATTGATTGTTTCTATTGGAAGAACCCACATGTGCTAGCTGTCAGAAGAAGATAGAAGGTAACGAAGAAGTGTACGTCAAACTGTTCTATCCAAAGAGACGAGGGATGACAGAAGTAAAGGCTTGGCTGAGGAATGAAGGCATTTTTTATTGTAAGGCATGTTATGGAACATCAACATAAAAATGAGCATTAAATAGAAATGCTCATTTTTACTCTCTATTACTAATCTCGTTTACTACGAAGTTCAATGAGTGCTAGTGTCTCGTCATTGAAAAAGAACTCCAAAATGATGCCATTTGATTGATCTTGGTATTGTATACCTTTGCCATACCCTTCGACAAACCAAAGCTTTTTGAATTGATCTCCGTATGCATTTATCACGGATTGATAATCATCTCCAATAGTCATTCCCTTAGATGTTCGGAGATTCTTTTGTTTCGATTGGTGGTAAATAGACGTCACTCGATAATATTGATCGACTGTCACTACAAATTGGTGATTCCCCTTTTCCATATAGACCTTCTGTTTTGGATTTGAGAATTGAGGATTCTCCACAAAAGAGTGGTTCTCCTCAAATTTCTGGCCAATCTTGAAATGACCTAGCGATTCATCTGACAAAGATATAGAGTGGAAATTGAAAAACATTGTTACCCAAACAAAGAGCGCAGCTCCTCCTAAAACAGCCCCTGCAACAAGTAGCACTTTTGAATTGATGATTTCCTTCGTAAATAAATAGATGACGAAAGTTATAATGATCATAACGATGACGATCATGATTAAAAAAATACCCATTTTTCTGATCCTCTTTTGCTCTTAATCCAATCCTGATTGTGAATTCATTCCACAATTATATTTTCACATTATACCAAAGAATCCCACAAAATCGACCAATACAGATATAATTTAAAAAAACAGACATTAGGAGAAAACTATGACTAGACATAAGCTGATATTCCCCCTATCATTCCCAACGATACATACAGACAGACTGATCTTAAAACAACCAACGATCGCAGATGCTAAGGATATGCACACCTATTTATCAAATGAAACCGTGTGCCGCTACATGGGCATTGATGCTCATGAATCCATCGAAGACACAAAAGGAGAAATCAAGTGGTATGACAATATCTTCAAAGAACAAACAGGCATCCGCTGGGGCATTTCTCTAAAAGAAAATCCAGCCATCATCGGCAGCTGCGGCTTTCTCAATCTAGAAAAACAGCACCGCCGTACGGAAATTGGCTATGAATTACACCAAGATCATTGGCGAAAAGGCATCATGAAGGAAGCAATTACTGCGGTGTTGCGGTATGGATTTCAGGAGATGAACTTGAATCGGATTGAAGCGATCATTGATCCAGCAAATACGTCTTCTGTTCAATTATTGGAGAAGATACATTTTGTACAAGAGGGTTTATTAAGAGAGTATGAATTGGGTCAGAAGGGATTCGATGATGTGTATATGTATTCAATTTTGAAGAGAGATGACGAAAAATCCTATTAAACAGAGGAGAAACAAATGAAAACGGATATTCATTTCATCCAAAAGCCGCAACCAGAGTATGTTTCTTTTCACATTTATGAACTCAATCCGGCGGTTGAAAAACTTGTCCAGCAAGTGGAGCAGTCAGCCCCCTATTTCTTAGCACAAGAACCAACGAAAGAAAGAGTGAAAAAGGTCTATTATCACGACATTTTATATATAGAAAGCGTTGATAAAAGATCGTTCTTGTATACGTCAGATGGAGTGTTTCTCTTAAAGGAAAAGTTATTTGAACTTGAAGAACGGCTTGAAGCGCACGATTATGTCAGGATTTCAAAATCGATGATTCTGAATATAGATTCTATTGCCGCTATTTCTCCTAAAACGAGTGGCCGTTTTGAAGCAAGCCTTACAAATAAAGAAAAAGTAATGATTTCACGTTTTTATATCCAAGCATTAAAAGAGAAGCTTGGATTACGGAGGAAGTGAATAGAATGAAACGTTACATCATCAATCTTTTGATCACATTTTTATGATCTTTACAGCCTTAGTGTTGATTTACTGTTTCACATTTGGATCGATGCCGATTTACATTTTAGAAGCGATCATTTCCAATTCCTTTTTTTCAAGCGCCCTGACTTTCTTGCTATACCCAAAACAAACATATAGCCATCAACGGATTCTTTTTCAACAAATCCTATATATTGTCCTTGTGATGTGTATGATAATGACAACTATCATTATCGTCAGCGGTGAAATCAGTCTCCTTTCGATCATCGTGAATTTCCTTGTGGTCATGGCATTATTCTTTTTAATTAAGTACCTATTGTATAAGAAAGATCAGGCAACCGCTGCGGAAATCAATGACCTTTTACAGCAACGAAAAAAACGAACAACATCTTAATATGCATCTTAGGGTTAAAAATTGACATGTTAGGAAGATTTGATTGAGGCTTCTGCTTGATTCCACTACTCTGACATTAGAGGAGGAATCAACAATGAAACCAATGACAATCATTCGAAAAGCTGTGCTTCTACTGCTGTTTTCTTTAATTATTCCAACAAGTGCAGGTGTCTATATATCCATCAAAGAAGTGACCGATCCTATGACCATCTATTTCATCAATGGCAGCGCCATGCTGGCTGGGTCTCTCTTTCTTCTATTCATTATTCAAAAAAGCCGTTTTCAATTGACAGAAATAGGTTTTCAAAAAGGGTCTCTTGGTATGTGGGTCATTCCCATTCTTCTCATTGAGGCCATTCCGTTTATTGCTGGATTCAACAAGGATTTAACTGTTTCTTCCTTTCTAGCACTTTGTTTCTTCATGGTGTGTGTCGGTCTTTTTGAAGAAGGAATCTTTCGAGGCATTCTGTTTCAATATTTAAAACAAATGAACTTGAGCACTGCCATATGGGGCTCCGCCGTACTATTCGGACTTGGTCATGCTGCGAATCTGCTAAGCGGAAAAAGCATCACCTTAACCGTCGCACAAATCCTATTCGCCTTTTTATTTGGATTCGTCGCAGCTGAAATCGTTGCACTCACGAACAGCTTGCAATGGGTGATCTTATGGCATGCCGTTCATAATATCGTGGATCAAACCACAAATGGGCAAACGCCTGTGGAATTACAAATGCTTTTACTTTCGATTCAATGTGTCATTTTGTTTGTTCTAGCGTTGGTATTGTGGGAGAAATTAAGGAGAAAAAATGAATTTTAATTTTCGCCGAACGATATTTCCTCCAACCATATGAGAACATGATGCAGAATGGACATTAATTGTATTTTAGGAAGGACATTTTGCAGGGAACAGAACTCTAAATCAATTAAAAACTCAAAACGAACAAGAATTATTAGTTACGCTATCAGATAAATTTGAATTTAAAACAATAAGTAATATTTAAAAATGAACTCTATAATTTAATTGCAATTTTCAATAACTCTAAAAGTGATTTTACTTTTTAAGCATAATGTTCTATTAACGAAATAATCGATACTAAATATCTATTTATTTTTTCAAATTCCTTTTGTTCACTTATAATCTCCCCAACCTTCTTTATTCCATGGAAAAATTTATTGCGCATTCTTTTTGCTATGTGAAATAAAAAGATGATTTTGTCCATAATGTTTTGCTTTTTCAATGACTTGACAAAATTCATAAATTCTTTTTTAGCTTTTTGAGTTTGACTATCTGTTTGGTTGTAAAGATGATCGATAAATTTTTCACGATCATTAGTATACTTTTGAAAAAAATGATTAAATGCATCGTTGATATATCCAATTAGCTCAGTGTTTATATATTTATGAGTGCTTGGTTCTTTAATTGAAATCCCATTTTGTTCTTTTTTTATTTCTAAGACTTGCACCCATGAAACGAAATCCGAAGTTCTTAGATTACCTATACAACTCATTATTTGACTCTCAAATAAGCCCCATATTAAAACAAAGTTTTTTGATTCTTGTAATCCATTTTCATCCGAACTATATTTATTGTAAACCCATTCTGTTACACTCACCTTTTCTCCTCCTATAATCTCATCTGAAAATCAAGTATATGCCACGTACGATCAAACATTATTGAAAGGTTTGCAATTGCAAGAAATTCTTTTTCTATTCACTATAAAAAATAACCAAATTTCATATTGATATTTGAATTTAAATTAATTACTTTCTCTAATAATTTTATCTTCTAAAAACAACTAAATTCACAAATGAGATTTGAGTCTTATCGTAAATTTGCTGGACTTGTTTGTGGCTAATAGTGGTTCCCCCATAGTAAAAACAAACCCACTCCACATGCTTGAATAATGTCATCATAATCATCCTAAATAGAAAACAATAATAAGACCTTAAACACCACAATAGTCCGACATAAAGCACCCAACTAACTGGATGCTTTAAATCGTTCATGCTTTTTATATGTTCTAACCGTACTATATTCAATTTCTTGCAAACTAGTTAATCTTTCACCAATAACAAATAAGAATAGTGCTAAAAATACACTACATAAAAACAATAGCAGCTACACCCCATCGTAATGATGAGGAACAACTACACTCCTTCAAATATTACACCAGTACTCTGTATGTTAATGAACTCATATTATCCTTTTTTGATCACAAACTAACACTTAATGATAACTTGAATATATCAGGTTAAAAGACTTAATATAACACCTCTCTGAGCATCTATGAGCGTGTATTTGTATGTTACTGGATTCCTATGCTCACTCCAACCTGCCCGTTATAATTTTTGCCTAATTTTATAAGATCTCAATTTCGCTTCAACAACAGATTTTATTAAGACATCAACAATACTATCAATGGACGCACCTCTATCTGGGTAAACATCGAATGTTCTAGCAAATTTAAGCAATTCATTTTTATTCGAGTAAAGCGGCGAATTTACAATGAGATCCCTAGCTTCTTTTGCATCCATCGAATTTTCGAAAGCAAGGGATAAATGAGATAAATTTTCTTCTTTAGTATTTTCCCGCGTTAATTTATAAACAATCTCACCTTTGAGTTCTTCCGCTTTAGGGATAATCTTTTTTATCAATTCATCTATAGTATCTCGTGATTTCACTTGTATATCTATGAATTTTGCTAACTGTATCAAATCATTCTTTTGGCTGAATTTATTTTTAATTAGTGTTTGTTTGCCTTCAAAGGTGGATTCTGAATTAACCTCTGAAAGAATATTCAAATATACATATTCATCATTAATATTGATGTTTTTTTCAACAACTTTTATTTCTGAAAAACCATTAATCAGACTCTCGTACTGACTATTAGTCATATTTTGAACAAAATTGTGAAATAATTTGAATAAAATTTCACTATCCTTTTTTGAGTTTGACACTTAATAGTCCCTCCTCACAATGTAACTCCAGTTAAAGAAATAAATTCATCTACTAATTTCTCTACTTCACCTCGAATATCTAAGTACACACCTGAGACTTCCGTGTCTAGAACTACAGGAACTCCATCTTCTGGTGATTCAGCAAATAACGTATTATTGTTTCGAATATAGCTATTAAAAACGGGGTATCCTGCACGGTTAACCTGCGAAATGTATACTGATTGAGTTTGAATAGGATCTCCTCCATATATATTAATCATAGTAAAAATTACACCAGACAGCCTAGGATTGATTTCAACCCAATCTCCTGGCCCATCATTTACATAATTATTATATCGAGTTTTAAGATTTTCAATATGACGTACTAACTGGTCAATACCTAAAGTAGATAAAAAATCAGCTTTTGCTGGAACAATAAATAAATCACTAGCTATAATAGCATTTTGGGTCACGATATTAAAGTTAGGTGGACAGTCTATTAATACAATATCATATTCATTCTCAATAGCTTGAAGTCCTCTTTTTAATCGAGTAAATAATCTTAAAAAACTGCTTCTAATAGTTCTTTGTGAATTTCCCCCATACTGAGTAGCTAATTCTAAATCTAAATTAATTAATTCCAGATGTGAACTGATTAAGTCCAATCTTCCTTCAGAACGCATAGCTCTTAGGTGTCCATTTACTTTTTCAGGAGTTACAATTAAGCCACTTAATGAAACATCTCTATTATCATTTAGAAACTCATCATACCAGTGCTTAATAGTCCTTCCTGAAACATCTAATTCTCTCCATTCATCAACGTTTATAAATGAAAATGTTAAATTTGCTTGTGGATCTAAATCTACAGTTAAAACTCTGAACCCCCTAAACGCTAGCTCAGCCGCAATATTAGCAGTCAAAGTTGTTTTCCCAACTCCGCCTTTGTAATTAATAAAAGAAATTATATCCATTTTGTAATACCTCCCTTTTAATTAAATATACCATTATAGGATTATTTTTGAAATATTTAAAAATTAAAGAACTTTTAACATTATTTAAATACTTAAAAAGATTATCGTTTCCGAATTCTTTTTATTGGTTGGTTCACGTTATTAGAGTGTATAAAAACAGCGGAATTGATAAGTGGCATTTACTCTTACTCTTATTAATACCACAGTTTCATTTTCTTTTTCAGATTTGTATTTAAGGGGAGTTAATCCTCATATATTGAATGTAGATTTAGTTATTATGAGGATTCATGGAAAAATAATACCAATGTGCTGTGAAATTACATCGTTCTAGTATATATAACTATGATAAATAAATCAGAACTCGAAAAAGAGGATATGGTTGCAATAGTTCTTCTATTTAAGTCGTAATATTGAAAGAAAAGGTGAAGTATTACAATTAAAATGGTATTCAACCGACGATTAAGCATCCATGAACATATCTCAATATATTTCGGTTACCTCCTTTCGAAATATTGATTCAGTTTAAAATCATCAAGTAGTTCAGCAATTTTTGTCATAGAAAAAGACTCTCTTTTTTCACAAACAATGTGAATAAAAGAGAGTCTCATTTTGAAATACAATTGTTGCGGGTGAATTGCTATTTTAACCACACACAAGCAGTTCAAACAATTGATACAACTGGCTTTAAAGCTTTTTTAATCATTCGGTTCTTAGAAGTTTATTCCCACTCAATCGTAGCAGGCGGCTTACTCGTAATATCATACACCACGCGGTTCACATGCTTCACTTCATTCACGATACGAGTTGAGATCTTCTCAAGTACATCCCAAGGGATTCTTGCCCAGTCACTCGTCATACCATCAATAGAGGTAACAGCACGGATGCCGATTGTGTAGTCGTATGTTCTTGCGTCACCCATGACACCTACGCTGCGGATGTCTGGGAGGACTGTGAAGTATTGCCAGATGTCGCGATCAAGGCCGAAGTTGGCAATTTCTTCTCGTAGAATCGCATCAGATTCACGGACGATTTCTAGTTTTTCTTCAGAAATTTCACCTAGGACACGGATCCCTAGTCCTGGACCTGGGAATGGCTGTCTCCAGACGATGTCGTCAGGAATGCCTAGCTCTGACCCTAGAGCACGAACTTCATCCTTGAATAGTGTATTGAGTGGCTCAATCAATTCAAACTGCATGTCTTCTGGAAGACCGCCTACGTTGTGGTGAGATTTGATTGTTTGTGCCGTTGCTGTTCCGCTCTCAATGATGTCTGTGTAAAGTGTTCCTTGTGCTAAGTAGTCGATGCCTTTTAGCTTGTCCGCTTCATCATCGAATACATAGATGAATTCGTTACCGATGATTTTACGTTTTTGCTCAGGATCAGACACACCTTTTAGCTTGTTTAAGAAGCGATCTTTCGCATCTACTTTAATCACGTTCATGTTGAAACCTTCGCTAAATGTCTTCATGACCCCTTCTGCTTCGCCTTTGCGAAGAAGACCGTGGTCAACGAAAATGCATGTCAGCTGATCGCCGATGGCTTTGTGGATCAATACGGCCACAACAGATGAATCCACACCGCCGCTTAGTGCGCACAATACTTGTTTGTCGCCCACTGTTTCACGGATTTTTTGCATTTCGATTTCAATGAAGTTCTCCATTGACCATTTGCCATCACAATCACACACGCCGAAGACAAAGTTTTTCAATAGGTCATTTCCGTACTCAGAGTGACGTACCTCTGGGTGGAACTGAACGCCATAGAAATTCTTCTCAGCTAAGCTCATCGCTGAGTTTGGACAATGTGCACTTGTTGCATCAACTGTAAAGCCTTCTGGTACTTCAACGACAAGGTCGCCATGGCTCATCCATACGACTTGATCCGTAGGAAGGTCTTTGAATAAAGCAGGTGTTCCGTTAATATGGATGTCTGCTTTCCCATATTCACGCTGGCTAGCGGCTTCTACTTTCCCGCCTAAATAGTGAGTCATCAGCTGCATGCCGTAGCAAATGCCTAGAACCGGAATGCCTAGATCAAAAATCTTTTCGTCACAGCGGAAAGATCCTTCATCATATACACTGTTCGGTCCACCAGAAAGGATAATTCCTTTAGGCGCCATTTCTTTAATTTCTTCAGCAGTTAAAGTGTGCGGATGAAGCTCACTGTACACACCAAATTCACGAATACGGCGAGTGATCAGCTGATTGTACTGACTACCGAAATCGAGAACCAAAATCATTTCATTTACTAAATTTGTCATGGTGTCACCTCTATGTCCAATATAGTTTTTTATAAACGCACAGAAAAAATGAGAGGAGAAAACCTGCTCTCAGTGTGGAATCACGCTTTTGAAGCGCCCAGACTCACATCCGAACGCTTCAATTTCATGTATTTTAGAAGGTTTTAATATTCACCTATTCTAACAACAGGAAGGTACGGGGTCAAGACTATCTCCTGTTTATTAAATTTTCCCATAACTTTGCCGATTGCCGCCAAAGCGCCGATGCATCTTCTCGTCGATAGAGCGCCCGCTCATAAAGCTGCGTCAACTCAGACATGTGATGATCTCCATCCTTGTCATCGATCAAAGAAGCGAATTCTCTTAACGTCATGCTCGGCTTTTTCTCGTTCCCTCTGCGCTTCAGCTGTTTTAATAGAGCCGCATACGCATAGAAAAATGCTTCCTCATCTGGCATACGTTTCACCTTTCGTACAATGAAGAACGGAAGCCATCTTGATCTGAATCGATAAAGCAACCAACTAATGAAGCCAAGAAGGACAATAGCACCTGCTACATAGCCCAAGATTGAACCAATATGCACCATACTCGGCTTTGTTTGAGCTGTTTGTTCCTCTTGCTGCGGCGGCTGTTCCGTCTCCGGCTGCTGCGGCTGCTGTGTCTGCTCGTTTTCTTGTTCATCAGACGCAGGTTGATCTTCTTCATCCTTTTGATCATCCGTTTGGTCGCTGGCAGTGGTTTCATTCGTAAATGTCTCTGGGTTCGTGAACCCTTTTGTCGGTTCAAAGGTCACCCATCCCCGATTTGGAAAATAGACCTCCACCCATGAATGCGCATTGTTATTGGTTACTTCATACACATTGTCTACACCTATCTGTGTTTCATATAACTGGCCAGACGTATATCCTTTCACCCATCTAGCCGGAATCCCGATCGAACGAAGCATCACAATCATTGAGGTTGAAAAATTGTCACAATAGCCCATCATCGTATCAAATAAGAATTGATCCACATAATCTTCATTACGTCCCGGCACCGCAACATTTTGCGTTTCATATGAAAACTTTGCAGATCCTAAATAATCCTCAATTGCTTTTGCTTTATCATACATATTATCCTTCGTTTCCGTTAAACTGTTTGCCAATGTTTTCACACGCTCTGGCAATGTGGAAGGGAGCTGCAAGTATTCACGTCCGACCTGCTGATTTACCTGCTGCTTGGTCGGCACTTTGATCCGCTGTAAATCCTCAAGAATAAATGTAGGTGATAAGAAGCTGATTTGATAGTTCCCTAAATTTTCTGGCGGGTTTTGATTAGCCGGCACAATTTTTTCAGTCTTCCCCATCATTTGTAGTGGAATATTTTCCATTGGCGTCAGATTGGTCGTCCCAATTGGATAGACCGCATGATTAAAGCGATAGTCCGATTCTATATCGACTCTCATTTCATGCTCCTCTGTTTTCACACGGTCGGTAAACCACCGATTCGGCACATCGTCATCTTTTAACCGAGTAGGCTTTGTATCATTTGAAGCATCCTCCCAGCCTTTCCCGGTGTAAATACTTTTGGTTTCTACACGAAAATAAGAAGGCTCCTTTCCGCTCCATTTAAATACTGGTGTGCGGTCCTCACTAAACGGTCCTCCAAGTGACGAATCATCCGCACTATATCCCACCTTATTCTGTCCTGCCGTTCCATCTTGATTCGTAACCGCCTTAAAAAATGGTACAGGGTCAGGCCATTTCGGATCAGACTTTGGTAAAGAAGCACCGAGTGACGCTGATACAAGGACTAGCACCAGCATGGGCAAGAACCAATTGAGACGCGCTTTCTGCGACACACGAACGCCTTCAGCTGCACGAAGTCGATCAAAATATAGCAACCCAAGCAAACAAAAGCCAAATACCATAATTCGAACAATGGCAAAGGTCGCGTCATAAGGCGTAAACGTATCCAGGATCGTGACATACACAATCGTCATAAGTAAAAAGAAAAAGATACGCTGCTGATACACAACCCAATAATGCAGCAAATAGACAAGCAGCCAAAGCAAAATATAAAACAACAATGTGCGGAAAGACGGATACATGTCACTCCACATGCCCATGCTCATTAGAGAGAGATTATCTTTAATATCAGCAAAAAGCGCAGCCAGATAGCTTGGCTCTGATTGATAAAAGATCAAATATAAAGCAAGCAGGATCAATCCAGCGCAAATAGGAAAGGTCACATACCACTTCAGACGAAAGAACGTAAACAAACACGTAAGCCCTATAAAAATGATGAAATAAGACGTATGACTCGTCTCTGTAAAATCTTGAAGCGGACGAAGCCACTCCCAAAGCAGCAGAAATGCTACAGCATAATAGATAAACAACTCAAAACGGCTTTGCCGCTGATGAGTATGCAGCATAAAAGTTTGTCACCTCACAGTTCTTTCGTGCAGCCGGTCTTCAAATAAAAAGGTCGTGTGTATACCAGAAGCTTTGAACCGGTCTACAAGCTGTTTTTCTTTTGTCGTTAATCGGTCAACAGCTCTCTTCACTAAAAGAACAGTGATGTTCTTTCTGTTTCGATTGCCTAGAAGACTCGCAGCCAGCTCTTCCTGCAGCTGACCCGTCACAACATATTTCCCGGTGTGCTGGTACTCACTCGCTGTTAATGATTGATAATCGGGTGCGCGAGAAGGCTGATGCTGCACCCTTGTTAAATAATAGAGCATGTCCTGTAAATGCAGATCTCCTTGATCCACTCGAAATGACTGCTGATCTCCAAGTGGGACAAGGCCTGCTGGCACGCCTTTTTTCACAGCCGTTTGAAGAACAGAAGCGGCAATAGACACAACCGTCTCAAAAGCGGCTTTATCTGTAAAATCAGCAAACACCACAAGGTCCTTTGTCTGATTCTGTTCAAACTCCTTTGTCATCAGCTGACCTCTTCTAGCCGTTGTCTTCCAGTCCACCCAAGCAAACCGGTCTCCTTGCTGGTATTCCCGCACACCTGTTGTTACATTGGTCGGTTCATTTAACCAGGAGTGCACCGCTTTGCCTCCATTTTCATTCACCGATTCAGCAGATTCAACTGGAATATCCAGCATTTTTGGATAGACAAGCAGCTTTTGCTCTAACGGGAGGATCACTTCTTTTTCAACAAACCCAAACATATCACCTGTTTTGATTCTAACCGCAGTTAATTGATGCTCTCCCCGTTTGATATCATTCAATTGATAAGAAACTCGCCACGTTTTTCGAAACCATGGAAACAGCATTCGCTTCATTTCAACCTGTTCCTGCAAATGAAAGGTGTCCGGCGGATTATCCTCAAGGATGACGTACACGTACGGAAATGGATTCGTCCGCTTGATTTCAAGGTCAACAGACAGCACATCCCCTGCCCTCAACCGGGTATGCTGCAATGTCCTTTTGGCTGTCGCGCGAAGCGGAACAAGCGCAAACAGAAGCGAATACAAAGCATATGGCAAAAATGCATAAAAAAGGAACCAACTCACAAAGCCACCCTGAAACATCGCGTAGCAAAAGGCAGCCGCAGTGAGGAGAAGTAGCATAAAAACCCGTAACCATAGTGAAAAAGCGAAGCGGTCACGTGACTTCATTGAGTGATCGACTTCTGAACTGGCACGCCAATGTGCTCAAGCACCTGTCGCAGCAGTGTCTCCGCCTTCTTCCCTTCATATGTTGCTTCTGATGTCAAAATCATACGGTGCGGCAATGTGTAAGGCGCCAAATACTGTACATCATCTGGAATCACATAATCACGCCTGTTCAACAGCGCATACGCCTGAGCCGCTTTCATCAGTGCAATCGACCCCCTTGGGCTCACGCCTAAATAGACGGAAGGATGATTCCTCGTTGCTTGAGCGATTTCGACAATATATTCCTTAATGGATGCATCCACATGTACGGTCTGAACAGCTTGCTGCAAAGCATGAATATGATCCTTTGTCATGACGGCTTGGAGCGTGTCAATCGGGGATTGCTTCTCCTGTAAATTGAGCACCTCCAGCTCCTCTAGCATGGTCGGATACCCCATCTGCAGTTTGAATAAAAACCGGTCCATTTGCGCTTCTGGGAGCGGATAGGTTCCTTCATATTCCACTGGATTTTGAGTAGCCATGACAAAGAAAGGATCTGCAAGCGGCATCGTTTCTCCGTCCACGGTGACACTGCCCTCCTCCATCGCTTCAAGAAGCGCTGATTGTGTTTTAGGAGAGGTACGGTTAATCTCATCAGCCAAAATAATCTGTCCCATAATCGGCCCTTGTCTAAATTCAAACTCATTGGTCTTTTTATTATAAATCGATACACCTGTTACATCTGAAGGCAAAAGGTCAGGAGTGAATTGAATTCGTTTAAAATCACAGCCAATTGATTTTGCCAAAGCACGAACCATCATCGTTTTCCCAACGCCAGGCACATCCTCTAATAACACATGTCCCTTCGCCAAAATCGCAACAAGGCTTAATATCGTAATGTCTTTTTTCCCAACCATGACTTTATTGATGTTATCTACGATTTTTTGTAAATCTGAATGCATCGGTTCATCAAATGCCATCCTGATCCTCCTATCACGTTTCCGTCAATTTTCATATAGTCTAACTTTACCATACAACGCGCATCTGTATAAAACATCAGTACATAGAAAAGGAAAAGAAGCCTTCTCACGATGGAAAAGACTTCTTCTCTTCATTTGATACATTTGCTGGCTCCATATGAACATGAGAATGTAAAATATCATGTTCCGTTTTCATTCTTCGTTCGATTTCATCTGCAATATCATGGCTTTCAGCAATGTTCAAATGCGGTTCTACCTCTACTACTACATCCACATGGACCGTACTTCCAAGATAACGAGCCTTGATATCTTTCAAATCGCCTACTCCTGGTGTCGACTCAATGGTCTCTTTATACTTTGACATATCTTTTATATGGAAACCGTCCGTTAACGAATGAGATGCATCTCTGAAAATCTCCCAAGCCGTCTTACAAATAATTAAACCAATCACAAACGCAGCAAGCGTATCAATCCATGCCAGCTGAAATTGTGAGGCGATGATCCCTACAAACGTCCCGATACTCACATAGGCATCGGATTTATTATCAGCAGCTGCCGCATAAAGAGCCTGGCTATTGATCCGTTTAGATAGATTCCTGTTATAAATATACACAGCATACATGACAACAGCACTTCCTGCTGCCGTCCAAGCCGCGACCATATCAGGCGTTTGATGTTCGGATGAGAAAAGCGACTGGCCTGCACTCAGCAAAACCTGAAGCCCGACAAGCATCATAATAAAGGAAGCCACAAGCGACGCAATATTTTCAGCTCTAAAATGACCGTATGGATGATCTTCATCAGGCGGCTTCTGAGAAATACGCAGCCCAATTAATACCGCAAGCGAGGCAATGATATCTGTCGTATTATTTAAGCCATCCGCCGAAAGGGCTTCTGAATGAAACACATACCCTATGATGAGTTTGACAGCAGATAAGATCACATAGGCAATAATGCTGACCCAAGCACCTGTTTCACCTTGTCTTAATTCGTTATAGCGCTCCATATCGAACAGCGCCTCCTCACACATAACTTTTTCTATTATTTATCTTACAAAGCAAAGCCCGTGTGGGTCTACAGCAACATGATTCGCTTGCGTCAGCAAAATAGGATACATAGAAATGTGTTGACTTAAGCAAACTTATTTTTATAAGGTCAATTGACCTCAAGACCTACTCCCATCAGCATTTTTCCCATTCACTCCGAAACGTGAAAAAGAACAAAATTTCTCTATCGTTAAATTGTCAGAATAATTTTATTTTAAGACACAACTTTTTTTTCTCCTATCTTATGCTAATTTTAAGAATGAGTAGAGAAAAAAGAGGGAACATAATCTCTCAAATCTTTTATACTTTTTAACATCATGTTAATAGGTTTGAAATGTCAGTTTGATAACCTGTCCAATGCTGAATGGCAATTCAGTATGATAAAATTTAAAATATTCTAAAAACAAATTCTCTATTAAAAGAGAAGTGTTTGGAGGTAAAGAAATGTCCAACATGACAAACGGTCTTCAAAAAAACCTTAAGACAAGACATATTTCGATGATCTCCATTGCCGGGGTCATTGGGGCAGGGCTATTTGTTGGTAGCGGCGCTGTCATCCATTCTGCAGGTCCTGGATCCATTCTTTCCTATTCATTTGCCGGACTTCTGGTCATCTTTATTATGAGAATGCTTGGAGAAATGGCATGTGCCTATCCGACAAGCGGTTCTTTCTCAAAATATGCGAGCGATGCCATCGGCCCATGGGCTGGCTTTACAATCGGCTGGCTTTACTGGTTCTTCTGGGTCATCGTCATTGCCATCGAAGCCATTGCCGGTGCTTCCATTATTCAATATTGGTATGGAGATGCACCTGTTTGGCTCACAAGTCTTATCCTCACAATCCTCTTAACATTGACAAATATCTTTTCTGTTAAATCTTTTGGCGAATTTGAATATTGGTTTTCATTAATTAAAGTCGTCAGCATTATTCTATTTCTACTCATTGGTTTTGCATTTATCTTTGGTTTTGGCGGTCATCATACTTCAGGTCTTGCCAATTTAACAGCGAACGGCGGGTTCCTTCCAAATGGATTCGGCTCTGTGCTGCTCGGGATCGTTGTCGTCATCTTTTCCTTCATGGGAACCGAGATTGTGGCAATTGCGGCTGGTGAATCAGCAGACCCTGTCAAGTCTGTTACAACAGCTACTCGTTCTGTTGTATGGCGTATTATTGTTTTCTACGTCGGATCAATCGCTGTCGTGGTTACCTTACTCCCATGGAATTCGGCAAGTATTTTAACAAGTCCATTCGTTGCGGTATTAGATTACATTGGCGTCCCATCAGCCGCTCAAGTCATGAACGTTATCGTTTTAACAGCCGTACTTTCTTGTTTAAACTCTGGCTTGTACACAACGTCCAGAATGCTTTATTCATTAGCAGAAAGAGGCGAAGCGCCGAAACGTTTCATGAAAATCAGCAAAAGCGGTGTCCCTGTAGCGGCTACAGTCGCAGGTACCTTCTTTTCCTACATTGCCGTTATGATGAACTACTTTTATCCTGAAACCATCTTTCTATTCCTAGTCAATGCATCTGGTGCCATCGCACTTCTTGTTTACTTGGTCATTGCCGTTTCACAATTAAGAATGCGTCGTAAAATGGAAAAAGAAAATCCAGAACAGCTCAAAATCAAAATGTGGCTGTTCCCATACCTCACGTACTTTACCATTTTGGTCATTTGCGCCATCTTGGCCTCTATGCTGTTTATTGAATCGATGAGGCCGCAGCTCATATTGACATGCATCATTACCGTTAGTGTACTAGCTGCCTACTTCATCTTTAAACCGAATAAAAAGATGCCTGCAAGTGCGGCGCTTGAAAATAAACACCCTTAATTCTCCCGCTGAAAAGCGGGTTTTTTTAATTTATTCACCTATTTTGATATCCGCACTTATAATGTATCAAATTGAATGTAAGTGAGGATTAATCAACATGAACCTAGAAAAATTTGTTGACGAGCTTCCAATTCCAGAAGTTGCAGAGCCCGTCAAAAAGAACCCAAGACAAACGTATTATGAAATCGCCATGAAGGAAGTGTTCTTAAAAGTTCATAGAGACCTGCCCCCAACCAAGCTATGGACCTACAATGGCAGCCTGCCTGGTCCGACCATTAAAGCGAGTCGAAATGAAAAGGTCAAAGTGAAATGGATGAACAAATTGCCGCTGAAACACTTTCTGCCTGTCGATCACACCATTCACCCCGGGCATCATGATGAACCAGAAGTCAAAACAGTCGTTCATCTGCATGGCGGGGTCACACCAGCAAGCAGCGATGGTTACCCAGAGGCTTGGTTTTCACGAGACTTTGAAGCGACCGGGCCTTTCTTTGAACGGCAGATTTACGAATACCCTAACCATCAGCAAGCATGCACATTGTGGTATCACGATCACGCGATGGCATTGACGCGCTTAAATGTGTATGCAGGCTTAGCTGGATTTTACTTGATCTCAGATTCATTTGAAAAGTCGCTGGAATTACCGAAAGATGAGTATGATATTCCATTAATGATCATGGACCGTACATTTCAGGAAGATGGAGCATTGTTTTATCCAAGCAGACCAAACAACACACCAGAAGACAGTGACCTTCCAGACCCCTCCATCGTGCCCTTTTTTTGCGGGGAAACGATTTTGGTCAATGGAAAGGTGTGGCCGTATTTAGAAGTTGAACCACGAAAATACCGTTTTCGGATATTAAATGCATCCAATACAAGAACTTATGAGCTGCATCTAGACAACGATGCCACGATCTTACAAATTGGATCTGATGGCGGCTTTTTGCCAAGACCGGTTCATCACCAATCCTTTAGCATTGCACCTGCTGAACGTTTTGATGTCATCATTGATTTTTCAGCTCATGAAAACAAAACGATCATTTTAAAAAATAAAGCAGGCTGCGGTCAGGAAGTAAATCCAGAAACAGATGCGAACGTTATGCAATTTAAAGTCACACGTCCGCTAAAAGGAAGAGCACCTAAAACATTACGTCCGATTTTCAAACCACTTCCATCGCTTCGACCGAGCCGGGCAGATAAAGAACGTACACTAACACTTAGCGGCACACAGGATAAATATGGCCGCCCAATTTTATTGCTAGATAACCAATTTTGGAATGATCCTGTCACGGAAAATCCGCGACTTGGCAGTGTAGAGGTTTGGTCTATTGTCAATCCAACAAGGGGTACACATCCTATTCATTTACACCTTGTTCAATTCAGAGTGATTGATAGAAGGCCATTTGATACAGACATCTATCAATCGACAGGCGAAATTGTGTACACAGGACCGAATGAAGCGCCTCCTTTGCATGAACAAGGCTACAAGGACACCATTCAATCGCATGCCGGTGAAGTCATTCGAATCATCGCCAGGTTTGTCCCATATAGCGGCCGCTATGTGTGGCATTGTCATATTTTAGAACACGAGGATTATGACATGATGCGGCCGATGGATATCATTCAGTAATAACCATCATCGTTTCACAAACTATATGCAATTTCGTTTGACATAGATTATCATGAAAAGGCTAACTGACATGAATTCATTAGCCTTTTTTCCTTTTGGCGGTCGATCTATTTGGAAATTGAATAATAAACTTAATGAATGGTTTCTCCGAACATTTAACACTAAAAAAATAGCGTAGCAAACCGATAATACTACTATATACCCATTACCTCTATCAAAAGGCACTGAAGAAACAATACACGAACAAATAGAAAATCGTCATAAAAAACGGAGGAGTTCAATTTGAATGAAGAAAAAGAGACTTGCCAGGTCAATCGAGAAACAGTGGCAGGAAACATAGAGAAGCTTTCAACTCATGAAAACGAGAGCATTCGATCAAACATTGAACAACTAACAATTGAACTCGGTGAACAAAAAGAATTCAATCACTTCATATTGGATGAAAAACAAAAGGCCATCAGCACACTATCTGCTCTGATTACAAAAGGCGATTGTGGTGAAGAGTTAAAAGCTCATTTTGCACAAGCATTACATATCGGGCTCTCTGTTATAGAGATTATGGAGTTGATTAAGCACTGTACAAAGGTTGCAGGATTCCCTCATTCCATTAATGCCTTGTTTATTTTTCAAAACTTACTAGATGAAAACATAAAATAAATAAGAGAAAACGAGAAGTCATCTGTCCTCTCGTTTTTTTATTTCTACTTATCTTAATCTCTTTCGTTGATTCTGTCACAACAGCAAAATATGAAAATACCACTCATTTCCTTGCTTAAAAAATGATTTTCATTTCAACAATCCTTATCTTTCACCGACATATCCCACGACAAAATAAAAAAACGTCCAGTTATATGACATAACTGAACGCACCTTTTATCGATTGACAGTAAAGTTGTTAACAATCCCGCCATCTTTCTCCCAAGCAGCTTCTACTGTTTTCTTCTTGAGGTCGTATTCATAAATGGTTCTAACCTTCGCCTTCCGGCCGGTGTCATCCTTTAATTCCTTTGCGTTCTTTGCAGCACCTAAGAAATAAATCGATGTCCCATCCGAAGAAAATTGCGGCTGTGCAGTACTTAAAATATGCACATCCTTGCTGTTTTTAACGAGTGTCTTCGTTTTTCCCGTATCTACATCAAGCATCTTAATAGAGGAGACTTCTTTTTCGTTTCGAACCTTCACTTCTGTATAAACCAGCTTCTTGTGATCTGGTGAAAATGAAATATCATTAATTGTTTGAGAGATGCGCGCAATGTTTTTCCCCTTCTCACCTGCTTGAAGGGTAATCTTCATGGTCGTTGGCTCAGGGTCCATTCCTTTTTCATTCGCTTCATCAGTCTTCTTATAATCTTCTTTTAACGAATAATGCTGAATGGCCAAAAGATTTGATGCTGGATCGTAGGCAAAAGAGCTCACCGTATCATCATCACTTTTTTTAGGATATAACACTTTCACTTTGTGTTTTTTCAAATCAAAAGATGCTACATAAAATTGCTCACCTGAAGCCTTATTATACCTTAGATATAACTGCTTTCCGTCGCCAGACAGCCTCATACTGTCAATTGAATCTTCACTCGTAAAGAGCGTTTTTTCTTTATCGGTTTTTACATTCAGTTCTCGGATACTCACCTTTTGCGTGTCTTCATTCGTATACGTGTAGTATAAAGTCTGTTTCGCCCGATCATAAGCAATCGAAGGATATGCTGTGAGCTTCTCCGTATGAAGTGCCTTGTCGTGCAGGTAATATGTGTTATTTAACTGTTGATCTGTAAATGAAACAAGCAATTCGTCTTTTGCATCTTGATTTATTTTCACTTTTCCTGCATGTTTCGCCTCTTGACCCGGCTTCATTATGAAGAAAATGACGGCCGCAATCACTGCGAGTCCAATGACCGTGATGATCCACCATGTTGATTTTTTCATTGACTTTCAGACCCTCTCTACAACAAAAGAAGCCAGAAAATGAACTTTTCCCGCTTCTTTGCATGCCTATGTATTAATAAGTGTAATGCCCTTTGACGACACCTTTACTTGTTGAATACCCAAGTGCTTTGAATGCTTTCGGACTTACGTCTAATACTGCGTTTGGCATTCTACCTACATCATATTTATATACTGTAATCACTTTATGTGGTTTCGCTTTTGTTGTCACTCTTAGTTTTGTACCTTTTTTCGGTACGTCAAATCCCATTTTCGTTGCTGCATCCCAATGACCGAGTTTTTTTCCATCTGCGCCTTTTTTGCCGACACCATTATACCAAGTAATATTGCCGCTTACTTTTTTTGCACTTGCTCCATGTGAGAAACTAAACGCTAAAAATAAACTAGCTACTGTTACGATTGTCGCGATAAGCTTTTTATTCATTAAAAAATCCTCCGTATTTGGTTTCTGCACTTATTATACATGAAGATGCACCCAGTTATTTTACAGTCACATTACAATTCGAATACAAGTTAACCACTTTATGACCGATTATCAACATAAATACCACCAAAAACAGTCAGAACTTTGTAAGTCAGACCTGTTTTTCATTTTATATTATATAAGTGAATGAACTATAAGGAGGAATTATCATGAAAAAATGGATCACGATGTTCAGTCTGAGCTTAGCGTTTGTTTTAATGTTTTCAAGTCTGCCTGCCTCAGCGGCTAACCCCCGTCACGGTGCGATTGTGACACAAACGGATGAAGCGAAATGGTCAGGTATCTCTGCTGATATTGTACTGCCGAAAACAGCAACCATTAAAAATGGCTATGCTGACTGGTATCTCGGTCTCGGCTCTGCCGTTATTGAAAGCGGGATTTCAAAAACATCTTCTGGCTATAAGGTCTTTTTGGGCAGCGGCTCCCAAGGCGGCAGTCAATATTGGAACAGCGAATACGATTCAAGTATTAAAGATGGTGCACGTGTCAACTTAAAGCTCATCAACAATGGTGATGGCACAGTGTCACTATATGTCAACGGGAAACTGCGTTATAAACAGCCTGTTTTCAATCCTAGTCGTCTGAAAGACCTCGATGTCGTCAAAATGGTACATGGGGTTCAGGATGATGGGACAAACAGCTACTCACAAGCAAGCTTCTCTAATGTACAGCTTCGTGCAAATACATCTGGAAGTGTCTATAAAAAATGGGACGGCACCGTCAAATCATCTCTTTTACGTAAAAATCTAGAGTCAGGTGCTGCGGCTCCAGCATTCACAGTCATTTCTTCCATTCCACTTAGTACAACCCTTTCAGCACAATAAGAAAAAAGCGCCCATCCTTGGGTGCTTTTGATTGTTCACAGCTTGTCAACATTCTTTTTTAATCAAAACAACGTTTCGTGGTAACATAAGCATACATACTTCGAAGAAAAAAGGAGAAAGAACGTGAGAAAAAGTCTACTTATTTTCTTGAGTCTAGTTGCAAGCTTCTCTATTTTAGCTGCGTGCTCAAATACAACAAAAGAAAAAACATCAGAATCTGTAGCACTTCCGACGATTAATGAACGCATTCAAAATGAAACGAAAGAAGTAATGGAGCAGTCTAAACTCATTAAAGACACAGCGATTACCGTTGATCAAAAGAAAAAAGTCATTTCCCTAAACGTGACGGCCTCATATGATACCAACAGTGATTACGCTGAAGTCATCGGATTAAACTTTGCCAAAACGCTAGCCATTGGAGCATCCACTGAAAAAGAAAACAACCTGCATAAGCCGGAAAATGACAGCCTTGGTGCCCTCTACTCCTTTTATGACCTGGATATCACCGTAAAACAGGAAAACGGCAAGGTGCTGGCAAAAGGAAAGAAAACGACAAATGAAACAAAGATCACCTGGGAGAGAGCCCAGTAATTGGACACAAAAAAGCTTGTAGAGAGCCGCTCTACAAGCTTCTTTTATTGTTCATTCCGTTCAAATCTTCTCTCATTATATGAATCAGTGTATCGATACCCGAGTGAGACCTAGATGCTAATCGCACCAACAAATGATCAATATACTCATACAAATGACGATCTCTCAAAATATACTCCCCATAAAACGGGATAACAAAGAAATAGAGCAAATCAGCAAATTCAAGTGCAACGTCATCTTCATCTTCATCCTCTAGCGCCTCTCCAACACATTGAATCAACCAATCCACATCTTCTTTCTTCTCAATCGGAACATACATCAATTGATGAATACAGTCCGTATCCTTCGTTTGCAGCAGCTGCTCCGCCGCTTCCTTTGATAAAGCACCAATTTCTTTAGAAGATATATTAAGAACCGCTAGTTCATTCTCTGATCTGTCTTGATCCATTTGCAGCACATTTTGGTCCATCTCGACTCACTCCCCGTTCTCAGATACTTTTATTATAAGGAATTCGTCTGATTTTTTATGGAAATGGTGGATTTTTTTATGTAATTTTAAACAAAAAGAGCATCCAACAATTGATGTTCAACTTCAATTCTAAAAAAACATCGCGCTTGATTTGAATCTATGTGTATTAGTAGATTGAAGGGTGAGAGAGTGAAGTTGAAACAGCCATAGATCAAGGAATAATGGTTGAAATGATTCTTGTAGACGGGCTTGGAATCTTTTCTGCGCAGCTGACCTTTTTACACATGACTTAAGCGGCACCAGTTGCAGAAGCAGCGAAACCCACTCCCTTTGTGGAAGTGGGTTTCGAAGTATGATTTCTAGCGCTTTTTTGATCCAAACAATCCAAACACGATGACGAATACAAGAATAATCGCCACCCAAGTCGTCAATCCCATATGTTCACCGCTTTTCTCTTTAAAAGTCTTTTATTCTAACGCCTGAAAAGAGGTGAGGATTTCGATTTCATTTGTTCTTATATTTTTCCATCATTCATTAGAAATCAAATTTGCCGTAAGTGACCAATACGTGACCAGTAAAAAAACAAAACAAAAACCCCTATATTTCAAGGGGTTTTCGGGGGGGTGTTACATCATTCCACCCATTCCGCCCATTCCGCCCATATCCGGCATTCCGCCGCCTGAGCCGCCTTCTTCTGGTTTGTCAGCTACGACTGCTTCAGTTGTAAGAAGCATAGCTGCAACAGAAGCTGCGTTTTGAAGTGCAGAGCGAGTTACTTTTGTTGGGTCAACGATTCCTTTTTCGATCATGTTTACCCATTCGTTTGTTGCTGCGTTGAAGCCTACGCCAATTTCTTCGTTTTTCAAGCGCTCAACGATGACTGATCCTTCAAGACCTGCGTTGTGAGCGATTTGACGGATCGGCTCTTCAAGAGAACGTAGAACGATGTTGACACCAGTTTGAACGTCACCTTCAGCTTCAATTGAAGCGACTTTGTTGTATACATTCACAAGTGCTGTACCACCACCGGATACGATACCTTCTTCAACTGCTGCACGAGTTGAGTTCAATGCATCCTCGATGCGTAGTTTACGCTCTTTTAGTTCTGTTTCAGTAGCAGCACCAACTTTGATGACAGCGACGCCGCCAGCTAGTTTTGCAAGACGTTCTTGTAATTTTTCTTTATCGAATTCAGAAGTTGTTTCTTCTACTTGCGCACGGATTTGGTTCACACGTGCTGCGATTTGAGCAGAATCTCCTGCACCTTCAACGATGGTTGTGTTTTCTTTTGTGACAACTACTTTAGACGCGCGGCCAAGCTGACCAATTTCAGTTGATTTCAGATCAAGTCCTAGGTCTTCTGTGATTAATTCTCCGCCAGTTAGAACAGAAATGTCTTCAAGCATTGCTTTACGACGATCACCGAATCCAGGTGCTTTCACTGCCACTGCATTGAATGTACCACGAAGTTTGTTCACAACAAGTGTTGCAAGTGCTTCGCCTTCTACATCTTCAGCAATGATCAATAATGGTTTACCTTGTTGTACAACTTGCTCAAGTACAGGAAGGATTTCTTGAATGTTTGTGATCTTTTTGTCAGTGATTAAGATGTAAGGATTTTCAAGAACTGCTTCCATCTTATCAGAATCCGTCACCATGTACGGTGAAGCATATCCGCGGTCAAATTGCATTCCTTCAACCACTTCAAGCTCAGTTGTAAAACCTTTAGATTCTTCGATTGTGATAACTCCGTCGTTTCCAACACGCTCCATAGCTTCAGCGATCAAGCTTCCTACTTCTTCATCTGCTGCAGAAATAGACGCAACTTGAGCAATTGATTCTTTGCCTTCGATTGGTTTAGAAATCTCGTGTAAGCCTTCAAGTGCGACTTTCACTGCTTCTTCAATTCCTTTACGAACGCCAACAGGGTTTGCACCAGCTGTTACGTTTTTAAGGCCTTCACGGATCATTGCTTGAGCTAGAACTGTTGCCGTTGTTGTACCGTCACCAGCTACGTCGTTTGTTTTGCTTGCAACTTCAGCCACAAGTTTTGCACCCATGTTTTCAAATGCATCTTCTAATTCGATTTCTTTTGCAATTGTTACACCATCATTTGTGATAAGTGGAGAACCGAATTTTTTCTCAAGAACCACGTTACGTCCTTTAGGTCCTAAAGTTACTTTTACAGCATCTGCAAGTGCATCTACACCACGTAACATCGCACGACGTGCTTCTTCACTGAACTTAATATCTTTTGCCATAATAACGAAACCTCCTCAGTCTTTTTAGAAATATATCTCAATGCGTTTTTATGTGATTAACCAATAACAGCTAAAATGTCGCTTTCACGAAGAATTAAATATTCTTTTCCTTCATATTTCACTTCAGTGCCTGCATATTTTGAGAAGATAATGCGGTCGCCTGTATTGACTTCTAACGCAACGCGCTCACCACTTTCAAGTACACGCCCTGAACCTGCTGCAACAATTTTACCTTCTTGCGGTTTTTCTTTTGCAGAATCCGGTAAGACAATACCGCTAGCGGTTTTTTCCTCAGATTCAACGAGTTCAATGATTACGCGATCGCCTAATGGCTTTAACATAAGAAACAACCTCCTCAATTTTTATATGTAGTCTCTTTTAGCACTCATCAATAGAGAGTGCTAACACATTTATTATAATAAAGAATGTCTTCTGCAATTTCAAGTAAAAAACTCAAAAATTTTTACGCTTTCATGATCTTTTTTTATCACCGATTCTTTCCTTTTCAACGAAAAAGAAGACTTGTGTTACAATAAATCTAGTTCTTTTAGTAAAGGGGTTTTCGTTACTTGAAAAAACAATATTGGTACATCATCTTAACGTATATATTGGTACAGGTTTCTGCGATTCCTTATGTGTTCATTATGAAATGGTTAGGATACATTCAGACACCGATGACACAAGCAGAGCTCTCTGAATTGTCAGGAACCTGGACCATCATCAGCTTCTGTATTGGATTGATCATCATTTTGTTCATTCTTCGAACCGTACCAAAAGCATCACTTCGGAATGAAGCACCTGTTTCCATCGGTTCTGCTATCGCCTGGATCATTGGCGGTTTCTTTCTTTCTCTGTTCACGCAATCGGTTGCTGGCATGATTGAACAATATGCATTCGGCATTGGCCGTGAGTCAGAAAACACACAAAATATTTTATCTATTATGGAGACTTTTCCTTTACTTGTCATCATCATTGCGCTGATTGGGCCAATTCTTGAGGAAATCATTTTCCGGAAAATTATTTTTGGTGTGATCTATGAAAGAACGAATTTCTTCATTGGGGCACTTGTTAGTTCGGTATTTTTCGCTGCTGCACACTCTGATTTTGCCCACTTCTTGCTCTATACCGCAATGGGCTTTACTTTTTCTTTCTTATATGCGAAAACAAAACGAATCATTGTTCCAATCGGCGCACATATGCTAATGAACTCGCTCGTCATTCTTGTGCAGATTGAGCCAGTAAAAAAAATGATTGAAGAACAAACTCAAACAATGCAAATGATTATTGGAGGCTTTTTCTCATGAGAAACCCTGTCGTATGGGGCATTATTTATTTTGCCGTAGGTGTGGCGTTCACCTATATGGCCATTCAAAATCCAGGTGATATGTGGTCATTTTACAACATTTTGCTGATGGTGTTTGCGGCCTATAATATTAATATCGCGTTTAAAATGTTTGCTTTTTCTGTCAAACTGAAAAAACAGCAGCAAAAATAAACCAAAAACCATTTTCCTCTGCTTGGAAAATGGTTTTTTTATGGAGGGGATGTCTTCATGGAACAGGAAGAACTGAACATCATGAATGATCGTCATGAAACGATAGGTACAGCCGCCCGGTCTGATGTTCATGCCCAGGGCCTTTGGCATGAAACATTTCATTTCTGGCTTTTAAAAAAAGAAGATGACACAGTGTTCCTTTATTTTCAGCTTAGAAGTCCCGAAAAAAAGGATTTTCCTTCTCTCCTTGATATCACAGCAGCAGGCCATCTTCTCGCAGTTGAACAGCCTCCTGATGGTATGAGAGAGGTCGAAGAAGAGCTCGGTCTCTCCATCCCTTTTAAGGAAGTGACCTATACAGGTATCATCCAAGATGAAATTCATCTGCCATCGTTCATCGACCGTGAATTTTGCCATGTGTATCTTTATATGGAGCAAAAAGAACACATGGATGTTCATCTACAGAAAGAAGAAGTTGCTGGTCTTTATAGAGCAAAGTTAATGGATGCACAGCAGCTTTTAACAGGAGAATGCAAAAGAATTCAGATCGAGGGCTTTGACGTTGATGCAGCCGGAGAACGACGTGAGGAAAGCAGAGAAGTAGACGTACAGGATTTTGTCCCGCATGAGTCCGCATATTACAAACACCTATTTCATGCAATCCATCAATTCCTTTCACAATAGAAAAAGCATCGTGATCACATGTTGGATCACGATGCTTTTTTTATGAGACATCAGCACTTTCTTTCTCCTCTGTTTGCTGCATTTTGCGATAGGTTACTCTTGAAATGATTATACTCACTTCATACAAAACGAGCATTGGCAAGGTAACCATGAGGTGAGAAACGAGCTCTGGCGGTGTAATCAGTGCGGCAATGACAAGGAGGACAAAATAGGCATACTTCCGTATTTTCGATAAGAACATCGGTGTAATGATGCCAAGTCTTGTGAAAAACATCAACACGACAGGCATCTGAAACAAAAATCCAAATGGAAGTGTTAACTGCATCAGAAATGTAAAATACTCATGAATCCCAATCACTTGCTCCACATGTAAATCATTCGACATCCGCATCATAAAATCGACGACAAACGGGAACAAAATAAAATAAGAGAAAGCCACACCGCTCAAAAATAAAAGCAGTGCAATCGGAATGTAAGCAAGTGTCACCTTTCTTTCTTTTTCATATAAGCCAGGACTCACAAACGCCCAAAGCTGATATAAAATCACGGGACACGTCAAAACGAGTGCAATGACAAATGCGAACTGCATAAACACGTACAGTGGATCTGTGAGCTTAAATGCGTTCAATGTCAATGTTGCCGCTTCATCAGTATTTTGCAAATACACAATGACCGGCTTAGCGAGAAAAAAACCTGCCACCATAAAGGTGACAAAAAACATCGCAATGATCACTAAACGTTTTCGCAGTTCCACAATATGCTCCATAAGCGGCATATCTTTGACATTCATGAAGCTCATCCTATTCTACTGATCTTCTTTTTTCTTTTTTTCTTCCTGATCATCAGCTAAACCTTTTGTGGCATTTTTGAATTCTCGTAATGTATCTCCTGCTGCTCTTCCTAATTCAGGAAGCTTTTTCGGCCCAAAAATAATGAGCGCAACAATCGCAATTAGAATCAAACTTCCAGGACCAATCGGACCCATTTGCTCCACCCCCTTTACCCCTTTTCGTCAGTCCTCCTGCGTAACAGAATAATGCTTTAAGAAATACACAAGAGACTGAAGTTCAACCGCCAAATCTATATGATGAATTCGAATGTGTTCCGGCACATTCAATCGAGCCGGCGTAAAGTTAAGGATTCCTTTGATGCCAAGGGCAATCAAACGATCTGTAATGGACTGAGCTGCTACGGCAGGTACTGTCAAAATCGCAACAGGAATATCTCCTACCTCTTGAACATGCTCTTCAAGCTTATCCAAATCATAGACAGGCACGCCGCCTATCTCACTTCCTATTTTACTCTCATTGACGTCAAAAGCCATTGAAATTTTTGTATTATTATTTTTGATGAAATTATAGTGTAAAAAAGCAGTCCCTAAATTCCCGACACCGATGAGCATGACATTCGTCATTTCATCTTGGTCAAGGGTTTTTCTGAAGAAGGTCAAGAGGTAATCGACATTATAGCCATACCCCTTCTTCCCAAGTGCACCAAAGTACGAAAAATCTCGGCGAATAGTGGCAGAATCCACTTTGACTGCATCACTAAGCTCGGCCGATGACACCCTTTGTTTTCCTGATGCATGCAGATTTTTTAAAAAGCGGTAGTAAAGCGGCAAACGTTTGGCTGTCGCTTGTGGAATTTTTGACTGGTCTATATTCATATAAGATCCTCCAACTTAAATATCAGATGCTCTGTGAAAATCACCGTTTTTCCCGCCTGTCTTTTCAACTAGATAGGTCGGACCGATGATCATGCCTTTATCAATCGCTTTACACATGTCGTAAACGGTCAGTGCACATACTGACGCAGAAGTGAGCGCTTCCATCTCCACACCCGTACTTCCTTTTGTTTTCACCTGTACTTGTATGTTCAGAATGTGCGCATTTCCGTCTTCCTCCCAATCAAAGGAGATATCCACGCCTTTTAGTGCAAGCGGATGACACATTGGAATGATATTGGACGTTTGCTTTGCTGCCATGATGCCGGCTACCTGTGCGACAGACAGCACATCCCCTTTTCCAATTTCACGATGTTGTATTTTATCAAACACTTCTTTTATCATACGAACGCTTGAAACAGCAACGGCGGTTCTCACTGTAGACGATTTATCACTAATGTCGACCATCTTTGCTCTTCCTTGTTCGTTAAAGTGGCTAAATTGACTCATCTTTCAACGCTCCCTCACTCAAATCATACACTATTTTTCCTTATCTGTCTTTCATTTGACCATGGCTGTCGTCTATAAGATTTGCCGGTTTACTGCTGATAAGCTACACTTAACATATTATAGCAGAGGTGAAGTTACATGATGATTCTACAAGTGAATCAGCTGTCAAAATCGTTTGGCGCTGATACCGTTTTAACGAATATAAAATTGGAAGTCAAAGCAAAGGATCGTATTGCCATTGTCGGCCGTAACGGTGCAGGCAAATCCACGCTTTTAAAAATCATTGCCGGTCAAATGTCTTACGAACAAGGTGAGATCATCAAACCGAAAGACCTATCTATTGGTTATTTAGCACAGCACACCGATGTGACGTCTACACGTACGTTAAAGGACGAACTCCTATCGGTTTTTGATCATTTAAAAGAGATGGAACAAGAGATGAGAGCCATTGAAGAACAGATGGCTTCTTCCACAGGCTCAGAACTAGATTCCCTGATGAAAACCTATGACAGGCTGCAACAGGCTTTTAAAGATCAAGGCGGCTATCAATATGAAGCAGATGTCCGCTCCATTCTTCATGGACTCGGCTTTAGCCATTTTGAAGATCACACAACCGTCCAATCCTTAAGCGGCGGCCAGAAAACTCGTCTAGCGCTTGGAAAGCTCTTATTGATGAAACCAGAACTCTTAATTCTGGATGAGCCGACCAACCATCTAGATATTGATACCTTATCATGGCTTGAGCAGTATTTGCAAAATTATACAGGGGCGATTCTCATCGTTTCCCATGACCGATATTTCTTAGACAAAGTCGTGAACCATGTATATGAAGTATCAAGAACAGCCATGAAGAAGTTTGCGGGAAACTATAGCAAGTATCTTGACCAAAAAGCTGAACAGCTAGAGCGTGATATGAAGCTGTATGAAAAACAGCAAGAAGAAATCTCGAAGCTCCAGGATTTCGTCGATCGCAACCTAGCAAGAGCCTCTACAACAAAACGCGCTCAAAGTAGACGGAAGCAGCTGGAACGAATGGATCGCTTAGACAAGCCATTAGGTGATGAAAAATCGGCAAGCTTCCATTTTGATATTACAAGACAGAGCGGTAACGATGTGCTGAAGGTACATGATCTTGATATTAGTTATGATGAAAAAACGCCGCTTCTATCCTCCCTCTCTTTTCATATAAAACGCGGGGATAGCGTGGCACTGATTGGTCCTAACGGGATCGGCAAATCAACTCTTTTAAAAACATTAACGAATACGCTGAAGCCTGTAAAAGGAGATATCATCTTTGGCTCTCATGTGACGATTGGCTACTATGATCAAGAACAAGCCAAGCTCACATCATCCAAGAAAGTACTTAATGAGCTTTGGGATGATTATCCGCATATGACTGAAAAAGAAATTCGGACATGCTTAGGGAACTTCCTTTTCTCAGGGGATGATGTCTTAAAGCCTGTACATGCATTAAGCGGTGGAGAAAAAGCACGCCTTGCCCTCGCAAAGCTGATGCTGCAAAAGGCCAATTTCCTCATTCTCGATGAACCGACGAACCATCTTGACTTAGATAGTAAAGAAATTTTAGAGAATGCACTAATTGATTATCCAGGAACCATTTTGTTCGTTTCGCATGACCGATATTTTATCAATCGCCTGGCAACAAAAGTACTCGAGCTCTCACCAAATGAAACAACTGAATACCTCGGTGACTACGACTACTATCTTGAAAAGAAAAACGAACAATTAGAGCTTGAAGCACTTCAAACTCAGGAGACGCATAAAAAACAAGCAGCAAAACCAGTAGAAACAGCCAAGCTTTCTTATGCGGAAGAAAAAGAATTGAAAAAGAAAGAAAGACAAAAACAACGCAGAATCGAAGAAATTGAAGAGCGGATCGCTGTTATTGAAGACAAGCTCGCTGAAAATGAACAGCTTTTGTGTGATCCTGCTATTTTCCAAGATCATGAGAAGGTACAAGCCATTCAAACAGACAATGATTCTCTCAACCAAGAGATGGAATCCCTTTTTGCAGAATGGGAAGATCTATTAAATGCTTAAAGAGCGCCCTAACGGGTGCTCTTTTTTCTGTGAGCGAAAACTTCTTATCCACAAAAGTACCCACAACAACTTCTTGATTATCCTTAAATATATTAAAGTTATCCACTTTATCCACAGTGTTTTAATCACATATCCACATAAAAGATCCTGTTTATACACATTCTTCTCATTTTAAAACAAAATTTTCTAACAATTGTGGATATATAACGTTTACATGTGAATAAATCGTTTTCATTTTCATAAAAAAACCCCTGTATATCCACAGGAGTTCTCATTCATAGGACACAAGCGGCAATCCCGGCTGACCATTCATAGCCATATCGCCTCTTATTCCTTTTTCAAACGCAATGGTTCCCGCAGCAGCAATCATAGCTGCATTGTCTGTACAAAGAGACAATGGCGGAATGATAACATTGACTTCAGGCAGCTTCGCAAAGGCTGATGTTAATGCTTCTCTAAGGCCTTTATTGGCAGCAACCCCACCAGCTAAAACGACTTGCTTCACACCGTACGCTTCAGCCGCTTTTAATGTCTTTCCGACTAGCACCTCAATGACGCTTTCTTGGAAACTTGCAGCCAAATCCTCTGGCGCAATCGTTTCACCTTTTTGAGACGCATTGTGCAGTGTGTTGATCACAGCTGATTTTAAACCGCTAAAACTAAAATGGTAGGAGCCTTCTTCAAGCCATGCGCGAGGAAGCTTGATTACAGGCTCCCCTTCATGTGCTAATCGATCAATGTGAGGTCCACCTGGATATGGAAGACCCATCGTCCGAGCCACTTTGTCATACGCTTCTCCAGCCGCATCATCCAATGTTTCTCCAATGACCTCAAAAGACCCATGCTCTTTCATGAGAACGAGCTCAGTATGTCCCCCAGAAACGACAAGAGCTAAACATGGAAACACCAGTTCATCAACGAGCTGGTTCGCATAAATGTGTCCAGCAATATGATGAACACCGACAAGTGGAATTTGATGTGCGAAGCTCAGTGCTTTGGCTGCATTGACACCTATCAATAGTGCACCGACTAAGCCCGGTCCTTCTGTCACAGCAATGGCATCTAAATCCTGAAAGGTCATATTGGCCTGAGCCATCACTTCTTCTAATACGATGGTCATTTGTTCCACATGATGTCTTGAAGCGATTTCTGGCACAACACCGCCAAATCGTTTGTGACTTTCTATTTGTGAGGCGACAACGTTCGCTACAATCTCTTTCCCATTTTTCACAATGGACGCAGCGGTTTCGTCACAGCTTGTTTCTATACCTAATATGAATCGATCTTTTTGTTCACTCATTTATATTCACCCACATGACTAATGCATCTTCCCCATTATCTGTATAATATTTCTTTCGAATAGAAGCTGGTCGGAAACCAAGTTTTTCATAAAGGGATTGTGCTGGAGTATTCGATACCCGCACCTCTAATGAAAGATGATCTGTCTTTTTTTCTTTGCAAAATTCCATAACATATCGCAGCAATGCTTCTCCGTAACCTTTTCCTCTATGCTCAGGCAGAATCGCAATGTTCGTAATTTGTGCATCGTCCATGACAATCCAGACCCCGCAATAACCAACAGGCTCACCAGCTTCTTCGATGAGGAAATAATGGCTGTATTGGTTATGGAGAATCTCATAGACAAACGATTCTTTTTTCCAAGGTGCTGTAAACGAATGCACTTCGATCGTATACACCTCAGGAATGTCCTCTACTGTCATTCTTCGAATCCCTACTGTGTGGAGATTATTTTTGTCCTTCAAGCCATTTCACTTCCGCTTCTGCCAAACGAATATAGTTAGGAACTAGCTGATGTACATCTTCAGCAGAGCGATCTGCCCCTAAACATGCAAGCACTGAAGGTCTTGGATTATGAAATGTCCCCTCCGCTAAAACAGCCGTTTCTCCAAGTACGGAGCGAATGCTCTCTTGATGAAGATGCACATCATGTCCAAGAAATAAGACAGGCTTCCCCTCCTTCTTCAGCTCTTGAAGCCAATCTGTGAGCAGGATATTTTGGTCTGGTTTGACTTCTTTTATTTTTCCAGCTTCAAACGTATATAGCCCAGTATAAACTTGTCCTCTTCTCGCATCAAATATAGGCGAGATCCATCCATCAAAATATTGAGCATTAGCTGCCAGCGTTTCTAAACTTGAAACAGCAGATACCGGAATAGACAGCGTCCAAGCGAGTGTTTTTGCAATGGTCACACCGATTCTGACACCAGTGTAAGAACCAGGTCCTTTTGCCACAACAATTTTGCTTAATTCACTCGGCGCTATACCGCATTCTTTCATCAGTGCTTCAACTGTCGGCATCGCTCGGACTGAATGATTCTTTTTTAAGTACGTAATGCTTTCTCCAATCACAGTGTCGTCTCGGACAAGAGCAATTCCTAGTGTGTGGTTTGACGTATCAATCGCCAGTATGGTCAAATTCTTTCATCTCCTTACAAAGGGTCTCATAGCGCTCCCCTTTTGCATAAAACGTGAGATGACGTTCTTCTTCACGTTCTGTTCTCAGCATTTCAATTTTTAAATAGGATGAAGGCAATTGTGGCTCAATGAGATGTGCCCATTCAACCAAGCATACACCCTCTCCCTCAAAATATTCTTCGAGCCCAATATCTTCTTCCGCATCTTCCATACGGTACACGTCCATATGATAAAGTGGCAGCCTGCCATCTGTGTATTCTTTTATAATTGTAAAAGTAGGGCTGTTGACGATACGGGTAATACCGAGGCCTTCTGCAAATCCTTTTGAAAAAGTGGTTTTACCTGCGCCTAGATCTCCTTCTAATGTCAGTACATCTCCTGGCATCACAAGTTTGGCCAAGGCAGCGGCAATTCGTTTCGTCTCATCCGCACCTTTTGTTTTCCACGTTAACTGCACGATGGGTGTCACCTCATTTCTTAAAATGATTATATCCTTTTTTCATTAATATTGTTTGTTGATCATTGTCTTTTAAGATCACACTGGCTGCTTCATCACCTTTGACTTGTCCAATGCACGTAACCTGAATGCCCTGCTTTTTACATTGTGTCTCAAAGCTTTCCCAATCAGCCGCTGGAATCGTACCAGTTAAAACAAAGTCTTCTCCCCCGAACAACACCCATTCAAGCCAGTCTTTACGTAACAACGGTAAATCTGGGTGCTTCGGAAGCTTATCAGCTTCGATTTCCAACGTCACATGACTGGCTTCCGCAATTTCGTTCAGCTCACTCGCTAATCCGTCACTCACATCATTCAAGGTCACCCGGGGGAAGCTTGAACAAATAAGACCAGCAGCAACGTGCGGCTGCGGCATTTTGTGACGCTCAAGAAAAAAAGCAGTGTCGATTGAATGTGCAGCATTCACTTCATTCATTAAGAGTGATAGCCCAGCAGCTGATGAACCTAATTCGCCTGTGACAAAGACAACATCTCCTGCCCTGGCACTGTGACGGTAACAGGCTGCTCCCTTTGGCACTTCACCAATGACCGTCACTGTAATAACAAAGTCACTGCGGGTGGCTACCGTATCTCCACCGATTAAATCCATATGATAGGTGTCAGCCAAAGCGTTCATTCCCTCGTAAAGAGCAGTGACAATTGCCTCATCACCATGAGGCGGGATCGCAATGGATACAAGATAATACTTTGGGGTTCCTCCCATGGCCGCAATATCGCTTACATTAACTGCCAGCGCTTTAAATCCAACTTCAAAGGGTGTGGAAAAATCAAATCGAAAATGTACATGCTCCACCATTGTATCAACACAAACGACCTCTTCACAATGTGAATGAGATTGATAAACACTAGCATCATCACCGATACCCATGACCAAAGAACGCTGATGTGTTTCTTTTGGTGTAATTCGGCGAATAAGATCAAATTCATCCATAAAAGACAGCCCCTTCATCCAATCAAATGATTGAGTAGACATGATGTCAGACACAGTTAGTATTAGTGTAGCGAATATGAGCCTCAGTTCCAACTAAAAATGATATAAAGAAAGCCTGGTATAAAAAAACCAGGCTTTGTTGAATGAAGTCATTATCTTTTCTTTTCACATATAGTGTAGCCAAACAGACGATATTTCATCGCATCATTCATACTTGTTGAAAGAAAAAGACATAAAAAAAAACGAAACTATACGTTTTCGTTTACAAGTCATAAAAATGGCGGTCCGGACGGGACTCGAACCCGCGACCTCCTGCGTGACAGGCAGGCATTCTAACCAACTGAACTACCGGACCATTTTGGTTGCGGGGGCAGGATTTGAACCTGCGACCTTCGGGTTATGAGCCCGACGAGCTACCGAACTGCTCCACCCCGCGACGATATAAAAACAACAAGCTTGGCGGCGTCCTACTCTCACAGGGGGAAACCCCCAACTACCATCGGCGCTGAAGAGCTTAACTTCCGTGTTCGGTATGGGAACGGGTGTGACCTCTTCGCTATCGCCACCAAACCTGATGGAGAGAATGTTCTCTCAAAACTAGATAACAATGTTCATGCTTCACATTAAATATAGGTTAAGTCCTCGATCTATTAGTATCTGTCAGCTCCACGTGTCACCACGCTTCCACCTCAGACCTATCAACCTGATCATCTTTCAGGGATCTTACTTCCTTGCGGAATGGGAAATCTCATCTTGAGGGGGGCTTCATGCTTAGATGCTTTCAGCACTTATCCCGTCCGCACATAGCTACCCAGCGATGCCCTTGGCAGAACAACTGGTACACCAGCGGTGCGTCCATCCCGGTCCTCTCGTACTAAGGACAGCTCCTCTCAAATTTCCTGCGCCCGCGACGGATAGGGACCGAACTGTCTCACGACGTTCTGAACCCAGCTCGCGTACCGCTTTAATGGGCGAACAGCCCAACCCTTGGGACCGACTACAGCCCCAGGATGCGATGAGCCGACATCGAGGTGCCAAACCTCCCCGTCGATGTGGACTCTTGGGGGAGATAAGCCTGTTATCCCCGGGGTAGCTTTTATCCGTTGAGCGATGGCCCTTCCATGCGGAACCACCGGATCACTAAGCCCGACTTTCGTCCCTGCTCGACTTGTAGGTCTCGCAGTCAAGCTCCCTTGTGCCTTTACACTCTGCGAATGATTTCCAACCATTCTGAGGGAACCTTTGGGCGCCTCCGTTACATTTTAGGAGGCGACCGCCCCAGTCAAACTGCCCACCTGACACTGTCTCCCTGCCCGATAAGGGCAGCGGGTTAGAAGGTCAATACAGCCAGGGTAGTATCCCACCGATGCCTCCACCGAAGCTAGCGCTCCGGTTTCCAAGGCTCCTACCTATCCTGTACAAGCTGTACCAACATTCAATATCAGGCTGCAGTAAAGCTCCACGGGGTCTTTCCGTCCTGTCGCGGGTAACCTGCATCTTCACAGGTACTATAATTTCACCGAGTCTCTCGTTGAGACAGTGCCCAGATCGTTGCGCCTTTCGTGCGGGTCGGAACTTACCCGACAAGGAATTTCGCTACCTTAGGACCGTTATAGTTACGGCCGCCGTTTACTGGGGCTTCAATTCGCACCTTCGCTTACGCTAAGCGCTCCTCTTAACCTTCCAGCACCGGGCAGGCGTCAGCCCCTATACTTCGCCTTACGGCTTCGCAGAGACCTGTGTTTTTGCTAAACAGTCGCCTGGGCCTATTCACTGCGGCTTCTCGGGGCTTTAACACCCTAAGAAGCACCCCTTCTCCCGAAGTTACGGGGTCATTTTGCCGAGTTCCTTAACGAGAGTTCTCTCGATCACCTTAGGATTCTCTCCTCGCCTACCTGTGTCGGTTTGCGGTACGGGCACCTCTCACCTCGCTAGAGGCTTTTCTTGGCAGTGTGGAATCAGGAACTTCGCTACTATTTCGCTCGCCATCACAGCTCAGCCTTCACGGGAAACGGATTTGCCTATTTCCCAGCCTAACTGCTTGGACGCGGATATCCATTACCGCGCTTACCCTATCCTCCTGCGTCCCCCCATTGCTCAAATGGTGAGGAGGTGGTACAGGAATATCAACCTGTTGTCCATCGCCTACGCCTTTCGGCCTCGGCTTAGGTCCCGACTAACCCTGAGCGGACGAGCCTTCCTCAGGAAACCTTAGGCATTCGGTGGACGGGATTCTCACCCGTCTTTCGCTACTCATACCGGCATTCTCACTTCTAAGCGCTCCACCAGTCCTTCCGGTCTGGCTTCACAGCCCTTAGAACGCTCTCCTACCACTGTTCGTAAGAACAGTCCGCAGCTTCGGTGATACGTTTAGCCCCGGTACATTTTCGGCGCAGAGTCACTCGACCAGTGAGCTATTACGCACTCTTTAAATGGTGGCTGCTTCTAAGCCAACATCCTGGTTGTCTAAGCAACTCCACATCCTTTTCCACTTAACGTATACTTTGGGACCTTAGCTGGCGGTCTGGGCTGTTTCCCTTTCGACTACGGATCTTATCACTCGCAGTCTGACTCCCAAGGATAAGTCATCGGCATTCGGAGTTTGACTGAATTCGGTAACCCGGTAGGGGCCCCTAGTCCAATCAGTGCTCTACCTCCGAGACTCTTACCTTGAGGCTAGCCCTAAAGCTATTTCGGAGAGAACCAGCTATCTCCAGGTTCGATTGGCATTTCACCCCTACCCACACCTCATCCCCGCACTTTTCAACGTGCGTGGGTTCGGGCCTCCATTCAGTGTTACCTGAACTTCACCCTGGACATGGGTAGATCACCTGGTTTCGGGTCTACGACCACGTACTCATGCGCCCTATTCAGACTCGCTTTCGCTGCGGCTCCGCATCTTCTGCTTAACCTTGCACGGGATCGTAACTCGCCGGTTCATTCTACAAAAGGCACGCCATCACCCGTTAACGGGCTCTGACTACTTGTAGGCACACGGTTTCAGGATCTATTTCACTCCCCTTCCGGGGTGCTTTTCACCTTTCCCTCACGGTACTGGTTCACTATCGGTCACTAGGGAGTATTTAGCCTTGGGAGATGGTCCTCCCGGATTCCGACGGAATTTCACGTGTTCCGCCGTACTCAGGATCCACTCTGGAGAGAATGACATTTCAGTTACAGGGCTGTTACCTTCTCTGGCGGGCCTTTCCAGACCTCTTCGCTTATATCATTCCTTTGTAACTCCGTATAGAGTGTCCTACAACCCCAAGAGGCAAGCCTCTTGGTTTGGGCTGTTCCCGTTTCGCTCGCCGCTACTCAGGGAATCGCATTTGCTTTCTCTTCCTCCGGGTACTTAGATGTTTTTCCCCGGGTATGCCTTCTCATACTCTATGTATTCAAGTATGGATACTACTCCATTACGAGCAGTGGGTTTCCCCATTCGGAAATCTCCGGATCAAAGCTTGCTTACAGCTCCCCGAAGCATATCGGTGTTCGTCCCGTCCTTCATCGGCTCCTAGTGCCAAGGCATCCACCGTGCGCCCTTTCTAACTTAACCATTTCTTACTTTAGAAAGAATCACTATGTGTGATGAACTTTGCATTGCATTCAATGTGAATGTATTACTTATTGTTATCTAGTTTTCAAAGAACAATCCTGTCTCGCTAGAGACATGTTTTGAAGGAATGATCCTTCAAAACTAAACAAGACCAAAACGCACACTGCTCCATATATCCTTAGAAAGGAGGTGATCCAGCCGCACCTTCCGATACGGCTACCTTGTTACGACTTCACCCCAATCATCTGCCCCACCTTCGGCGGCTGGCTCCATAAAGGTTACCTCACCGACTTCGGGTGTTGCAAACTCTCGTGGTGTGACGGGCGGTGTGTACAAGGCCCGGGAACGTATTCACCGCGGCATGCTGATCCGCGATTACTAGCGATTCCAGCTTCACGCAGTCGAGTTGCAGACTGCGATCCGAACTGAGAACAGATTTGTGGGATTGGCTAAACCTTGCGGTCTCGCAGCCCTTTGTTCTGTCCATTGTAGCACGTGTGTAGCCCAGGTCATAAGGGGCATGATGATTTGACGTCATCCCCACCTTCCTCCGGTTTGTCACCGGCAGTCACCTTAGAGTGCCCAACTGAATGCTGGCAACTAAGATCAAGGGTTGCGCTCGTTGCGGGACTTAACCCAACATCTCACGACACGAGCTGACGACAACCATGCACCACCTGTCACTCTGTCCCCGAAGGGAAAGCCCTATCTCTAGGGTTGTCAGAGGATGTCAAGACCTGGTAAGGTTCTTCGCGTTGCTTCGAATTAAACCACATGCTCCACCGCTTGTGCGGGCCCCCGTCAATTCCTTTGAGTTTCAGTCTTGCGACCGTACTCCCCAGGCGGAGTGCTTAATGCGTTAGCTGCAGCACTAAGGGGCGGAAACCCCCTAACACTTAGCACTCATCGTTTACGGCGTGGACTACCAGGGTATCTAATCCTGTTCGCTCCCCACGCTTTCGCTCCTCAGCGTCAGTTACAGACCAGAGAGTCGCCTTCGCCACTGGTGTTCCTCCACATCTCTACGCATTTCACCGCTACACGTGGAATTCCACTCTCCTCTTCTGCACTCAAGTTTCCCAGTTTCCAATGACCCTCCCCGGTTGAGCCGGGGGCTTTCACATCAGACTTAAGAAACCGCCTGCGAGCCCTTTACGCCCAATAATTCCGGACAACGCTTGCCACCTACGTATTACCGCGGCTGCTGGCACGTAGTTAGCCGTGGCTTTCTGGTTAGGTACCGTCATGGTGCAAGCAGTTACTCTTGCACTTGTTCTTCCCTAACAACAGAGCTTTACGATCCGAAAACCTTCATCACTCACGCGGCGTTGCTCCGTCAGACTTTCGTCCATTGCGGAAGATTCCCTACTGCTGCCTCCCGTAGGAGTCTGGGCCGTGTCTCAGTCCCAGTGTGGCCGATCACCCTCTCAGGTCGGCTACGCATCGTCGCCTTGGTGAGCCGTTACCTCACCAACTAGCTAATGCGCCGCGGGTCCATCTGTAAGTGACAGCCGAAACCGTCTTTCATCCTTGAACCATGCGGTTCAAGGAACTATCCGGTATTAGCTCCGGTTTCCCGGAGTTATCCCAGTCTTACAGGCAGGTTACCCACGTGTTACTCACCCGTCCGCCGCTAACATCCGGGAGCAAGCTCCCTTCTGTCCGCTCGACTTGCATGTATTAGGCACGCCGCCAGCGTTCGTCCTGAGCCAGGATCAAACTCTCCGAGGTATGCAGGATGCATATCACACATGCGTTGCTACACGATGTAGCGAACTTAGCATGTGATCATTTCCTGTCTCGTCAGTTTGACTGACTACCTATGATGTTTCATAGGATTTTTTTATTAAAACTCGAATTAACAGGTACGTTTTGTCTTGTTTAGTTTTCAAAGATCATGTTTCAAAATGGAGCGGGTGATGAGAATCGAACTCACGACATCAGCTTGGAAGGCTGAGGTTTTACCACTAAACTACACCCGCACGAATTATTATTGGCGCGCCCGAGAGGAGTCGAACCCCTAACCTTTTGATCCGTAGTCAAACGCTCTATCCAATTGAGCTACGGGCGCTTAATCAGGCGACTTAATTATCTTAACATATCGTTTTTATTAAGTCAACATCTTTTTAGAACTTGATGATCGAATGCGTTTGAACATCCGTGTTTCATTTGCGTCATCAGCGACGAATAATAATATACCACGGATCATCTAAAAGGGTCAATACATTTTTCTGAAAAAGTTTACTATTTTTTAAGAAGTGCTCTTTTCTTAGATAAATAGAGATGCGATAGCTCCATTTTCATTTCTTTCTTCATCATTCTAATGATTCTTAAATAAAATCTTTCTAAATCCAAAGAAGGACAAAACATGACCATCTAGAATTTTTATTTATTGGAAAATTCTTAATATTTTCCTGAGCATTTAAAGGAGGTAGGAGATGATGAAAAAGTTCGTCGCTTTTCAAATCATGATCGCTTTGGTGATAGGGGCTCTTATTGGCCACTTCTTCCCTGATTTCGGAATGGCACTGCGGCCCATTGGGGATGGCTTTATCCGATTGATTAAAATGATTGTTGTTCCTATCGTTTTCTCTACGATTGTCATCGGCGCAGCTGGCAGCGGCGGGATGAAGAAAATGGGCAGCCTTGGTTTAAAGACAATCATTTGGTTTGAGGTCATCACGACCATCGTTCTTGGAATCGGTCTATTATTGGCTAATGTTTTAAAGCCCGGCGTTGGACTTGATTTCTCTCAATTAGCGAAGAAAGATATTGGGGAACTAGATGGTTATACTCAAAAAGTCGTCGACTTTAAACAAATGGTATTAGATATCATTCCAACCAATATCGTCGATGTTATGGCTCAGAATGATTTACTCGCCGTCATTTTCTTCGCCATTTTATTCGGTGTAGCCGCAAGTGGGATTGGTAAAGCATCCGCTCCTGTTTTGACCTTCTTTGAATCAGTGGCACAAATTATGTTTAAACTCACACAAATGGTGATGGTAACAGCACCTCTTGGGGTTCTTGCATTAATGGCTTCTTCTGTCGGCCAATATGGCATTGTGTTATTAATCCCTATGATGAAACTTGTTGGAACTGTCTTCTTAGGATTATTTATTATCCTATTTGTTCTGTTCCCTCTTGTCGCACTGATCTTCCGTTTTAACTACTTCGAAGTGTTAAAAATGATTTGGGATTTGTTCTTAGTCGCCTTTTCCACCACAAGCACAGAAACTGTTCTTCCTCAGCTCATGGCACGAATGGAGAAATACGGTTGTCCAAAAAGAATCGTTTCCTTCGTGATTCCATCTGGTCTTTCTCTCAATTGTGATGGTTCAAGCTTATATTTATCGGTTTCCTGTGTATTTCTTGCGCAGGCGTTTGGTGTCGATATGAGTTTATCACAGCAGCTCCTGATGATGCTTGTCCTTGTTTTAACAAGTAAAGGCATTGCAGCTGTGCCCTCCGGTTCACTCGTCGTTCTTTTGGCAACAGCTCATGCAGTAGGTCTTCCAGCCGAAGGTGTCGCCATTATTGCCGGTGTTGATAGAATTATGGATATGGCCCGAACAGGCGTGAATGTTCCAGGGCATGCGATTGCATGTATTGTCGTCTCTAAATGGGAAAAAGTATTTCGTGAGACTGCGTGGGAAGTTCCAAAAGCAGGTGAGGAAACAAAAGGAATGTAATGATTTCTATGAAGGAAAGGGTTCGCCCTTTCCCTTTCTTACGGCAAAAATGTTTGCTTCAGCACCGCTTTGCCTCCTTGTTGTATGTGCACTTCTGCATATGCTCCATTAATCAGGGTCATTTGCGGCGGGACGTGTCCACAATCAATATCGTAAAAAATCGGCGTTTGCAGTTCCTTGTGTAATTCTTCATATAGATCCGTATATTCATATCCTTCTACAGGGGCATCTACTGCACTTCGGCCAAACATGATCCCAGAGCAGTGATCAAACCACCCTGCTAATTTTAATTGAACAAGAGATCTCTTCATGCTCGCAGCATTTAATGCGCAGTTTTCGAAATACCAGAGAATGGGTTCACCTTTCAGGAATGTATCTTGAAAGGCTTTGACATCTCCAAAAGGCGTTCCTGCTAAGTGGCGTATCACATCAATGCAGCCGCCCATCAATCTCCCCTTCACCATCATCTCCTGCTGATCAACAGTACGCCATGCGGTTGGCTCGGTTAAATGAAAGACATGTATACTTGGATTGTCATGCTGCCATTCCTTTTGATACATATAAGAAGAAAATTGAGTAACGTCCTTCTTCTCTGGAGTGGAAAGTATTTGTTCCCACATCGCTGTCACCTGATCAAGCTCTTCCCCCCGAAGATCTACAAAGTTCGGTCCATGCGCTGTCGCAATGCCTGTTTTTAATGTCAAGGCCAGCAGAAGTACACTCGTATCTGAGTAACCAAGAATCCACTTTTTTGGCATCACTGAGAAATCAAGATGCTCTAATATTTCAATAAGTAGCTGTCCACCCCATGGCGGGATGATGTGGTCAATCTCATCACTTGTCATCATGATCTGAAGCTCGTTTGCGCGTTCTATGGCAGGGGCTGATTTTGCTTTTTCCTGCTGCCATACCGTCTTTCCACATATAACCTCATACCCTCTATTTTTCATCCGCTCACATGACAGCTTAAACATCTCATGCAAAGATGGTTGTACACCTGAGGACGGGGCTGTAACGCCAATCGTTTGTCCTTTTTGCAAATGCGGATACTGTATCATCCTGCTTCCCTCCCCCTTCTATTCATTGTAAAGAAGATACCCCTTGGTAAAAGGGGCATCTCGTCTTACTCTTTCTGACGCAGTACAGTGTATACACCTGCAAAGATACATAGAATTCCAATGAAAGAGCGTAAACCCATCTCTTCACCCAGAAGCAGCCAGCCAAGGACTGTGCCAACGATTGGTTGAAAGAAGAAAAACAGACCTCCGCTCGCGGCATCCATCAGTTGAAGCCCCCTATTCCACAAAAAGAAAGCAAGGGCTGTTGAGATGATACCAAGATAAAGAATACCACCCCAAATTTCCGGTCTCGCCATTTGCTGCACATCTAAATGTGGCAGACGAAATAGAACAGGCGGAGTTAATACGATAAAGGCAATAATGATCGCATATGTTGTTATCACTGCCTGAGGGTACTTTCTTGGAACCCGTTTCAGCAGAACAGACATCAGCGCCCATGTTAATGCAGCGATCACCAATGAGAGACCGCCAACAAACTCATCTGTTTGAACAGTGACAGGCCCAATCATGGTGAGTACACCTGCTGTAGCAAGCAAGATAGAGACACACTTCCTAACAGTGAATGATTCTTTCAATAGAAAGAAAGCGAAAAGCACCATAAAGGCAGGTGTTGCCGATGTGATGACAGCACCCATTTGCGCAGACGTGTACATCGTACCAATTTCTTGAGTCACGATTGAAAGAAAGTTACCGATCAATCCAATGGCCGCAATAAGCGGGATATCTTTTTTATCTAACCGAAAAGAATATCCTAAACGCCAAATGGTGAACACAAGAACGACTCCTGCTACTGCGTATCTCATCCATACGAGTTCAAGTGGCGGGACAACCGCTACTGCTACTTTGACAACTACGTACATACCACCCCAAATACTAGCGGCTGCCGCTAAGTAAAGGGCTCCTATATATTTTCCATTCATCTTTTTTCCCCTCCGTTACTGGATATATCATTTGCGATATCCACAAACGGAGATCACTCTCCGTTATGGACGGAGGTGATTTGGTACATCATCTTCAAATAAAGGTTTCCATTGCATGACAGTCACCCCAATTGTTATTATTTTCTGATTACTTTATAACAAATTCTGGTTGACTTCAATCCTTTTTTATCGCCATGTTTCTTCATATAATAGAAGTTACATAGGATTGACATGATAAATTCGTTTTCATATAGTAAATAAAACGATAGACGGTCAAGAGAAAAGGAGTAGAGGTCGTTGGATATTGAAGCTAGAAAACGCATTCCCAGCGCGGGACACGAGCCGTTTTTCGAGGGAATAAAAGATTGTGTACCGACCTTACTCGGCTATATGAGTATTGGGTTTGCCTTTGGAATTGTTGGCATAAGTGCACAATTAAGTATATGGGATATTGCGCTCTTATCCATCTTTATTTACGCAGGCGCTTCACAGTTTATCATCTGCGCACTGCTCGTAACGGGGAGCCCTCTTTCCGCAATTATTTTCACCACATTTATTGTGAATTTGCGCCATTTATTACTCAGCCTTACGCTCGCCCCTCATTTTACACGCTACTCTGTGAAACAGAACATTGGGTTTGGTCTTTTGCTGACAGACGAATCCTTCGGTGTGGCGATGAATAAATTAGCGCAGCAAGGAAGGTTGAATAATCGGTGGATGCATGGACTGAATGTAACGGCTTATTTGTGCTGGATTGCGGCATGTACACTTGGCGGCATCTTTGGACACTGGATCTCAAATCCAGAGGCGCTTGGTCTTGATTTTGCTTTATCGGCGATGTTTGCTGCGCTATTGATCCTTTCTTTGCAAACAGTCCCCAAAAATAAGTTAATCCATCGCCTGTCGCTTGTTTTGTATATGGTCGTTGCGATGTTTGTTCTGCTTCATTTTGTTCCTTCACACGTGGCTGTTCTGTTAGCAACTGTGCTTGTCGCAACCATTGGGGTGGTGACAGATAAATGATCAGCAGCTTTATGATATGGCTGATTCTTGGTTGTATGCTCGTAACCATCATTCCAAGAATCCTTCCATTTATATTTGTACGGAGTATTCGGCTGCCTGAAGTGGTGCTGAAATGGCTATCGTTTATTCCAATTTGTATATTCACTGCTTTGATTGCTGAACACCTTTTCATACATACAACAACAGGCGTCACCATTCACTGGATGTATCTTGCTGTGTTGATTCCAACGGTGCTTATGGCTGTTTGGACAAAAAGCTTGTCCCTCACTGTTCTGGTTGGCGTCTTGCTGATGGGTACAGCTAGATGGTTTTTCTAAAAGAAAAGGCTTAACCGTTTGCGGTTAAGCTTTGTTTCATTTGACGATTCCGTATATAAACCCGTCATAGCCTTTTTCACCAACAGTTTGAATAGCTGTTGCCTCAATTCTCGGCTCTTGTTTGAGTAAATCAAATAATTCACGAGTTCCCTTCACTCGCTCATCTTGATCAGAGGCATGAATGACTGCTCCATTTCTGACAACATTGTCTGCAATAATGACGGTTCCCTTCTTTGAGAAGTGTAACGCCCACTTCAGATACTTCGGGTTGTTTGGTTTATCTGCATCAATGAAAATCAAATCGAATGGGGGCGTATCCCTCTCTTTTAACTGAGATAAAGTATCTAACGCTTTTCCTTGTAAAATCGTTACCCGTTCTGTCAAGCCTGCTCTGTCGATGTTTTGCTGCGCGGTTTCTACATGATAGCTGACAGCCTCTAATGTCATGAGTTCTCCATCCTCTTCAAGAGCTCGTGCCAGCCAAATGGTGCTATATCCGCCAAGTGTCCCGATTTCTAAAATACGCTTTGCTCCTTTGGTTTTTGCTAATAAATAAAGCATTTTCCCTTGGGCCGGAGACACATCAATTTCTGGCAGCCCCGCTTGTTTATTATTGGTAAGCGCTTGCTCCAATACGTCATCTTGAGCCATCAATTTGTCTTTGATATACTCGTCAACTTTCCCCCATACTTGCTCCATTTCATCCATCTCCCTTGATTCATGTCTTCTACCTAAAGTCTACATGACGTACAAGAGGACGTATAATCAATTCTTTTCACACACCTATTCATTTAATTGATGAAAGGCATGTGATGATGGAGACATGAGGCGAGTACCTACAGCTATGTGCAAACTACTGATTCAGCTTATTTTTCACGTCACCTTTTTTATCTTGAAGCTTTCCTTTTGCTTGATCTTTCTTTCCTTCTGCTTTCAGGTTTTCATGATCTGTCGCTTCGCCAAGCTTTTCTTTCAATTGACCTTTGACTTGATTTGTTTTTCCTTTCGCTTTATCCATATGTCCTTTTTGTTCACTCATTTGCTCCACCTCCACGTTTGATACTGCTTATTTAGCCTTTTTGAACATGACAAAACATCTGAGTGTGCTGCGTGCACGTTTCAGGTATGATAGACATAATGGAATGAAAGGCTGGTGGTCTGTTTAATGATCATATCTGAAAACATGTTCACTGTTCGTGGTTTGACCTATCGTATTCGATCTGCTGCACTAGCAGATGCCAAACCGTTATCTGCTCTCAGACTAAAAATTGATGGGGAAACAGAATATTTAGACCGTGAACCAGGAGAAGCCTTTCTTGATGAAAAAGGATTTGCAGCTCTCATTCAAGAGGATTCTAAGGAAAGCCGGCATCTATTTTTGGTCGCGGACATTGAAGGGGAAATTGTAGGCTTTTCAAGATGCGAAGGGCATTCACTAAAGCGCTTCGCTCACAAAGTGACGTTTGGCGTCGCTGTACAGAAGGCAGCTTGGGGCTATCACATCGGGAAAGAGCTTTTAGCCGCATCGATCAAATGGGCAGGCAGCGGCCGGCCTCCTAACCGCTTACATGACATAGCCCCAGATCATCGAAAATGCACTATACATAAGCAGAAGTCCCATGACGAGCTGGAACGGCCGTTGATAAAGATTCAAAAAACGCTTGAATACAGAGCCAAATAGACTCCAGCTGAACGTACCTAAAAATCCAATGAGTGCGAGAATCAGTGTCATTAACATGTACTGCATATTGGACTGTCCATATGGCAGAACAAAGGTTGAAATCACCGTTAACCCATACAAGATCGCTTTCGGATTGATAAATTGCAGTAGCGGTCTAGTGTATCGTCATTGCCGCCCTTACTTTTCATGATTTTGACAGCCAAAAAAATCATGTAGCCAGCTCCGATGAATGCCATCACCCAGCTTATTTTCGGCATGACTTGATAAAGAATCATATTGAAGAAACCACTCAAACACAAAATGACGAAAAGCCCGATACCCACACCTAAACAAAATCGAAATGTTTGCTTGACCCCATATTTGTTTGTAAAGACCATGGCCATGATATTGTTTGGTCCCGGGGTGAAGCTGGTGACAAAAGCATAGATCAGCATGGAAACAATCAAGATGTTACCCCTCTTTCATACGTTATTTAGACCTAAAAGTCTTTATTGCGTATATTACGTTTTATTGTACCATTCGGTCGTTATAAAGCAAATGCAGAAAGGAGTTTTTTGATGGAAGATGTACAATCGATTATTGCTAGAAATGTAAAACATCTAAGAGAACAAAAGAAATTAAGCCTAGAGAAGATGGCTGACATAACGGGTGTGAGTAAGACGATGATTGGACAAATCGAGAGAGGAGAATCAACCCCCACCATCACGACTTTGTGGAAAATTGCGAATGGATTAAAGGTGTCTTTTAGTGAACTCATTTACGCACCGCAGCCTGAAATCAAGGTAGTGCGAAAAGAAGACGGACAGGTTTTAACTGAGGATGAGGGAAGGTATCGTGTGTATACGACTTTTCCCTTTGATGATCGAAGAAAATTCGAAGTGTATCAGGTAGAAATTGATCCCGACGGGTCGTTAAGTGCCGAAGAACATATTGGCGGTACAGAGGAATTGATTACCGTTTTTGAAGGAACGCTTGATTTATCCATCGGTGATGAGCAATATACATTAGAAGCTGGCGACTCTATTCGTTTCAAAGCGGATCGTGCCCATGAGTATAAACAATCAGGAGAACAGATGGTCCGAATGCAAATGATTCTTTATTATCCTCATTAAAAAAGCTGACAGGCTTGTCCACCTGTCAGCTTTTATTTATTCAAACCCCGGATCACGCACAACCGTTCCAGTAAATGTGACGTTGTATTTTCCAAGGCCTAACTCTTCAATTGATGATTGATATAAAATACCGACCCAGCCATCCTTTGCATATGTAATACTTGATGGGATATTTGACGTCGTATAAGTTCTTGTTTCCGAGACCGTTCGACTCGCTTGAACCGTTATGGCACTGTTCGCTTTCTCTTTTGCTTCCACCGGGACAGTAGTGACCCCAGCACCTGTTAAAACGATTGCTCCAACCAAAACAGAAGACATGACCTTTTTCATAAAAAAATCCCTCCCTTTTTTTGTTGAACATATTAACCATACCATAATCTAGAACTTTCGTAAGTTATTTTTTCATTTTTTTGAAAATTATGATATGATTGTCTTATACTGGATAGAGATCGTTACATACTACTATGATTTTCTCCTCATCTCATTCTAGTGAAACAATTGATAACGGAGGTGATTTCATGAAAAAATGGCTCATCTGTTTTCAACTTGTTTTCCTCTTTACCTTGACGGCCACACCACTTGCTTCTGCTGCTTCATGTCCTACAGTGAAACCATGTGTTATTGATCCTTAAGCATAAGAAAAGGTCGATCAAGCCTATTCACTTGATCGACCTTTTTGTTTATTCTTGCTCTGCTTCCCAGCGGGTAACTTCTTCTCTTACTTTAGGAGCGACTTCTTTTCCAAATAGCTCAATGGCTTTCAGCACTTGATCATGCGGCATTGAACCAACTGGTACATGCAGCATGAAGCGTGTGATTCCTACATTTTTTCGCAGATGAATGACTTTTTCTGCAACAGTATCTGGATCTCCCACATACAAGGCACCTTCTAACGTTCTCGCTGCATCGAACGTAGAACGAGTATAAGGTCCCCAGCCTCTTTCTCTTGCTAATGTATTCATGACATGCTGTGTAGAAGGGAAAAATTGATCTGCTGCCAGCTCTGTTTCTTCCGCTACAAACCCATGTGAATGTGAAGCAACTGTTAATTTCTCAGGATCATGTCCCGCGTGAACAGCGGCTTGCTTGTATAGCTGAACAAGCGGTGCGAATTGTCTAGGACTACCACCAATGATGGCAAGTACAAGCGGTAACCCTAATAATCCAGCACGTACGACAGATTCTCTGTTTCCTCCGCTGCCAATCCAAATTGGAAGCGGGTCTTGAACAGGTCTTGGATATACGCCAACATCCTGGATGGCTGGACGGTGCTTTCCGCTCCACGTCACACGCTCTGACTGCTGTAATTTCAACAGTAAATCTAATTTTTCTTCAAATAATTCTTCATAATCATTTAAGTCATAGCCAAAGAGCGGGAATGATTCAATAAATGATCCTCGGCCAGCCATGATCTCTGCACGTCCGTTAGATAGTCCATCTAATGTCGCAAAGTCTTGAAATACACGCACAGGATCTGCCGATGAAAGGACTGTGACAGCACTTGTCAGGCGAATATTCTTTGTTTGCGTGGCTGCCGCTGCTAATACGACTGCTGGATTCGATGCGGCGAAATCTTTACGATGATGCTCTCCTACTCCAAATACATCAAGACCTACTTGATCTGCTAAAATAATTTCTTCTACGACTTCTCGAATACGCTGTGCGTGGCTGACTGTTTTCCCTGTTTGAAAATCAGGTGTTGTTTCTACAAATGTACTAATTCCTAGTTCCATGGATGGAACCTCCTATCTTATAAATATGTTACAAATTCAGAGACAGGCTTTCGGTAGCCTCTCGCTTGTCTGCTTTCTACTTTTTCTTTACCGAGCGTGATCATTAACACAGGAACCAGATCGGATTCGATGTTTAACACTTTTTTCATTGCTTCGGGATCAAAACCGATCATCGGGCACGTATCCCAGCCCTTGTTTTTGGCGGCAAGCATAAATAGCATGGCAGATAATGAAGCATTGCGAATCGCTTCTTCTTTCTGAAAATCTGACCCTCTCTGCTCATAAAAACTCTTTGTCTCTCTGACCATTTCCTCATATTGCTGCGCATTTAAGATGCCGAGCATTTTTAGGCCTTCATAAATGTTTCCTGCTTGCTCATAAGCTTTCGGATCGCCGAGCAAAATGATCGCTGCTGAAGCGGAATGTACCTTATATTGTCCAAATGCTGCATCTCTTACTTGCTCTTTAAGCGCTTCTGATTGGACGACGACATATTGCGTATGCTGTAAATTAAAGGCTGAAGGTGCCAGCTTCACTTCTTCAAAGATGCTGTTAAGCTCTTCTCTCGAAATCGAGATATTTGGTAAAAAATTGGATGCTGATCGTCTTTCACGTACCAATGTATCAAAGCTGAGTGTCATCCTGTTTCCCCTTTTCATGAAGTTGTTTTGCACCTAAACCGATTTTTTTTAGCAATTCAATGAGCTGCTCTTTTTCTTCTGATGTAACAAAGGACAGATTTTGTGAAATGACATCTGTATGTTTTGGAAAAATGTCGTCAAATAGCTGCTTCCCTTTATCCGTCAGCACTACATGGAATACACGTTTATCCGTGGGTGCACATTGCCTTTTGACCAGTTCTTGTTTTTCTAGCTTGTTGACCACATATGTAATGCTTCCGCTTGGAATGGACAAGATCTCACTGATTTTTTGGACGGGATGCGGTCCTTTACTATAAAGCAATTCAAGGATTTGAAAATTTTCAAATCCGATATCATAGCGTTCAATGTCTTTTTGGATATTTGTAAAAAGGGCTTGATAGGCTTTCATCCATACACGGAAAAGCCTTAAGTCTAATTCATGTTCTGGCTGCACCATGGCAACTACTCCTTTTTCAAGAAATCCTAAAACTAGGATAAATTTATCCTAACACTAGGATATTTTCTTGTCAACGTGTTTGTTTCATCAAAAAAAGACCACCCCAGGTCAGTGATCCTCTTCTTTTAAGACAACATGCATTTCAGCTATTTGCTTATATTGTCGTACTTCTTTTAATGAAAATCTGGATTCCATATCCGCTGGGGAAAACAGAGGAATGCCTCTCCCAATCATGACAGGTACGATTTGAAGATAAAGCTCATCAACCAATCCTGCTTTTATGAAAGATTGGAGCAGTTCCCCGCCGCCGACAATCCAGATATGCTGACCTGTTTCATTTTTTATTTTCTTCACAAATGATAGGATATCTTCGCGAATGATGTGAGTTCCTTTCAGACTGTCTTGTAAAGTACGTGACATGATATAACAAGTCTTTCCTTCATAAGGAAACTCCTCTGGTGACAGCTGAAGAACCTGTTCATATGTATTGCGCCCCATGATCAGCGTATCAATTGACGCATAAAAGTCATCATAGTTCGTATCTTCTTCGCCCTCTGTCCCTATTAGCCAATCGAGCCGGTGATCCTCTCTCGCTAAATAGCCATCAATACTCATTGCCCCATAAAAAAGCAATTTCCTTTTCTGACTCAATCTCATCACTCCTTAACCTAAATAAGAACACACATTCTATTTTGATTGTATCAGAAAGGAAAGACAAAGGATACATGGATTTGTCATCATCCAGATTCATGTCTTCAACACCGTGATTCAATAAGGTATCCTCTTCAGGTAATGATATAATAAAATCAGTTCAATCAATGATCATACTTGGAGGAGAGGCTGATGATACGACGACTTGATCATATCGTGTTGACTGTTCAACATATGGAGGAAACCATTCGCTTTTATACAACCGTATTAGGAATGAAGGAAGAAACTTTTGGAGAAGGCCGTAAAGCCCTTCGTTTTGGTTTGCAAAAAATCAACCTTCATGAAGCCGGACATGAATTTGAACCAAAAGCGGCTCACCCCCAGCCTGGATCTGCTGATCTATGCTTTATCACCGATTTAGATATGGACAGTTTGCTGCTGCATTTGCGAAAGCAAGTTGTTCCCATTGAAGAGGGACCCGTAAAGCGAACAGGTACATTAGGTCCGATTGAATCCATTTATATCCGTGATCCTGATATGAATTTAATTGAAATCTCCCGATATATAGAGGAGGATGATCCATCATGAGTCGTTTATTTTTGAGACCGATTGAAGAGCCAGATTATCCTGGTATCCATCGAGGTTGCCAGCATGAAGAAACTCTTTACATGACTGGCACACGCAAAACGTTCACACTAGAGGAAATTCGTTCAGCCTATACCCGCTTTCTGCAGGATGACAGTAGACGGGACTTCGCCATTTGTCTGCTTGACACAAAGGAGATGATTGGGGATGCGGCGATTGTGGACATTGATCCAATCAATCATACGGCCAGCTTTCGCATTGCACTTCATGGACCAGAGCATTTTCACAAAGGCTACGGGACAGAGGCGGCTCGGATGGTTCAAGCATTCGCTTTTGATACATTAGAACTCAACCGCCTTGAGCTTGAAGTCTTTTCCCATAATCAAAGAGCTTTTCGAAGCTATGAGAAAGCCGGATTTCAATATGAAGGAAAAAGACGTCAAGCGTTCTATTTCAACGGGACTTATTCAGATGTCATCATGATGGGCATCCTGCGTGAAGAATACAATCAAATCAACAATCAAGATACCCCCATCTAAGAAGCGTCATCTTTTTTAAAAAAAAGAAGCCCTGTGACGATGATCAAACAAATCATAGAAGATAGAACGATAGAGACGCCTGATATACTAAGCATCATTCCTTCCCATCTGCCAATGAAGAAACTGCTCACCAATAAGACCAATCCAAACAAGGTGATACATATCGGAACAATTAGCCCAGCATGGCGGTGTCTTCGCCTTTTTCCTGCCCACCATGAGAGGCAGAGCACAACGATCGTAAAAATAGCGGTTTGCAGCCAGAACATATAACAACAACTCCTATTCTCTTTTTATCCTACGACAACGGAGGTTTTTCCAATGAACATTAGACCTATTCAACCACAGGACAATCCTTTTATCGCGGACATTATTCGTCAGTCATTAGAATCAGCGAATCTTGCGATTGAAGGTACAGCCTATACAGACCCACATCTGGATCAGCTTTTCGAATACTATCAATCATTGACTCATGCAGCCTATTGGATTGCAGAAAAGCATGGTGAAATTGTTGGCGGCGTTGGCATCGCCCCTTTCACAGATAGCATATGTGAGCTACAAAAGCTTTATTTAAGTCCAAAAGCACAGGGAAAAGGGGCGGGCAAGAAGCTGTTGGATACGGCACTGCAATACGCCTCTACATATTATGATGCCTGTTATTTAGAAACCCGACGTGAATTAAAAGCTGCTACTGGCCTTTATCAACGGTATGACTTTTCTCTGCTTTCTAAGCCACTTGAAGGCTCGGAGCATTCTGCCATGGATGCTTGGTATCTCAAAACCTTCTCAGCGTGAGGCATAAAATAAGACATACGTTTTTGTCCAATGAAATCCCAGCTTCTCTGCCAATTTGGCTGAGACTAGGTGATGGACATCGCAATCCCAATGAGGCGTCTTCCCTTTTTCAACACAGATGCTGATCATTCGCTGAGCTGCTAACAAAGCCAATCCTTTTCCACGGCAGGGTTCATCTGTCCAAATATCGATTTCCACACGTTTTTCACTTGAAAAAATAGAGATACATTCGCTGACCACATCTTCACCATCTACAACGGCCACCCCGATCCCATTGGATAGAAAATGATCTATTTCTCCCCAATAGGCTTCGTAATAGCTAAAGTGCATATTTGTGAATGGAGGGATGATTCTGTATCTTATGGATCAACTTATATAAAGGAGCGATTCAAATGATTAAGGAAATGAAACATCAATTTATGCAAACGTCCTTTGTCTCGATTGTGTGGCTGACTCTCATCCTGTCGATGACTCAATCGTCAGCTGCTGTCCCTGCTGCCGCTTCTGTCACCTTCCCCTTCCAAATAAGGGTTAAGCCTAACCCAAGACATAAAACAACACCCGCGAATAGGAAGGGGAAATGAATATTTTGATCGAATAAAATACCGCCAAGCGCTGGACCGAAAATTGTACCGAGGCTCGTGTAGGTAGAATTCATGCCCGCGACAAATCCTTGCTGATTACCAGCGATTTTTGATAAGAAGGTCGTTAATGCCGGCCGCAATAAATCAAACGCAAGGAAAATGACGCATGTGACGATCAGCACGACCAAAAAGCCTGAAACGACTGTCGAAACAAAAGCGAGGACCGCCCCGATAATCAAGCATAGCTGAATGACTCGTTTCTCCCCAAGAGCATTCACCAGTTTACCGAACACAAGCACTTGGATGATGACTGCTACAATCGAACTGACAGTAATGATAATCGCAATATCTTTTGGACCAAATCCAAACTTATGATTTGTAAACAAGCTAAAGACCGTTTCATATGCAGATAGTCCAAACGCCAGAACAAACACAATGATGAAGGCGATGAGATAGCTTGGATGAATAGATTTTTTCAAATCTTTAAAGAAGGTCGATTCCTTCGCTTGATCTATTTGTTTCGCTCGTTCTTCTTTTGTTAACGGCTCCTTTAGCATAAACATAGACGAAATGACGGCAATAAATGCAATACCAGCTGCAAAGAAAAATGGCAGGCGAACACCGTATTCTGCAATAAACCCGCCAATTCCAGGTCCAATGATAAAGCCGGTACTAATGGCCGCAGATACATATCCCATCGCCTTTGATCTTTCTTGAACAGTTGTAATATCTGCGACATAGGCAGTGACAGCCGGCATGATAAATGCCGCACTAATGCCGCCCAGAACCCTTGCAAAATAAAGAACATACACATGTGTCCCTAAGCCAAAGACGAGTTCTGATAATGCGAATAGAAACAGCCCTGACACGATCATCATCTTTCTTCCGTAGCGGTCTACCCATCTTCCAGCAATGGGTGATGCTATGAGCTGCGCAACAGCAAACGCAGCCACAAGGTATCCCATTGTACTGCCCGTTAAATGCATCACATTCATAAAGAGCGGCATGACAGGAATGATGAGGCCGATGCCTAAAAACGCAATAAATATATTACTTAATAAAATAACGAGTACCGCTTTTTGCTCACGAATCGCTTTTTGCATGATGTTTGTTTCTCCTTTACTGACTCACTTGTTACTCATGATGGTTGATTCCGTGAATAAACAATGAGATCGCCTCTTTTTGTAATTCCTTTTTCTCCTGCATCGTGTCATTTCTATATAACACGTCTAATCCGTAAAAAACGGAAAGTAAGATTTTCACTTTCGATTCAACATGCTCAATCGACCAACTGCCGTCTTCGTTCCCTTCAAGCAATATGTCTCTCATCACATCATCAAAGTCGGCATCAATTTTATTCAGCCGTTCCATGACTTCATCTGATGTAAATGCACTGGCACAAAATTCTTCACTAGCTCTCATTAAAGGATAGTTAATCCCCATTTGACTGAGCAGCTCTGCAAACCCTGCGAGCTTATCAATGGCCAGATGCAGCGTTTTCTTCTTCTCATGCCACGTCTCCATCATCAATCGATGATCCTCTTCCATAATATGAAGGAACAAAAACTCTTTTCCTTTAAAATGATGATAGAGGTTGCCTTTACTAATCTCAGCAGCCTCTAGAATATCTCGCACAGATGTTTCGGAATATCCTTTTTTCGCAAATAAATCACGTGACGCGGTGACAATCTTTTGCTTCGTCTTCTCACTCTTTTCAGCGCCGCTTTGTGTACTTGTCATCTCTTTACAATCCCTTCTCCCTTACATTTCTTCATACGGACAAAATAAAACCGACCAGTTGGTTTATTTTTATTATAAAATGATCTTACCCACAGCACAATGAAAAAGCGCCCATCCACAAGGATTGAAACACGTAAAACTAAGCCGGGCATTTCCAATAATTAATTTATCTAAACATTTAACTTCACTTAACTATTAAAATGGCATATAATAAAAAAGAAAAGAGGTGATGTATTTGGATGAGGAAATCCTACATTTCAGCAAACAGATTATAGATTACTCGAATGCATTAGGCTCTATTTATGTAGAAGAGTACCAACGATTTTTAAAAAATGAATATGCGGATTTATCAACGAAGCAACAGCTGACTCTAGAATTATTGCGTACCAAAACGAGAACAATCAATGAACTAGCTGATTATTTTTCGATTTCTTCTAGTGCCGCTAGCCAGCTCATTTCAAAGCTTGAACAGCTAGGATATATCAAACGAGAAATTAATCCACATAATCGAAGAGAGATTATTGTTGATTTTGCGCAAAAGGGGCATGAATATCACAAAAATATCGAAAAAATTCAACTGCACCTTATTCAAAAATACTATGCAAAGCTTCCAAAGGAAGATTTAAAAACACTCTTATCTCTTTATGAAAAGCTCTATACAATTGCAAAAGAAACACCTTAACAGGGTGTTTCTCCGTTCAATATTTAAGATAACTTAACTATTAAGGAGTTGAATGTATTAATGAATATAATTCATTTGCAAGATGGACGTAAATTGGGGGTAATCGAATACGGTGATCGTGAAGGCTATCCCGTGTTCTTTTTTCATGGTACACCTGGTTCTAGAATCATGTTTTTAGAAGATGATCCTCTTTCAAAAGAGCTTGGCATTCGTCTCATTTCTTTAGACAGACCGGGTTTTGGTTTATCTGATCCGAAGCCTGACCGTACCATTTTAGACTGGGCAAAAGACGTACAGGAAGCGGCCGATCACCTTGGCATCTCTCATTTTTCAGTCATTGGAGTCTCTGGAGGCGGAGCATTCGCTGCTGGTTGTGCCTATCAATTGCCAGACCGCATTCTTTCAGCTGCTCTCGTCTCAAGTGCCACCCCGTTTCAGGACGGTAAACCACCTAAAAGTATGCTAAAGGAAAATAAGCTTGCCTTTTTCCTCAGTAAAAGATTTCCTTGGCTGTTAAAGGCAAGCTATCGCGCTCAGAAAAAATTAATTGAAAAAAAACCAGAGAAATTCAAGAAACTCACGAAAAAAGGGAACAAACATTTACATCCTTGGGATCGTCAATTCCTTCAAACCGATGAGCAGCTGGAGCTAATGATGCTTCATTTATACGAAGCTACTCGTCAATCTGTGGATGAATGCATTCATGAACCAGATTTGCTCACTCGACCGTGGGGGTTCGCTATAAAAGATATACAAATCCCGGTTGATGTTTGGCATGGAAAGGAAGATACGATGGCTCCATTTGCAGAGATAGAAAGAATAGCTGCAACGATTCCAAACGTCAAAACCTCTTATATAGATCAAGCGGGACATTTTCTTACTGACGTAGACGAGATTTGGCGAGATATTTTACTCTCTTTAAAGAAGCGTGCTGAACATCAGGAACATGTATAAAAGAAGACCTACTATGTGAGATGATCCCCCTAGGTAAATAGTGTGAAATTCCTGTTTTTCATTCGGCTGTTACACTATACTTGGAGGGGGTTTTTCTTTATTAATACTGCTCGAAATAGGCTTGAATTTTATCTGGATCTTTTGTTTTCGTCAATGCGAGCATGAGCAAAATACGTGTTTTTTGTGGATTTAATGAATCCGATGACACAAAATGAAGCTCGTCATCCATCTTTTCATGTGTGACAATGCCATTTCCTACGCGGCTTGATCTCACGATAACCACATCTTTTTTCACTGCCTCTTTTGCTCCTTTGATCGCTTCGGTGGACATCGTTCCATTTCCTGCTGCGGCAACAACAATGCCCTTCGCTCCTGCTTTGACCGCTGCATCATACATATATTTTTGATCATTTTGATAGCCGTATAAGATATCGACTTGCGGAAGTTCTTTTAGTTTAGATATATCAAATTCACTGTCAGCTGTGTGTTTTCTTGTCGGTTCGTTGTAAAAAGACACCACTTCACCAGCCACTTCTCCAATGTATCCTTGCTCAAGAGACTTGAAAGAATCTGTTGTGGTGGTATTCGTCTTTGTAATAAACCGGGCAGAGGCAATTCGGTCATTTAATGTCACCATCACACCTTTGCCTTTTGCTTCTTTTGTGGATGCAATTTTTACAGCATGGTACAAGTTAAGCGGACCATCTGCACTGATAGCTGAGGCAGGTCTCATAGAGCCAACGACCACAACCGGTTTATCACTTTTGACAACCAAATGTAAAAAATAAGCCGTCTCTTCAAGCGTATCTGTGCCATGTGTGACCACAATGCCATCCACTTCGTCATCATTTAACAGTTGATTGACTCGTTTGGCTAATTTTAAAAGAAGTGCGTTATCAACATTTTCACTGCCAACATTCGCTACCTGCTCACCTGTCACGTTCGCAATATCCTTCAGCTGAGGAACTGAATCAATGACTTTATCAATGCCAAGTGAACCAGATTTATACCCCGTCGTATCTGTATCGCTGTCCGAACTACCAGCAATTGTCCCGCCTGTTGCGAGCACCTTAATATTGGATAATGACTTGTTCCCTGTCTCAACAGTCGTGTTTTTTTCTTTTGTTTCACTGGTTGCGCTTTCTTTTTCGCTTTGATTATTATTCTCTTGCGTGTTCGTGTTGGCACAAGCTGCTGTCATCAATAATGAAACAGAAAGAAGAACAGCTCCAAACCATTTTGTTACGTTCATTCGATCATCTCTTTTCTTAAATGTAATGGATGAAAGGCTATATCTGTGTCTATAGGATTTACTTTATACCATTCCTTCATTCATCAGCATGAGGCAAAAGAGCTAGTGCCAAATAAAGGTAAAAAATCATGGTGATCAACATTTATTTCTATCCAAATACCTAATTTCACAGAATATAGAGTGAGCCGGTCCCACTTAACCTATTGATGATAGCCCGGCATCCGTTCCCATAATGATCCTAAGCAGTCTCATCTACTGGATTTGTGATTCTTTGTTTTAGCAGAGGATTCAGGGACTGACCCCCGTTTTTGAGACAGGGATCAAAACACCTTTACGAAACAGCCAGTTGCCGAAACTCTTTTGGTGACTGGCTGTTTCATTTCAATTGAATTCGGATATTGTTATAATAATCAATATACTCCCTGACTGTTTTTTCTACAATGGCTGTTGTAGTGTTTGTCAGGTGGTGGAGATAAAATACTTCTGATTTTAAACTGGAGTGGAAGGATTCGATGGGGCATTATCAGCGGGCATTCCCTTACGGGACATGCTCATGGTAATGCCTTTTTCCTTTATCTCCTTTTGATAAGCATATGAAGTGTAGACCGAACCTTGATCGCTATGAAGTACGCAGCCTTTAGGCAGTGTCTTTAACTGCTTCAATATATCTAAAACTAGAGAAACATCCTGTTTATCACCAATCGTATAAGCCACAATCTCACTTGTATATAAATCTTTTATGCTGGATAGATAAAGCATTTTTTGCCAAAATGGCAAATACGTGATATCAGTCACCAATTTTTCAAGTGGCTTGGTCGCAGAAAAATCTCGTTTTAAGTGATTTTCTGCAATGTAATAGGGTTGACCGGTCTGTTTACGCTTTTTCACTTTCACACGACACTGCAAACCGTAGGTTTGCATCATTCGTTGTACTCTCTTATGGTTGATCTTCATTTCTTTGCGTAGAAGATCCGTTATTTTACACCCATACATATACTTGTGCAACTTACAAAGTGTTGAAATAAGCTTGATTAACCCATGTTGCTTTGAGTGATGATGATCTTGTTTTTTCCAACGATAAAATGTTGATTTAGCCACTTCAAATAGCTGACAGAATTCACTGACACTCACTTTATCTTTTACCGTTTCGTAGATCGACACGAGTGCTTCTTTTTCCACCACCTTTCCCATTCTCGGTACTTTTTTAATATGTCTATTTGTTGATTTAGATAGCGATTTTCTGTTTTCAATCTCTCGTTTTCATCTTGGTATTCAGGTCCTTTACCGTATGAATACTGCTTTCCAACAGGTTGATGAAACCGGTGGGTTTCACCATTGTGATACCATTTCATCCAAGTTTTCACTTGTGTTTTATTCTTAATTCCTAGCTTGTCCATGATTTCTTTTGTTGAGACTCCTGCCAACTTCATCTGAACCGCCTCTTCTTTTACACTTGCGGGGTAACTGGCTCTTGTTCCCATACAAAAAACACCTCCAAATTGTTTTCAGGTATGATATACCCGATTTTCAACTTAAAGGTGTTTTTATTTGTCTCACTTTATGGGGTCAGTCCCCAATGCCCTCAGTGCTTTGAATATGTCTTATGATACTTGCTGTTCAACCTTCACTCGTTTTATAAAGAAAGCAATGATCAAACCTACGACGGTCATGATGACAGCAAAGATAAATGCATGCTGTACGCCGTTTGTAAAGGCTAGCAGCTGATTGACCGGATTTGACGGATCAGCCACATTTTTCATAAAGCTACGAGCACCTGAAGACAGGATCGAGATCCCGACCGCTGTGCCAATCGCTCCAGCCACCTGCTGCAATGTATTCATAATCGCTGTACCATGCGGGTATAGCTCTGGTGGGAGCTGATTTAATCCGTTTGTTTGAGCTGGCATCATAATCATAGCGATCCCTACCATTAATGTAATATGAAGCGTCACGATATAGCCGATTGACGTATTCACACTTAAATTCGTGAAGCCAAACATCGTGACTGCGACAATGGCAAGGCCTGGGATGACAAGCCATTTCGGTCCGAATTTATCAAATAGTCCCCCCATAATTGGAGATAGTAATCCGTTGATAATGCCGCCTGGGAGCAGCATTAAACCAGCTGTAAATGTAGAAAGCGCCAGAGACGTTTGCAAATATAACGGTAAAATCATCATAGCAGATAACATCACCATCATACATACTAAGATCAGAAGTAATCCTATGACAAACATCGGATATTTAAATGGGCTTAAATTCAGCATTGGTTCTTTCATGTTCAGCTGTCTGAGGGAGAACACAAGAATACCAATCACACCCACTACAATCGCCACAATCACATGCATACTGCTCCAGCCGCCGCCTTCACCGGCACTGCTAAAGCCATATACAATTCCACCGAAACCGATCGTTGAAAGCACAATTGATAGGATGTCGATTTTTGGTCTTGTTGGTTCCGTAATATTTTGCATAAAGATATAACCAAATACAAGTGCAGCCATTAATAACGGAAGCGAAATCCAAAAAATCCAATGCCATGTTAACGATTTAAGAATAAGACCTGAGACCGTTGGACCAACTGCTGGTGCAAACATAATCACAAGACCAATAATCCCCATTGATCTGCCTCGCTTATGAGGTGGAATGATGACCAAAATCGTATTAAACATCAATGGAAGAAGTAAGGCTGTTCCGACTGCCTGCACCACACGTGCAATCATTAAAATACTAAAGACTGGTGCAACTGCGGCAATAAATGTCCCAATGATCGAAAAGACGAGCGACGTAATGAAAAGCTGTCTTGTTGTAAACCATTGAAGAATGAGGCCTGAAATTGGAACGAGAATACCAAGTGTTAATAAATATCCTGTTGTCAGCCACTGAGCAGTCGTCGCTTCAATGCCAAAGTCTAATGTTAAGCTTCTGAGCGCCATGTTTAGTGCCGTTTCACTAAACAGACCAATAAACCCAGCTGTGATAAATGAAATAATTATGGGCAGCGTTCGAATATCAGAAGCTGCCGCTTGCTGTTTGTTCATATTAAGTTGGCTCCTTTTCTTTTTCAAATAAGGGTAAATCATAAGAAGTCAGGCTGGTCAGAAATGAGCCACTTCAAAGTCTATGAAAAGACGGATAAAACCTGTCTTTCTGCAGCGAATTGTGCAATTTTCTCGATTGAATAGCCAGATTCATGAATATAAAACATGAGTTCAGGCGTCATTGGAGAGGACATACATAATGTCGTCAGCTCAATATCTTGTATGTTCGCTTCCCCTTTTTCTTTCGCTTCCTCCAGCAAACCGCGAATGATTTGTTTGAGTGATTGACTGTAATGACAATCATATACTTTACTTGTCTGCTCTAAATTCCCAGAGATCGTGAGCATCCGAACCCAGTCTAAGTGGTGTCCGACAATCAGATGGATCTCCTCGAGAACATATTGCAGACGATCTCGAACCGGTTGATCACTTATTTTGCTCAAATACAGATGTAAAGCAGGGATCAGCTGTTCAAATTTTTCTCCTAATATAGAAAGACACAAGTCACTTTTATTTGCATAGCGGCGGTAAAGAGTCCCTTGACCGACACCAGCTGTTTTTGCGATCTTATGCATGCTGACATTTTCTACACCAAACTCTTCAAACAAGGAGAAGGCGACCTCTTCAATTTCCTTTCCAATATCCTTTTCCATGATGCCTTACCTTCTTTCCCTTCATCCACACTGCACTTATCTCTATATTTTACATCAAGACTCTTTAGGTTCTTTTCAGGACAATTGTCCCGGTCTTATGTTACGGACAATTGTCCGCCTTGTCAATTGTTATTTTCGACTCATCCTCCTTCTTTCCCTTCAAAAAAGAACCTCATAACAAAACCTGTGACTCGTCACAGGTCTTCATTTTTAATAAAGAAAACAAGATGCTTTTGGTTCAATTCTTTATTCAAGGATGATGCAAAAGCCTGAATTGATGGCAGCAGAAGGTTCTCTCTTGACTTAGAGTTCACTTTAAGACGTACAGTATAGTGGAACAACCGAAACTTACTTTTGAAAGGATGATCAAGAATGTGTCAGACGCATCAATCAAACGTTTTAAGTGTTTCACATGCAAAAGCGAATTTTGAACGGACAACCATAATCACCGGCCGGCGTAGCATTGCCGGGTCACTCGTTGGCGGCATTCAAGAAACACAAGAAATGCTTGATTTTGCAGCTGCTCACAACATCGCGCCACAAATTGAAGTGATCAACGCCAATCAAGTCGATGAAGCGTACGAACGTGTGCTGAAAAGTGATGTGCGTTATCGCTTTGTTATTGATATTTCAACATTATGATCGAAATTGATTTTGAAAGGCTGGCCTGATTAGCTGGCCTTTTGATGCTTCAACCATTTATGGTGAAGGTGGAGATATCCTGTTTAAACATTTCTTGCTTATCTTCGTTTTCGTGATGTTATGGAATAAATCAATAACCCTCTTATATTTTGATCAAAAATCGTTGACATAAAATAATTAATCGTGTTATTATTAAAAATTTGATTATTTTACTCTTATGTGTGGTACCCTTAAAGTAGGTTCTATATATGGAGGTGGATGATATGTTTCAAGTCGGTGATAACATTGTTTATCCAATGCATGGTGCAGGTATAATTGAGGCCATAGAAGAAAAAGAATTTTCTGATAAAAAACAATCGTATTATGTCATTAAGATGGCCGTTAGCCATATGAAAGTGATGATTCCTACAAAGAAGATGTCAAGGTCAAGGATAAGACCTGTTACAGATATACTTGCCTTAAAGAACATCATATACACTTTTCAAAATGGAACATCAGATAAGTTATTGCCATGGAAAGAGAGATATAAAATCAACACGGACAAAATAAAAACGGGTAACATATTAGAAGGCGCTGAAGTGGTACGTGATCTCATGCGAATGAAGAAAGAAAAAAGACTGAATGCAAGCGAAAAGAAAATGCTTGACGATGCTTATGGGTATTTGCTTAGTGAGCTAGAAGTCATCAAAGGAATCACTGAAAAACAAATCAAGAGTTTCTGCTAATATTGTCTACCTGCTTCCCCATTTTTTGAATACATGTTCTCTACGAACAAATCCCCCTATCTTCGGCTCAGTAAAGAAAAAGAAATTATTTAGGAAAATTCCGCATTTTGTAAATCTAATATGCTATACTGTAACTAAACCTTTGAAGCATGAATTTTTTTGCGATTACCTTGTAACATCTCCCTACTTGCACGCTGAGTAGGGTTTTTTGATGCAAAAAAACAGGCTCTCTGTTAGAGAACCTGTTTAAAAAAAATGAAGATTAAGCAGTTTTTTGAACGTTAGCAGCTTGAGCTCCACGAGAACCTTGCTCTACGTCAAATGTTACTTTTTGACCTTCGTCTAAAGATTTGAATCCGTCACCTTGGATAGCTGAGAAATGTACGAATACATCGTCTCCTTCTTCACGTTCGATAAATCCAAAACCTTTTTCTGCGTTAAACCATTTTACTGTACCTTGTTCCATGATTGTTGCCTCCTCGTGCGTTTACCACACAATGTATTATACTATCCTTGCCCAAAGTACCCTCAAGACGAAAAGTCAATCTTCATGCTATCCTTTACGCCGAACAAAAATAATTATTTTTATTATAGCATGAATCGGAAATTATTGCAATTTGTTGATTTGAAAAAGAATCACACATGACATAGTGACACAAATAAGACAGGAGAATGATTCAACGTCAGATTACTCCTAAACAAGTCTTTGAAGCGGTGAAATACGGTAAAAAGTATTATGATCCAAAGTATAACTCTACAATATATCATTATAAGGGTGTAGCAGTAGCTAAACAGGGCAATACTTTGACTACAACATATAAAAGTGGAATTAAAAAGAGGTGGAAATAATGAAGATAATGAAAAATAGGATAACTTTTGATAAAGCAGCTAACTTTGGATATATATATGTCTTTAATAAAAAATATAAATATAAAATTAAGGAAACAGAAGAGTTAGAAGCTAACGAGTTAATAGCATTAGATATTGATAGAGAAAACAAGATAGTCGGTTTGGAGATTTTCGGGGAAGAAGCAATTTATATAAAAAATAACGAAATTTCTCAAATGTATAAACAAATAGATGATTCATATTATTTTTTATTGGTTGATAAACCTGTAAAAAGCTCATCCACATTTTTAGGGATTGAATTCCTTTTTGAAAATGAAGATTATACTAACTTTATCGGTTATAAAATTTTAGATAATGAAAAATATAAAAAAGAGCTTTTAATTTAAACAAGCTCATGTAGCCTGATTTATTTATATTTAAAACACTCACCTAAACAGTGAGTGTTTTTGAGATAGATTATTCAATTTCTATATTTTTTGGCTGTGTCATTAATCAATGTTTAGATATGAAGGTCACATTTATAAAAGCATTGCTAAAAGATCCTCTATAGCCTTTAAAAATTCCCCCGTCTCCTCTAGGAAGTAAAAAATTTCTTTATCACCTGCAAAGAGATTTCAACGCTTTTAATGACCATTATTATGTTATTTTGAGGGGAATTCCTCCAAATGCCACAGTTTTCTATTTTCCAGAACAAACCCAAATAATCATAAATAAATCTTTTAGTACCAACAGAAGATTTATTTTTAACGACCGAAGTCAATCACATCTAAAGACAGTAGCGTCACCGTTCCAATTGGAACAGCTTTATGATTAAAGCTTAAAAGAGAGAATAACTTCAAAGACCACGGCAGAAAAATCAGACGACATTATATAATAAAAATTCAATCTTAAACAAAAAAAACACTTACATAAAATAGGTGGGTAGATACTGATTAGATTCACATTTAGAAACTAAAAAACCAAAGGTTTAACCACCTTTGGTTTCATTAATGCGGCCGAGAGGACTTGAACCTCCACGGGTTATTCACCCACTAGGCCCTCAACCTAGCGCGTCTGCCATTCCGCCACGACCGCGTGTATGGTGTGCTCATATGTTCATATGTGCACTGTTTGAAAAAACAATGCGGGTGAAGGGACTTGAACCCCCACGTCATAAAGACACTAGATCCTAAGTCTAGCGCGTCTGCCAATTCCGCCACACCCGCGTGACAATGGTGAGCCATGAAGGACTCGAACCTTCGACCCTCTGATTAAAAGTCAGATGCTCTACCAACTGAGCTAATGGCTCATCTGCTATGCAGAAAAACATATATATAAAAATGGCTGGGCTAGCTGGATTCGAACCAACGCATGACGGAGTCAAAGTCCGTTGCCTTACCGCTTGGCTATAGCCCAACGAATCAAAAAACAAAACATGACCCGTACGGGATTCGAACCCGTGTTACCGCCGTGAAAGGGCGGTGTCTTAACCGCTTGACCAACGGGCCATATGATCATGGCGGAGAAGGAGGGATTTGAACCCTCGCGCCGCTCGCGCGACCTACACCCTTAGCAGGGGCGCCTCTTCAGCCACTTGAGTACTTCTCCATTATGGCTCCGCAGGTAGGACTCGAACCTACGACCGATCGGTTAACAGCCGATAGCTCTACCACTGAGCTACTGCGGAATAATAAGACATGTTTCATTATATCTATGCCAGAAAAATGTGTCAAGAATTTTTAAGCGTTTCATTCCTGCTCCATTTGCGACGGCTTTTATAATTTAACATATACTAATATAACAGTCAAGCCTTTTTCCCTTCCTTTTGGTAACATGGCAGAAAGACCCCGACCTCTTAACGGAGACCAGAGTCCCTTGATACAGGCTTCTTCCGGATGATTACGACAGCCTAAACTTTCGCATCCACTTGTAAAAAGTGCTTCTTGGCACCCCTGCTAACCTCGCTGCTTCTGACACATGACCTTTCGTTGTATGCAGTGCCTCTATCACTGTTTGCTTTTGAATCTGCTCCCTAAACGTGAGTTCTTTTGGAATTTCGGTACATTGTGGTGGGTGCAGCTTCTGTTTTTTCTGATCGATCGTTTCTAATACTTCAGCATATTGTGATGCACCCATCCATCCTCCTTCAGGAAACAGTACCCTTATATGTTCAAAAAGATTAAAAAGCTCACGTATGTTTCCTGGCCAATGATACGCTTCCAGTTTATGAAAAAATGATTCAGGAAACGTCGCATTCCAGCGGTTTTTCTTTTGATAGTAACGATATAAATCAGGAATGTCTTCCTTTCTTTCTCTCAGTGGCGGGATGTTGATTGGATAGACATGAAGACGGTAATACAAATCTTCACGTATTTTCCCTTCCTTCAATAGTTCGTTCATATTACGGTGTGTCGCTGTAATGATTCTAATATCCAAAGGGATTTCATGTGTCCCGCCAAGCGGTACGACTTTCCTTTCTTCTATGACCCGAAGAAGCGCCACTTGCATCGCATATGGAATTTCGCCAATTTCGTCTAAAAAAAGAGTGCCTTTATGGGCTTGTTCAAATTTCCCTTTAGCTCCATGACGCCTTGCCCCAGTAAAAGCCCCTTCAGCATAACCAAATAATTCGCTTTCTAATAGGCTTTCAGGAATGGCCCCGCAATTAACAGCAACAAACGGTCCTTTATGCCTTTCACTGGCTAAGTGAATTGCTCTAGCTACCAGTTCTTTCCCTGTACCTGTTTCTCCCCATATATATACATTTGCATCTGTTTGTGCCGCTCGCTTCATTTCACTGAGCGTCTGTTGAAATACCTTACTTGTACCAGATTCCCCGGGAAATTGAGCAAAAGAAACGGTTATGTTGCTTTTGGCTGCTTCTTCAAGCGAAAAAGACATGCCAAGCATCTTCCCGTCTTGCTCCGACTGAATGATCTGCGTGCCCCGGATCGCAAATGGTTCGCCCATCAGCCGCTCGACATCCATTCCGTACCAGTCTGAAAATCGTTTTCTAATCGGCCTGCTCGCAGAAACAATCTGCTTTTTTTCATTACAGACAACATATGGTTCGTCCGCTTCCACCTGATGGAGACAATGACTGATCAGCTCCATCTCTCTCTTTTTTTGCTGGACTTGAATATCTCTTTCTATGGCATAAGCAACTGTTGAAGCCATTCCAAGCATAAAAGGGTGCCTGTTATCCGCCATACAGGAGATATCAATCACCCCGATGATCGTACCGTCTGCATCACGGATAGGAGCAGCTGAACAACTCCAATGATGGGAAGCGACAGAAAAATGCTCCGTTCCGTTTATCGTCACAGCCTCCCCGATGACCAGTGCCGTTCCAATAGCATTCGTCCCTACATCTGTTTCGGTCCAGCGCGCGCCCTCCATAAAGTTAATTTTTCTTGCTTCTACCATCGTCCTTTGGCTACCTGTCAGACTTAGCACATAACCGTCTGCATCGATGAGTAAGGCCACCATGTCAGATTCTTTTAATTGCTGACTGATTTTATTTAAGTAGGGAAGAGCGGCATTTAGACATAATGAATATTTCTTTTTTTGGGCACTGAATAATTCATGATCTAACAACGACTGTCCTTTATCTAAATACGGATTTACATTTGCCTGTTTACACCTGTGCCATGACTCCATCACTCTCTTATTCAGACGTGACCTATCAAGCAAACCTTCACGAACAAAACGTTTCCATGTATTTAAATAACAAGGCGTCGGATTCATTCCATCCTCTCCTCTGGGGGCTTTTTATTCATTATAGTTAATTATAAAAGCGCTTTCAATTAACGTTGCTAACCCACGAAGTCAGGCGGATAGAAAAAAGTCTCTTTCAGCAGTGCACTGCTCGTCCAATTGTTTGCAGCAAGGCTTCGTGTATCGCCTCTGAAAGTGTCGGATGTGCCGCAATAAACTGCTCTAATGAATCAGCGGTCGACTCTGTATGCATCATCACCGCCGCTTGTCCAATCAGTTCTGTTGCATTCGGCCCAATGATGGATACACCTATAATTTCTTGATGTTGCGGTTCTACAATGACCTTTACGTGACCAACTGGTTGATTTAAGATTAACGCTTTTCCATTTGCAGAAAATGAAAATGTCCCTATCTGAATATCCCCATATTGATGTCTAGCTTTCTCTTCATTTAAACCCACACTGGCAATTTCAGGAGATGTGTAGATGCATCTCGGAATCACTTGTTCATTGACCTTTAAATCTTCTCCTGATGCATGTGATGCCGCAATTGTCCCTTCATGAAAAGCAGCATGAGCAAGCTGAACACCGCCTGTCACATCACCGCACGCATAGATATGCGGGAGATTGGTTTGCATATGCTCATTGACGTAGATTCCGTTCCTGTCATATTCAAGGCCAATCTGATCAAGGTTCAACTCTCCAAGCTGCGGCGTTCTGCCAATTGCCACTAAACAAAGATCAGACTGGATTTCACACCGCTCACCTTGACTTTTCTCAATGACAACTTTTCTTGAGGTTGAATCAAGCTGTTTGACTGAAGACGACGTCAACATTTCCACCCCATCTTCTTCAAGTTGATCGTGAAGACATTGTGCAATATCGCGATCTTCTTCAGGTAAAATGTGTACTGCCTGCTCAACCATGACAACCTTTGTCCCCATTCTGCTAAAGATGCTCGCAAACTCACAACCGATCACCCCTCCACCAATGATACAAAGCGAATCTGGTATCGAAGAGAGCGACATGGCATCCTTACTGTGAATGATCCAATTCCCATCGAATGGAGCAAAAGGTAAGGAAGCAGGCACAGCCCCTGATGCAATGATGATTTGTTTTGCTTGAATGATTTCAACATTTCCGTCACGTTCAACCAACATCTCATGTGCAGAAAGAAATGATGCCTTCCCATGTAACACGTTGATTTTGTTTTTTTTCATCAAATAGCGAACACCATCAGTCAGTTGCTTGATGACTGACTGTTTTCGCTTTTGAACAACATCCCATTGGATGATAGGCTTTGGGTCTGAAAGTTCAATTCCAAAATGTCTAGCCTTCTTCACCTGCTCGTACATATCAGCGCTTTGTAAAAGTGCTTTGGTTGGCACACAACCTTCATTAAGACAGGTTCCCCCCAACTGACCTTGATCAATTAACACAACCTCCCTGCCAAAACGAGCGGCTGTCAATGCCGCTACATACCCTGCAGGTCCACCTCCGATAATGACAAGTGTCATCGTGTTTTCACCTTCTTCCTATAAAAGAATGGATGCTGGTTTTTCTAAAAATGATGTAACCGTTGATAAAAATGCGGATGCTGGTGCCCCGTCTAGTACACGGTGGTCAAACGTAAGGCTAAGTGGCAGGAAGGTACCTTTGCACAATTCATCCTCTTGGTAAACAGGGGTTTCATACATGGTGCCGATGCCAAGGATACCCGCTTCAGGCGGATTCAAAATTGGCGTAAAATACTCTACACCATAGGCTCCAAGATTGGTCATCGTAAAGGTAGAACCTTTGATTTCATCATGCTGAAGTTTGCCTTCACGTGCTTTTTTGCCATACGATTTAATCTTCCTCGCAAGCTCTATGAGCGTTAACCGCTCTGCTTGGCGAATAACCGGCACAGCCAGCCCGTTATCTAAAGCAGCCGCTATCCCAAGATGAACGTCGTCAAACGTTTCCACTCTGTCATTTTGATATTGACTGTTCATCGCAGGGTGCTCTAGTAATGAAAGGATGGCTGCTTTGGCTACAAAGTCGGTGATGGTCAACTTTGTATCGTAACGTTCTATGGCTGTTACATTCAGTTCATGTTGTAATTTTGTCAGTGTTGTCACGTCCGCTTTCATCGTAATTGTTAATTGTGCACTTGTTTGCAGGCTTTCCATCATCCTTGAGGCAATTGTTTTCCTCATCATGTTAACAGGTGGATGCGCTGGCTCATTTTGCTTTTTCTCTGTCTGTTCTGGAAGCGCATGAAGCACATCCTCTTTCGTAATTCTTCCTCCGGGTCCTGTCCCCACCAGGGTATCAATGTCTAGGTTGGCGCTATTAGCAATTTTCCGAGCAACCGGGGAAATTTTCTTTCTCTCTTTCTTTGGTTTTGACTGCACGTCTCTTTCTGTCTTTTCCTCCGCCTGTTCATTCCCTTCACCGATATAACAGATGACCGTGCCAGGCGGTACACCTTCTCCTTCAGACACTTTTATATCCAATATGGTGCCTTCAGCAGGTGATTCGATCTCCATCTCAATTTTTTCAGAGTTGATGCTTGCAATGCTTTCCCCTTTATTTACGGTCTCTCCGACTGACTTATTCCAGACGGATACCATTCCTTCTTTCATCGACATGCCCAATTTCGGCATCACAACCTCAACAGCCATCTCCCTCTCTCCTTTCTTTAGTTCAATATCTTGTCATGACTCTGGCCAACCATCTCTAATACGGTGTTCACCACCTTATCAGGTGTTGGCAAATATATATCTTCAAGTGGCGGTGAAAACGGTACTGGTGTATGAGGAGCTGTCACTTTTTTGATTGGGGCGTCGAGTAAATCGAAGCCTTTATCCGCAACCAAAGAAGAGATATCTGCGGCAATTCCGCATCTAGGATTGGCTTCATCTACAATGACAAGCCGATTTGTTTTTTCTACCGAAGCCAAAATGGCCTCTTCATCGAGTGGTGACAAGCTTCTTGGATCAATCACCTCAGCTTCAATACCACGTGCAGCTAATTGTTCTGCCGCTTCGAGTGCTGTATACACTTGTTTGCCTACTGCAAAGATGGTCACGTCCGAGCCTTCTCTCTTCACATCTGCTTTGCCAAGCGGCAGCGTGTAATATCCTTCCGGAACATCTCCGGTGATATTGTACAGCGTTTTGTCTTCAAAAAAGATGACAGGGTCCTGATCCTCGATTGCTGTAAGCAGCAGCCCTTTGGCATCATATGGTGAGGAAGGCACAACCACTTTCAATCCAGGGATACTTGTAAATAGCGCATATAAGCTTTGCGAATGCTGAGCAGCTGCTCTAAAGCCCGCTCCATGTGTTGTTCTAATGGTGATCGGCACCTCTGCTTTTCCGCCAAACATATATCGAAATTTGGCGCCTTGATTCAGCACCTGATCCAGACAGGTACCGATAAAATCATTAAACATGAGTTCCGCAATGGGTCTTAGCCCTGTTGAAGCAGCTGCCATGGCGGCCCCTACATAGCCCGCTTCGCTAATCGGCGTGTCAAGCACACGCTCACGTCCAAATTCCTGAACAATTCCTTTGGTCACACCAAGAACACCGCCCCATGCTTCATCATCCTGTAAGTGATCTACATGAGCGCCTCCAGCAACATCTTCCCCCATTAAAATGACATATTCGTCTCTTCTCATTGCCATTTTCATTGCTTCATTTAATGCACTAGACATGCTGATTTCTCTTGTCATGTTCCTCTCCCCTTTCTGATTTATTGGTACGAAACATACACGTCGGTCAATAATTCAGTATGATCTGGATATTCACTTTCTTCACTGAATCTAACGGCTTCATCTATCGCTTCCGTTACAGCCGCTTCGATATTTGCGATCTCTTGATCCGTAAGTAGCTGTTTTTGTATCAATTTATTTTTAAAAAGAGCGATGGCATCTCTCTCTTCTTGATGTTCGGTTCTTTCTTGAGTTGTTTTGTAACGCTGGGCGTCTCCTTCAAAATGGCCATAGTTTCGATATGTCATGCATTCAATCAGTGTTGGACCTTCTCCATTTTTTGCTCGTTGTATTGCTTGTTCTGCTGCCTGATAAACTGCTGTCACATCTTTTCCATCTACTTGAATACCAGGAATGCCATAACCGGCGGCTCGATCCACAATCGATGTACAGCTTGAAGCATAGGAAAAAGGTGTCGCTTCCCCGTATCCATTGTTTTCTGCGATGAAAATAACAGGCAGTTTCCAGATGGCCGCGAGATTGATTCCCTCGTGAAATGTCCCTTGATTGTTTGCACCATCTCCAAAAAAGCAAACGCTTACATTATTCGTCTTTTTATATTTGGTCGTAAGGGCTGCTCCACACGCAAGAGGAAAACCACCTCCAACAATTCCGTTGGCACCGAGCATTCCTTTATCAAAATCTGCAATGTGCATGGATCCACCTTTTCCTTTACAGAGACCTGTGGCTTTTCCATAGATTTCTGCCATCATTCCTTTTAAATCACAGCCTTTTGCTATACAATGGCCGTGGCCACGGTGGGTACTTGTGATGCTGTCTTGTTCATTCAGATGAGCGCAGACTCCTACAGCAACAGCTTCTTCGCCAGCATAAAGATGGACAAAACCCGGCAAAATCCCTTTTGTAAAAAGCGTGTGTACTTGATCTTCAAATTGGCGGATCTCCTGCATCTTTTGATACATCCAGACGGCTTTTTCTTTTGTCAATGCTATTTCCATGTTGTAAAACCTCCTATCTTTTTTGCTTGCACTTATATACAAGCAAAAAGCGTGCCAACATGATGACACATGAAAATTGAGATTTTGAACGATTCAAACCGATAAAAAAAGAAACAACATGAGACACGCGTCTCTCTTTGTCTCAATCTGTCTACTTCTCTCGCATCTATCATGATGATCCATTTTACTTGGACAATAAAAAAACATTCCCATAGAGGAATGCTTCTCACACTCAATCGTTTGTACGGAGCCATTTCAACTTCCCTTTGCAGACACCGCACACATAACGAGTGGTATCAAATCGTCTTTTCCTTATAAAATGCTGTCCGCATTCTGTACAAACATATTCATGTCGTTTTTGCACACGCCGCTTGTTTCGTACAGTTTGTAGCGGCGTGCAAAATCGAGGGGCTCCCACTCGCTGCAAGAGCTCACGAAAATCCCGGTCCCGGTGCTGATAGCCCTTTCCTTCTAGATGCAGATGATAATGGCACAGTTCATGCTTAATGATACCGATCAATTCGTCTCTTCCATGCTCCTCTAGATATCGGCGGTTCAGCTCAATATGATGTGTACCCAGTAAATATCGCCCGCCTGTCGTTTTTAGACGGGCATTAAAAACAGCCTGATGGCGGAACACCTTTCCAAAGAACTGCTCGGAAATGTGCTCTGTTAACTGCTGTAGCTCTCGCTCGTTCAATCAAGATCGTTCCTTTCTATAAAAACCTCGAACGGGACAATTTCCCCTTTGCATACATTGAAGGTACATCCACTGTTTCGATCAAAGGAGGAATGGGCGATGCCCAATTGGCTGAAAAATCAGATGCAGAAAGCATTTTATGAGAAAAATCATTATCAAATCAAATTGCTCAATCAATGCTGGTACTTCTATAGAAAAAAACATTCAGTCACATCAAGGCACACCCCATCCTAAGGTGCGCCTCGTTTTTTGTTTACTCTGGTTTTAGCATGGAAAGAGCCACTCGGCCTTTTGCTTGGTCGACGGAGTCTACCCATACAGTCACAATATCACCGACTGACACGACATCAAGCGGATGCTTCACAAAACGGTTGCTTAGCTTCGAAATGTGGACAAGTCCATCCTGCTTTACGCCAATATCAACAAATGCGCCGAAGTCCACGACGTTTCTCACCGTTCCTTGAAGCTCCATTCCCTGCTTCAAATCCTCTAATTTCAATACATCTGTTTTTAAAAGCGGTTTTGGTACTTCATCGCGCGGATCACGCTCAGGTCTTGTCAGTTGATCAATAATATCTTGAAGGGTGATTGAACCAATTCCAAGCTGCTCTGCTGCTTCTTCCAGCTTCACCTCAGCGATTTTCTCTTTTAATTGCTCTGTTCCAAGATCGTCTGGCGTCATTTTCATCATGCGTAAGAATTGTTTTGTTTCTTTATAGCTTTCAGGGTGAATGCCCGTGCGGTCAAGTGGGTCTTGTCCGTCAGAAATGCGTAGAAAGCCGATACACTGTTCATATGTCTTAGCGCCAAGTCTTGGGATATCCTTCAGCTCTTTTCTGCTTGTAAATCTACCAATCTCTTCGCGGCGCTTGATGATATTCCCTGCGACAGCTTTTGAAAGACCAGACACATACTGCAGCAGCGCCTGCGAGGCCGTATTGACGTTTACACCAACTTGGTTGACGACCATCTCTACCACGAAGGTTAACGAGCTGTTTAATTGCTTTTGACTGACATCATGCTGGTATTGACCAACCCCGACAGATTTCGGATCAATTTTCACAAGCTCTGCTAATGGGTCTTGCAATCTTCTCGCGATGGAAATGGCGCTTCTTTCTTCCACTTGCAGGTCTGGAAACTCCTCTCTCGCCAGCGCAGATGCGGAGTATACACTTGCCCCTGCTTCATTCACGATCAAATATGAAACGGGCTGATCCAGCTCTTGAATCAAGTCTGCGATAAATTGTTCGGTCTCTCTTGAGGCTGTTCCGTTTCCAATTGCAATGACTTCAATATTGAACGATTGAATGATCTCTTTGACTTTTTGTTTGGCTTCCGCTTTTTTATGGACAGGTGGATGCGGATAAATGACGCCAATATGATGGACTTTTCCTGTATCATCCACGACGGCTAATTTACAGCCTGTACGAAACGCAGGGTCTACCCCAAGTACACGTTTTCCTTTCATCGGCGGCTGAAGCAGGAGCTTTCTTAGGTTTTCAGCGAAAATATGAATGGCTTGCTCCTCAGCTTTTTCTGTCAGCTCTTTTCGTATTTCCCGTTCAATTGACGGCTGGATGAGGCGCTTGTATGCATCATCAATGGCCGCTTCAATATACGGTCTCGCCGTCGTTTGCTTGCCTTTTATGACTTGCTTATCGAGATAGAAACGAATATTTTCAGCAGGTGGTTCGATGGCTGCTTTCAAAATGCCCTCTTTCTCTCCTCGGTTGACCGCAAGTACACGATGGGGCACAATTTTTTTAATCGGCTCTTGATAATCGTAATACATTTCATAGACGTTTTTCTCATCGCTTTCCACGTCTTTCCCTGTTGTGACAAGGCTGCCTTTTTGATACGTTTCACTGCGAATCCATTTCCGCATATCAGGGTCATCTGCCAGATGTTCCGCAATGATGTGCAGTGCGCCCTCTAGCGCTTCTTCTACACTTGTCACTTCTTTCTCTTCGTTAATAAAAGCAGACGCTTTCTTTTCAATATCATCATTCGGCAGCTTCAGTAAATATTCCGCCAGCGGCTCAAGTCCTTTTGCTTTGGCTACATTTGCCTTCGTTTTTCGCTTTTGCTTGAATGGTCTATATAAATCTTCGACCTCTTGCAGTTTATGAGCCTGTTCGATCTTCTTTTTTAACTCATCGGTCAATTTGTCTTGTTCAGCAATTAAGCGAATGACTTCTTCTTTTCGGTTCGTCACATTTTGAATATATGTATAGCGCTCTGATATGGTTTGAATTTGCACCTCGTCCAGTGAGCCTGTCTGCTCTTTCCGGTAGCGTGCAATAAATGGGACGGTGTTGCCATCCTCTAATAGCTGGATCACCTGGTCAATTTGTTTTGTTGAAAGCTTTAATTCTGTTGCAATTTGTTTTAATAAAAAGTCAGATGTCTTCATACTTTGCATCCTCTCACTGTGTCTTCTCTTTTAGTGTATCAAAAAAACCGGCAAAACAGAAAAAAGGTCAGCTATTTTATATGAGCTGACCAAGTACATAGGTGAGATCGTCCTTCTTGTCTTGTGTGTATGTTTCAAGTTGTTTTGCGATGTCTGCAACTGAATGGCTGTGCTTTAAACACATTCGCATGTTTGGCACATTCAGTCCGTCTGAATACATAATGAATGTCGATCCTTTTTCGTAGGAATAGGTGTATGTTTTATATTTTCTAGGTTTACCTGATAGATATCCTGATGTCGGAAGTGGATATATATAGTCGCCAGAAGGTGCATTCAAGATAAATCGGATATTACCAACCGAACAATAGGTAAATTGCTGCTGGGAAAAATTCACCTTTAATATGGCTACAGTGGCCCCGCGTTTATTTTTCATGGCCTGATTGCATCTGTCAATGAGGGTCGTCACATCCTCATGTCCATATTCTTCGACAATTTCGCTGACTAAAGAAGATGATTCATTGGCGAACGGGCCGCTGCCTAATCCGTCTGCTACAGCACAAATTAGTTCTTCATCATCTGCTTTAATAAAAAAACTGTCCCCGCAGCATGATTTCCCTTCTTTATTCGATTGATAGATGATGGCATTCACATGCTCATGCTGTTCAATCTGCTTCATTATCCTAGCTCCATAGACGCATCTTCTGATAATGCATCTCGTAGCTTTTTAACTGCCTTCCGCTGCAGTCTTGATACATGCATTTGAGATATGCCGAGTAAGTCGCCTGTTTCTTTCTGACTTTTATTTTGCAAATACGTGAGATTGATAATTTCTTTTTCTCTATCTGTCAGAACGTGAAGCACACTCTCAAGCATCATTTTTTGATTTACGCGTTCGTAGCCTTCTTCTTGTGAGCCGACGACGTCTAAAATCGTCACAGTGCTTCCTTCAGAATCAGCCTCTACGCCTTGGTCAACAGACAGCGCTTGATAGCTTTTGCCCATCTCCATTGTTTCAAGAACTTCTTCTTCTGTTACATCTAGATATTCTGCAATTTCTTGTACTTTAGGTGACTTTTGCGTTTCCGTTGTCAGGTGATCCACTGCCATCTTGATTCTTGGTCCAAGCTCTTTAATCCGCCTTGGTACATGGACACTCCATGTTTTATCACGTAAAAAGCGTTTGATTTCCCCGATAATGGTTGGAATGGCAAATGCCTCAAATGATTTACCGACAAGCGGGTCGTATCGCTTCATTGCGCCGAGTAAACCAATCATTCCAACTTGTCTTAAATCTTCATGAAAGCTTTTTCCTTTGGAATATTTCTTTGCCAGCATATCAACAAGGTTTGTATAGCATTCAACTAGCGTCAGCTGTGCCTGCTCGTCTTGATTGGATTGATAGCTTTGGATGAGGCGATCCACTTCATCTTTAGTTAGTTTCATAGTTTTGGATGGTTGTGTCATGGTCAACTCGCTCCCTGTTTAAAAACTTTGTCATCGCCACGGTAACGCCGGAGTTTGCTTGCACCTCGACTTCATCCATCAATGTTTGCATTAAGTATAAACCAAGACCTCCTTCTGCCAATTGATCCACCGTATGAGCAGATGTGTACGGCCCAAGGTCTTCCTGCTTTTGCTTAAAGTCAAAGCTGCCGCCTTTGTCCGCCACAATGATTTCTAGACGATCCTCAAAGACAAGAAAGCGAACCGCTACCTCTCCATCTTCGCCATCTGCACCTTCATAGGCATGCTGAACTGCGTTTGTACAAGCCTCGCTGACAGCAATTTTCAAGTCCTCAATCTCTTCGTAGGCATAGCCCATCCGGCTTGCTATGCCTGAAAGAGTTAGACGAATGATCCCTACGTACTCTGGTTTCGCCGGAATTTTCATCTCAATTAGATCTACTGATTCGTTCATTGTACCCCACCTTCTGACTTTGCAGAAATGTCAATGATGTCCTTTAATCCAGTGATTTCAAACAATCTGACAAGCCGATCTGACAAGTTCTCAAGCTTTAATGATCCTCCAGCTTTTTGAACCGCTTTGAACAGCCCAACAAACACACCTAAACCTGTACTATCCATGTAAGTAACATCCTTCAGACAGATTTCAAGATGCTCTCCTTGCTCTGCCTTAGGCATTAGCGTTTCTCTTAGCTCTGGAGCGGAGTACACATCGATTTCTCCGCTGACACTAATTTTTGTCTTCTGATCTATTTGATGCTCTTTTACAGACATATTCATTATGCATTCACCTCGAAATTCTTGTTTCCTAAAGTTTTATATACCCGCATAGCCACTTTCTAAACCTTTCTTTTGAGGACAAGTAAAGTAAAGTCATCGTGAAGCTGAAAATCTTGTAACTTGAGTAAGCTCGCATAGATGGCATCCACCATTTCCTGCGCTGAGTAAGATAGGTTCTCTGATATGAGCGCTTTGATATCCTCCCGCTCTAAGAAACCGTCCTCTACCTTGGATTCTGTGACACCATCAGAGAATAAAATCACCATATCTCCTACGTCCAAATGCTTCTCATACTGTCTGTAATCAAAATCTGGTGCGATCCCAAGGACAAGTCCTTTCGCATCTAAATCGTAAAATTGATTCTCTTTTTTACAATAGAAAAAGCCCGGCTCATGCCCAGCCGATGCATACTTAAATTCATGTGTTTCTTTATTATAGCTCCCATAAAACATGGTGATAAACATGCTTGGGTCTACGTTTTGTTCGACAACACGATTCAGGGTTTTCAGCACTTTTGTTGGACCGCTTCCTGACTCCGGCAAGGAATCCATCGCATACTTAATCATCGACATACAGAGCGCAGCTGGGATACCTTTCCCAATCACGTCTGCGATCGCGATATTGATTGTATCGTGATCAGTGACAAAGTGATAATAATCTCCACTCATCTGTTTTGCCGGCACACTAATGGCTCCAATATCAAATGTGTCTCCTTCTGGAATTTTTGTTTCCAGAAGGGTTTGCTGTACATTTGCAGCAATTTCAATTTCTGATTTAATTTCTTGCTGGATGCCTCTTAGTGTTAAATGTTCCTGATAGGCAAGTCCATATCCAATCATGACTTCAATTAAGAAGTCTAGTGAATGAAAGACATCTTCTGGTAAATCAGGATAAAGCTCCTGAATCACTTTTCGGTGAACACTCACTATTTCCTCAGGAGGTATTTGATGCTCAATGGTTTTTCGGCTGAATTTTTGAGCTTGATAAAGCGATGTTTCAGTTAAATCACTGATATAACGACTGAGCAGTTGATGGTACCGCTGCTCCATTACCTCCTTAAAATCCATGGTTTCCCTCCTAGCGAAGCCACTTGACAGCTTGAATCTCAGTTCCTTGTTCTGGTGCAGAGTCTAATGTAAAATCATCCATCAGCCTTTTCACTCCCGGAAGGCCTGCTCCGAGTCCGCCTGATGTAGAGAATCCATCTTCCATCACTTTGCGTATATCCATAATGCCAGGTCCCTCATCGGCTGCGATGACTTTGAGTCCGCGCTTTCCGCGCTCCATTACTTCTTCTATACAAATCTGACCTTTACCAGCGTATAAATAGATATTACGAGCTAATTCTGAAATGGCCGTCGTAATTCTTGCTTGGTCAACAGTTCCAAAACCAAGTTCTTTTGCAACATTGCGCCCCAATTGTCTTGCTGCGACTATGTCCCATTCCGTCAATATTTTTACACAGGATTGGTCTTTCATATCTATTCCCCCAATTCCCGCTTCAGTGTCTCAAGCCCTTGTTCAAGATCTAGTGCTGTCTGAATTTCTTCCAGCGAAATGCCAAGTTCAATCAGCGTCACAGCGACCGCTGGTTGTATTCCTGTTAATACTACTTTTGCCCCCATGAGCTTAGACATTGTGATGACATCACCTAATACTTTTGCGATAAATGAATCAATCATATCAACAGACGTTAGGTCAATCACAACACCGCTTGCTCCTGTTTCGTGAATTTTATTCAGTAAATCTTCTTGAAAGTGAAGAGCAGTTTGGTCGTCAAGCTCCCACTGTATTGAAATCAGTAGACAGTTATATAATTTTAAAATCGGAATCTTCGGGTGATTTCTCACTGGGTTATCCCTCCAATGAAACAATTTTTCGATTTGTCATTTCTAAAGCAGTTTGAATTCCTTTTTGAAGGGTATTCTTTGTTGTAACCTGAGATAAATCAATTCCAAGGTTGACGATGGTTTGGGCAATTTCTGGACGAATTCCGACAAGCAGGCACTTTGCACCTACTAATCTCACAGCCTCTGACGCTTGAATGATATGGTGCGCGACCATTGTATCAACGACAGGTACACCCGTAATGTCAATCAAGACAACCTGTGAACGATGTTTCACAACGCCATTGAGCAGATTCTCCATAATTTTTTTCGCACGTTCTGTATCAATTGTTCCAACAAGCGGCATAACAGTGATGTGCTCAAACACCGGGATTAGAGGAGCAGACAGTTCCTGCAGCGCAATTTTTTGAAGGTTTACGGTTTTCTCCCATGAGATGGAATACTGATTCAAGATTTCGTTATGAACTGGTGTGATGAATCGGTCAATTTGCCAGATGAGGTCATGACTTTCTTCTGCTGTATCTTTGTCATTATTCATTTTTTGATATAAGTGGGTACGAATTTTCGTTAGACCATTTGCCAGTAACTTAAGTGATATACCCATTTGAACAATTTTTAAAGCAAAAGTTTGCACTTTTTCTTCAAAATCTTCAGCATATCCCTCTGAAAGGGATGTAATAATCAGCTGAACGTATTCCGAACAGATGGTTTCATACATTTTGTCGTTCAGCATCATGTCCGTTTCTTCTTCCCCAAGTCGTTTAAAAATGTCCGTCCACTCTTTTTCTAATTCCTTTTGATGCTCTCTTGCGAATGCTAACACGATATGATTCGACATGATTTACCCCCTGCGTACATAAAAAAGCACTTCTTATTAGTCTTTCTTCATTATAACGTTAATAAAAATTGAACACAAAAAAAGTTGCTCCCAAGAGAGCAACCAAATCTCACCATATTAAAAATCAATAAGAGCCAAACTAACTTGTAAGGCTTCATCAACCTTCTCCATCATCTCATCATCAAGATGTGTAATTTTATCTGTCAATCTTTGTTTATCAATCGTACGAATCTGTTCCAAGAGAATGACAGAATCTCGTTCAAAGCCGTAGCGCTTTGCATTAATTTCGACGTGAGTCGGTAATTTCGCTTTTTGTATTTGGGCTGTTATGGCTGCAACGATAGCAGTCGGGCTGAAGCGATTTCCAATGTCATTTTGGATCACCAATACCGGGCGAACCCCGCCCTGCTCGGAGCCAACAACAGGAGATAAATCAGCAAAGTAAACATCACCGCGTTTAACAATCAAATGTTTAACCCCCGCTGACTAATCGCTCAACTGTATTCTCAGCCTCAAATTCTGCGTATTGTGCCTCTGAAGAGATATTCAGATTAATTTTCGCCATCTCCATGTAGCCGCGTCTCATCGATTCACGATTTTGTCGAATATTACGTTCACGAATATACGTTTTTGTCGCTCGGTAGATCAATTCATTTCTTGTTACCTTATCCTGCTCTGCTACTCGTTCGATTTCAGACATTAAAGCCTCCGGCAGTTGAATCTTCATTTCGTTTGTTGCGCTGGATTCAGACAAAAAACATACACCTCCACAAAACTTACGGATACCGTTTCGATCCATTCCAAGATTAATCATACCATTATTCAATGCACAAGCAAAGCTGTTTTTTCATGATTTCTTATTAGAACATGAAGCGGCCCGCCACCCGTAAATCAAGATGATAATGGAGTTCCTCTTTCCCATTATACGCTTTTTTCCGAAAATCATACGGAATTTCCAAAATCTCTAAAAAAGGGAGAATGTTTATTCTTTGTTTGTAGAATAAAAGAGAACGATGTCCGTTTGACCATCGTTCCCGTGAAAGCTGTTGATCAAAAGTTTGGTCCGTCTTGAAGGAGCGAATTCCGTACATAAACCCTTTTGCCGTCCTCTATATAGACTCTTGGGACGCGGTGACCTATAGAGCAAGTGACTTCATAGTTAATCGTTTCAAGTCGTTTGGCAATTTCATCAACTGATACCTTTTCCGCGCCTTGTGCTCCGATGAGAACGACTGGCTCTCCTGCCGGCATGTGCTCTTTCAATTCAACCATGAACTGATCCATACATACCCTTCCAGCGATCTTCCGGCGCTTTCCGCCAACGAGTACTTCCGTTCCCGCCAGCTTCCTGATCCAGCCGTCTGCATAGCCGACTGGAACCGTGCCAATCCATGTATCTTGATTGGCTGTATAAGTCGCTCCATAGCTGACACTCTCACCCTTTTGAATGAGCTTTACATGTGCAAGCTTTGTATGAAGAGACAATGCTTCCTCCAGCTTAAAAGGCAATTCATCTTTGATTTCCTCTGAAGGTGACAGCCCGTACATACTGATGCCAAAACGAACCATATTAAACAACACTTCTTTGAACCTTAGACCTGCTGCACTGTTGGCGCAATGAACGAGCAGTTGGTCTGCACGAAGCGGCTGAAGCAATGTGTGAAAGGTATCTACCTGCCTGTTAAAGTAGTCCTCATCCTGTTCATCCGCTGTTGCAAAGTGAGTAAATACACCTTCCAGCTTTAAATATGAATGTTCGCGGACAAGCTCTTTTACTTCGTTGACTTGCTCTAATGTTTTAACACCTAAACGATTCATGCCGCTGTCCATTTTCAAGTGGAAACGAATCGGTTGTCCCATCTGCCCTTGCACCACTTTGGCCACTTCTCTCAGCCATTCGATGGAGTATGCTGTCATGATCACGTTGTATTTCACGGCGACTTTGACATACTCTGCCGGTACTGCTCCGAGTACAAGAATCGGTGCTTTGATGCCTTTATTTCTTAAAGAAATGGCCTCATCTAAAAAGGCTACGGCTAACAAGTCTGCTCCTGCTTTGAGGGCAGCTCTTGCCACTTCTATATCTCCATGACCATATGCATTGGCTTTCACAACAGCCATCAGTTGAACGTTTTGACCGATATGATCTTTCATATGTGAAACATTATGCTTGATTGCGGTTAAGTCGATTTCTGCCCATGTGTCTCTATAAAAGGCATTTGTGTCCATTCGTCACACTTCCCTATTGAATGATTCAATACCTTCATTATGATACTAAAAATCAAGAATAATGTGAAACAAATCAAAGAACATCAACCCTTGCACAGGGCTGATGTTTCATTTTCAAGGCTTTCACCTGATATATTCAGTTATTTGGCTGACTGGCCCTCTACACTTTTTGCGACCATTAAGAGCTCTTCCTTCGTTAAATCATTTGAAGAAATTAAGTAGTCTACTCCGTCAGATGTCCATGAAAGGGATTGATCTGTCAGAACACCCACTGTCATGCCAAGATCGACTGGCTCACCGTTCATCGTCACAGGTGTAGACGCTTGTGCTACCCGCGCTTTTTCCTGAATGAGTGTGAAGGATTTCTTTCCGCCATACGTCATCACATACCGCTTCCCAGCATCTGTTGTCATTTCTTTCTCTTCCATCTTCTTCACGCCCTCTGGCACATCCACCGGTGTTTTCACTGCAAAGCTGTCAGATGGATCTGCACTTGTGGCCACATCCATTTGAGAGAGTGTCATATTTTTCTTCTCATCAAATGCATCTTTGTCAAAGGATTTATTGAATTCAAAGTGAGAGAATTCTACTTTCACCATTGGCTTTTTATCGCTATCCAGTACTTTCACACTGGCTGGTGCCATTGTTTTTTTGTGAAAGGTAATCTCTTGGGTTGGCAGCATTTGGTTGTGCTGATAGTTGGTTTTTGTTTCGAAAACATACTTCGACTCTTTCGCCTTGAACTGCGCTGCACTGTCGTTTTTAATGTCTTTTACTAGTGATTCAAATAAATAGACCTGACTGCTATTATTCGGCCAATCACTATGGAAACGGAAGCTTTTGTTTAATGAAGGTGTCAGCACAAACACACCATTGCCATTCCTTAAAATGACTTGACTCTGATCCTTTTTCGGATTTTCTAAATAGACACGGTAAAGCTCCGGCTTCTTGTACCAAATTTCTACATGGTATTCCTGCGGATCATTTCCTGTCTCAATGGTCATTTTTGCTTTGGCTTTGTATGATGTCATTTCCTCTGCCTTTTTGTTTAAATCTCCAACGATATCCTGTTGAGATTTTTGACCGCATGCGGAGAGAATCAGTACAAAAAGGATTCCCGTTACAAGCAAAACAAAGCTTTTTCTCACCCTTTTCAACCCCTTCGTTAATTGTGTTAAAAGGAAGAAACCGCTTGTTTGACTTTAACAGTACGCCTCAAGAGTTAACTGCGTACCGCGAACCATCAAAGCCTGTTAGCAACTCGCCCTTCCTTATCGCACTACCCAATATATGAAGGGGGGACAAACAATATGCAGACTAGCTTGACAACCTTTCAATTAAAACTTGTGCAGCAGCATATTCTCTTGTGTGTGTAATGGACAGATGAACGTGATCTTCCTTCGTTTTCTCACTTTTGATGAAAGGCTTTCCGCTCGCATCTTTTTGTATCTCGATGTCATGAAAGCTTAAATACTGACCAATTCCCGTACCGTATGCTTTAGCGAATGCTTCCTTTGCCGCAAAGCGTCCTGCCAAAAATTCGAGCTGTCTCTTTTTACTTAGTGTGTGAAAGGCGTCCTGTTCACTTAAAGTCAAAATTCTTTCTGGTAAACGGGGCTGCCTTCCGAGCACTCGTGACAGACGGTCGATCTCTACAATATCAATGCCAATTCCTTTGATCATGGGGTACCTCCTAGGATACTCGTACTAATTTGGATGTTCGCTTCATAAACGTGTTACTATAAACTTACCATTATCTAGTCAAAAGGGGTTTGTTATGTTTATTCGAACGGAGAGCTTTCAACAATTTATTAGATCGTATCCAATCGTCACAGCCATTCTTGCTTTACAAATAGGCCTATGGCTTGTATTTGCGATTCCCATCCCTATTATACAGCTTGGGCAGGACCATCTCGTTGGTTTCAATTATGGTGTCGCCGCAGGAGAATGGTGGCGGCTTGTGACGCCTATTTTTCTCCACGGGAGTCTGACACATATTTTGTTCAATTCCATGTCACTCTTTCTATTTGCTCCAGCACTTGAATCTTTGCTTGGTAAGGTGCGATTTCTCCTGATTTATATTGGTGCAGGATTCATTGGCAATCTCGGAACCTATTGGGTCGAGCCTTTAGAGTACGTACATGTCGGGGCTTCTGGTGCTATATTTGGTTTGTTCGGCGTTTATCTTTATCTTGTCCTATTTAAACCGCACATGATGGACCGCGGCAATTCTCAGGTCATCTTAACGATTCTTGGTGTCTCTGTCATCATGACGTTCGTCAATTCGAACATCAATATCATGGCCCACTTGTTTGGATTGATTGGCGGCATGATCCTAGCACCGATCACCCTATTCTTCCACTCAAAAAAAAGACGCTATTAATCTCATAAAAAATGTCGATCACTCCTTTTAAGGGAGCGGATCGACATTTTTTTGGTTTAAGAAGATTTGTTTGTTTCATAGGAATACCAATCACATACACGTGCCGCATCTTCCTCTTTAAGATGATGCACACCAAAGGAATCAAGCAGTGCAGAGGATTTCACGAAGGTGTGAATACTCGCCACTCGGCCTTTTTTTTGAAAGTATGATTGGGTCATCGTATAGTTTTGCATTCGTTTTCTCAAGATGAGTCCAGTGGTTTTGCCGATCCCTCTTGTCGTTAACTGAATCAATTGATCTTTTATGACATACCCTGATTGTTTATAGGCTAAATACCCAAAGAACAAGGCAAATGGTAATGGAATGAGCGCCAAATATCCCCATGGCGGAAACCGTACGGAAAGGATGATCCCTACAAGTAATGGAACAAATCCATAAGAAATCAGATAACGTTTCAGTGAACGCTTCGGCACCTTATTCAGCTCACGTTCCGGTGTCAGATGATATTGATCTGTAAATTGAGATAACAATTCATTGATTTTTTTCTTCCGTATGAGTGGAAATAAGACAGAAGAGGTTTCTTTTTCTGTAATCGAACCTCCTGCACTAACAAGCATTACCGTCGCAAAACCAAAGGGTTCACGGAGAATATTTTCTTTCAATTTCACTGCTTGAATTCTCGCAAGTGGAATGGTCATTTGATGCCTCTCAATCAGTCCTCTTGTAATGATGATGTCATTTCCTTTTCGTTTTGCAGCAAAATTCGCATATTGGAGCGCTGTGACCCCAACACTAAGTATCCACGCAATCAATACTGCCAGAAAAATGAGAATCGCATATATTTCAATGCTCGCATGACTTAAAAAGGAGAATTGCTTGACGAACCCGTCCAATGGAAGAATTTCATCTATTTGTGTGTAGATGGCGAGACACCCTGAAATGATCACACCGATTCCGCTGGAGGTGGTCGCCGCCAAAAGCAGCTCCGGGACACCCATGCGATAGGAAACATTGACTTCTTCCTCCATAGGTTTTTGCACGGTCAGATGTTCATTCGTTCCCTCACCATTTTCATTGAATGGTTCCCCTTCTTCTTGCTGTAAGCTTTTCTTTCGGTTGAAAATCGACTGTTTCAACTGTTCTGCTTCCGCTTTTGTAATCGCCGTCAGGCTCACTTCTGGACCATCCGTCCCGCCTGCCGTTTCAATTTGAACTCGCACCAAACCGAAAATCCGCTGAAAGATGCCTTCACTTGTATTGACCGTTTGAATTCGTTCGAACGATATATATTTTTTCTTCTTTGTGATGACACCTGATTCCACGCGAAATTCATCGTCTTCCATTCGGTAGGTGAATCGTCTCCATGCTAAAACGGTTAAAACCGCTTTCCATAATAGAAGCACCCCAAGTATGATAAACGCATAAAAACGAATACTTGAATTCGAATTCACAAAAATCAGCACGAAAAAAGGGATAATGAAGTTTTTGATCATGGATACGGCATCTGAGATAAAATCAATGAACATCGAGATGGGATGTACTCGTTTTGGTTCAGACATCATCTTCAGTCACCCTTGCTAAACGAGATATGTAATCACGAAGCTCATCTGCCTCTTCTAATTCCAGTGCTGGAATATCATGCACTGTAGCAGCAGTAGATATTTGAACAGATGCCAGACGATAGCGTCTTAAAAGCGGCCCCTGAGATGTATCGACATGCTGGACACGTACCATTGGCACAATCACACGTGTGACACGAATAAGTCCATGCTGTATTTCAATTTCGTTTTCGAATACTTCGTAGCGCCAAATGTGATGACGGATTTTCGGTATGAGCCAGATTCCGAAGATGACCTGTAGAATCCACAATCCGACGAGGATGGCCCCAATCCAATATGGCCATTGAAAATAATAACTAGCAACAAATACCCCAATGATAACGAGTAAGAAAATCAATGAGATAATTCCATTTTGAAGACGCCATACCTTTAAACCATTTAAACTAATTTGACGTTGCGGCTGTTTTCTCACATTCTTCCCCCATTCTCTTACTTTTCTATCAATATATTACGAAACAAAGCCTGAAAAGTTTCAATCAGCCTGTTAAAAAAAGCGAACCCTGCAAAGGATTCGCTCTTGTATGTTAGCTGTTATAAGATTTCTTTTGACGACGATCGTTAGAAGAACGATTGCGGTCATTTGAAGAACGTTTTTTATCACCGTAAGATGAACGGCTTTTTCCGCGATAGCCGCCTCCGCCGCCACCGTCTCTACGTTTTGAAGAGCTGCGGTTGTTACGATTGCGTTTTGAAACCATTGGTGCTTCATCTGTTAAACGAACAGGTGTTGCATCTGGCTCTTTTGTCATCATTTTGATAGCAGCCGCAACAACTGTGACAGAATCATGATCTTCTAGTAATTCAGCAGCTGCTGTCATGTAGAAGTTCAAGTTGTTTTCACTAATGATTGTGCGTAGACGGTCAACTGTTACTTGTTGTTGTCCTTCAATCGCCTCGTCTAAAGTTGGCTCTTTCATACGATCCATTTTACGTTTCGTCGTTTGCTCAATCGCACGAAGCATATCTTTTTCACGTGGTGTGATAAATGTCATCGCCATACCCGTACGTCCAGCGCGGCCTGTACGTCCAATACGGTGTACGTAGCTTTCTGGATCTTGTGGTACGTCGAAATTATATACGTGTGTAACACCTGAGATATCAAGTCCACGTGCTGCAACGTCTGTCGCCACAAGTACATCGATTGAACCTTCTTTGAATTTACGAAGCGCAACCATACGTTTCGCTTGAGTCAAGTCACCATGAATTCCTTCAGCTGTATAGCCTCTAAGGTTCAGTGCTTCAGTCAATTCGTCCACACGGCGTTTCGTACGTCCGAAAACAATTGAAAGCTCTGGTGATTGAATGTCAAGAAGACGAGTCAATGTGTCGAACTTCTTACGCTCATGGATATCCAAGTAGAACTGCTGAATGTTAGAAACAGTCATTTCTTTCGCTTTTACTTTTACATGTTCTGGGTTTGTCATGAAACGCTCTGCAATACGCTTAATTGGTGCAGGCATTGTCGCAGAGAATAAAAGTGTTTGGTGTTCACTTGGTACATTTGAAAGGATCGATTCAATGTCTTCGATGAAACCCATGTTGAGCATTTCGTCTGCTTCATCAAGCACGACTGTTTCAACATTTTGAAGACGCATTGTGCGACGATTAATGTGATCGAGTAAACGTCCTGGAGTCCCTACAATGATATGAGGATTTTTCTTGAGCGAACGGATTTGGCGGCCGATATCTTGTCCACCGTAAATTGGAAGTACACGTGCACGCTTGTCTTGGCCGATTTTGTATAGCTCTTCAGATACTTGAATCGCTAATTCTCTTGTTGGCGCAATGATAATCGCTTGGATGTTAGGAGACGCTGGATCGATTTTTTCTACCAGAGGAATACCAAATGCTGCAGTTTTTCCTGTTCCTGTTTGTGCTTGTCCGATGACATCTTTATTCTGAAGACCGAGAGGAATGGTTTCTGCTTGAATCGGTGTTGCTTCTTCAAATCCCATGCGGTTAATAGCTTTCATGAGACTTTCGCTTAATTGAAAATCTTGAAACGTTATAGTCAATTTATTCAAACTCCTTCTAATTGCTGTTTCAGTAATCTCGTGAATGATCATTAAAAACTGCCCTTTGATGAAAGGACAGGTCCATTATATACAAAGCCCGAATTACCCTACATTATATCTTACCATTACACTATTTGTTTTTCAACAAGACAGAAATGGATATATCTACTGCTCGACAATGACAGATTCACCTTCACTTTGATCTCCGTCCATCCATTTCCACTTTTCGAACAGTTGGATTTTTCCGTTATCCAGCTGCTTAGGGGTCGAATGACAAGAACCACTTCTCATGCTGCCATCCTTGCTGACATGGTGATATCTAAAATGAAGTGTTGCGTCTTTATTCACAGTTCCTACAAGTACCCCAGATACAATACTGCCGCCTTGATATGTGCCCGTTAATATATTTCCGTCCTGACGATATTGAAATATGGTTCCTTCCGATACTTCCCCGTTGCTCGAATTAAACTGCGGGATAAAGGTTTTTCCATCATATTGAAACAACCGAATCGACCACCTTTTCTTCCCTATTGTAACATAGGCCTGTCACTCATTCGACAAAAATGATGCAAATTTTAACAAGTGGGATTCAATTTATATTAGTTTAGCCACATTTTAGCTTTTCTATAGATTAAATTGCTTTTTTTAAAAATTGTTCTACTTTTTCAAACAATTGCTGTGCACATGGCTCATGACAAACATGATGTTTACAATCGGGTAAATAGAACATTTCTTTATGACGAGACGGGATTTTATGATAAATAAACTCTGCACTAGAAGCCGGTACAATCCCATCACTTTCACCTTGAACGATTAAAACGGGTAGATGAAGCTTTTCAAGAGAGCTCTTCGTTTGCTTCACCAGCTTCATAAATTCTACAGCTGCTGACAAAGGTGTGCTCGCTAGCTTATGACGGTACCGCTCATACAAAGGATTCGTATCAATTAATCCGGACAAGGATTCCTTTACCATCTGCCTTGTATCTTGAATCATCTGTTTTGGATTCACATATTTCGCCGCAGCGCTTAACAGGACAAGACGGGCAACCGGATACTTCGCTGCTAAGTAAGAGGCAATCATCCCGCCCATTGAAAAGCCGATCAAATAAATGGTGCCACATGTTCGGTAGAGGGATAGGAGTTCAAGTTCAGCGGTCGCAATCCATTCTTGATAGAGAATGCCTTTGAGCTGAAGCTCCTCCCCATGCCCGGGGAGCGTGACAGACTGCACGTTCCAATCTGTCGTCTGCTTTAAATATTGCGCCAGTGGTTCTACTTCATAAGGGGCACCCGTAAAACCGTGTATACATAGACAGCCAATCATTTGATCACCTTCTTTGCCGCTCTCTTTTATAGTGCCGTAATGACTTCTTCCAGCCTCATGCCGCGAGAGGCTTTGACAAGAACCACATCGTCAGGTCCTGCCACATCAGCTAATTTTGCCTTTAGATCTTCTTTGTCCATGTAAGAGGACACACGCGCGTCTCCAAATGCTTTCTTCGCTCCTTCAGCAATGAATGCACCTAGACGACCATACGTTAAGACATGGTCAATAAACTCAGGCTTGATGTATTCGCCTAGTTCATAATGATATGTTTCTTCTTCACTGCCCATCTCCAGCATATCTCCAAGAACTAGAATGCGATTTGCAAAGCCGTCCATATCACCTACAAGATCAATCGCCGCTTTCATTGACGTCGGACTCGCATTATACGCATCATTTATGACTGTGATCCCTTTATCTGTTTTAATCAACTCAAGACGCATTCCAGTTATTTTCGTTTGCAGCAGTCCTTGGGCTATCTGACTTTCATTCAGCCCAAAATGCTGGCCAATCGCAATGGCAGCAAGTGCGTTCTTTACATTGTGTTTCCCTAATACAGGAATGAGAAACGCCTGAGCGTACCCTTCTACCTGAAATTCAGTTCCTTCTGCGAGCTGATTGATGTGAGTCACCTTGATATCACAGTCATCTGCTTCTCCAAACGTCTTTGCTCTGCGGGTCAGCTCATTCGCTCTTGCGCGGAGTAAAGGCTCATCTCCTAAGTAATAAAAAATGCCGTCCGATTTTAACCCTTTTGTGATCTCACATTTTGCATCTGCGATGGCCTCTCTTGATCCTAGGTCTTGCATATGAGATTCACCAATATTGGTGATGACAACAGCATCAGGTTCAGCCAGCTTTGATAAAAATTCGATCTCCCCTTTGGCACTCATGCCCATTTCCAAAACCGCAATGTCTGTTCCTTCTGGCATTGCAAGAATGGTGAGAGGAAGACCGATATGATTATTAAAGTTCCCATCTGTTTTATGGACTCGGTAGGCCGTTTGTAATACAGAATGAATCATATCTTTCGTCGTTGTTTTGCCATTACTTCCGGTAATACCGACAACACGAGGGTTTTCCTCTGCTAAGTATGATTTAGCAAGCTGTTGAAGTGCAGACAGCGTATCCTCTACAAGAATGACTGGAACGCCCTCCGGTGGATTGGCTTCATTTTGATTCCACAGAACAGCTGCGGCGCCAAGCTCCACTGCTTTTGAAGCAAAATTGTGACCGTTAAAATGTTCTCCAATAAGCGGGATAAACAGTGCGCCCTTTGATACTTTGCGTGTATCTGTTGTCACCCCGTGAATCTGTTCTTCGCCAAAAGCTTGATTTGATAATGTTCCACCAGCCATTTGGGCGACTTGTTTCACTGTACGTTTGATCATGATTTTTCGCCTCTCTTTCTCATTTCACGTTTGAAGGAAAAGAGACACTACCTGTAGGATAGTGTCTGCTTGTTACTCACATTAAAAAGTTGTTTTAATGGTTTGTTTTTCTTGATGACGCTCAATCGCAAGTGACACCAGCTTCTCAATCAACTCAGGATATTCTACACCAGTATGTTTCCAAAGCAGCGGAAACATACTAAATGGTGTGAACCCAGGCATCGTATTCACTTCATTGATCAGCACTTCGCCTTCTTCTGTCAGGAAGAAGTCTGCACGCACAAGGCCAGATCCATCAATGGCTTTAAATGCCTTAATCGCCATCTCTTGAATCTTCTTGTATTCTTCGTCTGACACACTTGCAGGAATGATCAAATCTGTATCGCCATCTTCATATTTTGCTTTGTAGTCATAAAAGTCTGTTTTAGGTGCAATTTCACCAACGACTGAGCATTTCGGCTCATCATTTCCTAACACACCAATTTCGATTTCTCGTCCTACGACGCCTTCTTCCACAACCACACGGCGATCATATTGGAAAGCCAAGTCAAATGCAGCTTGCAGCTCTTTTTTGCTGCGGCATTTACTAATTCCAACACTTGACCCCATGTTGGCAGGTTTCACAAAACAAGGATAGCCAAGTACTTGTTCTACTTGTTCTAAGCTGTCCTGTGTCGTTTTCTCATAGTCTTTTTTATTGAAGGAAAGGTGTTTCGCTTGTGCAAGTCCTGCTTGAGCAAAAACATCTTTCATCATGACTTTATCCATACCCGCAGCAGATGCGAGAACGCCGTTGCCAACATACGGGATATTTAATAGTTCAAGTAATCCTTGCATGGTTCCGTCTTCACCATTTGGTCCATGCAGCAATGGAAAGACGACATCAATCTTCTCATCGGCTGATGCAGGCTGTGGGAACATGCTTTCATTTAAAGAAGTTGGTAAAAACGTCTTTGCATTTTGTTCGAATTGAAGCATTTTGACGTTTGATACTGGTTCAGTGAGTTTTTCTCCTCTTAGCCATTCGCCCTCTTCTGTAATATAAATTGGATGTATATCGAACTTCTCAGTGTTAAGTGCTTTTGTCACTGCAAGGGCTGTTTGCAGTGATACATTATGTTCGGCTGACTTTCCGCCGTAAACCAATCCTAAACTTATTTTCAATGGATACTCCCCCCACTAAAATTCATCTTTACTATCTTATCACTTTCAAGCAAAAATGCTCTAATTAATTTTTGTTGTTACGTAATTGAAATGATTTGTAAAGGTTGTAAGCGCCCCCCGAGCATTTGTATGTCATTCGCCTTTATTTTATATTAAAATGACATTGAAAAGGAGTTGTGACAAATTGAAAACAATCACAAGCACTGAACAATTCAATGAAATCATTCAATCAGACAAAGAAGTCATCGTGAAATTCTTTGCGACATGGTGTCCTGATTGCACAAGAATGGACATGTTCATACCAGACATTTTAGAGGCTTATGCTCAGAATGAATGGTTTGAAATAAACAAAGATGACTTCCCTGAATTAGCGGAAACCTATCAGGTCATGGGGATTCCAAGCCTGCTCATTTTCAAAAATGGTGAAAAAACAGGTCATTTACACAGCGCAAACGCAAAATCACCTGAAGAAGTAACTGAGTTTCTTCAAGAACACGTTTCATAATTGGTTGAATCAAGACATCAGCAAATTCTTGCTGGTGTCTTTTTTAGCTCTTCTGTATCCTCTTATATCAAATCTCTACATAAGACGAGATGTCCGGCCAAAACGTTTCAACGTAAGCAAGAATGTTTGATGTGATTTCACGACAAGAATTGACAGTGGATTATTTCCTGGGAAAGAATTCACCGTCGATATGAATGGGAATATGTCGGTTACGTGAATTTTCTGAATTGAATCTTTACTTATGACATTTGGCTTTGTATAATGGAATTGCTAATTGAAAATGATTATCAATTTCATCTGTGTGAAATCCTATAGACGTCCATTCTTATAAAGGAGCGATGAGTCACATGTCTAAGAAGAAAATCAAAACATACCAGCAATTAATTGAAGAGAACAAAAAGGCGATCATGCACGATCCTAAAATGATGGAAAGTATATACGAAACCATCGACAAAAAGCATCAGAAGCAGCTTGCAGCTGCTGGACGTGAATCATAAGCACAAGTAGAGCAGTCAAACAGTTGGCTGCTTTTTTTGACTCCAGAATGAAAAAAGCCGATAAAATCTTTATGCGATTTTATCGACTTTTGCTGGTTTAATGTGATTTCGCTACACGGTCTTGCTTCATCCCTAAATAGATAAGCATATATGTCAGATAGCCCATTGTCATCGTTAAACCACCGAAGAAGAATTGAGAAAACACAGGTTCCTCAAATGTCGTAACGGCAGCAAGAATGATCCAGCTCGCATATAAATAGACCATAAACCATTTCATATTTCTTTTAAGTGTATACAGAAAGAAAAGACCCGCTAATGAAAAGATCCCTAGCGCTAGTCTGAAATAAACAAGATGATCAAACTGGAAGGCAAAAGACACAAACGAAAACGACAGCAACAACAAAATTGGTAAAGCCGTAATGAAATTTTTCACGATAGTGCCACCTCCATGACTCCTTCTTATTATAAGACAAAATCAGCCGCTTATCGTGAAATACAGACCCGTTTTCACAAAGATGTCACGAATTTTCCTTGTTATTTGACACATTTTTTACACATTTACATCACGCTTCCAAAAAAGGAGCCAAGCCGTGCCAACAAAGAAAACAAAATGCGCCCCCACAATGAATAGCGAAAATAACGGACTCATGCCTTGGAAAGGCGGCGGGCCTTGAAAACTGTACTGTGTAAAGTCCGTATTGGCGAAAAGCAGGATTTTCCCCCACTGATTTTCTAACAGAGACATAATCGGCACAAGTGATTTCGCCGCATATAAAACAAAAAATGAAATCACAAGCGCAATCAGGCTGTTTCTAAACAGACTGGAACACATAAAAGCGAAGCTTGCCATCATGACCACTTCCACCCACTGAGATCCAATGACCGCAAATGTATGCTGAAATAACCGCCCGGTACTTTCATCAAAATCAGTCCCAAAGAAAATAAGGCCAAAAAGGAACGCTAGTACATAATAAAAAACAAACAGGTAAATAACCGTCAGCACAAGTGTCATGTATTTCGCTAGAAAAATCTGCAGCCTTGTCTTTGGCCGGATCAATAAGAATTTAATCGTCCTTTTTTGAAACTCTGTTGAGATCAGTGTGGCGCCAATGACGACAGCGAGCACTTGTAAAATAAATACGACATTCGTTGAATAGGCAAAATAATTTGCGACTGTGTCTTGCCCACCAAAGCCGGATATGACTCGTTTCAACGTTAGCGCCATTGTCAATTGAAAGACAGTAATCAATCCAAGTGCAATGAATGTGATCTTTTGTCTCATGATTTTTTTATGCTCATTCTTGATGAGTTGAAGCATCTGCTGTCCCGCCTTCCGTCCATTTCATAAAAGCCTCTTCAATCGATTGTTTTTGAGGCGTTATTTCAAGTACATCAAACCCTGCCAAAACTAGCTGTTTATTGAGCTCTGGCACACGTTCTTTGTTTAGTTGAAGCAGCACATGCTGACCATTTTGTTCATATGTATGTCCATGAGTGTCGAGCCATGAAACGGCCTTTTCAATTGGCTGAATATTCATCAGAACCTGCTCTTTGCCATCCATATCTCGAAGATTGGCATTGACTTTGATCTTTCCTTTTTGAATGATCATCATGCGGTCACAAAGCTCCTCGACCTCATGCAATAGATGCGTAGCAAATAACACAGAGGTACCTTCTTCTTGTACAAGTGTTTGCAAGTGCTCTCTGAATTCCTTCATTCCTGCAGGATCAAGTCCATTTGTCGGTTCATCTAAAATGAGCAGATGGGGCTGATGCAAAATGGCTTGTGCGATCCCAAGCCTTTGTTTCATCCCTAAGGAATACGTTTTAACCTTCTGATGAATGGCGTGCTCCAGTCGTACTCTTTTCACTACTTCATGAATGCGCTGATCGGAAACCTCATCATGCATGGCCGCATACAATTCAAGGTTTTCAAAGCCTGTTAAATATGTATAAAATTCAGGGTTTTCTATGATAGCACCAACAGATGACAACGATTTGACAAATTCGTCATCTTGAGAATACCCATTGATCATGATTCGTCCGTTGTTTTTTTTCATCAAACCGACAATCAGTTTTATTAAGGTCGTTTTTCCAGACCCATTTGGCCCAAGTAAACCGACAATCTCTCCTTGTCCAATTTCAAACGAAATATCTTGCAAGATCATATGACGGCCAATTCGTTTATCGACTTTCTCTACTTTTAGAACAGCAGACTGCAAAGTAGTTCCTCCTTCTGATGTAAAGCCTACGGCGGCAGCTAGGACCGCTCATCCTGTAAAAAGTATATCACGCTAGACAAGCCTTCCCATGAAAAAAAGGGCTGATCCAGTCAGCCCTTACAGATTACTGACAAAGGGCTAAAATGATCTTTATTTTAGCCCTTTGTCTTCTTTTCAGCGTGACCTGAAAACCTTTGCAGTCTAGGAAGGACGAGTACCGGCGCGGAGCGAATTTGACATTCGTGAGCACCGGCACGCAGGACTGACAAAGAATGCGAGGGTTTGTCTGCACGCTGAAAGGGCTGATCCAGTCAGCCCTTCTTGCTTATTACAGTGATAAGTGAGGTGTTGGTGCTTCCTTCTCATGCTTCTTTTCGGTTTCAGTAACAATGACCGCACATGCTGCGTCACCTGTAATATTAACTACAGTTCTTGCCATGTCTAATAAGCGGTCTATGCCCAGGATAAGCGCTATACCCTCAACAGGAAGATTCACCGAATTTAAAACCATGGCTAGCATGATGAGCCCTACCCCTGGGACACCTGCTGTACCGATACTTGCTAATACAGCGGTTAAGACAACAGTCAGCATTTGAACAAGCGTCAATTCAACCCCATACACTTGTGCGATAAAAATGGTTGCTACCCCTTGCATGATCGCTGTACCATCCATATTAATGGTTGCACCCAGCGGCTGAACAAAGCTTGAAATAGGCTCTGGCACCTTTAAACGCTTTTGAGCTGTTTCCATTGATATCGGCAAGACTGCGTTACTGCTTGATGTACTAAATGCCACAACCATTGCTGGAGAAAACCCTTTGAAAAATGCCATTGGATTTCGTTTAGCTAAAACAGCAACAGTTGTGCCGTATGTCAGGAAGAAATGCAGGATGAGCGCAATTAAAACGACCGAGAAGTAGAGTCCCATCGCTTTCATGGCATCCAGCCCCTGACTGCCGATCGCCGTTGCGATCAAACCAAATGTCCCATACGGTGCGAATTTCATCACAACACCGACAAGATACATCATTAATTCATTTCCTTGTTCAAACAGTTTCAGCAAGCCTTCCGTTTTTTTACCGAGCATGGCAATGCCAAGGCCTAAAAATACACAGAAGACGATAATTTGAAGCATATCTCCTTCAACTAAAGATTGGACTGGATTGGTTGGAATAATGTTGAGTAGTGTGTCTGCCATTGATGGGGCTTCCTCTGCGGAATAATCAGCCGCTTTCGTATCAAAATTGCCGAACGCGCCCGGCTTAATGAGTAAGGCCAATGTAATGCCAATAATGATGGCAAAAGTCGTCGTGAGTAGAAAGTAAGTAATGGTTTTTGCACCAATTCTGCCAAGCTTTTTCGGATCGCCAAGGCCTGCTACACCAAGTGTGATCGAGAAGAAGACAATCGGCACAACTAACATTTTAATTAGGTTTAAAAAGATTTGACCTAGAGGTGTAAATAGATAAGGGTCTAACACTTTGAATACATTTGGAGCAAAAATGTTGAGTATTAATCCTGTGATTGCACCTACAAACAAGGCAATAATAATTTTCGTCGCCAGCTTCAATAAAATCTCCCCTTCCTCGTCAAAAAAGCCCACGAGAGAGTCTTCTCGTGGGCCTGCGTGTCCATACGTGTACCACTGTTTACTCTCTTCACGCTGATGAGGTTAGCTGACGGGTTAGGACGAAGAGATGTCCTTTTTTCTCATGAAAGAAAAATTCACCCCAAAAACATGGGTCCCCCATTCCTTTAGAAGGATTAAGCGTGTGGTAATATGATATTTTCATACCATTTATACCTTATTTTCGGAAAGTTGTAAACAGGTTCATATGAACTTTTTAATTACTTTCTTCCTTATTTGTGACCTCAAGAATATCTAAAATAAACACAAAGATTGGGATACCGATAATAAGTCCCCAAATGCCAATATAGTGTTCAGAGAAGATCAGCACAATAAATGTGAAGAAAATAGGGAGTTCTGTTTTAGCTGACATGAGCTTTGGATTTAGGAAGTACGCTTCAATTGCATGGATAATCACAATGACCAGCACAATATAAAGGACGTACACCCCGCCTCCAAGTGTATACGCAATGATGCTAAGTGGAATAAGGGAGATGACCACACCCGCTACAGGAATCAAGCCTAACAAAAAGACCATGACCGCTAGTCCAAATAATTGCGGGAAGCCCATAATGCCAAGCGCAATGGTTGTTAAGACACAGTTAACCGTTGCAATGATGAATTGTGCTTCAAGCACCTTTCCAAACGTTCTGGAAAACTTACGTCCAAAGAAGGCAATTTCATGATAGAACACGGAGATTTTACTCGTTTTGAACTTATTCATGAATTGAATAAGGCGTTCCTTTTCGAACAGGAAGAACATGCTTAATATTAAGGACATAATGACCTGGATACTGAACGTGCTGAAATCTGTTAAGTATGTATAGAGGAAATTAAACCCTTTCTCGAAGAAAGAAGATATTTTGAAATCTCCGAACACGTTGGTGATGACATCAAAGAAGGGTAAATCTTGTGGGTGATCTGCAATTTTCTTCCCTAAATGAAATAACTGCTCCACTTGTTTGGCGATAATTGGCACAAATACAAATCCGCCAAACGTCAATCCTCCAGCTAAGAGAATGTACAAAATGGTAATGACTGATTTCTGTCCTATTTTCAGGAAGCGATTTAAAAAACCTCTAATGACCTCTTCTAACCGGTTCATCAAAAAGGTGAAGATGAAGGTCAGGAGGATTAAATTCATCATTCCTCTTAATAGATATAATACTGTGGCTAATACTACAAATACTGAAAACCTCTTAACACCAGGTTTTTCGAACAATTTTAAAAATGCCGCCATACGTTACACACCTGCCAGGACTAAAGTCTATTTTTCATTGGATCTCATATTCATTATATCGGATCTTTCTGTAAATTATATAACAAAAGGTCAATGAGGTCTTACGATTCGGTCTAATTTTATCTAGCTTTCATGTTTTTTCTTTTCATCACAAGAAAAAAACCGAACCTCATGAAAAACATAAGGTTTCGGTTTTGAGTTGTGTTTATACTAAACAGCTTGCTTCATATTGCGCATTTCTTGAAGGGCTGTTTTACTCTTTGCTTCGTCAAATTCCCCTTCACTCTTCGCTACAACAATTGTGGCAATTCCATTTCCAATCAGGTTCGTAATCGCTCTTCCTTCACTCATAAATCGGTCGACCCCAAGCAGCAGTGCAAGACCCTCTAGCGGGATAACCTGAAGTGCAGCGAGTGTAGAAGCCAGCACGATAAATCCGCTTCCTGTGACCCCAGCTGCTCCCTTTGATGTGAGCATCAGAACGAGAATAATGGTGATCTGCTGTCCAATGGATAGATCCACCCCAAACACTTGCGCTAAGAAAACAACGGCCATAGACAAGTAGATTGAGGTTCCATCTAAGTTAAAGGAATAGCCTGTCGGAATGACAAGTCCAACAACTGACTTGGAGCACCCGTAGCGTTCCATTTTATCCATCATTCTTGGCAGTACGGATTCTGAAGAACTTGTGCCAAGGACAATGAGTATCTCATCCTTGATAAATCGGAGATAACCGAACAGGCTAAAGCCATACATTTTACAAATGATATTCAGCACAACGAATATGAACAAGAACATCGTCATATAAACGGAAAGCATCAGACTCGCAAGCGGTCTAATCGAAGACAAACCAAAGTGTCCGATCGTATAAGCCATTGCCCCAAATGCACCTAAAGGCGCGGCACGCATGATGTATCCGATAATTTTAAAGAAGACAAGTGACAACTTATCGAGCCATTCGATGATTCCTTTCCCCTTATCACCAAGTGCAGCAAGCGCAACACCGAATAAAATAGAGAAGAACAAGACCTGTAAAATATCTCCTTTTGCAAAGGCATCTACCATGTTAGATGGCACGATGTGGGTGACAAATTCCATCCAGTCAATACCCTGTCCCCCATTTTGGGTATACTGCGAGACATCCCCTTTTTCAAGCTTACTATAGTCAAGACCCGCTCCCGGCTTCATAATATTGACAACAAAAAGTCCGATGACAAGCGCAAGCGTCGTGACAACCTCAAAATAGATAAATGCTTTTCCTCCAACTTTACCAACTTTTTTCATATCCCCCATCTTGGCAATCCCAAGAACGATGGTTAAGAAAATAATTGGTGCGATCACCATTTTGACGGCATTAATAAATGTATCACCTAACGGCTTCATTTCTTTCCCGACGTTTGGCCAAACCATCCCGACAATGATCCCGATAATGACAGCTGCAATCACCTGAAATGTCAGGTTCTTCAAAAGCCTTTTCATAAAAAATCAACTCCCTCACCTTTGATGTAAAACGCTTAACTGTTATCTGTAGATAAATGATAGCGATTTCATCAAAAGCTGTGAAGCTTATGAACATATCGTACATTTTGGTCTTTTTGGTCTCTTAGTCTGAATGTACGATATATTTATTCACAGGCCGTCCCACGCCGCCATATTGCATATCTAATTTCAGCTCGCCTTCTTTCACAAGGAAGTCTAAATAACGGCGTGCAGTGACACGGGCAATGCCAAGTGCATTGGCGACTTCCTCTGCAGACTGCGCGCCTTCTTGTAAACCCATATAGGCCTTGATTTCATTCATCGTATGCACATTCAGCCCCTTAGGAAGCCATGTATCTTCCTGCTTAACAGCAGGCTTTCGTATGATATCATCCAGCATCTCTTGAGAAAATTCTGCTGCTGTACGAATTTTTGATTTAAACGCTTTATAGCTTTCAAGAGATTCTTTCATTCGTTCAAACTTGAACGGTTTGATAATATAATCTCGTGCGCCATTTTGAAGCATGATGCCGATCGTCTCTTTGTCCTTCGCTGCAGAAATCACAATCACATCCACCTGCATCTTTTGCCTTCTGATGTCTTGCAGCGTTTTGACACCATCCTTTTTTGGCATATAAACATCAAGCACAACAAGATCTGGCCGAATCTCTTTGATGAGCTGCATGCCCTGCTCGCCATTCCCTGCTACCGCCGCAACTTGAAAGCCAGGGACACTCATAATGAACTCTTTATTCACTTCTTGCACCATCGGGTCATCTTCAATTAATAGCACCTTAATCTGAGTCATCTGTCTCTCTCCTCTATTGTCATTGGGAATTCGATTGAGAAGGTGGTACCAATGCCGATGCTTGATGTGACTTCTACATTTCCCATCCCTTTGTCGATAATCGTTTTTACAATATACAGCCCATAGCCTGTTCCGCCTTCTTTTCCGTGAGTAAAGCCTTTATCGAAAATATGAGGAATCATGTCCTCTTCTATTCCAGAGCCATGATCTTCAATTAAGATCGCAAGAACATCCTCCGTTTGATCAATACTAATTGAAATGAGTTTCGTGTCTCTTTCTACCGTATCATACGAAGCAAAGGCGTTTTCGATCAGGTTGCCAAGCAGCTTCGTCATATCATGCTGATCCAGTCGCTCTGGAAAATCGCGCAGACGGCTGTTTTCATCTACTTCGACTTTTATCCCAAGCTCCTTACCCCTTCTGATCTTGCTCATCAAAAGACCAGCGACTGCATCGTGCTGAATGACGCGGTGAAGAAAGTCTGTTACATGTTCCTGTTCTTCCGTCGTTTGAAACGCAAGGTCGAGGGCCTGATCGGCTTTCCCCAGCTGAATTAATCCCGCAATTGTATGAAGCTTATTCATATGTTCATGATTTTGCACCCGCAGGCCATCAACGAAGTTCTTCACCCCTGTTAATTCCTCCGCCAATTTGGCCGCCTCTGTCCGATCCTGAAAAATCGCAACTGCTCCGATGATTTTCTTTTTCATCACAATCGGGATCCGGCTGCTCATAATCCGCTTTCCGCTCATATGAATTTCTTCATTGTAGACTGGTTCTGCCCGATCAATAATCTCAGGAAGCCTTGTGTCAGGCAGCACATTCCAAATATTCCGGCCCACGACATCACCTGTCACACCGAAAATTTGCTTCGCCTTTTCATTAAAAATGGTGATCATATGCTGATTATCAATGGCAATGACTCCTTCATTAATCGAGTGAAAGGTAGCGGTGCGTTCCTCTAGCATTCTGACAATCTCATGCGGCTCCAGCTTAAACATTTGCTGTTTAATATGACGGGCGAGCAAAAATGAGCCCACAAGCCCAAAGCTGAGCGTCAGCAGCAGGATCATGAGGATATCCTGCTTCATTTCTTCTAATATATCTGCCATGCTTGGCAGTGTTCTTCCTACTAGTACAACCCCTGTTTGGTTAAACTTTTCATCCTTTACTGGATAAAACGCTCTAATGGCAGTCCCCAGCTCTCCCTGTGCTTCTGAGAAATAAATATGCTCTGCAAAAGCCGGTTCTTCATCCGCCCCCTCTGAGCGCTGGCCTATTCTTGTTTTCACTGGATGCGTCAATCGCACGTGATCCATATCCATGACGACAATGTAGTCAGCATCTTGAATAATACGAATCTCTTCAATCGCATGCTGTAATCGAGAACGTTCCTTTGCCTGATCAGCTAACGCCTGCTTCACCTCATTCATCTCAGCCACAGTTCTTGCTGTGTTCATGAGCCTTTTTCGAAGTTCTCGTTCCTCCGTTTGCTGGATTCCCCCAACAAGCACAATTCCTCCGATTAAAAGGGCGAAAATGACAACGAAATATGTGAGGATGGTGAGCTTCCATCTGATAGATAATTGTTGTAATTTCAGTCGATTTCTCATCATTTTTTCACCTGTATCTTTACGAATTCTTCCTCTGTCAAGTATGCTTGACATAAGGGGGATCTGACGCATGAAGAATTTACTCGCCTATACGCTATTACTGATCATCGGTTTTGTAACCGCTTTATACTTTGGTTTTTATCATATGATGCCAAAATCAACAACGATATTCGATGATGAACAGACAGGGCTGAAGGATCAGCTTGTGTTCAAATTTAGCCATGTTGTGGCAGACAACACACCGAAAGGACTGGCTGCCAAGAAATTTGCTGAGCTCGTTCAAGAGAAATCCGATGGCAGAATCAGCATTCAAATTTTTTCAAACGGAAGCCTTTATTCCGATATCGAAGAAATTAATGCACTAAAAGAGAATCAAGTTCAATTTATCGCTCCGTCTACGTCAAAGCTGGGCATGCTGTCTCCTGAATGGATGGCACTTGATCTTCCCTTTGCCTTTTCTAACTATGATGCTGTTCAAGAAGGCTTACATGGTGCAATTGGTCAGAGATTGTTCGGCACGTTGCAAAAAGACGGATTAAAAGGGATGGCCTACTGGACAAATGGCTTTAAGCAAATCACCTCTAATAAAGGTCCAATCAAGCAGCCTAGTGATTTAAAAAACCAATCTCTCCGCATTATGCAAAGTGACATGATTGAAAAACAATTCAAACTTCTAGGCGCAAAACCGTATCAGGAATCGTTTAATTCAACGTTTCAACTGTTAGAATCCAAAAAAGTAGACGGTGAAGAAAATACAATTTCAAATATTTATTCAAAAAAATTCTATCATATACAAGACTATATGACGATCAGTAATCACGGGTATTTAGGGTATGTTGTCTTAACAGATCAATCATTTTTTGATCGCCAGACACCTGAAACGAAGCGAATCTTGCTTGAAGCGATGGAAGAAACAACCGTTTGGAATGAAAAACATGCAGAGCAGATGAATAAAGATCAGCTGGAGGACATTAAACGGGAATCTCCGATTGCAATCCACGAATTAACATCAGCAGAGCGGCAAAAATGGATGAAAGCACTTGATCCGTTGTACGATGAAGCCGAAAAAACCATTGGTTCTACCTTGATCAAACAAATCAAGGAGCTCCGGACACGATATGAATCTTCTCCGATTCATTCGGTAGAAGAAGGTGTTGAGACCAAATAAAAAATCCCTTCGAGAAAGGGATTTTTTATGCGTCTGAGTCACGCTGTTCTTGCTGCGAGAGCTCTTCTAATCTTGTTAATATTCTGCGCTTTCGATATTGCATGATGCCTGTTTCGGCAATTCCTTTTAACTGTGAGCGGTTGGACGCTGCGCCAAACAAAATCCCCGCAATCGGAACAAGCTGAAACAGCTTCTTCCAGCCAAACGAATCTCTATAGTTATACACAACCTCACGCCATCCTTGAATTTGGGAAATCATGTTTTCGTGCTTCCCTTCTGATGCATGATAGCTCATAAGCTCTTTTAATATAGACTTTTTTCCAACGACGTCAGCAGAGTTCAGCTGTAAACATTTCATGATAAATACCCGTTCTTCCTTGTTTTTCGGATCATAGCCATAGGTGACGGCAATATCCTGTAATGTTTTTAGAGAGAGTCCAAGCACAGCAGGTATATCTGCAGCTAGTGTAAACATGCCGCCAACACCTGTTGTTGCCCCTTGCACCGTGGCAAGATTCGTTCTATTTTTCCCCATTTGCTCACTAATGGCATCCATGATTTCAATAGGCGCTTTTTCAATATCTTCTATGCGCTGAATGGATTCATCGGCACATTTCGTTTGGAATTGATGAATAATGCCTTTTTCTGAGGTCAAATAAACACCGCCTGATTGAATGTAATGCCCCATTTCATCTAATAACACACCGATTTTCTTTTGAATAAAGGCAGGAGTCAGCTTGTCCAGCATTTGAAATGGAAGCCGGCTGAGTTTCTCCCAAAACCACACCTTCTGCTGGTCTTTCTCCCATTTTTCAATCTCCTTTAATTGTGCGTTTAACCACTCTCTTTCCTCCATGCCATGTGCCTCCTTAGATGCCGTTCTGTGTTTGACTGTTATTATACACAATCCTTGTCGATAATACGTATCAAACATTGAAGCGGTTCCGAAAGGTTTTAATCCCCTTTAAAACGGTTATTGCTTAATAAACCAAACAAAAGAGGAGTGATCAACATGTTAGGATTTCTGATTTCATTAGTTGTAGCGATTGTTATTGGTCTCATTGGGAGTGCACTCGCTGGAGGCAGTGTACCTGGAGGCTGGATCGGCTCAATGATTGCCGGGCTTGCAGGTGCTTGGATTGGTCATGGATTACTTGGAACATGGGGTCCTAGTCTGGCAGGCTTTGCGATCATTCCAGCGATCTTAGGAGCAGCTATATTTGTTATTATTTTAAGCCTGATCTTCCGCAGTGTGGGATCAAGGGTTTCTTAAAAAACGGAATAAGAGGAAGCAGAGGGGCACCGCCTAAGAGGCGGTGTCAGATTGTTAACAAAGGGCTAAAATGATCTTGATTTTAGCCCTTTGTCTTCTTTTCAGCGTGATCTGAAAACCTTTGCAGTCTAGGAAGGACGAGTACCGGCGCGGAGCGAATTTAAGATTCGTGAGCACCGGCACGCAGGACTGCGGGAGAATGCGAGGGTTTGTCTACACGCTGGCACCGCCTAAGGGGCGGTGTTTTTTTATGTATTGATTGACAAGGTATCTATTTTTTTCACTTACATATGATAAACAAACCTATTAGTTCAGATAGTTGACTTTTCATGAAGATGGGCATATGATGATTAAAAATTGCATCAAGGAAACTTTTTGTGCCGAAGCAAAACTTTTAGAATCTAGGTGATGACATATGACAAACAAATACATCGAGGCACAGGCACACATGTCAGTGGCCGCAGAGCGTGCACTTGAAGGAAAGGTCAAAGGATTTAGAAGGCTTCTTCCTTTTCTAGGACCTGCTTTTATCGCTGCCATTGCATATATTGATCCAGGGAACTTTGCGACCAACATTGCGGCTGGCTCAAAATATGGTTACCTTCTTTTATGGGTCATTCTCATATCGAATCTCATGGCTTTGCTCATCCAGTCTTTGTCTGCAAAGCTTGGAATCGCAACAGGTAAAAATTTACCTGAAATCGCTCGTGAAGAGTTTCCGAAACCCGTCTCTATTGGGTTATGGATTCAGGGTGAGCTCGTCATTATCGCCACAGATTTAGCCGAATTTATCGGCGCGGCTCTTGGTTTATACTTGCTCTTTCGGATCCCGCTGCTTGAAGCATCCATCATTGCAGCCATCGGATCATTTGCGATTTTAGAGCTTCAAAGACGCGGATATCGAGCATTGGAAGCAGGGATTACTGGCATGCTGTTTATTGTAGTGATAGCATTCGCTGTGCAAACTTTTGTCGCCAAACCTGATATCGCAAGTGTCGCAGGCGGACTGTTGATGCCAAGATTTGATGGCGCAGATAGTGTCCTGCTTGCTGCTGGGATTTTGGGCGCCACTGTGATGCCGCACGCAATTTATCTGCATTCAGCTTTAACTCAAAGAAGAGTCGTCGGCAGAACAGAAAAAGAGAAAAAACAGATTTTCCGCTTTGAGTTTTTAGACATCCTCATTGCAATGTTAGTCGCTGGAGCCATCAATGCCAGCATGTTGATTGTAGCAGCTGCTTTGTTTTATAAAAATGGTCTCTTTGTTGAGGATCTGGATGTAGCATTTCAGCATTTTGGAACACTTGCAGGTCCTGTGTCAGCCATCTTATTTGGTGTAGGTCTGCTTGTAGCGGGACTTTCCAGTTCTTCTGTCGGTACACTGTCAGGCGATATTATCATGCAGGGTTTTATTCAATACCGAATCCCGCTGTATGTACGCCGTCTGATTACCATCATTCCTCCTATTGCGATCATTGCATCCGGAGTAAACCCGACATCTGCGCTTGTGATGAGTCAAGTGGTCTTATCCTTTGGTATAGCCTTTGCTTTAATTCCGCTCATTTTGTTTACAAGTAAAAAACGAATTATGGGTGATTTAACGAATGCTCGCTGGGTAACAGGAATATCGTGGGTAATAGCGGCTCTTGTTGTCGCACTCAATCTGTTTTTAATTGTGGATACGTTTATGTAAAGGAAAGTCATGATCCTGTCTTTTTCTTTCTATTTATCTATGGTAGAATTTCCCTAGAGAGGACGTGAGCACATGTTTTTTTATCAGGATCAAGACATATCTATGAGGCTGCTTGAGCCAAGAGACGCCAGAAGTCTGTATGTACTCATCCATCGTTCCAGAGAGCACTTACGGGAATGGATGCTCTGGGTGGATTCAACGCAGACAGAGGAAGACAGCCTGGCGTTCATTCAAAGCGCCATGCAGCAAGCCTTGCAAAACAATGGCTTCCAAGCTGGTATATGGTTTCATGGGGAACTCGTCGGCATCATTGGCACCCATCAAATTCAATGGATCAACCGCACCGTTTCCATTGGTTATTGGCTCGGAGAAGGCTATCAAGGAAAGGGCATCATGACAAAAGCATGCCAAGCCGTCATTCACTATTTATTTGAAGAATGCCGCCTGCACCGCATTGAAATTAGAGCAGCTGTCGACAACATGAAAAGCAGACGCATCGCAGAGCGATTATCTTTTTCGCTTGAAGGCATTTTAAAGCAATGTGAATGGCTGGGCGACCGCTTTACGGATCATTGTGTCTATGCACTTTTGCAGCCTGAGTATATGCAGCAGAAAACACATTCGATGAACCAGCCCACGTAATTGTGTCGATTGCATGAACTATTTTACAAAGTGAAGCTTTGCAGTATCCGTTGTGACCGGCATCTGATAAAATAGAAGGAAAAATCGAGGTATGATGTATGTCTCTTATTATTTTATTTTACTTATGGATTGTCCCTTTATTATTTGGCATTTTCTTCTCATTCTTAACAAAGAAAGCCACATACAAACGCCGTTTTGTCCCATCTTACAGCATGATCGGACTCAGCATCGTTTTTCTAATTCTGGCACTTGTCTTTTCAGCCAGTCATTTTCTATTCATTTGCGGTATGTTCCTATTTGCCACAACACTTGTCGGCACAGGCATTCCATTATTCTTAGCCTTTACGAAAACACCATCATAAACAAAACCACCTTTTCTCGGATGGGGACTGACCCCATAAAGTGAGACAAATAAAAACACCTTTAAGTTGAAAATCGGGTATATCATATCTGAAAACAATTTGGAGGTGTTTTTTGTATGGGAACAAGAGTCAGTTACCCCGCAAGTGTAAAAGAAGAGGCGGTTCAGATGAAGTTGGCAGGAGTCTCAACAAAAGAAATCATGGACAAGCTAGGAATTAAGAATAAAACACAAGTGAAAACTTGGATGAAATGGTATCACAATGGTGAAACCCACCGGTTTCATCAACCTGTTGGAAAGCAGTATTCATACGGTAAAGGACCTGAATACCAAGATGAAAACGAGAGATTGAAAACAGAAAATCGCTATCTAAATCAACAAATAGACATATTAAAAAAGTACCGAGAATGGGAAAGGTGGTGGAAAAAGAAGCACTCGTGTCGATCTACGAAACGGTAAAAGATAAAGTGAGTGTCAGTGAATTCTGTCTGCTATTTGAAGTGGCTAAATCAACATTTTATCGTTGGAAAAAACAAGATCATCATCACTCAAAGCAACATGGGTTAATCAAGCTTATTTCAACACTTTGTAAGTTGCACAAGTATACGTATAGGTATCGTAAAATAACGGCTCTTCTACGCAAAGAAATGAAGATCAACCATAAGAGAGTACAACGAATGATGCAAACCTACGGTTTGCAGTGTCGTGTGAAAGTGAAAAAGCGTAAACAGACCGGTCAACCCTATTACATTGCAGAAAATCACTTAAAACGAGATTTTTCTGCGACAAAGCCACTTGAAAAACTGGTGACAGATATCACGTATTTGCCATTTGGGCAAAAAATGCTTTATCTATCCAGCATAAAAGATTTATATACAAGTGAGATTGTGGCTTATACGATTGGTGATAAACAGGATGTTTCTCTTGTTTTAGATACATTGAAGCAGTTAAAGACACTGCCTAAAGGCTGCGTACTTCATAGTGATCAAGGTTCGGTCTACACTTCTTATGCTTATCAAAAGGAGATAAAGGAAAAAGGCATTACCATGAGCATGTCCCGTAAGGGAATGCCCGCTGATAATGCCCCCATCGAATCCTTCCACTCAAGTTTAAAATCAGAAGGATTCTATCTCCACCACCTGACAAACACTACAACAGCCATTGTAGAAAAAACAGTCAGGGAGTATATTGATTATTATAACAATATCCGAATTCAATTGAAATTAAACAACCAGTCACCAAAAGAGTTTCGGCAACTGGCTGTTTCGTAAAGGTGTTTTGATCCCTGTCTCAAAAACGGGGGTCAGTCCCGATGGAAAGGTGGTTTCTTTTTACTGCTGAGGCATTCGATAGGTCATCGTGCCATTTTGATTTTCTTCAATCACCTTCACAATGTCTTGAAGGATTGCTGCTGCGCGTTCATTTGAGTCATACTTACCGAGAGTCTTTGCCCAAGATGTACTTCCCAAGATCATTCCTTCAATTTTTTTGCCGCTTACTGTGATTTCATGGACATGGATTAGACTTTGCTCGTTTTGTGTGAAAACCCATAGCATGGTTTATTCCCCTTTTTTGTTGTGATTAATTGGCTTTTAAGTGGTTATTGTAATAAGACTTTTAAGATACATTTATACCTAATAAAGTATCATAATCCTCTTATTTATTGAGATTAAGAACCAAATGTTCCTTAATCTTTATATCATTACCATAAACTTCAAAATAAGAAAAATCGAATGCTCGTATTTCAATATCAGCTAAAGAGTGTTGAATACCCTCATCTTCTTCTGTTTCTGGCATTGAATTCAAATCCCATTCAATCTGTAAACCTTTTTGAAATCCTATAAAGACACCTGATTCAAATTGAACCACTTGTCTTACACTATCTATTAATTTATCTGTTGACATTGCAATCAGATCTTTGTCTGGAAATAACTCAAAAAGAGAAGAATGAGTTGAGCCAAAGACATCAAATACATACCATTTATAATCCTGTTTCAATTCCTTTATACAAAATAGAATCTTAGCAAGCTGATCACCTAAGCAAGATAACTCATCATTAAAATATTCCATACCTCTTATTTTTAATAGAAATTCTGATTCTTTTACACCCATTCAAATCTCCTCCAAATTATTCTTTAAAACTCCATGACCCATCCTTAAATACCGCAGGATGAGAGTGAGGATTTGTGTGATCACCTCTACCATGATTCGTCCAATCTGTTCTTTGTATCGGCGTACCATCTTTTCCCCATTCGAGGGTTTGAATGTACCCCTCTTTACGCCCTTTCCTATAACCAATTTGAGTATGAGGAAACTGTGAATCTGGTTTATGGACTGTTCCATTGACTAGCTTCCCATTCTCGTATTTTGGCAGACTCGCATTTTTACCATTAACATCTTTTGGTATATACTGAGGCTTTTTAATGGAACCTAAACTACTTTTAACTCCTTTCGCCCCAAACGGCAAAAGCATCCCCAGCGCCGCATTCATACTCGCTTCCTGTTGTTCCTTCGAGATCTTATTTCCGAACATATCTCGACCCGTGATCGCTTCGCTGAAGCCGTTTGTGGCGGTGAGGCCATATAAGCCTTTTTGAGATGTTTTCAGGGCGTCAAAAGATTTTTGTGACATCTTGTAGATGTCGACTGCTCTGACTGCAGCTGATGTGGCTTGGGTGGCTTTATAGACAGCCTTTCCGCCTTTGAAAATGCGACCTGCCCAGCCGACGATTGGGATGTAGCCGGCTGCTGCCATGCCTCCTGCAGCGACTCGCTGGCCTGCGGTGAGTTCTTCACCTGTGATCGGGTCAACGCCTGTTGCGGCACGTTTTGCATCGTTTACGCCGGTCAGCTCGTTGACGATATTTCCGCCATAATCGAGTGCTTTTTCATACCAAGGACGGTTGGCAAGGGCTTCTTGTTCCTTTGCGATCTCACGAGCTTCTTGTTGTTCTTTTTTGATTTTGAGATATTCAGAAGTTTGCTTTTCAATATCGCTTTTTGCCTTGTAGATTTCACTATTTTGATACGCTTTCTTGTCAAAATTCATAGGCGAAATGGCTTTTCCGTCATTTGTGGCATTCATCATTTCAGCGTACAATGCCATTGTAGCCTGCTGCTCCGTCTCTGACAAAGCATATTCATCTTTTAGATTTTGATCAAGCTCTCTTAGGTCTTTCACTGTCTTTTTTCGCTCGTCTTCCGCATCTGCGATCTTTTCATCAAAGGTTTGGCTATCAAATACCTCCAAAGAAATGAGGTCATCAATGTCTTGAAAAATGGTTTTCAGTGCCTTTTTTTGATCTTTTACAATGCTTTTAGCGTTTTTGATACCCATATGTACAGCATTGTCTAAAAAGTGTTCTTCTACAAAAGTGTCGCCGCCAAAGCTCGTATCATCCAGTGTACCTGAAACCCCTTCATGAAAGGCTTTTTGCTTATCAATGAAGCTGATAAACATGTCCACATTTCCAGCCAGCTCTTTATAGAAACTTTTAATGTTATCGGCACCTTTCCCAGTGAAATCATCACCGAGGTTTGCCACGCCTTGTAGCGCCTTTTTTAAATCTACCATGTGTTCGCGGAGTGCCTGATAGTGTTTTGCCCTTGTATCCATGGCACTGGTTAGTGCTTTTGCATCAAGTATCTTGCCCAGAAGAAGCCACTCCCTCCATTATTGATCATAAAGTCTATTTTACCTTTCTCGACGAATTGGAAAAATAGGCTTTAAGTTACAAAAATATCTTTCGGATATTTTCATATGGAAGAAAACAAGTGACAATTGAAATGATTTTCTCTGTTCAATATAAAAAAGTCAGTCCCCCTTTTTAGAGGACCGACTACATTTGGTTTAGAAAAAGCGTTTTAGACTTTTCTTAAGTGGAGGAATATCCATCTCACCTTTTTCAAAGAATTTTTTCAACAAGTATTTACTAAATCCTGCTGCTTGTGTGTACGTAATTTTCCCAGGTAATGGCGGCTCATTGGTCACTGCAACATCAATGATCACAGGTTTATCTGCTTGAAGCGCTTGATCAAAGGCTGGTGCTAGTTCTTCATGTGATGATACTGAGATTCCTTGGCCGCCGCATGCTTCTGCAAATTTTGCAAAATCGATATCTTCTAGCTCTATACCGTAATTGATGTTTCCTTTTACCTGTTGTTCATATTCAATCATTCCAAGGTTGTTGTTGTTTAAGATGACGACAACGATCGGCAGTTTATATTTTACAGCTGTTACAAAGTCTTGCATGACCATTGTGAAGCCCCCGTCCCCACAGACAGCAATGGCTTGGCGGTTCGGTTCATTTAATTTAGCGGATATCGCCCCAGGTAAACCACAGCCCATTGTGGCCAGCCAGCTGGAGATAATGAAATCCTGTTTTTTCATTTCAAAATGACGCGCCATCCATACAGTCACATTACCGACATCAACTGAAAGAATGGCATCGTCTTCGACTGCTTCTTCTAGTCTAGCGATCACTTGCTGCGGTTTAAGTGGTGATGTGGCAACGGATTTTTCTTTATCCATTTCTTCTCGCCACTTCATCATATGCTCTGTACAAGCTTCAAGGAAACCTCGCTGTTCTTTATATTCAATATAGGAGGTTAGTTCGTGCAGACCGTTCTTACTGTCACTTACGATTCCCACTTCTACCGGATATCTTTTACCGATTTGATCCGGTTTGATATCCAATTGAATGGCAGGTGTGTCTTCCGGTAAGTAATCCCTATATGGAAAGGAGGTTCCTAGCATGATTAATAAATCACATTCTTCCATCGCTTCATATGCCGGCTTCGTACCAATCTGACCTAGATTCCCTAAAAAGTATGGATGCCTGTCTGGAACAACACCTTTTGCAGGAAGTGTAATGACGATTGGTGCAGCTGCCTTTTCTGCAAATGAAAGAAGCTCTTCTTTTGCTTTTCGTAATCCTTTCCCTGCTAAGATGACTGGCTTCTTCGCATTGTTAATGAGCTGAGCAGCCTTTAGCAATTGATCTTTCTTCGGCCGAACTTCTCCCTCTACATAAAGAGGAGATGTATAAATAGGTTTACGCTTAATTTTTTGAGAAAACAAATCATCTGATACAGTGAGAACGGCCACACCTTTATGGGTATAAGCTGCTTTGATGGCTTGATTCAATAAGTCAGGCAAAGCTTCTGCTGTTTGTACCTGCTGATTAAAGACAGCAACATCATCAAACATCCGCTCTAATTTGATTTCTTGAAAAGCATCTCTGCCTACTTCGGTTGATGCAACCTGCCCTGCAATCGCTAAAACAGGTGCACCGTCTGCTTTTGCATCGTATAGTCCATTTAATAAGTGGACAGCACCTGGACCAGCAATTGATAAACAAACACCGAGTTTACCAGTTAGTTTTGCATCAGCCGCTGCTGAAAGTGCTGCCACTTCTTCATGTCTTGTTTGGATAAATTGAATTCGGCTTGATTCATGCCTAAGTTCTTCGATCAATTCGTTTATGCTGTCGCCGGGCATTCCATAAATATGTTTCACGCCCCACTCTTCTAGCAGCGCTGTTACTTCTTTTCCTGCGGTTCTTTGCGGCATGTGAGAAAACTCCTTTTTTCTTTCTCCATACCACTGCCATGTGTTGATCAAACGTTTCAACTTGCTCTTGTTACTTTTTAAAATGATAAGGAAGGGTGGCGACCACAATATCCCGCTTCCATAATAAACGGAATCTTAATAAAAAAGCAGATTGATTGTGCAAAATGGCATGCCATCTTTTTTTCGGGATAAATTGAGGCACGAGCACCATCACTCTATATTGATGCGCATTTGCTTTCGCCTCAATCGTTTCAAGAAATTTATCAAGCGGGTGAATGAGACTTCGATAAGACGAATGCAAAATCACAAGACGCACATCACTATTCAGTTTTTCCCAATCTGCTTCAATCTTTTTGTCTCTCTCTTTATCAAAGGATACGTGAACTGCGATGACTTGCTCTGATAAGGATTTTGCATATTGAATAGATTGTTCAACGACACGTGTGACACCTGCTATTGGGACGATGACCACATTTCCTTTGATGTCGACAGGCTCGGTTTCATTCAATAAACGTAATTGTTCTCCAACAGACACATAATGTTTCTTAATAGAATGAAAAATAAATAGAACGATTGGCATGAAAACAAATACAGGCCATACAAGATGGAACTTGGTCAAAATGAGAATCATGAGAACTGTAAACGAAATCAGTGCTCCCACTATATTGATTGGCATTTTCGTTTTCCAGCCCTGTGGTTTTTCTCGAATCCACTTTACACACATACCTGTCTGAGACAAAGTAAATGGAATAAACACACCGACAGCATATAGCGGGATTAGGTGTTCCGTTTTCCCATCAAATAACCAAATGAGCAGCATGGAGGCTACACCTAAAAAGATAATGCCATTGGAATAACCAAGCCGATCTCCTCTTACGGTAAACATGCGCGGCATGTATTTATCTTTTGCTAAGTTGACAGCCAATAATGGAAAGGCTGAAAATCCTGTATTTGCCGCTAATATCAAAATTAACGCTGTAACAGCCTGAATGACATAATAAAAGAATGTCCGTCCAAATGTGTCTGATGCAATTTGTGACACAACCGTTTCTTCTGGTTTTGGTGAGATGCCAAAACCAAACGCAAGCAATGTCACACCGACAAATAGAACGGCCAGTAATCCCCCCATCATCAATAAAGTTCTTGCTGCATTTTGTGCAGCTGGTTTTTTAAAGGACGGAATCGTATTTGAAATAGCTTCAACTCCAGTCAAAGCAGAACAGCCAGATGAAAATGCTTTTAATAAAAGAAATAACGTAATGCCAGGTACGTGTGTACCAAATGCTGTATGCTCAGGTGCTGGCGGTACTTGCCCTGTTAATAGTTTAAAGCCGCCGACTCCAATTAAAATGAGCAGTGAAAATACAAATAGATAAACAGGATAAGCCAATATAGATGCCGATTCTGTCAATCCACGAAGGTTTAGCACCATAATCAATAAGACCAATACGATTGAAATCATGACATGATATGGATATAGTGCTGGAAAAGCCGATGTGATGGCATCGGTACCCGCTGAAATGCTCACTGCTACTGTTAAAATATAATCTACCAGCAATGATCCACCAGCGACCAGCCCTGGTTTTTCACCTAAGTTTCTGCTTGAGACGACATATGCCCCGCCGCCTTCTGAATAAGCATAAATAATCTGGCGGTAAGATAAAATTAACGCCATTAAAAGAATTAATACACAACCTGCAATCGGGAGAGAGTACCAAAACGCTGCCGCACTGACAACTGATAGAACAATCAAAATTTGTTCTGTACCGTATGCAACTGACGACAATGCGTCTGATGACAATAATGCCAAAGCTTTGATTTTTGATAGTTTTTGTTCTCCTGCTGCCTGTGATTTTAATGGTTTACCAATTAAAATACGCTTCAACAAACTGTACATGTGTTGCCCGCTCCTTTAGTGTCAAACGATTTCATTACAAAAGATGGATCGCCAAAAAGACACAGAGGCAATAGAATGCCCCTGTGCCTATTCTTTAGATCACAGGTTGGTCTTTGCTCTCTTTAACGCTTACGAGGTTAGCTGACGGATTCGGGCGCATGAGACTTTGCCCTACCTTAAAAGGATTCACCCCACGTGGTGTGTTATACCACAATTGGTTCCCCCGCTCATCGAAATGATTCAGCGATTGGTCTTTTATAAAAGAGATCATACTCCCGTTTGACACCAAAGTAAAGAGATTTTTTCAAGGTCTTTTGATCGTTTAAAACTCAGTCTTTTTACGGTTTTTTCGTACAAAATAGACCATCATCACAAGCACAAATAGGATGAGTGCAGCTATACATGCAAAGTAGATCCAAGACTCGCTGCTACTTTGTTTTTCACCAGTTTTCAGATCGCTCGATGTGCTGCTGACCGTTTGATGATTAGAGAACATGTCTTTGTTTTTACTCTCTATTGCAACTGTTGCGGTTTCCGTATTTGTTTGAAGGAAATGGATCACTTCATTTGACACATCAGCTTCAGCTGCATTCATTCCTGAAAAGACTGTCATGGTTTGTTCTTTATTCCAAACCGATGGCTGTGTCCATACAATTCGGGCAGTTGTTTCGTTGATCATGCCAAAGGTGGATACATCATATTGATCCTTATTTGTTGGAACGATCAGATCGTCTGCTTTTTCTTTTAAAAGGGTGAACGTTTGAATGCCTCCGAAGAAAATAAGAGAGTGATTTTCCAGTTGTTTATTTGTGACATTGGATGCTTTGATCAGGTGAGATTGAGCAGCTTCTGGCTGACTAAATGATTCCGTGAGCATGGCCATTTGATTGATTGTTTCACGCTTGATTTGATCTGGTATGATGATCAATGTTTTTCCCTGCTGTGCTTTTGAAGTGAAAGGAAGCGGCCATGCGGCTAAATCCGGCGTATCACTAGATGTTCCTTCTGGAATTTGAAGAGAACTGCTCTTGTCAATGAATATCCAGCCTTCTTCATCTGTGTGTCTGCATGATTCCATGTTTTTAAAACCACTTGTGACAAATTGCAAATCAATATATTCGTTTTTTTGGAGCACCTGTGAATCAACTGGAATAGAGACATGATAGAATCCATCCGCATCTTTGTTTCCTAGTTTTGTTAATGGTACATCATGTGGTTCGTCATTGATCATAACAGTTAACCGCTCTGCTTTGCTTGACGCAACAGATTTTTTAAATGATAGATTGAGCTTTGCGCCTGATTTTTGGTTGGCAATCAATGCCTTCGGATAATAGTAATGATCAGATGCTGGCTTTTTGGTTCCAACGGTGAGATCATTTCCACCAAAATCTTTTAAACGAATATGGTGAGATGGCTTAGACATTTTAGCTGTCACCTTTTGAAGAAGCAGGTCTGTGCCAGTGAGTTGACCTGTCAATTCTGGCTGAGTTAGAACATTGATTTTTTCAGCAATTGTCGCAGGCTTTTCAGCTGTTATAAATAAGATAGGCTGTTCTTTCTTCTTTGCTGTCAGGGTTCTCACCGCTAACGTGAGATGATTGCTTTCTGTTTTTATTCCCGCAGCTTGTTCAATTGATTTCATCCGTCCATCCCAGCTTCCTTTTGCTCCTACAGCAATCGTTGGGTGAGCCACTTGCTTGATGTCCTTTTCCTGGATGAGCTTGATGTCTCTTTGGCTATTTTTGTTTTTCAACGTACGGTATAGTTTGATGGCTGCTTCTAATTCGGCTGCACCCGGTGAATTGGGAAGCACAATATCAGTTTGCTCTTGCTGATCACCTGTTTGAATGAAAGGGAATGGGAAGCTGTCTAATGTGAGGTCTTTCGTTTGAATTCCTTTGAATGTAAGCTCACTTTCAGGATATACTTTTAGCCAATTGGCAGGTGTCTCTTGGTTGATACAAAGACCTTCTTTTAAGACACCATAAAAAGCGAGCTGAATTCGATGAGATCCTTTTTTCAATTGTGCGTTGTTCAATTTGATTTGAATCGACTTCTTTTGGTTTTCCCCTGATACAGGGATCGTTTTTTCAATCTCTCCATCAACCATGACAGTCAATGAGGATGGTGAGATGAGTAATGGTGAGGCCTCTATATTTAACGTCAATGTGCTTGATTCGACTTTTTCCTTATCTATTTGATAGGAAAATTCAGTGTGGCCTTCTTGTCCGTATAGCATCACTACATCTTCTGATAGGTGCTGCGTTTCTGTTTTATTTTCTGTTGAGGAGCGAATCCAATCATCTTTCACTTGTACTCGATTTGATTGCGCTACCGCTTGACCTGCCATGAAAAAAGGCTGGATCGCAAGGGATAATGCCCATATAAAAATCATCCATTTTACCGATTTCAATTTGTCACCCGCTTTTCTTTTGTTGTTGATTGTAACGCTCGGTTTTGTACCATTTCACTTCTTGTTTCAATAATCGGCTCTTTGCTTCTGCATATAAGGAGTACACGACAAGCGCAATCCACACTTGAGAATAGGTGAAGTACATGAGAACCACAATGAGAATGTTTTGTTTGGTCAGCTCTGTTTTCTCAATACTCAATGTCATCATTACTTCTGTTAGAAAGAGGAAGAAGGCCAATCCCCATAGAATCAGTGCCACAGTCCCAATAGATAGGTGAAGATCGACAAATATATTTACGATAAATATGCCATTGGAGAGCAATACGCCAAAGAAAAACAAGAAATACGTAAAGAAAAAGTAAAACAAATCGAAAATCATTCGTTTTCGTTTAAGCTTCATCCATTGCTTTAAAAATTTAAGCACTACATATTGATTGCCTCTAGCCCAGCGTGTTCGCTGCCGCCACCAGACCTTCCATGTCTCTGGCTCTTGTTCCCACGTGATCGCAGCAGGGAAGAATCGAATGACATATCCAAGGTTATATACACGGATCGTTAATTCGGTGTCCTCAGCCAGAGCATGCACATCCCAGCCGCCAAGCTCTTCTAAGATGTGCCGGCGGATCGCGAAGTTTGTGCCTGGTATTGTCGTAATGCCAAACCACTTCCACCTTCCGCCTTGCGCCATCCACTGGAAGCAGATGGTCTCTATATTAATGAATTTGGTGAGAAGGTTTTTGGCTGCATTGATCACCCTGAATTTCCCGACAACCGCGGCCACTTTTGGATCATTCAATAATCCAAGAACTAAATGATAGACGGCTTTTTTTTCTGGCATGTTATCTGCATCGTATACGCAAATCACCTCTCCAGTCGAAGCCTTCAATCCTTCATTTAGGGCAGTGGATTTCCCCTTTCCAGCAAATGGCGGCTTTGTTTCAATCATTTGGATATGCTCATATTGCTCACTGAATGTTTGCACAATCTCTCCTGTGCGATCAGAGGAATTGTCATTAATCACAATGATTTCAAGGAGATGTTTTGGATAGGATAGCTGGACCATAGCTTTTAGCGTTTGCCGAATGACCACCTCTTCATTATGAGCTGGAATGAGAATGCTGACGACCGGCAGCTCTTTCCCTTGTTTTATCCATGCAGGTAGCACTTTTTCGTAAGTGAGATAATGCTGAAAGCCTCCCTGCATTAGGAACATATGGTATAGGAGCATGACCCAAATCAGTATTAATGATAAATAAAATAAGATATCAGCCACCTGATTTTCTCTCCTTAAAAATACGTTTTTTCATTGTCAGCCTTAAATACAATGTGTAAAAAGCAAATGCCACAATAAAGAACAGCACCACCATTGTGAGTATTCGCAGCATATTTTCCATGCCGCTTCGTTTGACTGTTTTTGTTTCAGCTATATTGGATTGCTCTACTTGAATATGTCCATTCCCTGATGTGTTGATCTGTACATGGGCGGTTTGAACCGTCTGTTTTGTTTTCTTTAAATCCAGCCATTGACTAGAAGGGATTGCATCCATCTGTGTGACCAAATCCTGCAGTCCATCTATCCCCGCCTCCACCTCATAGGACAGCCCAATGGCGGCGGATTGGAGATGCTGCATGGATTGAATCGTCTGCTCAGTCATTACGCTTGAATCTTCTTGGTCAGTTGCTGTCTCTACAAGCTGTTCAGGATATAAGGTCATGCCATGGAGCATGGATGGTGTCGTCAAAAATGGCGGTGCACCTTTTGTTTTCCATGTATGGTCGGAAAGCTGCACCTGTCCAAATAGACTTGACACATGCCGGGAAATCACTTCATAGCCTTGTTGAGATATGGCATCATTCGGCACTTCAAATGCAAGCGGATATAGTCCTTGCTGCGTTAGAAGCTCAATACCCTTTGTGAGTTTCTCGGTTGTATAAATGATGTCTTGTTGCTGATTGGATTTGATATAAGTCTTGTAGTCTTTCTCATTCGGAAAATGGCTTTTACTCAGCTTCTTCTCGGCTTTCTGCGGCACATTTGAAGTAATAGGCTGATCGTACTTTGCATCCCAAAACTCAAAGCCCTGACCGGATTCCTCTGTTCGATACGTACGGCTAAACCCATGAAGAATCACGCTGGCTCCACTGCTTTGCAATTGTTTTAACACCTGCACAAGCTGAGGGCGATCATTCAGTGTCACTTCATCACCTGTAGCCGGATCAATCCATACAGGAGTCACCGAGATGAGAAAAGGAATATGCCGTTCGGACACGTATTGTCCAAGTTCCAGCAGCTTTTTCTCATCAGTGACTGGACTGATGCTCCCCAGCTGTAAGTACTTCGTCGTCATTTGATCAGAAGCCTGAAGGAGACTTTCAAGCACCTCTGCAAGAAGCTTGTTATGCTGAAGGATATCTAAGATGCCGATATATGCCGCACCTTCTTTTGTTTGAATTACAAATGGCAAATCTGCTTGATTTTTCTTCAAATAAAATTCACTTTGCAGAGCTGCTCCTTGAACCGTCAGAGCTGTGATTCCTCTGTCAAGGTGACGATATGTCTGATCATCAACACCTTTGATTTGACTGGTATGATCTTGTTTGTGAAAAGTAAGCTTGGAGAATGGGCGAAGCTGTTCCGCATTGTATCCAATTGCCATGAGATGTTTTGATTCGTTCATGATATGAATGGTTTGTTTTGGCAGGGTTCTCTTGACTTCCCCCATATAGATGACGTGTTGAAATTCATTCATCTTCTTTTGCGACAATTGTTCATCGGGTATGACCATCGTTCGTTCGGAAAAATGCCCCACAAGTACATCAAGCAACTGAACAGCTGGCGTTGCCTCACCTGATTGTGTTGAATAGATGATGAGGGTGCTAGGTTGTTTCTTAAGAGCATCGGCTGAGGCAATGTCTTTGACCGAAAGCAAAGAAAAAAGAGCGATTAACAAACAGCCTTTCATCAAACATTTAAAGTTCATTCATCATCATCTCGTTTTCTAGTTCTTCTAAAAATTGCTCTGGTGTACGATAGTCCGAGCTGCTTGTTAAATGACAGACATGAAATGTTAAGGTCACTTCACGCCCATTTAGTAAGACATGCGTTTGCAGTTTATCTTTTAGCTTTTCAAGGACGACAGAGACGTTTTCTTCAGGTGTGTGGGTGAGCAGCAGGCCTATTCGTTCTTCGGTTAATCGAAATTTCTTATCTGTTTCTCTCACACTCTCGCGAATCTTCATACTCAATTGTTGAAAAAGATGTTGCATTTCTTTTTCTCCATATAAGGATTTGAATTCCGCTGCGTAGTGCATATGAAGAAGGACAAAGACAAATGGCTGTTTGTATCGTTCTGCCCGTTTCATTTCCTCGGATAATTCCAGCCTCATCCGCTCGGCATTGTCAAATCCTGTTGTCGAATCAATCGCCACAAATTGTTTGATGGCCTGTTTTTGTTGTTCGATGGTGTGCCGCATCGTTTTGATACGCTCATTTAAGGTTCCTGCCGACATGGCGAAAAAGAGGAGTGCCACACCCCATATCACGACATCTTGCAATGTTTGATTAGAAAAGAGTGGGTTCGTGTGACCAAGCTCTGTAAAGAACATCCCGCTTCCTATAAAGAACAAAATAAGCAAGGTAAAAACCAATGCTGGTAAAATACCAAATAAAATGCCACTTCCTAACACGACGAATGTCAGTGCAATGATCATGAAGCTCTCCGCATCATGTACATTTAAGTAGCCCATAAATAAGATGAGTCCTGCAAACGTGAGGAGCAGAGTATAATACGTGCGATAGGTATCACTGAATAACCGATTCATTTAGAAGCTCCCTTTCTGCAATTAGAGGCAATAAATTATCAAATGAGTGTGTGTCTTTTTCGTTCATGTATCCTCCGTAATAAGGCTTGAGAGGATCTTGAATTTGTAATCCTTTCATTCGGTGATAGACATCTTTTGCAAAATCTTGCTCGTTCTGTTTGAGCGCATATAAGATGACCAGTGCATAGACTGAAGGCGATTCATACGTCACAGCTGGCTGCAATGTGCTCAGCTCATATCGTCCGTACAGTTTTCCTTCTTCTTGGAAATTCGTTTTCAACCATTTCATGATCGCAGAGGTATCAACCTGTGCGTATTCGGCATAGAACGCCGTATAAAGTTGGTCTATCAAATTGATTTCTTGATTAAATGAGTAGGCTTTTTTCTCTATGTCATAGGATGTCGGAAAGAATGCTTTTTGTCTCGGTGCGTTTTGAAGAATGGCCAATTGGCTGTTCAGCATTTGGTTCGTGAATATTTGGAGGGATACCAATTCTTTGATGGCTTTTGGGTCAATATATGAGAGTGTGATTGTGTGTGAAGTTTGCTTTGCCGATGCATCATAATAATCGGTCAATATGCCTTTCAACATGTTTTTGTCTTTTAACGCTTGTGCGATGTCTTTTGCTGTGGTTTGATACGCTGAATTCTGCCACAATTGATCTGCCTTTTGAAGTGCTGCCACTACACGTAAGTCATCGACTAAAGCATTGACTTTACTTGTTTGATTGGATTCGATTTTCCAGCTAAGGAGATCATGATCCAGTAAGAATTGAGTGTGCAGGACGTCTAGCTGCTGATCAAAAGAGGGTTGGTCTTTTTTTCGAACAAGATAATCCATCCAAAGTCCAAGTGATTCAGATAAATAGATGTGCTGCTTTGAAAAAGAGGTGCGAATCATGCCTTGATTTGTCATTAAATGGTGCGTGATAAAATATTCCCCTGGCAATACTGGTTGTGCAGATTCTGGATGAGCTGGCTCTCGCTGCAGCTTCCAGGTACATCCACCTAGTAGAATGACAATGAATATAATGATAGCCTTACGATGTATGGATATATCCATTCTTGCCCCCTTTCAACTCCCCATTCTCTAAGCATCTAATGATTTATTATAGAGCGTTTTTGTTTTAATTTAAATACATATTTTATAGCAAATTACGAGTCTTTTTGCATACATATTCCTATTTACAGAAAAATTTTATGCTAAACACTCAAAACCCCACGCGGTTTCGCATGGGGGATTTTACACAACTATTGATCTAATTTTAATTTCTTCAATTGTTCTGCTAGTGCGTTATTGATTGGTTCTTCCACTTTCTTTTGCTTCTTCATATATTTAGACACATCGTGCTTACTGGCTCGTTTTTGATTGGATTGTGATTTGCGTTTTTCGAAAACAGACAGTTTTTCTCTATGGCCGCACACACAAGCAAAGATTTTGCCATCGCCTTCTCCGCGCAGCTCAAGCTTTTTATGACAGTTCGGGCAGCGTGCATTTGTTTTCTTCGCCACATTTTTGCGGTGTCCGCATTCTCTATCCTGACAAACAAGCATGGTGCCGTTTTTCCCGTTCACTTTCAACATAAGTTTTCCGCAATCAGGACAATGAGTGCCTGTCATATTGTCATGCTTAAAGGTTTGGTTCGTCTGTTTGATTTCAGCTACGGCTTGTTTTGCATATGACTTCATTTCACTCATGAATTGAGAAGCTTTCAATTGGCCTTTCGCAATCTTAGAAAGCTTTTGTTCCCATTCCGCTGTTAATGCAGGTGACTTTAAGTCTTCAGGTACTAAAGAGAGCAACTGCTTCCCTTTCGATGTCATGAAGATGTCTTTGCCCTTTTTCTCGATTAAGAAGCTATTAAACAGTTTCTCAATGATATCGGCTCTTGTTGCCACTGTACCCAAGCCGCCCGTTTCACCAAGGGTTTTCACTAAGTCCTTTTCCTTATTCTGCATAAAGGCAGCCGGGTTCTCCATCGCAGATAACAGGGTCGCTTCATTAAAACGAGCAGGAGGTTTCGTTTCTCCTTTTGTTTCTTTCAGCGTTCTGACTTCAAAAGATTGACCTTCTGACAGTGCCGGCAGATGCTGATCTGCTTCGGCTGATTCCTCGTCTTCATAGGATTCATCATACACAGCTTTCCAGCCGGCTGATTGCACGGTTTTTCCTTTTGCCGTGAATGTTTCATCGCCTATCTTGGCAATCACCGTTGTTTCCTCGTATTCAAAAGGATTCATAAGTACAGCAAGGAATCGTTTGGCAATAAGATCATATAATTTACGCTCTTTATCACTTAATGCACCAGGATACAGCTCTTCCTCGGTTGGAATGATCGCATGGTGATCTGACACTTTTGCATCGTTGACGAAGCCTTTGTGCGCTTTCACACCTGATTGTAAAATACGGTTCACATGCTGTGCATACGGTCTGACATTCATCCCTTTTAGTCGATCTTTTAATGTAGGAACGATATCCGCTGAAATAAATCTTGAATCTGTACGCGGATATGTCACAAGCTTATGCTGCTCATACAGACGCTGAAGCGTAGACAGTGTTTCTTTCGCTGAAAAACCGTAGCGTTTATGCGCATCACGCTGCAATTCAGTCAGGTCGTACAGCCCTGGAGCAAAAGCTTTTTTCGCTGTTTTTTTCAATGCATCGATCACTGCTGGTTTTCCTTTACAGCCTGCCAAACGCTCTTTTATGACATTCTCTTGGAATGTGCGGTTTTGCTTTGTTTTGGCATCCTGCCACGTCAAGGTAAGTCCATCTACTTGTGCAGTCATTCCATAAAACGGCTTCGGCTGGAACTGCTGAATGTCTTCCTCTCGCCTTGCGATCATGGCAATCGTTGGTGTTTGCACACGTCCGCAGGATAACTGTGCATTAAACTTGGTTGTCAGCGCTCTTGTTGCGTTGATCCCTACAATCCAGTCTGCCTCTGCACGAGCCACCGCAGAGCGATACAGGTTGTCATATTCTCTGCCGTCTTTTAATCGTTTGAATCCTTCTTGGATGGCTTTGTCTGTGACAGATGAGATCCATAGTCGTTTCAGTGGCTTTTTCACATGCGCTTTTTCAAGAATCCACCTTGCGACAAGCTCCCCTTCACGTCCAGCATCTGTTGCGATGACAATGTCTTTGACATCTTTTCTCGCAAGCTGCGCTTTGACCGCTTGGAACTGTTTACCTGTCTTTTTCATCACGACAAGCTTGAGCGGCTCTGGAATAATTGGTAAATCCTCTAGACGCCAAGATTGAAATTCCTTTCCATAGCCTTCTGGATCAGCAAGTGTAACCAAATGACCAAGCGCCCACGTGACAATGTATTGATCTCCTTCTAAGAAACCATTTCCTTTTTTATGACACTTCAGTACACGTGCAAGGTCACGTCCTACTGAAGGTTTCTCTGCTAATACAACTGTTTTTGACACTAGATTTCACATCTCTTTCTTCTATCCATCCTTTTATTATAGCAGACGTGGAGATCCGGTTCTAATGGCTGAACATAAATGAGAAATGGAGCTGAAACACTAGTGTAAAGACAACACTTGAAATAGAAACATCTCTATACTGAAACGCATTCAGAAAGTCACACGAAATAAGAGCTTGTAGTGCCACTTAAGCATCGACCCGCCAAATTTTCAATCCATAATATGTTTTCCAACCATACAAAAAACACCTCTGTATTCAAAAAGGCGTTTTGGGGGCTGAAGTTTTTCGAGGCTTAAAGCTTAGCTCACAATCTTTGCAGTACAAGTAACTAACTATTCTTTCTCTGAACCCAGACAAGTAAATAAATATGATGACAAACAAAACAATTCCAAGTGTCTCTTTTATAAAAGGGATAAACACTATTCTTGTTATCAGATAAGAGATATAAAAAGAAATACCTAACATGAGAACTACCGAAACACAACCTGCACTTCTTACTCTCTTTCCCACACGATTACTATTACATCTAGGGCATCTTTTCCATTCCAAACAAACAACCTCCTTTCTGAATTTATGTAAATTTTATCATATAAACAATAATATTCCATTTTTATTTTTTAATGTTCAGAATATAGAAGGTGAAGAAAAAAGAACAAAAATATAGTATTTATGCCATAGCTCGTTTCATTGATATCAATTATTCTTTAAAATCCATCACAACAACAACTCTCCCATTTTTTAAGCATTCATTGAACATATTTTGAATTTTTCGTAGATTTCAGCATGTCCAGGCGGTCTTTCGTTTATATTAGAAGATGAGAAACTAGCTTTTATACAGGAGGATTTGTATATGCATACAAGTATTAGCCGTCTGAGACAGGCGGGTTTTATTGAGGGTATGTCTCTTTTAACCCTTCTTTTAATTGCCATGCCTCTAAAATATTTTGCGGATATTCCGATGGCAGTCACGATTGTAGGCTCTCTTCATGGCGCATTGTTTGTGATCTATATGCTTGTTTTGGCATATGTGACTTTTAAAGTTCGCTGGCATTTGAAATGGTCTATTGCTGGCTTTTTTGCGGCTTTTATTCCTTTCGGTAACTTCGCTTACGATAAGGTGCTTCGTCAATTTGATACAAAAGCTTAATCAAAAAGGGCTAAAACGATATTCGTTTTAGCCCTTAGTCTTCACGCTGAAGCGTCCTGATAAAGGAACGCTTTTTTATATTGATGCATATTTCACAATGGCTGCTTGACGCGTCATGTCGTGATATGCCACCCATAATTCATCACCAGGCAAGACGCTAGTGATTGGATCAATTGGCTGCTTCACCTCGTACAGCATGCCATTTCTCTCCACTTGAATGATTGCTAACGGCAGGTTGCCGATCACGCCAGCAAAGGAGACATTGGTTACTTTTGCACTTCCTTGTTTCTCTTGCAAGAGATCCATTTCTCTCTCTAACTCTTCTTTCTTTGTTTGGATCGTTATTTGAGTTCCTGATGTGATCTGCATATGATCAGGGATGAACTGGCTGACCGTTTTTGTGATGGACTCATCTCCGTTTGAAACCATCACATCAAGCTGAATAGGCTTTTGTTCATGGATGGCAATTGGATATTGCTTCACACGCTGGATCGTTCCTGTTAACGTCACATCTTTACCCGATCGATTCCGCACTTCATGACCATAGGCTGCCATTTTGAGCTGGCCGTTGATGTCGACGAGATCGGCTTTTTCTCCTGTTGTAAATTCAAAACCAGCGGCTTGAATCATTGGAATGATATACGTTTTCTGACCCAATTCAAATGTGAGTGATAAGACGGTGCCTCGTCCTACGGTTCCATAAGATTCTATTTTTCTTAAAACAGCGCCTTTGATGAACTTTGGCTGAATTGGCTGCGAGAAGTCAACTTCTTTTAAGAGCATTGCCCTTTTCTTCTTCGGATCATAGTGAACGACAATACGCTGGCCTGGCTGCGGTATCTGGGTGTAGGATACAACCGTTTTAACCGTCTTTTCTATGCGCTGCCCTTCATATTCAAATTGAAGCCGCATGCTGACAACAGGCTGTTCGTTGATGTAAGTGCCAGTTTCTTTAACAGACACAATATTGGCTTCTAATGTGACACTGTCCTTAATCTTGTTCTTTCTCACCCGTCTCAAAATTGGCGGCAGGAAGATCGCTAGCACAAATAATAATAGCGGGATCAAGATCCATATCGCCCAGTTAAGAATGAGCGGTCCGCCCTTCATTACATATTGCGTAAAGGTATCAACAGACGTTTGGTGGGCTGGACTGGCGTTTTCAATTGAGATGACCTTTTGCAAAGGAAATTCCTTTAGCTCTTTGCTTTTCGTCTCAAATGCACCCGTTAATTGCTTGTCAAATGAATAATAGAGCCAATCGCTCTTCACATTTTTATTGAAAGAGAGCCCTTCTCTTTGAAAAGATTCATATGAAAACGACTGCAAAAGCTTGCTGGCAGACGTCACCTTATTCGTACGATGGTTATACATATACCCCGTCAGTTTGCCTTTTGCCTCGTCCTTTGCTGTAGAGCCCGCAATGAGAACTTCTTCCTCATTGAGCTGGTACACGTACGTTTGATAAATCGGTTTTGGTGTTGGAACGACTTCTCCAATCCCTCCATCTGCTGTTACTTTCCTTGCTCTTTTTGGATATGCCGATTCTACGGCGACAGCAAAGTCCTCGGATGAGCCAATCGTTTTTTTCAGCTGCTGTTCCACTGTATCATCAATGAGACTAAACGGTTCATCCCCTTTGGATACATAGACCCCAAGCTGATGTTTTTGATTAGAAATCCCGCTGACATACGCCTTCTTGTCATTTTTCAAGGTGACTTCAAATATAGGAATAGGGGTTTGCCCTTTAAAGGAATTCATGACTGCATCAACGGAAACAGGTCTTGCTGGCAGCTTTAGCTGATTGAGCTTGTGTAAGTAAAACTGACCATTTTTCAGCTCACCGATAACCGCTTCTGCCCCTTCCGTTTCTCCTGTAAATACGAGCCTTCCATTCCATTGATATGTATTTGAACTTAAAAATGATGGCACCTGTACTCTCTTTTGAACGAGCTCTTTTCTCTCGCCATTTGGTGACAGCTTCTCGATCATCAGCTGCTCATCTTTATTTTTGAAGGCAAGTAAGAGGTTGTTTCCTTGAATGGATGGCCATATTTCGTTAAATGGGTCGCTTGATATGGTCCATCCCTTGATTCTTTTTGCTGAACGAGTGTCATACATTGCGTAATGAAGCTGCTGGTCTTTTGATACAGCACTCACCACTCGTTTTCCTTCATCAAATGTGAAGATTCGTTTGACGTCATTCTCTTTGATTTTCCCATCCGTCAAATCCTCTTGGTAATGATTCCACACCATGACACTGAGAATGATGGCTGGAAGAAAGAAGACCATATATCTCAAGAAAATTACTGGTATTCTTTTCACGTGACCGCTTCCTTTCATGAAGTTCCCTTATCTTATACGTCAGTTCAGCGAGAATGTTTCAAACGCTGGAAGAATCCCCTTTACATACCGCAAAATCCATATTTTACAGATTTGATGGTTTGCGATAAAATCCAATCAGATTCAAAAAAAGGAGTTCTCTGATTGGATAAGCTTTCGTCTTTCATTTTAGCTGCTTGGCTCCGTGTTCCACGATGGTTCAAACAATGGCTGCTCGTATCCATTACCATTTTCTTTTTTTATCTGTTTTTTGTAAAGGGGCTGACTCGTTGGCACACATTGCCGCCCGTCACCTTGGTCTCATGTATGATTGGTTCTTTCTTCATTTGGATGATGTGGTTAAAAGGTCAAAAAAACAAGTAAAAAGGAGAAAAACATGAAAGAATCCATCTTTTATTTTGCGGTCTCTTTTATTTTGCAATTTGTTTGGTTTGGGGTTGTGCATCCAGATAGAGGCGTGACACTGCTGGACATGTTCATCTTTTCTATTTTGTTTGCGGTGATGTTCTTTTTCATTCGGCGGATTTGGCGGTATCAGAAGAAAGGAAGCAGTGAGTGATCATGAAATATGCTCTATTCACTGCTGTTATCTGTGTGTTTATCATTCTATTTTTAATGTCGAATCCTTTTGAAGGGGACGCTATGCGGATTGTGTCCGCCTTGTCCCTACCTTTTTTCGGTATGATCGGTTTAGGTATTTTATTGTTTAAAACTTAAAAAGGCTGCCAAATAGATGGCAGCCTTTTCCTTACTCTTTTCATGCAAATAAATAATCAATGTTTAATCTCCGTCACGGAGTGTATGAATTAAGATTCGATCATATCAGTGTGTCATATGTGTTCCGAGTGAACCTACGTTTGAAAGTAAACGCCATGGAAGTTCTGGATAACAAGACAACGAAAGCCCTACCTCTCATTCGTCCTTACGGCTCCGAAGCCGTGCCAGTGTGAATTGTAAATCAAAACGTCTTTTTTCCATTCTTCCGCTTATATAGGGGGGCGGGAGCAGAAGGAAAAGAATAAGTTTGTTCGCTTTGACAGCGTCTCGTTCTTATCAAGTAGAAGCTCTATTGCTTCTCATTATGTCATAGAAAAAAGAAAGTTTACTTTCTTTATTTATTTGCTTATTTCAACACTTAATATCAAAATATAACACATTCCCCCTGCTTACGCAAGTGTTAAAGTGATAATTCTGCTGGTGTACGACTTCCCTCATTCATATAACGGATGGAGGTTGGGTCAATTTTCAGAATCACTAAGTTTGGATCATCTTTTCCTTTAAACCATTTCTCCATTTCCTCTGACCAAAGGCGGTCAATCAATTCTCGGTCATCTGTTAATGTAGCGGTGCCTGCAATTTCAGCATACGTATCACCAAATCCTTCGCCTGTATATCCAATGAGAATATGAACATTCGGGTTTTTTTTAATCTCATCTGCTTTATGTGTTTCTTTGCTCGTTGGTGTATATAGCGTCAGCCCGTCATGAAAAAAGGTCATGTAGCGTGTATGCGGCTGATCCTGTTCAACCGTCGCCAGCGTTCCGACCTTTTGCTCATCTAATAAGTTCAGTACCTTTTGCTCATCTAATAAGTTCAGTACCTTTTGCTTTAACTCTTCTTGTGACATGTATCTTCACTCCTTCAAATATCATCCGTACTGTTAGGTTTCCACGACAATCCATTCATTAAACAAAGAAATGTGTTTTTCATAAAAAGAGATCTTCTAGCTGATGATAAAGAAAACAGGATCAATGAAAGGGGAAGTTGAGCATGCATCATGAAACGATGTTTCATTTGGTTTCACTTGTCATTGCGGCAGCTGTTGTGGGGATTATCATCTGGTCTGTCACATCTGTGCAGAAAAATCGCAGGAAATACTAAAAACACCGCCCAACAAAAGCTGGGCGGCGGTGCTATTGATCATGTATTCATAAAGGAACCACCATTGACGTGAAGGGTCTGCCCTGTCATATAAGACGATTCATCAGAAGCAAGCAGCACATAGCAGCCGACATGCTCTACAGGCTGACCAGGTCTTCCCATTGGGGTTTCAGCCCCAAAGCTTTCCACACTGTCTTCATCAAATGTAGATGGAATGAGCGGTGTCCAAATTGGACCAGGTGCCACACCGTTCACCCGAATCCCATCTTTCACAAGCGACTGTGCCATAGAACGAGTAAAGCCGTTGATGGCCCCTTTCGTCGCTGTATAATCAATCAGCACTGCGTTGCCTCGATAAGGGTTGATAGATGTTGTATTAATGATCGAACTTCCCGGTTTTAAGTAATCAATCGCCTTTTTCGTCAAATAGAAATAAGAATAGAAGTTTGTTCTAAACGTTTGGTGAAGCTGTTCACTAGAAATATCTTGAATCCGTTCTTGCGGATGCTGTTCAGCCGCATTATTCACTAAAATATCTAATTGACCAAACGCTTCAACCGTTTTCTCTACCGCTTCCTCGCAAAAGGCTTCGTCCCCGACATCTCCTGCAATCGTTAAGCATTTGACACCTTCCTGCTCGATGCGCTTTTTCGTGTCCTCTGCATCCTCATGTTCATTTAAGTACACAATGGCGACATGTGCTCCTTCTTTGGCATATGCGACAGAAACGGCACGTCCAATTCCGCTGTCTCCACCTGTAATCAGTGCGACTTTTCCTTTTAGCTTGCCAGACCCTTGATACGACTCATCCTCAAAGATCGGCGCAGGATTCATTTCTCTTTCACTGCCTGGCTGCCGATCCTGTGTTTGGCGCGGAATGCCGTTTGTTAAGTATTCACGTAAATCCATGTGTAAGCTCCTCCTTGATTTGCGGATGTATCCTTTCATTACCACTTCACTTGTTCTTCAAACATCACGATGCCGTACAGATGCGTTTTTGAAAAACAGGTTGTCATGTTTCGAAATGGGAAAATTCGGTTACATGATCATCAAAAAGGAGCGTTTTCATATGCTGTCAACTCTCTCAAAAACCTTTAGCAGACCAAAAGGCTGGCTTGGAAGCATTGCAGGCTTCATTATGGCAACTGAAAATAAAGCATTGAATCAGTGGGCGATCCGTCACTTAGAGCTTGCTGATGGGGAACACCTGTTAGAAATTGGCTATGGCCCGGGTTACAGTATCAAACATATGCTAAGGCATTATGATGATCTTCACATTGATGGACTGGATGCCTCTTCCACCATGCAGGAGCAGGCGAAGACCCGCATTAAGAAACGATTAAAAGACGAACAGATCCGGCTGTATGTCGGGAAAATTGAAAACTCACGTTTGTCGGCAGAGCAGTACGACAAAGTGCTTTCTGTTAACAATTACACGATTTGGGATGACCCAAAGACTGGATTACTCAATCTTTATCATACCTTGAAACCTGACGGGAAAATCGTGATTGTGATGCAGCCAAGAGAAAAGGGAGCGGGCGCCAGCCGGACAACAGAAATGGGTGAAGAGATCCTGCATCATTTGGAGTTTGCTGGATTTGACCAATTTTCTATTGAGTACGAGGAAATTCGTCCTACCCTCGCTGTCTGTGTCACAGCAAAAAAGCCGAGAAGCGAATAAGCTCTCGGCCTTTTTCCTACCATTTTGCCTCTTTGACAAATTGGTAGAACAGCTGATTTAATTTCTGCTCAATGTCTTCCTTTGTTCCGTGTCCATAAAGCGCTGTGCTTTCTTCGCTTTCGATGATGGATGAACTGATCAGACTAAACATTTCAGACCCTTCTTTGCCAAGCTCTAGCGGCGCGAGCATCATGAGCATTCTTGACATGAACTGCTCTTTGCCATCCATGCTTTTGATCTCGTATGCCTCATCAAGATCATAGATATGAAAGATCGGCTTCTTGATGAACTCATGCTTTAAGTGAAAAAGAGCGAACTCGGTCCCCGGAATGCCTAGACCTCCTTGCTGTTCACGTTCAAGTAAGCCGGCCGCCACGTCGTCCGCACGGTCTACATATCCTTGGCTTTCAAGCTGACGCATCAGCTCTCGGATGGTTTCCTCATGCTGATTCATCGTGTTCTTTTTTTCAATTGTAAAATGGGACAAGATGCTGCGAATGACAGACATATAATTCGTTATCTGCTCTGCCAGCCCCATCATATCCACTGGTTCCTCCACCGATTCTTTCACAGATTCCTGCGCTCTTTTTTTCTCAATGATATACGGAATCTTGCGTTTAATATGAGACTTGACACGCATGGCGTCATCCTCGTTTAAGAGCGGACTGACCATAATGTAATCAATATGCTCATATGGGATCGGAACCGTTGATACAATCATGTCATAGCTCGCCGCGTCGATTTCCTTTAGTTCCATCAAGGAAGATAGATCGAATTTAGCGATCTCTGGCAATTCTTTTTTCAATCGTGATGCGAGCATTTTGGACGAACCGATTCCGCTTGAGCAAACGACCAATGCATGAATCTTCGTTTCTTCTTTTTTAATTTCAAGAACCGAGCCAAAGTGAAGCACGATAAAGGCAATTTCATCTTCTGGAAATTCAATCTCGGGAAAGAAGCGCTCAACCCCTTCTTCAATCGCCATGAACAGCAAAAAGTAGTCTTTTTTAATTTGTTGTTTGAGCGGATTATAAATCCGCATCTTCTCCTTTAATCGGTTCATGGCAGGTTCAAGATGAGACACGAGTCCCTCATACAATGAATCATTTTCATTTAAATGGTAGCCTGTTTTATGAGAAATAAAATCGATGAGTTTTTTCGTTCTCAGCGCAATATCCAGTTCAATCTCATCAATGCGATATTCTGCCTTAAAGCTTCGGTTTGCACTACGTAGATGGATGGTCATATATCCGACCTCTGCTTCAGGAATCTCGACATTAAACATGCGTTCTAGTGCTCTTGCGATTCGCAGTGAGGATTCAAATTCCTTCGTCCGCTTTAATTCAAGCAATTCTTCCTCTTCCATCCGAATGGTTTCGCCGATTTGAATGCGTTCGATGGCATAGGTTAAGTGAACGACGAGCGCAATATAAGCACTATCAGACAATGAGAGCGACAGTCGGTTTTTCAAATGAAAGAGTAGCCTTTCTACCTTGAGCAGCTGTCCCCTGCTGACCACTCCAAACACTTTTTCAGTCGCTTTCGTTCGATGTTTAATATTCATTTCAATCGTTTCTAAAAATAATTGAATGTCGAGCCGGTCGACAATGAGATTGCCGACAATTTTTCGTTTTGCTTCCTCCGGTCCTTTTAATTCAATGCCGTACCCGCGCTTTCGAATGAGCAGTAAACCATACGGAGCAATCCAGTCCGTCAGTTCATCTAAATCGTAGCTGATGGTCGCATTTGTGACCTGCAAGTCGGCTGCAAGTGTATATAATTTCACCGGTTCCTTTGCTTCAAGCAGTGCACACAGGATTAAGAGCTTCCGTTCATCAGAACTATATTCAATTTGATCTTCATTTGAAATGTGAGCCAGAAGCCGCTGCTTGTCTTCCTGTTCACCGACTGCCTTCAGGCCCTTCCCCGGCTGTTTATCAAGTGATAGGTTGTAACTTTTTAAAATCGGTTTAATGGATTTAAGTTCTCTATGAATGGTTCTTGTACTCACCTGAACAGAATCGGCGATCTCACGAATGGTGACATAACGATTTTGCTGAATCATATATTTGATGACTTTTTGTTCTCGTGCCGTTATGTACATGAAATGCCTCCTTCTGCTTACTAGGTCTATTGTCACAATTTAATATAAAACGCTTTCACTAAACGATGCAATCTGAAGTTGTTCTAAATTTGGCAAACGGTCTGTGACAAAATGAAAGACCTTCTCCACATCATACGTTTTTCCAAAATGACGGTCCATACTCCTTTTGATGAAATTGAACCTTTTGTTCTTGAAAAGGCAGTGAACCCCCGGCTTTTAAAGAATAAGTCGGATTGTATACGGAAGAGCCAAAGCAATAATCGATTGTGCCTTCTTCCGGACGGAACAGGACGGTTCGCATCGTCCCAAACAGCTCTTCATAATTGTGCACAGTCAGACCAGCGGGATATTCCGTCTGGAACAATTTAGCAAGAGACTCGCTTGATCGCTTTTCTTCCAAAGCCTGAATCAACAGATTGTATCTGACAACAGAGTGATGTTTGGTTAAACCTTTTGCCGTTTGATCAGCTACCGGATGATTCGTTGCTGCAATATATCCATGCTCCGGTTTTCTCACCATCTTTTGCCCATCAATCATTTCGATCACAGCCGCGTCTCCTTGCCGATCGGCGAGCATGAGGTGAACATTTGAGGCGACAGGCATTTCCTGTATCAAGCTGGCGGCTTCCTCAACCGTTTCACAGGAATCCAGAACAGCTCGAATCACGTGATATACTTGCAAGCCAGCAACGGCTGGTGGCTTTAAACCTGGTTCATTGCCAATAGGCGGTCCGCATGCAGAAAAGGTCACAGACAGACCATGCTCATTCATTCCATCAGATCTGCCAAATAAGATTAATGATGATCCTGTATGAACCGCCAAACCTTTCACATGTGTAGACACAAGGCGCATATCATCAAACAGCGGGGAAAAATCATAGTTGCGCAGCATCACTGTTTGTTGATTGTCCGTCTTGTTTCCCTGCCTCACACAATGCGAACATCCAGGCTGAAGATGTGATGAAAAGAAAAAGGTCAAATGACTTTCATTGATTTGCAGTTCCTCACAAAATCCAGCGAGCTCTTCCTCTAACTGAGGAAGATATGGGCGCAGCAGCTGCTTCGTTTCATTCACAGCCTCTTTTGCCACAGGTTCGGTTTGAAGGTAGTGTTTCTTGAGATAAGGATGCTCCTGAAGCCAGACAGCCTGCTGCTTTCCTACCTCATAAGCTGTTCCTTTCATTTCATGAAAATACGCGCTCATCTCCTGCATGCATCCACCTCTTTTATCTTCGTTTCTCTTATCATATCGAAACAGGCATTTATTTTAAAGGATGAAAAAAACTGCAATCCTATGGATCACAGCTGTTTAGCGGATTGTTGACACAAGGCTTCTGCCATGGCTTGATACCCTTTATGGTTCGGATGAAATTGATCCAACGATAAGTAATCTCTTTCATGGCCTTCAAACGCGCGGTAAACATCTACTACTTCTACATGCGGACTTGATGCGAGCAACCGAAGGTGTTGATTGTATTGCTGAAGCCACCGCTCCGCTATCGGAATGTCAGGAAAAGGATTATATAAATTCATGAGATACACGCAGTATGACTGATGCTGCCCTTTTTTGATCTGAGCGATTTCTTGAATCATCTTGCTAAAATTCGTCTGGCAATGCATAGACGCTTGCAGCAGTGTCTTTTCATCTCCACCTTCTTCATACTGCAAAACAGCTTGAACAAGATCATTCCCGCAGCCTGTAATCGTGATGATGTCAGCTTTTGCAATAGCACGTCTTACATCAGACTGCTTGAAAAGCTGCAGGATGTCTTCCGTTGTTAACCCTGATTTCGCAAAAACGGACAGCTTAACCGGCGTATGCAGCTTTTTTTCAAGCATCACCGCATACCGCTCAGCAAAACCTCCGCCAAATAAACGAGCCCCCACCCCAACCGTTAAGGAATCTCCAATCGCAACATAGGATCGTCCCACTCTTATCCCTCACTCTCTCCTGCCTTCTCTTATATATACGAAAAATCAGAACAGATGCTTGTAGCAGATGGCTTATGGGTATCCACCTTTTTTTCAAAGGCATAGGATGAGTGCATTTACAAACACTTTACTTGCGATATTGACCCATTTTTTGTTCAATGGGAGTAGGCTTTTTTGCTTAAACGACTGTTCCAACGCCTTTCAGAAAAATTTACAAACTTTTTATCTTGATTTCAAGACTTTATACCTTGACTTCAAACTATATTGTGATTACAATGAAAATATCAGTTTTTATGTAACTGTGCTTGTTACATCTTTTTCATAGCATTCCAATATGAATAAAGATGCCACATATTCAGCGTATTCTTGGGATACGCTAAAAAATACCCGAAACAGAAAGGATTGAATGAATCATGGCAAAAGTTTTATACATCACTGCACATCCGCATGATGAAACAGTTTCTTACAGTATGGCGACTGCTAAAGCATTTATCGAATCTTATAAGGAAGCAAATCCAAGTGACGAGGTTGTACATATTGATTTGTACAAAGAACATATCCCTCACATTGATGCAGATGTATTCTCTGGATGGGGCAAGCTTCAATCTGGTGCTGGCTTCGATACACTTTCAGCTGAAGAGCAAGCGAAAGTTGCTCGCCTAAACGAATTAAGCGATCAATTCGTTTCTGCTGACAAATATGTATTTGTTTCACCACTTTGGAACTTCTCATTCCCACCAGTTTTGAAAGCATACATCGACTCTGTTGCTGTAGCTGGTAAAACATTCAAATACACTGAGCAAGGTCCTGTTGGATTACTAACAGACAAAAAAGCACTACACATCCAAGCACGTGGCGGATACTACTCTGAAGGTCCTGCTGCTGAGCTTGAAGCAGGTCACCGTTACCTTGGTACAATTGCAAGCTTCTTCGGAATTCCTTCTTTCGAAGGTCTTATTGTTGAAGGTCACAATGCTGAGCCTGATAAAGCAGAGCAAATTAAAGCAGATGCAATCGAACGTGCAAAAGCTTTAGGAAAAACATTCTAATCCATCATATAAAAAAATCCAATGATCTTTACGGTCATTGGATTTTTATTGTTCAGTTGAAAAACCTAATTCTTTCGAAATGCCGCTGGCGGCTTTTTTGACCTGCTCAATTAAGTAAGGAAGCCGTTCCTTTTGATAACCCGCTTCAAATCCTGCAATGCTAATCCCTGCTGCCACTTCCCCGTGATGATTGAAAATCGGCGCTCCGATAGCTGCTGTATAGTTTTCAAGTTCTGAATAGCTTAACGTATAGCCTCGCTTATTCGATTCCTCTAGCATACTTCGCAGGACATCTTTATCCGTAATGGTCCCAATTCCGATTTTGCCAAGCTCAATGGAGTCAATATAAGCCAGTCTCTCTTTCTCTGGTAAAAAGGAAAGGATGCTTCTTGCACAGGCTCCCGCATATAATGGAGATCGCCTGCCGACTGCGGTATAAAGCCGGACAGGCTGCGTTCCTTCGATTTTTTCAACGTAAATGGCTTCATCTCCTTCACGAATAATGAGCTGTACGGCTTCCCCTACCTCATCACGCAAACTTTCCATAAAAGGCCTTGCAATTTTCCGAATATCAAGGCGATCGGCTACAAGCTGGCCGTATTCAAGAAACATCAATCCCAATCGGTAAACACCTGAAGCCTGCTTTTCTAATAGCCCCATATCGGCTAATGAGCTTGCCATGCGGTGTACAGATGTTTTCGGCATCTTGGACAGCTCAATCATGTCATTTAACGTTAATTGTTCGTGTGTGATAAAAAGCCGCAAAATCTCCATTGATTTCACAACGGTTTTATTTGTGTTTTGCATGTTCCTCACCTTTTCTAAAATGAAAATGTTTCCAGCTTTAATCGTGTGGTTAGTTCTTTCATGTCTGCCTCTTGACTAAATAAGGCCTGCTCTGCTTCCTGACGGTCGATTTGTTGAAAAGTCAGATTCGCCCCAGGCATCGCCTGTGCAATGAGCGGCAAATCGACTGTTGCCACCTCACCAATACGCGGATATCCGCCTGTTGTTTGTCGATCTGCCAGCAAAATAATCGGCTGGCCGTCAGGAGGGATTTGAATAGAGCCGAAGGCAACAGCTTCTGAAATTAATTCCAGCTTTTGTTTTAAGCGAATGGGTTCCCCCTTCAATCTGCATCCCATGCGGTCTGATTGGGGCGTGACCTGATAAGGCCGCTCAAAAAAAGCCTGCTGCGATTCTTTCTGAAAATCACATAGATGTCTGCCGGCAAGCACCCGAATCACTGGGGATTTCCGCAGCGGTAAAAAATGAGCATGGTTGACTGTCCAATCTGGCGCGCTGTATGCCCCGCGTGTCACTTTGCTTTTTAGCATTTGAAATAGGCTACTGGCTAGAGGTGATGGCTCTCCAACAGGCAAAACGTCGCCTTTTTCTAGCGGACGACCTTCTAGCCCGCCTATCCTCGCTCTCACATAGGTGCTTTTGCTCTGCATGACTGGCTCCACGTCAAATCCACCTGCTGCGGCGAGGTAGGAACGGCATCCCCTCTTACAAGGTCCAAAGGTGATCGTACTTCCTGCCCGAATGAAGAGCGGTTTCCATAGAGGGGCTTGTTCCCCATCAATATCAATCTCCACGTCAGCACCAGTCACTGCAACCAGCTGATCCTTCTGACTTGTAAACACAGGACCCGGTCCCATCAAAGTTATTTCCAGTACGGCTTCGTTTTCTTGATTCCCAGTGAGGATGTTGGCGATTCGCAGTGAGAGCGGGTCCATGCCGCCGCTCGTTAACACGCCATACTTCTGGTAGCCTTTTCTCCCTTTATCTTGAATGGTGGTGAACATTCCTGGCTTGACGACATGAATACTCAACGTTCTGCCTCCTTCATGCTGAAAAATTCCTTTTCAGACATTTGGACAAATCTAACCTCATCCCCTGCCTTCAATAGACTTGGACTCTCATCATCTGGCCGAAACAATGGCAGCGGGGTTTGTCCAATGAGCTGCCAGCCTCCTGGTGTGGAAATTGGGTAAACGCCTGTCTGCTTCCCCGCAATGCCCACAGACCCTTTTGGAATCGACATTCTTGGTGTTTCTCTGCGCGGGGCTGCAATTTTTTCAGAAAGCCCGCCTAAAAACGGAAACCCCGGGGCAAATCCAATCATATAGACAAGATACGTCCCGGCTGTGTGAATTCGCACGACTTCTTCAGGCGTTAAATCGTTGATACAGGCAACCTCTTCTAAATCAGGACCCAGCTCTCCTCCATAGCATACAGGAATATCGACGGTGCGGCGATTTGACTGAATCCCTTCCTGCCATTTGTCTTCAAGCAGTTTTTCAATATAGGCTTGGACCCATTCATACGGAGACATATCACGTTGTTGAAGCTGAGCAGATTGATACACCGTATACGGCTCATAAAATACGGTCACGTTTGTAAAGGCCTGAACAGCTTCAACATATCCGTCGAATGGATGCTGTTCAATACATGAGAACAGCTGCTTCACACGCTCATGTATGTCTTCACGTATGTCGGCCCCTGCTTGGATGACAATCGCTGCATCTCCTAGCGGGTGAAAAGTGATCGAATCTTTTATCGTTGAAAATGCCACTTTTATGACACCTCTCTTTCTACAGGACACCGAGCTTTTGATCTCTTACATCTGTGATAAACATATGACCGGGTGCATGGGTGATCGCAATGTCTGGCTTTGTGTGCATGACAATGGCTTGCGGCGTCACACCGCATGCCCAAAACACCGGGACTTCTCCTTCTTTGATCACAGATGGTTCTCCAAAGTCTGGTTGATCTACATGTTCAATGCCAATCACAGCTGGATCACCTATATGGATAGGACCGCCATGTACCGATGGGAATCTAGACGTCACCTGAACACTTCTTGTGACTTGATGCGCTGGGATCGGCCTCATACTGACAACCATCGGACCATGGAATACACCTGCCCTTTCACATGGAATGTTCGTTTGATACATTGGTACATTATGACCGTCTTCAATATGGCGGACAGGAATGTCATTCAGCATCAGTGCATGCTCAAACGTAAAGCTGCATCCGATGAGAAAGCCCACCATATCATCCTCCCAATAGGAAGAAATATCTGTTACCTCTTCTTGAAGAACCCCTTTTTTGTAAACACGATATTTAGGGAAATCCGTTCGAATATCCGCATCAGGTGCTGAACGCCTTGGCACTGGATCACCTGGGTCGAGCACATCAAGCAAAGGGCACGAAGCCGGATTCCGCTGACAAAATAAAAGAAAATCGAAGGCCAGCTCTTTTTTGACGATCATTAAGTTGGCTTGCGCAAATCCCTCAGCAAAGCCAGCCGTTGGTTCTGTGATCTTCTGCTTACGAATCAATTCCCTTATTTGTGACGGCTTATAGGTTTGATATGCTTTCATGTGATCAGCTCCATAGTTTCGGAATTTCATTCATGATGGTATATCCGCCCATAATCGCCATGATGATGACCACAAATGCACCAGCTGCTGTCAAAAAGAATGGATGACGATAATCACCGACAATCTCTTTTTTATAGGCTGCAATCAGCAATGTTCCTAGTGCAAGCGGCAAGATCAATGCATTGATCGCCCCAACCAAAATCAATATGTTCACAGGTCTTCCAATCGTGATAAAACAAATGGTCGAGAGCACAATGAATCCAACGATAATACCTCGTTGATTTTTCTCGATTTTTGGTGAGAAGGTTTTAAAGAAGGAAACGGAGGTGTATGCTGCTCCAATGACTGAGGTAATGGCAGCAGCCCACATAATAATCCCGAACATTTTATATCCGATATTCCCAGATGCTAATTGAAAAACAGAAGCAGGCGGGTTCGATGGATCAATTTGCAAGCCTTTTGCAACCACTCCTAATGTGGCCAAAAAGAGTGCTACACGCATAACCGACGTGATGAGGACACCGAATATGGAGCTTTTCGTCACTTGCGGCAAGGATTCCTTCCCCTTGATGCCAGCATCCAGCAGGCGATGACCGCCAGCAAAGACGATATAGCCGCCAACCGTTCCCCCTACAAGTGTCACAATGGATAAAATATCAATTTTCTCTGGGACGAACGTTCTCACTGCTGCTTCTCCAACAGGCGGCGCTGTTGAAATCGCCACATACAGCATGAGACCAATCATGACAAACCCGGCGATCTGCGTAAAACGATCCATCGCTTTTCCAGCTTCTTTGATGACAAAAATAAGAATGGCAATAACAGCACTGACCCCTGCGCCAATCCGTGGATCGACACCGAAAATCACCTGAAAACCTAGCCCAGCACCGGCGATATTTCCAATATTAAAGGCAAGCCCGCCGATGACGATCAAAAAGGCTAGCACATAACCGAGGCCGGGCAGCACCATATTCGCAATGTCCTGTCCTCGTTTTTCCGAGACGGCAATGATACGCCATACATTCGTTTGTGCAAAAATGTCTAACACAATGGAGATCAAAATGACAAATCCAAAGCTGGCTGCAAGCTGCTGTGTGAACACCGTTGTTTGTGTTAAAAATCCCGGTCCGATGGCGGACGTAGCCATTAAAAAGGCTGCGCCCATCAGCATAGAACGGTTCCCCTTTGATGACTGTATGTTTTTGACTTTTTCTCTTTTCATGTTGTTTCCCCCTTTGTTGACGAATTATTGAAAGGCTTTAAGTTGAATGTTGGCTTCTTTTAGCTTCGCTGTAATGGTTTTTGCAAATTGAAGTGCATGACTGCCGTCTCCGTGAATGCAAACCGTATCTGCTTTGAGCTGAATATCTTCCCCTTGAACTGTACGAACCTTTCCTTCTATGACCATACGAATAACCTGCTGCACCGCCATGTCATCTTCTTCAATCAGTGCATGAGGCTTTCGGCGCGATGTCAGTGTTCCATCTGGTTGATATGTTCGATCAGAAAAAACTTCATGTGCCACTTGAAGGCCGATTCTTTCCCCTGCTGACGCAAGTTCACTGCCTGACAGCGCAAATAACACAAGATTCGGATTTACATCATATACAGCCTTCGCAATATATTCAGATAATTCAGTATTTTCGGCCGCCATGTTGTAGAGGGCACCGTGTGGTTTGACGTGCTGCATCGTGCCGCCTTCTGCTTTTAGAAAGGCTGATAGCGCACCAATTTGATAGATGACGAGATCATAGGCTTCGTCTGGCGAGATGGCCATTGGACGTCTGCCAAAGCCGGCTAAATCCTGCAAGCCTGGATGCGCACCGATTTGAACCCCTTTATCCAGCGCCATTCTGACCGTCTTTCTCATGACCGTTGGATCTCCCGCATGAAAACCGCAAGCAATGTTGGCTGAGGTGACATATTCAAGAATTTGTTCATCTGAACCGATTGTGTATGGACCAAAGCTTTCTCCCAAATCACAATTGATATCCACTTGATACATAGGAACCCTCCTTATCGTTCCGAAAAACGGAATCAAAAGTCCGAATATTCGAATTTATATTGATTATATCAGCTTTGGACACACTTCACATTAAATTGTCAGAAAACATAACCATAGAACTAGGAGAAAACAAAAAGGCGAGAGGGAATGTCCTCTCGCTTTTTTCTAATGGTTATGAAGATGTTTGATGAAATGCATCCATTTCATCCTTCTCCTCTATTTAGACAGCACCCAATGTTGTATAGCTTTTGCTACACCGTGCTCGGTATGAGGAGCGGTAATCCAATCAGCGGCTTCTTTCACGACTTCTTGTGCATTCCCCATCGCAATGCCTAATCCGGCTTCTTGAATCATGGCCATATCATTTAGGCTGTCGCCAAGTGACATGACGTTATCCATTGTACAGCCAATTCGTTCTGCTACTTTCGCAAGAGCCGCAGCTTTGTTAATACCTGCCGCATTGACTTCGATATTGGTTGGACTTGAATTTGTAATCTCTAGATGCTCATTTGTTTTCAATGTATTGAGTACTTCCTCACGAACGTCATCGTCATGAATATCAAAGCCGAATTTCAACCATTCGTGGTCATGAATGCGTTCTGGAAATTCACCTCTCCACACCTTATCCACAGTGGAAGCCCAGTAATCGGTTTCGTACCTGTTTTTTAAATCCCACATCATTTGAACGTGATCGGGATGCAGCAGTTCTCGTTCAATCAGCTGGAAATTCGAATCCCAAATTTCACTTCCGTTGGCTGTCACAAGATAGGAAGAAAGCTGAAGCGGCTCGACCAGCTCTCGGCATGTCATCAGCGTACGCCCTGTGCTAATCACCACATGAACCCCTTTTGCTTCTGCTTCTTTAATGGCTTGTTTATTTTCCTCAGGAATGACGTGCTCACTGTTTAACAGCGTGCCATCCATATCAATGGCAATCAATCGGATGTCTTTCTTATCAGCTTGTGTTGACAAATTGAGTACCCCACTTTGTATCATTTTTTGAATCTACCTTTATTTTAATATAAAGACGAAGATGGCACAAAGGAACGAGTTTGATCCCATAGAAAAAAGACCCTGTCACAGGTCTTTTCATATCTTCTTAGCGTTCACACGCAATGCCGTCTTTATCGCGGTCAAGGTGTTTATTTTTTAGGTAAAGCGCTTTTGATGCATAAGGCTTGTACCTTGTTTTTCCACCTTTGTTTTTCGTATTTTTGCTGATCGCCACTCCGCCTTTATAAACCTTGTTGAGCGCTTTGCAGTTTTTGTACTTGACTGTCTTTGCATCCGCTGTGTGCGTGTCGACTTGTGTAAAGCTAAGTAAAAGACCTAAAGACAAGACAGCCACCATGATTTTTTTCAACATACAGATTTCCCCCTATTTTTTCTCATTTTACATTTTTATCATATGACACCACATTTTGTTTTTCAAGACGATTGATCTAAAAATATTGATTTTTTTGGAATAAAACAAACCTTATTTCCTATGTGGTAAAATTGGTGGGAAACCTTTCCGGTTTTGACACGTATATGAAGAAAGGAGCTTTTCACATGAAAATGAAATATACCATTCTATATGTACATGATGTTGAAGCGAGTATTCATTTCTACCATCATGTACTTGGTTTCCCTATTAAATTAAGAGTTGAATCCTATGTTGAATTCGATACAGGAGAAGTGACCTTATCCATTAATTCACGCCAAGATGTGAAAGATGCCCTTGGGTTGCCCGTTCCAGATGCGAATAGCTCGTCTCAAACGTTTGAGATTGGCTTTGTTGTGGATGACGTGGATCAAACGATTGCATTCATGAAAGAAAAAGGGGTACCTGTCGTGAAAGAACCGGCAAAGAAACCATGGGGGCAAACGGTCGCTTATGTGTCTGATCCTGATGGTCATTTCATTGAAATATGTGATGCGATCTCCTAATACTCGATCGAAGGAGTGAAGCGTAATGAGAAAAAAAGCTTTTTATGCTGGTGTTGGCTCAATGATTGTCATTTGCAGTATGTCCTTCCTTCTACAGCACCACGAATGGATTGGGTGGGTCAGTGGAGGAATCTCTATTATTGGAATCGTTGTATCTGGTTTCTTAATGGGGGCATGGACAAATGGTGAAGAAACGCGAGCAGCCTATCACACTGAAACAAAAGAGCACCGCATGCGGCGTCTTGATACGGCTTTTCTTTTTATCATCTTTGCCCTTCCGCATATGGCTGCGGCGGTCTTATATGTTTTGATGTAAATCATGAATGTCATGAAAAGGAGATATCCATATGGCTATTTTTGTATTATTCATTGTATTCGGCTTTCCCATTATCTCTGGGCTGATTGGTACTTTCGGCACGTTGCTTTTGAAAAACGTTTGGATTCCTACTTTGATTGTACTGTTAGCGAGTGTGACCCTGATGTTCACTTATATTGGTGGAAATGAATCCTTTTTCATTTGGGTCATCATCTACACAGTCTGTGCGTTTCTCGCTGGATTGGTGACAAAGCAATTGAGAACTATTTCATAAATACAACACCATTTTATCTATAACCATCATAGGCTTCACCTTTCAAGGCTGTTGAGAGAATCTCGACAGTCTTTTCTGTAATTTGTGGCCGCTTTCTTTCGATTCTACATCCAGGTGCACATTATCTAAAAAGTTCTTTTCTTGTTCATGGTTTGTTCAAACTTCTTCTATAAAGTAGACAATAATAGGAGGTAGAAAACATCATGGCAAAAATGAATAAGAAAATGATTAGTCTCTGCACCGCAGCCATCAGCAGCTTATACATCACTGGTTATGCAGCTACCCATCACGCCCAAGCCGTTCAGACAACACAATCAAATACACAAGAAGACGCTTCTTCAAACAATACATCTAGCACATCAGCTACTCTTACAACTCAAACAGAAGATACCAGCTCAGAATCTGAGCTCCAAGACGGGACTTATTCAGGAACTGGATCAAATGAAATTGGATCTATTAGCGTATCCGTTACGATCAAGCAAGGAGCCATCACTGCTGTAGAAATTACTAGTGATAACACAAGATATGGGCAAAGCTCCATTTCATCATTACCTAATCAAGTGGTCATCAGACAAAGCGCTGATGTAGATACAGTAAGTGGTGCAACATTAAGTACACAGGATTTTGAAACAGCAGTAGCTCAGGCATTAGAGCAGGCCAAGGCTTAGAGAGGAGACTTCATCATGAAACAGTTAAAACGACAAAAACTGACGACTATTCAAAAGTCCATGCTAGCGATGGGAACTGTCATCGATATTCAAGTGGTTGCGTATGAAAAAGATAGACAAGCCGTTTTAGCAGATATGGACCGTGCCTTTTCACTTTTTTATGAAATCGAGCGTAAATTTAGCCGTTTCAGATCCGATTCTGAAGTGATGAATTTGTCAAATCAGCCCCGCCAAGAGGTATTTGTCAGTGAAATGCTCTTTGATTTGACAGCCTATGCGCTAGAGTTAGCTGAGTTAACAAATGGCAGGTATGATCCCACCATCGGAAAAGTAATGGAAGAAAAAGGATTCAATCGCATGTACATGACAGGACAAACCTATACGTCACACGTGCCAGATGCCTCCGTTCATTATCGTGACATCAAGTTAAACGAAGAGAATCGAACAATCTACTTGGAAAAGCCGCTCATTCTCGACTTCGGTTCCATTGCAAAAGGATTTGCGTGTGACCTGGCAGCAAAAGAGCTTGAAGCATGGGAAGGCTTTATGATGAATGCTGGGGGGGATGTATTGGTATCTGGTTTTAATGAATACCAAGAGGAATGGTCTATTGGCATTCGTCATCCCATTCAGAAGCAGACCAATATGATGGTCATTCAAACAACAAATTGTGCGATTTGTACATCAGGAAGCTATGAACGAATCAGCCGTGATGACCCTCATACGCACCATTTAATTCACCCTCAAACCAAGCTGTCTGAAAAAAGTTTATTAAGCTGTACGGTCATTGCACCACTTGGAATGCTTGCTGATAGTCTTTCAACAGCCGCCTTTATATTAGGCGAGAAAGAAGGTTATGCTTTTTTAACTGAAAATGAGTTGCCTGCCGTCATGATAAATAAACATGTCGATATCACCACAACACCGGAGATGAAGGAGGTTCAATCATGGAATTAAACCCATCACAAATAGCAAAAGCACCACCTGTCACAGATCAAAAGATCATCAAACAGTCGGCATCACCTCCATCTCGTCCACTAAAGGCTTACATTCGAACACCGAAACGCTATGCCATTGTTATGCTTCTGTTTTCCCTGTTGATTGGAAGTCTTCATACAGGATTTCTAAGTGGCATCACCACCGTTGCCACAACCATTGGAACAGCTATGCTTCTCGATACTTTGATTTCAAGATTGATTTGGAAAAATAAAAAGCAAACATTCCCTGATGGCGCTCTGCTGACAGGGCTGATCATTGGGCTTGTCCTCAGTCCAGCCACTTCATTTGCTATATCGGTTTTCACAGCCGCAGCAGCCATTTTATCTAAGCATTTCATCACTTATCAAAAGAAACCGATTTTGAATCCAGCCGCATTCGGTCTATGGCTCTCGGTCATTTTATTTTCTTCGAATCAAAGCTGGTGGGGCGGCATGTCTCTACTCCCTTGGTGGACCATATTACTTGTGGTAGCCGGCGGCTATTTGGTCACAAACCGCGTACAAAAATTCCCGCAAGTTTTCGCCTTTTTAGCAACATACGGTCTCATTCACCTTATATTTGGATTTATCGGCTTAGCGGATGCTTCATCTGCCTTTATTACGCCCTATCTGAACGCTGTCTTGTTTCTTGCATTCTTCATGCTGACTGATCCACCCACATCCCCAGCAAAGAATCGAGATCAAATCATCTTTGGCATTCTCTGTGCGGTTGTATCGTGTGTGGACTTCTATTTATTTAACAGCTTATCCTACTTACTCACAGGGCTGCTATGTGCAAATGCTTGGAAAGCTTGGCGTGCATTTCAAACACAACAAAAACGACAGGCGAAACGTGCAAAGACCGTATAAATTCTTGCTCACATAGCTAAAAAACGAACCCCCAATCGAAGGTTCGTTTTTTTTTTTTGTGCTCCATTAAAGCCGATAACGCGCAATATCCTGATTTAATCGCATACTCAACTCATTGAGTCTTTCTGCTGCCTTCGCCACATTGGAGATCGCTGTGACTTGTTCGTCTGTAGATGCTGTTATTTCTTCAATAGCGGCGGCATTTTCTTGAGAAATATTGACGACACCGTGCATCGCTTTTGTGATCAGATCGTTTTGCTCCAGCAATGCATTCAGCTCTTTTGTCATTGCATTCGTTTCAACGATGGTTTGTGAAATCGATGTAGAGATGGTATTAAATTCTTGTTCTGTTGCGTGAACAGCCTCATCTAACTCGGCAAAACGCTCCATTGTGCTCGACATGATGCCGGCTGTTGCCGTCGTTTCCTCTTTAATGTCCTGAATCATCTGCTGTATTTGGACTGCTGACTGTTTGGTCTGCTCAGCTAAATTCCGCACTTCACTCGCCACAACTGAGAAGCCTTTGCCATGCTCTCCTGCGCCTGTTCAAGCGTCAATTCTTTTTTCTCCACACGATCATTCAATTGTTCAAGTGTGGCCATCGCTCCACTGACGATGTGTTTTAAATCTGCTTTTCCCGAATCAATTAATACATTCTTCGCTAATAAATACCCTGTTGTGCCAACAAGTCCGCCTGTTAAAATGGTGATGACGATAATGGCCGACGTTAATTGAAAAAAGACACCTCTCGAAGAAAACACTTTCTTTCCCATGTTCTATTCCCCCTTACTTTCATATATCGTCAAACGGGGAAAAGTATTGAAAAAGTCATAAAAAACCCCTTTCACATGATGGAAAGGGATTTTCTAATTATAGAACTGTTTCCTTGAGAATAGATTGATAAAGTTCGTCTTTAGGCTGTAGTCCACATACTTCTTGGAGCACACCTTCAACGCCTTTTTCTTTCCTTAATGCCTGCAGACGAACAGCTTCTTCGTCTTCTGCAAAATCGTATGCCAAAGCTGCGGCAATGCCTTTGATTAAGTAGACAGGCTGTTTGATTTTTTTCGCTGGACCGATCAAGCGGTCATCTGCACCTAGCTTTCTAAGCGGAGAGCGTGCGACACGAGTCACTTCGTCGGAAATAAAAGCATTCTCAAATCGTTTGATGATTTTTTGAATATACGCATCATGCTCTTCCTGTTGAAAGCCATATGTGTCAATTAAATAGCTGCCCGTTTCATGAAGGGCCCCTTCGACAACTTGGCGAATCTCTGGTGTGTCGACAGCTTCTTTGATCGTCTGAACGCCCTGCTGATAACCGACGTATGCAGCTAGGGCATGTCCTGTGTTGACAGTGAAGAGCTTCCGCTCAATATATGGCGTCAAATCTTGTACAAAGGTTGCTCCGTCAATTTTAGGAACTTCTCCCACAAAACCAGTCTCATCAATGACCCACTCGAAAAATGGCTCAACTGACACTTTGAGAATGTCCTCATGATGCTGAATCGGAACAATTCGATCAACAGCAGCGTTTGGAAAACCCACTGTTTGCGATATCGCTTCTTGTTCATCTGATGTCAAATAGGAAAAAACAGCTTCTTTTAAATGAGAGCTGCCCCCAATCATGTTCTCACAGGCCACAATGTTGATGAGATGGTCAGGCTTTTTTTGTTTTAGCCCTTCAGCAATAGATGAAGCAATGATCTTCAATACAGCTGGTCCAACGGCTGTCGTAATCAAATTAGCTGTGGCAACAGCCTCTGTTAATGCCGCTGGGTTTTGCGAGGAATGGATTGCTGACACAGGACCTACCACTTCTTGTTTCTGCCCTGGTGCTGCGAGTTCAACCGTGTATTCTCCTCTTTCATTCAACTCGTTGATGACCGCTTCATTTACATCCGTAAACACAAGCTCAAAGCCTGATGCTTTTAACAAAGACCCAATAAATCCTCTGCCGATATTCCCTGCTCCAAAATGAAGTGCCTTCATGTTAGTTCACCTCGTTAAAGATGGCGATCAGTTCATCCTGATCCTTTGCATGAATGATGCGTTCTACATTTTCTTCTTCTGAACAGACAATCGCAATTTGAGAAAGAATATCGAGATGCTCATTGTTTTTCCCAGCGATGCCAAATACGACTTTCGCTACATTTCCTTCTCCATATTCAACGCCATCTGGAATTTGGATGATGGAAATCCCTGAATGCAGGACAGCCGCTTTGGCCTCTTCTGTGCCATGAGGAATCGCAATCCCGTTGCCCATAAATGTAGAAGAGATCTTTTCTCTTTCAAACATTTTGTCCACATAATCGCTCGTGACATAGCCGTTTGCCACTAGGACTTCTCCTGCTTTTTTAATGGCTTCCTCTTTAGAGCCTGCTTGTTCGTTTAGAAAAATATTGTCTTTTGAAAGAACTTGTTTCATGAATGATCACACACCTTTTTTAGAATAAAAAATCAGGAAAACAACCAAAACGGGGAGTTCAATTAGGAAAAATTGGACTCAACCCGTTTCGTCATGTTATTTTTTCAATTTCTCAATCAGCTCATCATATTTTGGGCTGTTTAAGAAATTATCAACTGAGATATGAACAGCTCCCGGCAGTTTTGCCTTGGCTCTGTCTGTTAAATCTTTATGGGTAAAGACCACATCGGCATCATCTGGGATGTTGCTGATGGATGTGTTTGTCACATCAATATCAAGCTCTGCCTTTTTTACTTTGTTCTTTAAAATGGAAGCGCCCATCGCACTTGAGCCCATTCCTGCATCACAGGCAAAGATGATTTTGTTCACGTCATCTGGATGGATATCATGCGGAGATGCTGCTTGCTCGTTCGCTTCCGCACCTTCCTTTTGCGCTGTGAGAGCTGCTGCTGCTGCACTTTTCTTTCCTTTCATGTCTTGCATCTTTTCGGTTGCTGCTGTTAAGTCTTCGTCAACTGCTTTTGATGTTTTCAAAATGACAGAAGCGACAAGGAAGGATACGATGGCTGCCACCACAACACCTGCTAAAACGGCAAGATGACCGCCTTTTGGTGACATAATCATAAGCGCAATAATACTGCCTGGTGATGGGACAGCCTTTAAACCTGCATTTAATAATGTGAAAGTCAGAACACCACTTGCCCCACCTGCAATGACAGCCAAAATGAGTTTTGGCTTCATTAGGATGTACGGGAAGTAAATTTCATGAATTCCCCCTAAGAATTGAATGATAATCGCACCTGGTGCAGACTGCTTCGCATTCCCTCGTCCAAAGAACATATACGCAAGAAGAACACCTAAACCCGGTCCAGGGTTTGTTTCAAGCAAGAACAGGATAGATTGACCCGTCTTCGCTGCTTGCTCCACCCCTAAAGGACCTAAAATACCTTGGTTAATCGCATTGTTTAAGAACAATACTTTCGCTGGTTCAATGAAGATACTTGCCAGCGGAAGTAAATGTGCATTGACAATGATATCTACACCTGCGGCAAGGGCTTTGTTAAGGCCTAATACCACTGGGCCAATTGCGTAGAATGCAATGGCAACAAGAATGGCACCAAGGATACCAGCCGTAAAGTTATTGATAAGCATTTCAAAGCCTGATTTGATTCGGTCTTTGAACAGCTGGTCGATTTTCTTAATCAGATAACCGCCAAGTGGTCCCATGATCATGGCACCTAAAAACATTGGAATATCCGAACCAACAATGACCCCAATCGTAGCGGTTGCACCAAGTACCCCGCCTCGATGGTCATAGACGAGTTTACCGCCTGTGTAACCGATTAATAGCGGCAGTAAGTAGTTAATCATTGGTCCAACGAGTGTCGCTAACTGTTCATTTGGAAGATAACCACTCGGAATGAACAGAGCTGTAATCAGTCCCCAAGCAATAAATGCACCAATATTCGGCATAATCATGCCGCTTAAATAGCTTCCAAAGCGCTGTACTTTTACGCGGAATCCGCTTTTTTCCTGCATCTGTGAAAACCCCTTTCTTCTTTCCCTTAGTTCAGGGATTTATAGGTCAAAAGATATAAGAACAAGTGTCAGTGAAGCCCTTATACCTATCGTAAAACGCTTTCACTTTCCCTTCAATTGAAACTAAATGTCACTTTGTCACATAGTGTGTGACAAAATTGAAAAATGATGTGAAATCATTGGAAGATCATAAATGATCATGAGTGAAAAGGGGAATCTGCCGTTGTTTTGGCACAAAATTCATTGGAATTTCACAAATTTCAAATGGTCTCTTCTTGTTTCCTCTTCTTAAATCGAATAGGCTTATATTGATCAAACCTATTCATTCAAGAAACGTCTGCGCAGACAGGACACAGAAAAAGTGAACCATCTTGCTATTTGTTTCGTTTACCTTTTAGAGTAGGCGGTACACTAGAAAGAGCGGTTTTTTCTGTGACTCACAGTTTACTGCCGCTTTCTTTCTGATACATGAGATATTTTCATAGGTAGAAAGGCGGTTATTCACATTGTTGACATATAGTAAGTGGCTTCTGGTACTGATCGTCATGCTCTCTTTTTTCATACCAAAGGAGGCATCGGCTCATGCATATGTGGTGAGCTCGAATCCTGCGGCGAATGAAGAGCTTGATCAGCAGCCTCCTTCCGTCTCTATCACCTTCAGTGAAGGAATCGAAAGCGGATTTCATGCCATTAAGGTGTTAAATGCAAAAGGGGATCGTGTGGATCAAGGAGATACGGTCATCAAAGATCAAAAGATCATGGAAGCGGCTTTAAAAAAGAATTTACCAAAAGGGATTTACACCATTCAGTGGAATGCGGTATCAGCCGATGGGCACTCTGTTTCTGGCATGATCCCGTTTAGTATTGGAAAAGCAGATGGCGGATTCGATCAATTGGATCAGGCGCAAGCGAATGAATCAATTGATTTGGCTTCGACCATCGACAAAGCCTTTCTGTATACATCGTTCAGCTTATTCCTCGGGACCATTTTGTTTGGACTCCTTTGGTTTAAAGCGGCGATAACAGACATATTAGCCAAACGAATGAAGCGGCTTCTGACCATTTCACTGATCATGATGGGCGGAGCACTTTTGTTCCAGCTGCCAATTCAAACAAGATCAGCAGCAGACGTGTCCTTTTTAGGGGCATTTCAACCATCGCTTTTAAAAGAAACCATTGCGTCGACTTCTGGTGGAAGTCTGTGGATGATGCTCATGGCGTCATTTGTTCTTCTGACGATCTGGACGATGGTGGCGATGAAAAAAGGAAACTTCACTTCCTTCCGGGTCTGGCTGTTTCCACTGCTCATTTTCACTGTGCTCCTTTGGCTGAAAGCGCAAATCGGTCATCCAGCCGCAACAGATAATAAAATACTGACAACGTCACTTGATTTCATCCATCTCGTTTCTGCATCCATTTGGGTCGGCGGTTTAACAGCGATTGTCCTTCTTTTGATGAAGAAGCTGCCAAATGAAGACCAGCCGCTCATACGTAGCACCCTGACAGCCTTTCATCCGTGGGCACTGCTCTCAGTTGGACTCATTGTGTTTTCAGGGTTCGTGAATGCGATCTTTATTTTGCAATCGTTTGATGCTCTCTTCCAATCAGCGTATGGACGTACTTTCTTAATCAAGCTTGGTTTATTTATCATCATGGGCCTTCTTGGACTTGTCCATTACCTAATGCTGAGATGGGAAAAGAAGCAGAAACGAAACATATCTTTACGAGCAGAATGGATGATTGGGGTCGCTATTTTGTTATTAACAGCCGTATTCACGAATATTCCAAGTCCTCCTCCGCCTGCGCCAGAGCCATTCTTTGGAGCCAATCAGGTCGAGCATCGTGACATTGTGTCCTTGAGCATTACCCCGAATGCCCCTGGAAAAAACACATTTGAGGTGGCATTTACGAAGAAGGATGGACAAACGATCACAGACATTCAATCAGTGACAGCCAAGATTCATAAAGTGGCCCTATTCGGTGATGAAACGCCGAATGAATTTCAGCTGAAACGATTAAAGAATGGCCATTTCTCTGCTGAAAATCTTTTATTAAATGAAAAGGGCACTTGGAAAATAGACATACATGCGTTAACTGGTTCTTTTGAGAACATCAATACCACATTTATTAGAAGAAACTAAAAAAGGAGTTCATCTTAAATGAAAAAATATGTGAAAGCTTTATTACCAATGCTTCTTGCTTCATTTTTACTGGCGATTCCTGTGAGTGCACACGTGACCGTCAAACCTGATACATCTGCGACAAACGCTTGGGAAACTTATACGTTAAAAGTGCCTTCTGAAAGCGACAGTCCGACAACAAAGGTTGTCATCACAATGCCTAAAGGCGTAGAATTCCAACAGTACGAGCCAGTACCCGGCTGGAAAACAACGACTGAAGAGAAAGATGGCAAGGTCACAAGAGTCACTTGGGAAGCAACAGGCGATGGTGTGCTTGCGGGGCAGTTCCAGCAATTCGTGTTTGTGGCAAAAAACCCTGAAAAAGCAGGCGAAGCCAAATGGGATGCGTATCAATATTATAAGGATGGAACGGTTGTGGAATGGACTGGCGATAAAGATGCTGATAAACCTCACTCCATCACAAACATTGTCGCATCTAATACCGTAACAGATGCACATGGTCAAGAAAAACCAAAAGAAGAACAGGCATCCGAGACTGCCTCTACTTCTTCCTCACCACTTGTTCTTGGTCTGTCCATTGCCGCTCTAGTCGTTGCCCTTATTGCACTTGGACTTGCTTTTAGAAAAAAATAAACGTTTTACATGAGCGATTGCTTTTTGAAGCCGTCGCTTTTTATTTTCCCAACCTATTATTTCCAATATAGGATTGAATAGGATTCAGGTGCATGCCATAATGAGACAGATGACCACTTAGGAGGCTATGAGATGAACCATCTAATCATATTTGCACATCCGCAGCAAAGTTTAAATCAAACTTTATTAGATCTTGTCGTGAGCACTCTTTTAAACAATGGTCATGATGTGACAGTTCGTGATGTGTATGCCATTGGTTTTCCGCCAGAGCTGACACTAGCAGAAAAGGCTGCCATGAAAAGCGGTGATGTGCCAATCGCCATTCAAACAGAGCAGAAGCTGATTCAGCAGGCGGATGTCCTGACGTTTATTTTCCCGATATGGTGGACGGGCTTTCCGGCTATGCTAAAGGGCTATGTGGAACGCGTTTTTTCAGAGGGCTTCGCTTATCAAATCAATGAACATGGAGCCATTGACAATCTTCTTCAGGACAAAAAAGCTGTCATTATCAATACGCACGATGCCCCAAGGACCTTTCTTGATTCAAATATGATCGCTGCCCCATCCCATCATATGACGACAGATACAGAGGTCTTCAATTTTATCGGAATTGAGCCAGTGGAACGGCTCTTATTCAGCAGCATGGAACAAGCATCTGCAGATGACATCCATGAAATTCTCAAGGAAACAAAAGAAACAGTGGATCAACTTTTCCCCCCTGCTGTTTGACATAAAAAAAGACTGCCGAGGTTTTCTCGGTCAGTCTTTTTCACGTGTTATTCGTCTAAACCAATGGATACGTATTTTGTTTCTAAATATGGCTCGATTCCTTCGATGCCGCCTTCCCGGCCAATTCCGCTCTCTTTCATACCGCCGAACGGTGCTTGAACAGCCGATGGCCCCCCATCATTCCAGCCAATAATCCCGTAATCAAGATTCTCTGAGATATAGAGCCCATTCCGGTAATTCTCTGTAAAGAAATAAGCCGCCAGTCCAAAAGGTGTATCGTTGGCTAATTGAATCGCCTCATCTAATGTTTGAAACGTCGTTATCGGCGCCACTGGACCAAACGTCTCTTCATGCATAATGTTCATGGAAGGATCGACATGCGTGAGAACCGTCGGCTGAACAAAATAATACGACTTCTCATCGTCAAAATGCGTTTTGCCGCCAACAAGGACTTTCGCCCCTTTATCCACCGCATCTTGAATTTGGTTGACAATTTTATCAAAGCCGCGCTTATTGATAATTGGACCGATTGATGTACCTTCTTCAAAGCCATTTCCGACTTTCAGCTTTTCTACTTCTTTGCTGAAGCCTTGCGCAAATGCTTCATGAATTTCTTCGTGTACGATTAAACGGTTGGCACAGACACAGGTCTGTCCTGCATTACGAAACTTAGATGCAACTGCCTGTTTCACAGCCAATTCAAGATTCGCATCCTTGTCCACGATGAGCGGGGCATGACCGCCAAGCTCCATCGATACGTGTTTGACTGTGCTGGCACTGTTTTTAATAAGATGCTTTCCGACTGGTGTTGAGCCTGTAAAGGTGATCTTGCGAATCAATGGACTATCTGTAAAGATTTCACCCACTTCTTTTCCATCTCCGACGACCCATTGAAGAGCATCCTCTGGAATTCCAGCTTCATGGCCTAATTTCACAAGCTCAATGGCCGTAAGCGGCGTGTCTTCAGCAGGTTTCACAATAAACGTACAGCCTGCCGCAAGCGCTGGAGCTGCCTTTCTCGTAATCATGGCCGCAGGGAAATTCCACGGTGTAATCGCAGCGACAGGACCAACTGGCTGCTTTGTAACGAAAAGACGTTTGTTTGTCGTATGAGACGGGATGGTTCTGCCGTAGATACGCTTTGCTTCCTCTGCGTACCATTCTATATATCCAGCTGCATAGACGATTTCTCCTAATGCTTCTTGATACGGCTTCCCGTTTTCTTCTGTGATGATTTTGGCAAGCCTTTCTTTATGTTCGATCATCAAATCAAACCACTTGCGAATGATGTTTGCACGTTCATGGGCTGACGTTTTTGCCCATGTTTTGAATGCTTTGTGTGAGCGAGAGATCGCGTCTTCGATCTGTTCTTTTGTATGCTGAGCAACTGAGGCAATTTCTTCTCCTGTTGCAGGATTATACACTTTGAGTTCGTTTGTCATGCGCTACCTTCTCCTTCGTTCTTGGATTCATTACATATAGTATATACCCAATAAGTGCCCAACCTAAAAGCAAAATCCATTCAGCTGGCCATGATAAGGAAGCCGGCATCCCCGGAAAATAAAATGAAAGAAAAAGAAAACTCAGTCCAATGGCTAAGACGCCAGTCGTCCGCCAATATCTAATGCGGTATGGACGCTCTAGTTCAGGTTCTTTTTTGCGGAGTTTCATAAAGGCGATGGACACAATTAAGTACCCGACAATAATGCCCACGCCGCCTGCATTCACAATCCAGACAAGGGCAGGACGGCCTAGTAGCGGAGCAAAAAAGGCCAATGCCCCTAAAAATAAAATGGCATTTGTCGGTGTTTTATACTTTGGGTGAATATACGCAAACCATTTGGAAATCATGCCTCTTTCCGCCATTGCGTATAAAATACGGCTTGCACCAATGATAAAAGCATTCCAGCTTGTCACAATCCCTGCTACCCCGCCAATCACAAGCACTGTCCCAAACGCCTGATGACCGAGAAGCTGTACCATGGCATCTGCTGTCGCCAATGAAGAAGCTTCAAGCTGACCTTTGGACATCCCAGCAGCTACACCAAAGACAATGAGCAGATAAAAAACAACCGCACTCACGATGGAGATAATTAAGATTCTCCCGATGATTTTCTTCGGTGCATTGATCTCTGCCGCCACTTGCGGAATGACATCAAATCCAACGAATAAAAAGGGAATCATCACTAAAACGGCCATAAGACCGCCAACCCCGCCTTGAAACATCGGCTCAAGGTTTGCAAAATCTCCATTGAATGTCGCGCCGCCTAAAAGGAGAAACCCTGTTAGGATAATCGCCACTGTGAACACCGACTGAAAAATGGCAGCTGGCTTTGCACCAATATAGTTTAGTGCTGTTAAAAATAACGCACCGAGAGATCCAATCAATACCCAAGTGAAATAGACGTCCCATCCGCCTATATTCCATAGAAAGCCAACATGCTGTGTTGGAATGACATAGTCAATGACTGTCGGAAGTGCGACAGCTTCAAACGTAATCACGGACACATAACCGAACAATACACCCCATGCGGAGACAAAAGCAGATTTCATCCCAAATGCCCGCTGGACAAAGACGAGCCCTCCGCCTGTCTCTGGAATTGCAGACGATAGCTCGGCATACGTGAGTCCAATAAAAATGACGAGAATGCCCCCTATGACGAAAGCGATCACGCTTCCTAAAAATCCAGCTGTTAAAATCCAATCTCCCGAAAGTACAACCCAGCCCCAGCCAAGCATTGCACCAATGGACAAAAACAGTACGTCTGACTGAGACATCGTTTTGGCCATTTCTTGTTTTTGCATACAACCATCCCCCTTTGTTGTTTAGCGTGCGTTGAAGGCGTCCTCGATAATCCCTAGTCCTTCATGCAGCAGTTCATCTGTGATGACAAGCGGCGTTAAAAAGCGAATAATATTCCCATTAATCCCTGCCGTTAATAAGAGTAGTCCGTGCTTGTTTGCATAGGCTGCAATCGCGGCGGCTCTTTTCTTATCTGGTGTACGCGTTGTTTGATCTTCCACCATTTCAATCGCTGCCATTGCCCCTAACCGGCGGACTTCCCCAATGAATGAGTACTTTGTTCTCCACTCATTCGCTTTGTCCTCAATGACTTGTCCAATGTGTTCAGATCGTTGATTCAATTGTTCTGTTTCAATAATATCAAGAACGGCTAATGCTGCCACACAGCCTAACGGACTTCCAGCATACGTTCCCCCTAGCTCCCCTGGGTCCGCTGCATCAAGCAATTCTTTTCTGCCAACGACACCGCTCAGTGGTAAGCCGGCTGCAAGTGATTTTGACACAGTGATTAAGTCTGGCACAACATCAAAGTGCTCAATTGCAAAGTATTTTCCTGTTCTCGCAAATCCTGTTTGAATCTCATCTGCGACAAATACGATCCCGTGCTGCTGACAGAATGAAGCGACGTGCTGTACAAAACGCTTCGATGGTACAATGAATCCGCCCTCCCCTTGGACTGGCTCCATCACCACACAAGCGACTGTTTCTGGTGCAACCGTTGCGATAAAGAATTGATTGAATTGATCAATGATGAAGTCGTCATAGGCTGCATCACTTAACCCTTCAGGTTTTTGATAGTAATAAGGATACGGTGCTTGATACACCTCTGATGCAAATGGTCCGAAACCAAATTTATAAGGCTTGACCTTGCTTGTCATGCTCATCGTCATATTCGTTCTGCCGTGGAAGCCTCTTGTAAACGAGACAACAGCCTGTCTTTTCGTATATTTACGTGCAATTTTCACCGCGTTTTCAACCGCTTCTGCACCTGAATTTAAGAAAATGGCTTTTTTGTCGTGGTCGCCTGGTGTGAGGTGGCATAGTTTTTCTGCCAATTCGATATAGGATTCGTACATCATGACGTTAAATCCTGGGTGAATCAGGCTGTCTGCCTGTGCCTTGACGGCTTCCACAACCTTTGGATGTGAGTGTCCTACATTTAACGTACCGATAGCGCCTGCAAAATCAATAAAACGATTGCCGTCGATATCGAAAAGCTCGGCGCCTTTCCCTTTTGCTGCAAGATGACGGTTGCCGTTACTTACGCCCCTTGCGACGTATTGATCTCTTTTTCCCTGCCATTCCTCTGTTGAAAAGCGATTTGTTGTCGTTTGACTCATTGTCATCCATCCCCTTTATGTCTTTTTTATTATTCTGAATATTTTTTGGTATGATAGAAAGTACCAATATCATTTTTTTGATGGTACCAGAGAGGATGAAATGACGACATGCTGACAATTCAACTAGATCAAACAGGAGAAAACGGATATATTTATCATCAAATCTATACAAAAATTAAAGATGAAATTTTAAATAGAAATCTTCAGCCTCACGATCAATTACCCTCTAAACGAGAGTTAGCCGATACATTAAAAGTCAGCGTTAATTCGGTGAATGGCGCATATCAGCAGCTGCTTGCCGAAGGATATTTATATTCGGTTGAGCGGAAAGGTTTTTTTGTGGAATCACTAGAAACGTTTCATGAATCAGGTCAGTTGAAACCCTCTTCCCTTCCAGCGGATTTAAAGGAAGAACCTATTGCGCGAGACGACTGGTATTCTTTTTCACATATTTCTGTTGATACAGCCAATTTTCCATTTAAAAGCTGGCTGAAAAGTGAACAAAAGGCGATTCATCTCCACCATGAAGCGTTTGGTGAGCTTCCGCATCCACAAGGCGTTTATGAGCTGCGGGAAACGATTGCCCGGCTGATTGGACTTGCGCGAGGGGTCAAATGCTATCCTGAACAGCTCATTTTAAGTGCAGGTACACAATCACTGATTCATTCGTTATCAAGCATTCTTCCGGCCGATCAAATATATGGATTAGAAAACCCCGGCTACCGCAGACTGTATCAAATGCTCAAAAACAATCACCACCGAATTGAAACGATTGGCATTGATCAAAAAGGTGTGCGGATGAGCGATATTCACCAAAAACAGCCGAATGTCTTAATCATTACCCCTTCACATCAGTTCCCAACAGGGGTGATCATGCCGATTTCCAGGCGGATTCAGCTGTTAAACTGGGCGGCTGATCAGCAAGACCGTTATATCATTGAGGATGATTATGATAGTGAATTTAAGTATGGCACAGACAGCATACCCGCGCTACAAAGTCTTGATCGATATGACAAAGTCATTTATATGGGGACTTTTTCGAAATCATTGCTGCCCGGCTTGCGGCTAAGCTACATGGTGCTGCCGCAGCATTTATTGAGACGCTATAAGGAAGAGCAGCACTTTTTCATTCAAACGGCCAACCTTTTTACACAATACACCCTTCTTCATTTTATAAAAGATGGGGCGTATCAGCGTCATATTAAGAGAATGAATGGATTATATGAAGAAAAAAGAAAGCAGCTCATCGGAGAGCTCGACACTGTCTTTGGTGACAACGTACAAATTATTGGGGAAAATGCAGGGCTACATTTTATCGCAGAGTTCCGCTCAGATCGAACGCAGCATGAGATTTTACAGCGTGCCAAAGAAAGAAAGCTGCAAATGTACGGGATGGACCGTTTTACTCTCGATGAGCATGTACCCGGTCATCAAGAAGGCTTTGTCCCGCTTGTCCTCGGCTTCTCTCATATGCGGCCAGAGGATATTGAGCCAGCGGTGAAACGCCTGTATGAGTCGATTTATGGGACATAAAACAGCCTATGTAGATGAATCCTGACACTCCTTTGATGGGGTATACCGATAAAGGAGTGTTACGATCACATTCTTTCATAAACGTAATAGTTAATGTGAATATTTTTCTCCAGCAATTTCACGAGCGTTTGAAGGCTTTTTAAGTTGGTTGGCAGTAACGCAATACCATCTCCCTGTTCAACGATTTTGATCATTCCTTCAAACGAATCTAACTCAAACAGGGTTCGATCACCTAGCATACGCGTGGCCACATGTCTTAATGGACAAAGCTGATCACGATTTACGACCAATGAAATATGATCATCGTATATATCTTTTGATTTTCCATATAAGTTCAATGCTATGCTCTTGACCTCTTTTAATTGATATTCCGCTTTTTCAATTTGATTAAAAGAAATGATTTGATCATAAATATCCTCTGTTAGCTTTTTGTTGATCGTACTCGATGAGGCAATGATAAAATCAGTGAATTGAATATCCTCTAGAACATGTTGCTCGTATAAGACGTTAAATAGAATTTCAGAGCATAAAATGTTCTTTTTCTTTGAAGTCAATTTTTGTTGAATGGCCTTCGTTTCTTTTATGACTTTTTGAGCGTATTGATAAAATAAATCCCCCTGTCCTGTTGAACTGATTCCATCATGATGCCTGATAAAAAATGTTGAGTCATATAAAGTTTCAAGCGATTTGATTCTTTGAGATATATTGGATTGAGCATACCCTAAAGCTTTAGCCGCTTGATTAATCGATTCTTTTTGATACACCTCTATGAAAATAATCAAATCATTTATATTCATCATGATCACCTATCACTTTTAGTGATAACAATAACACAAATAGGTATTATTCAGAAGATTTGAAGTCGCTTATGATGGCTATTGAAAGGGAGTGTTTCGATGCATGCCATGCAATATCATATTGATCTGCCTGCAGATTATGATATGAATATCATTAGAAGAAGAGTGATGGACAATGGATGGAAAACAGATGGATATAAGGATTTATTATTTAAGGCTTATTTGATCACTGAAAAAGACAAACATAGGAGTTTACACAATGGCTATTGCCCATTGTATATTTGGAAACAAGCTGAGGGCATGACTGATTTTGTGTTTAAGGGGTCTTTTGATCATATTTTACGTTCTTTTGGCTGGAAACAAATCCATATTGGTATCACGTATTCCGTCCATTTCACGCATGATTTTAATTGTAGCAAATACGTTCTTGAAGAATATGTGACGATTCATCCTACCGATTGCCTTGAAACCCTAGATATCTCTCATCTCTTTTCTCATTTTAACGACACTAAGGGAGAAGTCATCGTATATAACCCTGATAAATGGAAGCTCGTAAAATATTCTTTTTTGGACTCATTACCAGAGAATATAGACAAGAAGGTCCACACATATGAAATTGTCCATTTGTCTATCGATCATTCATTGGCATAACTCGTTTTGAACGAGGCGGATCAAAAATCCCCAAGGCGTTGTTACCTTGGGATTTTTCATTTGCTGATGCAAGACTCTCTTACCACCGCTCTTGGCCTACAGCTAAAACGGATGACAAGAGGCCTGGAAAAGCGGTATCAATGTTGTCCTTTCTGAGAGAATAGTAACGGTGCTTCCCGTCAATTCTCACTTTCACGATGCCTGCCTCTCTTAGCACTTTGAAGTGATGGGAAAGCGTGGATTTTGCAATGTTCATTTTATACGCACCGCAAGTCCTTTCACCCGCTTCTGCTAAGCAGCGGACAATTTCCAGCCGAACAGGGTCAGCCAATGCTTGCAGCACAGAAATGAGTCTCATGTTTTCTTGGGTTGGATGATTTGGATTATTCATACGATAAATGTATCGTATTTTGTTCTAACATACAATCTCGTTACTCGCCTATGACAAAGAAGACAAAGGGCTAAAATAAAGTTCATTTTAGCCCTTTGTCAACAATCGGATACATGTCATTGAGACATGTATTTTTTTAAGTTCATTTTCTTGTCATGTGCCATTGGTTTTGTTATCATAGCAAAAGTGACCACTCGGTTTCCATTGTGACCATATGGTTTTGCCGATTCGGAAAGGACTTATGAAGATGAACGAAAAGCAAGAAGAGATTTTGCGGGTATCGAAGAAATTATTTTCTCAAAAAGGCTATATGAGTGTCTCCATGCAGTCAATTGCTGATGCCTGTAAAATATCAAAAGCGTCTATTTATAAACTGTTTGATTCAAAGGAAGCTCTTCTATTGGAACTGATTAAATACAATCAGCGCAAAATGAGAGAGATTTCTCAGATCATTCATTCCGAAACGACGCTGTCCAAAAAGGAAAAATTCACAAAAAAGATTAAGCTTGAGCTTGAAGAGTTTAAAGAGAATCATAAATTTTTGAATATGCTGTCCTTTGAGGCATTTTCTCAGCATTCGCCCATCGTCATTAAGCATTTACGTGAAACACGTTCCATTATCATGCAGCGCCACAGAGACATTATTTTAAGCACATATGGTGAATCTGTTGCTCCTTATGTGTGGGATCTTGTGATTGTCCTCAACGGATTAATGAGAGAATTCATCTTGATGTTGGCGATTGAGCACAAGAACATCCAATTAGAAAATGCCGCCGAAATGATCATCGGTGTAATGGACCGTGTATCAATAAAGCCTTGCTCCATTGAGCCTGTATTAACAGATCAGCTGATGGACTCTTATTTGCTTTCCACACAGGAAGAATATGATGAAGAAAAGCTTATCATCTCGTACTTAACAAAGATGAAACAAGAGCTTCATACACTATCAAACGGAGAAGAAAAGGACGATCTCCTCTCTGCGTTTGAGCTGCTAAGTCAAGAGCTGTCAAAGGACCAACCGAGAAACTTTTTAATCCGCTCATTGCTTGATTATTTAGGCAAAAACAGCGTTTTATCACATAGCGTGTCACAGCTGAAAAGCATTATTTTATAGATAAAGAAGGGATAACATGAACCAATCAACAACATCGTATAATCGACCTGTGATTGTTGGGATTTTCCTCGTTGGGGCATTCGTCGCCATACTTAACCAAACACTGCTCATTCCAGCGATCCCGCATATCATGCAGGAATTCAATATTGATGTCAGCAAAGGTCAATGGCTCACAACAGCCTTTATGCTGACAAACGGGATTCTCATCCCCATTACGGCTTTCTTAATTGAGAAATTTTCAAGCCGTTCTTTAGTTTTAACGGCGCTTAGCATTTTTACAGCAGGTACAATCCTTGCTTCGTTCGCCACGAACTTCCCGGTGCTTCTTGCAGCACGTATTGTGCAGGCAGCCGGTGCAGGGATTTTATTGCCGCTCATGCAAACGATCTTTTTAACCATTTTCCCAAAAGAAAAACGCGGGCAGGCCATGGGTATGGTCGGACTTGTGATTTCATTCGCACCGGCGCTTGGACCAACACTGGGCGGCTGGATTATCGATTCCTTTAGCTGGAAGTTCTTATTCTATATTGTTCTTCCAATCGGTATCCTTGATCTCATTCTTGCTTTCTTCTTAATGAAAAATGTCACACAGCAAAGAGACACTCGTATCGATGTCTTATCGGTCATCCTGTCTTCCTTCGGATTTGGCGGGCTGCTGTACGGATTTTCTAGTGTCGGAACGTATGGCTGGACGAGTGCGACCGTTCTGATTTCACTCATTGTCGGCGCTGTGAGCTTGTTCTTCTTTATCCTGCGTCAGTCGAATTTGAAAAGACCGATGCTTGAGTTTGGCGTCTTTAAGTTTGCGATCTTCAGCTTAACGACTTTCCTCGGTATGCTTGTCTTTGCTTTACTGATTGGAACAGAGACGATTCTGCCGCTCTATACGCAGAATGTCAGAGGGTTATCTGCCCTTGATACAGGGCTGATCTTATTGCCAGGGGCTCTCTTTATGGGATTCCTATCACCGATTATCGGACGAATTTTTGATAAAGTCGGCGGTAAAGGGCTGGCTCTAGGTGGGTTTACGATATTAGCTGTCACTTCCCTGCCATTTATGATGCTGAGCCTTGATTCATCAATTGCCCTCATTACCGTGGCCTACACGCTTCGCTTAATTGGGGTTGGCATGATCATGATGCCGCTGACAACAGCCGGGATTAACTCTTTACCACCGCACCTGATTCCGCACGGGACAGCGATGAATAATACGATGAGACAAATGGGCGGCTCTATCGGGACGGCTGTGCTTGTCTCCATTATGAGCAGCTCTGCTGCAAATGCAGCATTATCCGATCCAATGAAGTCAGCCGTGCATGGCATGAATACATCATTTATCGTGTCTGGTGCTATTGCGGTCATTGGACTTGTCCTCTCGTTCTTCTTAAAAGAAAAACGTGAAAACAAAATGATGAAGCAGGAGCTATCTTCTTCCTCCTCTTCTTCATAAAGACAAAGAGCTCGGCATATCGCCGGCTTTTTTTTTCATATATACACTTAAATCGTCCTCTCCAAAAATACATTTGTTTTTACAGAGAAGAAAAACCTTGATAATTTAAAGAAAAGAGTTGATAATAGAAACTATTCAATTTGTGAGAAAATTTTTACTATAGGAGATGTATGCATTGAAGGTCGTTAAATTTGGTGGCAGTTCTCTTGCTTCTGGCAAGCAGCTGCAAAAGGTATTTGACATTGTCACAGCAGATCCAGCTCGAAAAGCAGTCGTTGTTTCCGCACCAGGAAAACGGCATTCAACGGATACGAAGGTCACCGATCTATTAATTAGCTGTGGTGAACAATATTTACGTTTGGGTGAAGCACATGATTTACAGGAAGCCGTCATCGAGCGGTATGCGTCGATTGCGGATGAGCTGGGGTTAGGTCATGATATTATTGATACCATCCGCCGCGATGTAGACGCCTTATTACAGGCTGATTCGGCTCATCCTGAACGTTATCTTGATGCGATTAAAGCAAGCGGTGAAGATAATAACGCAAAGCTGATTGCAGCGTATTTTCAGCATCAAGGTGTCGAAGCACACTATGTGAATCCGAAAGAAGCCGGTCTATTTGTAAGCGATGAACCTGGTCAAGCGCAAGTCCTTCCAGAATCGTATGATCATTTGTACAAATTAAGAGAACGCTCTGGCATCATTGTGTTTCCTGGATTTTTCGGTTTTAGTCTAGCGGGTGATATCGTCACTTTTTCCCGCAGTGGATCAGACATTACTGGTTCCATCTTGGCAAACGGACTGAAGGCAGATGTGTATGAAAACTTTACGGATGTGGATGCCGTCTACGCTGTCAATCCAACGATCGTTCATGAGCCAAAGGAAATTACAGAGCTGACGTATCGTGAAATGCGTGAACTGTCCTATGCGGGTTTTTCTGTATTTCATGATGAAGCACTCATTCCAGCCTTTCGGGCAGGCATTCCTGTTCAGATTAAAAACACCAATAACCCATCTGCAAAAGGCACGAAAATTGTGAATCAACGGGATCATACGAATGGCCCTGTTGTGGGAATCGCCTCAGACAAGGGATTTTGCAGCATTTATATCAGCAAGTATTTAATGAACCGAGAAGTCGGTTTTGGACGTAAGGTGCTGCAAACGTTAGAGGAATATGGACTTACTTATGAACACGTTCCTTCAGGCATTGATGATATGACCATTATCTTAAGACAGGATCAGCTTGAGGAGCAGCATATTGAACAAGAGCTTTTAGACCGCTTGAAGCTCGTGCTTGAAGCCGATGAAGTCGTTTTAGAACGCAATCTCTCCCTGATTATGGTCGTAGGAGAAGCGATGCGTCATAATGTTGGTACAACAGCAAGAGCGGCTCAAGCACTGTCAAAAGCGAAAGTGAATATTGAAATGATCAATCAAGGCTCTTCAGAGGTGAGCATGATGTTTGGCGTCAAAGCGGCTCAAGAAAAAGAAGCCGTTCAAGCCTTGTATGAGGAATTTTTCTCTATGTCGACTGTGCCTGTCTCCATTTAATTAGCAGACTGTCAGATCTCCGGATCGGCAGTCTTTTTGTTCTCGCGCGATTCGAACTGATTTGCGCATTAAAGTATATCTATTTCTCGTTTGATTTTGTATGATAGAAACAAATCAACTATTGTTCCGGCCTTTGATCGGAGCTACAAGGAGTCCTAATCCATGCCTCGTCAACAACTATTAAAACAGTTTCGCAATTTTCATGATGCTTCTACAAGTATTTTAAACATGATGAGCCAATTCATTGATGTGAATACACTGTTTATTGCTAAAAATGATCAAACCACCAATCAAATGGTGAAGGTGCTGAATCATGACGAGCAGCTTCTTGAAGAGGGAGAAACACTGCCTTACGAGAAGACATTTTGCAAGCTGGCGGTCGATCATCAGGATACACTCGTCATCCCTGATATTCGATTGGATAAGCGCTCTAAATACTTAGAGGTAACCAATCGGCTCCAAAGCGGCTCATTTATTGGGGTACCGATTGATTTTACAGATGGGACGAACTATGGAACAATCTGTGGACTTGATTTAAGACCGAAGCAGTTTACAGAGGAGCATGTTCATATGTTTGAAACGATGGCCTCTCTATTGAGTTATGTCCTGGAACTTGATCGAGCCAATCGGCAGATTCAGCAATTGTCTGTACCGATTGTTCCAGTTGTTGACGGTGTCGCCGTGCTTCCTCTTCTTGGAGATATCGAGGAAACACGTGCTCAGCATATTTTAGAGACCATTTTACAGGAAAGCTACAGGCTGTCGCTCTCTCATTTGGTCATTGATGTATCGGGAACAAAACGGCTAAATGAACAAAGCATTCAATATTTGGTCAGCTACGCACAAACGTTAAGACTTTTAGGCATTTCAGCTGTTTTAACCGGCATTAAGCAAGACCTTGCGCTTAGTGCGATTCAGTCGAATATTTCATTTAAAGACATCACCATTCGCAAAGATTTACCGCAGGCGCTTGCCCACATCGGCTTGACGTTTTCAAAAACAGAATGAATGATGATACACCAAAAAGGGCTAAACTCGGATTAGCCCTTTTTCTTCTTTTCAGCGTGATAGAAAACCCTTGAAACGAGCACTGGAGCGGAGCGAATTTGACATTCGTCAGCACCGAATACGAGGGTTTGTCTGGTTAAACCCGAGATTAGCCCTTTTCCTGTGGAAGCGGCAAACGGATGATAAATGTCGTTCCCTTATGTTTCTCACTTTTTAAATCAATATGTCCGTCATGCAAGTCCACAAGCTGCTTCACGATGGACAGGCCAAGTCCGTATTCTCCATAAGGCGTATTCGTTCTCGAAATATCCGCTTTATAAAAACGTTCCCATATGTGTTTGACTTCTTCTGGCGCAATGCCAATGCCCGTGTCTTCCACTTCAATGATCGTTTCCCCATCGCCTTGCTTCCCTCTTAAGAAAATAAGGCCGCCCTCTGTAAATTGAATGGCGTTCTTTGTGATATTCACTAAAATTTGAATGAGCCGGTCATAATCTGCATATACCTTTTGCTCAGGATCAACGTTTACAATCAGCTGATTGTTTTTCTCTTCTGCGATTCGGTTGAGCTGCTCTTTGATCACTTCAAACGTATCAATGAGTGGATAGTGAAATTTTTGAAGGGTAATTTGATTCGATCTAATTTTCTCATAATCCATATTTTCATTGACGAGGCGCAGCATTCGTTTTGTCTCGTCTGTAATTAATGCATAGCATTTCTCTTTCTCTTCTGCGGGCACACCATCCGCTGTGTTCAGCCATTCGACCAATCCTCGAATGGTGGTCAGCGGTGTTTTTAATTCGTGCGACACATCCGCGATAAATTGTCGTCTCCGTTTTTCGAGCCGGTCAATTTCCTCTCTTGATTGTTGAAGGCGTTTGGCCATCATATTGAAATCCTCACTAAGTGTACCGATTTCATCGAAGTGTTTGTTTTCAAGGTTGATGTTGTAATCGCCTTGCGCAATCTTCTCCGTTGCCTCTCTCAATTTTTTGATCCGGTTCACGTGAAATTTAGACAGAAACAGACTGAGAATAAAGGTAATCGTCAGTGCCACAAACACGATGATATACAGATAACGATTCATCTGAGCAATCAGTTCTTCCGCTCCTTGGATTGGGGCAATGAGAACGACCCCGCCCTTCAGCTTTCCGTCCTCCATGACAGGAAGTGCCACAAGGGAAGCTTCTTGATCAAGACGGCGTGAATCACTCCGCTTTACAATGATTTGCTCTCCTTTGGAAAGCTTGGCCCATAAATCTTTTGTCAGCAAAGCTTCATGCGGCGGCATCCCTTGCTGCTGAGACAAAACATCCCCATTCTCATCAAACACGAAAAAGCGAATTTGTCTTGTCGAGAGAATATCTTCAAATGGACGAAGACGGAAGTTCATCTCGGTTTTAGGAAGCTGTTTATAATTCTCCAAGATTTCATTCCCATACGAGCTCATTTCATCTACCCTGTTTTGATAGGCAATATCCTTCACAAAATGAGACAAAAGGGTGCTGATAATAATGATGGCAATGAGCAATAACCCAAGGTGACTAATCAGCAGCTGGTAAAAATATTTAATCTTCATCGAACTTATACCCTACACCCCATACTGTATACAAAAAGGGCTTAGGCCCGTCCCCAATTTTTTGGCGAAGCCGTTTAATATGAACGTCAACTGTTCGTTCATCTCCATAAAATTGATATCCCCAAATTTGTTCCAGCAATTGTTCCCGTGAAAACACTTGCCGAGGATGCTGAATAAAAAAGCACAGCAGATCGTATTCTTTTGGTGTCAAATTCTCAATCCGCTTCCCTTCGAGAAAAACTTCTCTCGTTTTCTTATCCAACTGAAAATGTGCGGTCACCAGTCGTTCATCCTCTTTTGCTTCTTCTTGAACGGATGTATGAGCAAAGCGCCTTTTCACCGCTTTGATTCTTGCCATTAAGGTCAGAGGACTAAAAGGTTTCGTCACATAATCATCTGCTCCAAGATCAAAGCCAAGTACCTGATCAGATTCGGTTTCCTTTGCTGTCAGCATGATAATGGGAACATCACTGATCTTGCGCACCTTTTGACAAATGGTAAGACCATCCATAGAAGGGAGCATGACATCTAGGATGAGCAGATCCCAATCCTCCTCTTGCTTAAACCGATTCAATCCTTCTAGTCCATCGTGGACGAATTCCACTTGAAATCCTTCTCGTTGAAAAAACATATCTGTCATTGTACAAACACTCTGGTTATCTTCAATCATTAATATTTTCATCATCAGCCTCCGCTGTTGCTTTTGTTTTTCTTTATGTAACCTTATTTTACATGTTCCTTCTTAAATCTCAATCGGATTGATACGATTTCATGAACTTATCATGCTTTGGTCATATTTTTTTCATACTTTTTGAAGGAGTTGAAATTTTGGGGAATCACATTGTTCTTTTTTAATATAGTAGAATGGAAAAATGAAGGAATTGTAGAGGATAGTCTAAGATGAGGACAGTGTCATTTACGTTCTTTGAGATGAAGAAGTCTCCCATGTAGTAAAAGAATGAAATGACACGCTTCCTGATCGTTATAAATGGTATATATAAAACAGTTTGGAACTGGACATGCATATCGAGGGCGGTGTGCCCTAAAGAAGCTATTTGTGATTTTCTATAAGGCACCCCATTTCGATGCGAATTTCCTTTTTCTTTATATCTTCATTTGAATAAGAGTTGACATTGAATCCAATCAGTTGAAAGCCATTTTTCAAATAAAACTGGATAGCTGGAAAATTGGATGATTGGGTTTCTAATACAATCATTCTAACTCTCAATTCACGAGCTCGTTTTTGTGCCATTTTAATGAGAGTGCTGCCAATACCTTTTCTTTTAAATTGTTTATCCACATATAAATCATGAATGAGTAATGTATTATTCCATTTCATGTATTGAATGACTATAATTCCAGTTTCTTCACCGTTCATCTCTGACACGTAAACCTCTGAACCCTCTTTATATGGATCAAAAATCTCCTCTTTTAGATTTTTTTTAACTGGAGCTTCAAATACTTCTTCTGTAAGGGAAATGTTCCAACCATTGTGACTGGTTTCCATATGAATTTCATAGTATTTTTCAGATGTATATTGATAATATACTTGTTTTCCTTTAGGATAATTTTTTTGATAGATACGACGAATAGTTAACATTTCATTCTCCCTTCATTTCAATGATTTAATTCTTTTAAACGTACTACTAAATTCGTCGATTTCCGATTTGATACCTTTAAAAATACACCTAAAAGATAAAATAGAATAGGGTCGTTTTTATATGTGATTGTTGTAGATCAAGATCAATTGTTCACCTGACGAAGAGAAGATCTTCTTTGACGTCATAGAGTGTATTCACTCTTATGAAGAATAAAGACATTTAAAAAGCTCATCTCCAAAGATGAGCTCAGGCTGTCGAGAAAATCTCGACAGCTTTAATTTTTTCCTTAAAGTTTCCATCCCCTCATTTTATAATAGAGAAAAGCATACTAAAGGAAGGTGTTTTTCTCATGTTCCACACTAGAAATTCTTCTCAGCACGAAGCCGAATTTGTATTGCTAGATCAACTGGTCGAAGAGGATCACCTGCTTCGTAAAATTGATCAGTACATTGATTTTTCATTTATCGCAGATAAAGTAAAACCGTATTATAGTGAGAATAAAGGTCGTCCTTCTCTTGACCCACTTATTTTGTTCAAAATGATGTTTATCGGATACCTGTATGGTATCCGCTCTGAAAGACAACTTGAAAAAGAAATTTCCTATAACATGGCGTATAGATGGTCTTTAGGTTTAAACCTCAATGCCCTCGTTCCCCATCACTCGACCATTAGCTGGAATCGTCGTACCCGTTTTAAAGATACAACGATTTTTCAATATCCAAGTCCACAATTCTCTTCAGCTGTTCGCCTCAGTTGCCCTTTAATCACACTTCTAACTTATCAATAAATAGATAGTGATTTTTTTATTTTCTCATAATCCATTTTTCACTTCTTAGCCAATAAATCCTTCGTCAGTAAAACTTCATGCGGTCGTCAGGCCTCCACTGTCTCTTTACGCAACTTAATTTTACATTTTAACCCTTGAATTTTAATTAAAACCAATTGATTTCATGAATTTTTATAAATTTATTTATCATTATAAAAATGGTATAAGAAACTGCCATTCTTAAAATAACCTTAAATTTATATTTTTTGGTGTTTTTAACCATTTTTTATATTAATATAAGTCTACAACTTATTAAGGAGTGTTTTATTTGAAAAGAAATAAAAATTTGTTAAGAACTTTAGTACCTATTTTACTAATACTAGTATTATCATTCTCTACTTTATTTGAACCTTATCAAAATAAAGCAAACGCATCATCAGATACAGAATTAGTTATTAAGATAGCAAAACTATATAAAGTAGATTCTAAAGATATTAAGAAACTTGAAGATAGTATGGAAATAATTGAAAACCCACTTTTTAAAAAATGGTTTAAAAAAGCTTATGAAGAACAAGAAAAAAATTCAAAGAAAAAAATCGCACAAATAAAAAAAGAAGGGGAAGTTGCTTATAAAAAATTATTATCTATATACAAAGATATTATTAAGTTAATTAAAGGTACTGTGAAAACAGTTGAAGGGTATAATAGATTAATTGATAACTTTGGAAAACGTATGGCTGAAATTAAGAAAGAAACTGATCAAAATTATATAGAAGTTATGAAAAGTGTAAATTCAGCAAATCGCATGACTAAACAATTGAATAAAGATATGACAGCGAATAACAGACTTATAGCTCAAGCTAACAAACAAATTATAAGTTCTATGACAAGCATTCATAATGGTCTCGATTCGGCTACAAATCAATTGAATATTGCTAATAAAGCTGCTGAAAAAGATATTAAGCAAATGCAGAAACATATCAATAGATTAAAGAATCCAAAACTCGATATTAACCCTAAATTAATTCAACTCCAAAATGTCAAAGCTAATATTTACACTTCTGAAATTCATTTATCCGCTTCTACAAGTGGGGTAGCTAATGCAGGTAAAATGTATAGTGGTTTAATGGAAAACTTTATCACAAATGTAGCCTACGTCGCTCCGGGAACTGGTGATATATTGGCCCTAAGTGAGATCTTATCTGGTAAAACACTAAACGGAACTTCCCTAACTAATACAGACATAGCTCTTAATTCTGCTGCAATTATCATGGGGCCGATGGGTCGTACAGGTAAAGTAGTAAATTCTGCACAGAGAAAATTGCTACAAAGTTCCAAAAAACCAAAATTCACATCAAAAAAAGAAAATTTAACTTGGTTAGAAAAAACAGGAAATAGATATACAGCTTATGAAGTTAAAGGGACTGTAACAGTCGCTAAAAAAGTGAAAAAAATTGATAGAAGAGTCTATAGAATGAATAATATTGACTGGAATTATAAGCCTAAAAAAGGACGCGGAAAAACAAACCTTGAACTTGCAAAAGGTGGCTACTCACCTTATGATAAAGATGGAAGTATGATTGAATTACATCACTCTATTCAAAAAGAACCTGGGGCAATGATTGAACTTTCTCAAAATAAACATACTAAATTTAAAAAGGAACTCCATGGCATCATTAAGACTGGCCAAAGTTTTCGAAATAACCCCATTTTAGAAAAACAATACAATAATTTCAAAAAGAATTATTGGAAATCTAGAGCCCAAGAGATTTTAAATAAATTATAGAAAGAGGAAACACAATGTTGGTTGAAGATATGATTCTAAATTACTTTAAAAAATATCAAGATGAAGATAGTGTAATTTATGGCAGTTTGACTGATGAGGAAGTCTCTTATATAGAAAGAGAATTAAATGTAAAGCTCCCTGAGAGTTACAAATGGTATATCAAACAATTTGGAACTGGCGGTATTTTAGGTATATGGATTGAAGGTGGATCGCCGGGCGAAATTGAAGAATCAACTGTTATTGAAACCACTCGCACTTTTCAAGAGCAAGGACTTCCTAATGGCTATGTGGTTATAGTCAATCACGGTCCTTATATGATGGTGCTTGACACAAACCAAATGAAAGATGGCGAGTGCCCAGTTCTTAATTGGTCCCCCTATGAAAAAAATACGATTTATGCCAAAGACCACTTCTTTGAATATCTTCTTTGCGAAATCATAGAAGGCATTGACTCATTTGCTGAATAATCATTAAATCTGGTCTTACCCCTGTCAAGTAGACAAATATAAAAAGCCTAAGCTGCCAGTGTGTGACGGTATTCTACCGGAGCACACTGGTTTAATTTTTTCTTGAATCAATCGTGATTATAGAATTGAATGTAATCTTCTATGCTTTTATGAAGCTCTTCTTCCGTTTGAGACGAAGAAAAGTAAGTGTCTCTGTTTTGAGATGGGAGAAAAATGATTCAATACAGGCATTATCCAGGCAGTTTCCCCTTTGGGAATGACTGCCCTTCAAACCTTACATTCTTTGGAATCGTGTTGAAATTGTTGTCCTTTTCTCGCCATAAAAAATCCCCTCCAAGTATAGTGATACAGCCAAGATATGTTCTTGGATTTTTCACACTGTCTACTTAGAGGGGACCATATCAAACGGGACTGACCCCATAAAGTGAGACAAATAAAAACACCTTTAAGTTGAAAATCGGGTATATCATACCTGAAAACAATTTGGAGGTGTTTTTTGTATGGGAACAAGAGTCAGTTACCCCGCAAGTGTAAAAGAAGAGGCGGTTCAGATGAAGTTGGCAGGAGTCTCAACAAAAGAAATCATGGACAAGCTAGGAATTAAGAATAAAACACAAGTGAAAACTTGGATGAAATGGTATCACAATGGTGAAACCCACCGGTTTCATCAACCTGTTGGAAAGCAGTATTCATACGGTAAAGGACCTGAATACCAAGATGAAAACGAGAGATTGAAAACAGAAAATCGCTATCTAAATCAACAAATAGACATATTAAAAAAGTACCGAGAATGGGAAAGGTGGTGGAAAAAGAAGCACTCGTGTCGATCTACGAAACGGTAAAAGATAAAGTGAGTGTCAGTGAATTCTGTCTGCTATTTGAAGTGGCTAAATCAACATTTTATCGTTGGAAAAAACAAGATCATCATCACTCAAAGCAACATGGGTTAATCAAGCTTATTTCAACACTTTGTAAGTTGCACAAGTATACGTATAGGTATCGTAAAATAACGGCTCTTCTACGCAAAGAAATGAAGATCAACCATAAGAGAGTACAACGAATGATGCAAACCTACGGTTTGCAGTGTCGTGTGAAAGTGAAAAAGCGTAAACAGACCGGTCAACCCTATTACATTGCAGAAAATCACTTAAAACGAGATTTTTCTGCGACCAAGCCACTTGAAAAACTGGTGACAGATATCACGTATTTGCCATTTGGGCAAAAAATGCTTTATCTATCCAGCATAAAAGATTTATATACAAGTGAGATTGTGGCTTATACGATTGGTGATAAACAGGATGTTTCTCTTGTTTTAGATACATTGAAGCAGTTAAAGACACTGCCTAAAGGCTGCGTACTTCATAGTGATCAAGGTTCGGTCTACACTTCTTATGCTTATCAAAAGGAGATAAAGGAAAAAGGCATTACCAGGAGCATGTCCCGTAAAGGGACGCCCGCTGATAATGCCTCCATCGAATCGTTTCATTCCTCACTAAAGTCTGAAACGTTCTATCTTAACAGGATTGATCGAACTACGAACACCATTGTAGAACGCACTGTCAAAGAATACATTTATTATTATAACAACATTCGTATTCAAACGAAACTAAACAACCAATCACCGATAAACTATCGGCAACTGGCTGTTTCGTAAAGGTGTTTTGATCCCTGTCTCAAAAACGGGGGTCAGTCCCCTTTTTTCTTTCTTACAACGACAAAAGATGCAAATAGAAGATTTCATTATCCTCTTCAATGACATGTAAAATCTGCCGTGCATAAGATGCGTCCGTGACACTGTTTAATTTTTGTATAATGTCTTCTGTCGATAGCGCATGTCCTGGTGCTCCCCGCGGGATATCGACCCGTTTGCTGATGGTCGTGCCATCAAATAAGGTGAGCTTCACAATCGTAAAGCGTCCTTTTGGCACTGCGTCTGGATGGGGTTCTGTCGTTTGATCATACACTCTATTTACCCGCTTCATCCATGCCCGCATCTCTGGTGAAATGGCTTTTTTCGTAAAGGCATCCAGTGATAAAGGTTGTCCAAACACCGCTAGTGCGATGACGTATTCGACACTAAATCGTCCTTCTTCACCCGTCAAAGGTGTCCTCTCAATTAGCGCTGCATCTCCGCCTGGCGGGAATATGACATCTACTTGTTTCACCTGCTCCAGTGAGAAAGTATGCTCTTTTAATAAGGATAGGATTGCATCGGCAGCATGATGCGCCGCTGAACAGAACGGATACACTTTGAACCATAGACCTGGCGAAACAATACGCCACGCCGCACCATAGCCCTCTAGCAAACGTCTTTCCGCTAGTTTCTGATCTCCATAGAGAGAAAAGAAGCCAAGCTCTCCATCCAGAACCGATTCACTCCCGCCAAAACCTGAACAAGCTAAATCCATGGACCATACGGCTGTTTTAGCGGCTAGGCCGGCTTGTAATGGCTTCATGTCAGTGCCAAATTGCTTGCGCATTCCTGCTGATTGCGCACCAGCAAAGCCGATCGCTTTCGCAAGCTCTTTCTGTGAAACTTGTTTCAAATGACCAATGGCACAGACTGCTGCAATGGCTCCGAGAGTCCCCGTATTGTGCCAGCCCCGCTCATAATGCGCCTTACCAATGGATTCCCCAAGCCTTGCCATCACTTCAACACCTGTGATGTAGGCACTTAAAAATCGGTCACCATATGCCTCCCCGTCTGTTAGCTGGGAAAGCAAGGCAGGGATGATGACCGCACTTGGATGTCCTCTCACATCTGAATGCACATCATCATAATCAAGGGCGTGAATCAGGTAGCCGTTTAGCATGGCTGCTGCTTGGCGGCTGACCTTCTTCCCTTGTCCAATGACGGGAATTTGAGCTGCTCCGCCTTCTTGTTCCACAAGTGCCATGAGCTTTTGAATTCCTTCATCCTCTTTCGCGGCAAGCGCTGCCGCCGCAGCATCTAATAGACCATTTCGAGCCATTTCTACCGCCCGCTGATCTTGAAGTGGATGAGCAGACAGTACAGACTCTGCCAATTGTTTGGTTAGTTCCATGATCGTGACTCCAATGCCCGAACTGCAAGCTCCGCAAAGAAAGCGGCGGCGACTGGAAGTGCGTCTTCATTTAACGTAAAGGCAGGGTGGTGCCACTCCTCTGTACCGCTTGTCCCCATCCATACAAAAAAGCCTGGAATGCGCTCCTGGTAAAGGGCAAAGTCTTCCCCGCCTGGTGACTGCTCTGCCTGAACGACTGTCAGATCAAGCGCACCAGCCGTTTCTTCTACAACCTTTGTCAGGCGTTCATCATTCATGACAGAAGGCAAATACGGATGCCATCTCACTTCTGCCTTTGCTCCAAACCCTTCGGCAATTCCACTGACGATTTGTTTCATGAGGTCTGGAATCATTGCTCTTACTTCCGGCTCAAACGTTCGCACGGTTCCTTCCATCTCGACACGATCAGGTATTACATTCCATGATGTGCCGCCTTGAATACGTGTGATACTGACAACCGCATGATGCAAAGAACTAATGCGGCGGCTGACAATTTGCTGAAGGGCGCTTGTGATCTGTCCGCTGATGGCAATCGGGTCGACCGTGTGATTTGGAATCCCCGCATGACCACCCGTTCCTTGAATATCAATTTCAAACCGATCGACACTCGCCATTAACGCCTTTTCTCTGATGCCAATGGTGCCGACTGGCAGATCGGGTTTATTGTGCATACCGAATATCGCATCCACCCCATCTAAAACGCCTGCCTCTATGACGTGTTTGGCCCCTTGAGCGACTTCCTCAGCCGGCTGGAACAAAATGCGGACCGTTCCCTTTATTTCGTGCTTACGTTCGTTTAATAAGACCGCCGCACCAAAAATCGAAGCCGTATGAAAATCGTGACCGCATGCATGCATTTTTCCGGGTATCTTTGAAGAAAATGGTTCGCCAGATGCTTCGTTAATCGGAAGTGCATCAATATCCGCTCTAAGGACAATCGTTGGCCCCTCTTGTTCTCCTTTGATGTCGCAGACAACCCCTGTTTGAAGGGCAGGGATATCGAGAACCGTCATTCCTTCTTCTTCTAACCAGCGGCGCAGTTTTTTGGTCGTTTCATATTCTTCAAATGACAATTCTGGATGTTCATGAAGCGATCGGCGAATGTTCATCAAACGTTTGTTTAAGTCTTTCTTTTCGATTGATTTCACTGCATTTTCACCCCTTTTAAGAATAAAAAGCAGCTTATGCTTCTTCAGCCGCTGCTTCTTTTTGGATAAATCGTTTTGTTCGTTCATTCTTCGTTTCATCAAATAGCTCTGTTGGTGTCCCCTGCTCGATAATATGACCATCAGCCATAAAAATCACATGGTCCGCCACTTCTCTTGCAAACGCCATTTCGTGTGTCACGATGATCATGGTCGTTTCTTGAATGGCAATGGATTTAATGACTTGAAGCACGCCTGAGACGAGCTCTGGATCTAGGGCTGACGTCGGTTCATCCAGCAAAATGGCATGTGGATCGACCGCTAACGCACGGGCAATCCCAATCCGCTGCTGCTGGCCGCCAGATAACGTGACTGGGTAGCTGTCAGCTTTTTGTTCTAGACCTACCTGCTTTAATAGCTCCATACCGATCTCATTTGCCTGCTGTTTCGTCATTTTCTTCGTCACAAGCAGTGACTCTGTAATGTTTTGAAGAGCTGTTTTATTTTTGAATAAATTATAGTTTTGGAACACCATAGCTGTTTGTTGACGCAGGTGATGCGCTTCTTTGCGTGTATATTTGGCCGCATTCAGCTTTGCATCGCCAATTTCAATCATACCTTCATCTGGCGTCTCTAATAAATTTAAGCAGCGCAGCAATGTTGATTTACCGGAGCCAGAAGGTCCGATAATGGCCACAACCTGCCCTTTTTGTACATCGAGATTGATTCCGTCTAACACAACAAGATCGCCGAATGATTTTTTCAAATTGGTGAGCTTGATCATGTCCACACCTCCTTAATTCCGGTAAGGTTTGCTGATTTTTCGTTCAAATAGGTCTTGCAGGGAGCTATAAATAATGGTCAGCACCCAATACACAATCCCAACCGCTAAATACGTTTCAAAGTATTTATAGTTGGCTGATGCAATCATCTTCCCTTGTGCAAACATTTCTGCCACCCCAATGGTAAAGGCAAGAGATGTTTCTTTTAAAAGACCGATAAAGGTATTCCCCGTCGCTGGAATCGCATTTCTGACTGCCTGCGGGAAAATAATTCGCACGTAAGACTGCCATCTTGTCATGCCGACAGATAAGCAGGCTTCAAGCTGCCCTTCATCCACAGAGTTAAGTGCCGCTCTGAAAATTTCTGCTAAGTACGCTGAGTTTTTAATACTTAATCCGATAATGACCGCTGTTAAGGCATCCATTGAGGTCATCGCAGGGAATAGCTGCGGAAGACCAAAATAAATGAGAAAGAGCTGAACCAAAGTTGGAACCGCTCTGAAGAAAGAAATATACAGCTTGGCAAATTGGTATAGGACAGGTATCCGGTTCTTTGTAATGAGCGCGAATACCACACCAATGATAATGGCAAATACCATGGAGACAATCGCCATGAAGATCGTTATCGGCAAGTATTGAATCAAGGTCGGAAAAACCGTCACCATATACTGCCAATCAATGTGATTCATGTCTGCTGTTCACCGCCGCTGTCTTTATTTTTTAATTGGCACTGTCACATCGTCTTTGAAATATTTCTCAGACAATTTCTTAAGTGTCCCGTCTTCTCTTAATTCTTTGATCACTTTATTGAATTCTTCTCTTAGCTTGTCATGCTTTTTATCTTTGGCAAATGGGTAGCCCACTTCTTCATAAACAATTGGATTGCCTACGATTTTCAGTGGAAGACCTGTTTTTTCAATTTGAGCCAATAATACACTGCGTCCGTTGACGTACGCATCTACACGGCCATTTGCCACTTCATTTAATACGCCGTCTTGTGTTTCATATGTTTTGATCTTGATTTTCTTGTCTGGGTCTTTGCTCTCTAGATTTTTGGCATGGTTTGAGCCAAGAACAGCCGCAACTGTTTTTCCTTTTAAGTCGTCAAGCCCTTTAATGTCATTGTTGTCTTTTTTCACGATGATTTGAGTTCCTGCGTACGCATACGTATCTGTAAAGTTGAACGTTTGTTTACGCTCATCTGTGATCGCTACTTGGTTTGATACTGTATCCAGCTTACCAGATGTCAGCTGTCCCATCAGTCCGCTGAATTCACTCAGCTGCCAGTCTAGTTTGTAGCCTAGCTTTTTCGCAATAGCTTCTGTGACTTCGACATCAAACCCTACTAGTTTGCCGTTTTCTTTATAAGCGAATGGATAGCTTTGGCCTGTAGCGCCTACTTTCAGTACTTTATCGTCTTTGCCTTCACTCTGCTTGCCCCCGCCGCAAGCTGCTAACACCGCCAGCATTGCCGCAAATAAAACAACGAGCCACTTTTTGTTTTTCATGTTCGTAAACCCTTCTTTCCTTTTATGGTTGTGTAATATCTGATCTTAATTGTTTTTTGAAATAAATGGTGATATGACCTTTGCCTAAATCCTTTTCACCTGCTTTGACGTAGCCTTTGCGCTGATACATATCCATAAGCCACGGATGCTTATCAGCTGTACCGAGAGACACATACGGTACCTTCAGTGTATCCCTCAGCACTTCGGTTTCAACCCACTCAAGTAAAGCAGAGCCTGTCCCTTTTTTCGCCGATGGTTCTGAGGCAAACCACCAAATGTGTGGAACGCCGAACGGTCCTGGCTGTTCACCCCAAGGCATACGGAGTGTTAATGTGGATAGAAGCTCTCCGTTTTCTTCTAACACATAGCAAAGGTTCTTTTGTACATTTTTCTGAACGAGAGCGAAATCTGCATGTGCTGCTTGGAACTGGATGCCGAGCTCACGAATCGGCTCGTAGGCTCTTATTGTCAGTTCAAGCAGCGCCTCTATATCTTCCTCAGTTGCCAGACGAAACGTGTATCCCAACGTTAGTCACCTCACCCTTATGTCGTGTAACGATTTTTTGGCTGTTTTAATCCGAGATTTTCTCGTAAGGTTTGTCCTGTGTATTCTGTTTTGAACAAGCCTCTTTCCTGAAGGATCGGAACGACGCGATCTACGAATACATCGAGTCCTTCTGGCAATAATGGCCGCATGACGTTAAAGCCATCTGCTGCTTCCTCAGTGAGCCATGTTTCCATTACATCTGCCAGCTGTTCAGGTGTTCCAATGAAAATATGATGACCGCGAGAGCCGGCAACAGATTGGTAGAGCTGGCGAATGGTCAGGTTGTCCTTTCTCGCCATATTCATGACAAGATCAAAACGGCTTTTCACCGCATTGGACATGCTTGGATCAATCTCTGGAAGCGGCCCGTCTAATGGGTACTGCGTCAGATCAATTCCACCTAAATAGTTTTGTAAAATACTAAGGCCAATCTCTGGAACAATCAGCTCTTGTAATTCTTCATACTTTGCTTTTGCTTCTTCCTCTGTATCGGCAATGATTGGGAAGATGCCCGGCATGATGCTGACATCCTCTCTAGCACGTCCAGCTGCCTCTACTTTCCCCTTCAAGCTTTGATAAAATTCCTTCGCTTTGGCAAGATCGTTTTGTGCCGTAAAAATGAGCTCAGCCGTTTTAGCTGCGAGCTTTTGACCATCTTCGGAAGATCCTGCTTGAATGATCACCGGCTGCCCTTGCGGCGTACGTGATACGTTGAGCGGCCCTCGAACAGAGAAGAACTCACCTTTGTGATGCAACTCATGGAGCTTACTAGGATCAAAGAATTCTCCCGTTTCTTGGTTTCTCACAAGTGCGCCTTCTTCCCAAGAATCCCAAAGACCTTTAACGACATCTACGAATTCCTCTGCCCGCTCATATCGTTTGTGATGCGCTAAATGCTCTTCTCCGCTAAAATTTTTCGCTGTTTCTTCAATAGAAGATGTGACCACATTCCATGCCGCTCTGCCGCTCGATAAATGATCGAGTGAAGCAAACTGTCTCGCAATATGGAATGGCTCACTGTATGTAGTCGATGCTGTTGCTGCTAAGCCGATTGTAGAGGTAGACTCTGCAATGGAAGAAAGCAGTGTGAGCGGTTCAAATCTTGTCAATACATTCGGATGAGAGGTATGATTAATGGATAAGCTGTCGGCTAAAAAGAGCAAATCCAGCTTTCCTTCCTCTGCCTTTTTCGCTAATTGTTTAAAGTAATCAAGGTTCATGGCTGCATCTGGTACTGCATTCGGATGTCTCCAAGAGGCGACATGATGCCCAGTTCCTGCGATGAATACGCCTAGCTTGAGCTTCCGTTTTGGCTGTGACACTTGTTCTTCATCCTTTCTATATCCTACTGTATCAAACTGAAACCATCAGAAGATACATTTTTCTGATTGAATTAATCGGTTTTATCCATAAAAAAAGGGCAAATGTTGTGAAAAATGAAAAATAATTATTACTATATGCCCTTTTCACATGATTGTCAACCGCCTTCTAAACCTCCAAAAAAAGGGATTTCACAGGGCGTTTACGGTGGGTCGATTTCAATATTTCCGATGAGCCGGTCTGTGTTGTGTGTCATCCATTGACTGCGCTCCAGCACGTTATGGGCAATCACCGAATGAGTGGAAGACATGGTGCGGAAGGCAATCGCTTTTTGAGGCGAGAAATTGATGATATTATTCCTCAGCACTCGTGCTGAGACGGTCTGGTCCAGAAAAATCGCTGTCGGCTGTCCGATGGAACGATTTAAATAAAAGCGGTTATCTCCGATTTGGGGTGAACCGTTTTTAATATACATCACCACATATAAGGATGTTTCTTCAAAGGAATTATCTTTAATTTCTAAAGGTCCTGTGGTGTTGCTGTATACGGCGTAGTTTTGATACTGTTTAAAGCGATTCCGCCAAATGAGAGCCTTTGCATTTCCTGTGACACTGATCGTATAAGAAGACGTAAGCTCTGATACTCCTTCTTGAATAAAGTGATTGCCGTTAATCCCCGCTTCTCCACCCTGCACCCATATCCCTCTGCTGAATTCCTTGAATTGATTATGTCGAATCAGGATATTTGTTCCTCTGACAATTGCTGCATCGATGACAGAGTAGATGGTATTGTTTGAAAAGACAATGCTATCTGATTGATAAATACGAAGCGATGCACTTCTGAGCCGTGTGTTTGTCCCTGACTCAATATGATTTCCTTCTATTAAAATACGATTCGCCATATATACGGACACAGCCGCATCTTCGAAAAGACTGATTTTATTCCCTGTGATGTGCACGCTGTCTCCCCTTACGTCAATGCCCTTTTCAAACCCTTCAATCATATTGCCAATAATAATGACATTGTTTTCCGTTTGATCAAGCGAGACACCTAAGCTCGTAATCCCTGCTTTTGTCACGCCCCCTCCCACTGCACGAATCAAATTATTTGCGATGATCGTTTCAGTGGCGAAGCCATAGGAGATACTGCTGTCCGTTTGATTGCCTTCAATGATCACACCATAGCCGTTGAAGTTATAAATGGCGCTTGCTGCCCCGCCTCTCACAATGTTGTTTCGGATTTGAATATTCAGCGGTTCCTCCAGATTGGTCGCATTTTCTCCATATCCTTCAATATCAATCCCCATTTTTGGCTCGACCCCGTTGACCCCTGCTCTTTCAATTAAACAATCCTCAACAATGACCCCGTCACAGCCTGTAATGGAAATATTGTTCCGCCTTGAATCCGTAATGGTGCAGCCAGAAATATGAATAGACGAAGCAGGCGAGTACGATTCAATATGGGTCAATAAACCGTGCGGACTGACAATGATGCCGTCTCCCGTACAATTTTGAATCTGTACATGATGCACATTCACATGGGAAGCACCTTCGATACACACACCAAAACCCCATTCATGGGTTTTTCTTTCAGAAGGGAGTGACTTGTACACATGCGTATCCCGGTCTCCTTCAATCCGTCCGCCTCGAATGGTCACATGCTGAACTTTTCCTATATAAAATGCCGCATATCCCCATGAATCATTTGGTTTTACTTTGATCACGGCATCTGATGCCATATCAATACAAATATGGCTAGGCACCCGTATGCCGGCATTCCGAAAAGGAAAAAATGGATCACCTCTGTACACCGCATCTATTACATACGTACCACTCGGCAGCCAGACGTGGGAGTAGCCTTGTGCTTTTGTCCATTCTAGGCATTCGTTCAGCTTCACCGTACAGTCCGTTTTCCCGTCTGCAATCACGCCAAAGTCTAATACATTGACAATGGGCTTCTTCAGATCAGATTCATTCAATTCCCCCAACCAAACCCCTCCTTTTCCCACATGTTCTCTCGTCATCCTATGCATGTGAAAAAGGTTTGCTTGTACATTACTTAAAATTTTAGATAAATTCTTTCGGAATAATTTTTCGATGATTTTTATTTGATTGAATTTTTTAAATTTTTTTGAGTCTTTTCGCCTATTGAACTAACATTTTCCTGTTTTAGAATAGTTTTATATTGACACAAGAACTATACAAGAATATCATTTTTCTCATATCTCTTTTTTTAAGAAAGGATCTATGCCATGTCTACAATTGACCACGATAAAATTGTTAAAAGTGTTCCACAAAAAGGTTTTTTTGGACACCCTAAAGGACTTTACACACTGTTTTTCACTGAATTTTGGGAGCGTTTTTCTTATTATGGCATGCGTGCACTTCTCATCTATTATATGTACACAGAGGTGACAAAAGGCGGTCTTGGCTTTGACCAGACGACAGCCAATTCGATCATGTCTGTTTACGGTGCCCTTGTCTACATGTCAGGAATTATTGGCGGATGGCTCGCCGACCGGGTATTCGGTTCATCTAGTACGGTCTTTTATGGCGGGGTTTTCATTATGCTTGGTCATGTGATTTTGGCACTGCCAAGCGGAGTCACAGCACTCTTTATTAGTATGGGGCTGATTATTATTGGGACAGGTCTTCTAAAGCCGAACGTTTCAAACATTGTCGGTGACCTGTATACAAAAACGGACCCTCGCAGAGATTCTGGTTTTAGTATTTTCTACATGGGGATCAACATGGGTGGTTTTATTGCCCCATTAATTGTCGGAACACTCGGTCAAAAAGTGAATTTCCATCTTGGTTTCTCACTTGCTGCCGTTGGTATGCTTATTGGACTCATTACGTTTGTGATCACGAAAAAGCCGAATCTTGGGCTTGCCGGCACTTATGTGACAAATCCACTAACAGCTGCTGAACGCAAGAACTTCAAAATTTTCGGAACATTGATTGTGATTGTTCTCGTTGTTTTTGCTGTCATTGGCATCCAAACAGGAGCACTCACCATTAATCTATTCACTTGGTTTGTCAGTGTCCTTGGTGTCCTCATTCCGATTGTTTATTTTATTGTGATGTATTTTAGTAAAAAAACGAGCGCAGTGGAGCAATCCAGGGTACTCGCTTATATTCCATTATTCTTAGCTGCGGTCATGTTCTGGGCGATTCAAGAACAAGGCTCAAACATTTTAGCCACATATGCAGACCAACGAACCAATCTGAATTTCCTTGGAATGACACTAGCCTCTTCGTGGTTCCAATCCTTGAACCCGATCTTTATTGTGCTGCTGTCACCAGTATTTGCTTGGTTATGGGTCAGACTCGGTAAGAAACAGCCGTCTACCCCGGTTAAGTTCTCACTTGGTCTACTGTTTGCAGGGTTATCCTTCATCATCATGATCATTCCTGCATACATGTCTGGTCCAAATACACTTGTAAGCCCAATATGGCTTGTTCTAAGCTTCTTCCTTGTCGTGATCGGAGAGCTTTGCCTATCACCGGTTGGACTTTCAGCTACAACAAAACTGGCACCTGCTGCTTTCTCAGCGCAAACCATGAGCCTTTGGTTCCTTTCAAATGCGATGGCACAGGCGATCAATGCACAGGTGGTCAAACTGTTTGATAAAGTGCCAGAAACCGTCTATTTCGGGATTATTGGCCTCATCGCCATCATTTTATGTGTTGTCATGCTTCTGTTTACACCGGTGATTAAGAAAGCGATGAAAGGTGTTCATTAATAAAAAACTGGACATGAAGTACTCATGTTCAGTTTTTTATTTTATTTATTCATAATAATCCTTCATTTTTTCAGCATCTTCATTATGGAATATAATATTATGGATCCATCAGCAGTAAAAGGGAACAAATTCACAAGGTTTAATATACAAATAAATGCAAATGCATTCCAGTATATACTGATATCATAGTATAATAAGAGCCCACCACTAATCGGTAAAATAATATTAGGTGCTACTGAAATGACAAAAATATGAAGATATTTTTTATCATTTAGGTATGAAACACTAGCTCCAAATATATTAAGCTTCAGCCCTAATATCTTCTTTTGAAATTTTTTTATCAACAACAAATGAATAGCTTCATGGATTATAAGCACACTCATCAATATAAGATAAAAAAGGATAAACCCTTTTATAAATAAAATCATGTTTTCCATACTTTATTTCGTTGTTTTTTTAGACTTTATAATAGCAAATAGCGCAATAATAAAAAGAATATATCATATATATAATTAAAATTTGAGATGTAAATGAAAAATTCGTATACAATTCTTCTTTATTAATTGTCATATCAATTTTCAGCCCTAATTTTGACATATATACGCCAGTCTCATCAATAGAAAAAAGAGTCGTTATATAATCAATTAAAAAGCAACTAAATATAAAATTGTACCTAAAAATATCCACCTAGGCAGTCTCATCTAAATAACTCCTTTCCAACAAATAATATTTAACTGAGAATAGCAACAAATATACAGAGACAAAAATAAGCACACTATTTGAAATTAGGTAAAGTCCTACAGCCATTACAATACATAGTACAGAAGCAGAGAACTCATTTAAAGAACTCTTATTTTTCGGAAATATAATACTCATTATCAGCCCTGCTTCAAATAAAATGACACCATAATAGAGACTTTTTACGAAATCACCTGATAACATCAATGATGTGATTACAAGTGGGAAATTGATTATTAAATTCATAAATGTTGTAATAAAAGATTCTTTTAAAGAAGTTATCCCAAAAAAAGAATTCATTTTGCGATATGATACAGTTGTATTAAAATATCTAATAGATGAAAATGAAATAATAGGATATATGTATGCAAGTGTAGTCAATGAAATGAGGATATTTTTAGTATCAAAAAGGGATAATACAAAGACTAAAAATACTACACCTAAAAGCCTTATAGTTAATTTACTCCTAATAGTTCCGAGTATAATTAAATTTAATTTATTCATTTTCATATTAAAAGGCAATTTTAAAATATAAAATCATTAGTAGTATATATATCATTATCAATCTTGTGTGTAGATAATGGATACATAGCACAAAGAGCAATTAAAATACTTAAAATAAGCATGAACTTAACCACTAAGACATGATCAATAATCATATTAAATGTCTGAAATTTCATGTCAATTCTAAAACGAAAGAGAAATAATAAAGGAAAAGAAACAACACTAATAACCCATTATTTATATTAAAAAAATTTAACCTAACAAGTCGACTTAAAGAATAAAAAATTAAATAATAAAAACAGATACTTGCAACGAATAAAAGCTGGCAATATATCAAAATTAAAAAATTTAATCCTATACTATAGTGGAATAACCTCAACATAGGGATCATTATTGCAAAAACAATTAAAAAAGACCAATAACTTAATAATAGTTTGAAAATAACGCTACCAAACCATATACTCCCTTTTTCAAAAGGAAGGATCTTTAGCAGAAATTGCATTTTTTTTGTAAGAGAGAAGGATAGGGTTACAATTAAATAAATAACACCAGTGATAATAATGATCATATTAGTTAGACTAGAGAACAACGAGTTTCTCAGTTCATTAGAAACTTCATTCCTGTTTATAAAAATTTTATTTAATTCAGTCATATTTAAATAGAAATACATGATATAAACAGCTAAGATAAGACCTAATAACAGATATCTATTATGCCTTTTTTTGAAAATATTATTTGATAACAAATTATGACAAATCTCATTAAGCAAGACTTTTGTTACGAGAAATGAATCCATCAATTTTTTCATAGTATTTTTGTAATTCTCCATTATTTATTACGATCCCTTCAATTTCTCCAACATTCTTAATAGTGCTCAAGGTGCCTTTGCTCAGTAAATAAACATTGGCCTGTTCGTTACGCATAATAAAATCCATGTTATGTGAAATTAAGATGAATTTTCTGAGTGCAGAGTATTTTTTTATTAAATACTCTGTCAATAAATAGCTTTCATAATCGAGTCCATTAAATACTTCATCCGCCAATACATATTCAACTTCTAAAGCCAAAGCAATCCCTATTTGTAATTTCTTTTTCATACCATAAGAATAATTGCTAATTTTTTCGTCTAAAAATGATGTCAGATGATACATTTCAGTAATAAACTCAAATAATTTCTTATTTACATCCCTATATCTCCTAAAAATAAAATCAGCATATTCATTACCAGACAGATATTCAGGCAAATAAAAGTCAGATGGTATATAGAACATTTTAAGTTTTGCTTCTTTTTCCTTTCTGCTAACTGAATTAATTTTTATATCTCCTTTTTGAAAGGACGTTATATCGCATATACAATTTAGAAGTGTAGTTTTTCCTGATCCATTTACTCCAACAATGATATCGATTCCTTTAGAATCAAACGTTATACTTAAGTTATTCAGAACAGGGCTACCATTATAGTTTTTTTCTAATTCATTTATAGTAATCATTTTTATCATTCCTATTTTTGATTAATAGCGATTTTGAAGAACAGCATATATACTAATTTATTTTGCGTTACAGCCTATCCCGATATCCCAAACCTTTGGCCAATTCCACTTAACTTTACCAGAGAAACTGTAGCCTTTACTTGTACAATAAAATGCATAAGCAATACCCGAAAGTAATGCTATTAAAATAATAACCCATACTATCCATTTATTTTCAATAACGTTCTTATGTTTCTCATTTAAATAAGATCCCATTTTATATAGGCCAGACATTAATTTATTCTCAATTTTACTAATGACAAACACTTTATTCTCTCCTAACTGCTGTTCTCCAAAATACAAGATAATATTAATTTTATTATATGGAAAATTCAAGGTTGTTTTACAATTTTAAGGTTATTTTAATCTATTATTCTTAAAGATCACCCTTTCCTCGATCCATTATTTCAATAATTATTAAGTCCAATAGACTGATTGAATATGAAATTTTCCCAATTGATCACAAGAAAAAAACACCTTCAGATTGGGACTGACCCCCGTTTTTGAGACAGGGATCAAAACACCTTTACGAAACAGCCAGTTGCCGATAGTTTATCGGTGATTGGTTGTTTAGTTTCGTTTGAATACGAATGTTGTTATAATAATAAATGTATTCTTTGACAGTGCGTTCTACAATGGTGTTCGTAGTTCGATCAATCCTGTTAAGATAGAACGTTTCAGACTTTAGTGAGGAATGAAACGATTCGATGGAGGCATTATCAGCGGGCGTCCCTTTACGGGACATGCTCATGGTAATGCCTTTCTTATGAACAGCTTTCTGATACTCGTAAGATGTATACACAGAACCTTGGTCGCTATGTAACACGCAGTTCTCAGGCAGTGATGGGAGCTGATTAAGTGTGTTTAAGATAAAGTCTGTGTCCTGCTTATCACCAATATTAAAAGCAATCACTTCTCCATTATATAAATCCAATATACTGGAAAGGTACAATTGTTTCTGTCCATAAGGCAAATACGTGATGTCCGTTACTAGTTTTTCAAGAGGGCGATCAGACTGAAAGTTCCGATCCAGTATATTACCAGCCACGGCATAGGGCTGCCCATTCTTCTTACGCTTTTTCATTTTAACTCGGCACTGCCACTGGTTTTTCTGCATGATACGTTGAACAGTTTTATGGTTAATACGCATGCTCATTTTTAGTATGGCGGTGATTTTTCGATAACCATATCGATACTTGTGCTCTCGGCACAACGTGCCGACCTGTTTCTCTAGTTGTCTTTTAGAGTGATTCTGAGTCAGATCCTTTTTCCATCTATAGTACGAAGTGCGTGAGATACCTAAATGGAAACAGGTGTCCTGTATCGTCATCGTTTCGCACAATTCTTCTACCAGTTTGATTGACGTTTCCTTATCAACTTCCTTTCCAATTCGTTGTACTTTTTTAAAACTTCATTCTGTTGACTCAAATAGCGATTTTCTGCCTGAAGTCTCTCTAATTCGGAAGAGTACTCAGGACCCTTTCCATAGGTATATTGTTTTCCAACAGGCTGTTCAAACCGGTGTGTATCCCCAGCCTTATGCCACCTCACCCATGTCTGAACCTGCGTCTTATTCTTGATATTCAATTTTTGCATAATCTCTTTCATAGGTACGCCTGCCAATCTCATTTCTACAGCCTTCTGTTTGACTTCAACCGGATAACTCACTCTTGTCCCCATAGAAAAAACACCTCCATGTTTTATTTCGGATCACAACGATCCATTTTCAAACTTGAAGGTGTTTTTTATTTGTCTCATCTGATGGGGTCAGTACCATTTATATCAGAGGTGTTTTAAAATATCTCATACTCACATATTTAGTATTTCTTTTTTGATCTTAAAACCGAATCTCATCTTCTCCGTGGATTTGCAGCTTGAGCGGTTCACTTTTCGCCTGATGCTTTTTCACATAGCGGTGATAGACGACATACCCAATGATCATAAGCGGTACGCCGACATATAGCCCAATCCGCTGCTCCGCATCAAAGGCAAGGCTGATTAACACAATCGAGTTTAGCGTGATGGCAATGATCGGCAGTACCGGATAAAGAGGGGTTTTAAATTTTAAGTTTTCCAGCTTTCCGCCTGCTTTCACATATCTTCTGCGGAAAAGCAGCTGTGATAATGTAATTGTAATCCAGCCGGTCTGGGCACTCATGCCGGCGATAGACACAATCCAGGCAAAGACGGTTTTCTCTGCAAAAAAACCAGATAATAGCGAAATACCTGTAAATAGAAAGGTAAGCAGCAGCGCATTCATTGGGATGCCCCGCTGATTGACTCGTCTGAACGCCTTCCCTGCCATTCCTTCCTTCGATAAGGAGTACAGCATTCTTGTCGAAGCATACAGACCAGAGTTAGCCACAGATAATAAAGCAATGATAATGACAAAGTTCATGATATCTGCCGCATAAGGAATGCCCGTTCTCTCAAATACGGTCACAAATGGACTTTGCAGCACACTGGCTTCCTTCCAAGGCACCATACCCGCTAAGACGAAAATAGATAAAACGAAAAAGACAAGTGTACGCCAAACCGTCTGATGAATTGAGCGAGGAACAGTTTTTTCAGGATTTTCACTTTCTCCTGCGGCAATCCCGATCAGTTCTGTCCCTTGAAACGAAAAATTCACCGTAATCATCGTGACCACAACAGCGAGCAATCCATTTGGAAACAGCCCATCACTCACAAAATGACTGAAATAAGGGGCCGGTTCTCCGCTTGTCGTCTGAATGAAACCAAACATCGCTGCGCCGCCTACGCCAATAAAGAGTAAAATGGCGACAATTTTAATAGTAGAAAAGAAAAACTCCGACTCCCCAAATGCTTTCGCTGACCTCGCATTTAATAAGAAAAGACACAGCCCAAAGATGAAACACCAAATCGACACATCCACTTGTGGAAGCCAGCGTCTCATCAGCTGCCCTGCTGATAAAAATTCCAGCGCCACAGTGGCTGCCCAGCCAAGCCAATAAATCCAGCCAACAGCAAAGCCTGCGGCAGGACTGACAAATTTGGTCGCATACGTATGAAACGACCCCGACACAGGAAGTGCGACAGACAGCTCCCCAAGACACAGCATGGTTAAATACATAATCAATCCGCCCACAATATAGGAAAGAACAGCTCCAACCGGACCCGCTTGTCCAATTGTATAGCCTGTTCCAAGGAAAAAGCCTGTCCCAATGACACCGCCAAGTGAAATCATAAATAAATGACGGGAGGTCATCGCCCTTTTCAATTGTTCGGGCTGATTTTGTCCAACATCCACAATGATGCCCTCCTTCTTCTAAGATGTTCTGTTATCAAAACATGTCTCCATGTGATTATTCCATTTTCAAAACAACCTACTAATTATACATCTTTTATAATAAATATGCTTCCTTCTAACGTCACTGTCACAAAGTCTTTATTTTAGTAATGTTCGCACAACTCAAAGAAGATCCTCACCTTGAAAGTGATATTTCTGCTCCATGAATACCTAAATATAAAAACCAGTGTGCGTCTGTTGAAGACTTTCACACTGGTCTGTAGTTTATTTTTCTATTCATCTGTTTTGCAGAAGCCCTCTGACAAGAAGGAAATGGAGAATATCATAGAAGTGTCTTTTTCTTTCGTGTACCTGTCATAGCAATGATAAACAAAGCCATTTTGATTTTTTTCAACTTTCATCCCTGACCCTCGATCATGATAACCAGGCATTCTTTCCTCTTCCCAGATATTGAATAAATTCATAGTACCTCCAACACAAGTAACCATGTGTTCATCATTTTCTGTATTCTCCCAAAATATCAAAGTAGAGACTTTGTCGCCCCCTACAATAAAACCATTTTCTGATAAAAGAACAATTCCCTGTCTACGTGAAGACGCTGTATGATGGATTTTAACTTGTATCGACTGCTCATTTGAAAAATGAACCACATCCGTTTTCATCACTTGATCTAATTGGCCATCTACCTCTTGGAACTCCTTCTCTTTTTTAATTCGCATGCATTTGTCGCTCCTCATTACTTTTTTTATGATCATTGTGATTTTTCAAAGTTACTTTCAACAAATAAATCAAAAGAAAACATGGCAGACAAATAATAGCCATTCCTAAGAATGCATAGGAAGGAGATATAGAAAATAAGTACCCGCTCACTATGGTTAACAGACCGTTACCAAGACTTAATCCTAAAGCTGCGTACAGCCCGTGAGCATATGGGAAAAATTGATTTTTTATATGCCTATCTAGGTATTTCATAAAGGCCACTTGAGTAAGGCCAAACGTAAAGGCATGAAGTAGTTGAGACAGGATGAAAATGAAAACATTCCCGAAAAGGAAGAGCGACATCCATCTTACAATTGATGCCGTTACACTAAACATCAATAAAGTGGTCACTGAACCTTTTTTAAACAACGAATCCGAAATAAAAAAGAAGACAATTTCTGCAATGACCGCTATTAACAAAAGAAATCCTATATATTCTGGCCGTACCCCTAAATTGCCTAAAAAAAGCACAGCGTAACTGTAATATGCAGCATGCGCAGACTGTAAGATGACACAAAGAAGCAGAACAAACACAAAGGACTTTGACTGAAATAGTTTTTTTATGCTCATTCCCGCTGGGTCATTTTTTTCTCGCAAGGTACTAGGAGCTCGTAAAGAAGCCAATAAGGCAAATAACAGCAGCCCCCCAATCATCACATAAATAATGACTCTTTCTCCCAATATGGAGATCATAATCCCCATAAGTAGCAATGCCACAATGTATCCAAAAGAGCCAAAGGATCTGCTGCGCCCATAAGCAATCTCTCCTTTCTTCATCAGTCTAGAGGCCATCGCTTCATGCATAGCTAAAGGCATTGGATAGAGAAGACTAATGAAGAACGTGGTCACAATGACCGCTAAAAAGCTATTTGCCGGTATAAGAAGAACAAAGAGGAGCACCGATAAAAAAACCACCCATTGATTTAAACGAGCCAAGCCCATATACTGACTTGCCAAAGGAAATAGAAAAAAGGTGGTCATCGCTCGGGTCAGTAATCCAATCGCAATAATTATGCCGGCTTGATCAGGTGAAAAGTTCTTATCTGCAACAAGCCAAATCGACCAATAGGGAACAAATATACCAAATGTGAAAAAGAATCCAAAAAACTGCATAGACATCCATTTGTTAGCATTCATACTCTCTCTGCCGATCTGACTTTATTCAATTGTACTTTTATGAACTCACTCATGTGTTGAAAACAGCGATCTTTAGAGGGAGCTTTAAAAGCCTCTGAATATGGGTTGGCGAATCCATGTCTTCCCTCTACCATCATCACATGAACTCCTTTCTTTTTCTCCAAAACACTTACAATTTCCCTAGGTTTAAAAGCATTTTCAATGGTCGGAAAAAACAACAACGTTTCACATTTAGGCGAAATCGTCATATAATCTCTTATCCTGGAACCATAGAACCCGATGACTCCAGTAAATAAACCATCATATCGACTACATAGCCAAGCGACTGTTGCTCCCACACTGAAACCTAATGCAAAAAGACTGACACTCTTATCTTTCGCTTTTAATTCTCTTGCTAAATGAAGGACTTTGTCGACTGATCGGTCAAAACCTACTTCTTTCATAAAATAGCGATACGCATCGCCTTCACTATCACGACCAAATGGTTTGATTTGACCTAATAGCTCAGGACAATAGACTTCAAAACCAGCCCTTTCAAAATGTTTGATCGTAGTCTCCATGTGATCATTTATGCCATAAATCTCATGTATCAAGATGATGACGGGTTTTTGATGTAATGTTTGCAAATGTCCATCATTCCCTTCTTAAGAGTGCAAAACAAGAAGACTTTCCCCACTCTTAATTCCTCTTCACCTTTACTTCCATGTGTAAAATACCTGTAAATGTAGGGTTAGAAGTCCATTCTGGATTTTCAAGATCATATAAAGGCTGTATATCAGGACAACGTGAAATGACTTCTTTTAATATTTCCATAATTTCCGCACGAGCAAATGCTGCTGCGATACATGTGTGATACCCCCCGCCAAAGGCCATATGACGAAACCCCTTTCTTGTGATATCCATTTTGTCAGGATGTTCGAAAACTCTTTCATCTCTTCCAGCAGATGCCAAGAAAAAGTAAACAGAATCGTTCTTCCTAATTTGCTTACCATGCAACTCAATATCTGAGGATGCATGTCTGACAATATATTGGATGGGGCCTTCTAACCTCATTGTTTCATCTAAAACTTTAGGTAATAATGACATATCCTTTTTCAACATTTTGAGGATCTCTGGATTCTTAAATAACAAATGCAGCGAGTTACTGAGAACAAACTGCGGAATTTTATGCCCACCAAAAATGAGATGCATCGTCTGGGCAATTAATTGATCATCTGTTAACTCACCATTAACACCCGGTGTCTCAGAAATAAGCCGACTTAACAAATCATTCTTCTTCTCTTTTCTTCTCTCAGCTATAGCATTTGATAAATACGCATAAATCTCTTTCACACTTCCTCTGACTTGTTCGCTTATTTCTTTACTAGGTACATGAGATACAACAAAGTTTTGCATAAAAAGAGCAATATCATCAGACCATTTGATAAACTTATCTACTTCTGTTCCTGGAATACCAAGCATTTTACAAAGAACCATCGCTGGGATAGGATGTGCGATTTCTTCTACGAAATCAAATGATTCTGTGTGGCTCTCAAGAACACGGTCAATAATTGTAGCAACAATTTTTTTAATTTCAGGAGTGATCAGTTCAATTTCATTTACTAAAAACGCACGATTCATATACCCCCTTAGCTCTGTATGGTCAGGACGGTCATGATAAACCATCCATGTTTTAATGATGTCAATGATATCTTTAAAGTGCTGATCTTCACCTTTTTCTAGGTTATTCATCTTTAAAGGAATAACTTGACTAGAAATAAACCGATCACCTGGAAGGTTTGTGGTCATGTCAGCATGCCTTGTGATGAACCAAGACTTCATCTCTTCATTCCAACACACAGGGGCTTCATTTCTTAATTGCTTATAAATGTCATATCGCCGTTCAAAATATTCATTACTATACAAACTCAACTGTTCCACACTCTGTTCTGTCTTCAATTTCAACATCATCCCTTCTGTTTTCACATACAAAATTTTCGATTCATTTTTGAGATTGGTGGAAATATGACAACTTTCTCTTCACATCAGTCTGGGGCATATAAAAAAACCAAGATAAAAAGAACCTGCCACCATCGCTGAATAGCGTGAGAAGTTCTACCTGATCTTGGTCTTAAAGAATGTATGATTGAAACGATTCACAGAGGCTTTTAGTTAGAGGAATCTAACAATATAAAATGTTATAGTTCCTGTCATTTTTCCTATAAGTAAGATTAAGTAGCAATCTTCTCGTAGTCTAATTCTTTACGGGAATTAGGTAGAGACTCTCAGACCATATTTCTGAAGGTATACGAGTATTGCTGCCTACATCAAATTCGAATCGAATGTAAAAAAATACAATAAAATACTTTATTTTTACATTTTTATCATAGCATATTTGACTCTAAAATGGTTCAAAAAATGATTACATTTTTCAAATATCTTGACGATCATTTCGCTATTTGCTCGATTTTAGTTTGATCTCTCTTTTAATTCGGGTATATGGATAGCGGCATTAGTTGGCCTATTTCTTACTAGAAGGCTGTAACAGCAGGCATAAAGTTGGTGAGATTCGCTCAAGCTAGTTTCAAATGCTTTACTTTTAGGTTGCTTCTCTGTAAGATCATATGTTGTAAATACCAACAAGAAAAGTGGGGAATAAAATGAAAAAGATGTTGTTTGCCATTATTTTAGGCGCTTGTGTTGCATTGATCACAGCATGTGGATCAGCTGCAAATGACAACGCTAATAAACAATCTGAGTCTAAGGAATCAGGTGACCTTTGGAAATCTATAAAGGATAAAGGCGTCTTAACAATAGGGACAGAAGGTACTTATGCTCCTTTCACATTCCATGACAAAAAGACAGATAAATTAACTGGCTATGATGTTGAGGTTATCACAGAAGTAGCTAAACGCCTTGATTTAAAACCAGAATTCAAAGAAACTCAATGGGACAGCATGTTTGCTGGTCTGAATTCTAAACGTTTTGACGTGATAGCAAACCAAGTTGGTAAAACTGGACGTGAAAATCAATATGATTTCTCTGATAAATACACAACGTCTCAAGCCATTGTTGTGACAAAATCGGATAACAACGACATCAAGAAACTTTCTGATGTGAAAGGCAAAAAAGCAGCACAATCATTAACAAGTAACTACAATAAACTTGCAACAGATGCTGGTGCGAAGATTGAAGGCGTCGAAGGTCTTGCACAATCCATTCAATTGATTCAGCAAGGACGTGCTGATCTGACATTCAATGACAAGCTGGCTGTCTTGAATTACTTGAAAACAAGCGGGAACAAAAACCTAAAAGTTGCATTTGAAACAGGAGATCCTCAAGAAACTTATTTTGCCTTCAGAAAGGGCAGCGGCAAAGTCGTTGACAAAGTGAATGGCGCACTTAAAGAAATGAAGAAAGACGGTACACTTGCGAAGATTTCTAAGAAATGGTTTGGTGAAGATGTTACAAAGTAATACCCTAGGAGTCGTCATTCCTTGGGATCTTCTTCAGCAATCTTTTTGGCCAATGGTGATGCAGGGAATTTATTATACAATTCCCTTAGCCATCATTGCCTTTATCATTGGTCTTTTTATCGCACTTGTGACAGCACTTGCTAGAATGTCTAAAATCAAAGCGCTCAGATGGATTTTTTCCATTTATGTGTCGGCTGTTCGTGGAACGCCGCTTTTTGTGCAATTGTTTATTATTTTCTATTTCTTTCCGACCTTTAATATCACACTTGATCCATATCCAAGTGCCATTATCGCTTTTTCATTAAACGTAGGTGCGTATGCGTCGGAAATCATCCGGGCATCCGTCCTTTCTGTTCCAAAAGGGCAATGGGAAGCGGGTTATTCGATCGGGATGACCCATCGCAAAACGCTCGTCCGTGTGATTTTACCGCAGGCAGTGCGTGTATCCATTCCGCCGCTGTCTAATTCATTTATTAGCTTAGTGAAGGACACATCCCTTGCCTCCCAAATCCTCGTGGCAGAGATGTTCCGTAAATCACAGGAAATAGCTGCGGCAAACTTGGATCAAATCTTATTTATTTATATGGAAGCCGCCCTGATCTATTGGGTATTCTGCTTCATTCTATCGCTCGTGCAGCACCGCATTGAAAAACGACTCGATCGATATGTCGCAAGGTAAGGAGGGAACGACATGCTAACAGTCAAAGGCTTAAACAAATCCTTTGGTGAAAATGAGATTTTAAAGTCAATAGATTTTACGATCAACAAAGGGCAGGTTGTGGCCATCCTTGGTCCATCAGGTTCAGGAAAAACAACGATGCTTCGCTGTTTAAATGCACTTGAAATACCAAATGGCGGCTCCTTTACCTTCGATGATTTCTCGATTGATTTTTCTAAAAAAAATAAACAAGCTGATTTGCTCAAGCTTCGCCGGAAGTCAGGCATGGTGTTTCAAGATTATCATCTGTTCCCGCATCGCACTGTTCTTGAGAATGTGATGGAAGGTCCAGTCCAAGTCCAGCGCCGTCCGAAAGAAGCGGTGCGAAAAGAAGCGATTCAGCTCCTGCAAAAGGTAGGACTTGAGGATAAAAAAGATTTGTATCCCTTCCAGCTGTCAGGCGGTCAAAAGCAGCGTGTCGGCATTGCCCGTGCACTTGCCATTCAGCCAGAGCTTATGCTTTTTGATGAACCAACCTCTGCACTTGATCCTGAGCTTGTCGGTGAGGTCTTAAAGGTCATGAAGGATCTGGCCAAAGAAGGCTGGACGATGGCGGTGGTCACACATGAAATCAAGTTTGCCCAAGAAGTGGCGGACGAAGTGATTTTTATTGATGGAGGCGTGATCGTCGAACAAGGTCCTCCTGAAGAAATCTTCAAACGGCCAAAGGAAGAACGAACAAAGCAATTTTTAAACCGGATTTTGAATCCAGTATGATGAAAAAGGCTGTTCTCAATTGATGAGAACAGCCTTTTTTTATATCTCTTTTTGCAGGCGAAGCGCCAATAAGTCTTGAAGGAGCAGTCTCGCTCCCTCTGGGCTGACAACTACTCCGCCTGACAGCGCCTTATTGGAACAGGTGACTTGCCCTGTGACGATACAAGGCTTATCCTGCCAATAAGGTTTTATCACAATGCGACCTTCTTCTTGATAGATTTCTATAAAGTCTTGCGGTCGAATTTTTAATCGTTTTCTAACATCTGTCGGAAGGACAACTCTCCCGAATTTATCTATATGCCTTACATAGTCTTCATTTATCAAATTGACCCCCTCCTGCATCTATAGATACTATATGGACGATCACCTCCTTATCGGGCGATCTGCTCGATGGCATGAAAATGAAGGAGCCGCCGCAGGCTGGATCAGTGACTACACACGCTTTCCATATATAATATATCTGTTTGGTGCAGGCCCAATAAAAGAAAAAGGATAACATGTCGTGAGGACAAGTTCTTCTTTTTCATGCTGCAGTGTCACAATACTTGTATCGTCTTTTTTAACAACTTTTGTTTTCTCTATTTCATAAACAAATCGACCGTATGAAAGCTCAATGACAAGCTGATCCCCCTTCACAAGCTCTCCTGTTCGTCTAAATACGGTATCACGATGTCCAGATAACACAATTTGTCCTTGCTCATTAGGGAAATAGCTCTTCTGATAATGTCCAACACCTTTTGCCAAATCATCTGCTGCTGTTCCTTCAACGATCGGCAGCTCAGCCTTTAGTTTTGGAATGTGCAAAAGCCCAATGGTTTCACCAGCCTGCGGCGCAAAAGATGAATCCTTTTGCACCTGATGCTGAACGACTGCTTGAGCAGACTGAAACGATGTCTCTATTTCCCTCTGTCCACCTATCATACCTATATACCCGCCAATCAACAAACAAAAGCCCGCTGTGATCAATACAGTAGAAATGATTTTTTGAAACATGGCGGATTATCCGTTTCTTTTTCTTCTATTCCACACCATTAGAGATGCACCAATGAGAACTAGAGCAAATCCTGCAAGCAGAAGATTGTACATGACGGTTGCAGTATTCGGCAGTGGATGACCGGGTGTTTCAGTGTGAGGCTCAGATGGCTGATCTGGTACAGTCGGCACCTCTGGTTCATGAGGAGGTTCAACTGTTGTCGTGTTTTCTGGTTGATCTGGTTCGTCTACATTCTCGCCCTTCACATCTGCGATATTCGTGATTGTCTGACCTTCAGCACCTTTGACAACCTTTGCCTCGAACGTCACAGTATGCCAATCGGTATCTTTAATATCGCCAAATTGTCCCGTCACCTTACCTTTTGTATAGTCTCCTTTGTCATCATCTTTAGCATCGCTCACTGTTTGTCCATCTACTTTGAGTGAACCTGTGACATATGCAAGACCTTCTGGCAGCTGATCTGAGATCACTAGATCTTTGATGACACTATCCTCTACACTGTTTTTTGTTTTAATGGTGTAAAGAAGGGTGTCGCCTACTTGCACTTGTTTTTTATCTGTGTTGCCTTCTGCTTTTTGATAAATCTCGGATGTTTTTTCTGATTCAAGTTTTGGATCTCTTGGATCAATTTTTGTTTCCGTTGTCGGCTCATCTGGTGGCGTGTTTTCGCCTATTACTTTCGCTGTGTTTTGAATGCTTTTACCTGATTGGCCTTTAGCAACCTTCGCTTCAAAAGTAACCGTATGCCAGTCTGTGTCTTTGATATCACCAAATTGACCGGTCACCGTACCTTTTGTGTAGTCTCCGTTGTCGTCATCCTTTGCATCTGTCACTGCTTGTCCATCTACTTTTAATGAACCTTTGACATATGCAAGTCCTTCTGGAAGTTCATCTGAAATGACTAAATCTTTGATGACACTGTCTTCTACACTGTTTTTTGTTTTGATCGTGTAAAGAAGGGTGTCGCCTACTTGTACTTGTTTTTCATCTTTATTGCCTTCTGCTTTTTGAGAGATCTCAGATGTTTTTTCTGATTCAAGCTTTGGATCTCTTGGATCAATTTTCGTTTCTGTTGTCGGTTCGTCTGGCGGGGTATTATCGCCTGTGACTTTGGCAGTGTTTTGAATGGTTTTACCTGCTTGGCCTTTGGTAATTTTCGCTTCAAACGTTACTGTATGCCAATCAGTATCTTTGATCTGACCAAATTGTCCTGTCACCGTACCTTTTGTGTAGTCTCCGTTGTCGTCATCCTTTGCATCTGTCACCGCTTGTCCGTCTACTTTGAGAGAGCCTGAAACATACGCAAGTCCTTCTGGAAGTTCATCTGAAATCACTAGATTTTCAATGAAGCTATCTTCTTCAAGATTCTTTGTTTTAATCGTATAAAGAAGGGTATCTCCTACCTGTGGTTGCTTTTCATCTGTGTTGCCTTCTGCTTTTTTCTGAATAACGGACGTTTTTTCAGACTCTAGTTTTGGATCACGAGGATAAATTTCTGTCTTCGTGGTTGGTTCATCTGGCGGCGTGTTTTCACCAGTTACTTCGGCAGTATTTTGAATGTTTTGACCAGCTTGTCCCTTTTCAACTGTCACTTCAAACGTCACGGTATGCCAGTCTGTATCCTTGATATCACCGAAATAACCTGTGACCGTTCCATCTGTATAGTCACCGTTATCATTGTCTTTCTCATCTGTGACTGCATTCCCGTCGATTTGAAGTGATCCAGTGACGTACTTTAGCCCTTTTGGTAATTGATCTGAGATTACTAGATTTTCAATGAGACTGTCTTCTATCGTGTTCTTTGTTTGAATTGTATAGAGAAGGGTATCTCCTACTTCTGGATGCTTCTCATCTGTATTGCCCTCTGCTTTTTTCTGCAAGACCGCTGACTTTTCAGATTCAAGCTTTGGGTCACGAGGATAGATTTCTGTATTCGTTGTCGGCTCATCTGGTGGTGTGTTGCCGCCTGTGACGCTGGCTGTATTTTGAATGTCTTTGCCCGATTGACCTTTTTCAACTGTCACTTCAAACGTCACGGTATGCCAATCTGTATCTTTTATGTCACCAAATTGAGCTGAAATGGTTCCGTCTGTGAAGTCTCCATTGTCGTCATCTTTTGCGTCTGTGACTGCCTCTCCATCCACTTGAAGTGAATCCGGCACATACGATAATCCTTCTGGCAGTTCATCTGAGATCACTAAGTTTTCAACGAGACTGTCTTCTATCGTATTCTTTGTTTGAATTGTATAGAGAAGGGTATCTCCTACTTCTGGGTGTTTCTCATCTGTATTGCCCTCTGCTTTTTTTTGCAAGACCGCTGTTTTTTCTGAAGCTAGTTTTGGGTCACGAGGATAGATTTCTATATTCGTTGTCGGTTTGTCTGGTGGTGTGTTACCGCTTGTAACGTTGGCCGTATTTTGAATGTCTTTGCCTGCTTGGCCTTTTTCAACCGTTACTTCAAACGTCACACGATGCCATTTCGCATCTTTCACCTCACCGAACTTTCCAGTAATGACTCCATCTGTCATATCGCCATTATCGTCATCTACTGCATCGGTTACTGGGTTCCCATCTAGCTGAAGTGAATTTGGAACATATGCTAATCCTTGAGGCAACTTGTCAGAAATCACGAGGTCTTCAATCACACTGTCTTCAACAGTGTTACGTGCTTGAATGGTATACAGTAACGTATCCCCTACCTCTGGGTGCTTCTCATCTGTATTACCTTCTGCTTTTTTCTGTAAGACTGCTGATTTTTCTGATTCAAGCTTGGGATCACGAGGATAAATTTCTATGTTTGTTGTTGGTTTATCTGGCGGTGTATTTTCCCCTTTGACATTGGCCGTATTTTGAATGTCTTTACCCGCTTGACCTGTTCCTACTTTCGCTTCAAATGTTAATGTGTGCCAAGCGGTATTTTTCACATCGCCTATTTGACCTGTCACGGTGCCGTTTGTATAGTCACCTTTGTCTTGGTCTTTTGCATCTGTCACGCTTACGTCATCTACCTTAAGGCTACCTGGAACATAGATTAAGCTGCTCGGAAGGTTATCTGAAATGACTAAGTTTTTAACAATACCATATTGAACCGTACTTCTTGCTTTAATTGTATAGAGTAATGTATCTCCCACTTCCGGGTGCTTCTCATCTGTGTTACCCTCTGCTTTTTTCTGTAAGACAACAGATTTTTCTGATTCAAGCTCTGGAGGATACGGATCAAATTCTGGCTTCACCCGTGAAGCTAAATCGTATGATAATGAATCACCAGCCGTGCCCATATAAGTCGTGCTTAATGTTTTTGCATCAAGTGTATACAGAGTAGAATGGCCAATAGATGCATTTAATCCTGACTGCAACAGCATTTGCCCATTTGGCAAAAAGCTGATTCCTCGAACGCCTCCATCAATGCTTTTACCATCCGCACTTTTAATTGGGATCACACGAATGACTTCAGCCGTATCTGGATTCATTTGTGCAATGGCTCCACTACCATTGGATGCGAACCAAAGATAGCCGTCCTTATCAACTACAAGGTCCCCGCCAACACCAGAGCCGATTTCATAGCCAACAATTTTTTTAGACGTTTTTTGCCCAGTTGTTAGATCATATGTTCCAAGGAAGTACTCTCCACCTGAAGAATAAGAGTGTATATATTTTCCATTGTGCACAACTGCATTAGACGCTGCTCCAGCTAAAGCACCTACTTCTTGTGCTTGTCCAGAAGTTGCATTTATTTTATAAAGAACAGGAGTTCCGCTTACTGATGTCGTTGCATACACAACGTTCTCTTGATCATTGACGGCAACACCGTTCACTAAAGTCGAATTGATTCCTTTCACTTGAACACTAGCCTTTACGTTAGTTGGGTTATTCCCATCGAGCTGATAAAGAATTAATGGGCTACTTCCAATCATATAGGAATCTGTGTTGTTCACTACAACCGTTCCTGCAGCCTTTGAGATAGGTGGTGAGACCGTTAATAGATTTCCAACAATCAGCACCAATATAAGAAATAATTGACTCGTTCTTTTTAATATATTCATTCTTTGACCTCCCTTTTTTCTTGGTTCATCGAGTAAAGGTATGTACCAGCTCACCTCCTATACTTTGGTAAAGAATATCAGTAACATTTCAGAAGCCTCAACATGACCAAAAGACTATTTTCGACAAAAATAGCCCTTTAGACATATACAACTTTCGACATTTGATCCATCTGTGTTTTTTCCAATAAAACAAGTTTTTTATCGTCTTTCAAATATTTTATCTATCAATCCGAACAGGCCTAATGTCGCAATTTACATACAATCTATTCTCTTTTTCTTGATCATTCTTTTATTGGATAATGGTTGTTTTTTTGTCAATTTGTAATGCATTTTTTTCTTATTCTTATAAAAAAAGTTAATAATTGGTTCACTTTGCTAAAAAAAACAATCCAAAAGTCTTGCTCCAAAATTTGATGTTTTCTGCTCTTTTTATGGAAAAAATTCTTTTTATCGAGTAAGCGATTACAATTGGGCAAAGCCATTTAAAGGGATGTGTGAGTATGTTACGATGGAAATCGAGTGTTTAAGAAAGAAGGGAATGCTTTGAAGCGGGAACATCTTTTACGTTGGTTTTTTTATTTTGTTGGATTGATCGTACTTGCTTTTGGACTATCGCTGACAGTGAAAGGAAAGATTCTTGGGATTGGTCCTTGGGACGCTTTCCATTATGGGCTGTTTCAGCACTTTGGTTTAACCATTGGACAATGGTCCATTCTGATTGGTGCACTGATTGTGACACTGACCTCTGTTTTTACGAAATCATGGCCAAAGGTCGGCGCTTTACTGAACATGGTGCTGATTGGTGTGTTTATTGATTTCTTTAACGCGGTATTACCTGCACCACATGGGTATTTACCTGCTTTATATGTGTTTATGACGGGTGTTGTTGTGTCTGGATATGGTGTTGGTATTTATGTCTCAGCCAATCTTGGCGCCGGGCCAAGAGATTCATTAATGCTGCTCATCTCCGCAAAAACAGGGTTGAACGTACAGTGGGTTCGAAATGGAATTGAGTTAACCGTGCTTGTATTTGCATGGATGCTCGGCGGACCGATCGGTATTGGAACGATTCTGACCGCCATCTTTACAGGACTCGTCCTCCGTTTCTCCTTGCCGCAATCGACACGGCTCTTGCAGCTGCTCATTACAAAAACGGCAGAGAAACCCGTTCAAACCCTTATCCGATAAGAACAAGTCATTCTTCTAAAAGAATGGCTTTTCTTGTGCTAAACTAAATAAACAAATAATTCTTACAATTGGAGTTGATCCTAGGATGCAGCTTTTTCACTATCATTACTGGACACCCTTTGTTGAAGAGACGGAGAAGGCATACACTTCATTAGGCTTTGACGTAAAAAGTCGTTTCACAAAGGAAGGTTCCTTTCATCCTCCGCTGACATGGGATGATTTTAGAGAAAAGAACCCAGTTTTTCGTATCGTTGAAATGAGAAAGGGACAGATCAATGTCACATTTGGGTATAGCAAAAAAGTGATTTTTGATCACATTGGCTTTCTTGTAACTGACGATGAATATCACCAGCTACTAATACAGGCGAAAGAGCAGCATTGGGGAATTCAAACAGGGGAACGAAGAACGTTTCTTTCAACACCGATTCGGTTAAGAATTGAATTGCAGCGACGGACAGATGTAATTGAAACGGGAGAGGAAGCACTTAGCGGGATGACAATCGCAGTGCCTGATTTGACTCATACACCTAACGTCGATCAGCTGCTGGACGGTTTGATACAGCCCATCCACTGGGAAAAGGGAGAACGCCTCTCCTTACTGAAAGTGATGATAAAGGATGCAAATTGTAAGAATACCATCGATCCGAACGGTGTTCACGTCCTTAAACAAACATAAAAAAAGCAGCGGAATATGCTGCTTTGCCGATTGGGATCCAAATCAACGTCACATGATCTTGAGAAAGTATATCTCTACCAACGAGATACGTTTCCATTCCCCCAGCATGTTCATATCCTGAGGCGGGAAACCATTCAGTGAACATGCGTGTTCATGTTGAATGAACTGTGTGTTCGACAGGTCCATTTGCTTGAAAAACATTTCTTCAGCTGTAAGCTTTAACCGTCTTTTTCGAATGTATTCTGTACGGGAATTCCCGTTAGCAAATGAAACAGCCGCTGATCATGGCATGTCGACATACAGACGGCCTCCGCCACTTCTTCAATCAGTACAGGCTGATCGAGCCTCTCTTCCATATACTGAATACTGTCCATGATTGTTTGTGCTTTCATTGAACAGGATGCCTGTTTCTCTTTTGCAGAGGTTCCTCCAATGGTACAATAAATGTAAAAAATTGAGGTCCGTTATGGAGATTTTCGCTATCCAATTACAACATTTAGATGAAATCAACGCACGAAAACAAATAGATCAGCTCAAACCCTTTGTGTCATCTGAAAAACGCGCGGCCGCTGAGCGCTTTCGTTTTTTGATAGATGCAAGAAGAACGCTGTTAGGTGAGGTACTGATTCGTCAAATCATTCATGAAATGTACGATCTGCCTATGAAACAGATCACTTTTGAAACGGAAGAAAACGGCAAGCCAGTTGTCCGGCACATTCCTTCTTTTCATTTTAATCTTTCTCACTCTGGCGATTGGGTGGTTTGTGCAGTAGATGATGCGCCTGTTGGTATAGATATTGAAGAGATCAAGCCCATTGATTTAGCCATTGCCAAACGGTTTTTTTCAGCTGATGAATATCAGGATTTACTCTCGCAGCCGGCAGAGCGCCAGGAAGCTTATTTCTTTCATCTTTGGTCAATGAAGGAAGCCTTTATTAAGCTGACTGGAAAGGGATTATCCTATGGTCTTTCGTCCTTTACAGCCCGTCTGTCAGAGGATGGACAGGCTTCTTTGACCTTGCCTGATCATGAAGCTCCTTGTGTGGTTCAAACGTACTCGCTCGACCCTGCCTACCAAATGGCTGTATGTACAAGAAAGCCCGCTGCAGCTGAGAGCGTCGAGATACTCACTTGCAAGGAAATACTGGCCCGCCTTCATAACGTGTGATTTGCTCTTCTTTCTCATGCTAAAGTGGCAAAGGTCAGGATCTTTAACAATCTTTCTGCTTTTATTACAATCGCCGCTGGGGTGCTCATCGATTGATAGGATTCATTGGTACTGTGTTGGTCATAGGCTTGAATATGGTGAGAAATTTATAAAAGAAAACGGCCCCGTCAAACGAGGGCCGCTTTCTTTTATTGTCTGATGAATTGATGCTTTGTTGTATGCTCAATGACATGCTTCATATGCTCTGCGAAGCACTCGAGGTGTGTGTTGATATACATGTGGCCTCCATCAAAATCAGTGCGTTCGATGGTGTTGGCCCATTTTAACCAGCCGTTTGCATCTTCCATGCATGTCTTATCTTGCTTACCGTTGAATAAATAAACGGGTGATTCGATGATGGATTTGTCCGTATGCTGAAAGGTTTCTAGTGCTTGATAGTCTGCACGTAAGGACGGTGTAAAGTAATCCATCATTGGTTTGTTATCCAACAATTCCTTTGGAATCCCGCCCATTTCAGCAATATGCTGAACAAATGCTTCATTGGACAGATGGGTCAGGATCTGTCTTTTTGTTTGCGGCGGCTGAATGGCAGAAATGACAACTGCTTCAGGATAGATGCCTTCCTTTTCTAGCAGCTGGGTGAGTCTATACACCACTAGTCCGCCCATTGAATGTCCGAACAAGATAAATGGACGGTTCAATTGGTCGGTCAGTCCTTCTTTGTACAATTCAGCGAGCCGGTCAATGCTGGTTTCTAGCGGCATGAGGTTGGTTCCATGACCCGGAGGCTCTGCTGCTGTCACTTCGGCCGTACCCTTTAGCTGTTCAAAGAGCGGACGGTAAGAGGCGGAATATCCGCCTGCAAAAGGAAAACAAATAAGCTGAATGAGATCTGATTTTTTTTCAAAGGTTTTAAATAATGGATTCATACGTCCTTACCCCTTTACAATCGTTTCAAGAATCTGTGCAAGATGATCTGCCTGAGGTCTTTTCATCATGGTGACATGGTCGCCTTTGATGTGATAATACGTGCACGTCCCTTTCGTATAAGCCTCCCAGTCGGCAAACTTCTTCTGAAAATCTGTGGCGTGGTCACTGCTCTGTACAATATAAAACGGCACAGGGAATGGTTCTTTTTCTAATTCAATGGCTTGTGACATAATGGTATTATGCGTTTGCATTTGCAAGTATTTATCTAAATAGTGATCATTCATAAATTGATGAACGACTTCATCCTTTTCTGCTTCTTTGAGGATTTTCTGCTTCACTTCTTGGAAACTGAGCCCTTGTAATGCTTCTGGTTTGATGCCGACGAGGTTCCCCATACCTAGGACGAGGGCGAGCATTTTCACTTCTTCTTCGTTCATATCGGCATGAAGCGCCTCATCTGCCTCATCTCTTAATACCGGAACCGTATCTAAAATGATCAATCCTTTTGGCGCTTTTCCTGCATGACAGAGTCTCTGATTCATTCCGTAAGCAAGATGTCCGCCCATGGAATGCCCTGCCAGATAATCAATGCCTGGTCGATAGAATGTCTCAATGGCTTCAATAAAAATGGTGACAAGCTCTGTATAATGAAGGAATTGTGGTTCTTCATCCTCATACAAGCCCGGAGACTGCAAGGCATAAACAGATCCTTCATGTGTCATGAGCTTGGCCACATCGATATACCCCATCACCGTTCCACCAGCAGGCGGTGCAAAGAAAATTCTCGGTTCAGCCGGATCCCCTTTTTTCAACTCGATCACATAGTCTTTCGGCGCTCTTTCGACAGGCTCGCCTGTTTCTGGCACTGTGTCCAAATATGCCGCTAACTGTGCTGGCGCTGGGTGCATGAAAATCCATTTCGGATCAACACGGACACCTTTTTCTTTTAATTTGGCAACGGCTTGAATACTCATAATGGAATCTCCACCTAAATCAAAGAATGAATCATGAATTCCTACTCGTTTGACACCAAGCACTTCACTGAAAGCTGTCACAATCAGCTGCTGTGTTTCTGTTGCCGGTTGATCGTCTTCATGTGAGGATGAGACTGCGTCTGTCGGCTCCGGCAAAGCTTTTTGATCGACCTTCCCATTCATTGTGACGGGAATTGCGTCAAGTACGATAAAGTAACTTGGAATCATATAGCCTGGCAGGCTTTCCTGTAAAAATGCTTTCCATCCGGGAACAGGCTCTCCCCCATCTGTGACAAGGTAGGCTGCCAGCCGTTTTGAGCTGCCGTACGTTTTAGCAATGACGGTACATTCTTTTACTTGTGGGTGTTTGAGCAGGGCTGTCTCAATTTCTCCACATTCAATTCGGTAGCCTCTAATTTTGACCAAGTTGTCTTTTCGGCCGAGATATTCAATACTGCCATCTGACCGCCATTTGCCTAGGTCACCTGAGCGATAGAGCTTGTCCCCTTTTAATTGCGGGAATGGATTGTCAATAAACCTTTCTTGCGTCCGCTCTGGGTCATGGAGATACCCTTTCGCCAGTCCAGTTCCACCAATATAGATTTCTCCTTTAACGCCTATTGGTACTGGATTGAGGTATTCATCTAGTATGACGACTGTTGAGTTTGCGACTGGTACACCAATTGGTACTGATCTTGCATCCTCCGGTACGTGTGTGACTTGATGAGTGGTCGCTAACGTCGTGTTTTCTGTTGGGCCGTAAGCATTGATCAGCACACCTTTCATATGCGGCAATGCCTTTCGTGCATGCTCACTAGACATGGCTTCTCCGCCAACGAGCAGTGTGCGGTAGCCAGCGACACTTTTAGGGTCATGCTCAATCAATCGATTGAATAACGCGGTTGGCAGACAGTTGGATGTGACTTGATGTGTTTTGATTAACCGAGTTAATTCGTCCATATTTAGTGCGGCATATTTTGGAATCAGAATCAGTTGACCGCCATTTAGCAGCATTCCCCATAATTCAAATGTAAAGGCATCAAATGCATAGTTAGACAGCTGAAGCATTTTATCGTCTGAACCTATTTCAATATAATTTGTTTCTTTCACCAAGCGGACAACTCCTGCATGAGGAAGCATCACGCCTTTAGGTGTGCCTGTTGACCCTGAAGTGTAGTTGACATAGGCAAGCTGGTCTTCTCCGACAATCGATTGATCCCTTTGATACACTGCGTCTGTTTCTGGTAACGGCTTGTCCATTTCAATCTTTGTAGCGGTCAGACCCTCTAAACGATTGATCAGATGAGACTGGGTTAAGATGAGATCGCTTTGTGTATCTCGGACGATCAGACCGATACGGGCATCTGGATACTCGGGTGACATCGGAACATAAGCTGCACCCGACTTGACGATCCCTAACACCGAGACCATCATGTCAAAGGAACGATCAAAGAGCATCGGGACAAGGGAACCGGGTCCAATGCCTTTTGACTGCAAGTAGGCAGCAAGCTGTGTCGCCTTCTCGTCTAAAACTTGATACGTCATGTGTTCTTCCATATAGGATAAAGCAATGCGATGCGGATCACGCTGCACTTGTTCTTCAAACAATTCTTGAAGCGTACGCTTTGGATAAGATGTATCGGTTTGATTTTTTCCAATGATCATGGCATCCTGTTCTGCTTTGTCCATTAGGCAAAAATCAGCAAATGTCCGTTCAGGCTGAGCCGTCATGCCATCTAACAGATTTAGATAATACTTCATAAAACGATGGATGGTTTCTTGATCAAATAAATCCGTATTATATTCTACGTGAATAGACAGCTTGTCTTCCTGCTCAAATACATGCAGGGTGAGATCAAATTTAGATACTGTATGATGGACCATCACTTGTTCAGATGTCAGCCCTTTTAGGTTGATCTCTAACGAGTCGGTTACATATCCCATCGCGACTTGGAAGATCGGTGAGCGACTTAAATCTCTATCAATCGAAAGGTCATCCACAAGCTTGTCGAATGGATAATGCTGATGTTCAAAGGCTTTTAACGTCATCTCTTTCACCTTTGCCAGCAAATCAGCAAATGTACCCGCTTTTGAGACGTCCTGTCTCAGCGCAAGTGTATTGACAAACATTCCAACGAGCTGCTCTGATTGTTCGACATCACGGCCAGCGATCGGCGATCCAACAATGACATCTGTTTGTCCAGACAGCTTGTGAAGCAGGACATAATAGGCTGACAACATCGTCATGAACAGCGTTGTGCCCTGCTGCTTAGACAAGGCCTGTAAGCGCCGGACAAGCGGTTCATCTATCACGATTTGTTCTGTAGCCCCGCTGAATGTTTGAACCGGCGGACGAGGGCGGTCAAATGGGAGCTCTAACACCGGAAGCTCTCCTTGTAAGGTATCAAGCCAATAGTTCTGGTCGTCCTGATGGTTCTTTAATTGCTCATTTTCCCAATGGACATAATCTGTCCATTCAATCTCAAGCGACGGAAGCTGAGGTTTTTTTTCTAAAAGCAAAGCGTCATACACCACTTCTAATTCTTGAATGAGCAGGTTGAGCGACCATGCATCTGAAATGATATGATGCTGTGCGCAAAGCAGATAATATTCTTCTTTGCCTATATCCACAATCGTCCAATGTGCAAGCGGACCTCTTTCTAGATCATAGATACGATTTGCTTCTTGCTGAATGAGCTGGTCTAATCTTCTCACTCTTGTTTTTTCATTAAATAATGAAAAATTCGCCACTGTTACTGATGGCGGCAGGTCTTCTCGAATGAGTTGAACCGGCTTACCGCCAAGCGTTTGAAATGTTGCACGCAATGCCTCATGTCGTTTGGTCAAAAGTCCAATGGCTTTCGTTAAAGCTTGAATGTGTAATCGGCCTGTCAGCTTCCAAGCACCTAAAATATTGTAATGATGGCTCTTTTCTAATGTGGATAAGAACCAAATCCGCTGCTGGGCATGTGACAACTCATAGCTTGTTTGCTTTTCTAGCTTAGGAATGCCAGCTTCCTGAATGGCTAGTGCTCCTTGAATGTCATCCACCATTTGCGCCAAGTGTGCCAGATTCTTGCTTTCGAATAAAATTTTTAGCGGTGCCTTGATTGAACACTCATGATTGATGCGGGAAATCGTTTGAGTCGCCTTTAATGAATGTCCGCCAAGGTCAAAAAATTGATCCTCTTTGTACACACGATCTACTTCTAAAATATCCTCCCATATTGCCGCAAGCACCTGCTCTGTCTTCGTTTCTGGCAATTGCTTTTCAAGCGGCTGTGCGTTTTTGTGATGGAGCTGTTTGAGGGCTTGATGATCAATAGAGCCATCTTGTTTTTTCGGTATATCCGGCACTTGCTTGATGTCCCATTTCCCCTCTGTGATGCCTGCGATCTTGCCCACATGCACTTCTTTGCCTGGTTGAACCGTATAGTAAAGCTTCTTTTCAAAACGCGGGATCGGAGCCGGCTTAAGATGTCCAGCGATTTCTTGGTTTGCCCCGTCCAGGCCGATAAATAGATGCGCTTCTTTTAGACGAGTACCTAGACATAATGAATGGAGACCTTGTTTCTTTCCAATCAATTGAAAGCCCTTGCGAACGGTTAGCGCTGCTCCAGTATGCCCTTTTGACAAACCAAGGTTATCCCACATGCTGAAGTTCAAAGAGATCGCTCTTCTTCCTTCATGATGGGTAAGGACATGCGCGAGTCCATCTAAAAAGCTGTTCGCCGCAGAATATGCCCCAAATGTAGTGCCGCCAAAAAAGCCATTCACTGATCCAAAAAAGACAAGCGGTACTGCCGGGTCATGCTTGAAGGCTTCCTGCAGCACCCAAGCACCGTCTGCTTTACCTGAAAGTTCTTTTGTGAAATCTTCTTCCGTTGTATGAGCCAGTGTATACTTGTCCACATGCTGAAAATGCTCAGACACATTGCCGGCCCCGGCTAAATGAAGGACTCCCCGGATTGATTGTCCGAAATGCTTTTCTGCTTCATAAATTACCTGCTCGACGTCAGATAAATCGGTCACATCCGCTTGTACATAGATGACGTCTCCCATTCTTTCAAGCTGTGAGAACGCCTCCTCTTTTTCCTTATCCACTTCAAGTGATGTCCGTCCAATTAACACGAGCTTTAAGCCAAATTGGAGCATTTGCTTAGACAGTTCAAACCCAATGCCACCAAGTCCGCCAGTCAGCAAGTACAGGCCTTCATATTCTAAAAATCCTTCTGTTTGAGGTGCCTCCAACATATTGACTTTTTCCAGTTTTGGTACGAGGCGCTGCCCCTGTCGATAGGACACTTCTGCTTTCATATGAACCGCACTGAGTTCGTCCACAATGTGCTTGGCATCCTGTTCCACATTCTCCGCTTCAATATCAATATGCGATACTTCTGCTCCTTCCCATTCTTGCGGGATGGTTTTTAATAAACCGACAAGAGATGTTTTCTCCACATGAAGCTCATCTTGCGCCTTCACAAATTGACCACCGTTTGTCACAACAGCGAGACGCATCGGCTCTTTATTTTCTTGTCTCAGCGATTGATACAAATACAAAATGGATTGACTGGTGCTCGCATTCAGTTCTTTGAACTGCGCAGGGCTGGCAATCATCTGCTTGTCTGACACATTCCACAAATGAAGAATTCGGTCGACCTTTAATTCATCTGCTTCAAGCGCTGCCACGAGTCTGACGTAATCCCCCTTGATTCTAGGGTTCATCTGATACATCCCTTTTGACAGGCGTAAAAATTCATAACCCTTTTTCACAGAAACATAAGGCAGGTTCATTTGTTCAAATTGTGCATAAAGCGATTGATAAAGCCCTTTTTCATCCTCAAATACGAGTACATAATCAGTTGACACCGGCTGAGATGGACCGATATTCTCTTTTACCCAAATACGCTTAAAGAACCAATCTGGGAGGGTTTGTTCATTTTCCGAAGCCAGATCAAGTGCACGTTCAATATCATGAAACATTCCATCTTTTAGTGCCGCACCTAACTGGGCACGTTGAATTTTTCCGCTTTCTGTTTTCGGAAACTGGTCTTTTTTCACCGGAATGATGTGGTCAGGTTCGATCCCTATTTTCCGAATGACCGCCTCTCTAATCTGCTGAATCATTGTCAGTTGTTCCTCTATTGATTCCTTTTGCGAGACAAAAAAGACGGCGAGTGTATCATTGCTTGATTCTGGGTTGTAAATGCCATACGCAGCGGCAAAGGTGACTTCCACCCCTTCGACTTCTTCCACAACGGCTTCAATTTCATAATTCAAATAGTTCGCTCCGTTGATGACGATGATGTCTTTTTCACGGCCTGTGAGAACAAGGCGCCCTTCATGAATAAACCCTAGATCTCCTGTGTGAAACCAACCGTTTTCTGCAAATACTTCTTGATTGGCTTCCTCATTTTGATAGTAGCCCATCATAATCGTTGGGCTTTTCACCTGCAATCGTCCCACCTGATCTTCTGGCAGCACGTGGTGATGCTCATCTACAATTCGAATCCATACAGACGGAATCGGTACGCCTACCTCTGTAAAGGTCATCTTGTGCGGATGATCATGCGCCACATATTGAATCTCACTTGTTAATGAGGTCTGATCAATGGTCAGCTGTCCATCCTGATCATCTTGACGCATGAATTCTTTTGACTGAACAATGGCTGAGGATGTTTCTGACATGCCGTAAGCAGGCACCATCGCATGACGGCTTAATCCGTGCTGACCCATGATGTGCATGAATCGCTGTGTTACTTTTGGAACAACCGCTTCAGCTGCATTCATGATATAAGTCAAGGTGGAAAGATCCCATCTACCCTTGCGAATGTCGTCTTCATATTCATTCATCATGGCAAAGGCAAAGTTTGGCGCCCACGTCCTGGTGACACCGTATCTTTCTATCCAATCCAGCCACACCATCGGCCGTTCGATAAATTGATCAATGGATGGACTTATTTGCTGACAGCCGAGGTAGACATCATGTACATGAAACATGACAATGCCCCCAACGTGATCAAGCGGCATCCAGTTCAATGATACATCCTCATGCGTGAAGCCGTTTGCCTGCTCAAAGGAGATGATTCTAGATAAAATGCTTTGATGGTTGTGCCGGATACACTTTGGTACACCCGTACTTCCTGAGGACAGCAACTGAAGCACAGGCTCATCCGGCTCTGGCTCATAATGCTGTTCATCTGGATCACAGGCGAGTAATGTTTCGATTGTTAAAATCGGAATCGCTTTTGATTCAAATGTTTCATGCAGTCCTGCAATGTCCTCAGCACTCGCTTCGTTTGTAATAATGAATGGCTCATTTTGCAGCTGAAACACGCCCTTCAGCTTGTTCACCCCTTGATTCATTTCATCATACACAGGCGGTACAGAGACTGGGGTTGGAATAATTCCTCCGAGAATACAGCCCCAGAACACCGTGATAAAATCATGATGATCTTTCAATTGAAGCAACACTTGATCGCCGTTTGAAAGTCCGGCTGCCCTTAATCCAGACAGGACACGTTCCGCTCCTGTGAGCAATTCCGGGTAAGTCTGGGTCACCGTCTGACCGCCTTCTTTGAGATACGTGACTCCGCGATTTGGTGACATAAAGGCGGCTCGAATCAGTACCTCTGTCAATGTGACTGGTGTACCAGGTTTTCTAATCACATCACCTCCATAAACAAGAGCTGGTGGTTTTTCTTGTGCGGAGGATTTTATTGTTTGGCTGACTTCATTTTTTGAAAACGATTCATTTCCATTCGTACGCTGTCTATCTGGAAATAAGTCATCTAAATGATAGGGTGTTTGTTTTTCTGTCTGACTCTCAATGAAAGCGGCCGCTTCCTCTACTCCATCTATGGCTTTGGTGCGCTCTTCTATCTTTCTTACTTCCTCTTCATCTAGTACATCAATTGAAAGGAGCGCTTCTGTATCGACCGCTCCGCTTTCTGCCCTTGGCAAGGAAGGTAATAAGACGAGCGCGGCTGGCACTTCATAAGGATGAAGCGGGCCTTTCATCAGATCCTCTCTTGTCAGCGAAGGGTCCTTCGCCTGTGCAAATAGCACAAGCGATAGGCCTCCCTCTTGATTTTTCTTCGGGATGAGAGCACATTCCTCTAGTGGAAAATGAAGCATCATGACTCTCTCTAGTGCTTTAAGATCGATTCGTTTTCCGTTGATCCTGACAATATGATTTGCTGCATTTCCTTTTCGTCTACTTACTAGCATTCTTTTTTCTCCTCCTACATCCAATCCAAAATCTGAATCTTGCTTTTTTCAGTCCAAACGCCGACATCCCCTGTCGGATAGAGGAATTCGCCTGTTTGATGTTTGAATGGATGCGGAATTTTATGCGTCTCCATCCAATCGGCAAGCTCCCCACAAAGTGCTTTAATCTCCTTTGCACCGATAAAAATATCCCCAGGAAATCCTACCGGCATGAGCTGATGCTCTTCATTCAGGATAAATATTTCTGTTTCATAGGCAGGATCATTTACTCCTGCATAGACCTCTGCTTGGTCTGGATACAGCACGCTGACTTGTGCGTTTTGCGCCCAGTCACTGATCATCCGTTCTTTTTCTTCATTTGTCACAATCGTGAAGGAAGAGAGCGGTGTATTCACTTGTTCTGTCATGGCCTCAAGTGTGTGAATCAGCTGCTGCATCAGCGTTTGTATTTGCTTTTCTGTATATTGATTTAAGTGATATGTGACCCGAAGCTCAAGCGTATCTCCAGGCACTGCAACAAGGGTTAAGTCATAGTTCGTTTCTTCATGACTTGCAATGTCTAAAATGCGTACACCATACGGTTCAATGGATTCAATCGGATAGTTTTCAAACACGACAATGCTGTGAAACAAAGCTTCTCCATTCGGAATCTTGGTCATCTGCTGAATATCTGGCAGTACGGTATACTCGAATTCTCTTATGTGAAAAACAGTTTCCTGCGTATAGGCCAGCAATTGCGCAATGGTCTTGTCTGAAGTGATCGGCAAACGGAGCGGCAATGTGTTAATAAAGAGACCTGTCATGCTTTCCACTTCTGGTAAGTCCGCTGGCCGGCCTGATACTGTCACGCCGAATATGACTTCCTCTGATCCTGAATGAAGATGCAGGAGCAGCCCCCACGCTGACTGAATCAGTGTGCTCAACGTGACCTTCTGCGTGCCAGTCATTTCTTCCAGCTTCTGCTGCATCTGCGGCGTTAGTTTCACGCTCACCTGCGTAGTGCCTGCTCTTTGATCCGAAGCATGCTCACCGTCTCCAGGCAGCGGTGTTGCTTCCTCTACGCCTGACATATAACGCTGCCAGAACTCTTGCGCCTTCTCTTGATCCTGCTTGTGCAGCCATTCAATAAAATCTTTATATGGGCGGACAGTAGGAAGGCGAATCTCTCGTTCGTCCACAAGAGAGCGATACAATGCAAAGGATTCTTCTATAAAGCTGAACAAGCTCCAGCCATCTATTAAAATGTGATGAAAGCTAAAGACAAACGTGCTTTTTTTCTCATCACAATGGAATAAAGCAATACGAATGAGTGGTTCATCAATATGTTCTAAATTGAAATCCTTTGAACGATCAGATTCTAGAAATTGTTCGATTGTCTCTTGCTGCTCCAAATCACTCAGGTGGCGCACATCGTACTGAGTGAGGTGAATGCTTCCTTCTGATTGAATGAACTGGACAGGCTCCTTTAGCCCTTCCCAAGCGAATTTTGTTCTCAAAATGGAATGACGCTCTACAAGCAGATTCCAAGCTTGTTCATAGGCATCGCCGTTAGTTAAGCCTTCGAGCGTCATATGCACCTGACCAAAATAAGCTTGTGATGCTTGATCCAGCAGTGCATGAAACAGCATCCCTTGCTGCATTGGAGACAGCGGATACACATCTACCACATTGTCTGGAAGCTCATCTACTTGTTTTTGCGTGAGCTGAGCCATAGGAAAATCAGATGGCGTAAAACCGCCTTTCGTTTCTACACAATGCGTCAGAATATCCTCCATTCTCTCTTTGAATCGTTCAGGTAACAGGCGCACCTTTTCTTGTTGGAGCAATTCACGATTGATCATAAAATTCATCTGAAGCTGACCATGTATCACGTACCCATACACATCAATTAAATGCTGTCTTTCTGCCTTCGGATCGTGTACATGCCCATTTCGCTCGTCTGCTATATATAGCTTTGCATCGCCATCTGTCTGATCTAACTGACCGAGGTAATTAAAGCTTATCTGCGGCGCTGCCGTTTTCAGCAGACGAGGCTCTGTCATGTATTGAAGCAAGCCATAGCCAATTCCCTTTTGCGGCACAGCTCTCAAGGTTTCTTTGACGTCTTTGATTTGTCTTTCAACATCGGTTTGAATAAAAGGAATAAAAATAGGATAAGAGCTCGTAAACCAGCCGACTGTCCGTGACAAATCCATCTGTTCAAATAAATCCTCGCGTCCATGCCCTTCTAACGTAATAAGCACCGGCTGTCCAATGGCTTGTACAAGTCCTGATAACAGCAAATCATTTATCTCTGTCCGGTACGCTTGTGATGCCTGTCTTAGTAAAATATCTGTTTGTTCCTTTGTGAGCTGAACAGACAGAATCTCTGCATGTTCTTCTATGTTAGAAAGCGCAGGCGGTTGAAAAGGAGAGCCCTCTTCCTCTTGATCTGTGATCTTTTGCCAAAAAGAGGCCTGCTCTTGTAATTGCGCTGTTTGTGCATATTCATATAGCGCATCTGCCCACTGCTTATAGGAGGCGGTTTTCTTTGCAAGGACCACGTCCTGCCCCGCAGCAAGCTGCTTCAGTCCATTTAATATATCTTCTTGTATGATGCGCCATGAAATTCCATCCATGACGAGATGGTGTGCAGCAACGAAAAGCTCTGACGTGTCATGACTTGTGTGAAAAAGAATGGCTTTGATCACTTCTCCACGCTCTAAGGACAATGTGCCTTGACAAGCCTCTGTCTCTAAACGAATTTGTTCAACCGCTTCCTCCTGAGAGACATTCGTCAAATCAAAGCATGTGATGTACGGGAGGATGCCCGGCTCACGAATCGTTTGTATCCACGTTCCATCTGCCTCTTTTGTATACACCGCCCTCAGCATATCGTGATGATCGACAACCTTTGAGAGAACCTGCGTCAACTGCTTTAGCGGTACAGACTGCTTGAATTCAATATGTGCCGATAGATTCCAATAATCTTGGTTGGTCATGGATTGCTCAAAGAACCAAGATTGGATCGGGAGCAGACGAACCTCTCCTGTCACAGGTGACTGATCATAGGACACGGAGACATCTGCCTGTTTCATCACCTTGGCAAGCTGCGAAATGGTCTGTTTTTCAAAAACATCTCTCGGCTGGATGACGTAGCCTTCCTGTGCTAAACGCGCCACCATTTGTATGACAATAATAGAATCTCCGCCAAGCTCAAAGTAGTTATCATGGACGCCGATAGAAGGAGCACCGAGCAGTTGAGACCACACTTTTTCTAGCACTCGTTCTTCTTCAGTGGCTGCTCTGTCAGTTGTTGTTTCTACTTCTTCCTGTCTCCACTCCGGCGGCGGGAGACGCTTTTGATCTACCTTCCCGTTTGGCGTAAGCGGCAGTTCGCAAAGCTCCATCAATAGGCTTGGCACCATATAATCTGGCAGTATATCTTTTAGGTTTTGGCGAATGTCCTGCGGGGTCATGTCACCTTTTTGGACAAAATAACCGATCAACCGCTTATGACCACTCTCGTGCTGATGCGGGATAACGGCACATTCTGTGATGTCATCAAATGTCAGCATAGCGGCTTCAATTTCTCCACATTCGACGCGGTGTCCACGAATTTTCACTTGATGATCCATTCTTCCAAGGCAGTCAATGAGGCCATTTGACAGCCAGCGGCCCATATCGCCTGTTTTATATAAACGCGCTCCTTCTTGGAAAGGATGCGGGATAAATGATTGCGCTGTTTTTTCTTCATCTCCAAGGTAACCGAGTGCAAGCCCTGTTCCGCCAACGTAGATCTCACCGATGACGCCTTGCGGGACTGGTTGCAGCTGGTCGTCTAATATATAAGCCTGTGAATAAGCTATTGGCCGTCCAATGGGGACCGTCGCCTGCCCTTCATCCAATGCTCGAATATGATGCACACAGGAGAACGTCGTATTCTCCGTCGGTCCATAACCGTTTAAAAGCCCTTCAGGCAAATACGGCAGTGCTTTTCGGATATGTGCGGCTGATAATGCATCTCCGCCGACCAATAATGCATGAAATCCAGATAAGGCTTCTGGATGCTCTTCTGTTAAACGGTTGAACAGCGGCACAGTCAGGAAACCTGTTGTAATCTGATAAGCTTTCAGCGTATCTGCCAGTGCGTCCATTGATAAAATCGTATTTCGATCTGTGAGTATGAGCCTACCCCCGTTTAAAAGCGCTCCCCATATTTCATACGTAAAGGCATCAAAAGAGAAGCTGGCGATTTGTAAAATTCGTGTATGTTCATCAAGGGTGACATAGTCCGTTTCACATACAAGCCGGATGACCGCTTGATGCGGAATGAGGACCCCTTTTGGCTGTCCAGTCGACCCCGATGTGTAATTGATATAAGCAAGTCCATCAGGGCTTAGTGCAGCAGGCATGACCTCTGCTTCTGGTAAAAATTCTTCATACCCCTGATCTAGACAAATGAGTTCAGTTTGATTGATGGACACCTTTTTCAGCCATTCATTTTTTGTCAGCAAAAGTTTAATGCCTGTATCCCTCAGCATATAGTCAATGCGTGTATCTGGATATTCAGGATCAATCGGCACGTAAGCCCCGCCTGCTTTCACAATGGCAAGCACCCCAACAATCATTTCGGGCGATCTGTCGATGAGCAGTCCGACTGGTTCATGCGGCGTGACGCCTCGCTGCTGCAAATAAACGGCAAGTCGGTTGACTTTCTTTTGTAATTCACGATACGTCCACTGCTCTCGCTGGAATTCAAGAGCCACTGCATGAGGTGTCTTTTTCACTTGCGCTTCAAATCGTTCCGTCATGAGAAGCGGGCCTTTTGGTTGATCTGTTTTTCCACTCCATTCATAGAGCAATTGATGCTTTTCTTTCTCTGGGAGGAAATTCAGTTGTTTGATCGGCTGCGCTGGATTCTCACAAATCCTTTCGAGCAGGTGCTCGTAGTATGTGAGGAATCGCTCCATCGTGTCATCAGAGAATAAGTCAGCATGATACTCAAGCTTTAACTGGAGACCTTCAGCGCCTTCAAAAACAAACAAGGATAGATCAAATTTGGCTGTATCATGATCTTCAATGGCTAAAACCGATGTTGCCTCTCCCATTGGAGAAGCTTCCAGCGGTAAGTTTTGCAGAACGAACATGACCTGAAACAGCGGCTGCTTACTGGCATCACGTGCAATATTCAGTTCATCGACCACCATATCAAACGGCACATCCTGATGCGCATAAGCGCCGACTGTCGTCTCCTTCACTCGCTCTAATAGTTCTGTAAAAGCTGGATTCCCGCTATGGTCGATCCGAAGTGCCAATGTATTCACAAAAAAACCTATTAAATGCTCGATTTCCGCTCGATTTCTCCCAGCAATCACCGAGCCAATGACAAACTCATCCTGTGAAGACAACCGATGTAAAAGCGTAGAGAAGGCTGACAGCAAAGTCATATAGAGTGTGCTGTCTGTTTTCTTGGATAGGGCTACAATCTGTTCAGACAGCGGCGTCGACAACTGATACGTTTTCGTTTTTCCTTTATAGGATTGAACGGCCGGTCGCGGATGATCATACGGTAAGACCAACTCTTCAACAGGTGTAGCAAATTGCTCCTTCCAATAGGAAAGCTGCTTATCGAGCGGCTCTCCTGTCAAATACTCTTTCTGCCATAATGCGTAATCTGCATATTGAATCGGCAGCGGCGGCAGGTGAGGCTCTCTTCCTTCGATGGCCGCTGTGTACCACTCGGATAATTCTCTTGCGACAATACCAATCGACCAGCCATCTGACACGATGTGGTGGATGGACATGAGCAGCAAATGATCTGCGTGTGAAAGCCGAATCAGCTTCACTCGAAAGAGCGCTCCACGTTCTAGTTGAAAAGGGGTGGATGCCTCTTTTTTCGCCCATTCAGCCGCTTTTTGTTCTTTTTCTTCCTGCGATTCCAGGTCTGATACATCTATCACTTCAAGCGCTGGAAGGGTCATATGGTCATGAATGATTTGCACCGGTTCATCCCCGCTCATTGCAAAGGATGTTCTGAGCGATTCATGTCTTTCCACCATTTGATGCAGGCTGTCCTGAAGCACCTTTATATCTAAAGGTCCGTTCATTCGAAAAGAAATCGTATTATTGTAAAATGGCAGATCGGGCTCTAATTGATAGAGAAACCACTGTCTTTGCTGGGCATAAGACATCGGAATCTCCTGACCCTTTTCCATTTTTCTCATCGGAATTGCTTCATCTGCTTTCGCATGTGAATCGATCCAGTCCGCTAATTCTCCAAGTCTCGTATGTTCAAAAAGAACTGCAAGCGGCACGTCAAAACCGGTTCTTTGTCTCACTGCAGACAGCATTTGCGTTGCCTTCAGCGAATGACCTCCTAGTAGAAAGAAATGATCACCGCAGCTGATATCTGAGACATCGAGCAGCTCTGCCCAAATATGTGCGAGCAGTTTCTCTGTCTCTGTTTGAGGTGCTCTGTTCTCTGAATCTAGTCCGCTTTCTTCTATTAATTCATGAAAATACGCCTCGTCCGGCATGCCATCTTCTGTTTCTTTCCAATATTCTTCAGGATACAGATGCACCGTGTATTCACCAGACAGCCGGGACTGTAAGCAGGTATGAATTGATTGATACAGTCGTTCTTCAACCGCCTTTGTTTGATCGGTTTTGAAAAAGACATAAATGGCTTGTTCTGTTTGCATCTCCGCATCCACCATCTCTTGAATCTCTTTCTTTGACCGGTCTAATCCCGTATAAATGAGCGGAGCATCTGTCATCAGACATGCCAGTATCGTTCGGAAGCCTGCCTGTTTGGACATCGAAAGATAACCTCTTTCTTTTAAAATGCCTTTGATCATGGAGCCTTCGCTCATTCCGACCTCGTCCCACATGCTGAAACTAAAGCAATACGGCTTCACTGTAGACGTCATCTTCTGATAATGAGCAAATTGTTCAACGAACTCATTCGCCGCACAATACGCGCCGACCGTCATTCCGCCCTTTAATGTACGTGCTGACGAGCTGGAAAGGAATAAGACGTTCTGCCGTTTGGAGGCAGCCTCATGAAGCGCAATCGTTCCATATACCTTCGCTTCGTACATTTTATTTAGCGACACAGACGTCATATCAGCAAGCAGCTCTTCTTGAATAATGCCTGCGAAATGGATGATGCCATCCAGCCTTTGATCTCGAGTGACCTCATGTCTTGAGATGGCGGCTTCAATCTCTTTTGCATCGGTGATGTTCGTTTTCTCATAAAGAACCGTGCCGCCATAGACTTTTGCCTGTTCCTTCAGTAAAGACAGGGTCTCTTGCTGCTCTGCAGATAAAGCCTCTTGCTCTTTTCTACCAAGCAATACGAGATGTGCTTGATAGGATGTGAGCAGATGTTCACTAAGCATACGCCCAATTCCGCCAAGCCCACCTGTGATCACATAGAGCCCAGATGCTTCAAATGGCGGCTTCTTCACCCTCTGTTCCTTTTCCAAATGAAGAGGGGTTAAAAGGGGAATATAACGAACACCTTCACGATAAGCAGTCACATGACTGTCTTTGTCATGTGTGAGTTCTGCCATAATCGCTGGTGCATGAGAATGACTTGATGCCGATTCTGTCAGAGAAAAATCAAGACATTGCACTTGAATAAACGGCCATTCATGCTGAACCGCTGTCAACAGCCCGGCTGTCGTTGCCTTTTCTACATCATGTGTATGATCTTCCGGCAAATTCATTGCATGAGCTGAGACAAAGGTGATGGCCACAGGTTCCTCATAGACGGAAATCGCTTTTGTTAAAAATAATGCACTCATGCTGCCCGTTTTCTGCGCTTGTTTCGCCTTGGCCACATGAAGCTTGTCTTCTTGGTTTGTATAGTTCCAAAGGTGAATGATGTGTTTCACCGAAACGCCATACGAACGGAGCGTCTCAAAGAGTTGTTCGTAGTCAGACGGCCGATTCGGGTGGATGATGAAGTGTGTGTGTGTGAGTTGTTTGAATGTTTGACCCGGTTCAACCGTAATAGATGCTTGTTCGCTGTTTGAAAGAGATTTCAATTGATCTGCCAGCCCTAATGTGTCTGCAAAGATCACCATGTCGCCTATTGTTTGCTTGTCAGCTGCTGCATCAAGCGGAGCAGGTGTCCACTGCTTTTGATAACTCCAATCAGGCAATGTATGCTCATTTTCAAGCCTTATGTCCATTTCCTTGATGATTTCATCGAATTCGCCTTCCTGCCATCGCGTCTTCAGCTGCGCCCTTTCTATTTTTCCAGAGCTTGTTTTTGGAAAGGCATGCTTCTGGACAGGAATGATACGCGCTGTAGACAAACCCATTTTTGTCGCAATATGGGATTTGATGTGCTGGCTTGCCCTCATAATATAAGACGGCTCATACAGCTTCGGTGTAAAAAAGAGAATCAGTTCATCGGATGCAGAAGCCTCCATTCGAGCGGAGCAGGCAGCCACAAAGCTCGTTTCTACGCCTGGTACTTCCTCTGCTATGGCTTCAATTTCATAGTTGTGATAATTTTTCCCGTTGATGATGATCATGTCTTTTTCTCTACCGGTTAATGTCAGCCTTCCTTCGTGAAGGAAACCTAAATCCCCCGTATGAAACCAGCCATCCGCTTGAAATACTTCTTCATTCGCTTCGTCATTTTGGTAATAGCCCTTCATTGTGGTTGGCCCTTTTATTTGCACGCAACCAATATGATCTTCTGGAAGAAGCTCGTGCTGATGGTTGACGATGCGGATGGTGATGCCTGGAATCGGTCTTCCGAGCTCTGTAAAGCTGACGGTTCCTGTCTCACGTGCCTCCGCCGGCCTCAACTGCTCTGTCAGCGAAGTTTCTTCAAAGGTCAATACCCCGCTGTTTTCATCTCCCCGCTCAATCGCAAAGGAAAAGACAACCGCTGATGAGATTTCGGACATGCCGAAAGCCGGCCTGATGACATCTCCCTTTAAACCATGCGGAGCAAGCAGATGTAAAAATCGGTGAATGGTTTTTGGTACGACCGCCTCTGCCCCATTGATCATGCAGGTCATGGCAGAAAGATCCCAAGATCCTGAAGAAATCTCTTTCTCATAATCATTGATCATTGCAAATGCGAAGTTAGGTGCCCATGTCTTCGTTGCACGGTAGCGGTCCATCCAGTCCAGCCAGCGCAGCGGCTGAGCGATAAAATCATCTGTTCTCGCCCGTACCTGCTCGCACCCTGTGTACACATTGACAAGGTGGAACATCACGATACCGCCAATATGATCTAAAGGCATCCAGTCTAACGAAACATCCTCTTGTGTAAATTGATTGGCTGCCACCGTGCCTTTGACATTCGCAAGCACACTTCTATGGGAATGCTCTACGCACTTTGGCATCCCTGTGCTTCCAGACGTTAAGATAAAGAAGACGGAATCATCTGGCGCGGCAGGATGAGCCCTTGTATCCCGTTCTAAAGAAAGCATCGGTTCGACTGCCGCGACACGCAATTGATCTGTGTTCCACAATAAAGCTAATCCTTGCACCTCGTCGATCAGTGAGTCATCTGTTAGGATGAGCGGATGCTCTAGCAGCTTCCAAGCATGATGAAGCTTCTTCACTGCCGCATTCATCTCTCGATAGGTGGGAGCAGCGGATACAAGTGTTGGAACAAATCCGCCTAATACACATGCCCAAAAGGCAGTGACCATAGCATGATTCGATGAAAATTGGAAGAAAACAGGATCGCCTGCCTCAAGACCCAGTGCCCTTAAACCAGTCAAAACCCGCTCGGCGTCTTCCTGTAACTGCGCATAGGATTGCGTGAGTTCGTTCTCACTGTTCACAATATACGTAAGCCCATTTGACGTTTTTGCCGCCTCTGTTAAGACTTCCTGTAAGGTCTGTGCACCTCTTGTAACATCTAAATCTCCTCCATAAGAAAGGGCGGGCGGCATGTCTGCCAAAGCAGGCTCAGCCGTTTGCGTCTGTATAGATTCAGCTGCGGCCTCCTGCTCAATATGCTTGTCGAGAAATAAATGAGAGAGGTGATATGGCCGCGGTCGAATGGTTTTTTCACGTGAAAAAACAGCGAAGCGTTCGATTTCATTGGTTTGTAATATGGCTGTCTTTACATCTTGTAAAATAGCATCCATTGATTCATGTACACTCGTTTGGTTAATGGTTGATGGTTTCATATGAGTTCCTTTCCTTTTTTGTTAGGCAGGAGTACAAGACTGCATCCTGCCTAATCTAAAGTTTACAAGACTGGTTCTCTATTTTTTTGATTCAGTATCTTTTTTATCAGCTGTGCATTTTGGGCTGCACATTCTTTGTTTTTGAACATATCAGCATGTCGACCGCAGCCTTGATACTGGCTAAAAGCACCGGTCGTCGCATGTTCCCAGCCCTCCATCCAGTCCGGAATCGAGATTTGTTCTTCAGATTGGATGAATGCAATATCTGCCTGTATCGCTCCTTGATTCACCCCCTTCACAAACGTTTCATAGTAGGCACGCGTCTTTTGTGCAAGCGCTTCTTGGACAAGCTCGCTTTGAGCAAGTTCACTTTGTTTCGACTGATGGACAATCGCTTCTATATCGTCATCAATGCTCCGCCCCTCTAAATTACTTTCTCCAATTTTCTTATAGGAATCGATCATGATAACCTTCTCGACTGTCCTCCCTGCTTGTTCAAGCGCTTGAACAAGCTCAAAGGCAAGGTAACATCCGCCAGAGTACCCCATCAACGTCAGCGACCCTTCTGGTTGAAGCTGCTGAATATGCTGAACGTACTGCGCTATTCGTTGATCCGTTTCAATAAAATCAAAGGCGATCAAACGAACATCATCAAGCGTTTTTGCTGCTTCCTGATAAATAAATCCATAGCCTGGTAATGGTGGGAGAGCAAAGACCGTAGATGATTGAGATTCATTGAATACAAGATAGCCAGCAGCTTCTTGGTCCTGCTGTTGAATGAAACGACTGAGCGCTTCTATCGTTGGTGTCTCAAACAGCAAGTGAATAGGCACCTGAACCCCGAACTCTTTTGACACTTTAGACAAAAGAGACATGGCTTTTAATGAATGTCCGCCAAGCTCAAAGAAATGATCGTCCGTGCTAATATCATCTCGTTCCAGTACTTCCCGCCACATGACCAGCAGCTTTTGTTCTACTTCATTTACCGGCAGTTTCACATGGCGGTTTCCTTGCGGCGCCTCTGGCTTTGGCAGCTTGCGTTTATCAATTTTTCCATTTGGCGTGAGCGGGAGGTTCTCTAGCACCGTCAGCTTATGAGGCAGCATATAAGCCGGTAAACGCTCTTTCAGCCCTGATTCGATCTCATCGAGCTTGCCCTTCCATTCATCATCACATGTGATATAAGCAAACAGCCTTGTATGATTGGTTTCATCCTGATCCGCAATAAGTGCAGCCTGTTTGACACCTGGATGCAGGAGGAGATGGGCTTCAATTTCTGTCAGTTCAATTCGGTGTCCGCGAATTTTCACCTGATCATCAACTCTGCCTGCATACTCAATGAGACCGTCTTCTCGAAAATAAGCTAAATCTCCCGTGCGATACAGCCGCTCGCCCGCAGCGAATGGATGAGCGATAAAGGCTTGTTTCGTCAGATCAGGCCGATTCACATATCCTTTCGCCAGCCCTTTGCCGCTCAGACAAAGCTCGCCAACCATGCCAATCGGTTGAAGCTGTCCTTGCTTGCTTAATATATAAGCACCCGTCTGATTGAGCGGCTTTCCAATTGGAATTGAACGTGCCTCTGCCGGAATGGCTTCATCTATAGGATAATAGGTCGCAAAGATGGTCGATTCGGTTGGACCGTAAACATTGATTAATCTGCCTTTCCCCATCACATCAAAGGCTTTTCTCACATGCCGGACTGATGCCCGCTCTCCTCCAAACAGCACCTTACGCACACCGCGCATCCAGTCTGTTCCTTCATCAACAAGAAGGTGGAATAAAGCCGTTGGAACAAACATGACAGAGATATTTTCTCCCCTAATCAGCCTGGTCAGCTCGTGCATGTCTAAAATGGTGTCTTTTTTCGGCAGGACTAGCTTTGCTCCATTCAAAAGCGCGCCATATACATCAAATGTAAAGCCATCAAATACGCTATTTGATAACGACAGCAATGTATCTGTTTCTGAAATGGTTAAGTAGTTCGTATTTTTGACCACTCGGGCAATATTTGAATGGGTCGTCATGATACCTTTTGGCTGTCCGGTTGTGCCAGAGGTATACATGATGTATGCTGTGTCATCTAATCCAGCTTCAAGCGGCAGATTCTCTGAGCTCATCAGTGAAATTTCCTGATCATCTACAAAAAGATACGTACCATTAAACGCGAGCGCCTTCGTTTGACTGATAAAGGATGAATGAGTGAGAAGATGCGTCGCTCCGCTGTCTCTCAGCATATATTGGATGCGGCTTTCTGGATAATCAGGATCAATTGGCACATAGGTTGCGCCTGCTTTTAAAACGGCAAGCAAGCTCACAATGAGTTCAGGCGTGCGCTCTGCTAAAATGGCGATAACCGTTTGATGTTTGGTTCCGTGTTTTTGCAAATGCCTTGCCAGACGGTTCGCCTGTTCGTTCAGCTCCGCATAGGTCATTGTGTGATTCTCTGCTGATAATGCCACCGCATTCGGCTGTTTGCGGACATTATGCTCAAACCACTTAGACAAATAGAGCTGATCATGTTCAAGCTCAGGTGCATTCCAGTCCTCAAGAATCCGCTGCTTTTCCCGTTTCGTCACAAGTGTGAGTGTGTGAACTGATTGATCGGGATGCTCGATGGCCTCTTTGATCAACAGAATCAGCTGCTCCTTTAATCGATGAACAAATGCAGGATTAAATGCACGTTGGTTAAAGGCCAGCTTCAACTGCAATTGTTCCCCGGGCGATGCAAGCAAATTGAGATCATAGTTCGATTTTTCATATACCTTCATTTCTTCTACGGTAAAGCCTAACAGCGACTCTTGCTCGTCTTTTTTAGCAGCGGGGACATTTTCAAACACCACAATATGATCAATGAGCTGCCGCTGACCTGTCTTGGCCTGGATATCATATATTGGGATATATTGGTGCGGTTCAGCTGCTAAAGACTGCTGCTGCGTCTCTGATAATAGAGAACGGAACGTCATTTGGTCTGTCAGCTGAATTCTTCTTGGAATGACATTGATAAACAATCCCACCATCCGATCCACACCAGCCAAATCTGCCGGACGTCCTGACACAACCGTTCCAAACAAAACATCATTTGACCGCTGATACCTGCTCAATAAAATGGACCAAACCGATTGAAGCGCACTGCTTAACGTGGCATTTTGCTGCAAGGCTAACTCTGATAAAGCAGCCGTTTCTTCTCTACTCATGGACCATTCGATTTCGCCTAATTCATGCTCATTTGTTTGCTTTCGCTGTTCTTTAAAGGTTGTTTGTCCATCAAACCCGGCTAACGATTGCGTCCAATATTCAAGTGATGCTTGTTTATCTTGTTTTTCCAGCCATTGAATATATTCTTTATATGGCTTAACTGGCTGCAGCTTGTAAGGCGTACCATGCAAAAGCCCATGATAAATCGCAAATAACTCCTGCACGACAAGGCCAAAACACCAGCCATCTAGAAGGATATGGTGATAGCTCCATATCCAGCGATAGCTTGAAGGGCCCGTTTGAAAAACGGATGCCCGCATGAGCAGATCCTGCGAGAGATCAAATCCTCTTAGCTGATCCTGTTCTTTAAAGCGCTCAATACGCTCAAGCTGTTCACTTTCAGAAAGGTTCTGTATGTCCACCACATCAAGCTGGAAAGGTCGTTTTTTCAAGACAACTTGGACAGGACGCTTCACTTTTTCGTGAAGGAACACGGTACGAAAAATATCGTACCGTTCCACGATGATATTCATGCTTTTCTCAAGCAAGTCATGGCGAAGTGTGCCCTTCACGTTCATATCCATTTGTTCTACATAAAAGCCCTTTTCTTGATGGTGGAGGGTATGAAACAGCATTCCTTCTTGCATCGGCGACAGGTAGTACATATCTTGAACTTGATCCCTTTTAAATTGACTCATCTATTCCATTCCTCCTTTCCCTTTTTCATGACTGATCTAGTGGTGTTAGGTCAATTTCTCCTCAAGCATGTCAAAGATTTCATCCATTTCATCCATTTCAAGATCCGCAACAGAGAAATCACTTGGCGTAAATTCCCGCTCGTGAAGTGCTAAGCAATGGGTGATGATGGACCTAATTTTCTCCTTCAACAATGCGATGAACTGCTGTATCGTTTGTTCTTCGTATTCACTTGCACAATAGGAACATGACAGAATGAATTGGTTGTGTTGAACAAGCCCGCTAATGTTCAGCTTATAAACAGCTTCTGATTCAGGGCTTGCTTGTCGGCCCATATCATAGGTTGACGGCCCAAAGAGTTCTGTCGCGACTTCCTGATCAATCTGCCCCAAATAGTTCAAGCTGATTTCAGGGTGTACGTGTTTGGCCGACGGATCAGATGCTGTCATGTATTTTAAAATACCGTAGCCAATTCCTTTATTCGGGACACGCCGCAGCATCTCTTTCGTTCCTTTAATAGCATCTGCTATTGTCTGATTCGGCTTCGCTTCAAGAACGACTGGATACATGCTCGTAAACCAGCCAACCGTGCGGGATACATCTAACCCTGATAAAATATCCTCTCTTCCATGACCTTCGAGCTGCACGTGTACATGAGATTGCCCTGTCCATTCCTGAACGGCAAGCCCAAGAGCACACAGAAGAATATCATTCATTTCTGTTGTGTACGGAAGATGAATATCGGTCAACAAATGCTCGGTTTCTGCTTCTGTCAGCTGCATTTTAACCGCTCTCGTATCGGTGACTTTTCTTTCTTTCACTTCATGGTCAACAGGTAAAGTGGTAAATGGCATGCTCTCAATCTCTGCCCAATACTCCTTTTGACTTTTGAGCGGCTGTGACTGTGCGTATCGTTCAATCGCTTCTGCCCATTCTTTGAAGGAGTGGGTTTTTGGCGGCAGAACCAGCGCTTCTCCTTGTTCTGCCTGATGATAAAGAGTCATAAAGTCCTCTAGTAAAATCCGGCATGAAACACCGTCAATGACAAGATGGTGCGTGACCATGAGTAAGTGATCACCTTGTTCTGTATGGAAACAAATCACTTTCATCAATGGACCTTTTTCGAGATTCAGCTGACGCTGATACTCATTGGCATATGTGGAGATGGCCTTTTTCACGTCCTTCTCTTTTGAAACATCACAAGAAATAATCGACATCGGTTCTGTGAGCTCCCGCTGATTATATTGCAGGATGTCACCATGCTCTTGTCTGTACACCATGCGCAGTGCATCGTGATGTGAAAACAGTTTTTGCAGGACTTGTTCTGTGATCGCCAAGTCAAATCCTTTCGGCGCATGAAGCATCATCGAGAGATTCCAATGGTGTTGATTTTCGAACCTCCGTTCAAAGAACCAGCGCTGAATCGGTGTTAAAATGACTTCCCCTTCGACCGGTGATTGATCCGCTGTGAGAAGATCGGCTTCTTCGATATATGGGCGAAGCTCCGCAATGGTTGGATATTGGAAAAGCAGCTTCATATCGAGCTTCCATCCCTCTTGCGTGAGCCTGCTTGCCATTTGGATGCCTTTAATTGAATCTCCGCCAAGGAAGAAGAAGTGGTCGTGAATACCGACTTGGCTTACGCCAAGCACATCTTCCCAAATGCCGCAAAGCAGTGTTTCGACTTCGTCTCTTGGCGCTTCGTACGCCGTTTGATTCGCTTCCATATCAGGTACTGGCAGTGCTTTAAGATCGACTTTGCCATTTGCCGTCATGGGGAATTGCTCTAGCTTTATGATCCATGATGGCACCATGTATTCTGGTAATGTGCGTTTTAGGCTTTCTTTCAGGGCTGTCGTGTCTTCATCCGTCGTAACGTAAGCGATAAGGGCATCTTGATCGCTGGCATCTTGGACTGTTGTCACGACTGCCTCTTTTACAGAATCTATCGCAAGGAGCTGCGCTTCTATTTCCGACAGCTCAATACGGAAGCCTCGGATGTTGACCTGATGGTCTTTTCTGCCGAGATAGATCAGCTCGCCATCCTCTGTCCATTTCACCAAGTCGCCTGTGCGGTACATGCGCTCTCCTGGATGAAATGGATCTGGGACAAATCGTTTGTCCGTTTCCTCGGGGAGATTCCAGTAGCCTCTGGCCAGTCCTTTCCCCGCAATGACAAGCTCACCCGGTACGCCTGGCGGCGAGAGATCATATAACGAACCCATGATGTAAAAACGGCTATTGGCAATCGCTGTTCCGATAGGAAGCGTGCCTTGATGCGGATCAATGATCCCGCTGGTCGCCACGACCGTATATTCAGTCGGCCCGTAGTTATTCACTAGTTTGTATGAAACGGGCTTCACCTGTTTCAGCTTATCTCCGCCTGTCAGTAAGTAACGGAGAGACTGATTGTCCATCGACATAAACTGCTCACATAGCTGCGTTGGCAGGAACGCAATGGTAATGCCTTCGTCATTGAAATACGTATTGAGCTTGATCATATCGAGACGGATCGCTTCGTCGATGATATGCAGCTCTGCGCCGGCTATCCATGTCGGGAACATCTCCCAAATGGAGGCATCAAAGCCAAAGCCGGCATATTTTGCGGTTCGATCTTCCGTTGTCACCTGGAAGGCATCATTGTGCCAGAAAGCGAGATTCACTAGTGACTGATGCTCGACCATGACACCCTTCGGCTGTCCAGTCGTCCCAGATGTGTAAATCATATAGGCGAGATCCGTTGGTTTGATAGGAACCTGAATCGCGTGCGCTTCTCCTTCTACCGCCTCTTCTATTAAGAGGGTATGACCTGTGAAAGAAGGTGGTGCAGTGAGCCCTTTTTGAATAAGAAGCACCTCTGCCTCGCAGTCTTCCAGCATGTACGCAATGCGCTGCGCAGGGTAGTCGGCATCAATTGGCACAAATGCCGCACCTGCCTTGAGAACACCAAGGACAGCGGCTGTCATATCCAGCGACGGACGAGTGAGAATGCCGACGCGATCTCCCGGTTTTGTGCCGCTGGACATGAGTCTTGCGGCCACAGTATTCGCCCGTTTGTTCAGTTCTTCATATGTCCAGCTTGTGCCGCAGAAGGTAGCCGCCTTTTGATAAGGTGTGTTGCACGCCTGCGCTTCAATTAGTGCATGAACGGTTTGATCGGACGGGACGTCTAGGACTGGCCCTGACCATTCATTCAGTAGGTCTTGCTTTTCTTCTTTCGTTAAGATTGATAGTGTTGAGATTGGCTGATTCAGCTTCGCCATCAGTTCGTCTATGATTTGTTCAAAGTATCGACTCCAGCGCTGAATGGTACTCTTTTTAAACAGTGCCGCTGCATACTCAAAGCGAAGACCCACTTGATTTTGTTCCTCAAAGACACCGAGCGTTAAATCAAATTTTGCATGAACCGTTTCTTGCTGCTTTTGCGAAAGCTTTAGCCCATTTAAATTCGGTAACGTCAGGTCACGATCATCTGTTGTCAACATGACACTAAACAACGGATTACGGCTCGTGTCTTGCGGAAGATCTAACTGCGCAACCAATTCCTCAAACGGGAACGCTTGATGTTCATAGGCTGATAGGTTGTGATCTTTGATTTTTTCAAGCAGGTGCTCGGAGGTTTCTTCTAGCTGAACTTCATGCCGAAGAGCTAGTGTATTCACAAACATGCCTGGAATCCGTTCGAGTGACGCATGCGTACGTCCAGCCGTCACAGCACCTATGACGATGTCTGTCTGCCCAGTTAATTGATGAAGGAAAAGAGCAAAGGCCGTTTGCATGACCATGTTCAGGCTCACACCTTTTTCAGCCATAAGTGCTTTGATGTGCTGCGTCTTTTCAGCAGACAGCCATCTATCGACTCGGTCTCCTTCAAATGACTGAACACTAGGGCGCGGAAAATCAAGCGGAAGCACCAAATCCTCTGGCGGCTGTGCATATTGCTCCAGCCAATACTGCCTCTGTTTTTCAAGCAATGCTTGCTGCTTTTCTTCCTGTTGCCACACCGCATAATCCTTGTAGTGCAGCTGAACTGGCGGTAATGCCTTTTTCTCATATAGCTCGGCCAATTCTTGAATGAGCAGACCACGTGTGACACCATCTGCAATAATATGGTGCATATCCATCATGAACATATATCTCTCATCAGAAAGCTTTGCCACCTTCGCCCTCATCAATGGTGCATGGTGTAATGAGAATGGTGTGATGAATGCTTCTATGGCAGATTGTTCCTGACCGCTCTCTACTTCAACAACCTCTAACGTAAACGGCACACGTCGATATACTTTTTGAACTGGGACACCGTCAATTTCAACAAAGGCTGTCCGCAATGATTCATGTCTGTCAATTAATGCTTGAAGTGCTTCTTCTAGCTGCTTCAGGTCAAGGTTTCCTTCCATCATTAACACTGCTGGCATATGGTAGGTGACTGCTTCTGGATGTAGCTGCTGTAACACGTACATCCGCTTTTGTGCAGACGAGACAGGATAGAAGTCTTGCTTTTTCGCTGGCTGAATGGCTGTGACCGCCGCAGAATCAGCTTCTTCCAAATATGCCGCCATCGCCCGTATGGTTGGCTTTTCAAAAAGGACTTTGAGTGGCACATGTTTGTTCAGCTTAGCTTGCATCTTTGATATGAGCACCATGCCTTTGAGAGAGTGCCCCCCTAATTCAAAGAAATGGTCATGAACACCGATTTGCTCAATTCCAAGAACATCTGACCAAATATCACAAAGCGCCTGCTCAAGCGCCGTTTCTGGTGCTGCGTGTACTGTGCGGCTCATATGTGCCTCATGAGGAAGCGGCAGAGACTTCGCATCCACCTTGCCGTTTTGTGTAAGCGGAATATGATCCACTTTGACAAAATAGGTTGGAATCATATAATCAGGCAGTGTCTCTGAAAGCTTTTCTCTAAACACCAGTGTTCCAATAGGTTCAGGCGCTGTATAATATAACGCTAGCTCTGGTAAACGGGTCATGTGAATCACTTTGACATACACTTCTTGAATGAATGAAAGTGCCCGTGCGGCATGCTCAATTTCTTGTTTCTCAATTCGATAGCCGCGAATTTTCACTTGGTCATCTACTCTTCCAAGAAACTCAATGTCTCCATTTGCATGCTGTCTGACCAAATCCCCTGTTCGATACATCCGCTCTTGAGGGAAAAATGGATTTTCAAGAAAACGCTCTGCTGTTAATTCAGGCTGGTTCAAATATCCTCTCGACACGCCTTCGCCTGATATATAGAGCTCACCCGGTGCGCCATATGGGACAAGGCGATGCTCACGATTGCATACAAGCGCGCTTGTGTGAGCAATTGGCTTTCCGATTAAAGAACGCTCCTTCAAAGCATCCAGCTCATGCGGTGTGATCAGCTTGGTGACTGTACCAATGGTTGTTTCCGTCGGACCGTAATGGTTCATCACTGCCACGCAAGGATGGTGCTTCATAAATGTCTCAACATCCTTAGGAACAATGGGTTCTCCTCCAAGTACAACAAGGCGCAAAGCATCAAATGCATACTGCGGAGAGTCTGCCATCATATGAAATAAGGATGGTGTCATTTTGATATAAGTCAGCTCTTGTTCATCAATAAAACGCATGAGACACACAGGGTCTGTATACACGTCTTCACGAGGAACATAGAGTGCACCCCCTGCTTTTAAGACAGGGAAAATGCTTGTGTAACCAAGGTCGTATGCATAAGAAGACAGCAGTGCGGTTCGATCACATTCTTGCATTGTCACCTCATTGGTCAGCCAGTTGACGTAATGAGATAGATTACGATGCGTGAGCTGTACGCCCTTCGGCTTCCCTGTTGTACCCGACGTATAAATCACATAAGCCAGCTGATCAACCGATACTTCCGGCAGGTCTAGCGAATGGTTTTGACGCACTGCTTTTTCAACATGTACCACCTGAATTGATTTGTGATACTGATCGGAATCGAGCAGAGACTCATTTGTCACGATGACTTGTGCCCCTGAATCTTCTAATGTGTAGCGGATACGTTCCGCAGGAAAAGCCGGATCAATTGGCACAAATGCACCGCCTGCTTTCATCACACCGAGCATCGATACGATGACATAGACAGAGCGATCAAGGATGAGCGCCACAGTGCTTTCTTTCTCTACGCCTTGAGCCTTCAGTTCACCGCTCAGTGCATTCGACATGTCCTCAAGTTCACGGTAGGTGAGCTTCCTTTGATCATCCATGACCGCCATGGCATCAGGTGTTTCCTTTGCTTGACGAGAAAATTGCACATGGAATGGCTCATGCTGACTCGTTTGTCCATCGTCTCTTTTCTCCAAACGCTCCATTTGCTCTTGTTGATCCAATAGATTGAACAAGCCGATCTGTTCATCTGGATGTAAAACCGCCTCACGAATAATCGTCAGAAGATGTGTTCCAAAACGGCGGATGGTCTCCTCTTTAAATAACGCCGTTGCATAGTCAAGACTTAGCTTTAATTCTCCCTCGCGTTCAAATGCTTCTAGAGACAGATCAAATTTGACCGAGCGATGTTGAATAGCATAAGGCGAAATGTTCAGATCGCCGAGCTTTAAAGCCGGAATCTCCATGTTCTGCATATTAAACGAAACACTAAAGAGCGGGCTCCGGGTTGTATCGCGATCAAGCGGAAGACGCGCAATTAACTCTTCGAGCGGATAGCTTTGATGTGCAAAAGCAGCTACACTCGTTTCTTTTATTTCTTCAAGCAGCTGTAAAAACGACTTGGTTTGTTCAGGTTTCCCGCGCATCGCAATGGTATTGATGAACATCCCCGGCATATCCTGTATATCCGGATGTGTCCGCCCTGCAACAGGCGAACCAACGATGATATCTTCCTGCCCGCTATAGGAAGCGAGCAGCACTTGAAAGGCGGATAATAAGAACATGTACAAGGTCGTATCCGTTTTCTGAAGCAATTCATGAATGCGCTGAGTCGTCGCTTGATCACAGCCAAACATCACCCGTTCTCCTGAAAAATCACGTTCCGCTGGACGCGGGTAGTCTGTTGGTAAATCTAAAACCGGTATATCTCCTTCGAATTGCTTCAGCCAATACGCTTCATGCTCACGCTGTTTCTCCGTTTCTTCTGCACTTAACTGCCAAGCAGCATAGTCTTTATAATGAATCGGTCTTTCTGCAAGCGTTTCTCCATCATAAGCCTTTGCCAAATCTTGAATGAACGTCTTCATGGAGCTGCCATCTGTAATCAGATGATGTGCTTCCACAACTAGAAGATGACGGTCCTCACTGACTTTAAGCAGCTGTGCTCGCAGGAGAGGAGCGGCTGTCAAGTCAAATGGCGCCTGACGTTCAGAAAGAAACGCCTCTGCATCTTCTTCCTTTACAACATGGACGGGAAGATGAAATGCAGCTCGTTCATGCACCCTTTGAACAATGTGTTCCCCTTTCATATGAAAGCTCGTTCTTAAGATTTCATGCGTTTGAATCAATTCATCAAACGCTGAGCTGAGCCGCTGATGATCAAGTGTACCTTCAAGCGTTAAGACGATCGGAATATGATAGTTCGTGCTCTCAGGTTCAAGTGTTTGCAAAATGTATAAGCGGCGCTGAGCTGGTGACACCGGATAGTCCTCCGCCTGCGCTGCCGGCAAGATCGGATGTACCTGCTCTTGTTCACCATCCTGATCGATAGATGCCGCAAGTGAGCGAATCGTTGGTTTCTCAAAAATCTCTTGAATTGGAACTTCCTTTTGAAACACTTCTTGAATCTTCGCTGACATCATCATCGCTTTGAGTGAATGCCCGCCAGCCATGAAGAAATGCTCGTCTATTCCAACCGTTTTCCCTAGCAGCTCTTCCCAAATATAAGCAAGCGCCTTTTCCGTCTCGGTTTCAGGCGGAAGAATCTTGATGTCTTCACCATGCGCTTCGTCTGGCTTTGGTAATGCTTTTCGATCGACCTTTCCGTTTGAGGTAAGCGGGAAAGCCTCTAGCTTCATGACATGATGCGGCACCATATACGCAGGCAGCGCTCGATTGAATAGAGTCCGCACTTCTTCTTCTGTGATCGTGCCTGTATAGTATGCGGTTATTTCTTTTTCATCTGAAGAAGACTCATGGACGATTACAACCGCATCATCTATACCCATTTCTTGCTGAAGAACCGTTTCAATTTCACCAAGCTCAATACGGAAGCCGCGAATTTTCACTTGATCATCTGTCCGGCCTAGGAATTCGATCTGACCATCCGAGTTATACCTAGCCATATCTCCTGTTCGATACAAACGTCCTTCAGGCCTAAAAGGATCCGCGATAAATGCTTGCTTTGTTAAATCTGGGCGATGGAGATATCCCCTTGAGACACCATCACCGCCAACATACAGCTCTCCTGGCGCGCCAATTGGTTGAAGCCTTTGATTGTCATCTAAAATGTAAGCGGACGAATGATTGATCGGCTGACCAATTGGGATTGTGCCCGTTTCATCCCCTCTCACCTCGTAAATGGTCGAGATGGTGGTGTTTTCTGTTGGACCATATGCATTCAGTAACACAAGTGATGGATGGCTCTTCTTCACAAGCTCTGCACTCTTCACATTGATCACATCACCACCTGTGATCAATGTGGACAACCCTTTAAACATCTGCGGCCGCTGCTGAGCGAGCTGATTAAATAATCCAGTCGTTAAAAAGAGCACCGAGATCTGATTCGTTTGGATAAATTGTTCAAATCGATTGATGTCTAATAACGTGTCACGTTCAACAGGATAAAGCGTCGCCCCATTTAACAATGTCGTGAAAATTTCAAAGGTAATCGCATCAAAGCTGACTGCACCTGTATGCGCCATACGATCCGACACGTTCAAACTCAATTTTTCCTGAGAACATGCTAATCTCACAATATGCTGATGCTCAATTTGAACACCTTTTGGCCGTCCAGTTGATCCTGACGTATACATGATGTATGCCAACTGCGCAGGAGACGTCTGGACTGACAATGGCACGTGTGAACGCTTAGACAGCTCTGACACATTGACAGCTTGGATGCCTTCATGAGCTGGCGGCTGACTGTCAGCATAGAGCAAAATCGATACACCGCTGTCTTCAAGCATAAATCGGATTCTCTCCTCAGGCTGGGATGGATCAATTGGTACGTAAGCAGCACCTGCATGAAGAACTGCTAATATGGACAGCACTGCATCTGCTGATCGGTTCATATACACAGCAACGGCATCCTCGGACTTTACTCCGTTTTCAGCCACCAAGCTGCCAGCTATGCGATGAATTTCTTGGCCAAGCTCCTTATAGGTAAATGACCGATCTCCTTCGACTAATGCAAGATGATCTGGCTGCGTTTGGATGCGCTCTTTGAGAAGCTCAGGAATGGACAGGTGCTTCGGATAATCTCGACCTGTCTTGTTCCAAGCTTCAATCTGCTGTTTTTCTTCATCTGTGATACATGTCACTTCATGAAGGCGAATTTCCGGGTTGTGGATGATCTGCTTCATGAGATGGGTCAGGTGTTTCGATATATGTTCAATGACCTTTTCTTCAAAAGCCTTCGCATTGTATTTGATTTTCAATGTCCATGTTTCACCTGGATATACAAGTACATTTAGATCGAAATTCGTTTGCTCAAATCCGTCTTTTACATCAATCGAAAAACCTAGACGCGCAGACATGGTGTCACCAGATAGCTCTTGATCTAAAGGATAGTTCTCAAACCCCACCAAGTGATCGAAGAGCTGTCCTCCAGCGGCTGTCTGCTGCTGAATGTCATAAAGTGGCATAAAATCATAGTTTTCCGCTTCCAGCGCATGCTTTTGAACCTTTTGAAACAGCTGTTTGAAGGTGTACGCCTGATCTATTGTCACCCTGACTGGTATCGTATTAATAAACAGCCCTGCCATACGTTCTATACCGGACACACTTGGCGGTCTTCCTGATACGACTGTTCCGAAAGTGACATCATCTGCCGCATGGTATGTGCCTAAAAGAACTGCCCAGACAGCCTGAAACATATTTGGCGGTGTCACTTGGCAATTTCTTGCGACCTCTTGAATGGTATTGACCATTTCAGCATCCCATGTGAACGTCCATTCCTGATGGTCGTATTGTCCGCCCGTCTCTTTCTGATGCAGCAGTCCTTGATGCTGAACAGCACCAGCTAGACGCTCCTTCCAATAGCCTTCCGCTTCTTGTTTATTTTGCTTTCCAAGCCACTGGATATAGTCTGCATAAGGTTTACCTTGTGAGCGATCCGGCGTTTTGCCGTTTCGATAAGATTCATAGTAATGAAACAACTTTTTCATCAAAACACCCATGGACCAACCATCCATGATGATGTGATGGTTGCTCCAAATGAGATGCCAGTTTGTTTCATTTAGCTGGAAAACAGCGACTTTCAATAACAGATCATTCGTTAAGTGGAAGCCTTGTTTTCTCACTTGCTTTTTATATTGTTCTAGTACCTTTTGCTGTTCCTGATGATTCATGTGAGATAGATTCTCTCTATGCACCTCTAAATGACGTTCTGCCAATACAACCTGACGAGGCTTTTGTAATTGCTGATATACAAAGGCTGTACGGAGAATGTCATATGTGCGTATGAGCTCATTGAGACTTTTTTCAAAAAGATCGAGATCGAATTCTCCTCTTATTCCAAGCTCTAGCTGTGTGAAATAAGAGGAGGAATTAGGATCTAGCATGGCATGATACAGCATGCCCTCTTGCATTGGCGTTAAAGGATATACCTTTTGAATCTTCTGTTTGCTCATAGTTCACCTCTTCGTTTGCTTAAAATATATCCATCAGCTTTTCAAGTTCATCCATGGTAAGATCGTCATCCCCTACATCACTAGGTGTGATCTGAGTCTCATCCTGTGATACACAATGTGAGATTAAGGCCTTCACGTTCTTTTCTAGAAGTTCCTTGAATTGCTCCATCGTACGCTCTTCGAATTCAAGTTGATTGTATGAAATCGTCATATGGAGCATGCCTTGTTCTACGAATCCAACAATATCTAACGCATGAGGCTTCTCTGATTCAGGGCTCAGCGATTGTCCTGCATGCCACGCGGATCGATTCAGCTCACCGCCGCCGATCTGTTCATCAAACTGACCGAGATAGTTGAAGCTGATTTCTGGTGTGACATCAAATGCAATATCACTTTTCATCTTGTCAGGCGTTAAGTATTTTAAAATGCCATAACCGATTCCCTTGTTTGGGATGTGCCTGAGTTCCTCTTTTAAATATTTGATTTGATAAGGAAGATCGTCTGTATGCGACATATCTAGTAACACAGGATACATGCTCGTAAACCAGCCGATTGTCCGTGACACATTAACCGCTGGAAGGATTTCCTCTCTTCCGTGTCCTTCAAGGTGAATCAAGTGTCTGTCTTCACCTGTCCACTCTTTCATGGACCATCCTAATGCTGTCAGCAAAATATCATTTATGTCCGTATGATAAGCCTCATGTACATCCGTCAGCAGGCTTTCTGTTTCCTCTTCAGACAAAGTAAAGCGGATTGTCTTCGTATGCAGCATTCTTTGATCCTCCGTGACATGATCCTTCTGAAGCGGCGTGATTGAATGCGCAAGTACCTTTTTCCAATAGGCCCTTTCCGCTAGCAGATCGTCTGAAACAGCGTATTCTGTCAGCTTTTGGGCATATTCTTGGAATGAATGTGTTTTTTCAGGAAGTGTTAGGGCTTCCCCGCGTTTCGACTGTTCATAAAGAGCCATGAAGTCTTCAAGGAAAATACGCCATGACACACCATCAATGACAAGGTGATGTACCGCTAGCAATAAGTGATCTCCCTGATCCGTTCGGAAAATAGCAGGTTTTATTAATGGTCCCTCTGTTAAAGAAATACTCGCCTGCACTTCATTTGCCAGCTTTTCCACCTGCACAATTTGCTGTGATAGCTCCCCTTTCACTTCTATCACGTCAACTGCTACATTGTTTTCCTCTACTCCTCGATGACGCTGGATGATGCGTCCTTCTTCTATTGGATAAACCATTCGCAAGGCATCATGATGGATCATCAGCTGCTCGAGCACCTGCTTAACAATTGCCTCATCCAAGCCATTTGGCGAATGGAGCATAACGGACTGGTTCCAATGATGCTGGCTACTAAAGTTGCGTTCAAAGAACCAGCGCTGAATCGGTGTTAAAATGACTTCCCCTTCGACCGGTGATTGATCCGCTGTGAGAAGGTCGGCTTCTTCGATATATGGGCGAAGCTCCGCAATGGTTGGATATTGGAAAAGCAGCTTCATATCGAGCTTCCATCCCTCTTGCGTGAGCCTGCTTGCCATTTGGATGCCTTTAATTGAATCTCCGCCAAGGAAGAAGAAGTGGTCGTGAATACCGACTTGGCTTACGCCAAGCACATCTTCCCAAATGCCGCAAAGCAGTGTTTCGACTTCGTCTCTTGGCGCTTCATATGCCGTTTGATTCGCTTCTATATCAGGTGCTGGCAGTGCTTTAAGATCGACTTTGCCATTTGCCGTCATGGGGAATTGGTCTAGCTTTATGATCCATGATGGCACCATGTATTCTGGTAATGTGCGTTTTAGGCTTTCTTTCAGGGCTGTCGTTTCTTCATCCGTCATAACGTAAGCGATAAGGGCATCTTGATCGCTGGCATCTTGGACTGTTGTCACGACTGCCTCTTTTACAGAATCTATCGCAAGGAGCTGCGCTTCTATTTCCGACAGCTCAATACGGAAGCCTCGGATGTTGACCTGATGGTCTTTTCTACCGAGATAGATCAGCTCGCCATCCTCTGTCCATTTCACCAAGTCGCCTGTGCGGTACATGCGCTCTCCTGGATGAAATGGATCTGGGACAAATCGTTTGTCCGTTTCCTCGGGGAGATTCCAGTAGCCTCTGGCCAGTCCTTTCCCCGCAATGACAAGCTCACCCGGTACGCCTGGCGGCGAGAGATCATATAACGAACCCATGATGTAAAAACGGCTATTGGCAATCGCTGTTCCGATAGGAAGCGTGCCTTGATGCGGATCAATGATCCCGCTGGTCGCCACGACCGTATATTCAGTCGGCCCGTAGTTATTCACTAGTTTGTATGAAACGGGCTTCACCTGTTTCAGCTTATCTCCGCCTGTCAGTAAGTAACGGAGAGACTGATTGTCCATCGACATAAACTGCTCACATAGCTGCGTTGGCAGGAACGCAATGGTAATGCCTTCGTCATTGAAATACGTATTGAGCTTGATCATATCGAGACGGATCGCTTCGTCGATGATATGCAGCTCTGCGCCGGCTATCCATGTCGGGAACATCTCCCAAATGGAGGCATCAAAGCCAAAGCCGGCATATTTTGCGGTTCGATCTTCCGTTGTCACCTGGAAGGCATCATTGTGCCAGAAAGCGAGATTCACTAGTGACTGATGCTCGACCATGACACCCTTCGGCTGTCCAGTCGTCCCAGATGTGTAAATCATATAGGCGAGATCCGTTGGTTTGATAGGAACCTGAATCGCGTGCGCTTCTCCTTCTACCGCCTCTTCTATTAAGAGGGTATGACCTGTGAAAGAAGGTGGTGCAGTGAGCCCTTTTTGAATAAGAAGCACCTCTGCCTCGCAGTCTTCCAGCATGTACGCAATGCGCTGCGCAGGGTAGTCGGCATCAATTGGCACAAATGCCGCACCTGCCTTGAGAACACCAAGGACAGCGGCTGTCATATCCAGCGACGGACGAGTGAGAATGCCGACGCGATCTCCCGGTTTTGTGCCGCTGGACATGAGTCTTGCGGCCACAGTATTCGCCCGTTTGTTCAGTTCTTCATATGTCCAGCTTGTGCCGCAGAAGGTAGCCGCCTTTTGATAAGGTGTGTTGTCCGCCTGTGCTTCAATTAGTGCATGAACGGTTTGATCGGACGGGACGTCTAGGACTGGCCCTGACCATTCGCCCAGCAGTTTTTGCTGCTGCTGTGGTGACAATAATTGCATCTGATCTAATGATTGATCTGGTGCTGACACCATTTGTTCAATCAAATAAAGGAAATATTCCTTCCACTTCTCAATTGACGGCTGTTGAAAGATAGCAGAGTTAAAATCAAACACAAGCTCAATCTGATCAGCAGATTCATTTCCAGTTAGGGTCAAGTCAAATTTGGCGATGTTCTCTTTGAATGGTTGTGGAACAATGTGAATTCCATCCATCGACAAATCACGGATATCTGCATTTTCCATCGAGAACACCACATCAAAGATTGGATGGCGGCTTGTGTCGCGCACCGTTTGTACTTGATCCACCAATTCTTCAAACGGGTACAGTTGATGTTCGTTTGCCTCTAATACAAGCTGATGAACTTTTGACGCAAATTCAGCAAATGTCTGCTGTCCCGCAGGCTTTGTTCTGAGTGCCAGCGTATTGACAAACATGCCGATCACAGATTGAATATCAGGATGAGTTCTGCCCACAACCGGAGAACCGATGATGATATCTTCCTGTCTCGAAAGCTTGCTTAAAAGTGTACTGTAGCAAGCAAGCAGCACTGTATACGTCGTACTGTTGAGCGATCTGACCAGCTCATCCAATTTCTCTTTAAGCGGGCCGTCGATCGAGAATGCGACGCGATCTCCTTCGAATGTCTGCACTTTTGGTCTTGGCAGGTCTTCAGGCAGTGCCAATACAGGCAGTTCTCCGTGTAATTGCTTCAGCCAGAACGCCTCATCAATTTCTTTTTGCGCAAGGGATTCCTCACTTTTTGACCAAACAGCATAATCCTTATATTGAACAGGTAATTCCTCTAGTTCGTCTCCTCGATACAAGCTCGAAAGTTCCTCAATTAAAATTCCGACAGACGCACCATCTGAAATAATGTGGTGCATATCAATCAGTAAATAACGGACATTGACGGAGACAGACACAAGCCCCACTCTGAGTAGAGGCGCTTTTTCTAAATCAAATGGACGGATAAAGTCATTCATTAGCTGCTGAATGTCTCGGCCATTCCCTTCGATTTTTTCAATGTCTACAGAGACATTTGGTTCAATCCGCTGAACAGGTGCACCCTGAACGAAATCAAAGCTCGTACGGAACGCTTCATGACGATGAACAAGCTGTTCAACGGCTTGTTCAAATCGTTTTTCATCAAATACGCCTTCAAGCTTTAAAGCGGCAGGCATATGATAGCTTTCAGCATCTGTCATTTTTTGCAGAACGAACAGTCTTTTCTGAGCAGATGTCACTGGATAAAAAGCCGCCTTTTCCGCTTTCTCCACTCGCTTGATTTCGGTTTGATCTGTTTGATCAACCGCAAGAGCAAACGCTTCTAATGTTGGTGATTCAAATAAAGTTTTCAGGGTGCATTCCACATTCATCTCTTCATACAGTCTGTTCAGCATTTTCATGCCGCGCAGCGAATGACCCCCGCATTCAAAGAAATGATCGTGTCTTCCGATTCTCGGCACTTCAAGAACTTCTTCCCAAATGTGTGCCAATATACGCTCTGTATCTGATTGAGGAGGGACGAATTCATTTGCTGTCTGCTCACTCAAATCAGGCACCGGTAAAGCCCGTCTATCTACCTTGCCGTTGCCTGTCAGCGGAAGCTCGTCTAATTGCATGAAGAAGGCTGGCACCATATAAACAGGCAGTTCACGTCCTGCTTGCTCACGTAAATCCGCTAGCGGAACAGCTCCGTCTGCTGTGAAATACGCACACAATGTATCATTTGACGCTGCAATCACAACAGCTTCCTTCACCTGTGGATGTTGCAGCAGCTGGTGCTCGATTTCTCCCAGTTCAATCCGCTGTCCTCGAATCTTCACTTGTTGATCCATTCGTCCAATGAATTCAATATCTCCATTTGACAGCCAGCGTGCTAAATCACCCGTTTTATACATGACCTCGCCAGATCGGAAAGGATTTGCTACAAACTTTTCGCTTGTTAGTTCTGGCCGGCGATAATACCCTTTTACCAGTCCATCACCAGCAACACAGAGCTCTCCTGCAACACCTGGCGGCTGCACATGTCCACATTCATCTACAATGTAAACAGCCGTTTGACTCACTGGCTTTCCAATGGGAATAGATAACGCCCGTTCATCTATTTGATTGACAGGATAATACGTTGTAAAAATCGTGCTTTCAGACGGCCCATACATATGAACAAGTTTGTTTTCCCCTACCGTTTCAAGCGCTGACGCAACATGAGGTACTGACGCGCGCTCTCCGCCAAACAGTACTTTTCTCACGTTCTTCAGGCTGTCCTTTTTCATATCAATCAGTAAGTGGAAAAGAGCCGTTGTGATCATTAAAATGCTGACTTCTTCCTTCTCAATCGCTCCAGAAAGCTCATTCATGTTTAAGATATTGTCCTTTGGCAGAACAATGAGTTTCGCTCCGTTCAATAAAGCCCCAAACACATCAAACATAAAGGCATCAAATACATAGTTTGAGATGCTCATCACCGTATCTTCGTGATGAATGGTGAGATAATTCGATTGCTTCACCGTCCTCAAAATGTTCCGGTGTGTCACCATGTTCCCTTTAGGCTTGCCTGTAGTACCAGATGTATAGGTCAAATTCGCCAAATCCTCAGGTGACACACCTATACCCGTATTGCTGTCTGACTGCTGATCAACAGCCTGATCTTCTGTTTCTATGATGGTCCCTTCAAAATCAGCCAGCACAGAACGATGACGCAGCACCTGATGCGTGAGCACAAACTGTGCACCGCTGTCTGTCAAAAAGTGCTTTACACGCTCATCAGGGAAGTCCGGATCAATTGGTACATAAACACCGCCAGCCTTTAGTACAGCTAGAACTGACATCACCATCTCATTGGACCGTTCAAAGAATAAAGCCGCTTTCATCCCTTTTTCAAAACCATGTTCTCGTAAATAATGAGCCAGCTGGTTGACTCTGTGATTCAGTTCTTGATAAGAAAGAACCACGTCTTTAAATTGCAGTGCAGGCTTATGCCCCTGTTGCTGCACCTGTGCTTCAAACTGCGTCACAATGGTTTCTTCCGCAGGATAAGGCGTAGGCAACGGGTTCCACATATTCAATTGATCCTCCGCCTCTTGTTCAGACAGTAAGCGGTACGACCGAATAGCTTCCTCCGGCATTTCAACTATCTGCTCCAGAAGATACACATAATGCTTGAGCATCTGCTCTGCTGTACTGCGTTTAAATAAAGCAGTACTGTAATCGAGAACGAAGGATACACCTTGACCTGACTCCATCGCTTGCAGTGTTAAATCAAATTTCGCAATATGGAAATTGGTTTCCTCGATTTCGACTTTCATCTCTCCAATATGCTGTGCTTTCGAATGATCCGGCGTCAGGGCAAAGACGGTATCAAACAATGGATGGCGGCTAAAATCTCTTTGCACATTCAGCTTTTCAAGCAGCCGCTCGAATGGGTATTGCTGATGTTCAAACGCCCGCATCGTCTTTTCCTTTACATGCTCAATCAACTGCGTCATTGTGCTGTTCGGATCAACCTCTGACCGCAAAGCCAGCGTCTGGACAAACATGCCGATCATATCATTCAGATCTGCATGCACACGTCCTGCTGTCGGTGTCCCGACAACGAATTCCTTTTGGCCTGTGTATTTCGCAAGCAGTGTATAGTAAGCAGAAAGCAGAACCGTATACAGCGTGGTGTGATGATTGACTGCAAGCTCTTGTAATCGGGCTTTTAACGTACCATCTATTTCTTTCATGACACGATCCCCTGTGAAAGACTGGACAGCTGGGCGCTGATAATCGGTGAGCAGCTGTAAAGCAGGAATTTCTCCCGAAAATTCTTGCAGCCAGAATGCTTCGTCCTTTTGGTCACCTTGATCTGCCTGATGCTCTTGCCAAACGGCATAATCCTGATATTGAAGCTTCAATGGCGCTTTCACCGCTCCCTCGTAAGCATCTGACAACTCACGCAATATCAAATCAATCGAAAGACCATCTGAAATCAGGTGATGCATATCAAAAAAGAGAAGGTGCTCCTGATCATGTAAAGACTGAAGCCCAATCCGCAAAAGCGGCGCGCGCTCGAGGTCAAAAGGTCTGACAAATTGCTTCATGTTCTCTTCCATCGTGCTGCCTGTCAGCTGTTCCATTTGAAATGGGACTGATGAAGCGACCCGCTGACGAGGAACTCCTTTGATTGTATGAAAAGAAGTCCGCAGCATATCATGACGTGCGATCATTTTTTCAAAGGCGGCATCCAGCTTCTCTCGTTGCAGCGTTCCTCTTAACCTCACAACGGCAGGCATATGATATGCGGTACTCTGCTCCAATTGACTCACCATATAGACACGCTGCTGTGGTGGTGACAATGGATAATCGGCGGCAAGCGGCGCTTTCGGTATCACCACTTGAGAAGATCTTTCCGCTTGTTCAATATAGACAGCAAGTGCGGCAATCGTCTGCTGTTCAAATAAAACGGACAGCGGCACCTCCACCTGAAAAGCTCGCTGAACATGCGTGAGAACTGTCATTGCTTTGAGCGAATGTCCGCCTCGATCAAAGAATGAGTCATACACACCAATGTTCTCTTGATCAAGAATTTCTTCCCACAAACGAACAAGCTTCGTTTCTATATCGTTTCTAGGCGCTACATAAACAGCACTAACAGCCTTGTCTCCTTTTAATGCGGCTAGCGCACGCCGATCGACTTTACCGCTGACTGTGAGTGGAAATGCATCGAGCTGTTTGAAATAAAGCGGCATCATGTAAGCTGGCAGCTGATGTTGAATAGCGGCTCGCAGCGTGTCCACTGAGAGGGCCTCTTGACGGGATTGATAATAAGCACTTAAAGCCTTCTCACCATCCGTTTCATCGACCACAAGTACGACAGCCTTATCGACGCCGTCTACCTGCTCCATCACAGCTTCAATTTCGCCCGTTTCTATACGGTAGCCCCTTATTTTCACTTGGTCATCCATTCTTCCAAGATAATCAATCGTGCCATCTGGAAGCCATCTGACTAAATCACCTGTGCGATACATCCGTTCATGAGGAGCAAACGGGTCTGCTCTGAATACCTTCTCCGTCAATTCAGGCTGATTCACATAGCCGCGTCCAACACCGATCCCCGCAATGCATAGCTCTCCGGCCGCCCCGCGCACCTGCAATTGCTCATATTCATTTAAAATATACATCCGGTGATGACCTAGCGGCTTGCCAATCGAAACATAGCGCTGTTCAGACGATTCCTGCAGCTCACTTCGATCTATACGATGAACCGCCGCATCCACACACGTCTCTGTCGGACCATACACATTCCATAGAGCAAAATTCGGCTGGCTGATGCGAACAGCTTCAATCAAAGACAGCGCCGCTTTCGCAGGCAATGCTTCTCCCCCAATCAGCATGTGAGTGAGTGCAAGCCCATCCAAATCGGCTGCAAGTAAAAGCTGTACATGCGCTGGCGTTCCATCTGCCGCTTCAATTTGATGTTCTCTGTAATACGCAGCCAGCTGTACACCATTTCTTGTCGTTTCCCTTGGCACGATATGAAGCGTATGTCCAAATAAAAGTGCAGCAAAGATTTGTTTTACAGATGCATCGAAATGGAATGGTGCAAGAAGCGCCATTTGCAGCTGACTTGCTCCCTGATACACTTCGTGATGCAGTGCATGAACCAAATGATGCAGCTGAAGATGCTCAATCATGACACCCTTCGGCTTTCCCGTTGTACCCGATGTATAAATCATATAAGCCAAATCCTTTGATTCCGTCTGATTGAAAAGGTCTGGCAGCGAGCAATCATCTAATAACACATGCTGCTGGACGATCATTTTCTCCTTGAAGGATGGGTACTGCTGAGCTAACGACTCCTCTGTTAAAACAATAGAAGCACCCGAATCCTCCACAATGAAGTGAATACGTTCCTCAGGTAATGCCGGATCGATTGGTACATATGCTCCGCCAGCCTTTAATATGCCAAAAATAGCTACCATCGCATCCGCCGTCCGGTTCATTAAAACTGCAACGGGTACATCACGAGAAACACCTTTCATTTGTAAAAACCGTGCCAGCTTGTCAGCCTGTTGATACAGCTCTCCATAAGTGAGCGTTCCATTTTCCGCTACCACGGCTGCCTGATCTGCATGCTTTTTTGCTGTCTCATCAAATAAGTGGTGAACCGGCTTCGCTACTGGTAATTCAAATGAATCTCCCACAGACTCAGATAATTGAAGCAATTCGCTTTGTTCATCTGCTGACAATAGAGGCAATGTCCCGATGAGCTGCTCAGGCTGAGAAACCGCCGCTTCTAGCAAGATCGTGAATCGATCAAACATCTGACTCATCTCATCTTCACTAAATAAATCGGTACGGTAATCAAAATCAATAGTCAATGTATCTGTATCCCAGCGGTCTTTCACATGAATCGAAATGTCATTCATGCCGCTTCCACTAAAAATAGGCTCAGTAATGAAGGACAGATTCTCTTTTTTCTGCCATTGCATGACCTGATATTCTAAAGAAATATCAAAAAGACGTCCTGTAAACCCTTCTCTTTCCCGCAAATCATTCATGAGCAGATTGTAAGGATATTTTTGATGACGCAATATCTTCATCTGATCCGCCATGACCCGCTTCACGAAATCAAGAAAGGATTGTGACCCATTCACAGATGCCCGCATCGGGATGGTGGAAACAAACATACCAATCATCTTTTTTTCTTTTGCATTCGTTCGGTTGCCCATAAAGGTTCCAAGGACAACATCCTCCATGCCGCTAAATCGGTGTAAATAAATATAAACAGTGGACATAAATATAGAAAGCATACTGACTTTCTGTTCTTCACAAAAAGCACGAAGCTTCTCCTTCAAAGAAGCTGGAATATCCCCCGAGAACCGCTCCGCATGTAAGCTCATCTCGTATCCCTTATGCGGTGTTAAAGAAGCGAATTCTGGGATATCGGCAAATTGCTCGTTCCAAAAACTTCGGTCTTTCTGAAAACGTTTAGAAGATTCATAGGTTTGCTCACTCATAATATGATCAACAAAAGAAATATCCTCAACTGGAGAGATGTCTACCCCCTGCAGCATGTCATGATATAAATCGATGATGCGGTTTCCCATCAGAATAATTGAAATACCATCAGCCACAATATGATGTGCCTTACAGAACAGCCAGCACTCTTGCTCACTGATTTGAAAGACCGTAAATTCAATCAACGAACTGTCAATCAACGCCATTGGCTCACGGATTTGCTCGTTCGCCCATGTCCTTACTTCCTCTTCACTCCATCCTTTCACCAGGCGTATCGGCTGTTTTTCATATGGCTTGATATATTGAACAGGCTCCTCCTGCTCGTTTTGATACACCAGCCTTAAACGAAGAGAGTCAGTTTGACGAATGTACTCTTGAAGCACATCAACAACCAAAGAAGGATTTAGACCTGATACCGACCTTAATCTGGCAAACCCACCCAAATTAGAAATACTTGTACCTGGATAAAATCTTTCTGTATAGAATACTCGCTTTTGTGCATGTGTTAAGGGGTAATAAACTGTACTCATTCTCATCCTCCGCTCTTCTATGTTTTCTACACCAATACGATCCCCTTTACCCTCTATATCAAAAGAACCAAGTCTATTTCATTAAAATAGACGAAATGACAGAAAAGGAGCCCACCCCGAATAAAACGGAGGGACTCCCATTTTGATTCGGTAGCCTGCCGACCATAGCAAAAAAAGAAACATTTACCTTAGGACATGGCTTTGCGTCTCTATGTTTCCATAGATTTGCCTTTTTCTTCTTTTCTTTTAGATATTTTCTATTTACGTACACTTTATATGAAAATATTGTTTTTTTCACCGAAAAATGGGTGTAAAGATTCATGCGTTATGCCGAAGGAATCACATCATAATTTACGATATTTACCGAAATTAACTAATAATAGTTGCGCTTCACCGAAAATAAATGACAAAATACCGCAAAAATTTCATGTTTCCCCTTAATTTTTGCAAATATGACCGAAAATGTAGGAGAGAGGTCTCCTCTCGTGCTCCGCATTTTCTTAAACCTTAAGAACTATATTCCCTAAAACTCTGAATATTTTTACCATAAAAACAACAAAAAAGGAGCTGCCATTTCAAATGACAGCTCCTTGTTTCTTCATTATATTTACATCACCTTAGACAAGCCAATCGTTTTCTCAATAATTAGCAACGCAATGATAGAAATGATAATAAATATGACAGATATCGCATTGACACTAGGATCAAAGGTTTGCTCAATATAATTAAACGTCCTCACTGGAATCGTAATGGTTTGGGGAGAAGAGACGAATAAACTAATCGATATTTCCCCAAATGACGTAACAGCTGAAAACACCCCGCCTGCGATGATTCCTGGCTTGATCAAAGGCAGCGTGATGCGAAAGAATGTGCGTATTGGCCCTGCACCAAGATTCATAGAAGCTAGCTCGAGACGTGGATCAAGATTTGACACACTGACACCCACCGTTCGAACCACATAAGGAAAACCAATGATGACATGACCAATGACTAGCGCCCACAAAGACCCTGTAAAGCCCATAGCCGTAAACAAATAAAGCATAGCAATCCCTAGTACGACCTGAGGAATCATGAGAGGCGACAAAATAAAGGCTTGAATAGCCTCCTTCCCCTTAAAAGAAAGCCTCGCTAAAGCATAAGAAGCCATCGTTCCTAAAAGAACGGTAAGCGGCGTCACAATCACTAGCAGAATCACACTGATGCGCAAAGATTCCATCCATTCCGGGTTTGACACGACCTCATGAAACCAACGAACAGAGAACGAAGTCGGCGGAAATTCAGGAAAGGCATTCGGACTAAAAGCAGAAAGGACAATGACAAGAACAGGTATAGTTAAAAAAAGATACACCAGTGAGCCAGAGGTCCAAATCAGGATCGAAAGCAAGCGGTCTCCTACCGACTTTTTACGCATGCATCCTCGCCTCCCAACGCTTCAATAGATAACTTAATAGACTAACCACCGCGAGTACACAAACCAATAACGTAAAGGACATAGCCGCTGCAAGAGGCAAGTTATATACCTGCATGACCTGCTGATAAATAGACAGAGGCAGCAGCGGCTGCATCCGTCCGCCGACTAACAGCGGGGTAATATAGCTCCCAGCTGCTAATGAGAAGACAATAATGGCTCCAGTGATCATTCCTGGAATGGTCAGTGGTAAAGTCACATGTAAAAAAGTCCGGATACGTCCTGCCCCAAGACTCATAGAAGCCGGCCTTAAATGACGATCCATATCGGTTAAGCTCGTTGCAATAGGCAGTACCGCAAAAGGAAGCATCACTTGAACATACGCAATAATCACCGCATTCATATTCCACAGCATCGATAACGGCTGCTTAATCACATGTAAATCTAATAACATGCCATTGATCAGGCCATTTTGGGAGAGAAGAACGATCCATGCAAATGTCCGAATGACAACACTTGTCAAAAGCGGCGATACAAGTAAGATATAGAAAAATGCCCGCAGTCGTGGGTTGGGTGCCTTGACTAGCACATAAGCTGCGGGATATGCCATCAATAAACAAATCACCGTTGTCTGTAGTGCCACCCATACTGTACTTCCAATTGCTTTCACATATGCATCTGTCGTAAACACATGTATATATTGAGACAAACTATAGGTTTGTAATGTATTCATCATCGAATCAACATCACGAAAACTAAGGACAAGCATCATCACAAGCGGAGCAAGAAGGAATACAACCAGAAACAAACAAGCTGGCAGCAGCATAAACCAATGGAATCGTTGATTCTTTTTTTTGATTCGCATCACGTATGCACCTTCGAATCTAAGAACACGATATCTTCAGGCTGCCAATGAATATGCACGGTTTCTCCAACTTCAGGCAGATGAGGAAATGCTGCATCTGATGCATGGACAATGATTTCACCTTTATCAAGCCGCACAACCAAACGTAAAGAGTGCCCGATATAACTAACATCCGCTAAAACCCCTGTGACATGGTTTGGCTGAGCTTCCTCCCGCACAGAAGATATGCTGATTCTCTCAGGACGCAGCATGAGTAAATGCTTCTTTCTCTTCTCTTTATCCCCCTCAGCCTTCAACTGGACAGGCTGCCCGTTTGACTGAGTGAAATGTGGAACAATATACGTGGAACTAGCTTCATCATACTCCGCCTCAAATAGATTGACCTGCCCGATAAATTCAGCGACAAATCGATTATTTGGCTGGCGATATACCTCTAAAGGCGTCCCAATCTGCTGAATTCTTCCCTCACCTAATATCCCAATTCGGTCTGAGAGACTTAAGGCTTCTTCCTGATCATGAGTCACGAGAATGGTCGTAATTCCTACATTTCGTTGAATATTTCGAAGCTCCGACTGCATATTTTTTCTTAGCTTTGCATCTAGGTTACTAAGCGGTTCATCCAGAAGGAGAACGGACGGCTGAATGGCAAGCGCCCGGGCAATTGCCACCCGCTGCTGCTGACCACCACTTAATTGGTGCGGCATACGTTTGGCAAACGAGTCTAATTGAACAAGCGACAAACTCTCCATGACCTTTTGCTTGATTTCCGCCTTCTTTTTCTTTTGAACCTTTAACCCGTATGCCACATTATCAAATACGGTGAGATGTGGGAAAAGTGCATAGCTTTGAAACACCATGCCTGTTTTCCTTTGATAAGGCGGTAAAGTCGTCACATCCTGATCACCAATATAGACGACGCCTTTTGTCGGTTCTAAAAACCCGCCAATGATATTGAGTAAAGTTGATTTTCCACAGCCACTAGGACCAAGAAGGGAGAAAAACTCTCCCTCTTTCACCGTAAGACTGACATCACGAAGAGCAATCTGTTCGCCGAAATGCTGGCTGATATGTTCTAAATTGATTCCACTCATGCGATCACCTATTTTCCTCCACCTAAAACTTCGTTCCAGCGATTTGTCCACTGACCAAGCTCCGAAGTCGCTGTTTCGTAATCTACCCAAGTCAGCTTGCTATAATAATTCTCGCCAACCTTCACTTTCCCCTTAATCTTGTCCCCATATTTCACATCAGAATTCGACATGCCATAGTAAGATTTTTCAGAGAAAACCTCCTGAGCTTCTTTTCCACTTAAGTAGTTTAATAGCTTATAAGCCGCGTCCTCATGCTGACTTCCCTTCGTTAACGCCCAGCTCGCTACAGCTGCTACAGCGCCTTCTTTCGGATAAGAGAACCCAATATTCATTCCTTCTTCTTCAAGTGCAAATGCTCGACCATCCCAATACGGAACTGCCGTAACGTCACCACGTTCTAACAACGTTTGAATAGACCCTGGGTTATCTGGAAAAGCAGCTACATGCCCTTTTAATTGTGCTAGACTTTTAAATGCTTTATCAATATCCTTCGGGTTTGATTCTGTCCCTCCTTGAGCGTGGACAAGTGCAGAGAAAAATTGCAAGCCAGCTGCATAGGTCGGAGAAGAAATAGCTATCTTCCCTTTCAGCTGATTGCTCCATAGGTCTGTCCAGCTGTTCGGTTCCTGCTTGACAAGGTCTTTTCTATAAGCGATCCCTAGCTGCCCCATACTAAAGCCTGCTGCATATTGTTTTCCATCAACAGTGAGTTTCTTTTGAACAGAACGATAAAGCTTCTTCACATTCGGTGCTTTATTTTCGTCAATAGGCGAAAGAACGTTTGCTGCAATCCCTCTTTGAATCGTATCAGGCTGTAAAATAAGCAGATCATACGGTGGATTTTTACCATTTGATGCTTTTAATTTTGTAAACCATTCAGAATCTGCTCCAGAGACCGTTTGAACTTTAATTCCTGTATCTTTTTCAAACTTTTCAAGGATTGGCTTGATATTCTTTTCCCAATCCCCGCCATAGACACCAACGATCACAGTTTGCTGTTGTTTACTTTGATCCTGCCCGTTCCCACCGCATGCCGCCAGCAGTAAAACCATTGATAAAATCCCTGCAAATATAGTGATTAATCTTCTGTTCATGATTCATTTCCCCCTTTTTGTTGGTTCAATTGACGAAGTGCCTGAATAATATCCATCTTTGTTAACGGTTCATGTCTATGACTGAAATGGGAGTGAACCGCATGTTTATAGTGCGTACGTTCATTCGCTGGGTATGAACGTAGCTGCACAGCAAGTTCACTGCTGGCTTCGTCCGTCCATACCTTCTCATAAACTGCTCTTTGCTCTCCAAAATCCCATAAGGCAGCCTCGGCATCATTCACCCTTTCGCGAAGCCTGCTGGTCTGCTCTTCGTCGATCTTCCATTCATTATGGTCTAGATAGACTTTGACGCCATATTGCTGCAGTGCTCTTTCTTCACTTAAAAGCCCTGCTTCCACTTCCTGAAGGACTTTTTCTTTCTTCCTAGCAAATGGATTCCCCCAGCCGCCTCCGCTTGGTGAAATCAATTGAACAATATCGCCTTTTTCAAGTCGCATGACATCAATTTTTGGCTGGTCTTGTTTTTCCCCATTTGGTTTGGTCAGTTTTACCTCACCAACTGCTCCTGCTTTGCCGCCCATTAATCCCCAAGGCTGAAACTTCATTCGTTCCATTCCTCGTGCTGTCACCATAGATTCAGGCTTGATCATTTCAAATGCTAAGCCAATTGCATGTCCTCCTCTATATTCCCCCGCTCCACCTGTGTTCGGCAGCAGCTCATATCGGTGTACATGGATATCAATATGCTGTTCCAAGCTCTCAATCGGTGTATTCTTTAAAAAGCCTGACGAATGATCAATGCCATCTACTCCATCCGTCCCTTTTTGAGCACCACCGCCTCCGCCTAACGGTTCGACAACAGACATTTTCCTGCCTCCTGTTTGATCATCAGGAACAGAGAGAACAACAATGGCAGATTGACCTGCACCTGCTGCTGGCACTGCCTCAGGCAACAGCTTGCCAATAGCTCCTAGCACGACATTGTACAGCCTCATTGTAATGGAATGCCGAATACCGACAGAAGCTGGATACTCTGGATGCACAAGCGTTCCTTTAGGAGAAATCACGTTTATCGGATACGTAATACCACCATTAATCGGAATAAATGGATCTTTGCTAATAATGTAATTAATTAATCCTTGATATAAAAAGGAATGCTTTTGACCATTGGTGACAAGATTAAAGGCCGTCTTTACTTGCGGGTCACACTCAGAGAAATCCAGTGTCAGCTGTTTCCCTTTGACCGTCAGCTTGATTTTTAATCGGATCGGCACGTCCGAAATCATATCATCATCTAAGTAATCGGCAAATTCACTCGTTCCATCTGGAATGGCTTCAATTACTTTTCCTGCACGATCTTCGGCTTGCTTGAGCAGGTCCATCATTCCTTGTTTCACTTCGTTCTTTCCAAATTTCTCAATCATTTCTTTTAATCGAACATCTGCTGTATTGACTGCTGCAATCATCGCATTGATATCCCCATCATTTAAATGACTGGCCCGGCTGTTGGCTCTTAAAAAGGTCCGAACCACCTGATTCTCTTTTCCGCCTTCATAAATTTTCACTGGCGGAATTCTTAATCCTTCTTGATGAACATCGGTTGCAGTCGGAGAAATACTTGAAGGCACAAGGCCCCCAACATCACTTACATGGACAAAAGACCAAGCATAGCTCACAATTTCATCTTCTATAAAAATAGGTTTTATGATATGAACATCTGGCAGATGAGTCGCTAAACCGTCTGTAGTATAAGGATCATTTGTGATGATAATATCTCCAGGCTGCATCGGTCCGCTTTCTTCAATCGCCTTTTTGAGACTCAGCCCTAAAAAGATCGTCACACCGACTGTCTTCGGATAGACAAAGAAATCTCCAGAAGGCGTGGCTAATGCTGTCGCAAAATCAGCAGATTCTTTTACAAATGTCGTAAATGACGTCCGCTCAATGACATGTCCCATACCTGATGCAATCGCATTAAAATAACTGCGCATCATCTCAAGCTTTGCTGGATCAGTTCTCATGTAAAGCTGCCTCCCTAGAAATCACTAAGTTTCCTGAATGGTCTATGTTGCCGGACCATTTTGGCAAAATCAATGTTGTCGTATCATCTTGCTCAATGATAGCAGGTCCTTTCACGTTAGAACCTACTGACAGAGTACCCCGGTTGTAAACGGCTGCTTCGTACTCTTTTTCTTCTATAAAAATACGTCTATATTCATATGGTTCCAAAGGTTGCACACCGCTTTCATGAACAGACGAGAAAGGCAACTGTGGTGTCTCTCCTATGACTCGAACCCGTAAATGAGTAAACTCAATATTCGCCTGATCATCTCGATGGCCATATTGACGTTTATGCAGATTGTGGAATGCTTCAGTGAGTTGATGAATGTCTTGTTCTTGCTTCAGCCAATCCGCCGATAATGGCAATTCAATCTCAAATGCCTGCCCTTGATAGCGTGCGTCAGCCAATAACAGAATGGACGTCTCTTTGATATGTTGGATGTTTTGCTGACTAAACCAATCCTCCGCTTTACGCGAAAGCATGTCATAATCTTGTTTTAATTGGTCAATTGTATAGTCTTGCAGGCATATTTTCTTAGACAAAACAGCATCGTGAATAAAATCAGCTGTTAGAGCACCTAACGCACATAATGTACCAGGACTTGGAGGAACAACCACATTTTTTGCATGAATTTCTCTCGCAAGGAAATTTGCCACAACAGGACCTGCCCCGCCAAACGCCAGCAAACTAAAATCTCTAGGATCAAACCCTTGCTGCTCCATGACATTGCTTAGTTCCGTGTACATATTGGCTACAGCCACTTGAATCAGCTGGTCAGCCGCCTGTTCGACCGTTTTATGAAGCTGATCAGCGATTGGCTGAAAGGCCATTTCCGCTGCAGACCGCTGCAATTGTAAATGTCCCCCGGCAAAACGATCTTGATTGAGGTAACCGCATATGAGGAACGCATCAGTTAAAGCGGCTTTCTTCCCCTTTCCATAAGAAGCAGGTCCAGGCTGCGAGCCAACTGATTCCGGTCCTGCTTTAAGAAGCCCGCCTTGGTCAAGCCATGCGACAGAACCTCCGCCAGCCCCTATCGAATACATTGCAACAGATGGAAGAATGATCGGAAATCCTGAAAGCTGATTCGATTGAGCCATTGTAGGCTGCCCATTTTGAATGATCGAGATATCTGCACTTGTGCCACCAACATCAAACGTAATTAAATTGGGTTCATTTGCAGAAGTTGCAATTCTCGCCGCACCAATTACACCAGCTGCCGGGCCAGAAAAAAGGGTTTTAACGGGTGAAGTGGCTGCACTTTCTGCATCCATTAACCCACCATTTGATTGGGTAATGTATGGAGAAATTGGGACACCTTCTTGTTTCAAGCGGCTTTTCAAGGTTTGTAAATACTGTTTCACCTTTGGTTGAATGTACAAATTAACAACAGACATCACTGTCCGCTCATATTCCCTCATTTGGGGCCATAGTTCAGATGAAGTCAGGACTTCTAACTGCGGGTAATGGTGATTGATATAGGCTTTTGCTTGTAATTCATGAACTGGATTTTGATAACTATGTAAAAAAGAAATGACAATACCTGCTAGCTTTTTAGACATGACCTGCTGGACAGCATCATCTAATTGCTGCAGATGGAGAGGTTTTTTGATCGAACCATCGTGTATCAACCTTTCAGAAATTGGATATACATGCTTCCGTGGTATCAATGGTTCTGGCAATCGAGAATTGAAATCATAAGGGATGGGTAGACGTAAACGCTGTAATGACAAAATATCTTGAAAACCTTCCGTCACAAAAAGGGCTAAATCTGCTCCCTTTCTCTGCAATAATGTATTAAGACCTATTGTCATCCCGTGTACAAGATATTGGATTTTGGATAAATCGACACCTCTTTCTTTTAGAAGATTCAGCCCATTGATAATTCCTTGAGCTGGGTCATCTGTCACTGTAGGTGTCTTGAGTTCAGTCAGCTCCCCTGTTGCTTCATTCATCAGCGATAAATCAGTAAATGTTCCACCTATGTCTATTCCGAGCCGATAAGAGACATCCGCCATTTGTACTTCCCTCCTGCAATGTAAATGGAATCATATTTTGATAAATTACAACATTTTTTTGATATTTGACTCCATATTATTAAAGCATATCGGTCTAGTCAATTTTATTTTTCTAAAATTTCTGTGTGTTAAAATCTTGAAATTAGCCCAAAAACCAATGATAAAGCCGTTCTGCATCAGCATAATCATTTTATGAGCAGCCAAATTAAATTTTTTATGCTTTCTATCCAAATATGAAATGGGGAAAAACGGTAAAAAACGTTTTTCGAATTTTAAAAGACGTTTTTTCAAAACGAGGAGAAATTGGTAAGTAATTCTGCTATACTCTGTTTACAAAATACGCAAAAAAGAAAGAGAGCCAGCATCTATGAAACTTCTTAAAACCATTCTCCTGCTTTTATTGATTGTCATTGGTGTAGCAACAGGCTATATCCAGCTGGAGCAAAGTAAACAAGAGACAACAGACTCTTCTTATGACAAAACCATTCACTTTCCATCAGATCGTTATCCAGAAACAGCCAAGCACATAGAAGAGGCAATTGATGAAGGTCATTCTTCCATTTGTACGATTGATCGAGAAAATAGTGATGAGCAGAGAGACCGATCACTGCATGGCATCCCAACAAAGCATGGATATGATCGAGACGAATGGCCAATGGCAATGTGTAAAGAAGGAGGAACAGGCGCTTCTGTGAAATATGTGCGTCCATCAGATAACAGAGGCGCAGGCTCTTGGGTAAGTCATCAATTATCCGATGATCCTGATGGCACAAGAATCCAATTTATTATTGATTAGCACCATTTTTATCTTCTGTATCAAAAAAATTTCGTGTAAGTGCATGCAGGTATATCAAACATTTTTTTTATGCCGATAATCCTTAAGGAGGGATACCCTACCTTATACCTAAAGGAGTCAAAAAGCATGCAGAAAAAGGGAAAACTGAGGCTTGGTGCCAAAATAATGCTGATCTTTTTAACTGTGCTCATCGTATTTTCAGCGGTTGTTGGTTATGTGGTGAATCGCGAAATGACAGAGAACATTAAGCAAATGGCCACAGAAAAAGCAAAAGGTGATTTAAAACTAGGCTACGCTTATTTAAACGAAAAGATTGCGGGCTCATGGCAGATAAAAGATGACAAGCTTTACAAAGGCGATACGAAAATCAATGACTCTAACGCATTGGTTGATCAATTAGCTAAATATACTGGTGATACAATCACGATTTTCCAAGGAAATACCCGTGTTGCCACGAATGTCATGTTAAACGGAAAACGAGCTGTAGGGACAGAAGTCTCACCTGAAGTCAAAGCCGCTGTTTTAGATAAAGGAGAACATTATTACGGCACAGCAAATGTTGCGGGGAAAGACTACCAAACGGCTTATATGCCAATCAAAAATGATTCAGGTGAAACGATTGGTATTTTTTACACCGGTGCCAATCAAAGCATGATTTCACAAATGCTTCAGTCGTTCTTTATTCAATTTCTCATTGTCCTGCTGCTAAGTTTAATTGTTTCAGTTATCATTATTTCTATTTTCACAAAACGGATTCAGAAACGCCTCAAACACATGGCATCTGCTATTAAGAGTGCGGGAGAAGGAAATTTGACAATCAATGTGACAGATCACACAGGGGATGAACTTTCTGAACTAGCCGATCATTTTAATAAGATGCGGGAGAAATTAAATCAAACCATTTTAAATGTCATGAAAACATCTGAATTAGTGGCCACCTCTTCAGAACAGCTTTCAGCTAGCGCAGAAGAAACGAGTGCAGCATCAGAAAAAATCACTCACACCATTCAAGAGGTTGCGCAATCGTCTGAACAGCAAGCCCTTCAAATGACAGCAAGTGAACACACGATGAGACAAGTATCAAACGAACTTGAAAATATCACTGAAAATGCGGGACAAATGGCGACAAGAAGTCAATTCGCACAAGAAATGGCCCAAAAAGGGGTACAGAATATTGGTGAAGTCAACTCACAAATGACATCAATTGCAAAATCAATTGAAGAAAATGGCACAGCGATTCAAGCGCTGGAAACACGTTCAGTCGAAATTGATCATATTTCCAAAGTCATTACAGACATCGCCAACCAAACAAACCTTCTTGCTCTTAATGCGGCTATTGAGGCAGCACGAGCAGGTGAACACGGAAAAGGTTTTGCCGTTGTGGCAGACGAAGTAAGAAAGCTTGCAGAAGAATCTCAAACGTCATCCAACATGATTTCTCACCTCATTTCTGAAATTCAAAAAGAGATGAATCATTCGACGAGTGCAATCAAACGAGTGAGGGAGGAAGCGGCTCAAGGGGCTGTTCTTATTTCTCATACAGAGGAATCATTTATTGATATTCAGCGGTCAATGAGGGAAATGGCAGATGGCATTAAACATTTATCAAGTGCATCACAAAAAATCGCAGCTTATACAACTGATGCGAAACAGTCCTTTGCCTCTATCACAGAAGGCGTTAAACTGACGAGCGAACATTCACAGCAAGTAGCCGGTTTAACAGAAGAACAATTTGCAGCAATGGAAGAAGTAACAGCTTCATCAGAAGCTCTTGCCCATTTAGCAGGAGACTTACAAGAAATGGTGTCACAATTTCACATCTAGATCCCTCAACACAGGAGCGCAAGACGGCGACAATCGTCTTGCTGCCTAACATTCTCTTCAAGAATCTTTTCTTTCAAACATTCACCTTTCGACGTTAACGCTAGCTAACAACATCCATTAATAAAGGAGTTTGATATGATGAATGATTTAAACAAAACCTATTCCCTCTCTATTTCTTATCATCAAATCACGGTATACACAGGAAGCGAAACACCACCTGTTATTGATTGGACAGATGATGCGATTCAACAAGGATTCGCAACTGGAGATCAAGGAATTTCCTTTGAAGGCATTAACAACGGAAAGGCTTCTATTGTCGTGACATTAAATAGCCATGAGACTCCATCTTCCGTCGATAGAGCCATCACAGTGCCATTTACACATACAAGCGGCCACGTTTATCTTACAAGCGTCATGGCACAGGTACTGTCTTTCTCCATACCAAAAGGAGACTATCAGCTCACCTGCTATTATACCTCTCAACAACCTGATCAAGATCTCTATTGCTTTGATTTTCGGAGTGCGTAAGTCACAATTTGTCGAACTGATCAAACCACTTTTCCGCAAAATCTACCGATTCTCTCATCGGCAGTAAATACGAATGGGCGAGCCCGATTTGACCATGATGATGAGTACATCCTGAATGTAAAAAATCACGACCAATTTCTTCAAATAATTCTTCTCTTGTAATGATATCTGGATACTCTTTCCATACTCTCCACCCTTTTTCTAACATAGGAGCCCCTCGAGTCATGAGGTCTTGCTGAGGAATTCGATATTCAGCTAGGTGGAAGGCTGTATGGCTCTCAAATGACGTACCAGCCAATAGTACGTTTGCATCAAGATCGTACATACGTCCAAGAGGCGAGGCTTCTCCTAAACCATAAGCAAGCCTATGGTGTTTCAAAATGTCATGTTTCTTTTTCCCCCAGGCTGTGAAAGAAAAATGAGGATGATTACTTCTCTCTACGCCTGGGTATTTCCAAAATGTTTCTGCTATCTTTCCCATTGCTGTTGGAGCCGTGTAGGCCGGATCAAATGCAGGCATCGTATCTTTGATCGATTTCCACCAAGAATAAGGAACAGGCGGATCAATCCAATCAGCGGGATCAGACAGCTCTAACGTTTGTGCCGGCATAATCAGTGTGCCTTCTTCTGTTAAGGTTTCCATTAATGCTTGTATGACGGCTACAGCACCCCCATTCACCCAGCCCATAGATGATAAGGATGAGTGGACACATAAGATCATGCCCTTCTTCACACCAAGTTGAACCAAGTCTGCTTTGATTCTTTCCTTTGTGATCGGTTCAGCTTGATTTTCGATTAATTTTCGCATCGTTTATTTCCTCCTGCGTCTCTTCTATTACTGATGAATGAGACGTTTAACCGCGATCGACAATTTATAATTTGCGTAATTTGTTAGCTCCGTTAAAAACTGATCAAGCTCATCATGACTGGAGAAATGTCCTTCGGCCATATAACAGCCGTCTCCACTTATTTTAAACAGGTTCTTGATTTCTTCCTTTTGGTGAAGAAACGACAGGAGCAGTTCGTGATGATGACTTTTGGTATAGAGCTGCATAAATGTCTGAATGGTCTGCTGTGTCCGCCAGTCAATCGAAATGGTATAGGCTTCAATGACACCTTCTTCTTCTAGCTTTAACACACGATTTGCAACTGCTTGACCGGTTAAATGAACTTTTTCACCAAGTGCTTTCATCGTCAATCGACTATTCTTTGAGAGTTCATTTAAAATGGCCATATCTGTTTGGTCTAGCATTGGATCACCACTTTCAAAAATCAAGTCCTTCTGCTGAAAGACTTTCATCCCCCTCTGTCACATGAGGCTCTTTTAATATACTGTAAAATTACTTAGAAAAAAAGGAGGCCTTTTTGATGAAAATAACGCTCATTCGTCAAGCTACTTTATACCTTCAATATGGTCAATCCACTTTCTTGATTGATCCATTTTTAGCAAGAAAGGGAACATACCCGCCGTTTCCGCATACAGCCAATCAACATTTAAACAATCCAATTGTCGAGCTGCCTGCAAACATTGATTTGGACAAGATGTTACAGCCGGATGCTGTCCTGCTCACTCATTTACACGTGGATCACTTTGACGACGAAGCAAAAAAGAAATTAGCTCAAGAGCTGCCTATCTATACTCAATCGGAGAAAGATCGAAAAGAAGTCGAAGAAGCTGGCTTTCAGCATGTCACATGTATTGAAGATGAAATCAATATTTTGGGTGTTCATATTAAACGTACAGGCGGACAGCATGGGACAGGTGATACCGCAAAACGGATGGGACAAGTGAGCGGTTTTGTTTTCTCTCACCTGGATGAGCCCACTCTTTATATTGCAGGTGATACCATTTGGTGTGATGAGCCGAAAGAAGTTGTGAATACATGTCAGCCAGATGTTATTGTGGTCAATAGTGGGGCTGCCCAATTTCTAGAGGGCGATCCGATTACAATGACAAAGGAAGAGGTCGTGGACATTCACTATTCCCAGCCAAATGCTCAAATTGTCGCCTGTCATCTTGAGGCTGTGAATCATTGTTTATTAACAAGAGCTGCATTAAAAGCTTACATTCAAGAACATCATGCAGAACAATCTATTTTTGTCCCTAATGATGGTGAGACCCTGACCTTTTAAAAAGGCTCTATAAACAATAAAAAAACCGGCACCTCGCTGCCGGTTTCATCATTATGGTCGATGGTGCTGTGGTTTTTTCAGCAATGGAACAAACCCGTTATTTTTTAAGTGATTGTAATGTTCATCCATTCGTTTCGTGATATGCGTGCCTTGTTCCTTTGTTAACACACCATATTGAACATATTTCTTAATCACTTCTTTTCGTTTAGAAAGAATTTGCTGCTCAAGCACTTCAATTTGTTTTTGTTGTTCTGTCGTTAATTTTACTTGCTGCGTGACCGGACGCTTTTCCATTTGGGGTGTTTCGCCATGAGCTGTCTCCACTTGAAAGCCAAATAATAACAGCATCATAGATAACATGATGAAGACTCTTCTTTTTTTCATCTCTGTGTTCCCTCCTTTATTGAATGTTATTTTGCACGCACTTTCCTTTTTTATACATTATTTCACGTCATCAAATTGAGCATAATATTCTTACTTTTTTGCTTTTCGTCTGAAAACGTTGTCCTAACTGAAAAAGCGTGCTATGTTTTGTTTTGTATAAAAAATAGAGGAGGATTCTTAAATGAGTCGTTTTTATCATAGAAAACCTATATGGGTGCTGCTTGTTGCGTCTGCTCTCATGCTTGTCATGTCTGCTTGCAGTCAATCAGGCTCATCTCAGTCTGGAGAATCAAAGTGGGATCAGATTCAAAAGAAAGGAAAAATCGTGGTTGCTACTTCAGGCACCCTTTATCCTACGTCATACCATGATACATCTAACGGCAAGGATCAATTGACTGGCTATGAAGTTGAAGTTGTCAAAGAAGCCTTTAAACGCCTTGACGTGAAAGTAGAATTTAAAGAAATGGGCTATGATGGTATGCTGAGCGCCATTAATTCTGGTCAAGTGGATGCCGCTGCAAATGATATCGACATCACAGATGACAGGAAGGATAAGTTCGCCTTTTCGACTCCTTATAAATATTCCTACGGAACGGCTATCGTACGGAAAGATGATTTGTCTGGTATTAAGACACTAAAGGATTTAAAAGGAAAGAAAGCAGCTGGTGCTGCAACAACGATTTATATGGATGTCGCTCGTAAATACGGTGCAAAAGAAGTCATTTATGATAATGCCACAAACGAGCAATACTTAAAGGATGTCGCGAACGGCCGAACAGATGTCATTCTGAATGACTACTACTTGCAAACACTCGCTCTTGCTGCATTCCCTAAATTAAATATTACGATTCACCCTGACTTAAAATACATGCCAAATGAACAAGGGTTTGTCATGAAAAAAGACAATACAGAGCTTCAGAAAGAATTGAATCGTGTCTTAAAAGACATGAAAAACGACGGAACAATGAAAAAGATTTCAGAGAAATTCTTTAATCATGCTGACGTCTCAAAAAAAATTGATGTTGATGTCGAAGATGTCGACATTTCTAAATAAGGAGCCGCAGCCGTGGGAGATATTCATTTCGAATATATCTTTAATCCTGCACTAGCAAAGGCGTCGTTTCCATTTGTCATGAAAGGCATCTGGCTGACGCTGCTCATTTCCTTTGTGAGCATGTTTTTTGGAACCATTCTCGGCTTTTTTATTGCCCTTGCCAGAATGGCAAATTCGTGGGTGCTTCGACTGCCTGCCCGGCTGTATATCTCATTTATGCGCGGGGTTCCCATACTGGTGATTTTATTTATCCTTTATTTCGGATTCCCTTACATCGGTATTGAGTTTACAGCTGTCACTGCTGCTATTATTGGGTTCAGCTTCAATAGTGCTGCATATATTGCAGAAATCAACCGGGCGGCTCTCTCCTCTGTTCCAAATGGTCAGGTGGAAGCCGCCAAATCACTTGGTCTCAGCTATTGGCAAACGATGCGCGGGGTCATTCTGCCTCAATCCGTTCGCATTGCACTGCCGCCGTTGACCAATGTCATGCTCGACTTAATCAAAGCCTCCTCCCTAGCGGCGATGATTACTGTACCAGAGCTTTTCCAGCAAGCCAAAATCGTGGGTGGACGAGAATTCGATTATATGACCATGTATATTTTGGTCGCATTGATTTACTGGGGCATTTGCAGTGTCGTCTCATTGCTGCAAGACTTTTTGGAAAAACGCTATGCTAAATATTTATAACAAAAAAGAGAGCAGTTCCAATGGATCTGCTCTCTTTTTCCTTTAATGGATCAGCCATAACCACACATATAACCCCAATAAAGTGATCATTAGAGTCGGTATGGTCAGAATGATTCCAGCTTTCATATAGGCGCCCCAAGAGATATGGACTCCCTTTTTCTTCAAGACATGAAGCCACAGCAATGTCGCCAATGAGCCGATTGGGGTCATTTTCGGGCCAAGGTTTGAGCCGATGACATTGGCATAAATGAGTCCGTCTCTCATCACACCTGCTGCATCGGTATGACCGATGGCAATCGCATCAATTAAAACGGTTGGAAGATTGTTCATCACAGAGGACAGCACTGCGGCCAGAACCCCCATAAACATCGTTCCTGCAAGCAAGCCATGCGATGCCCCTTGTTCAATCCAAGCTGCTAATATTTCTGTTAGGCCAACATTCTTCAAGCCATAGACGACGACATACATGCCGACTGAGAAGAACACAATGGACCACGGTGCTTCCTTGATGACTCGTTTTGTCGCCACTTGCGGACTCCTTTTCGCCAGCCACAAGAAAGCAAGGGCAATGCCTCCTACAATAATTGACACCGGAATGCCAACCAATTCCCCGGCAAAATAACCAACGAGCAACAACCCTAACACATACCAAGACAAGCGGAACATGCGCAGATCACGAATGGCTGACGCTGGCTCCTTCGCCTGTGACAAATCGTATGTTTTCGGGATGAGCTTTCGGTAAAACACATAAAGCACAAGCATACTCGCCCCAAGTGACACAAGGTTTGGCACGAACATGTTCGCCGTATATTCTAGAAAGCCAATATGAAAATAATCAGCTGATACGATATTGACCAAGTTACTAATGACAAATGGCAAGGACGTCGTATCTGCAATAAAGCCGCTCGCCATCACAAATGGGAGCACCATACGTTCATCCAACTTTAATGCTCTCACCACAGATAAAACGATCGGAGTTAAAATGAGTGCCGCTCCATCGTTGGCAAAAAAAGCGGCTACCACAGCGCCGAGTAATGTTAAATAAATAAACATGCGGACACCGTTTCCTTTTGCGGCTTTTGCCATATGCAGTGCCGCCCATTCAAAAAATCCGATTTCATCTAAAATTAACGAAATGATGATAATCCCAATAAATGCAAAAGTGGCATTCCAGACAATTTGTGTGACTTCCCACACATCGCCCAAATGAACCACGCCAAAGGCAAGAGCAAGAATGGCTCCCCCACATGCTGACCATCCAATGGTTAAACGTCCTGGCTGCCAAATGACAAGGACGAGGGTCATGATGAAAATCAAAATGGCCAAGGTGACTGATCCCAAAGGTGGCCCTCCTTTCAAATCTTTATCTATCATACAACGAAACGCAGCAATTGTATGCCTCTTTTACAGCTCGCATGAAAATCGAAAATCCGCAGGTGATTCCGTGCACCTGCGGATTCTACGTTTATTGATCTTTCTTCATCAGCATCAATTCAATAAATAACTCACACCGCTGGCTAAAATGACTCAAATCAATCGAAGTCATATCAAAGATTTGTTTCATTCGATAGTTTAATGTATTTTGATGAATAAACAGCTGTTCTGCTGCTGGCTTTAGCTTGCAATTATTCAATAAGTAAACCTCAAGGGTTTTTAAAAAAGAGGTCTGGCTGCCACGGTCTTTTTCCTTCAAACGTAACAAATCTGGATTGAAGTCGTTTTTCTTTTTTTGGTGGCTGTAAATCGAGTCTAAGAAACGAAAGACACCCAGATGCTCGTAATCATACGGAATCAATTCCTGCCCCCCGACAATTTTTACAGCCTTCACTACCTCTATCGCTTCAAATCGACTTGTACTCATTTTCATGACATCTCGATATTCTCTTCCCATCCCAATATACAAAGGGGACGAATGTGAATGCGTTTTCGATTGAAGATGAGCGATGACATCGGCGGCAGTCGCTTTCGGTGAATGACGGTCTGACAGACTGCCTAATATGACAACAATATCTGCTTGCACCGAATAGACGTGATTGACCTTATCTTCTAGCTGCAAATAGGTTCTAATCACATCCTTCACATCTTCTGCCGTCTCACTTTTGTTATCGGCGGCATGAACAACCATCACAGTAAAGACAGCTGGAAGCGGAATGCTTAAGTTCTCGGCTTCCCATTTCAGCTCTTCTTCTGTATAAAAATGATCATCCATGACCTTTTTGAAAAATTCTTCAATCTTGCCTTCCTTTTTCTCCAGCTGTTTCTTATTTTTATAAATGACTTTTCCAACCTGAAAGGATGCCTCGTGTAAAAATTGCAGCTCCTCCTGAGAGAGGGAATCCTCAATGTCCTGCACCCAAATAAACCCCACAACCTCTTGTTTATGCTTGGCACTCACAGCCACCCGTCGATTAAATCCGAGCTCCTCATGACCATTCACATAAAAAGGATTTGAATCTGTGTACAGCTGCTGAATCACTCCTGTTTTCTTTAACCAATCGACCACAGCTCCCGGACATTCCTTTGAGAAAATCGTTTGCTGGTTGACTGGGTCGAACTGCTGGATGCTGTAAGAATTATAGGCAAGCAACTGACATTCAGTACTTTCTAAAATGACCGGTTTTTTTAAATAACCACTAATAAATGCAATTAATTTATCGACATCAAAAAATGTATGAAGCTTTTCTAATATCTCTTCCATCCCGATTGCTCCCTGAATAAGTGATACATTTATCATACTTCTTTCCAGTCAGATTTGTATAGAAGCAAGTCGCAGGCAGATAAAAAAAGCATGAACCCGCCTGCACAGGTTCATGCTTTTCCATATTAAAACATTTCACTAATCGTTTTGGCCTGCATGTGCAGCGCAAGGTAATCTGGGCCGCCTGCTTTTGAATCTGTTCCTGACATTTTGAAGCCGCCAAATGGGTGGTACCCCACGATAGCTCCTGTACAGTTACGGTTAAAGTAGAGATTCCCCACATGGAACTCCTGCTTCGCACGGTTGATGTGGTCACGGTTATTTGTAATGACCGCACCGGTTAAACCGTATTCCGTGTTGTTGGCTACTTCAAGTGCCTCATCAAAGCTTGAGACTTTTGAGAAAGCTAGGACAGGTCCAAAGATTTCTTCTTGCATCAAGCGAGATGTTGGCTCAAGATCTGCAAAAATAGTTGGGTGGATGAAGTAGCCTTCTGAATCATCACTCGTTCCGCCCGTGACTAAGCGACCTTCCTGCTTGCCAATCTCGATATACTCTGTGATCTTGTCAAAGGAAGCCTGATCAATGACCGGTCCCATGTAGACATCAGCCGATAGCGGATTGGCTGTTGTTTTCGTTTCAGTGATTTCCTTCACTCGCTCGATCACTTGGTCATACAGCTTCTCGTGGACAACAGCACGAGATCCAGCCGAACATTTCTGACCTGAGAAACCGAAGGCTGATGTGAAAATGGCGTTCGCTGCAAGTTCAACATCTGCATCCTCGTCTACAACCACAGTATCCTTACCGCCCATTTCAGCAATGACACGCTTTAAATGCTGCTGTCCTGGCTGCACTTTTGCCGCACGTTCAAAAATACGTGTCCCTACTTCTCTTGATCCAGTGAATGTAATGAGGCTTGTTTTCGGATGATCCACTAAGTAATCTCCCACCTCTGCTCCGCTTCCTGGTACAAAGTTGACAACACCTTTTGGAAGACCTGCTTGCTCAAGTTCTTCCACAAAGCGGGCCGCAATAACAGGCGTCGCACTAGCTGGCTTTAATACGACTGTATTTCCTGTAACGATTGGTGCTACGGTTGTTCCTGCCATAATTGCGAACAAGAAGTTCCACGGCGGAATAACGAGCGTCACGCCAGTTGGTGTGTACACATATTGATTGCGTTCTCCCTCGCGGCTGTTCACAGGTTTGCCTTTCGCCAGCTCCAGCATTTGACGGGCATAATACTCTAGGAAGTCGATTGCTTCTGCTGTATCTGCATCCGCTTCATTCCAAGGCTTCCCTGCTTCTTTTACAAGAAGGGCTGAATACTCATGCTTTTTACGGCGAATGCTTGCCGCAGCACGGAATAAAACGCCGGCTCTTTCTTCTGGAGACGTGTAGCGCCATGTTTCAAATGCTTTTGCCGCAGCTTGAATCGCTTGTTCTGCCTCTTCCTTTCCGGCCTTCGATACCGTGCCAACGACTTCTTCCTTCTTCGCCGGATTGATTGAGACAATCTTGTCTTTCGTTTCGATTCTCTCTCCATTAATCACAAGCGGATAGGTTTGGCCAAGAGATTCGGTTACTTTGGCTAATGCTTGTTCAAACGCTTGGCGATTTTCTTCCTGGCTAAAATCCGTAAATGGTTCATGCTTGTAAGGTGTTGTCATCTTTGTCACGCTCCCGTTTCAAATTATTTTCTCGTCATCCCTTTTAAAGCAAATGCAATGTTTGCCGGTCGTTCTGCAAGACGTCTCATGTAGTAGCCATACCACTCTCGTCCATACGGGGTATAGATCCTCATTTGATAGCCTTCTTTCACAAGCACTTGCTGCGTTTCTGATCTCATGCCATACAGCATTTGAAATTCAAACTGATCTGTCCGTATATTGTGTTTTTTCACAATATGTTTCGTAAACTCGATCATTTGATCATCATGTGTCGCAATAGCTGTATAGTTCCCCGAGAGTAATTGCTTTTCGATCAGCTTCTTGTAATTCTGATCGACGTCTTTTTTGTTTGGAAACGCCACTTCAGCGGATTCCTTATAGGCACCCTTGACAAGTCTTAAAAATGGCTGCAGCTCATTTAGGTCATCAAGATCCTTTTCTGTTCTGTACAAATACGCCTGCAAGACCGTACTGACATACTCATATTGAGATTTCATCTCTTTGAAGATGTCTAGCGTTTTTTGACAGCGCTGTTCATCCTCCATGTCAATTGTCACCATAATACGGTGTTTCTCCGCCGTATCTAAAATGCTTTTCATATTGCGATACACAAGGTCATCGTCAATATCTAAGCCAAGTGACGTCATTTTGAGTGATACGTGGGAATTGAGTTTTTCCTCTGCAATCCGTTGAATGGTTTGAATACATTCATTCGTCCGCTCATTTGCAATCTCTGCCTTTGTGACAAATTCACCAAGGTGATCGACTGTTACAGCCATACCTTGATCATTTAATCGTTTGATGACAGGGATAGCACTCTCAAAATCCTTCCCCCCGATGATCTTCTTTGATGCAACAGCACTTCCCCAATTACGAGCAATATGGTTCAAGAGACTGCTCTTTGACAAAAACAAGAAGAAATTTCTTGTGACCGACTCCATAAAGGGCACCTCCCACTCTTTGTAAGCTATGTCTTTATTGTAAGGCTCATGAGCTGTCCGCTACAATATTTGAAGATGACAAAAATTCTGACTTTTTTTGTGGTTTTATCACAATACGAGATCAAAAAGAGCCTGCCGCTAACCGGCTGGCTCTTCCACGCTTACGCCCACACCTCATCAAGGGTAGACTGCAATAACTCATTTAATTCTTCAGTGAGATCGTCTTTCGGCTGATTGTAGCTTTTCACCAATTCATGAAAACGAGCTAGCTCTTTGTCGATAAATGGGTGGACATGCACAAGGCGGTCCTCTAAATCCATTTCTTCTCCGTCCATTTTGCGTTTGAGCAGCTCATGAATTTCAGCTAAAAGTGGTCCATCCTCCACAAGCTCCTTGAGCAGTTCATGAAAGTCCATAGGCGGAACCGTCCGGTAGCGTTCAATCCATTGACAGGCAAGCAGCGGACGAAGCACATAGAAATATTTCTTAATTCGCACCTGCTCTCCTCGTAAATGCCGGCTTTCATTTCGCTTCGCCATATTGAGGTAATGATACATCAATGCTGCTGGATAAAAGGCTCGATCTTTTAATTCTCTCAGCTGCTTGGCCAAAGAGAAGGATTCAGCATAGATGATGTCAGAAGACAGCCATTCGATAATGGATGGATTCGATTGATTGAATAAACGCAGCGCCTTTCGCAGCTCCCAGCCGCTAATATCAAGCGCATCGTCAATGGGCAGCTCGATCACATCACGATGTTCTTCCATCGACCAATACCATTCCTTCCGAGGAACATAGATAAACCGAACATCATAATCACTGTCAGTTGAAGGAAATCCCCATGCCCTGCTGCCCGATTCAACAGCGAGACAAATCTTTACGTGATATGTTTCTTCGATGATTTTCAACTCTGCCTTGATTCTCTCTCTCAACATCGATCAACTCTTTCTATAGAATTCTGCATGACTTCTTCACCTTTTGGGAAAATACGAATAAGACATATATGAAAAAGGAGTTGGACCTCATGTCTATATCTCGCATCATGAAATGGATAACTGGAATTTTTGAAGCCTGCCTTGCCATCCCAGTGATTGGAGGACTATTTGTTATCAGCAATGGCTATACACCGCTCATGGTCATGCTTATTCTGCATATTATCACACTCGTCTTATCGAAGCGAGACCAAGGACCAATGATTGGGAGTATCATCGGAATTGTGACATCCTGCCTCGCCTGGATTCCGATTCTCGGATTCATCCTTCATATCATCACAGCTCTTGTCCTCATCATTACTGCATTAGTGCCTGATGAAAAAACAAGACAGAACACGAGTTATTAAACAAAGAGGCCCTCAGCTTGAGCGGCCTCTTTGTTCTTTTAGATCAGCAAATGCTTTTGTAAAAAGGACAGCTTCTCCGTTTGAAAAGCCGGGATAAATTCGTGACCAAAATATCGGTACACCTTCAGCTCTTTATCTGTTTCTAAGTGATTGTATGCCGCAAACACAGTAGATGGCGGAGTTACTCTATCAATCAGGCCGATCGCCATCAATGTGGGCTGTTTCACCCATCCGGCTAAATTGATTAAATCAAAATAGCTTAATGTCTCAAATACCTTTTCTTCGGCTTCTGGATCACTGTTTCTTCGGAAGTATGAATTGATTTCTAAATAAGGCTGCTCTAAGGCTACATCGACTGCACGCTCAAAATTTGATAAATAAGGGTAATCAGCCACAACGACCTTCGGAATGTCTGAAAGGGCTGCGGCGGCGATCGCTAATGCACCCCCCTGACTTCCGCCGATGACGCCGATACGGTGTTCATCCACTTCAGGGAAGGACTGAATGACTTCAAGTGCACGAACCGCGTCTAAATAAACACCGCGATAATAGTAGGTATCCTTCGATAAAATGCCTTTTGTCATCCACCCCAATGCTTGACCGCCTGGTGTTACTGACGTATCTTCACTGCCGCCTTGACCGCGGACAAGCATACCGAATGTCGCATAGCCATGCAGCGCCCAGTTGACAATGTCATGAATACCGCCGTCATAGCTTCCGTTATAGCCATGAAATCGAATGAGCGCAGGATGCGGACCCGTTTGATCAGGTACGGCATACCAGCCTTCAACACGAGATTGTCCAAAGCTTTGATACGTCAGGCGGTATACTTTGACCCCTTTTACAGGATAGTCGTAAGGTTCAAGGGTTACTTCTGCTTCCACTTGACGCAGTTCTTCAAGCGACGTTTTCCAAAAGTGAGAGAAATCAGGGCGTGCTGTTTTCTTTGGTTTATATTCTTTTAGCTCTTCTAGTGGTAAATCGAACAATTGCATATCCTACTATTCCCCTTTGTTTTATTAGTTATATGTATCATATCACTGATTTCTTTCCTAAGAAAGCGATTTTCACTCTCTTCTACTAATATAGACGAAACCTTCTGACATTTCTATTGGCAAAGATGGTATAAACCTTTATGATAAAGAAACTGACTTGAAGCCTAGACGCTCTCAGGCAGAATCAGTCTATCTATCCATCCATTCATGAAGTGGAGCATTCATGGATTTTTACTTTGCATGCAAACAAATTAAGGAGGAACCGTCATGAAAATCGCCCTTATCCAAATGGACGTTCAAATTGGAGAGCCTGATGTGAACTTTAAGAAAGCAGAAGCGTTTTTAGAAGAAGCGATCCGCCAACAGCCTGACCTGATCATTTTACCCGAAATGTGGAATACCGGATATGCGCTGGAACAGGCGGAGCAGCTTGCCGACGTAAACGGAGAACGCACAAAACAGCTCTTCTCTAACTTTGCCCGAAAGCATCAAGTGTATCTCATCGCAGGAAGTGTATTGAATAAGCGTACTGAAAATCAAGACATCACTAACACGATGTATGTGTTTAACCGCCAAGGTGATCGTGTATTAGATTATGATAAAATTCATTTATTCCGCTTAATGGATGAGCACAACTATTTAACCGCTGGTGATCAGCTCGGTTTATTTGACTATGATGAACATATAAAGATCGGTGCCATGATCTGCTATGACCTCCGCTTCCCGCAGCTTTCCAGAACACTTGTAAACAAAGGGGCAAAGGTGCTCATCAATACCGCCCAATGGCCGTCAGCCAGAGTCGACCATTGGCGCAGCCTGCTCATCGCAAGAGCCATTGAGAACCAGTCATTTATAATTGCGGTCAACCGGACGGGCACAAGCAGAGACACTGAATTCCCTGGACACTCCATGGTGATAGACCCGCTCGGCCGTATACTGCTTGAGACAAATGATGACGAAGACATCTATTATGCAGATATTGATCTTCAGCTGGTAGATGAAGTGAGACAACAAATTCCTGTCATGACAGATCAGCGTCTGGACTTATATTAGAAAGCAGGGTGCTCCCCTGCTTTCAGCGTGTAGACAAACCCTCGCATTCTTTGTCAGTCCTGCGTGCCGGTGCTCACGAATCTTAAATTCGCTCCGCTCCGGTACTCGTCCTTCCTAGACTGCAAAGGTTTTCAGGTCACGCTGAAAAGAAGACAAAGGGCTAAAATAAAGATCATTTTAGCCCCTTGTCCACAATCTTAAAGCAGGGCGCTCCCCTGCTTTTTGTGTTTGATTAAACGTTTGTTTAAGCTTCTCCTCTACTCTGATAAAGGTCCATTAATGCTTGAGCGGCTTTCGTTACATACCTTTCTTCCACATATGCAAACACAAGCGTGCGGGTTGGACATGACTCAATTGGTAAGTAGATCACTTGGCCTCTTTCCTCTTTTGCCACCATTTTCGGCACAACCGTCACGCCTAGTTCGTTTTTAACCAAGGCCTGAGCCGTTTGAATATGACTGGTTTCAAATGCAATCCTTGGCCGAAAGCCATGATGACGACACAGTTCTGTGACCACTTTCCGAAAGCCATACCCCTCCTTCAGCATAATGAATGGGACGCCTTCAAGAAGGTGAAACGGAACGGCTTCACCACCGATTCCTTTCTGGTCAGCTTGATGGATGATGTCGTTCAATTCCTTGCCTAACCAAGGTTCGGCAGCTTGCGGAACTGCGAGAAGGAGCGGCTCTGTCAGCATTTGTTTCGTTTTCAATTGTTCGTGCTCGACAGGCAGAGATAAAATAGCCAAATCCAATTTCCCAGCCAGCAAAAGCCTTTCTAGCTCACGAGGTGATTCTTCTATCAAATGAACGTGTACATGGGGATATGTTTTACAGAAGGTTTTTAATACACCCGGCAGGACATATCCTCCTGTGACAGCAGGTGCTCCGATCATCAGTTCTTTCCCTACCTCATAAGATGCTTCCTCCATCTCACGCAGCAAATCATTACGTTCCTTCAAAATGTTCTCAGCTCTTTTGATCAATCGAGTTCCTTGAGGTGTTGGGGTCACTTGTCCGTACTTCCGAATAAATAACGGCGTGTCTAATTTCTCTTCCAGCTTTTTAATTTGTTGACTTAAAGAAGGCTGGGCAATATGAAGGTTTTCCGCCGCTTTTGTGAAACTTTGCTGGCGGTACACTTCAATGACATATTCCATCATTCGTATATCCACTTTTCTCACCTCATAGGTTTTATCTATTCATATCATATCTTTTATGTCTTAGACAAATAACCGGAAGAATTCTACGATAAAGTAGACAACAAAAAGGGGGAAAAGGAATGAATCCATATTCTAAGGCCGAGACACAATTCTCACAAAATGCAGAGAACTACCGAGATTCACCCATATTTGCAGCAGGAGAAGAGCTAGAATGGATGAAAGTGATAGCAAATACGAAAGGTCATGAGCATTTACTTGATATCGGCAGCGGGGCAGGGCATACCGTTTTTTCCTTTTCAGACATCATCTCTAAAGGAATTGGCATTGATGTCACGCACAAAATGATCGAGGTGGCAGAAGCACTAGCAAAAGAACGCCATTTGGACCATATTACGTTTCAGCAGGCAGGAGCAGAAGCATTGCCTTTCTCAGAAGCATCATTTGACCTCGTGACATGCCGATTTGCTGCTCACCACTTTCCAAACCTCCGAGCGTCTATGTCTGAAATCAGCCGTGTCTTAAAAAAAGGCGGCAAATTTCTTCTTGTAGACCATTATGCACCTGAAAACCGAGCACAGGATGAATTTATTAACCACTTAAACCGATTGAGGGACCCTTCTCATGTTCGTGAAAGCTCGCTATCAGAATGGAAAGAGCTGTTCGCTGACAACCATCTGACTAAAGAAGATATTCACTACTGGGACCTGCAGATTGATTATCAGGACTGGATCAAGCGTGGACGTACACCAGAGAGTGTTCAAAAGGAGATCGTTTCCCATCTTCAAGCCGCAGACCCTGAAACGAAACAGCTGTTTCAACTTCAATTCGATGAATATCATCAGCCCACCTCCCTCTGCTTAAAAGCCGCACTCCTGCAAGGAATCAAACAGTGATGCTATAGAAAAAACACCTCCATGTTTTATTTCGGATCACAACGATCCGTTTTCAAACTTGAAGGTGTTTTTGATCTGTCTCATCTTATGGGGTCAGTCCCGTCCCCTAAACGGTAGACTTTTTATTTCGAGTATAAATCCCAGCCAAGTTTAAGTGTGTCGACAATATAATTGGCGACTTCCTCTGCCTCTAGATGATCTGTTTCAACTCTTGAGTTATGAAGGGCATAAATTTCCCGGCGTTCTTCAAACAGCTCTTTCATCTCGTCAATCGTGCGGTTATGAAGAACAGGACGGTTTTCGATTAAAATATCCAACCGCTGCTTCCAATTCTCCCAAGATAAATCAAGGAAAAGAACCGTACAATGCTTCAAGCAGGCTCGTTTGATTTCTTCCTGTTTGAACGCACCGCCCCCTAGGGACACGATCTTCAGCTGAGTATGTTCACATAAATCGACGATATATTCCTTTTCAGCCTGCCTGAAGAAAGCTTCTCCCTTTTGCTGAAACATTTCTGGAATCGTCATGTTGTACTTTTTTTCAATCTCCTGATCGACATCAATAAAATCTCTATATAACTTTTTGGCAACCATCTGTCCAATGGTTGTTTTCCCAACACCCATAAAGCCAATGAGGACAATATTTCGCTGTCTCACAGGGATTTCTCTATTGTTTTTCATGTTCGTGACACGTCCTCCTTACGACAAGGAATGCTACATAATGTTTCTATTATATGATAAATGGGCTGTGAAAAGATAGGCATTCTTAAAAATTGTGTTTGACGACGTAACCGAGCTGTTCGGAGAGCTTCTGGGCATGCTCCTTCACTTTTTGTTGCAGCTGAGGAATGACGTCCTCGGTAAATCGATGGGTAGGTCCAGAGATGGATAAACATGCCTTCACCTCGCCATGAATGTTAAAGATCGGTGCCGCCACTGCCGCAGATCCGACCTCCCGTTCATCAATACTGCTAGCAGTATATGTCTTCAGAATATGCGCACATTCCTTTTGCCAGTCCTCCCTCGTCACGTGATCAGCCTCAGATGCAAACACTTGTTGCTGAAATTCTTCACTTTGGAAGGCAAGCAGTACCTTTCCGCCGGCACCTGCGTATAACGGTAGCTTCTCGCCGATCTTGACAAGATGACGAATAGATTGAAGGCCTTCCGCTTGTTCAATACATACCCTGCTTGTCTGATCCAGCACGTACAAGTTGACGGTTTCCTTTGTTTCGTCACGAAGTGTGTACATCAGCGGCTTTGCCAGTTCTCTCAATTTGATGGACTTCCCAGCAATGTAACCGAGAAGATACAGTCTTTGACCGAGCCGATACTTCAGTGTATCTTGATTCTTTTCTACAAAATGATTCATTTCAAGTGCCTTGAGCAGTCTCGTCGTAGTAGACATTGCTAAATTCATCTCTTTTGAAATGTCCGTTAGCGTCAGCTCTTGACGTTCTTCGCTAAAACAATAAAGAATATCCAGAGCGCGCTGAACAGTACGCAGTCCTGATTCTTCTTTTACCTTCTTATCAGCCATGTTTACTTTCTCCTTTTCCCTTTTGATTTCTTATCGACATGAATGAGCAATTTTGCTATAATCCATTTTAAATGTTCCATTAAAAGAAAACAAATTCCATTAGACGGAATAAGATAAATAGATGGTTTTTGATGGAGGAGATATAGATATCATGATATACCTATTCATTTATACACTTCTTATTAGCTTATACATCGTTCATCAACTGTTTCCTGCTCCCATACTTTCCTATATTGTTGGTCTGCTGGCTGCTGCTTCGCTCACCATTTCGTTTAAGAAGGCTAATGGGCTTTATTTAAAAACAGGTGCTATGTTTCTCTTAATTGGCTTGGTATTATTCTTCTTGTCTGACCAGCCTTTTCACACGTTTTTTCTTCATTTTCATTCCATGCTAGGCTTGCTTTCTTTATTTTTCATGCTGCCATTTATTCATTCTCTCATACATGTTGGACATTTCGATACACAATTAAATAAACTGCTTACCCTGCATACAACGAGTACAAATCAGCTTTATCGCAAGAGTTCGTTCGTCACTCATATTCTTGGCATGTTTTTAAATATCGCAACCATTCCCTTGCTATATACATCCTTGAAACCGTCGCTGGACGCCCTGAAAGAGAAAGTTAAACAGCAGCTTTATACGCGAAACCTCTTAAGGTCATATGCGCTCTGTCTAAGCTGGAGTCCTGTTGAAGTGCTGGTGAGTGTCACCATTGATGCCACCCAATTGAAATATTATCAAATTGCACCCGTTACCTTTTGTTTAATGGTGGTTGTGCTGTTGACGGATTGGCTGCTCTTTTCTCGTCAAAGCAAGCGATTGCCAAACATCATCCATTCAGAAGAAACGCATACCAATCCTAAGAGAATCAAGCGAAAAACCCTTCAGCTCGCTTTCATGCTGCTAAGTTTTATCACAGTCGTCTCGCTTGTCGATGCCTGGATTGGAAAAGGTTATTTATTCGCTGTTGTGCTGACGATTATTCCATTTGCTTTACTCTTTTCAACGGTCATCAAAAAACGGAAACAATATGTCGCTGTCTCTGTTCCTCATTGGAAGGAGCGAACCCGTCAGCTCTCCAATTATATGTGTCTATTTTTAAGTGCTGGTTTCTTTGTCGATATGCTGCTCGCCACAAACAGTATGCAGCCGATTCAAGCATTTATTGTCAGTATATCAGACCATGCCATCTGGGTTTATTGTGTCATTGGGTTGTATTTTCTGATCACCGCTCTTTGCGGTTTTCACCCGCTCGTCTCACTCGCTTTGTTAGTGAGCATGCTGGCACCTGTCATCCATGAACTGCCTGCCCTTCCTATTGCCATCATGCTCATTATCGCTGGAACATCAACTGTTATGTTTAGTCCATTTAATGTTTCGGTCTCCCTATTAGCCGATTTGATGAAGGTCAATCCTTACCGTATCACTCGTTGGAATATCTGGTTTGCCGGCTTTTATATCAGTATGGGCATCGCATGTGCAACAGTCATCACCATGATCTTTTATTCATAGAAAAGAGAACTCATCTATCTAGGATGAGTTCTCTTTATGTTTGTCATTATGGTTTTAATTGAATGCGTTCAATCTTACCTACGATAAAGATGTACGACATCGCCCCGCCTAATGCTACCAGGCTGACAAATAAAATACCGCCGTTGTATGAGCCTGTCGCTGATACAATGAGACCGATAATCAGCGGCGTGATGATGCCGGATAAATTAGCAAAAAAGTTAAATACGCCGCCAGCCAGTCCAACCATCTCTCTCGGAGCCACCTCAGACAGCATGGTCCATGAGATATTTGACAGCCCTTGTGCGAAGGAGGCGATGGATAAAATGGTCAGCACAAGTGGAATACTCGTTGTAAAATTCGCCAAAACAATCGTACTTGTCAGAAGCAAGCCGACCACAACGGGCAGCTTTCTCGCCACATTGACCGAGACACCCCTCTTGAGCAGCCAGTCAGAAACATAACCACCAAACAGTACCCCAAAGAATGCTGCGATGTATGGAAGAGATGCGGCAAAACCTACCTTAAGAAACGCCATATTTTTCGCTTCTGCTAAATAGGTCGGAAACCATGTTAAAAAGAAAAAGAGAGTGGACGCAACAGAAAATTGACCAATATAGAGTCCGATCAATTTACGATATTTTAAAAGAGCGGCAAAGTCTGCCCATTTCAGCTTCTCCTGTGATGCTACTGTCAGCCCTTCGCCTTGACGGATCAATTCTAACTCATCTTCATTAACCTTCGGATGTTCCTTCGGTTCGTGATAATACTTGTACCAAAAGAAAGCAAATATGATACCGAGCGCACCTGCAGTAATAAAGACGGTTCTCCAGTCGAAAGTCGTCATGATCCAAAAAAGAAGAGGTGTCGCAAATGCAAGACCCACATACTCTCCAGCGGTATAAACACCTGTAGCAAATGCCCGTTCTCGTCTTGGAAACCATGTTGTCACAATGCGGTTATTCGCAGGAAATGCAGGGGATTCTGTAATCCCAATAAACAAACGGCAGCCGAATAAAAAGGCAAAACTGTTCGCAAACGCCTGTAAACCTGTGAAAATAGACCAAGTAATAAGTGATATCCCATATGTTACCTTTGAGCCAAATTTATCGAGAATAAAACCGCCTGGTATTTGCATCGCGGTATATGTCCAGCTAAATGCCGAAAAGATTAATCCTAATAAAGCAGGATTTAATTGCAATGAAGATTGAATAGCAGGTGCAACAATGGACACACTGGCTCGATCAATATAATTAATAGCGGTAATAAAAAACAACAGAATCAATATACCAAAACGGGCTTTCGTTGGTTTCATATAATTGGGCTGCAATTCGTTCCCCTTCAGTTCTGAATGCACTTTCATAACCATCCTCCTTTGTTTCCGCATCGTGCGGATCGGTTGAGCGTCTTAAATGACCCCTTTTTCTTCTAACTGTTTACATTCTTCTTCTGTTAAGCCAAGCATTTTCGTTAAAATCTCATAATTATGTTCACCTAAATCAGGCGCAATATGCCGGATACGACCAGGTGTTTTTTCAAACTTCGGAATGATGCCAGGTACTTTCACTTTGCCAAGACGAGGGTGATGCACCTCGACAATATTCTCTCGTGCTTTAAATTGCGGATGCTCAAAGATATCCCGAATGCTCAGGATCGGACTCACAGGCACGCCGTGTTTATCTAGAATGGCTAATACCTCATCCCTTGTTTTAGACGCAATCCATTGAGAGACGATAGCATCCATTTCATCGTTATGTTTCAGCCGGGCTGCATTCACAGAGAATTTCTCATTCTCTAGTAAATCTAACCGATTCATCGCCTCTGCCAAACGATTGAAGGTCGAATCCGTACTCGTCACAAGGACCAAATAATGCCCGTCCTTTGTTTCGTAAGTGCCGGCAGGACTTGAATGACCACTTAGACCTGGTGAACGCTCACGCACCTTTCCAAGCTTATCATATTCTGCAATCAAGAATTCTAGCATACGGAACACAGATTCATAGAGTGCCAAATCCACCATTTGCCCCGTTCCTTCTGGATGCGTATCCCGGTAATACATCGCTGTCACAGTAGCAAACGCCACATAGATTCCTGCAATGTAATCCGTGAGGGAAAAGGAAGGGCTGACTGGATGTCGATCTGGAAACCCTTGAATATATGTAAAGCCGCTAAACGCCGTCGCAGGTGTTCCAAACCCAGCCTTATCCTTAAACGGGCCGGTCTGCCCATAGCCCGATACTCGAATCATAATTAAACGAGGGTTGATTTCCTTTAATACATCGTACCCAACGTCCCATTTTTCAAGTGTTCCTGGACGAAAATTTTCAATAATGACATCAACCTGCGCTGCAAGCTTTTTAAAAATGTCTTTTGCTTCTTCTTTGTGCAGATCCAGTGTAAGTGATTTCTTATTCCTTGAGAGACCTGACCATCTCAGCGGTTCACCATCCGCAAAAGGACCGACATGCCGCAGTGTATCCCCTTTTCCAGGAATCTCAACTTTGATCACCTCCGCACCAAAATCGCCTAGAAGCACCGCGCCATAGGGTGCAGCAATCATTGTAGAGACGTCTAATATTTTGATTCCTTCAAGCGGTGTATTCTTATTCATTGCTTGACTCCCTTTCATTCAAGTGATAAAGGGCTAAAATGCTTCTTATTTTAGCCCTTGTCTTCTTTTTGAGTGACCCAGAAGCCCTAGGTGATTAGAAAGGTGAGCTCACGGGGTCAGATTTTTAGTCCTTCGGAAGCTGCCCTTGCGGTGTATAGAGCCAGATGAGCCATAACGGTTCATCCCCTGTATTCACATGCTGATGCGAGACACCGTCTGGAATAAACATAAAATCATTTTGCTTAAAGGACTGTTTTTCTCCATCGCAAATGACTTCGCCAGATCCTTTAATCACGTAATCAAATTCCTCTGATCCTGGATGATTGTGCACCGAACTTGCTTCTCCTGGCTCAAAAATAGTAAGACCTGCCATCATATGCTCCGATCCTACAGTATCTGGTGTAATGGTTTGAAACACCTTTCGAATCATTTGCTCTTCTGGATGATCTAAACCTAACCATAGTGGATTTCCATCTTTAAACGGGTTCAATACTTTAATTTTCATTGTTTATTCCTCCCTAGTTCTGTTTAATTCACACTGACATGTGAGCGTTTTGTATTTGGTGAATAAATATCATTAATATTCCAATGTCCATCGGTCGGCACAGGATCATTTTTCATTGCTACATCAATGACGCATGGTTCTTGAGATGCAATTGCTTCAGCCAATGCTTCTTTGAATTCAGAAGCGGCAGTGATTTTGATCCCCTTCATCCCATAACCTCTTGCAATGGCCGCAAAATCAGGAGAATAACTTTCTCCATCTTTTCTAAAAACAGTGCCGTATGTCGTTTCATAGTGCGCCATTTGCAAGCCGGCGATTGTCCCAAACGCACTGTTGTTCATCACAATCCATACAACAGGAATGTTTTCTTCCATGGCTGTTGCGAGAACGGATGGATTTTGACCGAATCCGCCATCACCGACGAGTGACACAACGACACGGTCAGGCTGAGCAATCTTTGCTCCAAGTGCGGCGGGAGCTCCAAATCCCATCGTCGCAAAACCACCTGGCGTTAAAATCGTCCCTGGTGTCAACACAGGAAATTGCTGCCCCACTCCATTTTTATTCCAGCCAACATCTGTTGTAATGAAGGCATCTGGCGGCAATATTTCCCGCACTTCCTGCAAAATACGCTGCGGCTTCATTGGGAAGGACTCGTCTTGAATATTCGTCAGATTGCTCTTTTGAAATTCATCACGGTATGCCGCAATTTCTTTTTTCAATTCAGGTCGATCCAGACCTTCTGGCAGTCTTTCTTTCGCCACACGATTTAGTACGGTCAGCGCCTGCTTGAGATCTGCTACAGCCCCAATTTCAACAGGATAGTTTCGTCCAATTTCATTCGGATCAATGTCAATATGAATGAGCTTGGTTGATGAGAAATTAAACGTATACTCCGATTCCCACGAACTTGCATCCGCTTCAGCAAAGCGAGTGCCTAAAGCCAATATATAGTCCGCCTCTTTACACTGATCATTGATAAATTTTGTTCCCCAAAAACCTGTCATCCCCAAGGTCATTGGATGATCATCCGGCATCGCCCCTTTCCCCATCAAAGAATGGGCAACAGGGATGCTCAAATGGTCAGAGAATGTCTTTAACTCTTCCGCAGCATCTGCTAGTAAAATGCCTCCCCCTACATATAAGAGCGGTTTTTCCGCCTGCAGCAATCGATCTAATATACGATTTGCTGTATGATCATCAATGGAAGGTTTTTCAATGGTGTGTGTATGATGCTCGATTTGTTCAAATAGGGACACATCTAAGTCTTTTGAGAACACATCCATCGGAACAGAAATCAGCACAGGACCGGGACGTCCGCTTTCAGCTAACTGAAATGCTTTTGATAATATCTCTGGAAATAATTCTGGAATGTCGACACGCCATGCCCTTTTCACAAACGGTCTATAAATTTCGTATTGAGAAGCATCGGAATGAAGATTGATTTCTTGGTGTGGGTGCTTTCCGTAGTAATGACTTGGGACATCCCCTGCAATGACAACCATTGGAATGGAATCAAGTGCTGCATTTGCGACACCTGTTGCCGCATTGGTGAGTCCAGGACCTAAATGACTGAGAACAACAGCCGTCTGTTTCTTTGCTCGTGCATAACCGTCTGCTGCATGTGCCGCTATCTGTTCATGTCTGACATTCACAAATTGAATACGGCTTTTTTCAAGTGCTGATAAAAAAGCAATATTCGTATGGCCACAGAGACCGAAAATATGCTCGACTCCCCGATTTTCTAAATACTGAATGACCTGTGTAGAAATATTCTTCTTCATGTTTCTCTCCTCTCACGGTGCAGCTATGAATCTGCTACTCACTTATTCTTTGAAAACACAACAGATAGAACGGTATTCAAATCTTGAATCGCTACTTGTCCGGGAGCTGAACTTTCTTTCCCCACGGCAAAGGTCATGACAGACCCAAACAGTCCACCAACCATTCTGGTGAAGGCCCCATGCTCTCCCATCGCCATCGAAATGACTGGAATCGACAGTCGTTTTTGCGCATAGTTGGTCGCCGAAAGCAGCTTTAATGCATCCTCATACGAATGCGGCATGACAGCGATCTTTGCGATGTCGGCGCCGACTGATTCTGCATTGGTGAATATTTGTACAAGGCGATCCACCTCAGGGGTACGATGGAAATCGTGATACGATACAATCAAGGTGATCCCATTCCTTTTAGCCGCCTGACTGACTTGCTGCATATGTGTCACATCATGCATCAACTCATAATCAATCGCGTCCACAAGCTGAGTGGAACAAAGCTCGACAAGCAGAGACACCTTCTCCTCTTCTGAGAGTGATATGCTTTCACCACCCTCCTTTTCAGAGCGGATGGTAAATAAAAATGGGATTTTATTTGCCTTTTCTACCATTCCTTTAAGGGTTTCTATTACTTGTTCCTTGTCATTGAGGTGTGTGAAAAAATCCGCTCGCCACTCAATCACATCCGGCTTCTTCTCGACTAACACCTCGACCTCATGAAACAATTCTTCCTTTGTTTGTCCTATTAGCGGTGTACAAATCATCGGCTGACTGACTGCCTGCACGTCTTTTAGCTTGTGCTGAAATGCATTCACATCCATCTGCTCCTTTTCATAGGCCATTTGGAAGCACGACCATTTTGGTTTCGGTCATCTCTTCGATGGCGAAACGCGGCCCTTCTCTTCCAATACCACTTCGCTTAATTCCGCCATATGGCCAGTGATCAAGTCTAAAATTCGATGTCCCATTGATTACAACGCCGCCAGTTTCAAGCTCTTTTGCTGCGTGTAACGCAACATCCATCTGGTTCGTAAAGATGCCTGCTTGCAGACCATATCGACTATCGTTTGCTTCTTTGATGGCCTCATTCAGCTCCTCGTACGGGAGAACGCAGACAACTGGACCAAACACTTCTTCACAGACGACCTTGGCTTGTTTCGGCGGATTCAGCAAAATAGCTGGTGTGATGCTTGCTCCCTTTCTTAATCCTCCAGATAAAAGCTGAGCACCCATTTTCTCTGCCTCTTGTATCCAAGCCTCAACACGCTTCGCTGCTTGTACATCCACCATACAGCCAATATCACTCTCATTAGACAGCGGATCTCCAACGACAAGTTGCTCCACTTTTTGTTTTAATGATTCAATAAATGACGGCAAAATGTGCTTGTGGACATAAATTCTTTGTACAGAAATACAGCTTTGACCAGAGTTGCTAAAGCCCGTCTTTGCACAAAGAGATGCGGCTTTCTCAATATCTGCATCATGATGAACAATCGTCGCTCCATTTCCTCCAAGCTCCAGCAGAACTTTTTTTAATCCAGCAGAGTTTGAAATATGCTCTCCGCCAGCCGCTCCACCGGTAAAAGAGATCAGATTGGTTCTTTCATCAGTGACTAACTGTCTCCCTGCATCTACTCCCCCAATCACAAGCTGGAGGGCTTTCTCAGGAAATCCTGCTTCGATCAGCAGTTTAACAAACGCTGTGGCAACAGCTGATGTTTGCGGTGCCGGCTTTAAAATAATGGCATTCCCTGCCGCAAAGGCTGGACCGACTTTGTGACAAATTAAGTTGAGTGGTGCATTAAAAGGGGTAATCGCCAGCACAACTCCAACCGGCACTTTAAATGTCATCGCCATGGCTTCCTGTCCACGGGAAGATACATTGCCAGGAATGGTCTCACCTATTAATCGATTGGCTTCTTGGGCTGACAGCGCCATCGTTTCAATTGATCGTGAGACTTCATCTCTTGTATTTTTAAGCGGTTTGCCTAATTCTAAAGAAATGAGTTTTGCAAAATGCTCTTTTTGTTCTTCCAGCAAGGTGGCTGCTTTTGTTAGCAGCGTTGAGCGTTCTAATGCCGACATCCCTGCTATTTGTTTTTTAGCTTGCTGTGCAATAGAAAGTGCCTGTTCAATATCTTCTGATGATGCTAGATAGGATGCACCGATGATCTCCCCAGAGTATGGATTGATGATGTCTTCTTTGACATGATTTGCATCCAGCCATTCGCCGTTTATATATGATAACGCTTTCAATTTACTCAAATTCTCTCACCCTCCTTCAAGTGACGCGTTCCAACCCCCGCATAACGAACCAGTTTTTCTTCATTTGGACAAGGGCCTTTCACGAGGGCTCCTTTTGTCAGCTCTTCATATGCATGCGCCACGATGCCCATTCCTCTCGATAAGGAAAAGATGCCTTTTGCCGCTCCAGCTGGAATGCTTAATTCACATTGAATCGCAGCAGATACACCATCTATGTTCATCGTTATTTTTTTCCCTTTTAGTTGTTCAAGTTCATGCCTAATGGCCTCGGCTAACCGTAAATATGTTCCACTGATATGACCTTGCTGCACATATGACTGACTTAGCTCATATAACCGTCTCACCCTCGGATCATCATCATGCAGCTGGTGACCGATTCCTGGAATTTTTTCCTTGCGGGCTAACCACGTCTGACACACTTGCTTTGCAGCAGACTTGATATCCTTGTGATCATCGTAGACCGCTTTGGCCTCGTATAACATACGCATCGCCTTTTCACCGGCTCCGCCATGAATATCACCTAATAGATTCACCCCTGTTGCAACAGAGGAATTAAACGAAATGCCGCACGTAACTGCCATTCTGGCCGCTGCAATAGACGGTGCTCTTGGTCCATGGTCCGCACCTGCGACAAGAACACTTTCAAAAAGAGCCGCTTTCGAATCATCCAGTAATTCACCAACAAGCAGTAAATAGAGCATTTGCGGATACGACAATTCACCAATAAGCTCTTCAATTGGATACCCTCGAAGCTCAATTGAATTTTTCTCAATATGACTAATCTCCGTCTCCCACCAAGCGCCTCCTTCTTTGTATATTTCCAGCGCACTTCGATTTTTCATTGTGTGAATCATTCCTTTAGCCTCTTATTTGGAGATGAACCACTCCTTTTATTCCATACAGTGGAATTTGATTTCACTTTTTGGAATGTGACTTTATTGTAAGCGCATTCGTTTTTATCGTCAATCATTTTTTCTGAAAATACTGTCATTTGGTCAGAAATTAAGTGAATCGAACTAATTATTCCACCCATTTTTTATTCCATTATCCTTTATTTAGTCAAACAGACTTATGTAGATCGTTCTACTAATTTACTGAACCATTTTTCATTCCGCCTGTCAAATTCAGATGAAATTTCCACATAAAAAATCCTCTCCATTTCTGGAGAGGATTCCAGATTGTTGACAAAGGGCTAAAATGATCTTTATTTTAGCCCTTTGTCTTCTTTTCAGCGTGATAGAAAACCTTTGCAGTCTAGGAAGGACGAGTACCGGAGCGGAGCGGAGCGAATTTGACATTCGTGAGCACCGGCACGCAGGACTGACAAAGAATGCGAGGGTTTGTCTACACGCTGAAATCCTCTCCATTTCTGGAGAGGATTCTTTTTTATTTCCACCAGTCATCAAACATTGAAGCCGGTACTTGGCGTTTATGTTCTGATTGTACATAGCGCTTTTCAATCGCTTCTGCTGCTTGAGCTGAAACAGGTTTTCCTTCTAAGTAATCATCAATTTCATTGTACGTAATACCAAGTTCTGTTTCATCCGTTTGCTGAGGTTTTTCATCCAGCAGGTCGGCTGTTGGTTTCTTTAAGTATAGACGTTCAGGTGCTTGAAGAGCTTCCAGCAAAGACCGGCCTTGGCGTTTTGTCAGACCTGTGAGCGGCAAAACATCTGCACCGCCATCACCATACTTTGTGAAGAAGCCAGTCACAGCTTCAGCAGCATGATCTGTCCCAATGACAAGTAAGCCTTCCTGTCCACCGACCGCATACTGTGCAATCATTCTCATGCGTGCTTTGACATTGCCTTTATTAAAATCAGACAGCGGGCCGCCTGTTTCCTTTTGATATTGATCACTAAATGCCGTCACGGCAGGCGCTATATCATATTTCCAAGACTTGTCCGGCTGAATAAATGATAGAGCCAGCTGCGCATCGTCTTCATCCTGCTGCGTGCCATGCGGGAGACGCACCGCAATAAAGACGGCATCTTCTTTTCCCTCTTGGCGCAGCTCTTCTACTGCCAGCTGAGCGAGGCGGCCTGCAAGCGTTGAATCCTGCCCACCGCTAATGCCGAGGACGAATCCTTTTGCACCAGTCTTTTTCAAGTAATCCTTTAGAAATCCAACCCGTTTTTCGATCTCCTGCTTTGGGTCAATTGAGGGCTGCACATGCAACTCTTGGCTGATCTTTTTCTGCAAACTCATACACTTTTCCTCCTAAGCATCCTCTACATGAAGAGAACAGGTTTTACTCTCAATTCATTTGGTTTGACAACGATTTTAGACACCTTATTATACCATGTTTTCATAAAGGATATTTTTTAGACGTTCCCCTTTTTCTTAAATGATCAAACATTCACAAAGGAAAGAGACCAAGTCTTTTATAACTGGTCTGTCCTTTTTAATCAATTTCCACCCGTATGGATGTACAACTTGAACCGTTACACTTCCCAATGTCAGCAGGGCAGGCGGACACCGCGACAATGAGATCCATTTCTGCACGCAGGCAAATGTAATCACCAGGTAGCGATTTTGGCATCTCCACAGACAGCTTTCCTTTTTCATCAATGACTGTATTCATAAAGACGTTAAAAGGATAATACATATCCTCCTTCGGAATACCAAATGGCTCAAAGGCCGTCCGCAGATTATCATAGCAAGTATGCATGACCTCTAGGTGCGTCCGGCCATATAAGAGCTGATACATTTCTTGCCGGCAGGCAGGCATATATAAATCATGACATTCCACTGTATCTTCAATGACCGTAAACATCGGTTTATATAAATTAGAATAAAGCTTATCTCCCTTTTTCACCTTGGAAGAGAACAGGCTGTCCATTGTTGCGCCCTGATCAAATCTTTCATAAAAATCCTTCTCATGATACGCCATCACATCTGCTACTTGCTGACCTTCGACATCAACCACTCGCATACATTGGCCTTTTCCTAAACGAAAGCCTTGTCCATCCTTTGGGAAAATCACGTATTCTCCGTTCATCACATGCACTCCCTTTCCATGACAGTATGCCCAAAACGTCCCCTTGATCATGTATAAAAAAAAGAGGCGGTCACAAGCTAATGCTACTGAATTGGAAAGGTGTTGCACATGCATTGAAAGAAGAACAATCGTTATCTTGGTGGCAGCTTTCTCTCATTGGAGTCGGCTGTACAATTGGCACTGGTTTCTTCCTTGGTTCCAGCATCGCCATTACAAAGTCCGGTTTTTCCGTCTGCATGTCATTCTTGCTTGCTGCGGTCGGCACATATCTCGTCTTTAAACATCTGGCTGCAATGACAGCCGAAAACCCAGATAAGGGATCGTTTTGTTCCTATGCTCGAAAAGCGTATGGGCGCTGGGCGGGTTTTAGCAATGGCTGGGTGTATTGGTTTTCAGAAATGCTGATTACGGGAAGCCAGCTGACGGCAATCTCTCTTTTTACTCGGCACTGGTTTCCATCCATTCCACTTTGGGTGTTTTCAGCGATTTATTCCGCTCTTGCTCTGCTTGTCATTATCATCGGGCTTTCTTCTTTTCAAAAGACAGAAAATGTCCTTGCGGTGCTGAAGACCGGGGCGATCTTGCTATTTGTCGTCCTTGCCGTTCTTGTCTTATGCGGCATGCTCACAGAACACCGGCCGGCCCTCCATCTGCCAAATAAAGACCACGAATGGATGCCGCTCGGTCCGCTTGGTCTATGGAATGGGCTGATATATGCGTTCTATGCGTTCGGAGGAATTGAAGTCATGGGGCTGATGGCGGTGCATTTAAAGGACCCGAAAGATGCGGCAAAATCCGGACGTGTCATGCTGATCATTCTAGCTGTGATTTATATCGTCTCCATCGGACTTGCTCTCATGCTTGTGCCAGTGACGGCCTTTAACGAGAACAGCAGTCCATTTATTACATCATTGGAGCCATTTCATTTATCCATTTTTCTTCATATCTTTAATGGCATTTTCATTATTGCCGGTTTTTCAACATTGGTCGCCTCCCTCTATGCCGTCACGACGCTGCTTGGCACGATGTCAGAGCATGAGGATGCGCCTGCTTGTTTTAAACAAAAAGAACCATCTCATGTCAGATGGTCTTCGATTATGTTAACTGCTGCTGGATTGATCGTCTCGATTTTACTTGCACTCTTTTTGTCCAAACACATTTATGAGCATCTGACAACAGCAGCTGGTCTTACCCTTTTGTATACATGGGTGTTCATTCTGCTCTCAAGTAAAAAGCTGTCAAAGCCATCTACTCGCCAAACGTGCGAAATGGTGCTTGCCCTTCTTTTAATCGGAGCCGCCGTTTCGGGCACTCTGACAGAAGCAAGCGGACGGCCTGGCTTTTTTATCAGCCTTGGGATCATCGCAGTGATTGCCATTATGGTGCTTTTTATGAGGAAAAAGTGGAAACAGGATCAGGCCGCATCATAATTTCATTATGTTTTTTAAAGCAGTAAATGGACATTTGGCGGAGGCAGGTTTCTCCGCCTCATCATCCGAAAGGAAATATTGTTTCCATTCTAAATTTTTCTGATCACCATACCATTTTAACGCTGGATGTACATCTACTTGATCGTACGCCTTCAGCCGCTTCCGTACGAGTTTACTCATCTTTTGACCAAATGTGGTGGAGCCGTTCATTTTTTCAAACACCCACCTTGGCTGAAAGGCCATCATAACATAAGGGAAATGCCGGCTTTTTCGAAGTCGATGAGCAGGTGTCGAACACAATATAAAGTAAGGTTCCCCGTGAAAACAAAACTCCCATTCGTGATGCTCAGGATCTGCCGGAATGTCCTCTGGCCAGTTCAATTCATCCTTTTGATGCAACCGCTGAACCAAAGACCAGAACTGTTCCTCAAATTCTTCAATTGAGTGCTCCTTTACATCCTGTGGTGTTTCAAAGAAACAAATGAATGAAGCATATTGACCAGTTTGTCTAGAGCAACTTTGATAGTTTCTTAAAAGCTCTGCCAGATCATTCACTGCCTCATCTCCCCGCGGATCACCGACAAACCCATAACGCAAATGATCAAGAAAGTATCCTTGTCTGCCTGGTACACAGGGAAATGTATCTGCCTCATCGCCTACCATCTCTCCAAATCGCGTAAAAGCATCCTGCTTCCATTCTTCCAGTGACCGTAGATTTTGATCAAGGCAACTTTTCGCATACAGCTGAGCCATTCCCTTCCACCTCGTTTTAGCGTCTTCTCCATAGCCTATGAGGAAAAAAAGCTATGGTGACTGTCCTTCAACGACTTTCCCTGCACATCCACAAGGTGGATTTTTTTGCAAAATGAGCAGGAGTTTTCTTTCTTTTATCCAATCATGTTTGAGCAGACTTCTGCATATATTCATGATGCCGCCTCTTTTTGATAGAGCCAGTGATCATCATTGAAAAGGTTGTGAATGGCATGCGTCTTCTTTTTCTTCATCCAATGTATCTCATCTTATTTACACTGCCGGTCATGGCATTTCTTTGGGGATTCATTGGGTATCTTCTATTCAAGCGGATATGGCCTGTCCTTCTGTTAACGTTCGTGTTCTCCACGATTTTCATCTTTGCTTACACTGGATTTGACCTTTCTAATCTATACTGGGTCTTTTTGATGATGGCTCTCACTTTCGTATCAAGCGGATTCTCGAAGGTCATACACGGTCATTTTCAGGAGAAAAAACGAGTAAAGCCTATATGAGTGGTTCTTCATCAAAAAAACAGACTGAACGTATCAGTCTGTCAGATTGTTGACAAAGGGCTAAAATGCTCTTTATTTTAGCCCTTTGTCTTCTTTTCAGCGTGAACTGAAAACCTTTGCAGTCTAGGAAGGACGAGTACCGGCGCGGAGCGAATTTAAGATTCGTGAGCACCGGCACGCAGGACTGACAAAGAATGCGAGGGTTTGTCTACACGCTGACAGACTGAACATATCAGTCTGTTTCATTCATCCTTCTACCCAATCAACGCCATGATCCCTTGATATCCAAAATAGGCACCGAAGCCGAGTAAAGATAGACCGGCAAGAACAGATAAGCCATGCAATATCCGTTCATTTAAATACCGTCTAAACGTACTGGCGAGTAGCGCCATACAGAAATCCCATATGAGCATGCCGATAAAAATGGCCAAACTGTACATCAGCATTTGGGATGCTCCATACTTTTCGATCGTATTGGCCAAAATGCTGCCATAGATTCCAAGCCAAAATAAAATACTGAGCGGATTGGAAAGAGAAATGAAAAACCCTGACATGAATGAGTGTCCGATTGATATGTTTCCTCCATCCTTTTTCGGGCTCTCCTGCAAATTGATTTTACGAAGGCTTTCAATACCGGTATAGGTCAGAACGAAAAAGCCGAACAGCCACAAAAAAGTTTTCACAAGAGGTGCGGTCAAAAGCTGGGCGACACCAAAATAAATGAGGAGCATATACACAATATCCGCAGCCATGGCCCCCACACCAAAAATCCACGCGTGCCAAAATCCACTTTTAATCCCTCTGTCAATTTGGGCTGCATTGACTGGCCCAACAGGCGCTGAAAGCGACAACCCTAAAAAGATATATCCAAAAAACACCGTCACAAGACGTCCTCCTTTTGATGCTGACTTGTACATGTTATTCACGCTTTCGTTGTTTTAGTACAAGTCCTTCGTCACCTTTTCTGAAGATGAGCTATACAAAAGGAAAAGCTACCGAATCAGCTGCTCACCGGTCTGCTTTCATCGCCGGCGGCTGCGCGGGTACGGTTTCTTTTTTCCGAGATCGATTCATTTGAATGGCAGCCGCAAAAAGGAGAACAGCTAAAAAGGCGAAAACAAAGACGGCGCTTGCCGCACCTGCCCACTCAAGGCTAAACCCAATCAAAAAGGACAAACAAGCTCCACCTAAACTAGCGGCGGCAATAAAATAACTCGTGGCCTCGTCGATGGCATTTTCAATCATTAATGCAGAAGCCGTCAAGGCAATGGGGAACATGCCAGCTGCGCACAGACCGATGAAAAAGATCAGAATTAGCTGCGCGGCGATGTGGGTGGCTAGAGCAAATACGGCGAGCAGCACAATCATAAGCGCTGCGCTTAGCTTTAAAAAACGAAGCGGATGCAACTGATCGGCTTTTCTCGCAATAACAGTTCTGCCAATGACGATCGCTGTCCAAAAAGTAGAGACGGCAAAAAGCCCCCAATTGTCTCCCCCTTTTTCTAGCATGATCGACGGCAAAAAATTCGCAAAGTTCGTTTCAATTCCTGCGTAGAAAAACGCAAAACAGATCATCAGCACCACAATCATTCGATTCCCTCGATCAAACAGCAAGGACGGTTTCTTCATGTCTTGAATAGGAGCCGCCATCTGCCCACGAGGGAGTTTATTCATAAAGGTAAGCCAGAGCATGAGAAAAAAAGTCAGTGCACCGACTTGAAATAAAAATACATAATGCCACGTTTCCTATGTCACAGTCAGCAGAATCAATAGAGGAAATAAAAGTGCACCTAATCCAAAAAAGACCTCCATAATGCTGATTCGCTTTGCACTGTTTGCCATTGAAATGACATATGCCCCGGCTGTTGTCTCAAGACTGCCAGCACCGCTTCCGAGGAAAAACCCTGCCACCACAAGAATCGTCCAGCCCGGCACCAAAAGGCCAAGAAGAAGCGCTCCGATCATCAGCAGCAATCCCATGGTCAATACAGCACCGTAGCCTTTTTTCCTGACAAGTATTGGCGACAAAAGAACCCCTGTCAAAAAGCCAATAAACTGAAAGAAGATTAAAGAAGATAATTCCCCAGGACCCTTCTCATAACTAGACAGCAAATAAGGCGTTAAACTGCCAAAAAACACATGAATGGTCCCAATAAAAAAATAAAAGATACAGCCAAAATAAAACACCTTTTTCATCTTTTCACTTCCTCTAAAAAGGAGCGGAGTCATGATATCCTCCGCTCCACCTCTTCATTAATATGCGCGGGCAGAGACGACAGCCTCTTCCCTCTCGAAGCACGTATTCAGCGCAGCCTGCGCGCGATAACCATCTGCAAAATCAGCTACCTTCATATGAGATGGATATGAGTTTGTATTTACCCAATGCATCAGCTGATCACGGAATGTATCAGACCATCCATAAAATTCATTTGGTGGATCTGTCAGCAATGTTTGCGGCATTTGATGACGCTCTACACACAAGCCATCACTGATTTCATATTCGTTTTTCATGTTTGTATGGTATTTAAAAACCTTGTCATGACCCACCACTTCTACACTAAATCCACATTCCTCCGGCTGCGTACTTTTGGACGTCACCAAATGAAAGAACACTTGATTCTCCATTTGCCCAAAAATTTCGGTATGGTCATCGACCTGTACCTTTTTCTCTTCCTTTTCCTTTACATGTGTCAGCATCTTCGTATTAAGGGATTCTTTTTTCATTTCACTGCCAAATCAGTACCACAGCATATCAATCAAATGAATCCCTAAATCTCCTAATGCACCGCTTGTACGCAGACTTTCGCCGCTGTCTCTCCACGAAAATGTCTTTCTTCTAAGGGCACTATTTTTCTTAAAATGTGTCCGTACTGTCAAAACGCGTCCTAATTCACCATTGGCGATCAAGTTCTTCAAAATATTCACAAATGATAAATAGCGATAGTTAAAGCCCATACTGGCTTGAACCTGGAACTGTTTGGCTGTCTCCACCATTTCCTTCGCTTCTTTTAACGATACAGCCATCGGTTTTTCACATAAAATCGGCTGTCCTGCTCTAAGCGCCTGAAGGGCATGGTCCTTGTGACAGAAGTTAGGGGAAGCAATGATCAATCCATCTGATGCATCCGCTAGTGTTTCGATACTGGAATACACACGTCCGCCGTACTGTTTAATAAATCCTTGTGCGACGGATTCGTGCAAGTCATAGACCCCAGATAATTCTGCACCTTTGATCGTTGATAATGCTCTAGCATGTGCTTTTGCAATATTCCCTGCTCCAACAATTCCAATTTTCTTCATGAATGTGCCTCCTCATGTTTATACATCACTGTTTTCAGTGTTTCATAGATTCCTTTTGCATACCCATGATGACAAATTTGATGATGGTGCCGTTTGGCTTCGGCTGTTGCATTTTGGACAAGAAAGCCGTGCGTGACGGATTGAAGCATCCGCAGATCATTCCCACTATCACCAAAAGCAAAGCCCTGATCTTTTGACAGATCATATTGATTCAGCATAAAACGAACGATTTCATCCTTTCCTGTTCCCACTGGTAAAAAATCAACGTCATAGCAATCCGCAGGGTCTCCCGTAAGCGGGTTGCATTTGTTGATGTTCACCGCCACACCCCGCTCCTTCGCAAGTGTTTGTATGAACGATAGATGATGGAGGTCTGTTCGTTCATCCTGCTCCTGATAATAGAAATTCTTTTTATACCCAGAGCTGCCCAGCTGCGTTTGCGGCCTAAGGGTGATCCCCTTTTCACGTACGCTTTGCAGAATACCTTCGATTTTTTCGTCTGAAAAGCCCTGTGCATCAAGCCGTTTCATCCATTCTGCATCCGTCTTTCCAAATTTGGCTTCTGATGTATACACGATTTCAGTTCCTAAATTCGACGCAATGAAATGCGGGAATTGATAGAAACCGCCTTTCTCCATTTTGCTCGTAACAGAATCGAGGCTGCTTCCCGTTACCCAGCCCAGCATGAGCTGTCCAGCCTCGCTTTTTTCTGCCACAAAAGCTTCCAGCCGCTTTACATCCTCTCTCTGCTCCTCGGTCATTCCGTGAGAATAATAGGTCTCATCGAAATCACAGAAGACGATCCACTGCGGATGTTGCGGTTGAGGCACAAGCTTTTTATTGAATGGAAGATTTGATAACATGATGGACCCCCTCGATGACTTTCTCCTGATCTTTAAGCGGCATACCTGGGTAAAGCGGCAAGTGGAGTAATTGCTGCACGGCTTTTTCCGTATGTGGAAGTGCCGTTTGTTTATACTTTTGAGAAACAAGATTCGTTTGATGCTGATGCGATAAAACCGGGTAATAGACATCTGTTTCTATGCCCATCTCCAGTAATTTCTCTGCCAGCTCATCTCGGCTTCCCTTCACCACTCTGATCGGGAATAGATGCCATACATGATCCTCTGTTAGCTTCGGAAGCTTTATGTAGCCTTCGTCCTCCAGTGTTTGCAGCTGATCTATGTATCTCTTTGCCAAGTAAAAGCGTTTAAAATTTTGTAAACCTAAATATTTCATTCTTTCTAATCCGATTGCGGCCTGTAAGTTATCAATCTTAGAATTAAAGCCATAGTCACTGCGCTTCACGTTTTTCTTTCCTGCTTCAAAGCCGTGATAGCTGATTTCCATGCATTTTTCGGCTAGGGCTTCATCATTTGTCGCGATGGCTCCTGCCTTTCCGCAAACTCCAAGGTTTTTGTACGGATTAAAGCTGAGAACAAGTCCATCTCCAAATGCCCCAAGCCCGCTGCTGCCAATCGCCTGACAGCCATCCTCAATGATGGATAGACCATGCCGTTTCGCAATTGCCGAAATGGCCTTCATATCCGCTTGTTTTCCATACAAATGAACCGGGAGAATACACACTGTCTTCTCTGTCACATGTTTCTCTATTTCACTCGGCGCTAGGCAGTAGGTGTCTGGATCAATATCGGCATAGACTGGAACCGCACCAATCGCAAGCACTGCATTTTCTGTTGCAGCAAAGCTGTTGGCGGGCAGAATCACCTCATCTCCAGGACGGACGCCTGCTGAGATTAAACTGATCATCAAGGCATCTGTTCCACTTGATGTGGCAATGACATATTTTTTCCCTAAGTACTCTGCAAGCGTCTTTTCAAACTTTGGAATATAAGGGCCTGACGTAAAACGGCCTGAACTTAATACTTCTTTCAGTACTTGCATAATATCGTCGATCTCATCCTCTGAAATCAGTTTATCTACCGGCAGGAACGGTATCTTTTTTTCCTTATTTTGTTTATAATGGAAGAGAATTTTTTCCAAACCAGTACGCGTAATATCTTGCTCAAGGAACGCAGCAAGCTTTTCATTTGCTAGATTCTTTTCAACTGAATCAGCCTTTACTTGAACACCTTGATTAATCATATCCAGCAACGGTAGATAATCCTTGCTTTTACCTGATATCTTCGTCAATATTTGCACTCCATTCCCTCCAATTAATCAATTCCATTTGTTAATATTTAACTTGTTTCACATTGTAAATGATGTTATCGATTTCAGAACAATAACTTTGTGTAAAGGATTTGTTAATATGTGTACAATTTATGAAATTGCCAAACGCTGCGGGGTTTCAACGACCACTGTTTCTCGGGTGCTGAACAACCATCCATATGTATCAGAAGAAAAGCGCCAGCACATTTTACAGGTGATGAAAGAAATGGAGTATACACCAAGCTCAGCAGCTCGCACCCTTCGGTCACATCAGACAAAAACCATTGCTGTGTCTGTTCCAGCTGTGGATCATCCTTTTTTTGCACAATTGATTAAAGGCATCTCAAAGGAAGCACTGGATCAAGGGTATAAAGCCATCGTGCTCCAGACGTTTTACCAAGAATCAGTAGAACGTGAAGGGCTTCAATTATTAAAAAGAAAAGAAGTAGATGGTGTCATATTGGGGGCGTTAGAAAATAAGTGGGAAACAATCGAGCCATTTTTAGCAAACGGCCCGATCGTAATGGCAAATGAGTATCATCATACAGCAGACATTCCGATTATTGGATATGATGAGCGGGAAGCTGCCTATAAAGCGGTTGACTACTTGATTCAATCAGGGCGTACATCGATTGGATTTTGCTTTGATACAGAAAGCAGCGAGGCGCAAAAACAAAGAAAGCAGGGCTATCTTGACGCGCTTACTGCTCACGGTTTGCCGCTTAAAGAGGATTGGCTGTTCGGCGAGGCTTTTACCATTGAAGACGGTTTTCGTTTGATGGACTTAATCCACGGGATGCCGGATGCACCTGATGCGATTTTCACCGGCAATGATCAGGTGGCAGCAGGACTTATTAAACAAGCCATTTCATATGGTTATCAAATCCCTAAGGATCTAGCGGTGATCGGTTATGACAACCAAGACATTTGTGAGGTGACAGCTCCAACGATCACCACCATCGACATCCCCATCGTCGAGCTTGGCCAGCAGTCTGTGAAACAAATGATCCAGCTGCTGCAAGACCAAAAACCATTACAGCGTGAACATATTCAGCTGCCTACCCGGCTTGTCACACGAGAATCCACATAAAAAAGACTGAGAGATTTCTCAGTCTTTCATTTTTCAATCAATCGATCAACCTATACAAATTGAGCAAGAATGAAGGTCCATATACATACGATGCCAAGCAAGATGAAGCTGTACTTCACTGTTTTTTTGAAAAGCTCAGATTCTTTCCCTGTTTCTCCAACAGCTGCTGTTGCGATGGCGATAGACTGCGGAGAAATGAGTTTCGCCATGACACCGCCGGTCGTATTCGCCCCAATTAACAAACCTGCCTGAGAACCGATTTGAGAAGCCGTGACCGCTTGAAGGTTACCGAATAAGGCATTGTTACTCACAACAGACCCCGTAATAAACACACCGATCCAACCAAGCATTGGACTGACAAGCGGGAACAAATCGCCTGTTTTGGCAAGCGCGAGGCCAATTGCAGAGCTTAGTCCAGCAAAGTTCGCCAAGTTGGCAAACCCCATGATAAAACAAATCGTGAGAACAGGTATCCAAAGCTCCTTCACTGCTGCTTGTAAGCAGGCAGCGCCCTCTGTTAATTTGATCTGCCGGCTAAACAATCCTGTCAGCATGACCGCAATGAGAATGGCAGTACCAGTTGCACTGATGACATCAATTTTAAAGATCGCATCAAGCGGTGTGTCTGTTTGGGCAATTGGCGGTAATTTCACAATTTGCTGATGCAGAAACGGCATTTTCACTAAAATGGTTGTCCAATTGAGCGGGCCTCCCTCAGCAAACAGCGCTTTAAATGCAGGCAGACTCCATACCGTAATCACAGCCGTTAAGATATAAAACGGAGACCAAGCCTTCAGCACCTCAATGCCGCTATACGTTTGTTTCTGTTCAATGGCTGGTGCTCCTTCTTCACGGTAAATGTGTGTTGGCTGCCATTTTCGGAGAAAGAGAGCCAGCATCCCCATACTTGCTAAAGCTGAAATAATGTTCGCAAGCTCAGGCCCCATCGTCACCATGGTCACAGCCTGCAAAATGGCATAGCTTCCACTCACAACAAGCAAGGCTGGCAGCGTTTCTTTGATCCCTTTAAAGCCGTCTACAATGAAAATGAGTAGAAACGGGATACAGAATGAAATAAACGGAATCGTATATACCAAGGTTTGAGACAAAGCAAGCGGCGGCATATTTCCCATTTGCGCCCCTGTAATCACTGGAATACCCACTGCTCCAAATGCGCCAGACGCAGCATTGGCAATTAAGCAGAGCATAGCGGCTTTCAGTGGTTTAAATCCAAGCTCTGTTAAGAGAGCGGCACTGATCGCAATCGGTACACCAAATCCGGCTGCTCCCTCTAAAAATGCATTAAAACTAAAACCAATTAATAAGAGCTGTAAACGTTGATCTTGAGAGATTCCTGCAATACTAGAACGAATAACATCGAATTTTCCAGATTTCACAGCAATTTTATAGAGCCATACAGCCATGATCACGATATATCCAATCGGCCACAGCCCATTAGATATACCGAGCAGCACAGCAGATAATGCCTTTTCAACCGGCATATGAAAGAAGAATACAGCTGTTACAAAACTGACGATCAAGGTGAAAAAAGCGGCCAAAACACCCTTTAACTTAAATACAGTTAATGCAAGTAGGAAAAACAAGATTGGAAGCATCGCCACCAATGCACTCACGAACTCATTACCAAACGGATCATATATTTGCTGCCACATAGTGATTCATCCTTTTCTGCTCAGATAGGTTGCCTTTGATTGATTAAAAATGAGGAGCTAAAATCCCTTTTAACACATTCACACTATGTGCGAATTTTTCTTTTTCTGTGTCATTTAGTGCAAGCTCCATCACTTCTGTTGCACCATTTCGGTTCACAAGGGCTGGTACACCAATGTAGACATCTTCTGCTCCGTATTCTCCATCTAAATAAGTGCTGACAGTCAGAATGCTGTTTTCATTGTGCAAAATGGCTCTTGTAATACGGGCTAAACTCATCGCTACACCGTAATAAGTGGCACCTTTTTTCTCAATGATTTGATAAGCGGCATGACGCACATTTTCCATGATCTCATCTAAATCTTCTTGTTTGTATTGATCATTTTTCTTCATTAATTCTGCGATCGGTACACTTCCGATATTTGCATGGCTCCAAACAGCAAGCTCTGTATCCCCATGCTCTCCAATGATGTACGCGTGTACGTTGTGTGCTGCTGCTTCAAAGTACTCACTTAGCATGTATCTGAATCTTGCGGTATCAAGAGTGGTTCCACTGCCAATGACTCGTTCTTTCGGAAGTCCGCTGAATTTCCAAGTCGCATATGTCAAAATATCAACTGGGTTTGTAGCAACTAAGAAAATGCCATCGAATCCGCTTTTCATTACGTTTTCGACAATGCCTTTAAATATGTTTAAATTCTTCTCAACAAGGTCCAGTCTTGTTTCACCTGGCTTTTGGTTTGCACCAGCGCAGATACATACAATGTCAGCATCCTGACAATCCTCATAATCTCCATACCAAGTATTCACAGGATGCGGGGCGAATGCTTTCCCGTGGTTTAAATCCATGACGTCACCCATTGCTTTATCTTGATTCAAATCGATGACTACCAATTCATCTGTGATCGCTTGATTTATTAATGTAAAGGCATAACTGCTGCCGACAAAACCTGCTCCAATCAGTGCTACTTTGTTTACTTTTTCGTTTGTCATGTCTCCTCATCCTCCTGAGTAAAACTAAGTTGTTTGTTTGTGAAGTATTTCACATTTATATTGTGCAATACTTCACAAACTTTTGCAAGGGGATTGCTCAAAAAAATAATGTAGCCATTTTGTGAACACCTATGGAAATATAAAAAGTTTATAACAAATTAGTCACCTAACCTCGTTTAATGGTGTGCTATTCCTCTTAAACCCTCTCTTTTAATCGACATAAAAAAAACATTTTAGAATTTTATTTTCAGATAACCAATACCGAAATAAAATTAAAAAATGTTTTTATCTAAACCATTTGAGAACAACTATTCCGTCTTCAAAATGAGGAAAAATTATAAAAAAGTAATTTCATTAATTTCTAACTGATCGTAAATAGATTCTATAGAGTCAGGTTGTAAAGCCCACCGATAAGCCGGATGAATTTCCCAATCAAATCCAAAGTCAGCAAAATTTCCAGATATATATCTAGATTCCTCAAAATATTTTCTGTGCAACTTTCCATCTCCAGATAATTTTCTAGCCGTTAGAAAATTAATTTTATATAAAAATGCAGCTAATTCCTTAGAAGATGCCTTATTTCTATTTGAAAAGAGCATCTCTCCGCCTTGTAATACGTTAGAAATTTTAGTGTATAAATCAGCAGAAGTGTAAACATAACCCTTTGAAGCTCTCTTCTCAACTTTATTGGGTTTCATCCCCATTAGTAGACGCTCTATTTCAGGTAGCTCAGATCTGTACTCGTTTATTGTGTCTTGAATTCTTCCTTGAGAATACTCCTCAAAAATATTTTGAAAATCTAGTGAAGTAATAATACTTCTATCCGCTTTGTATGCTGACCTGGCAGCTAATGTACATAATTTAACCAAATCCCTGGGTCTCTTACGAATTAGCGACATAAGAATTTTATATGTCGGTACATGACTCCATTTTCCTTTACCTTTGAATATATGCTCCATTGTAGTGTTTAAATACTTTGAAAGTTCTTGTTGATTTTTAGATTCTAGATCTATATCGGGAATAGGATCGTTAAGAAATGTAGTAATACGTTTAACTAATAATTGAAGAATCTCATGATTACTCCAAGAGTACCAAATCACAGAACCTTCTATCTTATCAGTAGACTCGTCTGAAGTTCTAACAGCATAATAAACATCTGTTCTTAGTGCAATCTTGAATAAGACATTCCTGTTTTCATTTGAAATATCACGAATAGCATTTAATAAAGCGGAAATCCTTTTTATATCTTCTTTTTTGTTTAACCAACCTCTGTCTAAATCATCAATATAAACAACTACTTTTTTATTATTTAAAAATTGCTCGACTAGTTTTCTTTGAGTAGGATCTAAATCTATACTATCTTTAACGTTTTTTACTGTTTCCAATACAAATTCCATTATTTTGTTTCCAAAGTGCTTTATTTTTTGAATGTCATTATTATTATGGAAATTTAGTCTCTCTAGTATCTTTTTTTGAATAATGGTTTTCAGCCCTTCTTCCCACTCGCGCACTGAAGTTAAAAAATCATTGGCAGTGCTACTATTTATATTGTAAACATCATTTGGTTGAATAAATATGGGCAGCCGTCCGTTTTCATAGTCTTCAAATGCAGAAAACTTAACCATTGCTGATTTTCCAGTACCCTTATGCCCAACTAATATACGAAGAGGCAAATTTGATGTGAAATTATTGTATATTTTTGTCTTGAAAAAATATTGTTTTAATCTTTCATCATTCTCATCTTCTGCGGCCTCATGACCAAAAAGTTTTTGAATATTTTCATCATTGAAATCTAAATGAACTCCCATAATAATCTCCCTTTAGTATTGTATTTTAGGAAAATACATCCTCTATATAAATTTAATTTTCTATTTAAACTTATCCAAATTTTATTTTTTTGTCAATTCTTTCATGTCCTAGAAAACTTTTCGCATATAAACTTATAACCTATTAGCAATTGCTAAGTTCACCGTAGATAAAGCCCCAAGAATAAAACTGTAAAATCATATTACTACCATAACTATATGGTTCTAATATATTCTTAATTCCACTGGTAGCGCACGTGCCTCTATAAAACTTTTGATCATGTCGACAAAAAGTTCTTTCTTTTCAAAAGTAAACGTATGTCCAATGTCAGGAACGATGACCCCCGCTGCATTCGGGTGTGCATTCGTGATTTTTTCTGCTGACCTAGTCATAATGCCCTTTTCCTTTTCTCCCACTGTCACAAGAATCCGTGCCTTCGATTGTTGAAACGTGTCAGGGAGCTTGTAATGAAGGTTTTCTTGAAACATCGTAAGCAGCGTCTTCTTCTGCAATTGTTTGGAATCCGCTGCATAATGATCCAGTACATCGTTTGGAAGTCCCATCTTTTCTGCTTGCAGCTGGATGAACCAATCTTTCTTTAATAACGGATATGTAAGAGGTAAAATGGGCCTTACCATCAAATAGAGCCATGGTAATGGCAACACAAGGGCGCTATTGATGATGGCGATGTCTGCGATGTCTGGCTCTCTCGATAACACATCAACGGCTACCTGTGCACCTAGAGAGAAGCCAATTAGAATAACTGTACGGCCATGTGCATGCTCCTTTATCCATGAAATGATTTCAAAAGCACTTTCTCGCATGGAAAACGACGTTTCATTTGCTCTTGTCCCGTGACCGATAAAATCAGGGGTATAGCATTCATACGTTTCCTTGAATATTTCCATATGCTCCTGCCACATCCAGCTGCTTACGCCTCCACCGTGCAGGAAAATCATCATTGGTTTTTCCACCATCGACAACTCATCCACCATCCTTATATATAAGAAAAAGCAGTCGCTTTTTGAGCAGACTGCTTTTTCCATATGCTCCCTTCTATTATAAGGGAACTATTACATAATTGGCTATTTTTTCAAATCCTCAATGGAGTTCACGTTTTTCATATAAGTCGGAACAACTAGACCCATTCGCAGACCCTTCATACTTGTACCGAGGTCATCATATTTTCCTTTAAACTTCGCTGCATACGTTTTATGTGTATTTGGAAGCCAAGCAGATAATGATGCATCAGCACTTCCGGTTGCAATTGCTGTCCACATTGGACCCGCTTCAACCTGAGTCAAGGTCACTTTAAAACCAAGATCTCGCAGTACTTCTGCCGCAACATTGGTACTTGCAATCTCACTGTCCCACGCAACGTAGGCAAGATTGATTTTATCACCATTCGATTTTTTCACGCCTTTTGTCCATTTAGCCACTTGATCTTTATGTTTTTTCACATATTTAGCGGCAGCATCTTTCGGTTTGACGCCATCCTGGATATCAAGCATCACTTCGCCCATGTCATCTTGAGACCATTTAAACTGACTGAGCATTTTAGCTGCTTCAGGCTGATCCTTCGCAAATCCTTTACGTGAAATGGTGTGAATTTCTTCTTCATCACCATATGATTTTTTCGGATCATCTAAATATTTTAAATCATAGCGGGTAAACATCCAGTGAGGATTCCAGCCAGTAATGATAATTGGCTTTTTACGGTCGTAGGATTTCTTCAACGTGGCTGTCATGGCTGCACTTGATGCAGACACAACCGTCCAATCCTCTAAGCCGTAATCCATTTTCGCTTGATCGGTTAAGGCCATAATACCTGAACCTGGATCAATCCCGATAATCGTTTTATTGACCTGCTGTGCTGCACTCGCATTTGAATCTGATTGTGCACCACATGCGGCTAGTAAAAAGACGAGCAGGGCGGTCATCCCAATGTAGAGAGACTTTTTCCACATTAAGCATTCCCCCTGGTTTTTTTCGTTTTAATGTTTTGTGTAATACGATCCAGTGTAATCGCAACTATCACAATGGCGATACCAGCTTCAAAACCAATACCTGTTTTCAGCTGCGTTACTGCACTGTATACTTCTGAACCAAGTCCTGGCGCACCTACCATTGCCGCAATGACGACCATGGATAAAGCAAGCATGATACTTTGGTTAATCCCAGCCAGAATCGTTTTTGTTGCAAGCGGAAGCTGAACTTTGAATAAACGCTGGAATGTCGTAGAACCAAACGCTTCTGTTGCTTCAATTAAATCGGCTGGTACTTGTTTAATACCGAGAATGGTCATACGAATCGTTGGCGGCATAGAGAAAATAACCGATGCCACAACCCCAGGAACCACGCCAATGTTAAAGAAGAAGATCGCTGGTAAGAGATAAACGAATGCAGGCATTGTCTGCATTAAGTCTAAGATAGGTGTGACGATTTTACGCACAGTTTCTTGCTGTGAAGCCCAAATACCAATCGGAACCCCGATCACAATCGAAATAATCACGGCTGTCACAACGAGCGCAAGTGTCTGAAGCATTGGCTGCCAGTAGCCTAAATAGTCGATCAGTAAAAATCCAATAAGTGTGAAAAGAGCAACTCCTCTTGTACTGATCCACCAAGCAATCCCGGCAAAGATAAGGGTTAAAATGATAGATGGAATGACACCAAGTGCTGCTACAATTCCATTTACTGTTCCAGCTAATCCATTTGTGATGCCATCAAAGAAACCACCAAAAGTTAATGTTAACCAGTCAACAAATTGATCGATATAATCCGCGAACGGAATTCTAGGTAAATCACTCATACTAAACATCTTATTCTACCTCCTGTGTAGAAGGCTCTTGTGCTTTAATTTCCTCTGGGGCGTCAGACATGTTGATATACTCATCATTTCCTGATAATGCACCAATCAATGCACCTCTGACCACAATACCCTTCATTCTGTTTTTCTCATCAACAACTGCAATTGGAATGTTCGCATCAGACACCGCATCAAAGATCTCTGTTAAATACGTTGTTTCCAATACCGTTGTAAATTCTTTATCAAGAACAGTTTCAAGCGACGCACCCGTTTCTGCCGCTTTTTTCGCTGCTTGTGCAGAAATAACACCTAATAAATGCTTTTTCTTATCTACTGCATAGATAGACGAAATCCCAAGATTCTTCATGAGCGTGAGTGCAACACGTGCCCCTTTGTCAATCTGAATGGTTTCTGCACGTTTCATAATATGACCAGCGGTTAATACTTTAGAAAGGTCAACATCTTCAACGAAACGTTCGACATATTCATTCGATGGATTCATCAGGATTTCTTCTGGTGTTCCGATTTGAACGATATTTCCGTCCTTCATGAGGACAATGCGGTCGCCAATACGAAGCGCTTCATCTAAATCATGGGTAATGAAAATAATCGTTTTTCCTACAGACGTATGAAGCTCAAGCAATTCATCCTGCATATCTTTACGAATTAATGGATCTAGTGCGCTGAATGCTTCGTCCATTAATAAAATGTCAGGGTCATTTGCTAGTGCACGTGCCAATCCAACACGCTGCTGCATACCGCCACTTAATTGATTTGGGTACTGCTCTTCAAAGCCTTCAAGTCCAACAAGCTTTAAAGATTCAAGCGCTTTTGAGCGGCGTTCTTCTTTCTCTACACCTTGCAATTCAAGTCCGTATTCTGTGTTCTCCAGAATTGTACGATGCGGGAACAATGCGAAGTTTTGGAAGACCATGCTGATCTTTTTCCGTCTCACTTCACGCAATTGATCCTTTGACATATTTGTTATCATATCCCCATCAATATAAATTTCGCCGGAGGTTGGTTCGATTAACCTGTTTAGCATCCGCACAAGTGTGGACTTTCCGCTCCCTGATAGCCCCATGATGACAAATATCTCGCCGTCATACACATCAAAATTTGCTCGATTGACACCAACTGTTGCGCCGGTCTCTTTGAGGATCTCTCTTTTTGTTTTCCCTTTTTCAAGCATTTGAGATGCTTTTTTAGCATTTTTACCGAAAATTTTAGATACATTATTTATCTTGATTTTGATCTTTCTCTCTTCAGAATTCATATTTTCCCTCCAAATTAGCATCTTTATAACCGTAACATACGCGTTATGATGCGAACAATCTTTAGAATTCGCTTATTTCCGCACAATATGTATGAATTCCATTTAGAGGTCTGGTGATTAGGGTTTATACACCGTATTACTCTTAAATCCTATAGAATGCTTCATAAACTACATATTTTACGGGGTATTTTCTCTCATCAGACAATATTTTACTGGAATTTCCTCATTGTGCTAAAAAATAAGTCGAATACTCGTGCTGCCAGACTTTTTAAATCATGAGTGAACCATTCTCCTGAACAGGATTTACCCGAAAATGGCCTCATAAAAACCTCTATTCTCAAATTTTAATCAAATAAACAAAAAAAACTGCCCACAACTTTAGTTACAGACAGCTTGTTTTTTTAGGACTCTAGGGCAGCCCGCTTGATCTGATCTTGAAGCTCAAGCATACGTTTTGTGCCATCTTCACGTAATCGTTTGTTTTCCTCTTCGATCTGCTTCGTCTCTTTCATCCCTTGTACAATCGTATTAAAGGATGATTCAATCGTTTCAATGTCAATGCTTGGACGACCGGATAACTTGGCAATCTCAACACTTTGGCTTGAAATATTTTCAGCATTTCGTTTCAACATTTCATTGGTTCTTCTGTCCAGCTCACTCATTGAATCAGCCACAAGCTTTTGTCTCTTTGCTGTGACAGCTTGAATGATTCCATTTTTGAAAATAGGAATGGTGATGATGAAGGCAGAGTTGATTTTCCCAATTAATTTCGTATTCCCACGCTGCAGCAAACGAATTTGCGGTGCTGTTTGGAGGGCCACCATTCGTGCCATATCAAGGTCATACACACGCTCTTCAAGTGCTTGAATACCATTACGAAGCGTATCCAGCTCCATTTGCGCCAGCTGGTTTCCACCCGCCGCTTTTTCTTCATAAGAAGGAACCAATTGCTTTAATTCTTCGATTTTCATTTGACCTGCTACGACATACTTTTCAAGCTCCAAGTAGTATTGAATGTTATGCTCATACATTTCTTCAAGCGTCACAGTCGATTTGGTCATTTCGTCTTTATATTTATTGATTTCCACATTGATTTTTTCAATTTCTGCACCGAGCGTTTGATATTTACTGAAAATCTTTTCGATCATGCTGCCGCCGCGCTTAAAGATTTTTGATAACAAACCACCCTTTGGCTCGTCAAAATCATTTTTATCAAAGCGATCCATAATTTTTCCAAGCTGCGTGAGCATCGTTCCTGAGTCTGTGACGCTCGTTGAACGCATCATGGACAGAATACGGTCAGAGAACTTAGAGATTTCGACAGCCGGCTGTTTTCCGTATTCAAGTAGCTCGAGCTGATTTTTGGCATCAATCTGTCTCGCAATGTTTTGAACTTCTGGATCATTGCGCAGCTGAACGCGGATATCGTCTGCCTTCTCAATCGTGATCTCCTCTTTATCAATTGAAATGATGTCATTACCGTTTGTATTTGTCATAAGCTTTGATCTCCTTATCGGTTTTTAATGGATTGAAATAACTTTCTGACGATGGACGGCTCTTTAAACTCCTGATTCATGACCATGTCGTCGAGCCAATGTGTATCAAATAATTGGTCATCTATATACCGCTCTATACACTGATATCCGGCTGGATGATACACGAAAAGATCCACACCCATTTCATTTAGGAAAATCAGGGCAGCCGCATCAGAACGAGTCAGCTCACCATTATATTCTGTATGGTATAAAATCACTTTCGGTACAGTCTGTGCATAATCAAAGGTTTGAATGAGTTCAATGAGATCGCGGCTGATATGCAGAAGCTGTTTGAATAAATAGAGGCGGACATCCTGATCAGTCTCATTGCCTTCTTTGATTAGTTTCGGATGCTGGCAGATTCGAGCTATCGCCTCAGCTATCGCTCGCTGCGTGCCCTCATATAGATGAGAAAACTGCCATACATTGCTTTTCATTAATAATTCAGGATCAATCTCTCCTGCTGGAGAAAGGGCATGCTGATAATGAAATTGATAATTCGAAGTCACTTCTCTCGTAAAAGGAAAATGGCGGATCGTTTTCGTTTCTTTCCACTCCATTAATGTGTGGATACGGTCCCAATATTCACGCTTGTCTCTCGTGACCCCCATCATTTTGGCAAACAGGTTCGGAATTTGAATCGTATCCCGATCTGCTTTGAAATTTGGGCGGATAAACGACCGTTCCTTTGCAATTAAAAACAGCTCATCATACGTTGTCTTTAGCGTAATGGAATGAGGGGTATGATCTCTGAATTGCCATGGCTTATACAGCATGGAATCTTCTGTGTGAAGCACCTCTTCAAGCTCTCTTGTCGAACGGTACGCCACCGTTGATTTCCTCTCAGGCTTTTCAGTAGGGAACGGCTCAAGCTTTGAAGTTCCTGGATACTGATCAATAAAAGTCAGCTTTTCTTCTGGATCTAATTCTCGAAACGGATCCTTGCCTTCCGGATGAAATAGCACCACATCACAGCCAATCAGCATGACATAGTAAAGAAAATAAAGCTGACTTTTATTCGCCTCTCCATACCAAATGACAGCAGGCATTTTTTCTTCAATATTCACTTCTTTCAGCCATGGCCCTAGATGGTTATTTGAAAACTTCACCACATCTAGTAAAACGCGGCGGAAATCAGGATGCTGAAATCCGCCATCATGCAGCTGCTTGAAATGCTCAAACACCTTGATTAATGAAAGGCGGATATGCCGGTTCATCACAGGATTTGGATGACGTACAATCAGCTGCTCGCCATCTAAAAAAGCCACAAAACGATTCACGGACAATCCCTTTTCTTCCTGATTAATCAAATGAATCCGTTGAAGCGCTTGAAAATGCTCTGGTTCAATATGCCGATTGAGTGTTTCACTTAAAATATGCGTGCCGTCTGTTTCATATAATTCATGTAAGTAAATAAAATAATCGGTTGCATCATGCGGAGTTCCAAGGACCCGGGCGGCTAGACTAGGCAAGGATAAGGTATGCTCGTCCTTGACATAGCCATCTCGTTCAGGGAGCGGCTTTTTCAGCAAGTTTTTCCAGGCTTCCTGATCCGCCCTTGTCTGGGTCACATTGATTTCTTTATAGCTCACGCCGCTCCTTCCTTTCACCTATATTTTTTCCAAAGTTACTACTATCATATCATTCAGCCTTCTACTTCTGCTATCGAATCGAAGGCTTTTTTGCCGCAGTCATCTGCTTTGCGACAGATGCGGCGATTTCATCCGCTGCCGCCATGCCAGATGCTGCCGTCGGTTCAAGTGATCGATCAAAGTCTAAGACTTCCCCATGCCTTGGGGCATAGCCCCTATCAGCCTGACGAATGAGTTCGGCATCTAACAAGGAATCGCCCGCACCATATACGTAGTCAAGGTTCAGCCTTTCCTTTAGAAAGGCAACAGCATCCCACTTATGAAGCGGCTGTGGAATAAAATAAAGCTTCCTGCCCTGAAGCGAAACCTGCCAGCCTCTCTCCTCACCCCACAGCCTTAATTCAGCAAGCGGAATGTGAGTAAGATACTCGTCCTTCATGATCAAATAAAGAAATTTCCCATCAGCTGTCCGAATCCGCTTGACCCAGGCGGCAATTGGCAGTTCAGCTATTTCCCTCAACATATCTCTGACGGGCATACACTCTTTCAATCTCTCATCTACAAGGGTCTGCCATTCCTCCAGCGGCTTGCCGTGATGAAGGATGCAGCCGCCGTTTGTCGTGATGGCATACTCTGGTTTGATCTCTTGTTGAAAGGGAGTGATTCGTTCATATTGCGTGGTCGTTCTTGTCGTCACTGGGATCAGCCATCCTGCTTGATAAATGGCCTGTAAGGATGTTTTCGTTTCAACAGACATATAGGAAAGCGGCCGATCATCCAGCACCTCGATGACATCATATGCTCCCTTGTATGCAAACTGCTCCAGCATTCGATGCGAGTAAATCAGTGTCCGGTCTAAATCGCTGGCAAACGCTATTTTCTTCATGACGATTGCTCCAGCGGGCGAATTAACCCGCAGCACGTGTAGGACATATTTGCATATTCAATGACGGGAACGCCTCTATCCTCTGCCAAAAGCAAAATATGCTTCAGCTTCTCCTGAGACCCTGGCTGAATCAGTATTTTCCATGGGATTCTTCTGAGCAGCACTCGAGTCGTCTCGCCAACACCAGGCTTAATCAAATGCGTATTTTCAATTTGAAATGCTTGACCGATTGTTTCAATGGAAGTCATCCCCCGCCAATCAGCAGGTTCTCCTTGTGCGACGAGGATGTCTGCTTTCTCTTGTACATTTGAATCAAGCCTAGAAAATGCTTCTTCAATTGTATCTACATACAGATTAGACACATCCTCATCCAGCAACTCTTCATAATACTTGGCCCCATGGAAATCATCGGCATTGATCCAGCGGTTGTTTAGTACCGTTCGACTGACTAGTCCAGAGACCGTCGAGTTCAGACAGGCACTTGGAATGAGGAAGTCCTCTCTTGTTCCGTATAGATTTGTACAATAGCCAGGGTCAGCAAGCACAGCCAGCTCACTAGAAAGACGAATCCCATACTTATGTTCAAAATCAAGCACAGCCTTTTGCAGCTCTTTGGAAATAGCGCCTTTCCCGGTCCAGCCATCAATAAAGGCAATCTCAAAGCCTGGATGTTGGTTTAGCATATAATGCACCGCATTCTCATCTATTCCTCGGTCACGAATAATAGAAATACTATAATGAGGCAAATCAAGACCATACGTCTTTCGAATATACCGCTTGATGAGCACCCCGATCGGTGTTCCAGCTCGTGCCAAGCTGCAAAGTACGGTTTGAAAGCCTCGTTTTTTCACAATTTGTTCTGCCACAATCGCTACAGCTTCCGCTACCTTTTGCTTACTTTCTTCAAGAGATTGATAGAATAAGTGCATATAAGATGCCGTAGGCTTGTATTCAATTGGCAGCATTTCTGAGTAATGTGCACCGCTCTGAATAGAGCGCTCCCGCTCTTCTGTACTTTTCTCCATCTCAATCGATGATAAATCCTTGAGTAAGAAGGTTACGTCCTGCTCTGGATAACTTCCCATCTTTGTATACACATTAGCCATTCACCTTCACCTCATCTGATAAAGTCACAATATGCATATGCTTCACATGCCGTTCAGCAAATAAGTGAACAAGCGGCAGCAATGCTTCTTGAGAAACTTTTTTCTCGAAAAAAAGAAAGACATCATCGTATTGATCTTTGGGGATGTTGTACACGTAGTGCTGAATACGGGAATCCTCTGGACTCATGAACGCAAACCCGTTCTGGACAGCGTACCCTTCCTTTTCGACCGGATGAATCGGGCTTCTTGTGGTCGAATGAAACAGAACGCCTTCTCCCATATGGGCTGCCAGTCTCATCGGCACATACATCAGCTCCCCTGTCCCTAAGCAGAGTGTCTGTTTCCCTTTGCGTTCTTGCTGCAGCTTTAGTCCAGCCTCAGCAGCTGCTTGATCAATGGCGGCCGTATCCGCCGCACTTAAACCGAAACGACCCGTTTCATGTATATATGACGAATGGCCAGCCGAATTGACTGCATGGGAAAGTGAATACGGAACGTGTTGAAAGAAAGATTGAAGTGAATGAAAAGAGAGTGCTGGTCTTTTCTCCTGCGCAGCAATCTCATATGAATAAGTAGGCTCATCCAGTGTTGTCCCCCGAAACATCATCTGCCCTTTTAATAGAGACAATGATGTGATCTGAATGCCAAGCTCCTCTTGAAGCTGAAGCATAGCTTCCTCATGCGCAGGTGTTCTCCAGTCTAAAATGGACAGAAGGGTATAAGATTGTCTTGGATACTTTGCGTGCAGATCCCGAATGATATTCATATTTGTTCGACCTGTTGTGACCTCATCATCTACTAATACAACGGGGCGGTCAGTCAGGAGCAGGGCTTCGTCAGCATAACAAAGCTGATCCGTTGCATGAGAATGCTCTTCTTCAAATACCAATACAGGATCAAGATCTAGCAGCTGTTCACGTGTCGTATGAATGTAAGATGCTCCATCTATCACGTCATAGACACCATGACCAAGTGCTGTTGCCGTTTCAGCAAAACCGATCACAATAGGCTGTTTGCCCGTCATGAGCTTCTCTTTTTTAAGAGCAGTATATGCTTCGGTTAACATGGCATGGTCTTCCGTCTTTAGTGCCTTTACTAGATGGTCTTGATGCGGGGGCGTCTGGCCCGTTTGCTCTTTGGCATAAACCATTGCCAAAAGACCTGAGACAAGAAGTGGTTTCAGCGGGTGAACAGGCAGATGTTTACCAAGCACCTTACTAACAAATAAAAAGGCTCTCTTTTTGTTCACCCTTGCCGCCATCTCAAACAGATGCTCTTTTTCAAGCTGAAGAGCCCCCTCTTTGAGATCAAGCTCCACCTTCATATGTGCCAAGATGTTCAGTGTATGCCGCTTCTGATTCTGTAAGTATGTCGATATAGCTTCTATTTTCATGAAACACCCCGTAAATGTCTGACTTCATTAAAATGTGCTCGGCCCACCGATAATGTGGCTTCGTTTCATTCATCTTATTAGAGAATGCACTCTTCATCACTCCAACTGTGCCATCGGCATGCTCCAAAATGCTTAATGCGTCCATGTACTCTTCCTTTGTCACAACATACATGCTTTGAACTGGTTTGAGATGTGTTGGATGGATCACTGTCTTTCCATGAATGCCGTTTGCCACATCCAGCCTTGTCTCTTTGAGCAGGCCTTGCATGTGATCAGGCTCAGATGAAAAAGGCTCGCCGCCCTTAGAGAGAGCACGAATGAATGGTTTTGGTTCTTTTCGTGCGGGTCCAAAATGCTCCCATACAGCACCAGATATCACAAAAGAACGGCCAAAATAATTGATGATATCTGTGATCAACTCAGCAATGAGCCTGATTTCATAAATGGTGGTCTCGCGATCACGGCGAATGCCGTACAATCCACACAGATCCGTTGCCCCAATGCGAATATTCAACATATATTCCTCATCATTCAGCATGATCTGCTTTAAATCAGACAACACCTGATATCTCGTTTCTTTTTCTAATAAATCTGGTGTTTCCAAAATAGGCATTCCATAGAGTTTTGTCTTCGTTTGTGCTGAAGCCTGTTTCAAGCTGTCCACATATTCCTTTGCATTGTGAACAGAACACTTCGGAAACACAAAACCAGTCAGTAAATGAAGGGAGGACCCAAGCAAGTTTGCCATATTGAGCAGCTGCTTTGGCGAACGAACCCGAATGAATAAAAGCGGCAAATGGTCAGCCGTTTCTGGTGAATGAGTGAGTTTCTCTGAAAGGAAGGTCAGTTGTGCCACTAGATTCTGTTCAGCCATGTCCACTTCTTGATCACCAATGGCATCCTCCAAACAAAACACAACAGAGCAAAGCGCTTCATATTTCTGCGAAAGCAGCATATCTGCTATATCCTGTCTGGTCGCAGGCATATATAAAGTAGCACCTAATGCATGCGCAAGTACATGCCTTGGCGACAATGAATGAATCGCCGCCGGCCGCTTAAAAAATATATCGTGCTGCCTCGCCTCTGATAAAAAACGAAAATATCGCATGCAGTGCCACCTCCTGTTGTTAGAGAGAAAATCGAACAAATGACTTGATGATTCAAAAAAGGATGGAGCCGTTAGTCAACTCCATTCCTTTTCAATCGTCCTATTCTTCTTTTGAAGCCGCAGCTTCGTTTGTCACAACTTGATGTTTCTTCTTATTGATTTTATGAACAATAAACGTTCCGATAAATGCTAAAATAATAATCGCAAAGAAGACGAGATGCGGGATTTCAATATGAGCAGCACTTAAGCCCATTTTCACAGCAATGATCCCTATGAGAATAAATGCCGTATTCTCAAGCTCTGGTATACGGTCAATAAGCACAAGGAATAACTGTGCCACTGTACGCATCATGAGAATCCCCAGCATTCCGCCTAATAGAAGAATCCATACTTCCTCAGATACAGCGAATGCGGCAAGAATACTGTCCACCGAGAAGGCAAGGTCCATAATTTCTACAGAAATAACGGTTGCCCAGAAGACGCCAAATACACGAATCATCCAGCCTTCTTTTTTCAATTCCTTCGCTTCGTCATCTCCGTCACCTAACCAGAAGTGCTTAATGACAAGCCAAGCTAAGTATGCAGCACCTAGAACCTTAATCCACAAGAACTTAATAAGAAGCATTCCTACGCCAATGAATAGAAAACGGAAGAAATAAGCGCCAATTAATCCGTAGGTTAATGCCTTTTTACGCTGCTTTTCAGGTAAGTGTTTCACCATGACAGCTAATACAAGTGCGTTGTCCGCTGACAACAACCCTTCAAGCACAACAAGGGTTCCAATGAGCCCCCAAGAGACAGGGTCTGTTAATACCTCTGCCCACATTTGCCAATCAAAAAACGAGGCATACGTGTCCAACATATGTTTCAAAATGTCCAACTGGTTTTCCTCCTATAAGTGTAGAAGCATCAGCAGGCTTTCGCCTGCTGTTATTCTTGATCGCTGTTTCTTTCTCACTTTGGAAAAGGCCCTCATATGAGTCATTGGCAGCGCCTCTTGAATTGATTTGTTTCTCCTATTTACACTTCTAATCCATAATTTTGACAAAGAGCTGCAAGTCCGCCAGAGAATCCGCTTCCGATTGCGTTAAACTTCCAATCGCTACCGTGTCGGTACAATTCACATACCACAACAGCTGTTTCAATTGAGAAGTCCTCCCCTAAATCAAAGCGAATCAATTCTTCCCCGCCCTCTTCATTTACAACACGAACAAATGCATTAGAGACTTGTCCAAAATTCTGGTTGCGCGTCTCTGCATCGTGGATCGTCACTGTAATTCCGATACGATCAATGTTAGCAGGAATTTTTGAGAAATCAACGAGAATTTGCTCGTCATCTCCATCTCCTTCACCCGTACGGTTATCACCTGTATGAGTCACACTACCGCTAGGATGCTGCAGGTTATTATAGAATACAAAGTCTGTATCTTGCTGACAACGATTGTTTGCATCCACTAAGAAAGCCGAAGCGTCCAAATCAAATTCGGCTCCGCCAGAATATTTATTCGTATCCCAGCCAAGTCCGATCATCACCTTTGTCAGTCCTGGGTTGGTTTTCGTTAAATCGACACGTTGTCCTTTTGAAAGTTGAATCGCCATATCGTATCTCTCCTGTCTTTAAACATATGAAAACGGGCATTACCCGATATCTAAGCCGAAGTCCGTTGCAATACGGGCAAGTCCGCCTTGATAGCCTGATCCTACAGCCGAGAATTTCCACTCTCCGCCATGACGGTATAATTCACCTACAATAATCGCTGTTTCAATCGAAAAGTCTTCTGCCAAATCATATCGAATGAGCTCTTCATTTGATGCCGCATTTAAAATACGTACGTAAGCGTTAGAGACTTGTCCAAAATTTTGACTGCGCGCTTCTGCATCATGAATCGTAATGACAAATGAAATCTTCTCAACACTCGCTGGTACAGTTGAAAGGTCGACATTGACCTGCTCGTCATCTCCGTCTCCTTCACCCGTGCGGTTGTCGCCTGTATGTACGACACTGCCGCCTCCGCCAGTTGTTTGATTGTAAAAGACAAAGTCAGATGGAGAGTTTGCTTTACCTGCCGCATCTAAAAGGAATACACTTGCGTCTAGATCAAAGTCATGTCCGCCGTCATACTTGTTCACGTCCCAGCCAAGTCCTACCACCACTTTTGTTAAGCCTGGATTCGTTTTTGTTAAATCAATTTTTTGACCTTTCGCTAAAGAAATTCCCATCAGGAACCTCTCCCTTCTAAGTTAAATGTAGTTTCTCGTAATATCGGCTAGCTTTACATCATTTGTACCATTTCCAACAGCCGCAAACTTCCACTCATTCTCGTGACGATAAAGCTCTCCAACGATTAATGATGTTTTACCTGCATACTCATCTTTTAAATTATATTTCACTAATTCTTGATTATTTGATCGATCAACGATGCGGATGTAAGCATTTTGAATCATACCAAAGTGCTGGTTTCTTCTAAGAGCATCATAGATGTTCACGACGAACACCAATTTATTCACATTACCTGGCACTTTGCTTAAGTTCACGAGGACTTGTTCATCATCTCCGTCTCCTTCACCTGTCAGGTTGTCACCAGTATGCTCAACACTGCCGCATTTGCTTTTCAAGTTGCCAAAATAAATTAAATCTTTATTTTCAGTAAATTTATCATTTTTCAGCATCAGCACTGAAGCGTCACAATCAATATCAGCGCCGCCTCCGCCACCAAACAGTTTTCCTAAAAAACCGCCGCCTTGTGATACAGGGTCCCAGCCAAGTCCAACCAGAATATTAGTTAATCCTGCTTTCCCTTTTGTTAAATCAATACGTTGACCTTTTTCTAATGTAATCGCCAAATCAATCACTCCTCCAGCATAATAAAAATCTATTTATTAAGCGATGGACCCTGTTAAATCATCATACATGAAAATTCGACAAAATTCATGAAATGACATGGGAGCCTCTTACTCTTTTTTCTATTTACTAGTATATACGATCTATGTTCACCATAGGTTTCAATAACGTCATATTTTTTTAAAAAGAAAGAACCTGATGAAAAATACTTTATGTCGTAAATCACGTGTTTCATGTGAAACAATGTCGAATGTTCCCGATTAACAGCTCTACTAATGAAAAGAGTGTTGGCACAGCTTCATATGTTGATATAGAAAATTCAGGTATATGTAAAAGAAGGATCACCCTTTCGTTTCCTTCCATACATGTATTTCTTTATACTTGTGAATAGAGATTCCACGTATTGATGAAAGGATGTTGATGATGCCATCACTTCATATATTAGATCAAGTCGCCATTCCTAAAGGGCAGACAGCACATGAGACATTGGTCCAGACGACGAAGCTCGCCCAGCTTGCGGAAACACTTGGGTATGAGCGGTATTGGTTCGCTGAACACCACAGCACAAGAGGGCTCGCTAGTACGGCGCCTGAAATATTAATGGCTCATATTGCGGCACATACATCGACCTTGCGGACAGGCTCTGGCGGCATTTTACTCCCGCAGTACAGCCCTTTTAAAGTGGCAGAGGTTGCGCGGCAGCTTGAAGCCCTTTACCCTGGACGGATTGAGATCGGTGTTGGTAAATCTCCAGGCGGAATTGAAAGGACGAGACTGGCATTGACGGACGGCATGAAGAAGGATCTGTCTCAGTTTGACCGCCAGCTGAAAGATCTTCTTTTTTACTTATCTGACAGCCTGCCTTCTGGTCATCCGCATGCGGGAGTGAAAGCTGCCCCGCTCGTTCCCTCTCCTCCGCCGGTTTGGCTGCTTGGACTAGGAGAAAATAGTGCCATGCAGGCGGCATCCCTTGGAATCAACTATATTTTCGGCCATTTTATTCACCCTGCACGCGGCAAAAAGGCTTTTGAGACGTACCAGTCACACTTTTCTCCATCTGCTTTCTCTCGTCAGCCACAATCTATGTTTGCTGTCTTTGTTATCTGCGATGAAACAGATGAGGAAGCGAGCCGCATCGCCAGCAGTACAGATTTATGGCTGCTTCGTGTTGAAAAAGGACTCGACAGCCGCGTTCCTTCTATAGAAGAAGCAGCGGCATATCACTATACTGAACAGGAAAAGAAAAAAGTGTTACACAATCGTAAGCGAATGGTTGTGGGCTCGAAGCAAACAGTGAAAGAGCAGCTCCAAATGTTAATGGATCGCTATCAAACGGAGGATATCATGATTCTGAACAATTCCTTTGATCCATTAGAAAAACAGCGCTCCTTCGAACGAATCGCAGAACTATTTTGAAGCCAATCATCACATGGCTTCTTTTTTACATTGTCACAAAAAATGGGAAATGTAACATGGAGATGTCAAAATCTTACCTTTTGTCATCTGGTCGCAATTGTGTCGTCTAATCGTTAGCGAACTGTAAACGCATTGAAGGTGTACCTTCTATATAGTGGAGGTACATATAAAATGAACGGTTTACAATGCTGAAAAAAAGGAGATGATAGGCGATGAAAAAGAGACTCGACTGGGTAGATGCAGCTAAAGGAATCGGTATTCTGCTCGTCGTCATGGCACACGTACCCATTCCTGATTCAATAAAGCAATTCATTTACTCTTTTCATATGCCGCTTTTCTTTTTACTATCAGGTATGATGTTTCGATCATCCTCAATTCCTGCTATGTCATTTATTCAGAAAAAAGCCAAAAGCTTGCTCTTACCTTATCTTTATTTCTCCATCATTACGTATGTTTTCTGGTTCTCTGTTACCCGCTTTTTCGCTTTTAAGGGGCAGACGGATATTGATCCCTTTGTTCCATTTACAGGTATTTTTATATCCAATGCAGATGAAGCAAGGCTGACGCACAACCCAGCCATCTGGTTTTTAACGACGCTCTTTTTAGTGGACATCTTATTTTTCTTTATGCATCGTCTCTCAAAAGGAAAACCAGCTGTATTGAGTTTACTGACGCTCCTTTGCGGAGGAGCTGGATATGCCTCTACTTTCTTGTTAGACCACAGTCTCCCTTGGAATGCCAATGTCGCCTTAACGGCTGTTGTGTTTTATGCAATTGGATTTTTAGCCAAGCAATGGTTTGTGGAATTAAAAACAGATCCAACCCTCCTTCTATGTACAGGGTTGCTTGTGCTGACGGCTTACATGCAACGCTTTAATTCACGGATTGATATGCGTGTCAACGACTATGGCGATCTATTTATTTTCTATGTATGTGCACTGCTTGGTTCAGCTGCCGTTATTTATTTAAGCTTCAAATTGAAAACGTCCACTATTTTGACGTATCTCGGACGTCATTCCATTGTCATTCTCGTTTTGCAATTTGCCATCATCGATATCATGAAAGCATTTGTTTATTATGGACTAGGCATCAATATTTCTGATACAGCCCACCTGTCTTGGACGCTCTTTTATACGCTTGGTACATTGCTGCTCATGGTGCCATGCATCTCCTTCTTGAGCAAGTATCCTATGCTGCTCGGCAAACCAGCCAAATCCGCACACCGCTACGAACAAAAACCATCCGCCGGCTAATAGGGCGGATGGTTTTTTCTATTCATCATTGATTTGAGAAGGATAAAGCGTCATACCTCCATCAACAAATAATGTGGTACCTGTCATATAGGCAGCTTCTTTAGATACAAGAAATGCAGCGGCAGACCCAATCTCTTTCGGATCACCAAAGGCTCTCATCGGAATTTTCTTAAGCTGTTTTTCCTTTTTCTGTTCATCTTGAAGATCGTCATTCGATTCGGTTGACATGGTGCCTGGTGCAATCGCATTGACCCGAATACCCGCTTCGGCATAATCAAGAGCCAGCGTCTTCGTCATCATATTCATTCCGCCTTTGGAAGTGGAATAATGAACATTGAACGGACGCGGAATTTCCTGATGGACACTGGATATATTTAAGACAGATCCTTTTACATCATGCTCCATCATATAGGCAATGGCCGCCTTTGCTCCTAAAAATGCGCCTGTGATATTCACATCAATGACTTTTTGCCATTGTTCCAGCGTCATTTCATGCGGCATCGCTTCTTCCCCGTTAAAGCCTGAATTATTGACAAACACATCCAATGCGTCGAAATGCTCCAGTGCTGCATCCATTAATGCCTGAATTCCCTCCTCTTTGGAGACATCTGCGTGTACTTTCACCGCTTGACCTCCATGCCGCTGAATGGCTTGTACCGTTTCTTCAGCACCCTGTTCATCGCCTTTATAGTTCACAACCACGTTCATTTGCTCTTGTCCAAAACGCAAGGCGATCGCTTGTCCAATTCCTTTAGACGAACCTGTCACAATGGCTGTTTTTCCTTTTAAATCTTGATACATCTTCATTTCCTCCAATCACGTGCTGCAACTTGTTGATACACAATGGTTACCCATTTTGAAAAAAAGAAAAACACAATCCTCTTGTTTCAAAAGGATTGTGCTGTTCATCAAGCTAAAAGGTGTTATACACATTTTCACACGTTTCGGCGGTGGGCTGATAAAAACAATGTGACTTATACCTTGCCACAAACGGCTGATTGTACCAAGTCGCTGGACAATTTCCAGGCGGCTTGAAATACCAAAGGCTGAATTTCGCAGGCCAAAATCGTTCCCCGTTAATGTTCCTTCGTGCAAGTACCTTTTCACTTTCTCGTGCTCGTTGATAAAAATAGCCATGCGTGACCGCCTCAAACGCATGCTCCTGATAAATCATTTGTGGAATCGTACGCAGCCCTTTAAAGTCAGAGCAGTTGGCACGCAAACGATTGATGCCTACATTCCCTACAAGCAGCATCCCTTGCTTTCCTTCACCTTCTGCTTCCGCTCTCAACAGTCTGGCCATTAAATCAATATCAGAGCTTGTCGCTCTTACCACTGCCATACATCCACCTCCATTTCATTTCTCTTTTATTTTATGTAGCGTTTGTGTGTAGATGACTGCCATTTTGACATGAAAAAACACGTTTAGTGGCGGCAGCCTGTCTAAATAACTCAAGATTTCGCTGGACATGTGTCTCTCTGTCAACAACACACAAACCAAGTAACCATACACATAACAGGAAATAATATTCATTACTATATACTCATTTACAAGTCATAAAAATCCTTCTAATTCCTACACCTTCTTCAAAAACAGTCATTTGAACCTATTCAATAATCCGACTCAAAACCTTAAAATATAAAATATTGAGTTTTTACAGGAGATTTCAAACAATAAAATACAAGTTTCTCCTATCAACTTAGTGTCATTTTTACTATTTGAAGCCGGTCAATCTTTGAAACGCACTGAAGTATTGACAGTACTTTCGCTTCATTCTACAGTAAAAAACATACAATATTTTTCTTTTTGTGCAAAAAGAACGATATGATCTAAAGATTTCCAATGAAATGCACCATAAAACCCGAGGAGGAAAACATCTCATGTTTAAAAAGAAATTATCCCTGTTTCTTCTGATTTTGTGTGTAACGGTTGTCGCTGCTGCTTGTAGTGGTGGAAAAGACAAAACAGCTGCGAAAGAAAGCGATACAAAAAAATCTCTTGATGCAGCAGAAGTAAAAGTAGAAAGTGCTGAGTACACATTACCACCTCAATACGATACATCTGTACAGGATGATCAGTATGTCCTAAAAGTAAACGTATCTGTGAAAAACATCAGCAAAGAACCTCTTAATGTAGATAAAAGCAACTTTACACTTTACCAAGATGACGCTCAGGTGTCTACGATTTCTCCAGATGACTACAACGAAGTATTATCTTCAAGTTCTCTAAATGCAGACAAAGTATTAAAAGGCGGTCTTTTCTATGTGGTTGATAAAGACAAAGACTATCAACTTGTCTACACAGAGCCTGGTACTGGATCGGAAAAAGATGACAAAACACTGGAATTCGATATTAAAGGAAAAGACTTGATGAAAAAGGCAGAAACACTTCAAGCGTCTGCAAAAGCCCTTTCTTCTTATATTGATGTCATGATTTTTGGTAAGAAAAACGACGATTTCGAAAAACTAACTGGTGATAACAAATCAACTGTAGTGAACGAATTTGATAAATCATTCAAACAAGGCTATATTTCGTCTTCTGGTATTTCATCTAGCTCAGCGAAAGACGAAAACCTTGATAAGCTTCTAAAAGCTGTGAAAGAAACATTAGCTGAAAAATCAAAAGTTTCAACAAAAACGAAATCAATCAGCGGTGATAAAGCGGTCGTAACAGTCACTCTGACTCCAATTGATGCAAGCCCGCTTGTCGATCGTTTAAAAGAAAAAGCAACTGAATTCTACAGCAAAAACCGTACAGCATCTTATGATGATGCTCAGAAATATCTACTTTCTATCTATCCAGATGAATTTAAAAAATTAGGACCATCATCTTCTGAAGAAACAGTAGAAGTGAACATGAAGAAAAACGATATCGACCAATGGAAACTTGATTTGAACGACTACAAAACAAGCTCATTGGTTGAAAAGTTCATCAAGAACTAAAGAAAAACCCCCGGTTCGGGACTGACCCCATAAAGTGAGACAAATAAAAAACACCTTTAAGTTGAAAATCGGGTATATCATACCTGAAAACAATTTGGAGGTGTTTTTTGTATGGGAACAAGAGTCAGTTACCCCGCAAGTGTAAAAGAAGAGGCGGTTCAGATGAAGTTGGCAGGAATCTCAACAAAAGAAATCATGGACAAGCTAGGAATTAAGAATAAAACACAAGTGAAAACTTGGATGAAATGGTATCACAATGGTGAAACCCACCGGTTTCATCAACCTGTTGGAAAGCAGTATTCATACGGTAAAGGACCTGAATACCAAGATGAAAACGAGAGATTGAAAACAGAAAATCGCTATCTAAAACAACAAATAGACATATTAAAAAAGTACCGAGAATGGGAAAGGTGGTGGAAAAAGAAGCACTCGTGTCGATCTACGAAACGGTAAAAGATAAAGTGAGTGTCAGTGAATTCTGTCAGCTATTTGAAGTGGCTAAATCAACATTTTATCGTTGGAAAAAACAAGATCATCATCACTCAAAGCAACATGGGTTAATCAAGCTTATTTCAACACTTTGTAAGTTACACAAGTATACGTATGGGTATCGTAAAATAACGGCTCTTCTGCGCAAAGAAATGAAGATTAACCATAAGAGAGTACAACGAATGATGCAAACCTACGGTTTACAGTGTCGTGTGAAAGTGAAAAAGCGTAAACAGACCGGTCAACCCTATTACATTGCAGAAAATCACTTAAAACGAGATTTTTCTGCGACAAAGCCACTTGAAAAACTGGTGACAGATATCACGTATTTGCCATTTGGGCAAAAAATGCTTTATCTATCCAGCATAAAAGATTTATATACAAGTGAGGTTGTGGCTTATACGATTGGTGATAAACAGGATGTTTCTCTTGTTTTAGATACATTGAAGCAGTTAAAGACACTGCCTAAAGGCTGCGTACTTCATAGTGATCAAGGTTCGGTCTACACTTCCTATGCTTATCAAAAGGAGATAAAGGAAAAAGGCATTACCATGAGCATGTCCCGTAAGGGAATGCCCGCTGATAATGCCCCCATCGAATCCTTCCACTCCAGTTTAAAATCAGAAGGATTTTATCTCCACCACCTGACAAACACTACAACAGCCATTGTAGAAAAAACAGTCAGGGAGTATATTGATTATTATATCAATATCCGAATTCAATTGAAATGAAACAGCCAGTCACCAAAAGAGTTTCGGCAACTGGCTGTTTCGTAAAGGTGTTTTGATCCCTGTCTCAAAAACGGGGGTCAGTCCCGTTTTTTGTTATAATTTATCATCTGGTTTGGCGAACGTTCCCCCCTCTATCATAAAAAAACAAGAATATAGTCAATTTATCTTACCCCTGACAACATTTCTTTCTATAATCAGTGTTCCATTTCTTTAGCTTGATCACTATGAGGTATTCAATCCTGATTGTTCTTTTTTGTACTTAAGATTTTTTCTGCTTATCTGTGTTAAAGATGAAATGTAAACAAAATGTACTCCTCATACTTTATTTCTATTGAACTATATTATAGAACTAGCTTCTTTCCTAACTCATTATAAAAGTAAACCATCATTTTCATTCACCAACTCTTTTTTCTATTTAAGTTATTCCTTAATAAAACTCTTCTAAATATAAATAATTCCATTTTTATAAAAAATTCAAAAAAAGGGTTCTTTATGCTTATTTTAAGGTAATTTTAAACTTTTTATCATTGATATTATGCTAGAATTAGTAACTGCTTTATGACTGCTTTATTTCATACCGGTGCGGTGATTATTGTTGGAGGAGCTGGTTATGTAATTGCTACAGAAGCCATCAAGCACAGGTCTAAAAGCAAAAAAAAATATAATCATTATGAAGCTGCTATTAAAGGCGGAGTATATGTTGGAAAAGGACTAAGTAAATCGCAAGCAATCGCTAGAATGAAGTCAAAAAAGGATATTTGGTCTATTTCTTCTAGTCAGGCAGAAGTTGTTGCAGCTGGAGCTAATACAAAAGGTAAACCATTTAAAGAAGTAGATAGATACAAAGGTAAGCCGAAGAAAGGTTATTATTATCACTGGCATCCATATAAAAGAACTCCAAAAGCTCATTCATTCTACGGAGGTCCTGTTAAATAATTAATAGAGGTGAATCATGTATAATTACGAAAAGCTATATAAACAGTATTTATATAAAAAAGATCAATTGACTTTTACTAAAGAACAAGTCGTTGAGATGATAACGTCTAAATTTAAAGCTAGAGAATTTTCAAAAACAAAGATTTTAGATTTAGTAAATGATGATCACTTTGAATATACTAAGATATATAAATGTTTTGTCATTGATGATCCGAGTATATTGATTCAATTGTTTTCGAATGAGGAAAAAAAGGATCATCGTGAACAAGTACTTCACAACCGCCTCCATCCTTTGAATCCCAAAAAGGTAAAAGAATGGGAATATAATCACTTATTGCTTGATGAACAAGAAGGTAGAAGAATTGATATTATTTTAGAAAGTAAAGATGGAGTATATGTTTCAGAATTTACCGTAAGAGCTAGTTGCGAAAAGCTTGTTAGGTATATAAATGCTTTAATTGTAGGTGCACTTATTGAAAATGAGTTAGAAGAATATCCAGTTGATATTCATGACGAGTATTTTCAATTTTATTTAGAGAACTTGGATCAATTCGGTTTCTTAGACTAAAACATACGGTGATCGGCATTCACCTGAAAACGCCCTCTATCATAGTAGACTAACCTAGTCAAATGGGACATAAAAAAACAGATATTCAGCTGAAATAAAATGGGCGGTTGTAAAAGATAAATTAAGCGGACAGTTTACCAATCAACAAATTATGGATAAATATCATATAAAGAATGTATCTCAGATTAAAACATGGATGAAGTGGTATCGAGGAAATCAGCTACATCGATTCGATCAGCCAATTGGAAAACAATATAGCTTCGGGCATGGACCTGACAATGTATCCAAAGAGGAAAAAGTGAATAGGCAGATTGAACACCTTAAGATGGAGAATGAAATTCTAAAAAAGTATTTGGAGATCGTAGAGGAGTTGAAAAGGGAGTAGCCTTGTGTTTGATCGAGAGATTACGGAAGAACTATACAGTAACGTCTGTCTTAAGTATTTTGCAGATCGCCAGATCGACCTATTATCGTTGGGTATACGAAGGAATATGTAAAAAATCACAAGTGGAGAAGGATATTATTTCCTTATGCACCGAAACGTCGTTCCGGTACGGCCACCGTAAAATCCGAAAGCTGCTTCAGCGTCAATATGATATCAAACGAAACCGAAATACTGTACAGCGCATCATGCAAAAATACCATCTTCAATGTCGTGTGAAGCGTAAAAGGAAATGGAAATCACAAGGGGAATCTGTCGTCATTGCCCCAATTATATTAAATCGAAACTTCACCGCAATACATCCGAATTTAAAATGGGTAACAGATATTACTTATATTCAGTATGGATCGAGAACGCTCTACCTTTCGACCATTATGGATTTGTACAACAACGAAGTTGTTGCCTATACCCTAGATGATCACCAACAGACATCACTCATATTGGACACATTGAGGGCAGCTTTAGAGAAAAGGAATTTGCCTAAAGGTGTACTTGTACATTCAGATCAAGGGAGTGTATACAGTTCGTATGCATATCAAAAGGAGCTGGGGGCAAGGAACCTCACAAGCAGTATGTCTAGGCGAGGTAACTGTTGGGATAACGCAGTGATTAAATCATTCCATTCTAGCTTAAAATCAGAGGAATTTATGTTTACTAAATTCAACTCTATATCAGAAAAAGATGTCAGGCAACGAGTCGACTGTTACATCAAATATGATAATGAAGAGCGTATCCAAGAAAAATTAGGCTACCACGCACCAAAAACATTTGGTAGCATGTCAGCCTAATAAGGGTGTTTTATTTGTGTCTCCTTCTGCTATGTCAGTCTACTAGTTCCCGGGGGTTTTCTTTAGTCTTTTTTTGATTGAAGTCTATATTTGATTACAACATACAAAGAACTTTCATCTTACTTTAAAAAATAGAAAGAGTATAAAATAAAAAGTTTAAAGAAGCAAAATTAATGAAATCACTTCACACGCAACAAAATATGACTATCCAACAGTTATTCATAATAAAAATAGAAAAAAACCATTAAATAATGTATTTTTATATAATTATATGGTTTTTTTGTTATAATTATCATGATTGTATTATTTTTTCCAGGAGGGAAGGGCATGTTTAAGAAAATATCTATTATATTAATAACTGTAGTGCTTATTTCAATCGCGCCAAACTCACTACCAAAAAACTGGGCTTTTGCAAGTACATACAATTCAGCAACACAAAATAAAAATTTGAGTACAACTGAAAAAGAATTTATTCAAGAATTAAAGGAAAACAATGTGAAATCAGATGAAGAAATAGAAGATACTTTACAAGATGTAGTTGGAACAGAACAAAAAACAAAAAAGGAGATCGACAAAAGATTAGAAAACACCATAATTCTACCTGAAACAAGTTCACTAGACGAATCAACAAAAACTCTATATCTAGATGATTATATGCAAGATAATATTAAAAATGGGAATTTCAAGGTTGAGGAAATTAACGAAAATGTTAATGTTATTTTCACTAATGAAGACACTTTCTTTGTAGAAATTTTAACCGCTGAAAATCCGGATGTGTTAAAAGAAGAAAACGATACGCTATCAAACATACCTGTATTAGGAAGTGTAGTTAAAGCAATAGGGCCAAAAACAGCAAGTGCAAAAACTAAATATACAGGGTCAGTCAGTAAAAAATATGTGGCTTATAGCTGGGTTGGCATTCCATTGTGGGAAGTGTACACTAAAGGAGAGTTTAAATACACTGGAAAATCTGTAACAGCTTATTGGAAAGATGGATATGTTAAAAAACGGTGGGGAGGCGTTGCATGGCAAGTAGATAATTATGGAGAAGGTACAACCCGAAACGCAAAAGGTACATCAGCTACAGTCTTCACAAGGTTTAATGCTCATTATGGAATTGAATATAGTGGTGTGGGTATAGTCCTTCAATATAAAGATGTCAGAAATGAAATTACCTGTAATAAAAACGGTAAAATCTCAAAGTCAACTACAATACGTTAAACTACAAGGAGATGATTAAAATTGATTTTTAGAAAAAAAGATTACATTATATCTTTTTTAGTTATATTCTTGATTCTTATACTCAGTATAATGCCTGGGGATGGGATTATACGACCAGTTATAGGTGCAATAGTTGGAGCATTATTAGTTTCACTAGTCATTGGAACAATTACTAACCTAATTTTTAAAAAAAAAACTCTCATTAACAAATAAAAAATTGCAGTTTATATCATCTGGATTCAGATTGTAGAGAAATTAATGTTTTTCTACAATCTTTTTTATTTTGAACGCATTATAAAGGCCTACTTAGCAAGGTATATAGCAATTTTTCTGTCTAATACAAGGAAGGTTGTAAATTTCAAACAAAATTAGGCTGTCGAGATTTTCTCGACAACCTTTACGCCCTCTATGAATTAAAGTCATTTCTTTATTTCGCAAGCATCCATTTCTCTTTCATAAACAAGCTTCTCACGATGACAAACAGGATAACGACTAACAGCGCCGATGAGCCGAGCGTCAGGGCAATCGACATTGGGTCAACGATGCCAAACATCAATTGCTTGCATAGTGCGTGAATATTAAGGAATGGGATCGCAAAGTAATACGTATCTAGCTGCGTAGCGCCTGCTCTCATGGTGAAAAACATCGGAATCACACCTAGTGTAATAATCATGGACATGTACGATTGTGCTTCTTTCACTGAGCTTGAAACGACACTGAGCAGCAGTTCAATCATTGAGACCATGAATGAGAAGATAATTAATGCCACGAACATAACGCCGATGATGCTCCACACTTGATCTCCAAAGTTCAGCGCTTGTTTCAGTTTTTCTGTAAAGAGCAATGTAGAGAGCAGCAGCATGCCAATCGCCACAATGCCACTTAATATACCAAACATAGAAACAGCTAGCCATTTTCCAATTAAAAGCTGGAGTCTGCTGGCCGGTGTCAGGAATAAGGCTTCAATTGATTTTCTATCCTTTTCACCTGCTACGATATCAAGCGCAGCTGGCAAAGCACCCGAGATGACGGAAGTCACCAAAATCATTGGAAGGAGAATCGACAGCAGCATGGTAGTCACCCCGTTTTCTCCATCCCCGTCCTCTCCTTCTTGCACATCAACCGATTGCACCTCAAACGGATGAATCACTGACGATTTGATCTGATCCTGTGCTAAACGCTTTTCTACGACTTGATTTTGATATTGTTCAAGCAATGATTGCAGCATTTGAACCGCAATCACTGAATCATCATCTGTTGGATACCCATGGACTTTAATGGCAAATGAGGTTTGATGCTGAAGCATATCGTCTGCATCTTTCGGCATTTCTAGATAAGCATTCGCCTCACCGTCCTTAACGGCTTGCTGCGGGTCATCAAAGGTTTCAAGTTTCAGGTTTTTCACTTCTTTGATCATGTCATTCATATCGGACGGAAGCTTTTCATTGATTGCGACTGTATACGTTTTATCGCCTGGATCAGCGATCATGCTTTCGTAAAAAAACACGAGTCCGAGCATCGTCAAAAGAGGGATCAACACTGTTAAGAGCAGCGTTTTCCTGTCTCTGAGCGAATCTGTCATTTCTTTTAAAAAGACGGTTTTCCACATTATGCATTCCCCCTTGCGAGCTTCGACATAAAGATGTAATTCAAGTCTTCACTTTGTTCCTGTGCATATAATTCTGGAAGCGTTCCTTTGTACACAAGCTCCCCTTGATGAATCATCATGACACTGTCACAAAGCAGGCTGACTTCTTCCATGATGTGGCTTGAAAATAGAATCGTTTTATTTTGCTGTTTCAACTGATGAATAAACTCTCTGAAAATATTACTCGATGTGATATCTAAACCGGTTGTCGGTTCATCAAACAAAATAATGTCAGGATCATGAATCAATGTTCTGGCAATCGCCACCTTTTGTTTCATCCCTCTTGAAAATCCTTTTACTTTGCGATCCATGTATTGCCTCATCCCAAACCGCTTTGCTAAATCCTCAATTCTTGCTTTGATTTCATGCTGATCTAAGCCATATAATTTCCCAAAGTATTCAAGGTTCTCTCGAGCCGACAAACGGTCATAAAGCCCCGTCTCTCCTCCAAACAAGACACCAATTCGCTTCTTCACTTCTGTTGCTTCTTTGACTGTATCGAAGCCTGCAACATTCACGGTTCCATGAGTAGGCTGCAATAATGTCGCAACGGCGCGCAATAATGTGGTTTTCCCTGCGCCATTTTCTCCTAAGATGCCGACGACTTCTCCTTCCTTCACGGAGAACGTCATATGCTTCATTGCCTTTACGACTTTTTTCTTATCTGTAAACCAGCAGCTGCAATCGCTGAGAGTAATCATTTGGTTCGCCCCTTTCGACTATCTACGTCTATGATAGAAAAAATAAAGCGGACCTGACATAAAAATGTCGCGAAACGTCCTTTTTCTGTCTTGAAATGATCAATTTCAAAAAACAAATGGTAAAATAGACAAATAATAAGAAGAGTCATAGGTGATTTTTATGATAAAAGTAGGTCTTGTCGATGATTATCGAGTGGATTTAGAAAAGCTGCATGCCATCGTCGGCAGAATGGAGGCCGTTGACATTGCCTTTGTGACGCAGTCAGCCGAGGATGCATATGAGAAGGTCAAACAGGGCGGCATTGATTTGTTGTTTGCAGACATTGAAATGCCCGGCATGTCAGGCTATGAATTAGCAGACCTTATTCACTCTCACGCACTGAATGTGGATGTTGTATTTGTGACGGGAAACAGTGGGTATGCTGTCCATGCCTTTGATTTGAATGTCCATGATTATATTATGAAGCCTTACCATGCCGATCGAATCGCCAAATCCTTAGAGCGCTACATGTCCACCAAGCAGGAGAAAAGCATTCATGGACGGCTTCTCATCAAGCAGCAGTCAGATATCCATGTGTTGCAGAAAAAAGACGTCATTTTTGTTGAACGTACGGGCAGGTCGACGACCATTGTCACAACAACAGGAGATATTCAAACGTATCAAACACTCAACGAGTTAAAGGGCGATTTAGCTGAGAAAGATTTTATCCGCTCCCACCGCTCGTTTATCATTAATATTCATTACATTAAGAACTTTTCGGCGTATGCCAAAAATTCATTTATCGTGTCTTTTGAAGGTACTGATAAAAAGGCCATGATGACCAAGCAGCAATTGGAATACTTTAAGAAATACTACTTTTAAGGAGAACGAACGTGAACGCTTTCTATCTTGGATTTCGCATATATACGCTCATCTGGCTAGGTCTTGCCGTTCAAGCTGCCGCGACAGCTTTTCTGCCTTTGTCGTCAAGCATGGTGTGGCTTCTGACCTTTTGTATCATGTGCCTTTACACATTTTTCATTTACAAAAGGTTTTGGCTGGGTATGAGTGGTTACGTGATATTAGGCGCTTTTGTGCTCATCACCTGTTCAGGACTTTCACTTTTTCTCACGCACGGAAATGGGCTCAGCCCCCTTTTAACTGTTATCATCATTTTGACAACGGATCTCCTTTCCTTAAAGATGATGAAAACGGAGCACCATTTAAATGGACGGCTACAAGAGCTGACCAATGCTGAAGCGAGAACCAATGAATTGCTGCTTGAGCTGCGAAGTAAACACCATGAAACAGCCAGACATTTAAATGCTTTTTCCACGTCAAATGACGAGCATGAGATCAAGGATTTGATTCAGCATTACGTGAAATATGTCCCTTGGATCAAAGGGGAAAATGCTTATTTGGCCTCAACCCTTCATCCCTTTTTCCAGCGAGCTGAAAAAGAGGACATTGTCCTTTCACTCGATCTTCAAGCACCCTTTTCTTCTCTTCCTTTTTCTAAGGCTGATCAGGTGAGTTTTACTGGCAACCTGCTCGATAACGCTTTAGATGCCGCCATTGAAGCGAAGCAAGCTGGGAACGAAGGGAGCATCTCGATCACGACTTCCATACGGAGCGGGCTCTTTTTGATTCATTGTGAGAACAGTACAAAGGGAATGGAAAAACACGTATTAGATCATCTATTCAAAACATTTGGCCGCTCAACAAAAGGCGGTGATCATCAAGGAATGGGTACATATATCATTCATCAGCTTGTTAAAAAAGCGGACGGCACGCTTGATTTTACTTATCGTTCTCCAAATCTGCGGCTCGTGATCAAGATTCCTCTCACAATGGCATAAAAAAATAAGGTGCTGCTCGGCACCTTATTTTTTATGTTAAGAAAAGATTTGATTGATTTCGTTGATTTCTTCTTTTGTTAATTGAACATCGTTTGTTTTTAGGTTTTGCAAGACTTGCTCTGCTCGTTTTGCGCCAGGAATAATCGCATCAATGCCGTCCTGCGCTAATAGCCATGCCAGCGCTACGTGTGCCGTTTCTGCATGCTTTGCTTGTGCAATGGCCTTCAGCTTGTCTACTTTTTCGAGATTTTGAAGGAAAGCATCACCTTGGAAAAGCGGGTTCTTTGCCCGAATATCATCAAATGTCGCATCCTTTGTAAATTTTCCAGTCAACAAGCCTGACGCCAACGGGAAATAAGGAATAAAGGAAATGCCATGCTCCACGCAGTATGGGAGAAGGTCTTGCTCGGCCTGACGCTTTAGCAGAGAATACTCTGATTGAAAGACGTCTAAGTATCCATCTCGGTTAAAGGTTTGAAGCTGTTCAAAATCAAGGTTTGATGCCCCAATTGCCCTGATTTTCCCCTCATCCTTCAATTCCTTTAATGTACCTGCCACTTCATCCAGCGGCGTGCGCCCGTCTGGGAAATGCATATAGTACAAGTCAATATAATCTGTTTGCAGCCTTTTCAAGCTGTCTTCGACCTGCTTCCTTAAGAAATCACGGCTATTATCAAGTTCAATTTGCCCGTTTACTTCTTTATGAGCCCCTTTTGTCGCAAGGACGAGTGTTTCTCTACCGCCTCTTTTGGCAATGATCTCGCCAATCAATTCTTCTGAACGGCCTAGCCCATAAATAAAAGCAGAATCTAAGAAATTGACACCTTGATCAAGAGCCGTTTCCACAAGCTCCCGACCTGCATCTTCACTTAGATTCGGAAATAAATTATGGCCACCTACTGCATTTGTTCCAAGTCCTATCGGATTCACTTGTAAATCAGTTCGTCCAAGCGTTACTTTCTTCAAACCCTCATCTCCCTTGGCTGTTTAATCACCCTTATTTTCCCACGAATCATTTTCAACATTCAAGTATCCTGCTCCTGAAAATCAATCTGGAGGTGGACGCTTCGAGAACAAAAGGTCGTATGATGGAGATAAACTAAAACAAAATCCTCCAAATGATCAGAACTGGAACGGGAATGCTGAAGCAAGCGGCTTACAGCTTAAAGAGTAAAAGCATCGCGGACAAGCTATTTATTAGCATCAACGCATTTTGCAAAAGTGGCATGCACCAGACCGGCACAGGCTGTCGTCTTCGCTATCCGCCACCGCCCTGCGACATAATAACTACCTTTATTTCAAGATTTTTATACAAAAAACATTTAAAAACCACGATAAAAAGATAAAATAATCCTTATTAACCAGTATATTCAGCTTACAAAATTCCGTTTTTTATAGGAAAATGTGTAAAAATCTATCAAAGATAGGGACTAAAACCTATTCCTCACCGCAAATGAAATTCGATAGAATGAATAGTGCAAATCGTCATTAGGAGATTTTCCCCTCTAACACCCGAATATACCATTCTATCTGTTTCTTTTTTCTTAGTCAGATATGGGAAGGGAATGACGAAAGAAAAGCAAAGGAGCATCAACTGTGAATCTAAAGAAATTAAGCGCACTCCTCATGATTTCATTCGTGATGATCATCTCTGCGGCCTGCCAGAGCTCATCAAAATCAACCAACGCTGAACAAAAATCTACGAAAACAGCCGAGATAAAAGTGAATAGTTACGAATATACGTTACCAGAAGACACAACAACTACACTGCGTGACAATGAATTGGTGTTAAAAGTCAACGTGACGATCACCAACAAAGGTGACAAAGCCCTTTCCTTATATAACTCTGATTTCTCTCTTTATCAGGACGATGCCAAAGTCTCCGATTTAAAATTCTACGGCAGTAAAGACCGCCTTGATCTAGGGTCTTTGAATAAAGGAAAATCACTATCTGGTGCTCTTTATTTCCTAGTAGATAAAGGCAAGAAATATCAATTCGTGTACCAAGACAGCATCAAGAAAAATAGTGATTCAATCGAAATTGCACTAGATGGCAACAAAATACTAGATACAGCAAAAAAACTGGATAACCCAGCAAAAGCGCTATCCGCTTATACTGATATCATTGTCTTTGACAAAAAGAACGATCAATTTTCTGAATTAACAGGTGACAACCAATCGGATATCGTCAATAAATATCATGAAATGTTTGTGAAAGACTTCAAGAGAAGTGCAAGCATATACGGAAATGAAGTGAGCGATCGTGATATCCTGTCCATGTACAAACGCATGCAAAACACAATGAAGGATAAAGCCAAATTAGAAACAAGTGTGAAAACCATTTCAGATGACGAAGCGAAGGTTTCCGCTCAAGTAACAGGCATTGATGCCTCTAACTTAAAAGACAAGCTGGACAAGCAAAAAGATGAGTTCTACAACGGCAAGATTCGTTCGAAAGAAGAACTGTATAAGAAAATCTTGAAGATGTACGCATCTGAGTTCGAAAAGCTTCCTCCAGTCTCCAGCCCAGTTGAATATGAAGTGAAAATGAAGCGGAATGGGGACGACAAGTGGAAAATCGACCTCAATGATTATCAAACAGAGCAGTATATGAACGGCTTTATCAAAACAAGGTAATAAGAAAAGAAGACGCTGGCTCCCTAAAGGGTGCCGCGTCTTTTTCATTTACATTATACAGCCGCCTCTTGCTCTTCTTTGACCGCTTTTTCAATGTCTTTAAAACGGCTCGATACAGTAGACGCACTAACGCCATACTTTTTAGCCACTTGGGCTTGAGAAAGTGGTGCATCACTTGCAAGCGAATGAATATAATATTCGATTCCCGCAGCAAACGACGCTGCTTTACGGATCACAGGTGATTTCTGATCACAGTAAGCTTTCCAAACCGTTAAAGCGCCATCTGTGAGGCTTTGGTCACCGTGCTCTTTCATGCCATCTTCAATCAGTTTGGCTGTTTCCAGCTGAACATCACTTGCCCAGTTCATACGGTCTGCTGATAGTCCTGTACCGCCTTCTGTTGGAACAGACGCTTCCGTTTCTTCTACTTCTTGCTTCGCAAACATACGCTTCAGCACTTCAGGGAAGGCTTCTCTCATAAATGTGCTACGCGCGCCTCCATTTGCTTCGTGCGCTTCAACGAGCTGGCGAACCTGAAGAAGGAGCGTATCTGTAAACTCTTTCGTAAACATCGTATATTGAATGAAAAACTCTGCTTTTTCTCCAAACTGAACAGGAAAACCCAGAACAAGACTGCCCTTCTCTGGCAGTACCGTTTGATTCGGCTTCACATCAACTTCAACCTTCTGAGCTGTTACCATATTCTCGAAGAAAAGAGACTCGTCCGTTTTTTCATTTAATAAAAGTAAAGATGGCTCCATGTTTGTCCAAGATTGAACCACCTGTCTTGTTTTCGGACGGGTAATATCCTCTGCTTTCTTTGTCAGAAATTCATGGAAGATCGTCTCTTTCTTATCTGTTAATGGGCGGAAGAAGATGCCCCATACACTCAAATGAAAGACTGAGATTTGTTGCGTTTCTTTATCCATATCTGCAAGAAAAGAAAACTCATTAATGAATTGATTAATCGCTCTCTGATGCTTAGAGAAGGCATAATTCATTAAATCCTTTTGAACTTGAACAGCTTCCTTAAACACAAGTTCAGACGTTTGTTCTCCGCCTGACTTTTGACCACAGCAATGTTTATATTTTTTTCCGCTTCCGCATGGGCAGAGCGCATTTCGTTTAATTTTTCCCAAAATAAAACCTCCGACATTCTAGTCTAACCTCACTATTTTAACAAACGATTGCATAGGAGAGTTTTATTTTCAAGAAAAAAGAAAAATCAGAATGATCGGATAAATAACAAAGACACCTACAAGAGCAAGACCGATCCTAGAAAAGAGCATCCTGTCTCTGTTTATTTTCTCCAATCATTCCAACAGATTTTCCTTAGTTCATTCCTTCGAATAACTGCTTGGCTTCAAAATAAAAAATTTGCACAAACTTCTTCGTATTGACCCTGCCTGTTGACCCTGCGGGTGAAGATGCCTTCTGCATTTCTTTCATTCTTTGGCTGACGTCGGTAAAATCAAAAAACTTTGACGCATAATGCTCAAACTTAGGATTCGAGAAATCTGTTAACCCTAGTGAAGCGAAATGGTTTAAGGAATGATGAATAGCTCGTCTAATTCGCTGCTCTGCTGCTTTCACTTCCCGCATCACTTCCACATCGGTCGCACCATGATCCAGCTTTCTCTCCGCCGTTTTGATAAACAGCTGCTTGAGTGGAGGAAAATTGACCTCATGGGAATTGGCTGTCTGCGTTTCATGTAAGTAGATCAATATCTCTAGTAAATCCTTAGAGCCGCTCTCTCCAACAATTCCTAATTCAGATAGGAGGAATTCCCCTGCCTCTTTCATCGTTCTTCGCTTCGCCCCAGCGCCCGCATCATGAGAAATCACTGGCTCTAATTGCAGCACATGCCGAAGGGAAGCTTGAATATCATAAATGGATTTTTCCAGCTTCATACGCTCTATGACCTTTCGAATGACACTGACAATTTCAATTCGATTGACGGGTTTATGAATATAATATTCAATCCCAAGTTCATAGGCCTCTGCCATCATCTCTTTTGCCTCTACTTGAGAAATCATAATGACCTTGCCTTTGAATTCAGGGTGAATATGGCGTATTGTTTGAATACCATCTCTAGCTGGCATTAAAAGATCAATCAAAAGGATGTCTACTTTTTTCAGGTTCAATGAATGAGCTTCTAATCCAATTCCGTCATCAGCTTCATCCACGACCTCTCCCAAATCCTCATCCTCAATGATTTGACATAAAATCGAGCGTATTGCACGATCATCATCTGCAATGAAAAATCGCATACACTCACCCTCTCTGTATTAAATTTTGTATTGGAAGGACAAGCTGAAAAGCTGTACCTTTTGCTTCTTTTTGTTCAATCTTGATTTGCCCTCCAAGCTCTTGAACCAGCTCTCTCACGTAGGATAAACCAATCCCCGTAGACGGTGTACCATATGCATCAAATTTCGAGGTGTAGCCTGGATCAAAGACAACCTCTCTTAATTTCTCAGGAATACCCGGTCCATCATCTTCAACCCGAATCTCTATTTTATCATGACTGCCTTTTAATACGAGTGAGATGGCCCCGTTATCCTCTATTGCTTCAACTGCATTTGCCATTAAATTATTAATCAGTGATAAGAAAATGAACACATGATAATCATGCAAGTGAATGCCTCGTATATCAGATGTAAAAGTAATGTTCTTCTCTAGAGACAGCGCATATTTCTCTTGAATGCGGATCACAATTTGAACGAGCTCCTCAGCTCTCATATAGTCTTGCATATTTTCTTTTGAGATCAGCTTCGAAAGTCCAGCGAAAATACGCTGATTGTCCTTTTTAACCTCATGTATTTCTCCTGCGAGCTTCAACAGCTCCTGACTCACGTTTTTCCCTGCTTCGTGTTCATGCAGCACACGGTAAAGCCGGTATGATTCTTGCGTAATGTGTTCTGTATGATTTAACGTCTTCTTTAAGTGAACCGTTTCCTCATATAAATTCGAAATGACCATCATCATATGCTCATTTTGTTTCATGATTTGTTTCTCTCTTGATTGTGCCTCATACAGCCTCATCATATTAAAAAAGCTGATAACTACAAAGCTGTGAGCAAATGCAATGAGCACCATATCACTCAGCTTTGAAAAGGTGATTGTGGTATCAAACACTAAAAACTGTACAAACAGCTCGACAAAATCAGCAAGCAGCTCAATCATAAGACCAATCAGTCCAATAAAAATGGAGCGCTGCTTAAAACGTCCCGTACGGACAACAAAGAAAAGAAAAGCGTAAGTAAAGTAAAAAAAGAAGCTCGGAAATTGCTGATAAAACGACACAGCCAGATCAGCCTTTTGCTGAATCAAATCTAAGCCTACCCGAAAAAGGACAATGGCTGCGCCTGTTAACAATCCCGGCAGAAACGGTCTTGATTTTCTTAAGAGCAATAAACAAAAGAAAAACGCAGGTGCCCCAAAACTGATGCGAAATGTCTCGTTCACAGGATAAAACTTCAGCTCTCCTGCAAGCGGCACAATGACCACCATAAAAATTAAAATGAATGCGTCTTTTTTGACAAGCTGGTTTAAACTCAAGTGACTGACATCCCTTCCCCTGTTTGCATAGCCACAGTATACAAGGAGACTCTTTTCTTCACAATGAGCAAAAAAATAATTTTCACTGTGCCTTTCATCTCCAAAATCTTTTTTTATGACTATTCTCCGAGTCATCAAGGTGACCTTTCAGCTATTCTGTTCTTTGGTGATTGTCTACAATAATAGGAATTGTTTAGACAATTGTCGACATACCGATTTTTATTTGTAAGTTTTTCTGTAGATTTTCGTCAGATTGTGTAGTTTCCAAGATAAATTAAATGAACAATTTTAGTGAAACTATATGTAAGCGTTTTCTGAATTTTCACTAAAAACCCTTTTTGTTTTTTCGCCGCCAAAGCCTTCATTTGAACATATATTTAGGTGTAAAGGAGTGGTACAAGCAGCGCATGACAAGTTCATTGAAGATGTGTAACATGTTTTCGTGCCTATTTGATCGCATTTTTTGTCATCCGCCAATTCAATAGGGTACTTTTTTGATTTTTGATTGGAGGAATCGTATGAAAACAGAAATTTCTAATAATACACAACACGCATGCCAGCCTGCTGTTGATCAATGGGCAGAAGAAATACGTCCGTATTACAAAAACGGACAGAATGCTAGCTACATTCCAGCACTCGGAAAAGTGAATTCCTCTCAACTTGGTATCAGCGTGATAGGCCCAGATGGATCATCTGTACGTTATGGTGATTGGGACGTTCCCTTTACCCTGCAAAGTATCTCAAAAGTCATCAGCTTTATAGCTGCCTGCTTAGGAAGAGGCGTTCCTTACGTCTTGGATCGGGTAGATGTAGAGCCAACTGGTGATGCATTTAATTCGATTTACCGCCTTGAGATGCATAAGCCAGGGAAACCCTTTAATCCAATGATTAATGCTGGAGCTATTACCGTATCCTCCATCCTTCCCGGAAAGACTTCTACAGAAAAGCTAGCATATATTTTCGATTTAATCGAAAACTTAATAGGTAAGCGTCCTTCTGTTAATGAAGAGGTATATCAATCAGAATGGGCAACAGCGCACCGTAACCGGGCACTTGCTTATTATTTAAAAGAAACCAATTACTTAGAATCAGATGTCGAAGAAACGTTAGAGGTCTATTTAAAGCAATGCTCTATCGAGGTCACAACAGAGGACATCGCCTTAATTGGACTGATTATCTCAAGTGATGGCTATCACCCCTTTAAACAGGTCCAAGTCATTCCCAAAGATATCGCAAGACTAACAAAGGCGTTGATGCTGACATGCGGCATGTACAATGCGTCTGGTAATTTTGCTGCTTTTGTAGGCGTGCCAGCCAAAAGTGGTGTGTCTGGAGGAATTATGGCTTGCGTTCCGCCAAGCGCAAGAAGAGAATTCCCGTTTCAGACAGGCTGCGGAATTGGCATTTATGGCCCCGCCATTGATGATTGCGGAAATAGTATTACTGGTGTCATGATGCTGAAAAAGCTCGCCAAAGAGTGGGATCTCAGTATTTTTTAAAAAGAACAGTGATGAATTCGAAGAGGTGATGTTATGAACGAAAAAGCTTTGCTATCTTATTTAACACATACAAATGATTTTATTTGGACTTATATTGTCATTGCTCTGTTACTCGGAGTAGGGATTTACTTTACGTATAAATCACGCTTCCTCCAAATCAGAATGATGAAAGAAATGGTACTTGTTCTGAAAGAAGGAAGAAAAGAAAAAGAAGGCATTTCACCGTTCCAAGCATTCGCCATCAGTATGGCGGCACGTGTAGGAACAGGGAACATTACAGGAATTGCCATCGCTATTGCTGTCGGCGGACCTGGAGCTATTTTTTGGATGTGGGTCGTAGCCGTTATTGGTTCTGCTTCAAGTTTTGTTGAAAGCACACTGGCTCAGGTGTATAAAGTGAAAGATAAAACAGGGTTCCGCGGCGGACCTGCGTATTATATGGAAAAAGGGTTAAACAAGCGATGGATGGGCGTGTTATTCGCTATCCTCATCACCATTTCTTTTGGGATTGTCTTTAACTCGGTTCAATCTAATACGATTACTGTTGCTTTTAAAAGTTCCTTTGGTCTAGACCGTTTAACTGTTGGAATCATAATGGCTGTTATTTTTGCCGCCATTATCTTTAAAGGTATTCAAGCGATTGCAAAAGCATCTGAATATATTGTTGTTGTGCTTGCTGTTGCATACATCGGTATCGCATTATTTGTGATTGTCACAAATATCACTGAACTGCCTGGCGTCATCAGTACGATTGTGAATCATGCTTTCGGTTTTGAACAGTTCGCCGGAGGTACACTAGGCGGAGCATTATTACAAGGGATTAAACGCGGTCTCTTCTCAAACGAAGCCGGTATGGGTAGTGCACCTAACGCAGCAGCAACTGCTGTCACAAGCCACCCTGTTAAACAAGGCTTAATTCAAGCATTCGGCGTGTTAACAGATACGTTAATTATTTGTACGAGCACAGCATTTCTTGTTCTGTTTTCTGATGCGTATAAAACAACAAAATTGCAAGGGATTGAGCTCACACAGGCTTCATTAAGTCAGCATATTGGACCATGGGCTTCTGGATTCCTTGCAGTTATGATTTTCCTCTTTGCTTTTAGTACTTTAATTGGTAACTACTACTATGGAGAAACGAACATTGAGTTCCTTGGAGCGAACAAAATTTGGCTTAACATATATCGCGTCGCTGTCATAGGGATGGTTCTGTTTGGTTCCATCGCAAAGGTCGATCTTGTTTGGGGACTGGCTGACATATTCATGGGTCTCATGGTCATCGTCAACCTCATTGCCATCACCATGCTGTCTAAGGTCGCCTTTGCAGCACTGAAGGATTATATGAGACAGAAAAAAGCAGGCGAAGATCCTGTCTTCTATAAAAATGCCGTACCGAACAATGAGAAAATCGAATGCTGGGACGATGAACCCGTTACGTTGAAAAAGAATCAAATCAGTTAACTAAAAAAAGCTCTGGTCCTTTGATCAGAGCTTTTTGCTTGATTTGAGAAATTCGAGTATGAGCTTGTTCACGACATTTGGTTTCTCATGATTAATCCAATGTGAGGCATCATCGACAAAAATCAGCTGTCCATTTGGGCAAATCTTGATCGTTTCCTTTGCCAGCTTTCTGCTTAGAAACTTGTCCTCCATTCCCCAAATCATGCGGACAGGAACTAAAATTCGTTTGGAAATCGGCTTTTCAAAACCGCCTTTTTTAATAGCCCGATACCAATTCAGCATAGACGTAATCGCTCCAGGCTGCGTCCATGCCAGCTTATAGCTTGAGACATCTTCCTTCGTGAACAAATGGGGTCTAGCCGTCAATCCAATGGCTTCATCCAGCCTTTGAAAGTGATTTTCTTGAAGCGCCGCCTCCGGTACATTCGGAAGCTGAAAGAATGCAATATAGGAGCTCTTTTTCCACTGCGGCGGATAAAACGGGAGAACCTTCATCATTACACGCGGATGCGGCATATTGACGATGATTAATTTCTCGACATATTGAGATCGGGTTGAAGCCAAATGCCAAGCAACAGCTCCGCCCCAATCATGTCCGCCGACAATGGCCTTTTGATTTGGACTCAGCGCCTTAATCACCCCCACAATATCATCTCTCAATTGATCTAAGACGTATGATTCGACTCCTTCTGGTTTGTCACTAAGATGGTACCCCCTTTGATCAGGAACGATGACGCGATAGCCTGCCTCTGCTAAGGGCATGATTTGATTTTTCCAGCCGTACCAAAACTCTGGAAACCCATGCAGCAGAACAAGAAGCGGGCCATCTACAGGGCCTGCCATTGCTATATGGAGCTTGATACCATTTGTTTGGATATATTGAAATTCAACTTTCTCCATTGATTTTCCACCCTTCCCCATGTCGTATGATTCTTCCAACATAGCATATTTTCCATTTTTCAGAAAATAAAAACACTCCCCAAAAAAACCCTCACAGATGTGAAGGTCTTTGTTTATTTTATATAATTCAGCACCCATATCAGACCATTCTTCCGGTCTTGTACTTGTCCGTGAAGTGCACCAAAGAATGTATCCTGTAATTCCACCAGCACATCTCCGTCCGCTTCAAGCGCCTCATATACAGCCTTTAACTCTTCTTCATTGTCAAACTGCATGATCAACCTCAAATTCTCTGGCTTTGGCGTGCGCCCAAACGTATCTGAAAAATGGAGCAGTGATTCTCCAAGGTGCAATTCAGCATGTAATATACGGTCTTGATGTTCATTTAAGATATGAATCTCTCCGCCAAAAATCCCTTGATAATATTGAAGAGATTCCTTCACATCTTCTACGACAATATAAGGACTAACGCTGATCATATCCCTCATCCTCCTCTTATTCCGTACAGTATCTCTTATATAGTTTATCCCAAATCGTAAGAAAAAAGGCACAAATCGTCAACGGATTTGCACCTTTTTCTTATGAAGATTTCGCTAACTCACTGTGTTTATTAGAATACGCTGCGTACATGACGACACCGATGAACAGCCAAACCCCAAAGTACAGCCATGTCCGGCCCGGTAAATTGAGCATAAGAAACACACAGCAGCCCATTGAAATGATCGGCAAGACCGGCACAAAAGGAACCCGGAATCCCCTTTCAAGCTGCTTATGCGTCTTTCTCAAGATGAGAACAGATAAGCTCACCATCGCAAACGTTAATAATGCACCGATATTGGCTAGGTTGGACAGGTTCTTCAAATCAATAAAGCCTGAAATAACAGCTGTCATTCCGCCAATCATCCATATGCTTGCAACAGGTGTATCACGCTTGTTTGTTTTTGAAAACAGCTTAGGCAAGAGCCCGTCTCGACCCATCGCATAAGCAATTCGAGTGGCCGCATAATTATTGGCGAAAATCACAGCCATCAATCCAATGACGGCACCGACAGAAATAATACCAGCCACACTATTTTGATGCACACTTTGCAGCACATAGGACATGGCCTCTGTCACATTCAGCTTCGTATAGTGCACCATGCCTGTCATGACCAAACAAACGACAATATAGATGACCGTACAAATAAGCAATGAACCAATGATACCAATTGGGAGGTTCCGCTGTGGATTTTTCACCTCTTCTGCAGAAGCCGAAATGGCATCAAACCCTAAAAAGGCAAAAAACACAGCAGCTGCACCGGCAATAATCCCTTCCGTACCAAACGGCATGAACGGCTGCCAATTGGCTGGCTCTACATAAAAACCACCTACTACAATGAAAAGAACGATAATACCAAGTTTCACAAACACCATGATATTATTGAATGTTTTACTTTCCTTCGTTCCTCTAGATAAGATCCACGCAATCAGTAAAGCAATGATAATCGCTGGCAAATTCATATATCCGCCTTGTTCTGGTCCCGCTAAAAATTGATGTGGAATCGAGATTCCAAATCCCTCCAGCAGGCTGTTAAAATAACTGGACCAGCCGCTAGCTACAGCCGAAGCCGTCAGCATATAAACAGATAATAATGTCCAGCCCATAAGATGGCCCACGAGCTCACCCATCGTTGTATATGAATAAATGTAAGCACTGCCGAACACAGGCAGCGCTGAAGCCATTTCTGCATAACAAAGTGCTGCTAAACTGCACACAATCGCTGCGATCGCAAAGGAGAAAATGACAGCCGGTCCTGCATCCTTAGCTGCTGTAATTCCGGTCAACACCATGACCCCCGTCCCGATCACAGCCCCTATACCAAGGAGCGTGAGATCGAGCCCGCCCAGTGTTTTCTTTACCTTTTGCTGTCTACTCTGTTCTAACAAATCGTGAATGTGTTTCTTACGAAGAATATGTCGCAAACCCTTTCCCTCCAAAACGTTAGAAAAACAAAAAATCATTCAAATTTCATTATAGCAGAATAGATACTACGCATTCACAACCAATTCACGTAAATCTTTCTTCATGATTTTACCAAGCTTATTTTTTGGCAGTTTCTGCGCGAAATGAATGGACGGAACTTTGTAATCTGCCAAACGTTCTTGGCAATAGTGCACAACATCTTCTTCGCAGAAATCAATGGATTCGTCCTTCACAATATACGCACTTGGCACTTCACCATATACATCATCTGGTACACCAATCACAGCTGATTCAATGACACCTGGAATTTGTTCAATGACTTCCTCTACTTGGTCAGGATAAATATTATCCCCGCCGTACACAATCACATCCTTGTATCTGCCTGTGATATATAGAAAACCGTCTTCATCTAGATAACCTGCATCCCCCATATGGAACCAGCCATCTTTGAGCACCTTCTCAGTCGCTTCAGGCTGCTGATAATAGCCTAGAAAGTAAAATGGGCTTCTCATAACGACTTCGCCAATTTCTCCAGCCGGCAGTGTTTCCTTTGTCTCAGGATGCACGATTTTCACTTCTACGTCCGCATCAACTTTACCGGCAGACCCCATTTTATCTTCGCCCATTGCAGGGTACCATGCACTGACAATCCATGCTTCGGTACTTCCGTAGCCATGCATCATTTGAATGCCCGCCTCGTTGTAATCCTTGATCAAACGTACTGGCACCTTCGTACCGCCAGAAATCGCAATTTCAAAGGACGAAAGATCATATGACCTACGTTTCATCTCTTCCAGCATATACGTATAAGCTGATGGGAAGGCCATCATAAACGTAATTCGTTCCTTTTCAATCGTTTCTAAAATACGCTTTGGTGTTGCATCATGCAAAAAGACAAGCGTATACCCTTCAATTGCCGCTGCGATAAGATGGTTGATTGAGCTCATATGATATAGAGGGTGACTCGCCAAATAACGTTTTCCTCTTAGGTCAAATCCTCGATTCCCGTGTCTTGTTAAAAATTGATAGAGTCGTCCATGTCCGACCATACAGCCTTTCGGATTGCCTGTCGTACCAGAGGTAAACAAAATCATCGCTAGATCCTCTTCTGACACCTCATCAGCAAGATCACTTCCATCGTTTGAAGCCAATATGTCTTCAAATAGTTGCGTTGTTTTTGCATTCACACCGGACTCCACCACCAAGCAATCCTCTAAAGACACATTCACAGCGGCAATGATGTCACGGAATTCACGGTCAAAAAATAAAGCCTTTGGCTCTGCTTTTTTCAAGATACCTTCTAGCTCAAAAGAGGTAAGCTGCCAGCTAAGCGGCACTGCGACTGCACCTGCTTTGATGGCTGCCAGCATAATCGTAGAAAAGTGGTGATGGTTTTGACAAATAAAGCAAACACGGTCACCTTTTCGAATTCCTTTACGATGTAAGTAATGCGCCAGCTGATCAATGCGTTTTGCATATTCTTCAAATGTATAAGACACACCCCCGCCAGTTATCGCTTCAATGTGTGAAGAGCGTTCCATTCTGTCGTTTAGTAATGCCTGTAAAGTATTCAATATCTTCATCTCCAAACGTTTGATTTCCAATAGCCAATTTCCATAGAATTGGATTGGAAGATTTTATCTCATTCACATTCTAAAATAAAAAAAGACGAAAGTAAAATCATTTCATTTTAGAATTATTATTTTTGTTAATTGATAATATAGGTAATTTTATATTCGACTTCCATTTTGGTTTAAATGATGGTGATTATTATGATAAGATAGACCTAGTAACTGATCGGAAAATGCGAATGCAATAGGAAAAGAGGTATGGAGAATGCAACATTTCGAGCTAGAGGCCAGTTTGTTAGACCATGCACTGACAAAGTATTTAAAGGCGACGAAACGAATAGATGAAAAGAACATTCCGAAAAACGTCACGAATATCAAAGGGTTTATTTTACGCATCATCTACCGCCATCAATCATGTACTGTGAAAAATATTCTGCAGGAAGTTTCATTATCTCCCTCTGCAACAACAACCGCTCTCAACCACTTAGAAGATGAAGGGCTGATTATCCGCTCTAGAAATAACAATGACCGCCGTACGGTGTGGATTACACTCTCTGAATCAGGTGAACAAATAGCCAAACAAATGATCGACAATCGCCAGCTACTTGTCAATCAACTGTTCAACCATTTATCAGAAGAAGATAAAAAAACATTTTTTGAATTAATTGAAAAAATGATGGACGATCGCACATTAAAGGCTTAGGAATGCTCCTAAGCCTTAGATTGTTGACAAAGGGCTAAAATGATCTTTATTTTAGCCCTTTGTCTTCTTTTCAGCGTGACATGAAAACCTTTGCAGTCTAGGAAGGACGAGTACCGGCGCGGAGCGAATTCAAGATTCGTGAGCACCGGCACGCAGGACTGACGTCTACACGCTGAGGCTTAGGAATGCTCCTAAGCCTTTCTTTTTATGGCTTTAAGGTGACCTTTATACAATCATCCTGTTTCTCGTTGAATATGTCATACGCATGAGCGGCATTATCTGACAGCTCTCACACGCATCTCCACCTTTCACTCAAGTCAACTTTTATATAGCTTCACCTTGAATGGATGGATCATGCATATGATCAGGATGATCTGTCACAGAAGGAAAAACGAAAAAGCCCGCCGATCCATTCGGCAGGCTTTTGATGACAGCTATGTAACGTGTGATACAACTATTCTGTTTCTACAAAATACACATCATACTGAGCGAATGTCTCCCGATCGATCATCAGGTTCTGTTCCTGTATAAAATAAGGACACATACTTGGATTTTGTGCTTCTTGAAACTGTTCATACACCTGATCAATATCCCCAGGGAGCAGCAACATCAAAAATTTATTTGAATGAGACACTAATTCATACGAGTGAACGGTATTCGGAGGAATATAGGCAAAATCACCCGGCATCAGGCAAATATCCTCTCCGTTTAACTGAAGATTCATTCTGCCTTCAACACAATAAATTGCTTCTGTATGAACTTGATGATAATGCGGCCGGAAACCTTTTCCCTCTGTCCCTTCAATCACAAAATGACTGAATCTGCCTCCTGTTGTTTCTGTTGTCGCAATCAGCTCATGAAGCTGACCTTCGACAATGTATTGCTTCCCTTCACCAGCCTCTAATACATAGGGCTGCACTGCGCGAGGGAGCTGACTATGAAACAAAACGGCTGGCTTGGTTGTATTAGACAGCTCTCTCATGCCATGCATCAGCATGAGATCGTTCTCTTTTTCAGCCTGCTGAAAGGCGTCTGCATCAAATGCATAATCGGTCATCGGCCATTCATTCTGCAAACCCCGCTTGCCAATTTGCTGATAGACATCTGTCATTTGTCCGCCCAATGTATATGAAATAAACCTTGTTTTGTGACTATGCATTCTGTAGCCATGGATTGTTTTGGGCGGAATATGAATATAATCGAAGGCGGTCACCATATATTTTTTACCGTCAAGCATCACTTCAAGCTTACCTTCCAGCACAAAAACGGTTTCAAACAATGCCTCGTGACAATGCAAGGGAAAGTAAGCACCTTTACCGCCTGTGATTAAGGCAAGCTCAAACAGTTGATTCGTTTGATTTGCTTCTGCCAGCACATGCACAAGCTGATTTCCCAGCCCATACAGCTCCCCTGAACCAGACACGGTATAAAAAAAGGTACCTTCGGATTGCTTGATCGATTGTGGTTGCTCCGACATCCCATCACTCCTCATGACTAATTGACTATCTTTATTATATAGACCAATTGATATAATAGATAGACAATATGCGAGAGATTTTACTCTGCTCGCATAAATAAGTGTCTAAGGTAGCATTTTACGTGCTCTAAAGGTGTCGTTTGTTTGAGTGCAGTGGTCATCGATAAACCACCAATGACCATTGAATGAAGAAGGGATGCCAGTTCATCCGCCTTTGCTTCTTCATATCCGCTATTCATCAATTTTTCTTTGACAAGCTCTTGCCAGCGGATCATTTCTTGTTTGCATGCAGCATGAAGCTGTGTATGCTCAGGCTTTGACTCAGCTGCCAGCAAGACAATCGGAATGCCTCTTTCGTTTTCTTTCTCCTCAAATCCCTTGATGATGTTGGTCATAAAGCGATCGATGGCGATATATGGGTCATCTGAATAGGCAAAGCTTTCTTCAATTTGATTGATGACCTTTTGACTAATATATTCAACGGCTGCGATGGCTAGCTCTTCTTTTCCTTTTGGAAAGTAATAATAAAGAGATCCTTTCGGCGTGCCGCTCTCTCTAATGATTTGATTCAACCCTGTCGCATGATACCCCTGTTTACGTAAAAGAAGTGCGGCCGTTTGAATGATTTTGTCTTTCGTACTCACGTATGACACTCCTTTCCTCCATAGGCCAACGGCGATTTCACCGTATTATTGATTCAGTAATTGATGAGTGCCTTTCCATATTGAGGATGATTCCATCTCTGACGCCAGTCTGAGCAGCCAGTCCTCTTTTCCTTTTGGAGCTGTCACCTGAACCCCTAAAGGCATGCCTGCCTCTGTGAGATGAACTGGAACACTCATAGATGGCTGTCCGGTGAGGTTGGCAAGCTGTGTAAATGGGGTGTAGGTCAAACTCTTTAGGAACATCTCATAAATCAAGTCCTGCTGTGCTTGCATTGAAAGCTCTGACACACGTAACAGTGCGGCTATTTCCTGATCGGTATGCATAAGCTCACCAACCTTTGGAGCTGAATAGGCAGTAGCTGGTGTCACATAAAGATCGTAGGTTTGATGAAATGCGGCCATTTGTGCAGCAGCCATATCCCATGCATCAAGACTTTCTGTATAAGCGGCAGCCGTCACATTCTTTCCAGCCTCCGCCAGCACCCATGCCACAATGTCTGTTTCCTCCGGCTTCACAGAACGCCCTAATGAGCGAGCTAATGAGGTAAATAATGCAGACATTTCTCCGCTGTTCATGATGTAATATTGCTGCATCAGATGGACACCATCAATGTTCGGCTTCATTTCCTCTAGTTGATGCCCTTGTTCACTCAGCCATTTCACTGTTTTTAAGACCGCCTGCTTCGCTTCCTCACTGACCTGCGTACCAACTGGAGAGTCTACACTGTAAGCAATTCGCATAGAAGATGTGCGTTTCACAAGGTCCTCCTGATAGCTGCCGTCATATAACGGGGTTTGGAAAGCAGCTTCTGGCTGAATAACCTGAAGCAGATCAAGAAGTGCTGCACTGTCTCGAACGGTCTTTGTGAGCGTAAAGTCAATGGAAGCTCCTTGCCACTGTCTACCTGCACCCGGACCTACTGGCGTTCTCCCCCGTGTTGGCTTGAGTCCAAACAAACCAGTAAACGATGCCGGGATACGAATGGACCCGCCGCCATCACTCGCTCCCCCCGCAGGTACGATCCCACTTGCCACAGCTGCAGCCGTCCCGCCGCTTGAACCGCCCGGAGAATACGCAGCATCCCACGGGTTTCTCGTTGGACCATACAAGGCGGGTTCAGTCACATTTCTCAAACCGAATTCTGGTGTGTTGGTATGACCGATCATGAGAAATCCCGCCTGCTTCAATCGATGAACAAAATGGGAATCCGTTTTCGCCCTAGCCTCCTTTAACACTGCAGCACCTGCTGTCAGCGGTTCATTGGCCAGCCCTTGCGATATATTTTTCAGCACAAATGGCACACCTGCAAATGGCTGATGCTGCTGTAATGGCTGGATGTCTTTTAACACTTGATCCTGTCTCGTCCGAATCACCGTATTTAGCGCTGGATTGACTTCTTCTAATCTAGCAAATGCAGCTTGTACAAGTTCTTCGGGTGCGACCTCTTTTTTCCGTACAAGTGCTGCAAGTCCCGTCGCATCATACGTCATATACTCTTTTACGTTCATCGGCATTGTCCTTCTTTCTCTTATTATGTCTCTCTATTGTCTACTAGAATTCTATGAATTTCAATTTCGACATACTTGTCAAAAAACTTTCTGTCCAGACTATAATTCTTCTAACGATCTATCTCATTTCTCCGATATAATAGAGGAAAACAGACGGAGGTCATCTCGTATGCAAGGAGCCATTGCCTTGAAAAAGAATATATTCGTGGTCATCGCGTTTCTTCTTGCTTTGACAACTGCTTTGCCCCTCCATTCGCAGGCAGCTGCACCGCCAAAAGAAACAGATGTCATCATCGTCTATAAAAATCAAAAAGGAAAACAAACTGCGATTCAAGAAAGTGAAAAAGTGAACGCTCAGTACATACACCTTCCAGCTGTAGCGGTGACAGCAAATGAACAAGCTGTCACCTCACTTAAAAAAGACCCAAACATCGCTTATGTCTCAAAAAATGTGAAGGTCAAACTCGCTTCTTCTACCGTGAAAAAAACCGCTGCTGCCATTGGTCAGGATGTGTTGGTACAAAAATCTTACAACCTGCAAAAGCTCAATATTAAGCAAGCGATCAAAGAAGGCGTGACAGGGAAAAATGTCAAAGTAGCCGTCCTCGATACTGGAATTTTCCCACATGAAGATTTAAAGATCGCCGGCGGTAAATCATTCGTCGATTACACGTCCTCATATAAAGATGATGAAGGACATGGCACTCATGTCGCCGGCACGATTGGGGCACTCAATAATGATTATGGTACAGTCGGTGTCGCTTCTGATGTGAAGCTGTATGCGGTGAAAGTGTTAGATAAAAAAGGAGAAGGCGACCTATACAGCCTGCTACGAGGCATTGATTGGGCGATTAGCAATAAGATGGACATCATCAACCTTAGCTTAGGCTTTGAAGATAATATCCCCATCTTGCATTCAGCAGTTGATGAAGCATATAAAAAAGGACTACTGGTGGTCGCTGCCAGCGGAAATGATGGGAAGAAAAATGCGATTAGCTACCCTGCCGCTTACAGTAGCGTCATTGCCGTTTCCGCAACAACTGACAAAGACAAACTCGCGTCGATTTCCAATACAGGAAAAGAAATTGAATTTTCCGCCCCTGGCGAGAACGTCATCAGCACCTATTTAAAAAATGAATATTGGTATGCAACGGGTACATCACAAGCTGTACCGCATGTCACAGGGATGCTTGCGCTGTTAAAACAGCTGCATCCGAAGAAAACAAATGTACAGCTTCGCACCTTATTACGCAGCTATACAGTGGATCTTGGCGCGAAAGGGAAAGATTCACAATTCGGCTATGGCCGCGTGCAATATGTTCCCCAATCAACCTTTTTAAAAGCTGCGACCAGTGCGGTCAAGACTGCTGAAACATCTAAAAAACAGGCAGATGTCGATCAAGCCAAAACGAGAATCGGCCGACTCACTGCAAGCAAACAAAAAACAGCACTCACAGAACGGGTGAAAAAAGTCCAAGCAAACATTGATATCCGTTCCGCCCGTGCAAAGGTCAAAACAGCTGAAAAAAACAAAACGCAGAGCTCCATTAAAAGCGCCCAAACGGCCATTAACAAGCTAAACAAAGGCAAAGAAAAAACAAGCCTGCAAAACCGACTCGACAAAGTCAAAAAACAAGTCGCTTATCAAAAGAAAGTGACAGATGCCAAACAAAAAGTAAAAAAAGCTGAAGCCAAACGAACAAAGAAAACAAAAGCAACAGCTCAAAGTGCAGTCAAACAACTCAAAGCATCTAAAACGAAAACCGATTTACAAAAACGGTTAAATCGTATCAAGGTCTGACAAAAAAACGATTCCTCGCTTAAAGGAATCGTTTTTTTATTTTAGAATCGGTTCAAACAAAGTGTGATGGTATCTTCCTTCGGCATCTGATCTCAATCGACCTAGTATACGCTCTAATGAACCGATGACATCACTTAGTGCTTGATGGACCGAACCATTTTCAAAAGAAGCTAAACTCTCCGGCAATTCCTCTTCATCCAAAACAAAGACATCACCATTTGGGAGAACGAGAAGGTCAATCATCAAATCGTTAAAAATGACCATCTGATCTTTGAACTGCGTATTTCTGACGATATTCAAATAGGAGCCAAGTTCATTGCCTTGATCATCTCTCCAAAAATATACATTGTAAGGCCGGTCCGTCCAATAATAGGCGGTCGTATAGCTCCCTTTTGGGATCGTGACAGCACCATCACCAGCAATCATTGTAAACGGGTCTTGAATTTTATGAAACAAGACGACTTGCTGCTCCTGTGCGTCTAACAGCTGACAAGTATGTTCCACAACCTCATCATCGTATTTGATTTTTCTCTCGATTACGTCATCCCAAGAATCTGCATGTAGCCGAAACAATGTGTCACAACCCCTTCAGCATCTACTTCTTATTCCAGTATACACTGATTTCCTTTGAAGAAATAAAGGTTAACTGCTGCTGTTGATGGAAGACATATGCTGAGGTGAAAATAAATGAACGGGATCACAATCATCGAAACCGTAGCAAAGCTTGGACAAATCATGTTGGTTTTTTGCGGCTATGCCCTTTACTGGCGGCTTGTGAAAACGAAAAGAGAAAGAAAGCTGACCGTTTATGAACATGTGTTGAAATTTTTTGTCATGTTTGGTTTAATCTCATGGTGCTTATCGTATATGGTACTGAACGTATGGGTGTCATGAGAAAAAGGAAGAGCCTCGTCCATGCAGGACATGCTCTTCCTTTTCTTATACGGCGTATTATGAGCCAGCCGGCTGTTCTTTTTTGATCACATACTGATAGCTCTTTACATGCGTTCCATTTTGATTCACAAATTCCTTATCAAGTGCCCGCTCAAAGCCCATTCTTTCATATAAACGAATGGCGGCCTGCATTTTATCCGATGTATGAAGGTACAGGACGTTCTCGCCCCACGATTGCGTGATTTCAATACTTTTACGTAACAATGACTCCGCGATTCCTTTTCCTCTCACATCAGGATCTACCCCTAAAAACCGGACAATTGCGGAAGTAATGCCCATTTCAGGCTTGTCATACGCTTGTTCAGATGACCGAAACATTTGAAGGGTTCCCACAACCTTCCCCTCAAGCTCCGCCACAAGCATAAGCTTCATGTTTGGGTTATCCACAGCCGCTCGCAGTGCCGCAGAATAATTTTGCCAGCCTTCCTCTGTAAATTGAGGCTCATACTGTGCGTATGATTTGATTAATACGTGTCTAATCGCCTCATGATCTTCTCTCACTGCTTCACGTATGATCAGCTCTTGCTGCTCCATAACAGCACCTCCTATTGTCTATTGAAGGATATACGTATCATGCAATCACTGCATGCCGATGATCTTGTTTTCAATCTCTACTCATTCAATGTAAAGAGTCTCAATCGAAAGATCAATCATTTTGCACGAAATCCGATTTGGACATTTTTCATTGAAAAGAAACGACGTATTCATTATGCTGATTTGAGGACATATACGAGGAGGGTCATTATATGAATACTTTATCTTATCCCCAAGAATCGAAAAAAAATCGGTTCCTCCTTGCCGCGCTGCTTGGCTCTTTAACAGCCCTTGCACCGCTGGCAATGGATATGTATTTACCTGCTTTACCTAATATCGCGCGGGATTTTGAAGCCAGCACGGCGCTGTCTCAGTTAAGTCTCATGGCTTGTTTGATTGGACTGGCGCTTGGGCAGCTGATTGCCGGCCCAATCAGTGATACGGTCGGCAGAAGAAAGCCGCTGATGATCGGATTAATCATTTTTATTGCGGCCTCTCTTTTATGTACAGTGGTCACATCCATTTGGACATTCATTCTTTTAAGACTGATTCAAGGGCTCGCTGGTTCAGCTGGCATTGTCATCGCAAGAGCCATCGTGCGAGATCATTATGAAGGATCAGAGATGACGAAGTTCTTTGCTCTGCTCATGTTAGTCAACGGGGTTGCCCCGGCAGCCGCACCTATCGTGGGCGGACAAATTTTACGATTCACAACATGGCAGGGTGTGTTTGTTCTACTAGGAATCCTTGGGGCATTGATGCTCCTAAGATCAATGTTTTCACTGAAAGAAAGCTTACCTGTGGAACGCAGACAAACTGGAGGCTTTCAACAGATTATCGGTGCGATGAAAATTCTAGCGAGTGATCGACTCTTTGTTGGCTATGCTCTCTCACAAGGTCTTGTCTTCGCCGCCATGTTTGCGTATATCTCTGGATCACCGTTTGTACTGCAGGAGATTTTCAACCTTTCTCCTCAAGGCTTCAGCGCTGCCTTTGCAATCAATAGTCTTGGGATTATCACAGCTGGACAAGTATTTGCTCGAGTCGCTGCGAAAATTGGTGAGGAGAAAGTCCTTCGCATTGGATTACTGACAGCTGCTTTAGGGGGCGTCACCTTGTTTTTGATGATCTCTATTGATGCAGGGATGTATGGCATTCTCATCCCATTGTTTTTTGTGGTGTCAAGCGTTGGGATTGTCGGTACTTCTGCTCCCTCCCTTGCCATGCAGCATCATGGTGCGCATGCTGGAAGTGCGGCCGCCCTCATCGGTGTAGCGCAAATGCTTTTAGGCGCATGCATGACACCTCTTGTCGGACTCGCCGGAAGCCAGACTGCCTTTCCAATGGGGCTGATTATTATGCTCTGTGATGTTGGCGCACTTTGCTGTTATATCTTCTTTGTAGCCCGAGCGAAAAAAAGACCCGCATAAGCGGGTTCAGATTGTAGAGAAACTCATGTTTTTCTACAATCTTTTTTATTTTCAGCGTAAGTATGATGGATAAGATTGAATGAAAAAGGCCTCCCACACACCTAGCCTAACTTCGCTAGGTGTGTGGCAATCTTCTTCATGTTCTGACAGGCAGCTGTGAGAAGCACTTGCTCACTCACATTTTGTTTTCCCCTCAACCGGCAGTAGCGAAGCCCATGCAGTTGTTTTGAATCTGCAAAGCTTCGCTCTATTTTTTCTTTTCTTTTTTTGTATAGCTCTTTTCCAGCGGGAGACAGACGATTTTGTCTGACCTTTTCTTTATGTTCCTCCCACACATGTCTTGAGATGACCTTTTGATGATTTTTAGATCTTGTACAGTTTTCAAGAAAAGGACACGAAGCACATTTTTTGGGATCTGATTTGTAGAACCTATAGCCTTTTCGATCAGTTGTGGTATATGAAAGCTTTTCACCATTCGGGCATATGTAGTGATCGTGTTCAGAGTCATACTGAAATTTCCACTTCTCAAATAATCCTCTTGTTGGATGAAAGCGTCTATGTGCGATAACACCAAAAATACGTCGATCGGATAAACCTTTACAGATTGGGGTTGTCAAATAACCAGAATCAAGGGCAACAGCTTCTACTTGAAAACCAAATCGTGCGATTTGGTGATCCAGTCGTTCAAGATATGGTACAGAATCGTGGACATTACCTGGTGTGACATGAGCATCAGTGATGATATTGTACTTCATATCTGTTGTACGGTGGTCTAGGTAGAAAAAGCCTTCTGGCTTGTTTTCACGATAAAGATAGCCACTTTCAGGATCAGTCTTACTTTGACGAATGTCTTTTTCCGTTTTCACCTCCTCTTTTACCTTTAAGGGCTTTTTTCCGTGTGCCATCCGATCTTCTTGGATCGCTTCTTCTAAATCATTTATATAGTTCTGGGTATCTTGTTCAATCGTTTTTCTCGTATATTTATGTTTATTGGCATTGGCTTTAAGATGAGTTGAATCAGTAAAAAGAACGCGGCCTCCTACCATATCATGATTGATAGCTTGAAGCACGATCTCGTCGAAAATGTCTTGAAAAATCGTTGTATCTTTGAATCGAGTACGACGATTCCAGCTAATGGTCGAGTGATGAGGAACGGGGTCATTGATGTTCAAACCTAAAAACCATCTATACGCCATGTTATAGTAAATTTCTTTTTCAAGTTGTCTTTCAGAACGGATACCGTACAGGTATCCGATAAACATCATTTTGAACAAAATAAGTGGATCAAGAGAAGGGCGACCTTTATTCTCGCTATAATACGGTCTTACTTTATCTACGATAAATGAAAAATCAATGTACTGATCAATTTTACGAAGCAGGTGATCCTCTTCGACCAGTTGATCTAGTAATACAAATTCGGCTTCGTGCTGAGAAGAATTTCTAGTGTGGAACATGAGAAAAACACCTTCCTTTAGTGGGCTTTTCTCTATTATAAAATGAGGGGATGGAAACTTTAAGGAAAAAATTAAAGCTGTCGAGATTTTCTCGACAGCCTGGACCCGCATAAGCGGGTTTTTTTGGCTTCGTGATGGCAAGCTACCAATTAATGGTGCGGAAAACGTTGGACTGATCGTTTGTATGATATGCATCTAAGTCAAAGCCTGATAAACCAAAACCAAGAGCGGCTACAAAACCACCTACAATGGTGAAAATGATGCCCCATGTGATGCATTTTTTCTTTAAGTCATTCACCTTCATATTCTCACGACCTTCTTTCTAAACATCCCCATAAATGCCTTACTGGTTTGGACCGTCATGTGCGTGAATAGCTTTGTTAAATACACTGTGGCAATACCGCATAATAACCCTACACCTAAAAGAAGAATACCAAGCCCAAACTGCGTCACCGCCACATGCAAACCGTCCTGATAGATAAACGGAGTACCAATGATGCTCCAACATCCTCCAAGCAGGCCAGACAGCGTCAATGCACCCGTCACAAGGGGAATGCACCAAATCACCATGTACACAGAAAGAATAAGCAGGATCACTGCAGCTAGAATACTTCCCCATAAAGGAAAGCCTAAAATGAGGATCGAGAACCTCGTCGCCTTTTCTCCAAATGTAGGCACTTCTACGGTTTTCATTCCTTGTTCCTTCATAATGCCTTCAGCAATGATTGCAGGCTGCCCTACTTGATGAACCGCTTCCTGTTCACTGTACCCATCTTCCTGATAATCCTCGATCATTTCATCGTAATATTCGATAAACCGCTCACTTTCTTTTTCGCCCAGACGATGCAGATGCTTCTCTAAGCTGCTTAGGAACTCTTTTTTATTCATTGCTCTGTCCTCCAGAAATAAAGTCGTAAATCGCCATCACCTGGTCCCATTCATCTAAAAATTGCGCGATATGCTCCCGTCCGCTTTTTGTCATCCGGTAGTATTTTCTTAACCGGCTGTTATGTTCTTGTGAATAGGTCTCCACATAATTGTTTTGTTCTAACCGCTTTAATATCGGATATAATGTCGACTCGGACATCTCAATACAATGAGATATATCTTTAATGATTTGATAACCATAGGAATCGCCTTTCTTTAATACCGCCAGTACACAAAACTCCAATAAGCCTTTTTTTAGTTGTGCATTCATGTTTACAACTCCTAACCATTTATACTATACATTACATAGTATGATGTGACAAGAGGTATCTTTCCCAACTTCTCACACGCAACATACCTATAAAGTTTCATGCAGGAAGTATCTCTTTTTTCAAGGCTTCACCTGATCAAGATAAATCTAGCGTGTGTCTATTGTAGACAACAAACATAAACAAGAACGAATATTAATAAATTAGGAAAAAACCAATTTATTCTCTTTATTTTAAAGGGATATGTTGAATTGCATGGAATTAAAAAGTGAATTCAACATGGCTTATCCTTATTTTAATCATACTAAGTTTTACGAAAACTCAACTCGAAAAAAAGTGATGAGAACGGCTGGAAGTGGAAAATTCTTTTCAACTCAACCAATACCGGCTAGTTGTAGACCTTAAAAAAGAGGAGTGATGATCTTGAATAGAGCGTTGAGCAATTACCTCACGTTAGTTATTACATTAACTTTATGTTATACCGTGTATTTGTTCATCTTCAAACAACCTTTTACCATTACACCCATCATCCTGTTTGTGGTGGGAGCGGCCATTGCTGAGTGTATACGCTTTTTCGTTCTGAAAAGTAACGAGAAGAAAGAGGATACCCTAAAAAAATAGTCACTTAAACATAAGATCACTCGACATATGAAAAGACACCCCCACTTTATAGTGGATGTGTCTTTTTTTACTTTTTATATATTCACAAATCCTTCTCCAAACACATCCCGCACGTCATGGACAACAACGAATGCATCTCGATCAATTTTCTTAATAATTTTCTTTAGACGCATAAGCTCTTGTTTTTGAATGACTGCATAAAGAATTTCCTTTGATTCCTTTGAATAATGACCGCGTCCATTTAAGATCGTCACGCCTCGGTCAAGGGTGTGGTTGATTTCTTCCGCAATATCATCTTTACATGAAGAAATAATCGTGACCGCCTTTTTCGTATTGAGCCCTTCTATGACGAAATCCATCACCTTAGTCGCCACATACAGCATCACAATCGTAAACATTAATTTTTCCGCACCAATAATAAAATAGGAAGCAAAGACAACGATTAGATCAAAGAACAAGATGGCATAGCTCACGTTCCAGTCTAAATATTTGTTGGCCATTCGCCCAAGAATAGCGGAACCCGCCGTTGTTCCGCCTACTCTTAATACAAGACCAATTCCAATTCCGATAATGATTCCCGCGAAAATAGCACCAATGATCAATTCATGTACATGTACCACCCATGTAGTGGTCAAGTGTAAAAATAGGGAGTTACTTGCGACAGCTACCACTGTGTAGATCGTGGTCTTCTTGTCCAAGTATTTATACCCCACAAGTAATAAGATCGCATTCAACACAAGGTTCGTCAGCCACGGTGCAATCTCAAACAAATAATAAAAAATGATGGACAGCCCTGTTACACCGCCTTCACCAAATTCAAGCGGAATGACAAACATGTTTACTGCTGCAGCGAATAAAAAAGAACCGACTAGAATCATCGCAATATCTTTCACACATTTTTTCAATTTCTTCTTTCCTCCTTTTTTAAGCATATAAAAAACCCTCTTTCTGCACGAAAGAAGACAGTCGTTGGACAACATAAAATCAAAAGACGGCGCCTTTTGATGAAGCTTTCTGAAATGAACCTTTCCATAATATATATCTCTTTTTAGAGGCTGTCAATGACTTGTTGTTCTATTATTTTGACTGTATGTTTATGCATTGAAATCCGCATGTTTTCAGGGTTTTTACGCCCTCCTATGCTTTTTCCTCTCCTTGACAAAAACACTTTAGTCATTTAAACTACTGCCTCATATCATATCCATTATTTCCGATCTAAAAAGGAGGCTGTTCAATTCATATGAACCCTATTCAAAGCCGATTACAGGCTCACGCACCTTTAATTTTAGACGGTGCACTTGCAACGGAGCTTGAACGAAAGGGCTGTGATTTAAACGACAGTTTATGGTCAGCCAAAATCCTCATTGAACAGCCAGAATTGATTCAGCAAGTACACTTGGACTACTTCCAAGCAGGTGCTGACTGTGCCACAACAGCCAGCTACCAAACGACGATTGATGGCTTCGCTGAAAAAGGCTATACAAAAGAAGAAGCCATTGCATTAATGAAACGATCTGTCACTTTAGCGAAAGAAGCATGCGAACTGTTTTGGCAGGATGAAACACGTCGTGAGGGGCGCACAAAACCATTTGTCGCTGGATCAGTAGGACCATTCGGCGCTTATTTATCTGATGGTTCAGAATATAAGGGAAATTACAGGCTGTCAGAGCAGGCACTCATTGATTTTCACAGACCAAGAATTCAGGCATTAGTAGAGGCTGGTGCAGATATTCTCGCATGTGAAACCATTCCTTGCCTGATTGAAGCAACGGCTATCGCAAAGCTACTTCAGGATGAATTCAGCGGTGTATATGCATGGATCACGTTTAGCGCAAAGGATGATCTGCACATTAGTGAGGGAGATTTGCTGAAAGACTGTGTACAAGCACTTGAGCCATATGAGCAGATCGCTGCTGTTGGCGTAAACTGTACACCGCCTCAATTTATTTCTTCTCTCATTCAAGAGATGAAAAAAGGGACGAGCAAACCAATTGTGGTGTATCCGAACTCAGGGGAATTATATGACCCTAAAGAAAAGGTATGGAGCGGAGATACGTCCCACCGTACGTTTGGAGAATGTGCGCATCAGTGGTACAAAGACGGCGCACAAATCATCGGCGGCTGCTGCCGGACGACACCAGAAGATATTACGGACATCTTAAAACAGGCAACATCGTAGCACCATGAATCAACACACATACTTCTAAGCAAAAGGGCGGGAAGACATGGAACAAGCAAAAGATCAGTCACAACAATATCAACGAAAAATGACGAGCCGGCACCTATTCATGCTTTCTTTAGGGGGCGTGATTGGTACAGGACTCTTTTTAAGCTCAGGATACACCATTCATCAGGCCGGACCTGCGGGAACGATTCTGGCTTATCTTGTTGGGGCATTAATTGTGTATCTTGTGATGCTCTGTTTAGGTGAACTGTCTGTCGCAATGCCGGTTACCGGGGCGTTTCATACGTATGCAACAAAATACATTGGGCCTGGTACGGGGTATACAGTCGCTTGGCTTTACTGGCTGACATGGACAGTGGCACTTGGTTCTGAATTTACAGCAGCTGGACTTTTAATGCAGCGCTGGTTCCCAGACACATCGGTTTGGATGTGGAGTGGTGTTTTTGCGCTTCTCATCTTTTTACTCAATGCATTTACAGTCAAGTTCTTTGCAGAATCCGAATTTTGGTTTTCTAGCATTAAAGTCATGGCCATTATTCTCTTTATTATCCTTGGCGGAGCTGCGATGTTTGGCTTGATACCATTAAAAGGCGGTGAGGCCGCTCCGTTCTTTTCTAACTTCACTGGAGATGGCGGACTTTTCCCAAACGGCTTTTTACCGATCTTCATGACGATGCTCGCCGTCAATTTTGCTTTTTCCGGTACGGAGTTGATCGGGATTGCTGCGGGTGAAAGCGTCAATCCAGATGAGACCATTCCTCGGGCGATTCGGACGACGGTGCTGCGCCTTGTTCTGTTTTTCGTCGGAACGATCGTGGTCTTAGCTGGCTTAATTCCTGTAGAAGAAGCAGGGGTGATCAAAAGTCCATTTGTCGTGGTATTTGACCGCATCGGTATTCCTTATGCGGCGGATTTCATGAATTTTGTCATTCTGACGGCGATCTTATCTGCCGCAAACTCAGGACTATACGCCTCATCCCGCATGCTCTGGTCACTTTCTGAGGAACGGACACTTCCAAAGAAACTAGCGAAATTGACACCAAAGGGAATTCCTTTGAATGCACTTATTTTAAGTATGATCGGCGGTATCCTCTCTTTGCTATCAAGTGTGATCGCACCAGAAACGGTGTATCTTGTCCTTGTTTCCATCTCTGGACTCGCCGTTGTTGTGGTGTGGATGGGGATTGCTGCTTCCCAGTTCATGTTTCGCAAAAGATTTTTACAGGAAGGCGGACAGCTTCATGATTTATCTTTCCGAACCCCGCTCTATCCAGTGGTTCCGATTGCTGCCTTCCTCCTGTGCCTTGCATCTGTGATCGGCATTGCCTTTGATCCAAATCAGCGGATTGCCCTCATCTGCGGCATTCCTTTCATCGCGCTTTGCTATGCTGCATATTACGTGACGGCTTGGATTCGCAAACAACGAGAAGAATCTGGTGTATAACACCAGGTTTTTTGTTTTGCTGCAAAAGGGTTTTGCAACAAAAAAACGACAAGGCTTCAGCCAAGTCGTCTCTCCCAGTATATTAGTTACGCAATGTATACGCCAAATGGTATACACTTGTCACATTTGAAGATAGCGTGATGTCGTTTGAAGTGAAAGTCACTGGAACGATATCGTAGTAATGTGTAGACCAGCCTGCATTATTATATGTACGGTAGCCTGCACCAGAAGGAACTTGAATCGTCAGTGAAAATTGTCCATTCTCATCCGTTGTGCCTGTCGCTGTTTGAGCCAATGATTTGATTGCTGCTTCAAAATAAAGCTGGATTGGCTGATTGGCCATGAGGTTTCCGTTCGTATCTTTTAGTGTTCCTTTAAAAGTAGCCGGATAATATGAACCCACTCGATATTTACTGCCAGAACCGTAATTGACCATACCACCGTCTGCTGCTGTGACACCTGTTACTTGAACGGATGCTGGTACTGCTTCTGTTTCCTCTGCATGTGCAAAGGTTGGGAAGACGAGAAGTAATGATAGAAAGAAAGCAAACATGATTTTTTTCATTGATAAATCCTCCTTTTTTTTCCTACTTTCTTACTATCGACAGTAATTGGTATTTTTCCAGTATAAAACAAAAAAACTCCCCTTTTTTAGAAAAGGGAAGCTCTCACACTATTTTTTCACAACAACTTTCACTGCTTTACTTTCTCTTTTTCTCACATCTGAAGCTGTCACGTACAAGACGGTTTTGGCTTTTTGCGGCTTGATTTTAGCTGTAAATGCGCCTTTGCTATTGGTTTTGACCGTTTGAATGACTTTCTTTGATTTGTTCTTCACCTTGATCGTCAAGCCTGCACCCGCAGTCCCTTTGATGGTTTTGCTTTTCACCGTGACTTTACTCACCTTCGGTTTAGCTGGTGCTTTGCCCTTTTTCACGACCGTTTTGAGAGAAGTAGCAGCCTTCCCTTTTGAAATCTTGATGTGAAGCACTTTGTTTTTGTTCTGATGCTTGATCTTCACACTAAAGGTTCCCTTTTTGCTTGCCGTGCCTTTTCCAAGCAGGGTTTTGCCTCTATACACAGAAATGGCAGCACCCGCTTTTGCTTTACCTGTCACCTTTTGATGCTGATCTTCTACTTTGTTGACAGATGCATTGAGTTCAACAGCACTTAATGCGGCAAAAGCATTGAGTCTGCCATGCCCAGTCATCCAATCAATACCCGGAATCTTCGGATCGACAATCGGCTCGTCATTTTCATCATAGAAAATGTCATTATTTCCATCAACAAAGGGAAATGAGATGTTATCTGCTGTATTTTGCAAAATATTTCTCACTTGATTTGGTTTCAGGGCTGGATTTTTAGAAAGCAGTAATCCTGCTGCTGCTGCAACGTATGGTGTAGCCATGGATGTCCCGCTCAGGTATGAGACATTCCCATCCGGCATTAAACTTGGAATATCAGACCCCGGTGCTGACATGCTTAATCCTTTGCCGTAGCTTGAGAACTCAGCGCCAATATCCATGCGGTTGCTTGCGCCAACTGCCATGGCGTATTTGGAAGTCGCAGGATATCCCATTTCTGGAATACCATCATTTCCGCTTGCCACGACCACTAGTACATTTCTTTGTGCAGCATAGTTCATCGCATATTCAATGACCCTGCTGTAGTAGCCGCCAAGACTCATGTTGATGACCTTTGCGCCTTTGTCCACTGCATGCTTAATTCCAAGTGCAATATGCTCTGTATCTCCGTATCCATAAGCATCCAGCACCTTGACTGGAATGATGCCTGTATGCTGATTCAGCCCTGCCATAGAATAGTGGTTATCGGCTTTTGCTGCAATGATGCCTGCCACATGAGTGCCATGTCCATTGTCATCAATTGCATCTTTATTTCGTCCAATCAAGTTAGCACCTAAGTCTGTGCGAACCGTCCCGCTTAAATCGGACAAACGGCTGTCGACACCTGTATCAACAACAGCAATTAACGTTTGCTTCATTTTGCTAGTGCCAATCAGTGAATTCATTTGTTCAAACTTTACATCAGCGCCTTTTTTCCCGCTGTTTTGTGCACTGTTTTTCAAAGGCCATTGGTATCCATACTGCACGTCATTGCTGAGCGCACGATAAGTTTGCACTGGCTCTGCAAATTCAACATTCGGCATGCTGGACAGCTTTCTTGCAGTGCTTTTGATCACAGCTTTCCCTGCTTTTAGTGTTTTTCCAGCTGACTCTTGCCCTGCTGGAACATCATAGACATACATTCCTTTAAATAAAGGACTGACTGATTGAGATGTCACACGGTTCTCTTGAATTCCATAGCTTTTCATCTTCTTTTTTGCAGATTGCAGTGTTTGACCATCTTTTAATTTAAAAATGATCTTATTCGTTTTGACCTTTTCTTCTGGAACAAGCTTTTGCTTCTCTAGAACATAACCGATCGATTTTCCTTCAAGCTGATTAATACCGATTTTTTGACTCACTGCGTCTAATTCTTTCTTTAAATATGCCGGACTGGCTTCTTTGAGCATATCAAAAAGGGAACGGATCGCCTGTTGCTCTTTCTCTGTGACGATATGACCGCTGAATGCACCATTTTTCTCTACGTCATTCAGCAATGATTTTAATGTAAGCAAATGATTGTACACCGTTTGCTGCTTTTTTTGATTGTTGATGAGTTTAGATTTGAGAAACGGCTTTGTTTTTTGCAGCAGACGTGTGAGTTTCTGACCATCGGCGGTTTCATTGAATCGTTTGTCCTCGATCGTACGAATGGATTGAAGAATTTCACGTCCATGCTTTTTCTCAATAATGATGATCCCTGGATCTTCTTCTTCAGGGAAAATCGGTTCAGATGGCGGGAGATTCGCGCCTTTATACCCGATTGTATAGGCTGCATCCTCTTCCTCATCACGGCTGTCTTCCTCCGTACCTAAATACAGCACTTTGACATAGTAAGGACCTGACCATGCATGCGGGAAGTTAATCTCTGTCTCTCCACTTGCTGTGTCAGCGCGATATCTCGAATAAGTGTCATCCTTCATCGCTCTGTCCTTACTTGGATAGACCGATACAGACAACATTTGTTTGCTTTTTACAGAAATTTGCATATGTGTATATTTTGCCACCTCTTGTGAAGATGGCGTAATTTGATACCATGACTCTTCTTTTTCATTCTGTAATGTACCTGAAATGACGTCACCATTTTTTAACCCAATGGCTTCATTGACACTTGTTCCTTTACTAACTGCTGATGCCTCGTACCCAGGTAATGCAGCCATACATAGAATGATAGCCATGAGTACAACCACACAGGATTTGACCTGCTTTTTGAACATGAAAAGACCCCCTTATTTTTTACAATACCTTGGAAGAATATCACAGAAAATCATTTAGTAGAATCTGTTTTTGACATAATTAAACTCGTTTTAAGCTAGGATTTGAGATATTCAGTTAGCAAGTCTGATCGCTTCATAAACTTTTTGCCATTTCAAACGGAAAATGATGCTATTTAACCATATCGAAAAGTACATTACAATCAACTTGTAAGCGCTTAACAAACAAGAGAGAAGGGATCAGCTTGTTCCAAAAAGATCATGTTTTTACACAAGTAAACGGTCGATCAAAGAATGAGATTTTACAATATATTTCTGAGAAAGCTGAAGACCTTCAGATTACAAACGATCACGCGGGGCTATTAACAGATTTGTTGAAACGCGAAGACGAAGTCTCAACAGGACTTCAGCAAGGCTTTGCCATTCCTCATACAAAAAGCTCCGCTGTACAAACGGCTTCACTTCTTTTTTTAGAGCTTGAACAGCCCATTGACTGGGGAAGCTTCGACGATTTACCAACAAGCTATTTATTCACCTTGCTCGTTCCACTAGAAGAGGCCAATGTCACACACCTGAAATTACTGTCTGGCATTGCCACCAGCTTAATGGAACCTGATTTCATCGAAAAGATTCAACCCGGTCAAACAGCAGACTATTATTACGAGGTCATTGAACAACAATTGAAAGAGGGGATTACACAATGAAAATTGTCGGTGTCACTTCATGTCCAGCAGGATTAGCGCATACGCCAATGGCAGCAAAAGCATTAGAGAATGCGGGTAAACAGCTTGGACACGAGATCAAAATCGAGCAGCAAGGGATTATGGGACAGGTAAATGGCATTACAGCAGAGGAAGCCAAACAGGCAGACCTTTGTATCATTGCCTCAAATCAGCATATTAACGACGCAGAACGCTTCTCGGGTATTCCCACAGTACGTGTCGAAATCGGACGCGCTTTAAAAAATGCCGAGCAAATTATCACAAAAGCCGTTGCGTTAGTTGAAAAGAAAAAATCTGAATCTCAATAAACAAGAGCAATGCCATATAGAAAGGAGCAAAGCAGAATGAAAGCAAAATTAAAAGTCATTGAAGGCCATCTTATGACCGGTATTTCTTATATTCTACCGGTCATCATCGGAGCTTCACTTATCGTTGGTTTAGCCAAACTAGTCGGTTTAGGTTTTGGTGTGTCAGATTTAAATGCCTATAAGGATGCAGGCGGCATTTTACATGGTGCCTATTTGATGGAACAGGTTGGCTGGACAGGCATTGGCTTAATGAACGTACTGCTCGCTGGCTTTATTGCCTATTCGATTGCGGATAAATCAGGTCTTGCGGCCGGCTTTATCGGCGGAGCTCTTGCCAGCTCAACAAATGCTGGTTTTATTGGCGCCGTCATTGCAGGTTTCTTTGCCGGATATGTCGCCCTCTTTGTGAAAAGAAAAATTCAAATTCAAGGCTCCGCAGCTGGACTCGTCCCTCTGCTCATCTTACCGCTCATTACTGTTGGCTTAACTGGACTTCTCATGTCGGTGTTGCTAGGCGGGCCATTAGGTGCTTTGAACACAGCATTAATTGAATGGATTAAAGGCATGGTCGCAGATGGAACGAGCACACTCGCACTTGCTCTCATTCTAGGTGCAATGATTGGCTTTGATCTTGGCGGCCCAGTGAATAAATCAGCTTGGATGGCTGGTAACGCGCTCTTCCTATCAGGTGTCTATCTTCCTGCCATTCTCGTCAATATCGCGATTGTCATTCCGCCGCTTGGATACGGGCTTGCGACATTGATTCGAAAACGCAACTTCTCTCCTACCTTCAGAGAAGCCGGACGAGGCGGCCTTGTGATGGGAATTATTGGGATTACAGAAGGAGCCATTCCCTTTACACTCGTCAATCCTTTGAAATTGATTCCGCTGAATGTCGTCGCTTGTGCTGCAGGAAGCGGGGTCGCTGCCTTATTAGGTGTCCATGACATCATGCCGCCAATTGGCGGACTATACGGATTCTTCTCAGTAGGAAACTGGTGGGCGTATTTAATCGGCGCACTAACTGGCGCACTTGTTATTGGAATTGGCGCCAACCTGCTTGTGAACTTCTCGGAGAAAAAAGAACCCCAAAAGCCAGAACATGATCAGAAGCAGAAAGAAGAAGATGATTTTGACCTTGTGCTAGAAGGATAATTTGAACAAAGAAAGGTGTCGTTACACAATGACTGTCAATGTACATGTGATTCCACATACTCACTGGGACCGGGAATGGTATTTTACCACCTCCCGCTCCCGTATCTACTTAATGAAAAGCGTAATGGACATATTGGACACCCTCGAAACAGATGAACGGTTCCATTACTTCATGCTCGATGCACAGGCATCCTTGCTTGATGATTACCTAAAATGGCGTCCAAAGGACGAGAATCGAATCAAAAAGCTCGTCACGGCCAAACGTCTCATCATCGGTCCGTGGTATACACAAACTGATCAGCTCGTCATTTCAGGTGAATCGATTGTACGGAACCTGCAGTATGGTATAGAGCGCTGTCATCAATTCGGACATGTCATGAAAGTGGGTTATGTACCAGATTCCTTCGGTCAATCCGCACAGATGCCTCAAATTTATCAAGGCTTTGGCATTGTAGATACGGCATTTTGGCGCGGCGTTTCGGATCATATGACGAATCATACAGAATTTAATTGGCGCGGTGCTGACGGCAGTGAAGTCTTTGCTGTGAATCTGCCATTCGGCTACTACTACGGTGGAAATATTCCTGAGAAGGATGAAGATTTAAAAGCCTTTCTTTCTGAGAAAATCGGTGCGCTTCAAGCAAAAGCCACCACTAACAATGTCTATTTCCCAAATGGGTTTGACCAGGCGCCAATCCGTAAAAACCTGCCTGACTTATTAGAAAAAGCCAATGAATTAGACGAGCATCACTATCACATCAGCAGTCTGGAAGATTACATTGCAGCGGTGAAGAAAGAGCGGACTTCCTTTGACACATTACAAGGAGAGCTCATTCATGCCAAGCATATGCGAATTCATAAATCGATTTTTTCAACAAGAGCAGATTTAAAAATCTTAAACAATCAAATTGAAAACTATCTCGTCAATGTGATGGAGCCCATTTTAACCATCAGCTATTCACTCGGGCACGATTATCCGCATGACACAGTGCGTGATATTTGGTACCTCATGTTTGAAAATGCAGCGCATGACAGCATTGGCGGCTGTAATAGTGACACGACGAATCAAGATGTCTTCTTCCGCTATAAGCAGGCAAAAGAAATCGCCGAGAACCTTGTGGACTTACACATGCGTCTCATCACCATTCGATTACAGACAGAGCAAGAAATCACGTTCACTTTATTTAATACCCTGCCTTCAAAGCGCTCTGAAGTCATTGAAGTCGAAACCTTTATAACGGAACGGCCATTTACGCTGAAAGACGCGAACGGACACACCCTTCACTACACAGTGAAAAGCAAAACCGATGTGACTGATTATGTCTTAGCACAGCAAATTTCTCTTAACCCAAGCAAAGAGGTGTACATCCCTAAGCAAGTCTGGAAAGCCGTTCTACTCATTGAAGCCGTCGACTTACCTTCCGTTGGGTATACACAAGTCAGCATGGTTTTCGATGAATCAAGCGAATCCGTTTGGGAGCAGACGGATGACCGTATCATTGAAAATACGTATTACCGCATTGCGGCAAATGACAATGGAACATTAGAGATCACGGATAAACAGACAGGCCGAACATTCTCTGAGCAAATGATCTTTGAAGACAACGGAGACGACGGGGATTCCTATAACTATTCACCACCGCGTGAGGACCTTTATGTATCATCTCAAGATATCTCATCCGCCAATATCACCGTGTCTAAAAGTGGGCTGCAAGAAGAACTGACCATCCAGCTTCATCTCACGGTTCCATATGACTTAGAGGAACGCTCACAGCAAAAGGTGACGACCTCTCTTCCGATCACAGCAAAAGTCGCTTTAAATCAAGACGAAGCGGTCATTCGTTTTCATGTGGATGTTGATAACCGTGCATTAGACCATCGTCTGCGTGTACTTTTTGATACAGGTATCGCATCAAACGTATCACTAAGCGATCAGCAGTTTGGCACAATCGAACGTCCAACAGAGCTGACGCAAGAGCTTGAATGGTGGAGCAAGGAGCATTGGGAAGAAAAACCGATCACCATTGAACCGATGCAATCATTTGTTGCCCTTCGTGATGAATCATATGGGGTCGCTCTGTTGACCGACTGCGTAAGAGAATACCAAATCACAGGCGAAGGCTACACAACAATTGCTTATACACTCTTCCGTTGTTTCGGAAAAATGGGGAAAGAAAATCTACTTTACCGTCCAGGCCGAGCGTCTGGAGAAAAAATCGTTGAAACACCTGACGCCCAGCTTCAAGGCGCGCTATCGTTCTCCTTCGGCATGCATTATAGCAAGGAAGCGGTAAGCGAAGGACACTTAGCGCAGCTTGCCAAGCGGTATACCACCCCAGTGCAATGCTATGAACGGGCAGACTTTTTAAACGGTCGTTTAATTTTCTCTTTCCGAGATGAAAAAGAAGACTTACAATCTACTTATAGCCTGCTTGACATTGAAACAGACGGAGCCATTCTAAGCGCTTTGAAAAAAGAGGAGCATGGCACAGGCATTGTCATTCGTCTCTTCAATCCATATTTAACGCGTCAAACAGCCGCTTCAATCAATAGTTCATCTCTACAACACGGAGAAACAGCGAATTTAGGCGAAACACCTGAAGGCCACATACTGAAAGCACAACATGGATCATTACAGATTGAACCGCTCACACCTTGTCAGGTACAAACCTACATTGTAAAGAAAAAATGAACATGTAGGGGCGGGATCCATTTGGATTCCGCCCCTCTCTAATGGAGGGCAATGATCATGCGAATTGGAGGCATTGAAGCAGGCGGTACAAAATTTGTCTGCGGCTACGGAACAACAGATGGAACGATTGAACACAAGACTTCCTTTCCAACAGGATATCCAGATGAAACATGCCGGCAAGTGATCGATTACTTTACAGCGCATCCAGTCGATGCGATTGGAATTGGTGCATTCGGGCCTGTTGATGTAAAAGAACAGAGTACAAGCTATGGGACGATTTTAGACACACCCAAAACAGCCTGGCGCCAATTTCCATTCCTCTCTACCTTAAAACAAGCGCTCGGTCTCCCGATGAAGCTTGATACTGATGTCAACTGTGCTGCGCTCGGGGAAGTCCGCTTTTCGGCTGAAGCAGAAAAGCCTTCTTCTTTGGTCTACATCACCGTTGGGACTGGCATCGGCGGCGGTGCCTATATTGAAAACCGTCTCATCCATGGACTGCTTCATCCAGAAATGGGTCATATCACAGTCCAGCGCCACCCTCATGACACCTATGGGGGCTGCTGCCCAATCCACCATGATTGTCTAGAGGGACTGGCATCTGGTCCTGCCATAGAAGGACGCTATCATACACTGGCACAGATGCTGCCAGAGGATCATCCTGCCTGGGCACTTCACGCCTACTATCTCGGGCAAATGGCCGCAAATTTATTACTCACCCTTTCACCAGAACGTATCATTCTTGGCGGAGGTGTGATGAAACAGCCAGCCATGCTGCCGCTTATCCTTGAAGAAGCAGACAAGCGGCTTTGCGGCTACTTACAATTACCAAAGCCATTACATGAAATTGTCACAAAGCCTTCCTTTGACGGATTATCTGGTTTAATGGGAGCAATCGCCCTTGGAACTGATGCCTTACAGGCACAAGGAGCGGCGCAATGATGATGACGGCAGATACTCGAACCTATCAGCTCATTCAGCGGCTATTTGAAACGAAAGGGTTCGTGAAGCTAGAGGAGCTAACTGCCTCTTTTCGCTTATCTGCCCGCTCCATCCGCAACTTAATCAAAGAAGCAAACGAGCTGTTAAAACAAGCCGGGGCCATGATTAAGACGATACGCGGGAAGGGGTATACACTCTTAACAAGTGACCAAGACGCTTTCCTACTTTGGCTTCATCAGCAAAGACTTCCTGCCCGCTCCCTCGTACCCATCATGCCAGAAGAGCGTGTACGATTTATGATGAGAAAGCTATTGCTTCAATCAGATTACTTAAAAATTGATCAGTTGGCAGAGGAGCTGTTCATCAGCCGCATGACGGTCAGCAGTGATTTAAAAAAAGGACGGGAACTGTTAGCCCGTTACGGCATGACCCTTGTCTCAAAGCCCGGATTTGGCTTAAAAGTCGAGGGAGACGAATTGCAAAAAAGAACGTGCTATGCAGACTTACTGCTTGAAGAAGAGCCTGCACTTTCCAATATTACCGAGCGGGAACAGCTTCATTTTCCTGATATTTCACTTGAAACCATTCGGTCCATTGTGCTCACGAACCTATATCAAGAATCGTTGCTCATTAAAGACATTGCCCTAAAAAATTTGGTGATTCATTTAGCGATTGCCATTCAGCAAACACGAAAAAAACAGCGAATATCTTCCAGCACCACACGCACACAAAGGTCACCTGTGTTAACGAGAATTGCCAAAAAGATCACTCAGCAGGTGAGCGACACTTTTCACGTGACCTTGTCAGAGGATGAAACAGATTACTTAGTGATGCACCTCTTGGCGAATCAAACGTGGAAAGAGGCCGACCAGCACCAAACGACAGAGGAAGTACAGCAGGCAGTGACACGATTTCTCCAGCACATTGAAAGGACAAGCGGACATCGTTTTGCTAATGACGATATCTTGCGTCAAGATTTGATGCTTCATATGAAGCCATTATTAAATCGAATTCAATACGGCGTGTCTTTACAAAATCCGCTTTTGCATGAGATCAAAGCGTCTTATCCTTATCCGTTTGACTTGGCTGTCAGCGGTCTGAATGCTTTAAAACTGGTGCGTACGCCAAATGAAGATGAGGCGGCATATGTTGCCTTACACATCGCTGCTTCATTTGAAAGAAGTCAGCTCGACACCTCGCAAAAAAAGAAAGCCATTATTGTGTGCGGGTCTGGACTAGGGACCGCACGGCTGCTTGAAATTAAATTGAAGGCCGCCTTTCAGCATGAGCTTGAGATTGTTGAGCTTTATTCTTATCAGGATTACGCTTTTAGCACGACTTTGCCATGTGATGTGATTATTACAACCGTACCTCTCGCACCAAAGGGGAAACCGATCATTCAAGTGAATGCTTTTTTTGAACATCATGATGTCCAGCGTGTGAGTGAGATCATTCATTTATTAAACGGACACGGCTCACCTTCGCAGGAGCTGATGGCATTTTTTCAAGAACGATTGACCCTATTGAATGCGGACCTCTCCAGCAAAGAAGAGGTATTAGATACGCTATGCAGCCGATTAGAGGCGCATCAGCTTGTATCGTCTTCTTTTCGCTTCTCAGTGCTGGAGCGTGAGCAAATGGCATCTACCTATCTTGGCAAGGGGATTGCGATGCCGCACCCACTCATCACAAATGAAGGCACCTCCTGCGTAGCCATTGCACAACTAAAGGAGCCGATTGACTGGCAGGGAGATCGAGTGTCTCTTATTTTCTTATTAGCCATTCATAAGGATGACGCTGCCTGCATGAACCAATTTTTCGAGCAAGCCGTCGATTTACTGGACAGCCCAGACCGCATTCATTCATTGAAAAAAGCAAACACATTTGATGAGCTGATGAATGCGTTGTTTCGATAAAGGTGAATCTTTTACAGTAAACACACACTATACTGATCACAAAAGACCGCCCAATGTATAAATGTTTAGGCGGTCTTCTTTCATGTAGGTGACATCACGTCAGAATCAATCGTATATCACATGTTTTCCTTCTTCACTTAACTTTTTTAAAGAGGCCCGCATATGGTTGATTTCTTCATCAGAATGCCTTTCCCATACACCTAATTCAGCGACTATTTTTAAAGGAGATTTTGATCGATAAGAACGGGTTGGGTTTCCAGGGAATTTTTGATCCGTCACATTCGGATCATGTTCAAACGCACCTAATGGTTCTACAATATAAATTCTCTCTTTTGAATCAGACCTTGCCAATTCAGCACCCCATTTGGCCGCGTTTAATGTTCCCGTAAAATAGATATAGTTCGATTTTTTATCCTGATAATTGGATACATACAACGGTTCAAGCAGGTCCCCCATCTTCAATTCTGCTTTCGTCCCATGAAAAAACGGCCCAGGATCTAAGACATGTTTCTGATCGCTCATATGGCCACTCCCCTTATCATTTTTGACTTGTGTATCACAGTATACGGTCTGATCTGGGCGGAAAACAGTCTATAAATTGTTTTTTAATCGGGGTATAATGAAAGTAGAGAGCAAGCTGTGATGGAAATGAACGATTTAAAAAAAAGGGAATTTCTCATTCATTCCAACAATTACAAACACAAGAACTCCTTCAACAGCTGACAGAATCACAATCAATTCATGCTTTACTGGGTATTCGTCCGCAATTAATTTCTGACCTATATAATTCAAAGCATAAAAAATAAAGAACACTAAGAAGAACATAAAAAGGATCGTCATCATATAAACATCCTTCTTTCTTATAATGGATTTTTAACTAATTTTTACAATATATTATTAGACTATCATTTTAGAACAACTTGAACAATATGATTTTGCCAATAGAGTGAACGCAGAAAAACGCCAACCACCCGCTAATAAGGTGATTGGCGTTTTCGTATTTTATTCTCTCCATTTAGCTGAATCAGGGTTTCATTCCAATAAGAGCTCTTTTTCCGCCCGCAATCTTCACTCAAAATATGCTCTCATCTTCACGCAACTGTCCAATCACTACGGGTTTTCATCTGACTTTTACAATAGATTTCATGAAAACTCTACTCTTTTTCTTGCTGGTCTGATCCTCCTTCAGCCTGCATACAATACTCCGAGGAGGTGACCTTCTATGAAAGCTTTTTTCTGGTCAGCATCTTTTGTATTCATGCTCATTTTTACCCTCGTTTTTCTAGGAATGGTTTTTTGGCTCAGTGGACAAGGCATAGATCAACTATGGAGATATTTGTTCATCTCTCTTGTCACAGCGGCCGTTCTACACGGCATCACCACTTGGCTGAAGCGACATGTCATGCATAGCTCATCAAAATAAAACAGGCTGCCCGCAATGTTCAGGCAGCCTTCATACTTTATTCCTTGGATGATGCGGCTTCTTTTTGAGAAGCACGCAGTTCATCATTGATTTTTTTCGCATCTTCTAAAAACTCTGTTTCAAATCCACTTTTAAGTGCCCACATATAAAATAGCAAGGCCACAACTGCAATGAGTGCCATATCCCAGCCATAATGAATGACATTGTAGCCGCCGAATTTATCACTGCCAAGACAAGAAATCGTCATCATCACAAGTAGATACACAACCATCCAAGCACCTGCTTTAAAGTTACGGCCAAAGCCCTTCCACTTCGCTTTTGCTTGATAGTAAAAATAGATGGGAAGACCAATGAGAATAATGAACAGCACCTGTCCTGTTAACGGCCATCTTGCCCAATACAGCGTCAATGATGCAAAGACAAAGCCTAAAGGTGCAATGATACTGAGTCCTTTTATTCGCAATGGACGATACAAATCTATCCCTGTCTTTCTAAGCGTCATGACCGTAACAGGCCCTGTCAGATAGGAAATCAGCGTCGCTACTGAGATAATTTCAGCGAGTACGCCCCAGCCTCTAAATAAAAACAGAAAGATAAACGATACAGCTAAGTTAAAAAACATGGCTGGACGAGGCACGCCGTAAATCGGATGCAAACGGCCAAGCACACTCGGCAAGTATTTGTTTTTTTCCATCCCATAAATCATACGAGACGTCGTCGCCGTATACGTAATCCCTGTGCCAGAAGGTGACACAAACGCATCTGCATATAAAATCAGAACAAGCCAGTTAATCCCCAGCGCAATGGCAAGGTCAGCAAATGGCGAGTTGAAATTCAAATGCCCCCAGCCATTCACAATCATTGATGGATCGACAGCGCCAATAAAAGCGATTTGCAGCAGCACATAGATGACAGTTGCAATGAAGATCGATCCAACAATGGCAATTGGAATCGAACGGCCTGGATTTTTCGCTTCTCCTGCCATATTAATCGGGCTTTGGAAGCCATTAAAAGCAAACACAATCCCTGATGTTGCGACAGCTGTGAGCACACTCGCCCAGCCGTTCGGCGCAATACTTGTTCCAGAAGTAAAATTCTCACTATGAAATCCTACGAATAAGAGCGCACCAATTGTTAATCCTGGAATGACGATTTTAAAAATCGTAATGAATGTATTCGCCTTTGAAAACAACCCAACTGTCCAATAATTGAGCAGAAAATAAATCACCAGCAGCACACTAGCAACCATAAGCCCCTCTGTCGTCAAAACCCCTTTTGTGACCAAATGGCTTGTCCACTTTGCCCACTCCCAAGGCCATGAGCTCATGTATTGAACGGAAGCCACTGCCTCAACAGGAATCACTGAGACAATCGCAATCCAGTTTGCCCAAGCGGCGATAAATCCAATAAAAGAGCCGTGTGAATATTGCGTATATTTGACCATTCCGCCTGCCTCTGGAAACATCGACCCGAGTTCACTATAAGACAATGCGATAAATAAAATGACAACCATCCCAATCAGCCAAGACAAAATAGCTGCAGGGCCGGCAATTTGCGCGGCACGCCAAGCACCAAAAAGCCATCCTGACCCAATGATTGAGCCAAGCCCTACCATCATTAAAGCGAAAGTTCCCATTCTACGATGCAAATGATTCATGTTCATAACACCTTTCAATTAAAATACCAAACATGTGTCGAGCAAGCGTCTTTCTTTCATAACAGTTCATTTTTCATTCCACCTGAAAATATTTTCTAATCTAAACCTTTACCTTTGTTCATTTTTCCGCCTGTTATATTATCTCTCAATTCTTCATTTTCTGATATAGTCGAACATGCTTATTTCAAAAGAAAGCGCCTTTTCAACTGTTCAATCTATTAGACTGATTAACTATCTTTACCCTTATATTGAAAAAAACAAAACAAAAAGGAAAGAGGAAATGTCTTCCTTTTCCCTTCTGAACATGTATCATGCAAAGAAAAAAGGATAAAAGGGAGACCCTTTTATCCTTATGAGACCACTTGTTCTTTTTCAATCACAGCTAGTCTTTCTTGAACTTCTTCTTCAGATAAATTGTGCTGTTTTACATATAGGTTCCGCTCGTTTGTGCGGCATTCATGACTGCAGCTGCGCATATATTTATGCTCACTTTCTTCAGTTGCAATCAATTTGCGGTTACATGCAGGGTTCGCGCAGTTCACATAACGCTCGCAAGGTTCGCCAGTGAAGAAATCTTTTCCGACAACTACATGCTCTGTTTGGTTGACTGGCACGGTTAAGCGGTTATCAAACACATAACACTGACCATCCCATAGCTTTCCTTGGACTTCCGGGTCTTTTCCGTACGTGACAATTCCTCCGTCAAGCTGGGATACATCTTCAAAGCCTTCACGCTTTAACCATCCTGAGAATTTCTCACAGCGTACGCCGCCTGTACAATACGTCAGGATTTTTTTCCCTTCAAGAATCTCTTTGTTGTCACGAATCCACTCAGGCAATTCACGGAATGTCTCAATGTCAGGGCGCACAGCACCTCTGAAGTGACCGACATCAAACTCATAATCATTACGTGCATCAATCACGACCGTATCAGGTGATTGCATTTGCTCATAAAATTCAACTGGGCTGAGATGTTTCCCCGTTAATTCTAGCGGATTCACATCATCTTCAAGACTTAAATTCACCAATTCATTTCGGTGGCGGACGTGCATTTTCTTAAACGCATGACCATCTGCTTCGTCAATTTTAATTGGCATGGACGCAAAGCGTGGATCTTCTTTCAATGCTTGCATGTACTTGTCCGTTTGCTCAATGGTACCAGAAACGGTTCCGTTTATACCTTCAGATGAAACAAGAATACGACCTAACAAACCAAGTTCCTTACAGAATGCTAGATGCTCTGCTGTAAACGTTTCTGGATCCTCAATGGGGACATATTGATAGTAAAGTAATACACGATATTGTTTTTCCATATATATAAACACCTCTTAAATTTAATCAAAACATACCATTCTTTATCATACAGGAAATACATACCTAAAGGCAATGTCGGCGGCTCAATTCCATAAAACGGAAGGGTCTTTCTCCTCATATTAATTAACATTGACAGAACTTTCTGTAAAGTGAGATGATTTATGGACTATACTGTGTTGTAAAGGAGTAGAGCTCTATGATCCAGCCAGAGGATATCGTCAGAAGTGGTCCAAACCAATTTATTTCTCAAAAAGGGATTTATCATAAACTCGATTCACTTGTTTCGCCATCCTTCCAGTCGCCCGCTGTCGTGACTGGACATCATTCCTATCATGCTTTTTCAACGTACACAAAGCTGCCGTCTCACTGGCCTGTTGTCCAGCACAAAGGCTACAGTTCACCCAATGCGATGACACGAATCGCAGACGAAATTAAAGGGGCAGATGTGATCATTGGAATTGGGGGCGGCACCATTTTAGATACCGCCAAATCAGTTGCAGATGCTCTTCAAATTGAAGTGATCATGGTTCCAACCATCCCGGGTACATGTGCGGCATCTACACCGCTCAGCGTTATTTATGATGACAAAGGGAACTTCATGAGAGTCGATTATCATAAACGATCCAGTTATCTCACCCTCATTGATCATACTTTTTTGCTTTCCTCTCCTCTTTCCTACCTTCAAAGCGGTATTGGAGATACGCTGGCGAAATGGTATGAAGCGGAGGCCATTATTCGAAACACAGAGGAGTCCTTACCGCTCATGGTGCATGCTGCATTAAAGCAATCGGTGTCCGTTCGAGACATTCTTCTTTCCCATAGTGAGGAAGCTGTTCACAGCTTGAAAACAGGGCAGCATTCGCAAGCATTTGCGGATGTAACTGATACAATTATTACATTAGCCGGAACGGTCGGAGGCTATGGGGGGCGCTACGGAAGAATGGCAGGCGCCCATGCCGTCCATAATGGATTAACGTTTATTGAGGAAACGCACCATGTATTACATGGACAGAAAGTGGCCTATGGTATCCTCGTCCAGCTTGCGGCAGAAAAACGAATGGCCGAGGTAGAGGAACTACTTCAGCTTTATCAAACACTCGGATTGCCTAAGAATATGCGCGAGCTTGGCATTAAAACTCAACTGGAAGAAGCAGCATATACAGTGGCAAGCCATGCTGCACGTGCAGACGAAACCTTTTGTTTGATTGGAAACTATTCCAAAGAACAAATTGTCGACGCCATTCAAGCCGTTGAAACGTATTAGTCCAAAATAAAAAAGCACAGGGATCGGGACTGACCCCCTAAGATGAGACAAATAAAAAACACCTTCAAGTTTGAAAACGGATCGTTGTGATCCGAAATAAAACATGGAGGTGTTTTTTCTATGGGGACAAGAGTGAGTTATCCGGCTGAAGTCAAACAGAAGGCTGTAGAAATGAGATTGGCAGGCGTACCTATGAAAGAGATCATGCAGGAATTGAATATCAAGAATAAGACGCAGGTTCAGACATGGGTGAGATGGCATAAAACTGGGGATACACACAGGTTCGAACAACCTGTTGGAAAACAATATACCTATGGAAAGGGTCCCGAGTACTCTTCAGAATTAGAGAGACTTCAGGCAGAAAATCGCTATTTGAGTCAACAGAATGAGGTTTTAAAAAAGTACAACGAATTGGAAAGGAAGTTGATAAGGAAACGTCAATCAAACTGGTAGATGAATTGAGCAAAACGATGACGGTACAGGACATCTGTGTCCATTTAGGCATCTCACGCACTTCGTATTATAGATGGAAAAAGAATCTGACTCAGAATCATCCTAAAAGACAACTAGAGAAACAGGTCGGCACGTTGTGCCGAAAGCACAAATATCGATATGGTTATCGGAAAATCACAGCCATACTAAAAATGGGAATGCGTATTAACCATAAAACTGTTCAACGTATCATGCAGAAAAACCAGTGGCAATGCCGGGTTAAAATGAAAAAGCGTAAGAAGAATGGGCAGCCCTATGCCGTGGCTGGTAATATACTGGATCGGAATTTTCAGTCTGATCGCCCTCTTGAAAAACTAGTCACGGACATCACGTATTTGCCTTATGGACAGAAACAATTGTACCTTTCCAGTATATTGGATTTATATAATGGAGAAGTGATTGCTTTTACAATTGGTGATAAGCAGGACACAGACTCCTAGTACTTAGTTTCATATAAATTATTCCCTTAACTTTTAATCTAAATATGAGTCTACCTAAATTATACAAGCAATATAGTGCAAACAGAAAAAAGCCAAACAACCACTTCGGATCATAGCAATTCAAGAAATATTGAATTTGTCCCATAAGAGATGAAATAGCTTATTGATTTAGAATAGTTTTGACAGTAAAATTAATGCTATACTTATTTGTATGCATTTCTCTTGTCTGGTAATTTCACGTTAAATTGGGTTCTTACAATCTATATACCATTTAGATAATTAATTGGATATAGAAAAGATATTTCTTTATGCTGATATTCCCACAAAAATAAGCTGATGTTAATTGAGTATGAAATGAAATTCGGTATACAGAAAAGTTTTCATAGAATGTTAACCTACTAAATCACAAGTTCAATCACCTGATTATTACATCGCCGAAAATACCACTATTTACTATATAAATTTAAAAAAGTTCACTGAGGAGAGGTCAAAATTGTTTTACGCATCTAATAAAAATGGAAATATTGTTTTAAATGGCGAGTTTACTGATTTTAATAATGGAAAAGTTATAAATAGAAAAAAAGAATGTTATTCAAAAAGTTTTATATATTAAAGCAGATCAGAAAGTCATTAAAAACAAAAGTAATAATAATAGAATTGAGATTTTAGAGATCCATGAAAACGACCATAGAATTAAAGAATCAATACTTGTCGTATATTTAGATCCTTTCAACACTTTGTCTTTTATAATAATTAAAAAAGACCATCCTCTATTAACAATTGAAGAAAGAATAGAGAAAGCAGAATCTAATCCCCCACAGAGATTAAAAACAATTACATTCGGTGATAATTTTTATATTCTTGGTGTAATTCGCTTTAAATTTGCTAATATGAGAAAAACTAATATAGCAATTGGATATGACAAAACTTTAAATTTAAATTTTAATTATATTTTTCCTCAAAAAATTCGCGATAAATTTTCAACTGTGACAAACAAATTAGGATTAATTACTCATTTTGGTTATGTTAAAATTAAAAAAAATGAGTTGTTAGATAAATATATAAAATCAAGTGAAATAAATTTGCCTTTATATATCAAATCGACAAACAAGGATAATACAGACTACTATTATCCCTTGAAATTTAATTATAGAAATACTTACGATCAAAAGCACTATGTTTATAGCTCAAGAAGTTATAAATTGAATGAAAATATTGAGTTTTTTGTAAGGAAATCTATAACTGGCCAAATGGTGTTAGTCATGACCGATTATTTAAGTTTTAAAACAAAGTTTAAAGAAAAATTTGCTAGGTTAATTTCAAGATTCGGGAAACAAGAAAAATACGACATCTATTTTGAGAAATTTTCTAAAAATGCAAGTGAATCAGCCTTTGAAGTATTCAAAAAATCAAAAGCAAAAAATGATTCCTACTCCAAATTTATTTTGGATAAAAATCACGATAAATTTTTATCTTTAAAAGAGGAATATGGTAAAAATAATATTCTAGCTCACAATAGCTTTAAGGCATTCTATTTTATATTTAAAGCTAAAAAATTCATATCTTCTGACTTAGTAAGCCATGTACAAAGAAGATTATATGATAATAGTCAAAATATCAAAAGAAAGATATTAAGTAATAATAATAAAATATTCTTACAACACGGTGTCTGTCTCGCCACCAATGTTTTTGAGAGAGGCTATTTTAATAAAAAAGTACCCATTTGTCCGGATTATATTGTAACAAATTCAAAACTCGAATCCTATTATTTTAGAAAATACCCTAAATTTACTGACGATCAACTAATTGAAAAAGGGGTACCCAACTTAGATCTATATGTTAAAAATAGAAATAAAGATAAAAAGCAAATTACTTTTATGTTAACCTGGAGACCCTGGGATGTTACTGGAAGAATAGAAGAAAATTCCTATATTGACCGCTATTTACAATTTTTAAGAATTATTAAAACTGATCCTTTTTATGAAGATAAAATAATCAATATTACTTTACACCCAAAAGCAGGGCTAATGCTAAAAAATCAATTTCCAGAAACTTATGACCAGATTAAAGATTATCTATACCAAGGTGATATAAAAGATGCCCTCATTAATTCAAAGGTTGTTATTACTGATTACTCTTCCATATGCTTTTATGCATTTGCAGGAGGAAGTAATATGATCTTTTTTTGGGGGGATAAAGAGATAGCAGAAGCAGAATATGGAGCGCCAAACATATTACAAGATACTAATTGTTTTGGAGATATCGTAAATCATATCGATAGTACATTAAATAATTTTATAAAAATAAATTATAATCAAAACCAACTTCAAAAATATATTATTAGATATAATAACTTAGTGGAACATAGTAATGGAAATAATACTGAAAATGTTTATAGCGAAATTAAAAGATTAGGATAGTTTAGTAGCACAAATAATAAACTCAACCACGTCAACCATATATGTTTTATTAGGATTCTAACATTATACGGTAATAACCCCAAGTTAAATTAAGCAGAGACCGACCTCATAAGATGAGGTAAATAAACAGCACCTTCAAGTTAGAAAACGGATAGCTGTTATCCGAAATAAAACATGGAGGTGTATTTTCTATGGAGACAATAGTGATTTACCTTGTTTAAGTCAATCGGAAGGCTGTAGAAATGGGATTGGCAGGCGGATCTATGAAAGAGATATGAGGATTAGGAATAAGACGCAGGTTCAGACATGAGTGAAGTGGTATAGGACTGGAAAGACACACCGTTTCAAAAAGCCTATTGAAAACCATTTACTATGGAAAAGGACCCGAGTACTCTCCAGATTTAGAGAGACTCTAGGCAAAAAATCGCTAAATGAAACAACAGAATGAAGTTTTAAAAAAGGACAACGAATTGGAAAGAAAGTTGATAAAAAAAGTAAATTGAACTGTAGAATATTTTTGCAAAACGAGAACACCTGTATCTAAATAGGCACCACACACATTTCGTTTTATAGATGGAAAAAGGATCTAACTAAGAATACTTCTAAGAGACAACTAGAGGAAACAAATCGACACTTTGTGCCAAAAGATACGGATATCGAAAAAGGCTGTTTATCACCAATCGTAAAAGCAATCATCTCTCCATTATAAAAATTTAAAATACTGGAAATTATAATTGTTTCTATCAATAAGATAGATACGTGATACCCTTGTTAGTTTTGCAAGGGGGCGATAAGACTGAAAGTTCCGATCCGGTATTTTTCGACTACGGGATACAAACTTTGTCTTAAACACAATTGATCAGCTCCCAGCACTGCCTGAGAACTTGCGTGTTACATAGCGCAAGGTTCTTACATTTAAAAAGTATTACAAAGGTGTTCATATAAAAGGCATTACCATGGGCATGTTATATCAACCTTCGCATTCGAACGAACAACCAATCACCGATAAACTATCGGCAATTGACAGTATAAAATTTTTTTGATTCCCTGTCTCAAAAACTAGGGTCAGTCCCACCATATCACCTGTGCTTTTCTTTCGTTTAAAAATCAAAGTTATCTGGATCTGGACCTGTGCGCTCATCTTCATTCAGCTGATCAATAATAGCCAACTCATGTGCGGACAGCTCGAAATCGAAGACTTGTGTGTTTTCAATGATTCGGCTCTTCGTCACAGATTTTGGAATGGTGATAATGCCATGCTGCAAGTCCCAGCAAAGAATTACTTGCGCTACTGATTTGTCATGTTTTTTCGCGATATCTTGGAGAACAGGATGGTTCAGGAGCTTCCCGCTGCCTAATGGCGACCACGCTTCTACATGAATTCCTTTCGCCTTGCAGTAGTCACGTAAAGGCTCCTGCGTCAGCTTCGGATGCAGCTCGATTTGATTCACCATTGGCACAACCTCTGCCTCTTCTAATAAATCCTCTAAATGATGCTGATGGAAGTTACACACACCAATTGCCCGAACGCGTCCATCCTTATACAGCTTCTCTAGCGCTTTCCACGTTTCTTTATATTTGCCTTCAACTGGCCAATGAATTAAATAAAGATCTAGTACATCAAGTCCCAGCTTATTCATACTTGTTTCAAAGGCTTCAAGTGTTGATTCATATCCTTGATCACGATTCCAGACCTTTGTCGTAATAAACAGATCATCGCGAGAAATATCTGATTGCTGAATGGCTTTGCCTACACCTTCTTCATTTTGATAGGCCGCTGCTGTATCTATACTGCGATAGCCCGCTTCAAGTGCGTCTTTGACTGCATTTACAGCCTCATCCCCATCTTTTACTTGCCATACACCAAAGCCAAGCTTCGGCATTTTCACTCCGTTTGCTAATGTGACTGTATCTGTTAATCCACTCATCAAACAAACCTCCGCTTCATTTTTGCTTACCATGCACTATACCCGAATGTGCGAAAGATCATGCATGAAAATAGACCATGCAAGGGCTACTATGATCTAATTTCATTTTGTCCCATACTAACAACACAAAATTTTTATGTGAATATATTTGTTTTTTAATTAAATAGATTTCTACTTATTCCTATACAAACAGTGAGGTCCAATCATCCTCCTCAGAGAATACTTGAATCCCATGCTGTTTCAGCAAGGCAGACGTCACACCGTCCCCAGCCTTTGTCTTCCCGTTAAACTCTCCCCGATAGATCATCCGGCTTCCGCAAGAAGGGCTGTACTCTTTTAACACGACGGATGTTGCGCCAAGAGTCTGAATCTGCTTAAGCGTGGCTTGTGCACCATTTACATACATCTCTGTCACATCTGTTCCATGAACATCAACAACAGAAGCCTGCCCCCGTAAGACATCATGACCATCTCCACCAATAATTTCTGCGGGAGGTCTTGGTGTAGAGAAACCGCCAAGCAGCTCAGGGCAAACTGTTACCGCCTTTCCTTCCTGCACAAGCTCCTCGATACGTTGATCTAATCGATGGCTGCCATTATAACGGACCTTTAATCCCGCAAGACAAGCGCTGACAACGATCATGTATGTTCCTCATTTTTATGGATTGAGTGTTTTTTTCTAACTTTAAAATAAATACATACAGGCAGATAGAAGATCGTGTACCCTAAAAAGGGCAGAGCACAATACAATGCAGCAGCCCAAATCGGCCCTTCAACTCCTGTGATACCAAAAAAATAAACAAATAATAGCAAGCTGACAAACAATCCGACGAACGGCATGATGGTTGCTGATTTTTTAAAATTTTCCATCATTTCTTTCCCCAAAGAAGCTCCCCCCTTTTCACATCATCACGAATAACGTCAATATATGTTAATTTTACCATAAAAAAACCGAAAGCATCTAGTTTATAGAAAGCTTTCGGTCCGTTATTTATATCTTTTCCTTCCAAGCCTTTAAGAAGCGCTCAATAACCTGTAGTTCGTCTTCATTAAATTCATGGAGGAATTCTAAATAGGAGGAGACTGCCTGTTCATGAAGCTCATCATGCAGTGCCGCCAGCTGTGTACCTTCCTCTGTCAGTGAATAATAGACGGATTTCTTGTCACCTTGCCGGTGGCAATAGTCGACCATGCCTTTTTCGATGAGTTTTTTCACAGCCTTTGTAATGGCGGGTTTTGATAGTTTTAGTTGTTGTGAAAGAAATGTATTATTGGATTCGTTAGGGTTTGCTTGAATCATAGATAAAATATGAAGCTGTGTAAGTGTCCAATCTTGCTTGAGTGTATCAGTCGTGGTAATCAGTGGATCTGTTGGATCGTTCCGTTTCTTTTCCCTATGCATAATCAAATCTTGAATCGCTTTTAAGACAATCTGCTCTTTTGTTTCCATCTGAACCTCCACTCTTAACTGGTTAATAAAATGGTACTAATAATCAATAAAGGAGTCAAAAGAAATGTGGGGATGAGGAAAAGAATGGGTCATCAGACCTGATAAATAAAAGAACTTTTTTACTAGATTACAAGAGACGGCACAATTTCCTTTTCTTTGCTATCATTTATGATAGGTAACCCTCAATCAAAAAAAGAAGGTGAGAGAATGAAAACAGAGCAGCAAATGGCCATTCGCCAGTTAGAAGAAAAAATAAATTTGTTTTCTTCTGTTGTAAACGGATCGTTCCTATCAACAGAAGATTTCGTTCTATCAAACACGCATATATCAACTGACACGTTCAATTTATTATTACCGATTTCAGCGCACATACAAGATCAACAAAAAGTGGAAGCTGCCATCGAACAAATGCAGCAACAGCAGCTAACATTCAGCACATGGATCACTCAAAGCCTGCTCCACCCCGATTGGTCGAATATCATGCAGAAATATGGGCTTCAAGAAGTGGAACGCAATACCATCATGATGCTTGAACATACAAACGACATCGATCAAAGGACCTCTCAATCGCTTACGATCAAGGAAGTGACTGACGATCAAACTTTTCTCGATTATCAACATTTATTTATCGAACTTTTCGAAGGATCACCTGAAGCAATCTCTTTAAACAGCTATTTCCAGCGCTTTTCGATTGAACGATTACACCCGAGTACCCGCATGTTCGTTGGATATGAACACAACAAACCAGTCACAACGGGCTTATTGATTGAAACAGCAGACAGCTACGGTATTTATGATGTCATCACAAAGGCAGAACACCGCGGAAGAGGACTTGGCAGTGACATGTTTCATTACCTTCTGACCCAGACAGATAACAAACAAAAGTGTGTGATGTTACAAGCCTCAAATGACGGCAAACATATCTATCAGCGTGCCGGATTTCATCCAATTGGAGAAATGGTTATTTTTGAATAGAAGATGACATTTTTCCTGACGTATCAAGGGCAAAGAAAGGCATCCTGTCTCTTCTTTGCCTCTAACATCTCATCACAAAAATGAATGTACATTCATTCACTCCTTTGGTACATTTAAAAAAAGGAGCTGAAGAACAGATGGTTCGACCAGGCGATCAATTTCAAACAAGCAAAACCTATACGCATGAAGATGTGATCCAATTTGGCGAGATGACAGGTGATCTTGGCAAACATCATACCGAGCTAGATGATCAAGGCAGGCTCATGGTACACGGCTTTCTCACAGCAAGTCTAGCCACGAAGCTTGGCGGGCAGTTTCATTTTATCGGTCAAGAGATGACATGTACCTTCATACGCCCTGTTTATACAGGTGACACCATTACCTGTCAGATGGCCGTCACCAAGGTAGAACCCCTTGAAAAATACCATCGTGTCCACCTTTTTTCCCGTTATATCAATCAGCATGGAGAAGAAGTCATTACTGGTAAAAGTGAAGGTGTGGTTTTCAAAAAATAAAAAGCTGCCTATGATGAGGCAGCTAAACGATCTTATTCTCTTCTATTCAGCATGATGCTGACGATCCATATAAAGCGGCGGTCTCTTTAATGAAATCACTGCACAGCTAAAGGCAATCAGCACAAAAACAGCACCGAATTTAGCCAAATCAACAGATGAACCGGTCATTGTAAACATGACACCGCCCACGGCTGATCCAATGGAAATCCCAATTTGCAAAGCGGATGTATTCAAACTTTGCTGAATATCAGACGTCACAGGGTCTGTTTGAATCAAATAGCTCTGCAAAGCAGGTGTCAGTGCCCAGCTAAGAGCACCCCATAGGACAACCATCACCATAAAGAGCATAAACACTCCCGCTGTATAAGGAAGGATAAACATCACAATGGCAAACGCCATGGTCACAAGCAAAATGGCTTTTCCTGATCCTAGTTTGTCACTCAGCCAGCCGCCAAACCCATTCCCGCCAATCGACGCAAGTCCGAAGACCAAATAACAAATACTAATCCAAAACGGAGTCATATGCAGAACTTCCATCAGAAATGGCGTGAAATAAGAATACAGCATATAATGACCAGCAAGCATGAACAAGCTAATCAAATGCGCACTGAAAATTTTCGGATGCCCTAAAGAACGAATTTGTTCTTTAAGCGGTGTGACTTTTTCAACAGGCATTTTCTCCAATAGAAAATAAATGAGTACCATGGATATAGCTGACAGAATACTGATTCCTAAAAACATCACTCTCCAGCCAAAGCTCTCTGTAATAAAAATACCGATCGGTACACCGAGAACAAGTGATGAGCTAATCCCAATAAAAATCAGACCTAATGCTTTCGCTCGATGCGCCGGTTCCACCAGCTTGGCGGTAATCGTTAGTGATAACACCACAACAAGCGCCGTACTCATGGCAATCAAGACCCTAGAGATCATGACAAGGGCAAAGGTGGAACTAAAATATGTGAATACATTGCCTAATGTAAAGACCAATAATGCGATCAAATAAAGACGCTTTCGTTCGATTTTGGCTGTGACGGTCAGTAGCACCGGTGCTGAAATAGCATACACAATCGCAAATACCGTAATAAGCTGCCCAGCTGTCGCAAGAGACACATTGAGATCCTCTGCTAAACTTGGCAAAATGCCCCCGACCACAAGCTCAACTAATCCAACCGCAAAAGTAGAAACAGCTAATAAATAAACTCTCCAGTTCATGTCTAACATCCCTTCTCTATATCATGGCTTTCACTTTTGATACAGGGTGCAGACAAACAAAAAAACCCTGATTACAAAAAAGGAAAGCGCGCTTTTGTAATCAGGATTTATCGGATCCTGGTAGAAACCCTCAAACCATATTATTGAGGTTATACAAGTCTATTTTTTTCTTCAAATATATTAGCATAGCCTTCCATAACGTGCAAGCTGCAAAAACAGAAAGTGTTTGCCAATGGCTCAGCAACATAAACGACCTCAGAAGGGTATGAAATGAACTTGCGGACCAACTTGCTTTCTCCCCCATTTACAGGTAAACTGATGAAAAATCAACGAACAAGGATCAACGTAGATCTGGAATAGTAGCTTGAATCGATCTTTACTAGAGAGGGAACGGTGCTGAGAAGTTCCTACTGACATCTTCAAGTGAACCTGCCGATTTAGTTCTGTTTCATACAGCGGTTCATACCGTTATCATGATCGAGTGTAAAGCTGTGCTTTAAATTAGGGTGGTACCACCAGGAATGGTCCCTAACTTAAAGCACAGCTTTTTTGTTTTTTAAAAGGAGGAAAAAGACGATGTCAAAGAAACAATTTGTTGAGAAAATTACAAGCATGGAAGACGACTTTGCCCAGTGGTATACAGATGTTGTCACAAAGGCGCGTCTCGTCGATTATTCAAGCGTTAGAGGCAGTATGATTATTCAGCCATACGGTTTTAAAATTTGGGAGAATATTCGCGACGAACTTGATCGTCAAATCAAAGAAACGGGTCACGAGAATGTCTATATGCCGCTCTTTATCCCAGAAAGCCTTCTCCAGCAGGAAAAAGATCATATCGAAGGCTTTGCTCCTGAAGTGGCGTGGGTGACACATGGCGGTGATTCGGAATTACAGGAAAGACTCTGCGTCAGACCAACATCCGAGGTGCTGTTCGCCGAGCATTATAAAAACATCATTCATTCCTATCGTGATTTACCGAAGCTATATAACCAATGGGCCAATGTCGTCCGCTGGGAAAAGACAACACGTCCATTCCTTAGAACCCTTGAATTCCTCTGGCAGGAAGGGCACACTTGTCACGAGACTGAGCAAGAAGCGATTGAAGAAACAGAAAAAATGCTCCATGTCTATGCGTCTATTTGTGAAGAGCTTCTAGCGATCCCTGTCATTAAAGGCAGGAAAACAGAGAAAGAAAAATTCGCTGGCGCCCGCTTCACCTATACGGTTGAAAGCTTGATGCATGACGGAAAAGCCCTGCAAACCGCCACTTCTCACTTCTTCGGCAACGGATTTGCCAAGGCGTTTGGCATTGAATTTTTAAATCGCGAAGGAAAACTAGAGCATGTCCAGCAAACATCATGGGGCTTCACCACAAGAATCATTGGCGCTATGATCATGGTGCATGGCGATGACAGAGGACTTGTCCTACCGCCAAACATTGCGCCAACCCAAGTACGTGTTGTGCCAATTGCTTCCCATAAAGAAGGTGTCCTCGATCATGCCTATGAATTAAAGGATAGACTCGCCCGCATCGCACGCGCTGACATCGATGCAAGTGATAAACAGCCTGGCTGGAAATTCAACGAATGCGAAATGCAGGGCATCCCATTACGCGTAGAAGTAGGACCAAAGGATATGGAAAAAGGCCAGGTCATGCTCGCAAGACGAGACACAGGTGAAAAGCAAGCCGTCACGTTAGATGCACTTGAACAAACCATCACGTCCACGCTTGAAGACATTCAGCAGACGATGTACGAAAAAGCAAAAGAACGATTACATGAAAAAACATCAAACGCCCATACAATCGGAGACATCGAGCAGCTTCTTGCTGAAGAAAACAGGTTGATCAAAGCCATGTGGTGCGGCGATGAAGACTGTGAAAACGACATCAAAGAGAGAACAGGGGCGACATCACGCTGTATCCCGTTTGAACAAGAATCCGTTTCTGACACATGTGTCTGCTGCGGGAAACCTGCTTCTGATATGGTGTTCTGGGCAAAAGCCTACTAATCATATTTCAAATTGTTGACAAAGAATGCGAGGATTTGTCTATACGCTGAAGCATCTTATACGATGCTTCTTTTTTGTTAAAAAGAGCCAAATATCCATTGACCTCCTTCACACAATCCCCTATAATTCATATTAATATAATCGGTTTTTAAGACTTTAACTGGAGTGGTGATCTATGAAGCGCTGGCTCTCAATTTTTAACGAACGCTGTCCAAAATGTAAAACAGCATTAGATGTCTCGAAGTCCAATGCCTTGCAAGGCAAAGTCGTGAAAACATGCCCCAATCTTCATTATCAAAAAGAGTACCACCCTGCACTTGAAACGTATATCGAGCACGATGACATGAAATAAAAAAGACCAACACATGGAAAAGAGCCCTTGCTCTCAGTTGTTGGTCTTTTTCTTATAATAAATCTACCCAGATTTTGATCGCTGTGGCTGTAATCATCACGGCAAGTGCCCATTGCAAATAAACGGCATTGATTTTCTGACCAATTTTCGCCCCAATCGGCGCAGCAATTAAACTGGCCGCCATTAAGACAAGAGCAGGCATGAACATGACTTGACCCGTCAGCACTTTCCCAGCAGATGCGCCGATCGCAGAGAGAAACGTAATGGCCAGAGACGAGGCAATCGTCATCCGCACAGGGATTTTGAGAATCGATAGCATCACCGGTACTACAATAAAGGCACCGCCTGCACCTAATACGCCCGATACACTTCCGATCACAAAGGCAATACCAGCCGCCAGTCCTTTATGAAAGGTCACCTCTCCATCTGCTTCTGACCGCTGACCTTTTTTCGGAACAAGCATTAAAATGACAGCGACAATGGCAAGCAGACCATAGACTACATTGATGCCTTTCTCTGGAAGGAAATGTGATAAATAGCTGCCTAATAAACTCCCTGCCAATATACTGCTCCCCATATATAAAATCAATGGTCGATGTAAAAATCCGCTTTTTCGATACGCCAGCACACCGCCGAGTGTCGAAAATAGGACTTGAATGGCACCAATCCCTGAAACCTCGTGTGCCGATAATGCCATCACTCCGACTAGAGGCGGGATATAAAGCAGCATGGGATAGTTGATCACCGATCCTCCTATTCCGACCATTCCTGATAAGAAGGAACCAATAAATCCGATGATAAATAAAGTAATGAAAAATGCAAAATCCACGCTGGTCTCCTCCTTTGCAAAAGGAAAAGGGGCTTCCTCATAGATACCCCTCTCCCCTTTAGGACCCTTTTCTCACCCAGAACTTCAGCACATGCCCTTCATCTGTCTGCGTGATCAATTCATGTCCGCTTGACTTAGCCCATGCAGCCAAATCAGCTTTAGCTCCTTTATCTGTTGCATGTATTTCTAATACTTGACCTTCAGCCAAGTCATTCATTTTTTTCTTCGTCCGAATAATTGGCATCGGGCATGCAAGCCCGGTTACGTCTAAAATGTGATCTGATGTCATCTGATCATCCCTCGCTTCTTTATTTTATTGAACATTATCGAATCGCACAACGGTTTGGACCAATTTCCATGTCTCGCTGTGCTTCCTCGTCTGGATGCAGCTTCCCCATATTCGTAGACCGAATGTCTTGATAAGCGTTTGGCTGTGCAGGAAGATCCTGCGTGACTATTTGTCTAAATACGTCTTCATCTTCAATGTTCAGCCCGTGATTTTCTTCAAACAAAGCGCCTAGCTCCTTCCAAACGCTCCCGTCTTCATTAAGCTCATCCACGATCATAAAATGTGCAGGCAGCACAATCAATTCTGCCGAAAGCGCCGTATATCGTGTATAAAGGGTTTCTCTCAAATCACCTACCCAGTCCTCCGCCATACCGGCTAGATCAGGTCTTCCAATCGAATCAATGAACAAAATATCACCTGAAAGGAGGTAACGGCCGTCTACGATAAAAGAGGTTGAACCAATCGTATGGCCCGGTGAATAAAGGGCATGAATATCAATCTCCGTCGCTCCAATCGTCACACGCTGTCCTTCTTCAAGGTGATTGTAATCAAATGTCACCTCTTCGGCGTCTTTTGGCGGTAGCCAATAGATAGCTCCAGTCTGTTCAGACAGCTTTTTCCCGCCAGATATATGGTCCGCATGAAGGTGCGTATCAAACACATGCGTCACTGTGACTTGATGTTTTATAGCAAATTGCGTATAGACCTCCGTCATTCTAGCCGCATCAATAATCGCAGCTTCCCCATTCGACATGATCATATAGGACAAGCACCCCTTGCCCATTCGCACAAATTGGTACAACTCTCCACCGCCAGTTAAATCACCGATCTTCACTGGCTCTAAATGCTCACTCCATGCCTTCATGCCGCCTTGCAAATAATGGACCGTTCTGCCTGCCTCTGACAGCATCTCTGCCACCATAATAGAGGAGCCCTCTTTCGCACAAACGACCAGTACATCTAGGTCATCCGGTATGTTCTCCACCATATCCTCTACGCCATCAAGAAGCTCAAAGTAAGGCACATTTAAATATTCAACGGCTTTCCCTTCAATTTTCCAGTCCTGGACATCTGATTCGTTTCGTACATCCAACAAAAAGATCGGCTCTTTGTTGATGATCTTTTTTGTTAACTGTTCTGCTGTCATTGCTTTTACAGTCATCGGTTCATTCAGCTCCTATTTTTCAATCTCTCCTGTCCAGCTGTTCATGCCTGGCACTACATTGATCAATTGATGAAATCCTTTTTCTTTTAACTTTTGTGCGGCTAATTCACTTCTTCTGCCTGAATGACAGATGAGGTAAATGAGCGTCTCTCGGTTCAATTCTTCAGCACGTTGTTCCACCTCGCCAAGAGGGATGTGAACAGCTCCTGGAATATGACCCGCTTCGTATTCATCTGGCTCTCGTACATCTAAAATAAACAATGACTGATCTTCTTTTACCTTCTGTTGAAACATGTTCAACGACATTTCCGAAATCATTGACTGCTCCTCCTGTTTCGCTCCGCCTTTACGAATCAAATGATGAAGCACCTGTCCTTCTACTTTTGTTCCTAAAAATTCATGACCGGCGCTTTTTGACCAAGCTGCTAAATCCGCTGTAGACCCTTTGTCAGTTGCTTGCACTTCAAGCACATCTCCTGGCAAGAGCTCATTCATTTGTTTTTTCGTTTTGACAATGGGCATTGGGCATGCCAATCCTTTTGCATCTAGAATTGCTGTTGGTTGCTGCATTGTTTTTCCTCCTTTAATAGGGGTGGGGGTATATTTCAAAGCCTATTGATACCTATAATCGCCAAGCATTCATGCCACCCTTGATATTCGTAATGTGGGTAAATCCCTGTTTTTTTAACAATTTAGCCGCCTGCATACTTCTCATCCCGCTTTGGCAGATCACATACACTTCTTTGTCTTTCTCAAGCTCATGCGCTCGATTCCTTAACTGTGGTAAGGGGATATTTTGAAAGCCTTTTATATGATTTGTTTGAAACTCTAAAGGTGATCGCACGTCTATCAGTTGTTGATGCCGACTATACAATGTAGGTTTCAGATGAGCTGCGTCCATTTGTTTCACACCCCGTACGGGAAGAAAACGGCTCACAAGCAAAGCGATCACAATGATGAGCAAAAGCATTTGAATCATGTATGGACACCTCCCTAGATAAATAAGTTCACATTCCCGATTTCTGCCTCTGCTAAATACGCGGCCACACCGGCATATTGAATGTCTGCTAGTAATTCATTCTCCTGCAGCCCTAAAAGATCCATCGTCATCGTACATGCCACGAGGTTGATCTCTTGTTCCTTCGCCATATCAATGAGCTGCGGCAGGGTCATGGCATTGTGTTTGTTGATCACATGCTTGATCATCTTCGGTCCCATTCCTGCAAAATTCATCTTTGACAGCCCCATTCGATCAGCGCCACGCGGCATCATTTTGCCAAACATTTTTTCTAAAAATCCCTTCTTCAGTGGCACCATCTCTTCCTTACGCAAGGCATTCAGCCCCCAAAAGGTATGAAAAATCGTCACCTCGTGATCATAAGCTGCTGCGCCATTTGCAATAATGTAAGCGGCCATCGCTTTATCATAATCTCCACTAAATAAAACAATTGTTGTTCGTTTTTTCTGTTCCTCCATCATGATCCTCCTTATATAAATTACCCGTGGGGGTATATTGAAAACAAAAAATATATACACATACCGGTAAGGGTATATTATAACAAGTAAAAAAATTCGTCAACCTTCAAAGGCTGAGGAATTTCTTACCGGCTTTTCACCAAGAGCTCAACCGCTTCTTTGACAAGCCCCTCTGTATCCTTGCCTTGTTCAAGACTTTCACGGACACATTGTTCAAGGTTTGTACTCACAATCACACCCATTGCACGATCAATGGCATTGCGTGAAGCAGATAGTTGCGTCACCACCTCGCGGCAATCCTTTCCCTGCTCCATCATCGCAAGAACCCCTTTAATCTGCCCTTCAATCCGGCGAAGACGATTCTTCATCTGCTGATTATATTCCACATTTAACACTCCTTTCTCTTTTCCCTATGATCAGATAGTATACCCTGATAGGTATTTAGTCAAACATGATGATGGTATTAAAAAGAAGAACTATTGATATAAATATCACAACAGTTCCTCAATTTTAAGTACTTTATTCTTCCAAAGATCGGGTAAATTTAGATTTCAAAATCTACAGGATACTATAGGGTTATAAAATCTCATTCCTTTTCCATATCACTTATTAAATCATACTTAGATAGATAAATTCCCCCACCTATCGAAAAAACAATACAGAGAATAGGAACTATAATTAGTGTCATAATAATTGAGACAACTGGAGGTAAACCAAACATAGGATGCCTAATCAGCATAAATTCATTCCCAAGTAGCATTGGATTATCTGAGAAAATGGAAAGAAATAAAATACAGATACAAATTATGAAACTATAAATTGTTTTAAAAATTAATGTTAAAAAAGCAAAGATAAAAGTAAAAAGAAATGTGCCAGCTATATTTAAGAGAATTGAATAAACAATAATTTGACTATAAGAGAATTGAAAGGACGAATATCTTAAAATACTTTCGCCGTAATCTGTCAAGTTATTTACTGTCCCCCCACTCAATTTCCAAACAAACCAGGTAAGGGACAATATTAATATGTAGAAGATAAATATTGCGGCACAACAAAATAATAGTTTGCTTACCCACATTTTAAATATTGACTTTGTTCTAACTCTAATAAAGGCACTATGGGCAAATAGATCTTCTTTTATAAAAGTATTGACCAATATTGCACCACTTAATTGAAATATAATCCATCCAAAAGGAAATTCAATTGTTTGTTGTTCGACAAGTTCAAAGGGAACACCTGCAAAGGTTTTACCAATAACATCCCAAAATGCAACATTACTTTTAGTTAAACTAATATGCAGAAAATAAAGGTAGTATAGGAAATTAAACAACCCTAGAATAGATATAATGATAAAAGTTTTTGTAGTTCTATGAAACCCAAGAATCATATCTCTTTTAAAAAGTAATAATAAACCAATCATGTAAAAAAGCCCTCTCTTATCAACTAACTAGAACATAGCATAACATAGCATTTTAAATAAAAAAATACAAAAAAAGGTGTATTTTTCTTTATTTTATTGTATAATTCTCACGTACCGGTACAAATTATGGTTTTAGTGGGGAAAATAGTGAAAAAGTTATTTACATTTTTTTTAATTTTAATAATGATATCTTTGATTAGTGCTTGTCAATCAAATAATTTCAATAACACCATAAAAGACAAAGCTCCAGATCCTTCTGTAAGTATAGAAGATTTGGATAATAGCACAAAGGATGATTCTAAAATATTCTATTTTGATACCGAACAAAAGCAAAGTCTTTTTAAAGTTATATTTTGGGAAAAGTTGAAAGAGGATCATTATTATCAAGGTCAGATAAAGAATAATGATGTGGCAATTGAAAATGTTTTCAAAGGAGAGGACATTGAAGTTGGACCACTTCCTAAAAATTATGAATTAGCGATGACCTTTAGTCAAAAAGAACCTCCCCCATCAAAAATCTTGGGAAAATTGAAAGATGATAGAGGAGTTACTCATCAATGGGAACAACCTTATGATAGATCAGATGTAGATCACGATTATTTAATTAATTTACCAACATTCAAAGGTCAGAAAGCAGAAATAGCATTAAGAATGATTTGGCTAAATAAAGATAATAATTGCATAGGTGTCGCAGATAAATACTTAATTGTAAGTAAACAATGAGGTGAAGACAGTTGAAAAACAAAATAATCATTAGCCTAACTTTAATTCTAGGAGTAACCTTTTCTACTATAGGAATTGTGCATGTCTATGCAGGAGAACCAAGTGGCAACTATAAAGATACTAATTATAATTTTAGATTTCTAAAAGGAAATCCATATGATGAGACAACATCTAGAACAAAATTTACTAAATCTTGGTATTATATGAACAGTGAAAAGAATAATACTTCTTATGTAGCCTGGGCCAGATCTAAAGGAAAAGATGTTTCAGATGGCCACTATTATACAATTAAGAAAAATTATAAAGGAGTACAACTCCTATACAATTTGGCAGTTGAAAAAACATTCTTGGGAATAGGATATCCGCCTGTTTCGATAGGTGCTAAGAAGAATGCAGCTGGTCATGCTAATGGCAAATGGAGTCCCGATTACGATCCAAAAAGCCCTTGATTCTATTAGGCTCTTTAAACTCAAAAGAGAACTATGTGACACAGCGACTCAGAATTAACTGAGTCGCTTCTATATTTAGTTTTAAATAAACGAAATGGAGAGAAACATGTTTTATTTGCTTATATTACGATTAATAAAGCGCCCTTCTTTTTACATATCATTAGCCATTGGTGCAATTTTAGCGATTGCTTATTTTTGGACAGAAGAAATGCCACTCAAAGAACATTTAGAACTTACAGGAGGAATTTCTTTTACCCCTTATACAAAATGGATGGGGATCGGTGGAATATCAGATTATCCAGCACTTTACATGTTCTTATTACCAATTTTGGCAACACTCCCATTTTCAGATCTGTACTCAAGAGATCGGTCAACTGGTTTTTTTCGCTTTTTAATTATTAGAGGAAAACAAAAACAATATTTCTTTAGTTTGTTTCTTATAAACTTTTTAGCAGGTATGCTCACAGCTGTCTTTCCCCTATTATTAAATATTTATTTGTCTTTCATGAGACTTCCAAATATAAAACCTGATAGAGCGATTAACAATGAGATGCCTTTAGACTCTGATAATACTTTCTTACCAGATCTATATTATACACATCCCTTTGTTCATATGCTTTTATATGTCATATTGATTGGTATTTTCTCTGGTATGTTCGCAAGTATAGCTTTGGGATTTGGAATGTTTATTAAAAAATCATTTGTTGTTCTAATTACACCTTTTGCAAGTTTATATGTCATAAACATGGTACTTTCAACACTAGGGCATCAGGAAATGATATCAACAAGCTTCTTGCAACAACAGGCTACAGATGGTGTGAGTCTAGCAAGTCTTGTTTTACACTTGTTTATCGGATTTATGTTAAGTTTTTCATTATACATTCTAGGGGTTAAAAAGAATGTTATTCGTTAAAGAACTACATATCGTTTTACTCGACATATGCCGTTATAAAGTGCGATTATTCATCTGGTTTTTTTGTTATTTGCTCTGTATTTTATATTTAGTCAAAGAAAGTATACCGCAACATGGAATAATGGGAATACCACAATCTTTAAATTTATTTTTCTCTTCCTATACATTTATTTTTCCCGTATTACCCCTTTTTCTAATGTTTTTTTCATTTGGAATCGTACCTTTTTTCGACTCTTCTCGTTTTGTTCGTTATCAAAAAAGAGAAAAAGTATTTTTATCGTTATTATTACGTGTCTTTTGGATCTGTCTAATATTCACTCTCATATACCTAATTGGTGGTTTCCTTCTGGGTGGCTTCCTGTCAGGAAGGTGGAACAACGTTTGGCTGTCTACAAAAGGAGCTCCATACTTAATATATGGCGATCAACTACCTTTAGATGAATACTTTTCATCTAATATCATGTTAATTAGATATCTGATTACAAGTTTATTGGTATTCCATCTGATCGGACTATTTGTTGTGGTTTGCTATTTGTTAAGTAAAAATTATATATACAGCTTTATTATCATTTCATCTGCTGTGATTCTTGATAAAATGCTTAATATTTATTTTGGTTTTTCTTTCATTAATGACTCACTGTCATTAGAAATGACATCTTGGCTTATACCAGGTTTATTTTCTAGAATGATTTATTTATTTAGTGGTTTTGGATTACTTTTTACTTTTCTAGCATATAAAATTTTTATCAAACAAGATTTTTTAACTGAATACGGCAATGATCATGAAAAAGAATATTAATCGAGGTGAAACTCATGTCAGAAGAATATATTAAAATTGAGGCATTAAACAAATTTATTAAAAAAAACCAAGTCCTTAAGAATATTAACTTATCATTACAAAAGGGGAATATTTATGGTTTTCGTGGACCTAATGGATCCGGAAAAACAATGTTGTTTCGTGTATTATCCGGATTAGTAAAACCAAGTGATGGAAAAGTAACTGTAGGTGGGAAACAATTACACAGAGACATCTCATTTCCCGAAAATGTTGGAATATTAATAGAGTATCCTGGTTTTATCCCAGAATATACTGGTTTTGCTAACCTAAAATTACTCTCTATGATTCAGAATAAAATTAACGATAACGAAATTTCTGCTGTGATTTCTCGTGTAGGGCTTGATCCAAATGACAAAAGAAAGTTTAAAAAGTATTCTCTTGGGATGAAACAACGTTTGGGAATAGCTCAAGCAATTATGGAAAAACCGGATTTGCTCATTTTAGACGAACCTACTAATGCTTTAGATGAGAAAGCAGTCGAAATAGTACATCAATTACTCGTAACATTAAAAAATGAAGGTAAAACAATTTTGATCGCTAGCCATGATAAAGAAACTCTTCAAAAGGTTTCAGATACGATTTATGATATTGAATCTGGTGAAATTATAAAAGAAACGATTGTTGATAGGGATAAAGAAAAATGAGAAAAAAAGTAATAGTAATTTCAGTGATGACTATAATTTTTATCTTAATCAGCATGTTCCGCTATCAACAAGTGAATAGTGAATACTCCAACTATAAAGTAACAGAAAAAAACCTTACGACAAATGAAACGTTTGAATTTCTAAAAATAAGTCATACGTTTAAAAAAGCTAAGAAAATTAATACCATTGATGAAATGAGAAATAAAATAACTGAATACCGCATACCATTTACATTAAAAAATAAAACAAACGATAAACTTCCCCTACATCCTGAATTTTATAGAATGATGAGGGGAGAGGAAGAAACCCAGACCATAGACTTTATTAATAATAAAACAGGCAAAAGAGTTAAAGATATTAAGCCTCATCAATATATAAGCGGTACCGTCACCTTTACATTTGCAAATAATGGTGAGGGAAATTTAAAAACGCCTAAACTCCATATGATCGGGAGTGATGGAATATCAGTTGAGAAATTCATTGTGAAAATTGATTACTTCAAGTAGCATATACTATTCAAATCAAAAGAAATACGTCCTTTTGTCCTCTTCTACTTTAAGAGGATTTTTTATATAAAAAGGCGAAGTTTTACTAAAGTTAAAGTACGAAGGAAATTAATATATGAAAGCAGATGAATTCATGCCAAACAATCAAAAATCCACCCCACTCCACTGAAAAATCACCATACCTCCTTCAGCACAGCACACACACAATGCCTTCATCCAAATACAAATAACCAATTGCTACTATACTAGTTGTTTTTTAAAATCTACACAAAGTTAAAGAAGTATTCTTTGAATCAGCCCTATTCTTCTCTCCAAACAACAGCTACCCTTCAATTAAACGTTTTAACTTAAGCTCCGTTTCAGTATCCTCAACTGGAGTATAGACACTGCATCTTAAATCAGTATCCCCATACACTTGTAATGAAGTGAGATTAAACAACATTTTCCCTACCTTAGCATGACGAAATTCAATTAATACTTCAGGTGCATAACTGATCTCATTTTCATTCCATATTTTACGAAACTCAGGATATGCCTGCTCCATTTCTTCTATAAATTGCTCATACCAGTCATCCGCCACATACTGTCCATAATACGTTCTAAATATGGCGATATATCCTCTTACAAAATGCTCCCAATTCACGGCTAAACTTTTAAATTCCTTTCTTGCGAATAGTAAGCGGATGATATTTCTTTCTGCCGGGATGATTTGTTCAAAGTCCAAAAATACATTAGCTGCTGCTTGATTCCACCCAACAATCTGACTTCTTCTATCAGATATAATCGTTGGACAATAACGAAGTTCCTGCAGAATTTTCACTAAAGCCGGACTGATTTCCTTCTCATTCTCAATGATATAGGATTGTTTCACACCTTCCTCTAACGCTAGAGCGTACAAATATCTCCTTTCATCGTTATTTAATTGTAATGCACTAGAAATCGCATCTAATACCGAAGTAGATACTTTTATATCTCTGCCTTGTTCTAACCATGTATACCAAGTAAGACTCACACCGGCTAGTTGAGCCACTTCTTCTCTTCTGAGTCCTGGTGTTCTTCGGCGGGTTCCTACAGGTAAACCAACCATTTGAGGCGTGATTTTTGAACGTTGGTTCTTTAGAAATTCTGATAATGCTTGAAGTCTTGTTTCAGGTTTCATTAAGGTCTCCTTTTAAAATATTATTCATTATACTAGGATAAACAACAACTTGTAATAGGATAACACAATGGCTAAAGTTAATAAAAACAAGGAGGGAATGATCATGAAAAGAGTTGTCATTACTGGAATGGGAGTTATTTCTCCACTAGGAAATGATATAGATAGCTTTTGGAACCAACTAGTTCAAGGACAATCGGGAATATCTCTCATTGATTCTTTTGATACGACTGATTATAAAACAAAAATAGCTGGAATCGTTCGTGATTTCGATGCAGATGAAATATTAGGGAGAAAAGAAGCAAAACGATTAGATCGTTTTAGTCAGTTTGCCTTAGCAGCGGCCGAACAAGCATTAGAACATTCACAATTACAGTTAGATCAAGTAGATCTTGAACGTTTAGGCGTATATGTTGGTTCAGGAATCGGAGGCATACAATCGCTTGTAGATAATGTGCATGTATTAGACAAACGAGGTCCCTCGAGAGTAAGCCCCAGCCTTGTCCCCATGATGATTTCAAATGCAGCTGCGGCCCAAATCAGCATTAAATTAGGCGCACAAGGGCCATCATTGTCACCAGTCACAGCTTGTTCTATCGGGAACACCTCTATTGGTGAAGCTTTCAATGCGATTCGAAACGATGAAGCAGATATTATATTTGCCGGTGGAGCAGAAGCTGCCGTCAATCAGATATCTTTGGCTAGCTTTGGAAACGCACATGCACTATCTACTAGAAACCAAGACCCAAGTCGAGCCAGCCGCCCATTCGATACAGATAGAGATGGTTTTGTTATGAGTGAAGGCGCAGGTATCTTAGTATTAGAATCATTAGACAACGCAATTCTTAGAGATGCGCCGATATTATGTGAAGTAGTGGGATACGGGGCTAGTTCAGATGCACATCATATGGTCGCTTCACACCCAGAAGGTAGGGGTGCCTACTTAGCCATGAAGAAAGCATTGAGAAGTGCAGATATATCAACAAGTGAAATCGATGTTATTAGTGCTCATGCAACAAGTACACAAGTAGGTGATCGTTCAGAAGTTCTAGCCATTAAGAAATTATTTGGTGATCGTTCAGGTGAAATTCCAACAACTGCGAACAAGTCAATGACTGGGCACATGTTTGGTGCTGCAGGCGGAGTAGAAGCGATTGCTTTAGTGGAAAGTTTGAGACGAGGAATGATTCCGCCAACTATTAATGTAGAGAAACAAGATCCAGATTGCAATTTAGATGTTGTATTAGAAGCGAGACAGCTTCCATTGAAATATGGGCTATCCAATTCTTTTGGTTTTGGAGGACATAATTCAGCCATCTTGTTAAAACATTACGATTGAAGTAGTGAAAAGGTGAAATAATGACAAAACAAGGGTTTATAGTCCTTGATTTGTCATGATGGGAATACCTCACAGACAATTGATCACGGACCTCAGCTATCTGATATATTAATTATATTCCTGTTTAGACGGTTTTGAGGATGAAGATAAGGATGAGAGTTTGGATTTAGTTATTAATTTCAAGACTCAACAATTTGGGAAACATTTAAAGTTCAAATCTTCTATTGGAACACAAACAATACATCTTAATTAAGAAATAAATGAGAACGCCCATAACATTTTAAAAGTAAGGAAACTATCTTATTAGCCTCCTTACTTTTATATCAATACACTATTATTGAATACTAAATAGCATTAATCCCATTTTTCCATATGTACTTTTAATTCTGGTATACTTAATATCCTTTGTATCTCTGTATCATTTTCCGTATCTATATAACTTTCTTCTTCATGAGAAGATGTAACCAGCCATTCTTCTCCATTTTTGAAGAAGGACAAGTCTTCTGGTAAATTTGGTTGCTCCCAATCATATAAAGAATTTGCGAATTCTTTTAGAATACTCTTCGCATTTTCATCTGTATAATAGTAATAAACTTTTGCTGTATTGTTAAATAGCATTGTGCTAGCCCATTCTGATTGTTCTTTCATCTCTTTCAATGAACTTTCAAGTCTTTTTAGGAAGGGATCAAAAGATTTTAAAGATCCCATATCTTTTCTTAAAACTAAATGAAACTCATCACAAATTTCGAAAGCCAAATCAATTAATTTGGAGTACTGCTCACCTTTTGGATTTTGATCAATAACTAACATATTTACACCTTCTCATATACCCATTTTTTAGATTTTTTGAATGTAAGTTCTTTTATGCTTCTTAAACTCAGATAATGCAACATAAGTAACTCCTGTAATAGTCACCGCTAGACCTATTGAAATTAAATGTGCTAAAAGTGCTTCTCCACCAAACGAAGAGATTACTAGAATGAATAGTATATATTTATTTCCAACACCACTTTTAACACATATTTTCATAAAAACACAAAGCTATTATAACAGCTTGTTATTATTGATTAAATACACACAAGATAAATATAGTAATAAATTCCATTTAAAAGGCATTAATATAGGTTTTCATAATTAATGAAGCGAATAAAAGAATTGAAAACAAATCTATCGAAAGTTAAAATTTCCACAGCAGTCCCTATAAATTTTTGACCTAATTATAGTTTTTTGATTTTTGCTCAGTTTCAAAATAAAGAACTATCGGTTATTATCCTACGTAACTTTTTTGAAGTAGTAATATCTAAATTCAAATGAAATTCCTTAAGCCCATCACCCTTTACACTCAAAAAGATTTGATAAATAAATATGAAAGGAGGAGATTCCATGTCTACTAACAATAAACCCAACAGATTAATCACTGAAAAATCTCCATACCTTCTCCAACACGCCCTTAACCCAGTTAACTGGTATCCATGGGGAAAAGAAGCCTTCGACAAAGCGAAACGTGAAAATAAACCGGTGCTTGTCAGCATCGGCTATGCCACTTGCCACTGGTGTCCGTCCTACCATACCTTATTTATTAAATTATTTTTATTTATAACCGATATAAAAATAGATTTAATTACAAAAAATAGAAATGGTATAGGGGTGTAATTCGTATGGGACAAGGCTTCAAAATGAATTGGGATAAATTATTATCTGGCATTAGACTTAGACAAAAAATGGTATCCACAAGAGAAATAAATGACGGCAGAAATGATTTTGATGATGACTATTCTAGGTTAATTTTTAGTTCTTCTATTAGAAGATTACAAGACAAAGCACAAGTGTTCCCTCTTGATAGTAGTGATTTTGTGCGTACAAGGTTAACACACTCCCATGAAGTTTCTGCAATCGGGCGTTCTCTAGGCTCTAGTATTGAAAAGGTATTAATAAAAGATGAGAAGTTAAATGTTAAACATAGCGGCAAAATAAGTTCCTTACTTGCTACTGCTGGTCTAATACACGATTTAGGGAACCCACCCTATGGACATTATGGTGAATCAGCAATTCAAACATTTTTTAAAAGATGGTTTTATGATGATAATAATAAACATAAGAAAAACCTCACAGTTCAACAGATTGCAGATTTTGAAAATTTTGAAGGAAATGCACAAACGTTTAGATTACTCACTAAACTTCATAATTTAAAACATGATAGTTATGGTTACAATCTATCAGCTGCAACCCTAGCTACAATTATTAAGTATCCACGTTCTTCAACTGAAGGTAATAAAAATAATGAAAATATGGGTACTAGCTTTAAGAAATTTGGATATTTACAAAGTGAAAAAGATAGATTTGATTTAGTGAAGAAGTTTACAGGTATTGGAGATTTCAGACACCCTCTTACCTTCTTATTAGAGGCTTCTGATGACATTGCTTATTCCGCAGCAGATATTGAAGACGGCTGCAAAAAAGGGGTTTTAGATTACACAACTATTAAAGAAATATTAGACAAGCATCTATCAAATGGATCAGACGAAGATAAAATCCTCTGTAATTATTTTCACTCAGTATATGAAGAAAACAAAGTTCGAACAGATAGGCTAGATAATACAGTTCAAAAATTTAGAATTCAGGCTCAAGGTTTCATGATTAAATCTGTTACAAAAAAGTTCGTTCAACTACACGACAAGATCCTAGAAGGAAAATTCGATGAAGATATTTTATTAGCATCAGAAGCAGCAAATATCCGACTGGCTTTTAAAGATTTATCTAAAATCATATTCAAGGATAATGAAATTCAAGTGAGAGAATTAGCAGGTGGAACAGTTATCCAAGGTCTTCTTCAAAAATTTGTAACAGCTGCACTTTCCAGTAATTGTAATGAAGCTAAAACAGAAGATGGAAAGCTATATTCATTGATATCAAGCAATTACAGAGATATAATGGAGTTAGTTCACAAAAAACATTCTACAGAACCTTCAACATATGAAAGATTACTTCTTGTTACTGACTTTATATGTGGCATGACAGATACTTACGCCTTAGAATATTATAGACGGTTAGCAGGAATTAAACTCTAAGGAGGAAAGGCAATGCTCAATGCCTCCCAAATTAAAAATAAAGCAGGCATAGGCTTTGATAATCTCATTCAAGAAAATCAAAAGATTGATCACCTTATTAAACATTTAAAACATATTGGCGACGTATTTTTGATAGGTGGGGCTTTAAGAGACTTTGCTTTAAATGAAGTACCTCGCGACATTGATTTAATGATAGATGCCCCTGCAAATCACCTTGCTACCTTATTGGATAACTATTATTACAGAGTGAATCGTTTTGGAGGATTTAATGTTCTAATTGATGATGTTGAATTTGATATTTGGAGTGTTCACAATAATTGGGCATTTGAAAATAATTATTATGAAACTAAATTCAATAACATTACTAAAGGCGCCTTCTTTAATTTTGATGCTATTGCACTAAACTTAAGTGATGGTGCTTTAGATGCTACTAAATTCATTGATGCAGCAAACAAAAAACTACTAGACATTAATTTGCATACTGACTTTATTGATTCTAATCCTAACCCTGAAAAAAATGTATTACGGGCATTACGATTAAAGAAAAAATGGTCATTAAGATTATCACCAACAGCTAAAGAATATTGTCAATGCTGGTATGATAAACAAGACCACCCAATTGACTATATTATGTATTTGGAAGAACAGCACTATGGAAATTCTATTTTAAAGACAACTGATTTTGATTTTTTTCGCAAAATATAAAAGGACGTATCTAAATTAAAAGATACGTCCTTTTATATTATTAATTCTACATGTATATAATATATTATCTATAGTTAATAAAGGTAGGTGATCCCATGCCAAACAAAAAAATACCCAACCGATTAATCGCTGAAAAGTCGCCATACCTTCTTCAACACGCCTATAACCCGGTCAACTGGTACACCTGGTCAGACGAAGCTTTCGAAAAAGCGAAACGCGAAAACAAACCTGTTTTCGTATCGATTGGGTATGGTTAACCAAAGGAACATGCCACTGGTGCCACGTCATGGCACACGAAAGCTTTGAAGATCAACAAGTCGCTGACATCCTAAACGAGCATTTCATTTCAATCAAAGTCGATCGTGAGGAGCGTCCGGACATTGACTCGATGTATATGTCCGTTTGTCAGATGATGACTGGGCAAGGCGGCTGGCCGCTCAACGTGTTTGTCACGCCTGATCAAAAGCCGTTTTATGCGGGGACTTATTTTCCAAAAAGAAGTGCTTACGGCCGTCCCGGCTTCATTGAAGCACTGACGCAATTGCTGGATGCTTATCACAACGACCGAGATCATATTGAATCATTGGCAGAAAAGGCAACAAATAATTTGCGGATCAAGGCAGCAGGGCAGACAGAAAATACGCTCACTCAGGAGTCGATTCACAAAGCCTATTATCAGCTCATGAGCAGCTTTGATACGCTGTATGGCGGCTTCGGTTCTGCGCCTAAATTTCCTGCGCCTCATATGCTCTCGTTTCTCATGCGCTATTTTGAATGGACAGGGCAAGAAAATGCGTTATATGCTGTCACAAAAACGTTAAACGGCATGGCAAACGGCGGTATTTATGATCATATTGGTTCTGGATTTACTCGGTATTCAACCGATGAAAAATGGCTTGTGCCGCATTTTGAAAAGATGCTGTATGATAACGCCTTGCTGATAGATGCCTACACCGAAGCCTATCAAATCACTCAACACCCTGAGTACGAAAAGCTTGTCCAAGACCTCATTCAATTTATCAAACGAGACATGATGAATCGTGATGGCTCTTTTTATTCAGCAATCGATGCCGATTCGGAAGGAAAGGAAGGGCAATATTACGTTTGGACAAAAGAGGAGATCATGACTCATTTAGGTGATGACCTCGGCACTTTATTTTGTGCGGTCTATCACATCACAGAGGAAGGAAATTTTGAAGGACAGAACATCCCTCATACCATTTCCACCTCATTTGATGACATCAAGGCAGCATATTCAATCGACGACAAAACCCTTCATTCCAAACTGCAATCCGCTCGACACATCTTACTCACTGTAAGACAGCAGCGGCCTGCACCGCTGATCGATGACAAGGTACTCACCTCGTGGAATGCGCTGATGATCTCCGCACTTGCCAAAGCAGGGAGTGTCTTTCATGAAAAAGAAGCCATCCGCATGGCGAAGCAGGCGATGTCTTTTCTAGAAACACATCTCGTCCAACAGGGACGGCTCATGGTCCGCTACAGGGAAGGGGACGTAAAGCATCTAGGTTTTATCGAGGATTATGCGCATATGCTCTCAGCCTATATGTCATTATATGAAGCAACCTTTGACCTAAAATGGCTGACAAAAGCCAGAGCCATTGCGGAGAACATGTTTGAGCTGTTTTGGGACAACGAAATAGGGGGCTTTTTCTTCTCTGGGTTAGATGCAGAAGCGCTGATCGTTCGTGAAAAAGAAGTGTACGACGGAGCCATGCCGTCTGGTAACAGCACCGCCCTTCATCAGCTTCTTAAACTGAGCAGAATGACTGGACGGCAAGACTGGCTCGAAGCATTGGAGCAGATGTTCAAAGCCTTTTATGTCGATGTCTCTTCCTACCCAAGCGGACATACCGCCTTTTTACAGGGGCTCTTGAGTCAATATGCGCCGAAACGAGAAATCATCATCCTCGGGAAAAAGGGCGACCCGCAAAAAGAACAGATTCTACAGGCACTGCAAAAACGATTCATGCCATTTGACATCATTTTGACTGCCGAAACAGGGCAGGAACTAGCTCATCTTGCACCTTTTGCAACAGATTACAACACGATCAACGGTAGCACGACGGTCTATATCTGTGAAAACTACAGCTGCCGCCAGCCAATCACCGATATCGACGAAGCGATGGAACAATTATTCCACGATTGAGTTTGTCATGAGATGACTGCGAGAAGACAAAATGAGGACAAACAGATAAAAAACATGTCAATCCGCTAACAATTCGTCTGTACGGTTTTATTTTTCCTCTAAAACGGTTAGAATGCGCACTAGATGTTCTCATACCGAAGGGAGAGAAAATAATTGAAAAAAGTATCATATACACTCATTGCTTGTCTGTTATCAGTGGGGCTTGCAGCCTGCTCATCAAACGATGCGAAACAGGATAAGCAAAACGATTCAGCCAAAAGCAAGGAAACAACACAGGCTGACCAAAAAGAGCAGCAAAAGCAAATGGAAGAGATGCAAAAGAAATTAGACGCACAAAAAATTGATGATCAAAAGGTCGTTGCGACCGTCAACAAAGATAAAATCACAGGAAGTGAATACAATAGCGCCTTATCGACCATTCAAGGTCAGCTTCAGCAGTCAGGACAAGACCCAACATCTAAAGAAGGCGCAAAAGCTGTCAAGAAGCAAACCATTGATGCGCTAGTAGGTCAAGAGCTCATCCTGCAAGATGCTGAGAAGAAGGGCTATAAAGCCTCTGACAAGCAAGTCGATAAGCAGCTAAAAGAAGAAAAGAAACAATTTAAAGACAATGCTCAATTTGAAGAAGCACTCAAAAAGAGCGGACTGACAATGGATCAGCTGAAAAGTGATATTGCCGACAGCATCAAATACAGCCAATATGTCGACAAAGAAATTAAATCAGCCTCTGTGTCTGAAAAAGACGTCAAAGCGTACTATGACCAATACGCCGAACAAATGAAAAAACAAAAACAAAAAGCACCTGATTTCAAAGACGTCAAATCACAAATCAAGAAGCAGTTAGAATCTCAAGAAAAGCAAAAAGAAGTACAAAAAGAAATTGATCAACTAAAGAAATCTGCAAAAATTGATGTATCGATTTAACCACTATTAAAAATCCGCCATTGTGCGGATTTTTTTTCATCACTTCATGAACTGTTCTTCCAAAATAATGACAAAAGCCTCATCATAAACATCTTCTCCATCCGATATGATGGGAGTACAAAAGAAAGCGTTATCAATTCTTTTGTCTCTGAAAAAGTACAAGATCAAAGACAGACCTCGTACTTTTGTTTCAGTCATATCTACAAGAGGAGGATGTTTATGTTCAAATGGTTTAAACCGGCTCCGCATATCGACAGGCTCGATGATGCCAAAACAGACGAAACCTATAAACGGCTGCGTCTGCAAGTCTTTTTGGGAATCTTTATCGGATATGCGGGCTACTATTTGCTGCGCAAAAATTTCGCATTTGCCATCCCTTATCTACAGGAAGAAGGGTTCACGAAAAGTGAACTAGGCTTTGTGCTGGCGGCCGTCTCCATCGCTTATGGCTTCAGTAAATTCATCATGGGCATGATCTCAGACCGCTGTAACCCAAGATACTTCTTAGCCGCCGGACTCTTTCTATCAGCTCTTATCAATATCCTATTTGTCTCGTTTCCATGGGTCACGTCCAGTGTATGGATCATGTTTTTATTCATGTTCTTAAACGGCTGGTTTCAAGGCATGGGATGGCCACCATGCGGACGAACGATGGCGCATTGGTTTTCGGTGAGTGAACGTGGTACGAAAATGTCGATTTGGAACGTTGCTCATAATATTGGCGGAGGTATTCTTGCACCACTCATCACACTAGGAATTGTGCTGTTTGCGACTTGGAAAAGTATCTTTTTCTTCCCTGCCATCATTGCCATTATCGTCTCCTTCGTCATTATTCTTCTCGTACGGGACACACCGCAATCCAATGGTCTTCCGCCAATTGAAGAATACCGAAATGACTATCCGGCTCAACAATATGAGGATCAAGAAAAAGAATTAAAAGTAAAAGAGATTTTATTTAAATATGTACTCAACAATAAGTTCCTTTGGTACATCGCCATTGCCAACGTCTTTGTGTACTTCGTCCGTTACGGTGTCGTAGACTGGGCACCTACCTATTTAACAGAAGCAAAAGGATTCTCACCAGAGCATTCACGCTGGTCTTATTTCCTTTATGAATATGCAGGCATCCCTGGTACATTATTGTGCGGGTGGATTAGTGACCGCTTCTTTAGAAGCCGCCGTGCACCTGCTGGCGTCCTCTTTATGATTGGCGTATTAATTGCGGTTCTTGTGTACTGGTTAAACCCTGCTGGCAATCCAATGGTTGATAATATTGCCCTCATCAGCATCGGCTTTTTGATTTACGGACCCGTCATGCTCATTGGACTGCAAGCCATTGATCTCGCTCCGAAAAAAGCCGCTGGCACCGCTGCCGGACTGACAGGCTTCTTCGGGTATATTGGCGGCTCAGCTTTTGCCAATGCCATGATGGGCGTAGTAGTCGATCACTATGACTGGACAGGGGGCTTCATTTTACTGGTAGGTTCTTGTGTGCTTGCGATTGTTTTCCTCGCCATGACATGGAATACAGGAAAACGTGTAGAGCAAGCTTCATAAAAATCACATAAAAGATTTATATCCACCCAACATGCCCTTTACATCTATTCCTTATGATGAAGGCAGTTACCGTAAAAGGAGGATAAAATATGAAGAAAAGTAGATTACTTGCTTTCGTGTTGCTCTCTTTTGCTTTACTGTCTTTTGCGTGGGTGCCGACCACCATATCAGCACATGAAAATCTTTTATCTCCAGATCGTCTCTTAACCATTGCACACCGCGGAGCATCAGGGTATGCCCCAGAGCATACCCTGGCTTCCTACAAGCTCGCCACAAACATGAATGCAGATTACCTTGAACTCGACCTCCAAATGACAAAGGATGGACATCTCATCGTCATGCACGATGAAACCGTTGACCGGACGACAAACGGAACAGGCTGGGTTAAAGACCTCACCCTTGACGAAATCAAACAGCTGGATGCCGGTTCATGGTTTAACGAAGCCAACCCCGACAAACAAAATGCCCACTTTATTGGACAGCAAGTCCTCACATTAGATGAGGTGTTACACTATTTCGGCAAACAAGAGAATTATTATATTGAAACAAAAAAACCAGACATCTATCCGCAAATGGAAGAAAAGCTATTGGCCGTCTTAAAGAAACATCACCTTCTTGGAAAACACACGAGAAAAGGGCAGGTCATCATCCAATCCTTCAGCGAGGAAAGTCTGCTAAAACTACATAAACTCGCCCCTCGTCTTCCAAAAGTACAACTATTAGACAGAGCCCAAATGACGTCTATTACAGATGATCAGCTCGACTTCATCAAATCATATGCAGTGGGGGTCGGACCGAATTTTAGAGCTTTGACACTTGAAAATGTACAACAGGTCAGAAGCCACGGTCTCCTCCTTCATCCATACACAGTCAATAGCGAGGCAGACATGGTACGCCTTTTGCAATACGGCGTCACGGGGCTTTTCACCAACTTTCCAGATGTCTTTCAGGGTGTAAAAGCTTCACTGTAAATAACAAAAGCCTTGCGGTTCATTCCGCAAGGCTTTGTATTATTTCAATGTTTGTTCAGAAGAAGCACTATCAATTGGTTCTCGTTTGCCGATTCCAAATACATAAAAACTAAGCGCCACTAAAATCAAGAACACAATTCCCACAATCAACGAAATACGTGTATCCTGATTGATGAGCATAAACGCAAGAACCATCAGTAAGAAACCGATTGTGACATAATTAGAAAATGGCGCAAGCGGCATCTTGAACGGATGCTGGTCAAGTGCTGCCCCCTTTGCCTTTCTGAAGCCGATATGACTCATTAGAATCACAAACCAAGGCACCATGCCAGGAAGAACACTCGCACTATACACATAGACGAAAATATTTGGCGGAGATACGTAATTTAGGACCACTCCTACCGCTAAACCGATCAGCACAGCAAATGTCCCAAAATAAGGTACACCGTTCTTTGAAATTTTTGTAAAGAAAGCAGGTGCCTGTCCATTCACACCTAATGTATAAAGCATACGCCCCGCACTGAAAATCCCACTATTACAGCCCGACATCGCTGCTGTAATAACAACAAAGTTAATAATACCTGCTGCCGCCGTAATTCCAATTTTCGCAAACGTCGCCACAAAAGGACTGCCAAGGGTATTCAGCTGATCCCAAGGGTACACGGTCACAATGACAAAGATCGCTCCGATATAGAAAATCAAAATACGCCAGATGATACTTTTGATAGCATTTGTCAGCGTCTTTTGCGGATTTTGCGCCTCACCTGCTGTAATCCCAATCAGCTCTACTCCTTGATAGGCAGCAATCACTAGAGACAATGCAAATAAAAAGCCGCTAAATCCACCTGTAAAGAAACCGCCATGCGCCCAAAGATTAGACAAACCAATCGCTGTTCCACCGTTTCCAAATCCAAAGAAAATAATGCCTAAACCCGCAATGATCATTAAAATAATCGTCACAATCTTGATCATCGCAAACCAGAATTCAAACTCACCGAATGACTTAACCGAAATCAAATTCGCCGCACCTAAAATGATCATAGCGATTAATCCCGGAATCCACGCTGGTAACTCAGGGAACCAATATTTCATATAAGCACCTACGGCGATAATTTCAGACATCCCAACAATGACCCACTGGAACCAGTTACTCCAGGCTGTCATATACCCCGCAAGCGGATGAATATATTGATGCCCAAATGTAGCAAACGATCCCGTACTCGGTTCAAGATATAACATTTCTCCCATCGCACGCATAATAAAAAAGATAAAAATACCACAAACTGCGTACGCTAAAAGAACCGATGGACCTGTCCATTGAATGGCTTTAGCTGACCCCATAAATAAGCCAACACCAATTGTACCGCCAAGTGCGATCATTTGAATATGACGAGCACTTAACCCTCTCTTTAATTCCTTTTGAGCCACTTCTATATTCCCCCTCATCAACAAACAACATAAAAAATAAAAATCAGAATTTTCATTCTGATTCAAAATCTTCAACCTTTCGACGTATATTATCATAATAAATCTACCCTTAAAAAACAATTGTTTTTTTGAGAGAAACACTATTAACAAAATATTCTGACACAAAAAGAAATTCAAATTATTTTATATTGATATACTTAATCGAGGTTTTCATGACCCTCACTTAAAAGAAAATAACCACCTTTTAAACCCTCTCTCCTTTTACAAACCATTCTCATCAGAAAAGCATCTGATCTTTTCTAAAGTCACCAATTTGACAGCTGCGAGCATCACTCCAGACAATTGTCTTAAATTCATACAAGACTTATCGACCCTTTCCCAAAACAGCACATAAGACCTCGCAGCCAAAGCTGTTCATACAAATGTATATAGAACAAAAAAAGACCGCTCACACGGTCTTCTCATCCACATCCTCAATACGAAAACCATCTGCCCATACCGGGCCACGACCGCCAAGCAACCTCCCAAAACGAATGGATTCAGCTGAAATGTTGCCTAGAACACCTTACTTTGATAAATGACAGTAGAAAGTCTCCAAGACATCAGGTAGATCAACATAATCAGCACAGCTGACCCAGTATATAAAATTGGAATCGATACATTCATCACAAAATAAGTGATCGCACTGAAACGCTCCGCTAAATAGGCCACAATCGGCGGCCCTATACCAGATAAAATGATAAAGTCAATGATCACTGCCGTTGATATAGCCGGGCTTCAGAATATAAAACAATGGAAAGGTAAACGCCGCAAACAGTAAAACAGCCCGCTGTGAAGTGCACCCCAAATATTAGACACAGTCTAACATTTGGAGGTGCTTTTCTTTTGGCTAAATTTACAATTGAAGATAAAATCAAAGCGGTAAAACGATACCTTATTGACGGCGAAACCCTGCTTGGAATTGCAAAACAGATTGGCGTGCACAAAAGTATACTTCAATATTGGGTCAGAAAGTATCAATATCATGGCGAAAAAGCTTTTTCAAAGTCATATACAAATTATCCAGTCCAATATAAACTAGACGTACTTGATTATATGAATGAACATGGGACGTCTATCCTGGAAACAGCTGCACTCTTTAATCTGCCTTCTGATACCACGCTTTGGAACTGGAAGCGCATCTTGGAAACACAAGGAGTAGACGCTCTTCAATCTAAGAAAAAGGGGCGTCCATGGACCAGCTAGGCATTAAGAATAAAACACAAGTGAAAACTTGGATGAAATGGTATCACAATGGTGAAACCTATCGGTTTCATCAACCTGTTGGAAAGCAGTATTCATACGGTAAAGGACCTGAATACCAAGACCTACGGTTTGCAGTGTCGTGTGAAAATGAAAAAGCGTAAGCAAACCGATCAATCTGATTACATCGCAGAAAATCACTTGAAACGAGATTTTTCTGCGACAAAGCCACTTGAAAAACTGGTGACAGATAAAAAAAGAGATGCTCCCGTCGTCCCACCATTAAGAGGAAAGAGCAAGCTTAAGCTGGAATTTTACTATTGTAGCTTGAGATCGATTCATGGCATCTTCATATTTTCTCCATTGTGTTTCATTCGCCATCTGCTGATAGGCAATACCTAATATAGCTTCTTCCATCATGGTTTGACCAATATTGATTTCCATAGCCTTATGAGCAATCTTCCTTTCTTCTTCTTTTACTGGATGATTTGTTGAAGCATGAATTAATAATTTGTCTAAGTTCCAAAGACTTGTTTGAACTTATTGCAATCATTAAAGAAAAGAAAGCAAATTTAGAATCTCTAAAAGATAGCTCGCTTGATTTATCGAATAAAAGCCCTTATAACGATTTTTCACTCACTGTCATGGCTGGTGTAAATCGATTGGATTGAGATTACTCACATATCACGTTCAGCGCTTTACAAAGAAATCAAAAATACTTTTAAACTATCAAGATATACGTAATAAATCTTCTTCTATAAATATTTCTATATTTTTCATTGGAATTATCTATAAACATTGAAAATTCTAACGAGTTAGAATACAATATATTTGGGATTTATAGAAAAAAATTCCTTCAAACAAAATAATGGAAAGCTGCTTGGTAATTATGAACTCTTATGTAATTAGTAAGGAAAATCTTGTTAACAAATCGTTTATCTTCACTCTTAGTAATGAGGAACGGGACTTTTTATTTAACGAATTAAATCAGATTCAGTACGATCCAACAGGAAATACAGATTACATAACAGAAGTTCGAATGATAGCAATGCGAGCTCTTCCGAAAGGAATTGTAAGATTTCTCAATCAACAGAAAACCTCATTGAAACCAGCTCCATATATTATTTTCGAAAATCTTCCAACAGATAAAGAAGTTAGATTCACACCAGATTCTCAAGATATCCCCCTAGAGGCTAAGTCTGGATTTATAAGTGAAAACCTCATAATTGCGATTGGATCACTAATTGGAGAACCTTATTCCATGTTTCATGAAGGCCAAAATATTGTTAATAACTTAATACCAAGCCTAAAAGCAAAAAAAGAATATACAGGACTTGGCTCTGAGTTTGAGTTGGATTTTCATATTGAAAATGCTGCATTAAAGTTTATGGGAACTAATAATTTTTCACCATCCGGATTACTTCTTACAGGTGTAAATAACGATCCAAAAAAGCCTCTTACACGTTTGTCTGACGCACGGCAAGCATTAAGACTCTTGTCCGAGCAAGATATTGAACAATTAAGTCAGCCTCTTTATCGAATTAAAGTCCCGTATCGCTGGAGGGTTTCAACGCCGGTCGAATTACAAGAGACAAGTCCTTCACCAATTATAAAAGGAACAATTGATTTACCAGAGGTTACAGCTGCATTTTATCCAGATATGGTAGCACCTGTTAATAACTTGGCAGCTACATCATTAGAAAATTTTAGAAATGCGATTCGCAAAGTTTCATTTGGTATTGATGTTATTCCAGGTCGTCTGGTGTATATTAATAATCGATTTACATTTCATTCAAGAGATGCCTTCAAACCTACTTTGGATAAATCAGGTAACCCAGTTCGGTGGTTGCAGCGGATTTTTATAGCACCTGATTTATGGAATCATCGTACTCTAGAACCTGTTAAAGATCGAGTCTTTAAACTTGCTTTAAATCACTAGCGAGTGTGAAAACGCCATAGAATGACCCAATTTTGATTCTATGGCGTTTTCTTTTTCTATTTTAGAGGTACGTTTTCAGTTTTTTTTGAGTTTAAAATTTATTCTTTCTTTCGGATAAATTAAGCCATATGCCCCCTATTGATATAAACAATATTAATAGGAAGAACGGTAGTTTATATCCATTAAAATAGTCCACTGATAAGCCAAATAGGGAGGGTGCTAGCACAATAAAAATTTGATTTAAAGTTAAGCCAAAGCTTACAGTTAACCCAATAAACTCTTTATCTGCTTTTTCAGACATTAGCACAATAAATAAACTGTACCATCCCACTCCTAAAAAACCTAAAATGAAACAAATTATATAAATTCCCCATAGTGGAAGATGATTTAAAAAATAGACTAGAACCATTAAAATAATGACAGTTAATAATATTGTAAGTTGTAATGGCTTACTCCTATTTCCATTAAACAAATTGTCACTAATCCATGCTAACATTATCCTTCCAATTGCACCACCAATTAAAACAACACTTAACAACGTTCCAGAAATATTTAATGATATATGTAAAGTATTGCTTAGATAACTCATCAGGTGAGCTAATATTATTAATTGTAAAGAAATCATACCCATTCCAATAAAAAATACTGGATAAAGACTCGATTTTGCTTTGATCTTATTCATTTTCTCCAAAAAACGATAATTCTGTTGTCTTTGCACAGTCATTCCATGATCTTTGTAGAAAATTGAAAAGATGATACCACCTGCAATTGCTACAATAGCTTGTGTTAATTTAGCTGAAGATAAACCATAATTATAAAAGAAAAAAGGGAGAGATGTTGAAGCTAAAGCACCACCAAGTGGTATTCCAGTTTGACGAATCCCCATTGCAAGTCCTCTGTTTTTATTTTTAGGGAACCAATTGATAATTGCGCTGCTCCCCCCTGGTTGAGCCGTCCCATACCAAACCCCGACAAAAGCAAGAACAATCAAAAGGTATACATATTCATTAATAGGAAGTGTTATTAACATGGTAAGCCCTAATAAAATTGATCCTATTCCTACAACCCAACGCTCACCGTATTTATCCATTATGTTACCAAATATTAGCATAGAGAATATAGGACCAATATTTACAGCTGATACAATTAAACCTGTTTGAAATTGTGATAAGTTATATATTTCTTGACAAAATGTTGCTAAAGGACCTACTCCGTAATTTACAAATGTTGCACACGTTTGTGAAAAGGTAGCTATTATGAGTATAATCCATCTATAGCTCGCCTTTTCATGATTAGCTTTAATTTGTGACATGTATCCCACCTCTCTTTTTATTCTAAATATGTAAACTTTATGTCATTATCTCAAAAATAAAAAGAAGTTTGAATGAAATTTTTAAATTTTCTATCCGATTTAAAATATACTGGATGGATGTTATATAACGGTGACCTGTATAAGTGTCAGAGAAATTCATAAAATTCAATCGTCACCCTAGCAGGAATAGTTCTTAGATTCAATTAAGTTGAACCCTTATTGATACATATTTATTTTTTCCAATACTCATGATTAGTAAAAATTAATTATGAGTATTCCTAAAAGAAGTCATGGGAGATTACAGTCTGAAAGTGCTCTATTCTCAATCATAAACTCATTACCTGTTCATGTTTTAAGAAAATGCTTTATCTCCAATACACCCATTTTCCCATAAGCCATTCCACAGGCCCTCTTCTCCACTTTTTCAAATAGAGATAGCTGACGAACAGCTGTGCTGTGTAAAGTCCGACAGCAAGCAGCAGACCAAATATGGAACCGATTTGTCCAAATAAACCAAGTCCGTAAGAATAGAAAATCGTTGTACAAATAACCGATTGCGCTAAATAGTTTGATAAAGACAACCGGCCAAGTCCTGCAAGCAGACGTTTCAATCCTTGAGCAGCCTTCGAATAGTAAAAAACAATAAAGGCTTGAATATAACCGATCGTCAGGACATAAGCCCCCAGCGTAATCACCATTTCACTCCAAGGGGCATCAATGAACGTCGCACATTTTAAGGCGAGCCCGATCACAATCATCCCAACCCAGCCTTTACGATAAGCCATGCCTCGATCTTCTTCTGTCAAATGACCTTTTTTCCCAATGGCCATGCCAAGCAGTGCAAATGGACCAACCATCATCGTACCGAAAAGAAACCCTAGTATCGGCATAAGCGTAATGGACACGATCGCCAGAATTATGGTCACAATCATCATATCGTCTTCAACCGTAATCCGGCTCAACAAGATATCTCCATATGCACCCTTCGCATATACATCGGTTAAAAAATCATCATTCCCATAAACAAGGTTCATCAAGTACGGCACAACCACTAATGACAATGCCCCTAACACACCCGACCAAATAAGCATTGTTTTGATCCGGCTGCTCAAAAACATCATCAAGAAAAACGTACAAGCTCCATAATAAAGAAGAATGTCACCATTCCAAATAAATATGTAATGTAGCATCCCAAGCACAATAAGACCAAAACCGCGGCGGACGACAATAGCATTCGTATTCAGCCCCTTGGCCTTTGTAGATTCAATCAGCTTGATAAAAGAATACCCAAACAAAAAGGAAAAGATCGGATAAAACGATCCCTGGAACAAAATCTCCGTCACATATACCCCGAATTCCTGCCCCCACATGCTCGGATCAAACATCTTCTCAAAATCATAATCATATTGAAAATTAAGCATATTCACAATCAAAATACCTAATAAACTAAAACCACGTAAACTATCAATGAACTCCACCCTAGATCCCTTCAACACGACAGCTCCTTAAACATATAACAAATTTGAGACATACCTGTATATTTTACCAAATTATTTTGAAATACGTATATATATTTCTAATAAAAAAGTAATCTATCATCCCATCAGTGAATCCACCCTATATTATGGTTCAATTTCCCCCTATTTTATCTCACCTTGATGAACACAACGCTCATTCAAGGAAAAAGCCGAGTGTCCCTTACATTTTATCTCTAAATAGCACAATATATCTGCTTATTATTTCAATTATTATATAAATTTTACATTTTATTATGGATATTCCCTTCATTGACATGGGATATTTCATGATATACACTTTGGGTGGATTTAGGAATCACTTTCCTAATCTATCAAATTCTAGAGGGGGAATATCATGATGAACACTCAACATTTATGTGATATCGTCAGACACCACGCCACTCATACACCGCATCATACAGCTTTAGCGTGCATCCATCAGAACATGACATATGCTGAACTTGAGGAACAAAGTAACCAGTTAGCTCATTATCTGATCAGCATGGGTGTAACGAAAGCATCTCATATCGGCCTAGCCTTAGAAAGATCACCGCAATTGATTGTCTCTATTCTGGCTATTACCAAAATAGGAGCCGTTTATGTGCCTATAGACATGCAATACCCTAGTGAACGTATTCAATTTATGATGGAAGATGCCGAACTATCCTTTTTACTCACAACATCACATGACACTCCAAGCCTGGCTTCCTTGCATATTCCTACGATCTACTTAGATAAAGAAAAACGCCACATCCTTACGCAGCCATCGTCCAATCCGGCCATTGATATCAAACCTTCTGATCCCGCATACATCATGTATACCTCTGGCACAACAGGCAAACCAAAAGGTGTTGTCATTACACATAGATGTATTATGCACCTAACACATCAGCCTTCATTTCTACCCATTGATTCTTCTGATACGTTGGCATTACTGTCTACCATCTCTTTTGATTCCTCTACATTTGAAATATGGTGCGCTTTATTAAATGGAGCGACACTCGCTATTCCTCATTCTGGAAAGCTGACACCTGAACTCGTCAGTCAAACCATTAAAGACTTTGATGTATCGATTCTTTTTTTAACAACTGGATTGTTCAACTTGATGATGGAGTCACACCTGAACGAGCTCAAATCAGTGAAATACATCGTATCTGGTGGAGATGTCATGTCTCCTCACGTCGTTTCTCAAGCATTAAAAAACATCCCAAATACAACCATTATTAATGGCTATGGACCGACAGAAAACACCATTTTCACAACAACCTTTCAACTGCCCAACACATGGGATGACCAAGTCAGTATACCGATTGGCAGGCCTGTAGCAGGAACCATTATAGACATCACAAATGAACAAGGTGAATCTGTCCCACAAGGACAAATAGGGGAACTTATCACTTCAGGAAATGGGTTAGCACTAGGGTACTGGCGGAGAGAAAACCTGACAAAAGAACGTTTCATCGAACGGGATGGAAGAACCTATTACAAAACAGGGGATCTTGTTCGACAACAACCAGATGGTCTCATTGAATATATTGGCAGAATGGATGACCAAGTCAAAATGAGAGGCTTCCGTATTGAGCTTAGCGAAATTGAACATGTGCTGATCCAGCATCCAAGTGTCAAATCCTGTTTGGTAACAGCCTCCGAGGTGACACCTGGTGATAAACGCATCATTGCATACATCATTCCGTCCAATAAAAAGACATGGGATCTAACTACCATTCAATCTTATGCAAAGCAAACATTCCCTGATTTCATGCGTCCTGCCCATTATGTTCTTTTGACAGATTTCCCTATGACCACAAATGGGAAAGTAGATCGAACGGCACTACCAAAACACCATTTCGAACGGCCAAACCTGCAAACTGAATATGTCGCACCAACCAATCAAACCGAAGAAGCACTCTGTGAAATATGGACAGACCTATTAAAGGTAGAGCCCATTGGCACAAACGATCACTTCTTCGACTTAGGAGGAAACTCCATCCTTGCAGCCAAAACCTTAATGCGTATGCAGGAAACATTACACGTTGAACTACCTGCCAGCACCCTTTATGAATATCCCACCATCAAGCAAATGAATTGTATGCTACAAGAGCAAACACCTAAGACGAAACAACAGCTCAAATCAGAAGGCTTTTTAAATGAAAAAATTCAACCGAAACAACCCTTCCAATCTAGTTCATTTCAACAGAATGCCGTCTTATTAACAGGAGCAACCGGCTTTCTAGGTGCTTATCTCATTAAAGAGCTTGTTCAGATGAATCCCTCTATTCAAATCTATTGTGTCGTCAGAGCAAGAGACAAGCAGCACGCACTTCAGAGAATACAAGTCAATATGGAGAAATATCATCTTTGGAATGACCATTATTTAAAACAACTAAAGCCGATTGTAGGTTACTTGGACAAGCCTCAACTAGGCCTATCAACAGCTGAATTTCAACAGCTCGCCCAAACCATTGATGCCATCTATCATAATGGAGCAAAAGTCAATTACGTTCAGCCCTATCACATGCACAAGGATACAAATGTCACCGGCACAGAAAATATCATCAAACTCGCCTGCACAGAACAGGTAAAGCCTGTTCATTTCCTATCGACCATTGCCATATTCGGACCTGCCGGGTATCTAGATGGCACAGCCGTTCTGTTTGAAGATACACCCATCGATGCTTATCTTCCTATTGTGGAAAAGGACATTGGGTACTCTCAAAGCAAATGGGTGGCAGAAAAAATCATGTGGGAAGCAAAAAAACGCGGCGTGCCGATCACAGTCCTTCGCCCCGGCTTCATCATGGGCGACAGCCAAACAGGCGTTCATAATACAGAGGATTACATGGCTAGACTGATCAAAGGATGCATCCAGCTAAAGGCGTACGGTGAGCTGCCGAATCAACGAAAAGAATTCGTACCCGTCGACTTTGTCTCAAAAGCCATTACAACCATATGCAAAGATCCAGCCAACTTCGGCAAAGCCTATCACCTCGTCCCGCCTCAAGAAGAAAGCATGGAATTAGGTGAATTTTTCCAAAAAATCACAGACAAAATAGGCTATCCATTAGAAAAGAAAGCCTATGACGATTGGGTAGAAGCACTCATTAAGGTAAGCAGCCAACACGCTAGCAACGCCCTTACGCCATTTCTACCAATGCTCACTGAAAAGGTAGAACAAAACAAAACAGTCTGGGAATTATACGAAAACATGGCGCACTTTGACTCAACCAATACTCAAACAGTTCTGCAAGCACATGGAATCATCTATCCCCAGATGGATGATCAATTAATCAAACGCTATTTCAAGTATATGGAGGACATTGGATTTCTAGAGAAAATAGATTCCAACACTGCTCTGAGGCAGTAAAAGCATTCCCATACAACCTTGTGTTTAAGATAAAGGATTGGATGTTGAATCCAATCTTTTATTCATTCCACTTAAACTCATGGCTTATGATCTTTTTCCGCTTTCCAAAGCACACGCCTCACATAAAACAAAATCCCCAATCCGAACAAAATCAACGACAGCTCCCAGTCTGCTGAAATCGGCAGCCATTTCAGCATCATGAGAATCAGCAAAACCGCTCCAACACCTGCATAAAAGATACCCATTACGCTCTCCTCCACCATACCCCTAATCAAGGTTGTTTTTCTAGTTTTTTCAATAATTTTTCCCAGCCGGTATCTCCCATTTTTCGATCGATTAATTGTCCCTCTTTATCTATGAGGCAAAAGCTTGGCAATCCTTGAATCTTATATGTTGTGACAATCTCATAATCTTGATCCAACACAATGGGAGCTGTCAGATTCTTTTCCTCTGCATATTCTGAAACAACCTCTATCGATTTTTCTTCTTCCGTATATGGCACATGGACACAGGTTAAATGGATACCCAGCTGATCCACACTATATAGAATATGCTCGGTTAATTCTTCACAATGAGGACAATTGACTGACCAAAAATAAAGAAGGTGATTCAGTCCTTCAGATAAACACCGCTGATCTGAAGGATGAATCCAAGGAAGATGCTCTGGCCATTTGAGGATTTGCGTTTCCATTATTCATCCCCCTTTTCTTTTAATTGAAAAGCGATGATTTTTCCTAATGCTTCCTCTGCGGCAAAAGGGGCCACATTCCCTGATGGATTCTCTTGTTCCTGTTTTAGGCACTCATACATATTTTTTTCGATTTTTGATGGGTCAATCCAAGAGATACACCACGATGCCCAAAAACAAGTAGGACCCTCATAGCGTTTTGCCAAAGGCAGAAGAAATGGCAAACTAGGCTGACCAATTCTCATGAGTGAGATCGCAGCCGCCATTCTTGTCTCCTCTTCTTCACTTTCTAACAGTTTGGCAAGAGCTTCTGCTGCATCCCCTGCATCTGCTCCAAATTCACCAAGAACCGCTGCTGCAATGTTCCGTAAAGAACCCTCTTCTTTTAAAGCTTCAACAAGCACCGGCACTGCCTCTTTTCCAGATCTCCTCAATTCTCCCATCGCTTGAACGATTGTTACTTCATTGGTATTGACCAAACGCTGAACCGATTGGGATAGCTTATCTTCTGGCTTCATGACAATCAACTCCTCTTTTTAATGAGTCCCACGGCATCGATAACAAATGACATAGCATACAAATCCTGCAAATAAACATGTCATCGCTGTAAACCATCCATCAGTGAACAAATGAATACCAACGATGACCACAGCACTTATGACAGATCCGATGAGCAATGATCGATAATAGATGCCCAAAGAAAGACTCGCTTCTCGTCTCAAAGGCTGCGTAAAGGCAAAGAGCCGTATGGTCAAAAACCAAATATAAACCCCTACCCCATAAATGGCCCAATACAATACATCATGAATCTCTAACAAGATAAGAGAAATCAAGTAGACACCATACAACCAAAAGGTTTGAAACACTTCCAATAGAAGAATCTTTTGATATAAAGCACCCGGAAAAAGATACAGTACTCCCGTTTGCCCGTGTCTTACAATCCCAGCGTAATATGAACTGAGCAGGACAGATGCACCAATGACCAGAAAGAATAGATTCAACCAATCTGAAAAATAAGACATGACGACATAGTAAGTACCTATCAACAGCATGGTAGATAACAGATGGAAGGTAATATACTTTTTGATCATCAATAATTCTAGCCAAAGGAAAGCCCAGATGCCCGTTAATGAAGGAAGTCCCCACCAAGTCTTGCTTTTCTTTGGGCTTATTGGATGTGAATGAACCTCTTTCCCCTCAAATTCCTCCCAAAATGCTGCCTCTTTGACTAACGACTCCATCATCTCTATACGATGAGTCGACCTGTACATCATCATGAAAGATAGAATCATCACTCCAAGCAAGAGCCATACAGAAAGGAATGAAAACTCCTCTATCCTGCGCCCGACTTGAAACATAAAAGAAGCAGATATCTCCATAAGATACGACTGTTTCAATATCAATTGATTCAGAATGAGTAATGCAAGACAGCCAAACATCAGTATAAAACCAATGAAGAGCACCCGCTTATATACTTGAATGGTTCTTGCACAAGATACCGCAATCATCCATGTTTCGACCATACATAACAGTCCTGTCAACAGGAGTGATTTGCCAAGTAGAAAAAAGTACTGCTGCGTCAAACAAAGAAGAAGAATATCAGCCATCACAGCAGAAACAATGAGAAAAGCACATCGCCAAAGAATGTGATATACCCATACACTCATTACAACCGTCCATAAGGAAGCACCATTTCCATACAACCACATGATATCGTTCATCTGACTAGGCAGCCGATTCGAGAACAAGCCAAAGCCAGTATAAAGAACAAATAAAACGACAATGATCCATCCAGCGGTACTTGCATTCCAATCGCCTATACTTGAGACTGCGCTCAGCTGAAAACCAATGGCAGCAATCATAAGCAGCAAGATCAGAAAGGGCATTTTCTTTTCTTGATGTTTACTGATTAAGCGTCTTTGGGATTTCATCCATAAAAGGGAGAGCGTGTTATTCACTAGACCACTCCCCTAGAAGTTGAATGACTTCTTCCCGCCACTTCATCTGTTCTTCCTGCCGCTTAGGAACAGCGATACTTTTCATGATGGCACCGTCTCGAATCAATATCACCCTGCTAGCCGTATCAAGAACAAACTCCAGACTATGAGTGGACACAAAGACCGAACCACCTTGACGGCTCTTTTGTATCAGCCAATCTGACAGCCATTGTTTTGAAGGGATATCTAACCCTACAGTCGGTTCATCTAAAATAAAAAGGGAGGCATCTTGCACAATGGCCCCTGCTAAGACAACACGCTGTTTTTGGCCTCTTGAAAGCCTTCCGCACAGTTCGTTCATCTTCATTTCCATATGTACTTCTTTCAACGCTTCATATACCTTTTCTTTGATCTGTTTTAAACCTTTATGATAGCCCCTTGCACGGAATTGAATATGTTCAGCAACCGTTAATTCTGGATACAAATATGGCTGATCAGGAATAAGAGCTACTTGTTTTTGGACATAGGAATGACCAGGAGGAAAACCCTCTATGAGAATCTCCCCTTGATCAGGTTGATAGAGACCCGTTAAACATCGAATGGTTGTCGTCTTCCCAGCACCATTAGGCCCAAGCAGCGCCACAACCTCCCCTGCTTCAATGGAAAATGAAAGACCCTCTATCCCGTCACCATTGCTATATCGTTTGCTTACATTCTGAACCTCCATGAATGGCATCAAATCTCTCCCTTTTATTAGAGTGATGTATGCTAATCTATGGTGTTTTTACGATGGAATGTAAATGTAATTAGACCCACTCATCATTTACCCTGATATTACCATATAGAGAATAACAAGGTAAGAGGATTGAGGTAATATATTAAACTTAAAAGATAACAAAACAAAAAAAGATTGGGCATCATTCATCCCCAACCTTTTATCTATTTAATAAACATTCCATTAAACCGAATCATCAACCGAGTCCATATCCCGACATGCCCACGCATCCACCTCTACCTTTAAAGCAGGAGAAGCCAAAGCCACCACATAAACCATCGTCATACAAGGCAGATGATCCCCTAAAAACTGACCAATGATTCGTTTTCTGCTCTCTGCATCAAAATCACCTACTATATAAAAAACAAGCTTCGTTATATCTTCCACTTTCATTTCTGCCGCTTCTACATTGCGTTTTACATTCTCTAACGCTAGTTTGAGCTGCTCCATTGGGTTCGCTGGGATGGTTCCATCGACTTCCATCCCCACTTGCCCTGATAAAGTTAACCACCGCTGCGGCCCTGTTGTTTCTATTTGATGGATGTACGGTGCAACTGGCGCATGAATGGTCTCAGGATTACGTGATATTTTCATTAATCAAACCCCTTTTCTGAAAATACAATCAATTTACACTTATCATACCAAACTTTCTGCCCACCCTATCTGTTTATGCTCCGATCGAAGCGAAATAAAAAAGGCCTTTCTTCAACAGAAAGACCACTTTAAAATGATGCACCGCTCCGATGCTCAATTTGATGAATCCAATTCAAATCCGCTTCTAAATGGAGCAGCGTGCCAGAAATCAATAAGTACCTGTTCTCATCGCCTTGAACGAGACATTCCGTTTTCAGCTTCGTGAGTTCCATCACATCTTTCATGATGACGGCTTTCTGCTGCTGAAGCATTTCTTTTTCCTGATGCAATCTGATTTTCCGTGCACAGCCACATTTAAAATGAAAATCATCCTTTGCAGCATGATACGGAACAGGCTCCAATAGCCATGATTCCAAGTGAAGATGCGTTCATTTGGATTGCTTGTGATGCTTATGATGAACCTAGCAAAATCTTTTCCATCGTCTTTCCTTTCGCTAACTCATCAATCAGCTTATCTAGATACCGAATGTTTTTCATCGTTTCTTCCTCAATGTCCTCTACCCGAACACCACAGATGACTCCTTTAATTAAGTTACGTGAAGGATGCAGCTCTGGAGCCTCAGCAAAAAAGGTTTCAACGTCTATCTGTTTGTCCAACTGTTGCTCTAACTCTTCTGGACTGTACCCCGTTAACCAACAAATAATCCTATCAACTTCAGCCTTCGTTCGTTCCTTTCTCTCTGCCTTTGCGACATAGAGAGGATAGACTTTTGCAAAGCTCATTGTGTAAATTTTAGGTTTGATCATGTGTCATTCTCTCTTTCTTGGTAAAATAATGACCTTGTATTGCTTCAGCAAGGTGAGACTCTCTCATGGATAGAATGCCTTATTCCCTTTATTTTCAATCCAGTTCGGCATTCTATCTTTAATGAACATAGCACATTATATTCAATGTGAAATTATAATTATCAATACAACTTATAAACGATGATATAAACTTTTGATATTTCGCCTTTTATTTCTCTCCTCTTTTTTGAAAGCTCTATATTTAAGAAATTGAACGATACAAAATCCAAGGAATACACAAATTGGTCCTTCAATCGTTGCAGGACCGCCAATCAACAAATAAGAACTAATAAACAATGCGATATAAACAATTAAGAAAAAAGCAATTCCCCATTTTTCCTTTTTTAAGTATCGAATAAAAATGACATCTCCCCCTTGAAAACGATCAATATTTTGTAAAGAAAGCTTGAAATAATGTACCCTTAAATCAAAAATCAGCTTACTATCAAATCTATCAGTTTCTAGTTCTTTTAACACAAAAATACCCCTTTAGACAATGATATCTAAAGGGGTATCAAAAATCCGATTTTATTTAAATCCTACTCCACCGTCACACTCTTCGCAAGGTTACGTGGTTTATCCACATCACACCCACGGTGAAGGGCTGCGTAGTATGCGATCAGCTGCAATGGGACAACAGATGCAAGTGGTGCAAGTGCTGGGTGTACAGCTGGAAGGACGAAACGGTCGCCTTCGTCTTCTAGGCCTTTTAGTGAGATGACACATGGGTTTGCCCCACGTGCAACGACTTCTTTGACGTTACCGCGAATGCTGAGGTTCACGTGCTCTTGCGTGGCAAGGGCAATGACCGGTGTGCCTTCTTCAATTAAAGCAATGGTGCCGTGTTTCAGTTCTCCACCAGCAAAGCCTTCTGCTTGGATGTAAGAGATCTCTTTTAGTTTGAGTGAACCTTCAAGGCACACATAGTAATCAAGTCCTCTTCCGATAAAGAATGCGTTACGTGTCACTGTGAAGAAGTCACGAGCGATTTGTTCCATTTCATCCTTTTGATCGACTAGGGCTTCCATTGCGTTTGCTACAATCCCAAGCTCTTTCACAAGATCAAAGTCAAGAGATTGACCATTTAATTCAGCTGCAACGGATGCAAGGATCGCAAGAACAGCGATTTGTGCTGTGTAAGCTTTTGTTGAAGCCACTGCGATTTCTGGTCCTGCATGAAGAAGCAATGTGAAGTCTGCTTCACGAGAAAGCGTAGATCCTGGTACGTTTGTGATCGTTAATGCTTTATGACCAAGTTCTTTGACTTGAACAAGTACAGCACGGCTGTCCGCAGTCTCCCCAGATTGAGAAAGGAAGATGAACAACGGTTTTTTCGATAGAAGCGGCATGTTGTAAGAGAATTCACTTGCTACATGAACTTCTACAGGTACTTTTGCCCAGTCTTCAATATATTGTTTACCAACAAGTCCTGCATGGTAGCTCGTTCCGCAAGCCACAATATAGATGCGGTCTGCTTCTGCTACTGCGCTTGCGATATCGCCAGCGACTGACAGTTTGCCGTTTTCGTCTTGATATTCTTGGATGATTTTGCGCATGACAAGCGGCTGTTCATCCGTTTCTTTTAACATGTAGTGAGGATATGTGCCTTTCTCAATGTCGCTTGCATCCAGCTCAGCGATATAAGAAGGACGTGTCATAATATCACCATCAAGGTTTTTGATGATCACCTCGTCTTTTGTGACAATGACCATTTCTTTATCCATTAATTCCGCATATTCGTTTGTTACTTGAAGCATCGCCATTGCGTCAGAAGCCACAACGTTGAAATCTTCGCCGAAACCAACCAATAACGGGCTTTTGTTTTTCGCCACATAGATTGTTTCTTTGTTTTCGTTATCGAAAAGGGCAATTGCGTATGAGCCTTTTAGTTGAAGAAGCGTTTGACGGAAAGCTTCCTCTGTATCAAGACCTCTATTCACAAATTGTTCGATAACTTGAACAACAACCTCTGTATCTGTGTCGCTTTTTAGTGTGACGTCTTGTAAATATTCGCGTGTCAATTGTACATAGTTCTCGATGACACCGTTATGAACAAGCGTAAAACGGCCAGAAGCACTTTGATGCGGATGCGCATTTAGATGGCTTGGTACACCGTGTGTTGCCCAGCGTGTATGTCCGATTCCTGCTGAAGATGCCACGTTTGCATCAACGACTTCACGAAGCTCAGCGATACGTCCTTTTTCTTTGAACACATGCACGCCTTCTTCGTTCGCTACAGCGATACCTGCTGAGTCATACCCGCGGTACTCAAGCTTCTCTAAACCTTTTAATAAGATTTCCTTCGCATCATTCTGACCAATATAACCTACGATTCCACACATAAATATTCTTCCTCCCGATCATGTGAAAGGAACAAAGAAAGCCTACTAAAATAGAAGGGACATTTCTTCGTCCCTCTCTACATGTTTATTTTGGGAGATCATGTGTATTCCCTTTGTACAAAGAGTCACCTCTTTGCTTTAAAGAAACACTTACGGCTGTGATCTCTATTTTTGAACAGCCGGGAGGCATCCGCCGAAAATTCGATAACCTCCATCCTCGTCAACTAAGCATCTGTCGTTCGATCGCTTAGTTCGGGCGCTATAATTATAAGAGTGGCTGAACATCTACCCTGCCTTTCCTGCTAGAATAAAAATCCAGTAACACAAGGATGATTGTACTATAAGGTCTGACCTCCGTCAATCACAATGTAGCAGGTGATCCCCTTCATTTTAGAAGGTGAGACCTCCATACACTATATGCGATGAGGCTTGTCACGTTCTACCTTTGATGTGCTCTCTTATGTATGAAAGCAAGCAGCAAGTTGCCCTCGCTTATATCATTCGTAAAGAGCCCTCCTCTTATGACGTTTATTCAAAAAAAAGCAAACCGCAGCTTTGCGATTTGCTTCAACCTATTACTCAATACCCATTTCTTCTTTGACAACAGCCGTAATGCGAGCCACGTATTCATCACACAGCTCTTTTGTCTTCGCCTCTGCCATGACACGTACAAGCGGCTCTGTTCCTGATGGACGAACAAGGATGCGGCCGTCACCGTTCATCTCTTTTTCAACCTCTTGAATCACAGCTTTCACTTTCTCATTTTCTTCCACTTTATACTTATCAGATACCTTCACATTCACTAGAAGCTGCGGGAACTTTTCCATTTCAGCCGCAAGCTCTGATAATGTTTTTCCTGTTGCTTTTAGTGTATTCACCAGCATGATCGCAGAAAGCATGCCATCACCTGTCGTATTATAATCAAGGAAAATCAAATGGCCTGATTGCTCGCCTCCGACATTATAGCCATCCTTTTTCATCGCCTCGACCACATAGCGGTCACCAACAGCGGTTTGAATGCTCTTAATGCCTTGCTTCTCAAGCGCTTTATAGAAACCAAGGTTACTCATGACCGTTGACACGACCGTGTCATCCTTCAATCGGCCTTCACCCTTTAGATAACGTGCACATATGTACATAATTTGATCGCCGTCTACAATATCACCTTTTTCATCGACTGCAATTAAGCGGTCACCATCACCATCAAACGCAAGACCAATATCCGCTCCTTTTTCTTTCACAAAAGCAGAAAGAGCCTCTGGGTGAGTAGAACCTACGCCATCGTTGATATTCAATCCATTCGGTGATGTCCCCATTGTTGACACATCTGCATCTAAATCCGCAAATAAATGTGTCGCAAGAGAAGATGTTGCACCGTGTGCACAGTCAAGCGCTACGTGAATGCCTGTGAAATCCTCATCCGCTGTCTGCTTCAAGAATTGCAAGTATTTCTGACCGCCTTCAAAGTAGTCATTCACCGTTCCAAGATCGGCTCCAACTGGACGTGGTAATTGATCGACTGGCTGATCCATTAGCTGCTCAATTTCATTTTCCTGTTCATCTGACAGCTTAAAGCCGTCACCGCCGAAAAATTTAATTCCGTTGTCTTGAACTGGGTTGTGAGAAGCTGAAATCATGACACCTGCTTCTGCATCCATTGCCTTCGTTAAATAAGACACACCAGGTGTTGAGATCACACCTAAACGCATGACTTCAGCCCCAATTGAAAGTAAGCCGGCTACGAGTGCTCCTTCTAACATATGACCAGATACACGCGTGTCTCGTCCAACGAGTACCTTTGGACGTTCTTTATCCTTCGTGAGCACATAGCCGCCAAATCTCCCAATTTTAAATGCGAGCTCTGGCGTTAATTCGCTATTAGCCACACCCCTTACACCATCAGTTCCAAAGTACTTGCCCATGTCTCAATCGCTCCTTTTTTACCATTCAAGAGGACGCTGCGTCCTCTTTGTTATCTTCTTTGACCCGCTGTCTTTGACTCGATTCTTTTTTTGCTTTATCTTGTGTTGATTCCTTTTGACTCTTCTCTTCCTGATCATCATCGGATGATTGATCTTTCCGATCATTCGTAGAAGCCGGCTGATCTTCTGTATCAGTAGAAGTCAGTTTCACTTTGACCTTCGATCTAGATAATGTCCACGTCACATTTTGAGGGCCATTCACTTGTACTTTGACCTCATGTGTCCCTTCGTTTAAGTCCCCCACATTGATATAGGCTTCAATATCTGAAGCCTTTAGTTTATCAATTGCACTCTTTGACCCTTTTGCTGTTAACGTGAGACGCCCAGAAGACGGACTCACAAATTCAGAGCTGAGATCCTTGCTCAGGCCCACGACAGAAATCGGGACATTATCAATCTTTTTTTCTTTAGCTGTTGCAACCTTCACTTTGATCTTAACGGTTTCAGGTGATACCTTTTTCACACCATCTGGCAGTGGGATGTTGGCATCAATCTCCGTATCATCTTTGATTTTGCTTAGGTCCAGCTTAACGCCATCAATAAAATCAAGTGCATCCAGTACCTTTTGAGAACCGTAAACCGTGACCTCACTTGGGCTTGTCTCAATGCTTGAAATACTGATTCCATCCGGTAAGCTGCCCGTCCGCTCAATCTTAAACGGGACTTTCTTGCTCGGACTCGTAATCGGGACCGTAATATCTACCACAGACGGACTTACTTCGACCGGCAGTTCATTTCCGCTACTATCATAAACAGTCAACTTCGCTTCTTTCTCGATTTGCTGATCGACACCCTCTAAGTTCACAAATGCCTTTATGACAGAAATTTTGTCGATCACGTCTTTTGAGCCAGTGACAGTGACCTTTTTCGGATTCACAATAGGCTGCTCTGGTGAATAGCCGTCTTTGATTTTATTTTGATTATAAAATTCTGTTTCAACAGGGAATTCAGCTGTCGTTTTTTCTTGTATCGTCACAGTTGTCACAGACGGATTAATCGTTAATGTGATCCCTTTTGATACATCTCTCGCCTTCAGCTCCACTTTATGTGTACCTGTCGTCAGCTTTTGCATATCTGCGTAAATTTCAAAGTTCTTTGTTTGTCTTGCTGTTTTCACAGCACTTGTTGAACCTTTAATTGTGACATTGACTGTCTGCGGCACACCAGTGACGACATACTTCTCGTCATCATAATACGCTTTAACAGGAATGTCCGTTAAGGTTGCTTCATCTGTTGTCGATGTTGGGAAAAAGGATTCACCGATTTTTTTCGGCGTGGGCGCTTGCGCTGAATTGACTGCACCATACAGCAATAAAGCGAAGACCAATGCAAGAAACTTAACGGCCCAGCGATTATTCAAAATCTTATCCATTTTTCTTGCCCCTCCAATACCATTTGGTCGAGGAAGCATCTTTGCTGTTCTTACTAAATTCAGCAACCAGCATTTCTTCAAGCGCTTCTTCTGTCAATTCTCGATGGAGATCACCATTTCTTGCGACACTTATACCGCCTGTCTCCTCGGAGACGATGACGGTTAAGCTGTCTGTCACTTCACTAATACCAACTGCCGCTCGGTGACGTGTGCCGAGCTCCTTTGAAATAAAAGGACTTTCTGACAGCGGTAAATAACAAGCCGCAGCTGCAATCTCATCACGCTTCATAATCACAGCGCCGTCATGAAGCGGTGTATTCGGAATGAAAATATTAATCAGCAGCTCAGAACTCACCTTTGCATTCAAAGGAATTCCGGTCTCTATGTAATCATTCATCCCAGTATCACGCTCAATTGTCAGCAGCGCTCCTATTCTTCGTTTTGCCATATAGTTAATTGCTTTTGTAATTGCCTCGATCGTTTTCTGCTGCTGTTCCTCTACAGGTGTCCCGCTTCTTGAAAAGAAACGGCCGCGCCCAAGCTGCTCAAGCGCTCTCCTTAGCTCTGGCTGAAAAATAATAATGATCGCAAGGAACCCCCACGTAATCGCTTGATCCATCAGCCACTGAAGTGTGTTAAGACCGAGATACGCACTTCCCATCCTGACGAGAACAATGACGACAATTCCCTTTAAAAGCTGAACCGCTTTTGTTCCGCGGATGACCATCATTAATTTATATATCACATACCAAACAACGAGAATATCAACAGCATTACCGAGGTACTGCAAAAAAGGAATATCCCCTAAAGCCATTTCCTCGTCCTCCAGAATTTTCAGTTATTCTTCGTTTGATTCATTTTTTTATAAAAAAAGAGCCTATGTGTAATACATAGCGTGGCTATTATATCACATTTTGTTTCAGCAAGGAAAATAGTTGCCATATATGGCTGCCTCCAAGCTTGGTTCATGTATAGAAAAAGAGCAGTCCCCTTAGAGACTGCTCTCAAGCCGTTTGATTTACTTTTGCTCCTCTGGTCCAATGACCCGCATCACGTCTTGTGCTGTGGATTTCATTTTGTACCAGACCCAATCAAACACTTCATTAATTTCATTGATTTGACCAGTGACTTGTCCGGCAGAAGCAGTCAGCTGTTCCCCATTGACGACTGTTACGTTACCATCAACCTTGCCTTCTACAATCAGCTTGCCATTTTTGACAGTGACATCACCTTTGACGGTTTCCCCTTTAGGTACAATCACTGTATCATTTTCAACTACGAGATTCGGCTGCTTTGACACACTGAAATTATGATCCGTATTCCAGCTTGTAAACAGACTGCCTCCCATCAATATGACAAAGAGGGCAGCGGCTACCATCAGCGGGTGAGCTTTGATCCATCTTTGAACCGACACACGCTTTTTCTCTTTTGGGAGACCTGCCATCACCTTTGCAGTGAAATCAGATGGTGCTTCTATATGAGATGTACTCTGCACGAGCGCGATGGATTTCTCAATTTGTTGAAAATGAGTACGGCATTCCTCACACGATTGCAGATGGCTCTTTAATTCTTTTTCATCTTCGGGCTCAATGTCCCCGTCTAAATACTGATGCATAAGCAGGACGATTCTTTCCTGACAGCTCATCAAAACCACCTCACTCAAAGGTCTCTCAACTGTTTCCGGAGAGCCTCTCTACCCCTGTGTATTCTCGTTTTCACCGTACCAACTGGTATATTCAGAATCTCACTAATTTCTTTTAACGAGAGTTCATCAATATACTTTAATACAATGACCGAACGATATTTATCGGGTAATCTTAGAATTTTTTGCTGAATGGTGCTCGATAATTCAAGCGACACCACCTCATCCTCTGGCAAAATGCCATCAGCAGCAATTTGAGAATACATATTCAGTCCTTCTGTTCCTGCCACCTCTGCATCTAAATAATAATCCGGCTTTTTTTTACGAATACGGTCGATGGTCAGGTTGGTTGCAATGCGGTACAGCCACGTGGAAAATTTACGATTCACATCAAAGCTCTCAATATTCACATAGGCACGAATAAATGCCTCCTGCGCAATATCCTCTGCTTCATGTGCATTCCCAAGCATACGATAGCACAGCTGATAAATTTTGTCCTTATACAGGTCTACGATGTCTGCAAATGCGTTCTGGTCGCCTTTTTTCACTTGCTTAATTCTCTTTTTAATCATTGTTTCCATAGTATATTCAACCTCTGCCTTCACCGGTCTTTATGTATACGAACCTCTTTCCAAAAGGTTTCATTCTCCTCTAAAAAATAGTGTAACAAATTTTTGACAGCGTGTTGCGCTTATCAGCCGGTAAAAACCTTAACATATCCTTAAATTTCCCCAAAACAAAAAAGAACGGGAACAATTCCCGCTCTACAACAGCTTTTCGCCCATTAAAGAACCAATTAACGCAACAGCCACTTCAGCTGTTTTATTTTTCTCATCTAATACCGGATTCACCTCAACAAATTCAGCTGAAGTCAAAATACCCGCTTCCTCTAAAAGCTCCATTGCAAGGTGACTCTCCCGGTAACTGATGCCGCCTGCAACCGGCGTTCCTACACCAGGACATTCCACTGGATCTAACCCATCTAAATCAAGCGACAGGTGAACACCGTCTGTTCTTTCCTTTAAATATGCAATGGCTTCCTCCATCACTCTTGTCATCCCTAAACGATCAATTTCATGCATCGTATACACTTTAATCCCTTTTTCTCTAATCAATGCCCGCTCTCCTTCATCTAAGGAACGAGCACCAATTAAGATCACATTCTCAGGCTTCACTTTAGGCGTATAACCGCCAATATTCGTTAAATCAGCATGCCCAAGGCCGAGACTGACTGCAAGCGGCATGCCATGAATATTTCCAGAAGGAGAGGTTTCCTCTGTATTTAAATCACCGTGCGCATCATACCAAATGACACCCAAATTTTCATAATGCTTCGCTACACCGGCAAGTGTGCCTATCGCAATGCTGTGATCCCCGCCTAAAATCAGTGGAAACGAACCTGACTGCACAATACTGCTGACCTTTTCAGCAAGAAGCTGATTCGCACCAGCATTCTCCGTTAAGTTTTTTAGCTTTTCACTTGTATAGAGACCTTTCTCATCGTCCCTTTGCTCGACTGGTATATCCCCAAGATCCTCCACTTCGAATGAAAGCGATTCCAATTTTTCCTTTACGCCAGCACATCGAATCGCACTCGGTCCCATATCGACGCCCCTTCTCATTTGACCCAAATCCATTGGAACCCCGATCATCGTGACCTTCTTTTTTTCTCCCATGTATGTACATCCCCTTTCCGTTCATGCTTATATTTTACTTTCTTCATGCCTGCTGACTCAACTCAACAACATTTTGAATAGTTATACATTCTTTCTAAAAACATCGTAAAAAAAAAGACACCTTTTTCAAAAAGGTGTCTTACTGGGCTAGCTGGATTCGAACCAACGCATGACGGAGTCAAAGTCCGTTGCCTTACCGCTTGGCTATAGCCCAAAAATGGTGGAGGGGGGCGGATTCGAACCGCCGAACCCGGAGGGAGCGGATTTACAGTCCGCCGCGTTTAGCCACTTCGCTACCCCTCCACATATGGAATTGATAAAGAAAAAACAGTGCCGGCAAGAGGACTTGAACCCCCAACCTACTGATTACAAGTCAGTTGCTCTACCAGTTGAGCTACACCGGCATATGGTGGAGGATGACGGGCTCGAACCGCCGACCCTCTGCTTGTAAGGCAGATGCTCTCCCAGCTGAGCTAATCCTCCACATCATGGTGACCCGTACGGGATTCGAACCCGTGTTACCGCCGTGAAAGGGCGGTGTCTTAACCGCTTGACCAACGGGCCATTTTGTCAAGTTTACTGTTTCCGCGAAGCTGACAAAAGTTATTATATACAGGTTGCCCACCGTTTGTAAAGGGGATTTTTATTTTTTTTATTTTCTAATTATTCACCCCCTATCAGCACAATGTTTCGACTGAAATATAATTTCAGTATTTAAATATAATATTGAAATTTCATATCATACTCAATATACTGAAAATGAAGAAATAAGGAGGTATGTCACATGCAGCCATCTCAACTGCGTTCTTTGACAACAGAATCAAGAAACCCTAACACCATGGGAATTTCACAAGCAAATCCACTCGAAATGCTCCAAATGATCAATAAAGAAGATATGAAGGTCGCCCAAGCAGTCAACCGAGTCCTTCCCAATGTAAAAACAGCAAGTGACTTCGCCTATGAATCCATCTCGAATGGAGGCAGACTCATTTATCTAGGCGCTGGAACAAGCGGCAGAATTGGTGTCATGGATGCTGTGGAATGTCCACCCACCTATAGCGTTTCACCAGATGTCATCATAGGCATCATGGCAGGCGGAGACTCTGCTTTTTCACACGCTGCTGAAGATGTGGAAGACAGTGAAGAAGCTGGCAAACAGGATTTAGAACACATCCACCTGACATCAAAAGATACTGTTGTCGGCATCGCTGCTAGCGGCAGAACACCTTATATCATCGGCGCTTTAAACTATGCAAGATCCATTGGAGCAAAAACAATCGCCCTCAGCTGCAATGAACAAGCTGAGATTAGTGAGCTGGCAGACTGTGCCATTGAAGTCATCGTCGGACCAGAAGTCATCACTGGATCAACAAGAATGAAAGCCGCATCCGCTCATAAAATGATTTTAAATATGCTTTCCACCTCGGTCATGATCAGACAAGGCAAAGTATATGAAAACCTAATGGTTGATGTAAAAGTAAGCAATCACAAACTAAAAGAACGCGCCATCACCATCATCCAACATGTGACAAACGCTTCCTATGAACAAGCCGTAAAAACTCTTGAAGCAGCCGATTTAGAAGTCAAAACCGCCATTGTCATGCTTCAAACAAATACAGATAAAAAGACAGCAAAAGACTTACTCAACAAAGCAGATGGCCATATCGACAAAGCCATCTTACGTCATCAATCCTAAAGGAGGCAAAGCTCATGTCAGCAGGCGGACTCACCCTACTACACACAATGAAATCAAAACTTCCCCAATCTGAAAAAATCATTGCAGACTATATCCTTGCCCACCCTGACAAAGTCATTAAAGGCACAGTGCATGAAATCAGTCAGGCTGCCGGTGCAAGCAGCTCTGCCGTCATCCGCCTTTGTAAATCACTCGGGCTGGATGGCTACCAAGATTTAAAAATGCGAATCGCTGGTGACTTAATGCACGCCGATAAACAAGGCTACCGGGATATCGAACAAGATGAACCACTTCCATCCATTATTCAAAAGACAGCAGGAAACTCGATTCAATCGATCAAAGACACAGCCTCTATCTTAAATGTAGAAGCTTTAGAAAAGGCCGTTCAACTGCTGCTGAATGCAAACCAAATCCATTTTATCGGTGTTGGTGCATCTGGCATCGTTGCAGCTGATGCTCAGCAGAAATTTCTCAGAATCAATTATGCGGCCACAGCCTTCACTGACATGCACATTGCATCCACAGTCATCGCAAATGCAGGAAAGAATGACATAGTATTCGGCATATCCTTTTCAGGAGAAACGTTAGACATCATTCAAGCCCTTCAACTCGCCAAAGAAAATGAAGTGAAAACCATTGCCTTAACGCATCCAGGTCATACAAGCGTTTCTGCATTGTGTGACGTTCACCTATCGACGTCCGGTTCCAATGAAGCACCTTTTCGCAGTGCTGCCACTTCCTCTAGAATGGCACAGCTCTATTTAATCGATGTCTTGTTCCTAAGCTTAGCCTCCCGTCAATATGAACAAACGGCACAATATATTGACAAGACAAGGCATGCCATCCGCTCCATGAAACGAAAATCAAAGGGGGATTCAACATGAGTCATCAAAAGAAATATCAGCAGTTGGCGAAAGACATTCTTTCACTCTGTGGTGGTTCTGAAAACATCTCTTCCCATACACATTGTATGACACGTCTCCGAATTACACCGATTCATCATGAAAAAGTTCAACTCACAGCGATCAAAGAACTCGATGGTGTCATTGGCGTCGTCGAGGCGGAAACCGTTCAAATCATCTTAGGCACTGGTGTTGTCAATCATGTATCAAGTGCGTTTGAACAGCTGCTAAACGCCTCGGATTCATATGATCTAAACCAAGAAGCACAAAAAAACAAACAAGCCATTTCACAAAAGAACCGCACACCATTCAAGCTGCTATTACGTCGAATTGCGAGCATTTTTATCCCCATCATTCCCGCACTGGTCGCATCAGGTCTCATTACGGGTATTACAAAAGCGATCGTGCAAGCGGGCTGGCTCGATGGAAAATCCCAAGCAGCCATTATCCTAACGGTGATCGGATCAGGCTTGTTTGCCTATCTCGGTATATTAGTCGGAACAAACGCCGCAAAAGAATTTGGAGGCTCTCCTGCATTAGGTGCATTAGCAGGTATCCTCATTATTAACCCAGCCTCCGCAGATATTATGTTATTTGGCACAAATATTCTACCAGGCAGAGGCGGACTCATCGGTGTTCTTCTTGCCGCCATCTTTATGGCACTTGTTGAGAACCGAATCAGACGCTTCGTCCCGCAATCACTTGATATCATCGTCACACCAACCATCACACTTCTTATTACAGGCATTTTCACATACGTTGTCTTCATGCCAGTCGGCGGATTTATATCTGATACCATCACCTCAGGGCTTACTTATCTATTAAACATTGGCGGTATTTTTGCCGGATTTGTTCTTGGTGCAACCTTCCTTCCTCTTGTTGTGACAGGACTTCACCAAGGTCTAACACCTATTCATATGGAGCTCATCCATTCAATTGGAGATGACCCGCTTCTGCCAATTCTCGCTATGGGAGGTGCAGGACAGGTAGGCGCTGCCTTTGCCATTTATATGAAAACAAAAAAGAAAAAACTGAAAAGAGCCATTGCAGGCGGACTTCCTTCAGGAATGCTTGGAATTGGAGAACCACTCATTTTCGGTGTCACACTCCCGCTGGGAAGACCATTCCTTACCGCATGTCTCGGTGCTGGAATCGGCGGAGCATTTCAAGCCTATTTCCAAATCGCCACTAAAGCAATTGGGGTATCAGGTCTCCCATTAACCTTTATCGTTCACACGCATCAAATGCTTCTTTACTTAATCGGACTATTTATCGCATATGTCGCTGGATTTATTTTCACATACTTATTCGGCTTTCATGATGATATGGCTGTTGAATTCGAGGAAACTAATAATAAGGAGGTCTAGCTCTTGAAGAAATGGTTTCTATGCATAACAAGTCTGTTTATGCTCCTTGGGTTACCAGTACCAACATTTGCAACTAGCTCCCATCCTGTACCGTCTTTCTCTAAAACAGCACCTGAAGAATATCCCGTCTTAAAAAAAGCAAAACGACCGGAACAAGCAGGTTTTTCTTTCAGGCAGCTTAGGAAGGTTGATCAAATGATTCAAAAAGATATCAAAGCAGGATTTCCAGGAGCCGCACTCATCATCATCAAGGATGGTAAAATCGTCCACCAAAAAGCCTATGGCTACAGACAGAAATACGAAGGAATGACTGAACTCAAATCGTATAAGAAAATGAAAAAGAACACATTGTTCGATCTGGCATCCAATACAAAAATGTATGCCACCAACTATGCCCTGCAAAAGCTTGTATACGAACAAAAACTAGATGTGAATGAAAAAATACAATCCATCCTGCCAGACTTTCAGGATGAACCAGATGCAAAGGTAACCGGCAAAGATCAACTCAGGGTAAAGGATCTTCTCACCCATTCTGCCGGACTCCCTTCAAGTGTCTTATTTTATAGCAAAGAAGCAGCAGGCTCTTTTTTCTCCCAAGATAGACAAACAACTATGAAATGGCTGCCTAAAGTGCCGCTGCAATACACACCAGGCACCCAGCATATTTATAGTGACATTGATTACATGCTGTTAGGCATGATCATTGAGAAAAAAACAGGCATGCCTCTTGATCAATATGTAGAGTCGACGATCTACCGGCCGCTCGGTCTCAAACATACAATGTTCAATCCGCTGAAAAAAGGATTCAAGCCGAAGCATTTTGCAGCTACCGAGCGCCTAGGCAATACACGAGATGGTGTCATTGATTTTGAAAACATTCGGCGATATACCCTGCTGGGTGAAGTCCACGACGAGAAAGCATATTACTCCATGGCTGGTGTATCTGGTCATGCTGGACTTTTCTCTAACACCTCTGATATGGCTGTGCTTCTTCAGCTGATGCTCAACAAAGGAGGCTATGGGAAAACAACCATCTTTGACCAAACTTCAATCGATCTCTTTACGACATCCTCAGACACGAACCCAACCTACGGGCTAGGCTGGCGGAAAAACGGCCATACTGACATGGAATGGATGTTTGGAAAATACGCAAGTAACGAAGCCTATGGACACACAGGCTGGACCGGAACGATGACATTGATTGATCCAAAACACAATCTAGGTGTCGTCCTGCTGACGAATAAGAAACATTCACCTGTCGTTTCACCTGAAATCAACCCAAATCAATTTGAAGGTGACCTTTTCCCAACTGGAACTTATGGAAGCATCATGACGGCAATCTACGAATCATTTAAGTAAAAGGAGGAATTCGATGTTAAAATCTCTCTTCCCCGCTGCACTGGTTTTGGCCCTACTCACCGCTTCCATTCCAACGGAAAAGGTGAGCTCTGCCCCTCTTCCAACCGCCAAACAAATGGTTCAAGACATGTCACTAGATGAAAAAATTGGTCAAATGCTCATGCCAGACTTTCGAAATTGGCAAGCAGAAGGTGAATTCACTCCTACAGGGTTAACAAAAATGAATACAGAAGTGTCTCATATTGTTAAGAAATATCATCTAGGCGGTGTCATCTTATTTGCAGAGAATGTCGTTGATACGAAACAAACCGTCAACCTCACTCATGAATTTCAAAAAGCATCACCAAACATTCCTCTATTCATTTCAATTGATCAAGAAGGCGGAATCGTCACAAGACTTCAAAAGGGAACACATTTCCCAGGAAATATGTCGATTGGTGCCTCTAGAAGTAAGAAAAATGCATACGACACAGGAAAAATCATCGGTAAGGAATTAAACGCCTTAGGCATCAATACAAACTTCTCTCCTGTTCTTGATGTGAATAATAACCCAAACAACCCCGTCATTGGTGTCCGTTCCTTTAGCTCTGACCCTGCACTTGTCACTAGACTTGGTCTTCAAACCATGAAAGGACTTCAAAAAGAAAAGACCATTTCCACACTAAAGCATTTCCCAGGCCATGGTGATACAGCTGTCGATAGTCACTACGGACTTCCGCTCGTCAAACATGACCTTGATCGTTTGAAAAAGGTTGAACTGTATCCGTTTCAACAAGCAATCAACGCAGGTGCTGATATGGTCATGACCGCTCACGTTCAATTTCCAGCCATTGATAACACGACCTATCAAAGTAAAAAAGATGGTGAAAACATCATGGTTCCTGCTACTTTATCTAAAAAAGTGATCACACATCTACTAAAAGAAGAAATGGGCTTTCAAGGAGTTGTTGTGACAGATGCTCTAAACATGAAAGCGATCGCAGATAACTTTGGACAGGAAGAAGCCGTGGTGATGGCCATTAAAGCAGGCGTCGACATTGCCCTCATGCCAGCCCCTGTCACGTCCTTAAAAACAGCGAAAAACTTAGAAAATGTGTTCAATGCTCTAAAACAAGCCGTTTTAACAAACGAAATTCCGATATCTCAGATCAACCAATCTGTTGAGAAAATCCTTGAATTAAAGATCAAACGAGGCATCATATCCACCAATAAACCCGTAAGCCTTGAAAAGAAAATCAAAAAAGCCACTCAACTCGTTGGTCAAAAGGCGCACCGAAAAGCAGAACAAAAAATGGCACGTGAAGGCATCACTCTACTTAAAAACAACCACAAAACCTTGCCCTTTAAACCTAAAAAGAACGATCAAATTGTGCTCATGGCACCCTATGAAGATCAAACAAAAGCAATGTCTGTCACAATTGACACTCTGATCAAACAGAAAAAGATCAAGCCTGTTCGTATCCAATCGTACGCATTTGCAGATAAGAGCTTCTCGAAAGAAACAGCCAAGCTGATTCAAGATGCTGACTATGTCATTACTGGCTCTTACGTTGTCCAAAATGACCCAGCTGTAAATGATGGCGTGATTGATGACAATGTACAGGACCCGAAGAAATGGGCAACTGCCTTCCCTCGTGCTGTCATGAAAGAAGCAGCAGCACAAAACAAAAAACTGGTCATCATGAGTCTTAGAAACCCATATGATGCTGCCAATTTCGAGGAAGCCGATGCCTTACTGGCTGTTTACGGTTTTAAAGGCTACTCAAACGGACAATTCAATCAACCGAATATTCCTGCTGGACTAGAAGTGATTTTTGGCGCGGCATCACCTAAAGGGAAATTGCCAGTTGCTATCCCATCAGTCACTCATCCTAATCAAACCCTTTATCCATTTGGCTATGGACTCAATTTAAAAGGGAAGCAGATCAAATAGGAGGGATTCTCTTGAAAAAGACCGCAAGCTTGATACTCGCTAGTCTTCTCATGATCAGCACATTGACCGCCGCCTCCCCCGCAGATTCAGGACGAACAGACACAAAAGGGAAAAAAACAGCAGTCAAAACAGGGATCGAAACATTACTATCAAGTAATCTCTCTTGGCTAAAAGGGAAAAAGGTAGGACTTATTACGAATCCTACCGGCATTGATGCAAACATGAAAAGCAGTGTCGATCTCCTATTTGAACATCCAAATATAAAACTGACTGCCTTGTACGGACCTGAACACGGCGTACGCGGTGACGCACAGGCAGGAGAAGGCGTCGAATCGTATACAGACGAAAAAACGGGCCTGCCTGTTTACTCTCTCTATGGAAAAACAAGAAAGCCAACTCCTGATATGCTCAAAAATGTAGATGTCCTGCTGTTTGATATTCAAGACGTTGGTACTCGTTATTACACCTATATTTACACGATGGCCTATGCAATGGAAGCCGCTAAGGAAAACAACATTCCATTTGTTGTCCTAGATCGTCCAAACCCAATAGGCGGGCTAAAAGTAGAAGGACCTGTATTAGAGCCCGAACACGCCTCATTTGTAGGTCTCTATCCAATCCCATTAAGACATGGGATGACGACTGGAGAACTTGCACACATGTTTAACAAAGAGTTTCATATCAACGCTGATGTCACTGTGATCAAAATGAAACATTGGAAACGCTCCATGACGTTCGATGACACAAAGCTGCCGTTTGTCCTTCCTTCCCCTAACATGCCGACTGTTGACAGTACCTATGTCTACCCAGCAACCGGATTAATTGAAGGCACAAACGTCTCTGAAGGCAGAGGAACGACAAAACCATTCGAGCTCATTGGTGCTCCATATATCAATAGCAATCAGCTAGCAGATCATCTAAATGTGCTAAAACTAAAAGGCATTCAATTTAGACCTGTTTCATTTACCCCTACCTTTTCAAAACATGCCGGGACTCTTTCCCATGGCGTGCAATTATACGTCACAGACCGTACTTCATTTGAAGCAGTAAAAACGGGATTATCCATCATCAAAGCAATTCATGATTTGTATCCGAATGACTTTCAATTCCTTCAAACAGGAAGCTTTGATCAACTTATCGGAAATGGCTGGGTCAAAGAAGAAATCAATAAGGGAACTTCCATCAAACACATCATGAAACAATATCACCATGACCTGAAAACATTTGAAAAGAAGCGAAAGAAATACCTCATCTATTAATCGCAAAAAAGCCTCCATCTCAAAGGATGGAGGCTTCAGATTGTTGACAAAGGGTTAAAATGATCTTGATTTTAGCCCTTTGTCTTCTTTTCAGCGTGACTTGAAAACCTTTGCAGTCTAGGAAGGACGAGTACCGGCGCGGAGCGAATTTAAGATTCGTGAGCACCGGCACGCAGGACTGACAAAGAATGCGAGGGTTTGTCTACACGCTGAAGCCTCCATCTCAAAGGATGGAGGCTTATTCATGATAACGATTTAGTCACAGCAGGTGTTTTCAGCTCAAAACGATTAAGTAAAAAACCAAAAAAGGCAGCAAGCACTTGCTGAAAGAGCATACCAATCACAACAGGGACGGCAACAGCAGGCGGAAAAAAGCTAATGGCAAGTACAGCACCCGCACTAATGTTTCGCATACCGCCTGTATACACAATGGCCACAACCTCCCCTTGCGTACATTTCATGGCCTTTCCAATGAACCACGCAAACGCATACCCACTCATTGCAATGAGAAACACAATGACTGCTTTACTAAAAAATGCTGCATCAAGCTCACGCAAATATGGGGCGACAACAGAGCTATTAATAGACACCACCACAAACAAACCTATTTTTGAAAAAGGTGACATCGTCTGACTGATGGCCTTCGTCACCGTTGGCTTAGCATACTGATGAACGAGCATTCCCAAAATAGACGGAAGCACCACCATACCGAACAACCCTTTCATGATGGCCCCAATGTCCATATGCACTTGTGTTCCGACAAGCAATGACAGACTGGCTGGCACAATCAAAGGCGAAAGCAGTGTATCAATTAAAATAATAGATAAAGTTAACCCAACATTTCCTTTGTACATGGCTGCCCATATTAAACTAGACACACCTGTTGGAATGACCATCGCTAGCGTCAAACCTGTGATGGTCATGGAATCATCAGCAAATATCAGATGCCCCGCCGCCCAAGCATAAAGAGGCATTAATACATGCAAAATCATAAACGTTAAAATCAAAGGCAATGGATGCATCACCGTATGCCTTAAAGCTGAAAAGCTGGCAGATAAACTTCCTGTAAATGTCATGACGGCAAACACCCAAGGCACCAAAAACGTAAAATCCCTTAAATACGCCGCTAATACAACACCAAGCAACACACTAATAGGAGTCATCACCGGCATCATCCGACCAAGCACTTGATTCAAATGGACAATCATGCCGCGCACCTCCATCCTTCACTTTCTTACCTCATTTATTGTCAAACAAACAGATTGGCTTTTTAAGAACCTGTCACCTATTTGACGAGTTTTTGACTAGACGTATCCACTTTATACACATACCGCACAAGGAAAGGGGTTTTTCTGCAAAATGAAGAAATAGAAGAATAACTTTCGAGAAACAGAGACGTTCAGCGTCTTTTATATTTGAGGATACCTAAAAGGCAATATAGTAAGAATAAAAGAAATGAAGGCAAGAATCAAGAACTATCGATGTGAAGACATTCCTGAATCAAATATAAATAAATGACAAAAAATCACCACCATATAGACCGCTCCACAAAGTCAGAAGTACATGTGCACATTACCACCGTAAAAATGAAAAGACCTAATTTCGATACATACCGAATTCAGGTCTTAGAAGTGGTCTCACCTTATTGAGTAAGAAAAATCAATATGGCTCTTTTTTACTCTTTCACCACCGACGAATCATCATGTAATTCCAATCGTTTAATATCTCCTACAATCAACAAGTAACTCAACATAGCAACAATTGCATTTATGCCTACAAAAACGAGTGCGCCATGAAATGAACCAGTTGCACTAATGATAAAACCAATAATAATAGGTGTCGTAATACCAGAAATATTTCCAAATGTATTAAATAAGCCGCCACTTAACCCACCTATTTCTTTTGGAGAGCTATCAGCCATGACCGCCCATCCCAATTGCCCAAATCCTTTTCCAAAGAACGCCAGCGCCATAATGCCAACCACATGCCATTCCACATTCGTATAGTTACATGCGATCATACCACTTGATAGAATCATCCCGATAATAATAGGCGTCTTTCGAGCAAAGGTAAGCGATTTCCCCTTTTTCAGCAAATAATCCGAATAGATCCCACCTAAAATCCCACCTATAAAACCACTAAGCCCAGGTAATACGGCGACAAATCCCGCTTGTAGTATTGACATCCCTCGCTCTTGTATGAGATACACAGGAAACCATGTCATAAAAAAATAAGTGAGGGTAGAAATACAATATTGACCAATATAAACACCGACTAACATACGACTTTTCATAATTTGTTTGATATAAGACCATTTGATTCCACTTTTCTGCGCAGACCCTTTATTGGCGTTTTCCCCCATCATATCTAACAGACCGCCGCCATCCTCAATATAATCTAACTCTGCTTGATTGACACGGGGATGATCCTTTGGATTATGAATGACTTTTAACCAAATAAAAGAGATCACAATCCCTAACGCACCCATAATTGTGAAAACATGTTCCCACCCCATGTACGCTGTAATCCACGACATAAATGGTGTAAAAACAATAATGGCTAAAAAGGCAGATGCACTAAAAATAGCAGATGCAGTCCCACGCTCATGATCAGGAAACCACGAAGCTGCAACCTGGCTATTTCCCGGGAAAGAAGGAGCCTCTGCAAGCCCTACAATAAACCTCAGAACAAAAAGCAGAATAATAGCTGTAGAAGCACTAAACAAACCGACAAACCCTTGCAATAACGTAAAGAAGGACCAAAGAAAAAGACTCCAAAACAACACCCTTTTCGTTCCAAACCGATCTAATAGCCAGCCACCAGGAATTTGGCCAAGCGCGTAAGACCAACTAAAAGCCGAAAAGATAAACCCCATCGTCACCGCACTAATGCCTAGATCACTCTGTAAAGGCGTAGCCGCAACTGAAATCGTGGCACGATCTGCATAATTTATCGTCGTCACAATGAACAAAAAACTGACAATGAACCAACGGATATTCGTTTTCTTTCCTTGCACTGGAACTGTCTCATTCCCAATTATTGTGTTGCTGTCTACCCTCATCTTATTCGCCCCTTTGTTTGTCATTATTTACACACACAAGTCAAACACCTCTAAAGAAAACGCTTTCGAAAAACAAGGAGGAATCTACTCTCGGTGTGTCTTTCGTGCCCCACTTCATATGACTCATGGGGCACGAAATTTTTATCGTCCAAGCCAACCACCATCAACAGAGAGCAAATGACCATGCACATAGTTCGCAGCAGCTGATGCTAAAAAAACAGCAGCTCCTTTAAAGTCATCTGGATTTCCCCAGCGCCCCGCAGGAATTCGCTCTAATATTTGCCTGCTGCGAACTGGATCATCAATCAACGCAGTGTTCATTTCTGTTGCGATATAACCTGGTACGATCGCATTGACATTAATACCAGATGATGACCATTCATTTGCAAGTGCTTTCGTCAATTGACCAACCGCCCCTTTTGCAGCTGCATATGCAGGGACATACAAACCTCCTTGAAATGAAGCAATAGAAGCAATATTGATGATTTTCCCGCTCTTTTTTTCAAGCATATGTTTTCCTGCTTGCTGACATAGAATCCAGACAGCCTTCAGGTTCACTTTGATCACATCATCCCAATCCTGTTCAGGAAACTCAGCAGCCGGAGCCCTTCTTTGAATACCTGCATTATTCACCAAAATATCAACTGAATCCATCATCTCAATGGCTTTTGGGATCGCCTCTTTTACTTCGTCTATATTTTCCATATCACAGCGAACAATTTCACAACGCACACCTAACTCTCTAATTTCATGTTGTGTCACCGTATCATCTGACCTTTGAAGAAGAACAATATCTGCTCCCGACTCAGCAAGACCTATAGCAATTGCTTTACCAATACCACGTGTTCCCCCAGTTACTACAGCTGTTTTCCCTTGTAAATCAAAAGCCTGTCTCATCAACATCACCCCTATAGTTTAAATAAAATTTTCAAAGCTTGATCGGGATTTTCCATCAAATCAAAGCCTGTTTGTATCTCCTCTAATGGTAGAATGTGTGACACCAATTCATCGATTTGAATCTTTTGCTGTTCGAGCAACTCAATAGCTTTTGTAAAATCACTCGGTGTATAACAGCGAGTCGTTGTTAAAGAAATTTCTCGAAAATGCATCGCAGACAACTGTATAGTCGGCGCTTTTTTATAGACACTGACCACAACGATTTCACCTTGGTATTTGATGCATTCTATCATTTGATCAGCTGTTGCCTGAATACCTGCTACTTCAAAAACGACATCAGCCCCAACACCATCTGTATATTTTTTTATCACATGTGTCACATCTGTGTGCCGAGCATCAATGACTTCAAACCCCATCTTCTGAGCGATTTCTAAACGCATTGAACTTACATCAGAAATGACAATTCTTCCAGCGCCAGCCTGTCTTGCTATCAAGCCTATTAAAAGCCCAATAGGACCTGCACCGAGAATGACAACCGTATCTCCAACCTTCAGCTTCGATCGCCGAACTGTATGAACAGCTACAGCCAAAGGTTCAATCATTGCTCCCTCTTTTTCTGTAACAGATGCTGGAAGGAGCCTAAGCCTGTGAATAGGAATCGTAACATACTCAGCAAAACCACCATCTTGATCAATTCCTATATATCTCAATTTCTGACAAACTTGAAATTGCCCTTGCTGACAGGCTGAACAAACCCCACAATGTATGAGCGGTTCAATCACCACCTTATCTCCCTTTTGAACATGCTGATCACCATCAATATCTATTACAACCCCGCTAAATTCATGTCCAAGGACAAGGGGAGCTTCTGCCCTCGGATGCAGCCCATGATAAATCATCATATCAGTGCCACATATCCCTGCGTAAGATACCTTAATGAGTGCCTCCCCAGATGCCGGTACTGGCATCTCTCTCTCCTTCATTGCGACACATTTAGGTGATACGTATACTCCTACTTTCATACATTTCTCTCCTTTTAAAAGAATCCTTTTGTCTTCAAACTTTCCGTTCATCGCTTACGGTCGTACAGCAGTCCCGTCTGGTGTTCGGGCAAGTGTCCACGAAGGAATACCGCCTACAGGTGGATACAATTTTGCTTTCTCTTCATCAATATCAACGCCTAATCCAGGTAGATCATTCACATAAGCAAACCCTTGATCAACAGTTGGACAGCCTGGGAACACCTCTTGTAACGCTTCATTAAACACTGTCCATTCCTGAATCCCAAAATTCGGAGAGCTTAAGTCTAAATGCAGATTGGCAGCCACACCGACTGGAGAAATATCCCCCGGACCATGCCAGGCTGTTCTGACGCCAAACAACTCACTGAATACAGCTAATTTCTTGGCCGGAGTGATTCCTCCGATAGTGCTGACATGGCATCTAATAAAGTCTATTTGTTGGTTGATAATCAAGTTTTTCCACTCATTTATGTTCGTGAATAACTCTCCTATACCAATTGGCGTTGTACTTTGTTGTCTAATAGTTTGAAGCCAATCAATATTTTCAGGAGCAACAGGATCTTCTAAGAAAAACAGTTGGTATGGCTCTAAATTCTTGGCCAACCTTACCGCTTCGATTGGTGGAATGCGTTCATGAACATCATGAATCAATTCCATATTGAAGCCAATCTTAGATCGCAGATAATCAAATAACTTATCAACACTCCTTGCATAGGCTTCAGGGTCAAAATAACATCCGGGTAAAGCATTTTTAGGAGAACGCTTCGGTACAATTTGATTCGATTTTTCATAAATCGTTGCAATTAACCGTGTATCAGTCGTTCCACTGCCACCATACATCCCCATTTGACATCGGGCATATTGATACCCCTCTTCCATTAAGGCAAGTACATTCTCCTCAACAGCCTTTTCATCTGGCCCATCGGCATGACGATAAAGGGGGATACCCTCCCGACATTTACCTCCTAATAGTTCATACACAGGTA